>OY762953.2:0-3650846 GCA_963667185.2 Treponemataceae bacterium | reverse complement strand
CATACTTAATTGAAAGATTGTATTCGTTACGAATAAATTCTTTTATGGATCTTGGAAAAGTCTCGCTTGTTGTTTTATAGTAATGCTTCATGTCAATGAAAACAGGGAGGTAATTAAGAGAGAGGAAATGTGTTAAGTATTCAATATATAGACGATATAATAATGCTGTTTTACCAGATTTCTCGCCTCCGTAAATTACATAGTTGTCCTTATCTAAAAGCTTTTGAAATGCCACGTTTTTGTTTTCAGTAATACCTTTCTCTTGTAAATCAGATGTATAACTGCGTATTTTATCTTTCTCTTTCAAGACAGGATCATTGTAGATATCAAGAAAAGAGATGTCATCATCTTCGAACATGCAAAACTTTTTTGTTGCGTAATCAATGACTGTGCTTTTTTTATCTTGAATTGCTTTAACGAGTATTATCTTGTCTTTTTTTAATTCATTTACGGGTAGGTTTATTCCTTGCCTTTTATATTCGACATATAACCCGTCAACGAAACGCATTTCTAATACTGTATCGACCATTAACTCCCAATTAAAATCATGAAGTATGAACCCATTGTTATCATGACCAGTTAACGAAGTCAGGGATGGGCAAGTGCAAGAAAAAATACCTGATTCCGACGAGTAATTTACAACACTCTCGTTTCTATGTGTATGGCCACAAAAATAGACATCAAAATTGCTGGCAACAAGTTGTTGGATTTCCGTACGATTAAATTCTGCAAAGTATGTAATAGGGAAATGTGTTAGAAAAATCTTTATTGAACAGTCCTTTAATGCTCTGATGCCCTCATAGATATATGTTCTTGGAAAAATGATGCGTCCATAATCATCTGTCTGTCCACAGCTAAACCATGCTGAATTTATTGAGAAAATACCTATTTTTTTATCGCCATCATTGATTTTTGTAATGTAGTAAAGATTAGTGATTATTTCAGGATTTATTTCTGCCTTTATTAAATCTTGATATTGATCAAAGTGTTTTGTGTTATCTGTAAATTGGTTAGATTCATTGTCGAGAACAAAACTATCTATTTTGTCATTGGAATTTAATGTGTTTACATGAGTTATAAACATCGGTTTGATCAATTTTCTATTAACGTCATGATTTCCACAAGAAATATAAATCGGTATTGGTTTATCACTAAGTTCATTTTTAAATTGTTGAAAAGTGCTATGAAGATCCATTGAGTTTTTATTTACTATATCACCACATAAAACTACAGCATCAACCTCACTTAAGTTGATACTAGAACGGATCATGTTAAGCATCTTTTTGATTTTCTCGATGTTTCGGGTTTCTTGAGAAAAATGAACGTCTGATATTTGTAGTATTTTCATAAATTGTGTTTTTCCTTATTAAGTTTTTATATGTATATAACTCTATAACATAACTAAATGTTTATTTTGTCAATTCTAATTTTTATATTTGCTTTTTTGCTGCATTTAAGACGTGTTTTTAGAATGCTTCGAAAAAAAATCATTCATACAGGTCTGTTAACAAATTTAAGATAAAAACACCTGCGCAAGGAAACGAATAGAATACTGCTAGAAATTTCGCAGTGTAGTACTCGGTAAATTAGGAAGTCTATTAAACGAACGTATAACGCTACAATAAAAAATTTTTTAAGGTTGAAAAAACGATACAACAATAGTATAGTAAACTCGTGAAGTTGCTTTTTAACTACAGGAGGCACTTTTATGGGCAAAAATCAGATAATCGGCTATTGTCGTGTAAGCACCGACAAGCAAGATGCCGAACGTCAGGTCGGGGAAATTCTCACCTATTGTGAGAGCCACCAGTTAGGTTCTCCAGTTATCGTCCGTGAAACCGCCCACGGTAATGGGGATCGTCCTGAGCTGGACCGTATCCTTGCCAGCCTTAAGCAGGGGCAAACCTTGGCAGTTTGGGAGCTCTCGCGCTTGACCCGTGGCGGTGTAGCAGCTCTTTTCGGTATTGTAAATCAAATACGCGAATCTGGAGCCAGTCTTCTGGAAACCAAATCTGGCACGATTATCGATTCTTCAGTTGCAGGTGAAGCCTATATTTTTGCCTTGGGTCTTGCTGCTCGTATCGAACGGGATATGATCTCAGAGAGGACAAAATCGGCTCTCGCAGCCCGTAAAGCTCAAGGAGTTAAGCTCGGACGCCCGGAGGGTAAGAGTAAACTTGATGAACGACGGGAAGAGATCGAGAAGTATCAAAAGCTGGAATTAAACCAAACCTCCATTAGTAAGCTCCTTGGCGTCTCGAGGTCCTGCTATCTGAACTGGATGGAGAAGGAAGAAAGGAAGGCTTGACTTTACTTACTGTCGAAAAAGTCTTTCATCGGAACGCCAAGCCCCTTCGACAGCTTATATAGCGTCATTAGACTGGGCATTTTATGATGTTTTTCCACGTCAAAGAGGTATGATTTTGACATTTCCGCCTCAGCAGCCAATGAGATAATCGACATCCCTTTTTCTTCACGAATTTGTCGAATCCGATCCAGAACGAGCCTAATTTCTCGAGGAAAGCGCTTTTTAATCGGTATTTCTTCGCTTGACACCTCTACAGAGGTACAACTAAACTAATAAGCAAGCGACCCTCTATAGAGGTATGTCTGATTAAAAACAAAGGATTTACAAGAAGGAGTGAAACATGAAGAAGATTCTAGCGATTGTTGTGGGACTGAGTCTGGTGGCTAGTGTGTTATCCGCTGAAACACGGATATCAGGAGGTGTCGGCATTTCGAGTTTCAGTCAAAAGATTGATACAGATGCGAATGGACCATTAACAATATCTACTATGGCTCCCGCTCTAAGTGTTGATGGTTTGCTGACAATTGGCGAAACAAATATCGTGATGCTCGGTGGGTGCCAAGTTGCTATCCCTTCAAAAGCCGGATGGAAAACCAATAATCACGATACTGATGAGGATTTGACATCATCAACGATCATTAGTGCCAATATTGGAGCTGGTTATGAGCTTTTTAAAGCCAAACCGTATCCCCTTGTATTTGGTCTTGGATTGGCATACACCAACGCTAAGTTGAAGTTCGACGGTTTTGATATTCTTTCTTCATATCTTGGTGTAAATGCAACCGTACAGGGTAACTACTTTTTTACTGATCATATAGGTGTAATGATCGCTTTTGATTACGCCTATAATTTTATTCCATTGTCATACAAGATTGAAGACGACATATCATCGACATCATACAAGAGCGATTTCGCTTCGTGTCAGAATTACGACATACGTCTAGGTCTGTCATATCGTCTGTAAATATTTTCTTCACCGAGGAGGAGGCATCCATAGGATTGGATGCCTTTCTTATCTTGAAAGGAGACTGACTATGACGAAGTATATAGCGACGATGATTCTGGTTGCGGCGATGGTAGTTCTTATGGGCTGTGCTCAGGCTTCTGGTGGAACTGACCCTGTTGAGCCTCCGGTTGATCCTGCTATCACCTACACTGTGACCTTCGATGTCAATGGCGGAAATGCTGTTGCAACTTTGGTTGCCGAGGAAAATACGACTGTCAATCTTCCTGCCGCCACTCGCACTGGTTACACCTTTGACGGTTGGGACACCAACGCTGACGGCGCGGCTGACAGCAACTCGGTGACACTGACTTCCAACATGACCGCCAAAGCACTCTGGACCGTAAATCGCTACACCATCACCTTCGATGAGTGTGACGACAGAATTAACTTGTGGGATACAGACGTTACCAGCATTACTGCCGAATATGGCACGGTAGTAGAGCTTCCGTCCCGGTCGAATGGACATGTGACCTACAACTATAGCAATATCATCAGCTTTGATGGCTGGAGCGCTACCAAGGATGACTGGGACGGTACGGCTGACTATCCGACGACCTACACAATGGGCGCTTCGAATGTGACGCTCTACATCGCCTATCATTAACCTTCCAGATACCGCCCTTCGGGGCGGTTTCTATTGGACTTTAACATGAATGAAATAAAGACGAATGAACAAATCCTCAATGAGGTTCTTAGCATACACACTCAAAGCACAGATTTTCTTTCACAAATAAGTGTCTATGATACTATCATCAGTAACACAAATCAATTTTGGGTTCAGGTCGTTATAAATTTTCGCAAATTAGATTCTATCAATAATTGTGATTTCTTGGAATTGATTGCAGTAATTGATAAGCATACAGATTATCAGTTTGTTATTGAAAATCAGGAAGCATTAGGTGATCTCTTCGGGCAAGTATTGATCTTTATCAAGGATGCATCGTTGATTAAGAAGGGAAAAGATGTTCGGGATTGTCTATTTGTCAAGGTTGTTAATGCCAATAATAAGCCAAACCAATTGCTATACCATTATAGTAATAAGTGGTGGTCTTTTCTTGAACTATTTCATTATTTCTTCTCATCTGCAGGGATTGAAATCATAGAAAAGAGGAAATATCTCGAGATGATTTTATCATGTGTAGACAATGATGAAAATTCTGAAACCGGAATGTTTGGATTGATACAAAATATTTTTGAAAGAAAAGATGCATGCATGTTATTGATGGATAATGATTTATATCGAGAGATCATTGAGTCTTCTGTTAATAGACAATATGAAGAACGCAGTAGCTGGATGATCCCCGAGTTTCTTCTATATTGTTTTCTCATCGGGATAAAAATATCAAATATTACTATCGAAATCATTTGCCAACGATTAAAGGAAGATGGATGTCATTTGAGTACAAGGTTTAATATTCGCTATTTAGAAATGATTGCAGAAGGTGCTATTGACAATAATGTTCGAGATGTAATCGATAATTATTTACTGTGGGAGAATGAGAATGGTTAGGTATTTATGTTCGAGTTGTCAGAAAATGATTAATCTTTCAGATGACGAGTTTAATGTCTTCAAAGAGAATAGTCTCTATAAAAATAATGTATTATTGAAATGTCCTTATTGTATTACTGAGCCGATATCGGCAACTATTCGTGTTAATATGCCAAGGGCGGACAATGGAATGAGTTGGAGTGGATTATCAGGATTTTATCCAAGTGTTCATTCTTCACACATAATAGTAAAACCGAGAACGAAGGATTAGACTTATAAATATATTGGAGGTAGAAGGGGTGTTAAATGTCCTCTATCGGAAAGTTGTTATAGATTTATTGATTAACAATTACCCCGAATGGGAGTACATTCACTATTTCGTATATAGGGGAAAAGACTTTCATGATAGAATTCAAACTAAAATGCATAGAAAAATATCAAAGAAGGCTTGTGGGAATAAGATAATATCAAGACTTCGTAATAAATTTGACTATGCTTTTATAACAGCATGGGAAAGATATTGTAGGGATGTTCGATCATATGGTTATGACTACTTTAGAGACTGCTATTTTCAATCTCTTGATGATAGTCTTTACTTCTTTTGCTGGTTGAATAGATGGTCTTTTTTATCAACTCTCTGCAAAGTATATACGAGAGAGTTTTGGTCGCTCATTTCGGAACTTGTTAACAGGGATACAAGTAATATTTTCGTTGATAAAGTCGCTGTCGAAGTAATGAATTCGGACTATGACTTTCTGATAGAGGAAAAGGCTTGAGAAACACTAATTGTAATAATGTTTTGATTTGCATTCATAATCAAACTGAACGGAATAATATCATTGAAGTTTTAAAATCGATTAATAGCAATTTCCTTGATGCCTTATCAACTAGTTGGCAACCACGACATATAGTCGAAGGTCAAATATATACTATTATATTCGATCAAAAGGCATTTGAAGATAATGAAGTTTTTTTACGTCAATGGTATCTCGAAACTGAAGATAATGTACCTTTGCTTTTTATTGGTCGTTTTCGACCAAGTTTTTTCTGTCGTTCATTTATTGATATAAGTGGGCTGAATGATACAAAGCTTGCAGGGCTCTTACAATCAGTGCGAGACATTATAAATAGTGCAGCAAATACGATTAATTTACCTGTGATTCTTTATCCAGAAAAAGATTATGAGTATGATGTATATTTCCTTGAATACTAAAGAGAAATTGAAAGCCGTGCTTATAATTTATCTAAATAGTTGTGAAAACCAGAATATTCCGGAATCATTTGTTCTACGAGTGTCCAGAATTGCGTAGAATGATTACGGTATTTTAAATGAGCCAATTCATGCGCGACAACATATTCTAGAACCTTCTTTGGGGCTTTCACGAGAAGTCTGTTGATATAAAGTATTCCGTCATGACCGCAGGTTGCCCAGATATTCTTTTGCTCCCGAACACGAACTCGTTTGAACTCTAAGCCAAGGGGTTTCCCGAGGGTCAGGGCAATTTCTTGCGAATCCTCATAGAGACGCGTATCAAGCCACTTCCCGATGAGCTTGGATACTAGCTCAGTGTTATCCTGCCCCTGCAATGATAGGGGAAAAGTAAGGTTGAATCTGCTTTTAAATGAGAACACAGGTTTTTCAATTTCAGCATATTCTACCATGACCATAAGACGGCGACCACGGAAGGAAATTTTACCGCCTGCAAAGAACTGGTCATTCTCATGGAAAAACGTTGTGTTCTTTCGTTTGAGCTTTTCCTGAGCGACAAAAACGTCCTTTATTTTTTCCTGTATGAAAGCGGTTATCTCGTTCTCTGATGATTCTTCGGGAGCGACAACCTCAATGGAATACGGAGTAATCTCGATTCGTTTCTTTTGAGCCTTGGGACTCAAGCGTATCTGGTAATTGAGAATCGTGTTCCCAAATGCAATAGAACTCATACAGTTATATTATACCTTTACAAAATGCTTCAATGCGAATTTCTCGACTTCGACCGGAACCTGCTGCCAATCAAGCTCTGCTTCAAAGGCTATATGCTTCACTTGGCTTCTGAGTTCCTTTTTCAGTTGCTCTTTATACTGCCATCCGATAGGTGCGGTTTCATCGGAAGCATATATATTTTCGATATCAAGAGCAACCTTCTGTAAGCGTTTTAGTTCTTCTTCGGAATATCCAGCTTCTTTTTCTTTCACCTCTGATGGTTGTTTTTGTTCACGTTCCTTCTTTGGCTTAAAAGCTTCAAGGATTTTCCAGATACCATATGCATTCTTGGTCAGCCCGGTTTTATTATGGGCATTATCCTCTTCTACAACATCTTTGGCGAGCTGTTCGGCTTCTTTCAATAAAGCAGTAGCATCAACAAGACCAGATTCAAACCTCTGGATAAGTTCAAGAATCCTTTTTGAGAATGATTCATATTCCTGCGGATTGTCTTCTGTTCGTTCGGTTATGGTTTTTTTCAGTTCTGAGACCTTGCGGAGAACGGTGTCACGGATATCTGTCTCGCTCTTGCCCTCTGGATTGAACTCATTAAAGAAATCAGGGTCGGTAATGTGTTTGAGTTGGATAAGAGTCTTGATTCCTGAGACATTGAGGTGTTTGTCGAGCATTTCCCGTATCTTCTCAGAATAATGAGTAATTGAGAAAGATTCCTTCTTCTCGAACTCCAATGTAGCGACCGATATAAACAAAGCAATCCACTTCAGGTCATCGGTGTATTGCAGGATGTCAGGATCAGGGCATAGAGCCTCATAAGCTTTGATGAAGACTTGAGCCTTTATCTTGAACTCATACCAAATATCGATAGTTCCGAGTGCTTGAATGAGTTTTCGGTACTCTTCCTTCTCTTCAGCTCTGCCTTTTCTCGGAAACTTGATGTACTGCATTACTTCACGGTGAGCAGCTTTGAGGCTGGCTTTGAGTTCATCAAGAGAATGCAGTGCCCCTTGGATATCCTCTTTCCTGTAGGTTGAAAGAGCTTCGTTGAGGTATTTGGTTACTCCGATGTAGTCAACGATAAGACCAAATTGCTTTTTATCACCCTCTACGCGATTCGTTCGAGCGATAGCTTGAAGTAAGTTGTGTTCCTTCAATGGATTGTCGAGATACATTACCGATTCTGCGGGTGCATCAAATCCGGTGAGAAGCTTGGCGCAAACAATGATGAAATAAGGCGGCTCGCCCTTTTTCTTGAACGCTTTTTTTACCTCGGTCTCGGAAAGGTTCTCGGACACGTCCCGAACATTCGACCATTTACCACCACGATTATCTGAATGCTGGTACTTGATGAAGTCCTTACGAAGCTGGTCGAGATACTTGTCCTCGGACGGCTTTGCATCCTCTTGATTTGTCGAATACACGCAAACGGAGAAACTATCAGCTTTCGCCTCAGCATCTTCTTTGCTCATGCCATCGGACATGAAGTCCTCGGTGATTACCTTATCCAAAGCCTTCTTGTAGAGAATGATAGCTTCGCGGTCGATGGCGACAATCTGTGCCTTATACCCATCCTGATAGGCAAAAGTCTTGAAGTGCGTCCAGATATCATACGCGATAAGTTCGACACGTCGCTTGTTCTTGGCGAGAACATCAATAGTGACACCGCTCTTCTTGATTTTTTCTCGAGTCGCTTCATCTTCATTGGCAAACCAGTTGTCAAAAAGGATATCGAGCTTTTCGGATTCAAGTGCCCATTCTGCCTTCCGAGCCGTGTAGTGAATAGGGACGGTCGCACCATCGGCAACGGCATCATCGATACCATACTTGTCGAGGTAGAATTCTCCTTTTGGTGAGAAGGTCGCATAAGTATCATGATTATTGGATTGTACCGGTGTTCCGGTAAAGCCAAAGAAATGGGCGTCAGGAAACGTCGCACGGAGATATGCACCCAAATCCTGCTCTTGCGTTCGGTGGGCTTCATCAACGCACACAATCCAGTTCTTACTATCCGTGATAGCGGTCGAAGACTTATCAAGCTTGAATATGGTTGAAAGGATTGTCTGTCCAGTTGTGCCAGCATTTATTAGTTCAAAGAACTTTGTAGCAGAACTAGCTTGAATAGGATTGGGAAGACCACATGCGATGAATGTCTTGGTTATCTGGTCATCGAGGTCGATACGGTCAGTTATGATAAGGATATTCGGGCTTGATAGGTAATCGGATGAAATATCGAGGTGCATCTTGAGGCGAAGTACGGTATATGCCATCGTCAGTGATTTTCCTGAACCTTGGGTGTGCCAAATCAGACCTTTACGTTCTCCTGTCTTTCGGTTCTCAAGAATACGATCGACAATCTTGTTTACCGCTCTGAACTGCTGATAACGGCAGACCTTCTTGATAAGTCGTCCGTTCTTTTCGTCTTTCTCGAAGACAACAAAGTGGGCAAGGATATTCAATAGCCGTGCAGGTTCAAGAAGTGTCCATAGCCCCAACTCGAACTTATCCCTGAAGTCGGCTTGCGTCTTAGGATACGGGTCACGCCATTCCGCCCAGTAATCGCTCGGGGAGCCTGTTGCTCCATACATCACCGAATAGCCGTTGGTTATGATATTGAAGAGGTTTGAATAGAAGAGCCGTGGGATGTCCTGCTCGTACTGTTTTATCTGGTCAAAAGCTTCGCCTGCCTTGTCCTTTGCCGACACAGGGCTTTTCGCTTCAATGACGACGATTGGAATACCATTGATGAATACAACGCAATCAGGTCGTCGCGTCTTTGCTGCTTCGACGGTGAATTGATTAGTGATGGTGAAAACATTGTTCTTCGGGTTCTTGTAGTCGATGAGCCAGATGGTCGTATACTTTGATTCGTTCGGAAGTGTGCGAGAATACACGCCGCGCAGGATGTTCATCCAGCGGTCATTATCATGAACAGAAAGCAGTTCTTGATAGATCGCTCGGGCAGTGTCTTCATCGATGTCGTTTATCTTACATATCGAGCTGATGAAGACATCCCGCAGAATAGTATTATTCAGACCATCCCGAGCATCCTCATTCAGCTCGGGGTGCTTCCATTCGTATCCAATAGTTTGAAGATACTTGAGGATGGGCTTTTCTGCTAATGTGTATTCTGGACTTGGCATTCTTTCCCTCTAAAAAACCATTTTATTAATGGTTCTTTCATATATTTTGATTTGGTATAGAAGTGAATTGAAGCTCCCCAAGAATAATGTAGACCAGCTGTTTCTGTGTATTTTTCAAGTTTTAACCAATCATAGTCTTGTGATTCTTGATTTGTATCTTTTTTAATTTCTATAGCTAACAAGTTATGGACTGAATCTTTTCGTTTATGAATGATAATATCAGGATAAACTGAAACTGGTTTTGTTATCTCATACCATTCTTTTTCCACTTGATAACATCGTATTGCGTTGTATTGATGTATAAAATCTTGTGAACCCAACTTCTTTATCGTTTCTTGCTCCGATTCATACATTCTATTATATTCGCAATCTACATTGTATTCTGTGAATTGTGCTTGAAGATATATAGCAAGACGATGTGCAATAGCGCGTTCAGAAACATCATGTTGTAGTAAGTAAAAGTCCTTGTCATATAGATGAGTAATTGTTTTTTGTAATCTATTTTTAATCTCTTCTAGTTCCATGCTTACACCTTCACTCTTTTTTTTCCTGATAGTAGGTCTTGCATAAGACCGGATTTTATTTTTTTTTGCTGAGCTAGCTGAACTGCATTTTGATTTATTACTTTATCGATATTAGAAAGTATCAAAGCAATTTTTATCTGCTCTTGAATTGGTGGTAAGGCGATTTTCCCTTGTAAGAATAAGTCTTGGTTAAGTGTTCTATTTCGACCGGCTCCCCCCGGAGATGATTCTTTAAGAATGGAATGTCCATAATTGATATGAAATACTCGCCAAAAATAATCAAGACAAAGAAGCTCTATATCAGGCTCAAACATAGGGAATCTATGTGATACGATAAAACCTTTCTCTTGATCTGTTGTTATCGCTATTGCTTTTTCCCATGCAAATACAATATTAACGATTAGGCAATTTTCCTTTACCCAAAATACTCGTTTGTTTCCTAATGCTAAACCAGAAACAGGTTCTTTATAAAATAATCCTTTACAATGAGATCGAATACCTAACTCTTGATATGTAGTTTTCAAATCAATATTTACCATATTGCTTATTTTATGAGAAACATCGCCAATTTTTACTACATTCCACTCAACAGGTATGTCACCAATCTCGGTTTGCTTGAACTTCTTATGCCCGATACCTTTGGTAAGGAGTTTATTGAGCATTCCCTGTTTGAGAACTTTCGCTTGCTCGATAACTGCTTGAGTCGCACGGATTGATTCATCTACAGACGAAAGAACTTCCGCGATTTTCTTCTGTTCGGGGAGAGGGGGAAGAGGGATGGTTAGTCCTTGTACTTGAGCTAATGACATATTGAGCTGTGCAGCGCCGCCCTTCAACATACTAGATTGGTCAATAATAGTTGGTGATGATAGAGTTTTGACAATATATTCAGGATAGACCTGAGAGTTCTTTTTCAAACGTATTATTGCAAGTGCCTGATTTGTATTTGCAGGTAGTATCCATTTTGGCACTATAGCTGTGCGACCGATTGCACCTGCAATTGAAAATAGCACATCTTTTTCATGTAGTTGCGAGCGTTTAAACGCTTCATGGCATTTATCGTCAATATGAGCAAAAAAAACAGGCAGGAATTCTCCATGTTCTGTAATAGATTCTACTTTTACGAAATTGATTCCATCAATTTGATATGAAAACCCCATTGTTGTTGGGGTAGTCCCTTTTGTTATGACTTCACATAAACTTCCAAGATTTGTAACTTCCCACTCTTCCGGTATCTCGCCAATCTCGGTTTCTTTATATCCGCGCTTCATGTTATTCCTCCAATCCGAAGAAATTGAGGAGTTTGTTGAGAGTATAGGAGCTTTTCAATTTGAAGACTGAGTTTTGGTTCGCTCTTAAACCTTTCTCTTTGAATGCTTCCGTTTCTTTAACTGTTTTTATCCACTTCACTCGAACCAAGTATTCAGTTTCGTCTTCGCTCTTTTGTGCAAAGACCTTCATCCTCTCGCTTGCCAACGGTGCATTGGCAATAGGAGTCATAACACCATCAATCGACACCATGAAATCCTTCACTGCGACTGATGGTTCAACCACATCTCCAACACCAACAAACCCAGTAGCAGGAATATAGGCAAAAACGCGGTGCCCAGCCTTTAACTGATTCAGAGTTCGGCTATACCAAAGACCGCCGCCAGCTGAGATAAAACCATATTTCACGGCATCTTCCCAAGTAGAAATACCGTTGTATTCATCGATATTGGCAACAAAATCATGCCCGTTCCAGACTTCACCCGTATCTTTAGCACCTGCATTGATGGCTTTCTCTTCCACAATAGTCGGGTCTATCATCCAACTCCGACTCAAGTATTCTGAAGAACCATCCTTGAAGTAACGGAAAAAAACCACGTTTATTGGAACATCATATTTCTCAGATAGATATGAAATGATTCTTTCGCTTTCATGATCAAGCGATGAACATACGATAAGCATCTCATGCTCTTGGTTAATGTGCTCGGGGAGGTCTCTGTTGAAATAGTTAGAATAGCCTTCCTCAAGTTCCTTCGCCTTATATTCACGGTATATGCGTTTTATATCATCGAAAGTTTGTTCCTCAAGCCACGATGCGTAATCAAGTGTCTGAGCTACTACTTCTCTTGGAGTGTGATTTCTTTTCAATTCAATGATTGTTATTTTTCCATCAGCGTCCATAGCAAGCAAATCGATTATTTTGCCATACGAAGTTCTTACTTGGCGACCGATGAGCATCAAGTCTGTGTTCAGTATCGAAAAGTCCGACTCAATCAAATCCTCAAGTCTTCTTTCCATATCGATTGAAGAGTATTCAACCTTTCGTAGTTTATTTTTTTCTATTCTCCAAAATCCTACTTCAACTGCCATATCAGTACCCCAGCTCTTTCAGGAAGTTTTTTATCGTTACTTCGGCTTCATCGCGCTTGGTGATAAGCTTCTGCAATTTCTTCCACTCGGCAGAAACATCAATCTCTGCTTCGTCCTCGGCAGTCTGCACATACCGAGTCAGATTGAGGTTGTAGTCGTTCTTGACGATTTCTGCTGTCTCGACGACACGGGCGAACCGTTCAATATTCTCATACGCCTTGAAGGCAGAGGAAATCTTCGAGACATTCTCGTCGGAGAGGGCATTCTTTGCCTTGTTTTCGACATACTCACCAGCAGCATTGATGATGAGAATCTTTCCTTTGTGATCAGGTTTCTTCTTTTTATTGATGACAAGGAGACAGGCGGGAATCGATGCGCCATAAAAAAGATTCGGAGCAACACCGATGACCGCTTCAATCAAATCTTCCTGAATCATTCGCATGCGTATCTGTCCTTCTGCACCGCCACGGAACAACACGCCATGGGGAAGGACAACGCCCATCTTACCCTTGTCATTGAGCGAGTAAACAAAATGCTCGACGAACGCGAGATCTCCATAACCCTTGGGAGGAACCCCATATTCACTCCGACCGTAGGGGTCTCCTTTCGACCACTCGTCAAAGCCCCATTCCTTGAGACTGAAAGGAGGATTTACATAAATGCGGTCAAAGGTCTTGAGCGTCTTTCCTTCACCTACCAAGTGCTCGGGACTTCGTAAAGTATCGCCGTGCGCGATATTCGCATCATCGACATCATGCAGGAAAAGATTGATGCGGCAGATTGCCCATGTATTGAGATTGATTTCCTGACCGTATAAGCGGAGCGATTTCTGATTCTTCTTTTTCTTCCTGAGATATTCCGTCGCAGCGAGAAGCATACCGCCAGAGCCACACGCTCCATCGTATACCGTCATACCCTCATCAGGAGGAATCATCTCGACAAGAAGACGGACAACCTGTTTGGGTGTATAGAACTCGCCACCCTTCTTACCGGCATCGTCAGCGAACATTTTTATTAAGTATTCATAGGCATTGCCGAGGATGTCTGCCTCTACGTCTGCGTTCCTTAACGAGTATTTATCAAAGTGCTGTAAGAGCGTTTCAAGGGTCGCGTCGGGGAACCGCTGTTTGTTGTTGAAGTCAACATCCTGAAAGATGCCTCGAAGCCGTTCGTTCGCATCTTCAATTGCATGGAAAGCTCGATTGAGTTCTGCGCCGATGTCGGTCGATACCTTGCGGATGTCCGACCAAAAGCATTTTTTCGGGATATTGAAGCGATGTTCGTCAGGGTCAGAGGCAAGTGCCTTGCTTTTAAACTTGGCAAGACGTTCATCGTATTCCTCCTGCCACACATCTGAGATACGTTTGAAGAACAACAAGCCAAAGATGTAGGTCTTGTAATCCGAAGAGTCGATTTTTCCACGAAGGATATTTGCCGCACCCCACAGATGGGATTCAAGTTCTTGTATAGTTAGTTTAGCCATTGCGGTTGCTCCATTGAATTATGAAATAATACATAGTTATGAAAACAGAAAAAAATCTTGTTTTGCTGACTTAAAAAAATAGTTCTTCGTGCAAATTTATTTTATTGATATGGTGCAAATTTCACATCTCGAGTTTATTACCAGTATGTTTAACATTTTAGCATAATTTTGAGTTATTTTGGAGATATACATCCTTTTTTCATATTGATGATGACAACATATCGAAATATGTCATATTCAGACTCATTTATCTACACGTGTCACAAGCCCTTTTAATCGCATCGACCCCTTATTTCGACTAGTTTTATGAACGAATCGATTCGCGTTTAACTGCGGGTTTAATAACCCTTTTTTATTTGAAAAAAAGCCTAATTCTCCCCGTTTTATGTTCATTTATGAACTTTCAAGTTAGCAATGAAGGTTAATTACGAAACTGTAATAAATGGGCAAATGATCGATGTTGTTCATATTATGTCTAGCTAGTGTTATCTGCCCATTCAAGACGGTAATTTTAATAAAAGATAAATGATGGGTATAACTATTGCTTTTGACGAAGGACGATTATGCTAACTTATCAGATATCATTTTTTCGTATTGTGTTAATATTTTATCTACGACTTCATTGCTTATTATTCTGACATGTTCATGCGGTATGTGATCCCCGGTTGCAACAAGATGTCCAGCGCAATAGCTTACGTTATGGGGTGAACAAATGAGCCACGAGGTTTGCAAGCGATTTCCTGTATCGATTTCACCAATCCTCTTTGATATGTTTAGAATTCTTTCTTGATTCTCTTGAAGCCTGACATCATACACATTATTCTTCTGAATATACTCATCAACTAATAATGTGAGGTTGTCATCTTCCCATTGTCGCTCATAAATAAAACGTTGTCCCTCGACTGTATCGATAAAGTGAGAAAGATTTCTTACATACATAGTTAGTGAATTGTCGCCATATTGATAATCTTTCCAGTAGTCGAGAAAAGAAAATCCTTTAATTAACTCTGGTAGTAATTTCTCGGAAAGGTCATATAACTTGTTAGCATGTCCATGAACATCATATCCATTTTCCTTAAAAAAGTAGTAGGTTTTATCCTTGATTTCTTTAAGGCTTGCATTCGGATAAAACATGTTTGTAATGTCGCGAGGTTTATATCTGTTATTGTACACTCGCTTGCTCGAGGATCGGATCGTTTCTTTTTCTGAGAATTTATTTATTTTTTCTTTTGGTAGAATTAAATTATCTTTATCATCTGTATCTTTTGATAAAGATTGAAAAATGTCAGCGTCGCTAGACGCTAATATTTTATTATTACTTATTATTATTGATTTACTATTATTTATAGCCGTTTGGTGGCTGTTGCAATGTCCGTTTGGTAGCTCTTCTAATGGCTGATTTGCATCAACATTATCTAATAGTCCGCCTTGTGGCTGTTCATCAAATGAACGCGCATTTATTCTGGATTTATTCTCAGAACGAATGTTATACCAATCGTCAAGAAACTGTAATTCATCCCAAGGTGTAAGTTCGTATGTATTCCATTTCGATCGACCCCCGCGTGATTTACCTGTAATTGTGATTATACGGCGAATAATCATAAACTTAATTTTTTCTTTTACAGTTGAAAGAGCGATCCCAAGGTCTTTGGAGATGCGTTCTTGTGTTGGGAAACAACTTGTTTTTTCACCAAAACAATAAGTTGCGAGATATAGGTAAATAAGCATTTCTAAATGATCCATCTTTTTTGAACCAATACCTTGTAGAAAAAAGTTTGGTATTTGTAAGAAATCGTAATTTTTTATCTTCATGTTTTCTCCATTCATTTCTATATATTTTCATTAATCGACTCGATGAATAGCTCTGTAATAGTTTGGTTTATTGTATTTGCTCCGTGTATTAGGTTTGCTATGTCGGTATGAGGTATTTTTAAGATTGCATATTCATCATTTATTTCTCGTCGAGCAGCATAAAAAGCATTTCCTGTTTTGTGATAAAAATAGTAATACCATGGATACGATGAGTCCTCGGCAAATATAACGTCAGTTTCAGTATCAACTTGAACAAGTTGATTATTATGATTTCTAATTATTGCAGTCATGTTTCTCTCCTTTTAGTTCCATGTAAATTAATTCCGCAAGAACTTGATATATGCGTTTATTTTTTTGCAACGCAAGCCATTTTAAAATGTTGTGCAAATTTTGTGGGACTTTTATGCTTTTCCACTCTTTTGGTTTTCTATTCATGATAATATCTTGTTCAAAAAAGTGGTAAAGTAGAAATAATTTCATAAAAAAGTGATCAACAGGGAAACTAAGCATCACCTGTTAGATCACGGTAATTGATTTATATGAAAGCCACTAACAACTGCCCTTTTCAATTAAGGTCTATGCAACGTATTTCATTACATTACTTAAGAAACTACCAGAACCACATGCGGGATTTATTATGTGCGTAGTATGTGCGACAGGAAGTTGCCCGTAATTAACCAAATCGCAGGTCATGAAATTCCTGTTGAGATTTCTAGCTGCAATAGCGGTCGATCCCTGACCTGCGAAAATGTCAAGCACAACATCTCCTTCAGTCGTTCCAAGCAGGATGAATTTCTCGATCTGTATTATATTTTTTGCATTTGGATGGACACGTTTATCTGCATTTGCTCGATCTTCAAGGATGCTGCTGTAATGATAAGTATATGGATTGGGATCGGTATTGCGTTTATCATTCAGCCAGTATTCACTTTTTTTCTGTATATTAACCTTGTTTAGCAGTTTTCCTTGACCTTTTGTTGCATGCAAGATTAGTTGACTGTCATAACGAAATGTCCCAGCTCGGTGTTTTGTGCTTGATTTCGCACGTGCCGTAAGTACATCTATCAACTTAAAGTTTTTTTTTGTTGTCGAAGCAAACAGATCAATATTTAAAGTTGGAGTATAAATAAACATATGATGCCCCGGTTTTAAAACACGATATAGTTCTGCAAACCATGATTCGATATTTCTCTCAACATATTTCAGAGAGTCGTTAAAAAACTTGTTACCGGCGAACCCGACGCCATATGGTGGGTCTGTGATAATCAGATCAACACTATTGTCTGCGAGTAACTTAAGATATTCGAGGCAATCCATTATATATAGTTTATTCAATTCAATAATCATATGTTTTCTCCTTTTAGTTGTTACCAAAAAAACGTGTTACATCACACGTAAGTAATTTTGTGTAATCCTTCTCTGTATTGTCAAAGAACCTTAATAGACAGACCTCGAGCGTTAGATTGCAATTTGTGACTTGCGCCCGAGGCATTAATAATGTCAGTTAGTTGATTGTGCTTATTTAAGAACAACAGAATAAAAAAGTGATCATATCTTCTTTACTTCAACCGACATGAGTATATCAGGATGTAGACATTTTTCAATTTGAGGTTGAAATAAAATTATGTATTACAGAAACTTACATACATGATTAAATATGAATATAAAAAGCCACGGATTTTTCCGTGGCTTCAATGTGGTCAAACGCTAATAGTCAATTGTGTCTGTCGGGTTGTGACAATTACTTTTCGATTCCCCTTTTTCTCGTCCAACGGTGCGAGGTAAATGACGTAAAAATCATGGTCATTTATATCAAAGATAAACATAATCTTTTTACTGCTACTATAAGTATAAAAATTATATTCTTCGATATTTGTTTTGAAATATATAATTCTGACTATATGATCAGTCTATTATAATTTGCTTGTCTTTCTTGGATATCCAGCGATGAGATTTATAAGGCTGTATGAATATGATTTCATCACTTGAATTTTTTTTCCGATAGTATCCCTTAACATTAACAGAATCAGAATATCGTGTTGTTTTATCTATTGGATTATGTTTGATCAGCGCATATTCTTCATTTTGTTCAATATTTTTCTGATAATCGACCATCTTCTTTTTTGTTGCAGAAGAGATATTTATATAGCAAATAACTGATGTCGGTTTCGCGTTTTTAGTTTTTTTATATTTAAAACTTTCAGAATGAGAAACTTCGATTTCTGTTTGAATATTATCATTTAATTTTGCAAATATTTTATAAAACAGATAAATGATTGGGTTCCAATATTCAATGCGATGTTCTTTTTCCTCGTCTGTAATACCAGATTCATTTATGCAATTATAGATTAGTTTTTCAATACTTATTTCATTTGTTATTGCTAAGGTAAGAACACTTGCACCATATTCGGTCTTGACTTCATCGTTATATAGAGTTGTAATTAATTGCACCTTTTTTTGTGTAAAATTCGTAAAAAATGAGATATTTTCAATATGCATACTGTTGGATTTTGGTAATTCAATGATTCCGGCTTTTGGAATGGTTTCAAAAAAGTTAGTTGGAATATTTCTATAGTCAGTGTCGCTAAAATATCGTAAGGCATCTTCCTTGATTATATAAGATTGTGTTCGTCCTCCCATATACATTGTTAGAAGATAGCAAAACGAATCAAATGAATTATGTGGTATTTCATATAAAGAATTAGTAAAAGTTGGGTATTTTGTGCAGAACGCTTTCATATCATCATCCTGAATTGAATCAGTGATATTGTGAGCCATTCTTATTTGCTTTATTTTCGCATCAATATTCATTATTACCCCTCTTGTTAAACACGATATTATTCTATGATATAATTACAAGTCTTGTAATGCAATAAAAAAAATATTCATAGATATCCCAATTATAAGAGAACTGGTAATTTTTCCTGAACTATTGTTTGATATGATCAATAAACTATTTATACTTCTGCGGTCTTTTTTATCTGATGTTTCAATGCTTTTAATGCGCTATTGTATACATGAATGGTTATCAGTGGTTCAATATTGTTAATTTGAATCAATTTCAGACCTTGATGTAGATAACCAGCATAAATAGGGCGTATTACAGAACATATGCGGTCAAATGAATACTTGTTATTGGATGAGTCTCGATGACCTGTTAAATCTAGTTCCTTTTTTATCTCAGGTAATGATAAGCCACCGATTAACATGTCATAGATTTTTTTGATCGCATCAGAATACTTGGGGATTGGGATATATTTGTCTTCGAATCTCTCATAACCAAATAGCCGACTAAAATATACTTGTCCAGAATTGTAATAAGCTTTTACGCCCTTCTTTCGTGCGTTTTTATTTTGAATGTCTTTCCAAACTTTTCGAAATTCCATTTTATCCTCCATGGGTTATCTTGTGAATAGGGAAGAGAAATGACTTAAAATCCTGCATTTCAAGAAATTGAATCACCACATTTTATCAATTTGATTGCGGTATTTCTTATTTAATATACCTGCAATATCTTCAATCGCGATGTGTGTATAATGGCTTGTCATTTGTTGTGATTGATGTCCGGTGGTTATTCGTAAGTCATTTCCCTCAAGAGCTGATTGCATACAAGTGTTGTATGTATGCCTAAGTGAATGGATAACAATATTTCTTTCTCCAGATAGGTTGATTTCCACCTTTACAAGTGCATTATTAAAGACATTTCGAATTTTTTGTGCAGAGACAGATGATTTACCATCACGTCCTGTGAAGATTTTATCTGTATCGCTATTTTTTACTGTTAACTTTTTCCATTGTTGAAGAAACTCAAAAGCTTTCTGCGGTGGAAGTACCGGACGTGCTTTTCCGTTTTTTGTTGTTCCGAGAATGTTTCCAGCTTTTATGGCTTTATTTATATAAACAAATTTATTCGCCCAGTCGATATCAGCCCATGTTAATGCTCGAAGTTCTCCTGATCGCATTCCAGAACTAAGGCAAAGATAAATTAGAGATACATTCTCCCAATTACCCCAAATCGATATCAATTCATTCGTATCCGGTGGAAATAGTTTCTTAATCTCGTCTGTTGTCAAAATGTCTCTATGCTTGTATAGTGTTTTCGGAAGAGGCTTAATTTTTGCACAAGGATTAGCTGTAATCAGTTCAGACTCTTCTGCGAATTCGAGAATGGTCGAGAGGCTGCCAAAAACTTTATTTATTGTGTTGTGTGCTGGAATCTTGCCTTTGAGACTTGCCGGTTTTATCTTACCTTCCATAATTTCTGTTCGCCATTTCCTGATTTCGGATACCGTGATGCTTGTTAATTGATATTGTGCAAAGTAGGGCAAAAGATAGTTGATCAGATAAGCCCGAAAATCTTTGACGAGCTTTGGGTTTATTGGATGACCATCACTAGCTCTATTCGCAAGGTGTTGGCATTTTCCGATAACAAAAAAATCTGTTGTAAAACTCTGGAATGTAATTTCTTTTCCGATATGCAGTTCGTTTGAGAGTATTTTCTCGCAGAAAGCTCTCGCAGCTTTTTCTGTTGTGCATCCTGTTGTATGCTTGGTTCGTTTTTCATCACTGCCGAGCCGGTAGTAAAATATCCCACCTTTCTTTGCTGGTTTGATAAGACGATAGGCCGCCTTGTACTGTGCCATAATAAAACCTCCTTAAGCTTCACTTGCCACATAAAGAACTATGCTTTTCAGCAAGTTTTTTTGAGCAGTTTTGAAGTTTTTTGGAGGATTCAGGGTGCCTGTTTGGAAGTGGTCAATAATTGGTCAAAACCACCGTCTGAACAAAAAAAAAGCCCGCTCTACAGAAGGAGCGGGCTTTCGTATTTCCTTGTCAGATCAGGACTTTATTTTCCCCGGAAGAAGACTTGAACTTCCATGCCCGTGAAGGCGCTAGTACCTGAAACTAGTGTGTCTACCAATTCCACCATCCGGGGAAGCGCAATGAAGCGCGATTTATAGGATAGCGGAAATGGCGGGCGGATGTCAAGGTTATGGCGTGGTCGCGGTCGGATCGGGTGCCGCGTCGCCTGCGGGCAGGGCCTGGGGCTGGGGCTGAATGATTTCCGGCGTTCGTGAGGCGCGGTTCGCGAGCGCGATCGTCAGGACAATCAGTGCGATGATGAAGACGACGATTGCCGCGAATGCGAAGATCTTGCGCTTGGAAAGGGACAGCTTTTTCTTGGGACGTGCCGTCAGTTCGATTTCGGTTGGTTGCATTTCTGTCATTGGATCAGTTTCCCGCCAGGGTCTCGAGGGCGATTTCCATCATCCCCCGGAAGGTCGTTTGGCGCTCTTCCGCCGTGGTCGCCGTTCCCTGGGCGATGTGGTCGGAGATCGTGAGGATTGCGAGCGCCTCGCGTTTAAACTGGGCGGCCAGGGTGTAGAGTTCGGCTGCTTCCATCTCGATGGCGAGAACCCCGTATTCGGCCCAGAGCTTCCAGGTCGACTTGTCGTCGTAGAACATGTCGGATGAGGTGACAGAGCCGACGAGCGGTTTGATCCCGTGCGCGAGGGCCGCGTCGTAGGCGCGCCTGACGAGGTCAAAGCTCGCGGTCGGGGCAAAGTGCCGTCCCGCGAATCGGTTGGTGTTCAGCGACGAATCCGAGCAGGCGCTCATGGCGATGACGACGTCGCGGAGCTTTGCGGCATCCGAAACGGCGCCGGCGGTTCCGACCCGGATCGCTTTCTTCACTCCGTAAAAACGGAAGAGTTCGTTGACGTAAATAGAAAGGGACGGCTGTCCCATGCCGGTTCCCTGCACGGATATCTTTTTTCCTTTCCAGGTGCCGGTAAAACCGTACATGCCCCGAATCTCGTTATAGCAGACAGGATTTTCAAGATAGGTTTCGGCGATGAATTTCGCCCTGAGCGGGTCACCGGGAAGAAGGACTGCGTCCGCGATATCGCCGGCTTTGGCTCCAATATGTGTACTCATAGCCCCTATACTAACAGGGAATTGCGGTTTATGCAAATTCTGCGGTATACTGAAGTAATGAGCGAAATCCTGCTATTGCCTCCCGAACGCTTCGGGTACGGGTTTATTTCCGAAAAATACCTTCCAAAAGACAAAAATGAATACTATATCCGGGATATGCAGATTGACGCTGACCGGCATACTTGGAGAAATTTAACATCTTCCGAAATTGACACGCTTGAAAAGGCCGGAAATACCTCAACTGACTGGTCTCACGTTCTCGTTGAGGATCCGTTCGACGTTTCCGTGATCAAGAATTCCCTGTTTGCGGGTCTCGTCAGGATCGGTTCGACCACGCATGCGTTTCTTCAATATCATGACTTTACCACCCCGGTCGGGATCACGAACTCGCGGATTATTTCCTGCGACATCGGCGAAAACTGCGCGATTCACGACTGCGCAAACCTTTCGCACTATATACTGGGGAAAACCGTGATCCTGTCCCGCATCGACGAGATGGCGACGACCGATCACGCGAAATTCGGCGAGGGAATTCTCAAGGAAGGAGAATCCGAGACGGTCCGGATCTGGATTGACCCGATGAACGAGGCGGGTGGCCGCTCGATTCTTCCCTTTACCGAAATGATCGCGGCAGACGCCTATTTGTGGGCGGTTTACCGGGACGATACGCGGCTGATGGAAAGGCTCAAGGACATTACCCAGGGGCAAGGCGATTCACGGCGCGGGTATTACGGCGTCATCGGGGATTGCACCGTCATCAAGAGCTGTCAGATCGTCAAGGATACGCATATCGGTCCGTGCGCCTACGTGAAAGGCGCGAACAAAATCAAGAACCTGACAATACGCTCGAGCGAGGCTGAACCCACGCAGATCGGCGAGGGATGCGAGCTCGTGAACGGCATCATCGGATACGGATGCCATGTGTTCTACGGCGTCAAGGCCGTGCGCTTCGTGCTCGGGAACAACTCGAGCCTCAAGTACGGCGCGCGGCTCATTCACTCGGTTCTCGGGGATAACTCGACGATCTCGTGCTGCGAGGTTCTCAACAACCTCGTCTTCCCCGCGCACGAACAGCACCACAACAATTCGTTTCTCATCGCGACGCTCGTGATGGGGCAGTCGAATATGGCCGCGGGCGCGACGGTCGGCTCGAACCACAATAGCCGCGGCAACGACGGCGAGATAATCGCGGGCCGCGGTTTCTGGCCGGGACTGTCGAGCACTCTCAAGCACAACTGCCGCTTTGCGAGCTATATCCTCCTGACCAAGGGAAGCTATCCTTCCGAGCTCAATATCATGTTTCCGTTCGCGATGGTGCTCGATAACCCGAAATATAACCGGCTCGAGGTGATGCCGGCTTACTACTGGCTTTATAACATGTACGCCCTCGAGCGCAACAGCTGGAAGTATCGCAGCCGCGACCGCCGGAAAACGGTCGTGCAGCGTGTCGAGACTGACCATCTCGCGCCGGATACGGCTTCCGAGATTCTTTGGGCCCTTACGCTCATCGAGCGCTGGACCGGCAAGGCCTGGTATGTCTCCGAGGATTCGGGCGACGAGATTCCTGACGACGCGACGCTCGAGGCAAAGGGCCGCGAGCTCATCGTCAGCGCACCCGATGTCGTCTCGTCTCTTTTCGTCGCGGGAGAGATGATGGAGCGCGGCCCCCGGGGCGTGCGAATTCTCAAGGTCGTCGAATCCTGGCACGCATACCGGCAAATGCTGCTTTATTATGCAGTGCGCACCATCGCGCGCTACCTTGCCGAGTACAAGATTCACTACGGTTATTTCCAGGCGCGCGTTCCCGCCGTCGTTTCCTTAAAGTGGGTGAACATGGGCGGACAGCTCGTTCCCGAAGAAAAGGTAGACGCGCTCCGCGCCGGCATCAGGCAGGGGCTTTTCAATTCGTGGAAAGACATTCATGCGCAGTACGAGCAATGGTGGCGCGAGTACCCGGTTGACCGGGCGAACAACGCCTACGCAGTACTGCTCGCGATAACCCGGCTTACGTCAATCTCCGGGGATGACTGGAACGGACTTCTCGACGAGGCGATCGCGATCAGGCAGTACGTCGAGGAGCAGGTGTACATCACGAAGGAAAAGGATTACTCGAACGAATACCGCGGCATTACCTACCGCAATGATGCCGAGCGCGACGCGGTTCTCGGGCGCGTTGACGACAATGCATTCATCCAGATAGCGCGGACCGAAACTTCGGAATTCATGAATCTGATAGAAAAGGTGAGGGCTTGAAATCATGGCGATTATCCTGAAAAATTCCGACATAGAGCTCCGGATAGAGAAGGCTGGCGAGACGTATCGTTCGAGCCGCTTTGACTGGAACGGGACAATCGTGTCCTTTCTTTTCCGGGGCGTCGAGCTTCTCGGCGAGGAGAAGCCGCGCTTCCAGCGGAATCCCGCACTTTTTGGCCGCGGGCTTCATAACGAGTTCGGCATCAAGCGTTGCGTCGGGTACGACGATTGCAAGGTCGGCGAATGGTTCCCCAAGATCGGCACCGGCTGGCTCAAAAAGGACGAGAAGCCGTATTTCTTTTACAACCAGTATCCGCTCGAGCCGCTCGATTTTGCGTCCCTCGCGAACGGCGACAGCGAGGCGGTTTTTTCGTGCGAGTCGGGCACGCGCAACGGCTATGCGTATCGCTACACCAAGCGGATTTCGCTTTCATCCACGGGTTTTACGATCAGGTATGAGCTCGTTAACAAGGGAAGCCGGCAGATAGAGACGGACGAATACGTTCATAATTTTCTGTGCATCGGGGGCAAGCGCATGGACACGGGGTATTCACTCGAGTTCCCGTGGAAGCTCGATCCCCAGCGCTTTGTCGAGACGGTCAATCCCGACGGCATCCTGCTCGTCAACGGCCGTCGCGTCGAGCTGATCGGCAAGACGGGCAAGCAGTTTTATCTCGGGGGGCTTTCGGAAGGCGTGTCGAAAAAGGACGGGCTCGCCGCGAAGTGGACGCTCGAGCACGCGGGGAAGGGCGTGCGGCTTTCTGAGGTCGGCGATTTCGCGCCGACCGGCGTGCACCTGTGGGGCTGGAAAAGCGTGATCAGCCCCGAAGTGTTTCATTCGTTTACGCTCGTTCCCGGCGGCTCCACGTCCTGGGAGCGAACCTATTCCGTTTCCGCGATCTAGCCCTGGCGGGATTCGTCACCGACGTAGACACGGGGAACCCGTTTGTTTATGCCGCACGTAATCTCGTACGGTATTGTGCCGAGGATGCGGGCGAGCGTTTCCGCGGAGGACGCGGCGGGGATAGGACCAAATATGGTCGCGCGATCCCAGCGCTGTACCCAGGGGTCGCATCCAATGTTGACCATGCACTGATCCATGCAAATGCGCCCGACGATCGGGTATTCCTTTTCGCCGATGCGGACGCGGAGTCCCGGCGATAGCCCTCTCAAAAGTCCGTCGGCGTAGCCGACCGGTAGCGTCGCGATGAAGGTGTCCTCCTCCGCGACCCAAGTCCTTCCATATGATACTGCGGTTCCGGCAAGAACCTGCTTGATGGCGACGACCTGCGTTTCCAGTTCCATCACCGGTTTCGTCTCGATGAGTCCCTTGAGTTCGGGGGAAGGCAGGTATCCGTATACGAGAATTCCGGGGCGCACCATGTCGAAGTAGGATTCGGGATAGGAGATGACGCCGCCCGAGTTCGCCGCGTGCGCGATACCCGGATCAACTCCTTCTGCCCTGATTGCCTCGAGGGCGCGGGAAAAGCGGGAGATCTGTTCTTTTGTGTAGCGAATATCGTCCGGAGTGGGCGAGTCGGCTACCGAAAGGTGCGTCGCGGTACCCTCGAGCCTGAGGTGTTTGTCGCGCGCGATCCGTTTCGCGAGCATTGGCGCGTCCTCAGGGGCGCAGCCGATGCGGCCCATGCCGGTGTCTATCTTGAGATGGACGGGCGCGATGTGGTTCAACGCGGCGGCATGGCGAGAAAGCTCGTCGATGTATTCCGCGTCGAAAACGAACGGCGTAATATCATGCTCTATTATTGAAGGAATCTCTTCGGGTATCGGGACGCTGAACGAGAGTATCGGAGCGACGATCCCTGCTTCCCTGAGGTCGATTCCTTCCTGAGCCGAGGCTACCGCGAGGTGCGTGGCACCCGAACGGATGGCTGCTACCGCGATGGGGAGCGAGCCGTGACCGTACGCGTCTGCCTTGACGGGTACGCAAATCCTCACGTTCGGTCCAATTTTCTGCCTGATTGACGCTATGTTAAAGCGTAAATTCTCGAGATGTATGATTGCCCTTGTCGCACGCATACGGTATTGTACTCCTTTGATTTGTCCTTAGCAAGAAGTGACATGCTCCGAAACTGGACTGAATGGAGTTACCGTGCTATCATGAAGTCAGTTTATAAAGTTATAGAGGTATAGTTATGTATCGATCTCTCATCGCTCTTTGTGCAGGCTGTCTGCTATTGGCAGCTTGCAAAACGACGTCGGGCGTTTCTTCGGCAACCCCCTACTCATCGGCTTCTTCGGATGTTGGACTGGTAAAGTACGGCGCCGGAACCGCCGAGGACGACTCGGCTTCTTCCGAGGCCCGTCCTGCCGTTAAGGCAGCGGCTCCCATGGGACTAAAACGGCTCAAGGCAGAAGACGCTCTTTCCCGCGCTTCCATTTACGAGGGCGACCTCGACGAGGCGCTCGCTATTCCCGATTACCAGGCGGCCCTCGCCGCGTTCGATTCTGCCGCCGAGCTTCTGTCGGCGGTGCCTTCCGCGTCAGATCGCCTCGTGACGCTCCGCGTAAAAATGGACAAGGCGCTCGACGCGCTTTCGTTTGAGGTCGTGACCGTTCCGGTGGAAACGTTCGCGGGTACTGCGTTCAAGCGCGATTTCGTTGCGCGTGTGAGCCTCGCCGGTCCTGCGGGAAAGAAACCCTTTGCGGGTTGCGCCTGCACGGTGTTTTATCCTTCCACGAACGAAGCGGGCGACCGCGTGACCTTGACCGATCGGCGCGTGTCGGCTGCCGATGGCACGGTCGCGTTTACCGCACCTGTCCCGGTGAAGACCGGCAAGAACGCGGTAATCGTCGCCGCCGCTCTTACATCGACCGATCCCGCGATGCGCGATTCCCTGCGTGCGCGCGCCGAGCGCGGGCAGCTCGCCGCAAGCATGTCCCACGGCGTCGTGTCGATCGCAAAAACGTATCCGACCGTGATATCGCTTCTTGACTTCGACCGGAACGGGAAGCCGGTCATGTCGAGCAATCTGTCTTCAACGATGCTGCTCCAGCCTCTCGTACCGAAAGGCTTCCGTCGAATCGGTATGGCCGATTTCCCCTCACAGCTCGCCACGGGCGACGAGGCCGTTCTCCTGAAGGCTGCCAAGTCCCAGTTCGGCACCGGCGTTCAGCGCTTTATTTACGGCACCGTCCGCGTGACGAGTCTTACGCAGGCGGACGACGGCACCTGGACGTGCGCGCTTGCGTCCGACATTTCCGTGTGGGACTTCGCGAGCGACTCAAAGGTGTACCATACCGCTCCGGCGCAAGTTGCCACCGGCAAGACCGAGGCCCTCGCGCTCGACGCGGCCAGGCGGAAACTTGTCGCCGATACGCTCGTGAACGATCTCTATTACAATATGTGAAAAACCTTTCGTAAATGAAAAAACCGGGTTATACTGGACTCCAATTCTCAAAATAGGGGTTTTAATATGTATAGCCTGGTTTTGTTGTTGGTATTTCTTTTTGCGATGATCGCCATCGGCGTGTGGGGAATGAAAAAGACCACCTCGCTGAACGACTTTTTTCTGGGCGGCCGCTCGCTCGGTCCCTGGATGTCGGCATTCGCCTACGGAACTACCTACTTTTCGGCCGTTATCTTTATCGGCTTTGCGGGAAGTCAGGGCTGGAACATGGGTCTTAATGCCCTGTGGATCGGCGTTGGCAATGCGGTCTTCGGCGCGCTCCTTGCCTGGCTCGTTCTCGGCAAGCGTACCCGGCGCATGTCTCAAAACCTGAACGTCATGACGATGCCCGAGTTCCTCGAGGCTCGCTACGGCTCCGAACATCTCAAGATGATCGCGGCCGTGCTTATCTTCGTCTTTTTGCTTCCGTATTCAGCTTCCGTCTTCAAGGGACTCGGCCATCTTTTCGAGTCGACCTTTCACATCTCCTACGATCTCGCGCTTGTCGTGCTCGTCGGAATCACGGGACTCTATCTCGTGCTCGGCGGCTACTTCGCCGTCACGATGACCGACTTTATCCAGGGCTTCGTCATGCTCGTCGGTGCCTCGGTCATGGCGGCTGTGCTCATCTTTAAGGCGGGCGGCCCGGTTACTGCGTTCACCCAGATCGCGACCCGGTATACCGAGCACGTTCCGCTTGCGAACCAGCCCTCCTGGCTCACGATAGGATCCCTGATATTCATGACGAGTTTCGGTACCTGGGGCTTGCCGCAAATGGTCCAGAAATTCTACTCGATCAAGGACGTCAAGATGATCAAGCGCGCGTCGATCATCACCGCGATTTTCGCGCTTGTCATCGGACTTACCGCCTACACGACCGGCGCGCTTGGCCACGTGTTTTTCGATACCGACACGGTTCCGAAGCTCGCGAGCGGCAAGATCAATTTTGACCTCATCGTCCCGACGCTCCTCACCGCTCACTTGCCCGAGGCGCTTCTCGCGGTGATCATGCTCCTCGTTCTTTCGGCCTCGATGTCGACGCTCTCGTCGCTCATCCTCGTGTCGTCCTCTGCGATCACGATCGACCTTTACAAAGGCTACCTGCATCCCGAAGTGACCGAGAAGCAGTCGCTCATCATGATCCGCGTTCTTTCGGGCGTGTTCATCATCTGCTCCTTCGTCATCTCGAAGTTCCAGGTCGGCTTTATCGTCACGCTCATGTCGCTCTCCTGGGGCGTGCTCTCGGGCGCGTTCATGGCATCGTACATCCTCGGCCTTTTCTGGAAGCGAGTCACGAAGGCGGCAGCCTATGCGGGTCTCTTTACCGGAGCGGGAACGGCAGTCGTTCTCTTTTTCATCCTCGGGCCGAGGCAGTCACCCCTTGCGTCGAGCATCGCGATGCTGGTACCCTTTGTTGTCGTTCCCGTCGTCAGTCTTCTGACGCCGAAAGTCGACGAAGCGGTACTCGATAAAGCTTTCGCCGAATGATATGTTCCCGGCTCATCCTCTCGTGCGGGAGTCGGGATCAGAATTAAAAAAAACGAACAGTAAGCCGATGCCGGCATTCGGGGCGGATCCTTCAAAGGTGACGACCCCCGGGTGAACCGGCATCAGGTATTTCATGCGTAAGAGGTTTGGCAAATGAAGGAACTGGTTCTTTTGGGAGACGAGGCGCTTGCCCTCGGCGCGCTGCATGCCGGAGTTTCCGGATGCTTCGGATATCCGGGCACTCCGTCGACGGAGATACTCGAGTATCTCGTGGATAATTACGAGCGGACGGGCGGTCCCGTTGCCGAATGGTGCGCGAACGAGAAAACCGCGTACGAAACCGCGCTCGGCGTTTCCTTTGCGGGAAAGCGGGCGATCGTCACGATGAAGCACGTGGGGCTCAATGTCGCCGCCGATCCTTTCATGAATTCATCGCTTCTGCAAATCAAGGGCGGGCTTGTCTGCGTCGTCGCAGACGATCCGTCCATGCACTCGAGTCAGGGCGAGCAGGACACGCGTTACTACGCGGATTTCGCGATGGTGCCGCTCTTTGAGCCGACGAATCAGCAGGAAGCCTACGAGATGGTCGCCGAGGCCTTCGAGATATCGGAGAAGTTCCGCGTTCCGGTCATCATGCGCATGGTAACGCGTCTCGCGCACTCGCGCGCGGTCGTGCATGCCGCGGACAAGGCGCGCAAGGAGAACGACCTCGATAAGGGATCTCCCGCGGACTGGATGCTCCTTCCCGCGCTCGCGCGAAAAAACTACGACAAGATGATCGGCAAGCAAGCCGCCCTTATCGAATGGGCGTCGTTTTACACGCGGAATAAAATCGTGCTCAACCCGAAGCGCAAGGATATCGCGATAATCACGAGCGGCCTCGGGCGAAACTATTACGAGGAAAATCTCGAGGACTTTAAGGCCGCCTCGGGCGACAAGGGTCTTCCCTCTGTCCTCCATCTCGCGGCGATGCCGTATCCTCCGGAACTTATCAGGCAGATAGCGGATTCAGCGGAGACCGTCGTGGTCATCGAGGAGGGAATGCCTTTCCTCGAGCGGCAGCTCCGCGGGCTTTTGCCTTCGCGCACGCGCATCGCGGGCAAGTTCACCGGCCTTCTTCCGCGCGCGGGAGAGCTCAATCCCGACATCGTGCGGAAGGCGCTCGGCCTCGCGCCGAAAAAATCCGCCGCCGAAGGCTTCGCTTTTCCGGATCTGCCCCAGCGGCCTCCGCAGCTTTGCAAGGGCTGCCCCCATCACGATTCATACAGCGCGCTCAACCTCGCGGTCGAGCGGCTTAACGCGAAGGAAGGCAAGGTCTCCACGGTCGTTACCGCCGACATCGGCTGCTACGCCCTCGGCGCCGCCGCCCCGCTCAAGGCGATCGAAACAATCGTGTGCATGGGCGCGTCGATCGGCATGGCGCGAGGTGCCGCCGCCGCAGGATACAAATACGCGTTCGGCGTGATCGGCGACTCGACGTTCCTTCATTCGGGGCTCACCGGTCTCGTGGACGCGGTCTCGACGAATACGCCGATGACGGTCATCATTCTCGACAACTCGATCGTCGCCATGACCGGTTGCCAGCCGACCATGCTTCCCTCGAGCCAGCTTGAGAAAGCCGTTCTCGGCATCGGTGTCGATCCTGCCCACTTCCGGGTGATCGAGGCGAAACCGAATCTCGTCGAGGAAAACGCGAAGATATTCATGGAAGAGGCCGAGTATCGCGGCCTTTCCGTCATCATCATGGCGCGTGAGTGCCTCGAGGCCGTTCGCCTCCGCAAGAAAAAGGACGCGGCGAAAAATGTCTGACCCATCAACGGTCGTACGCGCCGGCGAGATCCTTCCCCGGTGGAAGCTCGACTCGATCTTTCCCGGATTCGACTCAAGCGCGTACGCAGACGCGAAAAAAGAACTCGCCTCGATAGCGGAGGCACTCCTTTCCCATATCGACTCCGTGCCCCGTGCGGCGGAATGCGAGCGCGGGGCGGCATCGGAATGCGACCCCTTCGCGCTCTGGCTCCGAAAGACCATCGCGCTTCAAAATCGCGCGGGCGAACTTTCGGAAACGCTTTCGTCCTACTGCTACGCGATCTACTCGACCGACACGACGGCCAAGCGCGCGATGAACGAGCTTAACTCCATCGAGGAGATTTGCATCCCGTTCAGCGGCGCCCATGCGCGCTATCTCAACGCGATCGCCTCGAACGAAGCAGTCGTGCGCGCGCTACTCGAAAGCGATCCCGAAATCGGGCGGTACCGGTTCTCGCTCGAGAACGATCTTTTCTGGCAAACGAAGCAGATGACCCCGAGCGAGGAAAACCTCGCGTCCGATCTTGCGCGGGCAGGAAGCTCCGCGTGGGGCAGACTCCAGGAACAGATGACCTCGACGGCCGATTGCCTCTGGGACGCGGCTACCGGCGAGCGAAAGACGCTCGTCGAGCTGCGCTCCCTCGCGCACGACGCTGACCGCGCGACGCGAGAAAAGGCTTTTGCGAAGGAACTCGAGGTTTGCGCGTCCATCGGAATTCCCGTCGCCTCCGCGCTCAATGGCATTAAGGGCTGGAACGTGACGCTCAACGAGCGGCGCGGTTGGGAGGGAAGCTCCCTCGACGCGGCTCTCGAAAAGTCGGCGAAGCAGGGTCTTCTCTCGCGGAAGTCTCTTGCCGCTCTCATCACGGCGATAGAGGAATCGCTTCCCGACTGGCGGCGGTACCTCAAGTCGAAAGCGCGCCTTCTCGGACTTGAACGCTGCGCATTCTTCGATCTCTTTGCGCCGGTCGGCGAGACGGGCCGCAAGCGTACCTACGAAGAGGCGAAAAAAACCGTGATCGAAAACTTCTCGCGCTTTTCCCCCGACATGGGCGATTTCGCGCGGAAAGCGTTCGCCGGCGGGTGGATCGACGCCGAGCCCCGCAGCGGGAAAATCGGCGGCGCGTACTTTACCAACATGCCGATGGCGAAGGAAGGTCGGGTTCTGTGCAACTTTGACGGAAACTTTAGCTCAACCCTTACCCTTGCGCACGAGCTCGGTCACGCATATCACGCCGAGGTTCTCAAGGACGAGCCCCCTCTCCTTCAGTCCCATCCGATGACGCTCGCCGAGACCGCCTCGATTTTCGCGGAGACCGTGGTTTTCGAGGATGAGGTCGCGCGCGCGGACGAGGCGGAAAAGCTCGGGCTTCTCGAACTGCACCTTCAGGACGGCTGCCAGATACTCGTGGATATCCTCTCGCGCTTCAAATTCGAGAGTGACGTGTTCGCCGCGCGGAAAAAGGGCGAGCTTACCGTCAGCGATTTTTGCGCGCTCATGACGGACGCGCAAAAAGCGACGTATGGCGACGGCCTTGATCCGGAAAAGCTCCATCCGTTCATGTGGCTCGTCAAGACTCACTACTATTCGGACGACCTTGCGTTCTACAACTTTCCGTACGCTTTCGGGCAGCTCTTCGCGCTCGCGCTCTACGGACGGTACCGGACCGAAGGCTCTTCGTTTGCTGATTCCTACCGGCGCATCCTTTTCGAGACCGGGTCCATGGACGCGGTCGCGGTGACCGCGCGAGCAGGTTTTGATATCGAGACGCCCGATTTCTGGCGCTCGGGCATAAAAATATTCATCGGGCAAATAGACGAATTCGAACGTCTCGTCGGGCGCGCAAGCGGCGCGCACGGGACGACTTTAGGAGAATGAAAAAATGACATACGACATAATACTCGCCGGCGTCGGCGGTCAGGGTGTTCTTTCGATAGCGACGATCATCGCGCGCGCCGCGATGATCGACGGCTTCGTCGTCAGGCAATCGGAGGTTCACGGAATGAGCCAGCGGGGTGGCGGCGTCCAGGCGCACATGCGCATTTCGGACAAGCCCATTTCCTCCGATCTCGTTCCCTCGGGCGGCGCCGACATGATTCTCGCGATGGAGCCGATCGAAAGCCTCCGCTATCTTTCGTACCTGAAAAAAGACGGCATCCTCGTGACGGCCGCTGAACCCTTTGTGAATATCTCGGACTATCCCGACGTCGAGACGATCTACGCCGCCATCAGAAAACTTAGCCGTTCACGCATCGTGCGCGCCGAAGAACTCGCGCGCGAAGCGGGCAACCTGAAATCGGTGAACATGGTTCTCATCGGCGCGGCGTCTTCTGCCCTTCCGGTAAGCGAGAAGGCGCTTGAACAGAGCGTCCATGACACCTTCGCCAAAAAGGATCCCCGGCTCGTCGACATCAACATGAAGGCCCTGAAGCTCGGGGAGGCCGCGAAATGAGCGCGCGCAAAATGACGAGTCAGACGGTTCCGTTCCGCGACAAAAAGACCGAAACCGCTCCTCGCGCGGTGATAGAGTGGATGCAGCTCGAGGGTCTCAAAACTCAAGTTACCCAGGCGCTGAAAACCCCGTTCTACGCGGAGCGCTTCGCGAAGGCCGGCATCAAGAGCCCTGACGACATCGAGACTCTATCCGATATCCGGAAAATTCCCTTTACCACGAAGAACGACCTCCGCGACGCGTATCCCTTCGGACTCCTCGCGGTTCCGAAAGACCAGGTAGTTCGCGTGCACGCGTCGAGCGGAACCACCGGAACGCCGACCGTCATCTACCTGACGCAAAAGGACCTCGATCTCGCAAGCGACACGATGGCACGCTCGCTCATGGCCGCAGGCGGCACGAAGGACGACATCGTCCAGAACATGATGACCTACGGACTTTTCACCGGCGGACTCGGCTTTCATTACGGCGCCGAGCTCATGGGCGCGATGGTCATCCCGACGAGCTCGGGCAACACGCTCCGTCAGCTCAAGTTCATGAAAGACTTCGGGACGACGATGATACACGCGACCCCGAGCTATCTCCTGCATCTCCATCAGGCGATCGAGGACGAAGGCTACAAGCGGGGCGACCTCAAGCTCCGCATGGCCATCACCGGCGCGGAGCCGCACTCCGAGGAGCTCCGGTGCAAGATCGAGGACAAGCTCGGAATCGAAGTTTATAACTGCTATGGCATGAGCGAGATGAACGGTCCCGGACTCGCGTTCGAGTGCGTATACAGAAAGGGCATGCACGTGTGGGAGGACCGGTATATCGCCGAGATTCTCGACCCGGAAACTTTTGAACCCGTTCCCGACGGAGAGACGGGCGAGCTCGTCCTGACGATCCTTTGCCGCGACGCAATGCCGCTTATCCGCTACCGCACGCGGGACCTCACTCATTTTATCGTCGGGCCGTGCGAATGCGGCCGAACCCACCGGCGCCTTGCGCGCTTTACCGGGCGTACCGACGACATGCTCATCATCAACGGCGTCAACGTTTTTCCGAGCCAGATCGAGGAAGTGCTCCTCAAGGCTAAGGGCGTCGGCGCGAATTACTTTATCGTCGTCGAGAAGCACGGAGACCTCGACAAGCTCACCGTGCAAGTCGAGATTACGCCCGAGATGTTCGCGGACGACGCGCGCGTCATCAACGCCCTTCGCGACCGACTCAAGAGCGAGATGAGCGCCCTCATTACGATAAACCCCATCATCGAAATCAAGCAGCCGGGAAGCCTTCCCGTTTCAGAAGGAAAGGCCAAGCGCGTGGACGATCGACGTCCCAAGGACTAAGAGCCCTTGGGACGTCGATCGTCTTGGAGAAATCGCCGAGACGGCGATTTCTCGCAGGACTCAATGACGGCCTGGGGACTGACCGTACAATCGGTAAAAGACCCCATCGGGAAAATATCCGAACGACGGATGCATGCGCGCTGCATTATGATTAGAGTCAGATCCGTCGGAGGTTTTTATGGATGATTACAGGAACGCAAGTCTTTCCGCAGCCGATCGCACGGTCGATCTCATGGCCCGGATGACCCTTGAGGAAAAAGTCGCGCAGCTCAGCGGCGTGTGGGTGTATGAAGTTCTTTCGGGGAGCGATTTCGACGGCGCGAAGGCCCAGGACCGCATGGGCTCGGGCATCGGACAGATTACCCGCCTCGGCGGCGCGAGCAACTTCGTTCCGGCCGTCGCCGCCGCGCGCGCGAACGAAATCCAGCGCTTCCTCGTCGAGCGTACCCGTCTCGGCATTCCGGCTCTCATCCATGAAGAATCGTGCTCGGGTTACCTTACCCGCGGCGCTGACGTGTTTCCGCAAACTATCGGCATCGCGTCGAGTTTCGACGACTCCCTCGCCCGCGAAATGGGCGAGATTATCCGCGAGCAGATGCGCGCTCTCGGCGCGCGGCAGGCGCTCGCGCCCCTTCTCGACATTACCCGCGATCCGCGCTGGGGCAGAACCGAAGAGACCTTCGGCGAAGACCGGTATCTCACCTCGCGCATGGGAGTGGCGTACATCAAGGGCCTTCAGGGCGACTCGCTCGGCGAGGGCATTCTCGCCACCGGCAAGCACTTTGTCGGCTACGGAATGACCGAAGGCGCGATGAACTGGTCGCCGGCGCACATCCCCGAGCGCGAGATGCGCGAGACCTACCTTTATCCGTTCGAGGCCGCGGTGCGCGAGGGAAAACTCCGCTCGATCATGCCGGGTTACCACGAGCTTGACGGCATTCCGTGCCACACGAACGAATGGCTTCTCGATACCGTGCTCCGCAAGGAATGGGGTTTCGACGGTCTCGTCGTCAGCGATTACTTCGCGATCAACATGATTCACGATTACCACAAGACAACCGAAGGAAAGCATTACGCGGCGCGCATGGCCCTCAAGGCGGGCGTTGACGTCGAGCTTCCCTCGACCGACGTCTACGGCGCGCCGCTCGTCGAGGCCGTAAAGTCGGGTATCGTTCCGGTAGAGCTCGTCGACACCTGCGTGCGGCGGATCATCTCGCTCAAGTTCAGTCTCGGTCTTTTCGACCGTCCTTACGTTGACGAAAAGGCGGCTCCCGCTCATTTCCAGACCGCGGGTCAGCGTTCATTTTCGCGGAAGGCCGCGGAGAAATCGATCGTCCTCCTCAAGAACGACGGCGTTCTCCCGCTTGACCGCGCGAAAAAGCGCGTCGCGGTGATCGGACCGAATGCGGACTCGGTGCGCAACATGCTCGGCGATTACTCGTATCCCGCGCACGTCGAGTCGCTCATCGATATGGCGAGCGACAACTTTGCGAACACCGCGCTTCCGTCCGGGCTCCCGAAAATCGAGGACGCGATGCCGGAGATGGACACCGTTCTCGAAGGACTCAGGAAGGCAGCGCCGGGTGTGGAGTTTGCGTATGCTGCGGGTTGCGACGTAATTGGCGGCGGGACCGAAGGCTTTGCCGAGGCGGTGCGTCTTGCAAAGGATTCGGATCTTGTCATCGCCGTTGTCGGCGACAAGGCGGGGCTCATCGACGGCTGCACTTCGGGCGAGGCGCACGACCGCCTTTCGATCGACCTTCCCGGTCATCAAAAAGAACTCGTCGAAGCCCTCTCTCAGACCGGAAAAAAAGTCGTCCTCGTTCTGGTGACGGGACGCCCGACCGCGCTCGTGCGCGAGGCTGAAATTTGCTCCGCAATCGTCGAAGCCTGGTTTCCCGGCGAGGAAGGAGCTGCCGCAATTGCCGCCGTTCTTTTTGGCGATGCGAATCCCGCCGGCCGCCTCCCGATTTCGTTTCCGCGTACGGTGGGTCAGGTCCCGGTATATTACTCCCACAAACCCTCCGGCGGTCAGGCACACTGGAAGGGCGATTACGCCGACGGTTCGACGAAGCCGCTCTATCCGTTCGGGTTCGGGCTTTCATACACGAAATTCGAGTATTCAGACCTTTCAATCCCCGAACGTGCGGACATCGGGGGGAGCTTTACCGTTTCGGTCTCGGTGAAAAACTCCGGGGTACGCGATGGCGACGAGGTTGTGCAGCTCTACCTCCGCGACATGGTTTCGGACGTCACGCGGCCGGTTGCCGAACTCTTCGGGTATGCGCGGGTCGGCCTCAAGGCAGGCGAGACGAAGCGGGTGTCGTTCACAATCCATACTGACCAGCTTGCGTTTCTTGACCGCGAGATGCGTCTCGTCGTTGAGCCCGGGGAAACTCGCGTCATGATCGGCGCCTCTTCCGCCGACATCAGGCTTTCAGGCAGCGTAATTCTTTCGGGGGATAAACGCACGGTTGCAGCGCGGAAATTCGCGACGGAAACGCGCATCGAATAGCGTACGCATCCCGGACGTCCGAAAAATTCGCATCTTGTGGAAACTTGACAATGATACTTCTATGGTCGAAAATTTATCCCGTGGGGCGGAAGGTATGCGAGCCGCTCCTCGGGGGTGGGTTGTAATGAGGGCAAAGGCACAGTTACTTGCGTTTATTGCCCTGGTGTTGACGGTCGCAGTCTCCTCCTTGGCTGCGGCCGAGAGCACTCTCCCCGAGATCCGGATCGGGGCTGCGGGATTCGATTTTGCCCCCTCCATCGTCGTGCGCGAAATCCTTACCGAAGCGTATACCAAAGCCGGATATCAACCCGTGTTCCTCGTTTATCCTCCCAACCGAATGATTGCGTCTCTTGATTCAGGTGAGATCGACGCGCTTCTCATCGCCGAGCCGAGTTTTTCCGATGAGCATCCTTCCTCTATACGGGTCGGAACGAAGATATGGGTCGATCAGCTTGTCGTTTTCTCGAAATACCGGCTTTCGGTTCGGGGATGGGAAAGCCTCAAGCCCTATCGAATCGGCTATATCTCGGCCATGCTCATCATTGAAAAGAATTTATCGCAAGGGTATGAGACGTATCCCGTGGGGAACCCGATCCAGCTTTTCAAGATGCTTGAGGCCGATCGTACCGATGTCGTCGTGACCTCGCGCGCGCTCGGCGAGCTCACAATGGGCACGCTCGGGATCCAGGATATCGTGCGCGAGAATGGAAAGCTCGCGACCGTGGAGAATTATCATTTTTTGAATAAGGAACATGGGGACGTCGCGCGCCAACTTTCGCTTGTTCTCGAGGACATGGAAAAGTCGGGCCGCATCGCCGAGATCACAAACGCAACGCTCGCGCGCTTGTTTCCGAAAAAAGAATAGCAGGACTGTGCGGTCGGGAGCGCTGTTCGTGTTTCTATCGATAAGAGTATTTACTGGCATCCCGTTTGATTTCGGTGTATAATCATTTCATTATGATATGGAATCCTGATCATGAATGCATGGACCAGGCAGCGCTGCAAACCCTGCAGTTCGCTCGCCTTAAAAATCTGGTTGAACGCGTATACACCAATGTGCCGTTTTATCGCAAGAAACTCGACGCCGCGGGCGTAAAGCCTTCGGACATCAAGACCCTCGCGGACATCGCGAAGCTTCCGTTTACCTCGAAGGACGACCTCCGGGACACGTATCCCTATGGGCTCCTTGCGGTTCCCCAGGCGGAAATTGTCGAGATCCACATGTCGAGCGGTACGACCGGCACGCCCGTTGTTGACGCATACACCAAGCGCGACATGGACGACTGGGCAGAGGGCATGGCGCGAACCCTTTCGGGCGCGGGAGCCACGCGGAACGACACCGTTCAGAACGCGTACGGATACGGACTCTTTACCGGCGGACTCGGCTCGCACTATGGCGCCGCCCGTATCGGCGCGACGATAATCCCGATCTCGTCCGGAAACACCCAAAAGCAGATGATGCTCATCCGGGACTTCAAGACCACGATAATTACCTGCACGCCGTCCTACGCGCTCTATATGGCCGAGCAAGCCCACGAGATGGGCATCGACCCGACCACGCTCGGAGTCCGGGCCGGATGCTTCGGGGCGGAGCCCTGGAGCGAGAACATGCGGAAGGAGATCGAGAAAGCCTGGAACATCAAGGCGTACGACATCTACGGGCTCACCGAGATCACCGGTCCCGGCGTCGCGTTCGAGTGCGAGGGCCAGTACGGCATGCACGTGAACGAGGACCTCTGGTATCCCGAGATCATCGACCCCGCGACGGGAAAGGTTCTTCCCGAGGGCGAGAAGGGCGAGCTCGTCATCACGACGATCACGAAGGAAGGCACGCCCCTTATCCGCTATCGCACGCGCGATATCACGTTCATCATCAAGGAAAAGTGCGGCTGCGGCCGAACGACGCGGCGCATCCATCGCCTCTTCGGACGGACCGACGACCTTCTTATCATCCGCGGCGTCAACGTCTTCCCGAGCCAGATCGAGCACGCGCTCATGGAGATACAGGGAGTCGAACCCAACTACGTGATCATCGTCGACCGGAGCGCGCAGACGCATCTTGACGACGTCGAGCTCCACGTCGAGGTGAATCCGGACGCGTTCTCGGACGAGACCAAGGACATGGAGCAGATGCGGAATCGCATCGAGGCGACGATGAAGAGCAAGCTCGGCATCAACCTCAAGGTTAAGCTCGTAGAGCCGAAGAGCATCGAGCGGTCGGTTGGCAAGGCGAAACGCGTCATCGACAAACGACAGATTTGATAGAAGGGGGACAGACAATGAAAATTCAGCAGATTTCGATCTTTCTGGAAAACTCGTCGGGCAGACTCGCGGAAGTCACGCGCGTACTCAAGGACGGGGGAGTCAACCTTCGCGCGATCATGATCGCAGACACGGCCGACTTCGGCATCCTCCGCGTCATCGTCGACAATCCGGCGAAGGCGATCGAGATACTCAAAAAAGCGCAGTTCACGACGAAGACAACCGACGTGCTTGCGGTCACGATATCCGACAAGGTTGGCAGTCTTGCCGACACGCTCGGCATCTTCGAGAAAAATGGCGTGAACATCGAGTACCTCTATGCCGCGCTCGACAAGGCAGGCGAGACCGCCGTCGTGATCATCAGGACTGACGATCTCGATAAGGGCCTCAAGGTCGTTGAGTCGAACGGCCTCGGTACCACGGCGAAGTTCTGACGGCAGGGGGCCCGTTCCATGGGCAATGATCGGAAGGCAGTCTCGATACGGGACGTCGCGAAAAAATCCAGCCTCTCATGCGAGACGATCCTCGAGGTGCTCATCAGCCCCTCGGCGATCGAGCCTGAGGTCGTGCGCTTTGTGATGAAGACGATCCGCGAGACGGGGTATCTTGAAACCTTCTCGCGGTGGAAGACGGGAAAGACGAGCTCTTCCATCGCGGTTCTTACGACGATGTTCGATTCCCCTTCGGGCGCCGAGGTGTTTCGCGGGATTGACCGCGCGATGTCCGCGCTCGGGCTTAACCTTTCGATGATCGGGATACCGACGCGCGGCTCTTCCGTGTTCCGCGAGGAAATCCTTCAAACAATTCTTCCGTTCAACATGGTCGACGCGGTCATTGCGATCAACTCGCCCCCGGCGCGCGAGACTGCCGAAAAGTACGCGCGCGTCGGAAAGCCGCTTATCGTGCTCGAGGATACCGTCACCGGCGCGCAGTCGGTGCTCCTCGAGAACCAGAAGGGAATGGCTATCGCGATCAATTACCTTTATGGAAGGGGACACCGGCGGATCGCTCTCATCAACGGGCCGACCGAGGGCAGAAGGCCCGAAACCGTCGCTTCCGCGCGCCTTATCGGCTATCTCACGTCGATGCACCGGCTTGGCCTCAAGTTTGACGAATCGCTTGTGTACGAGGCTGCGAATTACGACGCCGAGGCGGGACGGTCCGGGTTCGCACAGTTCAAGCAGACCGGCGCGATGCCCGATGCGGTTGTCTGCGCGGCAGGAGACATGAGCGCGTTTGCTTTTATCAAGGCTGCCCGCGAGGATGGCTTGCGTATTCCCGAGGACATCGCGGTCATGGGCTACGACGATCTTCCCGTTGCGTCTCTCATGAGCCCCTCGCTTACGACGATCAGGCAGCGCCTGATGATTGCCGGGGCGGCATCTCTCGTACTTGCGCTCGAGGCGGCGGTAAACGGCATGGGCGAAAACCTCGTCATCATGCCCGAGCTCGTCGTGCGCGACACGGCCTAGAGGCGCGTCTCTCGTCGCTCCGTGCATCCCAAGCCTCTTATCCCGCGTTGCCCTTTTTTCGACAAATGGAGAACCACATGCCACGCACAATACTGTTCACTCTATTTCTTTGCCTCTCCTCGATTTCATTCGCGGAAACCCTTTCTCTCGACGGGGCGATCACAGCGTCCGCCGCCGCGGTTCGTGAGTCGGCACCTGCCCGAAGTTCCGTCGCTGTCGTCAGCATTACCGCGCCAACGACCGGTCTTTCCGACTATATTACGGAGGAGCTGAACGGCTCGCTCGTGAACGGTGGGGCGCCCGTGAACGGTGGCCCGCTCATCGTGATCGAGCGGAAGGATCTTGACCTCGTGCGGAGCGAGCTCCGGTTTCAAACCTCCGGCGATGTCGACGAAGAATCCGCACAGTCAGTCGGCCGGCTCCTCGGAGCATCGATCATCGTTACCGGTTCTCTTGACGCTTTATACCGGCTCCGGGTAAAGGCTATTTCCGTCGAGACCGGGCGCATTCTTGCGGTCAGCGCGGTCGACGTCGATCGGACGGGCAAGGCGGGCTATCTCGGGGGAATCCCCGGCGCGGAGCTTCCGGCGTACGGCTTTGACGATCCCGGCTGTTGGTCCGCGTTTACCGACTCGAGCGGCTCGGGCGACACGGACGCGCTCGTAAGCGTAGTCCGGGAAAAGATCGGGGGAAAAGAGTACGCCGTCGTCACGGCCGAAGCCGAAATCCCGAGCCAGTTCCGCTATTCGTACGCGGTTTGGGCGGCCTGCCCCGACGAGGCGACGATCGGCAAACTCCGTGCGACCAAGGGTATCCGGTTCAAGGTTTCAGGCGACGGAAAAAGCTACACGCTGCGGATCCATACCGCAGGAGTCACGGACGACGACTGGTTCTCTGCCGTTTTCGCGACCAAAAAGGGGCAGGTGATCGAGATCGCAATACCGTACAAAAAGCTCAGGCAGACGATGCAGAAAGGCGCGCGGTTTGACCGGTCTTCCATCACCGGCCTTTCATTCCTGACGAGAAAATCGACATCGACCCCGATCAAGTTTTTCGATATCCGTCCATATTGAAGTGCGGGTGCCGGGCTTCGGAAAATCACCCGAAAATCACCCCGGTACATGTATGGATGTTTTAGAAATTTGCGATAAAATTCAGATAAGCTTATAACAAAACAAGGTGATTCATGAAACTTAACGATTACTCGCGAAACCTGGCCCGTCTGGTTCAGGTAGTTATTCTTGGCGTTTTTTGCGTTTCCTGCTCGGGGCTCGTAACTGAAGACGGATCCTCCGGTCCCACGGATCCGGACGACGGAAATGACGACAAAACGGAAACGCTCACGCTTTCGGCCCTGCCAGTAAACGGGCAGACGCTCTCCGTTACGGCGACGAGGCAATCCCTCACCGGCATTCTTCCCTTTACTACGGAAAGCATTGATGTTGTCGCGACTCCGACGGATGCGGCATCCGCAGTTACCGTCGTCGGCAATACTGACCTTGCGAACACGGCGGGAAAGATCGCCATTTCCATCATTGTCATGGCACAAGACGGATTGTCGAGCAAGACATATACGGTCGACGTGATCAAGGAAGGCGCAGCCCTCGAATATCCTTCGGGCATGATAGTTGTGAGTTCCTTCAAGGTCGGCGGAACCTGCTACGGCGATATGCCCATGCATGTGTTCGTTTCCTTCGATGGCATGTCCGCTATCGAAGCTGCCGTAAATCCCGGCACGCAAACCTGGACCGCGGACATTGACGCGACGTCGGTTCCGAACGGGCCGAAAAAGCGGCTAACGGTCGATACGGTATGGGACAAGGGAACCTTGCACCTCACGAAGGATTATACCTATACGGTTTTATCGGCATGCGGGCATTCGATGGGCGGATTCGCACGTTTTCTTCATACGCGGTCCTTCTGACCCGGCTCTCCTTCTGACGAGGGGGTGGGCCGGAATCGCCATGAAAATGGGTCGGAAACGCGCGCGTTTCCGGCACGTTTTCAGGGAAGTCCGGCCCAGGGGGAGCCGCGTCGGGCCCGCAATGAGGCAATGGCTTCTCGCCTTTCGCCCCGGCCCTTTGCGCTCCCCCTCCCGATTGTCCACTTTCCCCGATTTCGCTATACTTCGCGTACCATGGCAAACGATAACCTTACGCACTGGGCGGACCAAACCGCCGAAAAGATCATACGCGAGCGGGGAGACCTTGACGTCTATACCTGCGCCTCGGGGATAACCCCCTCGGGTACCGTCCATATCGGAAATTTCCGCGAAATCATATCGGTCGACCTCGTCGTCCGGGCGCTTCGCGCGCGCGGCAAAAAAGTCCGCTTTATCTACTCCTGGGACGACTATGACGTGTTCCGCAAGGTTCCCGTCAACATGCCGGGTCAGGAAATCCTCGAAAAACATTTGCGCTATCCGATCACGATGGTGCCGGACCCGTTCGGCCGCGACGCGAGTTACGCGCGCCACCATGAGGTCGACGTCGAGTCGACCCTGCCCATCGTCGGCATCCACCCCGAGTTCCTCTATCAGAGCGAGCGCTACAAGGCGCACCTCTATGACGAGGGGATGAAGACAGCGCTCAATAACAAGGAAAAAATCAAGGACTGCCTCAACCGCTACCGCGATGACGAGCACAAGATACGGCCTGAGGAAGAGTACTGGCCCGTGTCCGTTTTTTGCGACAAGTGCAACAAGGACACGACGACTATCGAGGGCTGGGACGGCGACTGGGGCCTTTCGTACTCGTGCGAGTGCGGTAATACGGAGAAAGTAGATCTCCGCAAGGCCAAGGGCGTGAAACTCGGCTGGCGCGTTGACTGGCCGATGCGCTGGTGCCACGAGCACACCGTTTTCGAGCCCGCCGGAAAGGACCACCATTCGCAGGGCGGCTCGTTCGACACCGCGCGCCTCGTTTCCAAGGAAATTTACAACTGGGACGCGCCCGTCTCGTTCCGCTATGACTTTATCGGCCTCAAGGGCACGCCCGGAAAGATGTCCTCCTCCAAGGGTACCGTCATCGACTTGCGGGAATTGCTCCGCGTGTACCAGCCGGAGCTCGCGCGGTACCTCTTCGCGAGCACGAGACCGAACACCGAGTTCGTCATCAGCTTTGATCTCGACGTCATCAAGATTTACGAGGACTACGACAAGACCGAGCGCATCGCGTGCGGGCTCGAGAAGGCGAAGAATGACGAGACGTACGCGAAGGAACGGCGCATCTACGAGCTGAGCCAGGTCGGCGAGATTCCATCATGCGTCTCGTATCAGATTCCGTTCCGCCACCTGTGTAACCTCCTCCAGACGAACGACGGCAACGTCGACGCGGTGATCGCGAGTCTCCCGGACGTGAAGAGCGAACAGCTCGAACGCCTCCAGAACCGCGCCAATTGCGCCTGGTTCTGGATTACCGAGTGCGCGCCCGATGATTTCCGCTTTGCGCTCCGCAAGGACGGCTCCGCGGCCGACATTTCCGGCCCCGCTCTCGCGGCCGTCAAGAAAATCCGCGACGAAGTGCTGCCGAAGATGGACGGCGTCGACGAGAAGGGTTTGGGCGAGCTTGTGTACGCGGTCGCGGCAGACTGCGGCATCGAATCGAAGGCCCTTTTCAACGCGACCTACCAGGCGCTTATCGGTAAGGATCAAGGCCCGCGTCTTGCGAGCTTCATGAAAATCATCGGCAGGGAACGGCTCGCGAAAATACTCTCAGTTTACTGATCGCGGAGGAACGTATGGCAAAATCAAAGGTCGCGATCGTTCGGTGCGAAAGCTACGACGAGGAAACGGTATATCGCGCGGTAACGCGCGGCGTGGAACTTCTCGGCGGGATCGGCGCCTTTGTCCGGCCGGGCGAGAAGATCCTGCTGAAACCGAACGTGCTCGCCGGCTCCTCGCCCGAGCAGGCGGTGACGACGCATCCGGCCGTGTTCTCCGCAGTCGCTCGCATTCTCGCATCCTCGGGCGCTTCTCTTTCCTATGGAGACTCTCCGGGATTCGGGAAGCCCGCGGACGCGCTTTCGAAGGCGGGGCTTTTTCAGGTGGCCGAACGCTTTGGCATCCCGCTCGCGGACTTTGAGCATGGGCGGAGCGTCGAGAACCCCGAAGGCATCGTCGGCAAGCGATTCGACCTCTCGAACGCCGCGCTCGAAACCGACGGCATCGTGAGCCTCCCCAAGATGAAAACCCACGCCCTGACACGCGTGACCGGCGCGGTGAAAAACCAGTTCGGCTGCGTGTACGGGCTTAACAAAGCCGCCTTTCACGTGAAGGTTCCGAACCAGGTGCATTTTTCCAAGATGCTCGTCGACCTCAACCTCATGCTGAAAACCCGACTCTTCGTGATGGACGGAATCATGGCGATGGAGGGGAACGGTCCGCGCGGCGGAACTCCCGTCGCGATGAACTGTCTCATCATCTCATCCGATCCCGTCGCGGTGGATTCGACCTTTTGCCGCATGATCGACATGGACCCGTCGTTCATCCCGACCATCACCCATGGCGTCGAGCGCGGGCTCGGAAAGAGCGATATCTCCGACATCGAATACCTTGGCGACGATCCCGCCTCGTTCCGGAAACCCGATTTCAACGCGGTCAGGAAGCCCGTCATCGAGACCAAAAAAACCGGACTCGGTGGAGGGCCCGCCTTTCTCCAGAACGCGATCTATCCCCGGCCCGTCATCGATCCCGCGCTCTGCGTGAAATGCGGCGTGTGCGTGGAATCGTGCCCGGTTGAGGGCAAGGCCGTCGATTTCCGGGGCGGTAGCCGAAAGTCGCCGCCCGAATACACCTACTCGAAATGCATCCGGTGCTACTGCTGCCAGGAGATGTGCCCCTACAAGGCGATAACGGTAAAGCGGCCGCTTCTCGGGCGCCTCCTCGCGCGATCATAGGGCGATCATAAGGCGGCGGGGTGACCGTTCCGGTCCGTATCGGGATATTGCCCGATTCCCGTGCGTTTTTACCCGTGATATGTTATCATTATCAAAAGGATGCCCGAGCGATTTGCACTGTCCGGTACCATCCGCCCTTACATTACCTTGATTGATGGAGAAGTCAATGCTCGAGAAGAAACCTCTCATTACCCACATGTATTCCGCGGATCCCTCCGCCAACGTTTTTAACGGAAAGCTGTATATCTATCCGTCCCATGATCTCGACATCGAGATGGAATCGAACGACAACGGCGACCAGTACGCGATGGTCGACTATCACGTCTACGAGATGGACGACATGACGAAGCCGCCGAAAGACCTCGGCGAGGTTCTCAACGTCAAAGACGTGCCCTGGGCCGACAAGCAGATGTGGGCTCCCGATTGCGCCGAGAAAAACGGCAAATACTATTTTTACTTTCCCGCGCGCGCTCCCGACGGAATTTTCCGCATCGGCGTCGCGGTCGGCAAGGCCCCGGGTGGTCCCTTCACCGCTCAGCCCGCCCCGATCAAGGGCAGCTTCAGCATCGATCCGTGCATTTTCCCCGACACCGACGGCAAATATTACCTTTCGTTCGGCGGAATCTGGGGCGGTCAGCTCGACAAGTGGAAAACCGGAACCTTCGATCCCGAAGGAGGAGAGCGCCCCGATAACGAGCCCGCCGTGACCCCGAAGATCGCGCTCATGGCGGACGACATGCTCGAGTTCGCCGAAAAGCCGCGCGACATCATCATCGTCGACGACGCAGGCAAGCCCCTCCTTTCAGGCGACCGGAACCGCCGCTACTTCGAGGGTCCCTGGATGCACAAGTATAACGACACCTACTATTTTTCATATTCGACCGGCGACACCCATCAGCTCGTGTACGCGACTTCCAAAAACGTGTACGGCCCGTATACCTGGCGCGGCGTGATCCTCACTCCCGTGCTCGGCTGGACGACGCACCATTCGATCGTCGAGTACAACGGCCAGTGGTACCTCTTCTATCACGACTGCGAGCTCTCGAAGGGAATCAACCACAAGCGCAACGTAAAGTTCTGCAAACTCGAATACCGCGCCGACGGCTCGATCGTGACGATCAATCCGTAAGAGATTGGCCCTCGCGGGTCTTTCTCGCGCAAAAAAAAGGTCGACGCTGATAGCGCCGGCCTTTTTCTTTTTTAAACGCGTATTCCCGTCGCCGGATTGACGCCTTCGGTGACGAGAGCGATACTAAATAAAGAGGATAATGAATCGATTTGAAGAAAATATTGATTATTCCGCTCTTTTTTATTATTTGTAACGCTTTTTCAGAGCAGAATACGCTACTGATCGCAACGCTTGAATACCCGCCATTTATTTACTCTGAAAATGGAGACGTAAAGGGACCGGTTGTTGAAACGGTCAAAGCAGTATTTAGCAGTTTAGGGGTTAAGATTAAAATCGAAATATTTCCGATTGCCCGCGGATTATTAATGGTTAAAAACGGCGAAGCAGACGCATACTTTTCCTTAAAACGCACACCGCAACGAGAGAGTGATTTGCTATTTACAACAACTCCATTACTCAGGCAGCCATTTGTTTTCTTTACCCGAAGAACTTCCGGAATAAAATGGAATGGAAATATTGAGGATATAAAAGACTATAGAATCGGTGTTGTGGCTAAAACATCGTATGGGGCGATATTTGACGGATACTTGAAAGACGGATTACTGCTGAATATCGAAGAAACTCAAAGCTTTGAGTTGAACATTAAAAAACTGATTGCGGGCAGAGTTGATGTAGTAATAAATAGCTATGACGTGGGGCTGTACATCATAAAAAATCAAAAATCAGAAAATGAAATTATCTCGCTTTCTCCCCCGGTAGAGATATTGAATAGCTATTTAGCATTTACAAAAGCAAAAGACTATTCCGCACTCGCTTCTGAATTTGACAGTGCCTTAAAAAAGATCGATCAATAGGAAAAAGATGCCAAACGGTTACCGCCTTGGTCCGTACACCGGTAAAAATTACGATCACTTGTCCGCAACTCAAGCCGTCAAAAATCTTATCCAGATCAGTCGGCAATATCGCCACCGCCCTGAAAACCAGGTGCGTCAAGCGCATCATTTCAATGGGCACCGTTGTCTTGATCCGGTTCCCGCAATAGCACGGGGCGGCGCTTGTCATAATTTGAGCCTTACGCGCTCTTGACCCGGTTCTTGCCTGACTGCTTTGCCCTGAGCAGGGCCTGGTCGGCGCGCTCAACCAGGGCGGCGGCGTTGTCCCGCTTCTGGAATTCGGTCACGCCGAGACTGATGGTTATGGACAGTTTTTTGCCTTCGTGCTCGAGGGCGTTCTTCTCAACGGCTGAGCGGATCTTCTCCGTGATGACCAGCGCGTCCGCGAGGCCTGTCGCCTTGAAGATCAGCGTGAACTCCTCGCCGCCGAATCGGCAGAGAATGTCAGTCTTGCGAATCGATTCCTGAATCGTCTTCGTCGTCTCCTTCAGCACGAGGTCGCCCACGGGATGGCCGTAGGTGTCGTTGAACGCCTTGAAATTGTCTATGTCCAGGATCGCCACGCTGAATATCTCGCCGTACTTGCGCGAGTGCTCCGTCGTGTCATGCAGGTACTCGTCGAAATAAGCGCGGTTGCGGGCTTGCGTCAGCGCGTCGGTTATCGATTTGTCATAGACCGACTCATAGGAGTTCATCATCCGCTTGCCCCATTCGCTCTGGAAGGCCAGAATCACCCCGATGGCCAGAAAATTGGCGATCAGCGAAAAGACCGAGGCCGGGGGCAGCAGGGGATACAGCGCCTCGCGCATGAAGATGAGACCGAGCACCGTTTCCGCGCAGAGGACGACCGTGGTGTAGAGGGTGAACTCCACGTCGAAGTAGAGGGACGCGCTGATCAGGATGACGTAGAGCAGGAATAGGTTGTCGATGTTCCCTTTCTGAATATAGAGAATGACGAACATGTAGGAGATGGCGAAGAAGACGAAGAGGTATTTGAACACGGCGCATGAGGGCTTGATAAAATACACGATGAGCGGCAGCGCGAACATGGCAACCGCGAAGCCGAAAACCATCGAGGTCTCCGTGAGCGAGAAAGTTGTCAAATACGACAGGACGCTCTGCACGACGATCATCACGATGGACGCGTACGCCAAAAGCCTGTTGGTCGTTGCCTGACTTACGATAAACTTGCGCATGCTCCTCCCGTTTGCCCGTAATGCCTTATACCATTATGGATTCCAGTGTAAACGCTTTTATTCCGGACGGCAATCGTAATGTGATCGTCGCGCGGGATCGGCATGCAACAGAGAAGCTCACTCCTAATTACTCGAATATCATGAGAAAGTTCTGGTTATTTGACGGCTTTATGCGTAGCTTGATACTGACATTTGCTTAAAAAGGAGTGAAACATGAAAGTCGCCTTATTCGGTGCCACCGGTAAAACCGGTACTTTGGTTCTTGATAACCTCTTGGCAAAATCCCACACGGTTACCGCCTTGGTCCGTACCCCGGCAAAAATTACGATCACTTCTCCGCAACTCAAACTGGTCCAGGGTGATGCCCTCGTCCTCTCTGATGTCGAACGCGCCCTGGAAGGGTGCGACGCCGTCATTTCGGTACTGGGACTGCCTTCATTAAAGCCGTCAACACTCTTGACCCGCTCCGTCGGTAACATCTCCACCGCCATGAAAACCAAGGGCGTCAAGCGCATCATTTCCATGGGCAGCGCCGGCATACTTAACGAAATGAGCGGGCTTCCGGGGCTGATCATCGGTTATATTTTGCGCAATGTCCTTAAAGACCATCGTGGCGCCTATGACATTTTACGCGACAGCCCGTTTGAATGGACCGTGGTGCGACCGCTCACCCTGACAGATGGGGAAGTGACAGGCCGCTATCGGATCACCGAAACGGGATTACCCAAGAATGCCCGTTCAATTTCGCGCGCCGATGTGGCAGATTTCATACTTAAAACCCTCGAGCAAGGTACCTATATCCGCCAAAGCCCGGCACTAGCCGACTAGCTGTTTTATCGCGACGAACAAGCTGTTCTTCTTTGTTTTGGTTAACGCCGGAAAATGCGCCCCGAGGACAATTCGGCGAGTCAGTGAGTGACTCAGAATTGATGACTCTCGGCTCCGACTCTTGTCCGCGTGCACCGTCCCGGCTCTCCCGTTTTTAGTTAACGCCGGAAAGTGAGCCCCGAGGACAATTTGGCGAGTCAGTGAGCTACGCAGAATTGATGCCCCCTCGGCGCCGACTCTTGTCCGAGGGATCACTTTCCGGCGCACCCTGCGAGAACTAATCATAAAAAAGTCATTTACATGCAACAGCACACGCTGAAGCTTGGGGACACCAGTACAATACTGCGCTATATAACCGCGAGTAAAATATTCCTCATAAACAGCGAAAAACAATCGGCTGGATACAGATAAGATCAGCAAAGACGGAATTATGGGCTTGCAGATTAAAACACGATAAATAGAGATTTTTGATAAATAAAATGTCGCTTATCAACAAACGATGCTATAATTATTCAAATACTTATTACGAAAAAAATATACTACTTTGCGACAACTACTAATCATCCCCTTTTTCCGTAATTAACTTTTATGAAGAAGAGTCTAATAAATGTTTGGCGGACGCCTTCGGCGGCGAAGAAAAATATTATTAGTTGATTGATTTGCGGTATAATATGTAATTATCCGTGTTTTGATATCTTAATTCTTTTTGTATGAGGTTTTATTATGAATAGAAATGAGCTGCTTGATATGATTGAGACAGGAACATCCGTTGTAAGATCATTTCTTAGTGATAGTGATGAATCAACATATTATAAGAGTACTTTAGAGAATTGGAACAACAATGATGTTGTTGGTCACATTATTGGTTGGATGAATTATTCAATAGACAAATTATCCAGCATAAAGCTTGGTACTAAACAAAGTGATGACTACGCTCATGTGACGAGCTTAAGTGAAATAAATACAATTCTATATAATAAAACAAAAGGGAAAAACAAAGAAGAAATAGAATCAAATTATATAACTGCATTAGGTAATTATATAAAAGTGATCGCACTTTACTCAAATCATGAGATTAATCTTGATACATTTAATACAGGATTCAAAATGGAATTATGGCGATACATGTTAATGGATACCGTAACACATCCTGTTCAACACGTTATTTATCAAAATCTTAAAAATAGTAAATATGAAGAGATTAATAATATTATTATGAAGACCACGGACATGTTTAATCAGTTTTCTGCAAATGATGGATATAAACTTTCGGAGTTTGAAATAGAAAGAGAAGAATATCAAAAGAAATTAATGGAATTAGAAAATAAATATAGTGACAATACGAACATAAGAGCTTTTGTACAAATGAATAAAAAAGCAAACGCCTAACAACGGCTTCAACCCGTCTCGGCTATTGTCGCGAAACTTGCAGTCGCTTCGCTCGGCAAGTTTCGCGCCAATGTACGCCTCGCAGGTTAAGAAAATGTTAGCAGGACGCATCGTGCAGAGGAAAAATATGAACAATGTGATAATCCGTCAAGAAAAAGAAGTAGATTTCGCAAAAGTTGAAGAACTTACACGTGAAGCATTTTGGAATCTATATTTTCCAGGGTGCGATGAACACTACTTATGTCATATACTACGTGAACACGAAGATTTTGTACCTGAACTCGACTATGTTGCAGAGATTAATAACCAAATTATTGGATCAATAATGTATACGCATTCAAGCTTGATACATAATGACGAGGAAGTCCATACACTATCATTTGGCCCTTTATGTATTCATCCGCAGCACCAAAGGAAAGGTGTCGGCACATTATTAATTGAGAAAACTAAAGCATTAGCTATGGATATGGGAAAACCGGCAATAACTATTTATGGCGATCCACACAATTATTGTAAGCATGGTTTTAAAAATGGAATGGATTATCAAGTAAGTAATATGGATGGTGATTATCCATTAGGATTACTGGTTCTTGAATTACAGAAAGGTTTCTTTGGAAATAAGAAGTGGAAAGCCAAACAAAGCGATGCTTTTGTCTTTGAGCAAGAAAAAGTTGAGGAATTTGATAAACGGTTTCCAGAAAAAGAAAAGGGGCATCAATACAGTCAAGATCTTTTTAGTATGCTTATAAGATCGTATTTAAGGCCTGGCAGCTAACAACTGCTTCGACCTGATAATTCTTTTGTCATGGTTTTTGCTTGCGTAAAACCACGCCAAGCCCTACGGGCACGAAAATACAGGTTAAGCAAATAATAGATTAACCCTTCGGGCCGAAGAAAAGAGTGTATTTAAAAGTCTGAGTTACTTTCTTTTATTTCAATAATTGCTTAGATTTCTTTATCGCTTTCAGTGTTAGTATACATTCAAATTATATCATATCCCCAATGATGATCTTCTATCGGTAATGATTTTTTAGTACTACAATATACTTTGAGGAGGCTAATAAAATGGAATATATAGAAGTGGCTAATGTTAATGATTTTGCAAATCAAAAAATTAAAACTATTACGATACTGGGAAATAAAGTTGGAATCATTAAAGGGTTAAATTCAGAATATTATGCGATTGAAGTCGGATGTAAACATCAAGGTGCAGATATCACACGAGGAAATATTTCTGGCGATATAGCAACTTGTCCCCGGCATGGATGGAAATATAACTTGGTGACTGGAGAATGTCTGAATCAGAATACATCAAAATTAAGAAAATATGGACTAAAAATAGAGGGCAATGTAATCAAGATCACTTCTAAACCTCTGCCGGAAGGTAATGAAAAGGATGATCCTCTTTTGCATTTTTTTGACTAGCCAGTCCAGCCTCAGTTGGTTCAATAGGAATAATATAAATGAATGCAAAAAAAAGTTTGATTACCTGTTATTTATCAACTGCACTATTTCTTGTTGCGTTTGATTCTGTTTTGTATTTCCTGGCTTTTTATTCGGACTTAACGCTTATTAAAGACTCAAACAGTGATATGAATTGGATGCCCCGTCCGGATAATTTCACGCAAGCTATTATATGGTGTATGCTTCACTTACCTACAATTTGTCCATTACAATCAATAATAAAAATTGATAGTATTCTCTTTGGAACAAGCATTCTTGTACAGAATCTTGTTATTGCATTTCCAATTTCGTTAGTAGTAAAAAAATATTTCACTAATATTTAAGTACTAATGTCCAGTATTAGTTTTTTTTCAATAAGGAGGTATCTTTGTTGTTTAATTATTGGAATTCAGAGTATTTTATTGAACAACTAATTTCAGTTGGTGTAGTTTATACCTCGTAATGAGGTGTTTTTTTATAATTACGGAGTATAGTAATAATCTGTTATGCAAGTAACTATCAAGAAAATTATACATGGAGAGTTACATGAAAATTTCGGTTTTATATCATTCTGAATCCGGTAATACAAAAAAGATCGCTGATCTCATCAAGGAAACTGCTGAATCCATTCCAGGAATTGAAGCAAAAGCTATCGATATAGAAAATCTTGACAAGACGTATATTGATGAATCCAAGGTTGTTTTATTTGGATGCCCGACATATTGTGGGGCACTATCTTGGCAAATGAAAAAATACTTGGATACAACGGATAATAACCTTGCTGGAAAATTAGGTAGCGTTTTTGCAACAGAAAATCATATAGGTGGCGGAGCTGATTTTGCAGAACTTACAATAATTGCTGGATTGCTAGTTCGCGGAATGATAGTTTATTCAGGCGGGGCTGCAGAAACACCATATACGCATTTCGGTGCTGTTGCAATTAAAAGCGGTGATGCAGCTCAAATAGAAAGGGTAATAAAATATACGCATAAAATTGTAAAGAAGGCAAAGGAATTGTTTTTTGAATAAATAAAAGCGCAAAGCCCTACGGGCACGAAAAAACAGGTTATGCATATGTTGGCTGCACGCTGCGCGGACGGAGATAAAATAAATAGTATCTGATATACTAGTTGATCTACTAGTTAGTATAAGCAAAGGTGGAGAAAAATATTATGCCTATTTTGTGGACATTTGAAAATCCGGAGAAACTTAAGCCTTTTACTGTTGTTCTTAACGATAATAATATTACATTTGAAATACTATCAAAAAATGGAAAAGTAGATATAGAGAAAGGTTTAATAATTTCTGTAGAAGAATTCGAATTTAAGAAAGCAAAAAAGATTCTTTTAAGTTATAGAAAGCGAATTAGCAATCGACATAGTAAATAGATTACTGGCAACGAATCAGAATCGAGATGGAGTCATGTGTACAATATTTATTGTAATGTATGCCAGAAATGCGATAATTAGTAACTAGCGAAAGAAAATATCTGCAAGTAAATAGGGATCAGAAGTAAGAATAACAAATGGTATCCCACGAAAGCCCACATTGAAACCCGCCTCCCCGACAGAACAAGCTATTCCCTTTATGTAGGTTAACGCCGGAAAGTGAGCCCCGAGGACAATTCGGCGAGTCAGTGAGGAGCGCAGAATCGATGCCCCTCAGCGCCGACTCTTGTCCGAGGGATCACATTCCGGCTCCCCTTGATGGAATAGTTGCTCTCCCTTTTTTTTTAAGGTAACGCCGGAAAGTGAGCCCCGAGGACAATTCGGCGAGTCAGTGAGGAGCGCAGAATCGATGCCCCTCAGAGCCGACTCTTGTCCAAGGGATCACATTCCGGCTCACCCTTAGCGCTGACTCTTGTCCGAGGGATCACATTCCGGCTCCCCTTCCGGCTCTCCCTTGTCCTGTCCGTGACGGAAAAGTTGTTCTCCCTTTTTGTAGGTTAACGCCGGAAAGTGAGCCCCGAGGACAATTCGGCGAGTCAGTGAGCGACGCAGAATTGATGATCATCGGCGCCGACTCTTGTCCGAGGGATCACTTTCCGGCTCACCCTTTGCGCCAACTCTTGTCCGAGGGATCACATTCCGGCTCACCCTTTACGCCGACTCTTGTCCGCGGGCTCCGTTCCGGCGCCGCCGGGGAGCGACCACTGTTATGAGAGTGAGACTCCGACGAAATGCCCGATTCCGAAAGTGACAGCTGCCGTGGCGAGGCCGAAGAAGACCTGGCGGAAGCCGTTCTTGATCGGGTGCTTGCCGGTCATCAGGGTGATTGCCGCTCCGATGAGGAAGAGTCCGAGCGCGCTCGCGCCGGCGCTCCAGATGATGCCGGTTGTCCCCGCGACGAAAACGAAGGGAAGGACCGGGATTGCGGCGCCGAGCGAGAAGAGGAAGAACGAGGTGTATGCCGCTTCCCAGGCCGAGCCGCCGAGATCGTGCGGGTCGATGCCGAGTTCCTCGCGGGCGAGGGTGTCGAGCGCGCCCGTTTTCGAGGAGATGATCTTTTGCGCCATGAGGCGGGCGGATTCCGCGTCGATTCCCTTGGATTGATATATCAGCGCGAGCTCGTCTTCTTCCCCTTCGGGAGCGAGTTCGAGTTCCGACTTTTCGATGTCGAGCTGGTGCTGGGCGAGTTCCCGGGAACTTTGCACCGAAAGCCATTCGCCGAGGGCCATCGACAGGGCTCCCGCGAGAAGGCCCGCGATACCGGTGAGGAGAATGACCCGGTTGCCGACGCCAGCGCCCGCGACGCCCATGACGAGGTTAAACACGGACACGAGTCCGTCGTTCGCGCCGAGGACTCCCGCGCGGAGCGCATTGCCGCCCGAGCCCCGGTGCTTGCCTTCCATTTGCGCGACTGATTGGCCTTGAGAGCCTTCCGAAAGCGCGGTGAAAATTCTCGCGTGACTTCGCTCGTCGGCGCCCATGTTCACGGCTTCCGCGTCCGCCTGACCGTCGTAGCCGGTCGCGGCTTCATTTTCTATATTGGCGATCGTCGGAAGGATTGTTTTCGTTCCGAACCGCTTTGCCGCGAGCGAAAAAAGGCGCGTCTTTACCGAGAGTTTGACGGCGGGAACGCTTTCCCCCGCCGCGACGAGCTTTTCTTCCCAGAAGGTTGCGTGCTTGTCCTCGGTTTCGGCGAGTCGCTCATAGAGCTGCGCGAGTTCGGGTTTTTTTTCGGATGCGGCCATGGCCCGGTAGAGGCACGCGGCGTTCCGCTCTTCCTTGAGGTTTTCCCTGAAGCGTGCGGCGTCAGTTTTATTGCTCATCGATAAGATCTCCTCGTGTGGTTTCTGTATTGTTTTCAATATACTGCGGTTTTCGCCCGGCGAGAAAAAAAAACCGCCCGGCTACCCGGACGGCTTTGGAAGGAAAGGTTCGCGGAAAGGAAACCTTTCCTGAAAGGTTTCTGTTCCGCGGGCTCTCTTACTTGTATTCGACTGACTCGCTTGCTTCGCTGACAAAGCGCTCGATCGAGCCGTCGGCAGTGAGCCGGGCAATCGTCTTGTCGAGTTCGGCAACGAGTGCGGTTTCGCCTTTCTTGCACGCGATGGCCGAGCCACCATCTGAGTCCTTGAAGGTGTACGATGCGAGCATGAGGTCGGCGTTGGCGCCGAGGTAGGCTTTCGCGACGGGAAGTTCGGCGACAACAGCCTCAACCTTGGAGTTCTTGAGCTCCATGACGAGGTCGGGGAGCTTTCCGAGTTCCTTGACCTGCGGGTGCGGCTCATTCTTCTTGTCGTCGGCAACGCCCTTGATGCGGGTTTTTGCAAGTCCGACCTGGATCGCACCGCGCTGCGCGCCGATCATGGCGTCCTTGAGGGATTCGACGGTTGCGGCGTATTTCGCCTCGTCAGCCTTCCGGATGAGCACGCCGTGTTCGGCGAAGTAGTAGATCGCGGTGAAGTCCACGTTCTGCTTGCGTTCGTCGGTCGGCGTCATGCCGGCGATGACGATATCGACGTTCCCCGAAGCGAGGGCAGCGAGGAGTCCGTCGAAGTCCATATCCTTGATCTCGAGCTGTACGCCGAGGTCTTTCGCGATTTCACGGGCCAGGGCAACGTCGAAACCGACAATGGTATCCTTTCCGTCAATCTGGGTGTGGAATTCATAGGGGGGATAGTCCGCGGAGGTTCCGAGGATAATCTTGCCGGCTTTTTTGATCGCGTCGAGGCGATTGTCCGGGGCTTTTTTGGCGCAGCCGGTTGCGGAAACCGCGAAAGCTACGGCGATGAGCACGGTGAGCGTTCGTGCGAGTTTGGTCATAACATACCTCCATTTCTGTATGCAAAGTAACTTCATGGAGTATAAGGATTTACGCTTACCTGTGCAAGATTGTTTGCGTTCCTCAGGATTCGCTTGCCGCTTGGATTCTGCTCGCTTGTCCAAGGCGAGCCGGGCGGATTATACTTCGCCCGGCTCAAGCGGGGGATGCGGTGCAAGAAACCGAAAATATTGCAGGAACACGGGTTGCGACACTTATAGAAGAACTTGACCGGATATACGGCGAAATCGGACGGACGCAGAGCGCCTGGCGCGAGGCGACGCCGTTTGGCTGCCCCGATGGCTGCGGCTCCTGCTGCGTGGACTTTGAGCCGGATGTACTCGAGTGCGAGGCGCTCTATCTTGCCGCCTGGATGCTTTTCCATCAGCGGGAACGGGCCGAAGCGATCCTTTCGGGCTCTTTTGTTTCCCCGCGTCCGGACCCGGAGAACGGATGTTTTCTTTTCGATCATGACTCTCCCTTTCATTGCACGGTGTACGGCGGCAGGTGTCTGATTTGCCGGCTTTTCGGCTATTCGGGTGACCGGGGCAAGGACGGCCTTCCGCGCTGGAAACCGTGCAAGCACCTTCCCGGGGATGCGCACGGGCAATACAGCTCGGATGAACTTGTCGCGCGCTTCGGCGTGGCTCCTCCGGCGATGGGGGATTGTGCGGCGCAGGTAAGCGGCCTGATGCCGGACGCAAGCGGAGACCGCAAGCCCCTCAGGGAGGCGCTTCCCCTTGCCCTCGCAAATCTGGTAATGCTCGAACGACTTTCCCGCTCCTGACCGCGATCGCGGGTTTTGTACAAAATCGACGTAAAGAATTTCCATGAACTTTTTTCCCGAAAAAGCGCAATCTGTAATAAAATGGTATGCATTACCGTTTTTTGGGCGCTGAGACCCGCATCTTGTCCTGCAGCGTCTGCCAAGGAGTTTTTTTATGTCCCTCGATTCCATACTCGCTATTTTCCAGGGAATCGGTACCTTTCTCGCTCAGGAGCCAACGATGGCTTTTGCGCGGCTCGGACTGATCTGCCTGGGAATTTTCCTGGTTTATCTCGGAAAAAAGGAAGTTCTCGAACCGCTTCTGATGATTCCGATGGGTCTCGGCATGGCCACCGTCAACGCGGCCGTGATGTTTTTCGATCCCCTTTCACTGCACGGCGGCATGGGAACCCTGTTCCTCGAGCCGAACGCGGGAGCTGCCCTCAAGAGCGCGGCACTCGCCTCGGGTGACCCGGCGGCTCTCGCGGCAAACGCAAACGCCGTCGCCGACCTCATGACCATCATGCAGATCGACTTCCTTCAGCCGATCTACACCTTTATGTTCGGAAACGGGCTTATCGCCTGTCTCGTGTTTCTCGGCATCGGGACCCTCCTCGACGTCGGCTTTATCATGGCGCGTCCCTTCGCGAGCATGTTCCTCGCGCTCTGCGCCGAGCTCGGAACCATCCTCGTCCTCCCGATCGCGCAGCTCTTCGGCTTTACCGTCAAGCAGGCCGCCGCGATCGCGATGGTCGGCGGCGCCGACGGCCCGATGGTCCTCTTTACCGCGCTCAAGCTCGCGCCCGAGCTTTTTGTTCCGATCACCGTCGTCGCGTACCTCTATCTCGGGCTCACCTACGGCGGGTATCCGTACCTCATCAAGCTCCTTGTTCCCAAGTCGATCCGGGGCACCGAGATGCCGAAGGAAAAAGGACCGGAGATCAAGATTTCCGCGTTCCAGAAACTCATGTTCTCGGTGTGCCTGTGCGTGTTCCTCACGCTCCTCTTCCCGGTAGCCGGTCCGCTCTTTTTCTCGCTCTTCCTCGGAATCGCGATCCGCGAATCCGGCATCAAGGCGTTCCAGGATCTCGTGTCGAACACGATCCTCTATACCGCGACGCTCTTCCTCGGCCTCACCCTCGGCGTCCTTTGCGAGGCGAGCACGATCCTCAACCCGGTGGTTCTTCCGCTCCTCCTTTTGGGAATGCTCGCGCTGCTCCTTTCGGGAATCGGCGGGCTCATCGGCGGATACATCCTGTACTTCTTCAAGAACGGGAAGTATAACCCGGTCATCGGCATCGCGGGCGTTTCCTGCGTCCCGAGCACGGCAAAGGTCGCGCAGAAGATGGTAGCCAAAACAAACCCGAACGCGATGATCATGCAGTACGCGCTCGGCGCCAACATTTCGGGCGTCATTACCACCGCGATCATCGCGGCCGTGTACGTGACGCTGCTCGGGAAATAAGGAGCCGATAATGTACTTCGACGCAACATCGGTCATAGCCGTCGCCCTCGTCGCCCTCGTGCTTGTGTTCATCAGGATCTCCTGGACCCTGAAGGAAATTCACGAGGTGCTCGAGAATCGGGGAGCGGGTTCGCGGAACGCGGTATCGGCCGCTTCTCAGGTCCCGACGGATAGCAGGCAGGCCCCGGCGGACGCCGCGGTCGACGAGAAGGAACTAGCCGCGGTGATCGCGGTCGCTCACGCGGCCCTTCGCCAGGCGGTTTGAAACACTTTTTTTCCTGTATGGAATAAAGGACCAAAAAATGAAGAAGATTGACTTTATGCTCACCGCGTTCCGCGACGGATTTCAGTCAGTGTACGGCGCGCGCGTTTTCTCCAAGGATTATCTGCCGGTCGTCGCGGCAGCCCGCGATGCGGGCATCAGGCACATCGAAGCGGGCGGCGGCGCGCTTTACCAGTCGCCCTATTTCTACTCGAACGAAAACGCGTTTGACGTCATGGACGCCTTCCGCACGGCCGCTGGCCCCGACGCGAACCTCCAGACCCTTTCGCGCGGCATCAACGTGGTGTGCCTCGACAGCCAGAGCTCGGACATCATCGACCTCCACGCGAAGATGTTCAAGAAGCACGGCATGACGACGATCCGCAACTTCGACGCGCTCAACGACGTGAACAACCTCATCTGGTCGGGCAAGTGCATCAAGGACGCGGGCCTCAAGCACGAGGTCACCGTGACCATGATGGAGCTTCCTCCCGGATGCGAGGGAGCCCACACGCCGGAGTTCTACGTTGACGTGCTCAAGAAGATCCTCGACGCGGGAATTCCGTACGACTCGATCTGCTTCAAGGACGCGTCGGGAACCTCGCGCCCGCGCAAGGTCTACGACACCATCAAGGCGGCGCGGAAGCTCCTCGGACCCGACATCCGCATGTCGTTCCACAGCCACGAGACGGCGGGAACCGGCGCGCTTTGCTACATGAGCGCGATCGAGGCGGGAATCAGCCAGATTGACCTTTCGATGGCGCCGTGCTCGGGCGGAACCTGCCAGACCGACGTGATCACCATGTGGCACGCCCTGCGCGGAACCGAGTACTCGCTCGACATCGACATCACGAAGATCATGGCGCTCGAGGAGATGTTCAAGGACGCGATGAGCGACTACATGCTTCCCCCCGAGGCGACACGCGTCGAGCCGATCATCCCGTTTTTCCCGATGCCGGGCGGAGCCCTCACCGCGAACACGCAGATGCTCCGCGACAACAAGCTTCTCGACAAATATCCCGAGGTCATCAAGGCGATGGGCGAGTCCGTCGCGAAGGGCGGCTTCGGAACCTCCGTTACCCCTGTCTCGCAGTTCTATTTCCAGCAGGCGTTCAACAACGTGATGTTCGGGCCCTGGAAAAAAATCGCGGAAGGTTACGGCAAGATGGTCCTCGGCTACTTCGGCAAGACCCCGGTCGACCCCGATCCCGAAGTCGTCAAAATCGCGCAAACCCAGCTCAACCTCGAGCCGACGACCGAGAGCCCGCTCGTCATCAACGACCGGAATTCCAAGAAGGGAATCGCCGCCGCGACAAAGCAGCTTGAGGCCGAGGGCCTTCCCGTCAACGACGAGAACATCTTTATCGTCGCGGCCTGCGGCGACAAGGGAATACTCTTCCTCAAGGGCGGCGCGAAGATCGGCGTCCGGAAAATCTCGGACGATGCGGCCCCGAAGGTCGCAGCGGGTCCCGCGAAGAAACCCGAAGCAATCACCGTCACCCTCGCGAACAAGTCGTACGGCGTCAAGTTTGCCGGCAACACGGTCGTCGTCAACGGCGTGTCCTACAGCTTTAACGTCAAGGACGGAATCGACGATGCGGCGCTCGCGAAGACGGCGATCCTCCCGAAGGACGCGGGAACTCCCGGCGTGAGCGAGACTCACTCGGTCGAGTCGCCGCTTCCCGGCCTCGTGCTCAAGCGGACCAAGAAACCGGGCGACAAGGTTGCCGTCGGAGAGACCGTCATCGTCATCGAGTCGATGAAGATGGAAAACCCGATCAACTCGCCGTTCTCCGGAATCATTCAGGAAATCGCGATCATGCAAGGCGATCAGGTCGAAGCGGGCCAGCTCCTTTTCAAGGTTGGCACCATCGCGCACGGCGGAATGAATACCGTCTCGCGCGCCGCCGAAGCGACCGCCAAGGCGCCGACGAAGGCAGAGAGCGCAACCGGCGCCCAGACGAAAATCGAATCGCCGCTTCCGGGTCTCGTGCTTCGCATTTACAAGAAGCCGGGCGAGAAGATTTCCTCGGGCGAATCGATCCTCGTTCTGGAGTCGATGAAAATGGAAACTCCGATCAACAGCTCCGTGTCGGGTGTCGTCGAGAGCATCGAGATCAAGCAGGGTGACCAGGTTGAGTCGGGTCAGCTCCTCGCGACCGTGCGCGAATAGGCGCAAACTTTAAGGAGAATCTGAAATGGATGCAAGTGGACTGAATATCGCGCTTTCGAGTTACGCAATCGCCGCGGTGATATCGATGCTGACCGCCGCCGTCATGTGGATCGCGGTAAAGATTATGCAGCACGGTAACAAGCGGCGCGCGCAAAAAAAATAAAAAAAACCGTACGGAATCTTTTTCCGTACGATCTCGTGATCGAAAAAAACAGTGCGTTTTTTAAAGGGGTTCCCGGACGGGTACCCCGTTTTTTTTTGCCGGCTCCCGTGCTATACTGATTCCCAGATGACGCATAAAACCTTAACAGCCGCCGCCTTCCTGTCAGTTTTTCTCGCCCTTGCGCCCTTTGCCGGCACGTCCGGTCTTTTCGCCCTCGAAACCGAGGCCGCATGGTCGGATCCCGACGTCGCATCAGCCAAATTCCGCGAAATCTGGGGCTATCTCCTTACCGGCGAAGAGCGGTTTCTCGCGCAATCCATACCCGTTTCCGATGTGGGCTATTTTGGAGCGGGCCTCGACGTAAAGGGCAAACTCGTCGGCGTTCCGGAGCGCACACGTATCGCGGACTATAGCGGCAAGGTACATCTCGTCGTCGCCGAGGTTTCGAACAAGAGCGTTACCCATTTTTGTCTTGATCCCGCCTATCCGCTGCGCGCCACCCTGATTGCAGATATAATCTCCGCTGCCGCTCCGTTCGACGGCGTGCAGATCGATTTCGAGCTCGTGCTTCCGGAGGACGCGGAGAATTTTTACTCGTTCCTCCAGGCGATTAAAACCGGCATCGGCGACAAAACATTCAGCGTTGCCGTACCCGCGCGCACGCGCGTTATCGAGGACTCGTACAACTACCGTAAAATCGCCGCGATTGCCGACCGCGTGGTCGTGATGGCCTATGACGAGCACTGGAGCGGAAGCGCCCCGGGTTCCATCGCGTCGCTTGAGTGGTGCCGGAAGGTCGCGTCTTTCTCCATCGGCGAGATCGGAAAAAACAAGCTCGTGATGGGTTTGCCGTTCTACGGTCGGGCCTGGAGCGAGATCAATCCCGCGAAAGCCTATAAATTTTCGGCGCTTTCGTCCTTGATGGTCGAAAAGGGTATTGCTGAAATCGGCCGTGCGGACGAGATTCCCTTTTTCGAGTATCTCGAGACGATCAAGGTGCGCGTGTTCTACGAGGATGCGCATTCCATCCTGACCAGAGCGCGCCTCTACGAGAAATCTTCGGTACGGAATATCTCTTTTTGGCGCCTCGGGCAGGAAGACCCCCTGATCTGGGGAAGTCTTGCCGCCGGCGACCCGGATAATCGGTAGACCCCCGCTTTCAATTTTTTAATTAGAACAAATCCCGGTCTCACGGGTCCGATACTAGTCATTCGGGAATAACACCTGGCTGCTAATACGAATTTCGGTGACAAGTAAAAAATACACAGGTATAATATTTAAAATATCCAAGTGCGGATATAAAAAATCCGGGTATTGAATATACGACTTTGTCGTGGGGGCATTTATGCGCGATCTTCGTTCCCATATCGGCAGGAAGCCGGTATTGTGCGGTCTTTTACTAATCCTTGTCCTTGCGGTAGTACCCGCGGACGTCATTTTCCTGAAAGATGGAACCATCGTACTCGCGTCATATAAATCCTCGTCCGGGGACACGATGACCTATACTATCGGTGAAAAGGAAGTCTCCTTTTCTTCCGGGGAAATTCTCCGATCAGAATCAACCCTTGCCTCGCTTATCGGAAAACAAATCAATATTGAACTGGTCGATAAAACCGTGATCGAGGGTGCATTTACCGATTACGACACCGATATCGGCTATTTTATCGATCTATCGTTCGGGACCCTGACGATACCCGTCGAGCGCGTCGTCCGGATGATCGACCCCGTTCAGGCCAAGCGATATCAGGGATCTGCCGTCGCGATAGGCCTTCGAGGTCTCTATCTCACCGCGGTCGGCAGCGATAATTTCAAATCGATGTACGGCGGCGGCGTCTCGGCGGAATTCGGACTTCCTTTTATGCGTGGCCTCTTCGCCGGAGTCGGTCTCGATTTTGCGAAACTCGAGACGGACGGTCTTGACGATCTTTCCTATCTCCTTATCCAGATCACTCCCAACCTTACCTACCGGTATCTCGAATTCCGTTCAGGGCAGGGGGCTCTTTCGCGGTTTGTCCCGTTCGCCTCCCTGGGCGGCGGCATGACCGTTATTTACGTACGCGACCTCCGCGACGGGGTGTATCCCGATAGCTACGGCGCACTTTCCCCGCATCTCCGGGCGGAAATTGGCACGGATTTGTATCTTACCGAAAGCACGTATCTCCGTTTGGGCGGGGTATGGACGACTGTGTTACAGGACGGGGATGCGTTCTCCGCGGCAGGCGCAAGCCTTGCGTGTTACTACGAATTATAAGGGGGAAGTGATATGACCAAACGATTTATTTTAGCGCTCCTGGCTTCGGCCGTTTTCTTCCTCTCCGGATGCAATGACTTTCTCAGTCAGCCGCCGGGAAGCGTGACCGTGTCCCTCGAGGCAGAACCTACCGCCACTCCGGGCATCGTTGACTGCGCGATAAACTGGAAGACGAATGTCGAAACCAAGCACATCCTCGAATATGGCACGGAGACGGGTGTATATACCGCGGCAACCCCGCTGACCTCGGCCGAGGCGACTGACCACACCGCATCCCTCGATAGCCTCCTTCCGAGCACGACATATTATTACCGGGTACGTTCCTATTATCAGACGTATCAGGAAGCAGACAGTACCGAATATTCTTTTACGACGCAGGCGTTGTCTTCCGCCCTTGCGCTTGCCACGGGTCCGACCATCACGAGCAACTTAACCTCGGTGACGATCGACTTTTCCACGAACTACGCGACAATGACTACCGTTGAATACGGAACAGTCTCGGGCGTATATACCGAAAACCTCGTTCTCGACGCTTCGACGACGAGTCATTCCCGGACGATTTCCGGGCTGACGCAGGGGACAACTTATTATTATCGAATTCATGGGTATTCCGATCTTGCCGGAAACATGGTAACGGCCGAATACACATTAGCGACGACGTCAGAGTCTTCACCAACCCTCGCCCAACGTACGCGCGGTATCTGGATTGTCGGCGGATGCAGCGTGACAAGCGTGTCAAGCTGGACAAACGTAGTTCCGCAGATTGATCTCTATGATCCGGTGACCGCGACGTGGTATTCGCCTGTGGCGACGCTCTTCACACCGGTCAGCTTCGCGGCTGTCGGGACCGGCACGTTGCCAAACGGCCACAGGGTTCTTATCATCGCGGGCGGATTTGACTCGTCGGGTACTGTGCGGGATATCGTCCAGAGATACGATATAAACGATGGTGTCTGGCTTCCCAATGGAGCCACGATGCTTTCGGCTCGCGCGAATGTTAATGGTTCCAGCAGAAATAACAAACTCTACGTAATTGGCGGAACAACAGCGAACGCCTCGGCTGGATGGGCGTCTTCGACGACGTATATTACCCAGGAGTACGACATTGCAACCAACACGTGGGCCGATAGAGCTGGGGTAACCACCGGTTCAGAGCGGGCTACTGCCGTCTTTGATGACACGGTTCTTTACTCTGGCGGGCGAACGAACGCCACAACTGCATCGACTGCGAATGACGGGTATCTTATCACACAAAACTCTTTAACGACTGGTACAACAGAGATTGCGCTCCCGGCGGCGCGGACCGGGCACTCCATGGTGACGTATACGTCACCAAGCGGTTCTTCTGTTGTCGTTGTTCTCGGGGGCTTCACATCGTTTACAGGGACCCCAGCGAACTTTATTCTTCATAATGGAGCCACAGGCACGTTGATTACCACGAATACCGTTATCTACCTTCGCTATCCCTTTACAGCGCCCTATGCATGGACACCTTGTACGAATCTCCCTGCAAATGTTGCCTTTGGCGCTGCCGTGGTATACGGCAACACACTCTACTATTTTGGAGGGACCTCTACCTACTCTGCGGTGATTGGGCGAAATGTAGCGTATTCAACGGTATTTACGGACACGGGCGTCGCATCAAATGCCTGGTCAGCAATCGGTAACATGCCCCTCGGACGCTATGGCCACGCGGCCGTGCGGTTTCAATAAGGAGTCTGCAAAATGAGAAAAGTACTTTCGATAATTGCCGCGCTCTCGTTTCTCCTTGTGGCGTCGGCCTTTTCCCAGGATGCGGGATTCACTGCTGCGGCAAGCGATCTCTACGGGCAAAACCGTTTTCAGGAGGCGTATGACCTGATCGCGAAGAGCGTTCCCGAGGCGACTGCAAAGGTCGATCAGAAAAACGCGGCCGGAGACTACCTTACCGAGATGGGGGTCTCCGAATATCGCAAGCGGAATTTCAAGAACGCGTACGAGTGCTTCCGGAAGGCGCTCAAGTATACCCCGACGAACTCGACCGCGGCGCAGTACTACCTCAAAATAAAAAAAGAACAGGACGTCGCGAATCTCAAGAATGAAGGGACTCCTTCCGCAACCGAATTGACATTGACGGCGGGCACTCCCGTCACGGGCGGCGTGGCAACGCCTTCAGGCGTTGCGGCATCAACCGTTCAGTCGGCAGACATTACGGCGCTCATCAAGCAGCTCGGCGAGGCGGAAAACCAGCTAGCGGCTCTTGCGAGCTCGGACCGCGATTCGAAGAAGGACAATGAGTCCCTGCGGAACCAGCTCGACCAGCAGCGCACGATTCTTCAGCAGCTTCGCGCTCAGCCTGCATCCGGGGCCACGAAAGCCTCGAATGCCGAGGAACAGGCTATCATCAAGGAAACGCTCAAGGTCATGAGCGCGGTCGCCGAGCGCCTCGACAAACAGCAGGCCCCCCAGGTCATCGTGCAGCCGAATGAGGGCGCGATTCCTCCGTGGGTCATTATGGCTCTCCTTTCGTTCATCGCGGTCATGATAACCGCCCTTGCGCTTGCCATCGTCATGACGGCCCTTCGTGCGCGTGCGCGGAAAAACTTCCGCGGGGGCGAAGGCTATACGCTCCCGCTCGACACACAGCTCGTCGGCTCACCTTCGTCCGCGCGAACGCTCCTCGATTATCGGGGGGAGCCCGTCGCCCATGATCGTGCGCTCGCGATCGGGGAGACCGGCCTCAAGCGTGATCTTTTAAAGGCCGAACATCTGAACCGGCTCTCGGAAGAAGTAAAGAACGGAACCCTCAGCTGGGAAACGGTTCGAAAATACATCGGCGAGATGGAAACCGACTTGAAGTCGGCTATCCTGAAAATCGTCGAAGCCAAGATTGATGAGGGAGATCTCGTCACAAACGAAGCCGTCCTTCCCGTTCTGTTTCCGTTCCTGACCGACTATGACGCGTTTATCCGCGAGAAGTCCGAGCGCCTTGCGCGCACTGCCCTCCTGCCCGAAGGACGCAAGGACGAGTTCGGTGTGCCATCAGGGGCAGACGAAGAACTCGGCGCGTTCGATATTAAGTCGCTTGTTTCCATTCCGCAAAAACTCAAGTCGGTGCTGAAGGGTAACGATCAGTCACTCGTCGTCGCGAAACTGTCTCGCGGGATTGCCAAGCATCTCGGGCTTTCGGTAAACGACTGTCAGGATATTTACAAAGCAGCGCTCGCACACGATGCGGGCTATCTTGTCCTCGATCAGGACCGGCTTCAGCAGATACTCGGAAAGACCGAGATCGGCGAGGATGACTTCGAGTTTATCCAGAGCCATACAAAAAAAGCTCCTCTGTATTTCGGCGAAATCGACATACCGCGAAACATACTCGACGCGATGTACTATCACCACGAGCGGAACGACGGATCCGGCTATCCCGAAGGGCTAAAGAAGGAAGCGATTCCCCTTTTCGCGAAGATCATCGGGCTTTCGGAAACGTTCGCCGCGCTCATCGCGCACCGCGCGTACCGTGACAAGGTCGACTATGCCCAGGCCTTGGCGATTATCCGCGACTCGCGCACGAAATTCGACCGCGAGATCATCGAGGCGCTCACGAGCGTCGTGCAAAGTACCGGGAGCTACAAATGAGCGGGAGCATCAGGGGCGCCGCGGTTTACTGGAACGAGGATCCTGACAAACTCGTGTTCCTCCTCGAGGAGCTTTGCTGCGAGATGAAGGAAAGCGAGCTCGCGAATCCGGTCGTCGTTGATTGCCGCAAAGGCAAGAAGCCGCCGCATTTTTTCCTGTCTGACTGCCGGGATTACGGTATCCGCTCGCTCAAGGGCATCGCCCGCGGCGAGATTCCCTACCTGTTGCCCTCGGCCGCCGCAACGCTCGCGAAAGGCGATCATCCGCCGGAGAGCTATTTCTATCTTTTCCTGACCGACGAGGAATCCATCGAGGACGTATATGCGCTCGTTGACGATGTGCTGTTTGTATGCCGCGCAAATCCCGACTCGGTCTCTGTTCTTTTCAAGCTCGTTTCCCGGTATCGCTTCCATACCGGTCGCTGTCCCCGGTTTCACACCTTTGTGTCCGGCTTGCCGAAAATCGAGGATGCCGCGCAGTTCTTCGTGACGCTTCGCGACGAAATAGTGAAACTTGGCGATACCCGGGCGGAAATACTCTTTGGCGGGTTTTGCGCAATCGATTTCGAGAAGATCGAAATATCGCGGAGTCACGGGCTCTTTTATCGCGAAGCCTTCAAAGGCGACTCGTTTTACGGGCAATTATTGTACAGTGCGCGGAATTTTCTCAAAAAAACGGAGCCTGTCGAGACCGATTTGGGCGCCGTTGGCTTTATTCAGCGTTTCCTTGTAGCCACTTGACGCGAAAAAAGCGAAAATCGACCGAGCGTAATTGAACAATACTCCGAAATTTAGTATAAATTTACCATCAGCCGTGTGTGCAAAGGGGTATACAGGCGACTTCCGGTTCACCGGTTTTCAGGAGGTTTATTATGCCCTTTAATGAAATGTACGGCATGAATGCTTTTGGCGATTCAGTTATGCGGGATCGTCTTCCCAAGGCCATCTATAAGGAACTTAAAGAAGTCCAGACCGGTGAGTGCGAGCTGACCAATGCCTGTGCCGAAGTCGTCGCGAATGCGATGAAGGACTGGGCAATCGAGAAGGGTGCAACCCATTACACCCACTGGTTCCAGCCCATGACCGGCCTTACCGCCGAAAAGCACGATTCATTCATCTCCCCGACCAGCGATGGCCGCGCCATCCTCGAGTTCTCGGGCAAGGAACTTATCCAGGGCGAACCCGACGCGTCGAGCTTCCCCTCCGGCGGACTCCGCGCAACCTTCGAAGCTCGCGGTTATACCGCCTGGGACGTCACGAGCCCCGCGTACCTCTCCGAGGACGGGAACTGCAAAACCCTCGTCATCCCCACTGCCTTCGTCGGCTATCACGGCGAAGCGCTCGACAAGAAAACCCCGCTCCTCCGCTCCATGCAGGCCATCAACAAGGAAGCCATGCGCGTCCTCAAGGCTCTCGGAAACACCACTTCCAAGCGCGTTGTGTCCTCCGTCGGTCCCGAGCAGGAATATTTCCTCGTCGACGAGAAATACTATAACGAGCGCCAGGACCTTTTCCTGACCGGCCGCACCGTGTTCGGCGCCCTTCCCCCGAAGGGACAGGAACTCGAAGACCACTATTTCGGAAAGATCCCCTCGCGCGTTTCGGCATTCATGACCGACGTCAACGAGGAACTCTGGAAGCTTGGCATCCCCTCGAAGACCCAGCACAACGAAGTCGCGCCGAACCAGTTCGAGCTCGCTCCGATCTATGGCATCTCGAATGTCGCGACCGACCAGAACTACATCGTCATGATGACTCTGAAAAAGATCGCACGCAAGCACGGCCTCGTCTGCCTCCTCCACGAAAAGCCCTTCCGCGGCGTTAACGGCTCGGGAAAGCACAACAACTGGTCGATCGGCACCGATGACGGACAGAACCTCCTCAACCCCGGCAAGACCCCGGGAGAGAACATTTCGTTCCTCCTCTTCGTCTCCGCCGTGCTCGACGCCGTCGACACCTACGCACCGCTCCTCCGCCTCTCCGCGGCGAATACCGGTAACGATCACCGCCTCGGCGCGAACGAAGCCCCGCCCGCGATCATCTCGATCTTCCTCGGAGATCAGCTCTCCGACATCTTCGAGGGTCTCGCGACCGGCAAGCCCGTTCCGAGCCAGGAAGGCCTCAAGCTCGAGCTCGGCGTCACCACGCTGCCCAAGCTCCCGAAAGACCTGACCGACCGAAACCGCACGAGCCCCTTCGCGTTCACCGGCAACAAGTTCGAGTTCCGCATGGTTCCCTCGAGCGAGTCGATCGCCGCCGCGAACTTTACGCTCAACACGACGGTCGCCGAGGTTCTTTCCCAGTTCGCCGACAAGCTCGAGAAGTCCAAGGACGTCACTCAGGCCGTCAAGGAAATCATTACCGAGACCTGGAAGAAGCACAGCCGCATCGTGTTCAACGGAAACGGTTATACCGATGAATGGGTCAAGGACGCCGTCAAGCGCGGACTTCCGAACCTCACGAGCTCGGTCGAAGCCTGGCCCTATTTCGGCAAGGAAGATTCCGTCCGCCTGTTCACCAAGCACAAGGTCTTCACCAAGGAAGAAATCCACGCGCGCCTCGACATCGTGCTCGAGAAGTACTCCAAGCAGATCAACATCGAAGCTGGAGTCGCGTACGAGATGGCAACCCGCGAAATCCTCCCCGTTTCCACCGACTACGCGGTCGAGATCGCCGCGCAGCTCCAGACCCTCGAGGCTTCCGGCGTTAAGAGCGAGTCCCTCAAGACCAAGCTCAAGGAAGTTTCCGGCCTCGTTGAGGAAGCGGCGAAGATCGCAGAAAAGCTCGACGCTGACCGCAAGTCGGTCAAGAACGTCGCGGATCCGCTCGATCAGGCGAAGAAATACCGGGACACGGTGTTCGCCGACATGGAAGCGCTCCGTGCTCCGATTGACCGCCTCGAGAAGCTCCTCCCGAAGGATTACTGGCCGATGCCGACCTACGAAGAGCTCCTGTTCAAGATCTGATAGCTACCTGTAATACAAAGGGAGTTTACGCCAAAAGCGTAAACTCCTTTTTTTTTCGGATGAACGGTTAGTTCTTTTTTCGGATGACGACGAAGACGAGGAGTGCGAGCGCGTAGGGGAGGCCGAGAATCATCGTGCCGGGAATCATCCCGGAGCCCTGCAGGATGTCGGTCAGGTACGACGCCGAGGCGAAGACGAGAACCGCGAGGACGCAGAGGAGCGGGTTTCGGTAACCGAGATACACTGCCGCGAGCGCGGTCCAGCCACGCCCGGCGCTGACCGAGGGAACGAAGGCGCCGAGGCCGAGGGTGAGCGATGAGCCGGCAAGGGATGCGAAAATCGCTGCGATGACCCAGGAAAGGGTGCGATACCGTGCACTGATCAGTCCGCGAGCCGCGAGCGCGTCAGAGGCGCTTCCCGCGTTTCTGAGCGCGAGGCCCGGCTTCGTATGCGAGATAAAAAGCGAAAAGCCGACAGCGAGCGCAAGCGCGAAAGGAAACGAGGCGGTGCGGATGAGCGCGCTCACGCTGACGATTCCCTCCGGCATCTGGACGACTCCCTGCGTGCCGAATAGCGCGAAAGAAAGCCGGGGGATGACCCCCATAGCAAGAAAGTTCACGGCGATGCCGGTGATAAAAGGATTTGCGTGGGTTCGTTCGGTAAAGCGCGCGACTCCATAAAGAATTCCCGCCGTGACGACGGCCGATCCCAGGACCCCGAGGACGGCGCTACCGGTAAGAGCGGAGATTACGGCGCAGGCAAATGCCCCGATCGAGATCGCGCCTTCCATAAAGATCGCGAGGACGCCTGCGTATTCGGAGCCAAGCGCGCCGAGCGTGGCGAGGAGGAGCGGGGCCGATAGTGCGAGAATGTCGCTTATCACGAGCGCCTCCTTGACGGGAGGTATTGCGCGGAGATGACGAGAAAGACTATTGCCTGAAGTATGGGCGTCGCCTCGAACGGGATTGCGGCGGAAAGGACGGCCGCGTCGGATGCGGTTTCGAGCCAGGAAAAGGCGAGGGCCGCAGGAATGACCACGAGGGGATTTTTGCGGGCGACGAGGGCGACGGCGAGCGCGCTCCATCCCATGCCTTCCGAGAATCCTTCGTGGCAGCGATACCAGGTTCCCGTAACCGCGAAGTATCCCGCGAGTGCGTGAAGGCTACCCGATGCGGTCATTGCGAGGACAGTCGCGCGATTGACGGGAAGGCCCGCGTAGCGCGCGAAATCACGCGCCTCGCCGGTCATTCGGAGGCGGTAGCCGGGCGCGGTACGCGAGACGAAAAACCACGCGATACAGGCGACGGAGACGGCAACGATGAATGAAACATTGAGGTGCGAGGGTGGAAGGATCGAGGGCAGCCTGAGCGATGCGTCGATCGCCTTTGTTGCGAGGAGGTTCCCACCAGTATCCCTGAAAGGACGGGCGACGAGATAGTCCGCGACGGGCACGAGCGCGGCGGAAAGCAGGAACGACGAGAGGAGCTCGCTGATGCCGAGTTTTGCTCGGAGAATGCCCGGGATAAGGCCGAGGAGGGCGCCAAGCGCGAGAGATGCCGCAAGGGCGATGATCGCGACACCGGCGACGCCCGCAACGCCGGTGACACCCGCAACACCTGCGACGTCCAGTACGCCGGGCATGAGACGCACGAGGATAACCGACGCGGCGAGGGCGGGGGCGTAAATCTGCGCCTCTCCTCCGAGGTTAAAGGCGCCCGCGCGGAGTGCGAGGGCGGAGCCGGTTCCAGCAAGGATCAGAAGCCCCGCCATGTCGAGCATGTTCCCAAAAAACCACGGGGACGAAAAGGGCTTGGTGAAAAAAGACAAAAGACTTTGCAGTGGCGTGCGGGATGAAAACGCAACGAGAAGCGCCATGCAGGCGAGCGCGAGCGCGAACGCGATCAGGGGAACGAGGGCTGTTGGCAGAAATGATTTCGATCGCGTCATATAAAAGCCCCGTCCTTCAGAACATGAGTCGGCGGGCAAATTCCTGACGATCCCGTTTCTTCGGTGAGCACGATGACGGCTTTCCCCGACGCGGCAAGTTCCGCGATACGCTCGCGCAAGCGCTCGACGCTTTTCACATCAAGACCCCATTCGGGCGAGGCGAACACGATAATTGAAGGATCTGTTTCGAGTTCGCGCGCGAGTATGAGGCGCTGGAGCTGACCGCCCGAGAGCGTCCGCGTGGCCCGCTCGGGTGAGGCGTCTATTCCCTCAAGCGCGAGAATCGCTGCAGCGTGTTGTTCTGCGGTTTTCGGGTCACGGAAGAAACCCGTATTCGCGTAGGGTGAAAGCAGGTCTCCGATCGTGATATCGGGATGCGAGCCGCGAAACGAGCGATCGGAGGGAATCACCGCGATGCCTTCTGCCCTGAACCGCGCGGGCGATATTTTTGGGCGCGAGATTTTTGTTCCGGCAATCGACAGCGTTCCCGCGCCCGGCGCCAGCATCCCCGAGAGGATGTCTTCGAGGGTTCCGAGCCCGCTTCCTGGATACCCCGCAATGGTCGTGACGCATCCCCGCATCGCCTGAAAGGAAATCGAGCGGAGCGGTTCCCGCTCATCTTTCGAAAATGAAACAGAATCGAGTTCTATTGCGGGTTTCTGCGTTTCAGATGCCTCACGCGCCGTGCGCGAGGCGAGAACACAGCGATCGGCGGAACCCTGCTCCGGATCGAGCAGGGTTGCAAGAAACGCTTCGGTGAGCGAAACCTCGGTTGTCTGAGGAATCGCGGTTGACTTTGGTACAGAATTTTCGCGCGTATCTTCGCCTTTCTGCGGTACAGCGTCGACGAGGCCGTTCCGAACCGCCGATGACCAGACGAGTCTTCCGCGCCTGAGAACCGATATTCTGTCCGCGCGATTGAGGGCTTCTTCAAGACGGTGGGTGATGAGTATGACTCCGAGTCCTCGTCCCCGCGCTTTTTCGAGCGCCGCGAAAAGATTGGCGCGTTCTTCCGGAGTCAAAACCCCGGAGGGTTCGTCAAGGATAAGAAAGTCGGGATCGCGCCAGAGTGCACTGAGGAGGGCTACCCGGAAACGGTCGGCGGGTGAAAGCGTTCCTGCGCGGACGTCGCTTGCGAGCGCAATGCCCCAATCGGAAGCAAGGGAGGCGAGGCGGCGTTTGGCGTTGGCCTTACCGAGAAAAAAACCGGGAGCACCGAGAAGAACGTTTTCGAGTACGGTCGCTTCCTGCGCGAGGAGCGGCCTTTGGTGAACCATCGCGATACCGCGATCGAGCGCGTCGGCCGTCGAATCGAAGGTGAGCGTTTCTCCGCCCAGGCGAATCGCTCCGTGTGACGGACTGTGAAGCCCGGAGAGAATATGGACGAGCGTCGATTTTCCCGCTCCGTTTTCGCCGAGCAGTACGTGGATTTCACCCGGAAGGAAGGCGAGCGTGACGCCGTCGAGCGCGGTAAACCGGCGAATCTCGCCCGAGTCAACGGTCTCGAAAACCTTGTGAATGTCGTCGAGCTCTGCTTTCCTCCGCGCGTGCATCGGGCGTTTCCGTCACTTGTCCGCGAGCGTGAGAGTTCCGTCGTAGAGGCGTACCATCAATGCCGCCTGCTTTTCCCTGATGGGGGCGGGTACCGTGGAAAGATAGAGCTGATCGTCTGAGACGAAGTCGATGTACCTGCCGGCTATTCCGACTGTCTGCGGTTTGCCTTTCTCGAGCGTTCCGTCGATCCATGCTTTTGTTTTTTCAAACACGAGCCGCTCTTGCGCCATCACGGAACTGGAGACGACATAGCCCGGGCATTTTGCGTACCCGTTATCGTCGAACCACGCGACGTAAAATCCCGTCTCGCGCGCAGATGCAAGCACGCCCTGATTTGCGCCGCCTGCTACCGGCATGATCACGTCGACGCCCGTTTTGCGCATTGCCCGCGCGAGTTCCGAGCCCTTCGACGCGTCGTACCAGTTGCCGACGACGCGGAAGTCGACGGTAAAAGCGGGGTCAACCGCGCGAGCGCCCTCAAGAAAGGCGGGCAGTATTATTCCGGTCATGGCCGGATATTCCTGACCTGCGATAAGGCCGATCTTCTTTTCCTTGTTTGCGAACTTCATGTCGCTCGAGCTGACGAGAGCCGCGAGATACCCGGAGATATATGCCTGTTCGCGCTGATTGTAGCGGAACGTGGTGAGCTTTTCGTTTCCTGTTGCATACGCGTCGAAGGCGATGAATTCCTGTTTCGGGAATTTTGCGCTGACGGGAGCGATGACATCGGGCATCGCGGGGTTCGAGGTTACGATAAGGGAGTAGGTCCCGTCGGCTGCAAGTGTGGTGAGTTTCGATTCCCATTCGGCCTGGGATGTTCCCGCTTCGATGACGGTGACGGAAACGCTCTTTCCCGCATCCACCGATTCTTTTGCCGCGCGGGTGACTCCCGCGACGAGCATCTCGTATACCGAGTTGCCGGACACGACGCCGGGCACAAAGACCGCGATGGCTTTCGCCTGATCGGTCGAAAGTGCCTTTGAGGCAGACTTGCCCGCGCATGACGAGGCGGCCATGAGGGTGAGCGTTGCAAGGGCGGCGAATGTAACAAGCGCCGTTGTTTTGATTACTTTCATGTCATATCTCCTGATACCGGTATCTTTAATATAGTAAAAAGCGGTCCGTTATGCTACCATGATTTCATGACTGGCTTTTTTATCAAGAAGACTTTTTATGACGGTTGGGACAATCTCCTCGCGCTTTTGACCGTGAATGTCGCCATGCTCGCGGTCGGCTTCGCCGGGTTTTTTCTGGCCTCCCTCGCGTTCCCGATTCTTCCCCTGTCGATAGCGATTGCCGCCATCGCCATTTTTGTGGAAGGCATCCTCATCATGGCCTGCTCGAAGACGATGGCTCTCGTCGCCAGCTATAAGCCGTTTTCATTTAAGGAATACGGACGAGCCCTCAAAGCAACCTGGCTTCACGGTGCCCTCTTCGCAGGACTCGTTGCGGCAGGCCTTCTCGTCGTGGGCGTCGGTCTTTCGTATTATCTCGCGCTCGGCGGGGCCCTCGGCTTCGGTTGCGCGATGCTGCTCTTCTGGGTCGCGCTTTTGTGCGTCCTTTCCCTGCAATGGTTCCTTCCCGTCCGCAGTCAGCTCGAGACGGGTTTCGTGAAATCGCTCAAGAAGTGCTTTATCATCTTTTTCGACAATCCGGGATTTTCCCTTTTCCTCTTTTTCTACTCGCTCGTCCAGCTCGCCCTTTCCCTGCTCGTCGTCATGATTCTGCCCTCATTTGCGGGAGTCGCGCTTGCGCAAAACGAGGCGTTCCGCCTGCGCATGTACAAGTACGACTGGCTCGAGAAGCACCCCGAACTCGACTATGCGACAGCTCGCCGCCAGATTCCCTGGGACGAACTGATTGCCGACGATTACGAAACCGTCGGCAACCGGAGCTTCAAGAGTTTTATCTTTCCATGGCTGGATTGAAGAAAAAGAAACGCTGAAAGATCTTCTTATTTTCCGGGAATAAACCGGCTTTTCCCCGGTGCCTGCTTTGTCCGCGATTTTTTCGGAAGCGGCTTGAGGTCCGTAATGTCCTCGATGTCGCGCTCTTTTTTCTCGCGTACGCGCGCAGTCGCGTAGTTTTCAGCAATTACCGTCGGCTTTTTTCCCCGCTGTCTTCTCGGCACTTTCACGTCCGTTGCCGCAAGTTCGCCTTTCGCCGCGCGACTTCCCGACGCTTTGGCAGCTAGAACCCACGGGGCGCTGTCCGGTCCCTTCGAGCCTTTTGCCGCGCTGCTCGGTCCCGCCTTTGGTTTTCTTATGACAAGTTTTGAAAATTCCGCAGGCTCGGGCGACTCGAATCGCTGGTGGTCGCCGGTAAACGGATGGGTAAAGGCGAGCACGCGCGCGTGGAGCGCAAGCCGGCCGATCGGCGAGCTTTCGGCGGAAGCGCCACCTTTTCCGGAGGATGATGAGTCGCTTTCTTTTCCGTACACGTCATCGCCTACGACGGGATGGCCGAGATGCGCCATGTGAACGCGAATCTGGTTTTTGCGTCCCGTCTCGAGCTCACACTCGACGAGATCGAAGAACGCGCCGCGCTCGACGACGCGGAAATGGGTAACGGCTTTCTCGGCATCCTTGAGCGCGGCCCGGTCTCCCTCGCGGGGGACGAAGGCGACGTCGTACCGGTTGTACGCGAGAGGCGCGTCAATGGTTCCGGAGTCGGGAAGCGGTTTTGCGCCGCGTGAACGCGCGCAGACGGCGCGATAGGTTCTCTCGGTCACGATTTCCTGCCAACCGTCCATGATCCGCTTTTTCGCGTCGGCGGTCTTTGCGAACATCATGACGCCCGATGTGTCCCGGTCAAGGCGATGGACGACGGCGATCTGTATTTTGCCTTTGCTTTTTTTCATGTCCGAAAGGATGTCCTGCGCGGTCTTTGCGCTCGAGCCCGGATAACCCACCGAGAGCATGCCCGAGGGTTTGACTACGACCATAATCCAGTCGTCCTCGAAAAGAATCTCGAGAGAATGTGTTTTCTTCATCGGTTCAACGCTCCTGATACCGCTCGACTATCTCTGAGAGAATCGGCATGAGCTGTTTTTTACGGGACACGACGTCCCTCATGATATACACCGAGTCTTCCTGTTTTGGAAGGCCGATGGTCTGCTCGAAACCGCGATCCGACGCGATGATGAGAAGGCTCGAGAGCTCGGTGATGTCGGTGACGAGCAGCGCGCTGAAGAGCCTGCCTCCGCGGCCTCTCGTTCCCTCGAGCATCGAAACGAACTCGTCCTTGCGCGAAAGAATTCCGTGCGGGTCCTCAACCTCGATCTGGCTCACGGTGAACGTGAAGCCGCCCTCGCTGTATTCCTTCATGTCCTGGTTGATCAGCTCTTCGGCGCCGCGACCGGCGATGTTGCTCGCCGCCGCGAGAAGGTCCTTTCCGAGCGCGTCGATCTCGAGGTTCGTGATGTTCGCCAGGTACTCGGCGGCCGAGCGGTCCTGCGCCGTCGTCGTCGCGGACTGGAGCACGAGCGTGTCCGCGAGAATTCCGCAAAGGAGGATCGACGCGATTTCCGCGCGGATCGGTATGCGGTTTTCCTGATAGAGGTTGGTGATGATGGTGCTCGTCGCGCCGACGGGCTTGTTGATGAAGGTTATCGGGTACCGGGTCGAGACGCTCCCGATCCGGTGATGGTCGATGATCTCGAGCACCTTGTAATGCTCGCTTCCCTCGATCGCCTGCGTCTGCTCGTTGTGGTCTACCATGATGAGCTCGATGTTCGGCTCGCCAAAGAGGTCGCTCTCGGAAATGACGCCGACGACAAAACCGTCGTCATCCACGACGGGAAGACTCTTGCCGGGCGCGGTCGCGAGGAGCGGCGCTACCTTTCGGGTAGTGTCGTTCCGGTTGACCGGCCGCACGGTGGAGTTCGACATGCAGGTGACCGGCATGGAGTAGATGATGAGGAGGGCGGTCGACGCCGTGTCGTAGGGGCTGACGAGTATCGACACGCCGCGTTCGGCTGCCCGTTCGCGCAAGTCCTTGTCGATCATCGTGCCGCTCGTGACGATGAGCGCGCGCACGCCCGAGTCAATCGCGTATTTCTGGATGTCGACGCGGTTTCCCGTGATGACGATCGTGTGTTCCGGGATATGCGCGCCGAGGTGCTCGCAGAACGTTTCGTATTCGGCGGCGCCGATGATGATCGGGCTTTTCCTGATTTCTTTCTCGTTGTGGACGACGAGCGCCTGTGTGTGGAGAACCGACGCGAGAAGCTCGATGCTCGTCTGGATCACCGTCTTTTGCTGCGGGTTGATCATCTTCAGAACCTTCTGCGCGAAGGAGCTGTAATGGAGGAGCGAGTGGTATTTTCCCTCGGCGTCGAGGATCGGGAGCACCCTGATCTCGTTTTTTTCGAGGATTTCCATCGCCTCCCACAGGGACGTTTCGGCGCCGATAGTCCTGATGTTCGGGTTGTAGTGGTACGCAACCTTGGGCACGAGGTCCGGAAGGAATTCCGGAAGCGCAACCTTGAAGCGGTTGAAGATGTACTCGGTCTGCGGGGTAGGCTTGCCCGCGCGGGCCGCCACACAATTCTTGACGCCTTGCGCCTGCTTGAGGGCGGTATAGGCCGCGGCCGATACCACCGAATCGGTATCCGGGTTCCGGTGTCCGATCACGTAAATTTTCTTTTCTGTTGTTTCCATGTGTTTTCATTCAAAGTATACACTATTTCCCGCGGTTAATATATAATTCCCTCATCATGATATCTCTCGTAGCCTTTCTCGGAAACCACGGAAAACAGTACGCGGGCAACCGGCATAACGTCGCCTGGCAGTTCGCCGAATCGCTTTCCTTCGCGGCAAGCCTTTCCTGGCAGAAAAAATTCAAGGCCCAGTACGCCTCGCTTCAATTTGACACCGGCGCGTCCTCAGGGGAGCGCTCGCTCGTCCATTTCATCAAGCCCGAAACGTTCATGAACCTCTCGGGCGAAAGCATCGAGGCGGCCCTGTCTTTTTTCAAGCTCAAACCCGAAAATGTCCTCGTCGTCCATGACGAGCTCGAGCTCCCGCTCGGCACCGTCAGCCTCAAGTGGTCGGGCGGCCTCGGCGGCCACAACGGACTCCGCTCGACAAAGGCCTCGCTCGGTACCCCGGACTTCTGGCGCCTCCGTTTCGGCATCGGTCGCCCGGAACATCCGGATGTCGCCTCCTATGTGCTTTCGGACTTCTCCGGCGACGAGCGGATTACCCTATCCCTGGTATGGCCCGCGGCGTCGACCCTCCTTGATCGCGTGATCCGCGAGGGACCCGAGCTTCTCGTGAAGGAATGGGGAAAGAAAAAGGTCGCAGAAATCTGATGGGAGCAATCGATATGAATGATTCAAATACCGCGTCCGGAAACGGAGCAGACACACTTTCAGGCGGAGACACGAAACTCGTTGAGGCTGCGTTCGCGCGCCTCTATGCGACGATCAGGCGCCTCAGGGCCCCGGGCGGCTGCCCGTGGGACATCGAGCAAACGCCGGTAACCTTGCGCGAGACCCTCATCGAAGAGGCGTACGAGACCGTTGAAGCCATCACCGAAGCCCATGTCGACGTACCCGGCGGCACAGACCCCGCGCGGCTTGTTGCCCATGTCCGCGAGGAGCTCGGCGACGTCTTTCTCAACGCGACGATGATTTCGTATATCTATGAGCAAGCGGGCGACTTTACCGTGGCGGATTCACTTGATGAGGTGTCCGACAAACTCATCCGCCGCCATCCCCACGTTTTCGGCTCGACCGAAGGTTTTGCGGGCCCGGAAAGTTCGGCAAGGACCGATACCGCGGACAAGGTGCTCGCGCAGTGGGACGTCATCAAGCGGGGAGTCGAGGGGCGAAAGGCCGACTCGATTCTCGACGAAGTATCACGCGGCATGCCCGCCCTCGAGCGCGCGGCGAAATTGCAGAAAAAGGCGTCGAAGGCAGGTTTTGACTGGAACACGCTCGACGACGTATGGCCGAAGGTGGACGAGGAACTCGCCGAACTGCGCGCCGCAGTCGCGTCGGGAGAAAGCAGCGCCATGGAGGACGAGCTCGGCGATCTTTTGTTCGCGATCGTCAACATAGCGCGCCATCTCAAGGTCGACCCGGGCGTTGCCCTGACGCGGACCAACGCGAAATTTACCCGGAGATTCAAGCACGTCGAGCGATCGATGAAGGAAGCGGGTATCCCGATGGACAAGGCGCATCTCGGCGAGATGGACGGATTTTGGGACGAGGCAAAACGCGCCGAGCGCCCTTCAACCTTCAGCCAATAATTTTCCGAAGTTCGGTCTCGACCGTGGCGGTAAGCTTGCGGGCATCATCCTTGCTGATCCGGTATGCGCCCGTATCAGAAGTTTTTGGTTTTTTGGTTTTTGGCAACAGATCCGCGATATGGAGATCGATCACGGAAACCGGATCTTTTTTCAGCCATTTTGCGAGATCCCTCGAGAGTTTGGGGTTGGGCCCCAGGGCGCCGCCGCTTATCGAAACAAAGGCATAGTTTCCGATCCGGGACTGCAGTTGCCGGAAGCATGCCCGGAACGGGCTCGCGACCTTTCCCGCCCATACCGGGCCGACGAACAAAATCAGGTCATACGCAGTCACTTCGGTAAAATGGAAAATAATTCTCGGAACCCGGTTGAACAGTATGTCCAGGATACACGTGTTCGTGGAACGCGCCCGTGTTTCGCTGATGCGAATGTGTTCTGCGCTGAAGGCTGAAGCGAGAGCGCTCGCAAACGTTTCGTTGTTTCCCGTGAGGGAATACGAAATAATACCAATTTTCATTTTTTTTGATCCTCCCGGATCTTTTTTTTTATCATGCACGCCATCCCGTCCTGGGAATTTCGCACATTATTTACAATTTTAACAATGATAGCACTTAATTTGCGCTTGTGCAGTACTTTTCGTGCTGGATACGCGTTTTATTATACCTAATCGCGATAGTTCGCTTTCCGTTACCTCCATAGAGGGCACACGGATACGCGCCCGCAATATTGGGGGACGTAAACCGTTTTACCTTGTGAATTCCGGAAATACTGGGTATGATTTTGTCATGACTATTCGCGTGCATCCCGGAGACGAGAAACGCTTTGTCTGGTCAAACCAGGACACCCTTTTGTTTGTCCTTTCCCTTTCGGACAGCCGGACGCAGGCCGGTTGCGCGCGAGAAACGGGCGTGTTCGATGGCGAAAAAAAAATTCTTGCCGATTTCTTTTTGGCGTCGCAGGAAGGAGCGGATCTTTTCCTCAATAACGCATCTCATGTCGACCTACTCCCCGAAGGTGCGCACCTTGCGTTCCCTCCTCGGGAAGACGCTTTCACCGAAACAGAAAAATCCGGACCGACTCTCTTCGTGGCAGCCCTCCTTCATGAGCGCGCGCTTTCATTCTCGCTCGCCGGGGTAGGCGCGGGATTCGGCATCGGTCTCGTTTTTCCCCACGCAGGACCGCTCATGAGCTGGACACGGCACGAAGAAGGCGGGATCACCGTGTACCGCGACTTGCGGGGACTCTCGCTTGCTTCAAAGGTTCCCTTCGATCTCGAGGAAGAAGGCGAGGCCACCGTTCGCTGCATCCCGCGTCCGTGCGGCGTCGCGGATGCCGCGGGTGTCGCGAGTGTCGCGGATGCCACGGATGCCGCGGACAGTTCCACCGAAAGCTTTACGCTCTATTGCGCCTTTGCCGGTGACGATTCAGCAGCTCTTGCCTCGCGTCTCGCCGGCTCTTGCGCGTTGGAAGCGCATGGCGCGCGAGTCGCGGAATTCATTGCAGAAATTCCGCTCACCATCGGCGACACCGCACTTGATGAAGCCGTCGCCTGGGCGCGCGTGACGGCCTGGATGCGTCTTGCCGCAACCCGCGCGCGCTTGGGCGCTGCATGGAACGATTTCCGTGATCGCGTTCTCGCGCTTTTATGGTATTCGCTTCCGAGCGGCCTTATCGACGAATCACGCGCGGAGCTTCGCTCTCTTGCGTCGCTCCTCGACCGCAATCCTGAAAGTCCTTCTTACGGAAATTTTCTGGACGCGCGGGGACTCGCGGAACATGGCGCTACCTATCCAACGGGCGCGGACACGGCAAGCCTTTTTATCATTGCGGTTTGGGAATATTTCGAGCGAACCGGTGACCGTGTACTTCTCGATGAAGTGCGCGGCGCGATCGAGCTTTCCGTCGACGCGGCTCTCGATCTCCGGTGTGATGCCCATGGCTTTCTTCTCCACGGTTCCGTCGATGCGCCGAGCTCAAGCTCCTTGGCGCCCCGGGGCGATCGCGCGGTCGAGGTCGAAGCTCTCTGGTACCGAGCGCTTTTTCTTGCATCGCGTATCGCGCACCGGTGCGGGGATACCTCTCGCGGAGAACGACTCGGGCTCGCCTCCGACGCTCTTCGCCACGCGTTCAAAAACTATTTCTGGAACTCTCGTGATCGCTTGCTTGCCGACCGGCTTCCGCCCGGCACCCGGGGAGAAGGCCTCGCCGACTTTCGGGTGCGGCCGACCCATCTCGCCGCAGTCGCGATCCCCGGCCTCTTCGCAGGACCCGACGCGGATATTCCCGGTTCTGTTTTCGGCGTCGTCTTCCGCGAGCTCGCGACACCCTTCGGTCTTTGTTCCCTCAGCCCCGACGATCCGCACTTTCATCCGCTCTACGAAAAGGACGGATGGTACGGCCCTGCTTCTTCCCTGCATAACGGGCCGATCGATGTTCGCTTTATGCCCGTCTACCTCGCGTCCCTCCGGTGTGTGTTGCGTGAGCAAGACCAAAGGTCCGGCTCCGCTCTTTTTTGCAATACCGCGCGCCTCCTTTTTTCTTCCCCGTTTCCCGGCTCACTTACCCGGTATCTCGACGCTGCCCCCGGCGATTCAGGCGAGCCTGCCATGCGGGGCCCCGACGCGGATATCCCCGCGACGGCGGGATTCATCGAAGCCGCTTTCTGCGACGTGATCGGCTTTCGTCCCCGTCTTTCGGAAAACCGGCTGACGCTTGCGCCGAATCTTCCGCAAGGCCTCGACCATGCGGAAACAAGCCTTCCGTTCGGTACGGACTGGACGCTCGACATCAAGCTCGAGCGGTTCGGTTCAGGTTCCGGAACCGGCGGAAGAAGCGGGTATCGCGCGGAAGTGTTTTGGCGAGTCGGCGGCGACGGTGCCGCGACAGACTATGCGCTCTCTTTGCCTGCAGTAACTGTGCCGCCTCCGCTGACGGTGAACGGCGTTCTCCTTGCGCCGGGCGTCAGGACGATGCTCGAGATCGCTGATTTCCCCGCGAAAGCAGAGGAGCAGCTTTTTCCCGCGAGGGATTTCTCTCCTCCCTGGTGCGGGGCAGCCCATCTTCCCGGCTATCTTGAAAGCCTCGCCGCGCGGCATCCGCTTGCCGGTCTCCATGGCGAGGATTTTTTTACCGCCTCTCTTGCTCAGGTTTTCGACTCGGACAGATTTTTCAGAAGCAACTCTGCCTCCCTTTTCCTCGGCGCGATCCGGGAGCGCGAACAGACGACGTTCCGCCTGTGGGCCCCGACCGCGCGCTCTGTCACGCTCAATCTCTATGAGTCGGGAAGTAACTCACCGGGTGAGGCTGCGCTTCGCGTTCCGATGAAAAGACTCGCCGATGGCGTCGAGTCGGGTGGCGTTTGGGAAGCGATTCTCTATGGCGACCTTCACGGCACGTACTATACCTACACGGTGCGCGTTCACGGCATCACGCGGGAAACAGCCGACCCGTACGCCCGCGCCTGCGGGCTGAACGGCATCCGCTCTCTGGTCGCGGATTTTTCCCGCACCGATCCTGAAGGATGGGATGCGGTAACAAGTCCTCCCGTCAAAAGCGCGAACGACGTCGTCGCGTACGAGCTCCACGTCGCGGACCTCACCTCGCATCCTGCGTGGAACGGGCCCGAGCATTTGCGGCGAACGTTCCTGGGCGCAAGTGCACGGGGAACCGCGCATCGGGGATTTCCGACCGGCTTCGACCACGTGGCTTCTCTCGGCGTCACTCACGTTCAGCTCATGCCGGTGTTTGACTTTTCAAGCGTCGACGAAGGGAAGACGCTTGACGGCGAATATCGCGCGCGGTTTTCTAAAGGTATTTTCAATTGGGGCTACGATCCCGGCAATTACTCGGCCCCCGAAGGTTCCTATTCGACCAATCCCTCCGACGGTACCGTTCGCGTACGGGAACTCAAGACGCTCATCGCGAGTTTCGCGCGCGCTGGAATCGGCGTCGTCATGGACGTTGTGTACAATCATGTTCCTTCCTCGAGAGACCACCCGCTTGCGCTCACGGTGCCCGGCTATTACTTCAGGCTTGAACGCTTTTCGGGTGCGGGCGACGACACCGCGAGCGAGCGGCCGATGTTCCGCTCCTGGATGATCCGGTCGCTCGAATGGTGGCTCGGTGAATACAAGCTTTCGGGTTTTCGCTTCGACCTGATGGGTCTCCATGACGTGCGGACGATGAACGAGGCAGCTGCGAGGCTTCGCGATATACGGCCTGATGTTCTTCTCTACGGCGAGGGCTGGGACATGTACCGGGGACGGAATCGCGGGCACGAGATGGTAAGCGCGAGCATGCTCGAGGCGAGAAAGCTTCCCGGCATCGGCTTTTTCAACGACGCCTTCCGCTGCGCGATCAAGGGCTCCGCGTTTTCGGCGGGGGAGGCGGGCTTCGTGCACGACGGCTCACGGCGGGAATCGGTAAAGTTCGGCATAGTCGGCGCGGTCTTTCATCCCGAGGTGCATAACCGTGCCGTCGTCGGCACCGCGAATCCCAATCCCTGGACGGAGCTCACGGCATCGTCGGTAAACTATACCGAGATCCACGACAACATGACCCTCTATGACAAGCTCGTGTTCGTCGAACCCGATCGGGACGAAGCCCATTACGAGCGCCTTCAGCGCATCGCGCTTTCTCTCGTTCTTCTCGCTCAGGGAATGCCGGTCCTTCACGCGGGAATGGAGTTTATGCGGACAAAGGAAATTCCCCGTGCCGTTATCGCGGAAGCCGAAGCCGGGCGAATCCCCTTTCCCGGCGACCTTCATCGCGTTCCCTCGGGCGGGATTACCGGCGCGTATCGGGCGTTTTCTCATAACAGCTACGACCTTTCGGATCGGGTTAACGCCCTCGATTGGGATCGCTGCGCGGACAAACACGATCTTGTCGAGTACACGCGCGGCCTTATCGCGCTCCGGAAAGCCCATCCGCTTTTTCGCCTGCGGACCGCGAGCGAAGTCGCCCTTTCCCTTTCGTTTATCGGCGAAACAACCCCCGATTCTGGCAAGCCTTCCCCCCCGGTCCTTGCCTGGCTCATCGACGCCTGCGCGACGGTTGACTCCTGGGAGAGCGCCCTCGTCGTTTGCAATGTCACATCCGTCCCGGCTTCCTTTACGCTTCCGCCTCCGCCGTCAGATGGCCGGTGGCACCTCATTGCAGACGGCAAGCGTGTGCTTGCGGATGAGGAGAGCGAACTTGCGGACGGTGAGAACGGGCCGGAGTGCCCGCGCGAGGCGACGATCGCCGCAAAAGCCCTGTACGTCTACGCGGAATTTTAGTATATTTGAAAGAATACCATGCTTTTGAGGAGAAACGACATGCATTCATCATATATGACGCCGAGGTCAAGGCCTGCCTTCCGGAACGACGAGCAAGAAGAAGAGGAAGAGGAATGCGAAAAAGCCTCAAAAGAAGAGGGACAGGATCCGCTCGCGCATAAATTCCTCAAGACCCGGCAGATTCTTCTTTCCGGCGAAATCAACAAGCCCCTCGCCGAGAAAATCGTCCGTCAGCTTCTCGTTCTCGAAGCCGACTCTTCCGACCCGATCAAGATTTTCATCGACTCCCCCGGCGGAGACGCCGACGCGGGCTACGCGATCTTCGACATGATCCGCTTCATCAGCGCGCCCGTATACACCATCGGCATGGGACTCGTTGCGAGCGCGGGCTCGATCATCCTCCTCGCCGCTCCTTCCGAGCGCCGATTCGCGCTCCCGAACAGCCACTACCTCATTCACCAGCCCCTGTCCGGCATCAAGGGCGTCGCGACCGAGATCGAAATCCATGCCGCGGAACTCGAGAAAATGCGCGTCAAGATCAACGAGCTCATCGCAGCCGAAACCGGCCTCGCCGTCGACAAGGTTGCGAAAGACACTGACCGCGACTTCTGGATGAACGCCGCCGAAGCGAAGGACTATCACCTGGTCTCGAAGGTCATCGTGAACCGGAAAGAGCTTCCCTGATAGAAAGAGAAGTAAGAGCGGAATAATTTGGCGTGCCCCGAAGGCTGCCTTTCGCGTGAAAAGAAAAGCCCGCGCCGGATTGACCGGTTCGCGGGCTTTCAATTTTTCTGCGCTTCGTGTTGCAAGCTACGTCAGTGACGGCGCAACTCAATTCTTGATCAGGTCGTAGATCAGGAGGACGAGGGATGAACCGATGAGAACGCCGCCGTAGGAGGCACTTGCTATGACGCTGGAAGTCATGCCATCTCTATCATATTCGGGATATGCGGTGCCGACAACGATTGATCCGGCAAGAAAAAGGGCGACCGAACCGGCAAGACGAACCTGGTGATTGCGTTCGCGTTTGATCTCCTTCTCGACTACCAGACGTTCTTCTTCGGTCTGTACCGCAGTAGCTACGACGGGCGGCTCTCCGGGGACCGGATGGAACTCGCGGCCTTTCCAGAATTCGTCCACCTCGGTGGAGACGGGAGCCTTCACGAGCGTGACCGGTTCCGTGGCCCCGCTGGCGACAGCAGGAGCGGAACTCTCGACCATTTCGCCGCCTGCGATCATGACGGTCTCGAGATCGGGAGTGGCGACAGGGGCGACGAGTACGTGACCCTCGAAGCAAAACACGCGACTGAGGACCGGGGACGCCGGTGTGGTGTCGGGGGTTGAAAGTGCCTGAGGGCGGATATAGAAGTGGTCACAGCCGAAATCGGTTCCCCTTACGCCGGCGACAAGCGAGGGAGCGGTGATCTTGTACGAGGAAGAATCGGTAAGCTTGGCTACCTTCGCACGGACCCGACCGTAATAGAGCTTGCCCTCCGACTTCATGCCGGAATCGTCCGAGTCGCAACGAAACGTGGTGTTTTCGGCGAGCTGGACAGAGGCCGAAATCGGGCGTATCGAGATCTCAAGGTAGGTGTCAGGGGCGGTTTGCAGAATGTCACCGCGCTCGATGGCGAGCCCGATGACCTCGGGACTCTCCGGGCTGTAGTTAACCGTCTTTCCGTCGCGAATTACCGAGAATCGTTTTCCTTCGGCATATACGACGGTAGCGTAGGGGGTTTCGGCAAGAAGAATTGCCGCCATGATGAAAAAAACGAATGAAGAGACGGTTTTCTTGATTTCCATATTATTTAATAACCGAACTGAGGGGAACTGGCATGGTACGTCAGCGCGCTTTTCGGCTCAAAATGCGGGAGAAACCCTCCCATTTTCGACCGTAAACCCAGTTCCTTCCTCCATTTTCCGGCAACGTCGGATGTAAGGGAAGTTTACCCCACCGGTTTTGGGCTGTCAACATTCTTTTTCTGTATATAACCGGCGTATGGAAAGGCTCAGATTGTTTTTTCTTGTTGGATTCGTCAGGTGGTGCTATTCTTTAGCCATATTAACGAAAGCAGTGGCGGTCCATTCGATGCGCGACTGGTAGAAAAAAGTATTGGAGATAAAAGATGAAAGACTCAAAAAAGGTATTGCTTTGGGCGTCGGTGTTTGTCCTTGCGATTAGCGTCTGTGGTTGTAATACTCAAGGAAATGACGCCGTAGGTTCGGATTCCGATTCAAACGCAAATGGGGGTTCCCTTGAGGGAAAAGTCCTTTTTTCGAACTTGACGGATTGTAGCGGAATTACTGTTTCCGTGGATAAAGCCGAGGGGCCTTTGACCGCGTCGATACGGTCGGTACTGTCGGGAGACGCCCCGCAGTCTCGTACCATAACCTCTTCGAGAAACGCCGTAACGGTCAGCGCGAAAACAGACGGTACTTTCAAAATTGAAAATATTGAGCCCGGGACGTATTCCGTCGAGGCAACCTCGTCCGTTTCCGATAAAAAAGCCGTTCAGACCAACGTCGTGATTGAGGCAGGAAAAAATACCGTTATCGGGGATATGCAGCTCACGGCGGTCGGCAAGATTTCAGGCAGCGTTCGTCTTGACGGGGCAACTTCGGGTAATTTGGGTTTCCTCGTTTTCATTGCGGGAACGTCATATATGGCGGTAACCGATGATACGGGTTCGTTTACCATCAGCGACATTCCGGTAAAGGATAATTATACAATCGTTGTGTCAAAAAATAGCTATATGTTCGTTTGGGGGCCCGCAACGACGACCGCGGGCGCGACCGTTGATATGGGCGTAAAGACCGTTGCTTCGTCCGATTTGACGGCGTCGAATTCCTATCTCGTCTGGAAAGGATCCCTTTCGGCGGCGCCGGCGAATCCGCTTGTTAACTGGGCTTATTTTAACGTGCTGGACGGCACGACCTACCTGTATGACGGCTCCACATGGTGCATATTGGCTCAGAGTCCCAATGGCGACCTGTCTGGCTTCTATAAGGTGTCATTTGATTCTATGGGTGGGCCATCGGTAAGCACGATGTATACTGATAAAGTAGGCGCGGAGGTTTTGAATATTGTACGGCCGGGATACGCTCTCGCCGGTTGGTATACCAGTTCAGATCTTAAGGAAGTCAATAAAGTGGTGTTCCCATATACTCCGACTTCCGAAAAAACCCTGTATGCTCGCTGGCTTCTCGCGACGGGAGGGCTTTCGTATGTATGGACTAGTACCACATCCGGTTATTCGCTCTATCCTGGTAACGCCTTGCTTACCGGAAATATAAACATTCCCTCCTTTTGGCAGGGAGTACCGGTGACAGAGATTCCGATAAGATGTTTTTATAATGCGGCTTCATTATCTGGGACTCTTACAATTCCTGAAAATGTGACGACAATAGGAGAGTATGCCTTTTGCGAATGTAGATCCTTGGGGGGGACATTTACGCTTCCTTCGACACTTTCCTCAATTGGACAGAAAGCATTTAGTGGAACCAATGTCACTCTTGTGATCTGTAACGCAATTAATCCCCCAATATTGGCGGCATATACTATTTTTTATCAATGTACAGCACTTACCGCGATAAAAGTCCCTGCAGGAAGCGTTGCGGCGTATAAAGCCGCTTCGGGATGGAGTACTTATGCTGCACTAATCGTTTCGCAATAAGAAGCCGGTTGTTTATCTTGCTGTAATCATCGGGCCTTGATGGCGGAGAAAAAATTTTTTCTCCGCCTGATGGCAAGATCACGCTTGCATCGCTTCTCCTTCCCGATAAATCCCGCCGTCCGCGTTCACGCGCGTTTGAGCGGGATTTTTCTTTTACACGCACACACTATTCCATTGACGTCGCGCGCTCCGGCGGTTAGCCTTAAGACTATGCAAACCATACTTACGACCTTTTCCGCAGGACTCACCGGATTTTTCGCCTTCAAGGCGTACGTGATTCTCCCGGTCTTTATGCTCGTCCTCGCGCTCATCGCGCGGATGAAACCGCTCGACGCGCTCTTCGCGGCGCTCAAGACGGGCGCGGGGTTCGCCGGTATTTTCATCGTGTTCAATTTTTTCGTCACCCAGATAAGCCCGGCGATAGCGGGTATCATCGCGGTGCGGCACCTCGATTTTCCGGTCGTCGACGTCGGCTGGCCGCCCCTCGCGGCGATCACCTGGTCCTCGGGGCTCACGCCGCTCGTGATTCTCCTCGTGCTCGCGCTGAACGCGGTTCTGCTCGCGACGCGGCTCACGAAAACGCTCTATATTGATCTCTGGAATTACTGGCACTTCGCGCTGATCGGCGCCCTCGTCCAGGCGGCGACGGGAAACGTCGCGCTCTCGCTCTCAGCGAGCGTCCTCATCGCGCTCTATACGATCAAGGTGACCGAGTTGTCTGCGCCCTACGTCAGGCGCGAGCAGGGGCTCGAGGGCATCGCGATCAGTCCCATTTCGGTCTCGGGCTTTCTTCCGTACGCCGTTCTCATGGACCGTCTCTTCGACGCGATTCCCGGCGTTCGGAAGTTTGGATGGAATCCTTCCCGCTCGGCGGACGAGAAAAACGAGAACGGCGCGAACGGCGCGTTCCGGCTCCTCGGCGAACCGATGGTCATTGGCGTTCTCGTCGGGCTTTTTCTGTCGCTTCTCGCCGGCTACGGGATCAGGCAGACGCTCGAGACCGCGGTGAACATCGCGGCCGTCATGTTCCTGCTTCCGCGCTGCGGCGGACTCATCGGCGAGGGAATGGGCGAGATCGCGCTCGAGTTCAAGAATCTCGTCGAGCGAAAATTCCCGTCGCTCAAGGGTCTTTCGATCGCGATGGACACAGGCATCCTCATGACGAACCGCTCGGTCATCGCGACCGGCCTCATCCTCATCCCCGTGTCCCTTCTCGTCGCGTTCATCCTTCCCGGGTACCGCGTCCTTCCGCTCGGCGACTTGCCGAACCTCATTTCGATCATGTCGCTGATCGTCCTCGTGCTTCGGGGGAACGTCATCCGCTCCGTACTCGCGGGAATTCCGATCGTCGCGACTTTTCTTCTGGTTTCCTCGCGCATGGCGCCGGTCTTTACCGCGCTTGCGGCGAAAACCGGCATGTCAGCGGGCGGGGCGGGCGAGATCACCGCGTTTACCGACGGGGGCAATCAGATCCGGTATTGGTTTTATTGGCTTTTTCAGGGAAACGTCCTCGCGTTCGCGGTCATCCCCGTGGTACTCGCGATGCTCGCATTCGCCTGGCGTACGCACCGAAAAATGGTTCAAGCGACAATGAAGCCGTAATGTACGAGTTTGCGTGAATATTCATGCAAAATACCCGATCATAGCGCATAAATATGCATAAATACGCTTGATTCTTTCCGGCAACTGCCGTATCATTGAGTATCCGGTTGCGCACGCGGCCGGGATACAGCACATACGCGCTGTTCCATGGTATAGCCGGGAAAGAAGGTGATCGTAAGGACGCGACAGTAACTTCAATATTATGGGGGATTCCTCCGTTTGGCCTGGCACGTATCCTGGTCATACGCGTTGTATTCGAGGAGCCCGTCATGAAAAGATCCGGTATGCTTGCCGCGATGCTCGTCCTTGCGTTCGCTTCTGTTCTGTCCGTCGCCTGTTCAGGCGGCAAAAAAACCATAAAAATCGGCTTCGACATCGAACTGACCGGCGATTCGCCCAAGGTCGGCGAAGGCACGAAATTCTCCGCCGAACTCATCAAAAAGGCGATAAACTCCGCAGGCGGGCTTGATGTCAAAGGTCAAAAATACCTTCTCGACTTCGTGTACGTCGACAACGAGCTCAAGCCGGAATCCGCCGTTCAGGCCGCGTTCAAGCTCATCGAGCAGGACAAGGTTCTCGCGATCGTCGGACCCAACTCTTCCAAAAACGCCATACCGGCCGGGCAAGTAGCGAACGACTCCAGGACTCCGCTCATTTCGCCCTGGTCGACGAACCCTGCCACCACCAAGGACAGACCCTACGTTTTCCGCGCCTGCTTCCTCGACCCGTTCCAGGCTCCCGTCGCGGTTACGTTCGCGAGCGGCCAGTTCGGGGTGAAGAAAGCCGCGATCATGTATAACCTCGAGGACGATTACTCCAAGACCCTCGCGGGGCTTTTCCGCGACAGTTGGGAAAAGACGAACGGCGCCGGTTCCGTCGTCGCCTTCGAGAGCTTCGGACAGAAGGACCAGGATTTCTCGGTTCAGCTGACGAAGGTCATCGCCTCCGGCGCTCAGCTCTTGTACCTCCCGTGCTATTACAATCACGTGGCGCTCATCGTGCCCCAGGCCAAGGACCTCGGCTGGAAAGGCCCCGTCATGGGAAGCGACTCGTGGGGCTCCGCCGATCTCGTCAAGCTCAGTAACGGCGCGGTCAAGGGCTATTACTTTACCACGCACTACGCGGCCGCCGGCGCGAAGGGAGAGACGAAGGATTTTATCGACAAGTACAAGACCGCCTACGGCTATGTTCCCGATGACGTCGGCGCCCTCTCCTTCGACGCGATCAACATCGTGCTCAAGGCGATTCAGGATGCGGGACTTACCGGCGACCTCGCAAAGGACCGGGAGGGGATCAAGAACGCCATCGCCTCGCTCAAGGATTACGCGGGCATTACCGGCAACATGACCTTTACGCCGGAGGGCGACCCGATCAAGGACGCCGTCGTCGTGCGCATCAACGACGCGGGCGAGTTCGAGTTCGTGACTACCCTGAAGCCTTGATATCCGTCCGGAAAACGGGCAATACCGCCGCGCGCGCTGACGGCGCGGCGGCTTTACGGGAGGAACGCACATGCTATCTTCGGTCCTGCAAAACGTTTTCAATGCGCTCCAATGGGGCAGCTTCTATTCAATGATCGCGCTGGGATACTGCCTCGTGTACGGCGTGCTGAGGCTCATCAATTTCGCTCACGGCGATATTTTCATGATGGCCTGTTACTTCGCGTTCTTTATCGCGACGGCGCTTCTTTCCGCGTTCTCGCATGCGCCGGGCGCCCTCGTTTTTTCCATAACGCTTGTCGCCACGATGGCTTTGACCTCGGGCCTCGGCGTCGCCATCGAGCGGATCGCCTACCGCCCGCTCAGGCGCAAGGGCGTCAACCGGCTGTACGTCGTGATAACGGCGCTCATGGTCGGCTTTATTCTCGAGAACGGTAACCTCGCCTTTCTCGGCGCGAGCTCGCGCCGCTTTCCCGATATGATCGAGAAGCGAGTGTGGACGATCGGTCCGCTCACGATCACCAACCTCAAGGTGATGGTCGTCGTCGCTTCGTTCGCGGTTTTCGCAATCCTGCAGTTCATCGTCCGCAAGACCGTGATCGGCATGGCGATGCGCGCGATTTCGTACGACCGGTTTGCGATCCCGCTCATGGGAATACCGGTGAACGCCATAATCACGATAACCTTTGTTCTCGGCTCGTCGCTCGCCGCCGTCGCCGGAATTCTTTTCGGCATGTCCTATCCGGTTCTCGATCCCTACATGGGCTCGATCATCGGGTGGAAGGCGTTCATCGCTGCGGTGGTCGGCGGTATCGGCGACATAAAGGGCGCGTTCGTCGGCGGTTTCCTTCTTGGCTTTATCGAGATCTTCGTCGTCGCGTTTTTTCCCTCGAGCTATAAGGACCTCGTGTCCTTCGTCATCCTTTTGGTCATTCTGACCATGAAGCCAACCGGGTTCTTCGGCGTCGCCAAGAGCACCAAGATATAGGAGTCCCGAATGAAAGGACCTGCAATCGGCCGTTCAGTCCCGCTTGCGCCGCGCGGGGAATCCGCCGCGCGCTTCTCCCGGGCTCGCGCGTACGCGCCGCTCGCGATTTCGTTCGTCGCGTTGATCGCGCTTTCGGCGTCGGGCGCGATGAATCAATACGTACAGACCGTGCTCATGTTCATCGGCATCAACGTGATTTTCGCGGCGAGTCTCAATATCGTGAACGGTTACATGGGCGAGTTTTCCTGCGGTCACGCGGGCTTTATGGCAGTCGGCGCGTACGTGTCGTCGGTTTTGTCCGCGGTTCTTTTTTCTGTTCATCCCGAAACCGGCGCGGCGCTCGTTCCGTCCGCGTTCGCGATTCCTCTCTTTCCCGTCATCGTTCTCGCAGGCGGCGCCGCCGCGGGCATCGCAGGGCTTCTCGTCGCGATACCGTCTTTCAAGACGCGCGACGACTATCTCGCGATCATCACCCTGGCCGCGAACTTCATCATCGTGACGGTGATAAACAACCTCGAGGCCGTCGGCGGTTCCCGCGGTTTCATGGGCATGAAGGCGACTGTTCGCGCGATGGACTCAACCGCGCCGCTTCCCTGGATGATGGTGTGGATATTCGTTTTCACCGTCTTTTCAGTCGTCGCGATACGGCGGCTCATGGGCTCCGTGCTCGGCAAGGGAATCTCCGCGATCCGCTACGACGAAATATCCGCCGAAATCATGAGCGTGAACACAAACCGGATGAAGCTCATTGCGTTCATGTTTTCTTCGGCTCTCGCGGGCGTCTCCGGCGCGCTTTTCGCGCACGTGCTCGGCTTTATCAATCCGGGTTCGTTCTCGATCATGAAGTCTACCGAAGGGCTCGTCATGGTGTACCTGGGCGGCATGGGCTCCCTTTCGGGGTCTATCCTTTCCGCCGGTCTCTTTACGATCCTTCTCGAGTTGCTGCGTCCCTTCCAGATTTTCAAGTGGGTTCTGATTCCGCTGCTTCTTATCCTTCTCATGCAGTTCAGGCCCGAGGGAATTCTGGGGAACCGCGAGCTGTCCGATTTTATTCCGGGGCTCCGGAAATTTTTCAGGGGAGGAAAGCGACATGAGTGAACTGCTTTCGATTCAAGGACTGACCCACCGTTTCGGCGGGCTTCAGGCGGTCAGCGACCTCGGACTGACGCTTGCCAAGGGCGAGATCGCCGGGCTTATCGGGCCGAACGGGGCGGGGAAGACAACCGTCTTTAACCTCGTCAGCGGCTTTTACGTTCCTTCCGGGGGAGACATTGTATTCCGGGGCGAGCGGCTGAACGGGCTCAAGCCCCACGAGGTGTCCGCGCGCAAAATCGGGCGGACCTTCCAGAACATCAGGCTTTGGGGCGAGATGACCGTGCTCGACAACATCAAGATCGCGCAACACTCGCGGCTCGGATACGGACTCGCCGACGCATTTTTGCACACTCCCCGGTATCGCGACGCGGAAGCAAGAATTGACCGCGAGGCGCGCGAGCTTCTCGAGGTATTCCGTCTGGAGGATCTCGCCGACGAGTGCCCGAAGAATCTTCCGTACGGCACGCAGCGCCGGGTGGAGATTGCCCGTGCCCTCTCGCTCGAGCCGGACCTTCTGCTTCTCGACGAGCCTGCCGCGGGTCTTGGTGCCTCGGACGTCGTCGAGCTCATCGACTATATCCGGTGGATACACGCGACGTTCGGGCTCACGATCTGGATGATCGAGCATCAGATGCAGGTAATCATGACGCTGTGCCAATCGATCACCGTCATTGACTTTGGAGCCGAGATCGCCCGTGGCGGTCCCGACGATATCAGGAACGACCCGCGGGTCATCAAGGCCTATTTGGGCGACGGAGCGCTGTGATGCTGCTTGAAGTCAGGGACCTGAAGGTCTCGTACGGAAACATCGAGGCCCTGCACGGGATCTCGTTTTGCGTGGACAGGGGCGAGATCGTGACGCTTATCGGCGCGAACGGAGCGGGGAAGACGTCCACCCTCATGAGCCTCGCGCGCCTCCCGCGGCCCGAAGCCCCAACGGTAACCGCCGGCGATATTCTTTACGCGGGCAAGAGCATTCTCGGCGAGGAGCCGCACGAGCTCATCAAGCGCCGCATGCTCGCCCTCGTGCCCGAAGGAAGGCATATTTTCGGAAACCTTTCGGTGCGGGAAAATCTCGAGATGGCGACCTACGCGCGCAAGGGAGACGAGCGCGCGCTTTCGGAAGACTATGACCTCGTGTACTCGCTTTTTCCCCGGCTCTACGAAAGGCGCAAACAGCGGAGCGAGCTCCTTTCGGGTGGCGAGCAGCAGATGCTCGCGGTCGGCCGCGCGCTCATGACCGCCTGTCCCTTTATCGTGCTCGACGAGCCGTCGATGGGTCTCGCGCCGGTTTTGATGTACGACATGTTTCGCGCGCTGAAAAAACTCAACGAGGTGCGCGGCATGACGATACTCGTCGTGGAGCAAAACGCCCGCATTGCGCTCGAGTTCGCCTCAAGGGGTTACGTGCTCGACACGGGAGAGATAGTGGCCGAAGGCCCGTGCGCGGAGCTTGCCGAGAATCCCGAAGTCAAAAAGGCATACCTCGGAGGATAGGCGAGAGGCAATTGCAGACTTACGTCGCGGCCGAGTCGTCCTTGAGGGCGTGGATCGCGGTGTCGAGCTCTCCCATACAGTCGCGGCTTTTCGTCCCGAGCGCGTTCAGCGCGCGGGAACGGCCGCGTATGTCGAGGAACGCCGTCGAGATCGAATCGAGGTCCGAAAGGGACTCTTCCGTAAGCCGCCTGACCGAGTCAATTGCCTTGTTGTTTCCGTCGACCATCGCGTCGACCGAACCGATCGAGCGGGCCATGCCGCCTGAGCTTTCGACGACGGCCATGATCGAACGGTCAATGTCGGACGTGCCGTCCCCGAGGTCCCGAAGCGACGCGTTGATCTCGTCGAACGCCTGGGTAACGTCGCGCGCGCGCGCGCCGATTTCGCTGAAGGACGACGATATGCCCGAGAACGACTTTCCTGCCAGTTCCACGTCGCCGAGGAATTCGTTGAGGCCCTTCGTGATCGCCTTGATGTTCTCCGCGGTTTCCTCCGCGAGCCGGCGGATTTCGTCGGCGACGACGCCGAATCCCTTGCCGCTGTCGCCCGCGTGCGCGGCCTCGATCGCGGCGTTCATCGCGAGAAGGTTTGTCTGGCTCGCGATTCCGGTGATCACGTCGACGATCGAAAGAAGCGCGTCCGCGTTGCCCTCGAGCCGGTTCATGGACTCGGTTGCCGTCGAGGCCTCTCCCTCGCCGCGCGCGATGCTCGCGGAAAGCGTGGCGACGCTTTCCTCGCTGCGTCCCGAAACGTTCGATATTCCCTGGATGGACGCGGTCATTTCGTTGATCGCCGCGGACGCCTGCTCGGTGATCGCCTTGTATTCTTCCCCTGATTTGCCAAGCTCGGAACTCGCGGCGACGATGCGGTCGTTGGCTTTCTTGGCTTCGCCCACGTCACCTGAAAGACGCTCGAGACGGCCCTTCGCAGCCTCGAGCGCTTTTCCGACTGCCTCGATGCTCGCGTCCATGGATTGCGTCTCTCCGATCAGCGATGAGCCCACGTCGAGCCCCCCGCGGGTCGCGCCGATTACGCCCTCGATGTCGCGCATCCGGTTTTCGCTCGATTTCGCGTTGGCGCCGAGGATCGCCGTGTACGCGTCCATGAGCGAGACGAGCGAATAGGCGGATATCGCGGTGACCGCAAGCCCGAGCGTGCTGTTGACGAAAGCCGTGTCGTTGAGCGTGTCGATAGCGCCCTCTGCTCCCCTGACCATGAAAAGGACGGCAAGGTTGTTGGCGACGAATATGAACATGGTGGCGATCACCTGCCATCGTTTCCCGAACGCGGCGATGAAGACGATGAGGTAGAGCATGTAGAAGATATAGGTGCCGTACGCCGTGGAAGGGTCAGCCCTGGCGCTCAGGAGCCTGACCGCGCTCATGAGGAAGATCGTCGGTATGGCGTATGTCGCAATCGCGCCCGCAAGCCTGCCCGCCCGCAACACGGCAAGGCTGACGAGGATCACGACTACGAGGCCTACGGCCCCGAGTCCCCCCCGGAGAACGACGCCCGAGGGCGAGCCGAGGGCGGCGTAGCCGATCGGTATGAACGAGAGAAGCGCCAGCATGAAAAAACTGTAATAAAGGAAGACCCTGGCCTTGTTCCGCTCGATAAACGGGCGACCGTCGAATTTTGAAAGGAAAAAGGAATTTATCATAATGTTATTGAGTGTAGATGCGTGTGGTGAGCGTTGTCAATGTATTTATCAGAAACGAGGCTACGCGGGGCTCGCGGCACGCGCGGGGCCCGTTAATGCCCTTCGCGCGAGCCGCGAGTTTCTCTCGCGCAAAGGGACTTTTCCGGTTTCTCTATGCCGTCTCGACGGCGGCCGCTTTCTGGAGGCCGAGTTTCTCGACCGCCCATTCGCGCATCTTGTACTTCATGATCTTGCCCGCCGCGTTCATCGGGAATGAGTCGACGAACTCGACGTACTTCGGCGTTTTGTGCTTTGCCATGTGGCTTCGCACGTGTTCCTTGATCTCGTCCGCGGTGATTGCCGCTCCTTCCTTGAGGATGACGCACGCGAGGATTTCCTCGCCGAGCGCGATATCGGGCACGCCGACAACCTGCACGTCGCGCACGGCGGGGTGCTTGTAGAGGAACTCTTCGATTTCTTTCGGGTAGATGTTCTCGCCGCCGCGGATGATCATGTCCTTGATGCGCCCGGTGATCTTGTAGTTTCCCTCGGGAGTTCTGCGCGCGAGGTCTCCGGTGTGGAGCCAGCCGTCCGCGTCGATCGCGGCCTTTGTCGCCTCGCTCATGTTGTAGTAGCCGCGCATGATGTTGTAGCCGCGCGCGACGAACTCGCCGTCGACGTTATCGGCGCAGTCTTGCCCCGTCGCGGGGTCGACGATCTTGCACTCGACGCCGGGGAGCGCGCGACCGACGGTGCCGACGCGGACTTCGAGCGGGTCGCCGACGCGGCTCTGCGTGCAGCCGGGAGAGCTTTCGGTTTGGCCGAAGACGATCGTGATGTCCTTCATGCCCATCTTGTCGACGACCGCTTCCATGACCGGGATCGGGCAGGGCGAGCCTGCCATGATTCCGGTGCGGAGGTGGGAGAAGTCGGTCGAGCCGAAGTCGGGGTGCTCGAGGATAGCGATGAACATCGTCGGCACGCCGTTGACGGCCGTGATCTTTCGCTTGGTGAACGCGGGCATGACGACCTTGGGGCTGAAGTACTCGACGGGAACCATGGTCGACCCGTGCGTAATGGAGGAAGTCATCGAGAGCACCATGCCGAAGCAGTGGAACATCGGAACCTGGATGAGGTAGCGGTCCGCGGTCGTGAGGTGCATGCAGTCGCCGATGCACTTGCCGTTGTTGACGACGTTGTAGTGCGTAAGCATGACGCCCTTCGGAAAGCCGGTCGTGCCCGAGGTGTACTGCATGTTGCACACTTCGTGCGGGTCGAGGGTGTCCTGCATTTTTTTGATCGCGTCTGCCGGATACGCGTCCGCCATCGCGAGCGCCTCGTCCCAGTGGTAGGCGCCGGGAATTTTCGAGTCGACGGTGATGACGTTCTTGAGGACGGGAAGCCGCGCGGAGGCGAGCTTTCCCGGCTCGGAGCGCGCGAGCTCAGGCGCAATCTCGTTCAGGATCTGCACGTAGTTAGAGTCCTTGAAGCCGTCGATAAGGACGAGCGTCTTCGTGTCCGATTGCTTCAGGAGGTACTCGGCTTCGTGGATCTTGTAGGAGGTGTTCACCGTCACGAGTACCGCGCCGATGCGGACCGCGGCCCAGAACGTGATAAACCAGTGCGGGTCATTCGTCGCCCAGATCGCGAGGTGGTCGCCTTTCTTGACGCCCATCGCGAGGAACATGCGCGCGGCGCGATCCACGTCTTCGAGGAACTCGGCGTAGGTTCTCGTGTAGTCGCGCGTGGTGTAGGCAAACGCGGTATTGTTCGGGAAGGTCTCGACAACTTGCTCGAGCATCTTGCCGAAGGTGATCTCGATGAGCTCGTCCTTCGGCCATATCGACTTTCCGTCCTTCGGTTCGACGTAACGGATTTTCTCGTCAGGCGCGGTGCCGACCTTTCCGGGCACGCGGTAGTTCCGCTCAAGCGTCGCCTTTCCGGCCGTACCGGTAACGGGGGCTTTCGCCTGCGGGACGGCGGATTTTTTCGCCTCCCACTCGCGGAAGAACGCGACGAACTTCGGGAACACGACGGCCGCGTCCTCGATCTCGTTCGCCCAGCGCTTGACCCACTCAAGCGACACAAAGCCCGTATAGCCGCCGGAAGCAAGGGCGTCGAGCGCTCCGGCGAGCGGAAGGTCTCCTTCTCCCGGCATGCGGTAGCGGATCTTTCCCTCATCATCGACGATCGAGTCTTTTACGTGCACGTATTTGATCCGCCCGTCGAGATTTTTCATCGTGGTTTCGGGGCTTTCGCGGAAAAAGCGGAAAGGGTGGTGGATGTCCCAGAGGGCGGCGACGGCGTCGCTTCCGACTGCGTCGAGGAGGCGCGCGAGCCGGGCTGTGTCGGCGTATGCGCCGTTCGTCTCGACGAGGAGGGTCACGCCCTTTGCCTTCGCCTGGAGCGCGAGTGCCTTGAGGATAGTGGCGACTGCCTGGTCATCGATTGCGGGACCGGGAGCCGGATTCGCGTCGGCGAGCACGCGGACATACGGCGTTCCCGTCTTTGCGGCGAGTTCGATATACTCGCCGATTTCAGCCGGTGCGGTTGCCGCCCCGTCCTTCGCGGAAAGCACGCAGTTCGACGAATAGCACGAAATTGAAAGGTTCAGTTTTGTCAGGGTAGCGACCGTCCGGTCGACTTCACCGGGCAAAAAGGGTTTTGCGCGGCTCGCGGTAATTTCGGCGCCGAGGCCACGGATCTCGATACCCGAATACCCGAGGTCATGTGCCATCGGATAGATTTCGGTCCAGTCCCATTCCGGGCAGCCGAGGGTCGAAAAGGCAAGTTTCATGGCCATATTGAGCTCTCCATTAACGGTAAAGTTTAAGTATTCTTCAACAAGAACAATGCGGCTGTAGTATAGCATGAATGATTCTCTCTGAAAACACAAAAAAGGCGCGAAAAGGGGAGGTCCGGGCGTGCCGCGAGAAACCGCCTGAAAGCGGTTTCTCCCGTCGCGTGTTCCGCTTGAAATCTTAAGGGGGCTTTCTTTCGCCATGTTTTGGCGACCGTTCGGGGTGGCCCCCTTAAGGATTTCCGCTTCACCCGCTCACGCGGGGAAACCGCTTTTGCGATTTATTAAGGATGGATGTAGCGGGAGGCGTGCTCGTGCATGAGGTTCATTTCCCGGAGGAAGGCGTGGTCGGTAAGGATTTCGGCGGGGTTTCCGCTCCGGACGATGGAACCGCCCGGGCCGAAGACGCACACGACGTCGGCGAGTTCTTCGACGATGTGGAGGTCGTGCGTCGCCATGATGACCGTTTTTCCCGCGCGGTGCTCGTCTTCAATCGCGGTAATGATGTCGCGCGTGGTGCGGGGGTCGAGGCCCGCCGTCGGCTCGTCGAGGAGGAGGGCGTCGCAGCCGATCGCGAGAACGCCCGCGATCGAGACCTTCCGCTTTTCGCCGACGCTCAGCTGGTGCGGCGCCCGGTCGAGGAGCCGTTCGATCCTGAGCCGTTCCGCGATCCGCGTGACCCGCTCTCCCGTTTCCTCGCGCGAAACGCCGAGCTGGAGCGGGCCGAAGGCGATGTCCTCGCGCGCGGTCGGGCAAAAAAGCTGCGCGTCGGGATTCTGGAACACGAAGCCGACCTTCCTCCTGAACTCCTTTTGGGTTTCCGCGTCGCGCATCGAGCGGGCGTCAATTTTTTTTCCGAAGGCGCGCATCTCTCCCCGATCGGGAAAGACGAGAGCGTCGAGTATCGAAAGGAGTGTCGACTTTCCCGTACCGTTCGCGCCGATGAGCGCGACGCGCGAGCCTCGCTCGACGGTGAGGTCGAGCGAGCGGAGTGCCGGAATATGCGCGGCATAGGCGTACGCGACGCCTTTCAGGTCGAAAATCGGTTCAGCCATAGGGTTCCTGCCAAAATTAAAATTGAGATCGAAAGAAGCACGCCGTCACGGGCGCGGGCGCGGAAACGCTCGAGCGTCACCGGCTCCCCCGAATAGCCGCGCGAAATCATCGCGTCGTACACCGCGCCCTGGAGCCGGTACGACTTGAGCCAGAGGTTTCCGGCGTTCCATCCGACGACGCGGCGTCCGTCCTTCCCCGCGCGGATAAAGCCCACACGGCTCTGGATTGCAAGAAAACCTTTTTCCGCGGTATCGAGAAGGAGATGGATATAGCGCAAGGTCATTCCCATCGTCATGACAAAAAGCTGCGGGACGCGGAAGACGCGGAGCGACGCGAGGAGGGCTGTCCGCCTCGTGGTGAGCACGAGAAGGACCGAAAGGGAAACGGCCGCGAGTGCGCGGAGCGTGATGAGCACTCCTGAGACGATTCCCGGCTTTGTGATCGCGACGCGAAGGGTAGCGAGCGAAAAGGAAGCGACTTCCTGCCCCGGCGTCACGAAGCCGGTAATCGCCGGGAGCGCGAGGAAGAAGGTAAAGAGCGGGACGAAGAGCACCGTGCGCGCAAGAAAGAAGCGGAACCCGATTCGGGATGCGAGGGCCGAGGCGATCGCGAGAAGCCAGAGTGCGGCGAGGGTTGCAGGACTGCGCGCCGCGACCGAGGAGGCAACGAGCAGCGCGAAACTCGCGAGCTTGAAGCGCGGATCCGCGCCCTGAAGAAGCCCGGGGCGTGATGCGATTTCGTCGTCGGCGACCGTTTCGCGGATGAGGCGCATGATGTCGCGGATTGTCTTGTCGAGAAACTTCACGGCTTCCGGTCTTTTTTCGCGAGGAGCTTGCCGAGGAGGAGGCAGGCTCCCGCGCAGAGCGCGATGCCGATGACGGCAGAGGCGACGTACGCGAGGCTTAACGCCCCGAGTCCCTTATCTTCCCATCCGGGGAAGGCGTAGTCGGGGATGGCCGCGTTCCAGAGCGCGGAAAGCTTGGCGAGTCCCTCGGGGACGTACCCGGCGAGCGCGGAAATCTCGTCGGAGCCCCATTCGCCCCACGCGGATCCCGCCTTCGCGATCTCCGGAAGGATGAGCCCGATGGGCGAAAGGACCGCGAGCGCGCCGAGCGCGATCAAGAGTTTACCGGTGGTTTTCATTGTGCGGACCCTCCCATGGTTTCGGCGGCGCCGCGTCGATCAAGGAGCGATGGCTCCTGCTTTTGGATAAAGGCGACCGCGAGGGCTGTCACGGCGAGCTCGACCCAGCCGAACACGAGCACGTGCTCGCCGACCATTGCGGGGATCGTCACCGAAAGTCCGTAGGGGCAGTAAAGCGCGTGCCCGTCGGCGGCGCGGTGAAGGAGGGGCTGGATGCCGAATTCGACGCTCGCCACAAGCGACGCGACGACGAGGCCGACATACCCGGCGATGCCCGCCGCGATGACACGGCGCTTTGCGCTTGTTGCGCCGCGACCTGAGACGAGCCGATAGACGCCGTACCCGACGAAGGGAAGCACGAAGGCCATGTTAAGGCAATTGGCGCCGATCGCGGTGATGCCGCCGTCGCCGAAGAGGAGCGCCTGGATGACGAGCGAAACGCTCACCGCGAGGGTCGCGGCCCAGGGACCGAGGAGAATCGCGACGAGCACCGCGCCGACGGCGTGTCCGGTCGTGCCGCCGGGAATGGGCACGTTGAACATCATGATAACGAAGCTGAACGCCGCGCCGATCGCGAGGAGGGGAACCTGCCGTGTTTCGAGCGTTTTCTTGACGCGATTCGAGGCAATCGCCCAAATCGGTGCCATGACCGCAAAGCCCCCTGCGCAGGTCGCGGGCCCGAGATAACCATCCGGAATGTGCATGTGAAATACTCTCCTGAATTATGATGGCACGATTGTATAATTATGTGCTACGGCGTGTCAAGTTAATCTCCGGTTTTGCGGTACTTCCTATTTGGTATGGCGGTGACCGTGCGTAGGGTCGCCATAATCGTGATCGGTATGGTCGCCATGATCGGCGTGTGTGTGCGTTTCCGCGTCTTTGTCTTGCTCGCCGTCCTCAGCTTGGGAGCCGTCGCCGACGAGTCCGTACGACGACACAGAAACCTCAAGGTGGGCTACGCCGATAAGGGTTTTGAGTCGCGCGGCGAGAAGCCCGATGTCGCGCGCTTTACCGCGGACGGCGATGATTTCGAGACAACTGTCGTGGTCAAGGTGGACGTGCTGGGTCGATATGATGTTCGCGAAGAAGTCGTGCTGGATGTCCATCAGGCGCTCGGCGAGGTCGCGTTTGTGGTGGTCATAGGTCATTACGATGGCGCCGGCTATTTTCCGGTCGTCGCCCAAACCCTTGCGGACGAGCTTTTCCCTGATCAGGTCGCGGATTGCTTCCGAGCGGTTCGGGTATTGCTCGTCGCCGATCATCCGGTCGAACGCGTCGATAAGGCTTTTTTCGAGGGATATCCCGAATCGGTACAGGCTACTCATGGATGCGAGCATACCATGGGATGGCAAAAGAGAAAACCAGAAGAATGCCGTGCGCGTCCGTCTTCAGTGCTGTTCGTTCGATTTCGTGCACGCGCCTTCGTGCGGAATATTGGCGAGAACGCCCGCGAGCAAGCCCGGAAACCGCGACTCGATATCTTCTTTCCGGATCGAGAGAATGCGATGCGTCCCTTCGATCCTCACCCGGATAAGGCCTGCTTCCCTGAGCACCTTGAAGTGGTGCGATTTCGCGGATTTTTGCATCTCGAGGGAACAGCCCCCGCAGTTCGTCTCTCCCTGTTTTTCCAGGGACGCGAGAATAGTGAGGCGCGCAGGGTCTCCGAGCGCGGCAAGTATGTCGGCGAGGGAAAGCTGTTCGGTCGACGGATGAAACGGTTCGCGCACTGATTTCCCCCTTTTTTTGTAGTTTTCCGGACAATTCACCCTAGCATAAAACAATAACTTGTTCTATATTTTCATTGTATTAAAGTTCAACAACAATTGAACATGAATCGGCTATCAGATACGAGATACCAGATACAGTCAAGGAGACAATGATGAATGAAGTTTTAGACGTCATTAAAAGGCGGCGGAGCATCCGCAAGTTTGAAGCCCGGCAAGTCGCGGAAGCGGACCTCGCGGCTATCATCGAGGCGGGTATTTACGCGCCGACGGCGAATAACGAGCAGCCCTGGCATTTTACGGTGATCCAGAATACGGAATTCCTCCGGGAAATCAACGAAATCGTGCGATCGACCATGGCCTCATCCGATACCGAGTGGGTGAGGAAGATGGGCGAAAACCCCGTATTTCAGGTTACCTACGGATCGCCGACGCTCATCGTCGTATCGGGGCGGATTGACGGCGTGTCCTGGAAAGTTGACTGCTCGGCCGCGATCGAGAACATGCTCCTTGCGGCGCAAAGCCTCGGGCTCGGCACCGTGTGGCTCGGCCTCATGCGCCACTATTTCGCTCAGGCCGATGCAGCGAAGCGCCTCGGTATCCCCGCGGGATATGAGCCGTTCTACGGCGTGTCACTCGGGTATTCTGCCGTCACGGGGAATCCCGCCGGCCCGGCGCGAAAGACGGATGTCGTCAATTTTATCAGGTGACGGGTTGTTTGGAAGGGAAAGTCCCGAAAGGGAAACCTTTTTGGAAAAGGTTCCCCTTTCGGGAAAGTTTCAGATCTATCCTAAGATACTTCGCGAACGTCGAGATTCCGTCGTAGCGCGCGAAGATCCATCACTGCTGTGCCGTGACGTACGCGTCGAACAGCCATCCCTCTTTCGGGGTCGAGACCTTTATCCATTTACCCTTCTGGTCGTTGATCTCGTACTGTGCGGCAGTGCGTGCTGTCGCGGTCGCCGTCTCTCCCTTTTTGATCGCGACCACGACGGAGCCGAAAGTCGAGGGGATGTCGCGAATGTTCACGGTGTCGGTCGCGGTAAGAGAAGCCGCATAGGGTTCGGTCGCGACGTTTTCGACGTCGAGGGCCGCGCGGATCTCGCTGACGGTCGGGCCGAATACTGATCCGGGGTATTTCTGATTGATGATCTGGAGCGTCTTGAGTTTCTGCTCCTTTTTCTTCTGTTCCTTTATCGCCTGGAGGAGCATCGCCGCGTTGACGTCTTTCTCGATCACCGAGAGGTCGGAGACGAGCAGGTACTTATCCGCGAAGGAGGAACCGGTATCCGAGGCAAAGCCCGCGACCTTGAGGAAATCTCCCTTGCCGGGCACTTCCCATACGGCGACGAGGTTCATCCGCGGGATCACCGTGGAAAGGACGGCGGTGTCCCTCGCCTGCGAATAGAGGGTCGCAAGGGTTCCTGTGACGACGGCGAGTCCTCGCGCGTCGCGCGCGACCAGCGAGGCGATCACGTAGCCTTCCTCGTTGGCGTCAGTTTTCACCTTGACGAGGTCATACTCGACTTCCTTGTACGCGCCCTTCGTCGTTTCCTTCGAGGCGGAAAGAAGTTCCTGGCCGAGATTAAGGCTCGCCGCCCAGGTCATCGTTTTGCCCTTGAGCGTCCAAAGAGAGGCGCCTTCTTTCATAATATACGATTTTTCGACACCCTGTGCGCCGGCCAGAGAGGCTGCGAGCAAGACAAAACATGCGAACGAAAAAACCTTTTTCATATGATAGCTCCGTTTAATATAATATCGGCTCGTCGAGAGCCGCAAGAAGAGTATAGCGCGGAAAGCGGGAAAACGGGCGAACGAGGAAAAAAAAACGGGATGGCGCCTGGCCCCGGGGCAATGTCCCGGGGCCAGCGCCTCCCGTTATGGAAGGGAACGTTTCAGGTCTATTTAAGATATTTCGCGAACGTCGCGATTCCGTCGTAGCGCGCGGTGATTCCGAGCTCGTCCTCGATACGCATGAGCTGGTTGTATTTCGCCACGCGGTCCGAGCGGCTCATCGAACCGGTCTTGATCTGCCCGGTTTCGAGCGCGACGGAAAGGTCGGCGATAAAGGTGTCCTCGGTCTCGCCCGAACGATGCGACATGACGGCGGTATAGCCGGCTTTCTGCGCCATGCGCACGGCGTCGATGGTTTCGGTAACCGTGCCGATCTGGTTGAGCTTGATGAGGATTGAGTTGCACGCGCCTTCGGCAATGCCGCGCGCGAGCCGCTCCGTGTTCGTCACGAAGAAGTCGTCGCCGACGATCTGCACCTTGCTTCCGAGTTCCTCGGTGAGCCGCGCGTAGCCCGCCCAGTCGTTCTGGTCGAGCGGGTCCTCGATCGAGATGATCGGATACGAGGCGATCCACTTTTTATAGGTGTCGATCATCTCGTCCGCGGTGAAGAGCTTGTCCGGGTTTGACTTCCAGAACTTGTAGCCTTTCCGGTCGCCCGCGTCGAAGAGCTCGCTCGCCGCGCAGTCGAGCGCGATCATCACGTCTTCGCCCGGTCGGTACTTTGCCTTTTCGATCGCCTTCATGATAAAGCCGAGCGCTTCCTCGTTCCCGATGTTCGGTGCGAAGCCGCCTTCGTCACCGACGGATGTCACATGCCCTGCGTCCTTGAGGATGCCTTTGAGCGCGTGAAAAATTTCGGCGGTCATGCGGACTGCCTCTCGCATGGACTCGGCCCCGACTGGCATGACCATGAATTCCTGAAAGTCTATTTTGTTGTCCGAGTGCTGCCCGCCGTTGATGATGTTTGCCATCGGTACGGGGAGCTGGAGCGCGTGCGCGCCGCCGAGGTAGCGGTACAGGGGAATCCCGAGCGAATCCGCCGCTGCCCGTGCGACTGCCATCGATACGCCGAGTATGGCGTTCGCGCCGAGGTTTGCCTTGTTCGGCGTTCCGTCGAGGGTGATGAGCACGTGGTCGATCTCTGCCTGGTCGTAGGCGTCGGCGCTGTCGAGTTCTTCGGCGATCACGTCGTTTACCTTTTCGACCGCGTCGAGTACGCCTTTGCCCTTGTAGCGTTCCGCGTCTCCGTCGCGCATCTCGAGCGCTTCGTGTTCGCCCGTGGACGCTCCGGAAGGAACCGCGGCGCGGCCCCTGGAACCATCGTCGAGGAATACGTCAACTTCGACCGTCGGGTTTCCCCGGGAATCGAGTATCTCCCGTCCGTCAATAAACGCGATTGTACTCATAGTGCGCCTCCCTTTTCCGATTCCGTATCTCCTTTATAATAAGGATAAACCGTGCTAAAATCAAACAACCTATGGAATTTGAACTGACGCCCGAGCTGACCGACGAGATTATCTTCGCGATGGAAGACCAAACCGCCCCCTTTCTCTTCGATTCCGTGGAAACGCGCTGCGTCGCCACCCGCGAGCGGGCCGCGTCGGTCACGGAAGACGACGACCGGTACTACGCGATTCCCCTGTGGGACTCGGTAAGCGGATTCAGGATGATGGAACGGTTCGTCGCCCAACTGCGGAACCCCATCGTCCGCGAAGAGCTCAGGAGCGCGCTTTCCTCGGGCCATGGCGTATTCAGGAAATTCAAGGACATTCTCAAGGAACACGGGGAGATCGGCAGGCAATGGTTCCTCTTCAAGGAACGGGAAATGCGCCTCATCGTCCTCGAATGGTACAATTCCCTCCGCGATTTCTGGGGACTCGAGCGCGTGGGTGCGGAGCCCGAGGAAACCGAGGAGATCGTGAGCCAGGATTTTGGCTTTCGCGACCTCGAGGCAGACGACGAGGATGATTTCGAGGTGCTCATGGCGTCGATCGAGCGGGAGATTGCAGCCGAGATGCCCCTTGAGCTTTCGGGCGCCGTCGAGGAGCTCGCCTTGCGCGCGCGAGGCGATGCGGTCGAGGACGAGCGGGTGTTCATCGCCGAAACGACGGAGGGAGAGATTGTCGGTGCGACGGTTTCGGCTCCCATTCCCGAAGACAGTTTTTTGACAGCCCAGCTTTCGGTTATCGCCGTGTATCCCGAGTTCCGCGGGCTCGGGCTCGGCAAGGAACTTCTTTCCCGGACGATCGCCTACTGGCGCTCCCGCGGCTACCGGTGGCTGCTCTTCACGAGCCCGACCGTTCCGCGTGCCTTCCTTCCGGCGCTTCACCGCGCGGGCTTTGTCGAGCGGGGCCACGTGTCGGTGCTCGACCTTGCCGGAATCCATTGCCATTGAGCAAGTCCGCAAAGTATGGCAATATAGAGTACAGGAGATTTTTATTGTGGCAGACAAGCAGAAAAACAACCTGAACGAGGACCAGATTTTGGCGTTCCTCCGGGAAGCCGTGGACAAGATCAGGACAGAGGAGGATCCTCTGGAACTCAACCTCTATCGCCGTCTCTTCCGCAAGGCAGTTCCCCTCACACTCCGGGCTTATTTTACGGCCTACCTTCTCAAGGAAATCAATACCGGAAAGATGCCCTCGCGGCTCGGCGGAACTTCACGCTCTGATCGCCCGGGCAAAAATGGACGACAGGGTCGCTCCGATGGCCGCTCTGACGGTCGCAATGATGGCCGTTCTGACGGTCGCGGCGAAAACCGCTCCGCGCGCAACGAAGGCCGCGTCCAGGGCGATCGCCCGGAAGAAGGACGCCGCGGCAAGCAGGGCGAAGGCCGGCAGCCGGAAGGCCGCCAGGCAGAAGGACGCCACGCCGAACGGCATGAGCCGAGGCAGGGCGAGGGCAAGGTCGAACCGCGGAACGTGCTTCCCGATGACGTCTCGACAACCCTTTTCGTCAGCATCGGACGGAATCGCCGGGTATATCCCCGCGACCTGATCGGGCTCATCATGCAGAACGTGGAGATGGACCGGGATCATGTCGGCGACATCCGGGTGCTCGACAACTATTCGTTCGTGCAGGTAATTACCGAGGACGCGGAGAAGATCATTGCCGCGCTCAACGAATTCGAGTATCGCGGCCGAAAGCTCGCCGTGAGTTTTTCGCGCAAGCGGGACGAGCCGGCAGGCGATTCATCTTCCGACGCATCGGTGTCGCAGGGTGGTCGAGCGGCAAAGGACGAGTTTGCCGCGAAGGACGACTACGCCGCAAAGGATGACTATTCTGAATCGGGCGATGGGGAGTCGGATACTGTTTCTGATTCCTTGTACGACGACGAGGCGCTTGATGACGGCCCCGACGCGAGCTCATGGAAGGACGATACCGACATTCAGGATGAAGAGGAAAAGAACGGAAATATTTAATGCCGTGCCCAGAGCGATGAATATGAAACCGGTAGCCCCGCGCTGCCGGTTTTTTTTTGCTCCGGCGATCGTGAAAAGAAGGCCGGGGGGAAGATAGGGCAAGGCTTTGCCGAAAATGCCGACGAGGGCGGCTATGGCGACGATGGCCGCGCCGTCCTGACCGAGCGCTTCTATAAGCATGAGAAATTCGAGAAAGATGCCGGTGGCGACGCTGAAAGCCTTGATCGGCAGCGGTCCGGTTTCCGGAATCCACGATCCTTTGGCAAGGAGCTCCCTGGCGTCCGCGGCGATCGCGCCGTTCCCGGAATGGAAAACGCATACGCCCCGCTTGAGACCGTTTTTTCCCGCAAGATACGTGATTCGGGTACCTGACTGGATAAGGCGGACTGTCTTCCAGGAGAGTTTTTCGGGACCCGGTTCCCGGTCGAAAATAAAGAACCGCGTTTCCCGGGGATCGAGGGAAAGCCGTTCGCGGCCGTCCGGAAACGCGAGGGTAATCGTGTTTCGCTCGACGCCCTCGATTGTCGCTTCGTCACCCGTACCCGCGGCGAGGCGGACGGCAAGGCGCTTCACCCGGAAGCGGGCGATGATTCCGGCGAAGCCGGGAACGAGGATATACGCCGTTATGGCGATGGCGACTATTATCAGGATTTTGCCTGACACGAATTCTCCTTTCGGGCTATACTCACGTACATGAAAATCACGCAACTGGTTACCGGGCCGTTATCCGTCAATACCTGGTGCATTGAACTCGATCCCACACGCGTAATTGTCGTCGATCCGGGCGGCGACGCCGATTTAATTATAGCACATTTGGCCGATAGAGGCTCCGAGCCCGCGCTCTTCCTCCTTACCCATGGCCACTTTGACCACCTGATTGGGCTTCCGTCGCTCGCGCGGCGGTGGCCGTCTGTTCCGATCGCCATCCATCGCGCCGACGGCTCATGGGTCGGCCCGGGAGCGATTCGCCGCCATCACGCGCTTTTTACCGACCTCGGCGCGGGAGCGGTCGTCGAACGCTATTCCGACGAGATTCCCCCGGCTACCGTATTCCTTGAAGACGACAAGCCGATTGTCATTCCGGATCCCTCCGGTAGCTCCCCGTCCGGTATCGCGATTCCCGGCTGGAAAGTTTTGCATACGCCGGGGCACAGTCCCGGTTCCGTGTGCCTCTATCACGAAGGCGACGGCCTCCTCATCGCGGGCGACACGCTTTTCAACGCGGGGTATGGAAGGACCGATCTCGAAGGCGGAAACGTGGACGATCTTTTCCGGAGCATCAAGCGGCTTTTCGCGTTGCCCGCAAAGACGCTCGTGTTTCCGGGCCATGGAGAGCGCACGACGATCGGGCGCGAATCCGGGGCGAGCTGACCGCTTGGGTTTGTGCGGTTGTTTAAGCGCGCGCGAATGCGGTATTCTCCCTTTTCAACCGGCGGCGAAACGGATATGATGGATGCCATGTGCGATTATCAGGCAATAAAAAACTCGCGTTCCGCCCATGTCCGGTCGCTTTTCCGGTTTGGCGCGTTCGTCTTTCTGTTCGTATTCTCGCTCGCGTCGTGCGGGTTCTTTGGTTCGCCGAAGGCGGTTTCAGGAAGTGATGTTTCCGGAACCGTAAGCGAAACGCCCAAGGCGCGCGTCCCCCGGCACAAACCCGCCGACCACCGTATCCTCGTCATGCTCGGCCCCGATTTTTCCGGGAAGCCCGCGGTCATCTCCGAGCTGGCCGATGAATATGGCTTGCTCGATTCCGCGATTCCCGAATCGCCGGGGATGATGACCGTTCTCACCTGGCCCGATTCCTTCATGGTCGAAAAACGCGCGCGGCTCGGCGTTCTCAAAACCGCGGCGGACGATCCGGCAGTCACGATCGTCGTGACGATCGGCGCCCCCGAGGGTACCGTGCGCGAGCTCGTCCGGATTCGCGCGGCGCGACCGGAAGTCAAGATCGTGACCCTTTTTGCGGAAGACAACGCGTTGCCGCTTGAGGCTGTCTCCGATATCGTCATCGACCGTGTTCTTCCCGAAGGCGTCCTCGATGACGAAAATGCTTCGGCCTCCGCGGGCCTTACCGACGAAGAGTCCGGCTTGCTTCTTCTCGGCTCCGCCCTTTCTGCGGAAGAAAAGGATTTGACCGTTCCGCCGCTTGCGCGCCTGACAACCGCCCTCGATGCCGCACGCAACCTTTCGAAGCAAAAGCGGCTCGGTTCTGATTGGGTTTTCTCGGCTTTCATCGATCCCGACACGGGACTCCGCTCGCGCAATCACCTGACCGTCGAGATTCCTCTCCGGTCGGGAACGCTGATGGAGGGTTCGCGCGCGCAACAAGGCGCGACAGGCTCGGCCGGCGACGGCGACTCGGGGGAGAGTTCATGAACGAGATCGTTCAGCATGAATCGGGCCTTCTCGGCTCCGCCGAAGATATAGCGCATCTTGCGGGCGCGGACTCCGCGAGGATTCTCGTCGTCTCCGATTCGCACGGTCATTACGAGGTGCTCGAGGCCACGATCCGCGAGTTCGGCCCGGGTGCTGACGCGCTCATTTTTTCGGGCGACGGGATGTGGGACATTGTTCAGTATCTCGAGAACGCGCAGGAATCCGAGCGCCTCTTGCAAGCGCTTCCGCCGGTTGTCGCCTTCGTTGCGGGTAACGGCGACGGCGACCAATACCGGATGAGCCTTCCGCCTTCGGGCGTCCCTGATGACAATCCCGGTTACAGCCTGACGGTTCCCACGCGCCAGATAATCCGGGCGGCGGGATTTTCCGTATTCGTCGCGCACGGTCACCGGCATTCCGTTGACGTGAACCTCGATATGCTCGTCGACTCGGCTCACGCGATGGACTGCGACATTGCCATATACGGCCACACGCACATCGCCCTCGCGGAGCAGTTTTCCCATATCCTCGCCCTCAATCCGGGAAGCCTCTCGCGACCGCGCGGATCGTCTCTCGCCGGTCTCGCGCTTCTCGAGCTCGACTCGACCTCGACCGAGGCGAAAACGACTTTCTTCGACATATCAGGCGGAGTCCGGGGTAATTTCCAGTTTCAGGAGACGCTTCGCGTGTAAGGTGAAGCAGATTTTAATTCAACCACGCGCGTCGGTCCGGTACTGGGCCGACGCGTTTTTTTTTTGGTTTAGAGGGAAACCTTCGCGAGGAATTCGCGGGTGCGGGCGTTTTTCGGTTTTCCGAATACTTCGTCGGGCGAACCCGATTCGAGGATAATGCCTTCGTCCATGAAAAGGACGCGCGAGGCGACTTCGCGGGCGAAGCGCATCTCGTGAGTTACGACGGCCATTGTCATGCCATCGCGTGCGAGGTCCCGCATGACGGCGAGTACTTCGCCGACCATTTCGGGATCGAGCGCGCTCGTCGGTTCATCGAAGAGCATTACCTTGGGTTTCATTGCGAGCGCGCGAACGATCGCGATGCGCTGTTTTTGTCCGCCGGAAAGCTGCGCGGGATGCGCGTGCGTCTTGTCGGTGAGCCCGACGCGTTCAAGCAGCTCGCCTGCCTGCTTCACGGCTTCCTTCCGGTCGATGCCCTTTACCTTCATCGGCGCGAGTATGACGTTCTCGAGCACGCTCATGTGCGGGAAGAGGTTGAAGTGCTGGAATACCATTCCCATGTCCCTGCGGTGAGCGTCGAGCCCGCCTCGCTTCCATTCGTTCCGGTCGGTTATCTCCACGCCGTCGAAAAATATCTGCCCCTCGGTCGGCGTTTCGAGAAGATTGAGGCAGCGGAGAAAGGTACTCTTGCCCGAACCTGAAGGACCGATGACGACGAGAACCTCTCCCGAGGAGACGCGCTCGTCGATGCCCTTAAGCACTTCGAGCTTGCCGAAGCTTTTTTTGAGTCCATGCACGCGAATGATTTCGCCCTGTGCGGTGGTTGATAACGTCGTGTCAGTCATTGTTTCTCATCCTCCGTTCAATGCGCGCCAGGAATTTTGAAAGCGGGAAGGTGAGGAGGAAGTACGCGAGCGCTGCGACGAGCAGGGGCTCGAAGGGCTGGAAGGTATTTCCCCGCACCGTGTTTGCCTTGTACATGAGGTCCGCGATTCCGATGATCGACACGATCGAAGATTCCTTGATGACGACGACGAACTCGTTTCCGAGCGCGGGAAGCACGTTTCTGATAGCCTGCGGGATGATGACGTACGCGAAGGTCTTTGCCTGCGACAGCCCGAGCGATCTTGCCGCTTCCGACTGTCCCTTGTCGATTGACTGGATGCCTGCGCGAAAAATCTCGCAGACGTAGGCGCCCGAGTTGATTCCCATCGTTATGACGCCGGCCATGAAGTCGGCGAAGTTGATGCCGAGTATCCGCGACGCGAGCGGGGAGTCGGGAAACCTGATGCCGATCGCCTGGAGTCCGTAGTAGATGATGAAGAGCTGCACGAGGAGCGGCGTTCCGCGGATGAACTCGACGTAGGCCGTCGCGAGGAGGCGGAACGCGCGGTTTTTGCCGACGCGCCCTATCGCGAGGATCATGCCGATGAGCACGCCGAATACCACCGCGAGGAGCGCGAGGAGAATCGTGTTCTTCGCGCCGATGAGGTAGTACGGCCAGTATTTTGCAAGGAATGTAAAATTCATAAGGATGAGCAGTATACCCGATTCCGCCCTTTTCTAAAAGGGCTTACCGGGGGCGGCTTTCTTCGCTCAACCTTTTTTTTACTCTTTATCCGCCCTGTCGCCTTTCCCTTCTTTTCCGTGCATGAGCCCGAGCCGGTACGCAAAGAGCGCGGTGAGCGCGACGAGGATGGCGCAGGCCACATAATCGATTGCCCGCGGTCCTGCCCAGGAGGCGAGGCGCGATTCGATGGTTTCGCCCGAGGCTTCGCTGCTTGGGGCAGCGCCGCCCGAGAGCGTGTACCCGAGGTATTCCTTGCGGTCGCTTTCGAGTTTTGTGCGGAACGCGGCGTAGTCCGACGCGTTGACCGTGTCCACCAGCGGCTCGTAGGCGTAGTCAAGCTCAAAGGTAAGCCCGTCTTCCTTCGCGCGGTAATTGAGCCGGTACCAGGGATTGTCGGATTTGTATTCCTCGTTTTCGATGCCGAGCTTTTCCGGGAGGAGCACGGTTATCCGGTGCCGCGCGACGCAGTTAAACGAAATATCAAGCGGTGCGGTGCGGTCCGTGCCAATGTCGTCAAAGTCCGAAAAGCGCTTGCTGAACGTGTAGGGAAAAAGATACAGCTCCTTCGCTCCGTCGTCGCCTGCTTCCGAGGCCTTTCCCCACATTTCGGGAACGGTATAGGATTCGTGCAGTTCGAGCACGTTCTCGATCCGGTCGTCCGCGCTGGTGATGTCGAGCGATCTTGCTGCCTTTGGAAACGCTGACTGGTAGAACTCGAGATAGTTTTTCTCGAGCGTTGCCCGGCCCGTGCTCGCGAGCTGGTAGCGCATGCGGTCTGCCTCGTGTCCCCGGAATACCGAAACGACCTCGAGCGTCCCGCTTTCGTCAAATCCCGGGCACGCATAGGTTTCGTGCACGTCGATGCTGCCTCTCTTTTCTGAAGGCATTGCGCGAAGCCCTTCCTTTGATCCGTCGAGGACGAGCGCCTTTCCGTAATCGGGAACCCAAACGGTCTTCGCCGTCCCGCCCTGATACGAGATGGTCGGGTCGAACCACAGGAGGTTTCCGCCCCCGCGAACGCGCGCGATGACGTGATCGAAGGCACGCGGGGAGGGGAGCCAGCCCTCGAGGGACTTTCCCTCGCTTGAGTTGACGAGCACCGGGTATGCATCCCAGCCGGCGAGCCGCGCCATCTGGCAAAAAAGAAGCGCCTTGTCCTTGCAGTCGCCGAACCGGCTTTCGAGCACCTCGTCGGGACTGCGGGGACGGTGCGAGTTCACGCCGATCTCGATGCCGAAGTACCGGATTTCGTCCTGGACGAATTTCAGGGCGACGACGAGCTTTTCGTCGCGGGTCATCTCGCTTCCCCGTTCGGCCATCAGTTGTTTCCATTCGCGCTCGACGGCTCCGTCATTCGATTCCGGTTCGCGGAATATCGAGCGGCCCCAGTCCTTGACCTCGTTCCAGCTCTTCCATTCGCTCATCTCGATCCACGGATATTGTTCGTACCAGCCGGGCGCCGCGAAATTTTCCCGCACCGCGGCGGAATTCCGCTCCTTCCACACAAGCTCCCGGGTACCGTCGGAAAGAATCGTCTCTGCCTGGGGAAGATCCCGGACATGCTGTTTGACCGCGATCTTTCGCCCTTTGGGGACGAGCAGCCTGAACGAAAGCGTTGCCATCGGATAGTCGAGCCCGTGATTGAAGACCCCGTAATATTTTGATCCGAAAATCGGGTTGCTGCCTGCGATTGTGTAGTCATACTCGACGATGTCGTCCTGGCGGATATCCTCGAGGATGAGCAGCATGGTTTTCGATTCGTCGTAGAGGCCCGAATCAAGCGCGGCCTCGCGCTGCAATTCCTGCCAACGAACGCGCTTTGACCAGTCGATTGCCTTGCCGTCCCGCCATACCGTAAAGCCGTGGAGCGAGAGGGTTTCATAAGCGCTTTCGTAGGTTATCTCGAGCCGTGATGCCTCTTCGAGGCCGGAATGGTTGATGACGCGGAACGCGAAGTGGCGGTAATGCTCCGGCGGGATTACGGACTGCTGCTGATCGTTTAATATATAGTAGAAACCTGAATCGACGAGGGCTGAATCGATGCCGCTTACGGTGTCGAGTTCGATCGGCTTGACCCACGAAGGTCTTGCCGAAAGCGGGACGTTGCCGCCGTCAAGCGCCGAAATTGTCGATATCAGGACGATTGCGCAGGCGGCAAGGCTTGCGTATTTCTTTGCTGCTTTGTTCACGAATGCTCCTGACTCTAGAGTATAGCCAAAAACTCGCGGTAAAACAGCTTCCTAAACCGATTCAGTGATGCATATTTGATGCATAAAAAAGATCGTTTGTGCATATTTATTCAATATTTTACGAGAAAATGGTCAAACTACTGGACAAAATTATCCATTTCAGTCACATTCTAGGTCACTATCTATATACATTAGCGGTACTGCAAGCGCTGTACTTCACCTGTTCTGCGAATATAAAGATTCCTGTCCTAATGATTAAGAGCAAAGGCGTTCTTTCTCGGGGCTTGGTCGAAGTATTCCCGGGAATGCGTATCCGGGTACCAGTTTAGAGGAGACAATGATGCCTTTTGTGAAACGTCCTGGACGATACGGGCTGTATGATCCGTCATACGAAAAGGAAAATTGCGGCGTAGGCTTCCTTGCGAACATCAAGGGAAAGAGAAGCCATTCCATCATTGAGGACGCAGGCCATATCCTGTGTCGTATGGATCATCGAGGCGCCCGCGGCGCGGAGATCAACACCGGTGACGGTGCGGGAATTCTTACCGCGCTTCCCCACGAATTCCTGGTAAAAGTCGCGAAGAAAGATTCTTCCATAGATTTGCCCGCGAGCGGTTCCTACGCGGCGGGTATCGTGTTTCTCCCGAAAAGCGAAACCGAGCGAAAAGCCTGCAAGAAAGCGGTCGAGAAAATCGTCGCGTCCCACGGGCAGACCACGCTCGGCTGGCGGCTTGTTCCGACTAATAACGCAGGACTCGGTCCTTCGGCTATCGCGAGCGAGCCGGTCATGGAGATGCTCTTCATCGGCGCTTCTGCCGACGCATCCCGTTCTCCCGAAGCATTTGACCGCAAGCTCTTCGTCATCCGCAAGGAAGCCACGCACGCGATCCGCGGCAAGGCAAATGACGCCGACAGCTTCTTTTACGTCGCGAGCCTTTCGTGCCGCGTCATGGTATACAAGGGAATGCTTTCCGCCGACCAGCTCCTGTCGTACTATCCCGACCTGATGGACGCGGACTACACCACCCACCTCGCGATGGTTCACTCGCGCTTTTCGACGAACACCTTCCCCTCATGGGACCGCGCGCAGCCCCTGCGCTTTATGGCCCATAACGGCGAGATCAATACCCTCCGGGGAAACAAGAACAAGATGTCCTCCCGTCAGGGCAAACTCGAAAGCTCCCTCTTCGGTGCGGAGCTCAAGAGCGCATACCCGATCAACGAGCCTGACCTTTCCGACTCGGGCAGCTTCGACAACGTGCTCGAGCTTCTCATTGCCGGCGGCCGTACCCTTCCCGAAGCGATCATGATGATGATCCCCGAAGCCTGGGAAAACCACAAGGCGATGAGCGACACGAAGAAGGCCTTCTACGAATTCTCGAGCTCGATGATGGAACCGTGGGATGGTCCCGCGTCGATCTCCTTCACTGACGGCACCTTTATCGGCGCCGTGCTTGACCGCAACGGACTGAGGCCCAGCCGCATCTACCTCACCGACGACGACATGGTCATCATGGCGAGCGAGGTCGGCGTCCTTCAGATCGATCCCGCGAAGATCGTCAAGAAGACGCGCCTTCAGCCCGGCAAGATGTTCCTCGTTGACTTCAAGGAAGGACGCATCATCGGCGACGACGAGATCAAGGAAAAGATCGCGTCCTCTCGCCCGTACCGCGCCTGGCTCGATGCGCAGGAGATGAACCTCGCGGAGCTTCCGTCCGCAAAATCGAAGCCCGCCTGCCTCGACCTCGAAACCCTTCGCAAGGAACTCCGCGCGAACGGCTATACCCTCGAAACCCTCCACACGCTCCTCAAGCCGATGATCGAGACCTCCCAGGAGGCGCTCGGCTCGATGGGTAACGACGCGCCGCTCGCGGTCCTTTCCGGCAAGAGCCGCATGCTGTTCGATTATTTCAAGCAGCTTTTCGCGCAGGTCACGAACCCGCCGATCGACTCGATCCGCGAGGACATTATCATGAGCCTCGAGTCCTTCATCGGTCCCGAGCAAAATCTTCTCGAGCCCGCCGAGGGTCACTGCCACCGCCTCCGCCTCAAGGAGCCGGTGCTCACCAACGACGACCTCGCGTCTCTCAAGGACCTCGACTTCCGCGGATGGAAATCGCGCGTCATCGACATCACCTACGAAGTCGCCAAGGGCGAGAAGGGCCTCGTCGACGCGCTTACCCGCATCGAGAAGGAAGCGCGCAAGGCAATTTCCGAAGGCTACCAGATCGCGATACTTTCCGACCGCGCGCAGGATGCAGTCCGCGCTCCGATCCCGTCACTTCTCGCCGTCGGCGCGGTACATCAGTACCTCGTCCGCGAGGAATGCCGCACCCAGATCGGACTCGTGCTCGAGTCCGCCGAGCCGCGCGAGATTCACCATTTCTGCATGCTCACCGGATTCGGCGCCGACGCCGTCAACCCGTATCTCGCTTTCGAGGCCCTCTGGGATCTCCAGGCGGACGGCGTATACTCCAAGCCCTTTACCCGCGAGGAAATCGTCCATAATTACGTCAAGGCTGTCGCCAAGGGCATGCGGAAAGTTTTCGGCAAGATGGGAATCTCCACGCTCGAATCCTACAAGGCCGCGCAGATTTTCGAGGCCGTCGGACTTGCCGACGAAGTCGTCTCTCGCTGCTTTACCGGTACCGCAAGCCGCATTGGTGGCGCGGGTTTCGCCGAGATCGCAGCCGAGATCGCGATGAGGAACGCCGAGGCGTACCCGGATCGGGACGTCAACGCGTATGACGAGATCAAGAGCTCCGGCGACTATCACGTCCGCTTCGGCGGCGAGAAGCACATGTGGGATCCCGAATCCATCGCCGACCTCCAGATCGCCTGCCGCCAAAATGACCCCAAGGCATGGGAGCGGTTCTCCGCACGGCAGAACGCGCGTTCCGCCGAACAGGCGACCATTCGCGGTCTCCTCAAGTTCCGTACGGGCGCAAGCGCGACGGGCGAGGCGATCAAGCCGATACCGCTTTCCGAAGTCGAGAGCGTGAGTTCAATCGTCAAACGTTTCGCGACCGGCGCGATGAGCTACGGTTCGATCTCGCTCGAGGCGCACCAGACGCTCGCCATCGCGATGAACCGCCTCGGCGGAAAGAGCAACACCGGAGAAGGCGGCGAGGACCCCGCGCGCTATAAACCGCTCGCGAACGGCGACTCGCTCCGGAGCGCGATCAAGCAGGTCGCGTCCGGCCGTTTCGGCGTCACCATCGAATACCTGACGAACGCCGACGAGATCCAGATCAAGATGGCGCAGGGAGCGAAGCCCGGAGAGGGCGGTGAGCTTCCCGGTCACAAGGTCGACGAGACGATCGCGAGAACGCGTTACTCCACGCCGGGCGTCGGGCTCATCAGCCCGCCCCCGCACCACGACATTTATTCCATCGAGGATCTCGCGCAGCTCATATTCGACCTCAAGAACGCGAACCCCAGGGCGCGCATATCGGTCAAGCTCGTCAGCGAAGTCGGCGTCGGAACAATCGCTGCCGGCGTCTCGAAGGGACACGCGGACCACATCCTCGTTTCCGGCCACGACGGCGGAACGGGCGCCTCTCCCCTTACCGGAGTCAAGAACGCGGGTCTTCCGTGGGAGCTCGGCATCGCCGAAACCCATCAGACCCTCGTCATGAACGACTTGCGCTCGCGCGTCGTCCTCCAGACAGACGGTCAGCTCAAGACCGGACGCGATGTCGTGATCGCCGCCATTCTCGGAGCCGAGGAATGCGGTTTCGCAACCGCCCCGCTCATCACGATGGGCTGCGTCATGATGCGCAAGTGCCACAACAATACCTGCCCCGTCGGAATTGCGACGCAGGATCCGCGCCTCCGCGGACGCTTCTCCGGCAAGCCCGAGTACGTCGTCAATTTCTTCACCTTCGTGGCGGAAGACATGCGCGCCATCATGGCGAGCCTCGGCGTGCGCACCTGGAACGAGCTTATCGGCCGGGTAGACCTCCTCGAGCAGGACGCGTCCGTCGCGACCTGGAAGAGCAAGGGAGTCGACCTTTCGGCCCTCCTCGTGCCCGCGAAAAAGCCGTACGCGGACGTTTCCGTGTTCAACACGATCAAGCAGGATCACGGGCTCGATTCCGTACTCGACCGCAAGCTCATCGAAAAATGCGCTTCCGCGATCGACTCGGGAAAAGCCGTCACGCTCGACGAAAAGATCATCAATACCGATCGCTCGACCGGCACCATGCTCAGTAACGCGATCGCGCTCAAGAAGGCGAACGACGGACTTCCCGAGGGAACGATCAAGGTGAACTTCACCGGGACGGCGGGACAGAGCTTCGGCGCCTGGCTCGCAAGCGGCGTCGAGTTCACCCTTTCGGGAGACGCGAACGATTACGTCGGCAAGGGCCTTTGCGGCGGCCGCATCGTGATCGCCCCTCCCGGAGCCTCGAAGTTCAAACCGTCGGAAAACATTATCATCGGAAACGTCGCGTTCTACGGCGCGACGAAGGGCGAAGGCTACGTCAGGGGTATCGCCGCAGAACGCTTCTGCGTGCGTAACTCGGGCGCTGCCGTCGTCGTCGAGGGCGTCGGCGATCACGGTTGCGAGTACATGACCGGCGGACGCGCGGTCATCCTCGGCGAGACCGGGCGCAATTTCGCGGCCGGCATGTCGGGCGGAATCGCCTACGTGTATGACCCGAACGGAAAGCTCCCCGCCAACTGCAACAAGGGCATGGTCTCCCTCGAGACCCCCTCAACGGAAGATTATGAGGAACTGAAGGACATGATCTCGAAACACAAGACCTATACCGATTCGGACGTCGCTTCCGCCATTCTCGGGAACTGGGAGCAGGCGAAAGCCTCCTTCGTCAAGGTTATCCCGGAAGACTATAAAAAGGTTCTCGCCGCGAAGAAGGTTTCCTCAGGCGTCTCCAAGGAGGCCGTCAATGGGTAAGGTAACCGGATTCCTCGAGTTTGACCGCAAGAAAGTTCCCTACCGCGCCCCCGAGGTCCGCATCAAGGACTTCAAGGAATTCCTCCTTCCGCTCGACCCGAAAGAGCGCAAGGACCAGGGCGCGCGCTGCATGGACTGCGGCGTCCCGTTCTGCCAGTCGAGCTACGGCTGCCCGGTCGATAACCTGATACCGGAATGGAACGACCTCGTGTTCAAGGGACGCGAGAAAGAGGCGTGGATGCGCCTTATGAAAACAAACAACTTCCCGGAGTTTACCGGCCGCGTGTGTCCCGCCCCGTGCGAAGGCGCGTGCGTGCTTGGCATCAACCAGGACCCCGTCACGATCAAGGACAACGAGTGCTGGATCGTCGATAACGCGTACACCGAAGGCTGGATGCGTCCGCTTTCCATCGTCGGGCGAACGGGCAAGAAAGTCGCCGTCATCGGTTCCGGTCCCTCGGGACTCGCCGCGGCGGATCAGCTCAACAAGGCGGGCCATTCGGTCACCGTCTTCGAGCGTGCCGACAGGCCCGGCGGACTTCTCATGTACGGTATCCCGAACATGAAGCTCGACAAGTCGCTCATCCTGCGCCGCGTCGAAATCATGAAAGCAGAAGGCGTGACCTTCAGGACCGGGACGACGGTCGGCAAGGACGTATCCGCGAAAGAACTCGCGAAGTCTTTCGACGCCATTCTCGTCGCGACCGGCTCAACCCGCCCGCGCGATCTCAAGGCCCCGGGCCGCGAGCTCAAGGGCATTCACTTCGCGATGGAATTCCTCGGCGCAAACACGAAGAGCCTTCTCGACTCCGCGTTCGCCGACGGAAAGAAAATTGACGCCAAGGGAAAGAAAGTCATCGTCATCGGCGGCGGAGATACCGGAAACGACTGTCTCGGCACTTCGATCAGGCACGGCGCGGTGAGCGTGGTGAACTTCGAAGTTCTCCCGCAGCCGCCTGCGACCCGTACCCCCGACATGCCCTGGCCCACCTTCCCGAGAACCCTCAAGGTTGACTACGGTCACGGCGAGGCGATCTCGAAATTCGGCAAGGACCCGCGCGAATACTGCATCTCGACGAAGGAATTCGTTGACGACGGCAATGGCAACGTAAAGGGAATCAAGACCGTTCGCGTCGAGTGGAAGAAGAACGAAGCGGGCCAGTTCGCGATGAGCGAAATCCCCGGCTCGGAAGAATACTTCGAAGCCGACCTCGTTTTCCTCGCGCTCGGATTCCTCGGACCCGAAGAGGCAATCCTCAAGGATCTCGGCGTCGAGCTCGATCCCCGGTCAAACGCGAAAGCCGATTACGGCAAGTTCTCGACGAGCGCGCCCGCGGTTTTCGCCGCCGGCGACGCCAGGCGCGGACAGTCCCTCGTCGTCTGGGCGATCAACGAAGGCCGCGGCGCGGCGCGCGAGATCGACCGCTTCCTGATGGGAAAAACCTGCCTCCAGTAAGGCACGGCTTGCGATACCGATTACACAAAGAGGAGTTTGCGCCAACCGCGCAAGCTCCTTTTTTTCGGGAAGTTTTAGCTTTTAAGGAAATGATTTAATCCCGTCGCGACAGCATGGGCGTCTTTACAGCGCGTTCGCTTGAGCCTTACAATGAATGTATGGAATTCCCGATAGAAACATGGCGAAGTCTTGTCGATACTTTTCATGATACGATGATCGCGACCGCGCACCTCGCCGACGCCCGGCGCGACCTCAGTGGCAAGCGCGAAGATGGTAGCAAGCGCGACGACGGTGAATGGACGCTCCGCGACATGGTCGCGCACCTGATCGACTCGTTCTCGAACAACCATCAGCGCTTTGTCCGGCTTCAGCTTGAATCGAGCCTGTCGTTTCCCGGCTACGACGCCGACTCGTGGCGCGCGGTGCAAAAGGTCGACTCGCTCGACTATCGCCTTTTGTGCGATATGTGGAAAGCGTGCAACGGGTATCTGCTTTCGGTCATCGGCGGCATCGAAGAAAAAACGCTCACCAATGTGTGGCAGAGTCCCGAGGGCCCGAAGACGCTTGGCTTTCTGGTCGAAGATTACTTCTCGCATATTGCGTGGCATCTCGACTTTTTTGAGTGCCGTGTCCGCGAGCTTCTTTCTGCAGAACAGCGCTAACCGGCGCTGACTCAGTCAGTGTTCGATCAGCGTCCGGTCAATGATAGTCGTGCGCGCTCAGATCTGAAAGTCCCGGTGCTCCTGGGCGCGGAAGAACTGACCACCGGCCGAGCCGTCGGGAAGAAGGACGGGAACGAGAGCGCCGGGAAGTACCGTCGTGGGTTCATTGTCCGCGTTCGGTCCGCCGAGATCGGTTTTGAGCCAACCGGGATCGAGGGTGCTCACGATAATATTTTTTCCCGCGAGCGAAAAGGCGAGATCGTCAGTCCACTTGTCGAGCGCCCACTTCGAGGCGCCGTAGCAGGCGAGCTGCGGGGTTTTGTCTATGCCGGAAGTCAGATTGACGATGCGGCCCCAGTTTCGCTCGAGCATAGCCGGCAAAAGTGCCGCGGTGAGCCGGGCAGGCGCGAAGACGTTTACCTGAAATGACCAGGCCCAATCTTCCTGCGTGATGTCAGCGACGCTCTCGCGCCACGGGTGCATCACTGCGGCGTTGTTGTAGAGAATATCGACACCGCCTTCCGCGAGGAGGCGAGATGCGAGTCGATCGACTTCATCCGGCTTCGCGAGCTCGGCTGCGACGATTACCGCCTTTGCCCCCGCTTTTTCGACTTCGCGCGCGGTTTCCGCGCATGCTTCTTCGGTCCTGCCGTGGCAATACACCGTCTTGCAGGCGAGCGAGGCGAGAGCCGTCGCGACGAGTCTTCCGACTCCGCGGCTTGATCCGGTTACGAGCGCGGTTTTTCCCTCAAGTTTTCCGTTCATGATTCATGTCTCCGTTATGGTGCGAGCTGCAGGCTTTGAGCCGTGTATTCCATCAGTTCAATATCGTTGCCGTCGGGATCCTTGATCCACGCCTGGCGGGAATTGTCCATGCCGGTCGTGATCTCGCTGACGTTCACCGCACGCGAGACGAGCTCGTCACGGTATCGCGCGAGGCCGGATATTTCGAGACAGAAATGCTGAAAGGTCGCGCCCGGAAGGGGAGTGACGTGCCCTGCGTGTCCGCCCCACATTTCACTCGCGCCTGCGTGGTCGAATACCTCGAGGAAGCTTTTTTCGCCGAGCGAAAAGTAACGACCGAAGACGCGACCGTCGGGGAGTTTGAGTTCGAACTTTACGGGGAGGGCGAGGGCATCCCGATAAAAGGAAGTCATTGCCTCGAACCGTTCGGTCCGGAGGCAAAGATGCGCGAGACGTACGGACATACTGGCTCCTTTCGTTTTTCAACGCTGGATTTCCAATATGGTGATATAGGAAACAAATGTCAAGTGCGCCCGGATCAGCTTTTAAAGTATGCGACGTTTTCCTCGAGCGTGATCGCGTGATCGTTCAGGGCGCGAGCCGTCGCGGAAAGCTCTTCAGACGCCGAGGCATTTTGCTGCACGACGGTATCGAGCTGCGCGAGAGCGAGCGATATTTGCTGAGCTCCCTGATTTTGTTCGTTGCTCGCGGCGGAGATTTCCTGCAGTAACTCGCTCGTGCGCACGATGTTCGGGACGATTGCCCGGATAATCGCGAGCGTTTCCTCCGCGGTCCCGACGGTTTCGGCCGAGAGCGTCGTGATTTCGGACGCGGCCGTTTGACTTCTTTCGGCGAGTTTTCTCACCTCGCTCGCGACGACAGCGAATCCCTTGCCGACTTCTCCCGCGCGCGCCGCCTCGATCGCGGCATTGAGCGCGAGAAGGTTCGTGTTGCGGGATATTTCCTCAATGATTGAAATTTTCTGCGCGATCGCGCGGATCGCCGCCACTGATCGCTCTACCATTTCGCCGCCCCGGCCCGCTTCCCGCGCGGTCGACTCGGCGACGCGGAATGTTTCCTGCGCGCCCGCCGCGTTTTGCTTTATATTCGCGGCCATCTCTTCCATCGCGCTCGAGACTTCTTCCATTGAAGCTGCCTGAGTGGAAGCGCCCTGACTGAGCTGCGAGGAAGCATCGGTTATTTCCCCGGAGCCGCGCACTACCGCATTCGTGGTGTCCTTTACGCCATCCATGACCTTTGTCATGCTGTCGACCATCGTCCTCGTCGCGCGCGCGAGGGAGCCGAGTTCATCGGCGCGGCCCGCGATCGCATCCGGTATCTCGACCGCAAGCGTTCCCGAGGCGATCGTCGATTGAATTTTCGATAACCGGGTGATTGGACGCGAGATACTCCTGCCGGTGAGGACGGATAGCGACACGAGCAGCGCGATAGCGATGAGCGTCGCCGCAGCCATAAGCGCGATGACCTGCGCGAGCCGCGCATACACTTCGCCCATTGTCGGTACGGCGACGAGTATCCAGCCCGTCGAAAGGGTGTTATAGCCGACGAGTTGCTTTCGCCCATTCTGTCGGAAGTCGATGATGCCCGATTTTAACCCCGATGCCTTGATGTTGCCCAAAGCCTTTTCCCCCTCCGGGCCGAAGACGTCCGCAAACTTTTTGCCGGAAGCCGACGGGTGAAAGATGAACGTCCCTGAGTCGTTAAGGACGGCGAAGTACCCGGTTTTCAGGATTTTTTGCGCGAAGAGCGCCTTCTGGAATTCCCCGATGAACATGTCCGACCCGGCGACTCCGACGGTCTTGCCATCGATGACTATCGTCTCGCAAACTCCGACCAGCTTATCGGAGAATCCTTCCCATACATACGGTTCTGAAACGAATTTTCCCCGCTTCTCGGTTCCCGTGAACCATTCCCAGTCGGGGGTACCCATGTCGGCACGGGTATAACGCGTGTCGTATGTCCAGGATATGGTTCCATCGAGTTTCAGGTTATTGACGGTATATTGCTGGACGGTTCCGGTATATTCAGGCGCGAACCATGCATAGAGGTCAAGGAATCCTTCCTGCTTTACGACGTTTACCATCAACGCGTCCGCGTTATGAAAGTAATGAAGCGTCTTCTCGCCGTCGGCGAGCGTTTCGAGCGTGAGGGTGTTCTGGATGTAGGCTTTCAGGGACCGCACGTACGCGAATCGCTCGGTGAAAAGCCCATCAATCCGGTTGCCCCAGGAGACGGTCCACTCGGTAAGGAGACTTCGCGCGTTTTCCTCGATGAGGGCGGCCGAGCGGAGCATGGTTATACCCGCGAAAAGCAGGATAACCACTGAAAAGACAATCGTGTTTACAAAAACGATAAAGCTCGATATTCGTTTCATCAAGGTCTCCGGAAAGAAGGGATACCCTAAGTGTAGTTTCCGGTATCAGGACACGCAAATTTCAGGGCGTTTTCTTGAGCAAGTCGCGGAGTTCCTGTCGGTTTGTAACGGCGAGTTTTCGGTAGATGTGTCGGGTATGGGTTTTTACGGTATTTTCCGAAATGCAAAGTTTTGTCGCGATTTCCTTGTTTGAGTAGCCCTCCGCAAGCAGGGAGCACACCGCTTCTTCCCGTCTGCTCATCGTATCTTCCGAGGCGTCCATATGGGTGACGCCCATGTGCGTTACGCTCTCCCGGGACGACCAGATGACGAAAACGAGTGCGGCTGGCGCGAAGGCGAGCGTGGAGAAGTCACGGTGAATGCCGGGGATCAGGCGGAAGACGTACAGAAGATTGAACGCGAGCGGGATGGCGGTCGCCGCGACGCCGAAAATCGATATCGGGCCATGGCGCCCTTTTTGACGCAAAAAACCGCGGAACACGAGTGCGGTACCCGCGAAATACAGGCTATAGGCGTAGAAAATATATACCCAGAACCAGAAGCCGTATTGCGCAACGTGATTGTACAGGTACGGGCCATCCCGGATAATTTCGTGGTTTTTCCAGAGAAAGCGTAACGAGTCATTCGCCCACGCGAAAATGATCGTTAAAACGGGAACGACGAGGAGTCCTGCGCGGACAAGGGGTCGCTTGAGCTGATTGAGAGCGTCCGAATATTCCGCGCACGCGAGCAGCCAGGCGATCGGCAAAAAGACGATGAACGTGTAGGTTGCGTGCGAAGCGAGCAGGAGCGTGCGCGTAGATGTGGCGAGCAGTTCCATGACAGTGAATATGATCACGAGCAAGGTCGTACCCATGAAGGGAAGATTCCAGCGGCTTTTCAGCTGCTTTCGGTTAACGAGCGCGAAAATCAGACATATGGCAACCAGAAGAAGAGCGAAGGGCGCCATCGACAGATAGAGACCTGATTGATACATTGTTGTGTCGGCCTTTTAGAAATAAAGTATTGAAATGATTTTCTCACGGAGAGAAGTACCCGTCAATAGAATAATAATAGTGACGGCACTGGATACCACTCTGTACCGTCACTCACGGAGGATTTTTGTTTTTTACATTTCTTTTTTTGTTGAATCAGTGTACGCCCGCCCTTTCCGGGATGCAATCGCGCGAACGGGTGATTTTCGGGTGATTTTTTGGCTTCTGACGGTGATTACCCGGGCATGTATTTTCCGGATCATTGACTTGATGTGCTTGATGGCGGGAGTTTCGCGGGATACACTCAGGTAGTATCGGCTGACGCTGGTTCAAGGAGACATGAAAAAAATGGTACTGATGCGGAAAACAATCTATGTCCTGACGGGTATTATCACGATTTTTTTGTCCCTCTCGTCCTGCGTAACCGATCTTGAGTCCCTCGTCGATTCCGCCGGTTTGGGCGCGAGCTCGCCTTCTGCGGTAAAGGTGACGAATGAGGACGCGATCGCCGCGCTCAAGGACGCGCTCAAGACGGGTATATCCTCCGCGAGCGCCCAGCTTTCGGTTACCGACGGGTACTTCGGCAACGCCGCGCTCAAGATTCTCCTGCCGCCCGAGGCAAAACCGCTTTTGGACAACCTCGCGAAAATACCGCAGGGCCAAAAGCTCATTGATGACGTCGTTCTCCGCATCAACCGGTCGGCCGAGGATGCCGCGAAGGACGTAGTTCCTATATTTGTTGATGCCATCAAGCAGATGACCATTGCCGACGGAATTGCCATCGTAAAGGGCGGCGACCGCGCGGCGACAACATATCTCGAAACCAAAACGCGGGCCCAGCTGATGGGTCTGTACCGCCCGAAAGTCGAAGCTGCCCTCGCGAAGCCGTTGGTCGCGGACATATCCGCCACGAAATCCTGGGATGTGCTGACCGGTACCTATAACAAGGTCGGAAAAATACCCAATCAAGCCGCGCGGATTGCGGGGAAAAAGGAGCCAATGCCGCCCGTAACGGTCGATCTTGCCACCTACGCGACCGGGAAAGCGCTCGATGGCCTTTTTCTCAAGATCGGCGACGAGGAAGCAAAAATCAGGAAGAATCCGCTCGATTATGCATCCAGCATGATCAAAAAGGTTTTTGGCGCGCTCAAGAGCGGCCTCCTGTAGGTCTTCCGTCCTCCTTAAGATCACTTCCTGCTTTCATCGAACGCTTGACAATATGAACACTTGAGCATATATTCAAGTGTATGAAAAGCACTAATCAACAGGATGAATCAGTCGATTCTGTCGCCTTACCGGTCAGCGAAGACCGGTGCGAGGCAACTTGCGTTCACGAACGCGAGGTTATGCACGCCCGTTCCATCATGCCCGACGACGGACTTCTCGGTGAGCTCGGCGATTTCTTTAAAACCTTCGGGGACAGTACCCGGATCAGGATAGTCGCCGCGCTCATAAGCGGCGAGCTGTGCGTTTGCGATATTGCCGCAGCCCTCGACATGACGGTTTCCGCCGTCTCCCATCAGCTGAGAGTTCTCAGGCAGTCGAAGATCGTGCGCACCCGGCGCGACGGAAAGCAAATCTATTACTCGATCGAGGATCAGCACGTCGGCATTCTCTATTCAGTCGCGCTCGAGCATCTGCGGGAGGGAAGGTAATATGTCCTGTTCATGCGGTCATTGCTCTTCGGAATCGACTCCCGCGCAAAAGGGATCGGGCAGCGGAACTGGTGCGGGAAGTGTCGGCGCCCGTGCGCGGCTTGAGGTTCGCCTTCTCGCATTTCGCTTCATCGCGGCCTTTATTCTTTTTGCCCTCGCGCTTGCCCTTCCGTTCGCGTTCCCCGGTTTTGCGCGCCAGTTTCCGTGGCTTGCCCGTTCAGTCTTCGTTTTATCCTGGCTTGTCGCGGGCTATCGCGTCGTGATCAGCTCGATCCGGAACATTCTCAATGGAGACGTTTTCGACGAGAACTTTCTCATGACGGTTGCGACCGTCGGCGCGTTCGCAATCGGGCAATGGTCCGAGGGTGCGGCGGTTATGCTCTTTTACAACCTCGGCGAGATGGTCCAGGAGTCGGCGGTAAACCGCTCACGGAGATCGATCACCGACTTGATGGACGTCCGTCCCGATTCCGCGCGGCTTGCCGAAGACGGTTCTGTCGTCCACCCGTCCTCCGTTCAAAAAGACACGCTCATCCGCGTGCTTCCCGGCGAGAAGGTTCCGCTTGACGGCGTGATCGTCGAGGGATCTTCATCCTTTGATACCTCGCGCCTCACGGGAGAGAGCGTGCCGCGCGACGCCGCCCCGGGTTCTGAGGCTCTCGCGGGTTTTGTGAACGGATCGGGCTTGCTCGTCATTCGCACGACCGCCGTGTACGCGGAAACGGCCGCGGCGAAAATGCTCGAGCTCATCGAGAATGCGCAAAACCGGAAGGCGCGCGCCGAAAAACTCATCACGACTTTCGCGCGGGTCTATACGCCGATCGTGACGATCGGTGCGGTCGCACTCGCCATCGTGCCACCCGTCGCTTCGTGGCTCTGGGGCTCGGTGCCTGCGCTTGATGCGGCATCGTTCTCGCCCTGGGTGTACCGCGCGCTCGTGTTTCTCGTCATTTCCTGTCCGTGCGCGTTCGTCATCTCCGTTCCGCTCGGCTTTTTCGGCGGCATCGGAGGAGCGGCGCGCGCAGGCATTCTCGTCAAGGGTGCCGATTACATCGACGTGCTCGCCCGCGCAAAGGCAGTCGTCTTCGACAAGACGGGCACCCTCACCAAGGGCGCATTCGCCGTAAGGTCGGTCGAGCCTGCCCGAGGGATCGACGCGAAGAGCCTTATAACCCTTGCCGCCGCAAGCGAGTTTCACTCGAACCATCCGGTCGCGCTCGCCATCGGCGCATACGCTTCGCGCGAGGGAATCTCTTTCGATCCCGCGGAAATCTCTGAGTATGCGGAACGCGCGGGCTACGGACTCAGTCTCTCCCTTTCGGGATCTACCGTCCTCGCCGGATCCCGGCGACTTATGGAAGAGGAGGGCGTGTCGGGTCTTCCTTCCCGGTTCGAGGGCGCGGGAACGCCGGTCGAGTTTGCGCAAAGTGGCGTCTACAGGGGACGCATCGTCCTGGGCGACGAGCCCAAGGAAGACGCAGCTCTCGCCGTCAGCGCACTCCGCTCTCTCGGTATCGATGACGTCGTCATGCTGACCGGCGACGTTGAAAGCGCCGCTCGCGTTGTGGCAAGCGAGCTCGATATCAGGGACTATCGCGCGGGCGTTCTTCCGCACGAGAAGGTAGCGCTTTTCGAGGAGATCAGCGCGCGGGTAAAGTCCGAGTATCCCGGCGGAACGGTGCTCTTCGTCGGCGACGGTATCAACGACGCCCCGGTTCTTGCGCGGGCTGACGCGGGTCTCGCGATGGGCGGCATGGGAAGCGACGCGGCGATCGAAGCCGCGGACGTCGTGCTGATGACCGACCGTCCGCTTCTCGTGGCCGACGCAATCCGGAGCGCGCGCTGGACTCGCCGCATCGTCTGGGAAAACATCATTCTTTCCTTCGCGATAAAGATCGGATTCCTCACGCTCGGCGCGCTCGGCGTCGCCACGCTCTGGGAAGCGGTATTCGCCGACGTCGGGGTCGCGCTTCTCGCGACGCTCAATTCACTTCGGGCGCGGCGTTTTCGCTGACTTTCCGGTTGATCGGCTTCATTGCTCATTGTACAGGATGTGCGGGCACACTACACTTAAGTCAATATGATGAAAATAGCGAATAAACGGAATGATGCGCATTTGGCGGTCGCGTTCGCGATCGGCTTTGCTGCGGTGATGTCGTGTATCTCTTGCGCGAGTGTCGACGTGACCGGGCCAGCGCTCATCGCCCATCAGGAGGCGATCGCGCGGGAAGCGGGACCGCTCGAGACTGCCTCCGTGCGACAGGACGGACCGCTCGTGAGCGAGTACTTCGACAAGGCGGACTCACTTGAGCCATCCTGGCGCTTTCCGGGTACCCGCGTATTCGGCATGATTGATGGCGCTTCCTGTCAGCTCGGTTGCGTGCTTCTCCGCGGGAAAGACTCTCCGCCCCGCGGTACCATCATTGCGCTTCACGGGTATAATTCGTACAGCGCGTTTAACCTTTCCGCGCTCTACCGGCTCGCAGAGGACGGATGGGCCGTTGTCGCCGTCGATCTTCCGGGTCACGGGAACTCGAGCGGGCAGCGCGGATACATCGGAGATTTTTCAGAGTATGCCGACGCTGTGCGCGATGTCGTCGCGTGGACTGAAAGCCAAAAGGATTATGACCTTCCGCATCCTCTCGTTCTCCTCGGTCACAGTACCGGTGGCGCCGCTATGCTCGAGACGATCTGGGACTATCCCGCAGGAATCGATCGCGCGGTTCTCCTTGCACCCCTGCTTGCGCCACGCCGATTTGCGCTCAATTCCTCGTTCGCGAGGATTTCATCTTTATTTTCACCCGCGGGTCCCATTCCCGGCCCGAAGCAGGGCTATCTTTGCTTCGACCGCATGCCTTTCGCCTGGGTGCGCGCACTCGGGGTGTATCGCTCGCGGATCGGGAAGCGGGGGACAATCGAAATCCCCGTGCTCGCGATACAGGGAGACGCAGATCGCGCCATTAACTGGAAGGCAAACATTCGCGCGATTTCTCGGGTCGCGCCGAACGCCGAGCTGCGCCTTCTTGCAGGGCGGGGCCATGTGCTCTTTGACCGCTCAAGCGCCCAGGAAGAAACCCTCGCCGTGATCAAGGCATTTCTCGATACTCAGGAGTAACTCTTCGGTCTACTCGCAGATTTCCTTTCCGCAGTGGGGACAGACGGTTTTTTTCTTTTCCTGCTTGTTCGACATCTCGACGACGAAGCCCGAACTGATAATACCCGTCGGCAGTGCGACGAGGCCGATGCCCAAAATCGCGATAAAACCGCTCAGTACTTTTCCGAGTGCCGTCACGGGATACACGTCGCCGTAGCCGACCGTCGTGAGCGTTGCGACCGCCCACCAGATCGAGGCGATGATGTTCGGGAATTTGTCGGGTTGCGCCTCACTTTCGACGTAGTACATGATTGACGACGAAAAGAGGATGATAATGGCAGTAAAGAGCACGGTCGTCAGGAGTTTTTCCTTCTCCCGGGCAACGACCTGCCCGATTATGCTCATCGCGTCGTTATAGCGGTTCAGCTTGAAAATTCTGAGCAGGCGGAAAAGGCGGAGCATTCTGATAAAGCGGAGATCGCAGGTAATGAGGAACGGAAGGTAAAAGGGCGTAATCGCGAGCAAGTCGATTATCGCCATGATCGAGAAGACATACTTGAGCCGGGGATGCTTTGAACCGGGATACAGAAGGTCGCTCGTCCAGAGCCTGAGCAAATACTCGATCGTGAAGATGACGACGGAAAAAATCTCAAAGCGATAGAGGAAAGCCGTTACCTGCGGGGGAAGACCCTTAAAGGAACTGATCACGACCGACGTGATGTTCAGGAGAATGAGCGCGATCAAAAATAGTTCGCAAGCTCTGTTCGCGATGGTACTACCCTGTGATTTCTCGATTACCCTGAATACTCTTTCCTTTATCCGCATGATGCGCACTCCTTTTTTCCGTCGCTGTTTTTACTCGGTAAAACGATTATATCATTATACATGGTCGCATGCCATTGTCCGGTGACAGACGACAGGTATATTCAAATTTTGCGGTTCTCACTGGCAGGAAGAAGAGGGAAAGAATAAACTTGATGGAGAGAGGATCTGCCATGCATCTGAAGTCACTCATTTCGTGCGTTCTCGCAATCATTGCCCTGCCCCTCGGTGCGGACGATACGCATCGGCTTAAAACAGAATTTCAGGATGTCCCGCCAAAATATATCGTTGAAAAAGGCGTCCCCTCGGGCCTTTCCTACGAGATCCTGAAACTCATCGAGACAAAGAGCGGTTATACGTTCGTATATCAAGACAAGCTCGTGCCGCTCGCGCGGGTGAGCAAGAATTTGGAAGACGGCATCACGGATATTCAGTTTGGAATCCAGAAAACGAGCGAACGGGAACGGGGTATGATATTCGGCCCGATACTTTACAAAGTGAAACTTATCGGTGTCATGCGAAAGGATGACGTTACCGAAATCCTCTCCTTGCCGGAACTCGTCGAACAAAAGGCCGTCGTTCTGACTCAATACGGCACGGGTGCGGCGGCGAGTCTGAAAACCGTTTCAGGGCTTATGGTGGATGACCAGGCAACGAGCGTGGACATGAATATCAAGAAGCTCCTCGCAGGCAGAGGGAAAATTATGATTTACCACAACCTGACGCTGAACTATGTAATCAGGGCATCAAAATACAAAGACCTGCTCAAGATGGTCGAGCTGAACTTTGGTGAAAGTACCGACTTCGTCGATATCGGGCAATACCTCGTTTACTCGAAGAAAACGCCGCAGCGTGTAATGGACGACATCAATCAAGCCGTCCGTGACGCATCGGATAATGGCGAGCTCCAGTCTATTACCGACAAATACCTCAAATAGCATACGGCGAAGGGACTTCCCTGCGGGCCGCGCTCGGGCCCTTGATCCTCGCCTTCGCTCGGCAGCCGCTCCGGATACGAACCTGCGGTTCGTTTGCCTGATGGAAATTTATTGAACGGTTCGCCTTCGGCGAACTGGGCATCAAGTCCCTTCGCCGCACCAATAAAAAAACCGACCCAGAAGGATCGGTTTTTTAAGTGCCGGCGAAGGGACTTCCCTGCGGGCCGCGCTCGGGCCCTTGATCCTCGCCTTCGCTCGGCGGGCCCTCACGATCAAGTCCCTTCGCCGCACCAATAAAAAAACCGACCCAGAAGGATCGGTTTTTTAAGTGCCGGCGAAGGGACTTCCCTGCGGGCCGCGCTCGGGCCCTTGATCCTCGCCTTCGCTCGGCGGGCCCTCACGATCAAGTCCCTTCGCCGCACCAATAAAAAAAACCGACCCAATAGGATCGGTTTTTTAAGTGCCGGCGAAGGGACTTGAACCCTTATGTCCGTGAAGACAGTGGATTTTGAGTCCACCGTGTCTACCATTCCACCACGCCGGCGTAATTAACAAAATAGCAAAAAAGACGGGGTTTGTCTATTCACGTTACAGAAATGTTAAAGATTCATATTTTGCCTTGACCCAAATGTCCTCACCTCGTACTATTCGATTTTCCTCTCTATTTTTTTGTAAGGTGCTGTATGAAGGGTCAAAACAATCGTTTCTTTTCTGTCGTGATTTTGTTGAGCGCATGCCTGGTTTTTGAGGTCGCGATTTTTTCTTTCCTGTTCAAATCTCCGGCGGTTACCATGGGGCAAATCGCGGCGACAACAATCCTTCCCGGACTAGTATTTATTTTCATCAATCTTCCGATCCTGTGGCGAATATCACGCTGGTATCGGGTTGATTTGGCCTCTTATGCGGAAAGCGGCAAGGGTTTCAGCGAGGCGATACGTGAATATGGAAAGGTTCCCCTTCGAACCCTGATCGCCTTCGCGTTTGTGATGATAGCGTACGTAATCGTTACCCTTGGCCTCGAGTATTCGTCAGCCCTCCTGATTTCCCGCCCGCTGTACATGTATGCTTTTATACTGTCTGTCGGGATGCTCAACGCGTCGGTGTTCTTTATCGTGTGCGATAAAATCAGTTCGGCGCTCCTCCAGTCGATCAAACTTTTTCGTTATCCCGAGGACGTTCTCGAGAACCGTCAGCAGACAAAGAGCGTCGTTATACCGATACTTCTCGTGGTTCTTGCGCTCGGCTTCGCGACGTCATACGTTTGTCTTTGCCTCGAGCTCGACTCGATGCGAAAAACCAACGAAATGCTCGTTTGCGGCATAGCGGTGTATCTCGCCTTTAATGTGTATCTCGTGACCTCCTGGTCGCGGGCCAACGCGGAAAACTATCGTCAGATCCTTGCCCAGCTCAAGACGCTCACCTCCTCGGAAAAAGACTTGACGAAGCGGATCGCAATCTCGTCTGTCGACGAACTTGCGAGTATCGCGGGAATGGTCAACAGCTTTTGCGAAGGGCTTTCCCGGGACATGCGGGAGATCGGCTCCGCGCAGGACAGGCTTTCCGGTTTCGGCGCGGAACTCGGCTCGAGCGCGGTTGAGTCCGCCGCGGCGCTCAAGCAGATCGCCGCGAACATGGACAGCGTCAACGAGCGGACCCAAAACCAGTCGGCAAGCGTGATTGAATCATCGAGCGCGGTCCAGGAGATCGCGAAGAACATCGAAGCGCTCGATCGCCTTATCGGGAAGCAGGCAGAGAGCGTGACCGAGTCATCGGCCTCGGTCGAGGAAATGATGAGCAGCCTTCAGTCGATAAACGCGACGATGGAAAAGATGGCCGCGCAGTTCACCGAGCTCACGGACGCCGCCTCGATGGGCACGAAAAATCAGATCGCAATGGCAGACCGCATCAAGGGGATATCCACGAGGTCGGAATCGCTCCAGCAGGCGAATCTTACGATCGCGACGATCGCAAGCCAGACGAATCTTCTCGCGATGAACGCGGCCATTGAGGCAGCCCATGCCGGAGAGGCAGGGCGGGGCTTCTCGGTTGTCGCCGACGAGATCAGGCGACTTGCGGAAACCTCGGCGCAGGAATCGGGAAGGATCAAGAAGGAACTTGCGGCTGTGCGCGCTTCGATCGCGGAACTCGTTGAGGCGTCCCAGGCCTCGGGCGTGTCCTTTGGTCGCGTTACGGAACGAATTGGCGCCACGGACGAGCTCGTCAGCCTTATCCGGCGCACGACTTCCGAGCAGCAGGAAGGAATCCGGCTCATCATGGAATCGCTCAAGGCAATGAACGAGATAACCGCGGAGGTCAGGAACGGTTCCCGCGAGATGAGCGCCGGCAACGGGATGGTTCTTGATGAAATGGCCCGGCTTCAGAACGCCGCGCTGGAGATCAAGAACAGCATCGATGAGATGACTTCGGGTCTTCGCGAGGCTTCCGAAGGAAGTGCGACGGTTTCTGCGATCGCCGAGTCGACGAGGTCGACCATCCATCAGTCCGAGAAGATCGTTTGCGCCTTCAAGACGGCATGATGATCGGCGTGCCCTGACCGGATACTTTCCCCGGAATGTTTTGTTTTTACAAATTTTGAGGTTGCGGAATGGGTTAAGCCCTGTTACTATGTATCTACGAATAGATACAAGGAGCACCCATGGCAACCGACAAAAAACCCGTTTCACCGATCAAGATTACCCTCTCCGAAGCGGAGATGCCCCGCCAGTGGTACAATCTCGCAGCCGACTTCCGTACGCCGATGCTGCCGCCCCTCGGTCCCGACGGGAAACCGATTACCCCCGAGATGATGAGCGCGATTTTCCCGATGAACCTTATCGAGCAGGAAATGTCCAGCGAGCGCTGGATCGACATTCCCGAGCCGGTTATCGATATCCTCTATAAATGGCGTCCGTCGCCGCTCCATCGCGCAGTCGCCCTGGAGCGCTTTCTGGGTACTCCTGCGCGCATTTACTACAAGAACGAGTCCGTCTCTCCCGCCGGCAGTCACAAGCCAAACACCGCGATCGCGCAGGCCTATTACAACAAGGTCGCCGGCATCAAGAAGCTCACGACGGAAACCGGCGCGGGCCAGTGGGGCAGCGCGCTTTCCTTTGCGTGTTCGCTCATGGGGCTTGAGTGCAAGGTGTACATGGTGAAGGTCAGCTTCGAGCAAAAACCCTTCCGCAAGATGCTCATGCAAACCTGGGGCGGCACGTGCGTCCCGAGCCCTTCGGACACGACTCAAGCCGGACGTGCCGTGCTTGCGCGCGACCCCGACTGTCCGGGCAGTCTCGCGATCGCGATCAGCGAGGCGGTGGAAGAAGCCGTCGCGGACAAAACCGGCAAAACGAAATACGCGCTCGGTTCGGTGCTGAACCACGTTATGCTCCATCAGACCATCATCGGGCAGGAAACAAAAAAACAGCTCGAGAAAGCGGGCGAGAAAAAAATTGACGTCGTCGTCGCCTGCGCGGGTGGCGGCTCGAACCTCGCCGGCCTTACCTTTCCGTTTTGCAAGGACAAGATCGAGGGAGCCGATATCGACATCGTCGCCGTCGAGCCTTCCTCGTGCCCGACTCTTACCCGCGGGCCGTTCGCCTACGATATCGGAGACATGTCCGGCATGACGCCGCTTTTGCCCATGTACACCCTCGGGCACGAGTATATTCCGGATACCATTCACGCAGGCGGGCTCCGTTACCACGGTATGGCACCGCTCGTTTCCAAGGCAGTCCATGACGGACTCATCAGGCCGACGTCAATCGGGCAAACCGAATGTTTCGAAGCTGCGATCAACTTCGCGCGCACCGAGGGTATCGTACCCGCGCCCGAGTCGAGTCACGCAATCGCAGGCGCGATCCGCGAGGCGATGAAGGCGAAGGAAGAGGGAAAGGAAAAGGTTATCGTATTCGGACTTTCCGGCCACGGTATCCTCGACCTTGTCGGCTACGACAAGTACCTCTCGGGTAACCTTCAGGATCACGAGCCTTCGCCCGAACAGCTTGCCCGTTCGCTTGACTGCATCCGGGACTTTCCAAAACCGTAATCGCGAAACCACAATCGTGAAGCGGGAAGCGGTGAAGCTGAGAACGCTGACGCTCGGGCGGTTCTTCCGCCCGGGCGCATTTATTTCTGGACAAACCGGATTAACGCGCTACACTACAAAGGACATTACCCGAAGGATACATGCATCGTAAGCGCCCGAGATTTGCCGTTCTTATGGATATTGCGTTTGCTGCGTTTCAGGCCGAGATTAAAGCGGGCATCGACCGCTATCTTGCGGAAGCGGAAGTGGACGCCGTATATTTCGGCCTTGGAGCCCTCAACGTCAAGAATCCGAACGATCGCGCGCGCCTTGCGTTTCTCGAGTTTCTCACCCCCGAGGAATTCGACGGAATAATCCTCCTTCCTTCCGCCAGGTACGACGCCTCCAGCAAGGAAATTCTCAAGAAAAAATTCATCTCGCTCGGGGACTTGCCGCGCATATCAATTGGTCCCTCTTTTTTCGGCGAGGACTCGGTCTGTTTTGATAACGAGCAGGGAATGCGCTCGATCATGCGCCACCTTATCGAGGATCACGGCTACCGGCGTTTCGCCTATGTGTCCGGACCCTTTTCAAATGCAGAAGCGATTATTCGCCTTGGCACGTACCGGACGGCTCTGGAAAAGGCCGGAATTCCGCACGACAAAGCCTCGGAATTCGAGGGCACCTTCCATACCCAATCCGGGTTCGAGGCCGTCGCGTACTTTCTTGACCAAAAAAAGATTGCACCTGAAGTTATTGTTTGCGCAAACGACCGCATGGCGCTTGGTGTCTGGAATGCCCTCCAGCAACGGGGAGTAAGCGTTCCCTTCGACATCGCCGTTACCGGCTACGACGATACCCAGCTTTCGCACGCGCTTTCAAACCAGTTCACAACTGTCAGGCAATCGTTCGATCACCTCGGCTATCTCGCCGCGGTCCGGCTTCACGCATTCATTCGGGGAAAAAAACCGCCGCGCCCGGAAACGCTTCCGACCGAGATTCGCGTCCGCAGTTCCTGCGGCTGCGTTGATTTTAACCGGCGATTACTGACTGACCATAAATCGACGCAGGATCGAAACCGTCCGCATGCAATGCAGGCCCGGATCATCGAATATATCGGCAACGCGAATCCTTCGCGCGACGAAGGCTCTTTTCTCAAGTCATGGATCGAGCTGGTGCTCGAGGCGCTCGGGGAGGACAAGCCCCTGTACTGGCTGGAGGAATGCCTTCGCGAGACGCGCTTCGCCCTCACTGACAAGGCGAGTGCAGCAAGGGCCTCGGCGCTCATGCCCATGCTCTATGCCCAGATGCTTGAACAATGCGGACAGAAGGCCTTTGTCGATTATTGGGACGAGAAAAACTACCTGGATGACCTTCGCGGGCGCCTTGACCGCCTGCAGGCATCCATTTCTGAAGATATCGGGTCTTTCGGGAAGCGGGAATTGATCGACGAGATTATTCACTATTTGGGCGCGAAGGAATTCTATCTGGTCATTTTCAACGATTTCACGGATGTGTTTGCCGGTGCGCATGTGATGTATTCGCACGGGGAGAAGGCTGCCGGGTGGAATCCCTCAGCGGGCTCCTGGTTGCCGCCTGAATGCGGATCGCTGGTTGCGAACATGATTTCCGTCGGCGATACGCGGTATGGGTATTACCTGATAGACTCGAGTATTCACAAGTCTGCTGCCTTCGATTATCTGAGGGGCTATTTTTCAATTATCGCCTGTTGCGAGGTTAACCGCAAAATGATAGAGGATCTGCAGGGAACCGAACGGGAACTGCGCAAGCGCATAGCTGAACTCGAACAAACTCTTCCGGGCGGGGCATCATGAGGCGATTTGTGCGATAACACTCTGGACTTGTGTGCTCCGTTTACAATATTCTGCTTATTAGCCTGGAGGGTTTATCGTGCGCGTTCGTACCCGCTTTGCGGTGCTTATGGATTTCGTTTTTTCCGAGTTTCAGGAAGAGATCAAGCTCGGCCTTGATCGATATTTCCGCGAGGCAAATATTGACTCGATTTATTTCGGCCTCGGACAAATGACCGGGGACAATCCTGAAGACCGCGCGAAGATGGGCTTTATCGACATGATCGGGCCGATTGAATTCGACGGCGTCATCCTTCTTTCAACATCCCTTGCAAATTCCGGCAATATTGAATTTATCCGTAACCGGCTCGCCGGGATCAAGGACATTCCGATGATATCGATCGGGCAGTCGATTTTCGGCGAAGAAGCAATTTCGCTGGACAATGAATCCGGCATGAAGCAGATCATGCGTCATTTGATCGACGATCACGGGTACCGCGATTTCGCGTATGTTTCGGGTCCCTTCTCGAATGAAGAGGCGAATGTCCGACTTTCTGTCTTTCGCTCTTCCCTGGAAAGCGCGGGAATCCCGTATAACAGTGCGGCCGTGTACGAGGGAAATTTTCTTCCGCCGTCGGGCGAGAGCGCAGTCGCGGAATTGCTCGATATCCGGGGCCTGAGGCCTGCCGTTATCGTGTGCGCAAACGACTTGATGGCCCTCGGAGTCTGGAGCGCCGTCAAGGCTCGGGGCCTCAACGTCCCCTACGATATTGCGATAACGGGCTACGACGACATGCATCTTTCGCATTCGCTCTCGAGCCAGTTTACAACAGTCAAGCAGTCTTTCGGAACCCTCGGTTATATCGCGGCCAAACGGCTTCACGCACGTATCGCCGGCGAGCCGTGCGCGTCCTTTTCTCCGCTCGCGAACGAATTGCGCATTCGCAGCTCATGCGGCTGCGTCGACTTTTCCTCGCGGAACGACGCCGATCAGTCAACGGGCGGGCCGGTATCGGCATCGGGAGAAAAGCTCACGGGTGCGATCCTCGACTATATCACGAAGGGATGTCCTGAAGCGGAATCCGCCGGGATCTTGCGCGCCTGGGGCGACCGTGCCTGGCATATGCTTTCCAATCACGAGACGATATGGGGTCTTGAGGAAGTTATCCGCGAGATAAGCGCTTCGCTTGCCGCAAGGGGCAGCACAAGCAGTGCGGGAGAAGACAAGGCGCTTCTTTCGGAGCTCCATGCTTTACTTCTTGAGGAATGCGGACAAAAAGCGTTTGTCGAGCACTGGAAGGAAGTTGTCTTCTCACTGACTCTCCGCGTTCTCGTTGACCGCCTTCAGGACTCGCTCACCAAGACCCTCTCGATTTCTTCGCAGGAAAGCGCTTTCCGGGAAATCGTGGAATTTTCCGGCGCGCACGAACTTCACATTGCCCGGTTTAACGACTTCGGTAATATGTTCGCCGGCTCGCGCGTTGTCTTTTCGACGGGTGAAGGACTTGCTTCGGAAGGCGGGCGCGACGAGACGGTTTGGGCACCGGGACCTACCGCATGGTTCCCTTCGGGAAGCCGCTCTCTCGCGGCAAACATGATCTCAAGCGGCGACGACCGTTTCGGCTTTATGCTCATCGACGCGGCCAATGTAAACGTGAACTTGCACGACTATTTGCGGATACGCTTCTCCGTAATCAGCAAAGACATTTTGTACATAACCAACATTCACCGGCTTAATGAAAAACTGCAGAGCGAGGTTTCGGTCCGCGAGGAAGCGGAACTCAAGCTGAAGGAAGCGCTCTCGTTGGTCGAGCAGTTATCCATCGCCGACGAGCTCACCGGTCTGCGCAACCGGCGCGGATTCTTCGCGCTCGCGGAGCAACAGATCAAATACCTTCGCAGGCAGGGTGGTGGTTTTTTTGTCGTGTACGCCGACCTCGACGGCCTGAAGGCAATCAACGACGGCTACGGCCACAATGACGGTGATCTCGCGATCAGGGCCGCAGGTGAGATTCTCCAGCGCGCGCTCCGTGATTCCGATATTGTCGCCCGCATCGGCGGAGACGAGTTTACCGCCCTCGTGAGCAAGGCCGATCCTCCGAACTACGCGGTGATCAAGGATCGCATTCTCGAAGGATGCGAGCGGAAAACGCGCGAGTTGGGCCGACCGTGGAAACTCGCGATGAGCATCGGTCATTTTCACGCCGAGGAAGGATGTTCCCTGAGTCTTACCGAAATGCTCGAGAAAGCGGACGCGGAGCTCTACAAGGAAAAGCAGGCGAAGAAAGCCGCCCGGGAACAGCCGAGTACACATGTCTGATTTTTGCGCCATTGACTTTGAGACTGCAAATTATCCCCGCGCGAGTGCATGCGCGGTCGCGCTCGTCCGCGTCCGCAAAGGTGCCGTCGAGGATACGCTTTTTTCACTCATCAAGCCACCTGATGAAATGCCGATCCTCCGCTCCTTTACCGCGATTCACGGCATCAGGCAAGCGGACGTCGCTGGATCCCCGACCTTCGCCGAGCTCTGGCCGCGCCTTTCTGAATTTATCGGCGACGACTTTCTCGTCGCGCACAACGCGCCGTTTGACCGCGGCGTTCTTGCTTCCTGCCTGCGATACTACGGCATCGAAGTTGAGTCCCCTCGCTTCGAGTGCACGGTCGTGGCAAGTCGCCGTGCGTGGCCAGCTCTTGCGAACCACCGGCTTGATACCGTCTCCCGGTATCTTGGACTCGAGCTCGATCACCATCAGGCGCTTTCCGATGCGATTGCCTGTGCGCGAATTTACATCGCTTGCAACCGGTAAGTACCGGGCTTTCCTTCCTTGACAGACGCATGTACCGAAACGAGAATTAGTGGTGAATGCGCGAAGGGAGGCAATTCCGGTGCGTTTCCTTTTCATCCTGCTGATTTCTTTTTTCTTGTTTGCTTCCCTTGAGGCCGAGTCCGTTCAGGTCGTAACATTTCCCTATCCGCCCTTGCAGGGAGCGAGCGACGTTTCGGAGCTTGGCGTCGACCTTGAGCTCGTTGACGCGGCGTTTGGCGCATCCGGCATCGATGCAGAGTTTTCGCTCGTCCCGACCAAGCGCGCCATCGACATGATTGAAAAAGGCGTCGCCCCGGTAATGATCGGCCTCCTGATATATTTTCCCGTGGAAATCAGGAGCTCTCTTGCCATCATTCCCCTTTTCCAGATTGATTTCGACATTTTTTACCTCAAGTCGCGGTTTCCCGACGGATTTGCCTTTCGGGATATCGATGATTTGCGGGGATACTCCGTCGGCGTTCTTCTTGGGGGCTCGACCGATATTTTCGGAAAGGAAAACGGCCTTGCCGTGGATGGTGCCGTCACGCTTGATCTGGTTTTCCGGAAGCTCAGGGCGGGCCGCACGGACCTCTGCGTCGCGAACGACCTCGCCGGTATGTTCGAGATTCGCAGGATCTTTCCGGGAGAAGAAGATCTTTTCGCCTATTGCCCCGATCCGCCTTACCTCACGCAGACGGCCTCCGCAATATTCGACCGGAGAAATCCCCGATGCGCGGAACTCGAGGCTGCTTTTCGCGCAGGGCTCAAGGAGATCATTCTGAACGGGACATGGGAAGCAATCGTTTCCCGCTATTACGCTCCTCTTTCGATTCCGCCTCACTGCCTTGCGAAAGCCCGCGAATACGCCGCCGGTTTATAGGACCCACGAGATTTTTTCTTGTCATGCCGTTCAAGCCGTGATACGATTTTAGGGCAGCATGCGTCCCGAATCGGGGGCGTCCCAGGAGAAAAAAGTGAAAAAAACATTTCTATTGGCCGCCGCCCTTGCAGGCTCCCTCGTCACGGTGCTGACCCTCGCCGGCTGCACGTCCATGAAGCCAATGAGCCTTGCGCCCGATTCGAAAAGCGTCGAGCCTGACTATCCGGCGAGGAATTACTCGATCGGGCAGATTGTCGAGATCAGCTCCATGCAGGGAAAGGTTGACGTCGTCTATACGCCATCCATATCCGGCGACGAGGCGGACAGCGAAGGAAGCGATATCTCGTCCGAGAAAATCAAGTCCGTTTCCACGAAGCTCGCCTCGAAAATCGAAGAGATTATTGCCGAGAATGTGAGTCAGGTGGGAGCAAGCAAGGTGACGGTTTCGATTTCCGGCGTCGCGACCCGATCGATTCCGAAATTTACCGTGTATCGGCATTTGCAGGAAAGCCTCAGGAAAAACCCCGAGCTCCTTTCGATGATGAAAAGCTACACCCAGCTCGGGACGCGCTTTAACGTGATCACCCGGATTACCACCGCAGATATTTCGTTTACCGTAACAGACGGGCTTGGCAAGGACGCGGCGCTCGATGCCGACGTGCTCAGGATAATCAACGCACGGCTCGATACCTCATTCAGGCAGTCGAAGGACAAGAAAGCGTGTTCTGATGACGGCATGATACTCGGCTTTGAGGCCGATCCGAAAATGATCATTTCTCTGGTTCAGGAAAAAAAATAGCGTATCGATTGCGCCCGTCGCGGCGCGTTCGCCTGAGGGGGCTCCGAACGAGGACGTTCGCCCCTTCGGGAGGTTTGGCGCTACCGCGCCAAACCGTTCTTTCTGCCTCTCCCCTTAATCAGTGTTGTTTTTTCTCTTCTGCGCGGGACTTTCGGGCGAAGGGAATTGACTTCAGGAAGAAAAGCCCGACGATGAGCGCGGTGGAGACCGGCGACAGCCATTCGGGTACGTGTATGCCCGCTCCTTCGAGGAGCATGACGGCGCCGAGCACGAGGATCGAGTACATCGCGCCGTTTTTCAGGAAGGGGTAGTGCTTGATGCGCTCGACGTTGCTCACGGTGATCCAGCGCACGATGAGCGCGCCGATACCGTTACCGGCGAGGATCAGGGGAAGCGAGAAGGTGAACGCGAATGCGCCGAGTACTCCGTCTATCGAGAAGGTCGTGTCGATCGCTTCGAGGTACAGGAGCTTCGAGATGTCGGAAAGGCCCGACTCCTTGAGCCGCGATTCTTGCGCTTCCGCGTTTTGCTTGAAGCCGTGGGTGATGAAGAACGCGGTGCTTCCGGTGACGGCCGCGAAGGCGATCATCGGCGAGTTTTTCATGTAATGGCCGACGAGGCCGAGGAGCAGCACGGACGCGATCGCGTAAAACCATGCGCCCTGTTTGGCGAGAAACTGTTCGCCCGGAAGGCCGAATGCCTTGTCCTCGACGAAAAGCCAGTGGAGAAAAAGAAGGACGAGGAAAACGCCGCCGCCGGTGAGAAGGAGCGGCGCCGAGCGTTCGACGGTCTCTGCGACAGCGGGATCGCTCGAGAACGAAAGGGTAAACGCCTCGATGGGGCCGAGTCCCGGGGAAGAGAGCCACAGGATGAGCCAGGGTAAAAGACCGCGGACTACGAATACCGCGATGATGATTCCGTAGCGGATAAACCATTTACGGGCCTTTTCGCCCATGGTTGAAAGGACTTCCGCGTTGATGACCGCATTGTCGATGCTCGAGACGACCTCGAAGAGGGTAAGCCCGAGTATGGTGACGAGTATTAGCGCAATTGACATGGTTTCTCCTTAAAACAAAGCGCGCCGGGGCGCCAGGTGACCATACCACGGAAGCCTCCTTCGTGAAAAGACGATTGCGGAACGACTGATCGAAACTCAGGCTGTGTGAGTCCCTCGCGGGCAAACTTGTGGAAAGAAGCCGCCCATGATATAGTTTTTTTACGCTCAGCCAAATTGGCCGCGGATTTACCTTCATTCCGCGCGCCCTGAGGAAATAAAGGATTTATGGAAACGACGATACGAAATTATCTCAACAAGAATATCTCTTTCAAATATTACGGAAAGTCTCTTTCGCTTGCGACGTCGCAGGAACTCTTCAGCAGCTTCGAAGTCGACGCGGGTTCGAGCCTCTTGCTCCAGTCGATCGGGAAGAATATTCCGCTCGAAGGACCTGCCTGCGTGCTCGATGTCGGAAGCGGCATCGGGACGATAGGTCTCGCGCTCAAGGCACGGAACCCCGGGATGTCCGTCGACTTTTCCGACCGTGACGCGCTCGCGCTCTCGTTCACGAAACACAACTGCGAGTCGAACGGGCTTGCTCCCGCGGCCTATCTCGGCTCCCTCGGCATCAATCAGCTCCCCGAAAAAAAGTATGACCTCGTCACCTCGAACATTCCCGCAAAGGCCGGCAATCCCGTCATCGTGGAAATGCTCAAGGGGTTTTGCTCTCTCCTGAAAGAGGGCGGCGTCGTCGCGGTCGTCATCGTCAAGACGCTTTCGGATCTCGTCGGCGACGCGATTGCCTCAGGCGGCGGCACGATTGTCTTCAAGAACGTGACGAGAGAATACACGGTGTATCATTACAGCGGGATGACGTGCGATGCGGTCGACCGGTCGCTTGCGCCGTACATCAGGGGTTCGTTCGATTTCAAGCGTAACGACGTGAGTTACCGGATCGAGTCCGTGTATGGCGTTCCCGAGTTCGACAACCTCGGGTATGAGACGACACTTGGCATGGACGCGCTTAAAAAAATCACCGTGACCGGCGATGCGCTCGTCGTGAACCCGGGGCAGGGTCACGTACCGATCTATCTTCTCCTCTCGAAAAAAAACCGGATTGAGAAGCTTCGCGTCGCAAGCCGTGATTTGCTGAGCCTCCTGATCACCGAACAAAACGCTCGTGTAGTGACCGGCGTCGCCGTCGAGTCCCTGCATATTCCGAGTCTCGACGGGCTTGAGGGTTCGTTCGGTTTTGTCTACGTGAATTACGAGAAGGAAGTGATCGAGGACGCGCACGAACTGCTTGCGCAAAACCTCGCGCGGGTAATCGGGAAAAACGGCGATCTCTTGCTCGTCGGAAAAAGCACCTTCCTCTTCCGCTTTACCGCGGCCTCCGAGGGCATTTTCCGGATAGTGGGCGACGAGAAGGATAAGGGATTCCGGTGCGTACATTACCGAAGAGCGTGAGAGGCGCGAGCGGTATTTCCGATGAAAAACTTTCGCCCGCGACCCGCGCAATAGAGGCGGCTCTCCGCGCGATTCCCTCCGGGAAAGTTTCGACGTACGGGCGAATCGCGCGAGAAGCGGGACTCGCGAACGGCGCGCAGCAGGTGGTTCGCGTTCTCCATTCCCGCGCGCTTTCGCAAGGTCTTCCATGGCACCGCGTTCTTGCCGTGGGAAAGCCCGCCGGTTTTGCGCGCATCGCGCTCTCCGGGGATGGATTCGACGAACAGCGCGCGCTCCTTCTCGCGGAGGGAGTCGCTGTTGCGGGCGATGGATCGATTGACTTGAGCATATTCGGGTGGCCCTGAGCCGCCGGGGGGTGAGTCGATGGAAAGAAACGATGCGTTTGGCACGACCGACCCGGTTGGCGCGGCCTTTCGCGCGGCGCTCGAGCGCGGCGATCTTGATGCGATACGGAAGGTGCCGAAGGCTGACCTTCACACTCACGCGTTTCTTGGCGGAAGGCTTTCGCGGTATCGCTCATGGGCTGGCGCCTGCCTTCCCGACCCGCCCGAGCTCTTCGAGGACTTTTCAGATTTTGACAAGTATATTCTCGTCGATCTCGCCGTCCCGTACGCGAATCTGGACTTGCTTCGAACGCGAGATTTCTTCGCCTTCTTTTTTGCGGAAACGATTCGGGAGGCGATCACCGACGGCGTGGTCGTGATCGAGCCGAGCATCGATGTCACGACGGTTGACCTTTTTGCAGGCGACTCCGGAGCGATGGTCGATTTTTTTTCCCGCCTGATTCCCGAAGCCGCACATATCGAAGTGAGACCTGAACTCGGCATGCCTCGCGGTATTCCGCTCGAATACATCGAGGCAAAGGTTCCGTCTCTTCTCGAAACGGGATTCTTTCGCTCGGTTGACCTTTATGGCGACGAGCGCGTGGGCGGGGTTGCCGAGTACGCAGGAATCTGGCGCAAGGCCGGAGAGCTCGGGCTCAGAAAAAAGGCGCACGCGGGGGAACTGTGCTCGGCAGGTCGCGTGAAGGAATCCGTCGTCACGCTCGACCTCGACGCGGTTCAGCACGGAATTGCCGCCGCGGAAAGCCCGGCTCTCATGGAATTTCTCGCGCGGCGGGGAACGACGCTCAACGTGTGCCCCACGAGCAATGTCCGGCTTGCGCGCGCCACCTCGATCGAGAAGCATCCGGTGCGGAAGCTCTTCGATGCGGGTGTGCGGGTTACGATCAATTCCGACGACCTCATGGTATTTGACTCAAGTGTTTCGGAGGAATTTCTCAAGCTGAAAAAGGCGTCCGTCTTTACCGCCGAGGAACTCGACCGGATCAGGCTGAACGGACTCTAGCCCGCAGTGTCAGTATCGCTGCTCTCCCGCATCGCTGCTCTCCGGCGCTTTCTTTATCTCCTGCTCGCGAACGAGTTTTTCGAATACTTCGCGTCTTCGATATCTATCGCGCCGTCGTCATTGCACAGCGAATCAACTTTATTGCCGGTAAACGAGCACCGAACGAGGGTGATTCTCCGGCTCTCGCCGTCTGCAGAAAAGAGCGAACTTCCCCAGTTATTTTCGAACGCGCAGTCGGTCCACGTTACATTGTCGGATGCGCGTATTTCGATGAGTTCGTATTCGCCGGTGTCGCTGAACGTGGTATCGCTGAAAGAGACGTCGGTCGAGCCTGCTATCGTCGCGAGACCGTAGGTGCAGTCATGTATCACGGAGTTCTCCATGACGAGGCGGCTCGTGCGCTCAAGACCGATCCCGTACGTTCCCGAGCCGTAGAGGTCGCAGGAGCGGATTTCCACGTCGTCGCAATTCTTGAAGCGGAGCACGCCGCCGAGGCAGTAGCCGGGAACCGTGTGTCCCACCGTAAGGCCGCTGATCCGGATAGCCGAACACGTTTCGAACGAAAAGACCCATCCATACGCGGGCTTTATCACGATGGTTGCCTTCCCTTCGCCGATGAACGCAAGGTTCGAAACCGATTTGATGACGGGGCAAGGGCCGTCGTATTCGTTTACCCAGCTCACGTACTTGTTTCTCATTTTGTAGCCCTGACTCAAGTCGTAGGTGCCGGGCGCAATCTTGATGACGCGGTCGGGGCCGATTGCCTGGATGAGTTCTGCGAGGGTCGATACCTCGATCACGCGCCGGTCGTCGCTTATCTCGCCGAGCCGCGCATCGTTTGTCACCTCGACAGAGCTTGCGGCGAGGAGCCGCGCGGTCTCGACTGCTACCGCTTTCATGCGCAAGCTGCGCGCGGCGTCGAAGGATGCGGTGACGATGACTTCTGCCCCGAGCATCTTTCCGATTGACTGGGCCGATTCGTCGCTCACGTCTCCCGAGAGCTGGAACTCGAGCTCGCCTTTGACGAGGTCGATATCCTTTCGCTCGACGACGACGAGTTTCCCCGAGTTCACGAGCTCGAGTACCGTCTGGTCGATAATATATTCGGAAAGTTTTGCCGAATCGGAGGTGCAGTTGAGCACGGCGACCCGTGTTCCATTGGTGAGAGAACCCGCGATTTTTTTTGCGGAGAGCGTTATCGCGTCGTCGAGCCCGACGCTTTGCGCGAAGCTTGCCGTAACGGCGAGGAAAGTGAGGCAAATGACGGCGAAGGCGCGCGGAAACTTTTTCATGAATCGCTCCAAAGGTTTTTTTAAGCTTTTTTGCCCGATGACGCATAAAGCCTGCGGGGAATGTCCCATTTTCAGGCACGGGGCGGGATTTGTCAACGCGAAAGGGAGCCTTCCCGGTATGGACCAATAATTGCTTGCCAGCTGGTGGGAATAGGCGGATAATGGATTTTAGAGGATTAATACCATGTTTGATATCATTGCCATCCTTTCCTCCAGCGAACTTTTTTCAGGGCTCTCGCGGGTTTCACTCGAGCGCATTACCCGATTTTTAAAGCCCGTTTCGTTCGACAAAGGCGTCGTGATATGTCGCGAAGGCGAAGTCGGAAATACGATGTACGTCATCGTCGACGGTCTCGTTTCGGTTTCGAGCGATATGGGTTGGGGTCAGCGGGAACTCGACCGGAAGGGTCCCGGCGCGGTATTCGGGGAAATGGCGCTCATCTCGAACGATGTGCGCTCGGCGACCGTGCGCGCAATCGAGCGGAGCGAGTGCCTTCAGCTCGGCAGCGAGGATTTTGATTCCCTCCTCGATCAGGATCCCTCGCTTGCGCAGCGTATTGCCAAGATAATGACGCGACGTTTTTCGTCGCTTGTTCACCGGACTTCGAACGAGCTTATCGGAGCGTACCGGGCGCTGATTTTCGCGCTCGCGAACATGACCGAATCCCGCGACCCGGAAACGGGCGCGCACCTTGAGCGGACGCGGAATTACTGCGTGGTCCTCGCCGAGGAACTCGCGAAAACGAGCCGATATAAGGATGCGATCGATCATCAGTTTATTGACGGCATCTATCAGGCAGCCCCGCTGCACGATATCGGAAAGGTGGCGATTCCCGACGCGATCCTGTTCAAGCCGGACGGACTCGGGCTTGCGGAATTCGAGCGGATGAAGTCGCATACGACGATCGGCGCGTCGATGATGGAGAAGGTAATCAGGCAAAGCGGAGCCGACCTTTTCGGGATGGCGTACCTCATCTGCCTCAACCATCACGAACGGTGGGACGGAACGGGGTATCCCGAGGGGCTTTCGGGCGAAAATATCCCGCTGGAGGCGCGCATTATGGCCCTCGCCGACGTGTACGACGCGCTCCTTTCCAAACGCGTGTACAAGAACGCAATGTCGATGGAAGAAGCGCGCGAATGGATACGCAAGGGGGCGGGAACCCAGTTTGACCCGGATATGGTCGCCGTCATGCTCTCCGCAATCGGGCGTTTCGAGGAAATTTATCTTAAATTTCAGGATGATGAAGTTACACTGGCGGTTTGACGGAAACCCTTTGGTGGGGTATCATTGTAACGACACCTGTTTACAATTCGTCCGTCACAGGTTTGATCGGACGAGAAGGAGCGTGAAATGACGAAATCAAGACTGGTACTTTTCGCCGCAGGCGCGGCTCTGTTTCTTTTTGGGGCGCAAGCGGCGGCCGAAATCACGGTTAGCGTAGTAGCTCCGGATATCACCTTTTCGGGAAACGATGCATATCTCGATCAGGCGCTGAACGAAATTTTCGATCAGGCGGCGAGCGCACAGTTTCAGGACAGGATTGACCAGTTCAAGGCCGAATCGGCCGATGAACTCAATAAATACGGCGAGCAGGAAAAGCTCGCCCAGGGCTTTGCGGACGCCAACCTCGCCGCTTCCCAGTCGGGCACATTCCAGGCTTTCGAGGGCTACAAGATTTTCGCGGTTTCGGTCGGCATGATGGTCGGTATCCAGCTTCCATCGAGCGATTTCGGCGTGATCAGCGATCTTTCCACAACCATCAAGGATGATCCGGACGTGTACATGGGCGTCGCCCCGTCGATGAGCGTGAACGTCGGCTTCAATATGGGAAAGCTTCTGGGCTTTTTCAATAATGACCTCGGGGATCGCGCGAAAAAGTTCTACGTGAACGTAAAGGGCGGCGTCTATAACGGTTCCTATGATGCGTCCGACACGACCTTCGACATGAAGTCCACGACGCTCGGCATCGGGGTAAATTACCAGATCCTTCCCCCGATTAACCTCGGCCTCGGCCTCCTCAAATGGCGCGGCGTCAGTCTCGGCTCGGGGCTCACCTACCAGCGGAATACTTTCGACAGCAGCACAACCCTCGATCCCATTACCCAAGAGTATACGATGACGACCACGGTCGGCTCTGGCGCATATGCCGGAACGATCACCCCGTCCGTAATCCTTACCTCGACGCCGAAGGTAGACATCGGCGTTGACATGAAGACCTTCTCGATTCCGCTCGAGGCCCTTACCTCCGTGCAGCTCCTCTACGTTCTTAACGTGAACTTCGGGGTCGGCGCCGATCTCGTCTTCGGTAAGAGCAGTATCACCGCTGTTTCTTCGAGCGATATGGACGTAGACGAGGTTTCGGTAAACGGGACGAATGTGAATTACGATGTGACCCAAAAAGGATCCGTGTCAGTGGATGCGAGCACGAACGATATCAAGCCGACCCTTGCACGCGCGCGCGTGATGGGCGGTCTCGGTATCAACGCAGGTCCGGTCAAACTTGATATTCCGATGTACTATTACTTCTCGGCGGGATACGGCATTGGCATGACGGTCGGGTTCGTCTGGTAATAACCGGTTATTCGGCGACTCGCACGCGCGGGTCGCCTTTTTTTATTGCGCGAGTCGCCTGATGTAAGGCGCCAATCGCTGTTCTACGAGGACCTTTTTATTGCAGGCTTTTAACGACCCCTTCCGTCCGGCGTTTCACTTTACGCCCGAAGCCCACTGGATGAACGATCCGAACGGCCTCGTTTTCTCGGGCGGACTATACCACCTTTTTTATCAATATTTTCCCGGTGACGTCGTGTGGGGGCCCATGCATTGGGGTCACGCAACGAGCGTCGATCTCGTTTCCTGGCGCCATCATCCGGTTGCATTTTTCCCCGATGAAAAAGGCTGGATTTTTTCCGGGAGCGCGGTTGTCGATGCGACGGGTTCTGCGGGCTTCGGGTCAGGCTCCCTCGTCGCGGTTTTTACCCTTCATGACGGGGAAGCGCGAAAGCGGGGCGCACTTGGCGTCGAGAATCAGGGGCTCGGCTTTAGCCGGGACGGCGGTGCGACGTGGGAAAAATACGCGGGGAACCCGGTCTTGCGGAATTCGGGGGAAAGCGACTTTCGCGATCCCAAGGTATTCCCCAGTCCGACAGGATCCGGGTGGAACCTTATTCTCGCCGCGGGAGACCGCATAAAAATTTATTCTTCCGACGACTTGCGAGACTGGCGGCATGAAAGCGATTTCTTTCCCGACGCGGAAGGCTTTGGCGTTTGGGAATGTCCCGATCTTTTTCCGATGAACGCGGGGACAGGCCTTGCGTGGGTGATGCTCTTGAGCCAGACGACCGCTGCGCCGAACGGTGGCTCGGGAACGCGCTATCTCGTCGGCGATTTTGACGGACACGCGTTCACGGCACGTGCGCCTCTCCAATGGATTGATTGGGGAAAGGACTATTACGCCGCCGTGACCTATTCAAACACGGTCGGGGATAAGCGGATAATCGTGGGCTGGATGAGTAACTGGCAGTATGCCGCGAAAACGCCGACTCGCTCGTGGCGCGGCGCGATGGCTTTGCCGCGCGAGCTATCGCTTGATCTGTCCGGCGAGCCTTCGCTCGAGTCCTGGCGACTCAAGCAGACGCCTGTGCGGGGGTTTGAGGATCTTCCGCGGAGCGAAATCGCGCGGATCTCCGGACCGATGCCCGTGACGGCGGAGTTTCCGCCTGCAGGCTACGCGGATATCACGCTTGCGGTCACGGATGCATGCGACTCTTTTTCCGTCGAGCTATCGAACGCGGTCGGGGAACGGTTCACCGTTCAATGCGAAGGATGCGCCGCGCGCGTCGACCGGAGGAGATCGGGTATCGTCGATTTCAGCGCGGACTATGCGACGTCTTCCCAGACGATGGAGGCGGCGCTTCCCATCCGGTCAGTCAGGCTCATCGTGGATGCCTGTTCGGTCGAAATATTCTTTAATGAGGGAAGCTCTACGATGACGAATCTCGTTTTTCCGTCGCGCCCGTTTTCCTCGGTGACCGCCTCGGGCTCGGGCCTTGCCGAGCTCATCGTTACAATCCCGAAAATTCCCGAATAATCATTCGCCCATTCCTGGAAATCGCGCCGGTTTTCGCTGATACTTTTTTATAAGAGGGGGATCGGCGCATGACTCTCGACGAAATTGATACCTTCGGGCTCCACATTCTTTGCATCGACGACAGCAAAACCCAGCTTGCCCTGTTTCGGGATCAGCTTGAGGGGATGTTCACGGTCACGACGGCGGAAACGTACGAAGAAGCCGTCGCGTGCCTTTCGGCGCGCAGACCCGACCTCATCGTGCTCGACATGGAAATGCCGCGCGTCAGCGGCCTCGAGTTTCTCGATATTCTCCGCTATACGCCCAATTACGCGCGCATACCGGTGATCATCGTTTCGGGAGACGAGAACCCGGCAGACATCAAGGAAGCGTTCAGGCGCGGCGCCGCCGATTACGTGCGAAAGCCCTACGACAGCGAGGAGCTCGTCCTTCGGATTCAGCGTCTGTTCAATTTGCTCACCCTTCGTTCTGATGGGGACAAGAACTCGCCGGTACGCGAGAGCCCCTTGAGCTCGGCGCAGGAACTCCTGACCGAGTCGCTTGCCGATCTCGCATTGGCGCGCGATAACGAGGGTACGAAACACCTTGTGCGCGTGTGCCTCTATGCCGAGGAGCTTTGCACCCAGGCGGCAAAGACTCCGCGCTTTCGCGTCGAAATGACAAAAGACTTTATCGAGCGGATCGCGGGCATGGCAAAACTCCATGACATCGGCAAGGTAAATATTCCCGATTACGTGCTCCGCAAGACCGAAGCGCTCAGCGAGCGGGAATTCGAGTTCATCAAGAAGCATACCTCCGACGGCGCGCGCACAATCGACATGATCAGGCTCTCGTTTCCCGATTATGCCTTTCTCGATTTCGCGCGCGATATTGTCCTTTTTCACCATGAGCGATGGGACGGCAAGGGCTATCCCGAGGGACGGTCCGCCGTCACGATACCGCTTGCGGCGCGCGTGATCGCGATCGTGGACGCCTTCGATGCGATGACGACGAAGAAAGTCTATCGGGACGCGGTTTCCCTTGAGGAAGGTTTCGAGGCGATTGCGGCCGGTCGGGGAGGGGCATTCGATCCCGATCTCGTCGACGCGTTCATGTTTTGCCGCTCCGGTTTCCGCGAGATAGCGGAGAAAAACCGGGATTGACGGCCCGAGATAATCGCGCTTGTCAATTTCGCCCCTCAGGCCTTATACTGGTTAAAAAGGGGCACGCATGCGAGTCAATCACCTATCAATAGCCGCTTCAGTTTTTGTCATGATCCTCCTCGCCGTCTCGTGCAGGGGCCCGTCAAAGGATCCTCTGGTCACCGTGGCGGAAAAGTATAACGCGGGAAAATTCGTCAGCCTTGAGGACTATTATCTCGAGAGCACGGGCGTCAAACTTTCGGTCAAGGGCGCCGTAATCGAAGTCGATCAGGCAGATGCCCAGATTATCATGGACGCGATCAGGACGGATTACGTGAACGTAATGCCGTTCCGGATCGAGAAGAATTACGGTAACGGCGGAAAAAAAGACCGCGTTGCCATCATCAAGACGATGGACCAGTTCCAGCTGGTAACCGCGCTCAAAACCCGGGGCAAGGAAGACAAGGTCGCCACCGCATCGATAGTCAAAGCCCTGCAAGCGATAAACGCAAATGCGAAAATCAAGATTACCGGGGCGGGCGCCGATTTTGTCGAGTTTACCTTTTCGGAGACACCTTCGGACTTGAGCGAGATTGCAAAACTATGTGCCGGGATCGCGCCGAATATCGTGACCTACGGAACAGGAACAATAGAAAAACTTGAGGGCGAGATCGCGCGGATTAACGGCGCGGTCCTCTGGTGGTACTGACATGGCGTTTTTTTTCGGAAAGAAGAAAAAGGCCGAAGGCATAACCCCCGAATCCCTTTTTGCGTCTTTTTTCGCGCTCGTTGACCCTTCAGTCGATACCCAACCACCTCTTTACAGCGTTCGCCCGATGACGGCAGAGGACGCATTCCCGGGAAAGACCGCAAACCTCGCGTATACGCGCTCCAACGTGCCGGTCGCGGCGTGCGTTCCCGGAAGCGATCTCTCCGGCCGCGCGCGCCCCTGGCTCACCGAAAGCGGACTTGTGTCCGATGACATCGTTTGGTCATCCTTGAACACTGACGCCCCCTTTGCCGACGCGTTTCGCTGGCTGGTCATGGAAATGGCAGCTTACGCAATCGTCGGCGCCGACGGATCTGTTGCGGCTCTGGTCTGGATCTCGGACCCGATTCGCGAATCGCTGAAAAGCCGCGCCGAGGAAGAGGAACTGAAGCGTTCCGGAAAGCGCCGAAAAAAACTCGCAGGGACTGCAGAAGCCGCCGATTCCGGGGCTTTGGACGGAAGCGCTCCTGCCGGAGCGGGCGTTACCCGGTTTACGGCCGATCGCGCGCGGGACCTTCCCGCACTGAGCGCGTTTGCGTCCCAATCCTTCAAGTCGGGTGAAAGGATTTACTCGACCGTGCCGACAGCATTCGGCGTCTGCAAGGCCGGGTCCGATGTCGCCCCCGCGCCCGAGTATCCGGTGTGGTTCAAGGGTTCATTCGAATATATTCTTTCAGAAGGCGCGGAGCCGAAGGCGTTTACCTTTCTGTATGCGCTTTCAAAGGCAGCGATGCCCCTCAAGCTCGGCGCTTCCGAAGCTGCCCAGTTTTTGGCTTCACTCGCCGGTGGCGTGTTTTCTGAAAGTGTCCGGCGCTATTGCGCGCTCTCCGCGCTCAAACCGGGACGGCTCGCGCTCAAGGCAATGGACGCAGCACCGGATTTATCCCGCGCGGCCGACCTCGTGTACCTCGATTTTTCGCTCAGGGACTCGAGCCTGACCGTTCCGGGACAGGTAATCGTCCCCTTTGCTTCGCTTGTTCCGCTTGCCCGCGCCTGGCGCGTACCGGTTTCCTCGGCGACGGACGCGAAAGAATGCGCGGCTGCCCTTTTCGACATCAATGCGCGCATGCTCGCGAAGAGCCTTCCGTCAATCATCGCGAGCCCGGAACTCCGTCCCCGCGTTCCCCGTTTTTCGGTGAACGAACTCCTCCGCCTTCTTTCGGACCATGACTGCCGGCTCGTGATTCAGAACGTCCTGATACCGGATTTTGGCGCCAAGCGGCTGCCCGAGATTGTCTTCCAGACAATGGAGGTCGCAGGTCCCAACGGTCAGACGCGGCAGGCGATTCTCCCCTATGGTCCGCTCGATTCCCGGCGGCTGGATTCCTTCCTGCCGGATGGCTTCAAGCAGGGTTTTTACGAGCAGACACGAGTTCTTCAGGGCTTGACCGCCGAAGCGTGCGCGGAGCTCAACGATACGGCCTTGCACGCGATTATGCGGGCTTCCCTTGGCGGAAGGATCGACGCGACGGGCAGGCTCAAATACCTGATGAAGGAAATCATCCTCAAGGCCGATCACGCGCGCGCCGAGATCCGTCTCGCAGCGTTTCGCGAGCAGGGGATCCCGTTCGGTCTTTTGTCCGATCTCGATGCGAAAGTCGCGCAGCGCGTCGCCGCAATGGTCGACGACCGTGACTTCGCCCTCGCCCTGATTGATTGCACCGACGCGCTTGCCGGCATGCGGAAATACGTCAGCGGTGCCCGGACTGAGCGCCTCCGCGAGGATATCGAGTTCGTGAAGATGCGGATTGACGAGGGCGCCATGACGCTTTCCGACGCGATTGACGCCAAGGAAAAGATTCGCCTCGCTATTGAACGCGACGCAGAGCGGGAACGCGAACGCGCCGACGTCGAGTCTCGCGCTGGTGCGCGGCCGTCGCCGGGCGCCGGTACCCGCGAGGCGCAGGGCCCGCAAGGAGCCGGGCGCCAAGGCCCTCCGCGGCGGTAAAACTCTTGTTGACACAGACTATGCTCCGGTTTATATGTTACTATATTGAAACTTATCCGCTCCATGCGCGGAAGAAAGGAATTGAACGTGGGTAAAAAAGATATATCAACCATGCTCGGCATTGGAGTCGCGTTTGCCTGCCTTATTGTGGCTTTCATCATTGAAGGCGGAAACCCGATCAAGCTGATCGGAATCAGTGCCCTTATCATCATCGTTGGCGGTACTTTCGGCGCACTTGCCGTTTCGTTCAGTCTTCCGACGGTTCTCAAGGAATTGCCCTCCGGTTTTATTCGCGCGATGGGCTCCTCCGAGCTCGACCACGAAAAGCTTGTGAGTCTTTTTATTACCTTCGCCGAAAAAGCCCGCAAGGAAGGCCTTTTGAGCCTTGAGGAAGACGTGCAATCCGAGCTCTCGGGCAAGGAGTACGATCCCCTGGTCAAGCGTGGCCTGAGCCTCGTCATCGACGGTATCGACGCCTCGGCGATTACCGGAATATTCGAAGTTGAAATCATGCAGTACGAAGAACGCCAGAAAGCGAAAACCGCGATCTTCGAACAGGCCGGCGGTTTTTGCCCGACCATGGGTATCGTCGGAACCGTTCTTGGACTCATCTCGGTTTTGAGTCACCTCAATGAACCGGAAAAGCTCGGTGAATCGATCGCGGCCGCGTTCATCGCGACCCTCTATGGTATCGGTTTCGCCAACATCATATTCCTTCCCGTCGCGAACAAGCTCAAGGCAATCATGAAGGCTGAGGTCGAGATGAAAAGTCTCATCCTCGTCGGCGTCATTTCCCTCCAGGCGGGCGACAATCCCCGCATCGTGCGCGACAAACTCATCGGCTTCATCGCGGAGAATCACCGCGACAAGGTCGTGTCTGTCGATTGATCGCTGTTCGCCGAAGAGTCGCGACAGCGCGCTGAACCACAGGGGGAATCGCCATGAAGAAAAAAGCAGAGGCCGAGAAAGAAAACGCCGAGCGCTGGATGCTCACCTATCTCGATATGATCACGCTCCTTTTCGTTACCTTCGTCGTTCTGTACGCGATGAGCGTCGTCGACAAGGGCAAATTCGAAGCTCTTGCGGAATCTCTTTCCGCGGCGATGGGATCTCCTGCGGAATCGACTCATGGACCCGGAACCGGACCCGGCAAGATGGTTGACGCGAAGGCGGCTCCCCTTACCGCCGTTCCCGTTCAGTCAAAAAAAGCGAGAAGCCCCCTTTACGACAAGGCTTACGATATCCTCAAGTCTTCCGTGCAGGAAAAGCGGCTCGCCGTCAGGCAGGAAGAGCGAGGGCTCATCATCGAGATGGGCGCGCAGGTGTTCTTCGAGACGGGGTCGGCCGAACTTCCCGAGGGGGCAATGAGCTCGTTCCTGCCGGTCGCGCAAATGCTCGCGTCCCTTCCGAACGCGATACAGATCGAAGGATATGCGGATGACCTGACGAAGGGCGTAACGTCGAAATACGCGAACAACTGGGACCTTTCGGTGCAGCGCTCGATCACGGTACTCGGTGTCTTGCAGGATCTCGGAATCAATCCATCGCGGATGAGCGTCGTCGGGTATGGTTCGAGCCACCCGCTCGTGAGCAACGAGACCCCTGAAGGCCGCGCGTACAACCGGCAGGTCAACATCGTCATTCCCTATATGGCAAGCGACAAATAATCGCGCTCGTCATTCGCCTCCCGCAATTCAGGCGCTTCCCGTAACTCCGAAGAGCGGGCGATGATCGACTCCACGATGTCGATCCGCTTGAACGGGGTAATGAGGCAATATCCGTCTACCGCATCTGTGACACGTTCCATCATCGACACCGCTATCGCAGTCGCAAGTTCCGTCGCCTTTTCCTTCGAGACGTCCCGGTAGCGCTCGGTAATTTCCCGATCAACTCTGATTCCCGCAATCGAGGACGCGAGGTATTCAGCGTTTCGAAAACTCACGATCGGAAGAATACCCGCGACGAGCATGACAGTGCGGGGAAGCGCTTCGCGCGCGCGGCGTACGTTTGCTGCGGCCTTTTCCCCGATGACCGGCTGCGTATAAAATACGCTCATTCCTGCCTTTGCCTTTCGCGCGGCCCGTTCAAGCTCGGCGGAAAAGGACTGTGCGTTCACGTTGAGCGCGCCGGCGATGGTAAAAGGGCGGGGAAAGTCGGTAGCATTCCACTGCGAGATAATTTCGGCGAGCGTGCGCGAGTCGAAGGCAGCGCGCGACTTTAAATACGGGTTGTCGCCAATTCTGACGGGGTCCCCGGTCACCGCGAGCACCGTGTCGATTCCCTCGATCGCAAGGCCGAGAAGCGTTGACTTGAGCGCGTTATAGTTCCGGTCCCGGCAGGTAAGGTGCGGAATCGCCCGGATGCCGGCTTCGCGCATCACTTTGCACGCAAGCATTGCGCTGTCGGCCCGGGCCCTGGCGAAAGGGTTGTCTGCAAGCGTGACCGTATCGGCGCCCGCCTTGCGGACGCGAGTCGCGGCCTCGACAAGAAAGGACGCGTCACAGTCTGCGGGCGGGTCAATTTCGACGGCAAGGTATTTTTTCATGACGCGCTTTCCTTCGTGATTTTCGCCCGTGCGAGAAAAACAGCTTCCATCATGTTTGCAAGGCTCGCTTCAGTTTCGGCGTCCTCTCGCGTCTTTAACCCGCAATCGGGATTTACCCAAAGCTGTGCGGCAGGAACTGACGAGAGCGCGCGCGTTATGGCGTCACCGATTTCGCATACCGTGGGGATTCTCGGCGAATGGATGTCGTACACGCCGGGACCTACGCGCGCGCGAAGGCCGCTTTCTGCGATCGACGTGAGTATCGCCTGGGCCGAACGCGCAGCCTCGAACGAGATGACGTCCGCGTCCATCGCGTCGATGTCGCCCGCGATTTCCTCGAATTCGCTGTAGCACATGTGCGTGTGTACCTGCGTCTCCGCCTTCAGGCGTGAGTGGGTAAGGCGAAAAGCGGGGATAGCCCAGTCGAGATACGAGCGCTTCCAGTCTTCCTTTCGGAGCGGAAGCCGTTCCTTGAGCGCGGCCTCGTCAATTTGAATTACCCGAATGCCAGCACGCTCGAGATCGAGTGCCTCGTCGCGGATTGCGAGCGCAATCTGGAACGCGCATTGCGCGAGCGGAATGTCCTCGCGGGGGAACGACCAGTTAAGAATGGTCACCGGCCCGGTAAGCATGCCTTTTACCGGCTTCTCCGTAAGGCTCTGCGCGAAGCGCGACCATTCGACGGTGATCGGCCCGTTTCGCGCCACGTCTCCCGATACGATGGGCGGCTTGACGCACCGAGTGCCGTAGGACTGAACCCATCCGTGCGCGGTAAACGTAAACCCTGTGAGGTTCTCCCCGAAATACTCGACCATGTCGTTCCGCTCGAATTCTCCGTGAACGAGCACGTCGAGACCGAGCCGTTCCTGGAGCCGTATGCAGTCCTGAATATGGCCTTTGATGGCGTCCCGGTATTCGGCTTCGCCGATGTCGCCTTTACGGCGATGTGCGCGAAGCGACTTGATCTCGCTCGTCTGGGGAAAGGATCCGATGGTCGTTGCCGGAAGGCCAGGGAGCGGCACGCTCGTAGCCTGAATCTCTGCGCGCTCGGCGACCGACGGAGTCCTTGTCCAGTCGCGTTCGCCAAGAGACGCGACAAGCCTTTGCGTTTCATCATTTCTTTTCACGATCGGTTCTCGTGTTACGGCGCGATTTCGCGCATACGCGGGATGCCTTTCGATATCGGAGATTGCTGCGGTCTCGGCGATCGCGCTGATCTCGCAAATTTCTGCGAGTTCCTTGATTTCGGCGAGTTTTTCGCGGGCGAATGCAAGGTGGCTCCTGAGGCCGATATCAAGAGAGTCTTCACGGCTGACGGTGTGCGGCACATGGAGGAGCGAGCACGATGTTCCGATCGCGATCGCGGGGCATGTTCCCTTGCCGCAAATATGAGCGATTTCACGAATGACGGCGAGACTCTTCGCGTAATCGTTCTTCCAGATGTTCTTTCCGTTGACGAGTCCCGCTACGAGGAGTTTGTCTTTCGGAAAGCCATGCGCGCGAATCGAGTCGAGGTTCTGCGTTCCCTCGATAAAATCGAGGGCGATGCCGTCGAAGGGGAGATCGCACGCGCTTTTGTATGCGTCCCTTATGTCGCCGAAGGAGGTTTGGAGCAAGACGCGGACGGCTCCTTTCCGTTCGAGAATTTTTCGGTAAAGCGCCTCGAACCGGGTGAGGTCGGAGGCGGAAAGATCAAGGGCGAGCGCGCTTTCGTCAAACGCGACCCATTTCGCGCCGAGGGCGGCGAACCGCGAAAGAATGTCGCCATAGACGCGCGCGAGTTCTTCTTCTCTTTTGCTTGCGTCACCCTTTGTATGCGACGCCGTGCCATCAGGTCCGTGAGCGAGCGCCAAAAAGGTAAAGGGTCCGATCAGGGTCGGCCGCGTTTCAATACCGAGCGCGCGAGCTTCGAGGAACTCGTCGAACGGTTTTTCCCCGGAAAGCGAAAGGGGGACTCCTTCCTCGAGCTCGGGCACCAGATAGTGATAGTTCGTGCTGAACCATTTACGCAAGGGCAGGGCTTTGACATCTCCATGCGGGCCCTGATAGCCGCGTGCCATCGCGAAAAGCGTACCGAGCGCGGAAAGACCGAGATCGCGATATCGGCGGGGCACCGCGCCTAAAAGTATCGCCGTGTCGAGCATGGCGTCGTAATGGGAAAAGTCGTTGGACGGTATCAAGTCGATGTTGCTCTCGGCAACCTCGCGCCAGTGCGTTTCGCGCAGCGTGCGGGCGGTGGCGAGAAGAGATGCCTCGTCGCTTTGACCTGAGAAAAAAGATTCAGTTGCGAACTTGAGCTCGCGCGCGGCTCCCATGCGCGGGTAACCGTGTATCGATGTGAGCATGCCTGTTCCTCCTCAAAGCCCCCCAAAGGGTTACTCTGTACGGCTCAAAGGATAGCAGACACGCAACATATAGTCAAAGACAATGTTTTTATGGGTAGTTATAGGAAAAACCTATAATCAGGAATGATTGGCGGAAGAGGCATGGCTGCGCCCCTTTTTGGGGAGATACGAAGACAGCGCCTCGACATACCGCTCTCCGATGGCGCTCAAGGGAGCTCCCTTTCTCGTGACGCAACCGACGGTTATTTCTTCGGCGATGTCCAGGGGGACGGCGACGATCGCCTTGCCGTTGAGGTCCTCGGTCAGCACGCCCGTCGAAATCGTGTAGCCGTTGATTCCGATCAGCAGGTTGAAGAGCGTTGCCCGGTCGCTTACCGTCACGCTTTTTGGCTTGTACAGCGTGCTCAAGATTTCTTCGGAAAAATAGAAGGAATTGTGCTCGCCCTGTTCGAACGAAAGACACGGATACGGGGCAAGATCCTCGAGTTTTACCTTGCGCTTTTTGGCGAGGGGATGGGAGGCGCTGACGAAGATATGCGGTTTTGCGGTAAAGAGGGCCGTGAAGCCGAGGGCATACTCCCGGAAGAGCCGGTTGAGGACCTTTTCGTTGAACGCGGAAAGGTAGAGCACTCCGATCTCGCTCCTGAGGCTCCTGACGTCCTCGATGATCTCGTGCGTGCGCGTTTCCCTGAGGGTGAACTCGTATTCGTCCTCGCCGCGCTCGCGCACAACCTGGACAAAGGCGTTGACCGCAAAGGCATAATGCTGCGTGGAAACGGAGAATGCCTTTTTGCGCGGATGGCTGCCCCGGTATTTTTCCTCGAGGAGATCGGTTTGCTCGAGGACTTGCCGCGCGTAGCCGAGGAATTCCGCGCCGTCGGCGGTTACCGTGACACCCCGCGCCGTACGGGAAAAAATCGTCACGCCCATCTCGCGCTCGAGATCCTTCACCGAAGCCGAAAGGCTCGGTTGCGAAACGTTAAGATTTTTCGCCGCCTCGTTAAAGGAGCGATGCTCCGCGACGCCGATGGCGTATTTCAGTTGCTGAAAGGTCATTGAACTCATCCTAGCGCATTGGAATGACGCTATCAAGAAGGATTTCGGTTGAGAGTTTGAATGTTTGGGTCTAATATGGATACTGGAGTCAAGCATGAAACGATTTGTGTGCGCAATTGCAGCTATTTTTTTACTCTGCGCGGCGCTTGCGGCCGGTGACTTTCAGGAGATAGATAAGGGCTGGAAGGCGGTGTTTACCGATACTGACTCTCGGTCTCTTCCGTCGTTCGAAGGCGCCCTTCGCGTTGATTATCCCTTCGCGATTTCCCCCGCCGAGTCGGGCAACAAGCCCTTTGTCTGGTATTCTACGACGTTTTCGGTAGATCCGTCGCTCACGGATACACTCCTTATGCTCTATCTCGGCGATGAACGCTCAATGACCCGGGTGTACCTCAATGGCTGCGAGATTGGCTCCGGTGGAACGGACACACCGCGCTTTTTCGTTCATACGACGAGCGCGATGCGCTTTCTGGTACCGTCATCGGCGCTGAAAGCGGGAGGCGAAGAAAACTCGCTCGTCATCATGCAGTACAACGACGGATTCGCTTTCAATCTGAACACGGTTTCCCTCGGGCTTCCCGAGCATTTTGCGGGTATTATCGCCGAAAAAGAACTCCTGAACAATGATTTTTACTTTGCGTTTTCCGTGGCGACTTTTTGCATCGGTCTCTTTTTCTTCCTGCAATTCGTGTTCAACCGGAAGGACCGGTATAAATTCCTGTACGCGGTGAGTTCCCTTTTTCTCGCCGGGTACTTCATGGACATCGGCCTTCAGTTCGATCTCATTTTACCGGTAATCCCTCGGACCATTTATGCGCGGATGTGCCTCCCGCTCTTCTATAGCTCGCTCCTTCTTTTCTTTATCGAGTTTTTCGATATCTGGAACCGGAAGGCGGTCAAGATCGCCGTCGGCGTGACGGGAGTGCTCCTTGCGCTGCCATTTCCGCTTTTCTGCCACACGCTCGGGGCTGTGGACCGGACTTTCGCGAGCCTCATGCTTCCGACGGAACTCATGCTTGTCGTCATAATCACCATCACCGTCATCGCTCTTGTGCGGAAAAACTCGTACGCGATTCCCATTGCCACGGGCGTCGCGTTCGCCGTCGTGCTTGGCACGCTCGATGTGATGGCTGTCGTCCGCGGCATTGTACCCGCCGTATGGTGGCAGGGTGTCGGTATATTCGGCTTTAACGTATCGCTGTTCGTCGCGATGTCCATCAGCGAAATGCATATCCAGAAAAATCTCACCCGGGTTCTCGCGGAAAACGACCGGAAGACCACGCGGCTTCGGGAACTTCTCGGCAATATTCGAGATCTTTCCTCCTCGGTGAGAATCATTTCGGGCGATCTCAAGACGACGGTGGAGCGAACATCGGTTTCGGTACGCGGCATATCGCAGGGAGCCGAGGTTATCCATTCGTCGGTCGACACGCAATTCGCGTACGCAGAGAACACAAACCGGACCGTGTCCCGGATGATCGATTCCTTTTCGGGGAATTCTTCGGATACCGAGAAGCAGTTCTCCGGCATCGAGGGAATATCGGTTACCATCGTGCAGCTTCTCGAAAACTTCAGCCGCGTCACGGTAAACCTCCGCGAGACGGTCGAGTTCTCGCGAAACCTCACGGGAGTCGCCGAGGAAGGCGAGAACGCGATCAGGGATTCTGACGAGGCGATAGCCAAGGTGAAGGAAACTTCCGAGCTGATTTACGGCATCGTCGACACGGTCAACGACATCGCCGAGCAGACGAACCTTCTCGCGATGAACGCCGCGATCGAGGCGGCGCACGCCGGGGATGCGGGGCGCGGCTTCGCGGTCGTCGCGGACGAGATCAGAAAACTTTCGGAGAGTTCTGCGGAGAATGCCGCGCAGATCAGGGTTTACATCGATACCATCATCGACCGCATCGAAGAGGAAGTAAAGGTTAACGTGAATCTCCATCAGGCGCTCGACGGGATCAACCGGAGCGCTCTCGACACGGTGTCGAAAATTGATCAGGTATACTCCGAGACCGTCGCAAACCAGCAGTCGAGCGGCAGTATTCAGACGTCACTCGTCGATATCCGCTCCCGCGCGCACGAGATACGGGAAAACACCGAACGTCAAAGCCAGATGGGGAACGAGATACTCGCGCAGATGCGCAGTCTCGTTGACTCGTCGGGAACGGTGAAGAACAACACGGAAACGATAAAGGAAAACATCGCGGTCGTCGTCAAGGCGATGGATCAGCTCGCGGAACTCGCCGAACGGACGAACGTCGAGGCGGAAAGCCTCGCGAAAACGCTGTCGGACGGGGACTAGGATTCCTCGGCGATGCGTTCGATTTCGCTCTGGAGCGCGACCTGAAGATAGCTGCGGATTTTTTGCCGCGAGAGGGATTCCATCTTCTGGGTAAAAAGCATGACATAGGTCGCGTGATCCTCGCCCCTTTTTCCGAACACGATCGCCTCGGTGCGGACAATCGTTCCGCGCAGGCGAAGCTGGATGTCGTGAAGCACGACGTTTTTCTGAAACGCGGGATCGGGATCGAGGACGCACGAGAAGCCGACCACGCTGATGTCGAGCAGCGAGCCCGTCACGTCGAGGGGTCCCTCGCGTATGTTGAGCGACGCAAGCGTGTCATGCTCGCATGATGCGCGCACGAACTTTCGCCTGCCCTTCGCTTCGGCAGCCTTGAGCGTCGCGAGGAGTATCCGGGTGCTTTCCTCCATGCCGATTTTCAGCTTGATAAAGCCGCACTGTATTCCGATGTCCATGAGATACTTTTTTTGGAGCTTGTCGTCCGAGTTATAGGAGACAATGCCGATACCGACGCCCTTCGTCACGGGGTTCTCCATCACCGCGCGTATCCAGTCTTCCCATTCCTTTTCACCGAGACCTGCGTCAATATTCACGAAGCAGATCGCGTCGGGAAAGCGCGTAAAAAGCTTGAGCGCTGTTTGGTGGCTGTTTAACATGTAGACTTCGTATTCCTGGTCAAGAAGCCGGGTAACGAGATCGTCCCGGATAACGCTTGGCGGGTAGAGAAAGAAAACCTTTTTTCCGAGATCGAGATCGCCCATTGCCCGAATGCTCCTTATATCAAAAAGTATACCATGATACAGCCGGACACACGAATGAAACAATCAGGTGTTCAGGAAATTTCCTGACCGATCGCGAGTACGGCGAACGGCTCGGTCTGTTCGGGAGCATAGATTTCGGAAAAGGTCCAAAGCACCTGGTGCGCTGCGCCGGAGGTTTCCTGAAACGGGATGATTACCGGTTTGCCGGTCGTGCGGCTCGCCGCCTCGTCAAGCGGCATGATCGCCGAGACTTTTCGCCCGAGGAGCTCGGTTCGCGGTTTTCCGGCCAGGCGTTCGAAGGCTGCGTTCGTCCGGGTGATATAGAGGCCGCTATTCCACACGACAATGGCGACCTCCGCCTGACTCATCAGCCGGTCATAGTATTCGGTCGCGTCCCGGTATGCCTTTTCGAGCCGTTTGCTCTGCTCAAGCTCGCGCGCGATGCAATCCGTCTGTTCGTCGACTATGGCGCCAAGGTTTTTTCGCTGGAAAGCAAGCTCCTCTTCGGCCTTGGCTCTCCTTTGTGACAGAACCACCACGACCCATCCTATGAGGATGAAAAAGACGGAACGGCACAGCGCCGGACCGAGCAATGCAGTTTGTCTCGTGATGCCGAAGACGAGGGCGAGGTATACGAGAGCGATAGAGACGGAGAACCAGATTCCCTGCCGTGGAAAGCAGGAGCACATGATAATTATGGGAATATAGTACAGATGGGGAAAAACGACGGAATAGCCGAAATTCAGGCACAAGATGCTGATGCCGATGGCAAGGGCGGAAACGAGGGCTATGAGTGGCTTGACGCAGAGCAGAACCTGGAAGGGTTTTTCTTCATCATGCAGGCAGGGCGGTGCAGTATTCGGCGAATCCATGCATTTAAGTATCGTGTGCCGCCCCTCGCAAATGCAAGGGGCAAAAAGAAAAAAAGTGTGAAAAAAAGCTCAATCAAATAGTTTGCGGCACTCCAGGTAAAAGCGTTTTTCGCTTGCTTCTCCCATCGAAAAGCTTTTCCGGGGAAGCGGTCCCCCGGAGGCTATGGTCGCGAAGAAACTGTCCTTTTCGACCGGCGGGAGCAGGATTGAAACCGCCCCTTGTTCCTTTCCAAGGCGCCACACTTCCTCGCTTCCGTGGATATAATCGATTTTTACCGCAGGGTTTATGGCAAGGAATTCGTCGAGGGCGGGCTGGAGGCGGCTCACCGCGAGAGCCGGGTTCGGGGTATCGAGGATCGAGAGGGAGAGCGGTGCGACGAAGCCGAAACGGGTTTCATTTTTTTCGCTGACGGCTTTTTCAAGGGCAGCAGCGGACGCCGCGGAGGATACCGAGCCGCCGAGCCTGAGTGCGAGGAAGGACGAAACCGCTTCTGCGGTCGTGCCGAAAAGTACCCGGTGGATGGGCTCGAAGGTAAGACCGTCATCGTAGAGATTGACGATTTCCACGAGGGCAAAGCGCGCCGGGTGATTTTCAAGGTCGATTGCGCCCTTTTGTGCGTCAGCGCGGTGTTCGGCGCGGAATTCGTCCCAAACTGCCTTGGCCGTCGCGAGCGAATGGTTTCCGTCTCCGACCGCGAAAAGGAAGGATGAGCCGTCGCTTGCCGTGTTTGCTTCTGCGAGCCCCTGTACCGCCCGTGCAACGCGCCCCAGGGCGTCGGGAGAGGAAACCTCCCATCCCGTGATCGAGCCTGAATCCGGTTCAAGGGAAGTTTCATAGAGCGGAAGGGTCTGGCGTGCGAGCTTTCCCGCTTCCTCGACGAGGGTTTTTTTCGGATCGTTTACGAGAAGCATGATGTGCGGCGATTCAAGGGGCGCTCCCCGGCGGATTTCCATGCGGGGCGGGATGCGGTCGACGATCGTCGCCTCGGTCGCCCGGATGAGGGCTTTGGAATCGGGTTTCCATTCATAGGAGTCGAGGTCGATCGCGACGACGAGGCCTTTCCGGGTTCTGCCATAGGCGGTTTTCCGTTCGATGTATACGAAACCCTTGACCGGATCGGCGAAAACTCCGGAGGAACCGTTTTTGCCGAGATAGTGGTCCATCGTTTTCCGGATTGACTGGAGCTTTTCCGCCCTGCCCGAGTCCTCGAGATAGACTTCGGGGAGAATGAGGTTCACCGTCGAGGGAGCATCTCCTGCCCGTTCGGAAACCCGTTTCCAGTAGGATCGGTCCTGTGTATACTGGTCGCAGGCGATAACCGCCCAACGGGATAGATCTTTTTTTACGGCCGGAAGGAGAATTTCCGGAACAGCAAGCGCGTATTTTTTGAGGGTTTCGGTATAATTCATGGTAGGCATGATACGGGAAAATCGGTGATGCGGTCAACGGCGAACAATCGTTGACTCGATCGTTCAATAATTGAACGTGACCTTGACCGCACCCCGATTTCTTCCGTATCTTCAAAGGTAACATGCAGGGTCAAAAGCAGGTACTCGTACAGCAACAGCGCCTCAACCTCAGTCCGCAATTGGTACAGTCCATCAAATTGATGGCCTTGCCGCATGCCGACCTCCGCGAGCGAATTTTCGAGGAGATCGAAAAGAATCCCGCGCTCGAGGTCGTTTCCGACCCCCTCGATTCCGCCGAAGCGACGGGCATGCCTTCCTTCGACCAGTCGTCTCCCGGCTCGGTCTCGCCTATAAATCCCGCGGACTCAAGCAGTGACGACGCGCTTTCCTTTCTCGGCGCCGACGACATTGCCGGCATGATGGGCGCGGAATCTCCGCTCGACGCCCGGCTCCTCGGGACCGGAAGCCTTGCACGCGATTCAGGTACAGCGTCCCGCTCGAGCGCGGAAGGAGAGGCGGAAAGCGACGATCACCAGGATTTTATCGAAGGGTCCCTTCACCGGGAAGAAACCCTCCAGGAACATCTGCTTGAAGGACTTGTTGAAATTGACTTGTCCCCGCCTGTGAGGGAGCTTGCCGAAATCGTCATCCAGAATCTCGACAAGGACGGCTTTCACATCGTGCCGCCTGCGGAGCTCACCGGGTCTACTGCCGAGACGCTCGAAGCGGCGCTTGACGCGGTGCGCTCCCTCGAGCCCGCCGGCTGCGCGACGCGCGATTTTCACGAAAGCCTCATTGTTCAGGCGCGGCTCATCGAGCGCGCACGCGGAAGCGAACACCCCGATCTCGCGCTCAGCCACGCGATCGAAATCCTCGAGCGACATTTCGAGACGCTCGAGAAGGGGCGGCCCGACGCGCTCGTCAAGGCGCTCGCGAAAAAAGGCGACGCGAGCTTTATCCCTGACCTCGACGAGGCTGAAGAAATTTTCGACATCATCCGGAGCCTCGATCCCTTTCCGGGCCGCGTCTACGGCTCGGAGCCGGTTTCATGCATCATTCCCGACGTCATCGTCAAACGGACCGAGGACGACTACTCGGTCATCATCAATGACGAAGAAATTCCCGTCCTCGGCGTCGCGCCCTTTTTCATGGAGCTCGATTCGGAGGGCTCCGCGGCCCGGGACGCGGAGGCGCGAAAGGCGCGGGATTTCGTTCGGGAATCGGTAAAGGAAGCGCGCTGGTTTATCGGCACGATCGAACGTCGGAACCTCACCATCCTCAAGCTTGCGCGCGCCCTCGTCGTGTTTCAGCGCGACTTTTTTACGCACGGGCCGTCGCACCTCGCGCCGCTCCGGATGAAGGACATCGCAGAAGAAATCGGGATGCACGAGGCGACCGTTTCGCGCGCCGCAAACGGAAAGTACCTCCAGTGCGAGTGGGGCGTTTTCGAGCTCAGGTATTTTTTCTCGAACGAGATCGGCTCGGGTCGGCCCCATTCGGCGCTCCAGGCGGGTGGGCAGGCGAGCGCAGGACTGCATTCAAAACAGGGCGTCAAGGAAATCATCCGCGAGATAATCACCGACTCCCGGGAGAACCTTTCCGACCAGAAGATCGCGGACTTGCTTGCGCAGCGCGGCATCAAGATCGCCCGCCGCACGGTCGCGAAATACCGCGGGGAACTCACGATCGGCTCGTCCCTCGACCGTCAGCCCTGACGCTTCACCTGCCATTTCACTGGCCCTCCGGTTCTTTTTGCAAATAGGGGCTTTCCGTAGTATTATAAAGGTAGCAACGGCGTCCTGCCGGAGAAACTACTTGAGGAGGTTCACCATGAACATCAGCGTACAGGCGGTAAAATTCACCCTTGACGAGGAGCGCAAGTCCTTCGTCGACAAGAAGCTCGAACGGATCAAGTATGCCGAGGAACTCATCACCGACGTCCTCCTGAACATCAAGCTGGACAGGCAATTTTACGCGGAAGCGACCGTGAACTTCCGTTGGGGCGGCAACGCGCACGTGACTGCCGAGGATTTCGATTTCAATGCCGTCGTCAACAAGCTCATGGACGTGCTCGACACGAAGATTCGCAAGGAAAAGGATAAAATACAGGACAGGAAGTAAGACTCGCGTTCTGGCCTTCCGGGCGAATCCGTTGACTTTACAAGATGGGTCCGGAAGGATATAGTCAGGTATGGCTTTGAAACGGTTTTCCGTGCTTGACCTCCTGGGACTTAACCTGAAGGAACACGATTCGCTCGATTTGCGGTGCATTTGCGGGCGGCGGGGGCTGGTTCGGGACATTACCATACCAGACCTCAACCGTCCGGGACTCGCCCTTTCAGGCTTTTACGATTCCTTCGCCTATCAGCGCGTACAGCTGTTCGGACGGGGCGAGGTCGCATTCCTGAACAAGATCATCGGCGAAGGCCGCACCGAAACAATACAGCAACTTTTTTCGTATCAGCTTCCCTGTTGCATCTTTACCCATAGCCTTGAGCCGCCCCAGGCGTTCATCGATATGGCAGAAGAAACCGGTTGTCCCGTCCTTCAGACGGGTCTTGAGTCGAGCGAGTTTTCCTCGCGGCTCCTGCGCATTTTGTCGAATATTTTCGCGCCGAAAGTTTCCATTCACGGCGTTCTCGTCGAAGTCTACGGCCTCGGTATTCTGATACTCGGGGACTCCGGGGTCGGGAAGAGCGAGACTGCCCTCGAGCTCATCGAGCGCGGGCACCGACTCGTCGCGGACGACGTCGTCGAGATATCCTGCGTGAACGGAAACGTACTCATCGGGCAGGGCGCTAACAAGATCATCGGCCACCACATGGAGATCAGGGGACTCGGCATCATCAATATCACCCAGCTCTACGGGGTCGGTTCGATCCGTGAGCGCAAGGAAGTCCAGATTGTCGCGAAGCTCGAGGAATGGGACGCGAACAAGGTATATGACCGGCTCGGTACCGAGGTCCTGACGATGGAAATTCTCGGCGTGCAGGTGCCGAAGCTGGAGATCCCGGTCAAGCCGGGACGAAACGTGCCGATCATCCTCGAAACCGCCGCGATGAACGAGCGGCTCAAGAGCATGGGATATTTTTCCGCGAAGGAGTTCAACCAGAACGTCCTCAAGTGGATCGAGACTGACGCTGCGCGGGCGCCGTATTATGGCGTCGACGACTCATATTGAAGGAATGGCCAGATGACAACGAAGACCGTTACGATTAAAAACAGGGCTGGAATCCACGCGCGTCCCGCCGCGCTCATCGCGCAGACGGCGAACCGCTTTGCATCAGAGATCCTGATCGAGCGGGAGGAAACCCGGATCAACGCAAAGTCGATCATGGGTATCATCACGATGGCCGCAAGCTATAATACGCAATTGACGATCCGGGCCGACGGCTCGGATGAACGGGAAGCGGTCGGGGCCATCGAGGCCCTGTTCGAGAATAAATTCGAGGAAGAGTGAAGCAGGTCAGGCGCAGCGCCGTCCCTGTCTATTTTTCCCTCCCGTTTCTCTGCTTTACCTATGTTCTGATAGTCGCATCTTCCTTCCTCCTCGCGGATCGCGGGTTCGAAGGGGTTTTTTCCGCGTCTCTTTTCAATACTCCCCGCGGCATTCTTCTGCTCGTCGCGGGTCCCTTCGCGATTCTTTCGTTCCTCGGACTTTTTCTCTATGCGGTCATTTCGGATTCCCTCCACTCGGGGACTGCGGGACGCTTTTCCGCGAAGGTCTTTCTCGTCGCCGCATCGCTTCTTTTTGCGGTCGCGCTGCCCCAGACCGTGATCGTGTGCCGCTTCGTCGGCACCGCGGTAGGGTCCTGGTATAACGAGGGCGTTTCGGACTCGCTTGTCGCGGTTGAGGACGTCGCGGAGCTGTATGCCCAGGAGCGCGCGCGTTCGATGGAAAAAGTTGCGGGCCGATACTTTACGGGACTTGCTATTACCGCCTATCGCGCGCATCCGGCGGACTGGATGAGCGATATCCGCTCGATCGATCCGCACGCGGTTGCCTGTCAGGTGTACCGGGAAGATCGCGTCGGCGACGCTACGTCCTACATTCCGGTCATCGAGGCGGGAGACTCCGAGCGCTTCCTTTCCCGCGATCTTTTCGTCCATGTGCGAAACGGGCTTTTCAGCCTCGAAGGCGAGAATGATTCGTTCCGCTACGGCGCACTCGTGCGCTACAGCAACAGTTCCTATATTTGCATATACACCGCCGACATTCCCGAAGGATTTACCGATCGCCTCGAGCGCGTTCGCGAGACCCGGGCACAGGCGAGGATAATCGATACGCTCAAACCCTATCTGCCGCTCATGGGCATCTGGATATTCGCGATGTTTCTTCTGCCTTCCATCGTGATGATTCTCATCATAGCCTTTCGTGCGGCGATTACGCTCGGCGAGCCCGTGCGCGCAATCGCCGAGGGAACCGCGCGGCTTGCCGAGGGCGATTCATCCTGGCGAATTGTTCCCCGATCGAAGGACGAAACCGCCGTGATCGGCAGAATGGTCAACTCGATCGCGTCGCGGATTTCGTACTCGCGCGGTCAGGGAAAGCGCATGACGGCTTCGAGCACACCGCGCACGCCATCCACGGCATCCACGGCATCCACGACGCCCACGACAGCCGAAGGCGCTTCCCCGAAAACTGAGGGTGAAAACGCGGACAAAAAGGGCCCTCATCGGCTATAATGCGAGCCGGAGGAAAACCCGATGCCGCCTCAGTCCCCAAAAAATACTGCCCCAATTTGGCTTTTCACCGGTCCCGAGATCGGCGAGCGTAATGCCGCCGTAGAGGAAGTCAGGAGCGCCGCTTCGAAAGCGGCCGGAAACCTCGACGCGCATACCCTGTATGCCGCGGACGCGAGAATGGGCGACGTCGTGTCGCTTCTCCAGAACGGATCCCTTTTCGCGGACGCGCGCTTTGTCGTCGTGAGAAACGCCGAACTCATCAAGAAAAAAGACGACGTCGAGCAGCTTCTCGCCTGGATTTCCGAGTCCACGTCGGTTACGGACGCGTTTCTCGTCCTCGTCTCCGACGAGATCGGCGTCGACAAGAAGATAGAGGCCGCGACGCCCAAAGAGCGCAAGCGGGTATTCTGGGAACTCTTCGAGAACCGCAAGGAAGAATGGATCGTATCTTTTTTCAGGAAGGCCGGGTATCAGGTTGAAGGCGACGCGGTCGCGTCCATCCTCGAGCTCGTCGAGAACAATACCGACGCGCTTAAAGTTGCCTGCTCCCGCCTGACGCTTTTCTTTCCCGCAGGACATCGGGTAACCGAGGCAGACGTCGAGTCAATCCTCGCGCACAACCGCGAGGAGAGCGCCTTTACCCTGTTCGACAGCCTCGCCGAAGGCGACCTTGAGGGCGCACTCGGCATCCTCTCGAAACTTTCGCTTTCGAAGGAATCGTCCCCCGTGCAAACGGTGGCGGGCCTGACCTATTGCTTCAGGCGGCTCGCGGACTGGCATCGCCTTGCGGAGTCGGGAGAGACCGACGATTTCTCGCTCAAGAAAGCGGGCTTCTCCTCGAAGCGCGCGATCGACCAATATCGTAAAGCCGCGCGTCGATGGGGGGCGGCTTCCGCCTCGCGCATTCTCGCCTTGCTCGCAAAGACAGACATCGAGCTCCGCTCGTCGGGTACCGCGCTCGCGGATTGCCAGCTGGAACTGTGCGTTTACTCGATCCTGAGAAAAGACGGCAAACCCGTCGCAGTCGCGGACTATCGATAAGGCTTGAGGGGGTCCATCAATGAAAAAGGGAATCGGAAACGACCGACTCACTCATATCGACGACGCCCGGTCGCTCGTCATCTTTCTGGTCGTCATGGTACACGCGAGCGTCACCTATAGCGGGCTCGGCGGTTGGTACGTGACCGAAAACAAGAGCGAGTCGCTCGGTCTCCTCGAGCTCGCCGCGTTCGGGCTTTTCAACTCGTTTACCCAAGCCTGGTTTATGGGAATTCTTTTTTTCTTCGGCGGTCATTTCGCCTGCGAGGCGCTCGCGAAAAAGGGAACAGCTCGTTTTGTACAGGGTCGCCTTCTCAGGCTCGGCCTTCCGCTCGCTTCCTATATGCTCGTCATCAACCCGCTCATGCTCTACTTCGTCGCGTATCCCGAGCAAAGCCGCGCGCTCGGAAGTTTTCCCGAGGTATACCGCTCCTGGTACATCGCGGACGGCCGGGTCCTTTCCGGGAACGGCCCCCTGTGGTTCGCGGAAGTATTGCTCTCGTTTTCTCTCGTGTTCGCCGCGGCAGCGGAATTGCGCGCCCGGCTTTTTGGCAGGCGGTCGGGAGCGGATTCGATGAAGAGCGCGCCGACACCGCGCGCGCTTCTTCTTCTTGCGCTCGCCATTGCGGCGGTGGCCTTCGCGATCAGGATCTTCATGCCGATCGGCACCTCGTGGATGAATCTCCAGTTTTGCTTTTTCGCATCATACGTCGCACTTTTCGCGCTCGGTGTGCGCTCGGCGCAGGGCGGATGGTTTGATGCATTGACGGGAGCGCGGTCGCTCCCGTGGTTTCGCGCAGCTTTCGTCGCGGGTATTCCGGCATGGCTCGCGATCATTGCGACGGGCGGTGCGCTCAAGGGCGATATGAATAGCATCATGGGGGGCGGAACCTGGCAAAGCGCGGTGTATGCCCTCTGGGAATCCTTTGTCGCGGTCGCGATGTGCCTCGGGCTTCCCGCGCTTCTCGCCGGAAGAAAGCGCCGTCAGGCGAAGCTCTCGGCGTTTCTGTCGAGAAATTCATTTTCGGTGTACGTGTTTCATCCCGTGTTTCTCATCGCCCTGACGCGGTTTTTTTCCGCCTGGCGGATAGAACCGATCGCGAAAGCCGTGATTGTCGGTTCGCTCGCGTTCGCCGTAACGGCTGTTTTCGCCGAGCTCGTGATTCGCCGCGTGCCGGGAATCAAAAAGTACTTCTAGCGGCGACCCTTCTTCGGTTCCGCAATTTGCCGGGCGAGCGATACCGTGTCTCCTGCCGCGCGCCCTGCGTGGAAAGAGTGCGGCTCGACGCGACGGCCAACCCGTTTTGATTTAGTCTTTCCATATTTATCCGCGATATACGCATCGTTCTCCCGCGAGGTCTCGCGCGAAAAGGCTACCGCAAGCTGGCGGTCCTCGGCGTTGGGGCGAAACCCTCCCTGACCCGACTCGTCGCCCTGCGTCTCTTTCGGCTTTGCTTCGCTCTTTGCTTCCGGCGGTGAGCCTGCCGTCCACGGGCCTTCGGCGCCTGCGACTCCCGGCTCGTTCGACGCGAGGCGTTCGCCGACGCGGTGGACGACACCGAGCTTGAAGCTTTCAAGATGCGAGACCCGCTCCCCGGCGGATCTGCCGAGCTTGAGCACGACGAGGTGAAGGTAAGAGAAAAGTTCGGCGGCAGCGGCGGCATTCACCGGGCGACCGATGATGAGGACGCGGCTCACCCCTGAAAGCGTGACGTGAAGCGCGCGCGTAAACGTCGCCTTCGTGACGACTGCGACCAGATGCGATTCCCATGCCCTGAGCCGTTTCTTTTCGAGAATCGTGCTTTCCACAACCTCGGGACCCTCATCCTTGACGTCCTGGACGGAAAGCCCGTAACGGGCGAGAAGGCTCTGCGCCTTCGCGAGCGCGGACGCCGCCTCCGCTTCGCTCGGAGACTCTCCGAGCGCGAGCAGTTTTCTAACCTTCGAGAGAATCTCGTCACTGGGCCGTTCCATTATCGCGCAGCTCCGTCATATGTCCATTTGACTCCCGTTTTCCACAGCGTCTCGATTTCGCGCGCGCCTGCGACATGTCCCGCGTTGAGGACGAGCCGCGCGTCGATGCCCGCTGTCGCGTCGATGTTTTTCATGATCGGCCACGACGCGTCGAGGCTAAGGGCGTGCGTGTGTTTTCTCACGCGGCCGAGGACAGTCGCGAGCGCGCCGTCTCCCGCGTAGTCGTCATAGTCGTAATAGACCGGAAGGAACATCGTCGTTCCGTTTACATCGTAAGCGTCGGCGCTTGTCATGCCAAGGTATACGGGACCCTTGCAAATCCACGCATACGCGAGGGAGACCCGCCTTCCGTCACGCGAGAGCGCGACGAGACGGAGCGAGACCTCGTCGACGTCGCCACCTTCCGGATGACCGAGCGGTGTGTCGAGCGCGGCGTGTCCTCCCGTGATGAGCTGCCGCTGGTACATGGTAAGATAGGGCTGCCACCGGTTGTACGTCCATGTGTCGGCGTGGCTCCATTCGCCTTTGACCGAGAATCTCCAGTCGCGCGAGCGGGCTGGAAGCACCCATTGCGCGCCGAGATCCCAAGCCCAGCAATTGGGCTTCGAAGCGCCCGATTCTTTGGGTGCCTTGGTATCGTCCATTACGAATTCCCCGTATGCGAGGAGGCCCTTGACGGGTACGGCCCACGCGTCTACATGGGCCATGACGTTGCTCACTCCCGCCGAGTAGGTATTGTGCCAGGCGAGAGACGGCAAGAGGTTTCCGAGTTCGGGTACCTTGCCGCCGACGAGCTGCATTTCGCCGATGCCGAAACCGACGCGCTCGAAGGGTTTGAACTCGAGCCGGTGATAGGTGAAAAGTTTGAGGGGGATTACTGACTGCGTTGCCGCGTCATGGTTATTGATTGTGTCCCAGCCCCACGAGTCATCTCCGTCGCTCGCCGTGTAGGACTGGATTTCGTACTCGGCTTCCTCGAGGTGCGACGACGAGGTTGCGATAAACGAGAAGAAGCGGAACTTGCTTGCGAACCAGGAAAACTGTACCTGGTCGTACCACCGGGCGTTTCCGTTGAGGAACACGTTTTCGCTGCCGAGCCCGATGCCCGTGCGAAGCCGCCCTGCGGCTGCCGTCCAGTTACCAGCGGACCAGGCGAGGTAGCCTTCTTCCGGGAACGTCCAGTACTGCGCGTAATCGGCAGGAACCCAGAAGCCGCTTATCCCGTCCGCTTCCGCGTAGCGGGCGAGGGAGTCGGTCGAGAAGTCGATCTGCATCGTGGCAAAAAATGACGTGACGCCGAAGGAGACGCCGCCTGCGAGTACGGGATCGGCGAGCCGGAAACGGTCAAGGAGCGATGAGTCCTTAAGATGGCGGGACACGTCGAGGTTTGACCAGCCCATGGCATAGGGCTGAACGGTAAACTTTCCGGATACCTTCGGCTCGGAAAGATGCGCGAAGCCGGTATCGATGCCGTAAAAGTCTGCCTCGCGCACGGAGATTGACTGGATTGTCGTCGGGATGTTTCGGCCGCCGAGGATGCGATCCATGAGCGCCCATTCGAGCGTCGCGTCGCGCGTGTTGATCATGCGGGCGTCCTCGGCTGCGATTTGAAAAGCCGGAACGAAGAGGACGAGCGCGATGATCGCGGATAGTGCGGACCGTTTCATGGGATGTCTCCTTTGGCGGGTGCGGATATCGGAAAGAAGTATATCCTATTTTTTGGGTGCGTTGTCGGAAAATCCGGTTTGTTCCGGGGTGTACTCGCTGCCCGCCTCGCGCGCGAGGCGTGAGATATCCGTGCCGGAAAGGGCGCTTCGCTTTCCCGCGCTTTCCCCTGCGTTTACCCCGCTTCCCGAGCGCGCTTTCCGTTCGGCCTCTCGTTCGGCGACGAGGCCGGGAACTGCGGCCGCGACGACAGACGCTGCTTCCGCGCTGATTTTCGCCGCGCTCGCGAGTTCCGCGACGCCGGTATCCTCGGAAACTGCCCGGGCAAGGGCTTCGAGCGAGCCGAAATGCTCGAGGATCGCGACGGCCTTTCGGGGACCGATGCCGGGGAGGCGTTCGAAAATGAGCGTCGTGTTTTCCTTTGTGCGGAGCTTCTGGTTTCGCGTCGTCGCGAAGCGGTGCGTCTCGTCGCGGACGCGCTGGAGAAGCCGGAGTGCGTCCGACCTTCTCGGGAGTACTATCGGCGTCGAGTTTCCCGGCAGATACAGTTCCTCGTCTTCCTTCGCGAGACCCACGACGGGAATGTCGGCGCCGAGGGCATCGAGAACTCCCTTTACCGCGTTGACCTGCCCGATGCCGCCGTCGATCATGATGAGGTCGGGAAGCTCCGCTCCCTCGTTGAGGAGCCGCGTATAGCGCCTGCTCGTCACCTCGCGCATCGAGGCGAAGTCGTCGATCACGCCGTCGGTCGTGCGGAGGCGGAATATGCGGTAATTTTTTCGGTCGGGGTTTCCGTCCTGAAACGAGATGAGGCTCGCCACCGGAAGCCGTCCACCCAGGTGCGCGATGTCGAATCCCTCGATGCGCGCGGGAAGCCGGGGAAGCGAGAGCGCTTTCTTGAGCTCTTCGAGTGCGGGAAAATCCCCGTGCTCGCGAAGCCGGCGCGCCGCGTCCTCGCGGGCGTTAAAGCGGGCCATGGCCATCGCGGCGCGGTGACGTCTCTCGGTATCAGGACCGTACTCGGCGTCGGGAGAAAGAACGGCCTCGGGCGGTGCGGCGTCAACAGGCGATGTGCCCTTTGCGGACGATGTCCCGTCAGCGGGCGACGCGTGTTCATCCGAGCCGACGACCGTAATGAGCGTCGAAATGCCGAGTCCTTCGGCGAACCACTTTTCCGCGAGCGCAAGCCCGTTTTCCGTCGGGACGAATATTCGCGGCGGCACCCGGGCATCGTCGGTATAGTAGGCCATGAGAAATTCGGGAAGGATTTCTTCTTCGTCCTTGAGGCTCCGCACCCGGTACAGGTCGCGCCCGGTCAGGCGCCCGGCGCGCATCTGGAGAACGGCGAAGGTGACCATGGTGCCCTCGGCGGCCCAGGCGATGTAGTCGCGGGCTTCGGGGTCCATGTCGACGACGGCGTTTTGCTCGCTTAAGGAAACGATGGCCCGGACACCGTCGCGGATTCGCGCGGCCTTTTCGAACATGAGAGCGGCCGCCGCTTCCTTCATCATTGCTTGCAGTCGCGCGATCGATCCCGGGTTGCCGTCTGCGTCTGAGGAGGCTTTCCCGTCGCCCGAAAGAAGGAGGACTATCTCTTCGAGTTCTTTCTGGTACTCTTCGACAGTGATCTTGCCGCAGCAGGGAGCGGAGCACCGGCCGATGTGAAAGTAGAGGCACGGCGCCGTCCGTTTTTTTAAAACCCGACATTGCCTGAACCGGTAGCTTCGCTTTACGAAATCAAGGAACTGGTCGAGGGCGACGACGTTCGGAAAGGGACCGAAATACCGCGCGCCGTCATTTTTGATCGTGCGCGTGCGATAGACGCGGGGGAATTCTTCCGGGGTAATCCTGATGACCGGATAGGTCTTTCCGTCTTTCAGGTTGATGTTATAGCGGGGCGTATGTTTTTTGATGAGGGTGTTTTCGAGGAGGAGCGCCTCGTACTCGTTGTCGCAAGTAATGTACTCGATCGAGTGGGCGCGGGAAACGAGGATGCGGGTTTTGATGTCGCGGTTCGAGGTGAAATATGAGGAAAGGCGGTTTTTCAGCGATTTTGCCTTGCCGACGTAGATCACGCCGCCGGTTTCGTCCTTCCAGAGATACACACCCGGGGTTTTCGGCGCGTCAAGCGCGGTCGCGTGGAGCTTTTCGCGCATACCCGTTTGCTCTTTCATTGTATTTATCATATCATTCTGCCGATAATCTGATAAGTAGTATCATGCACACACATCAAATACGATCGATAATAGCGTTTTTTCTCATGATCGCGGGTCTTTCGCTTTTTGCGGAAGACGCAACCGTAACTTTCGGCGGCGCGTCGGGGTGGGCGCCGTTTTCGGCGGCGACTTCGATCGCGCGCGGGAAGGGCCAGCTCGGCTATGCGGCCCTCGTCCTCGACTCCTCCGCGGCGAGCACTTCCCGCTCTCCCGAGGCAGCCGCGGAAGAGCGCGAATCATCGTCACGGGTAGGAGCGCTCGACAGCATTTACGGCGGCTACGGGGAATCCCCGTTTCAGTCCGGTTCTTCCGTCAAGGCGGAATTTCGCGACGACCTGTCGCTTTCGTTTGACGAAGAGTCCGTGGTCGAGGAAACGCGAAACTACGAGGTTGTTTCGTCGAGGCTCCTTCACGTCGGCGCAAAAAAGGCGCGGCGGGGAGAAGGAGCGGCGCTTTGCAATACAGCGGGCGCGGGTCTCGTGCTTCGCGGCAAGGACGGATCCCTTTTCGCGACGCCGGGCGCGACCGGTTCATTTTTGATCGAGTTCTGGCTCTATCCTGCGGTCACCGAGAACGGGAGCGTGCTTTTTCAGTGGCGTTCATCCCGTATGGGAACTTCGGGATCCGTGTACCAATACGTGCGCTCGAGCATTTTTCGCAATCACGTCGAGTGGAATTTCTCGAACGTGTGGTTTACCTCCAGGGGCGCGCCCGTCGAGATCAGCCTTGCGGGCAAGAAGAACCTGATTCCCAACCAGTGGAGCCATCACGAACTCTCTTATGACCAGGATTCAGGCCTCCTCGAATACCGCGTTGACGGATCGACCGAAGATCTCAAATATGTTACCGCAACCGGCCACGAGCGGGGCGACGTGTACAGCGCCGTCTTTGGCGCTCCTGCCGACGTCGAGATTGCGCCCCGCTTCTCCGGGCTCATCGACGAGTTTACGATATCGCGCAGAGCCGGCGCGCCGGGAACCCTCGGCCGTTCCCGCGTAACCCTCGGAAAATTTCCGTCGGGCGGGGGAAGGTTCGAGGTAATGCCGTTCGATACCGGTGGAGAAGAGTCGACCCTGAAGTCCCTTTCCGCCGTCGCGACTTGCCCCGCGGAGACGGGAGTCGCGTATTTCGTCCGCGCGGGCGATAACTGCTACGAGTGGACGGCCGACTATCCCGCCTGGATTCCCGTTCGCTCGGGCGAGAGCCTTTCCGGAATTACCGGGCGATACTTGCAGGTAGCGGGCGAGCTGTATACCGACGGTCTCGGCCGGTCGACTCCGACGGTTACCTCGGTAACCCTTCAATATGAAAAGGACACGCCACCGTGGCCTCCCGCCCGCGTGTTCGCCGAAGCGAAGGACGGTGCAGTTCAACTCTCCTGGCCGGCCTCGATCGACGTCGACGCGCGCGGCTATCTCGTCTATTATGGCGAACGCCCGGGCGAGTATCTTGCAGACGGATCCCCGATGGACGCGGGAGACGCGCGCTCCGTTACGGTGAGCGGCCTCAAGAACGGAAAGATTTATTACTTTTCGATAGCTGCCTACGATGACTCGGGTATCCGGTATCCGGGCCCGCTTTCAACCGAGACTTACGCGCGGCCGCTTGCCGCGAGACCGGAATGACGCCGAAGCGAGTTGTATATCGGCGTGTCCGTGATATACTTCATTTTATGATTTTGGAGATTTTTCATGGCTGACCAGATCGCGACCATCATCGAACGCGCAAATTCCGCACTCATCTCGCGCGATTTTACATACGCCGAAAAATTGCTCGTAAACCTCCTCAAAATGCAGCCTGACGTTCCCGAGGCGCTTTCCGCGCTCGGTACGGTGTATACCAGGGCCGACCGGTGGGAAAACGCCCTGTCGGTGTACAAGAAGCTCGCCGAGATCGACAGCGGCAACGTCGACGTGCTCAACAACCTCGGCATCATCTATCGCCGCCTCGCCCGTTTCGAAGAGTCCATCCAGGCCCTGCAGCTTGCGAAAAATACCGGCAAGGACGTCGAGACGGTTCTCTACAATCTCGGCAACACCTACAAGCAGATGGGCAAGTACGCCGAGGCCGCGCTGTGCTTCAGCGACGTCATCGACCAGAAGCCCGACGACGTGCTCGCGTATAATCACCTCGGAAGCATCCACGCGCTTTCCGGAAGGCACGACCTCGCGCTCCAGGCGTACCGACGCGGCCTCCAGATTGACCCGAATCATCCGTTCATCCATTACAACATGGCGCACTGCTATGAATCTCTCGGCAGGCCCGTCGAGGCCGTGACGGAATACAACGCGGCGCTCAAGACGAAGCCGGGCTGGCTCGACGCGCTCCGCGATCTCGCGTCGCTGTACGCGCGGCAGAAGAACGAGCAGTATTGCGTCGCGACTCTCAGGCGCATTCTTGCCGTCGATCCCGCCGACGCGCGAGCGCTTACCGAGATGGGCAATATCGCCTCCCGCGCGGGGCACGCAGACGAAGCTCTTGCGTATTTTCGCAAGGCGATCAATTCCGACGCGAACTATATTCCCCCGGTTATTTCGCTCGTGCAGCTTTTCGAAAAGCAGGGTAACTACGAGGGCGCGCTCCAGGAACTCAAGTCGGTCGCCGACGGGCCGGGCGCGAAGAACTCGGAGCTCCTCGTCCATCTTGCCAGGCTCTACGTTCGCCAGCAGCAGTATCCCGAGGCGAGGGCCATCTTCGCCGAGATAGAAAAAACCGAGCCCGATAACATCGCGATGCTTCGCATCAAGGGCCGCATGTTCGCGCAGCTCGGAAACAACGAGGAGTCCGAGCTTTGCTTTGCGCGAATCCTCGCCATAAGCCCGACCGAAATCGATTTCAGGATCGACCTTGCCGACCAGCTCATGCAGTCGGGAAAACTCCCCGAGGCAGAGGAACAGCTTCTTGCGTATCTCAACGAGCGGCCGCGCGATTCCGCGGTGCGTATCTCCCTCGGTCAGCTCTACGAAAATATGGGCGAGAACTCGAAGGCGCTCGCGACGTACAAGGAAGTTCTCGAGCGCGAGCCGGAGAATCTTGACGCGCGGGCCGCGCTCTCGTTTTTGTACCAGAGAACCGGGCAGAACTCCGAGGCGGTACGCCTCGCCGACGAGATCGTCAACATGCAGGGAAGCCGCGGTACCGAAGAAGACCTGACCAACCTGACGGAGTCGCTCGACCTGTATGAGAAAGCCGTCAACCGGTTCGGTTCCACGAACTCCGCCGCGCTCGGCAGAAACCTCGATCTTCTCCGTTCGAAAAAAATTACCGACTCCGCGGAAGCGGAACTAACTCCGGATCTTCAGTCGTCTTCGGATGGCTTTATTCCCGTCGACGAAGAGAACGACCCCTTGACCCTGATCGAGGACGAGGAATTCATCGACGACAGCGAGATTCCTTTCGACGAGCTTCTCGCGACCACCGGCGAGGAAGAAATCGAAGACGAGAAGGAGGACGATTCTTTCGAGAGTCTCGTCGACTTCGAAGAACCGATGGATTCAGGTCCTTCCGACGGCTTTACCGGCGACAGCCTTCCCGATTCCGATCTTGATCTTCCCGGAGAACACGCTCCTTCCCCAATGATGGAAGAGTCCGAAGAACCTGATTTCTCCGGAGCAGGCGACGACTACCCGTATTCGCCGCAAAACCAGCCGCCACAACAGCCGCCACAACAGCCGCAACAACCCCAGCTGCAACAACCCCAGCCGCAGCAACCCCAGCCGCAACCGCAACCGCAATATCAGCCGCAGCAGCCACAGCAACCCCAGCAGCAGTTTCCGCAGGAGCCACAACAACAGCCGCAGCAGCCGATGCCGCAGCAGTTTCCGCCGATGCCGCAATACCCGCCGCAGTATCCTCCCCAGTATCCGCCGCCGCAGCAGCAACAGCCGCAACAGCCGCAACAACCGGAGGCACCGCGCGAAGAGGACAAACCGGTTCCGCCGCTATCCTTCGGCGAGAGTGTCGACGAGATGCCTTCGTTTATGGATGACGCAACGCTGATGGACAATATTGATCTTTCTCAGCCGGATATATCGCCGCTTGACGACTTCGCGTTCGACGAGTGCGAAAGCGAAAGCGAGACGCCAGCCGAATTGACCGAAGCGCCCGTTGCCCCTCATGAGCGCACGAAGGAACTCCATGACCGATACGGATTCCCGATTGGCGCCCCGATGCTCTCTCCTCCGGAATACGAGGAAATGCTTACGGCGCTCAACGGAGACGAACTGCTCGAACTCTTCAGCTACCTCAAGGGCGTCACGCTGTCGCTTCCCGAGGACGCGCTTGCCGACTACCTTTTAAGCGACGAGCGAATACAGATGGAATACGTTATTGACCGGCTTTCCGGAAAGCCGGGCCTCAAGCAGAGCCTTCTTTTCCGCGCGAAGCAGAGACGGGTTGGCGACGAGCGCATCTGGCCCTCGATTCCCCGAAACCTTCTTCCCGCAAAGATCAACGTGAGCGAGACGCTCGGGTTTCTCGAAACCCTCGTCGGCCAGCTTCCCGATCAGGGCTTCGCGGTGACGCTCAAAAAAAGGCTCGAGAGCATCAGGGCTCGATTCGAGCACGATGACCTGTGATGTCGCGATAATCGGCGCGGGCGTGACGGGAGCGGCAATCGCGCGACTCCTTTCACGATACCGGCTCGACATTACCCTCCTCGAGAAGGAAGCCGACGTTTCGTTCGGTACCTCGAAGGCAAACTCCGGGATTATCCACGGCGGCTTTCATCATGACGCGAAATTTCTTAAAGCACGGCTCGAGACAACGGGACAGGCGATGTTCGATCAATTGCACCGCGAACTCGGCTTTCCCTTTAAACGGTGCGGTATCCTCGTCGTCGCGACGCACATCGACGAACTCAAGGCAATCGAGCACCTGTGGAAACAGGGAGTACAGAATGGCGCCCCCGGCATCGAGCTTTGCTCGCGGGAACGGATGCTCTCCCTTGAGCCGAAGCTTACGGGCGAAACGCTCGGCGGCCTTTACGCGCCTGAAGGCGGCATCATCGAGCCTTACCGGTTTGTGTTCTCCCTCGTCGAATGCGCGATTCAAAACGGCGCGACGCTCCTGACGGGCTTCGCCGCGTCGGGCGCGCAGTACGACGCCGCGGCGAGCCTTTGGACCGTGCGCGCCTCAGACGGGCGAACGGTCACGGCGCGATGGGTTATCAACGCGGCGGGATTGCATGCGGATACGGTGTCCGCCATATTCGGCGCGGAGATTTTCGCGATCGAGCCGCGGAAAGGCGAATACTTTCTTCTTGACCGTCTCGCTTCGGGTCATCCGGACCGCGTGGTCTTTCCCGTTCCGTCAGCGGTATCAAAAGGAATGCTCGTCATCCCGACCGTTGAGGGAACGACGCTTATCGGGCCGACTGCCGATTCCGTTCCTTCCAAAGATGATCTATCAACGACCGCGAGCCGACTCGCGACCATTCTCGCATCGGCGCGAACGCTCGTTCCTTCAGTTTCGGAGCGCGACGTGATCACGAGCTTTGCGGGTCTCCGTCCGGCGCTCGGCGAGGATTTTTATATCGCGCTTTCCGCGCGCGTCCCCCGCCTTGTCCAGGTCGCGGGCATCCAGTCGCCGGGACTCACCGCGTCTCCTGCGATCGCCGAATACGTGCGCGACATACTCCTCGCTGACGGCCTCGAACTTGCCGAAGATCCTTCGTATCGGGCCGAAATTCCGAAACGAATTGAAGTCAGGAACCTCGATGACGAGAGCCGTGCGGAACTCGCCGAGCGCAATCCGCAATACGGCGCAATCGTATGCCGCTGCGAGGAGATCAGCGAAGCCGAGATTGTAGAGGCGATCAGGCACGGACATGTGACGCTCGACGGCGTCAAGTTTTACACGCGCGCGCAGATGGGCCGCTGTCAGGGCGGATTTTGCGCGAGCCGTATTATCGCGATTATTATGCGCGAGACGGGTATGACGTACGACGCGGTAACGAAGCGCGGGGGCGCGAGCGCGGTGCTCGCGGACGAACTGTGATTTGCGCGATGAGTGGCGCAGTCAGTGGCGCGATGCGGGAACTCTCTTTTGACGTGACAGTCATTGGAGCGGGGGCCGCGGGAATGGCGGCTGCTATAGCCGTAACGAAGCGCGGCTTTTCGTGTCTCCTCGTCGACCGCGAAGACGCGATGGGCGGCATCCTTCTTCAGTGCGTGCATTCGGGTTTCGGCCTTCATTATTTCGGCGATGAGCTTACCGGCCCCGAGTTTGCCGGAAGGCTCGAGCGCGCGTCCCGTGCCGCCGGGATCCCGGTAAAGCTCGGGACTACGGTGCTTTCGATCGACCAACGCGTCGGAGGCTACTCCCTTCTCCTTTCCTCCGCTCGCGACGGGGTGTCGCGGGTTACGTGCCGTTCGGTAATCCTTGCGATGGGGAGCCGCGAGCGAAACCGAGGAAACGTCCGCATCGCGGGCGACCGACCCGCTGGCGTCTTTACCGCAGGTCTCGCTCAGCGCCTCATCAACATGGAAGGCTACCTTCCGGGGAAAAGCGCGGTGATCATCGGCTCGGGTGACATAGGACTGATCATGGCGCGGCGTCTCACGCTGTCGCGCGTGCGCGTCGAGGCTGTCGTCGAGCTCCTCGACTCTCCGTCAGGGCTCGCGCGAAACGTCGCGCAATGCCTCGACGATTTTTCAATACCGCTCTATCTCTCCCACGCGACGCTCCGGATTTCGGGGCGCGACCGCGTAAACGAAGTCGAGGTTGCGCCGATGGAAAACGGCGCCCCCGTGCTTGCAAAAGCGTTTACCATCCCCTGCGACACCGTGCTCCTTTCCGTCGGGCTCGTCCCCGAAAACGAGCTTTCGGCAAAGGCGGGCATTGCGCTCAATCCGGTTACGAACGGGCCGCTCGTTGACTCTTCGCTCATGACGACGAAAGAGGGAATCTTCGCATGCGGTAACGTGCTTCATATTCATGACCTCGTTGACCGCGTCGCCGAAGAAGCATCCCTCGCGGGAGACGCGTGTGCGGACTATCTCGAAAGAAAAAAAACTGCGCGGGAAATTCCGCTCAAGGGCGGGCTGAACGTTCGCTACACCGTACCTTCGAGGGTCAATCCGGACAGGCCTCAGCGAGTGTCCCTGAGAAGTCTCGTTGCGCTTGATACAGGCGTGCTTGCAATTACCCTTGCGGGTAAAGTTGTGTTTTCGAAACGGCTTTCGTGGGTGCGCCCGGGCGAGATGATCGCGCTCGACGTGCCAGCGCTCGCCAATGCCGCCGGGATCAGTGCGCTTGCGGAAGATTCACGTTCGGATGGCGAACTCATCGTTTCGATCTCGGGCGTGGATACGAAGAGGGCTGTCGAATGAAAACCATGATTTGCGTCGTATGCCCGCGTGGATGCAGACTCTCCGTAGACGATGAGGATTCTTCCTTTCCGGTGACGGGAAACGCGTGCCCGCGGGGCGAGGCCTATGGACGCGCGGAATTGCGCGATCCGAAACGTACTGTCACCGCGACAGCCCGGGCGGTACGCGAGAAAACCGGGCACGAGTGCGAACGTTCCGAGACTATTGCGCCTTACGCGCCGCGGAGGGTCCCGGTCAAAACGAGCGGGGGAGTGCCGCGCGCGCGCGTTCCGGAAATTGCCTTGTTCATGCAGGGTCTCGACGTGCGCCTTCCCGTGAAGGAAGGCGACATCATCGTGAAAAATTGGGAAGGTATCGGGGTCGATGTCATCGTGACCCGTTCGATGGACTGGTAACTCCGCTTGAGGGTAGGGCGCTAGAGCCTGATAATACGCGATTTCGTGAGAACGCGGTTTCCGTCTTCAGTGATGAGGATGTCGTTTTCAAGCCTGACGCCACCGTGTTCCGGATGGTAGAGTCCCGGCTCGAGTGTTACGATCATGCCTGGCTCGAACTTCCATTCATTGTCTTCACGGTTTCTGATAGCCGGCCCTTCATGGGCCTCGAGCCCGACGCCGTGTCCAAGCGCATGGGGCATCGTTTTTTTGGCCTTGCGGAAAATGTCGTCAACCTTGATCGCCGCGTCACGTGTCGCCAGTCCCGGCTTGTAGAGGTCAAGCCCGGCCTGATACGATTTCTCGACGAGGGTGATGAGCTTTTCCTGCGCGGGGCTCAGTTCCCCGTTGGCGACGGTCAGCGTGACGTCGCTTGAATATCCTTCGAACTTTACGCCGAAATCGAGAATGGAAAGGCCGGGACTTGCAAACGCGCCTGAAGTGTACGCAGGGAATGCGTGTATGCCAAAGCTTCTCTGCGGTCCCGCCGCGATGGTTTCGAAAGAGGTTCCTTCGGCGCCGGCCGCACGTGCCTCGCGCTCGATAAGGAGGGCAACATCGGTTTCTGTTTTGATCCGGCCGCTTTTTATCTGGCGTTCGATCAGGTCGATGATTCCGTTCGTGATCCCGCACGCCTTTTCGGTTCGCGCGATTTCAGTATCGTCCTTGATGGAACGCATTCGCGCGATCTCGCCTTCGGTGCCCGCGTCGCGGCACAGCACGTCATAGCCGAAAAGAGACTCGACATACTTGAGGAAAAGCGGGTAGGGCGTGCGTGACGGTATTTCGATTCTCGATCGCTCGGGAACCGAGATGCGTTCGGCAATTCCGGTGACGGCTTTGACGGGATTTCTCCCGAATTCGGTAAAGGGGACGATCACGTCGACGTTCGCCATTTCGTTGGCAAGATTTTCGTCCCAGGGACAAAGGACGGCATGTCCGGTGATGGTCATGATGAGCATGGCGTCTGACGGGTGTCCGGTAAAGTAACGGACAGACGGATCTCGGCGACCCTCGGTGTCCTCGAGTACGACGACAGCGATGCTGTTGCGCGCCATCCAGGTGTAAAGCTCTGCCCTTCGTTTCAGGTACGGTTCCATATGCTTTGAATATAGCTCATTTACTTTGACAGGGTAAAGCAAATCGGATATTATTACCTTCAAATCTTTACAAGGAGCTGGCCGTGAACCTTTCTTTCGGGAAAAAGTGTGTATATGCACTCGGCCAATTCGGTCTTGTTTTGAGCGCCTACGGCGCGGGCAAACTTTTTGTGTCTTTTTTCGTGGATGCCGGCATTGCGCGTTCGGGCGAATTCCCGCTCTATATTGATTCCCGCTACTATTTTGGATTTTTCACCGTTGTCGGGCTCATCGTCGCGCTGAACCGCCTCGTCGACGTCGCCGGCGGTCTCGTGACCGGCTGGCTTTCCGACCGGAGCCGTATGGCCAAGGGACGAAGGACCGGCTTTATGCTCGTCGCCGCCCTGCCGCTCGCGGTGTGCTCGGTGCTCGTTTTCTTTCCCCCGGTTTCCCTGGTTTCCCCCGTCAACGCCGTTTTCGTGCTCGTCTGCATGGTGTGCTTTTTCGGCGCGCTTGCCCTGTACACGACCCCGTATCTCGCCCTTATCTCGGAATTCGGCACGACTCCCCGCCAGCGCATGCATCTTTCAACCCTGAACGCGTTCGCTTCCGCCCTCGCGTATCTCCTCGGAAACCGCGTTTCGTTTTTCATGAATTCTTTCAGCACCGACCTCGCTCTTTCGTCCGTCGCATCGTTCCGTCTCGTCATAGGCCTCTATGGCCTCGTCGCCGGAGTTTGCCTCGCGATACCGCCGCTTCTCATCGACGAGCGCCGGTACAGCCAGAGCGAGCCGGTTACCGACGGTTTTTCGGAATCGATCTCGACGGTGCTCAAGGATACGTACTTCCGCTCCTATCTCGTGTCGGACCTCATGTACCGGATTGCCGCGGCCTTCATCATGACCGGCTTTACGTTCTACGTAACCCTGCTGCTCGGCCAGCGGCCCGACACCGCCGCGCTCTATCTCCTGATCATTTTTTTCGTGAACCTCGCCCTCTATTACCCGATCAGCGTCGTCGTCGACCATCTCGGAAAGCGCAAGGTTCTCTTTGCGGCCTTTCTCATGTTCATGCTGTTTTTGCTTTTTTCGGCGTTCGCCGGCCGCTATCCGCTTGACCCGTTTGCTCAAGGGTTAATCCTGTGCATTCTCGTCTCGATTCCGCTTTCGGTGTTCACCGTCGTGCCGACGGCGCTTGTCGCGGACCTCGCGGTCGCCTCGGAGCGCAAAACCGGCATCCAGCGCGGCGGTACCTACTTCGGCGTTCACTCGATCGTCGTGAAGGCAGGCGAGCTCATCCCCGCGCTTCTGTTTCCGGTGGTTGTGATGATCGGTTCTGCGGGCAAGGGCGTTCCCGGCCGGTACGGTCTCCGCCTGACGCTCGTGCTTTCCGCGGTATTTTCGCTCGTGGGCTTTTTGTCGCTCTTCGGATATCGAGAAAAGGAAATCGCCTCGCTTTTCGAACGCGAAGAATAATTTCCTTATCCTGTCTTCTTTACTTCCTTACTTACCCGAAATCTTTCCCTTTATCTTTCCGGCAATCGCGAATGCAAGCGAGTCGCGCGTGACGACGAGAAGGCTTGCGCCGATGAGCGCGAAGAAGAAAAGACTGATCGTAAGCGGCACGCCCTGCGCGATGATCCTTCCGTGGCTTGCGAAGGGCGCATAGATTGCGTCATGAAAGTACCAGATGGGAGCCGCGGCGACGAGCGAGAAGACGAGCATCTTTATCGCGTAGATCGCGGTCGAGCGGAGCACCATGAGAAAGTCGACCGTTTCCTTCCTTCCGAGATAGAAGAGGAGCAGTATCGTGTTCGCGAGGCTCGCAAGGCTGAGCGCGAGCGCGATGCCGCCTCCTTTCATGGGGCCGACGAGCAAAAGCGCGAGAGCGATGTTCGCCGCGAAAGAGCCGAGCCCTGCGATCGTCGGGGACTTGGTGTCGCTTTGCGCGTAAAAGGCGGGCGCGATGATGCGGTTGAGCGCGATGAAATACAGTCCCGCGATGTGCCACTTGAACGCGTTCATCGTCAGCGCGACTGACTCGTCGGAGAAGCGACGGCTCTTGAAAAGAAGGGTGATGATGTTTTCGCCCGACACGAGCGAATATATGGTCACCGGGATCGTGATGAGGGCGATGACGTTCATCGCCTGCGAAAGGAGGCGGTTGAACTCGGGCCATGCCTTTCGCGCGGCGTGGGAGGAAAGGTCGGGAAGGATAATCGTGCCGATCGTGACCGCGAAGATGCCGAGGAAGAGTTCCTGGAGCCTGAGCGAGTACTGGAGGCTCGACACAACGCCCTGTCCCGCGTTGCCCGCGAGGATTCCCGAGATGAGGTCGTTCATCTGGTAGGCGGCCATGCCGATGATCGTCGGTCCGATGAGCCTCAGAACCTTGCGCGTGCCCGGATCGCGGACCGCACGGGCGATCGGAACGAACGAAAATTTAAAACCGTTCGAGAGCACGTAGGGCAGCTGGAAGAGAGCCTGCACGACGCCTCCGGCGAGGACTCCGTATGCCATTGCGCGGGCGGGATTTCCCGCCGACTCGGCGAAGATGTAGGTGAAGCTGATGATGATCCCGTTGAAAAGAATTGGCGTAAAGCCGGAAGGCGAGAATACCTTGACCGCGTTCAGGATGCCCTGAAAAAATGCGGCGATTGAAATGACGAGGAGATAGGGGAACATTACGCGCGTGAGGAACACCGTCTCCGTCGTCTTGATGCCGAACAGTGGCACGACGAGCGGCGCTACAAGGATGCCGATGACGACCGCTACCGTCGTGGCGAACGAAAGGAAGGTAAACATCGCGGAAAGGAATTCACCCGTTTTCTTGCGGTTGTCTTCCTCGAGATATTGGCGGAAGGTCGGGATAAAAGCGACCGATATGCTGTTTTCCGCGAAGAGTCTCCTGAGGAGGTTCGGGATAAGAAACGCGACGGAAAAGGCGTCGGACAGCGCCGAAGTTCCGAGAAAAGACGCCTTGGTCATTTCCCTGACGAGGCCGAGGACGCGGGATGCGAGCGTGAGGACGGAAAGCCTGAGCCCGTTTTTTGCAAGTGATTTTGCCATTATGCGGCCCAGCATACCACGCGCCGGGGTGCTTGTTGAAGGGGATACAATGCAATTTGTTAGCCAAGGGTATACACTCTTGAATCTGGCGGCGATCTGGGGCATAATGCGCCTATGACAAACAGCAATGCTATACGCGTCGGCATCGACGTTGGCTCGACCACGGTCAAGGTTGTGGCTCTCGACACCGATGGAACCATCCTTTACAGCAAATACGAGCGACACCGCGCCGATATCCGCAGCACCATCATTTCGGTCGTTGAGCTCGCCATTGATTTTATAGAAGCGCGCTTTTCCGGCTCTCCGGACGGTATTCCCCCCCTCAGCGTCAAGGTAACCGGCTCCGGAGGACTTGCGGTTTCGCATTGGCTCTCCGTTCCCTTCATTCAGGAAGTCGTCGCCTCGACGACCGCAGTGCGGAAAATAATTCCCGAGACGGACGTCGTCATCGAGCTTGGCGGCGAAGACGCGAAAATAACGTACTTTACCGACGGCGTCGAACAGCGCATGAACGGCACTTGCGCGGGCGGCACCGGCGCGTTCATCGACCAGATGGCCGCGCTACTCGACACCGACGCCGACGGACTCAACGAGCTCGCGCGAAACGCGTCGATGATCTACCCGATCGCCGCGCGCTGCGGTGTATTCGCGAAAACCGACATTCAGCCGCTCATCAACGAGGGCGCGCGCAAGGAAGACATCGCGGCGAGCATCTATCAGGCCGTCGTAAGCCAGACCATATCGGGCCTCGCGTGCGGAAAGCCGATACGCGGGCGCGTCGCCTTTCTCGGCGGTCCGCTCCATTTCATGGACCAGCTCCGCTTCCGCTTTATCGAGACGCTCAAGCTCAAGGAAGACGAGATCATCATTCCGGAAGGCTCGCAGCTTTTCGTCGCCGCGGGAGCGGCCTATTCGGCCGACGTCGGCGCCGACGCGAAGCTCTCTTCGTCAAAGGAACTCCGCGAGGGGCTCAAGGCGCTCGTCGGCGCAGAAATGAACGAAGTTCAGCGGCTCGAGCCTCTGTTCGCAAGCGAAAAGGAGCTCGAAGAATTCCGTATCAGGCACGCTTCCGAGATGGCCTCTTCGGCCGATCTCGACTCCACCAAGGGCCCGGTTTTCCTCGGCCTCGACGCGGGATCGACGACGACCAAAGCGGTTCTTGTCGACGAGCTCGGGCGCATTCTGTGGCGCTTTTATGACATCAACGCGGGTAATCCCGTCGAGCTCGCGGTTCGCGTGCTCAAGGACCTCTATCGCCGCCTCCCCGCCGGAGTCCGCATCGTGCGCTCGTGCTCGACCGGTTACGGCGAGGCGCTCTTCCAGGCGGCGCTCGGGGTAGACGCAGGCGAGGTCGAAACGATCGCCCACTATCGCGCCGCGGACTTCTTTGTTCCCGGCGTCGAGTTCCTTCTCGACATCGGCGGACAGGACATGAAGTGCCTCCGCATGAAAAACGGCGCGATCACTTCCATACAGCTGAACGAGGCGTGTTCCTCCGGCTGCGGAAGCTTCCTCGACAACTTTGCCCGCTCGCTCGGGCTCGACATCCAGTCGTTCTCGAACCGTGCCCTCCTTGCGGAAAAACCCGTCGACCTCGGCAGCCGCTGCACGGTCTTCATGAACAGCCGCGTCAAGCAGGCGCAGAAGGAAGGCGCGTCGGTCGGCGACATATCGGCGGGCCTTTCGTACTCGGTCATCAAGAACGCGCTCTTCAAGGTCATCAAGCTCCGCGACGCCTCAGCCATCGGCGAGAAAGTCGTCGTGCAGGGCGGTACCTTCAACAACGACGCGGTGCTCCGCGCCTTCGAGAAAATCTCCGGTCGGAACGTGTTCCGCCCCGACGTCGCGGGCCTCATGGGCGCGTACGGCGCGGCCCTCATCGCGCTCGACCAGTGGCGCGACTCAGGTCGGCCCATGGACGCGCGAACCGGACTCGCGACGCCCGAGCAGCTCGAGAGCTTCAAGGTTGAGCTTGAGCTCCGCCGCTGCGGCAAGTGCTCGAACAACTGCCTTCTCACGATCAACACGTTTACTGCGGGCGTCGTCACTACCGGCCCCGTCGAGCAGATGGTCGCGCCGCCGAGGCGCTTTATCACCGGCAACCGATGCGAAAAGGGACTCGAGCTCGATCTGTCAATCAAGCCCGTTCTCGGCGACGTTAACCATGCCGACAATCGCGGCGCGACTGCGATCGCGGAACGGAACGACGAGCCTGTCGGCCTCGAAAAGCCGGAGAAGCCCGCAGTACCGAACCTCTTCGACTGGAAATACAAGCGCCTGTTCCGCTACAAGCCGCTCCACGCTTCCGAGGCGCCGCGCGGAGACGTGGGAATCCCGCGCGTTCTCAACATGTACGAGAACTATCCGTTCTGGTTTACCTTCTTCACGAAACTCGGCTTCCGCGTCAGGCTCTCGCCGCGCTCGAGCCGGCACATTTACGAGCTCGGTCTCGAGTCGATTCCCTCGGAGTCGGTGTGCTATCCCGGAAAGATCAGTCACGGTCACGTCGAGGCACTCCTCGCCGCGGGCGTGAAGTTCATTTTCTATCCGTGCGCGCCCTACGAGCAGATCGAGGACCCGGGCGTGGGCAACCATTACAACTGCCCGATCGTCACGAGCTATCCCGAAGTTCTCCGGAACAACATGGACGCGCTCAGGCAGGACGACGGAACCGTCTTCATGAATCCCTTCCTCCCGATCGACGACGAGCGGCGCCTTGCCGAACGCCTCGTCGAGGAACTCTCGGCGAAGTTCGACATCCAGAGCGGGGATATCTTCGCCGCCGTGCGCGACGCGTGGGTCGAGCAGGAAGCGTTCCGCGACGAGACCGCGCGCAAGGGCGAGGAGACCATCGCAGAAATCCGGGAGCGCGGCCTCAAGGGCATCGTGCTCGCCGGTCGTCCCTATCATCTCGATCCCGAGATCAATCACGGCATCCCCGAGCTTCTCACGGGCCTCGGGCTCGCGGTCCTCACCGAGGATTCCGTCGCTCACCTCGGAGCCGTCGAGCGACCGCTCCGCATCGTCGACCAGTGGACATACCATAACCGCCTCTATCGCGCCGCCCAGTACGTGACGACGAACCGCGACCTCGAGCTCGTGCAGCTCACGAGCTTTGGCTGCGGACTGGACGCCGTTACCTCCGACCAGGTGCAGGAAATCCTCGAGGCGAAGGGGCGCATGTACACGCTCATCAAGATCGACGAAGGCTCGAATCTCGGCGCCGTGCGCATCCGCATGCGAAGCCTCATCGCGGCTATCCGCGAGCGGGACCGGAACGAGACGAAGGCGAAGATCAGGTCCTCGAGCACCAAGCGGACGATCTTTACGAAAGAGATGAAAAAGCAGTACACCATCCTCGCGCCGCAGATGTCCCCGATTCATTTCAGGATTCTCCAGCACGCGTTCGGCGCCGCGGGCTACAACTTCGTCATCCTTCCCGACGTCGACACCAAGGCAGTCGACACGGGGCTTCAGTACGTCAACAACGACGCGTGCTATCCGTCGATTATCGTCGCGGGCCAAATGATCGCGGCGCTCAAGTCGGGCGCGTACGACCTCGACAAGGTCGCGCTCCTCATTTCTCAGACGGGCGGCGGCTGCCGCGCGACGAACTATATCGGCTTTATCAGGCGCGCGCTCTCCGACATCGGCTGGGGCCATATTCCGGTCATATCGCTTTCGGCCCAAGGGATCGAAAAGAACCCCGGCTTCAAGCCGACGCTCGGTCTCGTTCACCGCGCGATGATGGCGGTCATGCTCGGCGATCTTTTCATGCGCGTCCTTTACCGCACGCGGCCCTACGAGGCCGTGCCGGGATCGGCAAACGCGCTCTACGAAAAATACGACGCGCTTTCCGTAGCCGTCGTCAAGTCGGGCAAGATCGGCGCCTATCGCCGGCTGATCCGGGAAATAGTCAGTGCGTTCGACAACCTTCCGCTCCGCGACGTGAGGAAGCCGCGCGTCGGCGTCGTCGGCGAGATTCTCGTCAAGTTCCACCCGACCGCCAACAACGATATCTTCGGCACGATCGAGCGCGAGGGCGCCGAATGCGTCGTGCCCGATCTCGCGGATTTCCTTTTCTATTCGTTCATCAACGGCGTGTACAAGCACCGCAAGCTCGCCTTTTCGCGGGCCACGGAACGGAACGCCCATATCGCGGTTTGGGCTCTCGAGCTCTATCGCGGCGAAATCAAGAAGTGCCTCACGAAGAGCCGCCGCTTCACGCCGCCTGAGTCGATTTACAAGCTTCAGGAAGGAGTAGACGACATCGTGCAGCTCGGCAACATGACCGGAGAGGGCTGGTTCCTCACCGCCGAGATGATCGAGCTCATCCATACGGGCGTGCCGAGCATCGCGTGCGTTCAGCCGTTCGCGTGCCTCCCGAACCATGTTACCGGAAAGGGTATGATCAAGGAGCTCAGAAGGCGATTCCCGACGTCGAACATCGCGGCGATCGACTATGACCCGGGCGCGAGCGAGGTAAACCAGCTCAACCGGCTCAAGCTCCTCCTCGCGAACGCGCCGCTCGGCGCGCATCCGGACGAGACGAAAACCGCGCCGCATGCGTGAGAAAAACGCGTCGCATGCGTGAGAAACGAGTTCTGCATACGTGATTCATGGGCGGGAAACCTGCGGGTTTCCCGCTTTTTTTTCTCGTTACCGCCGTAAGTTTTCCTTCCGATTTGCCGATAACTGAAGTGGTATGAAATACGCTTTCAGGTTTCGCACATGGGCCTTCGCGCTCGCCGTCATGGTTTTGCCGCACGCAGCTCTCTTCGCCCGCGAAGAGTCTCCCTATTCGGGTCTCATCGAGTCGGACTCGGTCAGGCGGGGCATTACCGGTGAATGGCTTTCGGACGAAATCAACCGCGTTCAGGCGCTCAGGGGCGCCGAGATTTCCGACCAGTTTCTCTACCGGTTCACCGTCACCCAGAAAAAGGATATATCCGGCGGTTTTCTCGCCGTTACGGTAAAGCCGGAAGAAAGCCCTGGCCTCCGGGGAACCTGGGTTCTCTTTCGCCGTATCGCGGACGGCCAGCCCGACAGCATCAGGATTTATCCCACGGACGACGCTTCGGTATACGTCCGGCTCAGACCCGACGGTGACCCCCTGAAGGGACGGTCTTTTCTCGATCTCGTGGTCCTCGACACCGAGGCTGTCTCGGGCGTGCCGGTCGGCATTTCCTTTTTCAAACTCTATGGAGCCTCCTTTTCATCGGTCGTGAAAATGACCCGGACTACCGTTCCCTGGAATCTCGTGACGATCGCGCCGCTTGTGTCCGCGGACGCGGAGGCCTCCGTCGAAACGATCAGGGAAGGGCTCAAAACCCTGGTATATCTCGATGACGGCGCGTTCAACGAAAAGGGCGAGCCCGTGTATATCGAGACCGGGAAACCCCAGGACCCGAAGGCGATTATCGCCGCACGGACAGAAGGCGCCCCCTTGGGCGATATTTACGGCGGGGTAAACTGCTCCGGATTCGTCAAATGGATCGTGGACGGAATCATCCGCCCGCGCGCGGGAAACGGCCTTTTCATCGAGCCGCTCAAGACATTGACCCCGGTTCCCGACAACCTCTTTACCGACCCGTTTATGGACGAACGCGATGTTTTCTTCGGCCTGAACTGGAGCCGGAATCTTGCGGCCGCGGTCGTTTCGCTCGATACCGGCCGCACGGTGAGCGCCGTCGATGCGGGTGTTGACGTGACCGTCGAGCCGATGAGCGCTCTCCCGCCATACCAGAAGGGCGTTGGCTATCAAGCCGGTACCATCGCGCCGCTTCTCTATGCGCTTGCGGTTACCGAGCCGGGACATTTTTACCTTGGGGCCGTCAGCCGTGAACGCGGCGAGCCGCCCTTGCGCCAATTTCACCATATCGCCGCCTTTTTCCCCTATTTCGACAAAAGCGGGAAATTCGCGATCGCGGTCTTTGAAAGCGCCTCCGAGACGACGATAGAGTCCTTTTGCGCCCGAAACAGCGATGCCTTCGTCAACCTCGTTCGTATCCGCGTTCCCGAGGCGGGTCATTTCGAGCCCTGATTTTCTGTTACCATTACCCCCAGCCGGTTATTTATCCTCGTAAGGAACGCAAATCGTGCAAAAACGACTTATTGGTTCGATCGCATTGTGCATCCTCATGTTCATCGCCGTACCCGTTTCCCCGGAGGAAACCGATCCGCGCGACGCGCTCGTTCAGTCCCGCGCCCTTCCGTATCCGGAGGCAGCAAGGCTTCTTGAGGGCGCGCTTCCGTCTTCCGGTGATCTTTCGCCCTGGTTTCTCCTTGAGCTTTCCGAGCGCGCCGCGGTCGCGGGAGATTGGAAAGCATCCCTCGATTGGGGCCGAAAACAGAACCTTGCGCTCGTGCCTTCCCCGATAGCCGACCGCGTCCACTATCGGCTCGCCGAGGCGCTCGTCAGGACCGGGGATCGTGCCCGCGCACTTGCTCTTCTCCGTTCGCGCGCTGAATCGGGCCGCGCGAAAGATCCGCTCGTGTGGCTACTCTGGTTCCGCGAAAGCGGGGCGGAAGAAATACAAACGGTGACGGTTTCGCCGGCAGCTGCGACTCCGGGCACCGGCAAAAAAAACTCGCCGGGCTCGGTCGAGTCGATGATCTCTCTTCTCGATGCGGCCAATCCGAATCTGAAAACTGAAGATCCTTCTTCGTATGCCCTTTCCCGCTACCTCTCCGCTCTTGCTGCCGTGCGCTCGGGCGAGTGGGATTTTGCCGCACGATCTCTCGCGCGATTTACCCCGCAATATGACGCCTCTTTTCCGGGCTATGCGCCCTGGGCTTCGTTTTATCTGGGCTGGAGTTATTACCGTCTCGGCCGGGATGCAGACGCCGTTCGCGAACTCTCGCGGTACCTCGATTCATGGAAAGGCCATGAGCGCGGATGGCAGGCTGCGACTGCCTGCGCGCTCGCTTCGTTGAAAAGCGGGGGCGACTCGCTTGCATTCGCCGAACGCGCTGCGCGGCTCGCCCCTGGTAAAGCCGAACTCGCGGAATCTCTCATGTTCGAAGCCTCGATCCTGACCGACCGAAATCTTCTTGACCGGGCCGAGTCGGCGCTTTCGGGCGTCGCTGACGGCTCTTCCACTTCGGGACTCACCCCGTCTGCCTCGCGCGCGGCGTTTGCCCTCGGGAATCTCGCCTTCCGGCAGGGAAAGCGGGATCTCGCCGAAACGCGCTGGCTTTCCCTTGCAGGCCGTTTCCCGAATGACCCGCTCGCCGGTGATGCCCTGTATCGCGCGGGCGAACAGCGGTTTATCGCTTCGGAGTGGGCTCGTGCGGCCGAACTTTTTTCACGGTACCGGCGCGAGTGGCCGGCAGGTTCACTCATCGATTCCGCGCTCGCCCTCGGCGGCGAGTCTTTTGAACGATCGGGAAATCGCGCACTCGCGATCCTGTGGTGGGAGGAGCACTTAAAAAAATTCCCCGCAGGGTCCGCAGCCCCGCGCGTGTGGAGCCATCTCGTCTCGGCGTATCGCGCCGAAGGGGATTATGCCGCCGCTCTCCGTGCGGCCGAGTCCTACCAGAAAAAATTTCCCGCCGAGGCACGACTCGACGGAATGAGCGACGCAATCGCGAGTCTCAGGCGCCTTGCCTCAGGCGAGAACCCGGACGCCGCGTCCCTTGTTTCCGCATGGGAGAAGGAAGGGAAGCCTTCGACCGAAAGAGGCCGCGCCGCAGGTCTCGCGCTCGCCCGCTGGTATCTCGCCGATTATGCGCGCCGTGGCGACGCGAAGGGAATACTCGCCTCTATCGTGGCTCTCGCGCCCGGAACGCCTGACGGGCTCGGTTCCTCCGATCGCGGAACCTTCGCCGCGTCTCTTGCTCTTTATGGAAACGTGCTTCGCGAAGAAGGTGCGCATCGGGATGCCGCGCGGACCCTCCTCAAGGCAGGCGCGTATTTTTCTTCGCTCGACGGAGAGCGTGCCGCGGAAGCCCTCTATGGAGCGATCGATTCATTCCTCCAGGTCAGTCAGGGCGGTGACGCCGCGCAGACTGTCTTGACCCTCAAGAAAGCCTGGCCTGCTTCCGCCTGGACACGCCGCGCGGAGCTCTTGCTCCAGTCGGCGGGACAGGAATAACGCGCAAGGGAGATATCCATGATCAAGCTATCAGTTACCGGGCATGAGATGCGCACCTTCGCGCGAACGCTTTTCCTCTCGTCCTCGCTCGCATTTTTTTCGGTTGCCTCTCTTGCAGCAGACGAAGTCGCTGTTCCCGATATGGAGACGAGGATAAAAAATTCCGGAAATTCCATTTCCCCCCGGGCCTTGCCCGACCTCGCGAATCCCGCACCGGTCGCACTTCCCGAAGGGGATAAAAAACCGTCACCCGTTACGCCGCCCGTACCGGCTCCGGTCGAATCTCCGGTAAATCCTTCAAAGAGCGGTGACAGTGTCGCACCTCCCGTGAACGGAGGCGTTCACGGAAATGCTTCACTCGGCGCGGGAAGTCCCGGGCATTTGCGGGGCGCAATCGCCGTCATCTGCGACCGCCCGAATGATCCCGATTTCGCGCTCGGTTTCAGCCATGATTCGGCCGACGGTTACGGGAATGAAGATCCCGGCGACGGGTTTTTTGACCGCGAGACTTCCGCGGATGCCCGCGTATCGGGCCGCATCCTTTCGGGTGAGGGAAACCTTGCGCTTGCCGTTACCGACCGAACCGACGGTTTCCAGGGAAAGAACTCAGGTTACTACAGCATGACCCATCGATCCCTTTCCTGGGACTGGTCCGTCGATCGCGTGCGTCTTTTACGCGGCGATTCGGTCTTTACTTTCGGCGCGGGCTCCACCGGATGGATTCGCGATTCCTTCGCCGAGAAGCCGAGTGGTGCGGCTTCTCCTGTCATTGAGATAGCGGACTGGTCGGGCTTCGGCTTCGAGCCGCGCGCGAGCGTTGCCCTTTCGCGCGGCGCTTTTGACGTGCGCGTGGATGCGGCCTTTTGCTATGACACCGTCGCCGATCAGGAGCCTGCCGAGATGAAAAGCGCCGACGCGGCACTTTCCGCCGGTTACGCTTCCGGCCCCTTTACCGCGCGCGCGCGTGTGGGTGTCCTCGCCGAGTCGGAGTTCGATATTCTCGTTCCGTTTGACGTTTCCGCCGCGTACGAATCAACTGAAGGCATTATTCGCTCGTTCGGTCTTTCGGGCGGGCTTGCTGCAGATCGCCAGGACCCGTGGAATCTTGCGAGTGCAGAACCTTTTGTTCTTTTATCGGGCGTTCCGTATCACAGCGCCGACTGGAACGTTGCGGGCTTCTCGTCAGTCGCGATCAGCGATCCCTTGTCGCTTGCGCTCTCCGCGACCTGGCGCTCAACCGCGTACGATCGGGGAATTCTCGTGCTCTCGAGCGACGCGGACAGCTCAACTGCCTTGATTCCGATCGAGCTCGCCTTGCGGGACAGTCTTTCGACGAGTGCGTCGCTCAAGTGGCAAGTGCCCGGTCTCCTCGCTTCCGCAGGCGTTACCGATGAATGGCTCGACCGTCTGAACCGGAAGACCTTGCATACGCTCGACGGATCGCTTACGGTATGCGACAAGTCTGGCTCATTCGAAGCGGCGAAGGCGAACGGTGCGACCAAGGCGAAGGGTTCGTCGGTAACCGATGCACGGTGGGAAGCGACGGCGCGTGCGTCACTTCCGCTTGATTCGGGCGAGTATCCCTTTCTCGGCGTTTCCGGAACCGTTCGTCCTGCGCGGCAGTTCGCGGTAACGCTTTCCTTCGACGATATTCTGCCGCTTGCTACGGGAAACCTGCGCGAGCGGAACGGGATGTACGCGGAACGGAGCGGCGTCGTCGCTCTGTCGGGTAGCATCAATTTTTAGAAAAACTCGCGTGATAGCCTGCGTGAAGGGGCTATACTACATCAGTACTCGCACATCCGGAGGTTTAGCATGTTGTCAATTTTAATTTCTGGCGGACCGGTAATGATCCCGATCGGCCTTTGCGCGATCGTCGCGACGGTTATCATCATAGAGCGCCTGCTCTTTTATCGCGGCGTAAAAAAAGGGGAGCGGGATCTCCTGCCCCGGGTCAGGAATAGCATAGACAAACAGCACTTTGACGAGGCCGCGGCAATTTGCGACACGGTCGAAAGTCCGGTCTCGCGCCTCTTGAAGACGGGAATCGCGTACCGGGATTATTCTGAAGCCGCTGTCAAGGAAGCTGTCATGAACCAGGCGAACCGCGAGGTGCCCCGGCTCGAGCGCTACCTTTCGACGCTCGGCACGATCGCGAACATCTCCACCCTGCTCGGGCTTCTCGGAACGGTTACCGGAAATATCCGCGCGTTCGGCGTCATCGGCTCGATGGGCGCGATGGGAGACCCCGCGATTCTTGCCGGCGCGATCGCCGAGGCGCTTGTCACCACGGCTGCGGGACTCATCGTCTCTATCCCGGCGGTCGTGTTCTACAATTATTTTATCGCGGAGGTAAACCGGATGGTGACCGAGATGGAATCCTCGGTCAGCGATCTCGTGCTCCTTCTCGCGGCGGAGAGAAAGAAACATGAAGTTCAAGCGTAAGCTTGAAGCGCGCGCAGTCGTCGACCTCGTGCCGATGATAGACGTCGTGTTTCAGCTCATACTTTTTTTCCTCGTCTCGACGACATTCGCGGTGCTGCCGGGGATCAGTCTCGCGCTTCCGAAGTCGACGACGGCGGAGGCAAACCGGACAAACGGCATCACGATATCGGTCGGTGCGGACGGCTCTCTCTTTCTTAACCAGGAAACCGTAGCCATCGATTCGCTCGATGCGGCGCTCGATCGCCTTGCGACGGCCGGTCCGCGCGCAAGCGTTCCCGTCAATCTCGAAGCCGACGAGGCAGTGCCGAACGGCACGATCGTGAAGATTCTCGATGCCCTCAGGCACACCGGATACACGGGCGTAAATTTAAGGACGCGCGGGCCATGACCGGAAAGACCGTCTCCGCGCGCTTTTCTTTTTTCGCGCCGCCATCAAGTGATCCCGACCTGAACGATCGCGCCCGGCTCAGGCGAAGCCTCGCCTTTGCGTCTCTTTTCTGGATTCTTGTTGCGGCGCTCACGTTCTCGCTTGCCCACACAAAGGCGAAGGAGCCTGTGCGCGCTTTTCAGTCCATTCAGATAAACCTCGCTCCGGTACAAAGCGTCTCCGCGAAAGAAAGCGTTTCGGTAAAAGAAAGCGGAATCGCTGCAAAGCCTGCAAAAGCGCAACGTGCCGCATCTCCCCGCGCCGCATCCCCTCGAGCAACTCGGGCGGAGCCGACCAGGTCATCCGGTCTCGGCATTCCCGACTTTGCGCCGTCTTCGCGCAATCAAAGCCGGAGCGACACTGGCGGGGACTCACTCGAATTCGGTACGACGGAAAGCGCCTCAGGCAGCGGAGTTTTGCCCCGAACGGGGGTGAAACCCCTTCCGTCTGCGGTTCCGGAAATTGAAGGTACTGCCGCGACAGTGCAGAAAAGCACCGGAGGCACCGTTCGCTCGTCATCGGGTTCAAATGTTGCGTCCGGAGCCGACGGTACGCCGCGTGCCTCGGCTGAAACAACGCGCGCGCTCGGCGACATCGCGGGAAGCTCGGGCAGCGGAAGTGCGTCGCAAAATGAGAGGCATGGCTCGGGAAATACCGCGGATGCGAGGACTTCGCAAAACGTCGAAGGCACAGCCACCGGATCTCAGTCGACCATTTCAGGAATTTCTTTCGAGGGCTCTCCCCGAAAGGCGCTCTACGCACCCCCGATTGTTCTTCCCGAAAATCTTGCGCGACTCGTGAACGCATCGGTTTCGGTGACAGTTTCCTTTACCGTGCAAGCCGACGGATCGGTTCCCGCCGCCTTTGTGGACTTTATCCCGCAGGCGGCTCTCCCGGCGGCGGTACGCGACTATCTCGTAAAGGAATTTTCCCGGTGGCGGTTCGAGAAAAGCGATCAGGATGGACACGCCCGCTTTCTCTATAGTATAAGGGTGCAATGAGAGCCGGAATTGACGCCATTGCATTCGACATCGACGGAACCCTCTACTCGAACTGGTCGTTTTATCGCCTCCTCGGGCCCTTCCTCGTAAAAAACGCGCGGTTTCTTTCCGCGTTCGGCCGCGTCCGCGAGGACGTCAGGCTTTGGCAGCTCGCCAATCCCGGCGTGCCCCATGAAGATTTCCTCGGCTGGCAGGCAAGCCTTCTCGGCGAGCGGCTCAGGCTCTCGGCTGACGAGGCTCGTGTCCTTCTTGACCGGCTCATTTATAACGGATGGAAGCCGCTTTTCGCCCGCGTTCGGCCCTATCGGCACATCGATGAATGCTTTCAGAAGTGCCGGGAAGCGGGCCTGAAAATCGGTATTCTTTCGGACTTTCTCCCGTCTCAAAAGGGTGATATCTGGGGTCTCTCCCGCCTTGCGGACGCAGTTCTCGGCTCCGAGGAAGCGGGCGCGCTCAAGCCATCCCCGGTCCCGTTCCTTGCCCTCGCGCGTTCTCTTTCCGTCGCTCCGGAACGCATTCTCTATGTCGGAAATTCCATTCGTTCCGACGTCCAGGGCGCTTCCGCCTGCGGGATGAAAACCGCGTGCATCATCAATCCATTCGCGCATTTTCTCGGCCTTACCGCCCCCGGTGCCGACATTTCCTTCTCGTCCTATCGCCAATTGACCCGGATTGTGCTAGAATAGTCCATTATATATTCAGTACGAAAGGGTGGGACCCGTAATGGATTTCTTTTCTCCCGGTAATATAGTTACCCTCTGCATATCCATCGCGCTTATAGTCATTTTTCGTCAGATGGATCGCAATAACCGTTCAATCGAAAAGGCGAAAAAATTTGGCGACAGGCTGAAGGACGAGCTTGACGGCTTTGTCCGGGAACGCACGGGCAAGCTTGAGGAATCCTCGCTCACCCTCGACGTCCAGCAGGCAAAGGCGGTCGCCGCCGTCAACCGGCTCGAGAAAATCCGCGAAGATCTCGAAAAGAAAGAAGCGGGACTCCTCGAGCGCACGAAGGCCGTTGAAGGCTTCGGCAAGCAAATCGAAGCCTATGACGCGACGATCAGGCAGCTCCTTGAAATGACCGCGACCGCGGAAACGAATCTTTCGCGCATCACGGGAGAGTCGGATTTCGCCGATACCCTCGGAAAAAAACTCATGGCCTCCCAGAAGCAGCTCGCTGACATCGCGTCCGGAATTCCGGCGCTCCGCGAGCAGTTTGCGCGCGACAACGAGGCGTCCCTCTCGGCCATTCATACCGATACGCTCGCCAAGCTTTCGGTCAAGATCGCCGATCTCGAACATCGCGTCGAGACCGCGCACAAGAGCGGCTCCGAGCTCGCCTCCAGCGCGGCCGAAAAGATGAAGGATACTTACCAGAAGGCGTTGACCGAGGCTTCCCGCCGCGCGGACACCCTCGAGGATGCCGCATTCCAGAAACTCAAGGAACAAGCCGGGGAACGCCTCGCGAAATATAAAGAAGCCATCGAAGAAAAGACGCAAACCCTCCAGGACCAGACGAAGGAAAAGCTTTCCGAGACCCAGCAGCTCATCAAGGGCTTCAAGGCCGATTGGCAGGCAGAGGCGGCTTCCTTCCTCGAAACGACGCGGGCAGAGATTGCCCAACTCGAAAGCGACACCCGCGGCGCCTTCGCGCTTTCGGAAAAGCACGTCACGGAAATCGAGAAAAAGATGGAAGCGTACCGGAAGGACATCGATTACCGGCTTGCCGGATTCGACGGTCTCATCGGCGACGTCGACCGTCTCGACGGTCAGCTCCGTTCGGTCATGAGCGACACCGAGGCGCGCGTCACGGGCGACTTCGAGCAATACGCGCAGGGCCAAAACGAAAAGCAGGAAGCATTCGCGAAGAAGCTCCTCGAGCGCGCAGCCTCGCTCCAGGCGAGCATGTCCGGCCTCGAAGGCGGACTCAACGAGCTCAAATCCCGCGCCTACGACAACGTGTCCGAGAAACTCAAAGTCTTCGAGGACGATTTTTTCGCGGATCTCAAGAAACGGAGCGACACCATCAACGCGTCCCTCGAGCGCTGGAGGGCAGACGTCGACGAACGCATGGCAACTCTTTCCGGAGAAAGCGAGAGCGCGCGGAAGGACGTCGAGGCAGCATACACCCTTCAGCTCAAGGAACGCGGAGCGGCTCTCGCCGAGCAGTCCCGCGCGCAGGCGGAGCGGCTTTCCGAGCAGCTTTCAGGCGTGGAGACCGAGCTCAGGGCAAAGATCACCGCGAGCGACGAGTCCATTCGCGCCTTCGCCGAGCAATACAAGCGCGAGTTCGAGGAAGCGAGAAAGGCCGCCGAGACCGTCGCGCAGAATGAATTCAACGCACATGCGATCGCGGTTCAGGATCTCCTCAGGAAACAGGAACGCGAGATAGACTCGCGCACAAAGGAACTCTCAACCGCAGTCGAGAACTCGCGCGCGGAAGCGGAAGCGGTTCTCTCGTCGGTCAAGAGCGACTTCGGCGCATGGCAGGCGAAGAACGACCAGCAGCTCGCCGAGGCACGCAGCCTTCTCGCGGAAAAAATCGCGTCCCTCGAAGCCGCCTACAAAACCGGATACGCGGACTTTGTCGCGGAAACCGCTTCCGAGAGAAAGGAACTCAAGGACTCGCTCGACGGCCTCAAGGCGGGCATCGCAGGCGCAAACGCCGAGTTCGAGCGGAAATCCAAAGAAGCGCTCGCGGAATTCGCGAAAGCATACGAGGGCATGGGCGCAGAGACCGCACAGTCCGTTCGCGCATCGCGGGCAACGCTGCAGGAAGTGCGCGACAGCATCGAGGACACGCGCGAAAAGCTCTTTCAGAAAGTGCAGGCAGACGCCGCAGGTCTTTCGCAGACGCTTGAGGAAATCGACCGCAAGCAGAAAGCCTTCATCGCGCAGACGAAGGTCTTTGAGCGTGCCGACGATCTCAAGAGCGCGCTTGAATCTGACATTCAGGCCATCAAGGGCGAGATATCAAAACTCGACGTGTATCGCGACACGATGACCACGCTCGAGCAGCATTACAACAAGATCCGGAAACTCGAGGAAGAAGCGAGCCAGAAGGTAACGCGCTTCCTCACCGAAAAGAAACGCATCGACATCCTCGAGACCGATTTCAACAAGCTGCTCGGGCTGTCGGAGACCATGGACCGCAAGATTTCGGAGCTCACGCTCACGAACGACGATATCCAGCAATACCAGGTTCAGATCAGACGATTTGAGGAAAGCCTTACCGAGGCAAACGCGCGGTACGAGCGGCTGGATAAAAAGGCTTCAGTACTCGATCAGACGACGAGCGGCATCGACAAGGCTTTTGACAGCATCAAGACGATCGAGACTTCGATCGCGGACTGCAAGGCAAAACTTTCGGGCGTACCCGCCGAGATCGCGGAAGTCAAGAGTGACGTTACCGAGCTCCTCCAGAACAAGGAGCGCGTTGCGCTCATGGTAGAAAAGCTTTCGGCTCTCGACACGGTTCTCGAGGACGTCGAAAAACGTACCGACAAGATGCAAACCGCGCGCGAATGGCTCGCGCGTACCGAAACCCGGCTTGACGAGATATCGCGGCAGTCACAGGACCAGCTCAAGCTCCTCGGGGATCTTTTGAAAGACGAAGGATCCGCGAAGAAGAGCAAGGGCGCGCCACCAATCGGCATCCGGGAAAACGTCGTCAAGCTCGCGCATCAGGGTTGGAAGGTCGACGAAATCGCACGCGCACTCCATCTCTCGCGCGGTGAAGTTGAACTGATCCTTGAATTGCCTCAAAAATGAGGCAATTCTTGTTGCCGCAAAAATAGCGGCACTTCCGTTGCCGCAGAAGTAGCGGCAATTTTGGTGTTATTCGGTGTCGCGGGTGATGAGGCAGCTGGCCCAGACTTCGATTGCCTCTCCCCGGCCTACGGGACCGAGACCTTCGCCGGTTTTTGCTTTTACAAAAACGCGGTCGTGACTGACCCCGAGAATCAGCGCTATTGACGAGCATACTTCCGATCGCCAGGGGAGAAATTTCGGTTCCTGGAGCGCGATCACGCAGTCGAGGTTTTCAAGTTCCCAGCCTGCCGCGAGAACTTTGCTCCAGGCAGTGGCAAGCAGTTTTTTCGAGTCGGCGCCTTTCCAGCGCAGATCCGAGGGCGGGAAAAACTCGCCGATATCGCCGAGTCCCGCCGCGCCGAGGAGTGCGTCGGTGATTGCGTGGAGCAGCGCGTCGCCGTCCGAGTGTCCGTCCTCTCCGCGGGTAAAGGGAATCTCGATTCCCCCGAGCATGAGCGGACGTCCTTCGACGAGCCGGTGCAGATCATAGCCAAGTCCGGTGCGTATCATTATAAATCTCCCGCGTAGGTAATTTTTCGGTTCGCCCGGTCGCCGGGGCAGGTCCACACGTCTCCCGCGTATCGTCCCCAAATTTCCGCGTCGTCCGTATAGGTATTGCCGTCACCGGACGCGGCGCGATGGGCGCGTACGAGGGCGTCGAGGGCGAAACCCTGCGGCGTCTGAACCGCGACGATGGAGCTCCGGTCGAGATGGCGCGTTATTTTTCCGTTTGAGTCAATTTCTTTTTCGGTGTCGACGGAGGGAATGGCGGGAACAGCCGCGCCTTTTTCGCGCGCGCGCTCGATGACCGCTTCGATCGTTTCCGCTTTCACGAAGGGCCGCGCGGCGTCATGGATGAGGACCAGGTCATCGCTTTTTGTGGAGTCGGGTGAAGCGGCGGTATTTTTTTTGGCGAGTGCGGTTTCGAGCCCCGCGAAAACCGAGGCCTGCCGGGTAGCGCCGCCTTCGGTAAAGAAAAGAAGGGCGCCGGTTTCGCCGAGAAGGAGCGCGACGCGGCTATCCTCGGCGAGCACCGCGCGAGCGGCGGCTTCCCCGCCTTCAGGCACGGTTATGACGATAATCGAAAAAAGTTTTGTGGAAAGAAAGGCCGAGAGGGATTGCGAGAGGACGCTTACGCGGCCTTCCGGCCCCGTCGAAATCGTCAGGTATTCCTTTTTGACCTGGCCGCCCATCCGCGTGGAACTTCCGGCGGCGGTCAGTACGAGCGCGTTCACGGTTTTCTAGTCGGTGTCGTCGGAATCGTCGGCTTCTTCTTCTTCGGGGATATCGTTGTCGGCGAACTCTTCGTCGTCCTCGAGAAGGGCCGCATGTTCCTTGGCAGGATGCGCCGTGGTTTCGCCGAGCGGTTCAAGGTGCGTGTGAATAAGCGCCTCGACTTCCTCCCGGGGAATGTTGAGCGCGAAGGTGATTTCGTCCTCGAGAAGCTTGCGGGCAGAGTCGTACAGTTTCCGTTCGAGGATCGGCAATTCCTTGACCTTGCTCCGGTGATACAGCGAGCGTACGATCGTCGCGATGTCGATGACGCTTCCTTTTTTCAGGAGGTCGAGGTTGATCTGGTATCTGAGCTTCCAGTCCGAGGGAATCGGCTCGAAATCCTCGGAAATCAGCGCGAGCGCCTTTTCCGCCTCTTCTTTCGAGACGATGGCGCGAATGCCGAGTTCCTCGGCCTTGCCGACCGGAACCATGACGGTCATGTCGGAAACCTCGAGATAGATGACGTAATAGGGAATCATCTCGTTCTTGAAGGACTTTTCCTTGATGGCGTTGATCTTGCCGACGCCCTGACTCGGATAGACTATCTTCTGGTTAACCTTAAAAGTGGTTGATTTGCTCATATCCGTACCACTATAGCATAAAAAATGTCTATGGTCAAAGCCTCCGGGGCTCACCGGCCATCGCGACCCCGGGCAGCGGCTTTGCCGGCACGAAGCGGATGAACTTGAAGGGGTGCACGTCGAGCGGGTTCGGGTACCAGCCGGAAAGCCCGTTCAGATCGATCACGTTGAGCGCGGGATTGTGCGCGACCGGAATGATGACTCCCTGTGCGAGGAGGAGTTTTTCCGCCTCGGCAAGTTTCGCGTACCGCGCCTTCATGTCCGTTTGCGCCGCGGCGTCGACGATCAGCGCCTCGAACGCGGCGTTGTTCCAGCCGGAATCGTTGAGGCTTGAAAGGGGACGGAACATTTCGAGAAACGCCTGCGGGTCGGCGAAGTCGCCTATCCACGACGTAATGGCGAGGCTGTAGTCGTCGCTCCGGAGCGTGCCGTAATATTCGGGGTTCGGCATGCTCATGATCTCGACGGTGAGCCCGATCTTTTCCCAGGCGCCCTTGAGCGTCGTCGCGAGTTTCATGAAGGCGTCGGAATCCGGTATGCGGATGACGACGGTAGCCACCGGATTGTCCTTCCCGTACCCCGCGTCCGCGAGCATTTTTTTCGCTCCCTCGATGTCCTGCGTCTCGAGTCCCTTGAATTCGGGGTAGCCCGCGATCGGGAAGACGAGGGTGGTCGCGGGAATGATATAGTCGGCGCGAAGCGTGGCCCACGGAATGGCGAGGAGGAGCGCGTTTCTCACGCGGCTGTCGGTCCAGGGACCGCGGGTGCTCCGGAAGAAAAAATACTCCGTCGAGAACATCGGCGTGATGTGGATGGAACGGGGATCGAGGATGCGGTCAACGAGAACGGAACCGCCGAGCCAGTTGATCTCGCCGAGGTTGAACCGGCCGCTCATTGCTTCGGCGTCGTCCGAGACGAGAAGCCTGATCGAGGGGATTGCGACGTTCGCATGGTCCCAGTAGTGCTCGTTTTTCACGAACCGGATTTCGTCCGCCTGAACCGATTCGACGCGGTAGGGTCCGCTCGAGACGGGTACCGTCTCGGCGGTAACGCCAGACGAGGCGAGCCGTGACGGATGAATTGCGGCGAATGCGTGATGGCACAGGATTTTCGGCAGATGCGCAGTCGGCGAGACGAGGGTAACGACGAGGGTTGAGTCGTCGGGGCTCGCGACGCCGACGAGCGATGTGTCCGTTATGGTACCGTTTCGATAGTCCGCCGCACCCTTGATCGGGTCGAGGAGCGAACCATACGGCGCGTTGAGTGAAGGATTGAGGAGGTTAAGCCACGATGCGCGGATAATGCCCGCCGTGATCGGCTCTCCGGTTTCGAACTCGGCCCCGGTGCGGATCTTGAACGTCCACACGAGTCCGTCGCCTGACACGGTCCATGACTCGGCAAGCGCGGGGATCGGGTCCATGTTCCAGGGATCGTACACGAAAAGACCTTCGTACACTGCGGTGAGGATTTGCGCCTCGTCCGCGTTGTACGCCTTGTACGGCCTCCAGTCGGGCATGTGGTCGGAAATATTGACGGTGAACTCGCTCTGGGGAAAGTTCGGTGCGGGCGGATTGAGCGCTGCCTCTGAATCGGCAACAGCTGAACTTTTCGCAGCATCAGGCCGGCTTTCGCCGCCCTTCGGCGCCTTCTCCATGGATCCCAGTGCATACGTTCCTTGGGCGCAAACGACAAGCGCGCAAAGCGAGGAGAGAAAAAATTTTCGGAAATCAGACATTGGTTATCCCCAGTTTTTTCAGCTGTTGCTGTTCTTCAACCTGCGAGGCGTATTCCGCCCTGCATTGGTTGGCCTTGACCAACGAGTTGCGTATCGCCGCGATTTCGACCTTGATCCCGCGAACCCGTTCCCGAAGTTCGGGACTGGCGGTTTGCTTGAAGTACTCGTCGAGACCGGCGCATTCCTTGAGGATGTTCCCCAGTTCGGCGACGTGTCTCGTCAAAAGGTCGAGAATCTGCTTTTCGTCCATCAACTCGATTTTTTGGTACGAGGCGGATGTTCGTACGGTAAAACCGGTATAGATACGGGAACGTTTCTTGAGTTCGTCGAGAAACGGGATAAATTTTATGATTTCGCGCTTTCCGGTCTGCGTTATCGGATCCATCGTCGTGATGGCGATCTCCTGCTCTACTTCGGGCTTGTTAAAGGCCTTGCGGAACGCCTGCGCGAGTTTCTGGAAAAATCCCTGATTCATGGACATGATGAGATTCTGGTTTTCGAGAATCTTTTCCGCGATTTCATCGAGCTGCGGCGACACGCAGCCGATCGTGCGAATCCCGTCCATCAACACCGGCTTGAAGTTTTCCACCGCGTGGGATTTTCCCGATTCCTGCTTGATCGTGGAAAGGCGCGCGATGAGTTCCTGCTGAAGCACTGCGTGATCGGGAGAGTATTCTTCCTTGAGGATTTCCTCGACGAGCTCGGTATAGAAAGGCTGGTCTTTCATGGAAATCGAGAACGCCCGCTTGATTTCTTTTATCGCGGCCGAATACCCCGTATCGAGGCACTTGGGGTCGATTATCGCGCCGGGGAGCACGAGCTTGCGGATCGACAGCTTGTAGCGTTCCTTGTGGAATTCGGTAAGGTTTTTGAGGGCTTTGGTAATCGCGAGGGAGGACTTGCTCAGCTGGCTGAGGCCGTCGTTGACGATGCTGATCGAAAGCGGGTCCGCGCCGTTTCTGAGCATCAGGATGAGATCCGCGAGTCCCTTCGTGTTTGGCCTGGAAGAAGTGTTCGAGAATGATTCCCAGGAAAACACGTGATTGAGCGCGATGAGCTTGGCAATCCGGTTCGTGTTGAGGAAGTCGCAGGTAAACTGATAGTAGTTGTTCATGTAATCGAGCATCGCCTCGTACTGGGCGATACGCCTCGAGACAATCGCGGCCCTTTCAGTGTCGGTAAAGGGTTCGTCCGCCGGAATTTCGATTTCCTGAATTTTGCTGTCGTATTTATAGGGATCGTCATGCATGATCCCTTTTTTCACCAGGACTGTCTTGATGGTTTTCGCCGCGCTTTGCGAGATGCGAAACTCTTCCTGGAGCTTCGGCAAAAGGAACGAATCGAACATCTGTTGGCGTTCCATGACGGCCTGAAAGAGTTGATCGGTGAACGATTGTGTTTGTTCCATATTATTACAATTATCGGCGAAATACGTAAAAACCACAAGCGTCTTGACGCCACGTCTTGACGCCACGTCTTGACGCCACGTCTTGACGCCACGTCAGGACTCCACGTCAGGACTCCACGTCTGGACCTCACGTCTAGACGCTCCGCTTGACAGCCGTTTCCTTCAAGCGCTATTGTTACTGCAATAACGATGACGGAGACGAGTACGTCCCGAAACCGCGTCATGAGAGAGGAAATCCAGGGGTTGTCAGTATCGGAACCGAAAGTTCCGGGAAAACTTGCCCGGGCTGCGAGATTTCCGGCGTGGAAGGACCGAAAACCACTCCCGAGTTGCCGGAATGAAATCTGGATTTGGCGATGCCATGCGACGCATGACGAAAAACGCTCGAGTCCTTCAGAGTATTTCCGGCCGCTACCTTGCGTAACGGGCGATGAGCGCGCTCCCTGTCACGGGGAATCGAAGCGGGGTGGAACCGCGGAGAACCGGCCTTTATACGGCACACGGTCCTTCGTCCCCGCGAGGAATCATGACTGATTCCGTTTCAGGCGATCCGCATGGACCCGCCCGATATCAGTGACAGGAGTATTACATGAATCCATCCGTCCCCCCGAAATCCGACAAACTCGATCTCGTGCGCCATTCAACCGCGCACGTCATGGCCGCTGCCGTCATCAAACTCTTTCCCGGAACAAAGGTCGCCATTGGACCCGCGATCGATACCGGTTTCTACTACGATTTCCAGCTTCCCCGCCCGATATCCCCGGACGACCTTCCCGAGATCGAAAAAGAGATGCGGAAGATCGTTAACCAGAACCTCGATTTCACCCGGACTGAAGTGAGCCGCGCCGAGGCGCTCAAGCTTTTCGCCGACGAGCCTTTCAAGACCGAACTCATCAATGACCTTCCCGAGGACGCGACGATCTCGCTCTACAAGACCGGGGACTTCGTGGACCTCTGCCGCGGCCCCCACGTCGCGAACTCGAAGGAAATCAACGCCCAGTCCTTCAAGCTCATGAAGACCGCGGGCGCGTACTGGAGAGGCGACGAAAAGCGGCCGATGCTTACCCGCATTTACGGAACCGCCTGGGAAAAACCGAACGACCTCAAGGCTTACCTCGACATGCTCGCCGAGGCGGAAAAGCGCGACCACCGGAAGATCGGCAAGGAACTCGACCTCTTCCACATGGATGACGAAAACCCGGGCCAGATATTCTGGCACCCGGATGGCTGGACCGTGTACCGGCTTATCGAGGGATACGTTCGCGAGAAGATCAGTGCAGACGGCTACGTAGAGGTGAAAACCCCGTTCCTCATGCCGCAGAGCCTCTGGGAGCGTTCCGGCCATTGGGCGAAATACCGGGAGAACATGTTCATCACCGAAAGCGAGAAGCGCCTGTTTGCGCTCAAGCCGATGAACTGCCCCGGCCACATCGAGATTTTCAAGCAGGGCATCAAGAGTTACCGCGATCTCCCGCTGCGCATCGCGGAGTTCGGCTCGTGCACGCGCAATGAACCTTCGGGCTCGCTTCACGGCATCATGCGCGTGCGCGGCTTCGTGCAGGACGACGCGCATATTTTCTGCACCGAGGCGCAGATACCCGGAGAGGTTGCGAAATTCTGCCATTTGCTGAAGGGCATGTACGCGGACTTCGGCTTCGACCCCGAGACCATCCTCGTCAAATTCTCGACCCGGCCCGAAAAGCGCGTTGGCGACGACGCGACCTGGGACCGCGCGGAAGCGGCCCTCGCGGATGCGTGCAAGCAGGCTGATCTCCCGTACGTCATATCTCCCGGTGAGGGCGCGTTCTACGGACCGAAGCTCGAGTTTACCCTTGTCGACGCACTCGGCCGCCAGTGGCAGTGCGGAACCATCCAGGTCGACTACCAGCTTCCCTCGGCGGAACGGCTCAATGCGGAGTATATCGGCGAGGATAACGCGAAGCACCATCCGGTGATGCTCCATCGAGCCGCGCTCGGTTCGCTCGAGCGCTTCCTCGGTATTCTCATCGAGAACTACGCCGGAGCGCTTCCTGCCTGGCTTTCCCCCCGGCAGGTTGTCGTTGTGCCGATCGCGGCTACCTTCGACGCATACGCGCAAGAGGTTGCTGCGAGCCTCGCCGACCTCGGGTTCCGCGCGAGAGCGGACCTTGATAACGACCGCATGAACGCGAAGATCCGCAAGCACCAGGCATTCAAGGTGCCGTACCAGCTTGTGGTCGGTCAGAAGGAAATGGACGAAAAGGCCGTGGCCGTGCGCTATCGCGACGGAAGGCAGGAGACGATGAAGTTCGACGCGTTTATCGCATACATCACCGATAAGGTAGCGTCGCGGTCTGTTGAATTGTAATTATTTGTTCGGTTGATCCCGGACAGTAGGGAGCATTCCCTGATCGGCGGATTCCTCATCGGAGTCCGCCATTTTTTTTGCCGGCGGAGTGATGGCGAGGGCTGCCATGATCATCATCGAGTCGTAGAACGGGACTCGCGGGCTTGACCACAGGTTGAAAATGGGAATACCTATGCGGACGGTGAGCCCCGCGCCCCAGCCGTTGTCGAGGCGGTAGCGCACGTTTCCCTCGGTAATCGGATAAAACCAGCGTCCGCTTCCCCAAAGGTATTTATTGATTTCCTTGACCTGATCGCCTGCGGCCATATCCTCGCTGTAGCTTTTTTCATTCTTGCCGACGCCCGACTCGAGGAAGCCCCAGCGAAGGAGAACTCCCGGCCCGCCGCCGAAGGTATATAAAAGCCTGCCGCTTTCGATGCGGTAGAGAAAGGGACAGTCGAGGAGAAGGGTCGGGACGAAGGCTGTGCGGTTTTCAATTTCTGCGGGAAGGGCGCGGTCTTCTGCCCAGAGGTAGCGCATTCCATAGAGGGAAAGCGACGGTGCGATGAGCACGTCTTGTCTGATCGGGTAGCGGTATTCGGCGCCGAGAAATCCCGCGATCGGGCTCGGTGCGCTCGAAAGTCCACCGGTAGAACCGTCGGGATTGATACCGACGAAGGTGACTCCCGCGCCGTTCGAATTGATGATGAGGTTAAGACCGCCGAAAAAGCTCCAGGGTGAATATCCGGAAAGGGCCTCCGCATGCGAAAATGATGCGGCGGGAGTGGTATCCGCCGGAGCGGTCCGCGCGGGAACGGTTTCTGCGGGAATGGCGTCAGTTTTGGGCGCCTTCTGGGCAGAAGCCGTGGCGGCGGCAAAGAGAATCAAAAAAACGGCGAAACGTGCGTTGTTTTTCATCGATACCTTTCTGTTTCAGTATACCTCATCGGGTATGGATATTTCCAGGAGACCGGCACGCCCCGTCTCGAAGAACCGCTGTTCCTCCCAGGCTGCGAGGATTTTCTTTCCCGCAATAACAAAATCGGTATATACGTAGCCGCGTGAAAGCGCGGGAAGCTGGAGGCGCGATACCTTTCCGCCTGTCGCGGAAGGGCTGAAGTAAAAGGAGCCGTCCGCGAAAAGCGCCGCCCGTTCCTTGCCCGAAACAAGGGCTGAACCCTCGACTTCGGTACCCATTCCCGTTCTGACGTAGGTTTGCGCCGCTTCTCCCGAGGCAGAATGCACCCTGAGGCTGAACGGAGTAGCTTCCGGAATTCCTGCAAGCAGGGTTACCAGTGCTTCCGGGGCGTCGGAGAAGGCAAAGGGCGTCACGGACTTCTGGTAGTCTTCTTTCGAAATGCGCTGTATCCCCGAAAATCCGTCGGATTTGTTCGCCGGAATCGCGGGGAACTCAAGATAGGTAAAATCGACCTTTCCCGCGCTCTCGTCCTTGAATGAAGCATACCACATGGATCCGATGCGGTCGAGCGCGACGCATTGCGCGCTTGCCGTCAGTCCGAAATCGACCGGAGCGAGGAGGGGGGAAAAGGTGCCGGATGAGTTTTCGTAGCGTGCGATGCATGCATTGTCAGCCCCTGATTTTGCGGCATCGGAAAAGAAGCTGCTCCGATAGAGCCGGACGAGGGTTTCCCCGTTCGAGCGGTACAGGGCTCCCGCGGTGCTCGCGGGGAAAAGGCTTTGTTCCTGATGGAGCGCGGCGGCGCCTGATCCGGAGGCGGTTGTCATGATGCCGAGCCGGTTTATCAGAAAGGAAGGCGTTCCGTCGATTTCGCAGGAATCCGCGACACGGACTGCCTCGGTCCATGGTTTGAACTTTCGCGCAGGAATGTCCTGCGGGTTTATGGCAGCGTGTATTCCCGTATCGGAAAAATAGTACCAGTGGGATCCCGCGACCGCGGTATCTGCCGTTTCCGCGTTTTGACCGTCCGTGGATTCCTGAGAGCCGGCACGGGCGCGGTATGTGCATCCCGCGAGGCTGAACGACGCGAGAGACGATAGCAACAAAAGGGCGAAGGGGAGTGCAAGTGTGCGTTTCATGGTAGGTCTACAGTATCCCGAGGAAGCTCAATCGCGCAAGACGTACCGGGTAAAAATGACGCAGGGGTTTTTCACGTTTTCTGCATTTACCGTGAGCATTCCGCTGTGGCCAAACCAGAAGGAAATGCCTGCGGGGCAGCGTGCGGTAGAGGCGGGCGATTCACCTGTCGTAAATGAATCGTCCTCCGGGGCGAGGCTCCCTTGCACGGCTTGCCAGGCAGGAATGAAGTGCTCCATTTTTGGAATATCGATAGCCGTTCGCGGTACTGCGACTTCAACGAGTTTTTTCTCCTTTACGTCATATACCGATACCTTTCCTGAAAGGATCGCGTCTGCTGCCAATCGCGCGTCGACGAGAAACGGTTTTTGTTTTTTTAGTATCTCTGCGTCGAACTTGAGCCAGTTGAAGTGGGACGCGATGAGCCGTCCGGTGTCGAAGCCCCCGTTTGCCCGTCGGCACGCAAGCTCGGCGCATGAAGCGTCTATGCCGCGGAGCCAGTCCGCGCCGAGGGATGACTTGCCGTTCTTTCGCTGCGCGTGAACCGGATAGATTGCGCCGGCATTTTGCAGGCACCCGCCGGGAATCCCCGCTCGTTCGCTTTCGCACTCGAGGATGATCGGGGTAAAGATTCCCGCCTCAACTTCGATTTCGGTATCTTCTGAAACACCGTCAATCATCCGCGCCTTGCCATCGCCATCGTACCATCTCAGACGGTAGCTCGGTGCCCTGCCGGGGGCCGCGAGTGACCAGACCGGATGGGGGGCGGGAAGGGTAACGGTAAGCCGTTCGGTTCCCGCGATAGTGTTATCGGTGTACGCGCACGATACAAGAGACAAAAACGGTATCGCACAAATGAGCGTGAGAGTCAGCGAGCGGGCGGCCCGGGAGCGGGCGGCCCGGGAGCGGGCGGCCCGTGCACGGGCGGGTAATTTCGTCATGCCCCGTTATTCTTCCCGCGTGCGGGAAATGGCTTTTTTTTATCTATCGTGCGCGATTACAGGAGACCCTTTGCGGTGAGACGGTCGAGCGAGAAGACGAGCGCGATGATAGCCGCGATGAGCGTTGCCACGACGAAGGGGACTATTTCGAGCGTTGTGTGCGCACCGGCAAGTCCGACCAGGGCGGGCGAGAGGGACGCGCCGATGTACGCAGCGCTGCTTTGGTACCCGATTATTTTCTGCGCGGTGTCAGCGCGGAAGCGCCGCGGGGTTTCGTGCATCATGCACGGGTAAAGCGGCGCGAATCCCGCACCGAGGAGAATGAGGCCAAAGAATGCGGAGAGGTCAGACACGCCGGGCGCGAAGGAAGGGAGGGCGATGAGTGCGGCTCCCGCAAATGCGACAAAGAGCCCTGCCTTGATCATGCGCCGGTTTCCGAAACGGTCGACCACGAATCCGGTCAGTAACCTGCCCACGGTGAGCGATCCGTAATAGAACGCAACCCACAGGCCCGCCGTCGCGGCTGCAATCCCGCGGGACTGCACGAGGAGACTGAAAGCCCAGAGCCCCGCGATATATTCGCACGAGGTATAGAACGCGAAAACGAATATTTGCGCGGTCATTGCCTTTCCGCGCGCAGGGCTTACCTCCGCTGCTATCGCGTCATTTGTGCCATCAGCGGCAAGTGCGGTATCAGTGGCAAGTGCGGTATCAGTGGCAAGTGCGGTATCAGTGGGCGCGCGCATTTGTGCGTCCTCCGTGGCCTGAACATTTGCCGGGACAATTCGTTCACGCGCGGCTTTCTTGTCCTGTTGCACGCGAATCCAAAGGCCGAGGGACAGGAAGAGGACAAGCGAGAGGGCGAGCTGGATCGAGCCGATGGTAAAATATCCCGATCGCCAGGCGCCCGAGCGCGCGACGAAGGCGGTGAGGATGACCGGACCGAGCGTGGCGCCGACGCCCCAGCAGCAGTGGAGCCAGTTCATGTGGCGGCCGGAATAATTTTCCGCGACGAAGTAATTAAGCCCGCAGTCGATCGATCCCGCGCCGAAGCCGAGAAGCGGGATGCACGGGAGAAGCCAGAGAAACGAAGGCGCGAGGCCGTAGCCGATAAGGCCGGTCGCGGTCATCAGGCAGCTGACGAAGGTAACGGGACCGGTGCCGAAGCGAAGGAGCACGTGGCCGCTGAGAAAGCTTGATAGCGCCGAGAAAATCGTGAGGGCAATCGTCAAAATACCGGCAGCCTCGAGCGGTTTTGCGAACTCCGCGCTCATGAACGGCCAGGCAATGCCGAAACCGCTGTCCGGGAGCCCGAGGCTGATAAACGCAAGATAGATGACGACGAGCAAGGCAATATAGGCGGTTCGTGATTTCATAATTGTTGATTATCGCAACAAACTATATCCGTGTCAAGCGAAAAGTAGCGCATATCCGGTTTTCTGGGAGTATACTCAAGGAAGTCCGCCTGCGGGCGGGGGTAAGGAGGGTTCGCATGAAAGCGCTTTTAATCGGCGGAACCGGCACCATCAGTTCAGGCGTCGCGCGGCGTTTGTCCAGTCTTGGTTGGGATATGTGGCTTTTAAATCGGGGGAACCGGGGCGATCGCGTCCTTCCGGGAGCGACTGTACTCACCGGTGACATCAATCTTGGCGTCGAGGCGATCGAGTCGCTTCTCGAGGGGATGACCTTCGACGTCGTCATAGACTTTGTCGTCTTCGTGCCCGAGCAGCTCGAGCGGGACGTCAAGCTTTTTACCGGAAAGACGCATCAGTTTATTTTCATCAGTTCTGCCTCCGCGTACCAGAAGCCGCTTAACCATTACCGGATCACCGAATCAACGCCGCTCGCGAACCCGCTGTGGGAGTATTCCCGGAACAAGATCGCCTGCGAGGATTTTCTGATGGGCGAGTATCGCAGGACGGGCTTTCCCTGCACGATCGTCAGGCCGAGCCATACCTACGACGACCGCTACCTGCCCGTGGCGGTGCACGGAAAGAAGGGCTCCTGGCAAGTCGTCGATCGCATCATCCGGGGAAAGCCCGTGCTCGTTCACGGCGACGGCTCGTCATTGTGGACCCTTACGCATACGGATGATTTTGCGAAAGGGTTTTGCGGGATCATGGGGAACCCGCTCGCGATCGGTGAAACCTTCCATATCACTTCGGACGAAACCCTTTCCTGGAACCAGATCTACGACTCGCTCGGCGCGGCGCTCGGAAAGAGCGTGACGAAGTATCACGTCGCCTCCGATTTCCTTTCCGCCTGCGATCCCGAATACTCGGGAACCCTTGCGGGCGACAAGGCAAACTCGGTCGTCTTCGACAACGCGAAGATCAAGCGGCTTGTCCCGGACTTTTCCGCGACCGTCCGCTTTGACGAGGGTGTCCGCCGCTGCGTTCGCTACCTCATCGACAACCCGGCTTCTCAAGTCGCCGATCCCGATTTTGAAACTTTCTGCGATCGCGTGATTTACGCCCTCGATTCGGCGAAGGGGAATTTTTTCGCGGGTATCACCCGCTAGGCGTGAGCATTTTTTCGTTCTCACCTCAGTCTTTCGTCAGGATGAGGATACAAAGCGGCGGTGCGCTTACGCGGAGCTCGCCGCTCCGTGCTTCAAACGAAACGCCGTGCGAGGCCCTGTCGTGCCACCGGCCTTCGGAACCTGATGATACGTGCAGCGCAAGCGTCACCTCTGAGTTACTCGCATTGATAATGACGATCGCGGCCCCGCCATTCCCGCCATCCCCACCGCCCGGCAGTTCCCGGATAAACGCAAAATGCTCGGACGCAACATGAAGCTGTCGGTACGTGCCTTCCATGAGCGCGGGCGTTTCGGCGCGGATACGGGCAAAGAGCCTGATGGCGTTTTCAAGCGCAGCCGAATCGGCCCTGGGCGCGCAGGCGGCCGGGACTCCGCTGTGCCTTCCGTGTTCCGCGGTCTCGCGGACGGGAGGACGCAGTTCCGCATCGCTTCCGTTTTTCTTCTCGCCGCAGAGTCCCCATTCCCCGCCGTAATAGACTGACGGAATTCCGGGAACGGTAAAGAGGAGTCCATAGAGCGGGACAAGATGGGCGCTTGATTTCAGTATGCTCGCGACGCGGTTGACGTCGTGGTTTTCCAGAAAGTTGTAGAGGACGCGGTCGCGATACATTCCCTCAGTCCCAAATTGCCGGTTGAGGCTCCAGGCGATTTCGAAGAAATTCCGGTCGTTGAAACTCGACCACAAACCTTTATACAGTTCATAGTTTGTTACCGAGTCGAGCCGCCCGGGCCTGACCCAATTTCGGTAGTCGCCGTGCACAACCTCGCCCATGAGCCAAAAGTCGGGATTGAGGGACTTCGCGTACGCGGAAAGCGCGTCCAGAAAATCCGGGGCAAGCACGTCCGCCGCGTCGAGCCTGAGTCCGTCGATGCCGAACTCGTCAATCCAGAATTTCACGGCGGAAAAAAGATGCTCGCGAACCGCGGGACTATCAGTGTCAAGTTTCGCGAGATCGTAGTGACCGCTCCAGCCCTCGTAGGTAAAGTTGTCTCCCGCAGGGCTCTTGCGCGAAAAATCAACGCCCCGATACCACGAGCTGTACGGGGATTCGCTCCCTTTTTCCTGAAGGTCCCGAAACGCGAAGAAGTGCCGCCCGGTATGGTTTAGGACCGCGTCGAGGATCACCGCGATCCCCGCAGTATGGAGCGACTGTACGAGGCCTTTCAGGTCGTCGTTCGTGCCAAGCCTCCGGTCTACGTGAAAGTAATCGACCGTGTCGTATCCGTGCGCCGTTGACTCGAACAGGGGACCGATGTAGACGGCGTTGACGCCGAGGTAGGAGAGGTGGGGTATTCGTTCCCGTAACTCCTTGAGGCCCGAGCCCGCCGGTTGGAGAAAATCGTTGCGGGGCGCCGCTCCACACATCCCGAGCGGATAGATGTGGTAAAAAAAACGTGAGGAAATCGAATGATTCATGGGTACTCCTTGTTGTGCTTTATACCTACCGGTAGGTAGGATGCTTAGTACTATACCTACCGGTAGGTATAGTAATTACTGTACGTTGTTGCTGATTGTATACCTACCGGTAGGTATACTGTATCACCCATAAAAAGGACGAAATCATCTTCGTCCTTTCAGCAATTGGCTTGAAGGCCTTTATCTGTCAAAGATAAAAAATCATTCAAACCTGCCTGATGCTCCCAGCGATGACCTGAAACCAAGGAACGTTCTCGTGAGATATACCTCGCGGCCGGAGATCTCGATTCGGTCAAGGATTGATCCCATCGAAGCGCCAAGAAGTGCCGTCTCGAACGTGACGGTATTTTCTTCCGTTTGCATGACCCGGCTCATGACCGCCATTGGCTCGGGTTCGAAGAAGGAAAGTTCCTTGGGGAGGCGCTGCAGGTTTTTGCGGAACCGGCCGTCCGTGCCTGAAACCATGCGAACCTGGCTTATGTGGCCTTCGGCGTCTTCCTGTTCAAGTTCATAGGTTATGGAATCGGTGCCGATGTCGAGAGCGGTGAGTGATTTGATACCGAGTTCGTTTGGCGCGAAGATAGCCTTCTTCCCTATCGCGGATCTGAACGAAGCGGGAATGGAGACGGTTTTTTTCTCGGGTTCGGCGGCGAGGGCGGCTGTGTACTGCGCGAGATCGCCTGAGGCCGCGGTGTTTTCGGCGATCGGTTTCGCGGATCTGATCGCGCCGGGAATGTCCTTGAGGAGCATTTCGTAGATGGACTGGTACATCCGGTAGTCGAGGCTCGCGGTGGTTACGACGATGAGGTCTTTTTCGGGGAAGACGAAGAGCATTTGCCCTGCGTAGCCCTGGGATGTATAGATGTTCCGGCCCATGATCCACCAATGATATGCGTAGGAATAGCCCCGGTTGAAATCACCCTTCGAGACCGTTCGCGGGATCACTGCGGTCTTGACCCAGTCCTTCGGAACGATTTGCCGGTTTTCCCAACGGCCGTCGTTGATGAAGAGGAAGCCGAGGCGCGCGAGATCCTCACCCGTGATGCCGAGCCCGTGACCGCCGGCGACGAGCCCGGTCGGGTCCTTGATCCAGGTAGCGTCCCTGATGCCGATCGGCTCGAGGAGTTTTTCCCGCGTGTAGGCTTCGGCCTTGCCGTCGGTTGCCTTGTTGAGGATACCCATGAGGATTTGCGAGTTGCCGGTGTTATAGTCAAAAACCAGTCCGGGCCTCAGGAGCATCGGGGCCGAAAGTGCAAAGCGCGTCCAGTCGTCGCTCGCGATGAGTCCGTTGAATGAATATCCCGTCTGGGCGTTGTCGTTCCAGTTGGACCCTGAGCGCATGGTAAGGAGGTCCTCGATCGTGAGCCGGTCACGCCGGTCGTCAGGTGCGATATCGTATTGGCCTTTAAAGAAGGGGAGGACTCGCTCGTGGACGCTTTTGATGCGGCCTTCGTGTATTGCGATCCCGATGGCGGTCGAGGTGAAACTCTTGGTGACCGAGTTCATGATATGTCGCGTGTCGGACGTGTAGGGATAGCGGTAGGCCTCCGCGACAACATAGCCGTGCCTGATGACGATGAGCGAGTGAAGCCCGATCGCGTCGAAATTTTTTCGCTTGATGGCGTCAAGAAGCGCGGCGGAATCCATTCCCTGACTTTCGGGACTCGCGCGCTTCCATTCGGTCGTAGGCCAGTATTCGGGCGCCTTTCGCGCACAGCCGGAAAGGATCGCGAGAAGTGCGAGTATAAAAAGGAATGACCGTTTCGTCTGATCGAATGAAGGGATATGTATCTTGTTCAAAAGTTTTCGCTCCTTTGCCGGTCAGCCCGGAGGCATCAGGAAAAGATGCCGTGCATGTATTGATGAACGGCACGGGTAAGCGTGTCGTCGTTTAACTCAATCTCTTTATTAAGGGTGAGCATTGCCCATGTTTTTACCATGCCCTGGAAGGTTTCGCTGTAGTAGCGGTGGCGACCCCGCATGTTGCCGTGATCGGTAACGGCTTCGGTGAAAAGGGTTTCGAGCCGGTTGTTGATCGCCAATCTGAGGGACTGGCAGGCGGCATATCCCTGGGTTTCCGGGGCTGCTGAAAGGAGGGTCAGGTAAAAGCGCCAGAACGACTGGTTTGAAAGCGCGAAGGTGATTAGGGTTCGGGTGAGCACCGTCAGGTTCATGACGATGTCATGGTTATAGGCGGCACCTTGCGAGACGGTTTCATGGAGCTTCCCGCCATAGGTTTCGATGATCGCGTCGAGGAGCCCTCGTTTGTTCCCGAAATAATGATAGATGGTGGGCTTGCTGATACCGGCCTTGTCGGCGATTTCCTGCATTCCCGTCCCCTCATAACCATTGAGCGAGAAAAGATCGAGCGCGATTTGAATGATATTATCCCGGTTTCCTGTTTCCATGTTTGTAGTATACCTACCGGTAGGTAAGGTTGTCAAGTTCTATACCTACCGGTAGGTATAGAGAGTAAGGTGATGGATTTCGTATATAAGGTCGCATGAAGGGGGCTTCTCCACGATGCTGGCAGGCACTTTCGTTCTCATTTTTATTCATTTTCTTGCGTACGAGATTCTCTTCATAAACTAAATCGAGGCACAACGCTTTATGATCGGCGACGAGACCTCGTTCGGAGCCCCCTCAAGCGCGGGCGCAAGGATGGGCGGAGGAAAAGAACGCCCGGCGTCCTGAGGGGATCGCCGGGCGTTCTTTTCATATTCCGTAATGGAAGTGATTTATTCGTCAACAATAATTGAGGCGTAATTAAGCCATTTTGGTGAAGTTCGATAAGCATCGCGTATCACGTGATTCGTGCTCGAAGGAACCATTATCGTTGCTATGCTCGAAGGAAAAAGGATAGAAAAAGATGGTGGTGTTGTCGATCGCATTATTATTTTTGTTAATGCATTGCCTGACATGAAAGCACAAGGGCCGACAGATGTGATTGATTGTGGCAGGGTAATACTGGTTAGTTGATCACAATATCCGAATGTCCAATCTTCAATTCTAGTTACAGAATCCGGAATGATGATCGTAGTAAGTCCAGTATATCCAAACGCATTCTCTTTAATTAAGGTTAGAGATTTCGGCAGCGAGATTGAGGCAAGTTTTGTACAGTAATAAAACATATACATAGGGATCGTTTTCATGGTATCCGGAAGCGATACAGAAGTGAGGCTTGAACAATAACATAATAATTGATCTCCGATAGAAGTGACGGTATTTGGAATATCTATGGAAGTAAGACTACTACAGTAAGCAAAAGCACATCCCCCAATCGTCGTTACCGAATCAGGAAAATTAATGGAAGTAAGATTACTACAGTAAGTAAAAGCATATGCCCCAATAGTCGTTACCGAATCTGGAATATCAATTGATGCTAGATGTTCGCACCTGTAAAACGCCTCGTCTCCTATCGTTTTGACGGTGTTTGGTATCGTAACCGAGGTGACGGAGCTGTTTTTGAAGGTCTTCGCGGGGATGGTCGTCATCGAGGGCGGAATTGTCACGGACTGGACGGTTGTGTTCCCTTCAAAGAGTCCGGTGGTTTCGTTCCCGGAAAAGACGACCGGGTATCCTCCGATTGTTTCCGGGATGACGACATTCGTCGATGTCGTATTGATGCTTGTGATGACTGCTTTTCCATCGGTCACGCTATATGTAAGATTCGACACCGGCTCGCAATGGCTCAGCCAAACGGCATAAAGCGTAAGCGTTCCCGCCTGAACGGTAGGGATAGCGCCGTCGGCATACGCGACCGCTCCGGTGTCGCTCGTTGCCCAACCGAGAAAATCGTGTTGATAGCGGGCAAAAGTTTTCGCCGTCAGCGCGACAGGGCTCGCGACGGGCATCGTCTGGCTTGCCATCGTACCCGTGCCGCCGTTTGCGTTGAACTGGATCACGCAGGACTCGGGCGGGGGAATCGTGACCGCCGTCCATTTAGCGTACACAGTCATGCTCGCGCCGACAGTCGTCGTTACGGTGAACGCGCTCCCAGCCCCATTTTTTTCGGTCCACCAGCCTGCGAAGTCATAGCCCGTTTTTTCCGGGTTCGCGGGCAATAAGCCAACCGTCGTTGCGGGAGCGGTTATCGTCATTGTCGCTGGTGTTGGCGCGGTCGTTGCGCTGTCGCCGTCAAAGGTGATCGTGTAACTCGAATTGGTTTGTCCCGCAGGCGTCGTTGTAGCCGGTTGTGTTGTGCCTGGTTGTGTGGCAACTTCCGTCGTGGAGTCCGGGTCGTCAACGCCGCTCGATGAACTGCAACCCGGGAAGGCGAATGTGCATGCCGCGATTAACGCGAGGATCGCCGTGGATTTTAGAAAATACTTCACATGATACCTCTTTCTGTAATGAACTTTAAGAACAGTATAGGACCCGTTTCGAGAATTCGTCAATTTGTAAAACGGATGTCGACTAAAAACCGTTTGTATTTAAAATGTTATTGATGATTTTCAGGGCTGGTCTGGATCTTCCTTGCCCGCACCGGGGTGTATCTCACCGATACCGGTAACAATTGCGTCCGCAAGATCATCCTCGACTGACCCCGAGCGCCCTCTTGTAAATTCACGCATCTCCCCTGGCCATTTCGTTGCTTTTCGTCTCTGCGCGATCCTACACTCTAGGTGAGGTTATTCCGTTACCAGAGCGCGAGGAGGCGGGTCATGAAATCCTTCCGATCGAGGGTTCAGTCGTTGATCTGGATTTCTGTCGCTATGCTTCTCGGGATACTCAGCTTTCACTGTAAACTGGGGTTTAACGAGGACGTATGGCCCCTCGCTTCTGCGAAGGGTCGCGTTATTGCCGGCGTAACGATCTCTCCTGGAGCGGACACGGACTATTCGTTTACGGTTACCGGTATACCGACGATCGAGATCACATCGACAGCCACCAACGCGACGATCCTCTTCTCGCTCGATAGCGCCCCCTATACGCCCTATACGGGTTCCTTCCTTCTGGCTGTCGCCAACCCGAAGGTGAGTCAGACTTTCACGGTAAGTGCTTACACGACAAACCCTGACTACGTCGATTCTCCTGTCGTTACCCGGCGCTATGTGTTTGTGCCGACCGAAGCAAGCCTTCCCGTGATTACCCCCGAGCTTCCCGTGATCTACGAGTTCAATACCGCTACTGTCCCGACGGTGACGCTTTCGGCTTCTCTTTCGGACGCGACGATCTTCTATTCGATCGACGGCTCCTCCTGGCAAGCCTATTCAGGACCATTCGCGTTCCCGCTCCCCGCGGATCTTCTGACGCCGCGAGAGCTGACCCTCTCCGCGTACACAACGCATCCCGACTACCTCGACTCAAGGACCGCGTCCAAGATCTTTCGCTATATCCTCAATGTGCCGATGCCGCTCATCCTTCCTTCGGGTGATCCCTCCGTCGATTTTACCGTGAACTCCGTACCAACCGTGACGGTTTCCTGCATACAGGCGGGCTCGTCTCTTTTTATATCAGTAAATGGTGGCGCGTGGGCGGCTTACGCGGGCACCTTTTCGGTCCCGCTCCCGGGGGATCTTACAACGGTGAGCGATACCTCGATCCAAGCGTATGCGACCCATGCCGGGTATCTCGACTCAACCGTTGCGCTCCAGGTCTATCACTTTATACCAACTGTCCCGACCCCGACGATTCTTCCTGCAAGCGCATCATATTATCAGTACAACCTTCCGCCGACGATATCGCTTGCGTGCGCTCAGGCAGGCGCCACGATATACTATCGCGTTGACGGAGTCTCTTCCTTTACGGCGTATATCGCGCCTGTTGCGCTAACGGTTCCGGCCATACAGACGACGAGCCAGAATCTTGTCCTCCGCGCGTATGCGACCGCGGCCGGCTTTGCCGACTCGCTCGAGGAGACGGTGACCTATCCCTTCCTCGCGAAGGGCTCGATCGTCACGATCGCGGGAGACGGCGCGTCTTCCTGGACAGGGGAAAACGTCGATCCGCTTTCAGTCTCGCATTCCGGGCCAAAGGGCATCGCCCTTGACGGCGCGCAGAACATCTACATAGCCGACACGGGCCGCCACCGCGTGCGAAAGATCGACGCGGCGACGGGTCTTGTCTCGACCTTTGCGGGAACAGACGGAATTTCGGGCTGGACCGGTGACGGTGCGCTCGCCACGAGTGCGGCTCTTTCGGGGCCTTCGAGCCTCGCGGCGGACAATACCTATCTGTACATTTGCGACACGGGGAATAACTGCGTGCGCCGCGTCGAGTTCGCGACCGGCTTAATTTCGACCTACGTCGGGATGGGGCCCCTTAATGCGGGGTATAACGGGGACGGAGGCGCTCTCGCCGGGACCCGGCTCAATGCCCCCGAGGCAATCATGATCGACAGCAACGACAAGAACCTCTTTATCGCCGATACGGCGAACAACAGAATCCGGAAAATCGTCCTTGCGTCAAATGTGATTTCGACCTTTGCGGGATTCGGTACGGCGGGCTATTCGGGTGACGGCGGACCGGCGACCGCCGCGTTCCTCGATTATCCGCGCGGCGTCGGCATGCGGCAGGGGACAAAGCCCGTCTATATCGGCGACACAAACAACAACCGCGTGCGCGTCGTCGACCCGGATACGGGGATTATCACCCTCGTCGCGGGAACGGGCGGCGCGGGCTACTCGGGCGATGGCGGAAGTCCGCTTGCGGCGACGCTCTCGGCGCCGACCCGGGTCACCGTTGACAACAAGGGCATCTATGTTTCGGATAGCGGGAACCATGCTGTCAGACTCATTGCGGGTGGGGTGATCTCGACGTATGCGGGTACCGGATTTGCGGGCATGTCGGGAGAGCGGGGTCCTGCGGCCGCGGCACAGCTTTCCTCGCCGGCCGATCTTGTGCTTACAAGCGCGGGCAACTTCATCGCCGATGCGGGGAACGGCCGCGTCAGGAAGGTTCTCGAGTACTAACGCACAGTGATCAGCGCGTTCATTACCAAACAAATGAAAACTTATGTCCGGTAATTCTCTAACCCGAGCGTTTTGCGGGTGTAAAAACAGTCCTCACCTTGTTTTACCGGGAAAGGAGGGGTAAAATATACCAATCCTTGAACCATGTAAGGAATGTGAATGAACGGGAATGCGGTGATAAACAACATGAAAAGAAAATATTTTGTCGCGGCGTTATTTTCTGTCGCAATGATTATTCTTGCCGGATGCAAGTTCAGCTTTCATGACGACGTGTATCCCGCTGCCGGTGAGAAGTACCGGGTTATTGCGCCTGCGGTAATTTCACCCGGAACAGGAACCTCGTTCGCATTTACGCGCGCCAATGTTCCGACCATTACGATTACCTGTTCTGACGAGGGTGCAGTCGCGTATTATTCCCTTGATGGGGGAACCTATCAACAATATACCGAACCGTTTACGCTTCCGGTCGCGAACTATCAGCTCGATCAAACCATCGTTCTGTCCGCATACACGACTCATCCCTATTTGAGCCAGTCGGAACCCGTTTCGCAAACTTATCAATTCGTCGCGACGAAAATCCCGACACCATCGATCGATGTGGATATACCGCTTTACTATCACTATAATAATCCGCCGTGGGTCGTACTGTCGTGTTCGCTTGCAGACGCGCAAATTCAGTATTCGCTCGACGGCGGCGCGACCTACAAAGTTTATTCGGGAGCATTCCTCCTGCCGATTCCTCCGGCGGACTTGACGACGAACAATTCCTATACTATCACCGTATACGCTTCGTCCTCGGGATATATCGATTCCGACCCCGAAAGCAGAACCTTCCCGTTTCTCGCGGAAGGGACGATCATCACGATAGCGGGAAACGGGACGCCTGGATATTCGGGAGACGGAATTCCCGCGACGGAAGCGTCGCTTTCTACCCCTCAAGGACTGTACGTGGATGCATCCGGTAACGTGTATATCGCCGATTATAATAATAACCGAATTCGGATGGTCGACACGAACGGCATTATCACGACCCTGGCGGGCAATGGTTCGGCCGGTGACCCGTCTCTTTCTGAAGGTTTACTTGCAACAGAAGCCACGGTACAATTTCCGCAGAACATTGCGGTCGATGAGGTCCATCAATTGCTCTATGTCGTCGACAATTACGACTTCAGGGTCAGAACTGTTCCCCTTGCGGGTGGAATCATTTCGTCGTTTACGGGGACCGCGGGTACTACTTTCCCTCCCTCGGTCGGAGTGCCCCGGCTCGAACTGGAGTTAAATGTTCCCTGCAATCTGTTCTATGATTCGGCAGTTCAAAAGCTCTACCTGTTGGATTATGCGAATCTTACGGTTTGGGGCTTGCTTCCGGGGGCGGGCGCTACCCTTGAGCGTATAGCCGGAAACGGACTTTCCGGGACCTTTAGCGATGGGGTATCTGCCACTTCGGCCTCATTCCCGAGTCCCTCTGGAATTGCAAGGGATGAAGACGGGGATCTTTACCTCATTGGGCGCATGATGGACAGTATTATCCGCTTCACCCCCGGTGGCGCGATATATCATACCAGTTGTACTGGCCTTGTATATCCAAGTCTGCTCTGCAGCGACGGTACCAGCCTGTACTTTCTCGACGGTGACAGTACGAATCTCATGCAGTATACAATTTCTTCGAATACCACCACGGTTCTGTGCCCTTCGTGCGATTCATCGTCAACGGTCCTGGGCGACGGCGGTCTGGCCAGCGGCGCGAACTTAAACTATCCAAGCGCCTTGTTCGTCGTCCCCGGTGACGGAATCTATATTTCCGATACCGGTAACCACCGGGTGCGAAAGATAATCCTGTACTGACCGAGGGGATCCGCGTTTGTCAGTTCTTCTCTTTTTCTGTCTTGGAGGTTTTCGCCTTTACCCAGTCGGAAAATTTTTCGGCGCCGTTCCCGGTTGCCTCGACGAGCTTGATGAGTCCCTTCTTTCCGGACTTTCCCGCTTTCGCGGAGGCGAGCATGGCTTTGTTGCCGCAGTTATCGGCGCCCTTTTCGACCGCATAGTCGAACAGGCCCTGGTCCCACTTGTTTTTCCATTTGAGATCGTAGAAGTCCCAGGTAGAGACGGCGACTGCCTTCTCGGGTTCGGTAAGTTCGTGAGCGAGCGTTTTCGCGACCGCCGCGCAATAGGTTTCTTTGGTGAATGCTCCGGTGTCTTTGGCGCTCGCGGCGCCGAGGGTACAGAGTGAAAAAATGATCGCGCACGCGATCACGGCATTTGTTCTCATGGTGGTTAGTTCCTCGCTTTTAAAATGCATACTACCGACGATCGGCGGGGATTGCAAGCGTTGACGCGCGGCTTTTTTTCTCATATTTTTATTCACGGGTTTTTTTTCAGGAGTGAGTCATGACAAAACGGGAGCGCAGGGCGGCAGGGCTGATTTTCGATGATGACGGCGAGGGGATGCAGGAGGAAAGCCTCCGGGGCAAAAAGCTCATGTGGCAATTCAACCGCATGAAACCCGGTAACCCGAAAAAGCGCGTGAGGCTGTTGCGGAAGATGCTCGGCTCGATGGGAAAGCATTGCTGGATCGAGCCGCCTTTCAATATTTGTTATGGAAGTAACGTGCACATCGGGAATTACTTTTACGCGAACATGAACCTCACCCTGATCGACGACTGGACGATCACAATCGGTAACGGCGTGATGATCGCGCCGAACGTTACCATCGCGGTTACCGGTCATCCGATCCACTATACGAAGCGCCATACCGGCGCGATGTATGCCTTTCCGGTAACAATCGGGGATGACGTGTGGATTTGCGCGGGGGCGATTATCCTGCCCGGCGTGACGATAGGCGCGAGAAGCGTGATCGGGGCGGGATCCGTCGTGACGAAGGACATACCGCCTGACGTGCTCGCCTTCGGCAATCCCTGTAAACCCGTTCGGCCGATAACGGACGAGGATCTGAATTTTTATTACAAAGAACTCCGGTTCGACGACGTACCGGTAAAATGACGCATTTTTTGCTTTTCTCTTGACATTTTTTATGATAGTTAGTACTAACTATCATATGAATGTTTCAGACAACGACATAATGGAGGCAGCTCTCAACCTTTTTGCGGAAAAGGGCTATACCTCCGTCTCGACCCGGGAAATAGCCACGGCTGCGGGAATCACGGAAATGACGCTGTTCCGCAAATTCGAGTCGAAGAAAAAGCTTTTTCTCCGGAGCGTATTCCATGCATGCACGGACGAGGTGTATGCGCAGTCGCTCGATTTGGTCCCGTGCGAGGATTCCGAGGAGGCTTTTCGCCAATTCGCCCGCCTCATGTCCCGCTCTTTTGAGGCTCATCGCCGGATTACCCGGATTATCGCGCATTGTCCCGAGGTCAAGGATCCTGAATTCGAGCGGATGGCCCATGAACAGATGATTTCGGCGAAACAGGACATCGAGCGTTTTCTTTCACGGATCGTCGCGGCGAACCCTGGATGCGCGGCGAACGAAAATCCGAATGGCGTCGATGTCTCCCGTCTTTCCCTGGAAATCCTCTCCCAGGCTCTCGGAGTATTTTTCCTGATGGAGATGATGCAAATCGAGGAGAAGTCAACCTGGGATTCAGTTCTTGAAACTTCCATGATGCGGATCAGCGAGGCATTCCGAAAACGCTTATAGTTATATCAGTCATCGTTTAATACCCACACCGCCTGAGTCCTTTTATCGCAAGGTCGGGCGGAATATCACAGATAGTCATGACCTTCAGGAGGAAACATGCAACGCTCACTCAACAAATCATATGCCGCTTTCATCGCGGTAGCCGCTACCGTTCTCGCGATTTCTGCCGGATGCTCGGCGAAAAAGGTTCCGGTCAGCGAACCCTCCGCTTCAGCGGATGCCGCGGAGCGCGTCTCGGTCTCGGTGACCGAAGCCCGGAACAAGAGCGTCGAGGGTTTACTGAACCTCAACGGTACCATTCATTCGGAAAACGTCCTTACCGTCGTTGCCGAAACCCAGGGCAAGGTCATCAGGACCTACGTGCAAACCGGCTCCCGCGTTTCAAAGGGCGACATCCTCGTTCAGATCGACGACGAGCTCAAGCAGGCATCGTACGCGACCGCGCAGGCAGCCTTCGACAAGAGCAAGGCCGACTGGATCCGCGCTCAGGAACTCTACACGCAAAAGGTCATTGCCGACGCCGAACTCGCCGGTGCGAAGCTCGCGTATGCAAGCTCGGAGTCGCAGCTCAAGGCGTCAAAGCGCGATCTTGACAACGCGAAAGTGCGATCCGCGATTTCCGGCGTCGTGACCGAGCGTTTCGTCAATGAGGGTGCCCTTCTCGGCGGTGGAACGCCGGTCGCACAGATCGTCGACACGCAGAACCTCAAGCTCGTCGTCAACGTCGGCGAGCGCGACGTGATGAAAGTAAAGACCGGCATGCAGGTGAAGATCGAAACCGACACCTACCCGGGCGTGGATTTTACGGGAATCGTTTCCGCGATCAGCCCCAAGGGCGACGCGACGCTTTCCTTCCCCGTCGAGATAAAGATCAAGGCTGATCCCAAGCGGCCGCTTTTCGACGGCATGTCCGCGAGCGTCGGGATCAATCTCGGCAAGCGGAGCATCCTCGCGCTTCCCCGGACGAGCCTCGTGAGTTCCTACAAGAAACCGCAAGTGTATGTCGTCGCTGACGGAGCGGCGCATCTGGTAGACGTAGTCGCCGGCGGCGAGTACGGGACCGACTTCGAGCTCGTATCCGGCCTCAATGCAGGCGATCAGGTAGTGGTGAGCGGGCAGAACAACCTCACAGAAGGCCAGCTCGTCGAAATCATCGGAGAAAATAAATGAAGATTCTCGATATCCCGCTCGTACGGCCAATTGCCGTCATAGTCATCTTCGGCCTCGCGGCCTTTTTCGGGTTTACGCAGTACCGTAACATGAAGTACGAACTGATGCCCTCCATGTCGATTCCCGTCGTGTCGATATCGACCGTGTACCCCGGCGCCTCGCCGAGCGAGGTCGAGGACCAGATTACCAAGAAGATCGAGGACGCGGTCTCGAGCGTGTCCCGCGTCAAGACCGTCACTTCCGCCTCGTACGAAAACTTGAGCCTCGTTCAGATCACGTTCCTCGCCGATACCGACATTGACGTCGCGCTCCAGGAAGTGCAGCGCCAGGTTAACGCGAACGCGAGCGATCTTCCTTCCGACGCGAAGACTCCGTCGCTCAACAAGTTTTCGCTCGATGACCTTCCGATCATGTCGCTCGCGATAACCGGAAAGTACGAAAGCGGCGCGTTCTACCGGCTCGTCAAGGATACCATCAAGCCGCGCCTTAACCAGATACCCGGAGTCGGACAGGTAACGCTCCTCGGCGGAAACGCGCGCGAGATTCGCGTGAATCTTTCCCAGGCAAAGCTCGAAAAATACGGTATCCCCATCCTGCTCGTGGCGCAAAAGCTACAGGCGGCGAATCTCGATTTTCCCGCCGGTAGCATCAAGGACACGGACGGACAGTACGTCGTGCGCATCGCGGGAAAGATCAAGAACCTCGACGAGATGCGAAACCTCGTATTGCGGGAATCAGGCACGGGCTCTTCCGTCAGGCTTGGCGATGTTGCCGAAGTAACCGACACGCTCGCCGATTCTGAGAGTATCCTTCGCTTCAACGGAAAGGACGCGATCGGCCTTCTTATCGTCAAGCAATCGGGCGCGAATGCCGTTACGGTAAGCCGTCAAATAAAAAATGAGCTCACCAGGATGGAAGGGGAATTCTCGGAAGGTGACCTCAAGTTCGAGATCGCCCAGGATTCCTCGGTATTCACGATCGAGTCCGCCAACGACGTTCTCAGGGATATCATTATCGCGGTCATTCTCGTCGGCGTGATCATGCTCCTTTTTCTCCATGACATCCGGAACGCTTTCATCGTCATGATGGCGATACCCGCGACGCTTTTAACGACCTTCATCGGCATGGGATTTGAGGGCTTCACCTTGAACCTCATGAGCCTTCTCGCGCTCTCGCTCGTTATCGGTATCCTCGTCGACGACTCGATCGTCGTCATCGAAAACATTCACCGGCACCGGTCTCTCGGCAAAGGTATCGTTGAGGCCGCGCGCCTCGGTGTGCGCGAAATCGCATTTGCCGCTACCGCGGTAACGGCCGTTATCGTCGTCGCCTTCCTTCCCGTATCGCTCGCGGGCGGAACGATCGGCGGAATGCTCATTCAGTTCGGCCTTACGCTCGTCATCGCGACGGCGATAAGCCTTGTCGTTTCGTTTGCGCTCACTCCGATGCTTGCGGTAAAACTCGGGGGAGGGGAAGAAGCTCCCAAGGACGACCTTATGCACCGGTTCGGAGAAGCCTTCGACCGCGCATTCGGCAGCGTTGTATCGGTCTTTCAGGCAATTCTTGCATGGACGATCAAGCGAAAGAAAATCACCATCGCGCTTTCAATAGCGTTTCTTGTCGCAAGTCTCGGTCTCGTCGCGACCGGTGCGGTGGGATCCGAGTTCATGACGCAAATCGACCGCGGCGAGTTCAACGTCAACCTCGAGCTTCCGGAGCGCGTGACTCTCGAGGAGAACAACGCGATCGTGAAGGGTATCGAGCGCTCTCTTGAAGCAAGGCCCGAAGTACGCCGCGTGTACGCGAAAGTCGGCTACGACAGCTCGACCATGACAACCTCGAACTATAAAAGTCAGATTGCGGTCACCCTCGTTCCCCGAAACGAGCGGACAAAAAGCTCGCTTGCTCTTGGTAGCGAGGTAAACGAGGAAGTGAAGAAGATACCGGGCGTCAAGGTGAAGGTAATGCAGATCGGCCTTATCGACATGACTTCGGACGACATCGAGTATACGGTTTCTGGCCCGAGCTTCGATGACAACTATAAAACCGCGGAAAGCTGGGCGCGCGCAATGAAAGAGGTCAAGGGTACCGGTGAGGTGCGTATTTCCGTGAGCAACGGAAAGCCCGAGCTGCAGGTCGACATCGACCGGACGAAGCTCGCGGACCTCGGACTCAGCCTCGACGCCGTGGGCGCGTCCCTCAGGAATGCGCTATCGGGAAATACCGACCTCAGTTACAGCGAGAATGGCAGCGATTATGCGATCAAGATTCTTCTCGACACCATGGACCGCACGAGCACCGCGCAGGTTCGCGATATGAGCTTTACGAACAACAAGGGAGAGCAGATAAGGCTTTCGCAGTTCGCGGATATCCATAGCGCCTTTGGTCCGACCGTCCTTAACCGCATCGACCGGGTAAACAGCATCAGCGTGACCGCTCAGGCGCTTGGGCGACCGACGGGCGACATCAACAAGGAAATACTCGCGAAGACCGCGTCCGTTGTCCCTCCTGCCGGCGTTTTGGTTGAGCCTTCGGGTCGGCTCAAGATGCAGTCGGAGTCATTCGGGACGCTCGGGTCCGCGCTTATTTTCTCCGTCATACTTATTTACGCGATCCTTGCGATCCTCTTCAATTCGCTTGTGTATCCGCTCGCAGTCATGTTCTGTCTCCCGTTCGCGATGATCGGCGGCTTTGTGTCGCTCGCACTGACCGGACAGACGCTCAACATTTTCTCGATCATGTCCATCATCCTTCTCATTGGCCTTTCGGCGAAGAACGCGATCCTGCTCGTTGACCGCGCGATAAAGAACCATGAGGGCGAGGGGATGCCCTACGTTGACGCCTTCAAGGAAGCGGTGACCACGCGAATCAGGCCGATCGTCATGACGACAGCCGCGATGGTGTTCGGCATGATGCCGGTCGCGATGGGTCTCGGCTCCGCCGGTGAAATGAAAACCGCGATGGGTGTCGTTCTTATCGGCGGACTGATCTTTGGTATGGTGGTTACGATGATCATCGTGCCGGTAACGTTCCTGTCGTTCGAGAGCGTGCGAAGCCGATTCGTTCGCCCGACCTTGAAGCTCCCGGAGGAAAAATAATGTCACGAGATACAAAACACACACTGCGCGTTTCAATGCGACGCTTGCGCGTTATTGCGGCGGTTTTCGCGATGGCTCTTTCGGCTGCCGCAGGCAGCGCCGAGACGGCGCCCGCGGTCCTGACGGTCGAAGACGCCGTCGCCGCGGCGCTCGCGAACAACGTGGCGGTCAAGGCCGCCGTCTTCAACGAGCGCGCGAAAAAACTTGAGAGCGATTATTCGTTCAACAAGCTTTTCCCGAGCGTGTCGGTTTCGGCTACCGCGCTCAGGCTCAACGAGACGAACCCGAGTCTCGTCGCGGTCGCGGGCGGCAGCGGCGTGTATTACACGCCCGACCGCAACAACCTCGCGCTCGGCCTTACCGTGCAGGAAGTATTCAACCCGGCCGTGCTCATCCTGATGAACCAGACCGTGCTCGAAGCGCGGGACGGTTCAATTGGCAGAGAGCAGGCTGAGCGCAACATGACTGCCGCCGTGAAAAAGATGTTCTATCAGCTCTATGTGCAGGATCGTACCATCGAGCTTACCCGCTCGAGACTCGCGAAGGCACAGGAGCGGCTCCGGCAGGCGGAAGTGTCGTATCAGCTCGGGCAAATCGCGGAGCTCAACTTCGCGTACGCGAGCGCGAACGTGGAAAACATAATCCCGCAACTCAGGGATATGGAAACGGCGCGCGCGGCGATGATCGTGCAGTTTCAGGAAATACTCGGCTTCGACTCCCGCCCCGACATGGCGCTTTCTGGATCGCTCGACACGGCCGACGTCTCCGCGGAAAAATGGACGGGACGCGAGGCCGACCGGCTCGACGTCAGGAAGGCGGAACTGCTCGTAAAGCGAACGGAGAACGGCCTGAAGGCGCAGAACGCCCTCTTGATGCCGAACCTGATCGTGCAGTACAAGGCCGATCCTGCGCTGAACGGACCGGGCGACAACAAGGTCACCGACACCAGTAACTGGCGGCAGAGTTCCGGCGGTCTCTATCTGACGGTTTCCTGGGACTTGAGCGCATTCATCCCGATGTCGGATTTCCAGATTTCGCGCGCCCAGATCAAGGACCAGCTCTCGCTCGCCCGAGCGGCGGAAACGGACGCCCGGCGGAAAGCGGTGGACGAAACGGCGAACAAAAAGCGCGCGATTGAAGGAAGCCTCGCGAACCTCGGCAATCTCGAGCGCTCGCTCGCGTCGACGAAACGCGCCTACGAGCTTACCGAAATTTCCTACAAGGCGGGGGCCGGACGCCTTACCGACTTGCAGGACGCGGAGTTCAACAGTCAGCAAGCTGAGGTAACGCTGCTCGCCGAGAAGCTCAAGCTCATGTCGTTCGTGTTCGACTGGGACGCGGCGTACGGGGCAGAGTGATCGAAACGGTACAGAGATAAAAAAAACCGGAACTGGTGCAGTTCCGGTTTTTTTATTTGGCTGCTCGCCTTCGATGGCAAGTTCTTATTTTTTTCCGTACGCCTGGTCGTGAACGCCCGAGACCGCGCGGCCGGACGGATCGTTCATGTTTTTCCACGCGGCATCCCATTCGAGTGCTTTCGCCGTCGAGCACGCGACGCTCGCCTCGTAGGCGACGGTTTTTGCTGCGCTTGACGAGGGGAAGAATTCCTCGAATATCGTGCGATAGTAGTACTGTTCCTTGGTCATCGGCGGGTTGATCGGATAGCGGTCGGCGGCACGCGCGAACTGCTCGTCGCTCACCTTTTCCAGGCAGAGCTTTTTGAGCGAGTCGATCCAGCTGTATCCGACGCCGTCGGAGAACTGTTCTTTCTGCCTCCACACGATCTCTGCCGGGAGCATGTCCTTGAACGCTTCGCGAAGCATCCATTTTTCGATGCGCGGCTTGCCGTCAGAGGAGACCGCTTCGCTCGCCTTGCCGGAGAGTTTGTCGATCGGGTTTTGCGTCATCGCGACGTCGATGAATTCCTTGTCGAGGAAGGGAACGCGGCCTTCGACGCCCCATGCCGCGAGCGATTTGTTCGCGCGGAGGCAGTCGTAAAGGTGGAGCTTGGAAAGCTTGCGTACAGTTTCCTCGTGGAGTTCTTTCGCGTTCGGTGCCTTGTGGAAATAGAGGTAGCCGCCGAAGAGCTCGTCCGAGCCTTCTCCCGAGAGCACCATCTTGATTCCCATGCTTTTGATTGCGCGGGAGAGAAGGTACATCGGGGTCGACGCGCGAATCGTCGTGATGTCGTAGGTCTCGAGGTGATAGATAACGTCGCGGATGGCGTCGAGGCCTTCCTGCACGGTAAAGTGAATCTCGTGATGGACGGTGCCGATATAGTCTGCGGCTTTCTTTGCCGCAATGAGGTCGGGAGATCCGGCGAGGCCGACGGCGAACGAGTGAAGCCGGGGCCACCAGGCCTCTTCCTTGCCGTCAGACTCAATGCGCTTCGCCGCGAATTTCTGCGTGATCGCGGCAATGACCGAACTGTCGAGCCCGCCCGAAAGGAGAACGCCATAGGGAACGTCGCTCATGAGCTGCCGCTTGACGGCGGCTTCGAGCGCTTCTTTAAGGGCGGCGATGTCGGTCTTTGCGTCCTTGACCGCGTCGAACTCCATCCAGTCGCGTTTGTACCAGGTGGTCGTCTCGCCGGTTTTGCTGTCGTACACGGTTCCGGGAAGGAACTCGCGGATTTCCGTGCACACGCCCTCGAGCGCCTTGAGCTCGGATGCGACGTAGTAACGGCCTTCGGCGTCCCAACCCTGATAGAGCGGGATGATGCCGATATGGTCGCGGCCGACGATGTAGCGGTCGTGCTCGATGTCGTAGAGCGCAAACGCGAAGATGCCGTTCAGGTGCTCGAGAAAATTCGCGCCGTATTCGCGGTAGAGCGGGAGAATTACCTCGCAGTCGGATTCCGTGAGGAAATCGTACTTGCCCGCAAACTCTGCGCGGATGTCTTTGTGATTGTAAATTTCGCCGTTGACGGCGAGCGCGAGCTTGCCGTCCTTGCTGAAAAGCGGCTGGTTTCCCGAAAGGGGATCGACGATCGCGAGACGCTCGTGCGCGAGGATCGCCTTATCGCCGGAGTAAATGCCTGACCAGTCGGGTCCGCGGTGGCGAAGGGTCTTTGCCATTTTCAGGATCTGATTACGGAATGGCTCCGTATTTTTTTTGATGTCAAACGCGCCAACGATTCCACACATTGCTCATTCCTCCTCAAGAATTGAAAGTGGTGGTGCCGCACATGCCCCTAAAAAAATCCCGGGGCAGACGGCTCAGTGCGGGACTTCCCCTTGGAGGGATAGGATCCCCTTACCTGCAATTTCTTACCCGACGGGTAAAAAGGGGGCTTCCCGCGCATGGGCACGCGACTAGCATGACAACGCGCAGGAAGCCCCATTGCTTCACTGATGCGCTCAGGGTAGCGAAAAACGGGACAATAATCAAGCCGAGTGATGCATAAATATGCGGTTTTGTCCCTGTAATGTTAAATAATATTCATAACCGGATTGGCGGGTGTACTAACTGCCGTAATATGTGTTATATCCCTGTATCTTCGTCGTTTTAACGGAGTTTTAACACTGTACTAATAACCAGAGGGAAATGAAGTATGATGACTGATATACTGCGCTTTCGAGGGATTTTGCTTGCGTCATGTATCATCTTCGCGATGGCAAGCGTGCATGCGGCCGACTCCTCCGGCATTCTCGACAGCGATTCGGTAAATGCGTTCGACCGGATCGCGATGTTTCCATATTCCGCATCCCAGGATATTATGGGCGACGTTACCATGTATTCAGCAATGCTGACCCCTGCGGTATTTTTGCTGGCCGCCCCTTCCAAGGACTGGGCAGAAATCGGAGTTCTTTATGCGGGTTCGGCGGCTGCCTCGTTTGGAACGGGCGAACTCCTCAAGCGCGCGTTTCCCCGCGACCGGCCGTATATGTATTTCAGCGATCCGCCCGAAAAATACGTCGACTCGGGAGACTCGGAAAAGTCCTTTCCCTCGCGTCACTCGATAATGGCCTTCAACGGCGCGGGCTATACCGCAGCGACCTTTATGCTCCGTTATCCCAATTCGCGGTACAAGGTTCCCGCCATCGCGACGGCTTATGGCCTTGCTTTCACGACCGCGACGCTCCGGGTTACCGGTGGTTCCCATTTCATGAGTGATGTTTTTACGGGGGCGCTCATCGGAAGTGCCACCGGTTTTCTCGCGCCTTACGTGAACTATCGCCTGCGGCATCACTCTCTTTCGGTGTCCGCGACCCCGGCGGAGCTTGCGATTTGCTACCGCTATTAGTGAGTATCCGGGACGGATGCTGTCGTGATCATGTTAAATACCTTTCTGTTTGTTTGACTTCCCGAGTAAGGACAAGTACACTAAAGGCGGAGTAAGGGTGTCAGACACACAAGACGTTTATCAGACATTGCTCGACGGGGAATGCATTCGGGGAGAACGGGTTGCCTGGATATTCCGGTGGATACTGTACGGAGTCGTCGCGTGCCTCGCGGCTGTTGTTTTTTTTTATCAGGGTCACCTTGCCGGCCTTTTCGGCATGCTCCTCTCGGTTATCCCTATCCTGTACAATCTGTTACTGCTGAAATCCATACGGAACCGGCGAACCTATTTCTGGGTTCGGTATGTTTCCGTGACAATTGACGTTCTGGGTCTGACGTTCTATAACGCGGTTGACATGGTCTTTACCTCGCCGTTCGTTCCGGCGACGACCGCGGCGCTTCTCCTGTATCCTTCGATAGTTTTTCTCGCATCTCTCAGGCTCGATCGTACACTTATCGTGTATTGTACGGTTCTTTCAATTGTCAGCATGAACGTTCTTTTCGCGATCGGCTATCCCCGCTTTGACCCCGCGATCGCATCGCATATCGTGAGCGCCGACATACCCGGGCAGATTTACCGGACGCTGTACGTAATCCTTTCCGGCGTGCTCATGCTTTTCGTTCCCGGAACGATATCACGGCTTTTAAAGAATCAGCGGGACGTGTATGAGGATTACCGCGAGACTGTGCTTCTCTCGCAGAGCGACAACCTTACCGGGCTCGCGAACCGGCGTGCGCTTGAGCCGTGGTTCGAGAAATGGATACCGGTCGCGACGCACGGCGGGACGCGCCTCGCTGTCGTGTATGCTGACCTCGATCTCTTCAAGCCGATCAACGATACCTTTGGTCATGATGCCGGAGACGCGGTTCTCCGCGAAGTCGCCAGGCGGCTCGAGGCCACGGTGCGCGACGGCGATCTCGTTGCCCGTGTAGGCGGCGATGAATTCGTCATTGCGCTTTCGGTTACCGAGAGCGACCGTTCGTACTCATCGATAGCCACGCGAATCGTGGAAAGCATTTCGAAACCCGTTATGCTCGGTGACGTTTCGGTTTCGGTGAGCGTGAGTGTCGGCATTGCCTTATTTCCTGACGATGGCATGTCCATGAAGCGGCTCATCGAACTTGCTGATGGGCGAATGCTCGAGTCCAAGCGAGCGTCGCGGTAGAATATAACGCCAGGGCTTTTCAGCAAGAAGTGGCATTCCGTGTTACAATTTTCTTATGACAGGATTTGACTGCGTTCTTGAGGCGCTTGAAATTTTCGAACGTTCGCTCTCAGCTGCGGAAGGCGTCTTGCCCATACGGACATCGGGCGAGCTCGCTCGCCGCGCCGGATACTCCTCATGGCATTTTGCACGCCTTTTCGCGGCTGCTGTCGGGATACCCCCGAAGGAATATATTTCGGGACGGATACTTTCCGAGGCGGCGACTCTGGTTGTCTCATCTTCGATTCCGCTCGCGCTTATTGCGGAAACATTTGCATTTCCCGATTACGAATCTTTCTCGCGTTCGTTCAAGGCACGTTTTGGTATTACACCCAGAAACGCTCGTGAGGGACGTGCGCTTCCCCGTGCGGTTATTACTCGCGCTTTTCCGCACCGGGATTCCAGCCCACGGAACCTTTCCTCGGCGGAAGGCGAGCCGGTTGATCTCGGCTCGTTCTCGATGGCAGGCTTGCAGTTTTTCATCGACGACGGTGTCGTTTCCTTTCATCGGCAATGGGCAACTTTCATGGCTATCGCATCCCGCGTCGCGGGAAAAACGGAAAGCGGAACGTATTACCAGTTCTCGTCGTGGACCGACGACGACGCGCTCGGCGGCCTTTCGGTTCTCTGCGCGGCGGAAACTTTTTCAGGTGCCGTCCAGGAACCGGTATTCACCGCACGAACGGTACCGCCTGCTTCGTATTTCAGGTTCGTTCACTCGGGGGACCCATCGACGCTCGGTAAAACGTACGAGTACATCTATCGCGACTGGTTTGCCTCGCGCGAGGCGCGTCCCGCAGATTTTTGGGAATTCCAACGCTACGCCGACGGTGGCAAAACAACGGAGATTTTCATCCCCGTTGCCATCCGTTAACCGTTCAACCTCGCATATGAAAACATAAGGTTTTAAAAGAGGAATACCTTGTCCCACGCGAAGGTCGCGCTATCCTCGAGGCAAGTGGGCCAGTCTGCGCACCATTCGGGATATTTGGCGTCGCGCGCGTATTCCGAGCAATGGTAGTATGGTTTGATGTCGAGCACCGGCGTGCCGTCTTCGGCGTCGATCCACCTGAGTTTCACGATTCCTTTTTTCTCGTCAATGGTGGAAACCTCTGCGATGCTGACGCAGATACCATTCGGCCGTACCGGCGACCTGGTCGCGAATACTCCCATGCGATCGCTTGCGCCACGATATGGCTTATCCATGGTGAGCCGGGTAGCGTCCCATGCGGGGGCCCCGTTCGCGTACCAAATCACCATCACGTGGCTAAAGCCGCTCAGCGCCGTGAGACCTTCGGCGAATTCTTCCGAAAGCGCCACTGAATAGCCACGATTCGCGTGTACCCGCCCAATTTCCCTCATCGGTATTTCCATCGCATGCTCCTTCGCGCAGGACATACACGCCGATTCATACGGCGTATCCCGAGCGATTTCAGTATCTCCTGATGCGTGACGGGTTGCACGGGCATTCTGTGCTGCGCGTGCAGTCAAAACGGGCGATTTCGGTTTGGGTTTTTTCTTACGGATGGTCGGGCTTGATGATCACCGGGTTTACGTTTCCGTCGGAAGGAATCGCGTCGCTCGCTCCCGGGCGCACGGTGTCGGCTTTTTCTGTTGCGCTTCCCATGAACAGCACTGCGGCAATCGCGGCGAAGACTGCCGGGTCGGTGGCAACGGCGAAGTAAAAAGAGGGCGTGTCCCGGACAAGGACGCCGGTTTCGACGTCGAGACGGGTAAAGAGCGGCTTGATCGTGGAATCGGGCGCAAGTTCGTTTCCCTTGATCGTCCACGGAGTGCGCCAGGAAAAGCGGAGACCGCCCTTGAATGACGGGCCGTTTCCGGTCAGGTCGATCAGGTTGCACGCAACGAAGGGGCCACAGAAGCTCGTGTCATTGACGGCGAAGGTCCGGTGAAAAATCGTACAGTTAACGAGCGTGACGGACGGCTCGTCGCCCGTTGAGAGAAGTCGGCAGGAGAACGGCGAGAACTCGACGCCAATCCCGCTCGTTCCGTGAATTGCCGTGAGTGCAAGCAAGTCGCAGGTAAATGCACCGCTCGCAGTTCCGTCCGAGGCAAGGAATGTGCCACCGATTCGTCCCGTGGAGACGGCGTAGTCGTTCGGTTCCGCGGCGAGCGGGAAGGCGAACGGAAGGGAGAGGGCGGTAATGAGTGAAAGGAATGGAATATACCGTTTTATCATGATGATAAGTATAACCTGAAAAAGATGCTGGAGGTTACGGTTCTGCGCCGAACTGGCAATCCTGGAACGGACCCGAGCACGAGCGGAGCGAGTTGACGATAGCGTCGAGCGTTTCCTCGTCGCGAAAGTCGAAGTTCCGGTCGGAGGCGTACTCAAGATAGAGTGTTTTGTCCGTTGCCGTGTAGCCGAAGTAAAAGGCACCGCAGGAGGTTTCCTCTTCTTCCATTTCGTTTTTGAGTGTCGAGTGCGAAATTACGCAAGGACCGGTGATTGCCTCGAAATAACCGGGTCCGCGGACCAGTATGCCACGTCCCCATTTAAGGCCAAAAGGCGGCAGGGCCTGATGGCTGTCGGCATAGTTCGCGTTCACGACGATGCCGGAAAAACCGATCCGGATATGCAGTATCCGGATGCGGTTGCCCCGGTTGTTCACGCGGCGTGCCCCTTGTGCGCAAGTAACGGCGTCAAGGGGAAACGCATCACCGGAAAAGTCGTCATTTGAAAATCTCTACGATATCGAGGGGCTCGAGCACCTGACCCACGCCGCGTTCGAGGCAGCCGGCGAAGGCGCCCGCGGTATCGAGGGAAGTGAGGCACGCACAGTTATGCTCGACCGCCGCGCGCCTGATCCTGAAGCCATCCCGTTCCTTGTCGCGGCCACGCGTCGGCGTGTTGATGACGAGGGTGAGCTCTCCTTTCTGGAGCGCGTCGATGATATTCGGCGACGGGTCTGAGGGCCGGTTTATTTTTGTTGCCTTGACGCCGTGGGCGTTGAGGTACGCGATTGTCCCCTCGGTGCCGACGATTGCAAAGCCTGCGGCTGCGTAGCGCTTGACGATGGGGAGCGCTTCGGCGTAGTCCCGCTCTCGTAAGGATACCGCGATCGTTCCCTTGCCGTCGGCGTTCGTTCTGATCTTGATGCCGCATCCGCGGAAACCCTTGTACAGGGCGTCAGCCCAGTTGCGCGCAATGCCGAGCGCCTCTCCGGTTGATTTCATCTCCGGTCCGAGCGCGGTCTCGACTCCGAAAAGTTTTTCGAAGCTGAATACCGGCATCTTGACTGCGCTGTACGCGGACTCCTTGTAGAGCCCGGTGCCGTACCCCATGTCCTTGAGTTTCTCGCCGAACATGCACCGCGTCGCGATGTCGACGATCGGCACGCCGGTTACCTTGCTGATGTACGGCACGGTGCGGCTTGAGCGCGGGTTGACCTCGATGACGAAGATGTCGTCGCCCTTGGCGATAAACTGGATGTTGATGAGGCCGATGACGTTGAGCTCTTTCGCAAGCCGCGCCGAGTAATCGGCGATCTTGTCTTTTTGCGTCTTCGTGAGGTTGGGCGCGGGATACACCGAGATCGAATCTCCCGAGTGGATTCCGGTTCTCTCGACGTGCTCCATGATGCCCGGGATCAGGATGTCGGTTCCGTCGCAGACGGCGTCAACTTCGGTCTCCGTTCCTTCTATATATTTGTCGACGAGGATCGGGTTATCCTGCTGGATCAGGTTGATGATCGCCATGAACTCGACGACGTCGGAGTCCCGGTATGCGATTTCCATTCCCTGACCGCCGAGAACATAACTCGGCCTGACGAGCACGGGATAGCCGAGCGAGTTCGCCGCAGCGATTGCTTCGTCGGTGGTGAACACGGTCTTGCCCGCGGCGCGCGGAATCTTCGTCGTTTCGAGTACCTGGTCGAAGAGCTCGCGGTCTTCCGCGCGGTCAACGTCCTTCGCGCTCGTGCCAAGTATCGGCACGCCCATCGCGGAAACTGCCTTGGTAAGCTTGATCGCTGTCTGGCCGCCGAACTGGACGACGGCGCCGACGGGGCGTTCGTTTTCGATGATGTTCTCGACGTCTTCGGGCGTCAGCGGCTCGAAGTAGAGACGGTCCGAAATGTCGAAGTCGGTGGAAACGGTTTCAGGGTTGTTATTGACGATGATCGTCTCGTATCCGAGCGCCTTGAGAGCCCACACCGAGTGGACGGAGCAGTAGTCGAACTCGATGCCCTGTCCGATGCGGATGGGCCCCGAGCCGAGGACGAGCACCTTGCCCTTGGTTCCTGCGGCGGGTTTCGCGCCGGGAAGCGTATGCGCACCGGACGCGACGTGACGGGAAAACTCTTCGTCGACCGCTTCGTTCGTGGCGTTGTAGTTCGAGTAGAAGTACGGCGTGATCGCTTCGAACTCGCCTGCGCAGGTGTCGACCATGTTGTAGGCGGGATTGATGTTGAGCCGTTTCCGGAGATACCGGATTTCTTTTTCGTCGACGTTGAGGAGCCGCGCGATCTCGCGGTCGGGAAAGCCTGCGATCTTCGCTTCCATGAGCGTATCGTAGTCTTTCGCGCCGAAGGAAATGCGCTTTTCGATGTCGAGTATGTGGCTGATGCGGTCGAGGAACCAGTAGTCGATCTTGGTGATGTCGTGGATAACCTTCGTGGTCGTTCCCCGCCGCATGAGTTCGGAGATCTCGAAGAGCCGTTCGTCCGAAACTTTCTCGATGATTTTCTTCATGAGCTCTTCGGTGGTCATGGCGGCGAACTTGCGGTGCCAGAGGGAGTTGATGTTCTGCTCGAGCGAGCGGACGGCCTTCATGAGCGCGCCTTCAAAGGAGTAGCTGATCGCCATGACTTCGCCCGTTGCCTGCATCTGGGTGCCGAGTTTTCGCTTGGCGTTGACGAACTTGTCGAAGGGCCAGCGGGGAATCTTGACGACGCAGTAGTCGAGCGCGGGCTCGAAGGCAGCGTAGGTTTTTCCGGTAACGGAGTTTTTGATTTCGTCGAGCGTGTAGCCGAGCGCGATGCGAGCCGCGACCTTCGCGATCGGGTAGCCGGTTGCTTTGGACGCGAGTGCGGACGAGCGGCTCACGCGCGGATTGACTTCGATGACCGCGTAGTCGGAGGAATCGGGATGGAGCGCGTACTGCACGTTGCATCCGCCCTCGATGCCGAGCGCGCCGATGATGTTGAGCGCGCTCGAGCGGAGCATCTGGTGATCCTTGTCCGAGAGAGTCTGGCTCGGCGCGACGACGATGGAGTCGCCGGTGTGAACACCGACGGGATCGAAGTTTTCCATATTACAGACGATGATGCAGTTGCCCGCGCTGTCGCGGATAACTTCGTACTCGATTTCTTTCCAGCCGGAGATGCACTTCTCGATAAGAACCTGTCCCACGCGCGAAAGCGAAAGTCCGTTCGGCGCGATTTCCTCGAGCTCACCTTCGTTCATCGCGATGCCGCCGCCGGTGCCACCGAGGGTGTACGCGGGGCGCACGATGACGGGAAAGCCGATCTCGCGCGCAAAGTCGCGCGCGGCTGGGTAGGTCGTGACGACCTTGCTGACGATGCACGGCTCGCCGATCGATTCCATCGTGTCCTTGAAGGCTTGCCGGTCTTCCGCTTTCTTGATCGTCTCGCTCGTGGTGCCGAGGAGGGTGACCCCGCGCTTGTCGAGCCAGCCGGAATCAGCGAGCTCCATCGCGAGGTTTAGCCCGGTCTGTCCGCCGAGGGTCGGCAGGATCGAATCGGGCTTTTCCATTTCGATGATCTTTTTTACCGTGTCGACGGTCAGGGGCTCTATGTACACTTTGTCCGCGATGTCGCGGTCAGTCATGATGGTCGCGGGATTCGAGTTGATGAGGACGACTTCGAGGCCCTCTTCCTTGAGCGTGCGGCACGCCTGGGTACCTGCGTAGTCGAACTCCGCCGCCTGCCCGATGATGATGGGGCCGGAGCCGATGACGAGTACCTTGTGGATGTTGCTTCTCTTGGGCATCAGAGTGCCTCCTTGTTGTTTCTCGTTCCGGCGTTTTTGCGCGAGTCGATCGCGCCGATGAAGTCGTCAAAAAGGTATGCGGTTTCCCGCGGGCCCGGGCTTGCTTCCGGATGGAACTGCACCGAAGAGACGGGCTTGCCCTTGAAGCGGAGTCCCTCGACCGAGCCGTCATTCACGTTGACGTGGCTGATCTCGGCGATTTTCGCGTCGACCGTTTCGGGCATGACGCAGTAACCGTGGTTCTGGCTCGACATGTACACGCGGCCGGTCGCGAGATCCTTGACCGGATGGTTGCATCCGCGGTGGCCGAACTTGAGACGGCCGGTGTCGAAGCCTGCGGCGAGCGCGAGGAGCTGATGGCCGAGGCAGATCGAAAAGAGCGGGATGCCTGAATCCATGAGCTCCCTGATGTGACGGAGGATGCCCGCGCATTCTTTCGGATCGCCGGGTCCGTTCGAGAGCATGATCCCGTCGGGCTTCGAGTCGAGGATGACGTAGGCGGGCGTGTCCCAGGGCCATACGGTAACCGAGCAGTCGCGCGCGACGAGCGAGCTGATGATGTTGCTTTTTGCCCCGAAGTCGAGGAGCGATATTTTTCTGCGGCCGGAGCCGAAGGTTTCCGGATGCTTGCGGCTTACCCGGATGACCGAGTGGCGGACGGTGTATTTCTTGATTTCTTCGAGGCGGAACCGGATGTCGGCGGGCAGCTCTCCGGTGATGAGTCCGTTCATGGTCCCCGAGTCGCGGAGGCGGCGCGTCAGGGCTCTGGTGTCGACGCCGGAAAGAACGGTGATGCCGTGCTTTTTCAGGAAGTCGGGAAAGGATTCTTCGCATCGGTAGTTGCTCGGGAAGGTGGAAAGTTCGCGGACGATGAGGGCGGAGATCCACGGATGGGCGGATTCCATGTCCGCGGCGTTGGCGCCGTAGTTGCCGATCATCGGGTAGGTGAGTACGACTGCCTGCCCCTCGAACGAGGGATCGGTTACCGTTTCTTCGTAGCCGGTCATTCCCGTCGTGAAAACAACCTCGCAGAGAATCTCTTTTTCCTCTCCGTGAAGATTTCCCTCGAAAACCGAACCGTCTTCCAGTATCAGATATCCTTTCATGGTGCCTCTTTTTTACCGATTTTCCGAAAAAACAGGGCAAGAAAATCGTCTTTTTGAAAAATAGCATGTTATGAGGGTGAATTCAAGAGCGAAAACAGGCGAAATATCCGATTGCGGGAATAATAACTATCGGAAAAATGCGGTGTTTTTCAAAAATAGAGGATATTGAGCATGGTTTATTCGGGTGTAAAACAGGCAAAAAGATATATCTGCACGGGCGCTTTTCTGAAAACGTCCGTTTTTATCGTCTTTTTTTGTGCAAAATCAGAATAATACTGAAAAAAAAGGGGATTACTCCCTGCCAAAAAAATGTAAAAAAAGTGAGCCGCGCGCTATTGGTAAGCACGCGTCCTCCCGGTTAGCACGTGGCTACCGGGAGGTACGCGGCTACCAGGCTAAATCCCGAGGCTTTCCCTGATCGTCAGCTTTTGCGCCGCGCGCGCCGGAAGGATTGCCGCAAGTATGGGAAACACTGCGCTCCCGCCCGCGATTATCGCGCATCGGGCGACGAAGAGGTGCGGCTTTATCACGCTCGGCAAGCCTGACCCGGCGCTTGCATACTCGAATGTGAATCCGCTTCCCGTTATCTCAAGGATTTTTACGAAGGCGATACCAAGGGCAAACGCGGCGAGGGCGGCAGCCAGGCCGGTTATCAGGGTTTCCGCGTAGATGAGGGCGCCTGCCTGTCGGGAGGTGAGCGCGATCGCGCGGAGCGTCCCGATATCCTTGACCCTATCCTGCACGGAAAGGAGAATCGCGTTTGTCATGCCGACGGCCGCGACGACGGCGAATACCGCCATCATGCCGGCGAGGAACACGTCGAGAAAGTCGAACATGGCGGCGTAATTCGCCGATATTTTCGCGAAGGGCCGCGCCTCAATCGCGGGAAGCAAAGCGAGGTCGTCGACAATCGCCCGGGCGGCGCGAGATTCGGCGTCTCCCTTGGGAATTACGGCGCCCGAGGGTGAGGCGAACCACAGGGATATCCCCGTTGCCTTGCCCTCGAGGCCGAATACCGGCGCCAGACTTGCGATATCGACGGCGCAGCCTGCCGCATCGGGGAGGGATGACTCGCGGACGATTGCGATGATGGTCGTTTCCATCATTGAAAATGACCCGAACGCGTCGTTCCCGAGCAAAATGAGCGGGTCTCCCACCTTGAGGGCGAGCTTTTTCGCGTATTTTTCGTCGAGGATCGCGCCTGCTTCCCGGTTGTCCTTCCAAAAGCGGCCGGAGACGATCGCGGAAGGGACGCTATCGAGGAGCGGGTTTATCATAGTGGTCACTCCCGAGCGGCCGCGCGCATAGGCTTCGGTCGCGAGAACTGCCGCGCCGCGCGAGAGGTCCCCGTTCGAGAGCATGCAAGCGGTTCCGACGATCGGGGACGCGAGAACAATGACGCCTTCGCTCACCGAGCGCGAACCCGTTTCGATCATGCGGGCAATAGTTCCGTCCGCGTTGCCGATCGCGAGGTCGAGGGGCATTGCCTCTGCCGCCGTGAGGTATCCGGTCGCGTGCGCGTCGAGATGTCCCGTCTGCGCGACAATCCGCGCGGTAGATGCCGCCGAATAGCCTTTCATGTAGGAGTCGACGAGCATGACGGAGAAGGCTCCCGCGAACAGGATGAGGAAGCATTGCGCCGTCCGCTTGCGGTATCTGATCACGTTTCTCCATGCGAGGAAAATGACGAATCGCAGGGTTGTCATGTGTTTATCCTTCAATAAAAATACTCGACGGCGACGCCCGCGGAATACTCCACGGGAACTTGAGTCGTCAATCGCTCGGGCCGATAGTTCCACGAGGCTTTAGCCTCGAGCACGAGAAAATCGGTGACGTTTCGCGAGGCCTCGATCGCCGTCCGCGCCGCCTCGATAAAGGACTGCGAGGTTTTTGAACCGAAATCGCAGAGGGCCGAAAGCGCGATATCGGAATCCTCGGCGCTCCATCCGAGGCGGAAGAAACCCTGCCACGAGTCGCGCCCGCTCATGTACGAGGCTTCCGCGATCGCGAGCCAATCGCCCGCGCGCCGGTTAACGCTTGCAGCTCCTCCCCATTCCTCGCTCCTGAGCGTCCCCTCGAGTCCGATCACAAAACCGGCAAGGTCCGCGCTCACCCAGGCCCCCGCATCGCGCGCACTTGTCACGTCGGTCGAGCTTGTCACGCCGGGCGCGGTTTCTGTGATATCGGTGCCGCCCTGATGCCGGATGTTTCCCGCGATGCCGATTTCAGTTTGCGCGAGCTCGGGGAGAAAGAGAACCAGCTCTCCGTGTGCGGTTGATTTCCCCGCGTCGGGAATCTCGCCCGCGCCTCTGGCGCTTGTATCTGCGGAGCTGTCCCCGGGAAGGAGGAGAGCAGCCCTGACGGCAAGAGACGCGGAATGCTCGCCCGCTGCCGGCAGGCTGAGCGGATAGAAGTCAACAACCATTCCGTCGAGCCCGACCTTGTTGGCCCGGTCATCGAACGGATCTTTCGCCGCGAGCGCGTTCGCGGGATTGAACGCGAGGCAGGGACCGAAGCGAACGCCGAATCGTCCGATTTTTCCCGCAATGAATTCGGTTGGCGTGAGCTCTGCCCAGGCTTCGTCGAGCGAAGGCGTCCAGTCTCCGGTTACGGCATCATAGCCGCACCAGAGCGCGGCGAAAAAGTTTGCGGGTCCGGCTTTTTCCCGGATTCGCGCGCTTGCAGAAAACGCTCCGTACCAGTCCGCGGCGGCGCCGTCAGGGATGTCGTCGCGGAGGCCGAGGTATCCGCCTTCGGTCCGGATGGATCCCGCGAGCTCAGGGCCATCCCCCGGGTTTTGTGCCGAAAGGGGAATCATGCAGAGTGCAAGGAGTCCGGCGCACAAGGCAATAAAGGACGCAAAGCGTTGCGCATGAATGAGCCGCGTATTTATACGCCGCGCATTCATGCGCGGGTTGGTTTTATTTGTCATGCGATGTGGCCCTCGTTTTCCTCGACGCGGGTGATGCGCCCGTCTTCCAGATAGATGCGCCGGTCGAGATAGGGAAGGACGCGCGGGTCGTGCGTCGAGAGGATGAAGGTGGTTTTGAGCTCGTGGTTCATTTCGTGCATGAGCTCGAGGACATTCCGTCCGCTTTCTCCGTCGAGGTTCGCCGTCGGTTCGTCGGCGAGCACGAGGCTCGGCTTGATGATGAGGGCGCGGGCGACCGCGACGCGTTGGCGCTGTCCACCTGAAAGCTCGTCGGGACGCTGGTTTGTCTCGCGGACAAGACCTACGCGCTCAAGCAAAGCACGGGCTCGTTCGCGCCGCTCTTTTTTTCCGACGCCGAGCGCCATGAGCGGAAGCTCGACGTTCTCGAGGGCGGTGAGCACCGGGATCAGGTTGAACGACTGGAAGATAAAACCGATCTCGCGGCGTCTGAGCGCGGTTCGCGCATCATCGTTGAGTTTTCCGATTTCGATTCCGTTGACGAGGACGGTTCCCGACGTCGCCATGTCGATGCCGCCGAGAATGTTGAGCATGGTACTCTTGCCCGATCCCGAAGGGCCGACGACACCGATTATTTCCGGTGCGTCGATCGCGAGGCTTATGCCGCGGAGCGCCGCGACGTCCGTGTGTCCGAGTCGATAGGTTTTGATCAGATCGTGAATTTCAATTTTGCTCATCTGGTGCCTCACTTTCCCATGGAACCGGGTGTCAATCGCGTGCGGTTCAACGGCTCCTCGCGGATGTCGTCGAAAATTATCGAGCTTTCGTCGCCGGGCTTCATGAGGTCGACGATGGTCATTACGGACGGCCGTTTTTTTCCGCCGAATTCCTTCACGTCCGAAAATGCGACTTTTTTTGATTCCTTGCCGGAGCGCGCGTAATAGGTCATCGAGACGGGGAGATAGTCCTTGTCGATTTTTGTCTCGATTCTCGGATACGGGGAGCTTGAGGTCTTTGCGACCATCGTAATATCCCAACCTGCGGAACTTGAGGCGACGATCGTGGAGTCGTAGTCATCTGCCTTGTCCAGGTTCATCATGTCGTCGTTCGTGAACGAGGTACCCATGAATGCGTCCTTTCCGGAAAGACGAACGGGCTTCGAGACCGCAGGCGTCGACATCCACATCGAGGAGCCGGCCATGAGGACGCACTTACCCCGGTCCCTTGCGGGCTCGACGAAGTCCATCCGGGTGCCTGCGTCCTTGAGGTATTCGACGTTCGCCTTGAGCTCCCTCGAACTACCGTCGGCTTTCCGGTCGATAACGCGGACGATCATCCGGCATTCGGTGAAGTTCATGCGCCTGTCCATCTCGGCGACGACGGCGTTACCGTCGGGGTTTTCCGCAAACACCGACGCGGTGAAGGCGAGCATGAGTGCGGAAACAATAACAAGCGCGCGTGACCGTTTTGCGTTCGAAGTATGATTGAAAAATAAGTTCATGGATTGTATCTCCTTTTATTTAGCGCTCCGAGAGCGCGGAAAGAATTGGCATGCGCGCGCCAGAGATGGCGGGCATGAGAGCCGCGAAGAGTGCGGTGAGAAATCCTGACGTGAGGGAAAGGACGATGTCGCGCGGCATGAGGTCGCACGTGAGGGAGAAGTTCGGTATGTCGAGGTCGGCCATGCTTCCCGCGAACGAGATCGGATTTGCCGCGAGCAATTCTGCTGCAGCGCCCCCGATGAGGCATCCTGTTATCCCTCCGGCGAGACCGATGAGAACAGCCTCGATGAGGAATAACCGGGTTATCTCGCCCTGGTACCAACCCGACGCCCGGAGCATTCCGATTTCCCTTTTTCGTTCCCAGACCGTAACCCGCATGGTTCCGGCCATTGTCGAGAGCGAGAGGAAGAGGAGTATCGCGATAAAAATGGCGTAGAAGCCGCTGTCCTTGCGCGCGTCGTCGACCATGAGCCTGGCGTATCGCTGCCATTCACGGAACTCGAGCCCCATCGGCGCCCATTCGGCGGAACGGGATTCAGAAAGGGCTACCGCGCGCTCGCGTGCGTCAGAGCTTTGCCCTTGATTGAACCTCGCGTAAACCTTGTTGATTTTTCCTTCTGCCGCAAGGAAGCCTTGCGCCTCTGAAAGATCCATGAGAACCGTGTCCCGATCCATCGGCGGAAAGCCGGTCGAGAATATTCCGGCAATTTTCCAGTAATCGAGATTCGGGGCGGAGTCCACGGTCGTCGCCTGGATTCTGATCTCGTCTCCTGCGGAAAGACCGAGGGTTTCGGCGAGTCGGTATCCGATTACGACGCCACCCGTTCCGGGCTCGGGAAAAGAGCCTTCCTTCATGCGGGTGGATACCGAGAAGGTTTCCTTTTCGCGCGCGAAATTGACGCCCATGAGGGTGACCGGGGCCTTTCGGGAGCCGTCGCCCGCGAAGGCAGGGCTCTGGAGGCGCGGCGCGAATCGTGCGTCGCTTTCTCCCCCCTCCGGGGAAAAGCGCCCGGCAAGCCCTGTACTTCCGGCAACTGACTCGTCGAGAAGATTAGGTTTATCGAGCCAGGTGTCCGGATCGTCGTCGTCGAACGACGGACTCATGAACTGTCCGTGGGCTGTCGAATAGTCGATGACGGACGAGAACATGACGCCTTCGTAGGTTCCCCGATAAAAGGCGAGAAAGAAAGTCAGGGAAGCGACCGCGATGGCGATTCCGATGACATTGACGACAGCCCTGAGGCCGTGTCTCCCCAGATTGAGGAAGGCGAGGGTGAGGAGGTTCGCGCTTGAGATTGGTTTCCGGGCGGCTTGTTCGGTTTGCGCCGGCATGCGTGATCCTTCGCATCCGACCGCGGGATTTTTCGTTTTAAAAGCGCGCGTGACCGTACCGGTCGTCGCGGGTCTTAAAAAAAAACCGCGGGAAGGATACTGATTAGAGTATTGATCCCGCGGGTTTCTCTTTCGATTTTCCCACTGCTTATCGCGCCTCCAACGGAGCCGCTTCAGCCCGGGGTTGACATCGAGGTCTCCCCTGTTATTTCAGACTATATGCCATGACCGCATGCGTGTCAACTTTTTTTTAGCTCATCGAAGCGTGTTTGTGGAGTGCAACAATGCACTCATAATTGGTTGCGAGATCGCTTGTGTTTTCTTTTGGAAGGTAGGGGCTTGGGGAAGGAAACCTTTTTTGAAAAAAGGTTTCCTTCCCCAGATATCCTAATACTTGGAAAGGTAGCTTTCGATTTCCCACTCGGACACGCGGGTTTTGTAGTCCACCCACTCGAGCTCTTTCGCCTCGATGTACTTTTCGAAAATGTGTTCGCCGAGGACGTGGCGGACGAGGGAGTCTTTTTTCATTTCCTGGAGCGCTTCGTGGAGGTCGCTCGGGAGGCTTTCGATTTTGCGCCGCTTGCGCTCGCCCGCGGTCATCGCGTAAATGTTGCCGTCGACCGCCTGGGGGGGCGTAAGTTTTTCACGGACACCCTCGAGGCCGGCGGCGAGTACCAGGGCGAGAACGAGGTAGGGGTTTGCCGCGGGGTCGGGACTTCTGAGCTCGACCCGGCTCGCGTGTTCGTCGGCGTCGGGCACGCGGATGAGCGGGCTCCGGTTATGCGCGGACCACGCGATGTACACCGGCGCTTCAAATTCGGGTACGAGTCGTTTGTAGGAGTTGACTAGCGGGTTCGCGACCGCGGTGATTCCCTTGATGTGCTTCATGACGCCCGCGATAAAATGATAGGCGAGCGGCGAAAGTCCGTTCGGGTCGGTCTCGCTCGCAAAGTCGTTTTTTCCCCCTTGCGAGAGGGACATGTTGAGGTGGAGCCCTGAACCCGAGATGCCGAAGATGGGCTTGGGCATAAAGGTCGCGTGGAGGCCGTGCCGCTGGGCAACGGTTTTTACCGCCATCTTGAAGGTCATCATCCGGTCGGCGGCGTCGAGCGCCTCGGTATACTTGAAGTCGATTTCGTGCTGACCGCGCGCGCATTCGTGATGCGATGCCTCTACCTCGAAGCCCATGTCCTCAAGGGTGAGCACCATGTCGCGCCTGGCGTTTTCGCCGAGGTCGATCGGTCCCATGTCGAAGTAGCCGCCGTTGTCGAGCGTCTTGAGCGTCGGTCCGCCTGCTTCGTCGGTATGGAAGAGGAAGAACTCGAGCTCGGGGCCGACGTTGAACGTGTAGCCCATGGCTGAGCATTCAGCGATTACATTTTTAAGGACCTGGCGGGGCGAGCCCGCGAAGGGTTTTCCGCCGGGAGTCGAGACGTCGCAGATGAGCCGCGCGACGCGGTTCGGGGACGGTCTCCAGGGAAAGAGGCAGAAGGTGTTGAGGTCGGGCCTGAGGAGCATGTCGGATTCTTCGATGCGGACGAATCCTTCTATAGAGGAGCCGTCGAACATGCAGCGGTTGTTGAGCGCTTTTTCGAGCTGGGACACCGAGATCGCGACGTTTTTCAGGGTTCCGAAGATGTCGGTGAACTGAAGTCTGATAAAGCGGACGTCGTTTTCCGCGACCATTTTCATGATATCGTCTTTTGTGTAACTGTACATGGCTTATAATAGGGTTGAATTTGCGAATTGGCAAGCGGCGAGGGGCCCCCGGATGGCGACGATTTCTTGTTGTATACGCCAGTAAACTGCAGAAAATGTAAAATTCCGCAACAAATAGCACGATTTTCCAATGTTTGCGCTGTACAGCTTTTATTCTTTCAGATATAGTGCAAAGGTAAGATAGAGAGTTGTGACGGATTCCCCGGTAATGGGCCTATCCGTCCCGAGGAGCGGGATATACCTTCCCGCGTTTTATCAACCGGCTTGTCGCCGACGAACAGAACATCGCATGCGCTTGATTGAAAGACTCACCTGGCACGGGAAACGCAACAGCTTTCCGCCTGCAGAACACTCGAGGGTCTAATGGTTTTTCGCGATATTTAGTTCCCTATGGACATGCTGATCACGTGAGTACGCGGCCTAAACTGTAGGTCGCCTAAGGAACACACACATGAATTCAAACTCTTTGGATGCCGAGGGCGTAACGCTCTCCGAGGCAACGGACGCGCTTTCCCTTGATGCAAAGGAAACCGTTTCAGCCGATGTGAAGGAAACCGTTTCCTTCGAGGCGAAAGAAAGCGCTTCTTTCGAAGCGAAGGAAGGAATTTCCTTCGAAGCGAAGGAAGGTATTTCCTTCGCAGATCTCGGGCTCGACGATGTCGTGCTCCGGGCCGTCGTTGCCAAGGGCTTTACCGAACCGACACCGATACAGGTGCTTGCCATTCCTCGCCTGCTTTCCGGTGACGCCAACGTCATCGCAAAAGCGAGAACCGGCACGGGAAAGACGGCAGCGTTCGGGCTTCCGCTCATCCAGGAACTCAGAGGCGATAACCATTGTCCCCGCGCGCTCGTGCTCGTACCGACCCGTGAGCTCGCGATCCAGGTTACGACCGAAATTGAATCCCTGCGAACCGAAGTCTATCCGCGAACCGTTACCGTATACGGCGGCGCTTCGATCGTGGATCAGCTCCGCAAGCTCAGGAGCGGCGTCGAGATCGTCGTCGGAACTCCCGGTCGCGTGATCGACCACCTTGAGCGCGGCTCGCTCGACCTCTCGAAAATCGAGTACTTCATACTTGATGAGGCCGACGAAATGCTCAACATGGGATTCATCGAGGATATCGAGGCGATATTCGGCCGTGCCAACCCGGCCGCCCGCGTACTCATGTTTTCCGCAACCATGCCTCCGCAGATACTTTCAATCGCGTCCAACTTCATGGGCGAGTACGAGATTGTCGAGGAAGAGGCGAGGCCCGAGGAACCGGTTCTTACCGAGCAGTTTTACTGGCTCGTCCGCGAGGACGACAAGACCGAGGCGCTCGTTCGCCTCATCGACTCGGTTCAGGACTTTTACGGACTCGTGTTCTGCCAGACCAAGGCGGACGCCGACACTGTCGCGAAAGAACTTGACGAGCGCCACTACGAAGCGGCTGCCCTTCACGGCGATATCGCGCAAAGCCAGCGCGAAAAGATTCTCGGCCGCTTCCGCGCGAGAAAGACGAAAATACTCGTCGCGACCGACGTTGCGGCGCGCGGTATCGATATCGAAGGCCTTTCCCATGTCGTCAACTACGCGCTTCCGTACGACGGACCGACGTATACGCACCGCATCGGCCGCACGGGACGTGCGGGATCGCACGGTATCGCAGTAACCTTCGTTCGCCCCGAAGATCGCAGACGGCTTGGGTATCTCAAGCACAATGCGCGCGGCGAGCTCAAGGAAGGAAAGGTTCCGACCATCAAGGAAGTGCTCGAGATAAAGCGCGACCGCCTCATGGGCGCGACCGAGCTTACGCTCGCGAAAGTGCTCGGACCCGCAGTCGCCGCATCCGATTCCCCTGCTTCCGATGTGAACGCAGGTGTTGCGGAAGGTCCGGGAGACGCCTCCCTTTCCGTGGCCGCGCAGGAAAACGCCCCCGCTATCGAGGGAAAGGTTTCCGCAGAGACGAAAAAGATCAGGAAGATCGCGCTCGATTTCCGCGCGTTCGCCGATCGACTTTCAGAAGACCGCGATCCCCGCGAGGTTCTCGCGGCGGTTCTCGCGCTCCAATACGGCGATGAGCTTTCGACCGACCACTACGGCGACATCAAAACGCTCGGTGGCGGCGCGGCTGACCGCACCCATATCAGACTGTATATCGGACTCGGCCGTCGTGACGGGCAAACGCGGAGGGGCATCGCGCAATTCTTCCGCGACCTCATCGGCGTGCCGGAGCGACTCGTCGATCGCATCGAGGTGATGGATGCGTTCTCTCTCGCAACGCTTCCCGCTGACGCGGCCGTCGCGGCTCTCGAACTCTCGAAGCAACGCAGAAACGTGCCGCATATGCACGTCGACATCAATGACGCAGGTGGGGACTTTCACTCGGGTCCCCGTCCCGGATTCCGCGGCGACAGAGCCGCGCGTGGACCGCGTCCTGAGGGCGGGTTTCGGGGAGACCGGCCAGATCGTGGCGGGTATCAAGATCGCGGACAGCGGTTCGACCGGGGATCCCGGGGACCGCGTACCGATTTCGCCGATCGAGGTCCCCGTCCCGAAGGTGGACGGATCGACGGCAATGTGCCGCCGAGGACAGCACGCACTTACTCACGGGGCCCGAAGGGCGACGGCGCAGGCTATAAAGGCCCGGCGCACCCGACAGCAGGTGGCGCTTCCGCCTACAAAAAGAAAAAAAGGAATGAAGAATCGGGCGAATAACGCCTGCCATAGTCCGTAATTTCACCGTCCCGCATCGCGCGGGGCGGTTTTTTTTCACTTGTCGCTGATAAAGCCTTCGATCGCGTAGCGGTTGAGAAGCCTCTGGAGGGGCGTTACCCAGCTGTCGTCGTGGCATCCCTCGAGGAAGAGTTCTTCGTAGAGGAAGGATATGTGGTCGCGTATTTTGGCAACATTGTGGGCCGTCACGTCGGTAGCGTTCGCGAAAAGGCTCGCGATAAAGCGCGTGACTTCGACGGGCGTTACCTCTTCCGGCGTTATGCGCGTCATCGCGTACAGGGCCGCGGGTATGCAGTTGACGCTGTGCTGCTTGATGTAGAGAACCGTTTCGGTAATCGCGATCGCGCCTTCGTAGAGCTCGCGGTTGAGTGCTTCGGCCTCTTCGCCTTCCATGCCGAGTTCGGAGAACGCCTTTCGGTAAAAGGTATACGCGAGCACGACGATGATTACGTGGAGGCTCGGCACGCAAAGGTAGTGCGGGTCGAAAAGATGAATCGTGAGAAACTTGCCCTTGTGGTAGTGCGGTCGCTTTGTCGTGGTCATGCGAAAGCGGTAAATGCACGCGGCGTCACGATAGCACCGGTCGACCAGTTCGACAAACTGCCTTGTGTACTCGATCTGCGCATCGCGCCCGAAACGCTTTCCGATATAGCCGAGGGGGCGTATCCAATAGGCGACGAAATCGAGATAGACCGAGACCTTCTCGGGCGCGAAGGGGACGGTGTCGTCGAGCGGATGGTCGACGTTCAAAATCGGAATCTTGCGAAAACCGAGCTTGACGGAAAACTGCAGCAAAAAGAATTCCGTGATAACCGTGTGGATGTAGGCAAAAAAAGCGCGGCGGGTCTTGCGATGGAAAATTGTCCGGAAGAAAACCGGCAGTATCGGAACGCGGCGCGTTGAGTATTGCGGAGTTTCTTTTTTCATTTCCCGAAAACCTCTTTTGCGATCGCGACCGATGCCATCGCGTCCCGCGCGAAAAAATCGGCGCCGATCTTGCTCGCGTATTCGGGGGTGAGGACTGCGCCTCCGACCATCACGCGGACGGGGAGCTTTTCCTCGCGAATCCTCAAAATCGTTTTTTCCATGCTCGTGACCGTCGTCGTCATCAGCGCCGATAGTCCCACTATCGCCGGTTTTTCGGCCTTCGTTCGCTCGATGACCGCCTCGACGGCGACGTCCTTTCCGAGATCGACGACAGAGTACCCGTAATTTTCGAGCATCGCCTTGACGATATTTTTTCCGATATCGTGGATGTCGCCCGCGACCGTCGCGATGAGAATCTTTCCCTTAGATTCGTTTTTTGTACCCGTCCGCTCGAGATGCGCCTTGATCGCGTCGAATGCGCGCGATACGGTATCCGCGCTGAGAAGCAGCTGCGGAAGGAATTTTCTGCCCTTTTCGAAGTCCTTGCCAACCTCGTCAAGCGCGGGGACGATGTAGCCGTCGATGATCTCGAGCGGCGTTTTTGTTTTGAGGAGAAACTCGGCTGCGGCATGCGACCGGTCTCGGAGGCCGCCGATGATGAGCGCGCGGAGGTCGTCCGGTGCGGCGTCGCTTGCGGTATTTCGCGCTCCTGAAGCGGGAGCCGATGCGCCCGTGTTTGCGTTTGAGCTCGCGGGCTGCGAGCCAGCGCTCGAGGTTTGAGCTCCGGCAGGCGCGAGGAAGGCGGGCGAGGCGGAGAGCGAATAGGCGTCGATGTAGGCGAGGCAGTTTTCGTCATGGCCTGAAAGCGCGCGGTATGAGCGCCAGACAGCCATCATCTGGGGCGAAAGCGGGTTGATGATGCACGCGTCGAGGCCCGCGTTGAGCGCGGAGGCAAAGAAAACGGAGTTTACGATCTCGCGCTGGGGAAGGCCGAACGAAATGTTCGAGACACCGAGGATGGTTTTTACCCCGAGCGCGTCATGGACGAGCGGTATGGCGCGGACTGTCTCGAGCGCTTCTTTTTGCTGCGAGCTCACCGTGAGCGTGAGGGTGTCGATGATGATGTTCTTGCGCGCGATTCCGTAGGATTCCGCGGTCTCGACGATCTTCCGCGCGACGGCGAGCCGTCCTTCGGCGGTAGGCGGTATGCCGTCTTCGTCGAGCGCGAGCGCCACGAGCACTCCGCCGTATTTTTTTACGATGGGGAAGACTTCCGCCATGACGTGTGCCTTTCCGTTGACGGAATTGACGAGGGCTTTTCCGTTATAGTAGCGGAGCGCGCCTTCAAGGACGTGAGGCTCGCTCGAGTCGATCTGGAGCGGCGCGGAATAGGTTCGCTGAAGCGCCCTGACGGCGCCGAGCATGACCGCTCGCTCGTCGATTCCGGGTAACCCCACGTTTACGTCAAGGACGTGCGCTCCTTCGTCGAGCTGGGCCTTTCCTTCGGCGAGGACGTAGTCCGTGTCGCCTGCAAGGATAGCCTCGCGGAATTTTTTCTTTCCGGTCGGGTTGATCCGCTCGCCGACGATGACGGGTCCGGTGACGGGGCATGTCGTTGTGCCGCTTCCGGCTTTCGCGCCGATGACGAGCGATGAGCTCCATGACGATACGGCGGTGATGCCCTTGTCGGTAACGGGGACGGGGGTGAGGGCCGACACGCGCGCGACAGCCGCGGCGATGTGCCGGTGGGTGGTGCCGCAGCAGCCACCGAGAATCCTGACGCCGAGCCTTGCGCATGCCTCGAGCGTTTCGGCGAATTCTTCGCTTTCAACTTTGAAGACGGTTTTTCCGTTTTCAACCACCGGGATTCCCGCGTTCGGTTCCATGAAAACCGGAACGCTTGCCCAGTGGAGGAATTCTGCCGCGAGGGTACGCGCGTGCGCGAGATCCCCGCCGCAGTTAAAGCCGACCGCGTCGACGCCGAGCCCTTCCATCGTCGCGACGACGGTCGCGGGGTCGGCTCCGGTAAGCGTTCGGTCAGTATCCTGGAATGTCGCCGATGCGATGACGGGAAGGCTTGTGTTTTCCTTGACCGCGAGTACTGCGGCCTTGAGCTCATAGAGGTCGCTCATGGTTTCGATGACCGCGAGGTCAGCGCCTGCTTTTTCTCCTGCGCGCGCCATCTCGGCGAACGCTTCGTATGCCTCGTCGAAGGTAAAGTTTCCCATCGGCTCGAGGAGCTTGCCGGTCGGACCGATGTCGAGCGCGACGAAGGCGCCCTTTCGGCCCTTTACCGCTTCGCGCGCGATCGTTACCGCGGCTGTGACGGTTGTTATCGGATCGAGGCCGTATTCGGCGAGCTTTACGCGGCTTCCGCCAAAGGTATTGGTGAGTATGACGTTCGCACCCGCGTCGAGATACTGACCGTGGATCTTCCCGATGAGTGCGGGGTTCGAGAAATTGAGCTCTTCGGGCGTCTTCCATGCGTTTCCGGCTTCGTCGCGGTACGACTGGAGGAGGGTTCCCATGCTTCCGTCGAGAAAGACAAAGCCCGAGCGGAGCGCGTCGCGAAATTCCTTCGTGCGGTTTCTTTCGGTCATCTCGCTACCTTTATGATCTCGCTGATATTGTCCATGATTTTCGCGATGACGTCGGGCTTGTTCATTGCGTAGATATGGATGCCCCTGACTCCGTTCGTGATGAGGTCGATGATCTGCTCGGTGGCATACGCGATTCCCGCCTGCTTCATGGCGTCACCGTCCTCGCCGAAGCGGTCGACGAGCGCGAGGAACTTGGGGGGCAGGTACGCGTTTGAAAGCTCGACCATTCGCTTGAGCTGCGCGCCGTTCGTTACGGGCATGATGCCGGCGAGTACCGGCACGGTGATTCCCTTCGCCTGCGCGCGATAGAGAAAGCTGTAAAGCATGTTGTTGTCGAAGAACATCTGGGTCGTCAGGAACGACAGTCCCTCGTCTACCTTGATTTTCAGATTGTCGAGATCGCGGTCCTTGTTGTGGCTTTCCGGATGGCCTTCCGGGTAGCATGCGCCGCCGACGCAAAAGTCTCCTGCGGCGACGATATCCCGCACGAGGTCGGCGGCGTATGTATAGTCACCGGGCACGGCGATTGAGGGATCCTTGGGCCTGTCGCCCCGAAGCGCGAGAACGTTTTCGATGCCGCGTTTTTTCATCTCGCCGATAATGTCCGCGACCTCTCGTTTTGTCGAGGAAAGGCAGGTCAGGTGGGCGAGCGGAGTGATTCCCGTTTCCTGGATGTGGGACGCGATCTTTACGGTGTTGGCTGAGGTTCCGCCGCCTGCGCCATAGGTGACGCTGATAAAGTCGGGCCGGTATCGGGCCAGCTCGTCCGCACATCCGATGACCGCGTCGTAGGCGGAATCCTGTTTCGGCGGGAATATCTCGAATGAGACGCTGAGTTTACGGTTCTGGAGTATCTCGCTGATTTTCATAGATTTTCAGTTTAGCAGTAATAAAAGGTTTGGGGCAAGTCTTTTACCGGGCGGGCCTTGCGGGGGGAAGCGGCGCATACAGGGCCCATTCCCCAAAAAGGAAATATTTGTGCAAATCCGCGGAAAAGTCAGTTGACTTAAACTATTCCGTTCGCTATTGTTTGCCCATCAGGTAACGACGCCAAAATCCCCCTCAGGTGGTTTTGGCGTTTTTTATTGTTGAAAGGCGAAGGCGCGGAATTCCTCCTTGCGGGGATTCATTGTTGCCATCGCCTTTTTTTTTCGCGTCCTCGCGCGGGACGCATTACAGAGGGAAAAGGGTTTGCTTTCGGGGAAGGCGCGTCCAGTGACCGTGCCCTTTCCGCTGGCGGGCTTCGCGGAAACCCGAAAGAGGGTTTCCGCTTTTTTTTTTACGGTGTATAGTGCCTCATCATGTCCCTTAACTGCGCGGAAATTGACCTTATCCTTTCGGAACTCGATCTTGAAGGTTCGTTCATCCAGAACGTAATCCAGCCTTCCTTTGACGCCATCGCGTTCTATGTGTATAAGGGCGCGCACCTGCCGCTTCCCGGCGATGAAGAAGGCGCCTCGGAAGGGGCACGTGAAGCGGGCGTTTCGAAGACGGTGCTTGTCTGCCTCGCGCCCGGCGTGTGCCGCATTCACGAAACGCGGCGAAAGGTTCCCCGGAGCGACAAGCCGCTCCGGTTTATGGAATTCTGCCGCTCGCGGATAAAGGGCTCGAGAATCGCGGAAATCGTCCAGCTCGGGAGCGACCGCATCGTGCGCGTCACGCTCGACCGGGGGAGCGAACGCTTTTTCATGTTTATCAGGCTCTGGTCGGGTGCCGCGAACATCGTCGTAACCGACGCAAACCTCGCGATACTCGACGTCTTTTTCCGCAGGCCCAAACGGGGCGAGATAACCGGCGGCCTCTGGGAGCTTCCCGAAAGCCGCGCAGCCGAAGCAGGGAAACCTCCCCGAATTTTTTCGCCGCGCGAACTTCCCGGTGAGGGGAGCTTTAACGAGCGGATAGACCGCTGGTATGCCGAACACGCGCAAACCCTTTCGCGCGAGGCGCTCGTCGAAGAAGCCCGTCGCCGCTTTGACGCGCGGAGATCCCGCCTCGTTTCCGCTCTCATGAAGCTCGAGGACAAGCGGGAGACCTTTTTGCACGCTGACCTCTATCGCCGACAGGGCGATCTTTTGACCGCGAATCTTTGGGCAATAAAACCGGGGATGACATCGATCGAAGTGGCCGACTACGAGAACGGCGACGCGACGGTTCGCATCGAGCTCGACCCCCGGGCGAAGGCCCAGGAAAATGCCGCGCGCTATTATCTGAAATATCGCAAGGCGGTGTCGGGCCTCGCCGAGCTCGAGGACGATATCGCTTCCACAAAGCGGACACTCGAATCGCTTGCCGCGGAGCTCGCCGCAATTGAAGCGGAGCAAAACCCGCTCGTCATCCAGAAAGCGCTTCGCAAGCAGGCAAAACCGCGCCAGCAAATCGAGAAGCGCTTTCCCGGCCTCACTTTCCGCAAGGATGGCTGGATCATGCTTGTCGGGCGCACCGCCGCGGAAAACGACGAGCTCCTCCGCCATCACGTGCGCGGCTTCGACCTCTGGCTCCATACGCGCGACTGCCCCGGCGGCTACGTGTTCGTCAAGAATCGGCCGGGTAAGACCATCCCGCTCGAAATTCTTCTCGACGCGGGAACGCTCGCGCTTTTCTACTCGAAGGCGCGGAAAGCGGGCTCGGCTGATCTTTACTATACCCAGGTCAAACACCTCCGGCGTGCGAAAAACGCGCCCAAGGGAACGGTTCTCCCGGCGAACGAAAAAAACTTGAGCGTCAAGCTCGACGACGCGCGGCTCAAGGCGCTCGAGACGTGCCGTGACGAGGAATAGTACTCCATTGCGGAATTACCGTTCGCCCGATATACTGGGTCGCATTATGCCAAAGCGAATCCTGACGCTCATCGTCGGCCTTTCCCTTTTGACGGGATCCCTGGCCGCGGATGACCCGACCGAAAAGGTCATCGACAAACCCTGGCTCGTGCTCCGCGCGTTTCTCGTTTCCTATCCCGACCGGATAAGCGGCGTCGATTACGATTCGGAAAAACGGGACTGGTTCATGACAATGGGAGACTCCCGCCTCTACTGGGCCGAGGGGCGCCTGTTGCCGGAGTCGCTGGTCGCCGCTCCCGAGAAATGGCGGGCGTATGTCGATTACCTGTATCCCGTCGAAATCCCGGACCCCGCGACTTTTTCGCCGGAGACCATATCCCGGCTCAACGCGGACGTTCTCGCGGAGTCGCGGAGCAATTCAACCGCCTACAATTTTGCGTTCTATGATGCCCTTTATGACGGCGCGACCCGGCGGAAAATCGAGTCGCACATCGTTCGCTTTGACTATCTCGGCGCGCGCGTTTCCGTTCACGAACGGATTGTCGAGCCCTTGAAGCGCGTCGAAAAGAAAATCTATCAGCTCGCGGTCACCGATCCCGAAGCCAAGGCGTTTCTTCACTCGATCTCGACCATCGAAGGATACAACTGGCGCGAGATCGCCGACTCGCCTTCGCGGAGCAACCATAGCTGGGGCATCGCGATCGATATCCTCCCGAGGAATTGGGGAAAGAAAAACATTTACTGGAACTGGGTGAGTTACTGGAACGATCGGTGGATGCTGATCCCGCTCGAGCGTCGCTGGACCCCGCCAAAATCCGTCGTGAGAGCTTTCGAGGATGAGGGTTTCATTTGGGGCGGCAAGTGGCTCCTGTGGGACAACATGCATTTTGAGTATCGCCCGGAACTTCTCGCCCTGCAGAAGTGGGGACACTCGGGAGACCTTTCACGGTGATCGCGGGCCTTCCGTCCTCGTTCGCGCTTGTCGCGCTGGGACTCGCCGCGCTCATCGCGCTCCTCGTTGGCGTCAGGCTTGGCATGCTGGTAGGACGCGCCCGCGCGGAAAAGGCGTTCGCGAAGCGGCTTGAGGCCGAGCGAAGCGACGCGGTCAAGCGTTCGCGCGCCGTACTCGGCGGCCAATTCTCCGAACAGCTCAGTCCCTTTTTGCCCGGCTTTCCCGGCGACCCGACGGAAGTTCGCTTTGTCGGAAAGCCCGTCGATTTTATTTCGTTCGCAGGCGCCTCGCGCGGCGTCATAGACGAGGTCGTTTTCATCGAGGTGAAGACGGGCGATTCCCGCCAGAGCGCGGTCGAGCGTTCGCTCAGGAAGGCGATTGAGGAAGGACGCGTGCGCTACGTCGAATACCGCGCGGACTCGCGCTAGCAACTCGCGCTGGCAAAGACTCGTTTTTTTTTCTAGATTACGTACGCGCCGGAGGCGATGAGCCGCTCGCAGTCGATTGCGGGCATGGGCCGACCGGTAAGAAAACCCTGAATTGTCTTGCAGTTGATGCGTTGAATCACTTTCAGCTGCTCGTCCGTTTCGACTCCCTCGGCGATCGTGTCGAGCCCGAGCTTGTTCATCAGGTTGACCATCGCGTCGGTGATGTCGAACTCGATGCTCTTGTCCTTGGTGATGTTCGCGATAAAGGACTTGTCGATCTTGAGCGTGGTGAGGGGCAGGAACTGCAGGTAGCTCAGTGAGGAGTATCCCGTGCCGAAGTCGTCGAGCGAAATGCCGACGCCGAGCGTGCGGATTTCCTGGAGAATTTTTACGGCTTCCTCGAAATTCGAAATGAGAATCCCTTCGGTGATCTCGATCTCGAGCGTCTCGGGCGGAATGCCCGTTTCCTCCAGCTGATATTTTAGCTCTTCGATGAATCCCGTGTTCTGAATCTGCACGGGCGAGACGTTTACCGACATGATCCCCGAAAAACCGAAACGATCCTGCCAGTCGCGGAGCGTGCGGCACGAGGTGCCGAGAATCCATCTGCCGAGCGGTATGATGACGCGGGTTTCCTCCGCCAGGGGGATGAACTTGTCGGGGCTCACGTACCCCAAGTCAGCGTCGAACCAGCGAACGAGGGCTTCGAAGCCGCGGAGCCGGTTCGAGGCGACGTCGAACTGCGGCTGGAAGAAAACCTGGAACCGTTCATCCTCGAGCGCATGGAACATCTTCTGTTCCATGTCGAGCCTCGCGAGAAGGTTTTCCTGCATCACCGAGTGAAAGAGCGACAGCGTGTTTTTTCCGCGCCTCTTGGCGTCGGTCATCGCGATGTCCGCGTATTTGAGTATGTCCTTGAGGTTGCCCGCGTCCTCGGGGAAGGTCGCGATGCCGATCGACACGGAGGATTTTATCTCCGCTTCGAATATCATGTATGGCTCGCGAAGGGATTCCTGGACCGCGTTGATCCGGTGGAGCAACTCCGCGTCGTGCTCGTAGTCCTGAATTATGAGGAGGAACTCGTCACCGCCGAAACGGCTTGATTGGACGGCTTCTTTCTTGAACCTTCCGAGTCGTTCCGCTACTTGCCGGAGCAGTTCGTCACCCGCCTCGTGGCCGCGCGAGTCGTTGAGCGTCTTGAGGTTGTCGATGTCGAAGATCGCGACGGCGAGTCTTGAATCCGAGCGGCGCGCTTCTTCGAGCTCGTCGGTGAGTATTTCGCTGAAGCGCGTGCGGTTGGGGAGTCTTGTCAGGCGGTCGTAGTAGGCGAGCTGCTCGAGGTTGGCGTTCAGGCTCTCGATTTTCTCGAGCTTCATTTTAAGGTTGTTCTTCGATGACGCGAGCTCGGAGGAAAGCGACGAAAGCCTGAGGTTTTGTTCCTTGAGCCGCGACTCACCCTGCTTGAGCTCGGAAACATCGTGGATGTAGAGGCACAGATGCTCGGGCTCGAGCCGCGCAATCGTGATGTCGAGCCATTTGTCCACGAGATCGCTGTAAACCGTCTGCTGGCATATTTTGCCGCTCGACCAGACGGAATCAGCCAGCTCTCGCCAGGGAATATCGGTTCCCGCGTAGATCGTATTTGAAAGGAGTTTTCCTTGCACGGTCTGCACGAGCGAGCCCGAGATCATTTCCCAGGCGGGATTGACGTATTCTATGAGAAAGTCGTGCAGTCCCGTTTCCGGGACTGCGAGCGGGGTGGCTACCAGAACGACGTGAGGAAGGCTCTCCAGCAGGTTGCGGTAAAAGTGGTCAATGATCATACGGTGGTAGCCAATTATATCCCGCCGACTCTATTCTGTAAAACGAATTTTCTGCCAGACTTGATTGTACTGCTCGAGATTTTCGCCCAAATCGTTCTTGACTTCGCAATTCACGAGCGCGTCCGCGCTATAGAGCGGGGTAACCTTCTGAAGGGACGCGGCTTCGGTGTGGATCGTTGCGGGGAAACCGAAGGAGTCGAGGAACTCGGCATAGATGTCGGGCCTGAGGATAAAGTTGATGAACTGGTGCGCGAGCTCGATGTTCTTGGCTCCCTTGGGGATGCACATGCTGTCGATATACATCGGGCCGCCTTCTTTTTTCGGGATGAAGAACGCTACCTGGTCGCGCATTTCCGGCGGAACCTCGGCGAAAACCGCTTCGGCATAGCCCTGAACGACCCAGAATTCACCGGTCGCGAACGACTTGGCAAAGCCCTCGGCGTCGAACTTGACGAGATTCGGTTTCCATTGCTCGTTCACGAGCTTGTAAGCCTGGTCGAGTTCTGCCTGATTGGTTGTGTTCACGGAGTACCCGAGGTATGCGAGCGCGTCCCCGAGGACTTCGCGCATATCGTCGAGCATGGACATTCGTCCCGCGAGGTCCTTGCGGCCGAAGATGTTCCAGCTTTCCTCGAATTGTCCGACCTTGGCCTTGTTGACGGCGACACCCGCGGCTCCCATGTAGTAGGGGACCGAATAATTCATGTTGGGGTCATAGGTCGCCTTTGCGAGGCATTCCGGTTTGATGTATTTTGCGTTCGGTATTTTGGCGATGTCGATTTTCTCGAGCATGTCCTGGCTTTCCATGATCGACACATAGTCTCCGGAAGGGATGACGATGTCGTATCCGGACCCGCCCGCCTTGAGCTTGGCGTACATGTCCTCATTCGACGCATAATCGTCGTACACGACTTTGACGCCGTATTCTTTCTCGAATTTTTTGATTACCGAATCCGGGGTGTAGTACGTCCAGTTGTAGAGATACAGGACCTTTCCTTCTCCCTTGCGGCAACCGGCGAACGAAAACGCGAAGAGCACAATTGCTCCCGCCAACAAAGCGACAGAAACGCGACGGTTCATTCTCATGGCGTTCTTGGCCTCCTTTTTTTCACGCGAAATATGGTATAAGCCCCGCTCGGCGATACGCGCCGCGAGGGTCGATGCGCGCGGTGTGCATTCCTTGCGTCATTTCGACGCGGCGATGTTCTTCAGGAAATTTCTCAGGGCAAACGCGATGGTCATGGTGCCGAGGATCATCACGAACGAGAGCGCGTTGATCACGGGCGAGATGCCATAGCGAACCATCGAGAACACGTACAGCGGCAGCGTCGTGGATCCGGGCCCGGAGACAAAGAAGGTGATGACGAAGTCCTCGAGGGACATCGTGACCGCCATCATGAACCCGGAAAGGATTCCCGGCATGATGGCCGGAACGATAACGCGGAAGAGAGTCTGCTTTTCGTTCGCGCCGAGGTCGTGGGCCGCCTCGATGATCGAGAAATCGAATTCGTCGAGCCGCGCGAGTACCATGAGAAAGACGAACGGAAGGCAGAAGGTCGTGTGCGCGATAAAGATCGTGATCATGCCGAGGGGCACGTTGACCGCGGAAAAGAATATCAGCATCGAGATACCGATGATGACCTCGGGGAGGACCATCGGGAGGAAGCTGATCGTCTGTATGTACATGCGGCCGCGGAACCGGTACCAGTTGACGCCGATCGCGGCGAGGGTACCGAGCGCGGTGGAGACGGCGCCTGCGGAGAACGCGATGATGAGGCTGTTGCCGAACGAGGTCCACAGCTTTTCGGAGTCGAGGAAGAGCCGTGCGTACCAGCGGAGCGAGAACCCCGACCAGGCCATGCCCTTCGCGGCGTTAAACGAGTAGACCACGGTGACCGCGAGCGGGAGAAAGAGGAACGCGATCGCGAGCGTAAGTATGGTATTGGAAAGAGAGCGGTGGCTCAGGTTCTGGAACGCGCGCCTTGCGTGGCGCGAAGGCTCGGACGTCGGTTTTATTTTCGAAAGGCGGCTCAGGAAATGGCCGTATACGTTGAATCCCGGCTTGTTGGTCATAGCGTGCCTTCCTGCTTGGCGGGGGCCGCCTTGGTCCGGGCGGCTTCGCGCGCGCTCGTTCCCATCATCCAGAAGACACCGATGGTGCTGATTACGGTGATTACCATCGAGAACGCGGACGCGAGCGGCCAGTTGCGGACCTTGGTCACCTGGTCGACGACGATGTTTCCGATCATGTAGGAATCCTTGCCGCCGACGAGGAGCGGCACGGTATATGCGCCGAAGATCGGAATGAAGGTAAAGATTATCGCGGTAACGATACCCGCGCGGACGTTCGGAAGGAGTACCTTGAACATCGACTGGGGTTTCGTCGCGCCGAGGTCGCGTGCGGCCTCGAGGAGCGAGAAGTCAAACTTGTCCATCGCGGTAAAAATCGGAAGGATCGCGTAGGGAAGGTACATGTACACGAGAACGAGTATCACCGCGTTCTGGTTATACAGGAGCGGCAAGCTTTCCTTGATGATCCCGAAGTTCTTGAGCGTCTCGTTGATAAAACCCTCGTTTCCGAGGATCGCGATCCACGCGTTGATGCGGATGAGCGAGTTCGTCCAGAACGGGATGATGATCAGGAACAAAAGCAGGGTCTGAGCCTTGCTGCGCGCCATTGCGTACCCGCACGGCAGTGCGATGGCGATCGAGAGCACGGTCGCAATGAGCGTCACCCACAGCGTCCGCACAAACAGCTTTGCATAGCTCGAGTTGATCATCTGGAGGTACGCGTCGAAGGTAAGCTCGAGCTCAACTCCGCCGTGAACGCCCTTTTTCATAAAGCTGTAGGTTACGATAATGCCGATGGGGAGGAGGAAAAAAAGTGAAAACCAGATGCCCATCGGGAAACTGTACGCCGCACCGTAGTTGCGGCGTGAAAGGAGCCTCGCGCGGCTCATTGATTGATTACCTCGACGATGTAGCCGTCGTTGGCGCTCCATGAGACGTACACGTGGTCTTTCCAGGCGATTTCGGGTCCGTCCTCGAGGTAGTTCTGGTGCTGTTTGAAAACCTTGAGCTGGGTGCCGTTGTCGAGCCGGACGTAGAACTTCGACTGGAAGCCGGAGTACACGGGTTCTTCGACGATGCCCTTGAAGACGTTGATTTCCTTGTTGCCCGACTGCGGCTCCTCGAGGGTGATCCGGACCTTCTCGGGCCGGACGGTAAAGCTTACCTGCTGGCCGGTCTGGGTCTGATCATAGTCGGTGACCTTGATCTTCTGGCCGAGTTCGGGGATGTCGAGGGTAACCATGAACTCGTCGTTCTTGTGGCTTACGCACTCGACGACGCGGGAATCGAAAAGGTTTGTCTCTCCGATGAACTTCGCGACGAATTCGGTTGCGGGGGTTTCGTAGATCTCGAACGGCGTGCCGATCTGGAGTACCTTGCCCTGGTTCATGACGGCGATGCGGTCGGATACCGACAGGGCCTCGCTCTGGTCGTGGGTTACGTAAATAAAGGTGATGCCGATCTGGTCATGGATTGCGTCGAGTTCGACGAGGAGGTTGGACCTGAGCTTTGCGTCGAGCGCGGAAAGCGGCTCGTCGAGAAGAAGGACGCTCGGCTCGTTGATGAGCGCCCGCGCGATCGCAACGCGCTGCTTCTGCCCTCCTGAAAGCTGGTTCGGCTTCTTGTTGACGTGCGCGTCGAGCTGGACGAGATGGATGTACTCCATGACCTTCGCGTTGATGGTTTTGGAGTCGATCTTCCGTATGCGCAAGGGGAACGCGACGTTCTCGAACACCGAAAGGTGCGGAAAGAGCGCGTAATTCTGGAAGACGGTATTAGATTGACGCTTGTTGGGGTCAATTCCGATTATGTTTTTGCCGTCGAAGGTTACAATCCCCGCATCGGGGGTTTCGAAACCGGCAATGATCCGGAGCAAGGTAGTTTTACCGCATCCGGAAGGCCCGAGGAGCGAGAAAAACTCGCCCTTCTTGATCGCTATTGTAGCGTCATCAAGCGCGTGGAAGCTCCCGAAGGACTTCGACACGTGTTCAATCGAAATGTCACACCCTTTCAATCTGTTTCTTTGCCCTCCGGAAGGCTCGTGAGTCGAAAACGGCCTGAGGTCATTTCCGAACTCCGGGTACTAGCGCGTATCGCGCAACTTAAAAAAGCTTTTTCTTGCAGACCTGACTTTGTTGAATTTAGCCCATTCTGTCAATGGGTTGGCCGGAATTCTTCTGTTTCAGCCCTTTTTTCTTTGTTCACTCCCGCATTGAGGCACTTTGCAGCCTCGGCGATGACGGCAAGCTCCCGGGACGGGAGGCTGTTTGCCCGTCCGCCCTCGGCGAAAATGGTCTTTCGCAAAAGATCCTCGGGGGACGCGGGGGCTATCATTGCCGAAACGAGGTCCTGCGATTCCCAGACCGCGCGAAGTGCCCATTCGTCGTGCGAGCGGGGAACCGGCGCATTCCGGAATATTTCATGGACTTCAGGAGGAACGGGATCGAGGGTTCCGCTTGATAAGGGATCAAGGGAAATGAAGGAAAGCTCGTTTTGCGCCGCTTTTCCAATGGCCTCCGCGACGTCATCGCATCGGTAGCTATAGTCGGTTGCCCAGAAGTCTGCGGACGAAAAGGCTTCGAGGGCTGCGAGAATGGCGCGGTTTTCGCATGTTGTACTGAAGCCCGCCCAGGCGATGGTTCCGCCCTTTCGCGCTCGCTCGGCCGCGTCGAACACTCCCGCGGTTTTCAGATTCTCCGCATCGCGCGCGCTTTCCGAACGGACGAGGAGAAATTCCCTGCCGCGTGCGCCCGCTTCCGCGAGAAACGCGGTGAGGCCCTCTGCTGTCTTTCCGGTATATTCGAGAATCCTGATCACGGTTTCCGAAAGTCCCGTTGTTTCCAGAAGCGCTCCAATGACGGCAGCATCCGCTCCCGAACTTCCCGCCCACACGAGGTTAATTCCCCGCCCGGCAGCCGCGCGGAGGAGCTCTTCAGCGCGCGGGAGGTCAGCGGCTACGGTCACACGCTTTCCGTCGGCGCGGTTCCCCGCGAGCGAGAGGGCGAGGATCGAGAATTCTTTGTTTGCTATTTTGGGGAAACGGCGATATAACATATGTCATATCATACACGATTTGCCCGCGGTTTGACAAAACCCTTCAAAGGTAACCACGCGCGGGAAACAGGAGTTTTCATGAAACGGAGCATTGGTCTGGTAATTCTGCAGATTGCCGTCGCCCTCTATCTTCTCGTCTCGGGCGTAACGGGCCTCTTGAACTCGAGCGCGGGCGACCTTGCCGCGGTGATCGGGTTTCTCAACGAGCTTTTCAGGAATCCGTCCATCGTCACGATCATGGTAATCGTCCTTTCAGTTTCGGAGATTATCGCGGGCTTCTTCCTTATTATGGAGATCTTTACCACCGATCTCCGGGTAACGGACATGATTCTCTTCATATTTATCATTTTGTGGATCGCGAACATCATTCTGGTGGACTTCGTCGAGCCGATCTCGAACGGAACGACCTTCCGGAGCGTCTCGGCCATCCTCCGCTACATGAGCGTCCTTTCGAGCCACCTCATGGTGCTCGGTGCCCTCGTACTCGTCACGAAAAAGTTCGAATAACCCTCCCTGTGTCGCGCACACTGCGTGACGCGCTGCGCATACTGCGCAGCGCTCGCTTACATGACTGCGCGGAGAATCATATAGAACGCCGTGCCTCCGAAAATGGAGAGCATGGCGTTTTTTTTCCAGAGATGAAGGGCGGTCACGAGGGCGAGGGCGGCAAGCTCGCGGATACCCGAGGGCCACGCTGTCCAGGCAACATCCTTGAGGCAATATACGACGAGGACGGCCATGACCATCGGCGGGATAAACCGCTCGACAAAGCGGATAGCCCGGGGCGGATCGCGCCGGGAAAACAGCACAAAGGGAAAGGCTCGCGTCGCGAGGATGACGAGCGCAAGGAGCGGTACGGCGATAAGGGCGTCATGCAAGTCCGTCATGCGTTTCTCCCCCGGACGAGAACGAGAATGGCGAGCGAGGCGGCAAGCGCGGTTATGAGCATGTTTCGGGGACCGACGACCGCGATTGCAAGGGAAGCGCAGGAGATGCCGATCAGTGCGGGAAGGAAATCTTTCGTTCGTTTAAGCTGGTCGATCAAAAGGACGGCGAACAAGGCGGTCAGGGCGAAGTCTATGCCGGTAAACGAAAAGGGGATGAGCGTTCCCGCAAGCGCGCCGATCACGCTCCCGGTGACCCAGTAGCTCTGGTCGAGGATTGCGATGCTCGCGTAGAACGAGGCAGGGCGAACTGTGTCGGGAACTTTTACCCCGGTCATGAGCGCGTAGGTTTCGTCGGTGAGCGAAAACACGAGGTACGGTTTCCACTTTCCCGCGATCTTGAAGCGGTCGATGAGCGAAAGGCCGTACACAATGTGCCGGATGTTGACCGCGAGCATGGTGATGAGCATCCCGGAAAGGGGAGCTCCTGCGGCAAAAAGCCCGATCGCGATGTATTGACCGGCTCCGGCGTACATAAGCAGGCTCATGAGCGGGCTCAGCCACCAGGGATACCCCGCCTTGACGAGCATGAGCCCGAAGGGGATACCGATCGCGATATAGCCAAAAAGGACGGGTACGGTGACCGGGAAAGCCAGGCGAAGGGCATTCCCGAAGGATCCCTGCCGATGCGCGAAGCTGCGGGGAAAACGCTTTTTTCCGGAAAAAAGGCTGGTCATGATGGAGATGAGTATAGCGATTCGGGTTTTAGTTGACCATACCCCCTTTTTATGCGAAACTGAGGGTATATTTACCAAAAATACGTGATTATTTTTATGATAGAGTGTGAGGAGGTCTTAAATGGTCGCTTTGATTGTCGGAATCATTCTGATTGCGTTTACCGTTTTTGCGGCAATGCCGCCCGACGTCGCGGGTTTCGGTCTCGGTTGGGGTAAGGATATTCTCCTGTTCCTCCGTGGATGTCTCCCTATCCTCGCGGCTTTTATCGGTCTTATTGCGATTTTTATCGGAATTGCCGATCTCAAGGACAAGAAAGAAGCGCGAAAGGAAGAAGCCCAGGCGCGCGCGAACGGCACCAAGAACGACTGATTCGGGCGCTTGACACGGACGTTTCTTTTTTCATATAGTAAAGAACCCACATTATCTGCGTGACGCGGCGTTGTTTGCGCCGCCTGACGCAAAGCGTTGAACGGACCTGATGCTTGAGGGACGTTTACAGAAATATTCGGTAAGGTACGTACATGAAGACAATTTTTATCAAGGAAAATGAGGCTCCCCGTGCCTGGTTCGTCATCGACGCGGCAGGTCTGCCGGTCGGACGCGTGGCTGCCAAGGCGGCATATATGCTGCGCGGCAAGCATAAGGTAACCTATGCCCCCCACCAGGAAACTGGCGATTACGTCATCGTTATCAACGCCGGCAAGGCGATTGTGACCGGTAACAAACCCGATGGAAAGATTTACTATCACCACACCGGTTTCGTCGGACATCTGCAGGCAGTGAGCTTCAACAAGCTCATGGAACGCCATCCTGAGGACCCGATCATGTTCGCGATCAAGGGCATGCTCCCGAAGGGACCCCTCGGACGCAAGCTCCTGACGAACGTCAAGGTGTATGCAGACGCCAACCACCCGCATGCGGCCCAGAATCCCAAAGCCGTAGAAGTGTAATGAGGAGTATGTAACGTGATCAAGAATATCGGAATGGGAACCGGTCGCCGCAAGACCGCAATTGCCCGCGTATTTGTCCGCGAAGGAAACGGAAAGCTCCTTGTCAACGATAAGGAAATCGATGCCTATTTCGCCACCCCCGAGCAGGTTCAGGTGGTGCGCCAGCCTCTCATGGTAACCGCGAACGACACCAAGTACGACATCGTCATTACCGTAATCGGCGGTGGACTCAATGGCCAGGCCGGCGCGTGCAGCCACGGCATTTCCCGCGCCCTTGCGCAGGTTGACGTGACCAATCATGCCGCACTCAAGTCCAACGGGCTTCTTACCCGCGACTCGCGCATGGTCGAACGCAAGAAGTATGGTCAGCGTGGTGCTCGCAGAAGATTCCAGTTCAGCAAGCGCTAATTCTCTCGCCATACGGCATATAGAAAGGGCCTCGGTCGGTGTACTCAAGGTATATCCGGCGGAAGGTCCTTTTTTTTACGTGCGCGATGCGTATCTTTCCCCGGATAGCGCGCAGTTTCTGGATACCTGCGACCGCCCGGGATCATCCCTCGCACGCGGGGAGAAATCGGGTGACACGGGTTTTTCAGAAGCCGGTGTTCCCGAAGCGGGTTTGCCCGTCCCTGACGGCGTGTGTATCGATCTTATTTACGCCGCGCGCTCATGGCTCGCTGAGCAGGCCGCCATGGGATACCTGGCCCGTTCCGAATATTGCCGGAAACAGCTCGAAGTACGGCTTTCGCGAAAAGGTTTCGGCCGTGACGAGATCGGGGCCTCTCTTTCGTATCTTGAATCTTGCGGGAAGCTTGACGACGGGCGGTATGCGTCTGCATGGCTCAGGGCCCGCCTCATTCACCAGAGCGAGGGGCGGCGAAAGCTGTATGCGGGGCTTCTTTCCCGCGGGATTGCGTCCCCGGTTGCCGAACGGGCACTTGATGATTTTTTCGTCGATGCGGACGAGCGACTTTTGTGCGAAAAAGCGGCGGCAAAACTGGTCAGACTCGGGAAAACGGATGAAAAATTGTATGCTGCTCTGGTCAGAAAAGGTTTTTCGGGCCGGGTTGCGGCAGAAATGGCAAAAAAAGCGCAAGAAGCGCAAAATTAACGTTGAGCAGTGGCATTTTTTGGGCTATAGTAAACGTGGTATAATATGAACAAAGAACAAAAGGCAAAACGAATACAGATATATTCCGCATTGGAAGTTGCAAACATGTGCGGAGTCGTCAACCAGACTGCAATTAACTGGATACGCGGCGGTCACCTGACTGCGTTTAACACACCGGGTGGGCAGTTCCGCGTGTACAAGGACGACCTTCTTGATTTTATCAACAAGCGCGGAATGCGGGTTCCCGAAGCCCTCCAGGAAAGCGAACCCGAGGCAAACTGGAAGTCGCTCATCGTTATCGACGACGACCAGGGCCTCAATAACGCGATCACCGCATACATGCAAAAAAATATGAGCGATCTCGTCGTCTATCAGTCTTTCGACGGTTTTGACGCAGGCGCTCAGCTCGTGGACAAGAAACCGGGCTTCGTCCTCCTTGACCTCGCGCTTCCGGGCGTTGATGGGCAGGAAATCTGCCGCAAGATCAAGACTGACCCCGCTTTCGGCAAACCCTACGTCATGGTAATTACCGCCCTCGAGGAGCCAGGTCTTGAACAGACGATGTACTCCCTCGGAGCCGACAAGTTTTTCAAGAAACCGCTCGTGCTTTCCTCGCTGGTCGACGCGATCGACGCGGCGGTAGCGATCGGCTGATCGCGAGTTTACATGCCCATGCGCCGATACCTCGCCACCTTCGCCGCCGGCTTCGAGCCGGTGATCGGCGATCTCCTGTGCGAATCCCTTTCCGGGGCTCTGCCGCTCCGCACGGAAAGCGGAATGATTCTTTTCGATTATGCGGGCTCCTTCGACGAGGCCGCGACCCCTTCATTTTTCAATAATGTCTTTCTCGTGCTCCGCGAATGGAAAACGTCCGCGTGCTCCTTTTCCGATATGGTCAAGGGAGCCGCCGCCGCTTCGCGAATTTCCGATGCCGCGGTTGCCTGCAGCGAACTCAAGGTAGCATCTTTTCGCGTAAGGTTTTCCCGCGAGAACGTTTTCCAGTCAGTCGACAAAAAGGTGACAGAAGAGGCCGAGCGGCTTATCGCCTCCGGTACCTCCCTCGCGAGCGACCGCTTTAGCCCGGGGATCGAATTCTGGTTTCTCGTCCGGCGGGAGGATTACGCGTGCTTCGCGCTCAGGCTTACGAAAAAGCAGTCGACGGAGAAGTATCTCGCGCAGGGCGAGCTCCGTCCCGAAATCTGCCGGCTCATTGTCGCCCTTGCCGGAATTACCGGCGCCGATCGCGTCCTCGCAGACCCGTTCGCCGGTCACGGTTCCATTCCCGCAACTCTTGCGCGCGTTTTCCCCGAGGCCGAAGTGCTCGCTTCCGATTCGTCAGCAGAGCCCGTCGCCGCGATGAGGTCTCGGTTCACCGGGCCCGTGCCTTCGCGCGTTTCCGTTCGGCAATGCGACGCGCTCGAACTTGCGCATATCGCGGATGCTTCGGTCGACGCAATCGTCACCGATCCGCCCTGGGGCGAGTGGGAAGGAAGCAGTTTCGGAAAAGCGTCTTCGCTCGCCGGTCTCTATCGCGGAATGCTCGCGGAGTTCGCTCGCGTGCTGAATCCAAGAGGCCGCGCCTGCGTCCTTACCGGCGCAAAGCGTGAATTCGAAGCTGCTCTCGCCGAGTCGCCCGTGTTTTCCGCTTCTGCCGCGCGTGAGGGCTTTCGCACCGATATTCTCGTGAACGGCAAGAAATGCGCCGTGTACCGTCTCGTCAAATAAAATCCTGAATCCTGTTCGTGATCACTGACCGTACACCGCCAGCAAAAAGGCGCGCCGCGTCCTCGGGTGAATCTACCGTCCACACGATTACCGGCTTCGTACCCGTTTCCATCGAGCGGGAGGCGAGGGCTGTCTCGATTGCGGGTTTTTTTATGTCCGCGCCGGAAAGAAAGAGGCATTCACGGTGGCGCATGAGAAAGGGGACGGACGGGTAGGGGCAGTAAATCGCGGCTGTCGGAAGGGATCCAACACGGCGATACGCGCGGATCGCGAACGGGTTGAAGGAAGACACGATGCAGTTCTTTCTGCCATGGCGTTCGAGGGTGCGGGCGACTGCGGTCGCGAGCCGGTCGCAGTGAAAGCCTTCCGCCTTCAGTTCGACGTCGCACGCGATTTCTGTTCCGAGAGTCTCGAGGACCATGTCGAGGGTCGGAATCCGCTCTCCGCTGAAGGGGCCTCCAGCGAAGGAACCCTCAGCGACTTCCGGATGGGTGCGGGAAAAAAAAGAGCCTATGTCGATTTCGCTCAGTTCCGCGTAGGACAAGTCCTCGATTTTGAGGTGACGCGCGGCGATGCGGTCAAGCCAATGGTCGTGCGCTACCACGAGCTCACCCGTGCGGGCCTGATGCACGTCGAACTCGACGCCGCGGGAGCCGAGCTTTCGCGCGAGCGCGAAAGATGCGAGCGTGTTCTCGGGAGCGAGTGTGGAGGCTCCCCGATGCGCGAAAAATCGCGGCCAATGGTCGCCCAGGACGGCGTTCAGAATCTCGCCTCGTTCGCTTTTTTTCATTTTTCCTAAGGTCCGCCTTTTATGCTATACTATCACTCAGTCTTGGCGGAAGATAAGGGGATTATGATGGAAACACACGCGAAAACATTCAGGACTTATTTGCCTCTCACGTTCTTGATCGGCTTCGGTTTTTTTACTGTCGGGATGATGGACCCGCTCTACGACAGCTACGTGCAGATATTCCTTTCGAAGTACATTCCGTACAAGTCGATCGTCGGGCTTTTCATGTCGCTCGACAACCTTTTCGCGCTCTTTCTCATTCCGCTCGTATCCGTCTGGTCGGACCGCACCCGCACGCCGATTGGCAGACGCATGCCCTGGATCGTCACCCTCCTTCCGCTTTCCGCGATCGCGTTCGCCCTGATTCCGTATTCCGCTGAACGCTCGCTCGCGGCGCTCGTTATCCTCCTCGTTGTTCTTAACCTTCTCAAACAGTCGGTGCGCGGACCGATCGTCGCGCTCATGCCCGACAGCATCCCGGGGGAATTCCGCTCCCAGGCGAACGGCGTGATCAACACGATGGGAAACGTCGCGGCTATCGTCGGTACCATCGCGCTCGCGCGTCTTATGGATGTTAATACAATTCTTCCGATCATTGGTGCGACGAAGAATCGGCTCGCATTTCCCGCGGCCAGTGTTTTCGTCATCGTCGCCGTCATCCTTCTTTTTGCCTTTGTGCGGGAAAAGGGCACCTCCGCGCAAGGCGAGGACGAGGGAGAAAAGATTCCCTTTTTCAAAAGCTTCAGCATGGTATTCCTTGCGAAGGACAAAAGCGGATTTCTCGTTCTTGTGAGCCTCTTTCTCTGGTTCATCGGATACCAGGGCGTCATGCCGTTTCTCACCGAGTACAGCATCAATACCTTTGACCTGACGACGGGGGAGGGACCGCTCGCGATGGGAATGGTCGGCATTTCTTCGGCGCTTGCGGCTATCCCGATGGGATACGCGGCGAGCAAGTGGGGACGCAAACGAATGATTCGCCTCTCGCTTATCGGTGCGGCCGTCATCATCCTCGCGGTATTCCTGCTTGAGCCGGCGGGACGCGCGGGCTTCATCGCTCCGGGCTCACTCAAATTTGCCTTCTGGGCGCTCATGTTCGCGTTTGGTATTTTCTGGATTTCAATCGTCGCGAACTCTTTTCCCATGCTGTGGCAGATGGCGCGATTCGAAAATATCGGTCTTTACACCGGTCTCTACTATACCTTTTCGCAGCTTGCCGCGATCGTCGCTCCGTCCTTTACCGGCGCGATCATCGACTTGTTCGACATGCGCGCGATGTTCGTTCTCTGCGCAGTGTTCTTCCTGTTCGCGTTCATAACGATGGGCTTCGTGACGTCGGGAGAAAAGGACGACAAGCCGGTCGAGCTCGCCTGATCGTGAACGCTCGCCTGATCGTGAACGCTTGCCTGAGCGTGAACGCTTGCCTGAGCGTTTACGCTTGCCCGAGCGTTTACGCTTGCCCGAGCGTTTACGCTTGCCTTACCGCTTGACCCGCGAAGGGCGTTTGACTACCATTTGAGGCGATGAAAGATCTCACAAACGGGAACGAAGCGAAACTCATTTTGCTCTTCTCCCTTCCGATGCTCCTCGGAAACGTATTCCAGCAATTGTATAATACGGTCGACAGCATTGTTGTCGGCCAGTTTGTCGGAAAGCAGGCGCTTGCCGCCGTCGGCCAATCATTTCCGGTCATATTCGTTTTTGTCGCGCTCATTACGGGCTTCGGCCTTGCGGCGAATATCCTTGTGGCACAGAGTTTTGGCGCAAAAAAAACCGAACGGCTTCAGGCAGTCGTTGAAACATCCCTTGCGTTCACAGCGCTTTTTTCGATTCTGGTCACGGTCCTCGGCATCGCGCTTGCTCCCCTGATATTGCGCCTGATGCGTACGCCCGGAGATGCGTTTCCCGAGGCGGTTATCTACCTCAGGATTGTCTTTGCGGGAACCTTCGCGGGCTTCGGGTATAACACCTTCAGCGCGATACTGCGGGGAATCGGCGACTCGCGGACGCCGCTCATCGCGCTCATCATCTCGACCTTGCTCAATATCGTGCTCGATCTCGTTTTTGTCGTCGTGTTCGGTTGGGGCGTCGCGGGTGTCGCCATTGCGACCGTTATCGCGCAGATCGCGTCGTTTGCCTGGACGGCAAGCTATCTTTCGCGGAAGGTCACCGTTTTCACTCTCAAGTTCAACCTCGTCAGAATTGATCGCGCGGTATTCCGCGAGATAATGTCTCTTGGTCTTCCCTCGGGAATCCAGCAAGCGCTCGTTGGAGCCGGGCTCATGGCCCTCACCGGAGTCGTCAACCAGTTCGGCACCAATCCTGCCGCCGCCTACTCAGTCGCGGGCAAGCTCGACAGTTTTGCGGTAATGCCAGCGATGAGCATGAGTCTCGCGCTTGCGTCGTTTACCGGCCAGAATCTCGGCGCGGGCAGAAAAGACCGCGTGCACAAGGGACTTTTTTACGGACTCATTTTCGCAGTCGGGATATCGGGCGCGGTCGCTACGCTTCTGTACTGTATGGGCGGTTTCTTCGTTTCGTTTTTTTCGGGAGACGCGGAAGTGATCAGGATTGGCGCCGAGTATTTCAGGATCGTCGCGTTTGCGTACGTCGCCCAATCCGTCATGTTCTGCTTCTCCGGCGTCCTTCGCGGAGCCGGGGCCATGGTCTTTACCATGTTCATGACGCTTACCTCGATGTGGCTCGTTCGCGTCCCGCTCGCAATGCTTTTTTCGTACCGGTGGGGAACCCGCGGAATCTGGTGGGCTGTCGTCGCGGGATTCTCGATCGGGATGGTCGGGACAATTCTCTTTTACTATTTCGGGAAATGGGGAACGCGTCGCCTTGTTCCGATGGAAACTACTGCGGTTCTCGAGTGAGACCGGCAAGCATATCGGTATAGTAGCGGCTCTCGATTGTCTCCGCCTTGACTCCGCACTTTGAAAGAGTATCCCGCAGAATGGCCTCGGCACGCGCGGTTTCGTCCTCGTCAGGCTCGTCCGCGAGAATCTCGATTTCGACGAACCAGCCAAGTCCCTCAATAAGCGAAAGCTCTATCCCGACTTCCGTTCCGTCATCGCAACGGTACGAAAAGCTCTTGGTTGATTTTTCTTTTTTGATAAACGGCGAGAACCCGATGTCCTGGATGAGCGATTCAAACGCGGAGCGATCATCGATGGTAAACTCCCGCTCGTCGTTCACTTCGATGTCTCCCTGCATTTCCTTTCGTTTGTAGGTTACCACCGTCGAGCCAGCCTCCGCCCGTACGCGGAGTCTAGTTGCCTTGCTTTCCGGGATTTTGCCGGAGAAAAATGAGAGTGCCGTTACGATCATCAGGCCAAAAAGACAGATTGCGATGGCGGCTTCTTTTGGCGCTCCCGCGATGAGCGCGACCGCCGCCGCGAGGGCAAAGAGGAACGAAAGGAGTGCGCCGATCGCGGCTATTGAAGCAGTCCTGCTTGGCCCGGATGGGTATCCGTTTTCGCGTTTCCAGTAAACATCGCTTTTTACCGTTTCTCGGATTGGTTTCGCAAAGGTGCGAATCGTTCGCTCGGTGGCTTCGGGATCGACGACATGCGCTTTCAGTTCTATTTCTGTCATGATAGGTTCGAGTATTACCGTTTACAATGTTTTGTCAACGGGATCCGTGCACCTTGAGTGAAACGGTATTTTTGTTTGTGTTTCGCCGTTTGTTCCCGTATAATAAAACTGCAATGAGTGAGGCAAAAATTACACGAAGGCCAAGAATCGGATTTCAGGTGACTCAGTTAAGCGATGATTACTGCAAGATGTACCTGACCGAAATACAGGATGCTTGCAGGGACGCAGGCGCGGACTTGACCGTTTTCGCAGGCGGATCCCTGTCTGACCCGCATACCTTCGAGTACCAGATGAACACGGTGTATAACTACCTCAACAGGTACAACGTTGACGCGCTCATTTTACTTGCAGGGACCCTGTCGAATTACGCGAGCGAGCCGCAATTGGCGGACTTTTACTCATTCGTCGCGGGCTTGCCCATCGTCAGCGTGTCCATAGCGATACCCGGAAAGCCGAGCATTCTCGTTGACAACAAACGCGCGTTCCGTGACGCCATTTTGCACGTTGTGAACGTGCATGGAAGGAACCGCCTCGCCTTTATCTGCGGTCACGAATGCAATCTTGAGGCCAGGGAGCGTTTCGAAGTCTACCGCGCGACGCTCGAGGAAGCGGGGCTTCCCTATGATCCGGCGCTTGTCTGTCAGGGTGATTTCACCCCGCATTCAGGCTCGAAGGCGATCGTGACGCTCATCGATGAGCGGAAGGTTGATTTTGACGCACTCGTCGGGGCAAACGACAGCATGGCGCTCGCGGCGATGCAGGCTCTCAACGCGCGCGGCATCGCAGTCCCGCAGGACGTTTCGGTTGTCGGCTTTGACGACCTTCTTCAATCGGTGTACGCGAGTCCCCCGCTCACGACAATCCGGCAACCATACCGCCTTCAGGCGCGAAAGGCCGTCGATCTCGCGCTCAAGGGAATAACCGGAACGGTTCCGCCCATATCCGAAAGCCTCGCTTCCGAGCTCATCATCCGTTCATCCTGCGGCTGTTTACCCCATTCACTCGGACTTTTCAACGAAGTCGTCGGAATAATCGAGCGCATGCCCAAAAACCCCGGCGGGCTCGGATTGCGCGAACTGCTCGCGGAGATCAACAAGCTCGATCGTCCCGAATCGCTCGATGACGCGGAAATTGCGGAAGGCGTAGCGTTTCTTTATTCGAAATTTTTTTCGATTCCGCCCTCCGAGACTGACATGCGCTCGTTTCTCGCGGCGATCCAGGCTTTCGCGAAAAAACCGCAAAACGATCCACCGCGCTTTCTTTTTTGGGAACAGGTACTCGCGATCATCGCTTCCTCGATGGGTGCGCATTCGGGCACGGATCTGAAAACCCTGTATGCGTACGAACAGTCCCGGATTCTCTTTCGCGACGCGAGTATTGCGATCCTCAACCTGAAACAGTATCGGCTTATCGAAGAAACGGAGCGGATTCAGGGAGTCATGCAGCTTTTCCTTCTCGCTCACGAGCTTGACGACCTGTACGCGGTTCTCCCGCAAATAGTCAGCGCGCTCGACATGCGGAATTTCTTTCTTGTACTTCATGACACCCGTGTCACGAGGCCCGCGCATTCCCTTGAGGGCGTGATCGACGGACGAAAACTTTTGGTAGGGGTCGCTGAGGGAAAGAAGCTTGAAGGTCTTCCCCTTCCGATAACCGGACCGTGTCTCTTGCCGAGCGAGCTCGCAGAGAAGCGCCGTTCCTCTACCGAGATCGTGGCTCCGCTTTACTATCGGGAGGAACTGTACGGCTATGCTTGCTTCGAGCCGGGCGGGTATTCGATGAACCTGTACGGTAGCCTGGTCCTTGAGCTCGGTAGCGTAATCAAGCGGTGCATGCTCGGGACAAAGCAAAAATATACCGAGAGCAAGCTGCGCGCGGCGCTGAGAAAACTGAAGGAGACGAACCAGAAGCTCGCGGATCTTTCGCAAAAGGACGAACTGACGAGGTTGTATAATCGTCGGGGTTTTACCGAACTTGCCCAGCAAAGCCTTCGCTTTGCCCAACGCATGAAAAAGCATGCGCTTCTTATCTTTATCGATCTTGACGGACTCAAAAAAATCAATGATACCTGGGGCCATGCCGCGGGCGATAACGCGATCATCGGGGCCTCATTGATCCTGAAAGCATCGTTCCGCCAGGTCGACATCATATCGCGGATCGGAGGGGACGAGTTCGTGATACTCACCCTGGATTCGCCGTATGAAACGCGCGACATCATGCTTGACCGGCTCAACCAGCACATCAAGACGTATAACGAAAGCAACACGAATGATTGGGATTTGTCGATGAGCGTAGGGGTTTTGCCAATAGCCTGGAACGAAAGACGGCCGCTTGCCGAATTGATACCGCTCGCTGACGAGCTTCAGTACAAGCACAAGATGGCAAAACGGAAGTTCCGCGATAAATGATTTGATAAACTCGAAAAAAAGGATGTCGGCACTGGGTGTCGGCATCCTTTTTTGTCGTGAAGAGTGGCGCGCAAGTTTTTTTTCTTGCGCGCCTCACTGATCTGCCGGAAACCGGCGATCAGAAAACAAATAAAATCAGTTCCAGTTGAGAATTGACTTGTCGTAGTCGGCAGGAGCCTTGTAGCCGAGGAGCTCGATGCACGTCGCCGCGAGGCTCGAGATTCCGAGTCCCTCGTTGAGTTCCTTTTTGTACTCGCCTTTCGCCGCGGGATCGAAGATGATTCCGGGGACGGGATTGAGCGAGTGGCTCGTCTTTGCCTTCGCGCTTCCGTCAGTCTTGCGCGAAACCGATCCGGTTTTCTTGTCGTGCTCGAACATGTCGTCGGCGTTTCCGTGATCGGCGGTGAGCACCATTATGCCACCGGCGGCGGTGACTGCCTTTCTGAGGCGCGCGAGCTGGAGGTCCATCGCTTCCATCGAACAGATGACGGCTTCATACACGCCCGTATGTCCTACCATGTCGCCGTTCGGGAAGTTGAGCCTGATAAAATCGTACTTGCCGGAAGGAATCGCCTCAAGGAGATAATCGGTAATCTCCGCGCACTTCATCCAGGGGCGCTGCTCGAAGGGGAGCACGTCGCTCTTGATCTCGACGAAGGTCTCGAGTTTTTCGTCGAACTTGCCGAGTTTGTTTCCGTTGAAGAAGTAGGTGACGTGTCCGTATTTTTGCGTTTCGCTGATCGCGAGCGAGCGGACTCCGGTTGCCGCGAGGTATTCGCCCATCGTGCGGTCGATCGCCGGCGGGGTGACGAGGTACTGCGCCGGGATGTGGAGGTCGCCGTCGTATTCCATCATGCCGGCGTATTCGACGGCCGGGACGCGGACGCGGTCGAACTTGTCGAAATCCTTGCCGGTCTCGAAGGCCGACGTCATCTCGAGCGCGCGGTCGCCGCGGAAGTTGAAGTAGATTACCGAGTCGCCGTCCTCGATCGTCCCGACGGGTTTGCCGCCTTCGGCGATCACGAACTCCTTGAGATCCTGGTCGATGATGCCGGGGATTTCCTTGCGCCAGGTTTCGATCGCTTCGTGTGCGCTTGCAAACTGCCTGCCCTTGCCGAGCACGTGGGTTTGCCAGCCCCGGTCGACCATTGACCAGTCGGCGCCGTAGCGGTCCATCGTGATGAACATGCGTCCGCCGCCCGAGGCGATGCGATAGTCGATGCCGGAGGCGTTCAGGCCCTTGAGGTACGCCTCGAAGGGATCGATATAGTCGAGCGCGCTCGTCTCGCCGACGTCGCGGCCGTCGAGGAGCGCATGGACGCGCGCGGTTTTCACGCCGTCTTTTTTCGCTTGCTCGAGCATGGCTTTGAGATGATCGATGTGCGAATGGACGTTGCCGTCCGAGAAAAGCCCGATGAAGTGGAGCTTGGAACCGTTTTTGTTGACGTTCGCCACGAGTTTTTTCCAGGTATCGCCTGCAAACATCGCGCCTGAGTCGATGGACGCGGAGACGAGCTTTGCGCCTTGCGCGAACACCCTGCCGCAGCCGATCGCGTTGTGACCGACCTCGCTGTTGCCCATGTCTTCGTCCGAGGGGAGGCCGACGGCGGTTCCGTGCGCCTTGAGCTTCGTCATGGGACAGGTTGCCTGGAACCCCTGGAGCGCTTCCATGTGGGACTCGGCGACCGCGTCACCTTCCTTGTATTTTCCGTAGCCGACGCCGTCCATGATGACGAGCACGACCGGACCTTTGCGTCCCTGCCATTTTGCATTCTTTTCAAGCGCTTTGACCATATGTATGACTCCTCTGATATTTGTGCGGATTGATAGGTGACTGTAACTTTTTTTATAGATTTGGGCAAGGATAGCAGTATTGGTGTATACCTACCGGTAGGTATAGATAACCGTTATAGATTGCAAAAAAAGACGAAAATCGCTGAAACAAGGTGACTTTCTCAAATTATTGTTGTATTTTATGACCAGATACACTGACCGAATACGATAAAGGTCAGTTGTGAAACGGAGGTTGGAATGGACAGGCTAACAATCAGGATGGCGGCGCTCGATCTTTTCAAAAAGATTTCTTTTGAAAAAACCTCCGTCTCGGACATTACACACGCCTGTGGCATTGGCAAGGGTACCTTTTACCTCTATTTCAAGTCAAAGGACGAGATTTTCGCCTCGATTCTCGAGGAACGGCTCGATATGGCTACCAAACGGTTTCAAACCTTTTACGCAAACCCGCACGTTTCGATCAGGGACAAAATACAGCAATATTTCGACAACATCGTAGACGACTACTTTCTCATCAAGGACCTGTTATTCGGAAGCTTCGAAAAGGTTCAGGGACGGATGATGAAGGATGTGTTTTTCAAATATGGAAAGTATTATCTGCAGAGCGTAGACGTGCTGCAGGCAATCGTGACTGAAAACGCTGAAGGGATAAAAACCGAGGGACTTCACGAACGACTTGTCGAACTCATGGACCTGATTCTCGGGCGCATGCTCGTGTACGTCATGATCCATGATTGGGATGATCGCGAAGGTCTCAAGAAGACCCTCTCCCCCCTTTCTGTACGGCTCTTTGACGCGCTCGTCGCGTAATTATATGGGACTTTCATTCATCTGGAGGATAAATATGAAGAAAGCATTTGCAGTAGTCCTTGGACTCACCCTCGTTGGAATGGCGTTCGCTGACGCCAAGGGCGACGAAATCGCCCGCAAGTATTATTCGCTCAAAAAGGCCGACGATACAAAGTCGACTGCGGTCATGACGCTTATCGACAAATCCGGCGCAAAGAAAACGCGCAAGCTCGAGATATTTTACCGTGAGGGCCCGGAAGGAAAGGATGCGTTCATGAATTTCCTTGAGCCTGCGGACGTCGCAGGGACGAAATTCCTCACGATCTCCCATAAGGGTGCGGAAGCCGAGCAGCGCCTCTACCTTCCCGCACTCAAGAAAGCGCGGAAGATCGCGGCCACGGGAAAGTCGGGCGAGTTCGTGAACTCCGACTTTTACTTCTATGATCTCGAGGACAAGTACTTCGAGGATCACACCCACACCTTCGTCGCGGACAACGTGACGATACCCGATCAGGCGTTCGCGGGCATGAAATTCTCCAAGATCGAGATGAAGCCCGTCGATACTACCTCGCCGTACTCGAAGGAAATCGCGTACGTGAACTCGGCTGATAATTTTGTGTACAAGCTCGAGTGCTATGACGCCAAGGACGGCGCGCTCCTTAAAACCTTCCTGTTCGTGAAAGTGCAGAACGTGAAGGGAGTGCTCCTTCCCGTGCAGACCATCGTAACGAACCACAAGAAGGGGACGAAGACGCTTCTCGCGCTCACCGATCCCCAGGTGAACACGGGCGTAAAGGCCGACGTATTCTCGCCGAACAGCCTCGGTCAGTAAATCTGAGAGGATGAACGATATGAAAACGAAAAAAATACTCGCGTGCGCGGCGTGCGCGCTCGCCGCGATGAGCTTTGTGATCGCGGAAGAAAACTCCGCCGATCTCTTTGCGGGAGCGGATGCGTCCGTGTCCGACTCGACCTCGACCGAAACCGGCAAAGGCAATTTCACGCTGCGTCTTTCCGGCGAGCATGAGGCGGGTTTTCACCTTCCGGTGTACTCAGACGACAATAACTGGAAGTACTCGGGCTCGATCAAGCAGCCTCAGTTTTCCAACGATCTCGGCATAGAAGTCGAGGACGGTACTGTCAAACTCGTATCGCACTGGGGGCTCACCGCGGGACCGCTCGGCGAAAACGCGAGCGAACCCAATTCGAATTGGGCGGACAGCCTCGAAATCGTGCCGTACGAGAACTACGTGAGCTGGCATCCCGAGAGGATGAAGCTCTCCTTTGGTTACCAGGTTTTTTCGTGGGGTGTCGCTGACCGGAAGAATCCGACCGATAACCTCAATCCCCGCGACTATACCGTCGGCGCGAGTCCCGACAAGATCCCGGTACTCGCTGCGGACTTCGTCGCGTATCCGTCCGACTCCGTTTCCCTTGAGGGCGTTTTCATCCCGGTTAAGGGTGACTCGACGTATCCGATGGATTTCGCAGGTCTTGTCGTTGCGAACGGCGCAGGGCAGCTTTCGTCCTCGTCCGTTTCATATGCGGACACGCTTGCCGATCCCGACAAGTTCGTCGCCGGAGCGAAGTTCAACTATAACTCGCCGCGCATCGATCTCTCGCTCGACTACCTCTATGACCTCGACCAGTTCTATACGCCCGACATTACCGTGAAGGCAGGATACGTTCCGACTCAAGCTGGAAATCTTCCGGCCTACCTTCTCGACTCCGTTACCCTCGAGAGAAAGCGTATTCACCGCTTCGGCGGCGACGCAAAGACCACGATCGGCAGATTCGGCCTTTGGCTCGAGGCGGCGTACAGCTTGACCGAGAACTCGGGCTCGAGCGATTACTCGATCCGAAAATCAAAGTTCGAGTATACGCTCGGCACCGACGCGAACTTCGGGCCGAATGATTCGGGATATATCAACCTCCAGTACATCGGCGCGTGGACGCCGGACTACGACGACGGTACAGCGGACGCGACCTCTGTTATCGTGTACCCGTACGGCGCGACCGAATCGAGCGCCCTCTCGTATTACGAGCGGAAGTCGGTAAACCTCCTCGGTCTCGAGACTCAAGGTCTCATGCAAGGCGCGACGTGCGACGTCAAGTATGAGTTGGCTGACGGTCTCATTACACCGGAGATCTCCGGCGCTTTCATGATGCCGTTCCAATACGACGATTCGGCAGTAACCCGTCTCGGCGAGATCGTTCTCAATCCCGAGATCGACTTCAAGCCCGTTGATTCCTTCCACATCAAGCTCGGCGCGGATCTGTACTACGCCATGTATAAAGAGAAGGGCTCCGATACCGTCAAGCTCAACACCTCGTCCGACCCCGTCGGCATCTATACCCCGTCAAACAATATTTACCTGAAAGTCGTTTACAAGTGGAACGACGATCTCAGGAAGTAAAGTCCCTTAAACGCTACGTTCGTCCGTACCCTTGAGGGACGGGTGAACGTAGCGATCAATCACAGGAGCAACACCCCATGCTGGAAAAATTCCTCATCTGGACCTCGAAGGTCTACAAGAAACCCGTCCCCATTGTCGTCGCCGCGGCGCTTGTCACCGTCGTCTTCGCGTTCGGCATTCCGAAACTGAAATTTGACAGCACAATCCGCTCGATGATGCCTTCGTCGAACCGCGACCTCGTCATCCACGATTACTATGAGGATGAAACCCGATTCGGCAAGAGCGACATGGTTATCGTCGGTATCGACACCGACGACGCGTACTCGAAAAAATCACTCGAGTATGTGAAGAAGGTCGAGGACGCGGTGAACGCGCTTAACGTGACCTTCCCCGCGCGGAATTACGCGAACCTTCTCTCGCTTACCGAGGAAGAGGGGGCAAAGGTCGTCGAGGCTCTCAGGAGCGTCGGCATCAACGAGGGTAACTATGCGGAGACCCTTATCCCGCTCGTGACTTCCGCCGAACAGCTCGAGTCATCATTTGGCTGGGATAAACCGTTTGCGGAAAAGGTTGCGAAGGCGGCGTCCGCTGTCTCTGATCCGAGAACTCTCTATGAATATTACGAGAGCCCGATCCATAAGACCCAGAGTCTCGTGAGCGCCGACTATATCGCGAACGAAGATGATGCGCTTGCCGTGAAAAAGCTCGTCGAGGGCGACGAGATCACGGACGAGTCGATCGCCGGATTGAAGGAGCGCGTTGCGAGCTGGGATCTCTACAGTGGTGCGATCGTCTCCGAAGACGGCAAGCTCGCGACTGTGCTCGTCAGCATCAACACGGCGAATACCGACCTCAAGAGCCGCCTGAACGACGAGTTTGCGAACCTCCTCAAAGTGAACGCCGATCCTGCGTTCAAGACCTACCTCGACGGCGAGCCCATCATCGAGTCCCTGCTCTCGAAGCAGCTCATCGACGATATCGCCCTCCTTATCCCGCTCGTTGTCATCATGGTTCTCGGAATCCTCTTCCTCTGCTTCCGGAACATTCAGGCGGTCATCTATCCCGCTCTCATCATTCTCTTTTCGGTAGTGACGACCGTCGGCCTCATGGCGTACTGCGGAGTGCCGATGTCCCTCGTGGGAACGACGATACCGGTTCTCCTTGTCGCGATCGTTTCGGCGTACGGCATTCACCAGATGAACCATTACTTCCTCGCGCCGGAAAGCGACAAGCTCGGCATCCTGAACGAGAACATGAAGAGCGTCGGTCTCGCGATTCTCCTTTCGGGAATAACCGTCATGATCGGCTTCGGCGCGCTTACCGCCGAGCAATTCGTGCCGATCAGAAACTTCGGTATCTTCACCGCGATCGGCGACTTTATCGGTATCCTGGGCGCCCTCTATGTCCTTCCGTCTCTTATCCTTGTCTCGCGAAAACCGAAGACCGTCTTCAGTCAGGAAGTCGAGAAGGGATGGATATGGAAGCTCCTCAAGGGACTCCAGAAGCTCAACAAGCGCCATTCCGGTTTCGTGCTTGTCGCGACGCTTGTCTTGTGCGCGGTCGCCTCTTTCGGCGCAGTACGCGTCGTCGCAGAGCTCAACAACGTTTCGTTTTTCAAGAAGGCGACGCCGATTCATCGCGCCGACGATCACCTGAACGCAAAGCTCGCGGGCACCGAGATGCTCAACCTGGTCTTCGACTCGGACTTGAGCGATCCCGCGAAACGGGAAGGCGCAAAAGTTTCGGATGCCGCTGCGGCGGATTCTGCTGAGCCCGTTGTCGACCTCGCGAACCCCGTAATGCTCGGCGAGATCGAGCGATTTTCCGTCGACGTCAAGAAAGAGTTCCCCTTCATCACGAAGGTAAATTCCTTTAACGACCCCCTCAAGAAGATGAATCAGGAGATGAACGGCGGCGATAGCGCGCAGTACGCGATCCCGACCGATCCCGAGCTCATCAGCCAGTACCTCATGATCTTTACCGGAGACGTCGGAAGCGTGCTCTCGTCCAATCATGACAAGCTCCGCGTGTGCATGACCATGAAGCGCGTCTCCACGGCCGAGATCGAGCGCGTGCGCACATGGTGCGAGGCGTACTTCAAGGACGACTTCCTGAAGGCGAACCACGCGCAGCTTCAGGTGACCGGCATGGCAAACCTCTACAACGTCGCGAACACCCTCCTCGTGGACGGCATGATCGCGAGCATCATCCTGTGCGTGGTAATTGTCTTCCTGCTTCTCGTTATCGTACTCCGCGACTTCAGGATGAGCGTCATCGCGATGCTCCCGATCCTCGTCACGATGCTCCTCAACTTCGGCCTCATGGGCGTGTTCAAGATACCGCTCAATGTCGCGACGGCAATTGTCTCGTCGATCGCGATCGGTATCGGTGTCGACTACTCGATCCACTTTATCACCTGGTACCGGAACGAGCTTCGCGCCGAGGGTGACATCTATGTCGCGCTCGAGCACACGATCAACCGGAAGGGTCGCGGCATTCTTTACAATATGTTCGTGATCTTCGGCGGCTTTATCGTACTGACGGTGTCGAAGTTCGTGCCGCTCATCCAGTTCGGCTCGCTCGTAGCGCTGTGCACCGTATTCTCCGCGCTCGGCGCCCTTGCGATCGTCCCCGCGATCATCAGGGTTCTCGCGAAAAAAGACTACGAGTTCCTCTACCTCGGCACGCGGAAAAAAAGCGTAAAGGAATAAGTCCTTCGCTCCTTCGCGCGCCTGTATCAAGCCTCCTTTTCGCCCCTCGAAGGATTCGTCCTTTGGGGGGCGTTTCTTTTGGATAACAGGCACGACCGTGCGAGCTCGCGACTGCTCGGGCGTCCATCGGTTGCCACGTTGATAAAAAAAAAGACGGCCGGAAAGCAAAGGCTTCCGGCCGTCGGTATGTCGAGTAGTGTATTGCCGCTACAAGCGCGTCAGGTCGCGCGGGCCACGCCCTGTATTAACCCGCGTCTTTGAGCGCGTTCATCAACGAGGTATACGCTTTCTTTGGCTGCATCTTGACGTCGAGGATTGTCGCCGAGCCGTAACCGGGGAAGGTTCGGGGAATCCAGCTTGTTTTGTCGGTAAAGCCCCAAAGAAGCATGCTTCCCGCTCCGGGCTCGGTGCACGCGACGTTCATGAGCTTTGAGTACACGTCGCATTGCATGGCTTCGGTTTGCTCCGTGACCGGCGTTTTGATTCTCACGTCGACTTCGGAGAACGACGTGTAAAGGCCAAGCGCGTTCACGCGCTTGATGTTTTCCCGCAGGGCAATCTCGTTGAACGGAAGCTCTCCCACGCAGTGGAGCTGGTGCGCAACGCCGCTTATCGGGATGCCGCGTTCTTTCATGCTTTTTGCCATTGCATACATGGCGTCGCCTTTTGCCGTTCCTGCGTACTCGGTGTTGTAATCGACGAGCAGGAGCTTTGCGTCGGGGTCTGCCTTGTGCGCGATGGTGAACGCGACATCGATGTAATCGGGACCGATGGTGCGGAGCCAGAAGGTGTCGCGCATGGTGCCGTTTTCGTTGAATATCTCGTTGGCGACGTCGTACTCGGTTATTTTTCCCTTGTAGCGCGTCATGATTCCCGTGATGTGGTCATCAAGGATCGCGATGGCGTCTTCCCTCGTTTTTGCGGAGAATACGTACGGGGCGTTTTGGTCCTGCCACACAAAGCAATGCGCCTTGATCTTCATGTGGTTCTTCTCGGCAAAAGCGACCATGAGGTCGGTATCGGAAAAATTCCAGAAATCTTTTTTGGGGTGTATATTTGCCCATTTTGCCGTATCGCCGGGCACGATCGTGTTGAAATTTTTCACGATGAACTTTGCGGTTTCGGGGTTGAGCACTTCGCCGGTTTGTACGGCGACTCCGAACGTGATGCCGCGCTTGTCGGCCATTTGTCGGGGTGTCGGGGCGCAGGCGGCAAAGACAAGGGCAATCGAGACCAGGGCAATGAGAGCCATTCCGCGGCGGAGATGGATAGTCGGTTTCATGAGATCCTCCGCCAAAATTATATCATGGAACAAACGGTTCTGCACCGTTCTGGTCGCCGCTTTCAGGCGTTTTTTACGAGCCTCGCTATTTCACGTCCCTTTTCCTTCAAAAGTGCGAGGTCTTCCGCCGAGGGAACGCCCTGCCATTCGATGCAGTCAAGATTTTCCCATTTGAAAGAGGCGATTTTTTCCTCATATTCCTTTTTTGCGCCGCCAACCCAGCCCCAACTGCCGAGGCGGAAGGCTTTTTTGCCGGTAAAATGCTTGCGCTCGAAGAGGTCCAGGATGTGCGCCATCGGGGGGAACATCTTGTATTCGTAGGTCGGCATCGCGAGCACGAGGGCTGCAGCCTTATAGGCGTCGGCGAGAACGAAGCTCGCGTCAGTGTCGGGTATCTGATGAATGGAGTAGGGCACGTTTTCGGACTTGATTCCTTCAATCACAGCGTCGAGACCGGCCTTGGTGTAGCCGTACATCGAGCCCCAGATCACGCAGATTTCGCTTTCGAGTTTTCCCCCGGTATTGTATCCCGCATACTTTGCGTAGCGCTTGACGATCTCGGTCGGGTTTTTTCTCCACACGATTCCGTGGCTCGGCGCGATCACCTTGACCGGAAGGGCCGAAAGCTTGTCGAGCGCTTTGGTAACGAAGGTCGAAAAGCTCGCGACGATATTCGCGTAATAGCGCAGCGATTCGCGCTCGTAAAACGCATGCTCTTCCGCGCTGAACTCGTCGTCGAAGACGCGCTCGCCGAGGGAGCCGTAGGAACCGAATCCGTCGCAGCTGAAAAGGATGCCGTCTGCCCGGTCGAATGTCATCATCGTCTCGGGCCAGTGAATGTTCGGTGTTTCGAAGAACTCGAGGATTTTCCCCTTGCCGAGGTCGAGGGAGTCGCCCGTTTTTACTTCGCGAAGTCCTTCGGTAACCTTGAAGAAATTCCGGACCATCGCAATGCCCTTCGGCGTGGAAAGTATTTCGACGCGCGGGTTCCGCTTCCTGAGTTCAAGGATAAACGCGGTATGGTCGGGTTCGAGATGGTTGAGGATCAAATAGTCGATTTTATCGAACGAAGTGCCTGCGGACGCGAGCTGCTCCTCGAACTGCGCGATCGAGTCGGCCCAATCTTTCGCGAGATCGATGAGGGCGGTTTTTTCTCCCCTCACGACGTAGGAATTGAGGGTAACCCCGTTCGGAATCGGCCAGATTCCCTCAAAAAGGGCAGAAGTTTTTATGTCGGCATGGATAGCGCTGACGGTGGGTGTTATGGCATGTGCGTTCAAGATTAAGCCTCCGGATAGGACGTGAGTAAAATATACCGCCCGGAGGGCCGCCGTGGCAACCGGAAATGACCGCTTTTTTTCGCGCACGTGCGCCGCTGGAATCACCCGTGCCGCTGGAATCACCCGTGCCGCTGGAATCACCCGTGCCGCGAGAATCACCCGTGCCGCGAGAATCACCCGTGCCGCTGGCCGCAAGGGACGAAACCTGCTAGAATCCGAACCTGAAATGAAACTAGCCCTTGCGCCCATGGCCACGCTGAGCCACGAAGCTCTCCGCATCCTCATCAGCCGATGGGGAGAACCCGATGAATACTTTTCCGAGATGATCCACGCGCCGATGTTCGTTGCGGGCGGCCGCTTTGAGCCCTGGTATGTCAGAACCGCGCCCTCGAGCGAACGGATGGTCTGGCAGCTGACGGGAAGCGAAATGGACTCGATGGTTCGCGCCGCCTCCCTCCTCCTTCCGTACGGCGGAATCGGGCTTGACCTCAACATGGGCTGCTCCGCGCCTGATATTGCGAAGACGGGAGCGGGCATCGCGTGGATGTCGAAGCCGCACGGCGAGGTTGCAAGCCTCGTGTCGAGCGTCCGCCACGTCATCGACTCGCGGGATACTGCCCCCGGGACCGCAAGGCCCCGGCTCGGGGTCAAGCTTCGCCTCGGCGAAGCCGAGGATTACGACACCCTTCTTTCGTTTTGCCGGATGCTTGTCGACTCGGGCGCGGATATGGTGACCCTTCATCCGCGCGTCAGGCGCGATAAATACGGACGCCCCGCGCGCAGAGCCCACGTCGCGCGCCTTGCGGGAGACCTTCCGGTTCCGGTGTACGGAAACGGAGATATTTCGAGCGTGCAAGGCGCCCTTGAATACGCGCGCGAGGTGCCGTGCGCGGGGCTCATGATCGGCCGCGCGGCCGTGCAAAAACCCTGGATCTTTCGGGACATCAGGCGCGCCTTCGACGAAGGTTCGGCCGGTGAAGGACTGTCGGTCGATCACCTCGAGGTAGCCGAGTTTTTTCTCGCGACCCTCGCGCAATCCCAACCGGAAGAATTCCAGATATCGCGCGCGCACCGTTTTTTCTTTTATTATTGCGACAACTTCAGTTTCGCCCATCACATCAAGATGAAAATACAAAACGCCGTGTCTGTCGCGGAAATTCTTGAACTTCTGGGCGAATACTTTGACCGCGTGCCGGGCGACCGGTACCGCGTCCTCCAGCATCAAGTTCCAGTATCGTCCTCCGGCGGGGATTAAAAAAAAAAGACTCAAGGGTTTTTCTTGAGTCTTTTCGCTGCGGTAAGCATGCCGGGTGGCATGCGATTCCGTGTGTTTATTTCTGGGGAAAGGCTTTCTTGAAGCTTTCGAGAATGGTAGCCGTCGAGGGTCTGGCGTCGATGTCGGCGAGCTTGCCCTTCGCGCGGTAGTAATCGATAAGCGGCGCGGTTTGCGACCGGTATACCTCGAGCCGCTTGGTGATCGCCTCGATCTTGTCATCCTCGCGGATAAAAAGGTCCCCTCCGCATTTGTCGCACTTGCCGTCAACTTTCGGCTTCATGAACTCTACGTGAAAGTTCTGGCTGCAAGTCTTGCAAACGCGGCGGCCGGAAAGGCGAGCGACGACGTCCTTGTCCGAGATGTCGAAGTTTACCGCGGCGGTAACGTCGAGAATTGCGGAAAGGGCTTCGGCTTGCGGAATGGTGCGGGGAAATCCGTCGAGGATGAAACCGCCTTTTGCGTCATCCTTCGCGAGCCTCTCGCGTACCAGTTCGATCGTGATGTCGTCGGACACGAGCTGCCCCGCGTCGATGATCGCCTGGACTTTAAGTCCAAGCGGCGTTTTTTCCCGTATTGCAGCGCGGAAGATTTCTCCCGTCGAGATGTGGGGAATTGTGTATGTTTCTGCCACAAGCGCCGCAAGTGTTCCCTTGCCGGCTCCGGGCGGTCCCAAAAAAATGAGTTTCATGAAGCACTCCTGGATTGGAATACCCTAATGATACCGATAAAAAAAAAACGAATCAAGGGCTTTTTTGATGGTCCAAGGGTAAAACCAGTCCTTTTTTTCTCGTTGACGTATGTTTCCAGCCGGATACATATGAAAGAGTATGTTGCTTCGGGTATACTTCTGTACAGGGTTTTTGGAAGATTTTTTTTGATAAAAACGTCTGGATAGTTTAGAGTTATTACGGGGGGAGATAGTTCATGCTGAAAAGTCGGACATGGTTCTCGTTCATCAGCCTGGCCCTTTTGTGGCTTTTCTATGCATGGATGGCGCTCATAGGTACCGGATGGCTCGGCGATATTATCGCTCCCCTGCTTGCGTTCATATCAACGGCTTTTATCGCATGGAGCGCGCGAAAAGCCGTCCACTACAGCTTAAGCTGGCTTTTTATTGCCATCGGTACCCTGTTTTGGGCAGTGGCAGAAACGATGTGGGGCCTTGAAGCGAACCTTCTGGGAATCGATCCGCAGGAAAGCATTTTGCTTCTTTACTTATACTTTCTCCCCAATATTTGTTTTCTCGTGTCCGTTTTGTTTATCGCATTCACCGAACATCGACGGTGGATGTCCATCCATTTTCTTGTCGATACGATCGCGATCTTCTTCGCGCTGTGCGCCTTTGTATATTTCGTTTTTTTCCGTGGTCATATAGCGATCCTTTCCGCTCTTGATCATGAGCGTGTCGTCTCGTACTTTTCGGTCGTCATCGATACCCTGATCATTACCTTTTCCATCTCCCTTTTCTTGTCCTTCAATCCGCGGAAAATTCCGCTGTTTTTGTGCCTGATTTTTTCCGGGATTCTCCTTTATGGCATCGTGGACATTTTATACGTGTACGCGCTCTTTAACGATTCCTATTACCCGAACGAGTTCATCGATGCGTCCTACGAACTGTGCATCGCGCTTTTGGGAATGGGCAGCATTTTCTTTCTCGACAGTCCTCAAAATCTCCAGCGGATTCGGACCGAAGTCGATTCCTCAAGCGGATTGATCAACCGTGGTGTCTTTCTATTGCTGATACCCGTTCTTTCGATCCTGGCTCAGGGTTTTGTGTTCAGCGACGTTGTTTTCTACGTCGCCATTATCCTCGCTCATCAGATTTTGAGCCGCTTCGTCGGCCTCCTTCTCAGGCGGGATCTCGCGCTCAGGGACAAGGCAGAACAGGCGGAATATCTGGAAGCGACAATTTCCGACCGCACGCGCGAACTCAGAATCATGAACCAAACGCTCGAGAATCTCATCAAGCGCGATGCGATAACGGGTCTTTTTAACCGGAAATATTTCATGGAGACCGCCGAGGAATGGATAGCCGAGGCAGAGCCTGATGAAAAGCTGTGGCTTTTGATCCTCGACTTTGACCGGTTCAAGACCATCAACGACATGTACGGTCATGACGCGGGTGACAATGTGCTTCGTGTCGTCGGAAAGCGGCTCGAAACGATAGCGAATGAAAGAACGGTGCTCGCGCGGCTCGGTGGCGACGAATTCGGTATTCTGTGCAAGCGGCGAAAGGGCGAAACGATCAGCGCGCTTCTGCTCACCCTCGGCGAAATGGTCGACGTTCCGGTACACATCGGGCTCAACATGGTGCACGCGAGCATGAGTATCGGTGTTGCTACCTGGCCCGACGACGCGCGCACGCGAAGCGATTTGATGCGCCACGCCGACATCGCCATGTATATCGCGAAGAGCCGCAGGGTAAGCGGCGTCTCGTTTTTCGATAACGCGCTTACCGCAGGCATCGAGCGCGCGCATCAAATAGACCTGTGTCTCAAGATGGCTGATTTCGAGAGCGAGTTCTCACTCGTATATCAGCCGCAGTTTGCCATGGGGGGGCGCCGTCTTGTTGGAATGGAAGCCCTTGTCAGATGGAACTCGCCGACGCTTGGTTTTGTTCCCCCGGATGAGTTTATTCCGGTCGCCGAGGAAAACGGCGTGATCAATCCCTTGAGCGACTGGATTTTTCTAAAGGCGCTGCTGCGCATTGCGGACTGGAACCGTCGGCTTGAAAAGCGGCTTCTCATGGGCATCAACGTGTCTCCCCATCAGCTCGACGACCCGGAATTCCTTTCGAAGCTCGAGCGCTTGATTGACGAGTGCGGGGTATTGCCCGAGTGGGTGAATCTCGAATTCACCGAGCGCGTTGCGATGAAGGGAGAGACCTTTATCGTCGAGATGTTCTCCGCGCTCAGCCGCCTCAATATCACGAGCTCCATCGACGATTTCGGCACCGGGTATTCTTCGCTCAGCTACATAAAAAAATTCGACTTCGACTATCTCAAGATAGCGAAGCAGCTCATCGACAACATTGTGCAAAACGAAACTGACGCCCGCATCGTGCAGGCGATCATCATGATGGCAACCGCGCTTAATCTGAAGACTATCGCCGAGGGCGTCGAGACCGAAGAACAGCTTGCAATGCTCGAAAGCCTTGGATGCGACGAAATTCAGGGCTATTTGTTGGGGAAGCCGCATAAGGCCGATGATTTCGAGCGCCTTTTTCTTGTCGAAGAGGAGCCGGAGCTTTTATAGGAATCAATTCGCGCAAACGCGCGGAGTCATTCCACATCACTCAAAAATCGTGATCCCATTGCGTATGATGGTTCTGATGGCGTAGGTGGTTCCATCTTTTTCGAGGGTAAAGACGAAGTTGTTGCCGGCTTCGGTCGCGGTCGCGGTGTTGCCGTCCATAGCGAAGGTGAAGCTGCCGTCTCCCTCGAAGTTCGAATTCCAGAAAAGCGCAGTGAGCGCAAGATAATGGTTCGTGGCATCAGAATGGGTGTAGTCTCCAAGGTCACGGTTTCCGCTGTTAAGGTCGTTGGCAAAACTCTGCATGCAGTCCGGCGCGCTCACTGTTTCATCGGTTTTACAGCCAAAGATCGCAAGAGAGGCCGTGACGAGAAGCGCGAGTGCGAGTGTCGTAGATAGTCTCATATGCATCGTAACACCCCCTGGTCTTGCGCGATCGGGCTCATCAAGCCCGATCGCCTTATTTTCCATTACCGCACGAGATAGGCCGCCCGGGATGGAAGATTACTGAAAAATGGGAATGACGAGTCCTTCTTCGTAGATTTCGGAGATGGCGTAATAATCCTTACCGTCCTCGGCGAGGGTAAAGGTATAGGTGATACCGCCTTTCTCTCCGGTCGCCGAGTTCCCCGAGACGGTATACGTGAAGTCTCCGTCGCCAACGCCAAAATAGTTTTCCCATGAGTCAGAAGACATAAGATTATAAAAATTGGCGTCAGAGGACGTGCAGTCCTTTATGTCGCCCCAGCTTTGGGAATTAACCGCGGCAGCGAATTGGGTCATGCACTCATCTTGCGTTCTTGTGTCTTCCTGCTTGCATCCGGTCGCGAAAAACGCCGCGAGGGCGATGAGCAGAACGGGCAATGCGCGTTTCAATGCTTTCATGTTGTTCCTCCTTAGGAATCAATAGTCGTTTTTCTCAAGTTCGGGGACGGCAACGTCCTCGTATTTCGCGAGCATCGAGGCGTAATTCTTGAAGAAGGTATCGACATTCGCGGGTCGGGTAACGGGATAGCGGCTCTTCAGTTCCATGTACATATTGCTCATGACATACCGGCGAACCGACAGATAATTGAGCGCGTTATACCTGATGTTGAGGATTATCGCCGAGCGGTTGTCCTGGGCCGGGAAAAGAATATCCTGCTGGAATTTTTTGGTAGCGGCCTCGTCCTTGCCTGCGAGAATCGGCTTATAGTCATCGCGCGCTTTTTGCCAGGTGGCCGTCGCGTCGGCGAAGGGCTTTTTGAGATCGTCGAGCGCTTTTTGATACGTGGCAAGCTGCGTTTCGATATTCGCGAGCGTCGTGACCGGATCGGCGAGGAAGGCGTCGATCTTTCCCTTGTTCCAGCTCGAGAAGTCAAGCTCCTTGCCGGGGCGCGTATACTTTGCTCCCGGTGCCTTGCCGGGAACCACCTCAACGCCTTCGTCCTTGACGAGGGTGACGAGTTTTCCCTGCGACTCAACGTCCACGATACCGCCGGTTACTTCGAGAAGCGTTGTTCCGTCACGGCCAGCCATGACGGTGAACTCGGTTCCGCGAACTCCGGCGACCATGCTGTTCGACTGGATGACGGGTGGCTTGCCGGTTGCCTTGTTGAGCTTGTACGCAACTTTGCCTGCGGTCGTCGCGAGTACCTGGCGGCTGTCGGAGCCGGTGCCGACGCTCGTGTAACTGAAGACCGAGTTTTCCGCGACGCGGATCGTGCTTCCGTTTTCGAGCTTGAGCTCGGCCTGTCCGTCCTTGCCGGTTATCACCGACTCGCCGAACGCGACCTGCCCGCCGAAGTCGGCTGCCCTGAGGCTGCCGGAAGAAGACTTGACGTTTGCGACACCTTCGACGTAGACGATGTTTGCTTTTTGCGCGACGGCCCCGTAAGAGGCGAAGGCCGCGATTGCCGCGATGGCGGCCAATGTTTTCATATATCGTTTCATTGTACCGGTCCTTTCAATCCGCGAACTTTCGGATAGCCCGCGACCTTCCGCTCGAGAAGGAGATAGTATCTGCCTTCCTTCGTTTCGACGGTGACGAGGGATGTGTCCTTGCCGGTGTATTTTTCGAAGAAGTTCTTCATGTCGAAGGTGTTCGCAAACGCTTTGTAGGATTCAGCCGTGAGATGGTCAGAGCTGACGAAGCGCGGGTCGGACATGGAGAAGGACGCAGCCTTGAGGTTGGTCCAGAAGGTAGAGACGTCGCTGTCGAGGTACAGGGTTTCGCTGTCGAGCGCAAACGGTGTCGGGGTAAGGCCATCGATCTCGGTTACCTCGCCCGAGTTGATCAGCTCAACGAGCTTGAGAACGCCCGATTCCTTTTGCACGTACGGACCCGTGGCGCAGGAAAAGAGCGTGAATGATACCGCCAGAATCGCCGCGAACGCGACGGGCAGTTTGACTTTTTGGCGAATGGTCAATGTATCCTCCTTCAATAACTATATAACACTATATCACGCATTGATAGCGCAAAAAACGATTTCCTGGTCCCACATAATAGGACCTGACCTGATGGCAGCCTCGAGTTTGCCCCGGTATTCGGCAAGAGCCGCCTCTCCCAGGCCTTCCGAGAGTGCGAGGGCATAGGGCGAAACGGCAGAATCGAACCATCGGGAAAGATCTCCGGAGGATACCCTGCGCGGTTCGGCGAAGCGCAGGGTTTCCGCGCTTGCGGATAGAGCGAGCGCGCGAAGACGCTCGATGAGCGTTTTTTCGTCCCATGCAAAGATCGGGATCGACTGGTCCCGAAAAAGCGTTTCTTCGATTTCGTTTGCGCGTGCGCGGAGCGGATCTGCACTGTCAATGAGACTGGAAAGGCGCATTCCGCGCGAGGGAATGCGCGCGGAAAAAACAATTTTTCCACCGGGCGCGACGCGGCAGGTCGCCTCGCGGGCGAAAGATTCAAGGGAGTCGAGAGTAGCGCCGGGGTCGCGTGCGAGGACACGGTCGAAGGGAACGGAGAGCGGGTCGGCTTTCCCTTCACCCTCGCTTACGCCCGCGACGACGAGTGCGGGCCGGTCAAGCGCGTCGAGAGACGCACTGTATTGTTCGAGTATTGCGCGGGCACGCTCTGACCGGCAAATGCCTGCGGCAAATCCTTCGGGCGCGAGGCGCCCTGCTTCCCAGATCAAAAGACCGTCGTCGGCTCCCCAGACGAGCACGCGATGGTGCCGGACAATGGACGCCATTTCGGTAAGCCGGTTCCGTATCTCAAGGAGGGTTGCGGATTTTCCGGAATCAAGTCGCTTGGTCCATTCGTCGCGTTTTGTCGCTCCCGGCGTAAAGGTAAGTATTTCTCCGCGCGGTGCCTTGAACTCGCGCTTGCGTCCCTCGGCTCCGTAGAAAAAGCGGTCGTAGGCGCCTTCGGGTGCGCTCGTATCACCCTCGGCGCCGCTTTCATCATCCAGAGCGTCGAGCGCGCCGTCTTCAAGGATAGCCGAAATCTGGAGTTCCCTTCGCGTAAGGACTTCCTCCCGTATCGTGCCTTCATAGCCTTGCGTCGAGGGCGAAAAGAAGACGCGTCCGACGAGGGCGTCGGGAAGATACTGTTGCGCAGCCCAGTGCTCCCGGTACGTGTGCGGATATATGTATCCCTGACCGTGACCGAATCCTTCGGCATCGCGGCTTGCGTCTCTCAGGTGGTTCGGGACCTCGGTATCTTCTTTTTCGACCGAGGCGAGCGCGTCGAAGAAGGCCATTGAGCTGTTGGATTTCGGTGCCGTCGCGAGGTACAGCGCGGCGTGCGCGAGGTGATACCTTCCTTCGGGAAGGCCTACGCGGTCAAACGCGGCGGCGCAGCTTTCGACAACGCCGATCGCGTGCGGGTCCGCGAGCCCCGTGTCTTCGCATGCCGAGATGAGCATACGGCGGAAAATAAAGTTGGGGGATTCACCCGCGGCGACCATGCGCGCAAGCCAGTAAAGAGCTGCGTCCGGGTCTCGTCCCCGAAGGCTTTTGATGAACGCGCTGATCACGTCGTAGTGGTAGTCGCCGTCGCGGTCGTAGAGGACTATCTTTTGCTGGATGCTTTCCTCGGCGGACTTGATGTCGATGGTGATCTGCGTTCCCGGCTCCGGCGGCCAGGAAGGGATGGATGCCTCGACGGCGAGCTCGAGCGCGTTGAGGAGACTTCGCGCGTCTCCTGCCGCCGTTTCGACGAGGTGCTCGAGGGCGCCGGGTTCAAACGAAACTTTCCATTTGCCGTAGCCGCGCTCCGCGTCGGCAATGGCGGCGCGTGCCGCCGCGAAAAGATCGTCGCGGGTAAGCGCCTTGAGCTGGAAGACGCGGCTTCTGCTCACGAGCGCCTTGTTCACTTCAAAAAAAGGATTTTCGGTTGTCGCACCGATGAGGATGATCGTTCCGTTTTCGACCCAGGGGAGGAGGGCGTCCTGTTGCGCGCGGTTCCATCGGTGAACCTCGTCGACGAACAGGATGGTTCGCCTGCCGTAGAGCTTTCGCTGTTCGTCTGCTGCGGCAATGGACTCGCGGATTTGCTGGACGCCCGCAAGGACTGCGTTCAGCGTTACGAAATTGCTTTTTGTGTGATTTGCGATAACCCGGGCGAGCGTGGTTTTTCCGGTGCCGGGAGGCCCGTAGAAGATGACCGACGTGAGCTGATCGGCTTGTATCGCCCGCCTCAGGAGCCGTCCGGGCCCGACGATATGGTCTTGTCCGATGTACTCGTCAAGAATGCGCGGCCGCATCCGGGCCGCCAAAGGTTCATGTTGTCCTGCCGCGGTGCCGGAAAAAAGATCCACGGTATCTCCCCATTACGAAGAAACGATAGCGCCCGGTCAGTGCGCTATTCGCGGTTCCATTCGGTCTGCGTTTGGTCGTAGTAAGCCCAAAGGCCGTTGTACTTGTAGTGATTCACGCTGACGTACAGTACGTATTCATCGCCTGCCGGTACGGGATTCGAGAAGGCGAAGATTCCGGAAATGTTATACAGCTCGATGCTGCTTTCATACTGATCCTGGTCTTCGTGATCGGTTGTCGAAAGAGAAACGGATCCGGGACTGATGTACGATCCGAGTGCGCCGGTCGATTCGTCGAGGATTACTTCTCCGTATCCCTCATCGCAACTGACGATTAAAAGGTGTTTTGAGGCGGTTTGGAGTATGGTAATTCCGGTTGCCGGATCGTTTTCGAGATCGAGCCATTGCGAGGTCCATGCGCTCCCGTCCCAGCGGTACGCATAGCCGTAATTCGCAGTATAGACGTCTCCGTTTGCGCCGACGACTATTCCACAGAGACCGCCGCCCGGCGTGCCGATAGACTCGGCGCTCTCACCCGAAAGATGGTAGACGGCATTGGTCGTGGCGAAATAATCTCCCGCGGTACCTGCAGGCATTCCTATCCCTTCCGCGACGGGTGTTGCGGTAAACGATGTCGAGCCCACGCCCGGCGTGACGTATGCGTTGTAGGTGTGCTCGGAGGAGCCGCCCGTGTTCTCGGCAAAGGCGTAGATTCGGCCGTTGCCGCTTCCGATTTGATCGACCCGGTCGAGTCCCGAGACCATTGACCAGACGCCTCCGGAATATATCTGTACGGAGTGGAATGAGGTCCATTCCTTGGTCGTGAAAAGTCCGTACATGTTGGTTCCGTCGGAAGCGATTTTCGCGCACCTGCCCGCTCCCTCCGGAAGAGAGATTTTATTCCAGCTGCCGGTTCCCGCCGTACGGCAATACACATACCCGTTGGCAGCGTACAGATCTCCTGCATTGGCTATCATCGAGGATACCGTTCCCTCAATCGAGGGGTCTTTCAGCTTTACCTCGTTTTGGATGGCCGAAAAAATCGGGTCATTGGAACATGAGGCGAGCGTGAACAGCGAAAGAATGGAATACAGGAATAACGCGGTTCCCGCGGAACGCATCGTCGCTTTTTTTGCGTCGTATGTCGGTGTTTTCATGCAATGCTCCTCAGGTAGCGTCAGAAGTGGTAGCGAATACCGGCCTTGATATCGAGAATGTTGCCGGTTCTGTTATACGATGAATCGCTGTACCACTGGGGGATGCAGTTCCAGGCCGTCAAGAACCCGATGGTCCATTCCGGGTTAAACTGGTAATAGCATCCAACCTCGGGTTTTATGATCGGTCCGAAATAATTGTTGTGGTTATGCGTCTGGAACGCGAAGCCCGCCCCGAGTGAAAGCGGCACGTGAATGCGGTCGAATACCATTTCATACGTGCCCTTGAATGTCAGCGGAAGATAAAAATACAGGTTACTGCCGATCGTCGTGTTGAAGCTGAAGCTCATTTCGCCGCCGAGTGCGATCCGGTTGGTGATGAAGCGGGAGTATCCGAGCGAAGCGGTTCCGCCAAGTTTCAGGTTGGTGTCGGTCTCGAGGCCGTCGGGCGTAAAGAAGAAGAGTGACTTACCGATTCCGAGGTCAATCTTGATAAACTGGTCGCCCTTGCGGATCGGCTCGTAGTTCACGTCGGTTTCCGGTTTTGCGGGCGCCGGAGTTGGATTGGTTGCCGGGGCGTCGTCTGTTTGCGCGATTGCCATGGAAAGTCCCGCTAACGTCAGGACCAGGAAGAAGATCAAACGTTTCATTGCCACACTATACCTCATTAATTCCGCTATTGTCTATCAACGGTCGTACATGTTACAACAAAGTACGCCGTTTACCCGTTACAAAAAAGCGAAAATTCGCCGGGGCGGTTTTTTAAAGGAGGAGTAGTATGAGCGCAGTGGTAATAGACGGTTTCGCGGTCGCCGCATCGGTTCGCGCGCGGGTTGCCGAGTCGGTATCGGAGCTTAAGGCGCGCGGAACGACGCCGTGCCTCGCCGTCGTGCTCGTCGGCGAGGATCCAGCCTCGGTTTCCTACGTCGCCGGAAAGGAAAAGGCCCTTGCCGAAGTCGGCATGACTGACCGGAGCTTCCGCCTTCCCTCGACTACCTCCGAAACAGAGATTCTCACCCTCATTGCCCGCCTTAACGCGGACGAGGACGTTCACGGCATTCTCGTGCAGCTTCCGCTTCCGAAACACGTTGACGAGGCGCGCGTTATCATGGCCATTGACCCTGCAAAGGACGTCGACGGTTTTCATCCCGTCAATGTCGGAAACATGGTCATTGACCGCCCGTGCTTTCTTCCGTGCACCCCGCACGGCGTACTCGTCCTTCTTCGCGAAGCGGGCATCGTAACTTCAGGCGCGCACGCAGTCGTCGTCGGACGCTCGAATATCGTCGGAAAGCCCCTTTCCATCCTGCTCGCACGCCGCGACTGCAACGCGACCGTTACGGTCTGCCATACCGGCACGCGCGACCTTCCGTCAATTACCCGCCAGGCTGACATACTTATCGCCGCGATCGGAAAACCGCGCGTCATCAAGGCCGACATGATAAAGAAAGGTGCTGCCGTCATCGACGTCGGTGTGAACCGCGTCGAGGACCCGAGCGCAAAAAAGGGATTTCGCCTCGTCGGCGACGTTGACTTCGAGCCTGCATGCGAGGTCGCTTCCTTTATAACGCCGGTTCCGCGCGGCGTCGGCCCGATGACCATTGCCATGCTCATGGAAAATACCTTGCTTGCCGCCGAGCGCGCGAGCGGAAAATAGTCCTGATCTGCGGTGTCGGGGGGAGTGTTGTTTTGATAGATATACAGAGCGAGCCGGACGACCGCGATGTCCCGCTCCAGAAAGTCGGCATCAAGGGACTGAAGTATCCCGTGCATGTCCTTGACCGCGATCACCGCATCCAGCATACCGCCGCGACGGTGAACCTCTACGTAAACCTTCCGAAGCATTTCAAGGGAACCCACATGAGTCGGTTCATCGAGGTGTTCCATCAGCACAAGGACCATCTTTCGATGCCGCATTTCCTCGACATGCTCGAGGAAATACGCGTTTCGCTCAACGCCGCCCGCGCGTTCGGCGAGATGTCCTTTCCCTATTTTCTCGAAAAGCCCGCGCCCGTTTCCGGACAGATCGCGATGATGAGCTATGAGTGCTCGTATGAGGGAATGGTCTCGGGGCCGATCGACGGTGAAGCCGTCCCCGGCACGCAGAGTCCCCGCGACGACCGGAGCTTTTTCGTGTCGGTCGCCGTACCCGTCCAGACCGTGTGCCCCTGCTCGAAGGCAATCAGCGCGTATGGCGCGCATAATCAGCGCGGCGTCGTCAGGGTCAAGCTCGAGCTCGGACCCTTTTTCTGGATCGAGGACCTCGTCGGCCTTATCGAGGATAGCGCGTCGAGCGCAGTGTACTCCCTCCTCAAGCGCGAGGACGAAAAGTTCGTGACCGAGGCCGCCTACGACAACCCGAAGTTCGTCGAAGATCTCGTGCGCGACATCATCATCGCCATTCCCCGCCTCGGCGATTTTCCCTGGTATTCGGTCGAGGCCGAAAACTTCGAGAGCATTCATAACCACAGCGCCTTTGCGTACGCAGAAGCAGGTTCGCGTACATCGACGGGTTTGGAGTCCGGCAAATGACCTACTTTTTCGAGACCTACGGCTGCCAGATGAATCAGGCCGAGTCGTCCTCGGTCGCGCAGCTTCTTGACGAGCGCGGCTGGAAGCAGGCAACGGACGCGGATTCGGCCGACCTTGTCGTCATCAATACCTGTTCGGTCCGGACTACCGCGGAAACGCGCGCCCTGAGCCGGATAAGCCTTTTTTGCTCGCAAAAGAAACGGCGCGAAGTGCGGGTGCTCGTGATGGGCTGCATGGCAGAGCGGCTCCGGGTGGACCTGAAAAAACGGTTCAAGAAACTCGATTACGTCGTCGGCATGTTCGAGCGCGATTCGTTCATCGATATTTTCCGCGCGATCGAGGAAGGCATTTCTTACGCGCCGACCAACGAGAAAGCCGTCAACGCATACCATTTTGCCGCTTCTTCCTGGGAGAAGGGCGCGTTTCAGACCTTTGTCCCGATCATGAACGGGTGCAATAACTTTTGCACCTACTGCATCGTTCCCTTCGTCCGTGGCCGCGAGGTGTCGCGCCCGACTCCCGAGATCCTTGACGAGTTCGACTCGCTCGCCGATCGCGGCGTGCGCGAAGTAACGCTGCTCGGCCAGAACGTCAACTCCTACTCCTGGCTCGATCCCGCGACCGGTGAGACGGTGGATTTCCCCGCCCTCCTCGAGCGCATCGCCCGCCGCGTCGAGCGGAAAAACCGCATTCGCTGGATTCGCTTCATGTCGAGTCACCCGAAGGACCTTTCCGACCGCCTGATCGAAGTGATCGCGCGCGAACGCGTGTTCTGCCGCTTTCTCCATCTGCCCGTCCAGCACGGCTCAAACCGCATTCTTGAGGCGATGAACCGCCGCTATACCCGCGAACAGTACCTCGCGCTTGTCGACCGCGTGCGCGCGGGCATTCCCGACGTAACGCTTTCGACCGACATTCTCATGGGCTTTCCCGGCGAAACCGAGGAAGACGTCGCGGAAACCCTCGACCTCATCAATCGCGTCCGCTATGAAGTCGCCTTCATGTACCATTACAACCCGCGCGAAGGCACGAAGGCATTTGATTTACCCGGGCGGATACCCGAGGAGATCAAGAAAGAACGGCTCGGCCGGGTGATCAAGCTTCAGCACGCGGTAAGCGCCGCCTTGATGCGCGAGCGCGTCGGAAAAACCGTGACCGTTCTGGTCGAGTCAACCTCGCGGAACCATCCGGACGAACTTTTTGGCCATACCGAGCTTGGCGAAATGGTCGTTTTTTCGGGCAGTCTCGACAAGGCGCTTATCGGTCACTTTGTCGAAGCCGAGCTCACGAGCTTGCGCGGCAGGACGTTCCGTGCGAAAATGGTGGGAACCTCGGTCGATTGATTCCTGGTATGTAATCCGTAGAAAAAAATGTTTGGAGGCGCCGCGAATGCCCTGGAAGCTGATTGCTTTTCTCGCGATCCTGCTCGTGATAACCCTTTTTATAGGTTTTAATCTCGACAACCGGTGTGATGTCTCGTTTATCTTCTATAAATATTCCGATGTGCCGATTTTTGTCAGCATTCTTTTCGCCTACGCCGCCGGAGCCATTACCGCCGTGCCTTTTATCATCGGGCATGGAAGAAAGAAGGCAGGGAAGCTCTCTTCGAAAGGCTCCGCGAAAGGCGCCTCGAAAGGCAGCGCACGGAAGCGGTATGCTTCGGGCGTAAATGAGTATGATTCGCTTACCAATTCGTATGACCCGGGCGCAAACTCGCGCGACTCGTTCGCAAAGACCCGGGGCAGGCGAAAAAACGGGTCAGACCCTGCGCTTTCTGCCGATTATGATAATGACTGACCGTATGAAAAAGGCATTTGGTTTTATCCTTTTTTTGATTCTCATTGGATCGGCCTTCGCGGCCGGACCGGCTACCGGCAAGAGTGCGCTAACGCCGGCGGCGCGCAAAGCTGTCGCCGCCGCCTTTGCCTTGAACGACCGGGAAAAAATAATCCAGGCTCTCGAAGCGGGAGCGGCGAAGCAACCGCTTGTCGCCGACAAAAAGGCCGTGCTAGCGGAGCTCGCTTCTTACGAGGAGCGACTCGGTCTTGCTTCCGCTGCCGCTGACCATTATGCCGCCGCGGCTTCCGCCGATCCCGCGAATCGCGACGACGCACTGCTCCTTGACGCCGCACGCGCCTGCCTTGCTTCGAACGACGCCGAGCGCGCGGACGGCTATGTCAGGACTGTCCTTCTTACCTGTTTTGACGACGGGCTTCTTGCCCGCTCGCGCGTCTATGCCGCCTGGATCGAGCTTTCTTCGGGAGACGCCACGTCCGCCCTTTCGCTGATCCGTTCCCTCGTTCAGGCCAAATCCTATGAAGCGTATGCGCCCGAACTTCTTTTTACCCTCTGGTGGGCCGCAGGCGACGCGTCTTCGCGCGATCAGCTCATTGCGTCATATCCCGCCTCTCCCGAGGCCGCGGTAGCTTCGGGCACCATGAATATCGCACCCGCACCGTTTTGGTACTTAATGGGAAGAAATCAGGATTCCGTCGCGACCTTTGCGCGCGAAGGTGCCAAAAACCTGCCGAAGCCGCTTGTCGGGGGAACCGCTTCCAGCGCAACCGCGCAATTCGCGCAATCCGCGAGTTCCGCAGGATCAGCTGTATCCACGACGACTGCCGCGACGTCTGCCGTGACGACTGCCGCGACGACTGCCGTGCCTGCAACTGCGCTACCTGCGAAAAATGGCGAGTGGCAACAGGTTGGTTTTTTCAAAAACAGGGAATATGCCGACGAACTCGTGGGGCGTCTGGTAAAACTCGGATTTGCTCCTGTCGTGCGCGGGAATAAAAGACCGAGCGGCACGATTTATTTCGCGGTTCTCGTTCCCGAGGACGGAAAGGGCACCGCGGCAGCCCGCCTCAAGGACGCGGGTTTCGAAAGTTATCTGGTTATTGACGGTCAGTAACGTGCGTTTCTCTGGCGGGAACCGTGCGCTCCCCGGACAGGAATCGCGTTTTTCTATCGCTTTCGCTCAAAGATGACCGGAGGGGAACCGGCAAGGTTCGTTCCCGCCATCGTGACCGATACCTCGGTGAGCGTCATTTGTTGCCGATCGCCTGAATCGGTCGACTTCGCCTTGATTTCAATCAGATAAAAGGAAGATTTTACCCCTGAACGTTCCGGTTTGAACTGGAACACGGGTTTTCCCCCGACAGTGATGATCGCGTAGGCGCCAGAATCGGTTCCCGCCGGGCGGGTCAGGGTGTAATTGTGGTTCCGGAAACTCAAAGACTGACCGTCCATCGAGACCCAATCAGTGCTTCCCGTATTGATCATCGCCTGTACCTTTTTGGCGGTAAGGCCTGAATCAACGTCCGGCGCATTAGCCGAAGCGGCCATCTTCCGGTATACGCCGTCCCAGTCCGAGTCGACGCCGATTTTCAGCCTGACGTCTTCCTGAACGTTGACCCTGATTTCGTCAATGCCGGTCAGCTCGATGTCGATCATGCGCCGGATGCTTTCGATCGAGCGGTTTCGCGTGGTCAGGTATGCGCCATACCGGCGGGCAGATCCCGATTCACGGGTAAAAACTTCTTCGGTAGAGCCGTTATGAAAGATGATTTCCTTCGCGTCGGTATCAAAGTAAATGTATTTGGAGCCTTCCTGCGCGGTCGAAGAAGTCACGTACCAAAGGCCCGAAAGATAATCCTCGAACGAGCCCACGTTACCGTCCTGGAGTTGCTGGATCATCCGCGTTTCGATTTTTTTGCCGGTAATGCGCGACTCGGAAGCAAGCTCGTACCGCTTGAGATTGCGATCCCAGCGATACACCCGCTCGATCTGATTGAGCGTGTCGGGGGAATCCGGGTCCGAGTTATACGTCACGATCGGAAAGCTTTCTCCTCCGGTAAGCCCCAGGCTGTAGGCGTCCGGTCTCGTTACGTCCTGAATCGTGATGGGGCCGTCGGATCTGAGGTCCGCAACCGCGGTAAATCCCGTTTTACCGTCGCTTTCCTGTATCGGGATATAGACGGCGAGGAGCTGTATGTTGTCGGCGGTCATCCCAGAGCAAACAAGCGCGTTCGAGCGGTCGCCGATGATGTCCATGCAGTAAAAAAGAAGGGTTCTCGTCTGGGTGATTCCCGTCCGGAGCGCCTGGAGTCTCATGTATTCCCCGGTGACCGGGTTCTGGAGCGCGGGCACGAGATAGATGTTCGGTTCGGACGTTTTCTTGAGCGCGCAGATCTGGTCCTGCGTCCCGTCCTTGTTGATATCCACCGAAATCGCCTGGACGAAACTTTCGTCAGCGTCCAGCACCACGAGGGGCTGCGTTTTGGTTTCGTCGTATTCAGCCGGAGCGTCGCTCGGGCTTGAACTGATGTTCGTTTTATTATCTGACGAGGGAATAACCGTGCGCGCGGACTTTCTCGTTTCGGTCGAGAGCGAAAGCACCGTTCGGTTGAATGCGAGCCAGGCGAAAAGACTCGCAAGGCTCACGGCGATGATGATGAGGACTGTACGCTTCATGGGTATCTCGCTATCGGTTTTCTTCTTCTTCCTGCTTGTTCCGTTTGAGGCGGCTGACCGCAAATACGGCCACGCTCGCAAGAAGGATGCCCGATACTAGCACAAGAATGGCGCCGAGGGGTAGCCCTGACGAGGCAGTGCCCTTCGCGGGGCTTCCCTGCACGTTTGTTCCGTTACCCGCGTTTGAATCTGCGGACGCAAGCGCATTCTTGTCCGCTCCCTCTGCGCTTCCCGTTTCTGACGCGGTGCCTTTGGTTTCTTCTATCGAAGCGTAGAGATCCCGGCTCGTTTTCACGACGCGATCCTGTATTCCCATATCGAGGGTGATTTCGTACCAGGCGTCATGCGGGAGCACGCGGGCTTCGGCGAGGTAGGGGCTTTCAAACTTGTCCGGGGAACCCGCGTACCGGGAAGTCCACGGCGCTTCCTGCTTGAGGTCGGTCAGGAGCAGCATGACCTTGAGCCGGTCATTCGTGCCACGTTTGTCGAGCGCTTCCTTTATTGTGTCGAGCGCGAGCCCGATATCGGTGAATTTGCCGTTGGGAGTGATTTTGTCGATCGTACTGACGATTTTTTTCCGATCCGCCGGCGTTTGGACGGACATGGTCAACAAATTGTCCGACTTGCCGTAAAACTGATATATGGTAACCCAGTCTCCGTCGATCAGCATTTGCCCGATAAGCTGATCACGTACCCATTTATGAAGGCTGTCGTATTTGCCGGAATCAGCCATCGACAGCGATTTGTCGATCATGATAAACATGTCAACGGGGATGGTTCTCTCTCCGGCGGCGAGGGGGGGGCAAGCGAGAAAGAATGCAAACAAAATCAGTAATATGCCGTCTTTTTTCATCATTTTCTCTCCAATTTTGAGTTTATACCATTATATGCAATTTTGCATATCACAAAAAAAAAAAAATTGCTTTACATAATTTCAAGGATGTTTATAATGAGAATGTCAGTTGTACGAGCAAAACGAGACTTATTGATATAAGGAGACAATAATATGGGAAGCATCGATCTACCCCGCAGCCCCAACGTATTCCATCCGGAAAAGCCCAGTGCAGTCGGTTCGAGAAACTCTCTCGCGCAGGACTACCGCGATCAGCAGAAGGAAGTCAACCAGCTTCTCGAAGAGGAATCCAACAAGGTTCTTCATCACCTGAACGCACGGCTTCCGAAAGAAGTCCTCGAGCGCCTGGATGTTATGGGCGGCGTCAAGGAAAAACTCTATAATTACTTCAACCAGAATTACCAGAACATGTTCAACCGCTACATGGTAACGGCTGAAGACGAAATGGTAAAGAAAGTTCGCGGTTTCGTTGATCGCGAGGAAATGAAGGTTCTCAACCGCTATACCCCGAAAGAGATAGCGAACCTCCTCGACGAAGTTGGCGGCGCGGACAAGTTCAATACCGGTGAAATCGAGAAATCGATGGTCAACATGTACGGACACTTGCAGGGACATATCCAGCGCGGCGTCAACGACCTCGAAACTCTCACCAACAGCCTCCTTCGCCAGAAAACTGACGTTGGTGCGTTCGTTCGCGGTGAAAATGCCTATTCAATCGTCAAGTGCGCGTTCAAGGACAACATTTACAAGCCCAAGACCGTCACCGACGTAAAACTCTCCGTCAATATTCTCGATTCCGAGCTCATCAGCCCGATTTTCCAGTACCAGGCGACTGTCGAGTACCTGATCAAGGATCTCATCGCCAAGCACTACATGGACGAAATTGACAAGGCTATCGAGAAACTTAAAGACGAGCGCATTGACCAGGGTCTCGAAGAGCTCTCCGACGGCGAAATCATCTTCGCGAAGATGAAAAAGGTCAAGGATTACACTGACGACGACATCGACAATGCGAAGAGCCGCCGCTACGAAGTAATCGCCAAGGACATGATGGACCGGATCAACAACCTCCGTGCCGAAATCGATCCTTCGACCTTCGACCAGCTCAACGTTCGCGAGAACCTCAAGAAGATCATCGATACCGAGAATATCCGTAACCGCGGCTTTAACACCGCGATCAACTCGCTTACCTCGATCCTCGATACCTCCAAGATGGGTTATCAGTACATCGAAAACCTCAAGAACGCACGCGAGCTCATCCTCCGCGAGTATGACGACACCAATGGCGCCGTTCTTCCCGATGAGCGCTATGCGATCCGCCTCCGCTACTACGACCAGCAGCAGCTGATCGAAGAGCGCAAGGCTTACGAGGTCATGATCCGCTCCTACGAGACCGAGGTCGAGCACCTTTGGGACGTTCTTACCACGCGCTATGAGGATTCCAAGTTCCTTACCCGCGTTACCGACTTCAACGACCTCGCGAAGATCTACAAGCGCAAGATCAAAAAAGTCAAAGACCAGAACGGTTCTCCCCTGTACGAGTCGATCGCCAAGGTTTGGGACGAGATTTCCTTCGTGAAGCCCGCCGAGACTGAAGTCGAGAAGATGAACCGCACCTTCCTCTATGAGAAGGACAAAATTCGCAAGAGACTCATCATCATGCGCGACAAGCTCAAACACATGTACGACTACCAGTACCCGATTGAGCGCCGCGTAATGGAAGAGCGCCTTGCATTCCTCGAGACCGAGTTCGTGAAGTTTGACTACATCATCAACCCGTTCCATCTCCAGCCGGGACTCCTTCTCGACGTGGATATCACCTCGATCAAGCGCAAGAAAGCCACCCTCGACGGAATGGCCAACGTGCTCAACGAGTTCCTCCATGGCGTATCGAAAGGATTCCAGGACGCAGCGTTCGCTTCGTTCAGCCGCCGCCGCTCGACGGTTCGCGCAGACATTGCGCAGACCTTCGCGCATGCCGGTGAAGATGATCCGACTGCAGGCGAGCCGAGTTCCCGCGCGCAGTATCTCGACATGCTGAACGATGAGCCCAAAGCTCCTGCTGTTGTCGTTTCTTCCGCGCCGAAGGCGGCTGCAGCTTCCGCCAAGCGCACTGGACGCGCGGCACCTGCGAAGAGCGCCAAGTCCGGTGTTGTTGATTCAGGACGCAATCGCCGCAGCAAAGCACCCGCTGCAAAAGGACGAAGAGGCATCAGAGAGATCTGATGTATGATATGAGTTAGATGAAAAGCCCCCGGAAACAGAAAAACGCTGCGTTTCGGGGGTTTTTTTTATAGTCAAATTTCCAAAATGAGGTATACTAATATCTTGTTCAAGGAGGAAATGATGAACAAATCGTCCAATTTCTTTGTTGGTCTGGCAACCAAGGATGGCTTTAATACCTCGGTCAGACACATCAATAGGACGCTTGACTTGCTCGATTCCTGCGGTGCTAAAGACAACATCGCTGATCAAATAAATTCGCTTCTCTCGGCCAAGGAAATCGAGGCCGAGCAGGTGCAGTCCGTCGTCAATATGCTTCTCGTCGAGAAGTGGGGATACTCGGTAGCTTCGAAAAATCTTTCGTCGGTCGCGATGAACGCGGATATCGTCGCAGCGATTACCGGAAAGTGGAAAGCCGTTGATATCGTCATTGGATATCATCATCCCGATCTCGGCTTCCTTGTGCTCAATCCGAAAAATCCGGAAAGCGCGGGCGTGATCGCCGGATTCAGAAAAAATGAATTGGTCGTGCTTTACGCCGGAGACCGGAACAAAACCAAGGCTGTGGCCGATAAAGCCGAAGCCGCGATTTCCGCGCTGACAGAAATCCTTGAAGGAAAAGAGTCGCACGCGCCTGCGTCTCTTATTAACGGTTCTTACTCGTTCGACCCGCCCGCAAAACCCGCTCAAAAAAGGGCTGCCCAAAACCGCACCAAAGCCCCTCGCGCTGCCAAGGCTGCATCTAGTGTTACGGTGCAGGCGAGTTCGGCTCCCGTTGCTGCTTCTTCCGCGCAACAGGCGATGAGCGCACCAGCTCCCGCACCGGTGGCTTCAGCCCCCGCGCAATCAAAGATGTCTGCGATGGTTTCGGTCGTGGTAAGTAACGAACTTTTTCATAACGGAAACGTCGAAGCATGGAAACGAATAATCAGAAGTTTTAACGCGAAGTATCCCAATCTCCAGGTTCTCGTGTATTATGACGGTGAGCGCATCGTCGACATCAATACACTTTTCAAGTGGGGAAAGGTAAAACACGGAAGCTGCATCCAGTTCGCGGTTGCCGGCGAAAACATCCAGGATCTTGCAAAGCTTTCCCGCTATTTCAGGCAGGGAGCGAGTCCGCAGTTCGAGGCGTTCCTCCACGGTTCTCCCGATACGGTAATGAACCTTTTCTAGGAGTCAAGGTATGAATAACTTTAACGCTGTGCATTTTTTCAGCCAGAAAGAGACCGTGGGGAAAAAGGTCGATAAGGGACTACTCGGAATTCGCGGCCGTCAGGCCAATGAGTTCGCAGAGCTTGGCCTTCCGATTCTTCCCGGCTTTATCTTCGATTCCGCCATCGCCGCCTCCCTCGAGAGTCAGCCGGTATGCCGCATGGCGCTTCCGTACTTCGAGAAGTGCAGTGCGCTCGTCGGGAAAGTGTTCGGGGACTCCAAGAACCCGCTTCTCGTCAAGATCGTCATATCGCCCAATCTCGCGATCGCGAACTATCCCACCTTGCATAACTTCGGACTCGCGAAGAATACGATCGCCGGCTTTGAAAAAGGCGTCGGGGCGAATTTTGCCGCACATGAAGTATATTTCCTCCTCCGGGGAATTCTCGCGATCGAAAAGCAGTGCGCCGAACTTGAGGAAAAACCCGTTCAGTTTGAGGCTTTTAACGGCGCGCTTAAGGAAATCAACGAGACGCTCAAGAGCGGCAAAGTAACCCTTTCCGGCGCCGAAATCATGGACAAGTTTGCGCCGCTTCTTCCGGCCGGTTTCTTCGACACCGCAGAGCATCAGTTCGAGATTTCCATGCAGGAAATCAGCCGACTCCTCAGGCTCGACGACCAGAACGACGGGGACACCGCCATTCTCATCCAGCCGATGGTGTACGGAAACTACGGAAAGGATTCCTGCTCCGGTTCCTTCTTTAGCCGCAACATCGTAACGGGCGAGAAGACGCTCCAGGGAAAATTCTTCGAAGAGAAATTCGACGACATCAACGCGGTCGGAAAAGATATCAACCTTATCAGCCCGGCGTCGCTCAAGAAGCTTCAGCAGATCGCGTGGCGCCTCGAGGACGACAGCAAGGATATCCGCCAGATCCGCTTCACGATCGAAAATGGCCGTATGTGGCTGATCGAGCAGAAATCGGTCGAGTCGAAGAGCACGATATCGCTTATCAAACTGCTTCTTGACCTCAACAAGCGGAAAGTCGTGGACGACGCCTACGTCGTCAAGACCGTGAAACCCGGGCTTCTCAACGAGATTCTCCATCCGGTCATCGACGTTTCGAGCATAAAAGATTTCAAGAAAACTTCCGGCGGAATCGCGGGCGCACCCGGCGCAGCGGTTGGACGCGTATATTTTACGGCTGACTCGCTCATCGACGCCCAGCGCATCGCCCGGCAAAACGGCGAGGATACCCGCTGTATCCTGATCATGCCGGCAACCTACGCGGGAGACGTCAAGGGAATCGAAGTCGCGACCGGCGTTCTTTCCAACGAAGGCGGCTACTCCGCGCACGCATCTGTCGTCGCTCGCCAGTACGGCAAGATATCCCTCGTCAGACCCGACATGCATATTAAAGGCAACAAGGCAGTAGTCGACGGGCTTACCATCAACGAAGGCGATTATATCACCGTGAATGTGCCGTATTACGGCGCGTCAACCGTGTATATCGGCAAAGCGACCCTTATAGAGCCTGACCCCGAAACTTCGGGACTCCTTGATTTCATCAAGCTTACCCGTTCGTTCGTCTGCAACTTCCACGTCCGTGCGAACGCCGATTCGCCGCGCGATGCGCAGCTTGCAGTGAAATTCGGCGCCGAAGGCATCGGTCTTTGCCGGACCGAGCATATGTTCTTCAACGAAAAGCGCATCAACGTGTTCCGCGAGATGATCCTTTCCGAAGATCGGGATGAGCGCGCAAAGGTGCTCAAGAAACTCCAGAAAATGCAGGCTGACGATTTCTACGGAATTTTCAAGGCAATGGCCGGTCGCGAGGTCACCATCAGACTTCTTGACGCGCCGCTCCATGAGTTCCTTCCTCATAACGCAACCGAGCTTGCGGGCTTTATCGCCCATCTTACCGCGAAAAACGCCGGCAAGGTAAATCGCACTGCGATACAGGAGAAGATCAACGCTCTTGCGGAGATCAATCCGATGCTCGGCCACCGCGGCTGCCGCATTGCGATATCCTATCCCGAGATCTACGAAATGCAGGTTCGCGCGATATTCGAAGCTGCCTATCAGCTTCAGAAAGAAAAGCTCGCCGTTCATCCGGAGATCATGGTTCCGATCGTCATGAGTTTCCGCGAGCTCAAGCAAATCGTCTACGGAAAGAAGATCGAGGGTCATACCTATCAGGGAATTGGCGCCATCGAGGAATCTGTCCGCGCGGAGACGGGATCGAAGTCCCTCGCGTACAAGATCGGCACAATGATCGAGCTTCCCGCCGCCGCACTCAGCGCCGACGAGATCGCCCGGTATGCGCAGTTCTTCTCGTTTGGCACCAATGATCTTACGCAGACCACGCTCGGTCTCTCCCGCGACGATTTCAATTCCTTTATGCCTGATTACACCATGTATGATCTTATCGACGGTAATCCCTTCGCCGTTCTCGACCCTCGCGTGCGCGAGCTGATCGAGATTGCCGTGAAGCGCGGAAAGACCGTTCGTCCCGATCTCGTGAAGGGGCTTTGTGGCGAACATGGCGCCCGCCCCGAGAATATTCGTTTTTGTATGGACGCAGGACTCGATTACGTTTCCTGCTCGTCATATTCGGTTCCGATAGCCCTGCTTTCGATCGCCCAGATCGAGTTGGACAAGGCCGAAAAGGAAGGTCGTATGCCCGAACAGAAGGTAGAGAAAGCAGCAGCTCCGGCGAAAGATGCAAAATCTAAGAGCGGAAAAACTGCTGCCAAGAAGACGGTTGCTGCAAAAACAGCAAAGAGCGCCAAAACCGCGAAGCCCGCCGCTAAGAAAGCGGCTGCGAAACCCGCTGCCAAAAAGCCCGCTGCCAAGAAAGCGGTAGCCAAGAAGCCCGCCGCCAAAAAGGTTGCAGCCAAGAAGCCCGCAGCCAAGAAAGCGGTAGCCAAGAAGCCCGCAGCCAAGAAAGCGGTGGCCAAGAAGCCCGCAGCCAAGAAAGCGGTGGCCAAGAAGCCCGCCGCCAAAAAGGCAGCAGCGAAGCCCGCAGCCAAGAAAGCGGTAGCCAAGAAGCCGGCCGCCAAAAAGGCAGCAGCAAAGCCCGCAGCCAAGAAAGCGGTAGCCAAGAAGCCCGTTGCCAAGAAAGCAGCAGCCAAGCCTGCGGCCAAGAAAGCCGTAGTCGCCAAGCCCGCCGCTCCCGAGGTAAAGCCGGCCTTCGCGGTGCAGCCGAGCATGATTACTTCCGATAATTTCGAGAAATAACCATATCGTGCTATAGAGCAGGGGACTCCTTTCGGGGAGTCCCTTTTTTTTACACGGAGTTGCATGGGCAAATGAGCCAGTGGAATCCTATTGCGTTGACAAAAATACCTTCATTATCTACTATACAAAGATTATGACAGCAAACGAACTTCGTTCCAAATACATTGAATTTTTCAAAAGCAAAGGCCACGCGGAAATCTCCGGAAAGTCACTTATACCCGACAATGACCCAACCGTTCTCTTTACGACCGCGGGAATGCATCCTCTCGTGCCGTATCTGATGGGTGAGCCCCATCCGGCCGGAAAGCGTTTGACCGACTATCAAAAATGCATCCGTACCGGAGATATTGATTCTGTTGGCGACGCAAGCCATTTGACCTGTTTCGAAATGCTCGGCAACTGGTCTCTTGGAGACTATTTCAAGAAAGACGCGATCAATTTCAGCTTTGAGTTCCTGACGAGCCCGAAGTATCTCAATATTCCGATCGACAAGCTTTCTGTGACGGTTTTCGCCGGAGACGATACGGTTCCCCGCGACGAGGAATCAGCCGGCATCTGGAACGCGCTTGGCATACCGAAGGAACGGATTCATTTCCTTCCCCGCGAAGACAACTGGTGGGGACCCGCCGGTGAGACCGGTCCCTGCGGTCCGGATACCGAGATGTTCATTGATACCGGAAAAGTAGCTTGCGGTCCCGATTGCAAGCCTGGCTGCCGCTGCGGAAAATACATCGAGATCTGGAACGACGTGTTCATGCAGTATAACAAGCAGAAGGACGGATCCTACCTCAAGCTCGAGCGCACCTGCGTGGATACGGGCATGGGAATCGAGCGCACCGTCGCGATGCTTTCCGGAAAGAAATCCGTGTACGAGACCGGGATATTCATTCCGTTCATCGAGGCTGTTGAGACGGTTTCCGGCAGGAAATACGGCGCGAATCCCGCGGATGACATTTCCATCCGCATCATTTGCGACCATGCGCGCGCCGCAACCTTTATCCTCGGAGACGCAAAGGGCGTCGCTCCCTCGAACGTCGGCGCCGGCTACGTGCTTCGCCGCCTGATTCGTCGCGCCGTTCGCCATGGACGCAAACTCGGCATCGACGGCGTATTCCTCGGGAATGTCGCGAAGGTCGCGATCGATATGTACAAAGGCCCCTATCCCGAAATCGGTGAAAAGGCTGATTTTGTGCTCGCCGAGCTCAGGGCGGAGGAAGAGAAGTTCCTCGTCACCCTCCAGAAAGGCGAGGCTGAATTCGAGAAAATGCTCCCGAATCTCCAGAAAAATCCGCAGAAGATCATGTCCGGCCGGCTTGCATTCAAGCTGTACGATACCTACGGTTTCCCGATCGAGCTGACCGAAGAACTTGCGTCCGAGGGCGGGCTTACCGTCAACCGCGAGGAATTCGACGAAGCGTTCAAAAAGCACCAGGAGCTTTCCCGTGCGGGCAGTGAACAGGTATTCAAGGGCGGGCTTGCCGACCATTCCGACGAGACGACCGCGTATCATACCGCGACGCACCTTCTTCAGAAGGCGCTGCGCATGGTCCTGGGCGATCATGTCGGGCAGAAGGGATCGAATATCACCGCGGAGCGCATGCGCTTCGACTTTACCCATCCCCAGCCGATGACGGACGCGGAAGTGGCCGAGGTCGAACGGATCGTGAACGAGCAGATCAAGGCTGACCTTCCGGTCACCATGGTAATGATGCCTCTCGAGGAAGCGAAAAAATCGGGAGCGATGGCGTTATTCGGCGAAAAATACGAAAGCGTCGTCAAGGTGTATTCCATTGGCGGCTTTTCGACGGAAGTATGCGGTGGCCCGCACGTCGAACGGACGGGAAAAATGGGTACGTTCAAGATACAGAAAGAGCAGTCCTCCTCCGCAGGCGTCCGGCGCATCAGGGCTGTGCTCGAGAAATGACCGAGGTCGTAACTTTTTCATAGAAGTACTTGTTGTACGTGATATACTCCATCGTGAGAGACAAAGAAGGTAATACATGAAGCGTTCAGGAATCTGCGTTGCACTGTTTATTTTAATGGCGGGAGTCATCGCTGCTCAGACCGATCTGCAGCCGATCGCAAACGTCAAATACAATAAAACCGAACCCATCACGCTCAAGCAGCTGAAAACACGCGTTGAGGCGTACCAGAAAGAGCTTGGTCGCGTCATGACCATTGACGAGAAGAAGAAGGTTCTTGATACCCTGATCAACGAGCGCCTGGTCGTTCAGGCTGCAGACAAGGAAGGGATCAAGGTTGCCGACTCGGAAGTCAATCAGAATTTTAATCAGATGATCTCCCAGCAGGTTGGGCGCAACGTGACCGAGATCGAATACGCCTCGATGGTCAAGCAGCAGACCGGTATGACCCTCGACGACATGATGAAGCAGCAAAACGGGATGAGCCTTGCGGAGTATAAAAGCTTCCTCAAGAGCCAAATCATGGCGCAGCGCTACGTAATGCTTAAAAAGCAGGCGGACATCCAGAACCTTCCGCCCCCGTCGGATGCGGACATCCGTTCGTATTACGAAGTACACAAGCAGAATTTCGTGCAGCCCGATATGGTAAAGCTCTTTCTGGTCGTCGTTCCCAAAGGTGACGATGCTGCTGCCGCGAAAGCTAAAGCGCAGGACTTCCAGAAGCAGCTCAAGGACAAGCCGGCATCAGCCGCCGAGATCAAGATCCGTTCCCAGGTGGCGGGATCCGGTTTTCAGGCCGGCGACCTGTACGTTAACAAGAATGCGACGGCCTCTCAGCAGCTCGGCATCACGATGGATTCGCTTCTGAAAATTTTCGGCATGTCGATCAACGAAACATCCGAAGTGTCCGAGACCGCGCAGGATTTCCAGTGCTTCGAGGTGCTTGAAAAATATCCGGCGAAGATTCTTGAACTCAGCGACGTAGCCAAACCCGGCACGACCATTACCATCTACGAGTACATCAAGAACAACATGGTAGTGCAGACGCAGAATAAGGCCGTTACGACGGCGCTCCAGCAGATTATCGATGACCTGCGCAAGGGCGATAACTTTCAGATGCTCAAGTCGGACGCTGACCTCGAAAAAGCGTTGACGTGGTAATTTGATGGCAGGCAGAAGAAAAGGCAGAATACTCGCGTTCCAGGCTCTCTACGCCTGGGACGTTTCAAAACTTACACTTACCGACCTCCTTGATTTCGGGTGGGTGGAAGAAGAAAAGCGCGAGAAATTGGGCGAGGACGGAATTGCATTTCCCCGCTTGATCATCGCAGGGACGATTGAGCATATTGCGGAAATCGACCAGATAATCAAGGACAATGTAACGAATTGGGATTTTGACCGGCTGAGCAGGGTTGATCTTGCGATTATCCGCATGAGCGCGTATTCGCTCCTGTATCAAACGGATATGCATCCCTCGATCGTGATCGACGAAGCTATCGATATCTCGAAAGAGTTTGGCGCTGACGAATCGTATAAATTCGTAAATGCCGTACTCGACAGCATCCGAAAGAAACAAAAGGGAAGTACCGTGCGGTGAAAGCGGCAAGCCGCGGGTCGAGGACAGCATTTGTCGCTTTCGGCCTGCTCGCTCTGGCCCTTACCCTTGTTTCCTGCCATGCACGCGCGGGAGACGATTCATTCTCCAAGAAATTACGAAAAACCGACACTCTCATCGTTACCGGAAGGAAGGGCCGGGCGCTCAAGGCCCTTTCGTCCCTTCGGAAGGACGCAGGTAGCGCGAACCAATGGCTTTCGATCGCCCGGCGTGAGCGGGAACTCGAAAGTTATGAGTCAGCCTGTAAAACGCTTACCGCCGCCGTAAAAGCCCTTCCCGCAAACGACGGTATTGCCGCGTGCCTTGCTGACACGCTTATCGAACTCGGCCGCACGGACGAAGCGTCAAAATTGACCGAACGCCTGGCATCGTCCGGTTTTATCAATCTGGCCGCCTATTGCGAGATAACGCGGGCTCTCGCGGCGGGTTCCGCCTTACCAGCGGGCCCGTCTTCTGTGTCGGGCTATCCCGCTCCTGAATGGCTAACGGCCGCATATCGGGCAACGGGAAACCGGGTATTTCGGAACGACGCCGCGGTTCTCTATGCGGCAACCGGAAAATTCGCCGAAGCAGACAAACTTTTTTCCGACGAAATTGAAAGCGCACTTCCTCCACTCGAGATTTCCGAAAATAGCGCTACCGATACTACCGACGCCGATATGCTTCCCCTTCCGAAAGATATCATGCTCAAGGCGATCATCGCCTATGACAGTGGCGCGTGGAGCCGCGCATTGGACTATTTTCCGCCAACGGACGATCCCCGGCTCACCCTTGAAATGCTTTCGGTTATCGCCGATTCCGCATGGAAGGCAGGCGATACCGCGCGCTCCCGCGACGTCTGGAGCGAGATCGTTTCCCGGTATGGAGAGCAAACACCGATTCCCTATTATGACCTCGCACTGACGTCGAGCGATCCAGAAGACGCCCATACCACGCTTTTGCGTTGCGTTGAGCTTTTTCCCGCCTGGTATCCCGCAGTCGCGCGAATCGTCCGCAATGCGGGACACTCAGCGCTGAATGTCGACGATCCGGTTATCAAGTCTCTTCTTTCCGCAGGATTTATGAGTTTTGACATGGAAGCAGCTCTCCATGACGGCCATTTTTCACCCGAAGAGGCGCGTGCAATATTGGATAATGCGCTCAAGGCTGATTCGAACGGAACTGACGTCCGCTTGAAAATCGAGGATCTTCGGTACGGACTGGGAGAAAAGGGTGATACGGTACGGTCGACTGCGGCGATGTGGCGCTTGCTTGAAGCCTACGGCGAGAATCCCGTGCTCTATCGGTACGCTACCTGGTTTTTCGCGGTAACCGGCGATCTCGATATGGCTTTTTCGGTGAACGGTTCAAATCCTGGAGGACCGGATCCGTTTTTCCTCGGGCTTGAAGCCGCTTGCGCGGGTAAATCAGCGGAAGCGGAAGAGGCTTTTTCCAGGGTTGCGTCGAACGCAACCGATTCGTGGGCGGCGCTCGGTAACATCGCGCGGCTTTATGCGAATGCCGGTGATTACGGGAAAGCGGAGGAATCGGCAAACCTTGCGGCAGAGCTTGCTCCCGATAACCGGGTAAAAAGCCGCCTTTTGGGTGACACAGGCGAATACCTCATTGCGCTCAATGCCCCTGATCGGGCGCGAAAGGTTCTCGGCTATGCCCTTGAGCTTGATCCCGATAACTATCGCGCGCGGACGAAACTGCGGTCGCTTGAATCAGGCGATGAGTGAGCTGTTCAGTTAACAATGGCGGTTAAGAACGCGGGGATAAATAAAAAAGCCCGCCGGAAAAGTTTCCGGCAGGCGGTGTAAAAACGCGAAAAAACGGGCGTTTATTCGATTACGGCGATGATATCGGCCGCTTTCAGGACCAGATGGTCTTCCCCGTCGATTTTGACGGCAATACCCGCGTATTTTTCATACATAACTTTCTGGCCGGCACTGACCTTGATCTTTTCTTTGTCATCACCAACAGCGACAACAATGGCGGTCTGAGTTTTTTCCTGCGCGGTATCGGGAATAATGATTCCGCTTGCCGTCTTTGCTTCAAGTTTATCCGTTTTCACCAGAACGCGGTCTGCCAATGGCTTGAGTTTCATGCATTTCCTCCTGCAGGTACTAATATACGAATAAACGATTCCAAGGGTCAAGAAGAATCTGGTTGTTGAGTGATTCATTATGATACACGATCGAAGCGGTAATGGGCGAGTGTGTCACTTTTACCCATTTTACGGTATTTTTGAGCGATACGGACTTTTTGACACAAGAATTTTCCCCTGCCTTAAAAAAATAAGTCTATATCTGTAAAGGAAATCCGCTTTTCCTACGATAAACAATCCCTGAAAACGTTAATTGGCACGGTTCTTGCTTATTATAAGTATCAAAGTTTTTTGTGGAGGATTTTATGGTAAACACTACAGTCAAACGCGCTTCTTATGAAGAAAACATTCTTTCCACATACCTGAAAGAAATCAACACTATCCCGCTTCTGACACGGGAAGAAGAATATGAATATTCCATGGCCGCTGCAGCCGGTGATCCGGCCGCCCGTGAAAAGCTCGTGCGTGCGAACCTGCGGTTTGTGGTTAACGTCGCCAAGAAATACCAAAACCAGGGTTTGCCCCTGATGGACCTCATCAGCGAGGGAAACATCGGGCTCATGAACGCCGTTGAGCGCTTCGACGCGACCAAGGGATATCATTTCATCTCCTACGCCGTGTGGTGGATCCGCCAGGCGATCCTCAAGGCAATTTGCGAGAAGTCCCGCATGATCCGCCTTCCGCTAAACCGCGCGAACGAACTCGTGCAGATCGACAAGGCTCGAAAGGTCGTGCATGGAAACCGCACCGAAGAATCTGAAATGAGGGAGATCGCGGGCCTCTTGAACATGAGCGAAGAGCACGTGCGCGACATCGTGAACATTTCCCGCGACATGGTGTCGCTCGATTCGCCGGTGTTCACCGATCGTGATTCCGCAAGCCTCGGGGATTTCATCGAGGACAGCCAGTACGAACAGCCCGAGGATTACGTGATAGCTTCGAATCTTCGCGAGGACATTGACGAGATCCTCACGTCTCTTTCAGGGAAGGAAGCGGAGGTTATTCGCTATCGCTTCGGTCTTTCCGGGTACAACGCAATGTCCCTCAAGGACATCGGCGTAAAGTTCAACCTCACGAAGGAGCGGATTCGCCAGATCGAGAAGAAAGCGATCAAGCGCCTCCAGCACCCGAGCAGGATGAACCGGCTCGAATCGTACGTCGCGTAAGTCTCCAGCTTTCGGCAGATATACCGCGAACGCGTTTCCGTAGCATAAAGCAACTCTTCCGTATATAATCGCCGCATGGTTCATGCGGCGATTTTTGATATGGACGGCCTCCTTTTCGACACCGAGCGGCTTTGCCGTGAGGCCTGGCAGTCCGTAGCCCGGGAAGAGGGCTATGAAATGGACGATTCGCTTTTTCTTGCGTGCGTCGGAAGGAATAACCGGGACACCCGGGATTTTGTCATGAAGGCACTCGGTGACGCGTTTCCCTACGAACACTTTAACGTGCGCGCCCGCGAATGGATGCGCGTCCGGATGGAAGAGTCGGGTCCGCCCGAGAAACCCGGCGCCCGGCGCATTCTTGAGTACTTCGCCGGTTCGGGAATACCCGCCGCGCTTGCGACTTCGACGAGCGAGAAATCCGCGCGATGGATGATCGAACGCGCCTGTCTTACCGGTTTTTTTTCGGCTTGGGCATTCGGGAGCGAGATCGAGCGGGGAAAACCGGAACCTGATATTTTTCTTCTTGCGAATACACGCCTCGGTTCGTTTGAACCTGCGCGCTGCGCCGTCTTTGAGGATTCTCCCGCAGGGCTTCGAGCAGGAACCGCCGCGGGAATGCGGACTGTTTTCGTTCCGGATTTAATCGCGCCGAGTGCTGAGCTTTCGCCGTTCGTATGGAAGAAAATCGCGTCGCTTGATGAAGCGGCTCTCCCATCATTTTACGATGACATGTAATATTTATGCAGGAAGGGCGATCCTACCGCATAAATATGCTTGACTCGCGAAAGGCTCTTCGCTAGTATGTGATTATAATGCAAGAGAACGAAGACGTATCTGCACTTGATGTGTAGGTACGTCTTTTTTTTGGGAATAGAGTTGTGGAGGCAAGTATGAGCATATTGTCCAGGGCTGATATCATCTCGATGGTGAAAGAAAATGACGTCCAGTTTATCCGGCTTCAGTTTACCGACTTGTTCGGTCAACTCAAGAATGTCGCCATAACCCCGAGTCAGCTCGATAAATGTCTCGACAACAAGTGCATGATCGACGGCTCTTCAATCGAGGGCTTCGTGCGCATCGAGGAATCGGATATGTATCTGTATCCGGATCTCGATACGTTCAATATTCTGCCCTGGCGGCCGCAGCAGGGAAAGGTCGCGCGCCTTATCTGCGACGTGCACAATCCCGACGGCACTCCGTTCTCGGGCTCTCCCCGCTTTATTCTGAAGCGACAGCTTGAGCGCGCCGAGAAACTCGGACTTACCTTTAACGTCGGTCCCGAGCTCGAGTTCTTTTTGTTTCAAACCGACGACAAGGGTTGTGCCACCGTCGAGACGCACGATAACGCGGGATACTTTGACCTCGGGCCCACGGATCAGGGAGAGAACGCGAGGCGCGAGATGGTACTCGTGCTCGAGCAGATGGGCTTCGAGATTGAGGCTTCGCACCACGAAGTCGCGCCCGGTCAGCATGAAATCGATTTCCGCTTCGACAACGCGCTCGTCACCGCGGATCGCGTAATGACGTTCAAGATGGCGATCAAGACGGTTGCCCAGCGACACGGGCTTCATGCATCCTTTATGCCGAAGCCGATCTCCGGGATCAACGGTTCGGGAATGCATACGAACATGTCGCTCATGAAAGGATCGGTGAACGCGTTCTTCGACGAGAAGGATCCCCTTGGTTTGAGCCTGGTCGCGCGCCAGTATATCGCGGGCGTCCTTTCGCACATCAGGGGAATTGCCGCGATCACGAACCCCACCGTCAACTCATACAAGCGGCTCGTTCCGGGCTTCGAGGCGCCGGTGTATATCGCCTGGTCTCCCGCAAACCGGAGTCCGCTCATCCGAATTCCCGCGGCACGGGGAAAGTCCACCCGCGTGGAACTTCGCTCTCCGGACCCGACTTGCAACCCGTACCTCTCATTCGCGATAATTCTGGCAGCGGGCCTGGACGGCATCGAGAAGGCCATGGTTCCGCCTGTGTCCTGCGAGCAGAATATTTTCCAGATGTCCGCGAAGGAACGGCTTGATCAGGGAATCGGAACGCTTCCGGGAAATCTCAGGGAAGCGCTTGATCTCATGAAGGCTGATCCTCTTGCGAAAGCGGTGCTCGGAGATCATATCTTTGAGCGGTTTATCGAGGCTAAGGAACGGGAGTGGGACGAATATCGGACCCGCGTTACCCCGTGGGAACTTGAGGCGTACCTGACGAAATATTGAAATGAAAAGCATCATCATTGCCTTTTCAAATCCACTCCTCACCAACTGGGCGACCTCGGTTCTTACCCGCGGGGGCTACTCGATAGAGTATTCCTGCAAAACAGGCGCCGATGTCGCGCGCGTCGCGGATTTCTGCACGAGTCCCGTCGTTTTGAGCGGATTCCAGTTTCCTGACATGACGGCCGAGGATTTGCTCGGCGTCCTGGACGGTCGACTGGCAATGATCGCCGTAATGCTTCCCCACCAGCGAGACCTGCTCGAGCGGCAGGATCTTGTGTCGGTTCAGTATCCCGTGAGCGCGATGGACCTTTTGCAGGCTATCGAGGAACTCGAGAATATGGCCGCGAAAAAGGCTGCTTCCGGCGCGATGGCACCGGGGAAGCATATTCCGACCGAACGCCCTGCCGAGGAAAAACTCGTCATTCTCAAGGCAAAGGACATTCTCATGGAACGATACCTGATGACCGAGTCACAGGCGCACCGGTTTCTCCAAAAAGCGAGCATGGACCGGGGGCTTAAACTCATCGATTCCGCCCGTATGGTGCTCGATAATACCCTTGCCGTGTAGGGGTAAAACGTGTATACTGCTGTGACACGAGCTTAAACGAAAGCATGGAGCCCGGTCCTTAGGCCGGGCTCTTTTTTTATTATTATTCCGGATTTTACGCTTTGGCGCGGCACGAGCGGCCGTTCCGGAATGTAATCCCCGGACCGGGCAGGCCAGAAGGCGGGAAGGAAGCAATGAAAGCGAAATTCATTTTTATCACGGGCGGCGTTGTTTCGTCGCTTGGCAAGGGAATCACGGCGGCCTCGATCGGTCTTCTCCTGAAAAGCAGGGGCGTGAAGGTCGTCAACCAGAAATTCGATCCCTACCTCAATATCGATCCGGGTACGATGAATCCCTACCAGCACGGTGAGGTATTCGTGACCGTCGACGGCGGCGAGACCGACCTTGACCTTGGTCACTACGAGCGCTTTACCGACGTGCCCCTTCACCGGTTCAACAATACGACCGCCGGAAAGGTGTACCTGTCAATTCTCGACCGTGAGCGCGCCGGGGGATATCAGGGAAACACCGTGCAGGTTATCCCGCACGTGACCGACGAGATCAAGAGCCGCATTCTCAAGACCGCCGAAGAGACTGACGCGGACGTTATCATAACCGAGGTCGGCGGAACCGTCGGTGATATCGAGTCACTGCCGTTCATCGAAGCGATCAGGCAGATCAAGTACGCGGTCGGCAAGGACAACTGCGCCTTCGTGCACCTGGGGCTCCTTCCGTACCTCAAGGAATGCGGCGAGCTCAAGACAAAACCGATGCAGCACAGCGTCAAGGAACTCCTCGGCTTCGGTATCCAGCCGGACATCATCATGTGCCGCAGCGAAAAACCGCTGACCCGCTCGATACGCGAAAAGCTCGGACTTTTTTGCAACGTAACGCAGGACGCGATTGTCGAGAATTTAAGCGCAAAGTCCATTTACGAGGTTCCTCTCATGCTCGAGAAGGAAGGACTCGGAAAGAAACTCTGCAAGCTCCTCGGGCTTCCCGAGACCGTGCCCGCACTCGACGAGTGGAAGGCAATGGTTCAGCGTTTCTATAACCCTGAAAAAGAGACGACGATCGCGCTCGTCGGCAAATACGTCGAGCTCCATGACGCGTACCTTTCGGTCGCTGAGGCGCTTACCGCCGGCGGCATTTTCCACAACGCACGCGTGAAGATCGAATGGATCGATTCAGAAAAAATTACCGACCTTCCGAAAGCAGTCGAGCTTCTCGGCAAGGCGAACGGCATTATCGTTCCGGGCGGTTTCGGCGATCGGGGAACTTCCGGAATGATTCTCGCGGCGCAGTACGCGCGCGAAAACAAGGTTCCGTATTTCGGTATCTGCCTCGGCATGCAGATCGCGGTGATCGAGTTCGCGCGGAACCGACTTGGCATGGCCGACGCGAATTCCTCCGAGTTCAACAGCGCGAGCGAGTATCCCGTCATCGATTTGATGCCTGACCAGCAGGGCGTCAAGCTCGGCGGCACGCTCAGGCTTGGCGAGTTTCGCTGCGTGATTACCGAAGGCAGCCTCGCAGAAAAAGCGTACAAGTTCCACGACATCACCGAGCGTCACCGCCATCGCTACGAGTTCAACAACCTTTACCGGCCCCAGTTCGAGGCGTCTGAGATGCTCCTGACCGGCAAGAATCCCGAGAGAAACCTCATCGAGATCGTCGAGCTCAAGGGACATCCCTGGTTCCTTGGCGTGCAGTTCCACCCGGAATTCGGCTCGCGCCCGAACCGCCCGCATCCTCTCTTTCGCGACTTTATCGGAGCGACGATCAAGGCCTGAAACGACATACGGTAAATGTGAAAAAAGAGTTTATGCCAAAAGCGTAAACTCTTTTTTGTTACTTCCTGTGTTCTTCCGTGAGGAGCGCGAAGGCGGCTTCTCGCGCCTTTACGAGGATAGCCGCGTCCCGCACGGGGTCGGCTATCGAAAAGGAAAGATAGCCCGATTGCTCGATGCCCGCGACGTCACCGGGCCCGCGGATGCGAAGATCTTCCTCGGCGATGAGAAATCCGTCATTCGTTTCGTGCATTACCTTGAGCCGCGCTTTCGCGTCTTCGGTAAGGGTTTGCGCGTACACGAGAAAGCACCAGGACTGAAGCTCGCTTCGCCCGACGCGCCCGCGCAGCTGATGGAGGGCGGAAAGCCCGAATCGCTCCGCATGCTCGATGACCATGCAGGTCGCGTTCGCGACGTCGACGCCGACCTCGACGACGCTCGTCGCGACGAGTATTTTTATCAAACCCGATCTGAACTCGCCCATGATGCGCCGCTGCTCGTCCTCGCTTACCCTCGAGTGAATGAGAGACGCCGGGATGCCGGGAAAAATCTTGTCGCGGAGGCGGACGAACATGTCCTCGGCGGACTTGAGCGAGTCATTGTCTCCCTGCTCGATAAGCGGATAGACGAAATATGCCTGACGGCCCTGGTTGATTTCGCGCGCGACGAACTCGTATACCTTTTCCTCGTTTCCCATGCGCGCGAGATGGGTGATGACTGCTTTTCTTCCAGGGGGCATCGTGGCGATGACCGAGACGTCGAGATCGCCGAAGACCGAAAGGGCAAGCGTTCGCGGGATTGGCGTCGCGCTCATCATGAGGAGATTCGGCTCGCGTCTTTCAGGGCTGCACGCGATTCCTTTTTCAATAATGGCCGAACGCTGCAGCACGCCGAAGCGATGCTGTTCGTCTATAATGGCGAACTTGAGATTCCGGTACGCGACACCCGGAGAAAAGAGCGCATGGGTGCCGATGACGAGATCTATGTTGCCTGACTGAAGTTCCCCAAGGAGACGCGTCCTGCCTGAAGCCTTGACGTTGCCGGTGAGGAAGGCGAGCCTGACGCCGATTGGCTCGAGCATGCGTGCCGCGTTTTCCGCGTGTTGCCGCGCGAGAAGCTCGGTGGGCGCAAGGATCGCGCATTGTCCGCCTTGCTCGATGACTGCGAGGCAGGCGAGAAACGCGACGAGGGTCTTTCCCGAACCGACGTCGCCTTGAAGGAGACGCGCCATCGCAATATCCTGCGAAAGCTCGCCGTTCATGACGGAAAGCGCATGTCTTTGGTCACGCGTAAGCGCGAAGGGAAGCCGCTCGATGAGGCGCGCCTGGAGCGGGGTGAGCAGTGTATCGTCCGTTGAATCGTCTTCTGGATCAGATTGCGGGGATGCGTCGATCGAGACGGCGGGAAGCTTTCCGCGGCGCTCGAGAGAGCGGGAGCCGATGGCATATTCGAAAAGAAAGAGTTCCTCGAAAATCAAGGCATCGCGGCCCCGTGCGGCGTCTGCAAGCGTCGCGCTTTCGTGCATGAGCGAAAGGATTTCTCTTTTTGCGGGAATTCCGTGCGCGATCCTCACCGATTCGGGAAGCTCGGAGTCGATACCCCGACCATATTCGGAAAGCGCGTTCGCGATTGCCTTGCGGATTTGCGCTTGCGAAAGGCCGGCAGTCAGGGAATAGACCGGGAGAACCCGCGCGGGAGAATCGGAAGCGAGGTCGATTTCGAAGGCGGCAGACTGGAGTGCACCGTATTTATGCGAGAACGATCCGTGAACGGCGATTTCGCTTCCGACGGGGAACTGACGCTCGAGGAAGGGCCTGTTGAAGCACGCAAGTTCGGCGCGCGTTCCTTCGTTGTCCTCGATGACGAGTTTGAGCGTGCGCATGCGGCCGAAACCGAACCATTCATGGGCGACTACCGTCGCGAGCGCGGTAATTTTTTGCGCGGAGTCGAAGCGGGAGAGCGGGACGCGCGTGGTGCGGTCGTCCCAGTCGCGCGGCCAAAAGGTCAGAAGGTCGCCGACGGTCTCGATGCCGAGCGCGCGCAGGCGTTCCGCTGTCGCAGGTCCCACTCCCCGCACCCGGGAAGCGGGAACCTGGATCTCGGCGACGAGCATTTAGATGGGAAGGGTATAAAAGACGGTTCTGAGGTAGACCACGCCGAAATGGAGGATGATCCACGAAAGAACCGTCACCGCGAGCGTGAGGATGAGCGCGGTCCGGTACGGAAGCGTCTTTCCTTTCATAAAGAAGGAGCTCACGCGGGAGATCGAGGGATTCAGGAAACGGTCGAGCATCGTCCAGAACGGCGAGTAGCCGTAGCGGTTTACGAGATCGTAGACAAGACGCGTCGCGAGAGCCGCGATCAGCATGACGAGGAAAAAGCTGAAGAATGACCAGACCACGTCGAGAATGCCGGCGAGGATCACGCCGATGCTGATGTGTCCGGTAACCCCGATTCCGGGAAGGACTTGCGCGACAACGGAAAGCACGCCGATCGCGATGACCGGTGAAAAATCGACCATGCCTATTCTCGTGAAAGAGAATCTGCGGAACCAGTTGAGATACGGATCGCAAAACCGCGCGAGGATGCGGCCCGGCTGGGAGGATTCTATCTCGGGCATCCAGGAAAGTAGAACCCGGATCACGCAGAGAAGCGAGTACAGCGAGATGAGCGAGCTTGCGGTATAGAAAAGGGATCTGAGCATTCGTTTTTCCTTTCGGTTTATTCTTTCCACGCCTGGACGACGCCGGGCATATCAATTACGCGTTCCATAAAGTCGTCGTTCGCGGGGACCTGTATCTGGTTAGCCGCTTTCACGACGTAGGGTTTGCCGGGGGTGTCCAGGTGAAAATACACTGAACAGGAACCCGACGACTCAAACAGAAAATCGCGGAGTGGGGAGAGGTGCGTCTCGCTCGCTTCTTCCTGCGCGATTTTAATGTGGACCTCGCGGATGGATTTCGCCTGGAGCTCATCGGGATTTACGAGCGAGTCGACAAGGAAGCTTGGCGTGTCCCGGCTCGTGTCGATTTTTCCGGCGAATCCCCAGACCGAGTCGGCGACGGCGCGGTCACGAACTTTTTCCCAGATATTGGGGAAGAAGGTAAGGTCGATCGATCCGTTGAAGTCCTCAAACGCGCCGAAGCCCATCCATTTGCCGCTCTTCGTCTGGTATGGCCGGACTGACTTGATCATGCCGACGATTGTGTACGACTTGTCTTTTTGCGCGCGCTCGGGGAAGCGCACGTCGAAGGTCGAGGCTCGGTCGAAAGCCTTGCGGTATGCGTCGAGCGGGTGCCCCGAGATATAAAAGCCGATGAGTTCCTTCTCGATGCGAAGCTTCTCCATTTGCGGCCAGTCCTCAAGTTCGTCGAACTTGAAGTCGGCGAACTCCTGAACCCCGGAATCCTCGAAGAGGCTGACCTGTCCGAACCGTGTCGCTTCTTTCTTGTGGGCCGCGTACTCGACTGCGCGTTCGAGATTCGCCGACAGCGTCGAACGGAAAACGCCAAGGCAGTCGAAGCTTCCCGTCTGTATGAGCACCTCGATCGCTTTTTTGTTTACCGAGTGGAGGTCGACGCGTTCGAGGAATTCCATGAAGGTTTTATAGGGTCCGTTTTTTTCACGCTCGCGGACTATTTCTTCGGCGGCCTGCTCTCCGAGACCCTTGATGCCAAGTAGACCGTACACGATTCGTCCGTCGACGACGCCGAAGTATGCGGCCGAGCGGTTGATGTCCGGCGGATCGATGGTGAGTCCCATCTTTCGGCCTTCCGCGATATATTCAGGAAGTTTATCCGTTGAGGTGATTTCGTTCGTAAGGTTCGCCGCTATGAACTCGGCGGGGAAGTTCGCCTTGAGGTATGCGGTTTGATAGGCGACGACGGAATAGGCTGCGGCATGGCTCTTGTTGAAACCGTAACCGGCGAAAGGAACGAGGATCTCGAAAATTTCCGCCGCATGATCTGCCTTGAATCCGTTTTGTTCAGATCCAGCAATGAACGGGATTTTTTCCTTGGCGAGGACTTCAACTTTTTTCTTACCCATGGCGCGCCTGAGCAAGTCTGCTTGGCCGAGTGAGTAGCCCGCGATGCGCTGGGCTACCTGCATGACCTGCTCCTGGTACACGATGACGCCGTATGTTTCGGCGAGAATGTCTTCAAGGCACGGATCGGGATACTTGATTTTCGACGGATCCCATTTTGACTCGATGAACTGGTCGATGTACGCCATCGGGCCCGGTCGATAGAGTGCGTTGAGTGCGATGAGGTCTTCCATCTTGTCGGGCTTCGCGCGCTTGAGGATGTTTTGCATTCCCTGACTTTCGAACTGGAAGACCGCGGCGCTTTTTCCTTCGCTGAGCATCTTGAATGTCGCCGGGTCTGTGTCGCTGATTCCGCCGATCGCGAAATCCGAAAACTCTCCGCCGCGCTTTCTGATAAGCTCTTCGGTGTGCGTGATGAGGGTAAGCGTTTTGAGACCGAGGAAGTCCATTTTGACGAGGCCGCAATCTTCGATGAGGTCCATCGTATACTGCGTGGCGATCCTTCCGGTTTTCGAGTCCTTGTACACGGGGACGTAGTCGGTAAGTACCGAGCGACCGATAACCATGCCGCACGCGTGGAGGCTCGAATTGCGGTTGGCGCCTTCGAGCGCGAGCGCGATGTCGAAGAGCTCCTTGTAGCGCGGATCGTCGCGGAGCGGAGCGAGCTGGGCGGTTCCCTGAAATTTCGGGTTCTCGACGAACGCGTCGATGAGATGTGCCTTCAGGTCATCGGGTACTTGCTTCGTGATCATGTTGACGTCGGAGAGCGGTATCTCGAGCACGCGCGCCACGTCCTTGATGGCCGCCTTGGGCTTGAGGGTTCCGAACGTAATGATCTGACCGACGTGGTCGTCGCCGTATTTTTCTCGGACGTACTCGATGACTTCCTGCCTCCGTTCGAAGCAGAAGTCGACGTCGAAGTCAGGCATCGATATTCGGTCAGGATTGAGGAATCGCTCGAAGAGGAGCTTGTACCGAAGGGGATCAATGTCGGTGATTCCCATGGCGTAGGCGACGATCGAGCCCGCGCCCGAACCGCGGCCGGGACCGACGGGAATTCCGTGCTGCTTCGCCCAGTCAATAAAGTCCCACACAATGAGGAAGTAGCCGACGAAGTCCATCTTGATGATGACCGAAAGTTCGTAGTCCGCTCTCTTGCGAATCTCATCGGTGATGACCGGGTATCTTTTTTTCAGGCCTTCGTCCACGATGTGCCTGATGTAATCGTTCTTGTCGGCGAAGTTCGCGGGTATCTCGTAGATGGGGAGAATCGGACCGGGCTTGGGTATTTCGAGATCGCACATATCTGCGATGCGGACGGTGTTGGAAAGCATCTCGGGATAACCACGGAAAAGTTCCGCCATCTCGTCCCCGTCCTTGAGATAAAATTCCGACCCGTCGAATTTCATCCGGTTCGGCTCGCTCCTCGTCCGTTTGGTTCCGATGCAAAGAAGAATGTCCTGCGCTATGTAGTCCTTGCGTTCCGAATAGTGCGCGTCGTTCGTGACGACCATCGGCACGCCGAGGCGGCGGGCGATCGCGATGAGGCGCGGCGCGACTTCTTTCTGTTCCTTGATTCCATGGTCCTGCAGCTCGATGAAATAATTTTCCGCGCCGAAGTATCCGCGGTAGCGCCTGATGAGCGCTTCCGCTTCCGCGTTTTTCCCGTCGAGCAGATATTGCGGAAGCTGACCGGCGAGGCACGCAGAAAGACAGATGAGTCCTTTGGAATATTGCTTGATGAGCTCTTCGTCAATGCGCGGTTTGTAGTACATGCCTTCGGTAAATGACCGGGAGGTCAGGCACATGAGGTTGCGGTATCCGGCCTCGTTTTTCGCGATGAGGATGAGGTGGTAATATTTTGTCAGGTGTTCGCTGCCACCCCGTTCTCCGCGGTTTCCCGGCGCGACGTAAAACTCGCATCCGATAAGCGGTTTGAGTCCCTGTTCCCGACATTCGCGGTAGAAGCGTAGTGCGCCGAACATATTGCCGTGATCGGTAATCGCGATCGCTTTTTGGCCGAGTGCTTTTGCGCGGGAGATAAGTTTCTTGTATGAGGAAGCTCCGTCGAGGAGCGAATAATCGGTATGTACGTGAAGATGAACGAAATCCTGCATGGCGGAATTGTACCATAACTTGGGCTTTTGGTCATTGGTGGGAGGGAGTGGGGGAAGCTACCTACCGGTAGGTAAAGCAATGCTCCGGAAACCTACCTACCGGTAGGTATAGTAACATGAGATAAACCTACTTACCGGTAGGTATACAACCAACAACCCTACCTACCACAAACCCCGATTGTCATGTTTTCCCTCGTTGCGCTATCCTGTTTTCCATTATGGCGGACCTGAAAAAGACAAACGCAATGCGCATTCTTGAAACCCTCGCGATTCCATTCGAAACGGATTCCTATGATGTCGACGAGGAACACCTTGACGCGGTAACTGCGGCGGGAAAGCTCGGTCTCGATCCCGAGCGGGTATTCAAGACTATCGTGATGCGAACCGAAACCAATGAAATATGCGTGTTTTGCGTGCCGGCTCCGGTCGAGGTCAATCTAAAAAAGGCACGGCTTGCGAGCGGTGCAAAAGATATCGCACCGGTGAAGCCGGTCGAACTGCTTTCGCTTACCGGCTATATTCGCGGCGGTTGCTCGCCGGTCGGGATGAAAAAACGGTTTCGGACCTTTATTGACGAAACGGTTTGGCTTCACGAAACGGTGTATGTAAGCGCCGGACTTCGCGGCAAGCAACTGGTTCTCGCGCCTGAAGGGCTGATTCAGGCGACAGACGCTACTGTCTGTGATCTGTCTCTTGCGGAATAATGCCTGCAATGCACAAAAAGACCTGTATTGACAGCAAACCGTAAAAAGCGCAAACTTTTTGGCAAAATACGAGGAGACTACTCATGAAACCAGAGCTCGTAAACGCGCTCAAGGGCTATTCCCCGAAGGCGTTCTTTACCGATCTTTCCGCCGGCGTAATCGTCGGTGTCGTCGCGCTTCCCCTTGCCATCGCGTTTGCCATCGCAAGCGGCGTAACCCCCGAACGCGGCCTTTTTACCGCAATTGTCGCAGGCTTTATTATCTCGGCCTTTGGCGGCAGCCGCGTCCAAATCGGCGGGCCGACCGGAGCATTCGTCGTCATTGTTTACAGCATCGTTCAGAAATATGGCTATTCCGGCCTCATGACCGCGACCATCATGGCCGGCGTCATGATCGCACTTCTGGGAATTTTCAAGCTCGGCGGCATCATCAAGTTTATTCCATATACGATCATTACCGGTTTTACCGCAGGTATCGCGGTGGTTATCTTTACTTCGCAAATCGGCGATTTTTTCGGGCTCACCGTCGCGAAGCTTCCCGGCGACTTTATCGGGAAGATCGGGGCGTACGCTCATGCGCTCGGGACATTCAATCCCTGGGCGCTCGGTACCGCGCTTGTATCGTTCGCGATAATCGTGATTTGGCCGCGCTTTAACCGGAAGATACCCGGCTCGCTCGTGACGATCGTCGTCGTGACCGTCGCGGTCTTTTTCCTGAAAATCCCGGTCGACACGATTGGCTCTCGTTTCGGTTCGATCCCGACCTCTCTTCCCGCGCCGACGTTCCCGACGTTTTCCTTCGAGCTCATCAGGGAGCTTTTTTCACCCGCGATTTCCATTGCCATCCTCGCCGCGATCGAATCGCTCTTGAGCGCGGTAGTGGCTGACGGTATGATCGGTCAGCGCCATAACTCGAACATGGAGCTCATTGCCCAGGGTATCGCGAACGTCGTGAGCCCGATTTTCGGCGGTATCCCCGCGACCGGCGCGATTGCGCGAACGGCGACCAACATCAAGAACGGCGGGCGGACTCCGGTCGCCGGAATCGTCCATGCGTTCACGCTTCTTCTCATCCTGTTGTTTCTCGGCCGCCTCGCCGTGTATATCCCGATGCCCGCGCTTGCCGCGATCCTCGTGTCGGTTGCCTGGAACATGGCCGGAATTCCTGCCATGCGCGCGATCATGAAAGGGCAAAAGTCGGACACGGCTGTCCTTCTCGCGACATTCCTGCTCACCGTTTTCATCGACCTTACCGTCGCGATCGAGACCGGCCTCATCCTTGCGGCGTTTTTCTTCATCAGGAAGATGATCGATGTTTCGACAATCAAGGAAATCCAGAACGAAATGGCCTTGTCTGACGGCGCATCGGTACCCGACGAGAACAGTCTGAGTCTTCGCAAGATACCGAAGAACGTGATCGTGTACGAGATTGAAGGCCCGCTCTTTTTCGGGACGGTGCAGAAGTTCGAGTCAATGATTCTCGGCGCAAGCGCCGGATGCAAGGTTCTCGTCATCCGAATGCGAAGCACCATCTACCTCGACGCGGGCGGCCTTCACGTTATCGCCGAGCTCGCGCGCGACTGCAGGAAGCGCAACATTACGCTCCTCATTTCGGATATTCACACCCAGCCGTTCATGCTCGCGGCCAAGGCCGGACTTGACGAGACAATCGGGAAAGAAAATATTTTCGGAAATCTGGATGAAGCGCTCGAGCGGGCGGCAAGCCTTGTCGGGTCGACCTACATCAAGCAGAGCTTCGAGCCGACGGTTGCGCGCGAGAAAGGCATCTAGCCGGTCTAGGTCAGTTCGCGGTCTCCCTGCCGCCTCGAGTACGAGCAACCGCAGTAGTTCTGCCGATACAGGCCGTACTTCTCGCTGAGCTCGACCGAGCGCTGGTATCCGCCTCGTTTCTTGAAGTCTGACCAGAGCCACGAGACGCCGTACCGCTTGCCGAGCGCGCTTCCGATCGCGTTTACCCTTTCCGCGTCCTTCATCGGGCTTACCGACAGCGTTGTGGAGAAGTAATCGAAGTGCCCATCGCGGGCCGCCTTCGCCGTGCGCTCAAGCCTGAGCTCGTAGCACAGGCCGCACCGGGCGCCGCCCTCGCGCTCGAGCGCGTGATCTTTCGCGATCGCGGTAAATTCTTCCGGGTGATATTCTCCCTCGAGGAAGGTTACGGGATACGGAGTTTGCATCCGCGAGATGAGGCTTTCCTGCTCGCGTGCGCGCTTGACGTATTCGTCCCGCTCGTCGATGTTGGGATTGTAATAAAAAACCGTGATCCTGAAAAAGGACGCAAGCACCGTTATCACCGAGGAGCTGCACGGCGCGCAGCAGGAATGGAGGAGCAGCGTCGGAGCCTCTTCGCTTCCCGGCTTCCGCGACTCGATGCTCGCGATAATGTCGTCCATCATCAGATGGAATCCCTTTACTGGGTTACCTGTCTTCATTCGCTAACCTGACTTTTTTTTAAGCCGTTTCAAGCGCCTTCAGGAGATCCTTTATGTATCCCGCGAAGTCGCCTATCTCCGACTTTTTGATCCGAAATCCTACCGCACCCGGGTGTCCGCCGCCGTCAGTGATCGAGAAATCGAGGAGTATGCCTCTGAGATCGATGCCGGAAACCTCGCGCGACGTCCTGATCCTGAACTGGACGAGGTCGGACACGTCGTCCATGTCGTAATACGCGGTGAGTCCGATCGTTCCAGATTTTTCGGAGAGAAAGTCGGTGACCGACTTGATGACCTTGACGAAGAGGCTGTAGTCGGTGCGACCAAGGTAGTTTTTCGACTCTTCCGAGTCAAGCACGACATAGCCCGTTCTGCCCGAGTAATGCGCGTTTTCGAGAATGCTCTGGTACAGGTCCTTTTCCTCGAACGAAAGCGACTGCATCGTCTTGAAGATGTCGTTCATCGAAGAATAGTTGCCGCTGTTCCGGTGCGCGGCTTTTCGGAGTATCATCGCGAACTTGTCGCTGAAGAGCTTGTAGAAGAACGAGTCCCGGTCGGTTTTCATGGTAAGGCCGAACTTCGTGTCGCCGATCATGCCGGTGAGCATCGCGAGTACGATATTCCGCGAGAAAAGATCGGTGATGCCGTATTTCGCAAGCATGTCGGCGTGCGCCGCTATCTTGCTGCAGAAGAATCCGATTATCTCGCAGGTGCTTGACGCCCGTATGACGAGGCAGTAGCCGTTCGTGCCCGAATACGCGGCGTCGGCGGAGAGGTGGTGGTCGAACTCGACTACCGGGATTTCGGTGTTCGAGATAAAGCCCTGGATGTCGGCGTTAAGCGCTATCATTTCGGGCTTCGGCGTGTCGAGTACCCAGATCGCGTCGGGCGCTTTGCCTTCCCAGGCGGTTCCCTGAACGAGCGGAATTTTATTGTATGAGCAGATGTTCGCGAGGTATGAGAGCTGGTCCGGTATCTGGTCCCGGATGTAGATGGTCACGGTCTTTCCGAATTTCGTGATGAGGAGCGCCATCGAGACGAGCGATGAGATGCAGTCTTCGTCGGGGAGCTCGTGGCCCAGAAGAAGAAAATTTTCCTTTTCTTGAATCAGGCCCAGTATCCGTTCGATCGTCCGGTTGCGCTCCGCGATCGACGCGATGTTGTGCTTTTGCCTGGGGTTCTTTTGCGCGATCATGGCGCGCGCGCGGCCTGCTTCCTTTGCGGCGTACAGTGCCTTGTCTGCGCGCTCGAGAAGCGTTTCCACCGTCTGCGCGTGGTCGGGATAGGCGGCGATTCCGATGCTCGCCGTCGCGCGGAAATCGGGCAACTCGGGGAAGGTTATCGTGGCGATAGCGTCGCACGCCCTCGAGCAGCGTTCCAGCGCTTCGTCGCACTTGACTCCGGGAAGGAGGACGGTGAACTCGTCGCCGCCGTAGCGGGCGATGATTTCACCCCGGGAGAACACCGCGCGAAAGGCCTCGGCCGTTTTTTTCAGGAGAAGGTCAGCGAACGCTTCTCCGTGTTCGCGGTTGATCTCGCCGAACCGGTCGAGGTCGACCATGGCGAGGGAGAACGGCGTACGGTTTGCGACAGATTTCCGGAAGTCGGTCTCGAGCGTTTCGTCGAGGAATCTCCGGTTGAAAAGGCCGGTGAACTCGTCGGTGATGACGCGAAGCCGCGCGTTTTCTCCCCATTGAACCATGTCCGAAAGGAGGGCGCTCGTATTGTGGAGGCGGCTCGCCGTCGTGGTAAGCATCCGGTAGAGCATCTTCTCCGCGATGGTACTGTGATTGGTCATGAGGCCTGAAAGCCCTTCGCCGTCAAGCACAAGGAGGACGCTTTTTTCCGCGAAGCGGCAGGTCGCGGAACGGGGAAGATCCTCAACGAGGGACATTTCCCCGAAAAAGCTTCCGCATCCCATGTCGGCGAGCTTGATTTCCTCATCCGTTCCCGAGGCTTTGACGGACACATTGACCCGTCCATCGAGGATGATGTACATCTCCTTGCCCTCGTCTCCCTCGCGGAAAAGGATCGCGTTTTCCTTGCCCGAAATTTCCCGCATGCGGGAGTAGGCGAGTGCGAGCTCTTCCGCGGAAAGGTCGGCGAATATGCTGATTGATTTGAGGAGGGCCTCGTGACGGTTCAGCATGGCGCCTCCGCGGCGAGATCCTCGGGAAAGAGAATCATGTTGCCCCCGCGTGCGCGGCCTTCGAGCGGAAGGCGGTGAGCCTTGTCGATGAGCGAGCCTGAGTCGCTCGCGTGTTCCGGCGCGATCGCGATGCCGATGCTTACGGTCAGGTGAAAGCTTGCGTCGGGAACGTAGCGGGAAATGTCGAGCGTGTTATAAAACTCCCTGATCTCTTCCGCGAGCTTGAGCGCCTCTTCCTTGCCCTTGCCGGGATATATCACGGCAAACTCGTTGCCGAGGTAACGGACGGGCGGGAGTCCCCGGGGAAGTACGGCAGGCAGAAGGCGCGCGATATGCACGAGGAGATTGTCCCCCGCGTCGTGTCCGCTGCTGTCATTCACCAGCTTGAAGTTGTCGGGCTTCATCATGAGGAGGCTCAGTTTGCCGTTCTGCCTTTTCAGTTCCTGGGGCAGCTCTTCGTCGAGCCAGGTTTTATTGTTGAGTCCCGTCAGTTTATCCTGATATACCTGACGCCTGAGTTCCTGGATATGGGGGGAGTTTTCCTTGATGAGCTCGTTTGCGCGGCGGGTTCTGTTTGCGATATCGTTCAAAAACGCGAACAGAAGCCGTGAGCCGGTATCCGGGTATCGCTCGAGAAAGGTGCGAAACCCCAAGCCCGTCGACGGGAACCGGAAGAGAACCGAAGGCGCGTCGCATACTGCCGTGACGCTGTGGAAGCCGCCGGCGATCATGCTCAGGTCTCCGAGACTGTCGTTGGTAACGAGTTTTGCTATTTCGCGGGAGTTTTCGTAGGCGACGGGTTTGATGACGGTCAGTTCCCCGGAAATAACGATATAAATGCAATCGGCCTGGTCGCCGAAGGAAAAGACCGTATCGCCCGGCGCGAACGAGAGAATCTCGCTCGACGCCTTGATTACGGCGGTATCGGCGTCGTTCAAATTGGAGAAAATCTTGTTCTGGGGCAGAACGCGCATTTTTTCTTCTGGAACGGGCATACTATTAAGATACTCCAATATTAACTATACCAGATATTTCCGCTTTTTCCGAATAAAAAAATCGTTTCAGCCCGTTTTTTTCATGGTATACTGCCCGTGTGTTGCTGTTATAAAAGGAGAAAATTATGAACAAACTGCTCGGAATTATCGGAACGACCCTCGGTGGTGGAATGATCGGTGCCGGTATTCAGCGTACCTACATGATTGGAAACAAGCTGTCCTCCGGTTTCTCGAAGCTTCTGGGAAAAAGCAGCATGAAGTTCGACAGCACGACCTGGACGCTGCTGATTTGCGGCTTCATCGTTCTCGCGGTTGGCATCTATTATTCAGCAAAGCGGAAATGAGGTGTTTGCGGTAACTTGCACAAGCGTTCTCCCCGCTATATACTTACTACGTTAACAATGACGCCGGAAAACGATCCGGCGTTTTTTTTGGGAGGAGGCTTTATGAAAAAAGCTGGATTAATTATTGCTGCAATCATTGCAGTAGCACTAACATTCACCGGCTGCGGCAAATCGTCCGCAGGCGCCGGCAATGTCATCAAGATTGGTGTATTCGAACCGATGACCGGTGCGAATGCCGCCGGTGGAGCCATGGAAGTCGAGGGCATCAAGCTCGCGAACGAAATGTATCCGACCGTTACCGTTGACGGCAAGGAATACAAGGTCGAGCTCGTCATCGCGGACAACAAGTCCGACAAGGTCGAGGCTGCGAATGCCGCCCAGCGCCTCGTCGACAAGGATAAAGTTTCCGTCGTTCTCGGCTCCTGGGGATCGTCCCTTTCCATGGCTGCGGGTCCCATCGTCCTTGACGCCAAGGTTCCCGCCATCGGGCTTTCGTGCACCAACCCGCTCGTCACGCTCGGCAATGACTACTATTTCCGCGTTTGCTTTATCGATCCCTTCCAGGGAACCGTTATGGCCAACTACGCGTACAATAACGCGAAGGCCCGCACCGCGGTCATCGTCCAGGAAGTTTCGAACGACTATTCCGTCGGCCTCGCGAAGTTCTTCACCGATACCTTCAAGAAGCTCACCGGAAACGACGCATGCATCCTTTCGGTACTCAACTACAATACCGGCGACCAGGATTTTACCGCCCAGCTGACGACGATCAAGTCGCTCAATCCGGACGTCATTTTCGCACCCGGCAACTACACCGAGAGCGCGCTCGTCATGAAGCAGGCTCGCGAGCTCGGGATCACCGTTCCGTTCCTCGGCGGCGATACCTGGGAGACCCCGGAGTTCATCGACGTTGGCAAGAAGCTCGTCGAGGGCGCAACCTTCTCCACCTTCTTCGCGGTTGAGGGAGCGACTTCCGGCATGTCCAAGACCTTCGTTGACGCGTACAACGCGAAGTACTCGAAGGAGCCTGCCGCGGTCACCGCGCTCGGCTTCGACGGATACATTCTCGCGCTCGACGCGATCAAGCGTGCCAACACGCTCGACACGGTCAAGATCCGCGAGGCAATCGCCGCCACGAAGGGCTTTGAGGGTGCCGCAGGTACCATCACGCTCGACGCGAACGGAGATGCGACCAAGAGCGCGTTCATCAAGACCGTCAAGGACGGCAAGTTCTCGTATCTTACGGTTGTTAACCCCTGAGCCTGTAAGGTTCGCGGATAGCGATCGAATCGCCGCGCATGACGCTTGTCGCCGTGCGCGGCACTTTTTCCCGGGAGTCCGGCTTCGGCCGGGTTCCCTATCCTGACGACTGTGGTAGCAACATGACTTTTCCATTGTTTTTGCAGCACCTGACCAGCGCGCTTTCACTCGGAAGCCTGTACGCGCTTATCGCGATCGGTTACACGATGGTGTACGGAATACTCCGGCTCATCAACTTCGCGCACGGTGACGTATTCATGCTCGGCGCGTACTTCGCCTTTTACCTCGTGACGCTCCTTCTTCTTCCCTGGTGGGTTGCGTTTCTCGTCGCCATCGCCTTTACCGCGATGCTCGGCATCGGCCTTGAGCGCGTGGCATACAAGCCATTACGCGACTCGCCTAAAATCTCGATCATGATCAGCGCGATTGGCGCCTCATTTCTTATTGAGAATCTCGCGACGGTGCTGTTCGGCGGAAGGCCGAAGGGTTTCGTCGTTCCCGATATGTTTTCGCGCGTTCTCCATTTCGGATCCGTCTCGATCGTTTCGATCAGCGTGATGATCCCGATATTCACCTTCGCGCTCCTCGCGCTCCTTCTGTGGATCGTCAACAAGACGAAGACCGGAATGGCGATGCGCGCGGTTTCGACCGACCTCGACGCGGCCCGCCTCCAGGCGATCGACGTCAACCGCGTCGTGTCGTTTACCTTCGGCCTCGGCTCGCTTCTCGCGGCATTCGGCGGAATCCTGTGGTCCCTGAAATATCCGCAGCTCAACCCGACGATGGGTATCATGCCCGGACTCAAGTGCTTTATCGCGGCGGTACTGGGCGGCATCGGCAATATCATGGGCGCGGTGCTCGGTGGCTTCCTCCTCGGCATTCTCGAGATCATGATCATCGCGTTCCTTCCGGACCTGTCGGGCTATCGCGATGCGTTCGCCTTCGTCGTTCTGATCCTGGTGCTTCTCATCAAGCCGTCGGGACTCCTCGGCAAGAATCAAGTGGAGAAGGTGTAAAATGATCGACAAACGAAACAAGGCTCTATATACCGCCATCGCGTGCGTCGCGGCGATTGCGCTCGTGTTTTGCATGGACCGCTTCGCGGGAAACTTCGCGCTTCGCGTGTTCAACCTCTGCGCCATCTACATCGTGCTCGCGCTTTCCATGAACCTACTCAACGGTTTTACCGGGCTCTTTTCCCTCGGGCACGCGGGTTTCATGGCGATCGGCGCGTATGTGTGCGCGCTTCTTACCATGAGCCCGGCGCAAAAGGCGCTCAACTTTTTCCTGGCTCCGATCGTTCCGTGGCTCGCGAACGTGCAGCTGCCCTTCGTTCCGGCTCTCGTCATCGCAGGTCTTGTCGCGGCCGCCTTCGCCTGGCTCATCGGAACCCCGGTGCTCAGGCTCCGGGACGACTACCTCGCGATAGCAACCCTCGGTTTCGCCGAGATCATTCGCGTGCTCATCACCAACGCCCAGAGCTTGACGAACGGTGCGCTTGGCCTCAAGGGCCTTCCGAAATATTCGACCACGTGGGTCGTGTGGACATTCGCGGCCCTCTCGGTAATCTTCATGCTCGCGCTGATCCATTCGGCGTATGGACGCTCGCTCAAGGCAGTGCGCGACAACGAAATCGCGGCGCGGTCCATGGGCATCGACGTTGCGCACGTAAAGATCGTCAGCTTCGTGTGCTCGAGCTTTATCGCCGGAATCGGCGGCGCGCTTTTGGGTCATCTCATGACGACCATTGACCCGAAGATGTTCGTCTTCGGCCTCACCTATAATATTCTTCTGATCGTCGTGCTCGGCGGCAACGGGAGCATCACCGGATCCGTCATCGCCTCGGTCGTCGTGACCGTGCTCATGGAGCTCCTCCGCTTCCTCGACGGCCCGCTTAACCTCGTCCTGTTCACCACCGACGGTCTTCCCGGTCTTCGCATGGTGGTATTCTCGCTCCTCCTCATGATCGTCGTCATCTACCGTCAAAAGGGACTGATGGGAACGAAGGAATTCTCCTGGGATATGTTCGCTGACGCGGGGCTCTTTCCCCGCCGAAAAAGCGATGGCGCGAAGGGGGCTAAGTGATGCTCGTCGCGAAAAACGCAACCATGCGGTTCGGCGGACTTACCGCCGTGACCGATCTCAATATCACGGTCAACGACGGCGAGATCGTCGGGCTCATCGGGCCGAACGGAGCGGGAAAGACGACCGCGTTTAACATGATTACCGGCGTCTATCGGCCGACCGAAGGCTCGATCTCCTATAAGGGAATCGACCTCGCGAAGGTTGAGCCGCACAAAATAACCGAACTCGGACTCGCGCGCACCTTTCAGAACATCAGGCTCTTTCGCGAGATGAGCGTGCTCGAGAACGTGCTCGTTGCGGGTAACCTCCGCATGGGCGTGCACTTTCTCCCGTCCGTCCTCCATCTGCCCGCGCAGGCGAAGAAGGAAAAGGAGCTTCGGGAACGTGCCATGCACCTTCTTGAGCAGGTGGGACTCGCCGAACATGCGGGTGACCAGGCGACGTCGCTCCCGTACGGAAAGCAGCGGAGACTCGAGATTGTGCGCGCGCTCGCGACCGAGCCGACGTGCCTCCTCCTCGACGAACCTGCCGCGGGAATGAATCCGCAGGAATCGCACGAGCTCATGGACTTCATTCACAAAATTCGCGACGACTTCGGGATCGCGATTCTGCTCATAGAGCACCATATGCAGGTCGTCATGGGCGTCTGCTCGCGCATGTACGTGCTCGAGTACGGAATCACCATCGCAGACGGGACACCGGACGAGATCCGGAAGAACCCGCGCGTCATCGAAGCCTATCTGGGAGTTGACTGATGCTCAAGCTAGATAACGTTTCCGTTTTTTACGACGGAATTCACGCCCTTCAGGGCGTATCGATAGAAGTACCGGACGGGAAGATCGTTTCGCTTATCGGCGCGAATGGAGCGGGAAAGTCGACGACGCTCAAATCAATCGTCGGTCTCGTAAAACCCGCATCGGGCTCAATCCAGTGGAACGGCATGGAACTTTCGGGAATGGCCACGAAGGACATCGTCTCGCGCGGCATCGTTCTCGTTCCCGAGGGACGTCGCGTGTTCCCGAACCTCTCGGTCGAGGAGAATCTCATCCTTGGCGCGTATTCGCGCAAGGACCGTGACGGTATTCGCCGGGACCGCGAGATGGTCTATGACCTTTTTCCCCGGCTTCGCGAGCGCATGAAGCAGTCCGCGGGAACGCTTTCCGGCGGCGAGCAGCAAATGCTTGCGGTCGGACGCGGCCTCATGACGAGCCCGAAGCTTTTCATGCTCGATGAGCCGTCCCTCGGTCTCGCGCCCCTCGTCGTAAAGATGATTTTCGAAATCGTGCGCGAGATAAACAAAAAGGGGACAACCGTCCTCCTCGTCGAGCAAAACGCGCACGCCGCCCTCGAGGTTGCCGATTTCGGCTACGTGCTCGAAACCGGCGCGATCTCGTTCTCGGGAACCGGTGAAGGCCTTCTCAAGGACGACCGGGTACGTCAGGCGTACCTTGGAGAATCTTGAGGCGAAACCTCAAGATTCTCTTGAAGAAATCGCCCGTAGGGCAATTTCTTCACGGGGAACGGAACGGAAGGCGATTAACTCACGGGGAAGAATCGGTTGGCGAGTTCTGAAAAATTGGGTGACAATCTGAATAGTGTTTACTTCTTGAAAGCCGGGTGACCGGCTTTTTTTTATTGACGGGAGCCTGGGATCGGGTTATGATGAAAAACCGACTGACCAGTCGGTTTTGGACAGGCACAATAAAATCCTTGAATACCCCGTTCTGACGACAACGACGCAGGCGACTGGATGCTATCGATATGAAAGACACTTTTTTCAACTTGAACCCGGACAAACAGGAGCGGATCATGGCTTCCGTTCTAGAGGAATTTTCACTTTCCGGGTACGAGAAAACCAGCCTCGACAACATTGTCCGCCGCGCGGGAATTTCAAAGGGCGGTTTGTATGAATACATCGAATCCAAGGAAGATCTTTTTCAATACGCCCTTGAGTACTCGTACGGAGCGATGGAAGGCTACATCAGAAACGCATCCGAGCAATCGCCCATGCCCCAAGACCCGGTCGAACGTACCCGTTTTATTTCGTCGGTAGCCGTCGAGTTTTACATCAAGGAACCCGACACGATCGCTTTTATCGTGAAGGCAGCACAGGTGGAGCAGACGGATATCAGGCGGCGCATGCAAACGGTGCTTGACCGGTATTTTGACGGTCTCTACGAGGACGCCGATTACACGGCGATTCCCTACGGAAAGGAGAAGTCGCTCATCCTCCTCAAGTGGCTTGTCGTGAAAACCCGGAACGACTTCAGCGAGAATCTTGCGACCCTCGGAAAGGTCGAGCTCTGTCGGGATGCGTATCTCGCCGAATGGGATTTTTTTCTTTCAGTGCTCTCCGGTGGTCTCTATCACAAATGAAAATTTTTTATAGTTGCAAACGATAAGGGGGATGCGTATGTCGGGATTTGGTGATGTATGGGTCACGCTAGCCTATGGCTTGACCATCGGCTCGGTGCTTCTCTGCGTAGTGTATGGCGTCATAAACTGGAACAAGCCGAAAGAGGATCTCGGTACCGAGGTAAAGGAAGAAGCCGAGTGGGAAAATCGCGATCCGGAATATACCGAAGGGGGCGCAAAATGAACATAGTCGTACTTTCGGTCATGGTTATCGTGTATCTCGTGATTACCGTTCTCCTTGGCCTCTATGGCTACAAGTCGACGAAGAACTCGACTGACTATCTTCTCGGTGGTCGTCAGATTCATCCGCTCATCATGGCTCTTTCATACGGGGCGACCTTTATCTCGACCTCGGCTATCATCGGTTTCGGCGGGGCGGCCGCCGTGTACGGGATGGGAATCATCTGGCTCACCTTCCTCAACATCATCGTCGGTATTTTCATTGCCTTCGTCGTGTTTGGTCGCAGGACGAGAAAGATGGGGCACAACCTCGACGCGCATACCTTCCCCGAGCTTCTCGGCAAGCGCTATGGTTCGCGCTTTTTGCAGACCGCGGGCGGAACTCTCATCTTTATCGCGATGCCGCTGTACGCGGGATCGGTCATCATCGGCGGTGTGCAGTTCGCGGCCCAGACGCTCGCGATACCCTATGAAGTCGCGCTTTTCTTTTTCGTCGCGATCGTCGCAGTGTATGTCGTGATGGGTGGTATGAAGGGCGTGATGTACACCGACGCCTTTCAGGGCATGCTCATGTTTGTCGGAATGACATTCCTTTTAATCTATACCTATCATCTCCTCGGCGGCCCGGTTCAGGCGCATCGCGCGCTTACCGACATGGCTCCCGTCGCGCGTGACACGTTCGGCGCTAACGGGCATCAGGGATGGTCCGCGATGCCGAAGCTGTTCTCGCCGTATTGGTGGCAGCTGGTCACGACGGTTGTCCTCGGTGTCGGTATCGGCGTGCTCGCGCAGCCGCAGCTCACCGTTCGCTTTATGACCGTCAAGTCGGGCCGAGAGCTCAATCGCGCGGTTGTTGCCGGCGGCCTCTTTATCTGCATGATGACCGGCGTTGCGTTTACCGTCGGCGCTCTTTCTAACGTGTATTTCATGAAGACCGTCGGAAAAATCGCGCTCATTGCGGGCGAGAAAAAAACCGACAACATCATTCCGCTTTTCATCGATCGCGCGATGCCGGGATGGTTTACCGCGTTTTTCTTCGTCACCCTCCTTGCCGCCGCCATGTCCACCTTGAGCGGGCAGTTTCACACGATGGGTACGGCGTTCGGCCGCGACGTGCTGGAGAAAGGCTTCGGCGTCAAGGGAAAGAATCCCGTCGCCGTCAACCGGATGGCGATGGGCGTCGGCATCATTCTTTCGACGTTGATCGCGTACGCGCTCCCCAATTTCTTTGCGGGCGGCACGGCAATCATCGCGACGGGAACTGCAATATTCTTCGGTCTCTGCGCTGCGGCGTTTCTGCCGTCGTATATCGGAGCCCTCTACCTCAAGAAGACGAGCAAGGAAGCGGCGATTGCCTGCTTTGCTTCCGGCGTTGCGGTCAGCTTTTTCTGGCTCTTCTTTATGCACGCGAAGGAAGCCGTTCCGCTCGGGCTTTGCAAGGCACTTTTCGGCAAGCCGTTTTTGGTTCCATCCCTCGCGAACGTGGATCCGATCATCATTGCCTTGCCCGTTTCTACGATCGTGTATTTTGTCACCGGTATGCTCACGCGGCCGGTTGAAAGCGCGATTACGGAAACCGCATTCCGGAATATCGAAAACGCTTGACAATGTGCATAAATATACGTAATCTGTGTATATGAATGCAGTATTCGTCCTTGTAGTAGTACTTCTCGTTGTCGTCCTGGTAGTCGTTACCGGCGCGAAAAGTTGTCTGCCAAGGGCTTGAGTTTCAGTAATGTACCGAAACCCTCCGGCAGACCGGAGGGTTTTTTTTTACATCTTTGAGGGAGGTTTGCATGATTGAGGCAACCGGCGCGCAGATCGTGATGAAGCTGCTTGAGATGCACGGGATCGCCATCGTGGCGGGAATTCCGGGCGGTTCGGTCCTTCCCCTGTATGACGAGCTCGCGCGGAGCGGGATCAGCCACATTCTCGTCAGGCACGAGCAGGCAGGCGGCTTTCTCGCCCAGGGGATGGCGCGCTCGACGGGCAAGACCGCGGTCTGCATCGCGACGAGCGGGCCCGGGGCGATGAATCTCCTCACGGCGATCGCGGATGCGCGGTGCGACTCGATTCCCCTCGTAGCGATAACCGGGCAGGTGAGTACCCATCTCATCGGAACCGATGCGTTCCAGGAAGCGGATACCTTCGGCCTTTCGTTCCCGATCACCAAGCACAGCGTGATGGTGAAGTCGGCGGCGGAGCTCCTCGAGGCGATCCCTGCCGCGTTTGAAATCGCCGCATCGGGTCGTCCGGGACCGGTGCTCGTTGACATTCCGCGCGACGTCCAGCTGCAGAAAATCAGTTTTGCATCCTGGCCCGCAGTGCGTCCGATCAAGAAGCGTGCATCAAAATACCGCACCGACGGGGAAGACTTTGCCCGCGCGATCGATATTGCTTCCCTCATGCTCGCCTCTTCGAGCAAGCCCGTTCTCTACGCAGGTGGGGGCTGCGCGTCTCCCGAGTCCGCTTCCGGGATCGAGGCGCTTCTCGGCGCGATGCCGATGCCGGTTGTCACAAGCCTCATGGGGATCGGCTCGATTCCCGCAGAAAGTCCCTACCGACTCGGTATGGTCGGCATGCACGGCGCCGTCGCGGCAAACCGCGCGATGCATGACGCCGACGTGGTGCTCGCCGCGGGCGTGCGCTTCGATGACCGCGCGACAGGTCTCATAAAGCAATTTTGCCCCGGCGCAAGGATTATCCATATCGATATCGACGCCGCCGAGGTCAACAAGATTCTCGGCTCAACTTGCTCGATCATCGCGGACACGGAGTCGGTCCTTCCCGTGATCGCCGCCCGGATCCGCGAGCTTGCGCATCCGGCTGAAGGAAAGAGCGGTGACGATCTTGTGGCAGCACGCGCCGACTGGCTTTCGGGTCTCGCTCGGTTTCGGGACGCGGAAACAGATACCTTTCGCGCGGACGCCGAGCGCGCAGAACGCGCGAGCGGTCTCGCCCATCCGGCCCGGCTCATCTCCTCGATACCGGATCGCGCGCGCGCGTGCGGCGTTGACCCGGCGGACATCATCGTGACGACCGACGTCGGCCAGCACCAGATGTGGACCGCCCAGTGGTATCCTTTCTCGCGGCCCCGGCAGTTCCTCACCTCGGGTTCCCTCGGCACGATGGGATTCGGTCTTCCCGCGGCAATCGGGGCGGCGCTCGCGAATCCGGGGAAGCGGGTCGTCTGCATTTCGGGTGACGGCTCGATCATGATGAACGTGCAGGAGCTCGCGACGCTCTGCGAACTTGATCTCGACGTGACGGTGATCGTGCTCGATAACGGCGCGCTCGGCATGGTTCGCCAGCAGCAGGAACTTCTGTTCGCGAAGAATTTCTCCGCGTGCTTTTTTGACCACTCACCCGATCTCGTCGCGATTGCGAAGGGTTTCGGCATCAAGGCAGTCGACGAATCGGCGCCCGATTGGGATACCATCGCTTTCTCCGGCAAGGGTCCGCGCTTTGTGCGCTGCCTCATCTCGCAGGACGAGAACGTGTGGCCCTTCGTGCCCGCGGGCAAGGCGAACGTCGACGCAATGACGGGACGGTGACAGAACGGAGACAGGATTGTGACAGGATTGTGACAGACCGCAGGCGGGGAGGCGTCCCCGCCCCCGGACGCTTCCCCAGAAACCCCGATTCATCTATACTTACAGAAGGTTTCAGCAAGGAGCGTTTCTCATGATCAGGATTGTACAGGCGGATTTTATCAAGGGCGCGATCAAGCCGGATTCGTATCCCCAAACGGGATTACCCGAGTTCGCTTTTTTCGGGCGCTCAAATACGGGAAAGTCATCGCTCATCAACATGATCGTGAACCGGAAGTCGCTCGTAAAGACCGGCTCGCGGCCGGGTATGACCCGGATGATCAATTTTTTCAGGATAAACGACGAATTCATCCTCGCGGACCTTCCGGGCTACGGCTATGCGCAGCGATCTGCCGACGAGAATCGCACATTCGACCGCATGCTCGCCGACTACGCGCAGGAGCGCAAGGAACTGAAAACTCTTTTTTTCCTGATGGACATGCGCCGGCTTCCCGGTGACGTCGAGAAAAATTCGATCGAATATTTCGAGAAACTCGGGATCGAAGTCGTGATCGTCGGCACGAAGGCCGACAAGCTCGGCACGAACGAGACGCGCAATACGATAAAAAAGTGGTCGGTCTTCTTTGGCAGAAGCCCCGAAATGATCCCGATAACATCTGCCTCGAAGAAAAACGGGCGCGACCAACTCCTCAAGCTGATCGGCGAACGACTGTAAGGCTCAAAAATATAAATACCGTTTTTATCAGCTGCGTACTCTTTTCTTGCCGAGCTGCATAAAGCGCGCGACGGGCGCCGTGTACATGATGCCGATTCCGGGCGTCGTCAGGCAGGAAAGCGCGAGTATCGCCTCTTCGACCGCCCTCGCCGTTTCGCTCGGGGCAACGATGAGGAGCTCTTCCTTTTCGGGAACGATGGTGATGCCGAAAAACTTTTCGTCGTCAGGCTTTCCCGTGCCGCGGGCGTGGAGAATGGTTCCGCCTTTCGCACCGGCTTTTCTCGCCGCGTTCATCACGTCGTCTGCGTAGCCGCGGTTCACGATTATCGTTATCAGCGTATGTTCCGTGTTTTCTTCCATCGCAATTCCTCCTGTGCGGATCGCAATCGTCATTCCCTCTTTGCCGAGCGAGAAGGGCGCGTTCCCGATCGAGTCGAGAATCGCGTCAAGCTGGTCATCTGTCGCGAGCGTGATGAGCACGTCGCGCTCCACGTCCGCGAGTGCGAGCGCCCTCAGAATGCGCGAGGGATGTTCCCCTCGTCCGACGAGGATCGTCCCGCCCCGCGCGCCTTTTGTTCGGGTATACGCGGCAAGCTTTTCGCCCGCGCCATGATCGACCATGGTAAGTATTTGCCAATCATATTTCATTACGTGCGAGCCTCCCGTGCGATGCTTTTTTCCTTGCGGGAATAGAGCCATCCGAGTATTTGTATGGCGACGAGCGGAGTGGCCGCGATCATCGCAATGACGCCGAAACCGTCGCGTGAAGGGTCTCCTCCCGACGCGCAGGAGGCTCCGAGGGTGAGTGACAGGATGAAGGTGCTTGCCATGGGGCCGGAGGCGACGCCGCCTGAGTCAAACGCGATCGCCGTAAAGAGTTTCGGCGTGACGAAGGTGAGCGCGAGGGCCGCGGCATAGAAGGGGATGAGCAGGTACCAGATGCTGAAGCCGTAGACGACGCGGCACATGGAAAGGCCAACAGACACCGCGACGCCGAGAGCGAGCGCGGCGAGTAACAGTCTTTTTCTGATGTTGCCGCCCGAGGCTTCCTCAACCTGTTCGGTGAGTACCCAAACCGCGGGCTCCGCGCAGACGACGACCGCGCCGAGAATGCATCCGATGGGTATGAGTATCCAGTTCCACGTGAGCGCGCCGAGAGATGCACCGAGCGCTTTCCCTGCGGGGACAAAGGCGGAGTCTGCCCCGACGAAAAAGAGAATGAGGCCGATGTAGGCGTACAAAAAGCCGAGCGATATTCGTTTAACCTGCTGGGGAGGCAATTTGATGAGGAAAAAATTGAAGACCATGATGATCGCATAGAGCGGGCTCAACGCGATGAACGTGTTCCGCGCGACGGTCGGGAATGAATGCGCGACAGGCGCGAGAAGCGAGCGGAGGATTTCGAGATGTGAGGCTGTGGCGACGGGGGTGGCGGCTACTACAGACACTTCGAGTGCCTGGGGCGCCGGCGAGTTTCCGATTATCACGCCCAGAATGGTGACCGCGAGAATCGGGCCGATCGATGCGATTCCGGTATAACCGAAACTGTCTTCGAGCGCGTTTTTGTCGCCGCGAACTGCCGCGACACCGATGCCGAGTGCAATGATGAACGGAACGGTCATGGGGCCGGTGGTCGCTCCACCTGAATCAAAGGAGATCGCGACGAACACATCGTCGACCCGGGAGGCGAGTGCAAAGACGGCGGCGTATCCGGCGATGAGGACCACGCGATAGGGAAGCTGCACGAGTACGCGAGCGAGCGCGAAGGCAACGAAAAGGCCGACGCCAATCGCGACGGCAAACACGAGCGTTCGTTCGGGTATGCTGCCGGTCACGTCCGCGACCTGACCGCCGAGGACGAGGAGATCGGGTTCCGCGACGGTGATCAAAAAGCCGATAATGAGGCCCGACACGAGAATCAGCGGCAAATTGCGCGTTCTCGTGAGCTTTGCGCCAAGATAGGTTCCCGCAGGGACGATTCCGAGATCCGCCCCGGTTAAAAATACGGTGAGCCCTGCGATGAGTATGAGCGACCCGACGCAAAATGTGAGGAGTATTATCGGCTCCAGGGGAGCTATTGTCGTCCCGAAAATAAGCACGAGCGCGCAAATCGGAAGGATCGCAGAACAGGTTTCGCGGAATTTATGGACAAGATTCATGTAGTTAAAAAAATACCATCACTTGACAAAACTTGCAAGTTTCTGGCAGTATATATTATGGAAACACGCAATATTTTTCTTAACATTTCCCCCCTTGATCATCGTTATTCACTTTCGGAGTCGGCAGTTTTTGACCGGCTTTCAGCGCATATTTCAGAACAAGCGTCGATTATTTCGTGCGCAAGGGCTGAAATCGCCCTCGTAAAGGCTCATCTTGCCGTTCGCGGCGGCCTTACCGCGGACCTCGAGCGCAAACTCGACTCGGTCGCGAAGGATATTGACCCCTCGCGCGTGTACGCGGAAGAGGAAAAAACCAAACATAACATCCGGGCGCTCGTAAACGTGCTCAAGGAGATGGTACCCGAGGCTGTCGCCCCGCTCGTGCATCTTGGCGCGACGAGCGTCGATATCCTCGATACCGCCCTCTCCGTCCGCGTGCGCGACTGCGTGCGCGAGGTGATCTTGCCCGAACTCCGCGAGCTCGAGACAAAGCTTTGCGAAATCGCCGCGCGCGAAGCGGCAACGCCCGAAGTCGGCCGGACCCATGGTCAGCACGCAGTCCCCATCACCTTCGGTTTTGCCGTTGCCGAGTACGTGAGCCGCCTTGGCAAGTCCATCCTCGAGATCGACGCGCGGTCACAAGGACTGTGCGGCAAGCTCGCGGGCGCCGTCGGTGCCTATAACGCGACGAGCATGATCGTGCGCGACCCCGAAGATCTTGAAAAGAAATATCTCGGCTATCTCGGTCTCGCTCCCTCGGAGCATTCGACCCAGCTTGTCGAGCCCGAGTATCTTCTCCGGCTTCTCCTTGAGTGCAACGTTGCCTTCGGCGTCATCGCGAACCTCGCGGACGACCTCCGTAACCTCCAGCGATCGGAGGTGGGCGAGGTGTTCGAGTATTTCAGCTCGACCCAGGTTGGATCCTCGACGATGCCGCAAAAGCGCAACCCCTGGAACTCCGAGCACGTAAAGAGCCTCTGGAAAGCGTTCGCGCCGCGCGTGATCACTTTCTTCATGGATCAGATATCCGAACACCAGCGTGACCTGACGAACTCCGCAAGCCAGCGCTTCGTCGCCGATTATCTCGCCGGGTTTACGCTCGCCGTCGCGCGCATGAAAAATGTCGTCGCGGGCCTTCAGGCAGACCGCGAGGGCATGGCGCGCAACCTCGCCGGAGCGGGCGGAAAGGTCAAGGGCGGCGTGCTCGCCGAGCCCGCCTACATACTGCTCGCGGAGTCAGGCATTTCCGACGGTCACGAGGTGATTCGCAAAATCACGCTCGACGCCGAAACGAACGGCATTACCTTTTTCGAGGCGCTCAAAAAGAGCCCGGACGCCTTTGGCAGAATCACGGCCCAGCTCGAAAAGCTCGGCGTCGCCGATCCCGCGGGCTTCTTCGCGAATCCCGAGCGTTACCGCGGGCTTGCGGCCGAGAAGGCCGAGCGCCTTGCGGAAAAATACGGCGCCTTGATGCGCAGCGCAAAAGAAGGCAGCGACTCCGCGCGGAGAACCGCGCCTTAAACCCCGGACCGGCCATGCTCGAGAAGCGGCCGGTTTTTTTCTAACCTGTGAATGCAATTGGAGGGAAATATGATTGAGATGAAAGAGACTTTTTCGTACGACGACGTGCTCCTCGAGCCCGGCTATTCCGAGGTTCTTCCTCGCGATACCGACGTGAGCACCATCCTGGTTCGTGACGTCAGGCTTAACGTGCCGGTCATCTCCGCTGCGATGGATACTGTCACCGAGGAAAAAATGGCCGTTGCGCTCGCCCTCGAGGGAGCCGCAGGCGTCATTCACCGGAACCTCAAGCCCGAGGTTCAGGCCGAGCAAGTATCGAACGCCAAGCGTTACCTCAACTGGATCATCGAGTCCCCCGTAACCGTCGAGGACGACCGCACCATCGGCGACGTCAAGCAGCTCATGCACCGCTACAACGTGTCGGGCCTTCCCGTCATCACCCGCGAAGGCAAGCTCGTCGGCATCATCACCGGCCGCGATCTCAGGTTTTGCCGCGACGACACCCTGTTCGTCCGCGACGTCATGACAAAGGATATCGTCGTTACCGAGGGCAAGCCCTCAACAGACGACGCACGGCAGAAGTTCGACAAGCACCGCATCGAAAAGCTCCCCGTCATCGACCATGAAGGTCATCTCACCGGCCTTATCACCGTGAAGGACATGGAAAAGCAGGAAATGTTCCCCAATGCTGCCCGCGACTCGAAGGGTCGGCTCATTGTCGGAGCCGCGATCAGCAATAACGACTGGTCGGTTCGCCTTCCGCTCCTCACCGCCGCCAAGGTCGACTTCGTCGTTCTCGACACCGCGCACGGCGACTCCAAGGGAGTCATCGAGGCGGTTCGCGCCATCAAGAAAGCATATCCGGAACTTCCGGTCATCGGCGGCAACGTCGCGACCGCCGCGGGAACGCGCCACCTCATCGATGCGGGCGCCGACGCGATAAAAGTCGGCGTCGGACCGGGTTCCATCTGCACCACGCGCGTCGTTTCGGGCGTCGGGAAAGCCCAGTTCTCCGCCGTGTGTGAATGCGCCGAGGAAGCCGCGAAGTCGAAAATACCGATAATCGCGGACGGCGGCATCAAGTTCTCGGGAGACATTTCGAAGGCGATCGGCGCGGGCGCAAACGCCGTCATGATCGGAAACCTCTTCGCCGGCCTCAAGGAAGCTCCCGGCCGCGAGATTATCTTCGACGGACGTATTTACAAGGAATACCGCGGAATGGGCTCACTCGGGGCAATCAAGGACGGCTCGGGCGACCGCTACGGCATCGCCAAGGACGAAACCCCGGTTCCCGAGGGCATCGAGGGACGCGTGCCTTACAAGGGAGAGCTCAAGAGCTACCTTCACCAGATGGTTTCCGGCCTCAGAAAAGGCATGGGATACTGCGGCTGCGCGTCCATAGAGGAATTGAAGAAATACCGGAAATTTGTTAGGATCACGTCGTCGGGACTCCGCGAAAGCCACGCACATGACGTGACCATCACGCAGGAGGCACCGAACTACTCTCGATATTAAAGCAGGTAGCCATGAACGTAGTCGTAATCGGTGCCCAGTGGGGCGATGAAGGGAAGGGAAAAATCGTTGACTATCTGGCCAACGAATCCCAGTGTATCGTGCGGTTCTCGGGCGGTGCGAACGCCGGGCACACGATTGTGAGCAATGGCGTCCAGTACGCCTTGCATCTGGTCCCCTCCGGAATCCTCCATCCCGGTAATACCGTGTATCTCGGCGCGGGCATGGTCATCGATCCCGATGCCCTGTTCACCGAGCTCGCCATGCTCACCGAACGTGGCATCAAGTGGGAAGGCCGGGTATTCATATCCGACCGCGCACACATCGTCCTTCCCCGGTACCGCGAGCTCGACAAAAAGCGCGACGCGGCGCGAAAGCGGCCCATCGGCACCACCGGACGGGGAATCGGCACGACGTATGCGATGAAATCCGAGCGGGACGGTATCCGCCTCGCGGACCTTACCTGGAAAGAAAAAATGGACGAGCTTGAGGACGGCGACCGCGCCTTCCTCGCCCCGTTCTTAGACCGCCTCCTTGCGATGAAGGTAAACCTTACTTCCGAGCTCTGGGCCGCGCGCGGAAAGAAAGTCCTCTTTGAGGGCGCACAGGGCGCGCTTCTTGACCTCGACCTCGGAACCTACCCGTACGTTTCCTCGGGCTTTTCAAGCTCGGCGGGAGCGGCAATCGGTGGCTGCATCGGACCGCGCGCGATCGACAAGATCCTCGGCGTGTTCAAGGCGTACTCGACCCGCGTCGGAAACGGCCCGATGCCGACCGAATTTGACGAAGGCAGCCAGAGCGAGCTCTATCACTTTGTCCGCGAGACTGGCCGCGAGTACGGCGTTACGACGGGTCGTCCCCGCCGCTGCGGTTACCTCGACCTCGTCGCGCTCCGCTACGCCTGCCGGTCGAACTCCATTGACGACCTCGTGCTTACTCACCTTGACGTCTACGACACCCTCGACGACATCGAAGCCTGCGTTGCCTATAACATCAACGGAACCGTCACCGAGGAATTCCCCGCTTCCATCGAGGACCTGAACGCGGCCAAGCCCGTGCTCAAGCATTTCAAGGGCTGGAAACAGTGCCTCAAGGAATGCCGCTCGTACGACAAGCTTCCGGCCGAAGCGCGCGAGTACGTCGATTTTATCGAGGAATATTCGGGCACCAAGGTGAGCATCATCTCGGTCGGCTACGACCGGAACGACACCTTTATCCGCGAGAGCATCTGGTAAACCCTGAAGGGGTGAACTGGTGAAAAAAAAAGGCCATCCGCAACGCGGATGGCCTTTTTGTATCTCGGCGCAGTGGAGCGCACGGGAGATTCCTACTGAACGGTGAAAACTCCCTCGAAATCATCGGCGCGCCATCGCATGGCTCTTGCCGATGAATCCGAGTAACACGCAATGTTAATCTGGTCTTTCTCTGCGCCGTTAACTGCTGTCGTTCCTTGATACTCATAATTAAACGTCAAGTAATCTGACGGATCCCGCGCGGTAACGGTCGTATCATAGCCGTCGGGGGCATAGACGGTTTTGAGCGTTACAGCGCTGCCCGTAACCGGCGGAACGGTTTCCGGTCTTGAAGTTATTTTGTAGTCGAGGAACGTATTTGTCGTGTACAGAGCCGCGTAATTGAGGGTGCTGCCGTCTGTCGCCGAGTTTTGCTTGAAAAACGAAGACCAGGATCCGGTATAGACATCCGAAGTAAACACGGTTCCGCCAAGTCCCACGGTCCATTTATCCATCGCAACCCTGCTTGTATCAAGATACCGCGTCGTCGTCGTCGTCGTAACGGAACCTGCGGTCGCGACCGATTGGGTTGTGCGGTAATCGCCGTCGACGCCCGGAAGATACGAGAGGACGTGAGCGCAGGTATAGGTTTTGTCTGCGGCAAACGTGAGCGTAACGGTATCCGCCCAGTAGGGAATGGCGGTTTCGGTTGTGTTCGTCGCCGTAATTCCGGTAGCTGAATCGAAGACAGAGGTCTCAATCTGCTTGGTGTACGAGCGGGTATCGACGCTTACCAGGGTTTTTCCGGCAAAATCGTAGTTTGCGGTTCCGGTTTCGAGGGACGCATCGACATCGGTGGTCTTGGCGCATCCGGCGAGTACCATGGCGGTCATCGCGGCGACAGCGAGCAGCTTACATGCTTTCAACATTTACATATCCTGTATCAATTATAATTGCCCTGCATGCACAGGGCCTTAATAAATACTAGCATGAATAGAGTTCGGTTTCTTGGCTTTTTGAGTGAAAAGATATCGAGATCCGTTGATTCATTTCCGGCGGCACGCTCCGGGGTGTCCCGGGGATCGACCGAAATCCGGTGTTGCGTAAAAATACCGGGTAAACAGATAAAAAAAGGGGCTGGCCGAATTGCTCGGCCAGCCCCATCAGAATATCAGGTTATTACGAGATATTACTGAACGAGGAAGTTACCGCTGAAGTAGCCGTCGATCGAGAAGTAGACATAGGATTTCTCTGCACCGTCGGTGTCGATCTTGGTGCCATTGACCCAGTAGTCGGTCCCGGTGAGGTAATCAGCGTCAAGCGGAGTCGTGCTGCTGTCGGTATCGCCGAGTGCATAGGTCATCTTGACTGTGGAAGTTCCGTTGGTCGGGGCCGTAATGGCGGAAGCAGTGCCGTTAAGGTAATTTTCGGTCTCAGCTGATGAGGCCAGGGAAAGGTTATAGGACACGGTCTGTCCGTCGGTCGCGCTGTCCTGAATGAAGAATGCCTTCCAGGTACCGGTAAGCGTGCTCGTAGTCTTGGTGGTTCCTGCGACACCGGCGATGACGCGGTCGGTTCCGAATCCGTAGTTGCTGTAGTACGTATCCGTGGTCGTCAGTCCGGCGGTAACGGTAATATTGCGATAGTCGCCATCGGCGCCGGCGAGGTATGCTTCGGTCTTGGTCGCGGTGAAGGTGCCGTCAGCGGCGAACACGAGCGTGGTGGTCGTCTGCTTGTAGGCAATCTTGGTCTCGGTGTTGGTGGTGGTGGTGTTACCGGAGGCAGCGGTCGTTACAACCTCGACAGTCTTGGTGATGTAGTCGAAGTTGGTCGACACAATGGTCTTGCCGGTAAAATCGTAGTTGGCGGTTCCGGTTTCGAGGGACGCGTCCATGTCAGTGGACTTGGCGCATCCGGCGAGTACCATTGCGGTCATCGCGGCGACAGCAAGCAGTGCAAGTGCTTTCTTCATTATTAGCTCCATTGTGAATCTGAATGTATGCATGGGTATGCATGTGAGCAGGTTCACGTCTGTTTTTTTGAGCCCGCATACGCAGGTTCATTTATAAAGTATATATCGGGTTGCTGGAGTTATCAACTTTTTTTTACACTTTTGTCTGGTACTTTTTGGTCAGTTTTCTTTGACGGATGACGGTTTTCCGGGTATGATTTGTTACTTGTCTCTATATTAACAAGCGCACGACAAAAGTGTAAAATATGTCGTTTTACTGCAACCAATCCGGCTGTTCCGGTATCTTTTTATGTAAGGAGCTTTTATGGAGACCATTACCGATCTCGGTTCATATACCTTCCCGGCTATGCTGGCCAACAGCCTGAAAAAATTTGGAGACCGCCCCGCGGTTGCATTCGCCTCCGCATCCGGAAAACCGCTTACCTATACCGAGGTTGGCGCCCGGATTCACGAGACGCGGAATCTTCTGTGGTCACTCGGGGTGGAAAAGGGAGACCGGGTGGCGCTGTATGCGACAAGCTCCCCAAATTGGGGTATCGCGTATTTTTCCATCGTTACCCTCGGTGCCATAGCCGTGCCGCTTTTGCCCGATTTTAACGCGAAAGAGGTCGAAACGTGCCTCGCTCATTCAGGAGCGACCGCGCTCATCGTGAGCGAAAAGCTTGCTGACCGGGTAAGTCCTGCCGCTCGATCGGCCCTTTTGCGCGTCGTCCGGCTTGATGACCTTTCGCCGGTTTTCGGGGAACGGGTCAGGACGGGAGAGGCAGGGGACGTCGCGATAGCAGAAGACGATACCGCTTCGATCATCTATACCTCGGGAACGACCGGACGCTCGAAGGGCGTCGAGCTCAGCCATAAAAATCTCGTGTTCACCGCGATCGGCGGGCAGTTTTTCCAGCGCATCAACAAAATCGACGTGGGTCTTTCGATCCTGCCGATGAGCCATGTGTACGAGTTTACGATCGGCTTCCTCATGTTCTTCCTGAACGGCGCCTGCGTGTATTACCTCGAAAAGCCGCCGACGGTTTCAACGCTCCTTCCCGCGCTCAAGATTGTAAGGCCGACGATCATGCTTTCCGTGCCGATCATCATGGAGAAAATCTACAAAAACAAGATAGTGCCGACTTTTACCGCGCGCCCGCTCGTCCGAGCGCTCTACAAGCTTCCGCCGTTCCGCGTGATCTTTCACCGCATCGCGGGAAAATCCTTGCGGAAAACCTTCGGGGGAAGGATCAAGTTTTTCGGTATTGGCGGATCAAAAGTCGATCCCGTCGTCGAGCGCTTTCTCAAGGAAGCCAAGTTTCCGTACGCGATCGGCTACGGCCTCACCGAGTCGTCCCCGCTTCTCGGCGGCGCAGGCCCGAAGGTTACCATCCCCGGATGCATCGGTACCGCCATGCCCGGCGTCGAGCTCAAGGTTCTCGATCCCGATCCGGTTACCGGCATCGGCGAGCTCGTCGCGCGGGGCGCGAACGTGATGAAGGGTTACTATCGCGATCCCGAGCTGACCAAGGCTGCGTTTACCGAGGACGGCTGGCTGCGCACCGGAGACCTTTGCTCCATCACGGGGCGAAAGTCGATCATCTCGCTCAAGGGTCGCTCGAAGAACATGATACTTGGCGCCTCGGGCGAGAACATCTATCCCGAAGACATCGAGTTCGTGCTGAACCAGCATCCCTTCGTCGCCGAGTCGCTCGTCATCGAAGGCGAGAATCAGTCGCTCGTCGCGCTTGTGCAGATCGACGAGGAAAAGCTCGCGGACGAAGCGAAAAAGCGCGCGCTCGCTGAAGGCGGGCAGATTCACGCGATGACCGAGGCAATGGGCACGGCGATGAACGACGCAGCGCGCGAGGTCTCGCACATGATCGCGTACAAGCGCGAGGAACTCATGAACGAGATAAAGTTTTTTGTGAATGAAAACGTGAACAGGATTTCGCGTATAGACCGCGTCGAGACTATCGATCGTTTCGAAAAGACCGCGAGCCAGAAGATAAAGCGCTATCTTTACACGATCCAGAATACGATGAAGGGAAAGCACGCGGGCCACTGACAGCACCGTGTGAGCAGTTCGCCCACGGGTGATTGAAAGGCGGGACGGTTTGATCTACAAACCGTCCCGTTTTTTTTATTTCTGTTCGCTTGTCTCGGTTACCCGCACGGTCATGCCATGCTCGACGCGTGCGAAAATTTCTGCATTCCAGCAGGCAAGGTAAAACAAATCTCCGGATTCTTCCCAATCGCGGAAGAGGGTGCCGCTATCCCTGACGGCGCGGAATTCTTCCGGGAAGGTGTCCCTGGTGTAGGCCAAGTTCCACCGGATATCCTCCGCGCGGCTCGTTTCCTCTCCCTTGTATTTTTTCGCGAGTTCGGGACTGCTCCATCCGGCTATCTCGGGGAAGAGATACTGCGCGGTGTTAGTCCGGAAGTCCGCGGCGCGATCTTTTTTGCCCGCGATGTAAGGCGGATAGCCTTCCGTGCTTTCGGGATAGATCGGCGCTTTCTTGAGAAGGAGGCTCGCGGCGAGTATTCGGTCCCAGCGGTTGCCGAGCTGTTTGAGCGCGGCATCCCCGATGAGCACGGTGTCCCGATATCGGATTCGCGCCTCGGTCGGCACGAGCGGTACGGGAAGGCTGACGACGGCGAGACGCCATGAGCTGCCTTCTTTCGCAAGGGTCAGTTTTCCGCCGCACTCGAATCTCGCCTCGGTCCAGCCATCCTTCCAGTTGTTAAACCAATGGAGCGCGCTCGGCTCGAGCGTATAGGTGCCCGAGGAGTCCAGCTCCCAGGAACCTTCGATCCAGGTTTTTGCGGGATAGATCCCGCAAAGGCGGAAGCTGCCGGCGTCGCCGTTACCCGTCGGAATAATCTCGACCGAGCAGACGGGCTGCTTACCCTTTACTTCGCGCTGGAACGCGTTGGGCTCCGAAGCGCAGGAAGACAGGGTGAAAAAAATCGTCGCGGAGGCGGCAAGTGCCGCAAGGTATCGTTTCATGTCATTCCATCCTTATCATCAGAGGCTGAGTTTATAGCCGACGGAAACCAGTGGCATCCCAATGTTGAAATCTGCGCTGTCCGAATCGGCGATCTCGTCGCCGGTGTAGGGATCCATTTCGGTATTCGTCTTGGGCTTGTAAAGATTGACGAAGATATCCTCGGCGCCGATGTAGTATTCCCAGCGGAGCTTCGACTGGCGGTAGTAACCGGAGACCGCGAACCGGATATCGACCGGGCACGAAAGGCTTGAGCGGAGGGAGTTGTCGTAGACGTCCTTGCGGGAATATCGCTCGACAATGGAAGTCGATCCATCCGCGTTCGTGATTGTCGCGGCGTAGGCGACGACTTCGCCTTTTTTCATTTTTGGCTTGCCGGTCGCGACGCTCGACTTGACGGTAAGGATCATCCCGGTGTGCGGTTTCCAGTTGACGATGAGGTTGAGCGTATGGAAGCGGTGAAAGTTTGGATAGAACTGTTCGCCGACGGGCTCACCAGAAATGGTAGTCTGTCCATCGTATACGGGATCGGACGGATTTTCGTATTTGGCGTAGACGAACGAATAGGAAAGGTATCCGTCGAATCTTCTGCCGTTGCGTTTTTGGAGCATGAGATCGAAGCCGATCGCGTTGCCGGTTCCGTCGGTTTTCGCGGAATAGTCGACCGGATCCTTCGAGTCATCTTGGAGAATATAGAGGCGGTTGAAATAGTACTTGTAGTATCCCTCGAGCTTGAACGACCAGTTGTTCGGGAACTTCGCTTCGCCGCCGATAACCTGGAACCATGCACGGTTCGGTCCGACGTCGAAACTTTCGATCTCGAAGTCGTCAGTCGCGGCGACAAAGTCGTTCGGGCACATCGAGAAGAAACCGGTACCCGCGGAGAAGGTGAGGGCGTCGAACTTTTCCGTATCACGCACCGGCGTCCATTGCACGCTCAAGCGGGGATTGACGACCGGATAGGTGTTGATCTCGAAGCCCTTGTTCCACAGATAGAAGTGTTCCGCGCGGATGCCGAGCTCTCCCTGCAGAGCTGAGTCCTCTGTTCCGTGGCTCCAGAGCGCGAACGCCGAAGTATTGAGAATCCGGTTTCCGTCCGCGTCGAGCGAGTAGGTTATTCTCTGCAATTCGGGGTAGCCGTTGTAGTAAACCTCGCCCCATCCGTTCATGCCTTCATCAAGTGACGCGAACTGAAAGACCTCTTCGGCGCCGACGGTAATAATGTCCTTTTTGGTAATCTGCACGTCGGTTTCGAGTTTGCCCTGCACCTGGTGTTCGGCGATGTTGCTGTACCCGTCTACCCCGAAGCCGGAAAGCGTATATCCGTTTTGGCCCATGATGAGGCCGTTAACCATGCCGTCAGGATCGCTTTCCGTTCCGTCGAATTCCGAAAGGAACGTATCGCTGTAGGAATGAAATCCGCTGCGTACCGAGTCGTAGGTCATTTTCATCGTGTTGTTGTTGTACGCCGCGAGGAGGTGGAAGAGTGCCCGCTCTCCGGGCATCCAGCGGACATTAAGACCGGCGAAGCCCTGATAGTACACGTAATCGAAATTCGTGACGGTGTTGATGTCGGCGTCGTCCTCGTCGACGTGCGCGCCGACTCCGTCCGAGCCGAAAAATCCGTTCAGGGTGATATCGAGCGAGGGATCGGGTGTGTAATAGGATTTGAAGTAAAAGTCCCTGATGAACGGGACCGTGGGCATCGTGTCGGATATTTTCGGGTCCTTTCCCATGCTGTCGTAAAGCCAGGCGAGCGTGTCGAGGTAGGTGACCTTGCCGCCGACGAAAATACCTGAGTGTGCATTGAAGGGAATCTGCGCAAAAGCGTCGAAGGAAGTCGTCGCGATGCTTGCGTCGAACTTGATCGTGTCCGCAGGCTTGATCGTGGTTACCTCGAGGAGACCTGACATCGCGCGGCCGTACCGAGAGGAGAAAATTCCGTGGGACATTTTTACCGAGCTGACCATCGCCGGGTTGAAGATGGAATAGGCACCGCCCCAGTGGAACGGGAACATGATGTAGATACCGTCGAGGACCGATCCCATTTCATCGGGGTAGCCGCCGCGAATCGAGGGCTGCGCGTTCCAGCCGCCGGCGAAACCGACGCCGGGAAGCGTCTTTACTGACGACATGACGTCTTCGATGATGCCGATCTCGGCGGTTGTCTCCATGTCCTTGCTGTTCATGACAAGCGAAATTCCCGATTTGGCGTCGGTTTTCTCGGGCGCGGCCCGCTCGACGACGAGCTCGTTGCCCTCGAAGACATCCGCGATCGCGAGGCCAATGGCGGCTGTGCGCTGGCCTTCGGCAACGGTGACGCTCGCGGTGCGGTATCCGGGGATGCGTGCGGTGACGGTGCCGCGCCTGAAGGCGTCCGGAAGGGAAACGCTTGCAACGCCATCGCTTCCCGTTACCGCGGTGAGTCTGGTTCCCGCGACGGCGACTGTCGCTCCTTCGAGCGGGTTACCGAGATCCGAGTCCGTCACGGTGACCTTGAGCTCGGTCGCGTAGAGGCCGAGGCATAGCACCAGTGCGATGAGCGCGCACATGAGTTTTTTCATCTGTAATCTCCTGCTTTTATTCTGTCCCGTCGGTTAAAACTTTACGCCAAGCGAGAACGTCGGATAAAGGGTGAACTTGTCCTTGACCACGTTTGCGCGAAGCACGTGTCTGCCATAATCGGAGAAGGCTTCGTCGTTGTAGCCGTGGAAGCGCATTTCGCCTTCGGCCGCGAAGAACGCCGAAAGGTGCTTCGCGAACGAGTACTGCACAGTCGCTCTGAGCGACGGGATGTGATTTTTACCGAAACCGTTGACAGCATCTCTCACCTCTTCCTCGGTAACGCTCTCGTAATCCGAGTCGGATTCGTCATCGAAGGAATCCGGGTCCCCCTCGGGGCATTTCGTGTGTTCGTTAAAGAGATGCTTCGAGAGCAGCTCGAAATCGCATGAAATATTTTTTACGATGACCACGCGCGTGCCGATACCGAATCCGAACTCCGCGAAATCGGCGTCGCCGAGATCGGTACCAATGAGAAAGGTTGTAAAGAAGGCGTTCGTGCCGCCCTGATACTGAATGAACATCGCACGGTTCGAGTCGCAATAGATGGCAGGCGACATGATGCCGTCGGCGATGAAGTTGAGAATACCGATCGACGCGCCGGTGTTGGACTTTGCGACGTTGATGATACCGATCTGCGCGCCTTCAACGGACTGGGCGACGTTGAGGAATGCCGATAGCTGCGCTCCCCGGATATCTTTTGCTATATTGAGAAATCCCGATGACTGCAATCCCGTGCTTGAGCCGCCTGCCTGGTTGATAAAACCGGCAGCCTGCGCACCGAAGAAACCGCTCATTGCAACGTTGACCGATCCTGCAATCTGTCCGCCCCGCAGGTACCCGTTCGCGTAATTTACAAACCCTGAGGCTTGCAGGGCGGTGACTTCCTGGTCTGCCGTTCGCGAAAGGTTCACGAAGCATGAAGCCTGTACGCCCCGAATCGCGCCGGTTGAAACGCTTGCCAACGTGGACGCCTGGACTCCTTTGAGCTCTTCGGTTATCGTTCCGCCGACGATGTTTGCCTGGACTCCGGAGATTCTGTCGTTGACGGTCCAAAGACCGCCGATCGAGACCTTCGCATTCGAGTTTCCCGATTCGGCAGGAATTGACACGCCGGGTGCGAGCGTGAACATGAACGGGTGATACTTTTCCTCATCGAGCGGGGTCACCTCTCCGCCGCGTAAACGGCCGACAGTCTTTTGGACGGGAACGAAGGAATCTTCTGCGAGCGAAAGTCGCTCTCCCTTTGCGATCGTAACGGTTCCTTGCGTCGTCGAGACTCCGGAGACGATGCTGATAATGTAGGTTCCAGCGGGGAGGGCGAGTGATATCTCGGTGCCGCGCGTTTTGTTGAGTTCGGAGACAAGCTGGCCCGACGAGTCGCGGATGAAAAACCGTCCTTCGTAGGGGATGCCGATATGCAGGACCGACTCCGCGACCGAAAGGTCGGTGAGCACAAGGTCGCCCGAGCCGACGAGGGTAATGTCGTAGGACGGGTGCTGAGGCCCGGCAGATGAAAGTTCGGTGTCGGAAAGCGTTTCGTTGAAAGCGTAATGGTAGAGTTCGTTAAGGGATACCTTGCTGTCCCCGGAAGTGTCCGCCGCTCCCCTGAGGCCGGTGACGAGTGCGTGGGTAAAGTAAGATGCCTGGATAACGTCCGATTCCTGCGAGGACTCGAAGCCCGAGCTCGACGAGAGATAGGCATGACCCTGCACGATGCTCGAGTCGTCCATCAGGAAGGGCTTTTGTCTCGATCCCCCCTTGGTGCGCACGAAGTTGCCGGAATAGCAGGAGTCGAGCATCACGACGTGAACGTCCGACGGAACGCGATCGATCGCGGCCTTGAGGTCCGTGTACGTGTATGTATCCTTGCCGAGGAGAAAAGATTTTTCGTCCGAGTGACCGGAGTAATAGAAAATGAACTCGGTTCTCCGGGCGCGCGCGGAGTTTTTCCGCACAAGGGCGGAAATATCCGCAAAAGCGTCGTTGATTTCACGCGGCGTCGGATCTGAGAGGATGAGGCTGTTCTCACCGCGGATGCCTCCGATTTCGCCGAGGGTTCGCGCAAGGCGCGTGGCGTCGGTGTACGCATACTTGAGCGTTTCCCTTCCGGCTCCGCCCGAGTTTGAGGCGACATAGAGGGCATAGCGCTCGACGGGGAGTGAATCGCTGGCGGTGCTTTCCGCAAGCGCGGGAGCCGCTGCGGCGACGAGAATCGTCATGATGAGCAGAAGGTTGTGCGTCGTTTTATTCATTGGTATGCCTCTTATTTACGAAGGAGAATTTCGGCGATGTGAACGCCTGCGGGGAGCGTGTCCGCGAGGGTTGCGCGCGCCATTTCCGGGAGAGCCGCCTTTGCGAGGTCTTGCGACAGGGACGGCTCGGAAAGCCGCTTTTTAAACCATGTCGTGGTAAAAGCCTCTTGGCCGCTCACGAGAAAAAAGCGCTCGAAGCGGGGGGCAGAATCGAGCTTGTATGAAAAGTCGAGAGGAATCTCGCCGGTTCGGGTAAGGGCTGCCGTCATGTCGCCCGTTTCGGGGTAGTGCTGGGTGACGACGCCGTTTCCGTCTATCGAGATAATGGCGCCGAAGGAGTCGTCGCCGGCTATGTAGCTGATCTGTATGGTATCTTCCGCGGCAACGCGGGTCTCGGGCGGAAGAAGCCGCGCTCCGTCTGCTTCCTTGAGGTATACGAATATCCGGGAACCTGAGCCCTTGAGCCGCGAAGCGACGAGAGTTCCTTCCCCGTTCGCGGGGGACAATGCGACGGAAGACGATTGCGCGGGGTGCCGCGCAACGAGCGTGTTGACCGAAAGAAAGGATACGGCGATCACGCAGCACGCGGCTGCGGCGAGGCCTGCGAAATTAGCGCGAAACGCAAAGGTGCGGGTTTTTGCAGGGCTTGCACGACGAGCAAGATCTTCTCGAGTCTCGTTGCTACTGACCGGGCTCGCGAGTTTTTCTTCGACGGCCTTGCGCATCGCGCTTGCCGGATACCGCGAAAGAATCTCGGTATTTGACCGCTCGATACGATCGATTTCCGCCGCGTCATCGATTTTCACGCCCGGTCCTGCGCTATCTTGTACCGCGCCCTCGCCATCAGGGCCGAGGACGGTCGGCTTTTCATTCAATTTGATTTGCTCAAAATACAGCGTATGCGTTCCCATATTACACTCCGATTGACTGAATCGCCTTAACGCGCAGGGCTGAAAGCCGCTTGCGCACCCCAGACACCGACATACCCATGATCCTCGCTGTTTCCTCGAGGGTCAGGCCGTCGACGTAATGGAAAACCGCCATGCACCGGGTATCTTCCCTCGTGTCGGAGAAGAGCCCATCAAGGAAGAGCGTCGCGTCGGTCTGGTCCTCGTGGAAAGCCGTCTTCGCGTCCGCGATAAAGTCCGCGAGCACGTCGGCGGAGGGTCCCCTGCGAAGCCGGTCGGACCTGATTTTATTCAGGCAGACCGAAGTCGCGATGGTGTAGAAAAAGCTCGAGCAGACGCTCGTGATGCGTTCCCTTCGTTCCATGACGCGCACGAATACGTCCTGCATGGCGTCGAGCGCGCGGTCTTCGTCCTTCAGGAGATGACGGCAGCGCCTGAGCACCATAGGGCCGAATTTCGTGTACAGTTCCTCGAAATCGTCCATCGTTATGGTTTCAGTTGCGTTCATTGTACGGGATATCCTTATGTACATTTTATATAACACCCGTTTCGGGCGTCGCTGTTACCGCGAAATTACTTTTTTTTCATCGCTCTTTGCCGAGGGCCTGAGCCGTTATCGCTCGGGCGGGGGCCCTGTCGCTCGGGCAGGGCGCTATCGCTCGGCGACGAAAAACATCTGCATCAAGCCTTTGCCCTTTACCTCGACGCTTCCCCGGCCCTCAAGGGGAACGGCGTTTCCGAGGAGTTCGGCGGTCCGTGCGGAGACGTTGATGCGCATGGGCTCGGAATTCGACTCCATTCGCTTGGCGGTGTTCACGCTGTCGCCAAACACATCGTATACGTATTTATCGGTGCCGACAATACCGGCGATCGCGCATCCCGAGTGGAGTCCGAGCCGCATTTCCCATTTGATGGGAGCGGTCGCGTTTCGTGCGCGGAGAAAGGCTACCATGTCGCGCGCGGCGTCGAGCATTTTTTTCGCGTGATCGGCATCCGCGTTCGGCACGCCGCACACGGCGAAATACGCGTCGCCGATCGTCTTGATCCGCTCGCACCCGCGCTCGCGCATGATGCGGTCGAATGCGGTAAAAAGCTCGTCGAGTTCCGCAAGGAGGGGTTCGGGTTCGAGCGTGCGCGATTTTTCTGTGAAGTTTACGAGGTCGGAAAAGAGTATGGTGACTTCGGGGAAATATTGCGGAGTGCTTTTTCCGGAATCCTTGAGTTCCCGTGCGACTGATGCGGGAAGGATGTTCAGGAGAAGGCGGTCGGAACGCTCGCGTTCGAGCTCGACTGCCTTGAGCGCCGCGCGGAGCCTCAGGTGCGTGCTGACGCGCGCGATGACTTCTTCTTTCTGGAACGGCTTTGACACGTAGTCGACCGCCCCTGCGCGGAAGCCGCGTACCTTGTCCTCTATCTGGTTGAGCGCGGAGATGAAGATGACAGGGATTTCCGCGGTGTCGGGATCGGCCTTGAGAAGCGCGATTGTTTCGAAGCCGTCCATGTCCGGCATCTTGATGTCGAGAAGGATGAGGTCGGGTTTTGCCTTTTTTGCGATCTGAATCGCCCGCTCGCCGTTTTTCGCCTGCAGCGGGTAAAAGCCTTCCTCGATCAGCGTTTCGGAAAGAACCTTGAGGTTTTCTTCGATGTCGTCGACAACGAGTATTCTGTTTTCTTCTTTTTTTTCGGTCATCCCGTTTTATCCTTTCGCCGTATCGTCAAGCGATTTCAGTATGCCGTCGAACGCGCTCTCGTTAAAGCTCGTCGCGTGATACGCGATAAGGCGCGCGAAGTCGGGCACCTTGTCCTCGATCCTCCGGGCGAGCGCCTTGATTGCGGTAAAGTCGTTGATGAGTGCGTAGCCTGAAAGTTCTGCTCGCCCTTCCTTGCCGAGCGCCAAGGCGGCGCGGCCAAAGTCGACGTGCGAAGGGTCCGGCGCTTTTTCCGGTTGCGCTGTCTCTCCTGTTTCGTACTCGAGCTCGACGCGCGACTTGTCGCGGATCAGGGCGAATAGGTCCGCGCGCTTGAAAGGTTTCGCGAGAAAGCCGTCGAAGCCTGAGGCGAGGATGCGGTCCTCGTCGTTCGTGAACGCGCTCGCGGTGAGCGCGAATACCGGTATGTCCCGCGTCTCGGGGTTGTCCTTGAGCGCCTTGACTGCCGCGTAGCCGTCCATCACCGGCATTTTGATGTCCATGAAGACGATATCCGGCCGGAATTCTTTCGCGCGCTCGACGGCTACCTTGCCGTTTTCTGCTTCGATCGCGGTAAAGCCCGCGGTCTCGAGCATTTCCTTGAGGACGAGGCGGTTGAGCTCCTTGTCGTCTACGACGAGCGCCGTAACCTCGCAGCCTTTTTTGACGGCTACCGCGACCGGAGACGATCCCGAGTCGGGAAGGGCTTCGTCGGTTTCCGGAAGCTCGATCGCAAAGCTGAACGTGCTTCCCCGGCCGAGTTCGCTTTCGACTTCGAGTTCGCCGCCCATCATGCGAATATAGCGCGACGAGATCGCGAGCCCGAGTCCCGTGCCGCCCTCGTTGTCGGTGACGGAGGACTGGATGAACGGCTCCATGATCGCCTTGAGCTCGTCCTTCGGAATTCCTTTCCCCGAGTCTGTGACCGCGAACCTGATCCGGTTGCCGTCCATCCCGGCAAGGATGCCGATTCCGCCCTCGCTCGTGAACTTCACCGCGTTGCCGACGAGGTTGATCATGACTTGCCTGAGCTTGCCGAGATCGCCCGTGACGCGCGCGGGAAGGACGCCTGAATACTCGACGTAGAGGCCGAGGCCCGCCTTCTTGCAGCGGAGCTCGAACATTTCGCGCAAGTCCTCGACAAAACGCTCCGGCGAGAAGACGCTCCGGTGGAGCTCGCTTTTTCCTGCCTCGATCTTCGAGATGTCGAGGATGTCGTTGATGAGTGAAAGCAGATGCTCGCCCGAGCGCGAGATGATCTGGATCTTTTCGAGCTGACCCGGTGTGAGGTTTTTGTCCGAGCTCATGAGCTGGGTAAAGCCGAGCACGGCGTTTAATGGCGTGCGAAGCTCGTGACTCATGTTCGCAAGGAACTCGGTCTTGAGCCGGTTCGCGTTCTCCGCCGAAATGCTCGCCTCGCGAAGCGTTTCCTCGATAGCGACCTGCTTCGCGATGTCGCGGATGATTGCGGTATAGATCGCCGATCCCTCCGACGTTTCCATGCTCACGTTGCTCTCGAAGGGAACGTGTACTCCGTCTTTTCTGATTCCGATAAAGCGCTTGATGCCGAGATCTCCTGCGTACAGGTAGTCGATGAGCGCCTCGGTCGGCTCGCACTCCGAGCATTTACCTTCGAACTCCGCCGGTATCTCGATGAGGTCGAGAAGCGACATCGTTTTTGTTTCGTCGGCCGAGTAGCCGAAAAAGCGCTCCGCTGCCGGATTGAATACTTCGATCGCGCCCGAGCGGGTAAAGGCGACGATGGCGTCCGCCGCGCGCGCGACGATTTCCTCGAGTCGGTGGCTCGAGCACTCGAGTTCGCTTTGCTGCTTTGCGATGAGCGTGTTCACTTCGCGGAGAACAATCGAGAACTCGTCGTTGTTGATGACGTCGATCGCGGTGACTTCGGAAATATTTCCCGAGTTGATGATTGCGAGGCGATCTGCCATCTCGTCGATTGGTGAGCGGATCATCCGCTTGATCTGGAGCAGGAGCATGAGGGCGATGAGGCAAAAAATGGCGATCTTGAGGTCGAGTACCGACAAGATCTCGTTCATCTTCGGCCCACGGTCGAGCTTGAATGAAAAATTGACCGTGCCGCCAGCGCCGGTGCCGTCTACCTTCTTGACGATTGAAAAGCCTTCTCCGTCGTCGCTGTCGTGATCCCCGTCGCCGTTTTTGTCGTCGTCATTGTCTGGCGAAAAATAGTCCGCGATGGCCGATCCCGAAAGAACGATATTTCCTGATTCGTCGACGCGCGCGAAGGTTTCCGACGCGAGGCTGAAGAATTGCGCGATCATAAAAAGGAGCAGTACGGTTATGACGAGCGCGATTCTGTTGAACAGCGATGTTTTGTGGAGCCTCGTCTTCGGTGAAATTTCGATGGCAGCGCGTTTTGCCCGGAAGAGGGCGTTTTCGAGACTGAACGAGATGAGCGTTCCGCACAGTAACCCGTTGGAAAGCGCCTTGAGGAAGACGATATGCCGCGCGATAAACTCGGGTCCCCCGGTTCTTCCCTCGCTCAAGAGCGCACGCGTTTCGGCGACGAGAAAGCCGAGCGTCGTGATGGCGATTATGAAAAGGTGGAGCTTGTTGAAGCGCTTGACGGCGAGTTTCGCGTCGCGTTCGCTTGCGTGCGAAGTGCAGCACTGCTCGCAATAGAGGGCAATGATCGGCTTGAGGTAGAAAAGAATGATCGCCGCTGAAAACGTGATGTAAACCCAGAAAAACCGGATAGACTCCGGCGTCGTAAAGATTCGTACGACCCGCTCGATTGCCTGGTGGACGTTTGCGCCCTTGAATTCCCCGTAAAAGGTTATGAGCACGGGAAAGAACACGATGAGAAAAATGACTCTCGCGGTGATGAACGGATACCGGGCGCCACGATTTACCGGGCGGTGATGTTTTCGCATACGGACAAATATACTACGCTTTCAGGCGGAAAACATAGCGGTATCGCGGGAATATGCCGTCAGTCCCTTTTTGCTCGTCCGCCCGAGAGCGCGATGATGCGGTCGAGCGTTTCGATGGCCGCGCATCCGTCGGCAAAGGTCGATTCGCCGGGAAGAGATGAATCGCGGAAAAGATCCACCGCATGCGCCATCATTCCCGAAAAATACCCTGTCTTTCCCCAGCCCGCGCCCGGTTTCCCCTTCGCGAGTGCAAGCGACCGGAATCCTTCGTAGAGCCGCGCTTTCTCGCTTTTCCAGACCTCAAAAACCCCGTTCCCCACCCGGACGCGGCCGGACGCAAAGGAAAGCTCGAGCTCGAAGACGAGATGGTCCCGGCCGGGGGAGGCGTCGATGACGATCGGGATGCGGCGGGAGTCCGTCGTTTCGCCGATCGCGAGAAAACTGCCCTCGGTCGCCGTCGCCTTGCCGTGCACCGCCGTGACGGACCAGGGGCCTGCGAGGAACGAGAGTATGTCTGCAAGGTGCGTCCCGTCGTGCCAGAGCAATGACTCCGGAGCTTTTGTTTTTCCCATGTGAAGGTCCGCGCGAACGGAAAGGAGGGTCCCGAGTTCACCTGATCGGATGAGATCCCGCACCGCGCGGTAGTCGGCCGCGAACCGGCGCTCATGGTTGACTACGACCCGGCTCGCCTTCGTTCGCTCTGCTTTTTCGACGAGCGGGAAAACGGCACGTGCTTCTTCAATGGTTTCCGCAACGGGTTTTTCAAGGACGATGACGGGCACCTTGCATTCGAGCGCGAGGCGGAGGAGCGGAACGTGCGCGTCCGTGTCAGATGCAATGTGGACGATGTCAGGCTTTACGGCGTCGAGCATTTCCCGGGCATCAGAAAAAAGCGCTGATGTCGGAAGTTTCCAGAGCCTGCCAAAAGAAGCGAGATTGCACGCGTCAGGGTCAGCCCCCGCGACAAGGACGCAGTCCTTGTTATGCGCAATCGCCCCCGCATGGCTCGCCGGTTTTTCCCGCAAGCTGTCCGTTTCAAGACTCGACCCGATCCGTCCGGTCCCGATCACCGCGCACCGGATTTTTCCCGTTGTATGCTTTATCTTCGGTAACCACATCGTACGTTTGCTCCCTTCTCGAGTCTCACATATTCTCAAATATTTCGCTTCCGGGCAATCCTGCCTCGCGTCTGAATAGCATATACTTTCAGGTATGGAAAGAACAATTGAGCACAAGATCGCGATCGGCGTTTCGGCCTGTCAGTTTGGCTGTAAGGTGCGGTACAACGGAAAAGGTCAGGATGTGACCCGGCTCATCGGCCGCGAACGAGCAGACTTTATCTGGCATCCGCTATGCCCCGAAGTCATGAGCGGTATGGGCGTTCCCCGCAATCCGGTAAGCCTTCGAAACGGTAACGGCGACGATTTTTGGGACGCCAGCGCAGACATAAAGTCGCGTGGCGGCGCCAACATGAACGAGTGGATGCGCGAAGGATGCGAGTCATGCCTCGCGACGCTCAAACGAGCGGAAGTGCGCGAGTTCGTTTTTATGGAAGGCAGTCCTTCCTGCGGTGTCTATCGTACTTCGCTCAAGAATAAAAGGCTCGGCCATCCCCCGGGAATTTTCGGCTCGGTTTTACTCCGGGAGGGTTTTTTCGTCATTCCTTCGGTCGACCTTCAAAGCCCTATCCGATGGTGGGATTGGCGGCGGCGCATGTTTGCCTTCGTCTGGCTTGCAGACGCGGCATTCGACACGGCGCATGAAGCAGTGGAATGCTGGCATGTCCTGAAATTCCTTTGCCAGGAACTGTCGCGTAAGGAGGCCGACTTGATTGGCAAGTCAATTGCCGACCTGAAATCCCTTTCGGCGGAAGAGCTGGCGGCGCTCAAGCTAAGGATTCTTGCCCTTCTCAGACGCCCTTCGGAAATCCGGAGAATCAAGCAGTCTCTGTGGAAAAACTATGTGTTTCTGAGAAAGCATTTCGGCATTGAGTCAGATTTCGTTGGGATGCCCGAGGACGAGCGGAGTATGTCTCGAATCGCGGGCGAGCTGTTGGCCCTTGAGCTTCTTACCGAAAAGAACGGCCTTCTTTTCGGCCCCGTTCCGATTCACTACCGCCGCGTGGAAAAACCCGAGGCGCCGGAAGAATAACGCGCGCAACTGGTATTCGCTCTACCTGTCGCTGATTTCAGTCATTCCATTCCGATTTTTTTTGTATTTTGTCCTCTCTCTCTCTTAATTCTTCTCTTATCCCTTGTCCCGCTGCTTTGGAAGGAAGGGGCCAGGGGAAGGAAACCTTTCGTGCGGAAAGGTTTCCTTCCCCTGATCTTTCATTCCCAACCAAATGTCGCCGGAGGTTTGTTCGTTATATCGTAGTAGATCGCGTCGACAAATCCGAGGCTCGCGATTCGCTCGACTATGCGTGCGAGGACAGCGACGTCGAGGTGGGCAAAGCGCGCGGTCATGACGTCTTCGGAGACGACGGGCCGGAGGACGATCGAGCAGTGGCCTGCGGTGGCAGCGTACGGAAGGTTGATCGTCAGGTGCTGGAAGATCTTGTGGTACCAGAGCGAGTTTTTCAGTTCCTCGAGGACGATCGCGTCCGCCTCGCGGGTCTGGTCGAGCCGCGCGCGGTCGCAGTAACCTTCGCGAAGCGCGAGCTTTCCCTCGACGCCATGCGTTTTCCACAGCTCGAGCACGGTGCGGTTTACGTCCTTGCTCGAGTTCGTGATGCGCGACGAAGCTTTTTCAAGCTCGGCCCAGGACGGAAAGCGCGAAAAGAGTTCCTTGAACGAAAGGACGGCGGGGAAGCGGTAGGTGCGGAAGTCGCCCTGCACGCCGACCGACTTGACCGGAAGAACGCCGATGCCCGAAAGAGCCGGCGCGCCCGGGGTTCCCGCCGCTTGAAGCGAACTCGCCGCTTGAAGCGAACCCGCCGCTTGAAGCGAACCCGCCGCTTGAAGCGAACCCGCCGCTTGAAGCGAACCCGCCTCATTCTCGCATTTCGTGAAAGACGCGGACACATCCATTTTCGCGATCTCGCGTCCGGCTTCGGCGAACGCGTCCCGATCGGTGAAATTACCATCGGAGCAGAGTACGTTGATTGAAAGGCCCGGGCCCGGGAAGGGGTGGCGGTATACGAGCGGATCGGAAAGGCCGATCTTTTTTCCGATCGAGCGCACCTCGTCCTTGTAGAGGTCTTTCAGCGGCTCGATGATGAGGCCACGCTCGATGAGGGCCTGAATGCCGTCAACGCGGTTGTGATGAGTTTTGATGACGTGCGCGTTTTTTGTGCCACCCGATTCGATGATGTCCGGATAGAGCGTGCCCTGGCCGAGGAGCCATTCGCTTTCGTCGAGCTTGAGGCGCGCGACAACTTCGTTCCGCACGGTGATAAAGGTTTCGCCCACGGCCTTCCGTTTTTTCTGCGGGTCGGTTTCGCCGGCTACCGCCTTGAGAAAGGTATCGCTCGCGTCCTCGACGATAAAGTTCGTAAAGCCGAACTCGCGGTAACGGTCGGCGATCACGCGGCTTTCGTTTTTTCGCATAAAGCCGTTGTCGATGTGGAGGCCGAGCACGCGGTCCTGCCCGAGGGCCCGGTTGAGGAGCGCGAAGGCGACGGTCGAGTCGACGCCGCCGGAGAGAAAGAGGAGTACTTTTCGTTTGCGTCCGTCGGCGAGCTGTGTTTTCGCGCCCGTTCCGACCCAGTCCGCGACGGCTCTTCCGTCGGCGGTCGCCGTGATTTCCTCGAGGATCACCTCGAGCACGCGGTCCTGGCTCCAGTTTTTTTCCATGCCGCACACGCGCGCGAAGTTCGAAAGGATGCGGTCCCCGTCGGGGGTGTCCTTTACTTCGACGTGGCACTGGAGGCTGAAGCGTTTTTTCGCGAGGTTCTGGAGTCCCGCGTAGGGGCAGTCTTTTGTCGAGGCGATAACCTCAAAGCCGGGGGCCGGTACGGTGACCGCGTCCTGGTGGCTCATCCACACTTGCGCCGGGAAGTCGATCCCGTCGAATAGCGGGGAGACGGGGCAGGGGGCACCCGAGGAATCTTTCCGCAAAAGGTGCGCGATGCCGAACTCGCCGACCGCGGCGTTTTCGACCTTGCCGCCCAATTCCTGCGCCATGAGCTGATGCCCGTAGCAGAGCCCGAGGATCGGCACGTCGAGCGACAAAATGGCGGAATTGAACGCGGGGATGTTTTCCTCGTAGACCGAGGACGGCCCGCCCGAAAAGACGATTCCTTTTGCCCCGGCGAACGCGTCGAGGGCGCTTGAGGGAAGGGCGATTTCCGAATAGAAACCCAACAGGCGGAAGCGCTTGGCGATCAGGTGCGCATATTGGCTTCCGAAATCAAGGACGATGATTTTTTCGTTTGGCATGGCCCAGCATGGCAGAAAATGGGGGAAAAGTGAAGCCATCAAGGATGGGCAAACAGGGTTTTCCTTCCTTGTGCTATCCTTTCCAAAACCCTTCTATTGCAAAAGGTTCTTCCTCCCGGTAGAATTGGGGAATGCGCGACAAAAACACCCACGGAAAAGGCATTACGCTCATGATAGCTTCGATCGGTATCGTCTTCGGCGATATCGGTACGTCGCCCCTCTATGCCCTCCGCGAAAGCTTTCTTGTTGGTTCCGGGAGCCACTCCATGTCGGCGTCAGTTATCGGGATCGTCTCCCTCCTCTTTTGGACGCTTACCCTGATCGTCTGCGTAAAGTACCTCGGGATTGTCCTGCGCGCGGACAACAAGGGAGAAGGCGGTATCCTCGCGCTCGTAAGCCTTATCTCACGGTACGTGCCCAAGGGTAACGTCCGGCGCACGGGTTTTATCAGCATCCTCGGAATCGTCGGCGCGGCGCTCCTGTATAGCGACGGCATGCTCACTCCCGCGGTCTCGGTTCTTTCCGCGATCGAGGGTCTCAATGTCGTTACCCCCAAACTCGCGCCCTTCGTAGTCCCGCTTTCCCTCATCGTTCTCGTCTGCCTCTTTCCGCTCCAGTCGCGCGGCACGAGCAAGATGGGCCGCGTCTTCGGGCCGGTCCTTTCAGTCTGGTTCGTCGTGATTGCCGCCCTCGGTCTTCGCTCGATCATCCGCAATCCCGGCATCATCGCCGCGCTCAACCCGCTCGAAGCGGTTTTTTTCGTCGTGCGGAACGGACACGCGAGCCTCGAGGTAATGGGCTCGATCTTTCTCGCGATGACCGGCGCCGAAGTCCTTTATTCCGACCTCGGGCACTTCGGCCGCTCGCCCATCAGGCGCTCGTGGTTTTTCCTCGTGTATCCCGCCCTCATCCTCAACTACGCGGGGCAGGGCGCCTTTCTGCTCGGCCATCCCGGAGAGGTCGATAACCTTTTCTACCGCCTCGCGCCCGAATGGGCCGTCATCCCGCTCGTCGTGCTCGCCACCGCCGCGACGATTATCGCGAGTCAGGCCGTCATCACCGGCGCGTTCTCGCTCGCCCGCCAGAGCGTGCAGCTGGGACTCTGGCCGCGCATCCAGGTCAAGCACACTTCCGACGAAACGATCGGTCAGGTGTACGTGCCCGCGATCAACTGGTTCCTCATGATCGGCACGGTCGCCCTCGTGCTCGCCTTCAAGACTTCGGGCAACCTTTCCCACGCGTACGGAATCGCGGTGTCCGCGACGATGATCATCACGACCTGCCTTATGATATACCTCGCGCGCAAGGCAGGCCACTTGAGCCTCCTGGCGCTCATCCCGCTCGCGATTATTTTCCTCGCGATCGACGGTACCTTTTTCGTCGCGAACTGCCTCAAGGTATTCTCCGGCGGCTGGGTCGTCATCGCGCTCGCGGTCTTCATGTTCGTTCTTATGAAAACTTGGGTCGATGGACGGAAACTGTTCGGGAAAAAAATGGAAAAATTCCGCATCTCGCCCGCGCTGTTCATTCCCGGACTCATCGCGCACCCGCCGATGCGCGTGCCGGGAACCGCGATTTTTCTTTCGGGCGACCCGAAGGGCATGCCGAAGGCGCTCCTCCACAACCTCAAGCACAACAAGGTTTTGCACGAGACGACGATCCTTCTTTCCGTGCTCACGACGGACGAGCCCTACGTCGAGGAGTCGAAGCGCTTTACGTTCGAGCCGTACGGTATCGGCATCTGGCAGGCGTCGGTTTCGTTCGGTTTCAGCGAGACGCCGGACATTACCAAGGCCCTTGATCATCTCGAAATCCCCGGCTTTGAAAACGACCAGATGAAGATGACCTACTTCCTCGGTCGCGACACGATAGCGCTCAATCCGGCCCTCAAGGGCATGTTCCGCTGGCGCAAGCGGCTTTTCGTGTTCATGTTCAACAACGCGGTAAGCCCGACCGACTTTTTCCGAATACCGCCCGACCGCGTCGTCGAGATCGGCGGAAAGATGGAGCTTTAGGAACCCTGTCGCGCAGAGCCGCCTAAACCGGTAAAATTCCAATTTCGCCTGTTACCCGCGAAAACCTGGTATATACTGATATTCTCAGTATGAAAGCGATCATTTTTCTTATGTTGTATTTTCTCACCTATTCTGCCGCCTTCGCGGGCGTCGCGGTTTGCGTTTTCGCACGTCTTCGCGGCGGTCCGTCCTGGCTCAACCTGTATCTTGGCTGGCTCTTCTCGGCTATCGGCTTTATGATGATCCGTAACGGAGGGTATTTCGCGAAGCAGTTTTTGGGATTCGCGAACATCGAGTCGACCATGGCTTTTTACGTGCTGTATATGGTCACGACCGCGCTCTTCCTCGGCTTTCTCGCCTTCAATTCGATTTTTCTCATCATGCGATCCCGTATGCGCCTTAATGCAGTGCTCACTTCCGTGGTAGCGGGGATTCCGCTTCTTTTTATTCCGCTCATCTTTGTCCTTGGCGGGGTGAATCCGGATAGCGGCCTGAAGCTCCTTCTCGTCGACATCATGATGTACTATGCGTTCGTCGTCGTCGACGCCGTGGTACTCCTCCTGATCCTCAGCCTGAAAGACATTGCCAATTCCTTCACGCGCGCGATCATTCACGCGGATCTGTACGCGGGCGTGGCTTACGTGGTTTTAAGCGTCGCGCAATGGTTCACCTATTACGACAAGCCGTATAGCCTCGATCCTTTCAGCGTGGTGAATGTGAGCCTCTTCGTCATGTTCCTCGCGAGCACTCTCGTGATCGGGCGGGAATTTCTCATAGAGGACAAGAACGAAGCGGATATCGCTTCTTCGCGGCCCGCCTCGGGCGATGAAGTCTCCGCCATCGAAGGTTTTTTCGCCGGAGCCAATGCGTTCGAAGACGCGCTCCTGTCGCAAAAAGAACGGAAGATCGTGGCGCTGATCAAGCGCGGGGCGACGAATCAGGAAATTGCGGACGCGATCGGAATCAAGCTTCCGGCGGTCAAGAGCGCGATTTACCGGATATTTACCCGGTACGGCGTTACGAGCCGCGCGGGTCTCATTCACGCCCTCGAATCGCGGAACGGCGGAAATTCCCCGGACGGCAATGCCGGCACTTCGGGCTCAGGGAGCGCGTACGCCGAAGAGGGACCGGTCGGTTCTGCCGCCGCCCTCGCCGGGCGAAATGATTTCGAGGGCCTGAAAATCGATTCGGCCGAGTAAGATCTCCCGGTAAAAAAAAGCGTGCGCCCGAGCGCACGTCACATCCACACCAATACCCACTGCTCGATCAGCGGGACAGCGTTTTTCGGTACAGTTCCACGAGTTCCACCCGGTTGCGGGCACCCGCCTTTTTGAGAAGCGCGGATATATGGTTGCGCACCATGAACTCGGTCATCTCGAGATGGGCCGCAATCTGTTTGTTCCCGAGCCCGAGCATCAAATACGCGAGGATGTTTTTTTCGCGGTCGCCAAGCGAGTCGGGATCAAGAGCCGCCTGCGCATAGGCGTCACGGGCGGAGAAGGCGGCATCGAGGGCGCGTTTCCGTTTGAGGAGGACGCCGTGCGCGAGCCATCCGACGTTCGCGACGCTCAGTGCCAGGTAATAGATGCTCTCGGCGCTCAGCGGAATATACGGATGCGCCACGTCGTAGTTGTACCAGGTCTCCGCGAGAAAGGGGATGATCAAAAGGGAGTTTGCGACGATCGAAAAGCGCATCATCATCGCGCATTCCGCGTCGATGGCGTTATCCCGGTTCGCCCGCATGAACATGATAGAATAGATGAGCAGGAGCACGAGGGTGACTGCTGCCGCGCGCATCAGAAATACGCGGGCTACCGCGGAATCCGCGGACGGCACGACGAAAAGGCCAAGGGCGAGGTACACGAGCGGAAGGCACGAAGCGGCGATGAGCTTTCGGAGGATATGCCTGCTTTGCTTGATTTTTGGCAGCCCGTGAATGAAGACGCTGTATACCGCCATGAGAAAGGATGTTACCGCCATGTAGGCGATGAAGTACCAGGTGTCAAGAAAGAAAGAAGGGTTGCCCATGAACGAAGAGCAAATAAACCCTCCGTTTGAAAGCGCGACGTACAGAAAAAAACTCACGAGGAAGGCGAGGTAGCGCACGTCCCGTGCGTCCTTTTCGTACACGCAGATAAACACTACCATGCCGATTCCCGCAAAACCCATTGCGTGCGTCAGAAGGTAAAACGTTAAAAAGGCTATTGCCACCGCGCCCTCCTTGCGAAACCCGCGCCTGGCGCGATACTTGCGTGCGTGTCGCGCTTCCCGTTCATTCTACCGTTACCGACTTGGCGAGGTTTCGCGGTTTGTCGGGATCGAGGCCGCGCTGGACTGCGCAGTAATACGCATAGAGCTGGCTCGGCACGACGGAAAGGATCGGGGATATCGCGGCTTCGGTGCGCGGAATGCGGAATATTTCGTCGGCGGTTTTGTCGAATTCGGCGACGCCCTCGTAGGTGATGACGAGCACGGTCGCGCCGCGCGCCTTCACTTCCTTGATGTTGGAGTCCATCTTTTCGAAAAGTGCGTCCTGCGTGCAGATCGCGACGATGAGGGTGTCGCGGTCCACGAGCGCGATCGGTCCGTGCTTGAGCTCTCCCGCGGCAAAGGCTTCCGAATGGGTATAGCTCACTTCCTTCAGCTTGAGCGCGCTTTCGAGGCTGATCGCGTAGTCAAAGAGACGTCCCATAAAGAAAGCCTTTGTCTTGTTGAATTGCCTTGAAGAAAAGCGCTGGATTTCTTCCTTGTTCGAAAGGATTGCGTTGATTTCTTCCGGTATTTTTTCGAGCGCGGTCAGGACCCGGGTAAGCTCTGCCTGATCGACGGTGCCGCGAAGGAATCCGAACTGGAGCGCGATGAGATAGAGGCACACGAGCTGGGTGGTGAACGCCTTTGTCGAGGCGACCGCGATCTCGGGGCCCGCCCAGGTATACATGACGAGATCGGCCTCGCGCGCAAGGGTGGAGCCGACGACGTTCGTGATCGCGATGATGCGGCTTCCCGCCTTTTTTGCCATGCGCATCGCGGCGAGGGTGTCTGCCGTCTCGCCCGACTGGCTTATGATGATGAAGATGTCCTTGGTGTTGAAGATCGGGTCGCGGTAGCGGAATTCGCTCGCGATGTCGATGTCCACCGGGATGCGCGCGAAGCGTTCGAACGCGTATTTGCCGACGACGCCCGCGTGCCAGGCGGTTCCGCATGCGGTGATGATTACCCGGGATGCCTTCGCCCACGATTCGTCAAAACCGATTTCGTCGAGATTGACGCACTTGCCGCCGGGGCCGTCCGAAATGCGCGCGCGGAGGGTGTCGGCGATTGCCTTGGGCTGCTCGTGAATTTCCTTGAGCATAAAGTGTTCGTAGCCGCACTTTTCGGCGGCCGCGACGTCCCAGTCGATGTGTTTCGTTTTTTTCGTGACCGGCTCTCCCTCATAATTGAAAAAGTCCACATGGTCGCGATAGAGCACCGCTATTTCGCAGTCGTCGAGGTAGTAGACTTCCCGCGTATATTCGAGAAGGGCCGGCACGTCGGAGGCGATGTAGGACGCTCCTTTCCCCGAGCCAACCACGAGCGGGCTGTCTTTCCTGACTGCGATGATGCGGTCGGGATCGGATTCCGATATAACGCCGAGCGCGTAGGAACCCTCGATGCGCTTGAGGGTTTCCATCACCGCGGCGAGGAGGTCACCGCTGTAATAGAAGTTGATGAGGTGGGCGACGACTTCGGTGTCGGTCTGGCTCAGGAAAACGACTCCGTGCGACTCGAGCATGGCGCGGAGCTTCGCGTGGTTTTCGATGATGCCGTTATGCACGACCGCGATCTTTCCCGACACGTCGGTATGGGGGTGCGAGTTGACGTCGGAGGGTTCGCCGTGGGTCGCCCAACGGGTGTGTCCGATGCCCATGTTACCGCGAACGATGTCTTTGGCGAGCTTTTCCTCGAGAAACCGGAGCGCGCCTTTTGCTTTTCGTACGACAAGTCCTTCTTTGGACAGTACGGCGACGCCCGCCGAATCATAGCCACGATATTCGAGCTTCTTGAGAGCGTTGATGAGAACCGGGGTTGCGTCCCCGTCACCGATGTACCCGACTATTCCGCACATGCTGTACCTCTTTTATCGCTTGTAAACCTATCATACTTCCGGATAATCAGGAAGCGGGTTTTTACTGTTTTTCCGCACGTAGTCCGAGATCATTCTGAGCGTTCGCCGGCTCATCGCGCCGTCGACCTCTATTGTTTCCTGGAAGAGCCGGTCGGGCATCTTGAGAAGGATGCAGTCCGTTTCGGCCCGCGCCGTTCCGGTACGCGACCCTCCGATAAAGCTCGAGAACTCTCCGAAAATCGAGCCCGGTCCGAGCTCGACGATCTGGGCGGGCATGGTTATCCGGACGATTCCCCGGCACACGTAATAGAGTTCCGTCGTGTCTTCTCCGATCGCGAAGACAATGTCCCCGGCGCGTTTTCCGATCTGGTATTTTTTCGAAAAATACGGCGGTTCGGAAAAGAGGATACGCTCGATCTGCATGAACGGCGACGGGTCGTCGTAGGCGGGAAGGAGATAGAGCCGCGCGAGGAGATAGCTATCGAAGAACTGGACGACGTACTGGTATTGCGCGAAGAAAAGGAAGAGGAAAAAGAAAAAATAAACGTCGAGGAGGATGACGATCACGTTGCTCAAAATTCCGTAGGCGAGGTTGTATTTCGTCATGTCGACGAGGCCTGCGAAGATGGTCTGGAGGACGGCAAACGACAGCGTGCACGAAAGGGCGGAGAAAAAACTCACCCGCGCGCGCGGCTTGGTTCGCGGCGTAATCCAGTAGACAAGGAAGAGGAAGGAAAAAAGGATTGCGATCGGCGCGTACCGGAAGACGTTCCGGATGAGGGAAAAGACGAAGGGAGGAAGGATTTTCCGCGAGAAAGCCGCGTGGAAAAAGGTATTACCGGCGATGAAGAAAGTCACCGTGGCGGATATCAGGATGAGGAGGAGCACTTCGCCGGCGATGACGACGAGGTTTTCCCTGATCGGCTTCATCTTTCCCCGCTTGCGGTAGATCACGATCATGCTTTGCTGGATCGACGCGAAGAAACGCCGAGCCATCCAGAAAATGGAAATGCCGAGGATGATCTCGAAGACGCCGATCGACTTGATTGACATAACGGAGCGGAAAAACGGCGCAAGGTCGATAGAGCCGGCGATAAGGTTATTCGCCTCGACGAGGCTTTTTACGAGCTCGGGCGAAGTGTGGAGGAGACGGACGACGATGACGAGGACCATGAGGAGAATGGGCAGCGCCGACAGGAGAAAACTGTACGCGCCCGCGGAAGCGTAGGTAAAAAGGTCATTGGAGACGAATGATCCCCAGGTTATGTAGACGCGCTGGATGAAGCCGATCAGCCAGTGTTTTTTCTTCCGCATGCGATCGATTATATCTCATTATTACGGGTTTATATAGATGTTTTACGACTAATTGATGGTCAGGGCTTGCAGTTTTGTATAAATATGTAATAAACTGGTATAAAATTGCATGCTGAAGTAAACCGCAGGGTTTTTTCAGCCAAGGAGTAACGCGTTATGATGAAGCTGCGTGGAGCGTATACCGCGCTGATAACCCCGATGAACGCCGACGAATCGGTCGATTATGAGGGTTTTCGCAAGCTGGTCAAGTTTCAGCTTGAAAGCGGTATCTCCGGACTCGTACCCCTGGGAACAACGGGCGAAACCCCGACCCTGGACGAGGCGGAAGAAGACAAGTTGATTGACATCGTGATGGCTGAGGCGAAAGGAAAGGTCCCGGTCATTCTCGGAGCGGGAAGCAACTGCACCCGCGATGCCGTCAAATATGTCAAACGCGCCAAACAGAAGGGAGCCGACTACGCGCTGGTCGTGACTCCCTATTACAGTCGCCCCACCGACGAGGGCCTCTATCGTCATTTCGCAGCCTGCTCCGAAGTCGGCATTCCGATCATCGTCTACAACCACGGCGGACGAACGGGAAAAAATATTTCGACGGCGCTGCTTGCGCGGATTGCGTCCCTCCCGAACATCGTGGGCGTCAAGGAAGCTTCGGGCGACATGAGCCAGATGATCGACGTTATCGCGACGGTGAGGGCGGTCAAGAAAGACTTTATCGTGCTCTCGGGCGACGACGCGCTCACCGTTCCGCTCATATCGGTCGGCGGCGACGGGGTTATCTCGGTCGTGTCGAACCTCGCTCCCGCCGAGATGACGGAGCTCACGCTTGCGGCTCTTTCCGGCGATTTCGCGAAGGCGCAGAAGATTCATTACCGGCTGATGCCGTTCTTCCGCGCGTCCAACATCGAGTCCAACCCGGTCCCGATAAAGGGCGCCATGAACATGAAAGGGCTGCCCTCAGGCGCGCTTCGCCTGCCGCTGTGCCCGCTCATGAAGGAGAACGAGGCAAAAGTGCGCGCGGCCCTCGTTGAGTCGGGACTGCTCTGATACAGCTCACCTGACGCAACGGCGATTTTTTTTAAGGAGAACGAAACCTATGTCCAACAAGATACCCGTAGGAATCCTCGGCGCAACCGGCGCCGTTGGCCAAAATTATATCAACCTGCTTCGTGACCATCCCTGGTTCGAAGTTGCATACGTCGCAGCGAGCCCCCGTTCTGCCGGCAAGGTCTACAAGGACGTTGTCGAGAGCAAGTGGCTTCTCGGCGCGAATATCCCGGCGTCTGTCGCAAGCCTCGTCATCGAGGATGCGAACGATCCGTCGAAAGCGGTAGGGAAGTGTCGCTTCGTCTTCAGCGCCCTCGAGCTCGACTCGAAGGATGAGATCAAGGCGCTCGAGAACGCGTACGCCGGCCTCGGCATCCCCGTCGTCTCGAACGCGTCCGCGCACCGCTGGACCGACGACGTGCCGATGCTCATCCCGGAAATCAACGCGAGCCACCTCGAGGTAATCGCAAGCCAGCGCAAGGCGCACGGCTGGGACAAGGGTTTCGTCGTCGTAAAGCCCAACTGCTCGATCCAGAGCTACATGATTCCGGTCTACGCGCTCATGCAGGCAGGCTACGAAGTTAAGCGCATGTTCGTGTCGACCATGCAGGCTGTCTCGGGCGCGGGTTATCCCGGCGTGCCGAGCCTCGACATCATCGACAACGTGGTGCCGTACATCGGCGGCGAAGAAGAGAAGACCGAAAAGGAACCGTCAAAAATATTCGGCAAGGTTGAAGGCGGCAAGATCGTCGCGTTCGGTGGACTTAAAGTTTCCGCGCACTGCAACCGCGTGCCGGTGATCGACGGGCACACCGCCTGCGTGAGCCTCGAGTTCGGCGACAAGAAGCCCGATCTCGCCGAGATCGAGCGGATCTGGGCGGCCTTCCGCGGCCTTCCGCAGGAACTCGACCTGCCCTTCGCCCCGAAGACGCCGATCATCGTGAGGCACGAGGCGAACCGCCCGCAGCCGCGCCGCGACCGCGACGAGGACAAGGGCATGGCCGTATCCGTCGGACGCCTTCGCGAATGCCCGCTCTTCGATATCCGCTTCGTCGGCCTTTCGCACAACACCGTGCGCGGCGCTGCCGGCGGCGGAATCCTCAACGCGGAGCTTCTCAAGGCAAAGGGGTTCATATCGTGAGCGAAAAGTATTTTCCGCTGACCCGCGACGAGCTTTCGGCCCTTGCGGCAGAATATCCCACGCCGTTTTACCTCTACGACGAGCGGCTCATTCGCGCCCATGCGCGAAAATTCCTCAAGGCGTTTTCCGTGTTTCCCGGCTTCCGCGAGTACTTCGCGGTCAAGGCGTGCCCGAACCCGTACCTTTTGAAAATTCTCGCGAAGGAAGGGCTCGGCGCCGACTGCTCGAGCCTGCCCGAGCTGATCCTCGCCCAGAAGGCGGGCATGACGGGCGAGTCGGTGATGTTCACCTCGAACGAGACGCCGGAGAAAGAATACGTGTACGCCAACCTCATGGGTTCGATCATCAACCTCGACGACATCACCCATATCGAGTATCTCGACAAGGCGCTCGGCGGTATCCCCGAGCTCATCAGCTTTCGCTATAACCCGGGTCCGCTCAAGGAAGGGAACGCCCTCATCGGCAAGCCCGAGGAGGCGAAGTACGGCCTGACGCGTGAGCAGCTTTTCGAGGCGTACGCCGACGCGAAAAAACGCGGCGCTAAGCGCTTCGGGCTCCACACGATGGTCGCGTCGAACGAACTTGATCCCGACTACTTTATCGAGACGGCGGTGATCCTCTTCGAGCTCGCCGTCGAGATCAAGGAAAAACTCGGCATCTCCCTGGAGTTCGTGAATATGGGCGGCGGCATCGGCATCCCGTATCGTCCGGGGCAGAAGGCTGTCGATTACGACTACGTGGCACGTGGCATGAAGGAAGCATACGACCGGCTCATCGCGAAGAACTCGCTTGACCCGCTCAAGGTTTTCTTCGAGTGCGGCAGGCCCTTTACCGGTCCCTACGGCTGGCTCGTCACGCAGGCGATTCACGAAAAGCACATCTATCGCGATTACGTCGGTGTCGACGCGAGCATGGCTGACCTTATGCGGCCCGGCATGTACGGCGCCTACCATCACGTCTCGGTTGTCGGCAAGGAAGACGCGCCGGTCACCCATACCTACGACGTGGTCGGTTCCCTGTGCGAGAACTGCGACAAGTTTGCCGTGCAGCGCGAGCTTCCCGAAATAGAGAAGGGCGATTTCGTGGTCATTCACGACGCGGGCGCACACGGGCGTGCGATGGGATTCAATTACAACGCAAAGCTCCGTGCGGGCGAGCTCTTGTTGCGGGAAGATGGCAAGATCGTGGAGATCAGAAGGCGCGAAACGATCGACGACTACTTCGCGACGCTCGACTTTACAAAGCTGGGAAGCTTCAGTGTTTGAAGAATCGCCTCGGGTTTTCCCGGGGCGTTTTTTATAGCCTTGCGGAATTCGCGCGGGGGGATACCGGCGATTTCCTGGAAGGCTGCGTTGAAGGCTGATTTCGAGTTGAAGCCGCATTCGAACGCGATGTCCAGAATTGTGCTTTTGTCGTCGCGTACAAAATGGGTGCAGGCCGAAAGAATCCGCCAGGCGTTGAGCCAGGCGCGGAAGTTTGTTCCCGTCTTGCGGTTGATGAGCTCGGAAACGATCTGCGCGTTCGCCCCGAGCGTTGGCGCAATTCCGTCAATCGTCAAATCGGGATTTCTGAATGCTTCATCCTTTTCCATCAACGCGATCAGCGTTTCCATCATCGCGTCGGCGTCCTTGCGTCCGAGGATTTCTTTTCTTTTTTTCTGCCCGCTTACTGCCTTGAGCACCCGGTTGATGTATTCCGGGTAGCGGAATCCGACGAGTCCGACGGCAATCACGAAGATGCCGCACAGGTACGCCGCGGCGAGCATGAGGAGCGGCGCGCTGACAAAGCAGGTAACGACGAAGATGACGGACATGACGACGAGATAGCCGAGGACAGAAAGGAAAAGGGCGTATTGGACGGAAAAGTCGATGTTGCCCCGTTTTCGCTCCACCAGCGCATCAATGATAGTCATCGTGGTATAGGCAAGGAGCCAGAAGTTTCCGAGCAAGCTGAACCATCGTTTCGGCTCGAAAACTCCCGGAATGATAGAGTAATCCCAGGCTGTCGGGGCCGCGCCAGTTTGGACAAACAGTACGACGTTGCACGTTACCGTAAAGATCAAAAGCGCGGACGGGAATATGTAATGGAGTGCGTGCCTGATCGGAGGGTTTGGGCGCTCTCCGACGATCGTGGTAACCGAGAGATAAATCGCGGGGCCTGAAAAGAAAGTGACGGCGGTTTCGGTATTTGCGAGGAAACAGAGGTCTACCCTTTCCCCGGCGGTGAGCCAACCCAAATACAGGAGGATATAGCCGAGCGAAAAGAACGAAATGGCGAGGTTTCGGTTGAGCGGACCGGAATTCCGGTACATGAGCTGAATTACCCCGAGGAGCAGGAGACTGCTCGCGATCATGATCTGGATGTCGTGGACAAAAGTTTCCATATCGTACTTACTATTCTATCAGGATTTTATAAAAAGCGAAAGCATTGCACCAAAGTGCAATTCTTTGACGGTAACTAATAAAAGCAAAATAAGTCCTAAAACATAAAACAGGACGACTTCTATCTAATACGATGATATTCTCCAGAATATTAACCTAAAGAAGGGGATTACCGTGCCGGTCTCCGCCAAAAAAGTCTTGTTTAGTGTACTTACAGCATTCTTCACAATCGGGGTAGCGGAAGCCCTCGAGCTTGCCGTTTCGGTAACTCCTGTCATTACCATCCCGCTTGAATCAACGTCTTCCGAGCTTTACGGGTACGGTGGCGGCGGAATAGTTAATGGCGACGTATGTTTTCGGCAACATATCGGCGTCGGACCCGAATTTGGCTATTTTATCAATACCTTGCAAAGCAATACCACGGTAAATGTCGCCCTTGCCGGCGTTTCTGCGTCGGCCTGGATGTATCCGGCGTCCCGGGTAGTGCTTCGGGCGCAAGGATCCTTTGGCGGCTATATTCTCAACTGGGAAAGCGATACAGTCGGCTCGAAAACCTACACCGATTATTACTGGAAGGCCTGGGGCGAGGCCGGTTTCCGGTTTACCCCCTCATTTTCGCTGAATGCCGGGGCAGGATACATCAATTGCCTTGCGCCTGATGAAACGGGCGGAACTTACTTTTCGGGAGTCATTACCGGCTTGACCGCGCGCCTCACGATCGACACCGCATCCTCCCAGGGCAACGTAACCGTCAAATTCAGTCAGGACGAGTCGGTATTCCCCGCTTTCGCCGGAATGTACAAACAAAACTCGATCGGAACGCTCAAGCTGACAAACCACGAGTCCGCCGAAATCAGAAACGTGTCGGTGAGCTTTCGCGCGGGAAACTATACCGCGTCCCTCCTTTCCTGCGGCGCGATCCCCGAGCTTGCCAAGCGAAAGGCAAAAGAACTGCCGCTCTATGCGGACTTTTCCCCGACCATTCTCAACTTTACCGAAAACGGCAAAATCCCCGGCGAGCTCGTCATTACCTACGACCTGCTCGGCGTAAAACAGGAAATAACGAAAACCCTTATCGTCGATGTGTATAATCGCAATACCCTGCGCTGGACCGATTCCGCCGTCCTTGCCGCCTATATCTCCCCGAACGCTCCCGAGGTTCTCGACTATTCCAAGTTCATGGTCGGCATCGCGCGCGATGGCCTGCGCTCCGGCCTTAACCGGAACATGCAGTTTGCCGCCTATCTTTTCGAGGGTCTCAAGGTTGGCGGGATCAAGTATTCGAATGACGACACCACGCCCTACATAACGACGCACCGGGATCCTTCAAAGCTCGATTTCGTCCAGTATCCGTTCCAGACCCTCGCATACCGCTCGGGCGACTATGACGACCTCGGAATCCTCTATGCCGCCGCCCTCGAGTCGGTCGGCATCAAGGCCGCGATCATTCCGCTCAAGGACGATTTCGTCGTTGCGTTCGCGCTCGGCATCGGTCCTGACGAGGCCGGCGAGTATTTTAACAGTACGGACAATCTCCTCACGATCGGAGACGAACTGTGGATTCCCGTCTCGATGTCGGTTCTCCGCGAAGGATTCATGAACAGCTGGTATTACGCCGTCAAGAACGTTACCGACGCCCTCTCGGACGGGGAGGGGAACCTCGATTTCATTTTGCTGTCGGACGCCTGGCAAACTTATCCGCCGACTGCCTTCAAGAATAGCGAAGCCCGTTTCGACAAGCCTGATGAGCAGGCCGTTACCCGCGAGGTCGAGACCGACATGCTCCGTTACATTTCCCAGGAATTCGGACCGAAGATCCGCGCGCTCAAGGACGAAATGCGCGCTTCGGGCGCGAGCGCCAAGCAGTACAACGAGCTCGGAACGCTGTACGTGCGCGCTGGCATGTATGTTGAAGCGAAAAAAGAATACGCAAAATCCGCCGGAACGGGATCGGTTCCGGCAATGGTTAACCTCGGGAACATAGCGCTTCTCGAACACGAGTCGGCCACGGCCGCAAGCTGGTTCCGGAAGGCCCTCGCGGCCCAACCGGATAATAAAGGCGCGAAAAACGGTCTTGATCGCGCGACCGCTGATTTGGAGGACTAGCCAGTGGCAATCCGGAAATGGATGACCAAACTGGGATATCTCCCCGGCACGGGAAAGCGAACCGCTTTGCCGTTCAAGCTGCCGCTTGCGGCGGCTCTTTTGCTTTGCTCGATCGGTTTTATCAGCGCGGACCTCACAACCGGCGTGCGCGTCCTTCCTGCGGTTTGCGTACCGATCGGCGACACTCTCTTTACGCAAGGATACTCCGTCGCAGCGGCATTCGACGTTATGCCGAAACCCTGGTTCGGCTTTTTCGCCGAAGGCGACTACCTCTCGCTCGGAATGGAAAACGTCGAGGGCCTGACCCTTTATGGCGGCAGCCTCGGTGGAGGCCTTGTACTGCGTCCCGCCGACCGCGTCAGCCTGCGGGCCGACCTCATGGGGGGCGTATACAAAGCAACCCGCACAGGCCTTGACGTTTCGGGCCTATCAGCCGGCGCGCGCCTTACCGGCAGTTACTATGTGCGGCCCTCGGTCATGGTTTCGGTACATGCAGGTCTTACCCAATACACCTACACTCCGGAGCCGCTCGCGAACGCGTTGACGGTTGGCGCGGGTCTCACGATTGATCTTGGCGAGGCCTTTGCAAAAAAAGCGCGCATCAAGATCGACAAGGAATCGCAGGACCCGGTATTCCCCGTACTTTTTTCCTGGTACGACGACAACAAATTCGCGGTCGTGAAGGTTTCGAATTCGGAGCCCAACGCGATCACCAACGTGACAACGAGCTTTTACCTCGAGCAGTTCATGGGGCAGCCCAAAGTTTGCTCGGTATCGGCGAAGCTTAAGCCCGGCGAGTCAGTCGAAGTGCCGCTTCGCGCCTTCTTCCGCGAATCGATGCTCGAGCTGACCGAGATGGTCGAAACCGAAGGAAAGATCATCGTCGAGTACGAGAGCCTCGGCTCCAAACGCCGCGCGGAAATTCCCTTTACCATTCCCGTCTATAACCGCAACGCCATGTCGTGGGAAGATGACCGCCGCGCGGCCGCCTTCGTGTCCTCAAAAGATCCGGCGGCCCTCTGGTTCTCGAAGTATTCTTCGTCCATCGTGCGCGACCGCTACCGCGAGGGAATAAACGGCAACATACAATATGCGATCGGCGTGTTTTCGGCCCTGCACGCCTACGGCATCAACTACGTCGTCGACCCGTCGAGCGCCTATGCCGACAACGTGGGTTCCGGCATCACCATCGACTTTCTCCAGTTCCCGTATCAGACGCTTACCTACCGCGGCGGCGACTGCGACGACCTTTCAATCCTGTATTGCTCGCTCCTTGAGGCGTCGGGCATCGACACGGCGTTCGTCACGATACCGGGACATATTTTTATGGCCTTCGATTCCGGCATGACCGAGAGCGAAGCGCGCGCGAGCTTTTACGACCCGTCGATCCTGATTTACCGGGACGGCCGGGCATGGATACCCGTCGAGATCACGCTTACCAAAGAAACCTTCACCAAAGCATGGAGAGTCGGCGCCAAAGAATGGAACGACGCGGATGCGAAGGGCGGGGCGAACCTCTATCCCATGAAAGATTCATGGAAGATATACAAGCCGGTAAGCGTTCCCGGAGCGGCGACGCGCTTTAGCCTCCCTGACGAGCAGAAGACGGCGATGCTATTTACCGACTCGCTTGACCGGTACGTCGCGAAAGAAATAAAGCCGCAGGTAGACGCGTACATGGCCCAGCTCGCCCGCCATGATACCGCCGAGACCCGGAACCTTCTCGGTGTTCTCTATGGCCGCTACGGCATGCTCGACGACGCCTGGGCTCAATTCAAGATCGCGGCCGACCGGGGCTATAACCACGCGGTCGTCAACCTCGGAAACGTCGCGTTCCTCGACCAGGATTTTGAGGGTTCGCTCGGGTATTATAAAAAAGGCCTTGAACGCGACAGCGCGAACAACGTCGCCCTCCTCGGCGCCGCCCGCTGCTATTACGAGCTTGACGAGTTCATGCGCTCGGACACGCTGTACGCCGAGCTCGGCACCCGCGACGACGCCCTCGGAAAACGCTATTCGTATCTCGGCTCCTTCATCGATACCGAAGGCCGCGCCTGGTCCCTTGCCGAGCGCCTGCACACGACCACCTGGTCTCTCCCGAAGAACCTCGATCCCGTCGTTCACGCAAACGATGAACAGAAAAACGGCGAAGACGCACTCGCACCGCGCGGCAGCCTCGTCGAGGCAACGAGCCTCGTGATCACCGACGATTCCGGAAAGCGCGAGATCCTTTCGCTTCCCTCGGTCGCGAAAAAAGTCTCCCGCAAGGGCGTTGCGCGCACGGTGCGCGACAAGAACGGCGACATAATCCTGCCCAAAGAGAATGGGGCCCTCCTTGCGGACGAGGGCGGCAAAAAGGGCGACGAGGCGAAAGATTCCCCGAAAAAACCCGCAAAGGGCAGCTCGTCTTCGCTTACGGATAAACCCGATGCGGCGAAGCTTCCCAATTCCCGCGATAGCGCAGTGTACAAAGATCCGGAAGACGGATCGAACGGTTCCATACAGAAAGACGCCGGCGACGGAGCCGGCGGAAAGCGAATATTTATTGTGTCGGCTCTCGCGCTTTTAGCTGCGATAGCCTTCGCTGCCATAATCAAGAAGGCTCGATCCGGATCACCGGAACGGGACGGAGGAAACACTGATGACGAATAACCTCGGAAAAACTGGCAAGACCCTTGCCGCGCTCCTGGCGATCGCCGCGCTTTTCGCGCTGTCGTTCCCGATTTCAAGCTGCAAGAACTTCATGAAAAGCGATGAAGACGTCAAGGAACAGATGCAGCAGGAAGTCGATGTCGCGAACGCGCCCGAAGTGAGCGTTCGTGTCCAGTCGTCATCCGACAGCCTTGGTTCCGTCACGCCGAACGGCCCGACAACCTTCAAGGTTAACGTCCCCTCGAACATCCTCTCGAGCGAACTTGCCGGCGGTTTTATCCGATGGGCAACCTTCTACTCGGGCGACCCCACAGTCGAGGTAAGCGACGCAGTCACCTTCGCCGATCCGAAAGCCAAGGAAACCACCGCAACGGTGCTCGCCAACCGCTCGGACATTATCATTCAGGCGATGTTCGAGAAGCGACCGACAAGCACGAGCCATTTCCCCTCGGGGACCACTTTCATAAATACGCCGATTACAATCACCTTCAATAAGCCGATTAACCCCGCGTCCTTGACGACAACCGTCGAAGGTGTGAGCGTCCCGACGATAACGCTATCGGAAAACTATTACGGGACGGTCACTGATATTACGACGACAAAGTATGCGGCGCCGACGCTCAATACTGCGGGTACTGTCCTGACATACATGAATACGGTAAACATTGAAAAAAATAGTACGGTATACGTTACGATCGCGAAAACGTTAACCGATACCTCGGGCCTCACGATGGCCGACGACTTTACCTTTCCGTTTTCCGTCGGTGAAAGTGAGGATAAGGAAATCCCGGTTATTTCAGCTATCATCGGTGGAATGACAAACCTGTATTTATTCCCGGCTGCCGCGGTGGAGCGGAGAATCGGCCGCTCTCCGATATATCTGAAAATTACCGGTGGCGACAACAGTAATGTTGTCATCAAGGCAAAGTTGAAAACGACCCATTCAGTCTATGCGGACAATGGCGACCTTGTCATGGGATATCCCAACGCTCCTAAGGAGATCAACTGGAGTTCAGGGGCTGTTCTCGAAACTTCATTGACCGACGCAGAGCTGATAAGCGCTTCAGGCGCGCAGGACGGGCTTATAAAAATCGTCATTACCATTTTTGATGGAAACCTTAATGAATCTTTAGAGTATCCGTATCTCGTCGTCCGCGACACCACGGCGCCGTCGAGCGACCAGCCGCAACGTGATCGCATTGTCATAGGTGGCGCTACGGCGGGAAGTTATTACAACAGTGCGTCAACGCTCAACCTGTCGCAAAAACCTTCTGACCCAGTTATAGACGCGGGATGCGGCCGCGAGGATCTTTCCATTCCGCGACTGAACTCAAAGAACGTGTACTATCGCTTTACCCTGAATCCCGCGGGTTTCACCGACGCCAACTCCGGCTGGGTGATCTCCACCTCGAATGTCTCTATACCCGTGTCGATCTCGGGCGTCGCCGACGGCCTCAACGTAAACGTCTGGGGTCAGTTCAGGGACGATCTCGGGAACACCTCGAGTCCAGTTGCAGTTAAGACAATCAACGTCGACAGTACGCCGCCGACGGGATCGGTTGCCTATGATTTCGATCAGAGCAATGGTATTTGGGTGTATAACACGGTGTCGAATGTTCCTTTCGTTCTCGCGCCGAGCGACAACTTGAGTGGCGTGGCATGGTATTACGTCTCGGAGTCACCCACTCCGCCGAATGGTGGCACAAGCTGGGTTCCCTTTATCGCCTCGAATCCTAAAGGTACGATTACATTCAGCGACGCAAGTGAAGGAACGAAGACCTGCTACGTCTGGTTTAAGGACAATGCCGACAATGTTTCGACCGCGCCGGCGACTGCGGTACTTGTCAGGGACACGCAGGCTCCGACGGTATCGAAGTTCATCCTCCGGGCAAAAACGGATGTTGCGGTTTCGGGTAACGATCCCCAGACACCGAGCGGAACGCAGTTCTCGAATAACAGTGTGTATTACTTTGCGTTCGTCACGAATGACATCGGGGCTGCGGGCCTTGATTCCTTTACGTTCACCGAAGGAAGCGCTACTTCTGACCCGATTCCCTTCGCCATCAATCCGGGCACCCAGGGAACGGGAGCCGTTAGTGTCTCGAACGTAACCGTCGCCAATACCGCTTCGGGTACTCTCGTTATGGGCTCCCTCACGGTAAGCAGTACCACTCAGGGCGAGAAGTCCGTCTGGCTCAAAGTGAAGGATAAGGCCGGGAACGGGATGACCCCTGGAATCAGGAACGAGCCCTCCACGAACCGGTGCATCTACGATTCGTTGGTTCCAACTGTATCCTCGGTCAGCATTAGCCCAAGTAGCGGTAGCTTTCATGTGTATAATCCAACGGCCTCCACGTTCTACACGAACGACGGTTCGAATACCGTCGTCGTGACGGGAACGGATGGAACAGGCGATGTGAGCGGGCTCAAATGCGTTAACCTTGGCGCGATCACGACGGGGGCCTTCTCGTCGCTTCCCTCAACAGGCAGTTTTGTCTCGACGACCGCGACCATTCCGATCACCCTTAATACCGCGGGAGACGGGCAGAAATTCCTTTCTTTAGCGGCCGAGGATAATGCTGGGAACATCGCGCCCGCGCAGACCATTAATCTCTACTACGATTCGCTTTCGCCTTCAGTCAACATGGATATCCTGGACGCGAATGGATATTCGCTCGGGAACCTCCCTGTTGGAAGCAATGACGTAATCATGGTGCCGACCGGTGCAAATGTGCTTACTACGTTCAAGGTCCGGTATACGGCGAACGACAACCTTTCGGGTCTTCAGAATTCCGACTCGTTCAGGATATATAAGCGCTCTGGCGGAACGGATACGATTTCTTCCGTCTCAGTCCCGAGCGCGACCGGCGTGGATTCAGCCGCGATTCCCATTCCGGATTCGATGAGGAGCGCTACTTACATTGTGTACCTATCCGTCAGCGATAAAGTCCAGAATGTGACAACCAAGAAATACGGGTTCTTCTACGATGCAAAGGATCCTGTTATCGCGACAAGCGGCGCTGCCTCGGCGGTTCGGGTACAGCTCGGAACTACGGGGAGCACGGTCGCGAACTATCTTACGATAGGCAGTGACAACTACTTCGTCGTTCCCGTCATGGCCTTCCCGGGAGCGGAAACTGACGGAACTCCCGATGCGGCGTACACAAACTATCCGCTCTATGTGTATCTCCAGGCGACGGACAAGCCTGTGGACGACCCTGACGGTTCCGGTATCGCTTCTATTCAAGATGCCGTCACCAGAAAGACGACGAGTGGAACGGACATCACTGAACCCACCGTGATATCCACATCTGCCGAGTCTTCCGAGAGCGCGGTAGCGGACCGATATGTGCTTCTCAAATCACACTCGACTGATTACTGGAATTTCGCTCCGAATGCGTCGATCTCGTTTACCCCGACCGTCAAGGATGCCATCGGTCGATCCGCGTCAACTACAGTTAGGGTTCTCGTCGACGACACACTGCCCAGCGCAACGGTAACCGGTATGACACCATGGGTTCAAGGTTATGACCCCTCGGTTTATTACATCAGTAATACAGCAGCGTTAGACTTTACGCCGAACGACTTGTCGCCAAATTCACGTCCTGCGTCGGGGCTAAAGGGGTATTCCTTTGGAACATCCGAGACGCTTCCTGCCGCAGGGGATCCCTGGACATTAGCGAGTGGCGGTACAGCGATACCGGGTAACACGGCGTTCAGATCTTTTGTTCCAACCGGAACGCCCGCGAACGTGTATCTCTATCTCTGCGATAAGGCCGGAAACCGGAGCAAGACCCAGCTGAGTCCCGGCAAACTCAAACGCGACATGACGGCACCGACTTTCTCCGCAGCCAATGTCGTCGTAAAAGACGCTGACGGCAATTCCGGTTATGTCAGTGGTTCGAAGGTATTCGTTCCGACCTCTACGTTTACCGTTAATGCGACCGCGAATGACCGGGATGTTGACACCACCGGAAGCGGCATTGACCGGTTTGTGTTTTACAGCCAAAAAACCGCCGTGGGCGGAGCCGTCAGCCCAATAACGTACGCGGTAACGGCGGACAAACAGGATGGAAATTCTGTTTTGGTGCACCCCACGATGCAAACGGACCTCTCCTCCATTGTTAGTTTGCAGTTTTATATTGAAGCGGTCGACAAGGTTGAGCTTACGAGCGCAAGCGCAACCGGCTTTGGCGACGCGAACGCGCCGACGGTCAGCATGGATAATACGGCTCCCGAATTCGGTTCTTGTACGACTGACGGTGTTGTGTCCGGCGCAATTAACGTATCGGACACGACTATTCTGACAATGCCCGCCCTTGATTCTGCCGATACCGATGGCAGGCCCGCCTCCGGCATCAAGGCGTGGTATCTCTCGTATTCAACCGTCAAGCCGAGTGCGCCGACTGGCGCAGTTCTTCCGTCATCCGCGATCACCGGGCCGGCAATCAACACCTGGTATGCATGGACTGGTGGCGCCTCGCAAGCCATTCCGGCAGCATTCAAGCAAATCGTTACCGAGGGCTCAAGCGCGTATATTTATGCCTTTACCGTCGACAATGTCGGGAACGTGAGTAGCTACCATGACGTATCCGAGGCAAAGTATTTCGTCAAGGACTCGACGCCGCCCGGTGTTGACATAACCACCGCGACGAAATTCGCCGGAGGTACCGGTGGAACGGGTAATTTCGTTAAAGGGGACGCGAAGATCACTTTTAACGGGTTCGACGCTAATTCGGGGCTCTATCAGTATCTCATTTCGTCCGCCACCTATACGACCGGTGCCGAAATCAGCGCAGATAGCAACGTACAAGACTATGCCGCCAAAACGAATATGGATGTGCACGGGTACTTTAGTGCTTCAAGCGCTACGACGGTATACCTCTATGTATCCGACAAGGCGGGAAACCTTACGAAGGTGCCGATAGTCAGGACAAGTGACGGAGCGTATTCAAATACGGGACTTTCGCCGACTGGCGCAGTCGCGGCTCAGCTTGATATGGTCGCGCCCAATGTTACATCTGTTTCGCTCAATGACGGGGACGTGTACGACAATGACAAGATTGTTTCGGTAAGGATAAACCTCGATACGGAGGACTCTTCCGGTGTGAAAACGATAGTGCTTTCACACAGCAGCCTCTCGACCGATGCGGCATCGATAACCGTCATGGCAAATGGGGCGACAGCTTACTCGGTATCTTTGTGCGATACCTCGGTTGCGGGAAAGATTACGATCACGCTCGCGCAACCTTGTACCGAAAGTGGCTATATTACGGTAAGCGGCGTGAAGGTAACCTCGCTCGAAGGGGAATCCCCTGCCATCATCGCACAAGTAATCGACGCCGCGACGAATGGTCCCAGTGCGGCAAAAAATGATTCGATAACGTTCGACACTCAACCGCCAACTATCGGAACACTTACACTCGTCGACCCGACGGAGACTACTACCGGATGGACAAATACGGACACGGTCAATCTCACGATACCCCAGAGTGACTCGGTGTCGCGCGTTCGTAGTATCGAAGTGTCCGGCGGAGGATTTTCCTCGCTCACCGGAGCGACCTACACAGTCGGTGGCAGCTCTGTGACGCCTTCGTCGGTAACAGGTGGAATCATACAATTCTCGTCCGCGATCTTGTCTGTGTCTGCTGTCAAGATCACGGGGCTTGTCCTGACATCCGGTTCGGGAAAGAAGGACATTACTGTTAAACTCACGGACGTCGCGGGGAACCCAAGCTCGGTTTCGCCCGTGTCGATCGATTATGACGATACCGCGCCCGCCACGCCTGGCGTGGTGATAGGGGGGACCGGTACCTACCAGAGCGGGAATACCTATTATCTTTCGGGATTAGATGCAACTATCACGCTTTCTGGAGCCGAGGCGGTGAACGGCGACTTCGCCTCGGGTTGGGATCACTATTATTACACCATTGGCACTAACCCTGCACAGACCGCGATTGCGAGTGGTTCTCTTACAGTGTTCGATGCAGGAGACAGTGCGGGAACTACGCATGTATACCATTTTTCTCAGCTCGATAAGGCGGGCAATCCATCCGGTTCGAAGGATATTACCTTTATCAAGGATGCGACGGCTCCGGCAATTACTTCTTCGCTGGTCGCCCCAACGGCAGGTAACATCGGTGTCTACGGGAGCGCGTACTACGCGCAGGGTGCAAAAATCACGATAGCCGCGAATGACCCGTCATCCGGTAGTGGTATCGCCTCATACGCGATATCCACGGCTTCAACTGCTGCCGGCGTTACAAGCGGAAATTCGCTCAATACAGGCGGCAACGGTCGTACGAACTGGAATGGAGCGTTGACGGAAGTTACCTTTACCAGCATCATGACCGGGTCATCTCTTTACTTCTACGTGTGGGATAACCTTGGTAATGTGACCAGCGCAACACCGGTTGTATATAGCACGTACGGTGGGCTTGCATGGAATACGGATACCTCTCCCCCTGCTACGATTTCGTTAGATCCAAGCGGAACAAGCGGAGCAGGCTGGTATCAGACCAATTCCTCTTCTCCTCAAGCGTACGACGCGAACGCCCCGATGACCTTTACTCTCAAGGGATCCGACGCACACGAGGTAACCTGCTCGATCAGTGGCTCCGGCGCAACACTCGGTTCGTCTTCTCAATCGGGCAACGAGTATACCTGGTCGACCGTTACGATACCGGCTAACGGAACGGAGTACACGATTACCCTAACTGACGGGCTTGGTAATTCAACGACGAAGACGGTAAAGGTTACGCTTGATAAAACGCCGCCCAGTTTTGGAAGCTGGAGTATGTCGAATTCAGGTTCGGTAATTAGTCTATCCAACGTAGTTACCTCTGTGAGCGACGTCGCGTCCGAACTTGTTGACGGAGGTACGGTCGCTCCAAGCAACGCGCTTGCAAATCTGGCGTACGACTCTATGCACAAAATTTCCCTGACCGACCGTGTCGGGAATGTGCATACCGCCTATTTTGTGGGAGTATACGAAGGTAGTACGAACGTGGTTTTACGCATCGATGATTCGCCGCATTGGACGATTACGAATGGTAGTACGGATACAACGATTAGCGATTTGGGTATTTACCGAAACGTCTCGAATAAAGGAACCCTGACAAGTACCTGTATCGATGCCGCGACGTCAACCGCTACAGGGACGGTAGACGTGGGGAATTCGAGAATAACCGGTTTCCCGCTGACACATGCATCGTATTACACACTGACGTTGTCGTATGCGTCGACGAAACAGATCTCGTTCAATTTCTCGGTAAGCGGCTCTGCGGCATCGCCCCATGCGATGATCTTCGGGAACCCGCTCATCGCCGGGCGCATTTCTGACGCGACGGTCATATCCACCATCCGCCGCGACTCCTTCGAGCGCGCACGTTCTTCCTCCAAGACCAACCTCCCCGTATGGTACTCGGAAGTGGGCGCGTCCTCTCCTTCTGCGAAAACCGAACGGACAGGATCTGCGGCCGTGACGGCGAACAAGAGTATAGTGAAAACTCTCGCGACCCCTGCACGCGCCGACAAAACGCTTTCCGTCGAGGCTCTGCATGCAGCGGCTCTTTCGGGAATGAAGGCAACGAACGGAGTTGCACCGCGTGCAACGGAAGAGATCGCGAAGACGGTACAGGCAAACGAGACGGAAAACTTTGACGACACGGTCGTGATGACCGCGCCAGAGGGAAGCCCTGCGTTTGTGGCGTATGCTCGCGGCCTTGCGGCGCTCAGGGGTGAACAGAATGGATGCGATGCGGTCGCACGTGATCGCGCTTCATTCACGATTTCGGAAGGAGAAAAACCCGTGACTGTATGGGAGAAACTCCTTGCATTCTTTGGTATTGAAAAGAATAAATCAGGGATGGGGGTCGTTATGAATTAATGACCGTTTATTAAAAAGTTTCATGATAGTTTATACGGAAGACTTTGGATTTTCCGATTAATGCGTTATACTTTTTATAGAAATGGAGGCGTTTATGAAAAAGGCAATGCGTCTGGTACTCGTTCTGGGCGTCCTGGTTTCCTCGCTCGCCGTGTACGCGGAAGCCGCCACTCAGGATTTTACGGTCAAGTCCGTAACTGGAAAGGTCGAGCGGGAAGTTTCCGCCGGATCGTGGGAAGCGGTAACTCCGGGCATGAAGCTTGCGCCGTCCGCGGTCGTCAACACCGGCCTTAATTCCTCGTTGGTTCTCAACTCCGGAGAGCGCGTCGTCACCATCAAGGCGATGCAGAAAGGCTCCATCGACAAGCTCGTCGCAACCAACACTGCAGCCAAAGGCGGCATCAAGATCGGCGCCAAGGTAAGCGAGAGTTCGGTGAACACCGATTCAGACAAGAACAAAACCACCAACGTTTCGACGGCGTCAACCCGCGCAAGCGATGCGACCAAGGATCTTGAGTGGGCAGAAGAGTAACAGAATCGACTGCGCTTTAATGCGCAGTCGATGAAAAGGCCGCGACGGTGAAAACCGCGCGGCCTTTTTTATTGGGTCAGCTCACCCTAAGGTGAGCTGCGGCTCACCTTAGGGTGAGCTGCGGCTCACCTTAGGGTGAGCTGTACAGTATTTTATTTCTGGGTAAGGTTTCTGATCGGGTCCCAATCTTCCTGGTGAGCTTTCGCGAGTTCCCGGCACCGCTCAATGTATAAAACCGCGACCTGGTCTTCGCTGTCGCATGCGGCGATCTCGACGAATTTCGCGCCGGCGCCCATGAAGTCGCGGGATTCGTACGCGTCAATGGCGGTCTCCCAGAGGGCCACGAGCTCGACAAGGGATGCGCTCGCTTCTGCAGTAAAGCCGAGAAGCTCATAGAGGCGAATCGGGGTTTTCATGCCGACGACGCGCACGCGGTCAAGGCGGCGCACGAGGAACTCGTCACCGATTTGATTTTTGGTATGTTCGCTGATCAGGATGCCGCGCGTGTTGTACTGCTTGTTGACCCCTTCGAGCCTGGCCGCGAGGTTCACGGCGTTTCCCATTATCGTGTAGTCCATCTTGTTGGGCGTTCCCATGTTGCCGACAATCATGTCGCCCGAGTTGATTCCGATTCGGGTAAAGAGCGTCGTCGGGCTGAGGTTTTCCGCGACGATGCGCTCGTTGAGCTTGGCCTCGGCTTCCTTCATCCGTATGGCGGTACGGCAGGCGAGGGTCGCGTGTTCTTCCATGTGGATGGGCGCGCCGAAGAACGCGATGATCGCGTCTCCTTCATATTTATCAATCGTGCCGCGCTGTTCGAGCACGATGTTACTCATGTCGGTCAGGTACAGGTTGAGGAGATTGACGAGGTCGGCCGGGTCGAGCTGTTCAGATATCGTCGAGAAGCCCTTGATGTCGGTGAAGATCGCTGTCATTTCGCGTTTCTCGCCGCCGAGGTTGAGCTTGGACGGATCGGCGATGATTTCGTTGATGACTGCGGGCGACAGGTAGCGGGAGAAGGCCGAGCGGAGGAATGACTTTTCGCGGATCGTCGTGAGGAAGGTGATCGCGGAAAGGCCGATAAAGGTTGCAGATACGGAGGCAAAGGGTACGATGACGCCGATGTACCGTTTGGTGATCATGAAGAATGCCATGAGCGAAAGCACCGATACGGCGAGGGCGATGACGCCCGCGAGAAGCGATTTTTTTGCGTCGAGGTGTTTTATTCCGTACCCGACGGCGAGCGCAAGGATGAGCGCGATGATGATCGAGATGAATCGCGGGGAGTCGTCGAGGAATTCGTTCGAGAGGATCATGTTGGCAACGGTCGCGTAGGTTCCGACGTTGGGGAATCGTTCCTGAAAGGTGATGAGGTCGACGTCCGTCATTGAGGTGGCGTCGACGCCGATGATGCAAAGGGCGTTCGCGACGCTGCCGGAAACTTTATTGCGGTGTTCCATGAGCCGATCGAAGTCCTTGCGGACGCTCGCGAAGGTCGTATGCACATACTCGCGGGTTTCGTCGTCGGGGCAGTCGGCGATAACGAGGTTTTCGTAGCTCGGGTCGAGGAATTTTCGCATCTTGTCGAGAAACTCGAGGCGGGTCGCGCGGTAGGATTTGATGGAAATCTGTTCGTCGTTCCGCTCACCGCCGTCGAGAATTTCATTCTTGATGTATTCCGCCTGACTCCAGGCTTCGTAGGGGTTGGAGCCGTCTGTGTCGGAAACCCAGTAATTCAGGAAACCCGAATCCTGCATCGCCTGCAGGTTTTTGACGATGTCTTTTTCGAGCCGTTTGACGCCGATGAGATCCCAGGCCGAGATGTTTTTGTAATCAATGAACTGCATTTTCGGCCATTTGATAAGGACCGTGCCGTCCCGCGCGCGCGGTATTTTTATGTCCCGCGTTACGCCGTTCAGGTGCGCGCCCTTGAGTACGATCGCGCGGTTAGAAACCTCGATCGCGGGGTTTCCGAGCCATTCCCTGAGCGCGACGAATGAAAGCTGACCATAATACTTGCCGTTATATTTGCTCATGAGGTACACGCGCCGGCGATAGCCGTCGGGGTCGGGATCGGCGTTGACAGTTCCGGCCCCGTATGAGCGCTGGAGCAGTTCGGGGATGGCGGGCGCGATTCCCGGGCAGTCAGGGGTCAGGGTGTCGTTTTTTGCCGTGACGTTGTCGAGGGCGACATGGGATTCGAGCCATGCGACGTCAACCCCGGACATATCGTAGGTTTTATCCTTTCCCACAAGATCCTGCGTTTTGATCATCGTCAGGGTCAGATAGGAACGACCGAAGAATTTGAGGGTCTTGGCGAAATACGCGTCGACGTCGCGGCTCACGTATGAGATCGAAGTGTCGAGGGAGTTTTTGACGTCGCGGCTCACGCCGAGAATTTGGCCCTTGTATTCATCCGCGTCTCGCGCGGCGATTTGATGATTGGCGAACGCGTCCATCACCTGGGCGACTGCCGTGTCTATCTGGGTAAACCCGTAATCAAGCGCTTTGGGCAGGTCTTCCTTGACATAGGCCGGATCGACGACGACCGGGCTTTTGTTAAGGTAACTTAAGTCGAATAAAACCGAGTGCGCATCGAGCTCCCGGAGATACACGATGGCGTCTGCCAGGACGTCGCGGGGCCAGGGAAAAAGTCCGACGTTCTCGATCGAGGTGTTGTCGATGGTGACGAGAACGACCGATTTATTTTGGGTGAGAGACGGTATCGTCCGGAGGAAAAGATCGAAGATTTTGTTGTCGAGCGTGGTGAAGAGCAAGAGCGAACACAGCGCGACGGACGCAAGCGGGAGGGTTATATGCAGGTGCTTTTTCATACAGAAAGTATATACCGTTATCGGTTAAACATAAAGCTAAAAGGATCAGCGCGCCGGCGAACCTTGAGCGCTCAAGGCTTACAAGGTCCGCGGTAGCGTGGATCCTTCGGTCAGTTTCCCTTCACCGCGTCGCGAAAGCGGTTTCCCCGGTCGAATTCGTTCTTGAACATACCGAAGCTCGTAGCACCGGGCGAAAATACGATCGTGTCCCCGGATACCGCATCGGCTCGGGCTCGTTCGACGAGTTCCTTGAGTCCGGGGAACGGTCCCTCGAAGGGGATGCTGCGCTCTTTGAGCATCGGGATGAGTTTGTCGGTGCCCGAGCCCTGGAGAAGCAGTATCCGCTTGGCCCGGTGTGCAGCCTCGGCGAGCGGGGTAAAGTCGAGGTTTTTGTCGGTGCCGCCCGTAAGGAGAATTACCGGTTTTTCAAAGGAGTCGAGCGCGGCGGCGACTGCCTCGGGAATGGTTGCGGCGGAGTCGTTGTAAAACCGTATGCCTTTTTCTTCGTGAAAAAACTCCAGGCGGTGCTCGATGCCCGGAAAGCGCGAAAGTGCCTCGCTTGTTTTTGCGGGATCGGCGCCGAAAAGCACGATCGCCTGCGCCGCGTTCAGGAGGTTTTGCCGCATGTGGCTTCCGGGAACGGAAAGGCGCGCGGGGAGAATCTCGAAGGTTTTTCCGTCAAGGCGCATAAAGCCCCGGCCGTCGGCTTCGAGCCAGGCGCCTTCGGGATCGGTTGCGCTGCTTGCATCGGTTGCGTCGTTTGTGCTGCTTGCGTTCGCCGCAGGGAGGGCTCGTCCGGCGAGGGTCTTTCCGCTATACCAGTGAACGCGCGGTCCGTTTTTACCGCGCGCGATCGACTCGCGCGCGAAGACGGGGCCCCACTCGTCGTCGGCGTTGCAAAGGAGATGGCAGGAGTCGTCAGCGTCCGCGTAGATGAGTTTTTTGTCGGCGACGTAGGGTTCCATTCCGCCGTACCAGTTCTGGTGGTCGGGCATGACCGGCGTGAGGACGGCGACGCGGGGTTTGAGAAGGCCGCGCCCGCGAAGGTCGGCGAGCTGCCAGCTCGAGAGCTCGAGAACGACGGGGGTTGTGCTGTCGAGCTCGTCGATGAAGGTGAGCGGGCTGACGGTGATGTTTCCGCCGAGATACGAGCGGAACCCGGTTTCCCGAAGGCCGAAATGAAGCGCGCTCACGGTTGAGGACTTTCCCTTGCTTCCGGTTACCGCGATGACCGGCGATTTGCTCAGCCTGAGAAAAACCGATATGTCGGTTTCAATCGACCGCGCGGCTTCGAGGTATTCGTTTCCCTGAAGCTTGACGCCCGGGTTTTTGATGACGCAGTCTGCGCTTTTGAAATCTTCGATTTCGTGGGTTCCGAGGACAAAGCGGATGTTCGGAAAGCTTGCGAGCGCGGCGATGGAAGGCGCGAGTTCTTCTGCGGTTTTTTTGTCCGTTACGGTAACGGAGGCTCCTTCTTCCGCGAAAAAGCGGGCGGTGCTTAAGCCTCCGCCGTTGAGGCCGAGGCCCATCACGGTAACCTTCAGCCCCGCTATGTCAGCGCGCGTCTTGAACGGGGGATTGTCAAAATTCAACGATGTACTCCTTCTGGTCGTGGTCATTGAGCCCCGCATGTACCGAGAGGTTCGCCCAGGAGGCGCCGAGCTCGGGGGGGATTTGTTCCTTGAGTTTTCTGAAAAGCGGCATTTGCTCGGAGAACGGCGAGCGCTGAAGTTCTGCGAGAATCTCGCCCATGGCCGGCTCCAAAAAGAGGCGAATTGCGTGGAGGAGCTCCGGTCCGCCTTGCCCGAAAGCGTTCATGCTGACGCAGTGCTGTTTGCAGGTTACCGGATAGAACGGATGGTTTCGCTTTCCGCGCGGAAGCACGAGCTTGCTGAAAAATTTATTGATGTCCGCGTCCATCCAGATTCCGTGAATCATGTAGCCTTCGCCTGATTCACCCTTCCAGGTAAACGGTATCGTTTGGTCGAAAATCATCTTGCCGCCGGAGGACTCCGCTTCGGCGAGGGGATAGAAATCGCTTTCGAAATAGAGGTGATGCGTCCGGTAGGCGTGCGTTACCGAATTCGTTCCCTGCTCGATGATCTCGCTTTCAAGCGGCCGACACGCGAGGTCCACGAGCAGGTGGTACAGGTACAGCCTGCCGTCGGCGCGGACGACGCGGTAAAAAGAAGGGGTATGGATGCTTACGGGATCGAAATACCAGGTGGTTCCCGAAGCGAGTTCGGGGCAATTGCGCATGAGATAGGATGAAAGGGACGCGACCATTTCGAGGTAGCCCGGCGGCGGCTCGCGATTTTCAATGGAGTGGTGGACGGGAAGGTGGGGGACTTCGAGGGGAATGCCGAGAATGATGAACTGATCCTCGTTCTGGTTAAAATGGCAGGTGTGGCTCAGAGACGGGGCCGCAGGCGATCCTGCGAGCAGGATGCGGTTGATCGAGTCGTCAGTCCGCGTAACGTCTATCTTGCTTGTATTCCTGCTCATCGACTACTATAATATAGCATAACCATGCGAAATAAAAGAGTATTGACAGTCATCGCCGCACTCACCCTTGGCGGTATCCTCTTTGCCGCATCCCCGTACGCCACCGTTGTATATGCCGAAGGCGCATCCTTCTCCCTGATCCGCTCGGGGAAAACCGTGACCGTCAGCGTGGCCGATCCGGCTACGATCGGCATGGAAATCAAACCCGGCGATATCATCCGTACGGGGCCGTCCACTTTCATCGAAATAGCGATCAACCCGATATCCGCCTCCGTTCAGATAGCGGAGAATACCTCATTCCGGTGCGACGCGAACGCGACGGGTCTTGATTCCTCGGGCGAGCTCTACTATGGCCGTATTCGCGCGAAGGTCGCAAAACTTTCGGGAAACGCTTCGTATCGCATGTCGAGTCCGAGCCTCACGGCGGGCGTTCGCGGTACCGATTTCGGCCTCGACGTAATCGCGATCCGGCAATCGGGCGCGGCGGGGTCAACAGGCGGGACCCAGGCGACAACAGGAACGGCTCCGACGCTTTTCCGCGTATTTTGCTTTGAGGGAAACGTTCTCGTCGGCTCCGTGGCGGGAACTCTTTCCGATACCCTCATGATCAGCGGAAACGAAATGGTCGAGCGCGTCGCGTCCCCCGGAGCGGCGAAGGCCGATCTTCCCCCGCTCGAGAAGAAAAAAGTAAGTACCGAGGTTTTCGATTTTTGGAAGGTGCATCCGTTCGCCGTCATATCGCGGCTTCGCGCGCCGGTTACGGCACAGACAGCCGGGACGAAAATCTCGCTTGCGGAGCAGGAGTCGGCCATTCAGTACGCCGAGCCGAAAAAGACGCTCAACACGCGGTTCCCCCAGGCGGGAGCGGTTGCGCTTGCGGGACTCGGAACGCTCACGTGCGCATTTGCCGCATACTGGTCGACGACGCAAGATTCCGACGCGCGCTTTATCGAGCCTGCATATGCCGCAGGCACGATCATGATCGGTTCGGGTACGGTGATCGCAATCGCCTCGCTTCTTGCCGACCGATAACTACGTATTAATGCTAAAGTTAATGCCCGTCACTCAAGTCGAACTTTCCCTCAAAGAGATAGCCGCCCGAGCCGATTACTGAAAGCTCGTTTGCCTTCGCGTCCCAGAGCGCCGCGAGGCGGCGCGAGTTGTCACGGTCGCGCGCGATTGCGGCGTCCGGCTGACCGTCGGTGCCGGTTTGCTCAAAGATTACCACCGCTTCATCATCGCACATGCCTTCGAGCCTCGCGGCGACAAGCGTTGCGGCGGCCGCGGTGCAGGCGCCCGATTCGCGCTTGGGGATGGCGCGCACGAGGATGGTTTCGCGCGTAATCGCGCGGGCGATGACCGGAAGAACCTGTTTCGCCGGGAATGCCTTCTGGATCAGGCCATTGAACGAAGCATAGGAAAGCGTTCCTTCCGCGCCGGGAAAAGCAATGACCGCGTCGTCGTGCACGTGGATCGCGGAGTAGGACGCGCGCATGCCGTCCCGCTCGATCGTTTCTGCCACAGTTTTCGACGTACCCTCAATCACCGATCCGGTGAGGAGCGAGAAGGGCGAGCCGAGCAAAAGACGGAATTCGTGGGCGCCGAGCACGTCGAGTTTTTTTTCGCCGAGCGGAGCCTTGAACGTTATCGTCTTTCCGGAGATGCGCCCCGAGTCGAAGGCGAAGCGCGCCGCGCACAGGAACGCGTCGTCCGCTTCCTGCACCGGTTGCCCCTGCGCGCCAAAAACTCTGATCGTGTTGTCGCGCGAGAGAAATATGCAGGCGGTAGCGCCGACGCCGTAGCGGCGATCGCACAGGGTACGCGCTGCCTCGCCGAACCGGTCAGCTTCGAGCGGTTTTTTCTCCTGCGGGAGAGTGCCGAGATCGATGAGGATAAATCCGTTTCCGGCAAGCTGCAGCTTGTAGAAAGGTATCGTCACGGCCTGCTCGTCTGGAGGCTCCGGCGCTCGGCAAAACGGTCTTGCGCGAGGCGGATGAGACGCATGACGAGATCGGCGTAGGGAAGACCCGAGGCCTCGCACATTTTCGGGAACATCGAGATGGAGGTAAATCCCGGGATGGTATTGATCTCGTTGAGAAAGAGAGAGCCGTTTCGTTTGTCGACAAAGAAGTCGACGCGCGAAAGTCCCGAGAGCTCGAGGGTTTTGTACGCCTCGCACGCGGTCTGCCTGACGCGCTTGGTCATTTCGTCGCTCAAGTCCGCCGGGATGCGCAGTGAGGCTCCGTCGGGATCGGTGTACTTCGCGTCGTAGTCGTAGAATTCATGGTTCGGGATTATTTCTCCCGGGGTATAGGCTGTCGGCGCCGAGTTGCCGGTTACGGAGCATTCGATTTCGCGCGCGGGGATGAACGGCTCGATGAGAATCTTGTCGTCCCAGAGAAAGGCCTCGCCCACGCGGCGTTCGAGTTCCTCGCGGTTTGACGCCTTCGACGCGCCCACCGAACTGCCCGCGCAGGCGGGTTTTACGAAAAGCGGATAGAAGAGTTCGTTCTCCGCTTTCCTGACGAGCGACGCCCGTGTTGCGGGATCTGTCCACTCGACGGCGCGCGCGGACACAAAGGGAACGACGGGAAGTCCCGCAGCCCGCCACAGAACCTTCGCTTTTTCCTTGTCCATCGCGATCGAGCTTGCAAGCACGCCGCCGCCGACATACGGTATTTCCGCCATTTCGAAAAGTCCCTGGATGGTCCCGTCTTCTCCGAAGGTTCCGTGAAGGACCGGGAACGCGACGTCGACGTGAAATGATCCGTCAGATGCAGCTTCGATGCCCTTCGCGCCTTCGGGGGAGACAAGGCGGAACGCGGAGGCGATTCCCCCGCCCGGTGCGATCGTGACGCGGCGGGATTCAGCTTCTGTAATGGAAAGAACTGCCTTGGGATTCGAGCGGATCTCGGCGAGAAGGGCAGGGTCCTGGAGGTACCAGGCGCCTTTTTTCGTGATTCCGATAAGGTAGACCGTATTGCCCGCTTCGGGGACGTTGCGGGCTATCGAGGACGCTGAAACGAGTGAAACCTCGTGCTCTCCCGATTTACCGCCGAATAAAATCGCTATGTTCATTTCTTTCCTCCGTTGATGGACCATCCGGCTTCGCCGAGCGCTTTGCGCGCTTCGAGAATTTCGTCGTACGGAATGGTACGGTCTTTGTAAATAATCGAGTTTTCATGGCCCTTTCCGAGAAGGAGGACGAGGTCCCCTTTGCCGGCGAGCGAAAATGCCTTTCTGATTGCGGTGGGTCGGTCCGGAATAATCAGGAGTTCGTCGCCGCGTTTTTTCTCCGGGCAACCGCTCGCGATCATCTCGAGAAGCTCCGTCGGATCTTCCCCGCGCGGGTCTTCGTCAGCAAGGATGATGATGTCGGAATAGTCCGCCGCGATGCGGCCCTGTTCGGGTCTCTTCATCGTGTCGCGTTCACCGCCCGAGCCGAAGACGGTGATTATTTTTCCGGTTACGCGCTTGCGAAGAGACGGGAAGATTGCCTGGAACGAGGACGGCGTATGGGCATAGTCGACGATTACCTCGAAGGGCTGGCCTTCGTTGATGACGGTCATGCGTCCCTTGACGGGTATGAGACGAGCGAGAAGCGGGACGAGCTCGGCAACCGGCTTTCCAAGAAGGCGGGACACCGTGATGACGGTTGCGAGCGTATTGTACACGTTGAACGCGCCGGGCAGGTTTATCCTGACCGCGTGCGAGAGGTCGCCGGGTTCGGTCATCGTGAAGCTCACGCCCGTCGAGTCGGACGTTATGGCGGACGCCGAAAGACCGCGCTTGACGTCGGCCCAGGTCGAGTAGCCATATACCGGCTTTCCGGTCGCTCCCCGGAAATAGACAGACGCGGGGTCTTCCTCGTTCACGACGCCGAAAGAGGGAACCGTCCGGCCGCGCTTGACGTGGTCGTTTTTATCCAGGGCGCGGAAGAGGTTTGCCTTGTCGCTTTTATACTGCTCGTGTGTGCCGTGGAATTCGAGGTGCTCGTGGGTCACGTTCGTCATGATGCCGACGTCGAAAAGGACGTCGCCGAGGCGGTTTGTCCTGACCGAAAGGCCGTGCGACGACGATTCGACGACCGCGTACTCAAGGCCGTTGTCCCGCATGAGGGCGAGCTTCCGGTGGATCGTCACCGCTTCCGGCGTCGTCTGATGCTCGGGGTTGGGGAGAACTTCGTCCGCGACGCAGTAATCAACGGTGGAGATAAAGCCGGCCTTCTTTCCCGCGAGGCGGAGGAGCTGGAAGACAAGCGCGACGGTCGTGCTTTTTCCCTCGGTTCCCGTTACGCCGATGACGACGAGATCCTTCGAGGGGTTGTCGTAAAATGCCGCCGATACGGGTGACATCGCGAACCGCGCGCTTTCGACCCGGAGGTAGGTGACGGCGGGGTCGTAGGCGGCAAGCGGGGTTTCATGGACGATTGCCGCAGCGCCCCGGGCGACGGCCTGGGGAATAAAGGCTGAGCCGTCGGCATGGAGGCCGGGCAGGGCGAAAAAAAGGGCGCCGGGGGTTACCTGGCGCGAATCGTAAACCAGGTCGGATATTTCGGGATCCAGTGATCCGGTTTTCTCGATAACGGGGATGGAGGCGGTAAACGCCGAGAGTCTTTTGCTGGTCATTATGGAGGAGATTGTATCAACGCCGACTTGAGTATGCAAGATGGTTTAGGCTATTCTTGGGCTACCATGTACGAAACAAGAGTCGAGGCGGAATTCGCCGCCGCGCATTTTCTGGCGGATTTTCACGGCAAATGCGAACGCCTGCACGGGCACAACTATCGCGTTCTTGCGCACGCGCGCGGAGACACCCTTGACGGTGGCGGCATGCTCGTCGATTTTGGCGTGCTCAAAGGCGCGCTTCGCGAGGTTTGTTCGAGTCTCGATCACTCGAACCTGAACGAACTTGCGGTATTCGGGAATAACCCGAGCGCCGAGCGCATCGCGCACTTTATTTTTTCGCGCCTTCGCGAAAAACTGCCCGAGGCCCCCCTGTGGGCGGTCGACGTGTACGAGACGCCGACGAGCCGGGCTCGCTATTACGAATAGCCGGGCATCGCGCCGGGCATGACGCTGCCGGGCATCACGCTGCCGGGCATCGCGCCGGGCGAAATTGAGCACACGGCATTTCGTGTAACCATTTATAGGGAATAAGAATTTTCATGTGTTAAGCCTTTAAAAAAGGAGATAGTCTATGATTGAAGTAGAGCGGGTATCCCGCGACTTCGGTTCCTTCAGGGCTGTCGACGAAATCAGCTTTTCAGTCAAGAAAGGCGAAATCGTCGGCCTCCTCGGGCCGAATGGCGCGGGAAAAACCACGACAATGCGGATGATCACCGGGTTCCTCGACCCTTCTTCCGGCGTGATCAAAATTGACGGACGGACCATCGACGAGAATTCCGGGGAGGCAAAAGCCAAGATCGGGTACATGCCCGAGTCGGCCCCCCTCTATGCGGACATGATCGTCGCCGATTACCTCGAGTTCGTCGCGATGGTGCAAGGCGGCGCCGCCCTCGAAAATATTCCGGCAACCGCGCACACGTGCGGAATAGCCGAGGTCATGCACAAGAATATCGGCGACCTTTCGCGCGGCTATCGCCAGCGGGTCGGGCTTGCCCACGCACTTCTCCATAATCCTGAAATTCTCATTCTCGACGAACCAACCTCGGGCCTCGACCCGAACCAGATCATCGAGGTGCGTCGCCTGATCAAGGAAATCGGAAAGACGCGCACGGTCATCATTTCAACGCACATTCTCAGCGAGGTCGAGATGCTTTGCGACCGCGTCATCATCATATCGCGCGGGCGCGTGGTCGCCGACAGTCCCACCGGCGAGCTCCGTGAGCGCTTCGGCCATCGGGCTTCCCTGCGCGTGCAGGTTGCAGGCGCAAAGGCCGACGATTTCGCGAAGGCTGCGAAGGCTATCCGCGGCGTCGCGGGAATTGTGCCTTGCGAGGGCGAGGAAGGTTTTGCCGCGGCGCTTCTTTCCATCGAGGGAGAATCCGACATCAGGGCCGACGTGTTCAATCTCGTGAAGGACAATGGCTGGTCGCTCCGCGAGATGGTCATGGAACGCAACAGTCTTGAGGACGTTTTCAGGACGCTTACCGCGGGAGGCAAAGAATCATGAATAAGGGCAACAATGTTCGCCTCACAATCGCGCGGCGCGAGCTCGCCGCGTGGTTTTCCAGTCCCGTCGCGTACATCGTCGCGGGCATTTTTCTCATATTTTCGGGATTCCTTTTTTTCTCGACCTTCTTCCTCGTGAACCGCGCGGAACTCAGGAACTTTTTCAGCATCCTGCCGGTACTGTTCGCGTTTTTCGTCCCGGCGATAACGATGCGCCTTTTCGCGGAAGAAACGCGGAGTGGAAGCATCGAGACGCTCATGACGCTTCCCGTTTCGGGCTTCGACGTGACGATGGGAAAATTTCTTGCAGCCTTTATTTCCGGCGCGAGCATTCTCCTGCCGACCCTCGCGTACGTCGTGACGGCCGCAGTGATGGGAAGCCCCGAGTGGGGCCCGATCGCGGGCGGGTATCTCGGCGCGCTCTTCCTTATCGCGGCCTTCACTGCGATAGGGCTTTTTGCCTCGGCGCTCACCAAAAACCAGATTGTCGCCTTCTTCGCGGCGTTCGCGTTCTCGATCCTCCTCGCGATGATCGACCGCTTCCTCGTGATCCTCCCCGCCGCGATTGTTGGCCCGCTTGAATACCTTTCGGCGGGCTCCCACTTCGAGTCGGTCTCGCGCGGCATTCTCGACACGCGCGATATCGTGTATTTCCTTTCGCTCACCTCGCTCTTCCTCGCGCTTACTTCGCGCGCCGTTGACGGAAGGAGGGCTGCGTGATGGGTACCGTCAGAAAAATCATCGCCTGGCTCAAGGGTGCAAAGAGCGATCTCTTTCTCTTCGTTATCGCCCTCGTCCTTTTAAACCTCGTGAGCCAGAACGCCTTCCTCAGGCTCGACCTGACGGGAGAGCATTCCTATTCGCTTTCACCCGCGAGCCGGGAAGTGATGCGCTCGCTCGAGGAGCCGCTCGCCATCAAGGTCTTCTTCTCGGATGGTTTGCCTGCGCCGTATAACTCGGTCGGCCGGTATCTCGATGACCTTCTCGTCGAGTACAAGGGCGCGAACCCGAAACGCTTCAGCTACGAAGCCTTCGACATGAAGAAGGAAAGCAACCAGCAGCTCGCGCGCTCCTACGGAATTCCGATGGCCCAAGTGCAGGAAGTAAAGGACAACGAAGTAGGCGTGAAGAACGCGTACATGGGGCTCGCGATCGTGTACAGCGACAGCGTCGAGGTGATCGACAACGTCGCGACGACCGAAAGCCTCGAGTACCGTCTCACCACCTCGATCGGAAAGATCGTTGCGCGGACCAACACGCTCTCCGGCCTTTCCGGCAAGGTAAAGATAACGCTCTACGCTTCATCATCTTTTGCACCGCTTGGAATCTCGGGGTTCCGCGATCTCGACGCCGTCGTTTCCGGCGCGGCAACCGAGCTCAACAAGAAAAATCTGAACCGAATCGAGTATTCGCGCGCAGATCCGGCAAGTCAGGCGGATATGGACGTGCTCGCGGCAAAGTATGGGCTGCAGGTCGTCACCTGGTCGACGAAGAAAAATCCCCAGGACGCCACGGCAAGCCCGGACGGATCGGGCGTACTCGCCGTCGTGCTCGAATATGGCGACAAATTCAAGACCGTCCCGCTCGAGCTCGCGCGAACGCTCTTCGGCGGCTACGGGATTGCCGGTCTCGACAAGATAAATGAAACGCTTTCGGCGAGCCTTCAGGCCCTCATGTCGAATTCGTCCGCGATCGGATACGTGACCGGACACGGCGAGAAGAATCTTTCGGACGAACGCGAAGGGGCCGCGCGCCTTCAGTCAATCGTTTCGGACACCTACGAGTTCAGGCAGATCGATACCGCGAAGGAAGCGATTCCCGCCGACATTACGACGCTCGTCATCAACGGGCCGACGGGAACATTCGGCGAGGCCGAGCTCTATAAGATCGACCAGTTCGTCCTTCGGGGCGGAAGCCTTTTTGTCCTCCTCGATCCCTTTGAAGTAATACAACCCGAGGGGCAGATGGCTTACTACGGTGGCCAGCCGACGTATCGGCCAATTGACAGCGGACTTGAAAAGCTCCTCACCGCCTATGGAATAATGCCCGGTACGAATTATGTACTCGATAAAAACTGCTATGTCGCGCGCCAACAGGGTCAGGCCGACGTAAAGCTCTATTACGTGCCGCGCCTTGGAAAGGAAGACTTAAGCAAAAAGAGCGCAATCACGAAGGGCCTCGCGGACGTCATCTTCCTGCAGTCTTCTTCGCTCGATCTTGCGGACTCCGGTGCTTCGAAAGGCCGGAAAGTCGTGCCGCTCGCGTGGTCATCCCCCGAGTCCTGGCTCATGGAAGGCGCCATCAGCTTGATGCCCTACGGCATGGAGCCGCCCGCTGCCGACAAGCTCGCGACGCGGAATCTTGCCGCTCTTGCCGAAGGCTCGTTCGAAAGCGCGTTTGGTCAGAGCGCACCTGCAATTGCACCGGCTGCAACAGCCACGCCCGCCGCGACTGCTAAGGCTGCCGCGACTGCAACTACATCCGCTGACGGCGGCAAGGGAGAAGCGGGGGCGAGTGCGATCGGATCGCTTGACGCGAAGGCACATCTGGCGAAAAGCGTTCAGCGCGGACACGTGATCGTCATCGGAACTTCCGCGATAACGGGACAGGCGGTCATGGACAAGGAAGGGCGGGAACCGGTCGCGATTTTCGTGCGAAACGCGATTGACTATCTCGCGGGGAATGGCGACCTCATCGAAATGCGGACGAAGGGACTTTCCCTCAATACGCTCAACAAGGCAAGCCCCGTCGCGCGAACGATCGCCCGCTCGGTAAACCTCTACGGACTTCCGGTTCTCGTGGGACTCATCGGTTTTGGCGCCTGGAGACTGAGGTCGATCAGGCGAAAGAAAATCGCCGCGCGCTATGCACGCGCTAGCGGGAAAGAGGAGGCTTGACCGATGAAAACCCGAAAGATAGTTTTACTCGCGGCAATCACCGCGCTCACGCTCGTCTATTCGCTTCAGCTTGTCTTTCATTCGCGTGGTGCCGTGCGCGTCATCGCGCTTGCGGAAGAGCCAGATTCCATCTCGATCGCGCGATCGGGTGGCGAGAAGATAACCCTTTCGAAAGAGGGAGACCACTGGCTGATCGGAGATGCAAAATATCCCGCGGATCAGGCGAAGGTCGCCGCGATGCTTACGGAAATCAAGGAAATCAAGGCGCTCGGCGCCGTATCGAGCTCGGGCGACTGGGAGCGATACGGACTTGGCGAAGGTTCCGCTGTCGTCGTCACGGCAAGTAAGGGCGGGAAGGTAATGCGAACGATAGGAGCGGGAAAAAACTCTTCTTCCTCGCAGCAGTCTTACGCAAGAATTGACGGGGGCAAGGAAACGATTCTCGTTTCGGGAAGGCTCCGAGATGTCTTTGACAAGCCGGCCGACACGCTCCAGGACAGAACGGTGTGGAAAGTTCCGCCTGAGGGAATTACCCGGATAGATTCCGACTTCGTAAATACCGGAACCGATCTTTCGGCGAACGGCGCGCGGAAGGCGGCGTTCGCGATCGCAAAGGCGGGAGATCCCGCGACCTGGCAGGGCGTTCCTCTCGGCACGAGGGCCGCGCCATCAGTTGACGCTGCAAAGGCCGCCTCATGGGCGGAAAGCCTCGCCGAGCTGAAGGCCGATTCGTTCGCGCCTGAGGGAACCACCCTGGACGGGAAGCCGCTTGGCACGCTCTCGCTCATTGCGGCGGGCAAGACGATTACCCTGACGGTTGGCAGAAAAGAAGGGGACACGAAATACCTGTGCGCTTCGAGCGAGATCCCGTATCCGTTTTTCCTTCAAAAGGGAACGGTCATGAAACTCGCGAAGGGTACGACAGAGTTCTAACAAAAAAGGAGTTTACGCCGAAAGCGTAAACTCCTTTTTTTATCTGTCGAGCGTGTCCGTTTTTGTTATATGCGCACGGGGACCGAGAGCCGGTCGAGTTCTTTTTTGATCGAGCCGATCGTGTAGTCGCCCGAGTGAACCATCGACGCGATAAGCGCGGCGTCCGCCTTGCCTTCGGTAAGTACGTGAGCCATGTGCGCAGGGGTTCCGGCTCCGCCCGAGGCGACTACCGGAATGCCGACGTGTTCGCTGATCATCCGGGTGAGCGATATTTCGTAGCCGTCGCGCGTGCCGTCCGCGTCAATCGAATTGAGGACGATCTCGCCCGCTCCGAGCTTTTCCGCCCGGATCGCCCACTCGAGCGCGTCGAGCTCGGTCGCGACCCTGCCGCCGTTGACGTAGACGCGGTACCCGCACTTCGTGTCGGCGTCGCGCTTGGCGTCCATGCCGAGGACGATGCACTGGGCGCCGAAGATCGCCGCTCCCTTGCCGATGAGCTCGGGATTTCTGACCGCAGGCGAATTGAGGCTTACTTTTTCGGCTCCGGCAAGAATCGTGTTCTTGATGTCTTCAACAGTGGAAATGCCGCCGCCGACGCAGAACGGAATAAAGACTTTCTCCGCGACCCGGCCGATCAGGTCAAGGGTCGGCCCTCGGTCGCGTGCGGATGCCATGATATCGTAGAACACCAGTTCGTCGACGCCCTGGGCGTAGTACTCGGCCGCCATGACGACGGGGTCGCCGATATCGACATTGTCGAGGAATTTCACGCCCTTGGTCGTGCGGCCGTCCTTGACGTCGAGGCAGACGATGATTCGTTTTTTCAGCATGGTGCGCCTCCGTCACCTTCCCCGGGAAGGTGTACGCCGGTAAAGTTCGCGAGAATGCGGAGTCCGCGTTTTCCCGATTTTTCCGGGTGAAACTGGAATGCCTCGATGTTTCCCTTTTTGACGCCGCAGGGGACGGGAAATCCGTAGTCCGCCGTCGCGGTGATGACGCTTGCGTCTGCCGGGTCAACGTAATAGGAGTGGACGAAATAGAAGTCGCTTCCGTCGGGGATGCCCGCGAGGAGGGCGGATCCGCCGTTACGGACGTGCACGTCGTTCCATCCCATGTGCGGGACCTTGAGGCCGTGCGTGATGAAGTCGGCCGGGAATTTCCGGACGGTTCCCGCGATGAGGCCGAGGCAGTCGGTGTTCCGCTCTTCCGAGTGGTCGAAGATTACCTGGGCGCCGAGGCAGACGCCGAGAAGCGGTTTCCCGGATGCTGCCCAATCGCGGAGAAATGAGTCAAAGCCGGTTTTTTTCAGCTCGCCCATCGCGAATTTCGCCTCTCCCACGCCGGGGAATATGACGCGATCCGCGTGCGCGAGCTCGCGCGGATCCTTCGAGATCCGGTACTCCGCGCCGATGGCCATGAGCGCGCGTTCGACGCTCCTGATGTTGCCTGCGTTGTAGTCGACGATACCTGTCATGGGTTTATACTACCGGGGGAGGAAGGACCGGTCAAGACATTCGCCAGTCCTGCCGATAGATATGGATAGCATGAGCCTCAACGAACTTCTATCGCTCCTTATATCGGTACTCACCACTCCGGCAGTAATCGGCGTCACTATCGTGATGGCGATTTACGTCAATATCGTCGTGTATATCGTCAGGTACCGCAAGCGCGTTCCCCAACCGAAACGGGTTCGCGTCCGCCCGGCCGCAGCTGTCGCGGCGAACGCCGATGAAGAAGACGAAGGTGAAGGCGCGGCTCCTTCCGGCAGGAAGGCATCCAAAAAATCTTCCCGGGGTGCAAAAGAAGCCTCTGACGAGGAAGACCTGGTCGAATAACCGTCATCATTCCCTTCCAGGGCCACCGGGTGAGCTCGCGAACATCGTTTGCGGCCTCAAGGTCCCGGATTATCCCGAGAAAATCCGTATGCTTCCAAACCGGATATCCGCCCCTTTCGCGGTCTACCCGGTTCCCCGTCGTCGCAAGATTTTCCGCAATCGTTTCGCGTGAATAACACCGGCGGTTTCTTACAATATAATCGAGTACGAGCGCGCCATCCTGCGCCCTTGCAGAGGCGGAGCCGCCGCATACATCGCATCCCGAACAGGCAATTCGCTCCCCCTCTGCGGCCCCGTCTCCCGCCCGCGGATCCCCGAGCGCTTCGAGGAGCACTTCGCGCCTGCACCGCGTTCCGTCCGCAAAGCGCGCGAGCGTGGCGGCACGCAGACGCGGAACGTCCGGAAGGGCTCCGATTCGGGTCGCGTCGCGCGGACTCCACAGGAGAACCGCTTCCGCGCTTTGCCCGTCTCTCCCCGCACGCCCCGATTCCTGGGCATACGCTTCCGCAGATGGCGGGACATCGCGATGAATGACCGTCCGCACGTTTTTCTTGTCAATTCCCAAACCCCACGCGCAGGTCGCCGTGAGAATCGCGCTCTCGTGTCCATGAAACCAGGTTTCGACCTCGGTTTTTTCCTCCCGTGAAAGACCCGCATGATAAAATTTTATTTCTTCGTCCCGGAAAGTTTCGCGGAGGAGGATGGCCATTCGCTCGGTGCCGCCCCTCGTTGCGCAAAAAATAACGATTGGCCGCTTTCTTTTTGCGACTTCGCGTACGAGGGCGGCTTCCTTGGCGTGGCACAGATTGACGGAATACGTGATGTTCGGCCGGTCGGCTTCGCCGCGCACGATGTGGGCCCTTCCCGCAAAGAGGACTTCGGCGGTTCGTTCAAGTACCCCGGGAGACGCGGTCGCGGTAAAGGCGGTCACCGCGAGCGGCTTGACGCGGTCGATCACGCGCGCGAGGTCAAGGTAGGCGGGGCGGAAGGTGTCACCCCATTCTGAGACGCAGTGTGCTTCGTCTATCGCGAGGTGCGCGATGCCCGCCTGAGCGATCCGGTCGAGTACGGGGCCCGAGGCGAGTACCTCGGGATTTGCGATGACGATCCGCGCGCTTTCCCTTCCGTCAGTTCCTTCAAGCCGGGCGAAAAGTTTTTCGCGCTCCGCGTCGTCCTGCTGCCCGCGAAAAATGACCGGGTCAAGGCCCGCCGAACGGAGCCGGCGCTCCTGGTCGGCCATCAAGGCGAGCAATGGAAAGATGACGAGTGTCGGCTGCGGGAAGAAGAGGGCCGGTATCTGAAAGCACAGGGACTTGCCCGCGCCGGTCGGCAGGAGAACGATCTGCCTTCCGCGGTTTTCACCGTCCTCGTCAATGTCGTCATCTGAATCGCCTGCACCGGCTGAACCGCTTGAGTCAGCAGCTTTTTTCCGTTTTGCAGTCGCCGCCCGAACCGCATCGAGGATGTTCGCGATGACGAGGCGTTGCCAGGGAAAGAGGTATTCAATGCCGAAGCGAATGCGCGCGGCATCCACCACCGGGTCGCGGAAGGGATCTGCGGATTCGGTATAAAGCGTTTCCATGAACGCTTTATTCCCGCGAGATCCGCGAATTGGCTTATGCGACGCTCCCGGTTTCTCGCGGGTTTTCTACCGGTTTCCGAAGAGGGAGCCGACCTTGAGGGTGAGGAAGGGAGCCTCTTCGGTTATGTCCCAACCACCGTAGGCGGTGACGGTCAGGGGAGCAAGTCCGATGAGGGACGCGGTTGTCGTGATTGCGAGACCTGCGGCCATCGAGCGGCTTTCGCTTTCGATCATGTCAAAGTAGAGCGCGGTGTCGATGCGCGACACAAGAATCGTTTCGGCGAACGAGAACGAGAGCTTGTCGGCATTGAGCGCGGCTTCGGCGTTGATGATTGCGTGGGGGAGCGGGGTATTGTCCGGCATGATGCCGCGGTATCCGTCATTCGCGAACAGATTGAAGTCTGTCGGTGCCCAAAGCGCGTACCGTCCGAGGGATCGAGCGCGAATTTCGAGCGGGTATATCGGGGCGAGGGCAATCGACGCTTCTCCTCCGATGCCGGTAACCTCTTCGCCTTCGCGGAACGCGTACGCCGTGAGCTCGGGGCGCACCTTTCCGCGGGACGACGTGAAGAAGGTGATTCCTCCCCGATGGTACTGATCTTCCATTCGAAACGATGCGTCGGTTTTGATCTCGGTTTCGGCGAAAGGCATCCAGGCGACGGGGTAGGGAAGCCAGAAAAGCGCGCGAAGCGTAGCCTGGGTATAGCGATAGTCCGCGGTGTAGCGATGATACGAATCAAGCGAGAACGGGCCTGCCGGACCGAGGCGGAGCGCGAGCGAGGCTGCGGGCTCGAGCTCGATGAGGCTCGATGAGGGTCCAATGGCGACGCCGATCGGCCCTTTTTCGGCGACCGCGTATGCGGCTGCATACGGGTCCTGGATAAAATGAGAGGGTGATCCGTACGACGCGGGAAAGCCGAGCGCGATCTTTCCGAAAATGCGTCCACCGTTATGGTAAAAGGGTGCGCCGATGAGGATTCTCTGCTGTGTTGCCTTTCTTCGTTCCGACAGTTCCGCCCGGTTTGCGGGGTCTGCGCGCGGATTGAGCCCGACCTGGGCAATGATCCGGTCGAGGTCCCGGTCCGCGGAGCGGTATCCCCGGTCGACGATTTCCGATATTCGCGCGTAATCCATGAATGACAGATCCTCGACGTCGCACCGGATGAGCGGCGGGTCGAATTCCTTGATCATGTCGATGGCTGCGAGTTCCTTGCCGATGGAGAAATTGATATTGAGGATACTCAGCGCGTTTTTATAGTTAACCTTATTGGTACGGTAGAAGGTAGTGGCGACGATCATGCGGTCGGTGAAGCTTGTCATGACGTCGACGGGCACGAGGTTGATCGTTCCGCCGTCGACGAGCATAAACCCGTCCATGGGAACCGGATCGAAGTACACGGGCATCGAGAACGCCGCCCGCATGACGGAGAAAAAATCTCCTTCGGTAATCCATACCTGACGTTTTGTCTTGAGATCCTCGCATACGATGATTACCGGTATCGGCAGGTCTTCGATGCGGATGTCGCCGAACAGATCGTGGAGCACGTCCATGTACCGGTATGAGTTCATGATGCCACCACCGAACGGAAGCTTCGGGCTGAAGAGTTCCGACATCGGGGTTTTCGCGATGAGGATTTCGATGTCATCGGGAGACATGCCGGTGGCATACAGGAGGGCGACGATCCCGCCCATTGAATTGGCTACGATAAAATCGGGTTTTACGTTCGCTTCCTCAAGTCGTTTGAGCACGCCAATATGCGCATACGCCCGGGCGGAACCGCCGGAAAGAAGGATGCCGAGCGGCTTTTTGTCGGGAGATTCCTCGCTTAATCGTTTTCTGAAAGCCTCTTCTCCCGGGAAAATCGCTTTTGTCCGGATGAATAGATCTTCGTTTCCTTCCATTGCGGGGGCAGGCAGACAAATCAATGCGAGTATCGAGAAAGCAAGTATTGACAAAATGAGTGAACGCTTCATTTATTATATACTATCGAATAATGAGATTTTATGCCATGGTTATTTCGCGCGGGGATTCGGTTGCGCGAAAGCTCGGGCTAAAAAAAAGTTCAGGAGAATAAATTGAGAAAAATGCCGTTCCGCTCGCTGATACAGGTTGCGATCCCGCTTTTTCTGCTCGCGGCTTTTACCGTGTGCATCGTCTTTCCCGACCTGGTTCCCTTTTTGCAGATACACGTAAAATCCTATGAGGGGCTCGGTGCCGAGTCATTTACCCTGAAGGGTCAAGGCGGTAAGGGTCCGGCGGTATCGTTCAGCCTGAAGCGCGTGCCCGCGGGTATCGCTCCTGCGGAATGCACCGATATTCCCGGCGGTACCGTCGTGAATTCGGCGTTCATGCTCGCCGAAACCGAAGTCACCAACGCGCTTTGGGACCGGGTCGCGCTCTTGTCGGCTTCGCGCGGGTATGTCCTTGACCGACCCGTTCTTCCGGCAACCGGTTCCCGGTATCCGGCCGAACGGGTGAACTGGCGGAACGCGGTTATCTGGTGCAACGCGCTTTCCGAGTCTCTTTCCCTCGATCCGGTGTACTACGCCGATGCGTCTTTCACGGTGCCACTCAGGACCGTTGCCGCGCTCGCCGCCCTCGGCGATGAGCCCTTTGTTCGCGTTGACTCGCGCGGCTTCAGGCTTCCGACCTCGGCCGAGTGGGAGCTTGCCGCCCGGTATATTGACGGCGTCTCCTGGACGCCCGGCGGACACCCGAGCGGAAGCCCGGTTGTGTATTTTAGCGGTTCCGTCGCCGCCGGTTACGCGGTTTTCCTCGCCGAAGGACCCGCGCCCGTGCAGAGCAAGGCGTCGAACCGGCTGGGCCTGTATGACATGAGCGGAAGCGTGTGGGAATGGTGCTTTGATCGCTTTTCGATTTCCGCCGACGATCCTCTCGCGCACGAAAAACGCGTCGTACGCGGCGGCAGCTGGTCGTCAAACGCGTACCGGCTCCAGATCGGGGGCCGGTTCGGAACGCTTCCCGACGCAGTCGAGCGGGCTCAGGGGTTCAGGGTCGCGCGGTCGGGATGGTAAATTTCTTCGCGATCCCGAGAGAGCGGCCCTGAGCTCGCGGGTCTGCTAGAGCCCGAGCGTTTTCTCGAGTTCGTCGACGAGCGAGCCGAATCTTCGGCACGCGGCTTCGACCGGTTCGGTTGTTCCCATGTCGACGCCCGCGACGCGAAGCGCGTCGATCGGGTAGCGCGAGCCGCCTGATTTGAGGAAGGCGAAATAGTCATCCCGTTCTTTTTTTCCGCCCGAGCAAACACGCTCGGCGAGCGCGAGCGAGGCGGAGATTCCCGTCGCGTATTTATACACATAAAATGCGTTGTAGAAGTGCGGGATGCGCAAGCCCTCGAGATCGCTCACGTCCTCGAGTTCCATGTCCGGCCCGAAGTAATCCGTTAACAGTGCGCGATACTCGCTCCTCAGGAGGTCGCAGGTAAGCGGCGTTCCCGCCTCGACGAGCTCATGCGTTTTTTTCTCGTACTCGGCGAACATCGTTTGCCGGAAGAGGGTCGCGAGGATATCGCTTGCGCGGGTGGAAAGGAGAAAGGCGCGCATGGAGCGGTCATCAGTCTTTTTCATGAGATGACGGAACACGAGATCCTCGTTGAAAGTCGAGGCGACCTCTGCCTCGAATATCGTGTAGTCGTACGAAAGGAACGGATTGTTACGCGCGGAGTTGTAGCTGTGCATCGAATGGCCTCCCTCGTGCGCGAGGGTGAACAAGTCGCGGATCACTTCGTCCTTGTAGTTCATCAGGATAAAGGGGTCGCCGGTAAAGCCGCCCGACGAGAACGCACCCGACCGCTTTCCCTTGTTTTCGTATTTGTCGACCCATCCCGAGCGCAAGCCGTTCGTGATCGTCGATACGTATTCGTCCCCGAGCGGGGCGAGTGCCTCGCCGATGATCGAGACCGCCTCGTCGTAGGGGGTGATTCGCGTTACCTCTCCAGCTAGGGGGATGTAGACGTCCCAGTGCTTGAGTTTGTCGAGTCCGAGGACGCGCTTTCGCAGGGCATAATAGCGGTGAAGCGTGCCGAGGTTCGCGCGGACGGTTGCGACGAGGTTGTCGTACACCGTCTCGTCGACGCGGTCGGGAAAGAGCGCCATCGCGCGCGCGGAGGAATACCCTTTGATGCGGGCGTCTGCGACGTCCTGGTTGACGCTTCCGGTATAGAGCGTGGCGATCGTATTCTTGTGGGCCTCAAATCCTGCATAAAATTTTCGATACGCCTCTTCGCGGACGGCGCGGTCGGGGTTCTCGAGGAATTTCGAGAAAGTTGTCTGGCTCAAGGGGAGTTCGCCTTCGGCTGTTTTGACGACGCCGAAATCGAGGTCGACGTTGGTGAGGACGGAGAACGCCGTCCGGGGCGTCTGCTGCCCTTCCATCTGGAGGGCGAGAATGCGCTCTTCCTTTTCGGAAAGGGTGTGCGCCTTGAGCCTCAGGAGCTTTTCGGTCCAAACACGGTAGGGCGCGAAGCGGCTGCTTGTCGGAGATGCGGGATCGATCCATGAACGGATTTTGCTTTCGGGAATCGCCTGGATCGCGCTTTCGACCCAGCTCGTTTCTGCGGCAAACGCGCTTGCCGTCATCATGTAGCGGCCTACGCGGTCAAGGTTTACGCTGTCGCCTTCGTCGGTGGACTTGTTCAGAAACGCGTAGTGGCCCACTTTCTCGGAGTGCTCTCCGGCTTCTGCGTACGCGTCGAAAAAGCGCGCGAGCGTTTCCGCGTCGAGGCTTTCGGGAGCGAGGAGGGCTTCCTTAAATGAGTTCACCGCGTCTTTCAGGGATGAAAGGCGGGCCAAGGCGACATTCCAGGAATCGTCGCCGGAAAAAAGGGAATCAAGGTTCCAGCGGTCGCCGTGCGCGACCTCGGAACGCGCGGGTATGGTTGTGCGTTTCATGGTGAAAAGATACAATAATAACCGATGAGTGAGCAACTGTCCCCGTTCAGGATCAAGCGCGGCCGGCGGGTATTCGATTCCTACAGCGCGATCAATTCTTTTTCGTTTGCCCTCGTCACCGGCAATACGATAACCCTCTACGCGCTTGCCCTTGGCGCGTCGAGCACCGTCGTCGGCCTTCTCGGCGCCTTCATGTACCTTTCGTTTTTCGCGATACCGCTCGGAAAGGCCGTTCTCAGGCGCCGTACCCTCGTCAAGGCTTTTGCCGACAACTGGATGTACCGGAACTGGGCGCTCATTCCCTTGCTTGGCATTCCGTTCCTCTCATCCGCAGGCTATGCCTCGCTCGCGCTCGTCATCCTTCTCGTGTGCGTGTTCCTCTTCAATTTGTTTCGGGGCATCGGGCTCATCGCGAACAATCCGGTTATCGGAAGCCTCGCCCCGGGCCGAGACCGGGGCGCGTATATCGTGCGCCTCTCGCTTATCAACAATTCGACCGCTCTTCTCGCGACGGTTCTTCTCGCCCTCGTTCTCAAGGCGAGCTCAGGCGTCGGAACCTACACGCTCGCGATTTTTGTCGGTATCATCTCGGGCATCATCGCGTCGAGCCTCCTGTATCGGCTTCCGGACATCGGACGGGGAGAATCAGGCGCGCCGAAAGACGCCGTGGCGGACGGGTGCGCGGGAAAAAATGCAGCGGGGAAAAACGCAGCGGGGAAAGTCTCTGCGGCAAAGGCCGGTATTTTCGACGACCTTGCCGGTCTCTCCCGGCGCGTCGCGGAGGCCGCAAAGGAACCCAATTTCAGGCGGTTTGTCTGGAGCTATCTCGCGATCGGGCTCGGCATCGGTATGGCGCGTCCCTTCATCATCGTTTTTTGCAAGTCAGTCTACGGCCAGTCGGACAGCATCGTCACCGTCTTTACTGTCTGCTCGACCCTCGGCGCGCTACTCATGGGCGCGGTGATGCGGCTCACGATCGACCGGCTCGGGGCAAAGCCGATGTACGTCATCTTCGCCGCGATGAGCCTTCTCAGCCTCGTACCGGCCCTCGTCGCACCCGGCATCGCCTCGGGGATTTTCGCGATTGCCTTTCTCTGTGCCCTTTCCGCGCTCACCAACATGGGTTTCGCGGGTCAGGAAAGCGCCGCGCAGACGTATTTTTTCGCGATGGTTCCCAAGGACGCGATCCTTGACCTGAGCATGGTGTACTATTTTATCATCGGGGGAACCGGCGCCGTGGGCGCGATTGCGGGCGGCGCCTTTCTCGACCTTCTTTCGGGCCTGGGCCTTTCGCCCCTCGCGCGCTTCCGCGTGTTTTTCGCCGTCGCGCTTCTCGCGATCGCCGTCGGCATCAGGATTCAAAAAGGACTTCTCGAGCTCGGAAGCTATCCCGTCCGCGATACCCTTGCCGTTCTTTTCTCTCCCCGGGACATGCGTGCCCTGACCCTTCTCCGCAGGCTTGATGCGAACGAGGACCCTGACGAGGAAACCGGGATCATTGCCGAGCTCGGGGCGGTCGCCTCTCCCGTTTCCGCCGAAAGCCTCCTTGAGCGTCTTTCGTCTCCCCGGTTCGCCGTCCGCTATGAAGCGCTTCAGTCGGTCGCCTCGCTCGAGAAGCTGAGCGGCAAAATCCGCGACGCGCTCCTCGTCGAGCTCGAAACCGGCGAGTTTTCGACTGCGGCCCTTGCCGCCCGCCTCCTTGGCTCCTTTGGCGCGCATCAGGCGATAGCGCCGCTTCGAAACGCGGTGTCGAGCGCCGATTACCGGCTTTCGGGCGAGGCAATGCTCGCGCTCGCGCGCATCGGCGACGAGCGCAGCCAGTTTCTCGTCGGTGACGTTCTGTCGCGCACCGGCAATCCCTTCGTGCTCGTTCGGGGCGTTCAGGCCATGGAAGTGTACGGGACGGCATCCTCTATTCCGATTCTCCTCGATCTCCTGCGGAACGAAAGTTTGCCCGCCCACGTCGCGGACGAGACGATTCTCGCCCTTTCAGACCTGATGGGCGTTCCGCGCCGCTTTTACTACGCGTACGAGTCGTATGTCCGTGACCGAAAGCGCGCAGCATCCATTTTGCACGACACGCTCGACGAGTTCTTTTCCCGAAAAAAATGCGAGGACCCGGCCTTGCGGACTATCGTCGGCGATTTTATCCGCGATCCCCAGGCGGACGAACGGTTTACCCGGTGGGTTCTGGAAGGGCGAAAGGGCCGGACCGGGGTCAATTCTGCCTTGCTCGTGGGCGTTGCGCTCGATGCGGGCCTGAAAAGCCAGGAATCGTTCAGGTTTTTCCTGTGTTTCTGGGCGGCGGCCCTCTTCCTCGATTCGACCCTTATTGAAAAGTAGGGAATGATAGGGTATTCTGGAAACATGATCGGTATTACAACGAGAAAGGGCATCGCGCGCATCCTTCCGCTTATCGCCGCCCTGGCGATCGCGTTCGGGCTCGCCGGGTGTTCCAGCCATATCGGGTTCGGAGTCATGAACTGGTCCTTCCCCGAGCACAACCTGAGCGCGGGCGACGTCGTTCCCGTGTTCATTCAGTCAAATATCGGCAAGGTCTACGTCATCGGCGTCGGCAAGGGCGGACGCACGCACGTCGAGGTACCGCTGTGGCAGCTGACCCTCTATAAATCGCGCTCAAAGGCCAACAAAGCCGCCGCCGTTTTCGGCGACTACCGCAACACCTACGCAACGGTCAAGGTAGACGGACTTCCCATCAGGGCAGAGCCCGAGAACACAGCCCGACAGGTATACCGGCTCCGTGAAAGCCAGAAGGTCAAGATCATCCGCAAAGGAGAAGGAACACCCGTCCTCGTGGGCAACGCCCCGCTCGAGGGCGACTGGTTCGAGGTCATGACCGACGACGGGGGCAAGGGCTGGTGCTTTTCCTACAACCTTTCACTTTTTGACGAACGGACTGCGACCGCCGCTACGGGGAATTCTTCAGGCCCGAGCTCGGACTCGGGGCTCGACAATCTTCTCGCGCGCGCCTGGTATCCCGACAGTTACCGGACGATGATCGCGGACGACCGGATCGACCTTGACCGCATTGACCCGCAATGGGGCTTCTTTCCGGGAAAGGACGCAGGCGTCGCCCGTGTTCAGACTTCCGAAGGACTCGTGACGTTCCCCTATACCGCAATCGAAAAAACCGAGGAAGGCCTGTATGGCTTTACGGGAAGCTCGCTGACCGTCCAGCTCAGGAAGAGCGACTCGATCCTCGTTCAGTACACGGACTCTGCCGGAATGCCTCATGCGCTGTATTTCGCGAGCCTCGACACGACGCCGGCCGATCTCATCGACGCCGAAAAAACGCGGAGAAGCGAGCTTTTTGCCGAGATACTCAAGCGCGGACCCGGCTATTCCTCCGGCAACTACGGCGTGATCCGCTTTCTCGAAGACGGCCGCTTTCTCTGGAGCGGCTACCAGCTGCTCTCTCCCTCGGTTATCTCTACGGGTTCAGGCTCGGGCGGAAATGCCGAGATGCGGTGCTTTCTCCCGGCAGGCATTGCACCCGAGTATAACGGAGTCCTCTCCCTCAAATTTGATAACGCCAAGCATTGGGTTCATTTTCTCTACGCCGTTTCCGGCAAGGGTCTCAAGCTCGAGACGTTGCCCGAGTCCTGCGTCAAGGATAATGTCGTCACCGCGCGTTCTCTTTCCCCGACCGTAATTTTCTTTACGCCCGGCAACTCCGACTCAGGCGGCACTTGATGGCATTCGTCCAATTTTCTCGAGTTTCACTCGCATTCGGCGACCGGGACATTCTTGACAATGTCTCGCTCAATCTTGCTTCCGGAACCAAGGCCGCCCTCGCGGGCGCGAACGGTTCCGGCAAGTCCACCCTCATGAAAGTACTCGCCGGCATGATCCAGCCGGACTCCGGCGAGCGCGCCATCCAGAAGGGCACGCGCGTGTCCTTTTTGCCCCAGTCGGGAATCGTCCACACGGGCCGAACCCTCGCCGACGAGATCGAGACGGCCTTTACCCGCGGCCTTGAGCTTTCGAAGCGGCTCGACGAAATCGGTGACGAGCTCGCACGCCTTGCGCCCGACGACCCGCGCACCGCGCGCCTCGTTGAGGATCACCATGACGCGCAGGTAGCGCTCGACGAGTCGGGCTGGCACCGGCGCCGCGCGCTTTCCGAGCAGACGCTCCTCGGTCTCGGCTTCGACGTTTCCGATTTTGCCCGCCCCGTCACCGAGTTCTCGGGCGGTTGGCAGATGCGCATCGCGCTCGCGAAAATCCTCCTCGAGCGGCCCGATATCCTCCTTCTCGACGAGCCGACGAACTACCTCGACATCGAAGCCCGCGGATGGCTCGAGTCCTGGCTCCGCGAATTCTCCGGCGGCTTTCTCATCGTCAGCCACGACCGCTTTTTCCTCGACGTTACCATCGACGAGGTGTACGAACTTTTTTCCGGATCGCTCAAGCGCTACGCGGGAACCTACAGCCAGTACGAAAAGATCCGCGCGGTCGAGCTCGAGTCGCTCATCAAGCGGTATGAGGAACAGCGGGAAGAAATTGCGAAGACCGAGGATTTTATCCGCCGGTTCCGCTATCAGGCAACGCGCGCGGCGATGGTGCAGGACCGCGTCAAGCGGCTCGAGAAGCTCGAGCGGATCGAGATTCCCGAAAGCCTCAAGAAGATACATTTCCGTTTCCCGCCCTCGCCGCATACGGGGCGCCTCGTCCTGACAACCCAATCGCTTTCGAAAAGCTGGGGCTCGCGGCCCGTCATCGAGTCTCTCGATCTCGTCCTCGAAAAGGACGAGCGGCTCGTCGTGGTCGGCCGGAACGGCGCCGGAAAGTCGACGCTCCTCCGCATTCTCGCCGGAGTCGACCCCGATTATACGGGTACCGTCTCCCTCGGCGCGGGCGTCATCGCGGGCTACTTTTCGCAGGATAACGCCGAGACCATTACCGGTCCCGTGCGCATCCTCGACCTCCTTGAAGGCGAGGCGCCTCTTGAGCTCGTGCCCCGCGTCAGGGACATGCTCGCTGCGTTTCTCTTCCGGGGCGACGACATTTACAAGCCACTCGACGTTCTGTCCGGAGGGGAGAAGAGCCGTCTCGCGCTTTTGCGCCTGCTCCTTCGCCCGCTCAATCTCCTGATACTCGACGAGCCGACGAACCATCTCGACCTGCACTCGAAGGACGTGCTCCTCGAAGCCCTCCGGGGCTTTGGCGGAACCGTCATTTTCGTCAGCCATGATCGCGGCTTTATCGAATCCCTCGCGACCCGCGTGCTCGAGCTGACCGCCTCGGGCGGCGGTATTCCGTCCCGCGTGCGTAACTTTCCGGGCGATTACCGGTATTATATGGAGCGTCTCGAACGAGAAAACGCGGGCGCCGAAAGTATGGGCGGAGCCGCGCAAACGGCCGGCAAGCCGGGTGACGCTTCCCTCGACGCGAAGGCCCGCGCGACGGCTTCCCGCGAGGAAGACAAGCGGCTCAAGGCCGAACGGCGAAAGCTCGAGCGCGAGGAAGCCCGATTGCTCGCGGAAATCGAAAGCGCGGAAGCGGCGAAAAAAGACGCGGAAGCGGCTCTCGCTGACCCTGCGGTCTATTCGGACGGTGTTAAAAGCCGCGCGGCTCAAGCCGAGATAGAGCGCCTCGACGCGCTCGTCGCGAGTCTTTCTGCCGAATGGGAGTCCGTTTCCCTTTCGCTCGAGAATTGCAAGTAACGAATTTTGCTTTTTTTTGGAGGATTGAATCATGAAGGTACTGGTCATCGGAGGTGCGGGCTACATCGGAAGCCACGTTACCAAGGCGCTCCTCGCGGCAAAGCATGAAGTTACCGTATTCGACAATCTGTCGTCGGGTCAGCTCATCAATCTTTTTCCCGGCGCGGCGTTTATCGCCGGAAGCACCCTGCATCAGGACGACATCGACGCGGCATTTTCGCGCGGGTTCGACGCCTGCGTGCTCCTCGCCGCCTTCAAGGCAGTCGGCGAATCAATGGCGGAGCCGGAAAAGTACTCGCTCAACAATATTACCGGGACCCTCAATATTTTGAACGCGGCAAGCCGCCACGGATGCGGCAACGTCGTGTTCTCCTCGAGCGCCGCGATTTTCGGTACTCCTTCGTATGTGCCGATCGACGAAAGCCATCCGGCGAACCCGGAAAGCTACTACGGCTTTACGAAACTCGAGATCGAACGCTTTCTCCGGTGGTACGACCAGCTCAAGGGAATCAAGTTCGCGGCCCTTCGCTACTTCAATGCCGCCGGCTACGATCCCTCGGGCGACATCCTTGGCCTCGAGCGCAACCCGCAGAACCTCCTCCCGATCGTCATGGAGGTCGCGATGGGCTGGCGCAAGGAGCTCCAGATATTCGGCAACGACTACGACACCCGCGACGGAACGTGCGTGCGCGACTATGTGCACGTTACCGATCTCGCCGAGGCGCACGTGAACGCCCTCGCGTACATATCCTCAAAGCGCGAGAGCCTGACGGTAAACCTCGGAAGCGAGTCGGGCGTGACCGTTACCGAAATGGTGGATGCCGCGCGCCGCGTGACCGGCAAAGAGATTCCCGCGCGTTATGTCGCGCGCCGTCCCGGCGACGCCTCGGCGCTCTACGCGACGAGCGAGCTTGCGCGAAAAACAATCGGCTGGAACCCGACTCATTCCGACGTCGATACCCTCATCGGCTCGACGTGGGCGGTGTATCAAAAATACCGCACCCTGACCGAACGAAAATAAGGAAACGCTCATGAACGAAAACGAAACCCTGTCTTCCTGGATACGAAGTCAGGCTCCGGCCATGATTTCGCTGCAAACGCTGTTGACGTCGATTCCCGCCATGGCGCCCGAATCGGGCGGGGTGGGCGAGCTTTCCAAATGCGAAGCCCTCGCCCTCGCGCTTCGCGAGGCAGGTTTTCGTCATTTTGACCGGTTCGACGCACCCCGATTCCCGCGTTCCCCTCAAAGACACGGCCCAACCTCGTCGTGACGGTACCCGGAAAAGACGACTCGCGCACGGTCTGGATCATGAGCCATCTCGACGTCGTGCCTCCGGGAGAACTCGCGAAATGGGAAACCGATCCCTGGACCGTCATTGAACGGGACGGAAAGCTCTTCGGACGCGGGGTTGAGGATAACCAGCAGGGGCTCGTTGCGTCGGTTTTTGCCGCCCTTTCGTTTATCAAAAACGGCATCACGCCTCTTTATACGGTGAAGCTCCTCTTCGTCGCCGATGAGGAAGTCGGTTCCGCCTACGGCATCCACTATCTGCTCGCCAATCATGAGCTTTTCCGCAAGGATGACCTTATCGTGATTCCCGACAGCGGCGACCCCACGGGCGCGCCCATCGAGGTCGCGGAGAAAAACCTTCTGTGGCTCAAGGTCATGACGAAGGGAAAGCAGACTCACGGCTCCCGTCCCGATCAGGGCGCGAACGCCCATCTCGCCGCCTGCGACCTCGCGCTTGCCCTGAACGCGCTCGAATCGTTCTTTGACCGCCGTGATCCCCTTTTCGAGCCGGACCGCTCGACCTTTCAGCCTACCAAGAAAGAGGCGAATGTCCCGAACGTGAATACCATTCCCGGCGAGGATGTCTTCTATATGGACTGTCGTGTTCTGCCCTGTTATCCGCTTGATCTCGTCCGTACCGAAGCGTTGCGCATCGCGACCGAAATCGGGAAAAAGCACGGCGTCGAGATTTCTTTTGAGGAAGTGCAGACGGCCGAGTCGTGCGCAACCCCGCACGATGCGCCGGTCGTAAAGGCGCTCACCCGGGCAATCCAGTCGGTATACGGGGTAAATCCCTATCCCGTCGGTGTCGGTGGCGGAACCGTGGCGGCGCCACTCAGGAATGCGGGCTTTCATGCGGTTGTCTGGAGCCGGCTTGACGAGACCGCGCATCAGCCGAACGAATACTGCAAAATCGAGAATCTTCTCGGCGATGCCTGCGTCCTGGCTTCTTTTATGGCCGGAATTTAGTTGCTATCAGCGGTGGTGACTCCTTTTCTGTACAGGAAACATGCAGAAAAGGATACACCGGTGATGACCAATAGTATAAAAAATAAGACAGGTTTTTTTTGGAGTTTGATGATTTTGCACCGTTAAATGCTACTACATATAGAAATATCTCCAAAAAGTAACGGGATGACATAGTTGGCACGGTTCTTGCTTATAATAAGCGGGGGATACTATGCCAGACCATGATTCGATAAACGAATATTTAAAAGAAATCCGTAAATACCCGCTTTTGAACTTCGAAGAGGAGATCGAATTGTCCCGCCGCATTCAGGACGGGGATATCGCCGCGCGCAAAAAACTCATCGAGTCGAATCTCCGGCTCGTCGTGACCGTCGCGCGAAAATACACCGCACCGGACTTGCCGCTCCTCGATATCATCCAGGAAGGCAACCTCGGGCTCATTACCGCCGCCCAAAAATACGAGTTTTCCTATAACGTGCGCTTTTCGACCTATGCATGCTGGTGGATTCAGCAGTCCATTACCCGCGCCATCGCGAACAAGCGACGCATGATCCGCCTTCCGTTCCGCAAAGAAGAACTTGCCGGTCGCGTCCGCCGGGCGTCTGCCGAGCTTTTCCAGAAACTGTCGCGGAGCCCCACCCGTACCGAAATCGCCCACGAGCTTGGCATCTCGAGCCAGGACGTTACCGACATTCTGCTCAACTCGGGAAGCGTCACGAGCCTGGACGTTCAGCTTGACGATGAAGAATCCGCCTCCCTCAAGGACCTGATCCCCGATTCGACCTACAATCCCGAAGACATTTTCATGAAAAAGTACACCCACGATTGCATGATGGAAATACTCGAGGACCTCAAGGAAGGCGAGCGCGATATCATGATGAAGCGCTATAACCTCTACAATGACGGGAAGTCCTACACGCTCAAGACGATCGGTGCCCAATACGGCGTGTCTGCCGAAACCATACGACAGGTTGAGCTTCGCGCAATCCGCAAGCTGAAAACACGTTCCGAGGAGCTGCGTGCCATCGCCTATAATTGAGGTTGACATCGGGTCGGCCTCTCTTTATCCTGATACCCGATGGAACGGAAAAAGCGCGCCGCGGGCGGCACTTCCCGGAAACGGAAGGCTTCCCCGCGGAAACGAAAATCACAACAGCTGAAGCAGCTTCGGGTTAACCTGATTCTCGTCGCAGCCATTTTCGGCATCTCCGTCGGCATTTTCATCATCCGCTTCGATTTTTTCAGCCATGCTCCCGCCCAATCGGGTAACGCGTCCGGCCAATCGGGTAGCGCGCCGGTTGCAAGCGGAAATCCGCCCCCGCAGGAGCCGGCAGTTTCCGCCCCAAGCGACACGCCCCTCCTTTCTCCGGCCCCCGAACAACCGGCACCCGAAAAACCGGCACCCGAAAAACCGGAAGCGGGAATCGCCAGGAATCAGCCACTCCCGGTCGAAAAACCGTCTTCGGGAGCACTTTCGCCCGAAAAGCCTCCGGTTCGCGTACAAAATCCCCGCCTTCCTGCAGTCGCCGCTCCCGCATCTCCGCCTCCGGAAAAGCCGCATCCGGTCAAGCACCGGGGAACCCTTATTTTTGTTTTTGACGACGCAGGGCATAACCTCAGACAGCTCGAACCGTTTCTGAAGCTCCCGTTTCCGTGCACTATTGCCGTTTTACCCGGATTGGAGTATTCTAGGGAAGCGGCACAGAAAGTCCGCGCCGCCGGAAAAGAAGTAATCCTTCATCAGCCGATGCAGGCAATCAATCTTTCAATCAAACCAGGCCCCGGCGCCATCACGGCGGGGATGACATCCGACCAGATCAAGGCGACAGTCCGGAAAAATCTCGCGGAAGTCGGTCCCGTATCGGGCCTGAATAACCACGAGGGTTCGCTCATTACGGCGGATACAGAAGCAATGAGATCCGTTCTCGCCGTCGCGCGGGAAAAGGGTATTTACTTTCTCGATTCGCGCACCGACGCGAAAACCCAGGCTCCGGCCACAGCGAGGGAAATGAAGATGACTATTTGGGAGCGAGCGGTTTTTCTTGACAACGCGCAGGACCGGGAATCGATAGAGGAGGCCGTCACCGGAGGCCTCAAGATCGCCGAAAAGAAGGGCGCCGCGATCATGATCGGGCACATCTGGTCGTCCGATCTCGCGAACATTCTCAACGAAATGTATCCGGAGCTCGTCAGCCAGGGCTATTCCCTTTCGACAATCGCGCGAATCGCGACCGAGAAGGATCTGGACGAATGAAGATTCTCGGTATCGAGAGTTCCTGCGACGAGACCGCGTGCGCGATCGTCGAGGACGGCAGGACGATCATCAGCAACGTTGTCGCCACGCAGATACCGTTTCACGCAACTTATAACGGGGTAGTGCCGGAGATCGCGAGCCGCAAGCACGCGGAATGGATTCTTCCGGTCGTCAAGCAAGCTCTCTCGGAGGCGAACCTCGGCCTGGACGACATCGACGGGATTGCGGCAACTGCCTGCCCCGGCCTCATGGGCTCGCTTCTCGTCGGGCTTACCTTTGCCAAAACCCTCGCCTGGTCGACGGGCAAACCCTTTATTGCCGTAAATCACATGCTCGGGCACCTGTATGCTGCCCATCTTGCAACCGACATCAAGTATCCCTACCTCGGACTCCTCGTATCGGGCGGACACTCGATCATTTGCAAGGTTACCGATTTCGACGATATCGAGGTACTCGGTACGACGATTGACGATGCCGTCGGCGAAGCCTTCGACAAGGTCGCGAAATTTTACAATCTCGGCTATCCCGGCGGTGTCGCGATCGACAAGCTGGCAAAAAACGGCAACGTCAAGGCAGCGCATTTCCCGATGCCGAACATCGACAAGCAAAATCGGGCGGGGAACGTCGCTGACGGTATTGCGGCGCACCGGTACGACGTGTCGTATTCCGGGCTCAAGACGGCCGCCATCAACCAGATAGACCAGTTCTGGGATCCCGATTTCGAGCGCACGAACGAAAATATCGCGGCAGCCTTTCAGGAAACTGCGGTCAAGATACTCCTTTCAAGGCTTCTGCGCGCCGTGGATGATACCGGTCTTTCGACCGTTGTTGCCGGCGGCGGCGTCGCGGCGAACTCGCGGCTTCGGGATCTCCTGGGCGAGCAAAAGGGTCTCACCTGCGTTTTCCCGCCGCTCAAGCTCTGCACCGATAACGGCGCCATGATCGCGGGTCTCGGCTATCATTATCTCGCCCGGGGCGAAACGAGTCCCTGGACGGTCAACGCGAGCGCACGCGTGCAGGGATTCAGGAAAAACGGACGGAATTAAGAGCTCATTTTCCGCGTTGACTTTCCGGCCAACCATGGAATACTATTGATTCATGAAACGAATTTTTTCGCTCGATGACGCGATCCGCAAGGTTCCCGACTTTCCGAAGCCTGGCATACTTTTTTATGACATTACCGGCATTCTCGTGAATCCCGAAGCATTCCGCTATTGCATCGACCAGATGGTAAAGCTGTACCGGAAGGAGAAGGTTGACGCGATCGCGGCGATCGAGTCCCGCGGGTTTATTTTCGCGGCTCCCTTTGCCGAACGGATGGGCATTCCGCTCATTCTGATCCGCAAAAAAGGGAAGCTTCCTGGCAAGACCTATGCCTGCAAGTACGCGCTTGAGTACGGCTCTGCGGAGATCGAAGTGCATCAGGCAGACGTCCGTCCGGGCGAGCGCATCCTCGTCATGGATGACCTCATCGCGACCGGCGGAACCCTGAACGCGGCGAAAAACGTTCTCGAGCAAGGCGGCGCGACCGTCGCGGGCTTTTTCGGCGTCGTGGGCCTTCCGTTTTTGAACTACTCGACGGTGCTCGGTGATGTACCGGTAAAAACCCTCATCGAATATCACGGAGAGTGAGATTGAAGGGGGACTCTCCGCAGAACGACAATGAGGCGGCATACCCCCGTTGACAAAAAAAGGCGTGCATGCTAGTTTCATTCTCGCCTTCATTCCCCGGTTGTGTAATGGTAGCACCGCAGATTCTGATTCTGCTTGTGGGGGTTCGAATCCTCCCTGGGGAAATATTCCAAAAAACCCTCGCGGTTTTTTCCAGTGTTTCTTCGGAATGATTTTCACTGAAGTTGCTTGTCTTTGATGAGTCTCTTCAGGGTGATTTCCAATGAAGAATCTTGGCTTGCCAAGATTCTTCGGGAGAATAAAATTGACTCTCAAGAGTCAATTTTATTCTCCATGGTCCCTTCGTCTATCGGTTAGGACAAAAGATTCTCAATCTTTAAAGACGGGTTCGATTCCCGTAGGGACCGAAGTAATACCGCCTGACAGCACGTCGGGCGGTTTTTTTTTGGTAGTCAATTCACCTCTTTTGCGTCATACTGAGTGCAGGATGAACGAGTTACCCGATACCTTCGAACGGCTTGTCCTCTCCCTTGAATCTTCGGAGCGTCAGGAGATGCTCAAGCAGCTCGCCGAAATGACCGAGCTTCAGGTTGAGGAAGTTCACGCGCTCCGCGCCGAAACCGGCCACACGGCCGAACTGGCAAGTGCGTCCGGACCCGAGAAGAAACTCATGGAGGAGCCGTTGATCGTCCGGCTCTGGTTCACCATATGCGCGTTTTTTACCTCGTCGAGCCCGACCCGTCTCTATTCCGATTATCTCGTCTCCAATCTTGGCAGGGAACTCAATCACTCCTACGGGCGGTATTTTAGCGTCCATCAGCGTTCCTATACGGATGCGATGTATCAGGAATTCGTCAAGCTCAGGCGCGCCCAGGTTTTTTTTGCGTCCCTGCTCGACGTGTATGAGCTCGACAAGGGAGGCTTTTACGTAATCCTCGGCTCTCTCCTCATGAAGAACACGAACGCGCTCATATCGGCGGCGGCGAATCCGTTTTCCGTACCGTACGATGAAGCGCCGAATCGGGACGTGCGTGCGTCGCTCATCCGCGACATGGAAGCGGTCTTTCTGGCGACTCCCGAGGACGAGCGCACGCGGATGAATCAGGCCTCTCAATCGCTTGAGTGGCTCAGGTCGTTTTGCGCGATTCCCCTCGAACGGATTCTTCTGCGTTTCGGAGTCGTGGAAAACTCGGGTCAGACGTGCCTCATCGATTCGATCAAGGATGAAATGCAGATGCTCGTCGGCGTTTTCTCAGGTGGCAGCAAGGTCCCTGTCCTTCTGCTGGAAGCGCTGTTTCTTTTTACCCAGCAGGACGCGATGACGGAAGACAAATTCGATCTTGAACTCGAATGCAAGAAATTCGTCGGCGACGCCGCGGATAACCTCGCGCTCGTACGCGGCGTCAAGTCCTGCGTTCCCCTCGCGGATCTTGTGCGCTATACCCTCCATGACGTCGCCTGGCAACCGGTAAAACCCGACTCGTACGAGGACTGGTTTCAGCTTTTCAAGAATGCCTGGAAAAAACGCTTTGACGAGAAATGGGCGGAATGGAACCGGCTTCACCGGCGCGCGATGCTTGAAAAGCGGATAGACTCTTTTCTCGGTCTCACAAAATTGCCAGAGCTCGCCTTCAGGCCCTGGGAAGGGCTGTGGCTGCCGCTTTCTTTCAGGTTCGATCTGGCCCTTTCGTTTCTCAAAGGCTTTTTTTCTGTCGTGTATCCGGCGGTCATCATGAAGCCGCTGAAGATCCTCCTCATCGAAGGCGACTTTTACCGGCGGGAAAATCTCGTTGAGTATACCGACGCGTTCAGTGTGCTCGAGCGTGGACAGCAGGTTCTCGAAATGTTCGAGCGCAGACTTTCCGAAAAAGGCGATTTCGGCGAGAGCTTTATGATAATCGAGCGCGAGCGGATGGTGACGGTCAAGGGCAAGGTGCGGCTCGAGAACCTGATGGTTTCGGTCGAGCTCGAAGCGGGCGGCATCGTCAATCGCACGCTCGATGCGCTCCGGAGCATTGACCTGGTGATCGGGGGCGTGCTCAGCGTTACGCGCGGTGGCCCCCATGAGACCCTCGTGAATCTTGCGGCCGTTCAGGGCAAGTTCAACGATCGTTTCCGCAAAGACCTGCAGGCAGCGCGGCAACTCCTCCAGAATGCGAGTGCCATTCTCGGCGAGGCAACCGTAATAGGGCGGGAGATACCGTGAGTATCGTAAGATTTTTCTCGTTTGGAAAGGATCCCTCTTTTCCCGAGTGTGGCATCACGCTCGCGGCGTCGGGACCAATGAAGCCGGAGAAGGATGACGAGAACCGCGCGCGCGTGTTCCGTTCCCTCGGTATAGCCGCAGGGAACGTTCTTGCGGTACGGCAAATTCACTCCCGTATCGTGCACGTCGCCGATTCGGCGTCTTCCTTTCGGGGGTTTCCCGAGGGTGACGGAATTCTTACGCGGAACCCCGAGCTCGTGCCGAGCGTATCGGTTGCCGACTGCATGCCCATCTGGCTTTTCGATCCGGTCACCGGCTGCTTCGGCGTCCTCCATTCAGGATGGAAGGGCACGGGAATCGTTCGCGCCGCGCTTGAGCTTGCGTCGGACGAGTGGGATGCAAAGCCTTCCGATTTTCGTGTAATTCTCGGTCCGCACATCAGGCAGTGCTGCTATACCGTCGATGCCGAGCGCGCAGAGTTCTTTACCCGCGCCTTCGGGCCCTCCTGCGTAACCCTTGATGTCGCGCGGAAGGAGGCGGGAAACGCGTGGCCGTACCGCCTCGCGCTCGCGGAGGCAAACCGGCTCGTGTGCGAGGCCTCAGGCGTCCTTTCGGAGAATATTATCGATACGGGGGAATGCACCTCCTGTACCCCCGCGTATGGCTCAAGCCGTCGCGAGGGTGCCGATCATTTTACGCACATGGCAGCCTTTATCCGCTATCGGGGAAAGGTGCGGTAACGGTCCGGGTCTCGGTCGCCGGTAATGCTACGGTCGCCGGTGTCGCAAGTGGCCGCTCCGGCTCATTGAAACGACCGGTCGTTTTAAGCTACAATCACGGGCAAGACACGACAGGAGACCAAGACATGGCTGAAATCCGCGATGAATGGCGCGCGCTCGTCGCAGCCGCCCTTACTACCATACAGAACGAAAAAATCCCGGGTTCGCCCGCTGTCCTTCCGGAATCGGTGGCAGCCGAGATTCCGCCGGACCCCGCAATGGGCGACGTCGGCTTCCCGATGTTCGCGTTCGCGAAAGCGGTCCGGATGGGACCTCCCGCGATCGCGGGCGAGGTCGTGAAAATCCTTTTGGCAAATCCCGCCGCCCTCGCGCTCGGCACGTCAAAACAGGTCGGCCCCTACGTCAACGTTTTTCTCGCGAAGGGCAACGTCGCGGGAAAAATCCTTTCCGATATCCTTTCCTCGGGTGACGCTTTTGGACGGACTGGAACGCTTGCAGGAAAGCGCATCATGGTCGAGTTCTCGAGCCCGAACACGAACAAGCCCCTTCATCTCGGTCACCTCCGTAACGACGCGCTCGGCGAGTCGATCTCGCGCATCCTGAAGTTCTGCGGCGCGGAAGTTTTCAAGGTTAACATCATCAATAACCGCGGCATCCACATCTGCAAGTCGATGCTCGCGTATAAAAAATTCTTCGCGGGCAAAACTCCCGAGAGCGAGGGCGTGAAAAGCGACCGGCTCGTCGGCGATTGCTACGTCAGGTTCAGCTCGTGGGCGAAGGAAAATCCCGAGCAGGCAGAGGCGGAAGCGCAGGAAATGCTCCGCGCCTGGGAATCGGGCGACGCCGAAACGCACAAGCTGTGGAAGCAGATGAACGAGTGGGCGGAAAACGGCATCAAGCTCACCTACGCGCGCACCGGCGTCTCGTTCGACAAGATATACTACGAGAGCGAGACATATCTCAAAGGCCGCGACGAGATCCTTCAGGGACTCGAGAAAGGCATCTTCTACCGCGAGGACGACGGCTCCGTGTGGGTCGACCTCGAACCTATCGGCCTCGACAAGAAGGTTCTTCTCCGCAAGGACGGAACCGCGCTCTACATGACGCAGGATATCGGAACGGCGATTTACCGTCACAGCGACTGGGATTTCAATCAGCTCGTCTACGTCGTCGGAAGCGAGCAGCAGTATCACTTCAAGGTTCTCTTCTACGTCCTCCAGAAGCTCGGCTACGAGTGGTCGCGCGACCTGTATCACCTTTCCTACGGAATGGTCAATCTCCCCGAGGGAAAGATGAAGAGCCGCGAGGGCACCGTCGTCGACGGCGATGACCTCATCAACAGTCTCCGGGACGGAGCGCTCGAGGAAATTGCAGCCAAGGGTCGCGAGGAAGCGGTTGGAGACACGGGCGCGGTTGCCGAAAAGATCGCGCTCGGCGCGCTGCATTATTTCCTCCTTCAGACAACACCGACCAAGGACATGATATTCAACCCGAAGGAATCGCTTTCCTTCCAGGGAAACACCGGACCGTACCTTCAGTACATGGGCGCGCGCATTTCATCGATTCTCCGCAAGGTAGAATCCGAGTGCGCGCTCGGGAGCGACGGAAAAGCAACCAAAGGCGCGCTCGCGGGCGGCGAGGTCAAGGCGGAACTTCTTTCGAGCGACGCTGAATGGGAGCTGCTCAAGACGCTCGCCGATTATCCCAAGCAAGCCGCGCGCGCCGCCGAAGGCCGCGACCCGAGTGTGGTCACGAGTTATCTCTACGACGTATCGAAATGCTTCAGCCGCTTCTATCACGACTGCCCGATCCTGGCCGCCGAAAACCCCGACCTCGCGCGCACCCGGCTCGAGCTCGCCCGCGCGACCCATATCGTCCTCAAGAGCGCGATGGACCTCGTGCTCGTACCGTTTCTGTCCACCATGTAGGGCTGGAACGTGCTGGACCCGGCAAGAGTCGGCGCCTGAGACGGAATGATTCTGAAATTACGATAATGCGCCGAATTGCCGGGATCCGAGCACGTTCCGGCCTCACCGTGAGAGGGGAAGAGACGGGCTGGACCCGGCAAGAGTCGGCGGCTGTATAGGCAGAAGAAACTGAATTAACGAAGGATCGCCGAATTGCCGGGATCCGAGCCCGTTCCTGCCTTGCGTGTGGGAAGAAGAGACGGGTTCGTGTCGGCGGCGGTATAGGCAGAAGAAACTGAAGTAACGAAGGATCGCCGAATTGCCGGGATCCGAGCACGTTCCGGCCTCACCGTGAGAGGGGAAGAGACGGGCTGGACCCGGCAAGAGTCGGCGGCGGTATAGGCAGAAAAAACTGAATTAAACGAAGGATCGCCTAATTGCGGGTTATGAGGAAGGAGCGAGAGGGTATGCGCTATGTGCACGTCGACGTTTTTTCCGATAAGCCGCTCGGGGGTAACGGGCTTGCTGTTGCCTTCCTTGAGCGTGCGATCGATACGGCCGAGTTGCAGCAAATCACCCGCGAGTTCAATCAATTCGAAACTGCGTTTGTCGGGCCCGAGGTAGCGGGAGCCTTTCCCGTTCGCATCTTTACCGTTGACGAGGAGCTCCCGTTCGCGGGGCACCCGCTCCTCGGCTCTGCGGCGGCGATTCACCGCGAGTTCTATCCGCAGGCGGGACGCGCGGCGATAGCGATTGCGCTCGGGGATCGCCTTGTCGCGCTCGAGTCTGTGCGGAATAGCGATGGCGTGACCTATTCGGTGTCGATGAATCAGGGAAGTCCAGATTTTGTCGCGACGCTCGACGCTGCAAGCGCGCTTCCGGTAACCCGCTCGCTTGGGCTCGATCCGGCCGACCTCGATCCTGCATATTCTCTCGAAGTGGTATCTACCGGGCTTCCGTATCTCTTAGTCCCGCTTCGTTCCGGAATGGAACGCGCCCGGATAGTCTTGCCCGATTTTGAATCCTTTCTTTCGCGCTTTGGCGCGAAGTTTGCCTATCTTTTCGATACCGCGACGCTCGAATGCCGCACATGGGATAATTCGGGACGCGTCGAGGATTCGGCGACGGGAAGCGCTGCAGGCCCCCTCGCGGCTTATCTCGTAAAAAGCGGCCACGCGCGCGCAGACGCCCCGATTATCCTTTCACAGGGGCGTTTTACCGGGCGTCCTTCGCGGATCGAGTGCCGTCTTTCAGGTGGCGAGGTTTTTGTCCGGGGCGATGTCGCGTTTTTCGCGGAAGGAAAAATCCTTGTATGACCGGAGAACTTCCGTTTGACGACGGCAACAGCAACAGCAACAGCACTAGTAACGGTATTGAAGCCGAACTTGCAACGGGTGACTACCACGCGGGACAGCGCTTTCACGGCGTCGATTTTTCGGCACTGCCGCTTGCGGACCATACCTTTGAGGATTGCGTGTTCGAGTCGTGCCGGTTTGCGGAACGGGACCTTGCGCGCGTCGCCTTTATTTCGTGCGTGTTCTCGTCGTCGGAATTCGTTCTGGTCAAGCTCGAGAACGCGACGCTCAATGCGGTCAGCTTTCGCGGTTCAAAGCTCATCGGCGTCAACTTTTCCGGCGTGAACAAGTTCGGCTTTTTGCCGGATTTTGAGGATTGCCTTCTGGAAAGTTCGGTGTTCTGCCTCAATTCCCTGAAAAAGGCGCGCTTTCTGAAAACGAAGGTGAAAAATTGCGATTTTATCGAATGCGATCTTCGGGAGGCGGATTTTAACGGCTCGTCGCTCGAGCTCTCCGTCTTTCAGAAATGCACCGTCGAGCGGGCGGATTTTCGCTTTGCCTTTGATTATGCGATCGATCCCGCGACGAACCGTCTTTCCCGTGCGCGCTTCAGGCTCCCCGAGGCTCAGTCTTTTCTCGGTTTTCTGGGCATCGAAATCGACTAAATATTCCCGGTTTGCGAGCTAAAAGAGGTCCCGGTAGAGCAAGAGGTTTTCGTCGTCGAAGCAGACAAAGACGATTTCGTCAAAGTTGGCATCGAGGGCGGGGATCGAGGTGAGGGTGTCGTGCGCGATACGGGCGGCCCTCTCTTTCGGAAAGCCGTATACCCCGGTCGAGATGTTCGGGAAGGCGAGGGTGCGAATCCCGTTTTCGGTTGCGAGGGCGATGACCGAGCGGTAGCACGATGCAAGCTCATCGTCTTCCCCTTCCGTGCCGCCCTGCCAGATTGGGCCCACGGTATGGATGATAAACCGGGCGCTTTTGATGGCGAACGCAGGGGTTATGACCGCCTTGCCGGCCGGAAGGGAGCCGATTTTCGCGATGATCGCGCGGCAGGCCGCGGGAAGTTCCGGCCCGGAAGCCGCATGGATGGCGCCGTCTACTCCGCCACCGCCCGCAAGCCGGGAGTTGGCCGCATTGACGATTGCGTCGGCGGCGAGCCGGGTAATGTCAGCCTTGATAACCGTGTATTTCATGAACTTGAGTATAGTAATCGCGGTGAGAGCGCGCAAGCGCGCATGAGGGGGCACTGAAGTGCAACCTTCACCCGAGTAAAGGCTTTCAGCCTCGATCCCCTTCCGTCTCTTGACGTTCCGCGCGCTTTTGCGGTATAAATACCAGACGTGTTGTAAAGTGCCTCCGGTGTACACCCGTTTATGCATTCGGAGTTGCGATAAATTTTTAGTGATTAGAGGTTCAAGATGTACGCACTCGTCGAGTATAAGGGTAAACAGTACAAGGCCGAGAAAGGCGCTCAGATTCAGGTTGACCTGATCGACGCCGAAAAAGGCAGCAAGATCGATATTGAAACCGTCCTTATGGTCAGCAATGACGGCAAGGCCACCATTGGCGCGCCCTATGTCAAGGGAGCCAAGGTCCAGGTTGTCGTTGGCGATAGCATCAGGGACAACAAAGTGATCGTCTACAAGTACAAGAGCAAGAAAGACTATCACCGCACCATCGGTCATCGCCAGCAGTACACGATGGTCACCGTCGAGAGCATCGTCGGGGCCTGATTAGTGTGATAACGGTCGTCGTAGGCCTTGATTCCTCGGAAAACCTTGTGTTTGCCGAGGCTACGGGGCACGCGGGGACGGGAAAGCGCGGCACGGACATTGTCTGTGGCGCGGTAACCGTTCTCCTTCGAACCACGATGACCGCGCTCGCCGGATCCGGTCCGGTGATCGAGGCTTCTACGGCCGGCCGCGGCTCGCTATCGTTCCGCGTAACGGCTTTTTCGGAGAAGGACGAACTCTTTCTCCGATATGCGGCTCGCTTCCTCCGCGAGGGATTAGGTTCCCTCGAACGGGAGTACCCGGAAGCGGTCGCGCTCACGTTCGTGTCCGCGTAACGGATTCGGGCGAATGAACAGAACAAACGACTTGAACGAATTGTTGGAGGATTGATATGGGACGCAAGAAAGGTGGTAGCGGTGCCAAAAACGGCCGCGATTCGAATCCGAAGTATCTCGGAGTAAAGGTTTTCGGCGGTCAGACGGTAACTTCCGGTTCCATCCTCGTCCGCCAGCGGGGAACGAAGATTCACCCCGGCAACAACGTTGGCTGCGGCAAGGATGATACCCTGTTCGCGACCGCTGACGGCGTCGTGAAATACCACGCGCGCAAGGGCAGAAACCTCGCATCGGTTGATCCGATCCAGGCATAAGCCTTTTACGAGCGTTAACGTCACGATAGGTCAGTTCAGAGCGGCGCTTTTCCCGTAAAGGATGGCGTCGCGCGTGACGTCATGAAGCCGGCGGTGTATCGCCGGCTTTTTTTTTAAATGTCGCGGGTTGTCCGTTCGCGGATCCCGCGCAGGAGTCGAGACAGAGCATGATCAAATTTGCTGACGAGGCGACCATCGAGGTTTCCTCGGGAAAGGGCGGGAACGGATGTATTTCCTTCCGCCGCGAGAAATATATCCCGAACGGCGGGCCTTCCGGCGGTGACGGTGGACGGGGCGGGGATCTCATATTCGAGATCAGGCGCAACCTGCGCACGCTCGTGCATCTGCGCTACAAGCAGAAATTCAAGGGCAAGACCGGCGGCGACGGCCAGGGTAATAAACGTTTTGGCAAGGACGGAGAAGACTGCATCGTACCGCTTCCGCCCGGAACGATCATCCGCGACGCCGATACGGGCGAGATTATCCGCGACTTCGGCCTCGAAAGCGAGGGTCGCTACGTCTTCCTGAAAGGCGGCAACGGCGGCTGGGGAAACGTTCACTTCAAGACTTCGACGAACCAGGCACCGCGCACGGCGCTTCCGGGGCAGGAAGGCGAGGTGCGGAGTATCCGGGTGGAGCTCAATATCATCGCCGATATCGGCTTTGTCGGCTTCCCGAACGCGGGCAAGTCGTCTCTCCTCGACCATTTTACGAACGCCCGCCCGAAAATCGCCCCGTATCCGTTTACGACGAAGATACCGAACCTCGGCGTGCTCCGGGTTGATGACGAAACCGACATTATCCTTGCGGACATCCCCGGCATTATCGAAGGCGCTTCCGAAGGCTTGGGACTCGGCATCCGCTTCCTCAAGCATATCTCGCGCTCTGCCGGACTCGCGTTCATCATCGATCTTTCCGACGACGATTTCCTCAATGCATACGAAAAGCTCGAAGTCGAGCTCAAGGAATTTTCCGAGGATCTCCTCGGCAAGGACCGGATCATCATCGCGAACAAGCTCGACATTCCCGGTACGGGAGAGCGGCTTGAAGAACTTCGGGCGAAATATCCCGATCTCGACATCATCGGCATCTCCGTTCATAACCGCTGGGGACTCGAAAAGGTTCGCGACGCGTTCATCACGATGGTCACGAAAGCCGACCTTGCCGCTCTTGAGGCGGCCACGGCAAAAGCCTCGGCTGCGCAGGCGGACGCTTCGCACGGCACGTACGGCGAAGGCGCTGATGGCACGGAAGGCGTTGCAGGCGGTCCCGGAGACGCGATGGCCCTGGCCCCTCCCGATGTCAACTTCATGACGGCGCAGCTTGAGGACCCGGTATACGACGAGTCCGACGGTGGCTTCGGCGCGACGGTTTCCCTGAATCCGAAACGGAAAGGCAAGAAAAAATGAGACTCGCCATTCTTGGCGGGTCATTCAATCCCGTGCATAACGGGCATATCGCGCTTGCCTTCGCCCTCAAAAAACAACTCGCTTTTGACCGGGTTCTTTTCATTCCCGCGTCTTCCCCTCCCCACAAGGAGCTCACCGCGGGCGCGAGTCCTGCGGACCGTCTCGCGATGCTCGCCCTTGCGGCAAGCGAGGCGAACAGGGAAGCGGGTGAGGACTTTGTCGGAGTCGAGGATTGCGAGCTTCGACGGGGCGGCGTGTCCTATAGCATCGACACGATAGAATGGCTTGAAAAAAAATATGAAGGCGTTCTTTCGGGAAAAATAGGACTGGCTCTCGGGCAGGATCTTGCCGCGGGATTCGGCACCTGGAAGCGGGCTGATGAACTCGCCCGGAGAACTGACCTCATTCTCGCGCGGCGCGCGGATTCCGATTCTGATTCCGTGAGCGATGACCGGGACAGAGCATTTCCCTGGCCCCACATCGCCCTCGAGAACGCGCTTCTTCCTGTTTCGTCTTCGGCCATTCGCGCGGCAATCAGGGGCGGAACGCCCTGGCATTCCCTTGTACCTGAGGCAGTATACCGGTATATTGGTGAGCATACATTATATGAGTCCTGAAGAAATAAAAGCGGTGACCGCCAGGGTCAATCTGTACGCGATCGGCTCGCTGTCGATCGCCCGATATGAGCATTCGGTGCGGGTCGCGGAACTCTCCCGCGAACTGTGCGAGCGTTTCGGCTTCGATCCCGCCACGGGATATTTTGCCGGCCTCGCGCACGATATCTGCAAGTCCGGGAAAGAAAGCTGGCTTCTCGAGCTCGCGACGAAAGACGGGCAGCCGGTGAGCGACATTGAGCAGAGAAAACCTTCCCTGCTCCACGGTCACGCCGCTGCGGTTCTCCTCGGGAGCATGTTCGGAATTACCGACCCGTCGATCCTTGGCGCCGTCAGGCATCATACCTTCGGCTCGCCGGACATGGACGGACTTGGAAAGATCGTATTCGTCGCCGACAAGATAGAGCCGGGCAGGGTGGGGATGGATCCGGAGTATCGGGTCAAGATTCTCGAATCCGACCTTAACGGCATGGCGCGACTCGTCGTGGAAGACAACATCCACTATCTCGAGGCGCGGGGAAAAGAAGTGTCCGCGAATACGCGGCTCCTTCTGGAAAACCTGAAAAGAGGGTGAGGACTAAAACATATGAGATCATTCAGGCTTGATCGCAGCATACTGTTCCTGATCGCGATTCTTGTAATCCTGGTCGTTGTCGCGGCCTTTATGTTTTCCGCCATGCGGACCGATCCGGTAGGAGACTCCCTTTCCGGTGACAAACTCCTGAAGGTGCTCGTCGTGCTCGAAGACGACGGCATGCCGGTGTCGACGAATATCATCGCCTATTATCCCGCATCCAAGCGCGCCGCCATGTTCGACATTCCCGGCGAGACCGGGCTCATCCTCAAGAGCCTCGAACGCGTCGACCGGATCGACGCGGTGTATGCCGAGAAAGGGATCATGGAATACAAGACCGAAATAGAGGGTTTGACGGGCATTTCCGTTCCCTTTTACCTTTCGATCGAGCTTGACCAGCTATCCCATCTCGCGGATCTCCTTTCCGGGTTGAATGTGTTCATCCCGACCCCGATCGACATCAAGGCGGGAGACGAAGCGGCCAGTGAGGCGACCGTGTCTGCAGCTTCGGACGGGCCGACTGCAGATGCGAAAGATGCGAGCGTGAAAGACGCGAAAGACGCGAGCGTGAAAGGAAAAAAACACGCTCGCCATTCCCCGGAGGCTGAAACGCCTCCGCCGACGCGGATACTGCTTCCTTCGGGAGCGGTAAGCCTCGACGGCGACAAGGTGAGGACCTACGTTACCTACCGCGATCCCCTCGATCAGGAGGGCGAAAGCGCGGGACGCAAGCAAAAGGCGATCCTTGCCTTGTTCCGCGCCCTCGGTGATAATTCAGGTACGGTGTTTTCCCGCGCGCTCTTTCCTTCGGTAAAGTCGTGCATGCGGTCGAACGTGCCGTCAAGCTCGATGAAGGATCTTCTGACCGAGCTTGCGAAGATCGACGTCGAGCGCCTCGTTCCCCAAAAGGTGACGGGTTCCCGGCGCGAGGTCGACGGCAAGATGCTGCTTTTCCCGTTTGAGGACGCAGGTCTTCTTAAGGCGATCATCCGGCAAACCCTCGCGGGACTCGCGTCCGAGGACTCGACCGCGCAGGAACGCGTGTACGCCATCGAGATCCTGAACGGTACGAAGAGCCAGGGCCTTGCGCGCACGACGAGCGAGCTTTACCAGAGCTTCGGTTATGACGTTATCCGGGTAGGAAACGCCGGCGACGTGGAATACGACAAGACCGAGATTATCGACCGGATCGGAAACGCGGGAGTCGCGTCGACGATCGGGCAGGTTATACAGTGCTCGAACATTCAGTCGACGAATGTCGCGCCTGACAATACGGGCGATTATGGAACCGAGGCGGTGGTCGACTTTACGATCATTCTCGGTAAAGATTTTAATGGAAGATATGTCATTCGATAGGAGTAATATGGAAACACGGAATAATACAAGGGAAGCGGCCGTCGCGCTCGGCACCCTGATCGCAGACCACAAGGGTGGGGACGTGATGGTGCTCGACGTCAGCGGGCGCAATACCTTCGCGGACTATTTTATCATCGCGACGGTAACCAGCCAGGCGCATTCGCGCGGCCTCCAGAAGCACGTCTATGACGCCCTGAAGGGACTTGGACTCGACCTCAGGCCGACGAAGCGAAAGCTTCCCGACGGCGACGAATGGCTGCTCATCGATCTTGGCGACGTCGTCGTTCATCTGATGACAGCACAGGCTCGAGCTTTCTATGATCTTGAAAAACTGTGGTTCGGCGCGCCTGACTTGCTGAAAAAGTAGGCCGGAGGGCAAAATAAAACGCCTGTTTCTGCCGGGTTCGCACCCGTGAAACAGGCGTTTTTTTCGGGACTCAGAATCAGTTATTCGTCAAAATCGTCATATTCGAGGTCGTCGTCTTCGTAATCGAAGTCGTCCTCTTCCTCGCCGAAGTCGCCTTCTTCGTCAAAGTCGTCAAAGTCATCCTCGACGTCACCGTCGTCATCGTCAAAATCCTCTTCATCCTCGAAGTCGTCGAATTCATCGCCGGTTTCTTCGTCGAAATCGTCATCTTCATAGTCGTCAAACGCGTCCTGAAACACGTAAGCCGTCTTGACGGGATTTTTTTCCAGATCCATCGTGGTCAACATTCGCTTTTTTCCGTCCGTTTCCCTGAAAGTTTGTGTCCTCTCAGACACTGTCTATAACGCTCTTGAAAACATAATTGAGACTGTTTGTTTCTGTCAACTATCCTCCCGCATTTTTTTCATTATTCGACTGTATTTGACACTTTGACAAAAACCTATTTTTCAGTATAATCGCCTTCTGTCATGTGTGAAAGCATTCGAGTCGACGCGCCCTGCAAAATTAACCTTCATCTCAGGGTTTTACGGAGACGGGCCGACGGTTTTCACGATATCGAGAGCGTGTTTCAGCTGATATCCGTCGCGGACGGGCTTTCTGTCTCGGTTACAGGCATGGCGGGCGAGTGCAGGGTGACGTCTCCCTTGATGGAGCTTCCGGCGGTAAATACCGTTACCCGCGCGATCGACTTGTTTCGCGCGGAGACCGGGATTGCGGACGGTATCGCGGTAGACCTTGAAAAAAGGGTACCTGCGGGCGCGGGTCTTGGCGGCGGCTCTTCGGATGCGGCGGCGACGCTCATCGCGCTTGACCGGCTTTTCGGCACCCGGCTATCCCCCGAAACGCTCGGAACACTAGCCGCGCGGATCGGAAGCGACGTTCCGTTCTTCCTTTCGGGAGGGGCGGCCATCGTTGAGGGTCGCGGAGAGCGGGTAACGCCGATTGCGGCCCGGGATGACCTCTACGGGGTTCTCCTGTCGCCTTCCGTGCACAGCTCGACGGCAGAGGCCTACGGCCTCGTGGACGCCTGGCATGCCGCGGGAAAGGATGCTTCTGACGAGTGGCCCGCACTTGCGGAGCTCGACGGCATGTATCGGGGTTCGGTTGACCGGTGGCGCTTTGCCAACAGTTTTACCGCCCCGCTTGAAACCCGGTATCCGGTGATTCGGGAAGCGCGCCTCGCGCTGGTTGAATCGGGCGCCGTGTTTGCAGAAATGAGCGGTTCGGGCTCATCGGTATATGGTTTTTTCGCGGATCTGGCCTCGGCCGACGCCGCGTATACGAGACTTTCGGCGCATTGGAAACATTGCGTAAAATTTCTTTTGCTTGCGTCCTCGCAAATGCAGTAGTACAATAGGCTACGGGTATTTTTGTGCCTGCTGCCTTAAGCTGCTGCAAAGGAGACGAAAAAGTATGGAAATTACTGATATCCGTATCAGGAAAGTGACAACGGAGGGCAAACTCAAGGCGTATGTTACAGTAACCTTCGATAACTGCTTCGTTATCCATAACGTCAAGATTATCGAAGGAAAAACCGGGATGTTCATCGCGATGCCAAGTCGCAAGATTCGTACCGGAGAATATAAGGATGTCGCGCATCCAATCTGTCCTGATTTTCGTACGAAACTTCAGGATCGCGTGCTGGAAGAGTTTGAAGCCGGCAATATAGAGGAATCAGTAGCCGCCGATCCGGCGGATTTATAGGAAGATCCGGTAACGGAAACAGGGCGTCTCTTTTCCCTGTGCCCCCGTTCCGATGCCTGTACGCCCCGGAAGAAACGGCTTTTTGACAAGAGCCATACATTGGGACGTCGGCAAGTGGTAAGCCAACGGTTTTTGGTACCGTCATTCCGTAGGTTCGAATCCTACCGTCCCAGCTAGCAGTCTTTGCGCAAGCGAAGGCTTCAAGGGTTCGCGAGTCATTCAAGGCTCACGGATCAAACTCACGTGTCGTTCAGATCCCGGGGACCGTCTTCGGGGAAGGGGCGCACGATGACAAGGAGTTCCAAATGGAACAGAAAACGCTTAATGCCCATGCCCGGAAAGAAACCGGCAAGGGTGCGGCCAAGCGCCTCCGCGCCGCCGGTCGTCTTCCCGCCGTCATGTATGATGGCGCGGGAAAATCGTCCATGATCGACATTGACGAGAAAGAGTTCTCCAAGCTCTTTCACAGCATCACCGAGAGTACCCTCATCGACGTCAAGCTTGACGGCGCGAAGGATATCATCGCCTTCGTCAAGGATGTCCAGTACGACATCATCGCCGACAAGGTAAACCACATCGATTTTTACGAGGTTGACGCGAACAAGGTGCTCCGCACCAAGATCATGATCAAGCTCTCCGGCTCCCCCGAAGGCGTCCGCATGGGCGGCGTTCTCGAGACCGGAACCACCGAGATCGAAGTCGAATGTCTGCCGAAGAATCTCCCCGAGCGCATCATCGTTGATGTTTCGGGTCTCCAGCTCAACCACTCGATCCACGTAAAAGACATCAAGGTCGCCGACGGAGTCAAGGTTCTTTCCGATCCCCACAAGACCGTCGCGTCCCTCAAGTTCACCAAGACCGAAGCTCCCGCGGCTGAAACGGCCGCAGCGGCTCCTGCCGCGGCTGCAGCTCCTGCGGCGGCTCCCGCAGCTCCCGCGGCGAAGTAATCGCCTCCGGGTAAGCGCTCAAGGCCCCGGAAACGGGACTTGCGAGCCGGATTGGATTCATGCACGACAAGCCTTCAAAAGGGGTCAGTCGGTCATGAATCCTTTTTTTTTGCCCCGCACGGAAGGATGCGCAATCGCGCTTTCTCAGGTTAACTCAGGAGGCCCTGATGCGGTATACTGATCGCAGCATGAAACGCGATCCCTTGGACATCGTTGCCTCCGCGCTTGCGCCGCTTTCTCTCCGGGGAAAAACGGTCCTCGCTGCCTGTTCGGGCGGCGCGGATTCCACGTTTTTGCTTGTGGCGCTCAGCCGTCTCAGGAGCCGTTTCGGCTTCGATCTTGTCGCCTGTACCGTAAACCATCGCATCAGGCCCGATTCAGAAAGCGCGCTCGACGCCGACTTTGTGGAGTCACTCGCGGCCACGCTTGAACCTGCCGTCACGTGCGTCAGGAAGGACCTTGCCGCGGGTGAAGCGGACCGGGTGAACCGGGAACGCGGGAAGGGTCTGGAAGAGGCTGCACGCCACTTGCGCTACCGGGCGTTTGCCGAAGCGCGCAAGGCCACCGGGGCCGATCGGGTAATGACCGGCCATAACCGCGACGACCGCGCGGAGACCGTTCTCATGCGCTTTCTTTCGGGTTCGGGCGGATCTGCCCTTTCGGGAATTGCGCGTGAACGGGGTGAGTATTTCAGGCCGCTTTTGGACTTGAGCCACGCCGAGATGACCGAATGGCTTGGCGCAAACGGATACTCCTGGCGCGAGGACGCGACAAACGGCGACGCACGGTATTACCGGAATCGGGTCAGAAACCGTCTCGTTCCGGTTCTCGATTCCTTTTTTCCCGGCTGGGAAACCGGCGTGCTTTCGGCCGCATCCCGCGCGGCGCTCGACGAAGATTTATGCCACAGTCTCATGGGCGCGCAGTGGGAGCGCGTGGAAGGCTCAAATGACGCAGGTCTTGAAGCCGGCGGGAGTGGCGCGAGTGGCGGGATTCGCTGCGAATCGGCGGCCTTTCTCTCCCTGCATCCGGCCGTCCGTCTCCGCTTTCTGCGCGACGGCCTTGCGCTTTTGTCGCCAAGGCATCGGGTTCCCTCGGGCTACCTTGAGCGGATTGCCGCTCTTGACTCAAGTCTCGCCGCACCGGGAGAGAGCGCGCGCATAACGGGATCTGGCCTTTCGTTCGAACGCTCGGGCGCATTCTTTTTCTGGAAACCGGATATTGTGCAGAACGATAAAAGCGGCTATCTTGTATACATCCGTTCATGCGGCGCGTATTCCGCGCCATTCGGCGATATTTCGGTTTTACAGGCCGGGATTTCGGTGTATATTGATCGGTGTCCGGGGACGTTTGCGCTTCCCCTGACTGTCAGATCCCGTCAGGCCGGAGATACGGTCCGGACGGCTGATGGCAAGCAGAAAACGTTGAAAAAACTGATGAACGAATGGTCTGTCCGGGAATCCGACCGCGACCTCCTGCCGGTTATCGAAGAGAACGGCAAGATTCGCGCGGTATGGGGCGGCGCCCTTGGGTATCCGGATTGGTTCGTTCAAATTTGAGGATTTCATGGCACAAAACGATTCCGGCAACAAGAACGCAGGTCCGCGGAAAAATCCCGCTACGGGCCGCTTCGGTCTGATATTCTTCCTGGTCATTCTCGTGACCCTTCTCTTTGTCATGTTTACCGGAAATGGCGCCAGTCAAACCGGTAAGGAAATTCCCTATACCGAATTCGTCTCCCGCGTGACCAGCGGCCAGGTCGAATGGGTCAAGATCATCGACCAGCGCAAGATTCACGGTTTTCTCCGCGACGTCAGAAATACCGACGGTTTTTTCTTTACATACATTCCGTATAACGACACAACCCTCATGGATATGCTTGCGAAAAATAACGTGAGCGTCACCGGCGGTCCTGCCGAGGTTTCCGTGTGGTATTACGTACTCCAGATCGGACCGACGATACTTCTCATCGTGTTTCTTGTCATCATGATGCGGCAGTCCCAGGGTCAGGGCAACAAGGCCTTCCAGTTCGGCAAGAGCCAGGCGCACCGCTACGAGGGTTTGAAAAAAATCACCTTCGCCGACGTTGCCGGTCAGGAAGAGGCAAAGCACGAGCTCGAGGAAGTCGTCGAGTTCCTCAAGAATCCCCAAAAATTCATCAAGATGGGCGCGCGCATCCCGAAGGGAGTCCTTCTTGTCGGCATGCCCGGAACGGGAAAGACCATGCTCGCCCGCGCGGTTGCCGGAGAGGCGAACGTCGCATATTTCAATATTTCCGGATCGGACTTTGTCGAGATGTTCGTGGGCGTCGGCGCGAGCCGCGTGCGCGACCTTTTCGAGCAGGGCAGGCGCAACGCACCGTGCATCATCTTTATCGACGAGCTTGATGCGGTCGGCCGTACCCGAGGAGCCGGCTATGGCGGCGGGCACGACGAGCGCGAGCAGACGCTCAACCAGATGCTCGTCGAGATGGACGGCTTCGAGACAAAGGACGGGGTTATTATCCTCGCCGCGACAAACCGTCCCGACGTTCTCGATCCCGCGCTCCTCCGTCCCGGTCGCTTCGACCGGCAGGTAGTCGTCGCGATGCCCGACATCAGGGAGCGCGAAGCGATTCTCAAGATCCACGCAGCGAAGATTCCGCTCGACGAAGCCGTCGACCTTCAGCGCTTTGCACGCGCGACACCGGGCATGAGCGGAGCTGACCTTGCAAACCTCGTGAACGAGGCAGCCCTTTTCGCAGCCCGCAAGGACAAGCCGAAGGTAGACAGCGCAGACTTCGAGGAAGCCCGCGACAAGCTTCTGATGGGCATTGCGCGCCGATCGATGGTCATGCCCGAGAAAGACCGCCGCATGACGGCCGTCCACGAATCGGGACACGCGCTCCTCCACTATTACCTGAAGAACGCCGATCCCCTGCACAAGGTGACGATCATTCCCCGCGGGCAGGCGCTCGGCCTCGCGATCTCGCTTCCCGAAACGGATTCCTACTCGCGCACGCGCGGATGGCTGCGCGACCGCATTTGTATTTGCTACGGCGGGTACGTCGCCGAGACGCTCGTATATGGCGAGACGACGACCGGCACGAGGGCTGACCTCCAGACCGCGACCGACATCGCGCGAAAGATGGTCTGCGAATACGGCATGTCCGGAGAGCTCGGCGCGGTAACGTACGGGCAGGAAGAAGAGCCGATATTCATCGGAAAAGAAATCGCGCGGCACAAGGACTACAGCGAGGATACCGCGCACCTCATCGACAGTTCGATAAAGACGATACTTGACGAGACGAAGGCGCTCGCCGAAACAATAATACGCGAGCACCGTGACGAGCTTGAAAAACTTACCGAGGAACTTCTTGCAAAGGAAACCCTCGATGACAGTGAAATCAGGATACTGCTCGGAATGCCTCCCTCGCATGCCGAGGAACGGAGAGTTCAGGAAGCGGCGCTCGCTCTTGAACGCAAGGCGGAATCCGCAGAACGCAAGGCGGAGGCCGATAGTGCGGCCGGTAGTGAACCTACGGAGGAAGCCAAGTCGTGAAGCAGGATTTTGTCCGAACCGCGCGGGGTATCGCGATTGTCGCGCTCATCTTCGCCCTGTCGGGCACAGGCTTGCCGCTCGCCGCCCAAACGGCGGGTGAGGCGCCAAAATCCGCGAACAAGGCAGCAGCCATCCGCTCGCTCGAGCGCGCGGTGAATCTTCTCGCCGCAGCCGACTGGGACGGAGCTTCATTCGAGGCGCGTCTCGGTGAAACATACGACGCCTCCATGGCAGACTTTCCGTACATTGAAGCCCTTTCGCTCGCCGCGAAGGGCTCTCCCCGTGCCGACATTCTCGAGCGCGTCGAGACCGCCCTTGCTGACGGTTATTTCTGGCGCACCTATTCACGGGACGAAGCGCTCATATTCAACGCGAGGCTCAAGGCCGAAACGTGCCGGTACGCGGATGCGCTCGCCCTTCTTTCGAAAACATCGAAGATTTCTTCGGCGGACGCCGATTACGCGCGCGCCGTCTCCCTCTATGGCCTCGGCAAAATCGCCGAAGCCCGTACAAGCGTTTCCCGCGCTCTCGAACGCTGGCCCTTCGACGCACGCTTCCCGAGACTTTTCCTCACGCGGGAAAAGAATGCGCAAGCGACAGGAGACGCGTCCACGATTGCGCAGACGATCATTTCACGGCTCTACGTCTGGGAAGACGAAGACAGGGAACTTCTTCTCCTTGCCGTTCCCTTCGAGCGCGACGCCGAAAGTCGCGTGAGGGACATCAGGACGTTCCGGAGCATGGGCAAAAACGACCGGCTTGCGGAAGCGGGCGTGAGAAAGGCAGAAGGAACTGACGGAACTGAAGGCGCTCGCGCTGGCACAGCACCGTCGTACGCGGAGCAACTCGCAACCGTGTACGCGCTTGAGTACGGGATACTCGGCGAGGAAGCGGCGGAGAAGGAACTGTTCGCCGCGGAGCAAAGCGGCATCGCCCTCGATTCGCTCCATGCACTGTGCCGCCTTGCAGGAAAAAAAGCGGTTCGCGATTCCGTGGAAACGCGTCTTGACGGGTACGAAGGCGTCATCACCGACGACGCAAACGGAGACGGCATCGTCGACTCATGGTCACGCTATCGGCTCGGACGCCCGGTCAAAGCATCATTCGACCTGAATCAGGACGGGTATCCGGATTATTCGGTTGACTGCGATCTTGGAGAACCCGCGACTATCGCCGTCGCAAACCCCGCCGCATCCGTAACGTACGATAAATATCCGGCAGTCCGCTCTGTAATTGCGGGCGACCGCGAGTACACGATGAAGCCGCTTGCGCTTTCCTGGGCGCCGGTTGAGTGGACGCGCGAGGACTTCGGCTTTTACGGCAATGCGTTTTATACAATCCGGCCGACGGGCAAAGAGCCGCCGCTGACGGAGCGGCTGCTTGCCGGCGCTTCGGCGTATTACCGCGAGGGCGGGAAGACGCTCGTCACGCTTGACGGCGGAGTTCCCGTTTCTTCGGAAACCCGCGAGAACGGCACGGTCGTCTCGTGGACAACCTATTCGCGCGGGTATCCCGCGCTTGCAAAATCAGACTTGAACGGTGACGGCTATTTCGAGACAACCTCGACGTACGGTCCGCGCGGCGCCCTTGCGTCGGTCGATGTGGACCAAAACGGAAACCGTCGCATTGAATACCGCGAGGAATACTTAGGCGATGGAACGATTGTCAACCGCTGGGATTCGGACGAAAACGGTTCCTTCGACATTGTGTGGACAAAGACCGCCGACGGGGTGGAGCGCACCGAATGGACTCATCCCGACACGGGACTTGTCGTCGTAATTACGGTCGAAAACGCCTCTCCGCGCGAAGTGTCATATGCCGGAATCAAAAAGTCCGTCGTACGCGATCCGGTAAGCGATGTTTGGTGGATTGGCCGACTTCCGCAAAATTCACGCGAATTGGCAAAAAAAATTGACGAAGCGTTTAACTCGGGCACCGTTCCGGTTGTTAGCTATTCAATCACTGTTGACGCAAGGCGGCTTAATGCCGTGCGTACCGGCGGTCATACCTTTGCGGAGCTTGTTGATGAATAAGAACGTCGTTTCGGCCATGCGGTTAACGCTTATCCTTTCGGTTGCTTTTCTTTCCGGTTGCGCGACCTCTCCGGAGCGCGAGCCGTTTGTCGATTATTCCAGCGAGCGCAGTATTCTTCATGAAGTTGACCAAACGCGTCTCCTGCTCGATAAGGATCCCGTGGTCGCGCTCGCGCACGCGCGTACGCTCAAGGATCATGCAACGGGACTTACCCAGGTCGAGACCCTGTATCGGGACGCTGAGTCGAAAACGAGGGATGAGTTCGACGCGACCATTGCGAAAGGTGATTGGAGTTCAGCGCTTGTGCTGTTCCGCTCGCTCGACGCGCTTTCCTCCGCACCAGCGGGATGGACGAACGATAAAATAGAGGGGAACCGGGTAAAGGCCTGGAAGGAAGAGGGTAACCTCATTCTCGCCGCACTTGATTCCGTGGTTCGCTCTACGCCAGAAGACGAGGCCCCTTCCTCCGGCATCGTAGCTCGCATGATTCAGGGAACGGTTACCGTATGGGTTGATCGCGGGCTTCGCGTCGAGGCGGGAGTCGGCTACGCCGACCGGGTAATCGGCTCCGCGTTTTTCATCGATCCGAGGGGATACCTGATCACGAACTATCACGTAATCGACAGCGAGGTAAATCCTAAATACGAGGGATACTCGCGGCTTTTCATCAAGATGCCGAACGATCCCGACACGCGCATCCCGGCGAAGGTAATCGGATGGGATCCGGTGCTCGACCTTGCCCTCATCAAGACGGAAATCGCACCACCGGCCGTCTTTCAGCTCGGATCCTCCGAAGACCTGAAAGTCGGCAATAAAATATACGCCATCGGCTCACCCGCCGGGCTTGAGCAGACGCTTACCTCGGGGATTGTGTCGGCGCAAAAGCGACGGCTACTTTCCCTCGGCGACGTGCTCCAGATAGACGCACCGATCAATCACGGAAACTCGGGCGGACCGATTGTCGACGAAGCAGGGCGTGTGCAGGCCGTTGTCTTTGCGGGTATCGAGCCCTACGAAGGCCTCAATTTCGCCATTCCCGTTGAATATCTGAGGGTGATCCTTCCGTCGCTCTACGCAGGCGGAAAGGTGAGCCATTCCTGGCTCGGTGCGTACGGAAAAACCGCGGCGACACAGGGCGGAACGGCGAACTCGGGCGTTACCCTTGTCTACGCGGTGCCCGGATCCCCGTGCGAGGCGGCTGGCATTCCCGAGGGTACGGTTATAACCGAGGTTAACGGAAAACCCGTTCATACGCTCGAAGAACTTCAGTCCATCCTTATCAGGGAATATCCGAAGACGATCATTCGCCTGACCGGCAACGAGGGCTCGACTGGAGATAAAGGAACGGCCACAAAAAAGAGCTGGTTCGTGCAGCTTGCGGAACGCCCGGAAGTTCCCGGCAAGGAAATCTTCGATCGTGATCTTGAAAGCCGCGCGCTTTTGCCCATTGCGGGCCTCGACCTCGAGCGCGTCGGGGCAACACGGAAATATCTTGTCCATTCGGTGGTTCGCGGAAGCATCGCCGACGAAACGGGGTTTTCCGAGCAGGACGTTCTCGAGATCAAGGACGTTCAGGTAGACGAAAAGAACGAAGTCGTTGCGATACAGCTTTATACCAAACGCCGGAAGAGCGGGTATCTCGACTCTTTTATCGGCTTTCAGGCGTCACTGGACAGTCCGTCATATTTCTAATATTATGCGGGATATGACTGATCCCGCATACATCCGCAATTTTTGCATCGTTGCCCACATCGATCACGGAAAATCGACCCTTGCCGACCGCCTTATTGAGAAGGCGAAGGTAATCGACGAGCGCTTTTACCATGCGCAGATGACCGACAACATGGACATCGAGCGCGAGCGTGGAATCACGATAAAAAGCCAGGCGGTCACCATTCCGTACACCGCGCGCGACGGGAAAAAGTACCTCCTGAACTTCGTGGATACGCCGGGACACGTCGACTTTACCTACGAGGTATCGCGCGCTATTGCCTCGTGCGAGGGCGCGCTGCTCCTCGTCGACGCCGCTCAGGGCGTTGAGTCCCAGACTCTTTCCAACATGTATCTCGCCCTCGAGCACAACCTCGAGATACTGCCGGTTATCAACAAGATCGATTTGCCCGCCGCGGACATTCCCGGCACCATGCACCAGATAGATCACGATCTCGGCCTCGACTCTTCCATCGCCGTTCCCGTATCCGCAAAGCAGGGAACGGGCATCGACGAGCTTTTCGAGGCTATCGTCGCGCGTATCCCGCCGCCGACCGGGCTTGCGACGGACAAACTGCGCGCCCTTATTTTCGATTGCCATTACGACTCCTATCGGGGAGTCATCATACACATTCGTGTCTTTACCGGACGGATGCGCGCAGGCGACACCATTCGCTTCATGAACTCGGCGACCGAGTACAAGATCGAGGAAGTCGGTATCTTCATCCTCAAGCTCGTACCGGGCGAAGAGCTCGCGGCAGGCGACGTCGGCTATATTATCGCGGGCATCAAAACCATCGCGGACGTGCGCGTCGGCGACACGATCACGAGCATCGTCAATCCCGCAGACACGCCGCTTCCCGGTTTCAAGGAAGTAAAGCCCGTCGTTTTCTCGTCGATCTATCCGATGGACACGAACGAATACGAGGAACTCAAGGAATCGCTCGAGAAGCTCAAGCTGAACGACGCGAGCCTCACTTGGGAAAAAGATTCTTCCATCGCGCTCGGACACGGTTTCCGCTGCGGCTTTCTCGGGCTTCTCCATCTCGAAGTCGTGCAGGAGCGCCTCGAGCGCGAGTTCGACCAGTCGGTGATTTTCACCGCACCTTCAGTCGAATACCGCATCCTTCTCAGAAACGGCGAATCAATTCTTTGCGACAATCCCGCAGAGTACCCGGACGAAGGCAAGATCGAAAGCGCGGAGGAACCGTATATCCGCGCATCGATAATTACGCCGAGCGGATACCTGGGAAATATCATGAGCCTGTGCGTCGAGAAGCGCGGAGTTCAGTTGAACATGCAATACCTCGACCAAAAGCGCGTCGAGATTGTGTATGAGATGCCGCTCGCGGAAGTTCTTTTCGATTTCTACGATCGCCTCAAGAGCGTGAGCCGCGGCTACGCCTCGTTCGACTACGACGTCATCGGCTTCAAGCCAACCGATCTCGTCAAGATCGACATCCTGATTAATGCCAAGTCGGTCGATGCTCTATCGCAGCTTGCGTACAAGGGCAACGCCTACGACAAGGCTCGCCACATCTGCGCGCAGCTCAAGGAAGAAATCTCCCGGGAGCAGTTCAAGATCGCGATTCAGGGTGCTATCGGAAGTCAGATCATCGCGCGCGAGACGGTTAACGCGCTTCGCAAGGACGTTCTCGCAAAGTGCTACGGCGGCGATATTTCCAGAAAGCGGAAGCTGCTCGAGAAACAGAAAGAGGGAAAGAAGCGCATGAAGATGGTCGGTGACGTGGAGATTCCGCAGTCGGCCTTCCTCGCCGTGCTCAAGACGAAGGAAAGCTGATTTCGGTCCGGGGTCGGTCAAGCGTTTTCAGAAAATACTCAAGTTCAATCCTCACGCGGCGGAGAAATCCGTCGCTCATGTTGACTCCCTTGTAGCCGTCGGGAAAATGCAAGTAAAGATAATCGGACAACTTCAGTCGCTCGATGAGTCCTTCGGTTCCGATGTGGGCATACTGCGAATCGCCGGTAAGAAAGCCACGGATTTCGCGAAGCCTCGTTTTTTCCTCTGAAAGGTATGCGTCAAGACGCTCCGCGTTGACGGGGAAACGCTCCGTATCGGGAGATTCCGTTTCGCCAAAACAATCCAGAATCGCGCGCGCTTCGCCTTCGGTAATATTTTTGCATCCGGTTGAAAGGCCCGTATTCCCAAAATCAAAGAGACGCGAATCACCGCCGAAGCGCGCGGCGCAAAGCTCGGCGTACCCTGCAAGGGCGGGATCGGTAAGCACGGTAAGGCCGCCCTTGCCGATTTCCTTCCGGGAGAGACGCGAGTCGCAAGATGGTTCGCGCTCTATCGGCTCGAGACGGCAGGACCGGGCAAGCGCGTCGCGGGGAGCAGGGCTTCCGCGGCTATGGGTAAAACCCGCGCTCCAGGAAAAGTCGAGCCCGGTAAAGAGAACCGGAAATCCCGGGGCTGCGACGAGGCAGGCGATCTCGAGCGCGGAAAGACCGACCGAGCCGAGCGGCGCGACTCGTGAAGGCGAAAGGCCAATTGCGGAAAAACGAGTGAGAAAACTAGCCTTCGCGTACGCGGTGTGGAAAAAACTTACCTGCCCGCCGGTTGCAAGAAGCGCCTGGGGGTTCGCGGTAAGATCGGCGTAGACCGGAATGCGCGAGCCGCGAAAGCCGATAAATGCGCGGGTAATCCAGAACTGCGATTCAACGAGAACTACCGCGTCGGGCGTAATACCCGAATCGCGCAAGGCAGGAAGCGCCGTGTCGACCGCGAGAAGAAACGCGCGGTCTCTCCGTTCCTTGATGACGGAAAGGGAAGAATCTAGAGAAGGCCCTGCGCCCGCGACAATGACTGATTTTTTTACATTGTGTTCGGGAATCGCGAAAGAATGGGGCAGGGCGTTGAGGTTGGCGAAGAAATTCCGCGCGTAATTTCTTCCGAGCTTCATGAGCGTTACCTGGTTACGCCACCATCGGCTGATGTATTCGTCAATTGCCGTTTGCACGTCGCGATAAAAATCGCTGTTGAGCGCTGCGCCTCCTGAAAGATCGAGGCGAACGCAGCGGCGGAAGGGGCCGACTTTGAGCGAATCGACGGTTTCAAGTACGCGTGCAACCGAAGAGGTTCTGATGAGACGGATTGATGGGTGGTCAAGTATTTCACGTTCCAGATGACTGGCACTCAGCGCCATGAGGTTCTCGTCTTCTTCGAGGGCGAGGATGAACGAACTCTGTGGAATTTTTTTCAAAAGGATGTCGAGACCGTATCCGAGAGCGGGGGATACGCAGAGTATCAGCGTCTCCTCCGGTATCGCTAGGAGCCGCGCGGTTTCTTCAGGAATTTTCGGGGGATCGTAGCGGGAATAAAGAGAGCGCCCCTTATAGAGGACGGAGAGTCCCCGGGGAGTATTGACCGTCGAAGGACGCGCGGCCGACCCCGAGGGATCGGTTCCGCGCGATTTATCTTCGGCCGTCACGTTCAGCTTTTCGGAAGGAAGTACTTGAGATAAGTGTCCATGAATTCGTCTTTGAGCTTCTTGCTCTTGAGAATCGATCCGGCAAATGTTTGCTGGGACCATGAACCGCCGTAGTAGTTGTAGAAGAGCGGGAGCATTTCATTGAGCTGGGCGTCAGCGGCCTTTTCCTCGTTCACCTTCAGGACCACGACATTGTTGCCGAGGATAACGGGCTCGGAGACGGCGTCCGGTGCAAGCGAAAAAGCGGTCTTGAAGAACGTTTCGCTCTTGGCTGCGGCCGCGAGTTCGGGATTGGTCTGTACGGGAATCGGGGTAAGGATATTCACGTCTCCATAGTTGATGCCGAACGGAGAGGTGCTCTTTTTCTCGAGACCGGATTTTTTGCAGGCTGCGTCGAATCCGGAAGCGCGAGCTTCGGCAGCGAATTCTTTTGCCTTTGCGACAAAATAATCCTCGATCTTTCCTTTTTCCTTGATGGTCATATAGGAATTGACTTCGGCAATGACGTCGGGACGGGTGAAGTCGGCTTCAAGGGGCGCCGCGTTACAGCGGAGGATCATGAAAACCTTGCCGTCCTTGAGGATCGGGCTGACGTCACCCGGTTTGAGCGCGAGAACCGTTGCGAGGTCCTTTGCGTCCGGAAAGAGGGTATTGATATCGAACCGGAGTGATTTGAGAAGCTTTCCTGCGGTGTCGGCACCAATCTTGGTTGAATAGGTTGTCGTTGCGTCGTCGAAGGTGATGGTCTTCTTGGCGATGCTGTCGGACACTTTTTTCGCCGCGGCTTCGGTACCGAGCGTGATGACTGAAAAGTCATACTTCGCGAAGAGCTCTGCGTTGGCCGTGCCAAACGCCACGACTTCACTTTCAGGATACTCCGTCGTAGAGAGGCTTACGTAGCTGAAGCTGCGCTCGGGACCGGTCATCGTTTTGATGAGGTCGATCTCCTTGGTACCCGCTTTGAGTCCATAGACGCCCGAACGGTCACCGAACATATCATCGGCAAAGCGCTTTACCGTAAGTTCCTCGGTGGTGGTAGCGCGATGCATCGCACGCGTCGTTTCGGGAGTGTCATTGAAAATTTTGTTTGAGTATTTACCGTTTTCGTCGACGTAATAGGCGACGAGTTCCCTATTGATTATAGTTTCAGGAACTTTATATCCGACTTTTTTCAGATCTTCGAGAATTGCGAAGCGAATTACGGTTGAGTCGTATGCCTGCTTCATGATCTGAAAATTGCTGAACTGATTGACGGGCTGTCCCTGCTGCTCCATTTGGGCGGAAATAGCCTGGATCTGGCGGACAAAGAAGCTATCCTGGACATACTCGATCGGCTTACCGTTCCATTCACCGAAGGTGATGTTAGCGTGACCGCCAAACATTTTCTTGCTAGTCGGAACATAGATAAAGGTAACGACTGAAAGGAGGAGGATGAACACCGCTCCGAACCAAAGCACATTGTTTCTACCGGTCATAGAAAGAACTTCCTTTATGAAAGCAATATAGTAGGAAACAGAATATCATGCGGAAAATCCTCTGTCAACGCAGGTACCCCGCGCTTTTCCAAGTTTTTTTGAGAATCCGTCTTGACACTTTTTTGATAGTCCTTTATAGTCACTAACGTCACGGGGGCGTAGCGAAGCTGGTTTATCGCGCCGGCCTGTCAAGCCGGAGATCGCGGGTTCAAGCCCCGTCGCTCCCGCTAAAGCCCGTCTGGTTACAGACGGGCTTTTTCTTTAGATTGGTTAACGAACGATTTGCTTTTCTGCAACAGTTCGGCCGCAGCAGGATCCCTATAAGCGGCATAATAACCGGATCCTGATAACATAGACGGTCTTCCGCAAGGAAGACCATTTCCGGGTAGTAGCGCAGGGGTAGCGCGCTTGGTTCGGGACCAAGAGGCCGGGGGTTCAATTCCCCCCTGCCCGATACAATGAAGACGTTCAGCGAAAGCTGAACGTCTTTTTTTTATTATCAGATGGGGGGATTCGCAACGAAGTTTCGAGCGATTGAACGTGAGGAAGCGCCGACCAACGGGAGGTAAAGGCGCCAGGGATGGCGCCGACAGCTTCCGAGCGCGGCCTGAAGGGAGTGCGCAGGATGCGCATGACCGGAAGGCAATTCCCCCCTGCCCGAAAAACATGAAGACGTTCAGCGAAAGCTGAGCGTCTTTTTTTTTCTCTCCGGTATACAGAATCGCTCTGACGCGATATAACCAAATGAGGATCATCGCCTTACGCGGTGTCATGATCGTGAAATATGTGTGGAGTTAAGAAAATGGCAACAACGGAAAGTTTGATTCATTTTGACGACGTGAAAAAGCACTTCAAGGTACTGAACCGGAGGGAAGGTCTTGGCGGCGCGTTCCTCGATCTTTTTTCGCGTGACTACCGCTTCGTACGCGCCGTTGACGGGATCAGCCTCGACATCGAGCGGGGCGAGATCATCGGGTTTCTCGGCCCGAACGGCGCGGGAAAGTCTACCGCAATCAAGATGATGACCGGCGTGCTCCATCCGACGTCGGGCGTGATATCGATAAACGGCATGAATCCGTTCAAGGACCGAGTCCGGTTTGTGCGGGGTATCGGGGTCGTCTTCGGTCAGCGCACACAGCTGTGGTGGGAGCTTCCCGTTCGCGAATCCTTCAAGCTGTTGAAGGAAATTTACGGAATATCGGACACCGCCTATCGCGCGAATCTTGCGCGCTTCGAGGAGCTCGTCAACCTGAAAGAGCTCTATCCCCAGCAGGTCAGGAGCCTTTCGCTCGGCCAGCGGATGCTCTGCGATATCGTCGCGAGCTTTCTCCATGATCCGGCCATCATCTTCCTCGACGAGCCGACGATAGGGCTCGATGTCGCCGTCAAGAGCCAGATCAGGACGCTCCTGCGCTCGCTCAACGCGGAAAAGAAAACCACGATACTCCTCACCACGCACGATATCGGCGACGTCGAAGCCCTGTGCAAGCGGATCGTCATGATCGACAAGGGGCGGGTCATATATGACGGAGCGACCGAAAATTTCAATCGTCTTTTCGGGAGTTTCAGGACGCTCAGACTTCTGTGTCACGAGGGAGAAGGTGAGAAGATGCGGGAAATGCTTCCCGAAGTGAAGAAGGCGTTCGACGTAACTTCCATCGACCTGAGCCAGGCGGACACGCACTGGTACGATATCACGATCGATCAGGAGAAGACGAATCTTTCCGACATCCTTTCATGGGCGCTCAGCACGCTGCCGGTGAAGGACGTAAAGATCAACGAGATCAGTACCGAGTCCGTGATCGAGAAAGTGTACGCGGGAGGTCTTAAATGAGACCCTATCTCATGATCGTCGCGAATAACCTCAAATCTCTTTTCGCGTATCGCTTTCACGTTATCTTCCAGATCGTCGCGAGCGCGTTCTCGATTGTTATCCAGTTCTTTCTCTGGCGTTCCGTGTTTGCCGCGAATCCCGACGGGGTGATTCGGGGCATGTCGTTTCAGCAAACATTTTTGTACGTGTCGCTTGCGACGGCGATAACGGTCTTGATGCGCACGTGGGCCGACTGGGAAATGTGCTCCCAGATACGGAGCGGCGACATCATCATGTTTTTCTTCAAGCCGATCGACTATATGCGCTACGCTTTCGCCAATTCGATGGGATCGATGGCGGGGAATTTCATAACGGTGACGATACCGAGCCTTCTGATAATTTTCGTGGCCTTTCAGTCGCGGATGACCCTTGGCTGGAACGTTCCCTTTTTCGCGGCGACGCTCATCGGCTCGTGCGTGCTTTCCTTTCTCTTTGATTTTCTGGTCGGGACAACGTGCTTTTGGACGCTGTCGATTTGGGGCATCAGCGTGGCGAAGGATTTCGCGATCCTTTTCTTTTCGGGAGCGCTCGTCCCCTTGAGATTCTTTCCCGACTCGCTCGCGCGGATAATCGGCTTTATGCCGTTCCCGTACATGTATAACCTTCCGCTTACGATCCTGACTTCGAACGAGGCCGACCTCGGCGCGTGGGGCCGCGGGTTCGCCTGTCAATTCGCGTGGATAGCAGTCGGCTATGTTTTATGCCGCCTGTACTTTTCCTTCTCGCTTAAAAAACTGACGGTTAACGGGGGGTAATGATGAAGCAGTTTTCTTTCTATTGCCGCCTGTACGTGAAGCTCGTCTCGGGGTATGTCCGGACGCGCATGCAGTACCGGTTTGATTTCGTCATGTCGTCGTTGGGCATGTTCATTTATTACTCGACCGGAATCGCGAGCCTGTGGATTCTCATGTCGAACATGCCGAAACTCGCGGGATGGACGTTCAACGAGCTTCTTTTCATTTACTCGTTTTCGCTCATTGCCCAGACGCCGCTCCAGATTTGCTTCGAGCATATATGGTCGCTCCGGATGCACATCAGGCAGGGAACGTTCATCAAGTATTACTTCAAGCCGATCAACAGCCTGTTTTATTACCTGAGCGAGATGATCGACATGAAGGGGCTTGGCCAGCTTCCGCTCTCGATAGTGCTTTTCGTGTGGTCGTCGCATTCGCTCGGGATTGTCTGGACTCCCGCGCTCGTCGCGCTCCTGCCGCTTCTCGTCATCGGCTCGTCGGCGGTAATCGCCGCCTTGATGCTGATCGCGGCGTCGACGGCGTTCTGGATAACGGACTCATACTCCGTGCTTTCCTTCATCAACGGCGTTCGCGACCAGACCAAGTACCCGATGGATATCTATAACGCGGTTTTCCGGTTCGCCTTTACCTGGCTCTTGCCGATGGGCTTCGTCGCGTTCTACCCCGCGCAAGTATTCCTCCGGCCGGCTCACCTCGATTGGACCGCGTTCGCTTCTCCGGCGATGGGCGTCGTTCTTTTCGCGATCGCACTCAAGGTGTGGAATCGCGGAATGATCGCGTGGGGCGGAACGGGAAGCTGAAAACGCGCCGCTTGAGCGCGCCTGGTGATTACGGGTATTTGTGCGTGTTGAGGATTCGCCACATCGTCATCGGTTTCGAAGGAAGATCTTCCCGGGAAACCGCGAGCACGTTGTCGTAATCGGTAATTTTACCGTATCGCTTCTCGAACTCCGGAAGGGACGCGCTCGTGTAATGCGTCGGAATGATTACCGTCGGGGAGAGTTGCTCGATGAGATTGAATCCCTTCGCGTTCGCGAGGGTCATCGTCGAATACGAGTTCTCGAACTGCATGAACGCGATATCGATTTTACCGAGAGCCTTGAGCTGATCCTTCGTCAATTTGTCCTGTCCGATGTCACCCATGTGCGCGATCCTGAGGCCGTTTACCTCGAAGACGATGATGACGTTCGAACTTCCGATCGTATTTCCAGAATGCGCGGAAAGAATTGAATACACGTGAAAGTCGCGGGTTTTCATGTCCGCCTGAAAGTATGAAATCTTTTTGCAGTCGTAGGATTCGGTAAACTTCGTGTCGACGTGGTCCATGTGCCCGTGCGTGCTTGCGATGAGGACGGGATTGAGCTCGACAACGCTCCTCGGCGGCATCGCAGTCGGGTCGACGAGCACGGTTTCCCCGCCGCTTGACGTGATGATGTATGAATTAAAGGGGTACGCTTCGCTTCCCGAAACGGTTTGAATTTGAACCTTGCCGGTGGTATTGGTCGTGAGGGGCAATACGGGAACGGGTTTGGCCGCCTCTTTCGGCTCTTCAGCCTTTTTTCCGAGGCAGCCGGAAGCGATAAGGGACAGGGTCAATGCGAGAAACAATACGGTCTTTTTCATATAACTTCCTTCTTGAGCGTGATGCGCATGATATATACATTACTAGCACCAATGACTGAAAGACGGAAGGGAAAATCCGCAATACTGCATGGATAATCTGCAAGTATGCGGAGTTTGCCGTTAGGGTATTATGATAAATGTGAAATCAATCGGTAGATCGCGAAGCTCACGGCAGCGCAAGCGCCCGTCGCGGGAACGGTGAGAAACCATGCCCAGACGATGGTGCGCGCAGTGGTCCAGCGAACCTTCGCTGCGGACTCGACGGCTCCGACGCCCATGATCGATCCCGAGATAACGTGCGTGGTGGACACCGGGATACCCATGTGGCCGGTGATCTGGAGCACGATTGCTGCCGACGTTTCCGCGCAGAATCCCTCGAGTGCGTGTATCTTCGTAATTTTTGTTCCCATGGTTTTAACGATGCGCCAACCGCCGCACATGGTGCCAAGACCTATTGCGGTATAGCAGGCAAGCGCGACCCATCCGGGGACTTCCTTGAATTCGGGGAGTATGCCGCCTGCGACGAGGGCGAGGGTTATCACACCCATCGTTTTCTGGGCGTCGTTGGTACCATGACCGATCGAGTATGCACTGGCCGACACGAGCTGGAGATATTTGAAAATATCCTTGATTTTGTGGGGCCGGACTTTCTGGAAAAGGAAATAGATGAGCGTCGTGAAGAATGCCGCGCCCGCGAAGCCGATGACCGGGGCAATGACGATGAACGCGAGAATCTGGACGATACCGCCGGTAAAAAGGGTTCCGATGACGATCGCCTTGGGGCCAACGGCGACCAGTGCCGCGCCGAGAAGTCCGCCGATGAGGGCATGGCTCGACGAGGTCGGAAGCCCGAAGAACCACGTGATCAGGTTCCAGATCACCGCGCCCAGGAGCGCGGAAAAAAGGAGCGGAAGAAGCCACTCGGCGGGAACCTGATTGATGTGAACGACGCCCTTACCGATTGTTTTCGCGATGGCCGTTCCGAGGGTGAAATAACCGACGCAGTTTGCAACACCCGCAAGGATGACGGCCTGAACGGGGGTAAGCGTCTTCGTGATGACAATGGTCGCGATCGCGTTTGCCGCGTCGTGAAACCCGTTGAGAAAATCGAAAATGAGCGCAATCGTGACGACCGCGATCAGGATAATGGATATGCTCATGCCCATTAACCTAGCTTTATCATGATGCTGCGGATGAGCTTGCCGATAAAGTCGACGGAGTCGATGGTGTCTTCGAGCGCTTCGTAGACGGACTTGAACTTGATGATCTCGACGGGGGATTCAGACTCGAAAAGCCGGGCCATTCCCTGGTGAAAGGTGTCGTCGCCCCGTTTTTCGAATTCATGCATGATGCGGATTATCTGGGGGATCCCTTTTCGGGACTCAAGGGCCGCGATGAGGTTGATGTTTTCGGCGGTTATCCCGACGAGGATGTCGCAAAAGGTAGTGACCGCTTTCGGCGTTTGGTGGATGGCATAGATGTCGAGCATCTGGCTGATCGAGTTGATAAAATCGAGCGCAACGCCCAATTGCATCGATATGCGGGCGATGTCCTCGCGGTCCAGCGGCGTGATGAAGGTCTTGTCCAGCTCGTCGATGACGGCTTTCTCGACTTTATCCCCTGCCTTTTCCAATTCCTTGATGCTGACGAGATTCTTGAGTACGGCATCGTTTTGCGAAGCCTGGAGATTTGCAATCTGATCCCGGAATTCTTTTGCCGCTTGATTGAGCGTTTCAGCCTGTTTGTTGAGCATGGAGTAAAACTTGGTTTCGCGGGGTAGTAAAAGGTCAAAAATGTTGAATTTCATCTGGATCCTCATTAGTGCGAATATCGATTCCATCGATGCGCGAAGAGCGCATTTCAAGGGCATGTTGGCTCAATGTTACAATATTTTCGCGATTCTGTCAGCGTCCTGAAGGACCCGTTTTTGACTTTTAACGGGTCAGCGGGCATTATTGCCCGAAAGCTCCCAAATCGATGGCAAAAAACGGAAGCCATTCAGAAGCGGTATTCCGCGTTGCCCCGGCGCGGACCATTATGCCGAATGCGTCGTTAATGCGCATCCCGAAGCCTGCGCAACCCGTCAGGTGTATCCGGTCGGCTGCGAGGGTAATGTCTTCGCCGTTCTGGCAAGAGCTGCCGGCTGACGCCTCTAGCAGCACCGAGACCGGGATATTACGCGTGGTGGTGTCGGCGTTGAGGATATACTGGATCGTGAGCCCTGTCCCGAACACATGACTTCCGATCCGTTCTGCCTGCGCGAGAAGGCCGGGATAGAGCATCCGGTCATGAAGCCGGGGTTTGTAATGGAGCGGTGCCGCCCATGCGGAGTCGCCTTGCGGGGTCAAGTCGCTACCCCCAAGCCAGGAGATGCCGAGTGATACCGTGTCCCCGATGGGGATGAACGCGCCTCCGGCAATCGATACCGTGCCGAACGCGCGCTGGGAATAGGTGACGGGAAGCGAATAGAGCAAACCGATCTTGTTTCGAAATCCAAAGCGGGGAAGGATCGGGGAGTTTGTGGTGTCAAGGTCAAGACCTGCATGAAGGCAAAACGCGTCATCGACCGCCTCTCCGGTGATGACACCGATATAGTCCTCGTCATCTGTTCTGTCATAACTGCAACCGAGGGAAGCCTCTCCTCCCGTCCAGGTGTAAAAGGAAATGCCCAGGCTGGCAGTCGCAGCACTTGTCTGCTCAATGTAATCGGGTGAGGCGCGGACAACCCAGGTATCGAGATCCGTATACATCGAGTAGGAGAGATTGATCGACACGTGGTCGAAGAATGGCTGCGAGAATTGAACGGCAAAACCGGGCGAATCGAAGGCCTCGGCGTCGACGGTAAGCCGTGAGTATTTGAAGGGAATGCCGCGGATTATTACGGCAGGCATGATTGCCATTTCGTTGACGAAATGGCGTGAGTACGTCGATTGATAGGTAAAGGCCATTCTGAAAAAAGAGGAGGGAAGCGCGCGATCCTTGAGGGTAACGACGAGCGCAGGTCTTTCCGTGGATGCATCGAGCCTGACGCGGACCGTATCGAACCTGATATCGCGGTCGAGCTGCGCGAAAAGCGCTTCGATCGTTTGGGCTGTTGGTGCGGTCCCGACGAGCGGTTCATACACCTTTCTGATAAAGGCACGATCCCGCTCCGTCCCGCCTTCGACGACGATGGACTCAATGACCGCCATTTCTGGTCGCTTGATCGGACTTTGCCGCGCGCCCTCTTTAAGGCACTGGTCGCGAAAAGCGGTAAGCGCCTTGATACCGTCTCTCGCGGTCTTTTCTCCGAGATTGATGATATCGCGCGTTTTCTCGAAATCCATCGAGGTGTATCCGTTCGTATCCACGGTTATAAGGCAGTCCGCATTTTGCAGTTGATGGGTAACGCCGTTTCGGGTCATGAGGATAACCGTTCGGGTAAGGATCTGCGTGAGATTCCGGTCGAACTCTGCGGGGTCAAGCTCTTCCGTATCGGCGAGGTCGATCGCGATTACGAGGTCGGCACCGAGGGAACGCGCGAGATTGATCGGTAAATTATCCGCGACGAACCCGTCGATATGAGCCTGTCCATTGAGCTGGTAGGGCATGAATACGCCCGGAATGCTCATGCTCGCGCGTAGGGCGTCGGCAAGCGACCCGTGATCATGGATGACCTTCCTTCCCGTTGCGATGTCAACCGATACGGCGCGAAACCGGCGGGGCAGATCGTCAAAATTGGTTGGTTCGGGAATGGCAAGGAAGAGCGCGTCGAGTGTGTGGAGCGCCTTGCGCCCGGTGAGAAAACCGCCCGACATGATGAATCCCTTCCGGTCGAAACCGGCTTTTGCGAAGTAGTGCCCGCGGTCTTTCCTGTCCGGATACGGTTCGCTCACGTTTTCGCTGTATTCCGAAAAGAGGTCTATCCAGTCGGTTCCGCTCATGATTGTGTCTATTTCTTCTGGTTCATATCCCATGGAATACAGGGCGCCGATGATTGCCCCCATGCTGGTTCCCGTGACGATATCAACCGGGATTCCGAGCTCCTTGATCACCTTGAGGACTCCGATGTGGGCAAGACCGCGCGCGCCGCCGCCGGCAAGGACAACTGCTACCTTCGGGACGGTTTCGCAGGCGAGCCGAGGGGAGGCAAGAGTGATGCACGCTACTAAAGCGAGCGCCGCGCGGGATAAACGATCCATGAGTTAATGATAGTACATGACAAAGGGCTTGTGTTGCGCTTTTTCTCTCTCGGGTAAGTTATCGCCCGCTGGATGCGAGAAACCGCTCGATGGCCGCATGGGTCTCACCGGGCTTTTCCTGTTGCGGCAAATGTCCGCATCGGGAAATCGTCTCCGCCGTTGCGTCCGGCCTCAAAGCGAGAAGGCTCGCGCGGGAAGCAATCGGAATGATGCGGTCCGTATCCCCCCAGATGACGAGGAGCGGAACGCGCGACCGGGAGAGGCGGCGAGCGAACTTTCCCTGAGCGAAAAGCGCGGTTCGAAGGTAGCTTCTGAACGAGGAGCAGTATGCGCGGCATTGGCCCTCGCTTGCGACGCGATCCTGCACGCGCACGCGGAGGAACTCCCGGTCTTTTTCGCCGAGATTTTCAAGCTCTGCGTAATAGGGCGCGAGCGAGCCGTACGCGTCCGCTCCTTCCTTTCGCCATGCGCGGTAACCGCGCTCTGCAACGCCGGGAATAAGGGACGCAAGGAGCGAAAGCGTGAGTTTTCCGCGCGTGGGAAGCCCGCCGTCGATGAGTATGAGAGACGCGACGAGGGCGCTATCGCGAAACGAGACGAGTTCCGCAATTGCTCCGCCGAGTGAGTTACCGACGAGTATCGCCTTGCCGGTTTTCCGCAAGAGCGCCTGGAGCGCATCCGCATGGCGGGAAATAGTCATGCCTCCGGTCGCCGCAGAGCGGCCAAAGCCGGGAAGGTCGGGCGCGATTACCCGGTGTGTTTGCGCGAGGAGCGGAAAGAGGTGCCGCCAGCTATCTGCCTCGTCGCCAAGGCCGTGAATGAGGATTACGGGATAATAATCGCTTTCGATAGTTGAACCGTCTGACGCGCTGTCGTAGAGAAAAAGCGGTTGTGCCCAGCCAGGTAAATCAACTGTTTTTCCGAATCGCTCAAGCTCCGGCCAGCAGTGCATGTGATTCCTGTTCATTTGTTTTCTCCGATTACGGTTTTTCCCATCCAGGCCCCCGACTTCCATCTCCAGAGATTGATGCTCGCGCGGATCGCCTCGTCGGCGAGGAGGCATCCCCAGATACCGATAATTCCCCATCCGAGTTTTGTCGCGAGGATGATTACCGGAACGAGACCCCACATAAAGACGAGGCTGATGATGACGGAGAACTTTCCGTCGCCGACGGTCTTCAGCGCGACGCCCCCGAGGATATTGATCGATCGCACCGGTTCCATGATGAGCGCGATGACGAGGATCCAGAATCCTGCCCGGATGATTTGCTCGTCGTGTGTGAAGATTCCGAGGAAAAACCTGTGGAAGACGACGTATACGAGAAGGTTCGCGAAGGCGAAGCCCGCGATGATGAGCGCGATTTTGCGATAGGTCCGCTTGACCATATCGATTTTACCCGCGCCGAGGTGATGGCTCATCAATATCTGTCCGCCCGAGGTAAGTACCCAGGATACGGTGAGGTCGAGAAAGATGAGCTGATTGACATACGTGTTCGATCCCATTGCGGTGAGTCCCAGCCCGATAATGAGGAACGAGACGATGAAATTCTGGATTGTGTAGCTGAAGGGCTCGAGTGCAGACGGGATACCTATTTTCATGATCGGGCCCACGACGCCGCGCATTCCCGCTATCACCTTCCGCTTAAGGAAGTTAATGCCGAGTTTTCCGTGGACGAGTGCGAACAGAATGAGGAACCCGACGAGGTACGATATTACCGTCGCGAGCGCGATACCGCGCGTGCCGAGGCAGGGGAAAATCCAGAAGCCGGTCATGAGCGCCCAGTTGAGCGGGATGTTGATAAGGTTTGTAGAAACGGATGCTACCATTGTCCAGCGGGTAAGCGTTTTGGATGAAAGGATGGACGCATAGGAGAAGCGTATGCCGACGAGTATGAAATTGAACGCGATGACCGAAAGGTATTGGGATGCGTAGAAGTTCTGCGTTTCGGTCATGCCGAGCCACAGGCCCGCCTTGCCGGACACCGCGAAAATCGCGACGGACAGCACGGCGCCGATAAGCGTGCTGATCACGATGTTGGCAAGCCACGACGGTTCGACCTTTTCGTTTTTTCCGGCGCCCATAAACTGGGACGCGACGCTCGTTCCCGCGGACGTAAATTGCGGAAGCACGAAATACCCGAGCATCAGGATCGGGCCGAGCATGCCGACTGAAGCCGCGGCCTGATCCGATATCATGCTGAGGAAGAGCGTATCGGTAAAGGATGTTAAACCGCCCGTTATCTGCTCTACGAACATTGGTGCGGTAAGTCTGCGCAAATTCAAATTTGGTATATGTGAGTCAGTTTTCATGAAATCAATAGTAGCACACGCGGTCGAGTTTAGTCAGCTTTCTTTGATGCAGTTAATTCCGGCATCGAAGAAAACAGGATTTTTCTGCTTCCGTCGCTCTGGTCAGTCCATATCGTCAGGGCCGATCCGTTCCAATCCAGTGTGGCGATAATATCACGGTTTTCAGCCGGTAATGATGAGGGAGACCCTGACATGAAATCACCAATTGGAATTCCGGGAATGACAAGCGGCGAGATGGCGACGGCGGTCGAAAGCGGTTTTGATGCGAAGTCGAGTCCCTCGCGTCTGAACACGTCAGACGGAAGGTTGCTGAAATCGACAAGGTATACTTTAGGCTCCGCTTCCCTCGTTACGAGAAGTAATCCAGGCAAGTCGTTTTCGAACAGCTTGGAGGATGAAATACAGTTGACCGGTTTGTCTGCGCCATTCCAGACGCCGAAGAGCGTATTAGGAATTCCGGTATGCTCGAAATATCCCATAAAGTCCTCGCTGAACGTCGCGAACCTTTCAGGCGGACTGCGTCCCGTCTCAATGGATGCAAGATACTCGCCATAGAGCTCGATTCTGATGTCTACCAGTTCAAGGAATTTTTTGTACATCCAGAATTTTGCGTCGGTTACGGTCGCGGCGTTTCGCGTGTTTTCCCGCATGATCGGAGTTCCATGCCGCGTTACCGTGTAGATCTTCGGAAAATCGATGAGGTAGAGCAGCGTGATATGGCTGATTGCGTTAAACACGCCGTAGGTCTTTCCCGAAATGGAAGAGCTGATTTTGTAGGATGAGTACATCTTGATTGCGTTTACAAGTCGCATGCGGTAATCGCGGTTACGGGCAATCAAAGAGGTGAGTGTCTCCCGCGTGATTTGTCCGGAAAGGCTTTCGCCTTCAAGCCTGAGCTGGGGTGAGGAGAATTCCTTGACGAGTTCGTCGTTGCCGATCAAGATTCGCCTGAATACCGAAGGATTGACGCGAACAGAATGGGGATCGATTGAAAGGAAAAGGGTAGTGTCGTCTTTCGCCCATTTGCTTTGCCGTATCAAAAGGTAATCAGTGGTCGCCTCGGCAACGAACGCAAATGTTTCACGGTCGTATTTCACGAAGAGCTCGGAAAGCACTGCGCGGAATTCCGGCGAGATGCCATCAAGCGCGCCTTCTGGAACCTCGATCGTAACCATCATTAGCTTGGGCGTTCCGTCGCGACCGGGATCATAGCGTCTGAAATAAGACCACCCGTCTATCGAATGCAGAATAAACGCCGCGCTTTCATCTTTTCTTGAAACGACGAGTTTGCTCGCACCCTCATTGAGGGTAAAGTCGGGGATGGTAAGCGTAATATCGTTTATCGGTGTGTCAGCTTTCCAGACGCTTCCGAAATACTGCGCTTCCGGAGATTTTCCGCGCGGCGCGTTTCCTTTCGCGACGGCGTTCCGATCGAGAAAGTCCGCCTCGCTCAAAACAAGCGGAGCCTCGCGAAAGCTCCATGTGGTTTCCGCGATGCCCTTGAAATAAAAACCGACTTTGCCGGTGGAATCGAGTCCCGCGACACGAAGTTCCCTCGCCGCGTTCCCGTGCCCGTTTTGCAGGATCGTGATGAATCTTGACAAACGCGCTTTGCCCGAAATCGGAATTGACGGTTCCTTTTTCCAGTCTTCTGCGGGTAGTCCCCAGGGCGTATAGTTCGAGCGGTAAGCCGTTCCGGGCATTCCGTAATCCTGCGCCCGGTACGTATAGCGGAACAGGGGATCGCTTCCAAGGGTATCGAAGTCCGCGAGCCTTGTGTACATTTCTCCCGCAGCGTTGATTTCAAATATGGTGCAGGCGCTCGCGGAGAGGGTTTCTGCGATGAAGCGGCCGCGTTCGGGGCCGAGTATGGTATGGCTGAAGTCTTGCGGAAGGCCCGTGTCCGAATACCGGATCTCCTGTCCGTTTGCGCACAGGAAATACGAGTTCTCGATTCCCATGGTTCCGTAATGATGCTGGTTTCCGAAGCGGTCTTCCGACCATAAAACGGTTGCGTTTCGCTTCGCGACTGCCCATGATCTGAATCCCCTCACGAGAGTGTTTATCTCGAGCGGCGCGGCTTCGGGCCAGCCGATATGGTCTTTCCAGAAATAGTCCTGCAGCAAGAGACCCGGATCGAACACGTACTGATAGATCCTCCCCGTGTCCGAAATCGCCTGAAGTTCGTTTGCGTCGGCGGAAATGGAGACAATGGCACCAGGTTTGATAAAGTCTTTTTTAAAACGCGCTGAGGGTAATCCCGTCGAGCGGAATCGCTTCCATTCCGGAATTTCCCCGGAAGGATCGATTGATTTATACCAGATCCTGTTGTCGGAAAGCAGAAAAAAATAGGTGTCGTTAAAAGTTTGTGTCGCGGTTTTGATATAAATGGATTCGGGAAATTTTCCATTAACGTCTTCGTTTCCGACGGCGCCTTCCACGTTGGCGAGAGACGGGCCATACACCCGGCTCATACGCGTATTCACCATCCCGGTAAAGCAGGAGGTTGCGAGAAAGAGGGAACCAAGCGTTATAAGGAGAACACCGTAGTTGCGCTTCTTTATGGATATTCCTGTTACGCGTTGCATCAACGATTACCTCGTGAGTATCGCGCGGGCAGGCGCGCCGTCTGTTCCGATTGTTTTCAGGGGAAGGCACACAAGGTCATAGCCGCCTTGATCGACCGCGGAAAGGTCGAGCCCTTCGAGTATGGCAACGTTTGCCTTGAGCAGGATGAGGTGTCCCGACATCGGATGCCCGAACGGTGTTATCGAAAGATAGTCGATTCCGACAAGCCGGATGCCGCGCGACACGACCCATTCACATCCTGAGTCCGAAAGCGAAACGTAATCGCGGAAGAATACGCATCCTTCTTTCGTCAGTCGCCGGGAATTATCCGTTTTCAGGATGAGCCGCTTCGTTCCCGCGGGTATTCCGGCCTCTTCAAGATCCTTGGCCGTAATTTCCGTTCCGGCCCGCAGCGCGGTAAAATCCGCGACGTGGCAGGGACCGACGAGGGTTTCAAGCGGTATTGCGTCAATCGCCTTGCCGTATTTGAGAAAGTGGCTCGGCGCGTCCAGGTGCGTTCCGGTATGCGTGGCGATTTCCATACGCGTAACGTTGACGACGTCGCCAGCGGCGATTGATGAATCAAGCCGAATTGTTGGTGCAGGATCGCCCGGCCAGACGGGAGTTTCACCGGTAAGAGGTATCGAGATGTCATGGATAGTCATATGGTCCTCTTGCGTTTTGTTATACGAGAACATCAACCCCGCCGCCAAGCGCGGTATCGGTAATGGAGGCGAGATCATTTATCATTTGCATCACGACTTTCCCTTCGTTTTTTGCGCTGTCCATCGCCATTTTTTGGCTTTGCAAGGCAACGGTATGCAGGATCGTGAGTTGCGAAAGGGATGTCGATTGAATCGAAACATCCATATGACAAATATAGCTCAACTTCGTCCCGGAGACAAGGCATCCGGACTGGAGGTGCCATGGCATGTGACAACAGGGTGCTCAGGCACTATAATTATCAGGAAATTGTTTGCTGACGTTGACATCTGTCGGTACTTTCAGTATGTTTAATACGATAAAATAGTATCTAATGAGGAGGGTTATATGATAACCGGACACAAAGGCATCCTTGCAGGGATGCTCATCCTTTTCATCGCGCTCGCGCCAATGTTCGCGCAAAACGTGATGATCGATGAACGCTTTAACTTCGCGGCATCTGATACCGCGAACTATCTCAACTGGTCGCTGGGAAACAAGTCCACGAAGGACAAGTTCGACGCAGCTTCGGGCGCGAGCCTTTCAGGAACGACTTCTGCCGTCAATGCCGTTCGCTTCGACAGGGCTTCCACGAAAAAGGCGGCGATACCCGTCGGTCTTTGGGGCTTGCTCCTGTACCCGGTCTCCGACTGGGGAACGGCTACGGCCGACGCATTCACGGTGACGACGGCGGGAAAGCAGATTACGGTGCGCTTTGTGCATCGGGGTTATGCCTTCGAGCTTGTCACCGACGCAGAGGGAAAGTTTGACCCGCTTACGGGAGCGAAATACGCCCGCGGCCTTGCCGACAATGTCGGCGGCGAATATGTCCTGAAAAAAGAATTCGTCAAAAAGGGCGGAGACAGCGCGAAAATGGCTGATCTCGATTGGTCGAAGGTTGCCCTTGCGCCAGACTCGAAGAGTGCGCAGGCAAGCCGGTGGTACGAAGGCCCCTTGCAATTTGCGGTTGATAAAAACGTACTGACCGTCAAGGGTACGCTCGTCGAAAAGAAAGCAAAATAAATGCAGGTCGCAAGCGGGGTGCGTTCGCGCCCCGCTCGCGCCATGCGCCCCGCCTCAAGCGAGACGCGCATCCCCTTCAGGGATTGAGCAGCATCTGGTCGCTTACGAGATCCTTTTTTTTGATGTCGCGGAACCGTTGAACCACATCCTCAATCGTCAGTTTCTTTTTCTCGTCTTTTCCGATATCAAGGACAATTTCCCCCGAGTCCATCATGAGAAGCCGGTTGCCGAACTCGATCGCGTGACTCATATTGTGCGTGATCATCATGACCGTCAGGCCATACCGTTCGGCGAACGAGCGAGTGAGCCCCATCACGATTTCCGCGTTGCGCGGATCGAGGGCTGCCGTGTGTTCGTCGAGGAGCAGGATTGCGGGCTCGGAAAGAACTGCCATGAGGAGCGTGAGCGCCTGGCGCTGACCGCCCGAGAACTGGTCGACGTTGTCCTTGAGCCTGTTCTCGAGTCCCATGTCGAGCTCTCTCAGCCTTTCGCGGAAGTATTCGCGCAATGAATGGTTGAGGCTGATGCCGAGTCCCTTATAGCCCTTGCGGTGGCAGATGACCATGTTGTCCTCGAGGGACATCTTGCCCGCGGTGCCGAGCAGGGGATTCTGAAAAATGCGGCCGATGTAGCGCGCGCGGCGGTATTCGGGCGTTCGCGTAACGTCCGCGTCCCGGATGTATATTTTGCCGGTCGTCGGCGCGTAGGTTCCCGCGATCAGGTTGTAGAGCGTGGTCTTTCCCGCTCCGTTCGAGCCGATGACGGTGACGAAGTCTCCCTTGCGCACTTCGAGCGAAACGTCGCGGAGCGCGCGGTTTTCGTCCGCGGTCCCCGCGTTGAAGGTGACGCCGACGTGTTCGAGTCTCATCATTTGCGCGCCTCCTTTCTCCTGAGCGCAGAGGAGTTTCCGTATTTCGAGATGACGAGGCACGCGATGATGAGCGCGCCGGTGATGAGCTTGAGGTCGTTTGCCGTAAGGTGGATCACGTAGCCATAGCGGCGACCCGCGTACATGATCGCGCGGTAAAAGATCGAGCCGAGAATGACGCGGAAGGTGAGTACCTCGATCTTGTTCGAGCGGATGAGGAACTCGCCGATCATCACCGAGGCAAGGCCCGCGACGACGGTTCCGGTTCCGGAGTTTACGTCGGCGAATCCCTGATACATGCACGCGAGCGCGCCCGCGATGCCGACGAGTCCGTTCGCGAGCGCGATGCCGAGAAGCTTGATCGTCTCGGGATTCATGCCCTGCGAAGTTATCATCTGCGGGTTGGAGCCGAGCGCGCCGAGGGTGATGCCGAAGTCCGTGTGGAAGAACACGTTGACGAGGACGAGAATGAGGGCAACGGCGAGGACGAGGAAAATGAGCACGCCGTACTCGCTCGGCATAAAGCGCGACGCGGCTTCGGTTATTTCCTTGAACAGCGTGTTGACTTTCAGGAGCGAAAGGTTCGCTCTCCCGCCCATGATGCGCAGGTTTATCGAGTAAAGGATCGTCATCGTCAGGATTCCGGCGAGGAGTCCGGGGATGCGGAGCTTCGAGTGGATGACCGCGGTAAAGGCGCCTGCCGCGGCTCCCGAGGCAAAGGCGATGATGATCGCGATCAGGGGATTAACCCCCGCGACGAGCAGAACGCCCATGACCGCGCTACCGAGGGGAAACGAGCCGTCGACCGTCATGTCTGCAAAGTCGAGAACCCGAAAGGTGATAAAAACGGCGAGGGCCATGATTCCGTAAACCAGGCCCTCGATCAAAATACCCTGAATCATGTCAGGAGTATAGCTTCATATTACCTGGTAGTCAATTTACCGTTTTCGATGATCTTGCTCGCCGATGCGATGAGGTCTTTCGGGATCACGATGCCGCATTTTTTCGCCGCGTCAAGGTCGATGAGGAAATCGGTCTCGGCCGGATCGGTTATGTACTTGACCGGGATGGCAGAAGGCGATTTACCCCTGAGGACTTCGGCGAGAATCTTGCCGGTGGCGCGGCCCGCCTTGTAGTAGTCGAAACCGCTCGCGATCACGCAGCCGCCTTCCATGGCGCTCGTCGTGTCGGCGGAAAAGACGGGCTTCTTTGCGCCGAGGGCAACCTCGACGAGTGCGGGGAGCGCGGAGAATACGGTGTTGTCCGTGGTGAGATAGATGCCGTCGACGCGCGAGACGATGGCCTCGGTCGCCTGTTTGACTTCGGAAGAATTGTTGATTGACTGTGCGACGAGTTTGATCCCGAGCCTTTCGCACGCGGCTTTGACGTCGGCGAGCGAGGACGCGGAGTTCGCTTCGGAACTCGTGTAGATGTAGCCGAGCGTCTTAAGATTTGCGACGCGGTTGAAGAGCGTTATCTGCTGGAGCACGTCGATCTTGTCGGAAAGGCCGGTGACGTTGCCCTGTCCCATATTGTCAGAGCCGACGAGGCCTGCGCCAACGGGATCGGTGATCACCGAGAAGATTACCGGGATGTCCTTGATCGCGTTCGCGGCCGCGACCGCGGTCGGCGTGGCGATGGCGACGACGGCGTCAACCTTGTCGCTCTTGAATTTCGCGGCGATCTGGGCCGCGGTGTTTACGTCGCCGTTCGCGTTCTGGAGGTCGAAGGTCGCGTTGACTCCGAGCGCGACCAGTTCGTCCTGGATTCCCTTTTCGGTTGCGTCGAGCGCGGGGTGCGCGACGATTTTCGAGATTCCGACGCGGTAGGTTTTGCCGGATGCCGAACCTTCGGCCTTGGCTTCTTTTTTCGCGCATCCCGTGGCGGTCAGTGCGAGGATAGCGAGAACGGCAATAATGCCGGATATTCTTTTCATTGGAGACTCCTTGTATGTTACTATTGATAGTAACACTGTCATAATAGCGTTTTGGAAGTTCCCTGTCAAGAAACTTTCAAAAAAAGACAACCCTTGATGAAGAGGGCCTGACCGGCTAGACTTTGAACGATCATGAAAAAAGCAGAAGGCGCGGTTACGGCGCAACGCACCTCGTTCGGCCGTAAATACTTTATCGCGCTCTATAAGCGGGATTTTTGCATATTCTGGACAGGACAGTGCGTGTCGGTTATCGGAACGTGGATGCAAAACGTGGGACAGGCATGGCTTGTCCTCGAGATGACGGGATCGTCCGCAAAGCTTTCGATCGTGACGGCGGCTCAGTTCTTGCCGATAATGCTCTTCTCCGTTTTCGCCGGGCCCTTCATCGACCGTTTTCCGAAAAGAAAGACGCTCATCGCGACGCAATGCGCCCTGGCGATTCTCGCCCTCGCGCTCGCGCTCTTGACGTGGTCTCACGCGATCCGCTACTGGATGGTCATTGTGCTCGCGGTGCTCTTGGGTTTGGTGCAGCTCATCGACATCCCGACCCGGCAGGCCTACGTAATCGAGATGGCCGGCCGCGACGCGCTCATGAACGCGGTCTCGCTCAATTCTGCGGCGTTCAATCTCGCGCGTATCATAGGACCCGCAGTCGCGGGGCTCGCGATCGAAGCGATCGGGACGGCGCCGTGTTTTTTCGTCAACGCGCTTTCCTTTGTCGCCGTCATCCTTGCGCTCGTTTGCATCAAGGCGCCGCCGGTAACTTCCGGTCGCTCGGTAGGCACGATTCGGGATGTGCTCGCGAGTTCGCGCGACGGGCTCGCCTATATCGGTGGGCGGCCGCGAATCGCGATACCGCTTGTTCTGATGGCCCTCATCAGCACCTTCGTCATCAACTATACCGTGCTCGTCCCGACGTTCGCCAAGATCGAGCTCGGACGATCCGCGAGCGGCTACGGGTTTCTCATGACCGCCATGGGAATCGGATCCCTTATCGCGGCGCTGACGCTTGCGGTAAAAAGCGGGAAGGGCCCGAGCAGGCTCAGGCTTTACGGGGGAGCCGCGGGTACCTGCGTCGCCTTGCTGCTGTGCGGCCTTCAGCGAAGCTACGTTCTTTCATGCGTTCTTTTGGGGATTGTCGGATTTTGCACCATATCGTTTACCGCGTCGACGAACGCGACAATACAGCTTGAGTCGGATGATGAATATCGGGGGCGGGTGATGAGCGTGTACGCGCTCGTGTTCGGCGGCGTGACTCCGATCGGGTCTCTCTTTGCGGGTTGGGTCAGCGAGGCGTCGAGCCCGGCGGTCTGCATGGTGATAGCGGGCGTGATCGGACTTGTGTCCTCGATCGTCGCCGTCGGTATCGTGCGCCGCCCGGGCGCACGGTCGCGCAAAGAAAAAATACAATAAAAAACGTTAAAGGGGATTACCGGGGAACGGGCTTGAACCGTCACGGGCCGTGAGGCCCAAGGGATTTTAAGTCCCTGGTGTCTACCAATTCCACCACCCCGGCACTTTATGGTAGGATATACGATAATACCGCGGAGGTCAATCGTGTACTCAGATACGCACTGCCATCTCAAGCACGTCGGCGAACGTGGCGAGAATCTTCAGTCACTCTTCGCGCTTCTAGACGCGGAAAAATACCGTTTTATTCTCGACATCGGCACCCAGCCCGGTGACCTCGCTTCCCGCGTCGGGACGGTATTGAACGCGACCGCGGAAAGTGAAACCTCCCGGCAAGCCGATGATATGGCGCTCGCGAATCTCGAGAACTCCGCGCGCATTCCCTCCTTTATTCATTTCACCGCAGGCCTGTGGCCCGACGCCGAGGTTATCGCCGAACGGGATGATTCTCTTCGCGCGCTTGAATCGGACGTAAAGGAAATGCTCGCGCTCGCGAGCAGGCGCGCGGAAATCGGATGCGAACAATTCGCGGCTCTTGGCGAATGCGGCCTTGACCGCTACTGGAACGGAGAAGCCGCAGCAGCGCGGGTACTGGCCGGGGAAAGCGGGGGAGAGGACGGGCCGGGAACGACTGACGTCGCGGGCGAGGAAGAGCTCTTTGGCATGCAACTCGACATGGCGAAGCGATATGACCTTCCGGTAATTATTCACTCCCGCGACGCGTTTGACGCGACGATGGGCTGCATCAAAAATTCAAGTTTCGATTCCGGCGTGATTCATTGTTTCTCGTACGGGACCAAAGAGGCGCGCGCGTTTCTTGACCGCGGATGGCTTATATCATTTCCGGGCAATGTCACCTGGCCAAAAAAAGCGGAGGACCGCGACCGGGTGGCATCGCTTGTCAAATACGTTCCGCGCGACCGCCTCCTTCTGGAAACTGACGCGCCCTACCTGACACCGGCGCCGTATCGCGGAAAGACGAACACCCCGTACCTCGTCAGACACGTATATGAGCGGGTAGCGGAATGCCTCGAGATTTCTCCTGAAAGCCTCGCGGATATTGTCTTTGAAAATGCCCGAAGCCTTTTTCGCATTCGTTGATGCTCCTGCTCCGGTCATCAATGCTTAGTGCGAGATCAGTGCCGTTGAGAACCACGGGACATACGTCACGAGCATCAAGATGAGGAACTGCACGAAAAGGAACGGCAGGATGTTCTTCACGATTTTCATGATCGGTTTCTCGAACGTGTAGCTCGCGATGAAAAGGTTGATTCCCACCGGTGGCGTGAGGAAGCCGAGCGCGAGGTTCGTGAGGAAGATGACGCCGGTATGGACGGGATTGATGCCGAACGATTCCGCGACGGGAATGATGAGCGGCGAGACGACGAGGATTGCGGAATACAGGTCCATGAGGCATCCGACGATGAGCAGCAAAATATTCAGGAGGAAAAGGAAAAGGTATTTCGAGTGGACGAGCGATATGACGAGTGCGGTGAGCGTGTTCGGAACTCCCGCGTCGATCATAAAGTACGCAAGTCCCTTCGCAGCTCCTATGATTACAAGTACGCCGCCTGCTACGGGGATGCTCTTGAGGATGGTGCTGAAGGAAGTGCGGATCGAAAAATCCCTGCGGACAAATACTTCGAGAATAAAGGCGTAGCACGCGGTAAACGCCGCGGTTTCGATGAGCGAGAAAAAGCCCGAGAAGAAACCGATGACGATGGCGAACGGAAGGAATAGCTCCGGCGCACCATGCACGAGCGAACTCGCAAGCTCTCTGGGCGAGAAGGGAAGGCGCTTGCTCGTTTTGTCGCGTGCGATTCCCATGATGATCATGGAAACGGCCATGAGAACACCGGGAAGGATTGCTCCCTTGAAGAGGTCATAGATGTCGACCGAGAAGATGTTGGTCGAGCCGTAAATGATGATCGCGAGGCTCGGGGGAAAGAGCATGCCGATCGAACCCGACGCCGTAACGAGCGATTCCGCGTTGTCCCTGGAATAACCCGATCCCGTGAGGATGACGGTAAGGAGGGTTCCGAGCGCAAGAATGGTAACGCCGGAAGCTCCGGTAAAGGTCGTGAAAAAAGTCGCGACGAGAACCGCCGCTATTACCGGGCCTCCGCGAAGCCATCCGACTGAGCTTTTCACCACGTCAAGAAGCCTGCGGCCGGCGCTGCCTTCCGCGAGGATGAGACCTGCAAGGGTAAAGAGCGGGATCGCAGCGATGCTTTTGTCGGTGAGGATTCCGTACGCTTCGAGCGGGATCATTTCGACGTAGCCGCCGCCCTGACTGAAGGCGACGTACGCAATACCGGCGAGCACGATGAATATCGGTGCGCCGAAAATCGCCGAGAGGATGAGGAGTCCGACAATCGGCCAAAAGAGTTTGCCGGCCATGAGCATCCAGAAGTCAAACGCGTTCGTCAAAAATGCGATGTTCTCGAGATGGAAGACATAATACAGAATTCCCGCGATCGGGCCCGACGCGACGAAAAGTCCGATGGCAATACCGATGAGAACCGAGATCTTGGATTTATTCCGCTTGAGCGGGATCGCGATCATCACAAAGTACATGAACGGAAGGGCGGCGAAGATAACGGTGAGCGGTATTCCCCAGAGATTGTCGCCGTCGGGAAACGCCATGAAAAGTTCGGAGAACGAAGCGAGGAAGAGCGCGGAGATAACCGACACCGTAATAGCCGTCTGGATGGGGCCGATGATTTTTCTTGCCTTGGCCGGAAGTGCGTCGTTGATGATGCCGAGGTTAAGCTGCTTGTTGTCGAGGCTCGTGATGATTCCCGCAATTCCTGCGAACATGAACACGAGGTTGACCTGAATGAGGTCCGAGGACAATATCGATATTCCGGTTAAGCCTGCAACGGCGCGGAAAGCAAGCGGAAAGACTGCGAGAAGCGCGAGGAGCGCGATGCCCGCTGCGTTGATGAGCTTTCTCGCCATGGTTTACTTCCTGCCAGCCAGGAGCATGTCCTGTATTTTTTTGTACATCGCGAGGTTGAACGCGCCGGGAGCCGAGCGGTTGACCGCGTCCATGTCGGTTGCGAAAGTTTTCTCCCATGCGGCAAGCTCTGCGCTCGTCGGCTTGATGGCGATCACGCCTTCCGCCTTCATCATGTCCATATACTTTTTGTCGGACGCGTCGAGAGATGCGTCGAGCCGTGCGCGCATGCGGTTCGCGGCCGCGATCATCGCGGGTTTGTACTCGGCGGGAATCTTCGACCATGACTCGTTCGAGATGACGAGGCCGGCGAGAACGGGGCAGAGTTTCGTGTCGAGCGCGTAGTTGACCGTCTTCGACATGCCGGTAACGTACGCGTACATGTGAACGCCGAAAAATCCGCGAACGCCGCCAGAGCTCTTGAGCGACTGGAGGAGTTTTGCCTGCGTAATGTCCTCGATCGTGAATCCCGCCGCGCGGAACGTGTCACCGAGAATCGGGCTGTCGAGTCCGGCGGATGCGATCTTTATCTTCTTGAGTTCCTCGATCGTTCTGTATTGTTCCTTTGTGTAAAACGAAAGCCATCCGACGTTCGTCCACGCGATCATCTCGAATCCGGCCTTGCTGTATTCGGTCTTGAGATCTGGACCGTATTTTTCGAGAACCGTGTCGAGTTCTTTCTGGTTGCGGATGAGGAACGGGACTGAAAGGGTATAGATCGAGGCGCTCGGAGCGAGTTCGTGGAGGCCGATGGTGGTAAAAATCGCGCCGTCTAGAGGCGCCTTCATGCCGGGGCGAACCGAGCGGAATTTCTGGATGACCCCTTTTTCTCCGCCGAGGGACGTGCCGTCGTAGAACATGACCGATACTTCACCGTGCGTTATGTCCGACCACTCCTGGGCGAGCGCGCGCTGCTCGATGTCCCAGGGAGAGCGGCTCGGGGCGATAGACGCGATTTTAAGAATAATCTTCGCCTGCGCGGAAGCGGCGGATACGGCAAGGACGGCGATACACAAGGCGATAAGGACTTTTTTGGTGCTCATTTCTTTCTCCTATTCAAGTATGAAATCGGCCTTGTGCTCCTTGAGCCACGAGGCTTGCCGTCGCGCTATCGTAAGCGCAAGGCGGTTTTCCGGCTGAGACTCGGGATCGATTGCGATCGCCTTGTCGATGTACTCGTCGAATCCCGCGCTGTCCTGCGCGGGAATGCAGAAGAACCGGACGTATGCGATGTAAGGACCGGGGGTTTTCCCGCCGGAGACCTCGATTGCCTTGTCGTATGCCGCGAGTGCCTTGTCGCGTCCGCCGCCGAGAGAATCGGGAGCGGCTGCGTAAAAGGCCATCAACACTTCCCAGATTGCCCCTGAATTGAGCGAGGGGTCGAGTTCGGCGGCACGCTCGAGCATGGCGAGCGAGCCGGGAAGGAGCGGGCCGTACGCTGCGTCGAGAGGACTGAGCGAAAAGGCTCCGAGGGTTCCGGAACCCGCCCAATAGAGCGCGGCAGCGTCAGCTTTCTTGCATTTCGCAAGCGTAGCGCGCATGGCGTTTTCGTCAGTGCCGAAAACGGAAGCGCTGAATCCCTTGAATCGGTGATCAAGTGCCTTGAGGACGAAGTCCTTTCCCCGTAGGTAGAAATTCTGCGCGCGTCGGTACGCTGCGTCCTGTTCGTCAAAGCGGTCAAGGGGAATGGTTTCTGCGGGGCCCTGAACGAAGGCCGAGGCGTACATGATGTATAGCTGACCGGTCATGATTGCGAGCTGTTCGTGTTCGGGATTTTGCAGTTGCATGATTTCGTAAAGCTTGAGCGCGGTCGGAAAGAAATCCCTGACCAGTTCGGGATCGTTTTCTCCCGTGAGGGCGAGCATGGGGTCAGACCCCGCGACCTGCTTTTTCGGCACGTCCGGTACAGGAGGCGCGAGCATGTTGGAGGCCGAGTTCAGCGCTGCCTGCCTGATCGAACAGGCAGAAAGCGCGAAGACCGCGATGCACGCCGCGAAGCCGAAAAAAAGCAGGTTCTTTTTCATACCGAGATTTCCTTTTTCCATTCCATAATAAAATGTTCATACGCCGCAATGGTTGCAGAAAGGGTCGTATCCTGAACCTGTCCGCGTCCTATCCAGTCGTTTCCATCCATAATATAGAGGTTTCGAAGTATCCCCTCAACGTCGGTGACCGTGCAGGCGGGATCGCGCTCGCGACGCCGCTCAAGGCCGAGGAGTTCGTCCTCAAAGACCTGCCGGTATTTCTCGTCTATCCATTCGGTTGATTCACTCATCCGGATGAATATAGTAGTTTTTTCGCGCTGGTTCAAGTATACTGCAATATATGGAAGAATCCGGACATACCGAAGAGGCCGAAATCCTTGTCAGGAACGCGTTTACCGAGCTCTGTACCGCGCTTTCGCGTTCAAGCGACCCCGATCTTATCGGCGAATTCCTTGAATGCCTGCTGACGCCGACCGAGCTTCGCGAGGTTTCCACCCGCTGGGCGCTCGTGCGCGAGATAGAGGACGGCACCACCCAGCGCGAAATCGCGCGGAAAATGGGCTTGAGCCTGTGCAAAATTACCCGCGGATCCCGCGAGCTGAAGAAAGAAAACTCACCGTTCAAGAGAATGATTGCGTTGATCAGAAAAGGACAGGATTGACCCTGACTCACCCTCGTGGTCATTCGTCTTTGGCAAATCGATAACCCATGAAAAAGGGCTGCCCTGAATGGACAGTCCTTTTTTTTTTCATGGATTGTATCAAATTACGAATCTTTGCGTGAATGTAATTTCTCGCGCCAGCGAACCGGTCAGGGCGCCGTTATCTCGCTCCAGGTGAAACTCAATGAACCGGCCTTGGCGAGCGATTCCAGATTGGTGCCGTCAACCTGATAAATGGCTTTCGTGTCGATCGCGTTCGTCAAGAGAAAGGCCGGTAAAGATTTGTAAGAGTTATTGGCAAGATCCGCAACTTTTTTTCCGGTTGCCATATCGGAGCATATCGAAAGGGACCATTTCGATAGATAGTATGTATTCTTTCCGATGGTCATTCCCTGCTTGCCAGCGTAGATTCTTTTATAGGCCGCAAGCTCCCCATCCTGACCGGTCAACGCCGCATATAGGCCTGTCTTTTCCGTCGTGGTAAGCGAGGAAGCGGCGATCTCCTCGGCGACGCCCTCGGCCGTCCAGTCATTTGGAGCAAGGATGGCGTTCGGGGTTTTGCCTGAAAGGTAAGCGGCAACGAGCGTTTTCGCGACGGCTTTGTCCCAATCGGTTACTTCTGCCGTGTCACAGGTAATACCGCCATGGGCGTTGATAATTTCTAGGGCTCCGCTCTTAAAGAGCGCGGAATTATCGTCAGCGCTTGCACCTGAAAGGACGTAATAGAGTCCAGCCGGAATCTTGCTGACGAGCCAACGGCCTTGCATGCGTCCAATATCGGTATTATCGAAACTAAAAAAGAGATCAGCATCTTTGATGTACCGGTCATAAGCGATGACCGTAACACCTGCGGTATGCGCGCTTTGAAGGGCTCCTGCCCATTCGGGGGCGCTACCGTCTATCGCGGTGAGTAATATGTATTTTATTCCATCCGAGACCATCTTGTTGAAGCTCCCAATTTGCGTGGCGGTTGATGTAACTTCTGAGATAATTACCGATGTTCCGGTATCGCTAGCGCCTGCTTTTAATCCTGCAATATCCATTGGCCAGCGTATCGTACTGCCAGGAAAGATCGCCCCGACGGAAATGACGGGATTTCGGGTTACCGTGACAGTATACTCATTCGCGGTCCCATCCTCCGCAGTGACCGTCACCGTTATGGCGTTATTCCCGACCGTAAGGGCCGCAGGCTGCGCGGAATCGATGGATATCGTTGCCTTTGGGTCGGACTTTTCGGCAGTGACCGTGATGCTGTCGACCACATTGGAAACGCATACCGTGTAAGACTTGACGGCCGCGCTAAAAGCCGGGGTCAGCGTGCCCCTGCTGACGCCGAGCGCGCTCAAGTCGGCATTCGCGCTTTTCGCGTCGTCACTCGGAGAGCTGCATCCGGTTATTACCACGAAAAAAGCCAGAACCAGAAATGCTGACAGTTTGCGTTTCATGTTATCCTCCAAATTTTTAACCTGTGGTGTCAAGGAGAGCGGTATGTCGTAATAACCGTTTCCTGCCAACTTTTATGGTATCCTCGTTCGAAAACGGCGTAAATACAACTTTAGTTGATATTCCCGCACGGAAATTATTCTTGAGAAATGATTGCGCCGATGATATACTGATAACCATAGGATACTAAATGACGATTAACGGGGACCGGCTGGTGCTCGTGCAACAGCTCGTCAAGCGATTATATTCGAAACCCTTTAATGAAAACCTGGTAATCGAGACGGCGGATTTGATGTGCCGCCTGCTCGACTCCCACTATTTTGCCGCCATGCTCCTCGCGAACGGCACAATGGCGCATCCTTTGATCATTTCCAATAATCCGCCGGAATTCATTCCCGTGTACCTGTCCGTTCTTAAGGAAGATTTTCTTCTGAGCTCGATGGTCGAGACCCACGAGAAAACCGTCTTGCGACGCATGAATGGCTATAACAGCCATGATCATCAGGCGTTCATCACAACCGTCCAAAAAGCCCGGCCGATTTCCGACGTGGTATATAGCGCAATGACCGTCAATGATTCCTTCGTTGGGTATTGCGCGCTCGCGCGAGAGGGAGCCGACAATGTCTTTTACTCGGACGATGATCTTGCGCTTTTCCAATTCGTGTCCTCGTTTATCGATGACGCTTTCAATCGTTCGCTCGTTCCGCCTCCTATGGAGGACGATGTCGCGTGGCTTGATTTTCAAGGAAATATTCTGCAATGCGGACGAGGCGTCCGCGCCGCGCTCGACGGATTGGCTGATGGAAATTATATTCCGGGTGTAAAATCGTGCCGCCGGTCGATGTATTCCGTTATGTACGGGCGTTATCGCCGGTTCCTTACCGGTCCCATGAAACCGGGAATGGAGCGTTTTACGATCTATGCGGATAGCGGTCGCCGGTATGCTTTTTCCTTCGGACTGGGCGAATCGAACGACTTGGGATTGCGGTATCCTGGAATTCCGTTCGCTTCCGTTCGCGTTCGCGAAATCTTTCCCGAGGAAATCCCTGCGCCCGATCCGCATACGCTGGATCATAAAGCCTCGAGATACGGGCTTACCCCCCGTGAGTACGAGGTACTTGCAGCCCTTTATAAAGGATATTCAAACAGGCAAATCGCCGTTTCGCTCGGTGTCGAGGAATCGACGGTAAAGCGCCATGTGTTTAATATTTTCGAGAAAACTGGTTTCAATTCACGCGTCGAATTGGTTTTGGGACTTGGGTAAAGGATATTCCGTAAACTCAAAAAAAAGGCCCAAAAAAAAGCCGGTTCACAGTGAGCCGGCTTTTTTACATTGCGAATCTATTTCAGGAGCGCCGCGATTTCCGGGCGCTGCCAGCGTACGGCGATGTCATAGGCGGTTTCGCCCGCGATATTCCGCTCGCTCCGGTCGATTCTCGGAAGATTAAGAAGCGTCTTGACCGTCTCTTCATTTCCCAACCGTGCCGCGTAGTGAAGCAGTCCGTCGCCGATCGTGTCGGTACGGTCGGCCGAATATTCGGCGAGAACGGGTACGAACGTCTGCTTGTCGGAGAGCGCGATGGTGACGGCCGATGCCTCGGAATTATCCGCGGCAAAGGGATCCGCGCCCGAGGCGAGCAGAATGCGTGCCGCGGACTCGGAGCCTTCCTTCACGGCGAGCATGAGTGCGGTCGAGCCGGTGCGGTTTCTGTTGTTGACGGGGAATCGCGCGCCGATGAGCGCCTTCAGGACGTCGTCGCCCGAACGCTCCGTCACCGCGATATGGAGCGGGGTGTTGCCGTCCGAGTCAACGATGTTCGTGTTCGTTCCGATGACCGCGAGAACTGTTTCTCCCGATTTGCGGAACGCGAGTGAGAGCGGCGTCTTGCCCCAGGAATCGCGTGCCATCGGATTCGCGCCCGCGTTACGGAGCATCGCGATGATCTCGGGCGTGGAGTTTTCGACCGCTTCGTGAAAAGCGTTTCTTCCATACATGTCCTGCATGACCGGGGACGCGCCCTTGTCGAGGAGAAGCTTTACCGCGTCGGTACGGTTTGCCACGATGGCGTCGGTAAGCGAGGTCTTGCCGGTTTCGTCAACCGCATTGATGTCGGCGCCGGCAGTCAGGAGCGTGCGGATGAACGGAAGATTGCCGGTACGGGACGCCTCGTGAAGCGCTGTCTTTCCCGCGAGGTTACGGGCGTTGATGAGCTTCCGCGCGTTCGACTGGGCGTCGTACGCGATTAGCGTGTCGGCGGCGTTTACCGCCGCCCAGCGAATGCACGAATGGAGCGCGGTGTTCCCGAGGAAATCGCGCGCGTTGACGTCGGCTTTCTTGTCGCCGCTACCGGAAAGGAGCGTGCGGATGGACGGACCGGAATCGGCCTTGACGGCGTTGAATATGGGCGTCTCCCCGTTCGCGTTCCGCGCGTTCGGGTCTCCGCCCTTGTCGATGATGAGGGAAACGACCGGAGTCAGTTGCCATTCCGCGGCGAGATGGAGCGGGGTATTGCCCGCGCCGTCGGAGCTCTTGATTACGTTCGAGTTTAGAACCCAGTCCTGCCTTCCGCCCATGCGGGTGAGTGCTGCCTTGAGGGCCGATTCGCCCGAGACGTTCGGGGTGAACACGTCGGCGCCGTACGCGAGGAGAATTTCTCCCGAAGCGCGGTCGTTGTTCCGGACGGCGATATGGAGCGCGGTGTCGCCGTTTTTATCGCGTGCGTTGACGTCGGCTTTTTTCGAGATGAGGAAGGTGATGATCGCCGGGTCCGCGCGGTTCATCACCGCGATGTGGAGCGCGGTGCGTCCGCGCGAGTCGCGGGCCTGTATGTTAGTGTCAATGATGATCGCCTGGGTCATCTCGAGACCGGCGCGCAGTGCTTTGATGAGTGCGGTGTTTTCGTCGATGTCCTCGGCATGGATATCCGCGCCGAGCTTTACGAAGAGGTTCGCCTGGGTAGTCTGGTTGCGCTCGATGGCGAGGGAGAGCGGGGTGACGCCCTTTTTGTTACGCTCGTTCGTGTCGGCGCCCGCGGCGACGAGGGCACGGATGATGTCTTCGCTCATGCCGAGTCTCGCGGCGATATGGAGCGGGGTCTCGCCGTAATTGTCTTTCTGGTTGGGGTCAGCGCGCGCGGCGAGGAGCTTTCCGAAAATCTCTGATCTCGTCGCGACGGGCATGACAAGGTGGAGCGGCGTGTTTCCCGAAGAGTCTTTCTGATTGGGATCCGCGCCTGCGCCCAGAAGTATCGCGGTGCAGTCAACGTGACCGCCGCGAACTGCCTCGTGGAGCGGTGTCGAGCTCGAGACGTCCTTTACGTTGACGGCTGCCTTGCGCGATATCAGGTAATTGACGAATCCCGTGTGGCCATTGCCGGATGCGATGTGGAGCGGGGTTTTCCCTTCCTCAAAGCGCATTGAAGGATTTCGCTTGAGGACGGCGGTCTCGAAATAGGAAAACTGGCCGCGAACGGGTTCTGCCCCGGCGAGGAGAAGCCCGGCGGCGATGCGCGCGCTTGCGTCCGGTACCGGATTGAGATAAGCGACGGCGAGCGGGGTCTGACCCTTGCTGTCCGCGACGGAAGCTGAACCGCCCGAGGCGAGGATGACGGAGACCGCTTCCTCGTCGAGGCTCGCGACGGCATAATGAAGCGCGGTTTTTCCTTCGCCATCCTGCTCCGCGACCGTTGCTTTCGAAATGATCGCGGAAAGCGAAGCCTTCCCCTTGGCGCGAGCGAGGGCGTATACGGTTTCGCCGGCAGAATCGGTGGCGAAAATCGACGCGCCTGACTGCGCGAGGACGCGCGTGGCGTCGAGGCAATCGGCTCCGACCGCGGCCGCCATCGGCGTCTTTCCCGATGAGTCGGTGACTTCGGTGTCCGCCTTCATGTCGATGAGAAACTGAACCATCTCTGCGTCGTTCTTGAGCGCCGCGATATGGAGTAGGCTCTGTCCCTGCGCATTTTTCTGGTTGACGGAGTCCGACGACGTGAAGCGGCGCCTGACCTCCGCGGTCTTGCCGGCGGCTATGAGGTCGGAGATACTTTCCGGTCCGGTTGATGCGACGGCCTTGGTGGGCGCCGGCGTGGTCTCGCATGCGGCGCAAAGGATAATGGCAGCCGCCAAGAGGCCAAATACCGGATTGAAATGAGCGTGTTTGGTCATGGTTTTTCTTTCCCCCGTATTATCATCGACCGAATAAAGGGGTACCCTTACCGTAAAATGATCCGGCTCATACAATAGGGAATAAAAAAGATTTTTAGCGGTTTTCTTGGAAATTGCGCGGATCTGCCGATACACTACTTACAATGAAAGAATGTTATTCCTTTCTGGAAGAGCCATCGGTGGTTCTCGAGCGGCTTGGCGGAAACGAGGCGATGCTCGATCGGCTTCTCGGAAAATTCCACGACACCTATCGGCTCGCGGGCGACCAGTTCCGCACGCTCCTCGCTTCGGGCGAGCGCGAAGAGGCATGGCGGCTTATCCATTCCATCAAGGGCGTCTCGGCCAATCTCGGAATCGGAACGCTCTACCGGCGCGCCATATCCCTCGAGACCAAGATGAAAAACGGTGAGTATCTTTCCATGCAGCAGGAGACGGATTCTTTCTTTCTCGATCTGGATGCCGTGCTTCACGAGCTCGCGCTGAAGAAGCAGGGCATCAAGGCTTAACGTTTTGTATTTTTAAGGATAAGGGCCGCTTTCGCGCCTACCAGACTATCAGGTTACCGCCGAAGGTGAGTCCCGCGCCGAATCCGACCGTCATGATCAGGTCACCCTTTTTCAGTTCGCCGCTTCGCGCATATTCGTCGAGGGCAACCGGAATCGTGCTGTTTGACGTGTTCGCGTATTTTTCAATCGTCAGGTAGAATTTATCCTCGCCGACCCCGAGCCGCTTTGCCGCAGCCTGGATGATCCGCTCATTGGCCTGATGCGGGATTATCTTTTTGACGTCCGCCATCGTGATGCCTTCCTCGTCGAGGAGTTTCTGCATGGTGTCGGTAATCGCCTTGACCGCAAAATTGTAGACCGCGCGGCCGTCCATCGCGAGATGGCTCGGTTTTTCCACGACTTCGCCGGTTTTCCAGGGATGCCGGTTTCCGCCGCGTTCGCAGATAAGGGATGCATAGCCTGAACCGTCGGAGCCGAGAATCGAGCGGATTATGCCCCGTTTGCCCGCTCCCGTTTGGGGGGCATCGGTACGTTCGAGGATCACCGCACCCGCCGCGTCGCCGAAAAGTACGCAGGTAGCACGGTCAGTCCAGTCGGCAACCCGGGAAAGGACATCGGAACCGACGACGAGCGCCCGCTTGCGGTTGCCGAACATCAACATGCCGGCTGCAGCCTCTAAAGCGTAGACAAAACCGGTGCATGCAGCTACGATATCGAAGGCCGCGGCATTGTGAATTCCCAATTTGTCCTGTACGATACACGCGCACGACGGAAAGCCGTAATAATCGGGGGTTGAGGTGCTGACGATCACGAGATCGATGGTTTCCGCAGCCTTTTCAGGGCTTCCGGGACTTAACGAATCGAGCGCCACAAGCGCTGCCTTGATAGCAAGGTCACTGGTAGCCTCATCTTCGGCCGCAAAGTGACGCGAGCCGATTCCCGTGTGGGAACGGATCCACTCATCAGTCGTGTCGACGGTTTTCGCAAGTTCGTCATTGGTAACGCGCTTCGCGGGAAGGTATTTACCGGTTGCGAGTATCTCGATTGCCATACTATCTCCTTCGGGAGGAATGTTAACGTGGTTGCAACCTAGTTAGACTCTTTGGGTCAAAAATGGTTGCACTAAAAATAGCATATGAGCGTTTTTTGTCAATATGTCAGATTGACAAATTTGAAAAAAATGTCATAGATTACTGTGCGAGGAGTACGAAACATGAAACATGGCACAATCACGATTGACCGGGAGCGCTGTAAGGGCTGTTACCTGTGCCTGCGTGCCTGTCCCTTCAAGGTATTGGAAAAAGACGATTCGATGAACTCGTCCGGCTCGTACCCGGCCCGTTTTGCCCATGCGGACAAGTGCACCGGCTGCGCCTCCTGTTACCGGGTTTGCCCGGATGCGGCGATTACCGTCTACCAGGATGAAGGAGAGGGAAAATGAGCGCAAGCGCGAACGAACGGATATTGATGAAGGGTAACGAGGCAATCGCCGAGGCGGCACTCCGCGCAGGCTGCACCGCCTATTTCGGCTACCCGATTACTCCCCAGAATGAACTGATCGCCTATATGGCCGAACATATGACCGGACCCGGAAAGGTTTTTATCCAGGCCGAAAGCGAAGTATCGGCGATAAATATGGTGTACGGCGCGGCCGCAACCGGCGCACGCGCGATGACGAGCTCCTCGAGCCCGGGAATCAGCCTCAAGCAGGAAGGCATTTCCTACGCCGCTGGCGCGGATTTGCCGCTCGTGTACGTCAACATCGTGCGCGGCGGACCCGGACTCGGTTCCATCGCCCCGGCGCAAAGCGACTATTTCCAGTCGACGCGCGGCGGCGGTCATGGCGACTACCGCGTTATCGTTCTCGCGCCCGCGGGCGTGCAGGAAGCGGCCGACCTTACGTATCTCGCGTTTGACCTTGCGGACAAGTGGCTCATGCCCGTCCTCATCCTCGGCGACGGCGTCATCGGCCAGATGATGGAAGGCATTTCCCTTCCGCCTGCGCGCGACCCCAAAACCCTTCCCGACAAGTCCTCCTGGTCAGTCGGCCATATGGGTGATACCGGACGCGAATCGCGCCACATTACCTCGATCAACCTCGTGCCCGTCGAGCTCGAAAAGAAAACCCGGGACCGCTTTGCGCGCTACGACCGCATCGCGAAGGAAGAAACCCGATTCGAGAAAGTGTCCTGCGACGACGCCGACGTGGTGATCGTCGCCTACGGCACCTCGGCCCGCGTCTCCCTCGGCGCCGTCCAGAAGGCGCGCCAAGCAGGGCTCAAGGTCGGTCTTTTCCGCCCGATCACCCTGTGGCCGTTCCCGACTTCCGAGATCGCCTCGCTCGCGGCCCGGGGAGCGACGCTCCTTACCGTGGAAATGAGCATGGGCCAGCTCGTCGAGGACGTAAAGCTTGCCGCCTCGGGCAAGGGCCAGGTCGAGCTTATCTCCCATTCGGGCGGCGTCGTGCCGACCGAGGAAGAGGTATTCGCCGCGGCAAAGAAACTTCTGGAGGGCAAATAAATGAAACTGATAGCCGGGCATCCGGAAAGCCTCAAACCGGTTCAGACAAAATATTGCGCGGGTTGCGGCCATGGAGTGATCCATCGCGTCCTTACCGAGGTAATCGACGAGATGGGCCTTCGCACAAAATCCGTCATCATGAATCCCGTCGGCTGCGCGATCTGGGCTGACCTCTATTTCGACACTGATACCGTCCAGCCGCCGCACGGGCGCACACCCGCCGCCGCGACCGGCGTCAAGCGTATGCTTCCCGATCACCTCGTCGTCTGCTACCAGGGCGACGGCGACCTTGCCGCGATCGGTACGGCGGAAATGCTCCACGCGGCAAACCGCGGCGAGAAATTCACCACGATATTCGTGAATAACGCGATCTACGGCATGACCGGCGGCCAGATGGCCCCGACCACCCTCGTCGGCCAGAAAGCGACCACCGCGCCGCGCGGCCGCGATCCGGACGAAGCCGGCATGGGATACCCGATCAAGGTGCTCGAAATGCTCGCCACCCTCGAGGGTACGCGCTATCTCGCGCGCGGTTCGGTCAACACTGCCGCGAACGTCGGCAAGCTCAAGGGCTATATCCGGAAGGCGCTCGAAGCGCAGATGGCCGGCATCGGCTTTACCATGATCGAAGTGCTTTCCCCGTGCTCGACCAATTGGGGCATGGAACCCGTGCAGGCGATGGAATGGCTCGAGACTAACATGATTCCGTTCTATCCGCTCGGAGAGATCAAAAATACCCTGCCCGCAGGAGGAAACGGAAAATGACCGAAAAAACACTGTTTGCCGGTTTCGGCGGCCAGGGCATCATATCCCTTGGGCAGATTTGGGTGTATTGCGGCATGAAGGAAGGGAAAGAGGTGAGCTTTTTCCCGTTTTACGGTGCGGAAAAACGCGGCGGTATCGCGCGCGCAAACTGCGTCGTATCGGACGAAGCGATTGCGAGCCCGATCATTACGAGCGCGAGCTCCGTCGTGGTCATGAACCGCGACAGCCTTCCCGTATGCATCGAAACCCTCGCCGAAGGGGGCCTGCTCCTCGTCAATTCCTCGCTCGTTACCGATACCGACATCGATCAGGCGGGGAAGTATATCCGCAAGCGTTTCCGCGTCGTCACCGTGCCTGCAACGGGCATCGCAGACGGGCTCGGCAACGTCAAGATCGCCAACATGGTCATGCTTGGAGCCCTTGCGCGCGCTACCGGAGCCCTCCACCTCAAGACCGTCGACGCGATTTTCGCCGACTTTTTCTCGGGAAGCAAGGCAAAGTTCATTCCGATGAATATTACCGCCGTCCGCGAGGGTGAAAAAGCCATCGGCTGATCAGTTTTTCAGGAATTTGCTTTCAAAACCGTCGGCAAACGTCGACGGTTTTTTATTTCTCCGCAATTAACCGGTTAATCATTTGCGCGCCGATTTTCGATGACTATACTTAAATGCATGGGGACACAACACGGTATTGAGAACGCTCCGCACGGCATCCTGCTGGTCGACGACGAGCAAAATATTCTTTTTGCGTTGAAGCGGGAACTCCATCAATGGGCGCGCGAGCGAAATCTGGACATTTTTACCGCACTTTCCGCAAAGGAAGGCTTGAGTATCCTTGCCGAGCGCGCACCGGTCATCGACATGATCGTGTCCGATCTCCGGATGCCCGAGATGAAGGGCTCCGATTTCTTGATCGAAGTAAAGAAACTGTATCCGCGAATCATAACCCTGCTCCTCACCGGGTATTCCGAGACCGAGGAAATCGTCAAGGCTGTCGGCGCCGGCATTTTCAGCTATATGCTCAAGCCCTGGGACTCGGCGTATCTGATCGGGGAATTGACCAAGGCATGGGATTACAGCGAAGCGCGCAAGCAGAACGAACTGTACTCAAAGCGGCTCGAGGACGAGCTCAAGTGGGCAGGCGAGCTTCAAAAAGCGATTCTCCGGCCAAGCCTTCCCGCAAGCGAAAAAGTCGAGTATCGCGCGAGTTATCGCCCGGTTCCGGGGCTCTATTGTTCCGGCGACTATTACGACGTTATTCCCTTGGGTCTGGACCGGTATCTTCTGTGTATCGGCGACGTGGCGGGACATGGCGTGCAGGCGGCGATCGTTACCGGCATTTTAAAGGCGGTAATTCAGCCGGAATACGTCCACTCAATCGCGAACGGAAAGGTTTCTCCCGCGGATTTTCTCGGCTGGCTCAATCAGCGCATGCAGTTCGAGTTCAGGTCCTCGCAGGCGATGCTCATTACTTTTTTTGCCGGCGTCCTCGATCTCCGCGAAGGCACGTTTACGTACGCGAATGCCGGGCATTGCCATCCTTTCCTTATTGCCCCGGGATCGGTGACGGAGCTTCCCGTCGCGGGAACGGCCATCGGTTATTCGCAGAAGGTTCTCCATTCGGAGCGAAAGATCGACGTGCGCGCAGGCGCCATGCTCGTCCTGTATACCGACGGCCTTGCAGAAGTTGGCAAGGGCGTGCAACTGCAGGCGGTTCTGCAAAAAGTGATTCCCGGCCCGGATTTTCACCGGCGGCTCCTTGAAGTGGTTCTTGAAGCCGCGGGCACCGAGGCCTTTACCGATGACGTGACGATACTTACCGCAAAAATCAATTGAACGCGCGGCTGCCCGTCGATCGAAAAAACGGGTGGCTGGCCTTTGTAAGGAGAGAATCGCAACATGAAAGCCAGAGTCGACATTGAGGATATTCAGGTTTTTTGGTCTTTTACGGAACCGGCAACGCCCGCGATCGTCGTCGTCAAGGGAGAGATAGATCTCAACCTTACCTACCGTCTTCGAACGATTCTCTTCGAGCTGATCGATCTCATGACGCCGGGACGCGACCTCTACGTCGACCTCAGGCACGTCGAGTATATCTCGTCATCGGGCGTCGGAATCCTGTCCGCCGCGATGGTTCGCGCGGGCGAGAGACGGATCAATTTTTACGTCTCGTCGATGCTACCCAAGGTTCGTATGGTCTTTGATACCCTGGGACTGACCACCTGGTTCACCGAGAAGGATCCGATTGCTCAAGAATCTTGAACTCGCCATACAGCTGTTTCGCATATACCTGACCGACGAATCCGAGAAGGCCAACATCGCGGCGATAGACGCGATCACGAAGGGCTTTTCCGCGGATTCGGGCGCGCTTTTTTACGTGAACACCGAACGCCAGTATCGCTTTAACCTCGCCGGATCCCAGTTTCCCATCGAGATCAGCGAAAAGCGATGGCTTGAATGCGTCGAGCATCACACCCGGCAGGATGGAATCTTGCGTTTTTCGGACTGGGTACCGCCCGGCATGGAGATGCCCGTAAAGAACTGGATTTCGTCACCGCTTTACAGCTTCGGCTCGGGTTTTGGATACGTGTTCATTGGGAAAAACTCGAGTCTATGGGAAGACGCGCAGCTGGCGGACTTCAAATCGGTGACGGATACGATTTCGGAAATAGTCGCGATCAGGTACCGCAAGGAGCTCGAGGCGCGCCGGCGGCTTGAAACCGAGAAACGGCTTGAGGAAACCGTTTCCCGGATGACCGAGTTTTTCAATGGCTCCCGCGACATGATCTACACCATGGACGCTTCGAGAAAGGTGACGAGCATCAATCAGGCGGGGCTCAAGCTCCTCTGCGTCGCGGACGAGTCGGAAGTCATCGGCAAGAGATTGGACGACTTGTTCGATAACGGTGACTTTCACGAGTTCTTCGAGCAGAGAATGCAGCGGGACGGATACGTCGCCGACCTCGAAATAGTGCTCAGGCGAAAGGACGGAACCAGCGCCTATTGCCTTGAGACCTCCCACGCGATACGGGGCGCTAACGGGGAAATACTCGAGATACAGGGTCATATCAAGGACATTTCCGACCGTATCCGGAACGAGCGCGAGATGTGGAAAATGAATCTCGAACTTGCCGACGTGAACATGAAGCTGACCATGGCGCAGGATCTGATGCTCCAGCAGGAAAAACTCGCGTCGATCGGTCAGCTCGCTGCGGGCATCGCCCACGAGATCAATAACCCGCTCGGATTTCTGAAAAGCAACCAGACCATGCTCATGTCCTACTTCAAGACGCTCCGGGACTTGTATGAAAAGGCCAAAGCTCTCGGATATCCCGAGTTCGAAGCGCTTGCCCGCGAGTGCGACGTCAAGTATGCCTTCGAGGAAGCGGATCATATCTTCCACGAAAACGAGGACGGGTTTTCGCGGATAAAGCGCATCATATCCAACCTGATGTCATTTTCGCGGATGGAGAATAACGAGGCCTTTGAGGAGTATGACGTAAACGCGGGAATCGAAAGCACCCTCGTCGTCGCCTGGAACGAGATCAAATACGTCGCCGACGTGACGAAGGAGTTCGACGGGATTCCCCATATTCCCGCCCACGGCGGAGAAATCAACCAGGTTATCCTCAATATTCTCGTGAACGCCGCGCAGGCGATCGCGGGCCAAAAACTGCAGGAAAAGGGGCATATTCACATCAGCACAAAAAGCGAGGGTGCGTATGTCGTCATTACGATAGCCGACGACGGTCCCGGAATACCGAAGAACGTGCTCACGCGAATTTTTGATCCGTTTTATACCACGAAGGATCCCGGGAAAGGCACGGGCCTCGGCTTGAGCATCTCGTACGATATCATCGTCAACAAGCATCATGGGCGCATTTCCGCGGACTCGGAGCCCGGCAAGGGCGCGACGTTCCGGATCGAGCTGCCGATCACCCAGGCTGAATGACCTCACCCAAGGCGCTTCCCAAGTCGGTCGTTTCGGGATACACTGGAATCCGCATGCGAATCAAACTACTTGCCCGCAGGGCTCTTATCGTTCCGTTCTTTTTCATATACGTAAGTCTTTTTTTCATGCAAATGACGATTCCCCTTGTGTATATCTATCGTTTCGTCAATCCTCCGGTCACGAGCGTGATGGCTTACCGCGCCACGTTTTTTCACTGGAAAATTCGCCCAACCCGGTATCTTCCCCTTAAAACGATTCCCTGGCGAACGCGGAACATGATCATCAAGGTCGAGGATGGCTCGTTTTATACCCATCATGGCGTAGTACCCGCAGCGCTTAAAAACGCCTGGCAGATCAACAAACGGGTTGGGCGTCCCCTGTACGGCGGAAGCACCATTACCATGCAGACGGCTCGGACTCTTTTTTTGGTGCCGGAAAAAAGCTACCTCCGCAAATACCTCGAGATGATCCTTGCCGTCGAGATGGAGCGTATTTTGGGAAAAGACCGGATTTTCGAGCTCTATCTCAATTATGCGGAATGGGGTAAGGGCGTGTTCGGAATCGAAGCGGCATCCCGCTACCACTACCAGAAGGGAGTGCGGAGCATGACGACCGACGAAGCGGTCAGGCTTGTGACGCTTCTGTCATCGCCGATCAAGTATTCGCCGTATACCATACAGAAAAGCGGCATCCTCAGAAGCCGCTACGAGTACCTGTCCGCGCGCTTTCAGTAAGCGCGCACGCGGCTCTCCGGGCTGAAAGCCTATCCATGATTTTTTTTACCGGTTGCCTTCTCCCGCACGTACGGAAAGTACATGATGTCCGTGGTGAGGATATGGTCGAGTATCAGCTTGTGAACGATATAGTCGAAAAGAATAGCCGTCTCGATTTTTCCCTTGATGAAACTTTCCTGCATTTCACGCGCCTCTGAATACAGCGTTCGATGGATACGCTTGTGATGCTCGGCGTCCGGATAGCCTGAAGCCGCGAGAAGCGCTTCCTCATCCTGGAAATGATCCTGTATGGTGACGATGAGTTCCTCTACGGCCTGCTTTACTTCGCCGCTTTTTTTCTTTTCTGCGTCGAGGGATAGAAGGGTGTTTCCGAGCGTGATGATCGCCTGATGCTGTCGGTCGATTGTCTTATTCCCGGAATTCCATTCCTTTTGCCATTCGACGCGCACCGCCGCGACCGGCAGTTCATTGCCGGGCTTCCAGAGCTCCACGCGATTGCGTCCGCCCCGTTTGGCGCGGTACATGGCCTGATCGACGTGGCGGAACCAGTCTTCCCGGCTTTCGCCGGGCTTTCGCTCCGCGACGCCGAAACTCGCCGTTATCGTGCCGACCGGCTCGATAGGAGCGGCAAGGAGCGCGCAGCGCAGTTTGTCGGCAACGAATGCCGCCCCTTCAAGGCTTGTGTTCGGCATCAGGATAAGAAATTCCTCGCCTCCCCAGCGAAAGAGAAAATCGGTCGAGCGGATTCCCTTGAGAACCCGCCGCGCCGCCTCGACGAGAACCATGTCGCCCGCGTCATGACCGAACCGGTCGTTAACCAGTTTGAAGTGATCGAGATCAAGCATGATGAGGGTTACCGGCTCCTGGTAGCGGTTTTGCCGCTGCATTTCGGCGACGATGGTCTGGTCGAGCGAGTGACGGTTGAAAAGGCCCGTCAACTCGTCCTTGAGCGCCATGTTCTCGAGCATCATGTTTTTTTTGATAAGATCGCCGACGAGCTTCGCGTTGTCGAGGAGGAGAATCCCCCCCGACCACAGGATCGTGATGAATATCGTAAAGGCTATCGTGACGCTGGTGAGCGGGTTATTAAAGAGGAGATCGCTCGAACCGGAAAAGGCGGTTGCGAGGAGAACAAGTCTCGTCGCGTGAAAGGCGACGCAGAGCGCAAAACAGGAGACAATCGGAATTCGGATGATGTCGGCAATGTCGTAGGAATTCCTGATGAAGACCTTGAGGAATTCAAGAATGATGAGCATGATGAATGCCGACGTGAGAATTCCCCGTACGGTGAATGAGGGAACCGCGTAGGTAAAGAAAGCGAGAATGGCGGCGTAGAGCGCGAGAAACGCCCAAAACCTCCGGGGCCAACGGGGAATCAACCCGTAAAACATCCTGATGCCCCAAACCATGCACAGGTGGAACGAAATCAGCAGGGTGTTCGCAAGAATTATCCCTAATAGCGGTGGCAGGCGGTTCTGGAAAGCGATGAGCAGAAAACTGGTGGATGAAAAGGCAAAACCGCCTGCGTAAATCCACAAATGGCGCTCATTTCTGCTTAGCGCCATGATGAGCGTAACAATGGTTAACGAAACGGTGACGATCACCAGGGAAAACGACAGCGCTGTGTTCAACATGCTTTCCGGTATCCTTCTTGCGACTCTCTTAAAAAGGTTAGTGGAAAGCGCTGGTAAATGCAAATTTTCCGGTTCTTCCCAAAAGAAAAGGTTTACTCACTTTCGACCCTCATGGTATAGTTGTGCAATGCTTTTTTCATTGAAAAACAGAATTATTACCGTAAGAAAAATTGACTCCGGTTGCATTTCCACCGTGCATTTGGGTATAGAAAACGATGGCACGCTCGTCGTCACCGACGCGGGATCCCCTGTCCCGGCGTTCGAGTACCGCATTGCGCTCGACGCCTTTCCGACCAACGATGTAATCTCGGCAAGGATCGGAGAGGTTCTCGGGGGGAGCTACGAATTCGTCGCGGCGGTCGATACCAACCTTGAGCTCGATTCCTCGGCCCTTTCCGGCCTGAAAAAGATGCCGGTTGATATCTTCGACAATGTATACCTTGACGAGGTAAAGCCCGAGGCGCTTGTTTTGTGCGTCGATATCCGGAATTTCAGCAATTTTCTGCGGAACAACGTCGAGGATACCGTGTTTCGCCTTATCAAGGATTTTACCTCCAATTTTCTTTCCTGCGTCAATCAATTCGGTTTTGGCTGTTCGTACTACAAGCTTCTCGGCGACGGCGCGCTGATCATCTGGGACGACACGAACGCGCAATCGGTTACCGAGGCGCTGCTCGTCTTTGACACCTATCTCGATTTCGTGAATGAAGAGCTGTTTCGCACCTATCCCACGCTTGCGCTCGCCGGCGCGCTCGTGACGGACAAGGTATTCAAATACGAGATTTCGGCCGAGGCGTCTCAGCTCAAGTATCGCGACTACGTCGGCTATGGCATAAACCTCGCGTGCAGGATTCAGGGCCTGGCGCGCAAAGATCAGCTGGTGATCAACCGCAGGCTCGCGAATACCGGTCTGGTACCGCACAGCGTCGTTTCCTCGCAGGAATACTGCGACGAGCTGCATTTGCTGAAAGGGCTCAAGAGCGAGGATTGCGGCGAAATTCTTTTTTACGATCCTCCGGGGCGCTAAGCAAAATCGCAAATACGCCGCGGTATGCAAATACGCCGCGGCTTGTTATTCTGCGCTGGGCGCTACCTTGCGGGAACTCAGCTGCGCGCCATACGCGGTAAGGCGCCGCTCATATGTCTCGAGCATTTTCCACGTGACGATCGGTATACTCTTGAGAACGTCAGGCCTGATCAGGTAACAGTCGCAGTCATCGAGCGCACGGGCGCTCATCATGCTGCATCCCGAAAAGAAGACGCATTCCTCACCGAAAAAATCGCCCTCGCCGATGCGGCTTACAACGACGTTCTCGATGAGCACGTCGAGCGTACCCGACCGCACGAGAACCAGGGACGGCTCGTGCGAATTGTCGTATTCGGCGCCCGCGCGTATGGAAAGCGGCACGAGGTTGTTTGCGATCCGGTGGAGTACCGGGGATGAAACCATCGCGCCGAAAAGCGGCGTCATCTGGAGGAAGAACGATATCGAGCAGGTCCTTCTGACGTCTTCGTAATCCGCGTACCGCTTGATGAATGCGGTGTAGAGTGCCGTCGGCATGACGAGCGCGTTGACATAGCTTCGCGCGCGGTAGGTGCCCTCGAGCCTTTCGCATCCGACGGCGAACGACTCTCCGATGAGCGTGCCGGCAGAAAGCATCGTCACCTCGCCTGTTCCCGCGCTGACCATTTCGGCGACGCCCGTGATGATGAGGTACACGGCGCTCGCATCGGCGCCTTTTTTTTGCAGGATGTCGCCGATATTGAGGCACGCGATGGGGCTGTTGAGGAGCATGTTGATGCCGCACTCGTCTGCCGTCGGAAAATACGCCGAAAGATATCCTCTCGCCTGCTCGCGCACGTAGTCGTAGCGCACCGGAATGAGCACGTCTTCCATGCCGAAGCTCGCTCCCGATCCGATTTCCTTTTCGGTCGAGGTGAGTTCCCGCGAGAGATGACCGAGCACGATCTTGCCCGAGCGGTCATTCGCGAAGTCGCATGCGTCGCCGTGGATCATCCCGCCGCCGATGTCGACTTTCTTGAGGTCGACGGTACGGGCGAGCTGGAGGGTAAAGTAGTTGAAGAGGCTTTCCGAAACCTTCGTTCGCGACAGGTCCTTTATCAGCATGCGATCGAGAATCTCGAAGGACGCAATGTCCGAAAGATGCGCGTAGATTTTGTGACAGCCTTCCCACATCACGCGGAAAAAGAATACGTCAGCCTCGACAGGATGCGGCGAAAAAACCGGCATGACCTCGAGACCGCCGATGCTGTTCCATTCACCGTGCTTGAGGTTGTGGATTTCGAAACTGTGAAGAAAGCGTTTTTCCGGAATGGACATGAGCGAGGTGAGTTTTTTCGTAACGGACGCGCGTACAAGCGGCGTCGCGTAATACGCGATTTTATGGTCGGTATACACGAGCGAAGTGAGACCGGCAAAATGGTCGTCGTGCGCGTGGGTATGAAAAATTCCGGCGATCTCGTTCACGCTGATCCCGAGAGCCGTAAGGCTGTCGAGAATATTCGGTCCGGTGTCGATGAGAAAAATCTTGCCCTGAAAGATCACGATACTCGACATGCACGGCCTGCGGTCGTCCCAGCCGTCTCCTTCGCCGATGTGGACGACGGAAAAATATTCGCGACCAACCTTGTGATACTCAAGTTGAACGGGGGAGGCGTAGGTCTCACCCTCGCGGAGGTTCAAGTCAATTTCGACGGATTCATCGCCATAGGTAAAGAGGTAGCGGTTAAGGCCGAGCCGGTCGACTGTCAGGCCGGGGGCGACCTCGCAGCAACCTGCGTCGAGCTTGCAAAGATCGAGGATGTCCTCGCTTTTGCGAATCCGGTTGAACGCAAACGAAAGCTTCAGTCTGATGATCTCGTCGGCGAATTCGCCCTTGACGCCGCACTCGAGAATTTCTTCGCGGTCGGCAAGTCCGTAGGTGCCGCGGAAAAGATATTCGCACACCGCGGTGAGCTGCGAGGAAAGCCCCATGATGAGCGGCTTGCGGCCCGTATTGCCCGGGTGATCGGGAACGATCATGCCCTGGCGGTAGAACATGTGGAGAATGGGAAACTCGGCGAGATTGGCGAACTTGCCGCCTTGCATCGGGACGTCGGAAAGGAGAATCGCGTTCGGTCCGTTTTCCCACAGACCCTTATCCCAGGGTTTTCGGCTGATGAGGCCGCGCTTCATGAGTGCCTTGACGACGTCGGGAGGGCACCCGCAAAGGATGCTCAGCTCGGCTTCCGGAACGTTGAGGAGCCAGACGCCCGTAGTGACCTCAATCTTTTCCATCCGCATAACTCCTTTTTTCCTTTCAGTATGCGGTCACTATTGAGGAACTGTCAATTTGAATATCGCTCACCCTGGTCTCGATGAACGATTCGCGCGCGCGTTGTTATTGCGCTGTATCGACCGGTTTTTTTCCGTTCGGTCCATTTCCGAAAAGACCGATTGCCCAAAGCGATACGGCGATACCGCCTGCAAGAACGAGAGCGCCGGTTACGCGCACCATGATAGAGCCGGTTGTTCCGGGAAAGGCGATGAGGATGAGCGCGCACGCGATCGACGCGCCCGCCTCGTAGAAATAGCTGGTGACGGTAAGCCCTGCTTGCTTCAGCCTGAACGCGCCGTAAAGGCAAACCGCGGCGGAAAGAAGGAGATAGCCCGCGACGAGATAGGAAAGCGCGAGCCATACCGTACCGGCGACCGCAATGGGCATAATGACTGCGACGAGGCCGACGGTCATTCCCAAAAGCGCGCGGACGGTGAGCACTCGCCGGAACATCGGGTCGTCGATCGCCTTGCGGAAGACAAGCAGCGTATACAGGCCGCTCGCGAAGGTCGCGACGCCGAGGCTCACAACCACGGCTCCGATGAATCCCTGGGGGGCGAAAAGCATGACAAGCCCGGTCAGGCAGAAAACGATTCCGAGGACGAGATAGGCGTACATGGAGCCTCCTTGCGATAGTCGCATTACGATGTCGCGTTGCGATAGTCGCACTGCCTTGATTGTCAGGCCTTCCCCTTGCGCTGTCAATATGCGCTCCCCGGTGTCGGGCGGGACTTGAAACAGAGAGCCTTTTCGTCATTTACTTATGGAACTATGAACGATACTCGCAAGACAGCCGGAAATAGAACCGGCATTGTAAACGACAAAGACACTAAAGGCGGAGCCCTTCGCGGCGCCGTTCGCTCCGGGCTTGCTTCCGCGCGGGAGAACGCGATTCCGGGAATAATTCTGTGGCTAGTCGCCACGGCGATCGTCGCGGGGTACTACCTCTATGCACCGATGACCGCCGCGCTCGAAAGTTTGGGCCGCATAAAAGCCTCGGCCGGCTTTCTCTATTCGGCGATCTCGACGGGAATTTTCGGAGGGCTCATTCCGTTTCTCTGGAAGTTCGCGTTTTCCGGAAAGACCGAGCGCGATCCCCTGGCTGCGCGCGCGTGGCAGGTCGGACTTTTCCTGAGCCTTTTTTGGGCGTGGAAGGGAATCGAGATTGATCTTTTTTACCGCGGACAGGCCCTCCTTTTCGGAACAGGCGCGAATCCGCTTACGATAATACCCAAGGTGCTCGTCGACCAGTTTGTGTACAATCCCCTTTGGGCCGGATGGACGCAAGTCGTCGCCTATTGGTTTGTGGAAAAGCGTTTCCGCGTATCCGCGCTTGCGGACAGCGAACTCTGGGGAACGATGGGAACACGCGTTATCACGGTACTCATATCGACCTGGGGCGTTTGGATACCGATGGTCTGCATCATCTACGCGATGCCCGCGAATCTTCAGGTTCCGCTTTTCAACATCGCCCTGTGTTTCTGGAGCCTTATGCTCGCGAGCCTCACGAAAGAAAAACGAGCTTAACCCGTTAAAATTCCGTATATTACCGGTATACCTGTTGCATGGAGGAATGATGAAAAACGTACACAAATATTGGATTGCGGCCGGCTTCTCACTCATACTGCTTGCAAGCGCCGCACAAGCCCAGGCGTTTGTCGACGTCGAAGGCGGCGTCGCGTTTACCGGATATAACGACGTCGCAATTCCTGCGGATACCGGAAGCACGATTTCCCTTAAAAGTGATATCGCTTCAGATCCCGCCCTGGCTTTCCGCACGAGAATCGGCTACACGTTCCGGGGTCGTCATACGGTTTCGGTATTGATTGCCCCTTTGACCGTGTATGGCAGCGGAACGCTTGACGAAGACAGTACCTACCAGGGAAAGACTTTTGCCGCGGGATCGTCGGTAAAATCGACGTACCGGTTTGACTCATACCGGCTTACCTATCGATACGACGTAATTGACTCCGATAATCTTGTGGTTTCGTTAGGGTTGACCGGAAAGATCCGGAGCGCAGATATCGCGATCATGGACGATTCGGGATATGCGCACCGAAGCGACCTCGGCGTGGTTCCCCTGATCAATTTCGGCGTGCGGTGGGATTTTGCGCGGCCGTTCAGCGTTCTTGTCGACGGGGACGCGCTTGTATCCCCGTACGGTCGCGCGGAGGACGTGCTCGTTGCCCTGCAGTATTCGCCCTCCGAGCGCGTCGACTGGAGACTCGGGTATCGGATCCTTGAGGGCGGATCGGATGGCGGCGGAGACGTGTACACCTTCGCCCTTTTTAATTACGTGATGGCCGGTCTTCGCGTCAGCTTCTAGAAATTTAGTGGCCTTTTTTTTAAGTCTTTCGCGTATCTATAGGTACGCGACCGCGACCGCGCCTTCTCCTGCATGCAGCGCGATGACCGGTGAAATGTCGGTGACGTATTCGCTCTTGAAGCCGAGCGCTTCCTCGAGTTCGGCCGCAAACCGCTCGGCTCGCTCTCTTGCGTTTGCGTGCACGACGGCATACCGCCTGATAACGTCCTTCTTTTCGCGTACTCCCCTGATGATCTTTTTCATGCTCGCGTCCTGGCTGAATGAGGCCCCGCTCGCGATTCCCCTTCCTTCGGGATCGAGGGAGACGATCGGTTTGAGGTTCAGGGCTGTCGCGAAAAATCCCTTGAGCGCGCTGACGCGGCCGCCGCGGACCATGGAGCGCAAGCTCGCAACGCTCACAAAAATGCGCGCGCGCGCGATCGTCGCGGCAAGGCGTTCCGCGATAGCGCCCGGGCACATGCCGGCTTCTGCGTCCATTGCGGCGGAAAGGACGGCGAGACCCTGTGCCGCCGAGTTCAGGCGGCTATCGATGACGGTAACGGGATACCCGGAGTCGCGCAATTTTTTCGCGCAGTTTTCCAGTACCTGCCAGCAGCCGCTCAAGTTTTTACCGACCGAGATCGCGATGATCGACTCATAGTTTCCGGAAAGCCATGAAAGAGCCTGATCGACTCTTCCCGGATCGGGCGCTGAGCTTCCGGGGTAATCCTTTCGTTCATCGAGCGAGCGATAAAAGGTCTCGCCCGTCATGGTCAAGCGGTCAAGGTATTCTTCTTCGCCCCATATGATTTTCATCGGGAGCACGTGAATCTGATACCGTTCGACGAGCTCGAGCGGTATGTCCGCGACCGAATCCGTAAGTATTGCCGTTTTCGAAATGGGCTTATGCGATGCCGCGTATTGGACGCGCATGTTGTCGACCTTCTGCTCCACGATGCGGCCGTACGCACTCAAGGCCGCCATGACGCTCGCCGGATCGTCCGTATGGATATGCACCTTCGTTTTGCCGCGGCCGTCGACGACGACGAGGGAATCGCCGAACGTTCTCAAGGCCTCCGGAATGGCGAGACCCGGTGACGTGCCTTCAGTGCCATTCGTGCGGCCATCAGCCTTTCGGAGCAAAAGGGCTTCGGTGCAATAGCGGAAGGGTATCGCATCACCTCCTTCAGGCGCTTCATGCACGCTACCCGCGATTTCAATTGCATGAAAACTCGCGATTTTTCTCGGAACGGTTCCCGTCACGATCATCCGCGCGATGCCTTCGAGGAAGGCGACGAAGCCGGAAGCGCCGGCGTCAACGACATGGGCCTTTTTGAGCGCGTCCAGCTGTTCGGTGGTTCGTGCAAGCGCCACGCGCGCGGCTTTGAGCGACTCCATGAAAACGGCCTCGACGTCGTGGATGATGCGCGCGAGCCGTTCCATCTCGCTTGCCCACACGGCAAGAACCGTGAGTATTGTTCCCTCGCGCGGGTTTGCCATTGCCCGGTACGTCGCTGCGGACGCCTCCGAGAGCGCGAAGCCAAGTTCGCTCAAGGTCAGATGGTCCCTGTCCTTGCAAGCGTCGGAGAGCCCGTTCAAAAACTGCGCGATGATGATGCCCGAATTTCCTCGCGCGCCCGAGAGCGCCCGGTCGGCAAGCGCGGAAAGCGTGCGCGAAGCGGAGCGGGAGATGCCTTGCGCCTGCGTTATCGAAAAGAAGGTCGCGGCCATGTTGTTGCCGGTATCGCCGTCGGCGACGGGAAACACGTTGATGTCGTTGATTGCTTTTTTTTGCGCGGCAACGCTTTCGTAACCTGACACGAAGCAGTTATAGAGTACGATGCCGTCTATTCGCGTTACGTTTCCCGTAGTCGCCTCCTTGAATCGCCTAAAAAAGTTTTTCTTCCGTGCCGTTTGCCAGTCGCCTGATATTGCGCCAATGCCGGGCTATCACGATTGCCGGGATCAGGGTGAGGAATGCGAGGAGAAGAAAGTCGATCCCGTCGCCCGAAAGGGTTGCGATCGCGCCGTAGAGCACGGGTACAGAGCAGGCGGCACCGATGGATGCGAGCGACATCTTGCGGGTGACGAGGAATACCGGAATGAACACGGCGAGACACGCGGGAAAAAGGGGAGGATAGAGCGCGGTAACGACTCCCGCACCGGTTGCGACGCCTTTGCCGCCCTTCCATCCGGCGAAGACGGGGAACATGTGTCCTGCAATCGCGGCTCCTCCTGCGAGCACGGCGAGATGCGTTTCCGGAATGGCGAAGCGAAAGCCTGAGCGCACGATAAATAAAACGGGAATGAAGCCCTTGAGAAAATCACAGAGAAAAACCGGGACGGCATAGCGGGCACCGAGGGCGCGAAAGACGTTCGTAGCTCCCGCGTTGCCGCTGCCGAGCGAGCGAATGTCCTTCCCGATCGCGAGTTTCGTGACGATATACGCAGTCGGTATGGAACCGACGATCCATGAGGCAAGCAAGGCGATCGCGGCTGCGAAGGCGGCTACCATGCGTCAGGCCTTCTTGCGCGGGAGCGGAATGAGGATCGAGGTCCGCTTTTTATACGCCTGATAGTCATCGCGTTCGCCCCATTTTCGGTCAGCTTCTTTTTCGAGGAGCGGGATGCCGCTGACGAAAAGGAGGAGGAGGGTAATAAAGAGCGGGCCAATGAAGAAAAGGAGAGACGCGCCGCGGAAGAGAAAAACGCCGGGGAATGAAATGCCCCACCATACGAGCATCTCGCCGAAATAGTTTGGGTGGCGCGAGTATTTCCATACCCCCGTCGACATAAAAAGCCCCTTTGACTCGGGGCGGGACTTGAACGCGTACTTTTGCGCGTCCGCGACTGTTTCGAGCGCGAGGCCTGCGATAAAAAGAACCAGGCCGGGAACGAGGGCGGGCAGTGACAGGGCCGCCGGTGAGAGGGCCGCCGAGAAGGCTGGCGAGTCGCCAGAAGAAAGGATGCCGAATACGGGAAGCAGAATGACCCACACGCTGATTGCCTGGAGAAGCCAGAAGGATCCGAATTTCACGAAGCTGTCGCGCTTGTCGTCGAACCGATGGTCAACCTTGATATGAAGTATCCGGTAGAAAAGATACCCGCCGAGCCTGAGTCCCCAGAGGATGACTGCTCCGGCGGTGAGGATTTGCGCGGGTTCGCGTCCTTGAACGGCCGTGAAAAGCAGGGCAGTCAGTACAATAAAGGTTAGACTGTACGTGATGTCGGTAAATACGTCGGTACGCAAAAACGCGGCGACGAGAAAAAAAACGCCGTTAATCGCAAGGCTCAACAGAAGCAGGTGAATGAGGTTCATGGTTGCTCCTTATCGCAAGTGTGTCACTGATAATTCTAGAGGGTTACGGCGAGTTCTGTCTAGGGGAGAATCGAGGTAAGGAATTTCGAGGGTGAATATCAGGGTTTTCCCCATTGGTGAAAAAGAGCTGTGTGCGTATTATTATGCGTGTACACAGAAGCGGCCCGGAAGGGCCGAATAGCTTTCACCCAAGAGGAGAACAAGAAATGAACGACAACAAGTCAAAGAACGACAAGAACGCAGGATCCGCTCCGGTACATGCACCGGCACAGGCGCCGAATCAGGCTCCGAAGGCTCCTGCCAAGGATGCCCAGAAGAACTGGTCCAAGAAGTAATTTTTTTTTAAGTAACGTGAAGGGACCGGCGAAGGAGTTATGCCTCGGTGATCTCTTCGCGGATTGCGTATTTCGTGAGTTCGGCAACGCTGTGGATATCGAGTTTATCCATGAGCTGCGTTCGGTGCGTTTCGACCGTCTTGACGCTGAGCGAAAGATCCGACGCAATTTCCTTTGTCGATTTTCCCTCGGTGATCGACTGCAGTATCTCGCGCTCGCGGTTTGTGAGTATCGAGAAGGCAGAGCTGCCGGGATGTCCGCTTCCCGGGAGCAAATCCATGATGAGGGCTCCGGAGGCCGCCGGGCTGATAAAGACGACGGCCCTCTCGATCGACCGGATCGCCTCGACGAGCTCGGTAAACGGGCTGTCCTTCAGCACATATCCGCTCGCTCCCGCGCTCAGCATGTCCACGATAACGTGATGTTCCCGGTGGGCTGAAAGCCCGATAACCCGCACGGCGGGGAATGAAGAGCGAATCATCCGCGTTGTCTCGATCCCGTTCATCTCCGGCATGGAAACGTCCATGATCACGAGGTCGGGAAGCAATTCACCTACAAGGCGAAACGCCTCTTTGCCGTTTTCGGCATTACCGACAAGTTCCATATCGGTTCTCGCTCCTATGAGCGAGCCAAGCCCCTCGCGAAACATGCTATGATCGTCGACGAGCAGAATTCTTGCTTTCATATCGCGTAGCAGTATACCACGGGCGACGGGTGAGTAAAAAGGGTTCATGAGATCCCTATCGCAAAATTGCTAATTGACTATTCGTTCGGTGTCGAGTATCAGCGCGACGGAACCGTCTCCTCTGATTGTCGCGCCGGAAAGCCCCCGCGCCCCCTTATAGGCAGCGCCGAGCGGTTTAACGACCGCCTGGGTGTTTCCGAGGATCGCGTCGACTATCAAGCCGTACCTTGAGCCCTGGACGTTAATCACGACCGTTTGCGCGTCTCGAAGTGCCGGCCCCGGGACGCCGAAGAACGCACGAAGCTCTACGCACGGCAGTTGATGTCCCTGATAAAGCGCGACGCTGGTGTCTTCGCGAGGGCCTTCGCGCGCAAGGTCGAAACACCCGTCGATGCATGCGAGAGGGACGACGAAAAACTCGTTCGAGACCCGCACGAGCAGGCCGTCGATGATCGCGAGGGTGAGCGGTATGTTGAGCGATATTTTGGTGCCTACCCCTTCTGCGCTTTCAATCGCGACGTTGCCTCCGATGCTTTCCATCTGCCGCTTGACGACGTCCATGCCGACGCCGCGACCGGACACCGCGGTGACCGCCTCGCTCGTTGAAAACCCGGGCAAGAAAATCAGTTTATAGATTTCCTGTTCGCTCGCGTTTTCCCCGGGGGCGAGTAATCCCTTTTGCGCGGCTTTCTGTCGGATAGCCTCCCGAGCCAGTCCCTTACCGTCGTCCTCGACCGTTATCGACACGAAGGTCCCCTTGTGCTCGGCGTTGAGCCGTATCGTCCCGGAAGCGGGCTTTCCGCACCGCGCCCGCTCGGTCGGGCTCTCTATGCCGTGGTCGAGGCTGTTGCGGATGATATGGAGGAGGGGGTCCTGCAATTTCTCGATAACTGTCTTGTCGAGTTCCGTGTCCTCGCCGCGTATTTCGAGGGCGACTTCCTTCCCGAGCTGGGCGGAGAGGTCGCGTACCATGCGCCTGAAACTCGCGAAGGTCCCGCCGACCGACACCATGCGGATGTCCATCGCGTTCGCGCGAAGTTCGTCGGTCAGGCGGCCAAACTGCTCCGAGGCCGAGATGAGCTCGGGGTCTTCTTCGTGGCGCAAAGCCGCCTCGAGCACGCGCGCGTGCACCGTCACGAGTTCGCCGACGAGGGCCATGAGCCCGTCGAGTTTTTCCGACTTGACGCGCATGGTTCCGAGCGAAAGTTCGGCCCGCTTATCGCGCGCGGCCCGCTGAATCTGGTTCTGGGTCTCGAGCGCGACCTTCACGTCGGTCTTGCTCACGAGCTTTTCTTCAATGAGCAATTCGCCGAGTTTCTTTCTCGAGGCGAGGAACCGCGAAAGCGTATTACGGTCGAGCTTGCCGTCCTCGACGAGTATCTCGCCCAGGCGCTTCGCGTCGACGTCCTGCGTGTCTATCACGCTGTCGAGCTGAGCGATCCGTACCTCGCACGCGTCCTTCACGAAAATGAACGCGTCACGAATCTCGTTTTCGCGCGCGGTCGTGGTGAGAAATACCTCCCAGGAAACGTGACATTCCTCGGGCAGAAGATCGCCCACCCGCGGGACGGAGTCGCAATTCGGGATACACACCGCGTCGCCCAAGTCCCTGAGTTGCCTGATAAGCCTTATAGGGTCGGTGCCCCGCGCGAGGATCTTCCTGTCGGGTATGACGGTGACGCGGTAGGTAATTTTTTGCGCGGGAGCCGCCGGTTTCCCGCCGCACGGGACAAGCGACGATTTCTCGGAAACGTCCTTGCGCGTCATGGGCTTCGAAATACCCGCCGCGTCGCGGAAGGAGGCAACGAATGCCGTTGCCCGGACGGTAAGGTCATCGACCGATTTCCCCGGATCGAGCATCTCCCTGATAAGATCGCGCGCGCCGAGGGTGTAATCCGCGATTGTCTTGCCGAACGGAATGGTGCCGTCGCGTACCGATGCGAGAATAGACTCGATCTCGTGGGTAAACCCCGAGACCGCGTCAAATCCGAACATTGCGGCGGATCCCTTTATCGTGTGCATTACGCGAAACGCCGCCGAAAGGAGTTCCTTGTCGGTAGGGTTTTTCTCGAGGTCGAGCAGGGTGGATTCGAGCCCGCCGAGCAGCTCGGCAGATTCCTCCAGAAACGTCTCGGTAAAAGCGCCGTCCATATTGATTCCTTTCATGTATAAGCCCTAAAGAGTGCCAGCAGATCGAGACCGACCACGTCCTGCGCGTCCGTGAACCCCGCGTCTCCGGCGCGCGCGGCGACGGACGGGGATAGCGGCCCCGAGAGAACGCAGGGAATGGCGCGCTCTTCGCATTCCTTGACCGTCGCGACGAGGAGCTGGAATCCCGCGATGTCGATCGTTTCGACGGTACCGAGGTCGAGCTCGATACCTTCTCCCTGGGTCAATGCCTCGACGATATGCGTCCTGACCTCCGCGGCGCGCGATACGGTTAGTTCGCCATCAATTGACAGTTTCGTCATTGCTTCCCGCTTTCTCGGCGCTATCGGCGTTTGCCGCGCTTTCCTCAACCGAGGCGAGGTCCTCGTCTCGCAGTATGTCCCGTATGTTCAGGATGACGATGAAGCCGCCATCGACGCGGCCCATACCGAGTATGAAGGCAGTCTTGACGCGCAAACCGACCTTGGGAGGCGGTTCGACGCTTTCGGGCATGATCGTGATGACCTTTTTCACCGCGTCCGCGAATACTCCGATGCGCATGAGCCCTTGCCCGCTTTCGTCGCCAGGCGTCGGTATCTCGATGACGATGATGGCCGTCGACTGAGTGAGCTCGGTATTTCCCATGCAAAACTTCAGCCTGAGATCGAGAACCGGAACGACGGCTCCCCTCAAGTTGATCACGCCCCGCATGAACTCGGGCATCCGCGGAATTCTCGTAACGGTCGGGACGAGAAGGACCTCGCGGATGTGCGCAATCGGAATGGCGTAGCTATCCCCGGCCATCTCGAAGGTAAGGTACTGATTATCGTTTGTGCTTTGCGTCGTATCCATATGTCAAAATTCCCTGAAGTTCGCGTCGTCCGGGTCCAGGCCCGCGCGACCCGACCCCTCGTCGTCGAGGTTGATCACGAGGCCCTCGCGCTTATGCGATTTCGGCGACGCGCCGAGCGGTATCGCCTTCGGCTTCGCGAATGCGCTGGCAGACGGCCTCGCGGACGGGCCGTTTGTCGCGCGCGCTGCTCCGTTCGCTTGCCGCGCAATCGCCGGCTCATGCGATTTTTCCTCAAGCTTGAAGAAAGCGATGGTTTCGCTCAATTGCACCGCCTGGCCGGATAGTTCCTCGGCCATCGAGGCGGACTCCTCGGACGCGGACGCGTTCTGCTGCACGACCTGGTCAAGCTGCATGAGCGCCTGATTGATCTGCTGTGCGCCCGCGTTTTGCTCGTCGCTCGCCGCGCTGATCTCCTGCACGAGGTCGGCGGTCTTCTTGATGTCGGGGATAAGTGCGAGTATCGTCTTTCCCGCGGTTTCCGCGATCTGAACGCTCTCTGCGGATAGCTTGCTGATCTCTCCCGCTTCCTTCTGGCTGCGGTCCGCGAGCTTGCCGACCTCGGACGCGACGACGGCGAAGCCCTTGCCGTACTCACCCGCGCGCGCGGCCTCGATGGAAGCGTTGAGCGCGAGCATGTTGGTAGACCGCGCGATCTCCTCGATGATGCCAATCTTTGACGCGATAGACCTCATGGCGTCCACGGTCTGCGTTACCGCTTTTCCCCCGTCTTCCGCGCTTTTCGCGGATTTCTGCGCGATGCTCTCCGTCACCCGCGCGTTCTCGGCGTTCTGCTTTATGTTCGCGGTCATCTGCTCCATCGACGAGGATATCTCCTCGAGGGACGACGCCTGCTCCGTCGCGCCTTGGGACATCTGCTGCGACGTGTCGCTGAGCTGCTCGCTTCCCTGCGAAACATTCTCGGAGGCCGAAGCGATCTCCCGCGCGACTTGAGTCAGCTTGTCGCATTGAACCTTGAAAGCCTCCGCAAGCGTGCCGATCTCGTCGCCGCGCTCAAGGAACTCGCGGTGCACGATCAGCCCGACGTTACCATCCGCGATCTTCATCGCGAAATCGGCGGCTTTTTTAAGCGGCTTGCTCAGGCTTCGCGCGAAAAGTATGAAGACGATGATGGCCGCGATGATCGCGACGATCGCGATGATGACGATGACGTTCCTGATATCGGAAGCAGTCGCGAGCAATTCGGATTCGGGAATGACCGCCATGATGATCCATCCGTTGGCGGGAACCGTGCTGTATGCGGCGATGCGGGTAACTCCCTGAAAGGTGTATTGATGGTATCCCGGCTTTCCCGAAAGGGCGCCGTCAAGCGTCGACTTCATCTCGGCGTAGTCTTCCATGTTCGCCTTGAGGACCATCGAGCTATCCGGATGGAAAACAACGAGGCCTGTCCGGTCAATGCCGAAGAAATAGCCGGACGCTCCCAACTTGTATTTCTGTATGCCGTTCGTGACTGAATCCATCAGAATCGAAACGACGCAGACGCCGATAATCTTGCCGTTTCCGTCCATTACCGGCGCGGACGCCGCAGCGGTGATGACGCCGTCCGAGCTCTTCATGATCTGGCTCACACCCGACTTCCCGGCGATGGCCGTCTGATAATAGTCTCGCTTCGAGACGTCAAGGCCGACCAAGCCTTGACGGGATGCCGCGAGTATTCTGCCCGTGCCGTCTACCAGCAGGAAGACGTCTTGGGTCGAGTTGAATTCGGCTCTGCCCTTGAGAGCGGAAAATTTCGCGCTGAGCGCGGCGAAGGCCGCGTTGGTCCTGTCCCCTTTTTCGGCGAGACGCGCGGCTTTTACGATATCCTCATCGGCCGCCAAGAGCGAACAGAGCCTGATTTCTCCCTCGAAACGGTTCTGGACGGTGTCAGACATCGCTTCCGCCATGACCAGAAGATTTTGCGTCGAGAGTTTTGAGATGCCCTCGCTCGCGCGCATCGAGACCACGACCGCCAGTACGCAAAACGGAATAATAATAATGAACGATCCGAACAAAACCAGCTTCCCTGCAATTTTCAAGCGCATATACACTCCTTGTATAACGATAGAGCTTTCGCGTGGTTTCTCGCGGAGACTCTGCGTGACGACACGGAGCGAAAGCGCGAGAGAACACAAACGGTGCGAACGGTGACTTTTTGTTTACGGATAATTAAAGAACCATGCGGTAGCAACTTCATGCATAAGGCGCGTTTATCGTGCTGAAATAGCTGCTCGCATATACTCCATGTTCAATCCGGACCCGCAAATCTGTCAAGTTGTGACCATGCGACAGAAATAAGCGGAGTGTCGCACGGGTTTATCGCCTTTTTTTGGTTTTTGTTTTTTCTGCCCTTCGATTCGCCGCTTTGAGAATCTCTATCTCGCCCTGGTATATCTGGTCAACCGCTTCGTCGATCTCGCGATCGATATCCTGGCTTTTCTCAATCACCCGAAGCCTTCCGCCGGTCATGTATTCGATGAGGATAAACGAAATAGCCCTGAGATTCTCGGTCGGGCTCGTGAACGCATAGTCAAGGTATGTGTCGATGAGCCCGACCGAAAAGTGCAAGCGCGCGTCCAGGAGTGGATGGCGATACGAGTAGCGGTTTCGCGGCCACCAGGGGAGAAAGTCGTCGCATACGATTGAGGACCATCGGTCCCGATACTTTAGCAGATGCAACGACCCCTCTGATTTTCGGAAAAGGGATTCGTGCTTTTTCATTACCGATACGATGGAGACGAGGTAATCGATCATCTCGGAAGTCGTTTTTGGGCGGAAGTTACTCGCACAATCGCGCGAGGCATACAGCACGGAAAGGAATTTAGCGTCAAGGTCCCCGATGTCCTCGAAATAGCGGTAAAAACTCGATCGATGGATTCTGCAGTATAAGCAAAGCGTTTTTACCGATATTTTTTCGCTATTCCCGGTTGAGAGCAGTTCGATGTAACCGGAGACAATTTTTTGGATCATTTTTTTTCCTTGAAATTTATATCAGCTTATTGTAACAGGCAGATACGGGATTTACGCAATAGGTAGTTAGGCGGAGGTACCACGGAAACCGCGGACGGTGCGACGGGATTTTTTTTATTTTTTGATTAGGCGAAGAGTTTTGAGGTGAGCTTTGTTGCGCATGACCTGTTCGTCACCGGCGCGTGCGGGGAAAATTTCAGGGATTGGTGTTATATGATCAAGGGGTTGATTCACACATGATTCCCGCACAACCATACACTTCGCGTAAGGCGCGCATTCAAGGCGGTTCTGCGATTATCCGTTATTCGGAAGCTCTCCCCTGATCGATCATTCCGTCAAGAACGGAAAAGACGTAGGCGTTGAAACCGTATTTGTCGGACTGTTCCTCCCGGGCGAGCGTCATCAGCTCGGGTCTGCCGGAGATACCGTATTTATCGTAGATATGTCCGATGTGCCCTTTTACCGTGCTTTCCGCTATGAACAGCCGTTCCGCGATATCACTCGTCCTGAATCCCTGCAGTATGAGCCGCGCGATTTCCTTTTCACGGTTGCTCAGATGGCGCGATTCGAAAAAGCGTTCGTCGGGAAGGAGCAGACCCGATACCGAGGGCTTCAGGTCAAGCGCGTTCCACAGGATTCCGGTTAGGAGCATGTCTTTCCCCGAAAAAATTCCGGATATTCTGAGAATGGGGATGAGTCGCCTGCTTTCCGGTTCGACGAGTCTGACTCCGGGAAATTCAACCACCTTGTCGGATACGAGTCCCGCGATGATGTCCGCAACTTTTTTCAAGTCGTCGCGATGGATGCAACTCGCGAGGGTATCCGGCGACCCGTCAAGCTCGAGACTTTTTTGCGCCGTACGATTCGCGTAACGAATGGCAAGCGAGGGAGTCGTTTCGAATACCAGCATCGGCAGCGTTTCCGTAATTGCGCGGAAACGGTCTCCGCTTTCCCGTGTGCGCTCAATTATCTCGCCCAGCGCTTTTTCGGCCTGATGCGCGCGTTCCAGCCGTTCGACGGATTCAAACGCGCGCGAAACGTAGTCCCTGATCGTATCGAAAATAATCGATGGTGTTTTATTTCCCTCGAAGGCGATATAGCCGAACGAGACATTCATTCCCTGGAGCGGCATGATTACGATTTCCCGCCGCCTGTCCCTTGACTGTCGGGGAAACGCCTCGTCCGGTGCGATGTCTTCCGCGGGAAATACCGCATCGGCAGAACCGGGCGCGCTCCAGCGCATCAGGTCATACGGTTTTCCATCTTCATCGCCGCGCCCGCCGCACCTTCCGCTCCCGCCGTTCCCGAGCGGCTTGGGTCCTTCCACGTGGAGGCAGAAGGCGATTCCGTCGAGCGTAAAGCCCTTCGCGCATGCGTGCGCTGCCTTGATGATATCGCCGACAGAGGTTGCGCTTTCGAGCGTTCGCGACAGGTCCTTGAATCTCTCGAGGTAGCTTCTCAGCGACATTACTTCGCGCCCTGCCTCGCGGCCCGTAAAGTGCGCGAGAACGGCAAACGCGTTTTTGAAAATGTCCTCGAGATACAGATGCCCGCGCATGTCCTCGGTTTTTTCAAGGCTTGCGCTCTGCAGGCGCGCAAGAATATACCGCCAGATTCCGGGAGCGTCGTCCCAGTCGCGCGTGATATCGAGCCAGTCCCGGAGCGTCATGATGAAAAGGGGACGTTCCCGGAATGAACGGAGGTCGAGGTAGAGCGAGTCGAAGAGGGCGCCGCACGCTTCTTTCGCGGTATTGATCCGCGCCGCGCTCAAGGTGAGCTCATCGCGTAAAGATGCGAGGAGTTGTTCGCGCAAGGTGCCGCTTGCCACGGTTGTATTTCGCTGCATCTGCCCCTGACTGCGGCTGATGATGGGGGACATCTCGTTGCATCCGCAGGACCCGCGCGGGACCGGTTTACCCTTGAGAACAGTCAGGTCTGAACACGAGTTTCCCCGTATCAGGGAAACGAGCGTCTTGCCGGCGAGGACCGCTTCTTCGTAAATTGGCTGGGACACGCTCGCCAGAGCGGGATCGCATTTTTCTACTTCGGGAACATCATCGAAACCGGTAATCAGATAATCAATCGGCGCGCGGTATCCGCGTTTTTCCATCGCGGTCATAAAACCGATCGCCATTTCGTCATTCGCCGCGACAACCGCGTCGAAGGGAATTCCGTCATCCAGGGAAAGTGATTCAACGACTTGCTGGCTGCCCCGAAAACTGAAATCGCAGCGATACATTATATCTTTCCGCTCGACGAGGCCGTGTTCGGCAAGCGCTTCCCGGTATCCTTCAAGCCGCTCGTTTGCGTCCTGACTTGTTTCCGGTCCGCCGACAAACGCGATGCGATGTGCGTGATGAACCTCAACCAGGTGCTGGATCACCGCGCTAATTCCGTCCTTGTTGTTTGTCCTGATCGAGGGAATTCCGGGTACCGACATACCGATGGTAACGACCGGAAGGGGCGCAAAAGAAGCGAGGAATTCCGCGACTCCGGAGACGGGCAGAAAACTGCCGATAGAGCCCGCGGTGACGACGAGCCCTGCAAGGCGTTTTGATTTCGCGAGTGAATAGATCGTATTGCACTGATCTTCATTTTCGTACGGTGACGAAAGCGAGCGTCCAACGAAAATATAGAGATCAATGCCTTCGTCTTCGGCAAAATCCGTGAGTCCGCGATAAATTCTTGTTTGATACTTGCCTTCAATTTGGTTGATGACGAGGCCAATCGCGAGTTTCGACGATTCCTTCATATTCTGAACGCTTTCCATATGTCTGATTCCCCGCACGCGGAAAAGTATCGCTAGCAATACCTTTTTCCGCGGCTTTGGTAGTATACACTATTTGTTTGATAAAACAACATTTAATTACATCCAATTTCTCCAGATTTTGTAAACTTTTACACGCTAAATTCCGGAAGTCAGTACTTTTGGTATTGCTTAAAACACTCCCTTAATGAGCCACCTCCGCTCAAACTCCTTTTTATACTGGCCTTACAAAGCCTTATTAAACTGTTTCCAAGGAGAGTGACATGAAAAAGAATATCCTGAATGGTGCTATTGTAAGCGTATTACTTGGCATCGCGATCGTTCCGTTCGCCGGATGCGATACGGGCTCTTCCGTAAAAGACTCGGCGCCGGCTGCCGATACGACCACGACCCCGACCACCCCGGATACCGACACGAACACGGTGACCCCGACGGATGCAACCAAAGTTGATTTCTTTAAAGACGCGAGCATCGTAACAACCATCGCTGAGGCTTTTGAGGCCGAAGTTGGCGACATGAACGCAACCTGGGATGACGACAGCACCATTGGCAAGGCGACGAGCGACATGAGCTTCAGTGCCAATGCCACCGGTTCCGATTCGGGAGCCTCGTTCCTGAAGGTAACCGCGACAGCTCTTCAGAACAGGTATGCCCATACCGTCGCCCAGTGGTCCTTCAAGACTGATTTCGCGAAAGCGGGTATCACTGCGCCGGTTGATCTTACCGGCAAGACCGTATCCATCAAGGCGAACATCCCCACCGGGTCAGCACTTACCGCTGTCAAGCTTACCTTTATTGACAACGAGGGACGCAAGTCTCAGGGTAAAGAAATGCCGATCACCACCAATGATACCTGGAATGAAGTGACCTACAAGTACGTCGACGGCACGACCGGCTCTGATTATACCGTGCCCGGTTTTGATATCACGAAGGTTACGGGCATCAGCATCGTCGGGATCAAGAATGGCGCGTCGGCAGCCTCGAGCGAGACCTTGTACATCGACAGCCTCAGCTGGTAGTTCGTTTCTTGCTGCGGGGCCGAAAGGCCCAGCGGTTAGCACGGTATCTATGGCTCAAACATAAAAGCGCTGCGAGCATACCCGATAAAGGATGCTCGCAGCGTTTTGTTCAAAACTCAATTACCCGAAGCTGTGCGTTGCGTCGATTCATCGACTCCCGATCGTGAGTGCACCCCGATCTTGAAGAAGGACAACGCGTCGGTGAGCGCATGCGCTTGACCGGATAGTTCCTCCGAAGAGGCCGCGAGCGTTTCCGACGTGGAGGCGTTTTGCTGTATGACGGCATCAAGCTGTCCCACCGCCTGCGTGACCTGATCTACTCCGACGATCTGTTCCTTGCTGGAGCTCGATACTTCCTGAATGAGATCCGCCATTTTTAGAATGTCCGGCACGATCTTGGCGAGCAGGTCACCGGCTTTTTCGGCGATGTCCATCGACTCTGATGACATAATGGAAATCTCCCTCGCAGCCGATTGAGAGCGTTCAGCCAGCTTGCGGACCTCGCTCGCAACGACCGCGAATCCCTTACCCACGTCTCCCGCGCGGGCGGCCTCTATTGCGGCGTTGAGCGCGAGAAGGTTCGTCTGCCGGGCGATTTCCTCGATTATCGAAATGCTTTTCGCGATGTTTTTCATCGCGAGGACCGTCGCCGCGACCGCTTCTCCGCCTTCCTTGGCGTCTTGCGCCGACTTGCGAGACAGCTGCTCGGTCGTGAGTGAATTGTCGGTGTTTTGCCTCGTCGTCGCGGCGATCTGCTCCATAGATGACGATACTTGCTCCGCGCTTGCGGCCTGCTCGTTCGCGCCGTCCGAAAGCGCCTGGGACGTCTCGCTGATCTGAGCCGAGCGCGCGCTGACGTTCAGTGACGTATCCTGAATGGCGAGCAATGTCTCGCCGATTCCCGTCCTCATCGTTTCAAGCGATCGGCAAATATCGCCAATTTCGTCAGTGCGGGTCACCAGGTCCGTGTCTGCCTCGATGGTCATGTCGCCTTTCTCGATCCGGCCGATAAGCGAAACCAGTTTTTTAATCACCTTGACGAGCGATTCGAGCACGCCGAACAGTACGGCTCCGATGATCACGAAAAGCCCAAGGCCAAGCGCGAGCAATAAGCGCACAATCACCAGCACTTCGCCTCGCGCGTAAGAATCCGTGAACACGAGGACCGTGGCCCCGATTTTCGCTCCTTCATGCATGATGTCCGCACTGAGCGTCATCAGCTTCGCCGGCTTTTCTTTCGCCTCCAGCTTCATGACGGAGTTTCCCTGCGCGTCCTGCACGTCGATGGAGACCACTTCCCTGAGTTTTCGGAAGGATTCGAGGCTCAAGGTAAGACCTGCCGTGTCGAAATTCCACAGGTACGCGCTGTTGGTCGTCGCGGCGAGGGCCGTGAGATTTTTTGCGTACTCGTTGAGCTCCGCGGTTTTCTTTTTTGACTGGTCAAACGTTATGAAGAGAATCATCACGCTGAACCCCGCGAAGAAAACGAGTAAAATGGGCGTGAGCAGTTTACCTCGAAGTTTCATTGTGGCTGCCATTCAATGTACTTGGACGCGGTTTCGCTATATGGGCCGACGATCTCCTGATACTTTCCGTTCGCCTTGATTTTAGCGAGTCCCGACGTGATCATTTTGTCGATCGGACCGCCGCGACCCCCTTTTGGGATGAGGAACACGCCGTTAAGCGTCGTAAAGTATTCACGGTGGATGTTCTTGAGTCCGAGACGCTTGAGCGCAGCGTCGGTCGAACCCTGCGAGAAGATATATCCGTCGATTGTTCCCGCCGCCAGTTTGTTGAGGCTTGCGTCAATATTCGTCGATGGAGCTGCGAAGGGAATGTGCGGAACATGCGCTGTTTCGGTTTCGATTTTGTATCCCTTTGCGTTTCCTGCCTTGAGCTCCGCGGCCGTAACCGGTTTTGCCTTGTTCGTGTAAAGGTTAAAAGCGATATCCAAAAACTGCGAGGTGGAATAGTCATATTTGAGCTCAGCCCATTTCGTCGTGTCGGGAATTTGCGTAATCGCCGACATGATGTCCGCCTGTTTCATTTCCATCATATAAATGCACCGCGCGAAGGGGAGTACCTGTACGGATACCGTTTTTCCTTCGCTTTCCGCAATAGCCGTGATTACTCTCGTATAGACATCGACCGCCGTAGGGGAAACCTGCGGGACGACGACTTTGTAATCCTGCGCGGCAAGCCCTGCCGACACGGCCAATATCGCAACGGTAACCAGTAATGCACGTTTGAACATAGAAACCTCCAGTATTAAGCCACCGGCAAACCCAATCGGTCGGGATTATTCAGAGTGGCCTATATTGCAAGTATAGGTTCTGGATTTCTACTGTCAAATTCTCCAGAAATGCGCGGCACGATACATTTTCTGGCAATCTGGCATGCCTCATGTTATTGTATTTGGTATGCGAACTCTTTCATTTATTATTGTTTTTATCAGTGTTATTTCTCTTATGGGATGTGGCAACATGGCCTCATCGGATTCTGAAGATTCCGACGATTCCATCAAGCCTCTCGGCGAGGTAGTACCTGCGGATTTTCCCCGCGGAGACCCCGGCGTCACCGCCCTTCGGCCTGCCGCCGACGCTCCCGCCTACTATATCGACGCCAATTCCGGCTCCGACACCGCAGATGGCCGAAGCCCCCAAACAGCCTGGAAAACCCTCGACCGCCTGCATCACGATAAAGTCACCAATACACGCGTCACCCTCAAGCCAGGAGATGTCGTCCGGCTCAAACGCGGCTCGGTCTGGGCCAATCAGCACATCCTTCTTGACCAGGGCGATTCCGGGACGGCAAGCGCACCGATCATCTTCGAAGCCTACGGAACAGGCGACGCGCCGACGATCGCGAGCCCTCGCGCGCTCTGGGATAAAACCAGGGAAGCCGAAGGCGTCATGATACAGGGCACCAGTAGCAACATCGTCATCCTTGATCTGAAGGTAACGGAAACGAGCGAATACGCCGGCATCGGCCTCGGTAAAGAAACGCACGACATCACGGTTGCCGGATGCGAACTCTGGCGCTGCAGCACCGGCATCGCCCTCGCGGGCGAAGGCCAAAAAATACTTTCGAATTACATACACGACATCGGAGCCGCCGGCGGCACGAGCGGTATCGGCATCCTTCTTGCGGGTAACGATCTCGAGATCGGCTGGAACCGCCTGGAAAATTGCCAGGCCCGCTCGACAGTCGGAGATCTGGGCGTCGACGGGGGTGCGCTCGAATTTTATAACTACCGTTCGGATGTGGGCTACGATTTTGTTTCGGACGGAATTCGAATTCACCACAACGTCATCAACGCGTGCCTCAATTTTATGGAAGCCTACGGCAACGCCACGGACATGGTCATCGCTTACAACGTCTACGTCAACGGCCCCAACGAAGCCCTGGAGTTCCATTTCGACGACTGCGAGCACCCCGCCTGGACGCACGTGTGCAGCTACGAGGTAACCATCGAGCACAATACCTTCGTGCCCAATCCCGGCGACCGCAAGGAAGGGTGGGGCTTGATCGGCCTTCTCGTCGACTGGGTCGCGGCGCATAATCCGGATCCTTCAAAAAACAAGGTAATCCTCCGAAGTAATATTTTCGTGACGAATTACCGTGTCGTCGCGTTCAAGAATGTTTTGGGAAACAGCCTGATTCATGACCACAACCTCTATTGCATGCTGGACGACGGACGGGCGAGCAACGACACGGCAGGATTCTCGCTTGGACCCACTGATTTGCTCTTCGATAAAACCCATCCGGGCGAACCGGGATTCATCAATGCTGCCACGTATGACTTTCGCCTTGCATCGGGTAGCCCCGCCGTCGACGCGGGCACTGCCACTACCTGGGCCACGGATATGATGGGCACCGCCGTTCCCGCAGGTTCAAGTCCCGACATCGGAGCGTACGAGCGGTAAAACAACTATACTGATCAAGAGGAGAAAGACATGAAAAAAATGATTGGATTGCTTTTTACGGCGTTGGTGTTATTTACCGGCTGCGATGGTTCCATCAGCGTAACCGCGTATGTGCAGGACTTGCTTGCCCTGAAAAATTCAGCAACGCCATTGTCCACAACGGCAACCATTATTGCTGCAGGACTTACAAAACCCGAGGAAATAGAATATTTGAAGACGATATTTCCCGATTTGACGAATGAACATATCGTGCAATCAAACTATGCAGATGCGTATGCATTTGATATTACCGTGCCGTTAATCAGAAATGATTATGTTGTATCCGATGAAATGAAAAATGCACTTATGTATCTCATCGTAGCGAAAACCGATGACGGATATACCATGTCGTGTCAGTACAACCAGGCCAAGATCGATGAAGTTAAGGAATGGGTTTATAACACCTACTCCCAGACTTTTGATTTGAAGGAATATACACTCAATATCACTGTCATCAATGATACGCGAAATGATTTTGCAATAACTGCCAATAGCGTGTATGTAAATGATAAAGCATATCCATTTTCCTATTCAACAACCCTGAAAAAAAGAGACACGGTTTCACTTGCGGTAAGCGACATTTTGAATAGCGCGATGATTGATGATCAGAATACGACCTATCCGATACTGGTATTTAAGTAAGAGAGGGCGTAATAACATTCGCTCCCGCAAGTTCGGTCCCCGAAATCGGGGCGAACGCGCGGTAGTGAGGTTCTGCTAGAACCAGGCTATAGTCGCTGTGTCATATCCGGTATTGATCGGGAAGTAGGTACTGTCCGAAGGGAAGCCGTCGACATTGACGACAGTGCCGGCGGTTTTATACAGGTTGCTCCCATTTTTCTTGGCCGTATTACCGTTCATGACCGTACATGCCGCGTTTCCGGAAGTCTTAAAATTAACGGCTGAATTTGCAGCCAACAAGTACACAGCGCCACCGAGTCCTCGATTGGTTTGTATCGGTGAACCCGCCGCGTCGCAGTTTTCAATGGTTCCGCCCGTGAACTCGGCCTTTGCGTTCCCACCGTCCACGGACACGGCTCCGCCATCTACGGCCGAACAGTTGCTAATCGTACCGTCCTTCAAAGTAAAGATCCCGTCTTTAACGCCGATGGCCCCACCTAATATTGCTGAACAACCTTTACTGGGACTGCCAATAAAGCCGTTGTTCATGATAAATGATCCACTCATGTTAGTGTTAGTGTCTTTGCCGATATAAACCGCGCCACCTGAACCGGTATTGAGGTCGGTTACCTTACACGAAAGAATCGATCCGCCTTCCATCGTAAAAGTACCGCCGTATACGTATACTGCCCCACCATTACCGGCGGAACAACCGGTTATACAGCTTCCATTCAACATTTCAAAAGAAGTGTAGGATTCAACCTTTACGGCGCCACCATTAAATTGAGCAACGTCATCAGCGCCATTATTTTGAAGCGTTGCTCCCGCCTCAAGCGTCAAGGATCCTGACTGTATGTCGACCAGAGCGAGGAGATACTTGCCTGTACCAAGGGAACCGCCGTCGATCGTGCAGTTTGCGAACGAAACCTTAGGAGAGTTCGTCCCATCTCCGACGTAAAATAATGGCAGAGAATTATTTACTGATCCCGTATAGGTGATGGTAAACCGGGCGGTACTAGAGGAACAAAGACGGACATCCCTGTTAAACCGTAAACTCTGTGATGTTGTCGTACTATCATCCGTCAAGATGATCAAGCACGTACCCGAATACGTCGAATCGTTGACTAGCGAGATTGCCTCGTCAAGCGTGCAGGTATGCGTGATATCCGAACCGTCGCCGCCACCCGAATTGCTCACGTACCAGCTTGGCACCGTGGGACCGACAGGCACTGTGGGACTTTCAGGCGCCGGGTTATGAGCAGCAATCGATCCTTCATATTCAATGAAGAGGTAGCACGAAGCGTCTTGTGGCGAAATGCAGGGAATGTTCCAGCTGCGAGATTCCCCGGTTGCGAGGGTGACGGCATCGCTGTTCATGCCAAGCAGCGTACCATCGGAACCGTACAGGGCTATCAGGGAAACGCTCAACGACCCGTCGGCCTGCAAGGAGAAAGTAAAAGCATCCGGAACCTGACTGCTTGAGCAGGCGGAGCCAGGCGTAATCCGGAAAAATCTCCGGGCCATGCCGGTTGTTGCCGCTGGCATGGATGACAAGAAACCGTCAGAGGAGACGGTGAGTAGGGTCGTCGTCGCAGGCACCAATGCCGACTTTAGCGAGTTGACGCGACTCGCTCGAATGACGACACCGGAAAGCGTTGCGCACGAGCAGGAATCAAGCGTGTCCGGAACGTCCACAAGCATTGACTGAAGGGCCGACAGTATCGTCGGATGATCGCTCGAAACCAAAACGGGAGCGTTCAGCGACGGAGTTTCCAGGTAGAAAATTGAAAAAGAATCATACACTCCCGCCGGGATTTCGTTCGTCGTGAACGGTTTTCCGGAGCTCGCTTCCCACGGTCCGTAGAGCTTCGCGTCGGCTGCGGTTGAGCCGGTCTGGATATACAGAAAACCGCCCCCCGGGATTACGGCGCGATCGGAGGCCGAAGTCGAAGGGTCAGAAAGCCGAAGACTCACGGTTGTGTCGGCATTGCTCTTTGCGGGAGCAAGCCCCATCGAGCACGACAAGACCGTCGCAAGTAGGAAAAAAAACGTCGTTGCAGTCGCCAATCGTTTTGAAATGATCATTTAAAGCTCCTGGTAGCATAAGAAAATGGCTCCTGGAATGTGATTTATTTATAAATTAACGGTATTCCAGTCGACTAGAAACGATATCAGTATGGATCCACGGAGAAGAAATTTCAAGAAGAAAAATATCGCGCGTTGTATTGTCCTGCGGTAATCAACGGTTACGCGTTGAGCGTGGCGAATTTAAGCGCGTCATCGTCCGGGAGCGGTTTGGAATAAAAGTATCCCTGAATCTGGTCGCACCCGTGGTCAAAGAGAAAGTCCCGCTGTTCCCGGTACTCCACGCCCTCTGCAACGATCAGCATGTTGAACGAGCGCGCCATCTGCATGATGGCTTCCACCAGCTTGCTGTTTTTTTCGTCCAGGGGAATGCCGTCGATGAAACGCTTGTCTATCTTGAGAACGTCCGCCTCGAAATTCTGCAAGTATCCCAGATTGGAATATCCCGTACCGAAATCGTCAATGGAAAAACCGACGCCGAGCCGCTTGAGCTCGTCGAATTTCGCGGAAATGAGCGGATTGAGTTTCATCAACACGCCCTCGGTGATTTCAAGTTCCAGCGACGAGCCCAGTCCGTTTCTTTCGATGTCCGCGATTATCTGGTCAAGATATTCCGGTTGCAGGAGTGCCGGCGAAAGATTTGCCGACACCCTGATGGCGGAATGATTTTGTTCCCGAAGCTTCCGGACAAAATCGTAGGCGATATCCAGCAGCTGCAGGGTAAGACGCCCGATGGAGCCATTCTGTTCTGCGAGCGGAATAAACTCCCCGGGTGAAACAACGCCGAGCGAGGGACTCCGCCAGCGGGCAAGAGCCTCGAACCCCCGCACCTTGCCGCTCGCAACGTCGATTTTCGGCTGGAAGGCAAGCGTAAACTCTCCGGCGGAAAGCGCCTCGCCCATGCAGGAGCGGAGCTTTTCGTGCCGCAAAAACTCGAGATAATGCTCCGGATTGAACGCGACAAATTCCCCGAGGCAATCGATGCGCCGCGAATGCAGCAGGTTGAGCAGGTTCCGGAACAGCTGGTCGAATGAATGGGCATCATCCGGATAAATCGTAAAACCGCCCTGGAAGTTGAGATGTATTCTGCCCTGCTGTTCGAGGATCAGCTTTTCGATTACCGAAGAGAGAATGTATGTGGTGGAAAAAATATTCTGCCCCATCTCCGGCAGCTTGAGGACGAAGAGGAACGTATTGCTTTCCACCCGGTACATCGGCTTGAAGGGCTCTGGAATTTTGTATTCCGGATAGCTTTCAAATTGTGCCTCGAGTTCAAGCCGGTAGGAAAGCGCGATTTCCCGGACAAGGCTGTCGGTAAACGCGAGGCCGCGGGTTTCGTTGAGCGCTTCGAGACCCTCCAGCCGGAAGCCGACCATCGCCAGTTTATCCTCCGGAGACATATGTCCTGTCGCATCAAAAGTTATTATATCCTGCTCCAGCGAGAGTCCGTTCGGAAAACCGGTCGTGTGGTCGAAAAAAGCCACTGAGCGCAACCGTTCCGCGGATTCCTGCATCCGGCCGATGATTATGCTGATGATTTGGTTGCTCAGCGTCACGAGGACCGTCGTTGCGACAAGACTGAAAAAAAGGATAACCATCCAGGCCGAGTGGATTTGATCGATCCTGAGCCGCAGCAGGAAAAAACGCTCAGGAAAAAGTTTGAACAGCAAAACCGAACCGGCCAGGAGCAACAACCCCAAGCCTGCGGTAAAGAGCTGGTTCCGGATAAAAAAACCGAACAGCATCAAATAAATAATCGATATAATAAGATAGGCTCCCATCGCCACAAGGACATGGTCGCCCGAGATGACGATGGAAATCATCGAAAGAATAAGATTGATGGCGGTAATGCCCGGTGGAATTGAAAAGTTGAACGTGCAGGTCGCTGAGCAATGAACAAGCCAAAGCAGGATGGCACTGTTGAAAAAAAGCGTCACTCCGCGAATCACCAACTGGGACACCAGCCTCGGCTGTTGATACCCCGAAAACAGGAATTGCGAAAGCATGCTTGATGCGGAAAGGGCAATAAAAAAGAGACAGCTCCAGAGAAACGCCTTTTTTATAAGCATTGTTTCAAAAGCGTCGGGAAAAGAATTCATATACCAAATATTCGGTTACCGCCGTATGCTTGTCAACAGAAGGGCTCGGGATGGAATTGCGGATAGTGGGCGCCCCGCGGGCACGCCCGCGGCCGGGCTTTTCGCTTGTATCTTCGCGCTTCGCGCAAAGGATACAAGCTTCAATCCCTGGCGCGAAGAGCAGGGTCAGACTCTGAGGGGATAGACATACGAACAGATTAACGGACGCGGCACGCGGATTAACCTGATTTTCCCGTTTGCCCTTCGCGCCGTCGTCGCCGCCTCGAGCCAGACCCTCGCGCTACCGGTGAATGGTGTTGAGCGCGCCGGGAGCTGACGCGTTACTCACCCTAAGAGACGCAATACCCGTTTATTGTTTAGGGCCTTGCGCTTCTGTCCCTTAAAGAGATTCGAATATGCTATACTACCCCGAGTAAGGTTGTTATCGTGGAAACACCCGTTGAAAACGTCTCTGCGAATGAACAATACGCGAGAGAATGGAAACAAGGGAAACGGAATATGACAATGAAATCGGGATGGGACTTTTTTTTAAAGAGACGACCCTGAACGGCAAAACAGGAGGATATGTATGACTCAGTTCGAAGAAGGTTTTAAGCTGCTTGACGATAAGTTCGGCGGCGGGAAGGATAACCTCGTCTCGCTCGCGACTATCGTCCGCGAGGGCGGTGGCGACGGATCGCCCCGACCCGTCGTGCGCGTCGTGGACGCGTATTACGAGGACGGCGTTTTCTACGCGACGACAAACGCGAAATCGAACAAGATGCTGCAGATCGCGAAAAACCCTGAGGTCTCGGTCGCCTCTGCCACCGAGATGTTTACCGCGAGCGCCGTGGGCGAGAACCTCGGCTGGGTGCTCGACCCGAAGAACGCCGACGTTCGTAAAAAACTCCGCGCGACCTTCGCCGCATGGTACGAGAGCGCAAATAACGAAAAGGACGAGAACTGCTGCATCCTCGCCATCCGCCTCACGAGGGGAACGCTCAACATAAATCATTGGGAAAAGCTCTATCATATGGACTTTGTCACGAAGACGAGCATGGAGAACGGAGGGGTGGTGTAGGGCGAGGGTATCCGGGGGATTACTAACTGCGGGCTTTACGCTGCTGTCCCTGGCCTGAAGAAGAGAGAAGAATTGAGCCTCTTTTCTCTTTTACTTCTCTTACTCTGCTTTTCTATTCTCCGTCTGAAACGCCCAGTATGCCAGATCGCGAATCAACTTGATAAAGTCGTCGCGTTTTTTGGCATCGGTCATGACTTGTTTTGCAAGATCACCATTAACCTTAGCTTGTTCCTCAACCGCGTCCAGAATAGCTTCCAGGAGATCGTCTGACTCGTCAAACTGTTTTTTCGTATTGTTTTGCGCTTGCGTTCGCAGCGTGTTATTCTCAAGCAGCTTATCCCGGACAGCAAAGGCATAGTTTACGAGATCTGAATCAGAGAGTTCTCCCTCGAATATCAGATTCAGTTGTTCAATTAACTCGAGAAGTTTAATTCGCTCGGGATCATGACTCGAGCCTGATCCTATTTCGGTATACGCCGCTTCCATTTCATTAACAGATTCAGGATCAAGTTTAAGATGAATGGACTCCTTGGGTTTGATTGCATAATGAGAAAGCCGAACGCCACTGAGATCAATCGGTTCGTTCTGTTTACCGTCACGGATAATCCCTTGCATGATCGGCAAGACTTCCTTGAAAAAGGCATAACGCTTCTCGAGGCCGAGATCGTCTCCGTAATCATAGATTTGCGTGATGAACTCGAAGAGCTTGCAAAAACTCGCGAGGTCTTTGACGAACATTTCGCAGCCATCGCGGGCTTCATGGTCCTCGGCATTCAGCGCCGCAAGATATTTCTCTTTCAGGCGCTGTACCGGAGGCTGAAGGTATTTTTGTAGCTGAAAGTGATTGTTCTTTGCGCGGGTCGGGCTCCAATACCATTCGGCGAAGGCCTCGACTTCAGACTCAAGGTAGATCCCGATGGCGTCGAGTTTGTTCTCGAGCATATAGAGGAGATTGGGATCGGTTCCCGTGGGGAGGCTCGCGGATCGATAGAACTGCTGAAAATCGGCAAGAATCGTCTCTGGATCGTTCACGAAGTCGAGCACGACCGTCCAGTCTTTATTGGGATATGTCCTGTTGATACGAGAGAGCGTTTGAACCGTCGCAACGCCCGAGAGCTTTTTGTCGACGTACATCGCGACGAGCTTGGGCTGGTCGAAGCCCGTCTGATACTTGTTCGCCACAAGAAGAATCTGATACTCGTCGGTATCGAGCGCTTCCTTGATATCCATCCGGTGGAGTCCGGGATTCATGTTGTACTCGTTGAACGGAAGGTCGGCAAGATCTTTTATCTCGATGTCACCGGAAAAGGCAACCAGGGTTCCGATCGGATATCTATTGGCCTTGATGTATTCGTCGATCGCCAGCTTATACCGGATAACCTCTTCGCGGCTTGCCGTCACGACCATGGCTTTCGCCTGTCCGCCTAACCGCCATGCGACATGCTCGCGAAAGTGTTCGACGATGGTTTTCACTTTTTGTGAGATATTGTGCTCATGGAGGCGCACCCAGCGATTCAGCGCCTTTTTGGCTTTATTCTTCAGCACTTCATCCTGATCCTGCTCGGCGCCGTCCTGGATCAGCTTATACGCAACTTTGTAAGAAATATAGTTTTGCATGGGATCAAGGATGAACCCTTCCTCGATCGCCTGACGCATGCTGTAGGTATGGAACGGACGCTTCACGCCGTCGGACCCAATCGTCCCGAACAATTCCATTGTCTTTGATTTCGGCGTCGCCGTAAAAGCGTAATACGAAACGTTCTTCGGCTGAGTCCGGGAACTGAAATCAGCAGTCAGCAAGTCTTCATAACTGACTTCTTCGTCGTCAAAGCCTTCTTTTACCAATGCATGTTTCAGCGCGTTTGCAGCGCCGCCAGTCTGGGAGGTATGCGCTTCGTCCGCTATTACGGCAAAGTGCCTGGTCTTGAGGTCTTCATCGTTCTTGATTTTATCCAGGAGTGGTTTGAACGTTTGAATAGTGACGACAATAATGCGCTTTCCGCCAAGAAGGGCGTCGCGCAGTTTGGTTGATTTTGCGCCTTCCTCATTAGTGATCCCCTCGACGACGCCCATGGTTTTCTGAAACTGATAGATATTGTCGCGGAGCTGGCTGTCGAGCACGGTGCGGTCGGTGATGACAAGTACCGCGTCGTAGACCGGGTTATCACCGTCATCCTGTAGTCCTGAAAGATGGTGGGCAAGCCAGGCGATAGAGTTCGACTTTCCCGATCCCGCGGAATGCTGAATGAGATAGTGATGGCCTGCCTTCTCCCTCTTTGAGGTTTCGACAAGTTTCGTGACTGCATCCCACTGATGATACCGGGGAAAGATCATTCGTTCGCTGATGGACTTATGCCCGTCGCTATCTATCTTTTCGGAACGCTCAAGATGCACAAAGTCGGAAAGGATATGAAGCCAGTTGTCTCGCTCCAACAGCGATTCCCAGAGATACGCAGTACGCGGGCCCGCCGGGTTTACCGGATTGCCCTTGCCTTCATTGTCTCCTTTGTTGAAGGGAAGAAAATACGTCGAGTCGCCTGCGAGTTTGGTCGCCATGAACACTTCTTCGGTCGAGACCGCGAAATGCACGACGCAACGGCTCTTGAACTGAAGGAGTGGCTCGTTTCGATTCGATAGCGCGTCTTTCGGCAGTCGGTCTTTTTTGTATTGCTTGATGGCCGCCCAAACCGATTGGGTACTTTCGGTCTTTAACTCAAGGGTCGCTATCGGGAGTCCGTTCAGGAAGAGCACGAGATCGATGGAGTTATTGTTGTTGGCGGAGTAAAAGACTTGCCTGACCACGCGCAAAACGTTTCGTTCATACTGCTCGGTCGCTTCCGGATTGCGGCCGCTTCGGGGCTTTGATTGCATCATGGCAAAATACGTGCCGCCCGCTCCCGCGATTTTGAATCCATGGCGGAGGACATGGAGGGATCCCAACTGATCAAGTTCTGTGCACAAACGCGAGAGGAAATATTCCTCAGTCTTTTCACCGTGTTGGGAAACCAGCCGGTCCCAGGCGTCCGCATACGCCGTTTTCACCCATGCAAGGACGTCTTCGGTATAGAGCGCTTGCTCTACGTTGTACTTATCAGATGTTCCTTCAACCCATCCATGGGAAGCAAGATGCGCGACGATATCTGTTTCGAACTGTTTTTCGAGATGGACGCTAGTCATATTTTTTCCTCAACACGGATTTCTTTACCCATATGGTATCACAGTAATTGAGGCGTAAACTTTATTTAATTTGAAAAAAGGCACGGAGGTGATGATCCCTCCGTGCGTTCCAGTCTGGGTAATCTACAAAAGCCGATTACCTGCTACTGGAGAAAAGCCAATACGCACCTTTGTTGCATGATCGAATCGGAGGAAACTTTTCTCCGGTTTCAAGGGGAATCCTTCGTTCTTCAGCCGTCGGAGGAGGGGTTGTTGATCCATCAGTATAACCGTCCCAGTTATACCATGCCTTGGAGGGGGCAATATCGCCCGTCTTGTATCGTGAAGCCATTTTTTGGCCTCCATATTCTTGGGAGCTTGACGAATTCAAGCTTTTCAACGTAAATTCCAGTTAGTAATCATGTTTTGCTCCCAAAAGCAGAACAAACCGATCAACGATCGGCTCAGGCCTGAAAGCTCGAACTTTCAGGCCTTTTTGTTCTTGAATCCAAAATAATAAAGCAATGTAAAATAGTCAACAAAAAATCTGATAATGTATCTATTATTTTGACAAAACGTATTTTAGGATATATATTGTCAATATAGGGAGGAGACCTATGATTGGTGAACGAATTAGACAAAAACGGATAATGAATGGTATGTCCCTCCAGAATTTGGCTGACGCATTGAGTGAAAAGGGACGGAAGCTTACCCGCGCCATATTGTCCAAATATGAACTTGGTCAGACCACTCCCAATGCTCTTGTTTTGCGCGATCTCGCGGAAGTATTGGGCGTGAAGACGGACTATTTTTTTATAGAAGCGAATGTCGCAATTGAGTGGAAGGCATTCCGGAAGAAGGCTTCCGTCAGCCAAAACAAGCAGGAACGGATTCAAATTCTCGCCGAACGGCAGGTTGAACAGTTTGTTACCATTGAAACTTCCTGCGGAATAGAACAGGTTGCGTCCGATTTACCGGAATACCGAAATGCAACAAACCTTTCCGAGGCAGAAGCGGTTGCGGAGGAATTACGGAGAGTTTGGGGGCTCGATGATTTTCCGATCAAATCACTTTCGGAATTGCTCGAGAGTAAGGGGATCGTCCTCGTTCCTCTCGCCTCGGGTATTGATGGCGTTGATGGGCTAGTGGGAACGCTCTCGGGAAACAGAAAGATAATCGTCTACGAAGAACACAAGAGTGTCGATCGCACCAGACTGACTATGGCGCATGAGCTTGGTCACTTACTTGTCGGTAACGATGACTCTGCGATTAACGAAAGACTTGCCAGTCGATTCGCCGGGGCTTTTCTCGCGCCGGCTAAGCTCCTGGTCCGGGATATGGGTTCCAGTCGCATTTCATTCTCGATTCCGGAGCTCTGCCTCCTGAAGGAGAAATACGGCATGAGCATTCAGGCGCTCACTTACCGAGCGAAAGATCTCGGAATATTGAGCGAGTCTGCATACAAGTCGATGTTCATCAATTTCCGTTCGATGGGAATAAGCGCGCATGAACCTGGTTCCTGGGCATATCCCGAAGAACCGCGCCTTATGAAGCAATACCTCTTTCGCGCCGTCGCGGAGGGGAGGATTTCGGAAACGAAGGCGCTTGAGCTCTATCCCGAATATCTCGAGGAGAAAACGGATATGGAAACCAAGGCACGATCCCCGGTGTATGAATTCTTCAAGTTGTCGCCAGAAGAGCGAGACAAGCGGTTGCAGGTTGCAGCTGACTCTGCTGAACAATTATACAAAGCAGGCGGTATGCTTAGGGATTTTGATGCGATGGACGACATGAGGGATTATGAGTAATCCCCTCCGCGGCGAGATTTGGTGGGTTAATTTTGATCCGACTGTCGGCGCGGAAATTCAGAAAATTCGAACGGCTGCCGTTCTCTCGCTTGATTCGATTGGTAAGTTACCGTTGCGGATCGTCGTTCCGATTACCGGTTGGGACGTAAAGTTCGACGATAATCCCTGGTTGGTCAAGATCAAGAAAACAGGCGTGAACGGGCTAACCAAGGATTCGGCGGTCGATTGTTTTCAAATCAAGTCAGTATCCCTCAACAGGTTTTCCCGCAAACTTGGTAGCCTGACCGGCGCAGAACTTGATGAAATCTGCGCCGCCGTTCAACTCTGCATCGGAGCTATCTAGTTTTCCCCATACCCTCAACATTGATCTTCCCTGTAACCGCATTTGTGATAAGCGCGGAACGATGTTCTTTGAGAAGCTCGATGGCAGATTCAGTTTCGGAGATTAGATTGTCAATTTTGCGAATTTTCTTATCTAAAAACGAAACGATTGAATCTTGTTCGCACTTTTTCGGGATAATACAAATAAAGTTAACTGCATCACTTATATTAAACTGCTCTTGTGCTGCTCCATATTGAACTTGCTCGATTTGAAATCGAATAATCCGTGTATTGAATAAATAGCATAACCAATGAGAATTAAACTCACCATGTTTAACAAGCATAACTGACGCACAATTTCCACCTTCACATTCTGGTGGAACAACAGCAGTAACACCGGGTGCCCCGACCCGAATAGTAAGTAAGTCCCCAATATCTAGCATTGTTTTTTTATTTTTTTTACTACTTTCAATAGAAATTCGGCGTGAGTTTTCAAAATTGATCTTTCCTTCAAAAATGTCACCACCATAAATGAATGGTAGACCATCATCAGAAATTGAATCGCTGGGATTCACAACAATTCCGACACATATTTTTGGTGATAAATATTTTAGTTTTGTAACTTCCCATCCCTCCGGTATCTCACCAGTCCACTCGACACCGGAATCCTTAAACGTAATGGGCTTAGCCAATTCGCCAAACTCGGGATCATCGGGACTCACGAGTTCCGATAAACCTCTCGTCACTGCATGTGAGATGAGCGCTTGTCGCTTCTCCTGGAGCAGATCGATAAGTTCTTCGTAGTCCTTAATAAGCCCATCGAGTTTAGCAGTTTCGGTATCGAGAAAAGTTGCGATGGCTTTTTGTGCAGGAAGAGAGGGAATTACAATGGAAATAACAGCCATCTCGTTATTCATGATTTTTGCACCATTGGTATCGGGCCGCTTATAGAATTCTGTACCGACAGAAAGTAGATAGTAATAGAATCTTAAGTGAATATTCTTACTTCTTGGTTGAAGAGTTCCACAGACATTGGTACAGTTATGCTTCCCGTCACGAATAAATACAGTGCCCGCATTGGCACCATCAGTTGTCCATGTAATCTGAGGGCAATCAAAATCGTATGTCTCGATGTATCCTAAACAGCCATCATTGAGAGTTTGTGAGGAATACACAGGATAGAGGCCATCGTCAATCAGTTCTTCTTGAGAAATAACACGACCTCTACCTATTGAAAAGAGATATCGTACTGATGACCTAACCCACCCTTCAGGTATCTCTCCCAACCACTCAACGCCGGAGTCTTTGTATTTTGGGTAGCGTGCGTACTTCATTTACCGGCCTCTCTTCCGCGCAAGGGATTGGAGGGGTGCGAAGCAGTGCCGGCGCGAGCCAGCACCGGAGCGCGTAAGCGCGGAGCCCTGCAAAGCCCGACAGCGGCGCCGGAGGCGCCGGTGATGCGCCCAATAGAATATACGCTCATCCTGAAATCTCGCTGAGGAGCTTCATGATCTTCTCCGTCTTGGCCTTGAGATCGCGGTCGATCTCCTCGAGGGGGCGCGGGGGGACGTACTTGTAGAAGAAACGGGTGAACGGAATCTCGTAACCGACCTTCGTCTTCGAATCGTCGATCCATGCATCGCTCACGTGCGGAAGAACCTCACGCTTGAAATATGATTCGATGTCATCGGAGAGCGGAACATTCTCCGTGTCGCGGAGGGATGAATCGGGCTTGGGGTTACCCTTCTTGTCGAGCTCGACCTCGCCTTTATCATTTTTCAGGGGACGCTCGACCGTAATTGTCGAATAGCCAAACTCGGCATTGGGAACGATCTTGCACATATCGGATTGCCTGAAACTGCCGAACACCTTGGTTATCTTTTCGATATCGTCATCGCCGAGTTCCTTGCGCTTGGAGCCGAGCGACTTCTTCATCTTCTTCCAGAGATTGACCGCGTTGATGAGCTGAATCTTTCCCTTGCGTTTTCCTTCCTTATGATTGGTGAGAATCCACACATACGTCGAGATCCCGGTGTTGTAGAACATATCAATCGGCAACGCGATGATCGCCTCAAGAAGATCGTTCTCGATAATGTACCGCCTGATCTCGCTCTCGCCTGAACCCGCGCCGCCGGTAAAAAGTGGAGAGCCGTTGAGGACGATGCCGATGCGGCTACCGCCCTCAGCTGCGGGGCGCATCTTGCTGATGAGGTGCAGGAGGAAGAGGAGACTGCCGTCGCTCACACGGGGAAGGCCGGGACCGAATCTCCCTGCGAAACCGCGCTTCTCGTGCTCAGCTTCGATTTCCTTTTGCACCTTCTTCCACTCGACGCCAAAGGGCGGATTGGTAAGCATATAGTCGAACTTCTTGTCGGAGAGTCCGTCGTGACTCAAGGTGTTTCCCTGGATGAGGTTCTTTACGTCTGCGCCCTTGATGAGCATATCCGCCTTACAGATGGCGTATGATTCTTCGTTCAGCTCCTGCCCGAAAACCTTCAGCGACGCTTGCGGATTCATGGCGCGCAGGTGTTCGTCGGCGATGGAGAGCATGCCGCCCGTTCCCGCGCAGCAGTCATAGATGGTTCTGATGACGCCGTCTTTGGATAGCGCCTCGCTGTCTTCACAGAACAGAAGATTGACCATGAGGCGGATTACCTCGCGCGGAGTAAAGTGCTCTCCGGCTGTCTCGTTCGACAATTCCGCGAACTTCCGGATCAGCTCCTCGAAGACCGAACCCATGTCCGCGTTCGATACCTCGGACGGGCGAAGGTCAAAGGCGGTAAACTTTTGCAGAACCATGTACAGGAGATTTTTCGCCGACAAAAACTCAACCTGTTCGGTAAACTTGTAGCGGATGAAAATGTCCTGCGCATTGGGAGAAAACGAATTCAGGTATTGAAGGAGGTTCCGTTTTATCTGATCGGGCTCGGCGAGCATCGTGGTCAGGGTGTGCCGGGATGTATTGTAGAAGGAATGCTTTGAAGCCTTGCACAAGGCGCGATCCAGAATAAGCTCGCCTTCGGCTGCTTTCGCCTTCGCTTCCGCGAGCACTTTCGCCTTCGTCGGCTCAAGTACGCAGTCGAGGCGGCGCAACAGAGTAAAGGGAAGAATAACCGAACCGTAGTCGGACTGCTTGTAATCGCCGCGTAAAAGATCGGCCACGGACCAGATGAGATCGGATAAGGGAGAAGCCATTTTGGGATACCTCGCGAGATAAAACTCTTTGATCAGTATACGTCAAAAAGACTGGCATGCCTATTTGATTTTTGGATTGATTTTATGTGATACGCGAGGAGCAGGTGAAACTTCTGGTAGACAAATATAGCAAAAATGCTATAATCAAAGGATGAGTACAGCCGGGAAGGACATTGACGGGTTCCTGAATGAAATGATTGAAGACAACGCCAAATTACATGAATACCAAAAAACATGGGGAGCATTATCGTCATTTCTGAATGACTATGAGCACCTGAAAGGATTGCGGCACCTCACGCAAAAAGATATCGCCGCCGCGTGCGGAACAACGCAGAGCGCGATATCCCGGCTTGAGCGCTTGCGGGGTAAACCCACGTATGAACTCCTCAGGCGTCTCAGTGAAGCAGTTGGTGGATCGCTTTTCGTCTCCCCTATGGCAGACACCACGGTAACGCTTCCGTACGATCTCCGGGATCGAGCGAGGAGTCTTGCGAAGAAAAAATCCGTACGTGTTGATGAATTGATGCACGCCCTGTTGCGCGAGGCGATCGATAACGCCGAATAACGGGATGAATGCAACGGAACGAAATTCGAGCTGACTATATCCGGCGGTGAAAGCGTGATCCCCGTCGAGCACGAACAGCTTGAATTCCTTGAGATCTTCGTACGCCTTTTGCGGAAGGCTCGGTGCGGTGACGCGATGCACCTTGTGCACGAGGCTGGAGTCGCAGAGCCATTGCAGGGCAATCTTAAATTCCTGAGCGGCCGGCGAGTTCGCCCCTGCAACGACATTCGCACGCGGAGGCTCCGCGCGTTGACAGGCGCAACCGAAGGTTGCGCACGCCCCTCGTTGCGCCTTCTGCCTCAATCTTGATTCTTGATGGAATTAAAACTTTTGTGAAAAGAGAAATGGTAACCGCATAACCATTCAGTTAACCGGGTGCGCGCAGTATCGGTTACCTATGGAGAATCACGTTACCGCTTCTCGCGTGCGTTCAGGGCCTTGTAAAAATCAGAAATGAAGACCTGAACGCCTTCGGCCATTTTAATACCGGCAACGGAAAGAGAGTATTCTATTCTCGGGGGTTTTTCGTTCCAGTCTGTCCGGGTGACGAAGCCCTCTTCCTCAAGAACCTTCAAGGTTTGCGCGAGCATTTTCTCGCTGATGCCGTCGATTGCGTCGCGCAGGGCGCCGAATCGGGTCGGCTTTTCGCCGAGATAGCCGAGAACCAGTATTCCCCAGCGGCTGAATATGGCTTCAAAGGCTGCCCGTGACGGGCATTTTTTGGCATATACGTTAAACGGTTGACTTTTCATGCGGATCCCTCACCACAACAATACCAAAAAAAAGAAAAAAAAGCACTTACTTTTAGTTGGCACTTACGAAAAGTAAGTGTATACTAGAGTAAATATGGAGGCAATCATGATGTATGGAGTAACCGGTTCAACAGGCAATTTTGGGGCTCTCGCAGTCGAATCTTTATTGGCTCAGGGCGTTTCCACGTCAGCAATTACGGCAATAGCCCGCAATGAGGCTAAAGCCGAAGGGCTCAAGGCAAAAGGGGTCATCGTGCGAATTGCGGATTATAATGACAAAGCGTCTTTGGAAGCGGCATTCAAGGGCGTTGCCAGGCTCTTGCTCGTTTCGGGGAGCGAAGTCGGCCAGCGCGCGGAACAGCACCACAATATCATTGCCGCCGCAAAAAACGCGGGAGTCAAGCGTATCGCATATACGAGCATTACGCAGGCCGCTACCTCGACCAATCCACTCGCGCCGGAACATAAGGCAACGGAGGAGGATCTCAAGGCGTCAGGTATTGAATACACGATTTTGCGCAACAACTGGTATCTTGAAAACTTCGCCGGAGACATCGCCGGAGCAAAACAGTCAGGTGTCATTGCGGCTGCCGTAAAAAACGGAAAGGTTGGTTCGGCTCTCCGCAGTGAATACGCGGAAGCGGCAGTACGGGCTCTTGTCGGAGAAGGACACGCGGGAAAAACGTATGAACTCGGCGGGCTTCCCTGGAGTTACAAAGACTTTGCGGATGCGCTCTCAACGGTGATCGGGCGCCCGGTACAGTTCAAGACAATCACCGAGGCGGAAAAGATAGCAGCGCTTGTGGGATTTGGACTGCCTGACGGTATGGCGGGGTTTTACGCCATGCTTGATACCTCAATCGAGAACGGAACGCTTTCCTTCCATTCGGATGATCTCGCGCAGCTTCTTGGACGCAAGCCAGTAAGTCTGGTCGAAGGAATACGGAAAATCGCAAACTGATCGGAACGCGAGTAATGGCAGCAGAAACCGCGGATTTACGCCAGTAAGGCTTCGAGGCGTTCGATACTCCTGGGGGCCGATCCTTCGTAATGGTTATTGAGGTATACCTTGACGATCCGGCTCCCGCGCGCGAGGTCACCGATCATCGATGCGACTTCCGGAAGATCCGGTTTCGGCTCGACGATCTCGTTCCAGGTGCCCTTGGCTTTCTCTTCGATTTCTTTGCGATCTCCGCCAAGAAGACGCACCGCGACGCGATCGCCGATGAGGTCGCCGAACTGCGAATAGAGTTCATACACATGCGGGAGATACCGCATTTCCGAGAAGACGTGCGCGATGCCATGATCTTTGAGGAACTGGAAGTACTCCCGCTTGAGGTAGTTCGCGTTCCGGCCTTCGATGGCGAGCGGAACCGTATCCTTGAGCCCTTCCGCATCAAGGCACGAGATGAAATCTTCGATGGCTTTGAGGAATGCAGAAAGGTTTGCCATCTTCTGCTTGTTGAGGTATTCAAATTCGAGTTCGAGAAGAAAGATTCGGGGAATGAGAACCGTGATGTTCGAGATAAATTGCGCGTACCGTTCAACCGAGAGAAAGCCGGGATTCGGGATGAGCGGCGCGCTTTTGTCCCGGCTCCGTTCATGCGTGAGTGATATCGACTCGGGGAGTTTGCAGGCGAACGTGAAACCGGGCGGAACCCTGCTTGCATACTCTGCCGCGTCCGGGGGATCGGGGACCTTATAAAACCAGCTGTCCACCTCGACGGTCCGGTACTTCCTGGCATATTGCGTGAGATATGCGGCCGAGTACTCGGCCTTTTTGTCATAGACAAGACCGATCCAGGAATCATAATTCCATGAGCAGGTTCCGAATTCGAGGTTTGCCGTACCTGTTTCCGCCATGGTCATAGTATCGCATCTGGTGAGGCATTCGTCAAAGATGCTATGATGATCGCACCAGAGAGGGAAGATGATGGACGGAAAGACACGAAGCGCGATTCACGCGGGATAAAGGTGCGACTTGAGTCGGGTCTGGTCGGTCGCGTGCAGGAAATTCTCGGGGAGTGACTATCTCCACGCCGTGCGAGACGGCAAAAGGGCGATTATTTGACTTAAGGTCTTATGCGTGTCGATACTTGAGGTATGAGGTTTCCCCGGCCTGTCGGCGTACTTTTGCTTCTCGCGATCGTTATCAGCGGTATTCGCGCATTTGCGCTCGAGCCGTCGCAGGTTGTTTTGGTCATAGAAAGCTATAATCGTGAATATGCCTGGGACAAGGGGTATCGATCGGCGATCGAGGAAGCGCTTGGTTCACGATATACCCTTGAGTGGTACGAGATGGACACGAAACGTCTTCCCGCCCGCGAGCATCAACGAATGGCTGACGGGGCATGGGCCCGGTATCTCGCCCTGTCCCCCGATCTCGTGATTCTCGGGGACGACGCCGCCTTAAAATTTCTCGGGCCCCGCTTCGCGACCGTTCGCACTCCCGTCGTCTTTTTGGGCATTAACGCGAACCCGCGAAATTACCTCGAAAGGATTCCCCAGAACATGACCGGCGTGCTCGAGCGACCGATTCTCAAGCGTTCGCTCGTCTATATCAACGAGCTTCTTCCCGGCGCACGACGCGGTCTCGTCCTTTTCGATACCGATTTAACGGCGCGCGCGACGCGGGATTTCGAGTTCGGCGCGCGGGACTGCCTCTCCCTGGGAGACGTCGACATTGACATACTGCTGATCGGTGATTTTTCCGCATGGAAAAAAGCCGTGCTGACCGCGAAGGATCGGTACGATTATATCATTACGGGGCTCTATCAAACCATCCGCGCGCCAAACGGCACGTACGTCGATCCCGAGACTATCATTGAATGGACTTCCGTGAATTCGCCTCTCCCTCTTTTTTCGTTTTGGGATTTCAGCGTGGGGGATAAGAGGGCGATCGGCGGCCGCGTGCTCGAATCGCGCGACATGGGCGCCATAGCCGCTGACATGGCCTCGCGGATTCTGTCGGGCGTCTCGCCGTCGGCGATTCCCCTTGTTACCGACACCCCGGGGAAATTCCTTTTCAGCGAATCCCAATTGAAACGGTGGAACATAACCCTGCCGGGGGATATTTCGGACGACGCGACCTTGATTCCGTAAGGATGCCCGTTCTCTCGGGCGGGATTCCACCCCGTCAGGCATAAAAAAACCTTCCCGTTACCGGGAAGGTTGTATGCGGCGAAGAAGACTTGAACTTCCATGGGTCTCCCCACTAGCACCTCAAGCTAGCGTGTCTACCAATTCCACCATCGCCGCATGTCCGGCACGATTTGCGTCGCGCTGACTGTGATAAATTAGCAAACCGTCGATAAAATGTCAAGAGTGGGCATACGGGTTTTTTTAAGCACATTGCGGTGTGTGTCCCTGAATGAAAAAACCCATGCTGGGCGCATGGGCTTTATGAATAATCGTTTTTACGCGATCAGACGGATGCTTTCCAGAGGCCGTGGAGGTTGCAGTAGGCAAAGGCGGCAATGGGCTTGTCGTCGGCGGTGAGGGAGAAGGTTACCTCGGGTTTGTCGCCGGGGTTGAGGGTTTTGCGCTGGCCGCCCTTGGAGGTCTCAAGGTATACCCACTGGATGGAGTGTTCCGCGGTCATGGGGTGTTCGACGGCGCCGATTTTGACGGTTACGGTCGATCCCGAGACGGCGATGACCGGGACGTGCTTTTCTTTGGAGGCGTCGACGGTGTTTGCCGCAAGTTCGCTCATTTCCTCTCCGCAGCAGACCATTTTGGCTCCCGAGGTGTGTATCATGCCGACGAGGTTTCCGCATTTCTTGCAGACGAAGAATTTCGGTTCAGTGTTCATAAAGGCTCCTTTTTCGCGCTATGTTAATGAAAGCATACATCAAATATACGCAATATGGGGACTTGACGCAAACAAAAAAAAAGGATAATTTATCAACGCGTTCGGCAAGAGCGCTGTATCGGGCAATTAGCTCAGCTGGTTAGAGTATTACCTTGACATGGTAGGGGTCACTGGTTCGATCCCAGTATTGCCCAGCTAAAACCGAAAATCCTTACAACGGGTTTTCGGTTTTTTTTATTCTTGGCCGGGAATGCTGTCTGATTTCTTTTGCGTTCCCACCGGAAACACGGTATCATTGCTGAGATGGGTAAGGTTTATTTCGACATAGCGGCAGTTCTCATCAATCTGCTCAATCTATATATATTCTTTTCAAGAAGTCGCCTGTTCATCGATCAGACCAAATATTTCGCAATTTTGCTCTTGGTAAGCCTTTTTTCGTCGGTCTTTGATATCCTCGGCATCGTGATGTACGGGAATGTCGCTTCCTGGTCGCTCGCCTTTTTGTACGGGATCAACGCGCTTTACTACTTTTTCCAGAATGCCATTCCGCTTATCTTTACCCTGTTTGTTTTTTCTCTCGGAGGGCGGAATTCCCGAATACTGCAGTCCCGGCGCGCGTGGATCATGCTTCCCTGGCTTCTCGGCGTCGCGGTGATTGTGTCGACGCCGTGGACCGGTTTTGCGTTCCGCTTCGATTCGTCCCTGCGGTATGTGCGCGGCCCCTTTCTCCCGCTCTTTTTTATCAACATCGGCATTTATGCCGCGATGATCATTTCGAGTCAGCTTCGCGAGCGGCGGCGGGTTCCGAGGGAACACCGTCTGGCCGTTTCTTTGTTGATGCCCTTATGCCTTATCCCGGTTTGCGTGCAAATGCTTTTTCCGTCGACGCTGATTGTGAACGTGGGTATTGCGATCGCGGAGCTCGTCATTCTCGTGACGATTCAGGATTTTGGCCGTTTTGTCGAAAGTTCGAGCGGGCTCTTTAACCGGAACGGGCTTATTTCCCAGCTTCACCTCGTGATGATGAACCGGAAGCCCTTCGACGCGTATTTGGTCACGCTTGATTCGGTGAAGTTTCTCAAGCATGTCCTCGGTTCGGAGGTTTTTAACGCCCTTGAGCGCGAGATTGCCCGGCGTCTTTTCGGCGCGCCCCGAGCGGATTCTTTTGCCGCTCAGCTCGGCGTCGCGCGTTTTGTCCATATTGTCGGCGGTCCTGCCCGGTCCGCGGCTCAGGACCAGGCGATTCTCGATCACTTGAAGCGGCCCTGGGAAATCGGCGGTCGCGTGTTTTCCATTTCCGCGCGGGTTTGCAAGATTCGCGTTCCCGAAGATACGAAGGACTCCGAGAAAATATTTCAGGCGCTCTATAATCTTTCCGGTTCGCGTAAACGCTATCGCTCGAACGAGATTCTTTCCCTCGCGGATCTTTCCCTCGCCGATACGGGCAGGCAGCTCGCCGTTTCGCAAGCCATCAGGCACGCGCTGTCGCAACGCGGTTTTGAGCTCCATTTCCAGCCGATTGTGTCCGCGCAGACGGGTAAGGTGGTTTCGGCAGAAGCGCTCCTCCGCCTCAAGGACGCAACGCTCGGCTGGATTTCGCCTGCAGAGTTTATCCCTATCGCCGAGCAGAACGGGAGCATTCACCGCATTGGCGACTTTGTGCTCGAGGTTGCGTGCGAGTTTCTTTCGAAGCTGCGCGCGGCGGGCCTCAAGCTCGGCTATCTCGAGGTTAACCTTTCCGCGATGCAGTGCGTTCAGTCGAACCTCCATAACCGCCTTCTTTCGGTTGCTCGGAGGTGGGGGCTTGATCCCGGGGACCTCTGTTTCGAGATTACCGAGACCGCGGCGAATCTTTCGCCTACCATCATGAAGAAAAACATCGAGTTGCTTTCCTCGTCGGGTTTCTCGATCGCAATGGACGATTTCGGCACGGGCTATTCCAACATCGGTATGCTGATGGACCTTCCGTTCCGGGTGGTAAAGCTTGACCGTTCGATGATCACGGGACTTGACCGTTCGGAAAGCGGGCGCAAGGGGCTCGAGGGAATCGTCTCCATGTTTGCGCCGCTTGAGACGGAACTTGTGGCGGAAGGCGTCGAGACGCGCGATCAGCTTGAGGCGCTTAAAGTCATGGGTGTCGATCTTATTCAGGGTTTCTTTTTCTCGAAAGCCTTGCCGCCCGAGGAATTCAAGCGCTTTATGCTTGAGCGGGAGGCGCCATGTATGTGATTGATTTTGACATCGTCGGCGCCGCTATCTCTCTTCTTTCGCTCTATCTTTTTTACCTCCGGAAAAATATTTCGAACACGCAAAGCGACCGCTTCGCGCTCCTTATCTGGGCGATGCTTGGAAGTTCTGTCTTCAGCGCGCTGTCCTCTCTATCCATAAACCTGATGCCGGTTTGCCCCACCTCTGGCGTCATAGCCGCGACGACTTTATTCCTGCTCTTTCACAACAGCCTTCCCGTGTTGACGGCCTTTTATCTTTTATCGTTTACCGTCGCGCCGGTGGTGAGCCTCAAGGGGAGCGTGACTTTTTTTACTCCGATTGCAATTTCCTTCGCGTTGATTCTGACGAATCCAATTTCGCGCCTTGTTTTTTTTGTTGACGATGCGGGCGTGTATCGCCACGGGCCTGCCTTTCTGGCGCTCTATATCGTCGCGACGGGATATTTTCTGCTCAGTTTTTTTGTGGTGATTCTCCCGAAAAAACTTCCGTCCCGCGCGCAGCGATATGCGTTCATTTCCGCAATCCTCCTTCCTCTGATCGCGATGTTTATCCAGAACAAGCTGTCGGGGATCACGCTTGAAAGCTTTGCCGGTTCCATTGGCACGCTCGTCGTCCTCCTGACCATACAGAACAGCAACGAGCTCATTGACGGTTCGACGGGTTTTTTTACCCGCGAGACGTTTTCGCAGTTTCTCCACCAGGCGCTTTCGAGAAAAGAAAAGTTCACGGTTCTAGTCGTGCACGCGCGCGAGATACCGTCGTTCCAGGGTATCTTTGACAGCGTCTCGTACGGCAAGATCGTCCATTCATTTGATTCCTGGCTCGCGTCCGCCGCAGGAAAATACGCGCTTGTGTGCGCGCTCGATGAGGGCCTTTATGCGATCCTTCCGGGGGTGAACTGCGACGATGCGTATTTCGGGGAACTTGCGCTCGCGGTTGTCGCGCGGTCGAAGGACGAATGGACGGTAGATTCCCTTCAGATCGAGATTCCCGTCGAGATCGGTATTTTGCGTCTTCCGTCAGACGGCGCGAATGTCGCTGACGTTATGGCGCTCATCGATCAACTCGTGGCAATGCCGACGGCAATCGGTAACCGTCATATTTTTTCTTCGGGTGATCTCCTGCCCGACAGGCGGACAAAGGATTCGGTAATACAGGCAGCCCTCGATTCGGGTTCATTTCATCTCAGGTATCAGCCAATTTACTCGGTGGAAGAAAAGCGCTTTGTCGCGCTTGAGGCGATCGTCGGCATTTTGGGTGAAGGCGGGGAATGGATCCAGCAGCGCGACATTCTGAAAGTCGCCGAGCAGATCGGGCTTTCGCACTGGCTCGGTGAAGCCGTGCTTGACCGTGCGTGCCAGTGGTTTACCGAGAACGATCTTTTTTCACGCGGAATCTCGTCGCTCCAGATTCGCCTTCTCGAGTCGCAATGCGTTGAACTCGATTGGCCGCGCTCGGTGAGCAGAATCCTGAAAGAGCGAAATATGGCAGGGTCTCTCCTGTGCCTCGAGATTACCGAGCCTTCCGTCGTCAACGTCGGGGAAAATCTCAAGCTGAACATGGATCTCCTTTCCGGTCAGGGCGTGCGTTTTGCGCTGGACGATTATGGTTCGGGCTACACCGATTTGGGTCAGATTCTCGATATGCCGTTCTCTCACGTAAAGATCGACAAGGAAGTCGTGTATTCGGGTCTCAGGACGGACAAGGGCGAACGGCTCCTTACCGGCTCGGTGTCCCTGTTTACGCGGCTTGGTCTTTCGATTACCGCCGAGGGCATCGAAACGCCGGAACAATCCTCCTTCCTTTCAGGTGTCGGCTGCGCGTATCTGCAAGGCTATCAGTATTCGCATCCCCTCGATCCAGGGCTCATTCTCGAACTGCTCGCGAAGGCGTAGAAATACCTTCTTTTTTGTTTGCCTCCTGTAACAAATATAAGTATATTTTTATCGAATGGAGGCACTATATGAACACTACCAACACAATCAGAATTGCGTTTTTTGATACGAAGTCATACGACCGGGAATATTTCGAACGGGCCAAGGCGGCAGGGGAAACGGATTCCCTGCGCTTCGAGTTTGATTTTTTCGAGGCGCATCTCGACGCGACGACGGCGAGCCTTGCGGCAGGCCACGAGGTTGTTTGCATCTTCGTTAACGATCACGTTGACCGCGCGGTTGCGGACAAGCTTGAGTCCCTCGGGGTCAAGCTCATCGCGCTCAGGTGCGCGGGGTACAATAACGTCGACCTTGAATCCGTGTGGGGCAGGCTCCACGTCGTGCGCGTGCCGTCCTATTCACCGCACGCGGTCGCCGAGCATGCGGTCGCGCTTCTCCAGACGCTGAACCGGAGAATTCACACCGCGTACAACCGCACCCGCGACGGTAACTTTGCCCTCGGCGGGCTCGTGGGCCGCGATCTTTTTGGAAAGACGGCGGGCGTTATCGGCACGGGCAAGATCGGAAAGATTCTCGCGGAGATACTCCGCGGGTACGGCATGAACGTTTTGCTTGACGATCCCTTTCACGACGATGCGTTTGCGGCGCGGATCGGCGCGCGCTACGCTTCCCGCGAGGAGCTTTACCGCGAGTCGGACGTGATAAGCCTCCATTGCCCGCTTACGCCGGAGAACCGGCACATGATCAACGCGGAGACGCTTGCGCTCATGAAACCGGGCGTGATACTGGTGAACACGGGCAGGGGAGCGCTCATCGACTCCAAGGCCCTTGTCGACGCGCTCAAGGACGGAAAGATCCGCGGCGCGGGACTCGACGTGTACGAGGAAGAGGACAAATACTTCTTTGAGGACTGGTCGCTTGCGCCGATTCAGGACGACGTGCTTGCGCGGCTCATCCAGTTCCCGAACGTGCTCCTTACCGCGCATCAGGCATTCCTTACCGAGGAAGCCCTCGGCGAGATAGCTCGGGTGACGCTCGAGAACGTCAGGTTGTGGGAGACGGAGAGTCGCGCGCCGAACGAGATATGCTACCAATGTTCGGCAGGGTCCGCGGGCGAATGCGCGCGTGACAAGTCCGGGCTTTGCTGGCCGAAGAAATAAACGACTGCGGTCGCACCCCGCCGATTGCGGGGGGACTCAGCAGAGTGGTATCGAAAGCGTAAAGGTGGTTCCCTCGCCGAGTTTTGACTTGACCCCAAGTTTCCACCCGTGCGAGTCGGCCACGCTTTTGACAACCGAGAGCCCGAGCCCCATGCCTTCTTCGCGGCGCGACGCCGTTCCGCGCCAAAAGAGATCGAAGATCCTCGGGATCTCGTGTTCCGCGATACCCGAGCCGTTGTCCTCAACGGAGATGACGACGACGCTCCGGTCATTTTCGGTTACCAGGCGCGCGTCAAGCGTGACTGACCCGCCTTCTTCCGTGTAGCGAAGTGCGTTGTTGACGATGTTTTCGAGCGCGCGCACGAGGAGCCGGTCATCAAGCTGGGCGCGTACCGTTTCGGGAATTTCTATATGGCTTTTGAAGTTTCGCTTCAGGAGCGCGGCGTCTTCGTTGAGTCTCCGCGCGAAGGAGCGGATAATCGGCGCGACTTCGCGCGTCTCCAGATGTTGCCGCCAGTCTCCCGTGTCGAGTTTCACGAAGCCGATCAGATCGTCAATCATTCCCTCAAGCTGGTTCACCTTGGTTCCGACGATCTCGAGCGAGTGCTTGATCGATTCGCTATCGTCAGCGACGCCGTCGGTAATGGCTTCCGTATAACCTTTGATGAGCGCAAGCGGTGTTTTGAGATCGTGGCTCACGCCCATGATAAAGCGCGTCCGTCCCGCCTCTTCGTCCTTGAGCGCAAGGCGCATCCGGTTGAGCGACGCGGTGAGCGAGGTGATTTCATTGCTGCCCTTCGCTTCAATCGCGAGATCGAGCTCTCCTTCCGCGATGCGCCGCGTTGATTCCTCGAGAAGCGTAACCGACCTCGTGATCGAACGCGCGATGATGATCGTCATGGCGCAGGCAAAGGCGAAGAGGGCTATGAGGGCGATAATGATTGTGCGCATGAGGCGCAGGAAGGGCTCGGGTATGCGATGGCTTTTTCTGACCGCCCGGGTAACGAGCATGATGCCCGAATCGCCTTTCATCAGCGGTTTGTCGAGCTGATACACGTAGCGGGAGTCGGAATTCCAGATCAGCGACAGGAACGTGGACGAGGAAAGTCTCGTTCGCTCGGGGTATCCGGTGACGGTGGAGTACAGGATCACGAAATCGCGGTCAAGCACGATGTTGTCGATGTATTTCGGTTTATGGGCAAGAAATTCGGACAGGCGTTCCCAGGATGCGCGGTCGATGCTGCTTGAGGTGAACGACCTCACTTCATCGTAGCTCGGCACGACAGCGGGTTCGCCCTTCTCGAGGTAGTCCCGGAAATGGATGAGGCCAAGGACTAAGACGGGAATAAAAAGAATACCACCGATAAGAAAGATGAACTGCGTTCGTATTTTCACTCACGTTCTCCCGGCGTATCCTGAGCCTCAAGGCAAAAACGGTAGCCCATGCCGAAGACGGTTTCGATATAGCGGGGATTCGCGGGATCGTCCTCGATTTTTTTTCTGAGACGCTGGATGTACACGGCAACGGCGGTCATGTCTCCGTACGCGTTTTTCCAGACGGCGTTATAGATGGTCTCGGGCGACAGCGGCTTTCCCGGATTGGACGCGAGAAAGGAAAGCACCTCGTATTCTTTTGCGGAAAGCGCGATGCGTTCGCTCGCCTTTTTGAGGATGCAGGAGCTGACGAGCAGCGTAAAAGGCCCGAAGGCCACGGTATCTTCGCCGTCGCCCTGTCCCTGACTTCCTTGCGTGCGTCTGATGAGCGCCCGCACGCGCGCGACGAGTACCCGGGGAGAAAAGGGCTTTGACACGAATTCGTCCGCGCCGTATCCGAGACCGGCGATGACGTCCTCGTCGGCAGTACGCGCGGACACGATGAGTACGGGTGTCGTGTGCGTTTTTCTGAATCGCTCGAGGAATTCGAATCCGTCCATGCCGGGAAGGTTGATATCGAGGATGATGAGGTCGGGGTTCCAGGATTCAAGGGCAGCGAGCGCGATTTCGGCGGTTTCCGCGTGCATCGTCTCCATGCCTTCCTTGGCAAGGTACAGCGCGACGAGATCCGCGAGTTCCTTTACATCCTCTATGATGAGTATCCGGGCTTTCATGTAGGTTATTCGGTTCCTCCCGACAGTATAAATATAGCAAGACCCGCGATTTGCGCAACCGGGTTTAGCGGGTTAACCCGAGAATATAACAGGATATTATAATGATTTAATGCTCCGTTTATAGGTTACGTCGGGCCGAGCGGGTATTCTCTGGGGCATACAATGCCTCAAGGAGGAAACGCTCAATGAAACGTTTTCTGTCCGCGTCGGCGATGCTCGCCCTCGCGGCAAGCATTCTCGGCGCGCAAACCGCGCTCACGATAGACAAGGCGGTCGAATCCGCCCTCGCGAATAACGTCTCCGTCGAACGCGCGCAAATTGCCTACGACTCGCTTGGCCGCAAGTCAGGCAATGCGTGGAATATCCTTATTCCGTCCCTCGATGCCGGCGCCGGCGTGACTCACATGACCGTGGCCGATAGTAATTCCTATTACGGTTCCTTTTCCGCGACGCTCGGGATAACTCCTGCAGTGATCAAGTCCATCGAAAAAGCGAAACTCGATTATGCCGCCGGGGCGATAACCCGGGAGACGGCATTTCGCGACGTCGAGCTCGCGGTGAGAAAGTCGTTTTACGGGCTTTTGTACGAACGCGATTACGTGACGCTCGTCGAGGCAAATGTGGCGACCGCGCAAAAGCAGTATGAGCAAACCCTCGCTCGCCAGCGCGCGGGTCTCGTTCCCGAAGTTGATCTCCTTTCGGCTGCGGTGACGCTCGAGAATCTCAAGCCGACGCTCGAGTCGGCGCGGACGGCGTTCGAAAATGATCAGGCGAGTTTCAAACGCCTTGTCGGCCTTGACCAGACGGCGGCAATAACGCTCGAAGGTTCTCTCGAGGACGCGGCGGGTATTTCCGCCATCGACGTGTCCGCTATCGGCTCTTCGGCGCCCGCGGTGGTAAAGCTTGAAAAATCCCTTGAGATCGCCAAGGTGCAGCGGGATGCGATAGCGATAGGGCTGCGAACGCCGACCTTCGCGCTCGCGTATGTGTATAAGCCCGCAAAGACCGATGCTGCGGGATCTGACTGGGAAAACTCGGGCTATATTTCCGCATCGGCTACTTTCGCGCTCGACTCCTTTATCCCGGTATCCCAGGACGCGGAGACGATACGAAGCGCGCGCGATTCCGTAAAGGACGTGGAGATTCAGCTCGCGGACGCGCGCGTCGCCGACCGGCTGAACCGCGAATCTCTTTTACGGAGCATCGCGCGCTCACGCGCGGCGATCAAGGCGAGAACCCTCGGCGTTACCCTCGCGGAACGAAACTACGCCCTTACGGAAGACGCGTACCGAAACGGTACCAAGGAACTCCTGAGCCTGCAAAGCGCGTCTGACGCGCTTGAGTCGGCCCGGATGTCGCTCAAGAACGAATCGTACGCGCTTCTCGGAGCGGTACTCGATCTGGAATATGCCGTTGGTGTCCCCTTCGGGACGCTCGGGAGGTAAATAATGAAACGAACCAATCTTATACTTATCGGGGTGTTTGCCGCTCTCATCGCGCTCGCCGTTTTTCTGCCCAAGGGCAACAAGCCGGGCTTTGGCTCAGGCGGAAAGGGTAAGGGAGCAGCCGTCGAAACGACGTTCAGGATAACGACGGTCGTCGCGGAAAAAAAGGACCTTCACTCCTATCTGGAAATCAACGGCGACGTCGAGGCTGATAACTCCGTCGAGGTATATCCGGACATCGCGGGAAAGCTCGCGCGCCTCAGCGCACATCTTGGATCAACCGTGAAGAAAGGCGAACAGATTGCGGCGGTCGATCCGTCAAAGCCGGGCGCCTCGTATGCCTTGAGCCCGATTTACGCGCCGATTTCCGGCACGGTCACGTCGATGCCGCACAAGCTTGGCGCGACGGTGTCGACGGGAACGCCCGTTGCCGTGATCGGTGATATTTCAAACCTTCAGGTTGTCGCGAAAATCCCCGAGCGCGAGATTGCAGTACTCAAAACGGGATTGAAGGCCGTCGTCACCTTTGAAGCGTATCCCGGCATCGAATTCGGCGCGACAATATTTCGCGTCTCTCCGCTCGTCGACTCGACTTCCCGCACGAAAGAAATTTACCTTTCTTTTGACGAGGACGATTCTCGCATAAACGCGGGCATGTTCGCCAAGATCAAGCTTTTTACCACGATCGCGCGCGGAGCCGTAACGGTTCCCGAAGACGCGCTGGTTCAGATTTACGATCAGTATTTCGTCTATGTCGTTGGTGAGGATTCAATTGTCTCAAAGCGCGAAGTCAAGAAAGGCTCCACCGTTGACGGCATCGTCGAGCTTCGTTCGGGATTGCAGGAAGGGGAGCGCGTCGCGTATCAGGGCGTTTCTGTCCTTTCCGACGGAGTCAAGATCAAGGACATCGGCGCGGCATCATCCAAGAAAGGAGATGCCCAATGAGCGTCTCATCGAAGGTTGTAGGACATCCAATTCTCACCGTCATCGCGTTTTCTCTTCTCGGCATCATAAGCATGTACTCGCTCACGAACGTCGCGATTGACCTCTTTCCCGATATCAGCATGCCGGTCATCGTCGTGTACACCACCTACGATTCCGCGGGCCCCGAGTCGGTGGAAAAATCGGTGACGAAAACGCTCGAATCGAGCCTGACGGGTCTTTCGAACCTGAAGGGTATCACCTCCACGTCATCGGAGGAGACTTCGATGATCAAGCTCGAGTTCAATTACGGAACGGATCTCGACGCGGCAACGAACGACATCCGGGACAAGATTGACCGGGTCAAGGGTTCCCTTCCCGACGACTGCGACAATCCGCAGATCATGAAGTTCGACACGTCTTCCTGGCCGATCATCAAGATAGCGGTGCGCGGAAACAGGACAGCCGAGGACCTCAAGGAGATTGCCGACGATTATGTCGTTGACCGGCTCCAGCAGGCAAACGGCGTCGCGCAGGCAAGCGCGTCCGGTGGGCGCACGAAAATCGTACGCGTCGATATTTCGCAAAACCGGCTTGAAGCGTACGGGCTTACCATGACCCAGGTCGCCCAATCGCTCGCCGCGCAAAATCTTGAACTCGGCGGCGGAAAGATCTCCGAGGGGGCAAAGAGCTACAGCGTCAGGACCGTCGGCGAATTCTCGAGCGTTGAAGAAATCAACGACGCGATCGTCGCGACCAGGGGCGGGTATGTAGTCCGCGTGGCCGATATCGGAAAAGCCGAAATCGGGTACGAAGACGTGAGCTCCTACGTGTACATCAACGGGGACCCGGGCGTGTACGTGTCGGTTACCAAGCAAAGCGGGTCGAATACCGTTAACGTCGCGAACGCCGTTTATCAAAAACTCGATGAGATCAGGAAAATCGTTCCCGCGGACGTAAAGCTTGAAATCGTTTCCGACTCGAGCGAGCAGGTAAGAAATACCGTTTCGTCCCTGCTCAGGTCGGCCCTTGAGGCTGCGGCCCTTGCGATGCTCATCCTCTTCCTCTTCCTCAGAAACCTGAAAAGCACGCTCATCATGGGAATTTCGATTCCGTTCTCGATTTTGATCACGCTCCTGTGTATGCGGTTCGCGGGCATAACGCTGAATATGATGACCCTTACCGGCCTGATTCTCGGCGTCGGTATGGTTGTCGACGCATCCGTCGTCGTTCTGGAAAATATTTACCAGTATCGCGAGCGCGGTACCAAGCCAATCGTCGCGGCGACCATCGGCACGCAGGAAATGTTCGCGGTTGTACTCGCCGGTGGACTCACGCATATGTGCGTATTTCTTCCGATCATATTTTTCAGGAATGAACTCGGATTTCTCGGACAGCTTTTTCCTGACATGATATTCACGATGATCATCGCGCTCATTTCGAGCCTCTTCGTCGCCCTCTTTCTGGTACCGGTTCTTGCGAGCCGCTTCCTCATTATCGAGACGCGCGGAACGAAACCGCTCACTAATCCCCTGCTCATCAAGGGGGACGAGGCGGTCGGCGGCTTTATCGAGCGCGTTACGAATGCGTATACCCGTGCACTCAAAGTCGTCATGAAACACCGCCTTGCGACGGTAATCGTCGTCGCGGGCCTGTTTATCCTGAGCGTCTCGATGTTCGGTCGCCTGAACCTCAAGCTAATGCCCAACATGAGCGACCAGTCGGTAACCCTCGAGGCAGAGCTTCCGCTCGGCACACGGCTCGAAGATACCAATGCGCTTCTTCAGCAAATGGAATCGATCGCGAAAGACGAAATAAAGGGATACACCAATATCATCACTACCGTCGGAACGGGCGGGGGATGGAGTTCGGGAAACAAGTCGTATTACGGTACCGTCTCAATTACGCTTCCCGACGCCGACAGGCAGATCGACACCATGGACACCGTAAAGCAAAAAATGCGCGCGCATTTCGGCGATTATCCCCAGGCGAAGTTCAGTTTTTCCGCCGGGCAAATGCAGCAAATGACGGGATCGGACATCGATATCGCGATTCGGGGAGATGACCTTGATCAGTCTCTCATTACCGCGAACAAAATAGTCGAAGTGATGAAGGAAAAAGTGCCCGACTGCTCGGAGGCTACGCTCGATATGACCGAAGGCCTCCCTCAGGTAGAGGTATCGATTGACCGCGACCGGGCGTATTCATTCGGCGTGAACGTGACGGCCGTCGCGAACGAGATCAACGCGTGCATCCAGGGCATTACCGCAACCGTGTACCGCAGTCATGGAGACGAATACTACGTCAAGTTGTATCTCCAGAACTCCGACCGGTCGAAGGTACCCGATCTCGAAAAGATCTACGTAAACGGCACCTACGGGCGCGTACCGATATCGAATTTCGCGCACCTTGAAAAAGGCGTTGGCCCGGTGAGCATCAAGCGCGAAAACCAGACCCGCACGATTCATCTGACGGCCGATATCATCTCGAATACCCGCGCGAACGAGGTTGAACAGAAGATACAGAAGGCGATCGACGACTCGATCATACTTCCCGAGGGAATATCGATCGGTTTCGAGGGCTCCTGGAAGGATATCGCGAAGACGGGCGGCATATTCCTGATGATCATCACCATGGCGCTCCTCCTTGTGTACGGAGTCATGGCGGGTACCTACGAGTCGTTCAAGGATCCGTTCATCAACATGTTCACGATACCGCTCGGGCTTATCGGAATCATCGCGATCTATCTTGTCTCGGGGCAGGCAATATCGATGTTTACCGCGTTCGGTTTTGTCATGCTGATCGGACTTGCGGTCAATAACGGCATTATCATGGTTGACCAGATGAACCTTCTCGTCTCCCGCGGCATACCCATGCGCGAGGCGAGCGTTCAGGCTGCGACATCGCGCCTCAGGCCGGTCCTCATGACCTCGCTCACGATGCTCTTGGGCATGGTGCCGCTCGCGTTCTTCCCGTCGGCGAATTCGCAAATGATACAGCCGATCGGCTTGAGCGTTTTCGGCGGTCTTCTTTCGAGCACGCTCATTACGCTCTTCCTCATACCCGTTCTCTATACGGTGATCAACGAGCGGTTCAGCAGTAAACCGAAGAAATCTCGCAAGGAGGGCGCACATGTACAGGGCTGAAATTATCGCGAACCGTTCGGTCGAAGAAGAAATTATCGAAGAGCTTGAAAACGCAGTGCCGGATATTCTCTATACCGTGATTACCGAAGTGCAGGGACGCGGAAAGAATAATCGCAAGCTCGGCACGGTTACGTGGCCCGAGATGAACTTTATTCTTTTTGCGTACGTGGAAGACGGTGACGCAGCCACGGTGAAATCCGTGATTGCATCTCTTAAAGCGCGGTTTCCCCATGAAGGCTTGAAGCTTTTTATGGTGCGTTCGGAAGATTAATTTGTCTCGATGCTGTATGCATACTCTCCCGGTCGTCGTGCGATAATCAGTATTGCAAAGAAAAGCCCCCGGATATACCGGGGGCGCGTGATGCTTTTTTTTGGTTATGCGTTAGCTGGCCGCGAACGAGAACGAGATAATCTCGAGTTTGTCCGTGCCTGCGACAGTCTTTTTCACGACGGCGAAGTAATATCCGTTGCTGTATCCAATCCACAATACTTTAGCGTAACCAGGAAGATTTTTCGTGTATACGAGTTTAGGGTTTGTTGTCGAAGAGGTATCGATTACCCAAATTTTTGCGGTTCCGGATGACATGCCCCCGACGAGCGCGTAATAATTTCCCTCACCCCAGAAACAGGCGCCTCCTTCTGTCGTGCCTTCATCGGTCGTAAGGATAAACACTTTTCCCTGATATATGATGCCATTCTCTATGTTGTAAAATTTGAGATAGGTGTCATACGAACCTGTGTTTGTGAGCACGCAGAGTTCTGTCGTATCGTCATTTGCCGACATGGCACCAATTCGATCCGCGCCTGACATATCTCCAAAGCCTTCGGTTACGTCATCCTCGGAACGATACATGGCATACGTTTGTCTCCTCTCGGCGCTGAATTGGGCAAGATTTGTGAATGCGACATTATCAGCGGTTGCCGTACCAATCGCAATTGGCGTTCGATTTGGTGTCAAATACGGATAAATACGGTAGATCGAGAGAGGATTATACGTTGTGCCTTGCTCGACTTGGCGGTCAATGTCTGCAAGTGAATATCCTGTACTTCTTCTCGAAATAATGTCTACGAGCGCAAGTGTTGCGGTGTTAATATTTCGTATTGTGCCATTTTTCAACGCGAAAAGGATTCCGTCAATCCATGCCAGGCTTGACGCGCCATAACTCGCTGAATTGATATATTGCGCCGTTGACTGCGCAATATTGTGGATGGTCGTTTCAGTACTGACATAGGCATTTCCCGCATTGTCCAATGTTACCGAGTTTGGATTACCCGTGAGTATAAAGAAATTGGCGGCAGTTGAGTACATATTATTCGCCGCGGAAATGTTAATTGAACGGGCAATACCGGAGGTGTCGTAATTCTGCGCAGTACCAACAAGCATAAGATAATTTCCGCTAATCGCAGCATCCGTAAAGAAAGACGGAGAAGCGCTCGATGCGGGAGCATAGGACCCAACGGTCGAAATGCTGTACGTATGCGTTACTGCCTCAAAGACGGGGCTGATAGTGACGTTCCCCTGGGTTACTAGAACTGTTGTATAGGAGGAATTGACGTTGGCAAAACTGGTAACGCCTGTTCCGCCGCTTTTTACCCAGTTTTTGAACTGATAGCCACTGTTTGGAGATGCATAAATGGATACGGACTGCCCGGAACTGGCCTGTATTGTATTTGTGCTTCCGGAGAAATACGCGATTCCCTGAGCTGTTGAAGTAAGTGTTATTGAATACGTTTTAAGCGTGAAATTCGCGGTAACGCTCGCGTCCCCTATTGCCTGTATCGTTGTAGAGGCCGATCCGGGATTTGCGAAGGTTATCGCTCCCGCTGGATTCGCGGTCCAGTTCTTGAAATTATACTCAATACCCGGTGTTGCCTGAATGGTTGCCGCGATGCCGCCGGTAAGGATCTGCTGACCTGTCGGGTTTACCGTCCCTCCTGTTTGCGCCGCAAGGGTGACGTAATAGGTTCCCGGCTTGAACGTTGCCTTGATTTCAGCGTCGCCCGAACTCACGGTGACTGTTGTCGATGCGGCGTTTGCGTCCGCGAACACAGCAGTTCCGCTTATCAAAACCCATTTGTCAAAAGTATATCCGGCACTCGGGGTTACGTTGATCGGATATTCGATCCCGTCCGCGACGGTTACCGGTCCCGCTTGCGGAATAGTCGCGCCGAAACCGTCTGTAGTGAGTGTCAGCGTGCGCGGATTCGTCGAGAAAACCGGAGTGACCGTCGCGTTTCCGCCCGTAAGCGTTACCGTCGTCGATTGTGCGGTTTGATCGGCGAGGGTTGCGGTTCCGCTCTCGGACGCTACGTTCCAGTTGATGAAGAGATAATGATTCGCCGGCGTCGCGCTGACCGCGAAGGCCTGTCCTTCGGTGACTGTATAGGCACCCGCTTGCGGGGTTACCGATCCCGAATTGGCCGGCGTCGGGTCGGCAACGGTCAACGTCCACTCGGGAATTTCGGAAAGTCTGATATTTTCGCGGATTTCCTCCGTGAGGGTGTCCTTGCAAGAAACGGCACCGGTTGCGGAAAGAAGCGCTAAAGCTGCGATCGTCGCGATCCCGATTGCTCTTGTAAAGAATTGCGTCTTTTTATCCATATCTGTTTCTCCGTTTAGTTCGACCAATCGACGAAGGTCCTGGTCTTCTGATCCGCGGCTCGTGCAGTTCCGGATGATCCGGACGTGCCGAGATACGAGAATGCGCCTGCTTTATCGGCGTCTACTTGTTTGAGCGCCGTATATTGTGCCGCGGCTTCGGGATATTTTCCGGATTCATAGAGTGCGCGGGCGAGGCCGAGCGTCGCGTCGCCATAATCAGGCTTGAGCAGGAGCGTTTTCCGGTAGATGTCCGCCGCCTTGGAGTATTCCTTACGGAGGAAGAGGAGATTGCCGAGGTTGCATTGCGCGGCAACCGAGCCCTTATCCGCCGCTTCGCGGAAATACGATTCGGCTTTGTCGATGGCGCCATAGCGCGCGTAAACCGCGCCGACGCGGTTCGTCGCGATCGCTGACGGATTCTGTCCCTCGGATTTCAGGATGGAGGAGACGAGCGCGTTAAGTTCCTTGTCGGATAATTCGCGGATGGTTCCCGTGTTTTTTTGCGCAACTTTCGCGATGTCGGGAAATTTAGAAACGATATCCTGCTGTTCGTCCGAAGAAATAAAACTCGGCTCGTATTTTTGCCAGGCATCATGGACGGAAACGACGCGCGCGGCGTTTTTGACAGAGCCTTCTTTCCATTCCTTGCATCCGATGTCGAGTGCAGCCTCGAAGCCGCTACCGAGCGCGGTTGTCTCGACGGGAACCCAAATTTTTCCGCCGTCATGAATAAACCTGTCGGGATCGGCGAATGACGAGGCGAGGGATTTCTCGCTTATGTCGAGCGCGAACGCAGAGAAGATGTGGCCGGGCACCGTGATGAATGCTGTTTCGATACCGACGGCCTCGAGCATCGAAAGGTACAGGGTTGAAAGGTCATCGCAGTCTCCCGTGCGATAGGCGAGAGTCTCAACCGGGAATTGCAGGTAGTCCACCGCTTCCTTGACGTTTTTCATCGTTGCGTACGAACCCTTGGGGTCGACGACATAGGCGAGCTTATACGCCTCAAGCGCATCGAAGACGATGGCGGCGTTGCGGTATGCTTCAGATGGAATCAGGATTCCTTTTTTCGGAGCGACGGAGACGACGTTCCGGGAAAGCTTGAGAATAGTCGGATCTTTTGCGGTGACGAAAGCCGCCGCGATTCTGTCGTCATACCACACGATTCCGTTTCTTCCTTCTATTCGCATGGTGCCGTCGCTGACGACGGTTTTCTCGTCGTTTCCGATCGTGTAGGCGATATGCAGCTGCGTTTGGGCCGAATCGGATTCGGTTACCCCGAGTACTGAATTCTTGAAAAGAGCTTTTACCGGTATCTCGACGCTCTGTCCTGCCTTGATTGCGGAAATGCTCGCGATGGTCTGCGGGCCGTCCATGTACGCCGGAACGAAAAAGGTAACTTCCACATTGTGGATTGCCGTGCGTTCCCGGTTGATCACCTTGACCGAACCAATCGCGTTTCCGGCGTAGTACTTGTAGATTACGGGAAAGAAGGGGTTTATTATTGGTGAGTCGATTTTAAGTTGCGGTCGCGTGTTTACCGTCCGCGGCGTGAAGGTTATGATGAATCGAAGTGCGGCTGTCGTCAGAAATGTCGATCCATTACCACTTTCCCGTGCGAAAAAGAATTCCATTCCCGGCTCGAGCGCGAGCTGGATATTGGTGAAGCTGAATTCGGCCCGAATCCCGCCTTCTACCATCGGATTGTAGAGTGCGTTGGTTCCTTCCATAAAAGCACCGTATCCGCCGGCGAACGCTACCGGCCCTATAGCCGCCCGTTCGCCTCGCGCTGCCGGCCAAAAGGCTCCCGCCTCGAGCGTTACCAGCGAGACGTTCCCGAGGTCATTTTCAATGATGAGATTTCCATACCCGAGTCTTGCGATACCCTCGATCGGAGCGGAGGGCATGAGCAATCTAAGATCGATGCCTGCGCCCGCTTCGAGGGTATAAATGTTGTCGGGACTGATCGGTATGGCAACCGACGGAGCGACTGAAAGTGATACCGTTTGCGCACTGGCACCGTGGTAGCCGGAAAGGATGCCAAACGTAACGAAGAATGTAAACAAAAGTATTCTGGATAACTTTTTCATATAACTCTCCAATATCAAGAAATTCTCATACCGGAATAGGATTTACAATGTTACAGATAGATTACTACAAATTTCGATAAAATCAAAGATTTTCAGTATATTAACCCTACGGTAGCCCGGATTAAAAACTGACGCCGGAGGAGGTGATCGTATGAGAAAAGCCGACAATTTGACACCCGAGCAGGTGAGGATTATGTGCGAAGGGGGGACTGAGCCTCCCTTTCACAATGCATATTGGGATAACCATGAGCGGGGTTTGTATCTTGATGCAATATCGGGAAACCTCCTTTTCAGATCACGCGACAAGTTTGACTCGGGAACCGGATGGCCGAGTTTTACGCAGCCTGCCCTTGCATCTGCCGTTACCGAGACCCCTGATCGCTCGCATGGCATGGAGCGAGTCGAAGTTGTTTCTGCATCATCTCAATCGCATCTTGGCCACGTTTTCGACGACGGACCTCTTCCCGGCAGGATGCGGTATTGCGTAAACTCGGCAGCTCTTCGCTTTCTTCGCGAAGAAGAATCGACCGCGATTGTGGCTGCCGGTTGTTTTTGGGGGACCGAGGCGTATTTCCGTTCACTTCCGGGCGTGCTCGACGTTACCGTCGGGTATTCGGGAGGAGAGCGCGCGGCAAGTTATGAGGAAGTCTGTTCGGGGTCAACCGGGCACGCAGAAGCGGTTCGAATCGAGTTCGACCCCGAGCGCGTCAGCTATCGCGACATTCTCAGGCATTTTTTCAGGATGCACGATCCGACCACGGCCGACCGGCAGGGTAATGACGTCGGAAGCCAATACCGGTCTGCAATCTTTTATGTAAGCGATGCGCAGCGTGTGATTGCCGAATCGCTTGTCGCCGAGCTTGAAAGGAGCGGTGCGTACGAGGATCTGATTGTGACCGAGATAACGGCTGCGAAAGAGTTTTATCCCGCGGAAGAATGGCACCAGAAGTATCTCGAGCGCCATCCCGGCGGATATTGCCACGTCAACCTCGCGCTCGCGCGAAAACCGCTCGAATAGCGTACACCGCACTAACCGCGCACACTGCTCGATCTTCAGAGAAGTTCTGCTTCTTCCGGTTCCTCGAGCTCCTTGATTTTTTGCTGGTGTTCAAGGATTGACGACTCAAGGCTTGCGTACACGAGACGGACGACTACCTCGATGAAGTACGTTTTCTGGAGAATCATTTTCTTCCGTTTTTCAAAGAACGAAAGGGTGATTTCCTTTTTGTGTTCCATGAATTGGGTGTAGCACAAAAAATCGGGGTGCTCTGCGTCTATCGGAATAGCCTGAACGTAATCGAGATACTCGTCCATATAACTGAGTATTTTAAATAAACCAAGCCGCATGCCGGTTTCCCGTTTTGCGCTCGCGATTTTCGGTGATATCATCGTGAGGATTTCGTCCTTGCGAAATACAACTCCGTCTGACTCGAGGATTCGCTCCAGATGATCGATCACATACTGATTCGCGCGGTAATAGCGGAAGAACTCGAGAATTTCATTTGCGCCCTGCGCTCCGTGCTTCAGGAGTTCCTTGGCCTGCGTCCCGATGGACTCGGGGAGAGTCGGGTAAACCTGAACGCTGTAGGTTTTATACGATGCATTGTGCTTTTCGAAAAGCACAACCTCGCGGAACCGGTAGAGGTCGTCCCATCTGATGTCCTGATACACGCATCCGAGTGTTTTCGCCTCGAGGCGAAATTTCTTGTAGTATTCGTCGGCAATGCCGCTCGCCTTGAGGATGTCAAAAAATTCGGAGGAGATGCGCAGTCCTCCGATGGGCGCCGTGGATTCCATGCGCTTTGCGTTTATCACCGGAAGCCCGATGATATCCCAGTGCTTGGAGCCGCCGGGTCCGAAGTTGCCGATCGTCACTTCGCCGATGTTCGCGCCGATCCTGATGCGAATCTGGAAAAAAGCAAAAAGGGTTGAGGAGATGTCATCTTTTGAACGCAAGGATTTGATGATGCCGAAGGCGTCGGCAAGCGCCTGTCGCGCCTCGACGGGGGCGTTGGCGTCGAGGAAGGCGTCGTCCGCGTGGTTAAAGTGGATGCATACCCGCTGCATCTCAACGCAGGTGTAAAAGAGTTCACGCGCGATGAACATCACCCGCTTGTCCCGGTCCATTTCCCAAAGACGCTTGTCGATGATGTCGTCGAAATGAAACATCATCGAGTCGCCCTCGATTTTATTGAGGAACCCACCGTGCCGTTCGAGCACGATCTGGAACGCTGTATACAGGCCGTTCAGGAGAATCTGGTTTTCCTTGGGGCTGAGGAATTTGGAGAGCCGGGTATAGTCGGCGATATCGATGAACCCGACGCCGACCTGTCCTTCCTTGGAGTGCGCGGGGATATGCCCTATGTCGTAGATCGCCTTGACCAGATGCCGGGGAAGATAGAATTCCTCGATAGATTGCATCAGTTCAAGTCCTTCTTCACTCGTTCGGTTATCCAATTCGTTATCCATCGTTTAGCTCACACCCCTATCGTGGTATCGTATGGTGACCTAAAATCAAGTATAGGATATCGGCGGTTTTTTTACCCGTGCTTGACTTTATGCCATAGCGGGAAATAAGGCCTTTCATGGCACCGGGATAACCATACTGCCCCGTTCCGGTTCAGTAAATCAGTCTATTTTTCCATATTCGCGGAGGAATCCTGCCTTCAGTTCGCGCAGTCGCTCGGTCAGGGCTACCTTGAAAATATGCGGGTTGAGTATGCGCTGGTAGGTACGGTCGAGCTTTCCAAGCCCTGCGCTGACGCGCGCGCGAATGACCGTCAGATCCTCGTCGGGGCCGAGCCTTTTTCCTCCGGTCATTTTCGCGGAGAGGAGGGGTACTGCCTTTGTCGCGCAAAACTGGAAACTCTGATAATCGTTCGAGGGGTGATAATAGCGCGTGAGGACGCCCGGCGCGACTTTCTCGTCCTCGAGGGTGAGGGCGTCGGCCCTGATTGATCCGTCGTCATGATAGAGCCGCCACACCTGCTTGACGCCGGGATTCGTCGTTTTGTCCGGATTGTCAGAAAGCTTCATCGTAGGAATGAGTTCGTCTTGTCCGGGTGACGATTTCGCCGCGAGTTTGTAGACGCCGGTGAATGCCGACTCGGAGCCGCCGGTTACCATGTGCGTCCCGACTCCCCAGCTGTCGATCGGCGCCTTGTTGAGCACGAGCGACTCGATGATCTCCTCGGTAAGCTCGTTCGAGACGGTGATCGTCGCGTTCCGGCAGCCAGATTCGTCAAGACGCTTTCGCACTTCCGTGCTCAGGTACTGGATGTCGCCGGAGTCGAGCCGGACTCCGAAACTTTTTCCCCGAGCCTCGAGCCGCTTCCCCGCGATGATCGCGGCGTCTATCCCCGAGCCGAGGGTGTTGAAGGTGTCGATGAGAAACACCGATTTGTCCGGATAGATTGACGCGTAGGCGTCGAAGGCTTCGACTTCCGAGGGGAAGGACATTACCCAGGAATGCGCCATCGTTCCCATGACCGGGATGCCGTAGCGCTTGCCTGCGAGGGTGTTGCTCGTCCCCGAGGCGCCGCCGATAAAGGCTGCGCGGCTTGCGCTCATCGCTCCGTCGTTTCCCTGCGCGCGGCGAAGTCCGAATTCCATGATCGACCCGCGATTGGATGCGAGCCAGCAGCGAGCCGTCTTGGTTGCGATGAGGCTCTGGAAATTGATCATGTTGAGGATGAGTCCCTCGATGATCGCGGCCTCGATGACCGGCGCGTGCACTCTGATGAGCGGTTCGTTCGGGAACACGATCGTACCCTCGTCCATCGCCCATATGTCCCCGGAGAATTTGAAGGACGCGAGGTAGTCGAGGAATCCCTGCTCGAAGGTACCGAGCGTGCCGAGCCACTCGATGTCTTCTGTGGAGAAGCGGAAGTCCTCGATGATCTCGAGGAGGGGATTGAGTCCGGCGAATACGGAGAAGCCGCCCGAGAACGGTTGTCGGCGAAAAAACATGTCGAAGACGGACCTGCCGTTCATGCCGCGTTTCCAGTAGCCCTGTGCCATGGTGAGCTCGTAAAAATCGGTGAAAAGCGCGCTTATAGCCATCATATCTCTCCTTGCGTATTCAGTTCTTTTCTGATGCTCGATCCTGCGACCGTTTTGACGACCTCGACCCGGTTCGGGATGCGCGAGCGCAGTTCCACGACATGCGAGACGATGCCGACCATGCGGCTTCCGCGTATTTCGTCGAGGATGGTGATTGCGCGCTCGAGGCTCGAATCGTCGAGGGAGCCAAATCCCTCGTCGATGAAGATCGCGTCGAGCTGTATGCCTCCCGAGCGCGATTGAATGGAGTCCGCGAGACCGAGGGCGAGGCTGATCGATGTCATGAATGTCTCGCCGCCGGAAAGCGTTGCCGATGGGCGGGCTTTGCCCGTGTAGGCGTCGAGGATTTCGAGTTCGAGTCCCGCGTAGGCGTTTCCCTTGCGGTAGCTGTCGTTGAGCTGTATGCGGTAGCGTCCCTCGCTCATGCGAACGAGGCGCGAGTTTGCGTAGGCGGTGATTTCCTCGAGGTACATGCCGAGTATCCACGCGTCGAAGCCAGTCTTGAGCGGGTTGTTTCCGGTAAGGTCACCGGCGAGCGCGACCATTCGGCCGGCTTCCGACGAACGCTTCGCGCGCTCGAGTTCGAGCGCGTCGTGCCTCGTCTTGAGGCCGTCGAGCGTGTTGATCTCTCCGGTTTTCTTCTCGAGGGCGGCGTCGCTTTCGATAAGCGCGGCGTTTGCCTTCTCGAGTTCCGCGGCGACCGAATCGGTATCGGGGCCTTCCCAGGCGGAAAGCTCTTTTCTGACGTCGGCGAGGAGACTCCGCGTTTCCGCGAGCGACCTTTCATGTTCCGTGACGCTTCGCTCGAGTCGTGTTCGCTCGTCGGCTGGTATCGCGGCGACTCTGGCATCTTGCCGCTCGGCAAATCCCGCGTCTTTGAGATCCTTGTCAAATGCCGCGCCGTCGGTAGTGAGGCTTTCTTCAAGTCTGGAAAGGGCGCGCGAAAGCGATTCCCGGTTTCCGGAAAGGGCCGCTTCGCGCGCGCGGGATTCCTTGAGGCTTTCTTCGTATGCGTGGCTTTCGGCTTCGGTTTCGAGTATTCGCGCCTCGCACCTGCTGAGCGCGTCGGCGGGATCGTCGGATCCGACGCCTGCGGGAAACGCCTCCTTGTAGCGCGCCTTTCGCTGCGCGATCTCCGCTTTTTGCCCCGCCGCGATTCGCTCAAGCTCGAGATGCTCGCGGCTCACGCGTTCGCCGTCCGCCATCAGCGCGCTGGCTTTGCGCGAAATTTCTTCGGCTTCGCGCCATGCGCTTCTTGAGCGCGCGAGCGCGTCTTGCGCGGCTTGCGCTGCTTTTGCCGCTTCGCGTACCGCTTCTGCGGCTTCTTCCGGAGTCGGAATGAGTGCATCCGCCTCTTGAGCGTTTCGTGCGATGGAAGCGGGAACGCGGCCGCGGATGGACGCGAGACGGGTAGTGCAATTCGCGAGATCAGCTTCGCGCGCGGCGCGTGTTTTTTCGAGCCCGGTGATTCGCGCGACGAGCGAGTCGATGCGCCGCTTCGCGGCTTCAGCGCGCTCGGCGTAACTGAAGCGTGCAAGATCTTGAGGAGGAGCCGGCTTGGGGTGCGAGAAGGAGCCGCACACCGGACAGGGTTTTCCTTCCTCAAGAGTCGATGAGAGCTCTCCTGCGGTGTTTGCCCGTCGCTCGGCTTCTGCGTCCCGCTCGATAGCTGCGAGTTCGGCTCGCGCTATTTCGAGATCCCGCGAGGCGCTTGCGGTGTCTTCGTCAATGAGGGCAATTGCGCCGCGATGCGCGGATTCAGCCTTGGTTTCGATTCCGTATTCGTCGGAGAGCGCCTTGATCTGGCGCGCGGCCTCGAGCGCGTCGCGCGCTTTAGTTGCGTCTTCATTCCGGAGGTCGAGCGCCGTCCGCTCGACTTCGAGCGCGGCAAGGGATTTCGTGAGTCCTGCGGATTCCGCGTCGATGGCAGCTTTTTTTGCAGATGACGTAGCGAGCCGCTTTTTGGTGTTTTCGTACTCGGCGAGCTCGGTCTCGAGCCCTGTCGCGATATCAACCGCGATTCTCAGCCGCTCGCGCGAAAGGATGAGTTCCTCTTTTTCTTTGGCGAGAGAGGCGAGGTGGTCTTTCCCTTCTTCGAGCTCGGCAAGGCGTTTCCGCTCTGCGCATATTTCACCGTCGATTCTCGAAAGCTCGGCCCTATCTGCCCCGGCCTTCGCAGCAGCTACCTCGATGGCATCGAGCCTCACGGCGAGCGGGGATGCCTTGACGGCAAGGGCGATGCGCTCCCTGATTTCCGCGATACGTTCGGAACCGGTTTCGAGCGTGGCAAGCTTTTCCGCAAGCTCTTTTTCCTTCGCCTTGCGAAGTCCTGCCGCTCGCGACTTTTCCAGTACGGCGGACCGCTCCGCTATGGTCGACCGCAGGGATTCCCTGAGCGCCTTGAGCGCATCCATTTCGCGCGCGATTGCGGCTCGCTCCTCGTCGTAGGAGCGGGCGTTGAAATGCGATTGAAGCGAGATGATCGCGGCCTCGGTTTCCTTGACGAGTGCCGTCAGGTCCCGGGCCTTGTCGCGTGCGAGCTCGGTTACCCGCGCATATTTTTCAACCGGAAACAGTTTTGCAAGAACGGCCTTTCGCTCGTTTGAATTAAGCCTCAAGAAACGCGCGAACTCTCCCTGGGGAAGGAGGACAATGCGGGAGAATTCCTCTGACGAAAGGCCGAGGAGAGCCTCGATACGCGCGTTCGTGTCGGACTTGTTCGTCGACGAGTCGTCCTTCCATCCATTCGTGTCCCATCGCTCGAGCGTCACTTCCTCGGCTACGCTCTGAATCTTTCCCGAACGCGTACCGACTTTCTCGAAGGGAAGCGTCCGCTTGATTCGCCATCGCTTTCCCGAAACGGAGAAAGAAAAGGAAACCGCGCTTTCGTCGGCTGCTTCGGCGTACTGACTTCGCATGTCGCGCGCCATGCCCTTCCGCTCGCCCGGAGCTTCGCCATAAAACGCATACGAGATTGCGTCGAAGATGGTTGTTTTTCCGGCTCCCGTTTTTCCGTAAATCAGGAAGATGTCTCCGAGTCCCGAGAAATCGACAGAGTGAGTTCCGCGGAAGGGTCCGATATTCCGGAGGATCAGTTCTTCAGGCCTCATCGCCACACTCCGCAAGCAGGGACGCGAAGAGCTCGCGTTTGGCAGGATCGGTAAAGCCGTAGAGAAGCTCTTCAAACCGCACAAAGTCACCGAGAGGGTCCCGGCGATCTGATGCGCTTTGAACGTTTGGTTCATCCTCGCTTCGTACGGTTCCGTCCGCGCTTTCTTCGGAACGGGAGATTCCCTGCCTGAGCGAGAGGAGCCAGGGGAATTTGGGCCTGAGGAGATTCATCGGGTTTGCGACGAGCGCGTCGTCGGTAAGCGTGATCTCGAGGTAATCTGCCGCATACGCGTCGAACGCGGTTTGCGAGTAAAAATCGGCAAAGCTGCCGGAAAGGCGCGTCACCTTTCTGAACGGTGCGATCGGGAGTGGCGTGACGGTAACGGGATATCCTGAAGTGCGGGTGTCGACTTCGATTTTCAAAAAGGCTTTCCGGTCATTCGATTCGTCGAACGCGTAGGCGAGCGGCGAGCCCGAGTAATACATGCGCTCCGTTATTTTTTGCATACGGTGGAGATGACCGAGCGCGACATAGGAAAACCCCGAAAAGAGTGCGGGGTCAACCTCTTCGGCGGTGCCGAGGAAGACTCGTTCCGACTCGGAGCTCATTCCGTGCAAAGTAAAAAGGTGAGCGACGAGTACCGCAGGGATTCCCGCAAGTTCGGGTGCCGCGATCGCGCGGGCGAAACGCCGCGAAGCCTCTGCCGCGAGGGCGGATTGGGAGACGAGAATCGTCCCGTCACCGGCGCCTGAATCGGTGGCGCCTGAAGCAGCGGGCGCCGAAAAGTCAAGTTCGCCCGAATAACCGTCTTTTGTTGCAGGGACTCCGCTCGTCTCGGAGTGTTCGGCAGTGTGTTCGACGGTGAGCGTTCCGGGGGCAAGAAAGGGGAGTAAAAACAGTGCTAGCTTTTCGCCGTTTTTTGCTGTTATAATGGGGGTGAAAGAATCTTCCGGTGATCGGGCGATATGAATGCGCAGTTCGCTGAGGATGCTGGCAGCGAACGCGAGCCGCTGGGATGAATCGTGGTTTCCGGGAATGACGCAGATCTCGAGCTCCGGACTGTCCTCGCGGACGCGCGCGAGAAACGAGCTGAAAAGGCTTACTGCCTCGGCGCTCGGAACGGTTCTGTCATACACGTCACCCGCGATCAAGAGGGCTGCGTAGTCGTCCTCTGCCAGGATCTTGATGAGCTGATCAAGCACGTGTTTTTGGTCTTCGATCAAGGAGGATTCATGAAGACTCTTTCCAAGATGCAGATCGCCGGTATGAAGCAGTTTCATATCGTATACTGTAAGAAGAATGTTCGTTTCTGTAAAGGGCTTTTATAGATGAAATCTGCCTCGAAAATCGCGCTTTTCGCCATCGCGATGCCACTCCTTCTCGGCTGTACGGCCGGTGTTTTCCTCCTTGTCATTGCTCCGACAACCCGGCTGCAAGCCGAGTATGACGCGTATGTCTCCCTCGACACCGCGCTCGCTGACCTCAGGGCCGAAGCGTATCGAAGCGCGACCGCGCCGTTCGGTTCAACCCTCGTCTCCTTTGACGAAGGAATCAGGCGCACGTCGCTCGCGATTGCCGGCATCGATACTACCTCATTCATCGGAAAGCGGAGCGCATCGGTTTCCGCCATCGCGTCGTCGCTCGAAACCGATCTCGGCCCGCTGGAAGCGGAAAGCAAATCGCTCTTGACGGCGTTGCGCGCAATCCGGGACGGAGGAGCAGCAGAGCTCGGCCCGGGCGCAGCCGAGGACGAATCGGCGCTGGGCTTGCTCCAGAAGGCGGATGTTTCTCCGTCATTGCGCGCGGCAACACGGGCATACCTCGCCGAATCTGATTCCTTTTCCGCGAAGATCGTAATCGTCAGGCAAAGGCTGAACGAGGGTCTTCCCTCGATTGCGCACGCGATCAGAAATTACCGCCTGCTTTCATTCGGGGTTTCCGGCTTTATCATTGTGTTCACCTGGCTTCTCGGTCTCGCCGTCGTCTGGTTTCTTGCCCGCTCGGTATCGCGCGTCACGAGGCGGGTTCAGACTGTGCTTGACGATCTTTCGGAAGGCCGCTTTGACTCATGCGAAAAAGAAATCGCCAAAGGCGGCGGCGACGAGCTTCTCTCAAGGATGGGCGCGTTCGTCGACCGCATCAGGTCGACCCTTGCGTCGATCAGGGATGAAGTAGCGGTCAACATGGATTCGAGCGCGAGTCTTTCCGCGTCGCTTGACAATACCGCCTCTACCTTCGAGGTCGTCGACGGATTCATCGAAAGCATCAGGGGTGAAGTTTCGGTTCTCGAGGAACAGGTGCGCGGCGTCAAGGCAGCTCTCGAGCGCGTGACTTCGGGCCTCAATCACCTCGACGGGAATATCAATGATCAAAAGGCTGTCGTCGAGGGATCCCTTTCTTCCGTCAACGGAATGATCGGGGACATCGGCGAGATGGCCGCAAAGGCGACGGGAGACGTAAAGATAGTCGAGTCGCTCGTTCAGTCTTCGGAAAACGGTCAGGCGCTTTTCAGTTCGACGTATCAATCGATAACGCTCATCAGCGACAGCATTTCGCGGATCAACGGCATGGCGGAGATCATCGAAAATATCGCGGAGCAGACGAACATGCTCGCGCTCAACGCGGCGATAGAGGCAGCTCATGCGGGGGACTCCGGACGCGGTTTCGCGGTAGTCGCCGAAGAGATAACCAAACTCGCCGAGGCAAGCTCGGACAGCTCGCGCGAAATCGCGCTCTCCATCAAGGAGATCGTCGAGAACATTACGTCGATGGCGTCTTCAAGCGGACAGCTCGACACGGCATTCAACGAGATGAATCAGGACATAAAGCGCGTTGCGGAGACCATGACGGGTTTCTCGACGGGACTCACCGAATCGAATCGCGAAACGCGCGAAGTTCTTGCGAAGATGAACTCGCTCCAGGAAGTCTCGAACGGCGTTACCCGCGACTCAGGGCTAATGGCGGATGGAGCCGGAGCCATCGGTGAGTCGATGGCGGAACTCGAGATGATCGCGAGCCGCGTTTTCGACGGTATTACCGCGATGAGCCTGATGATCGACGGGCTCAAGGAAGTGATGGCCGAGTTCAAGGGACTTGCCGGAAAGATGGGCAAGTCCGGTCTCGCGATGCAGGGCGAACTCGAGCGGTTGCAGTAACCGTCTCATCTATGGTATTTTCTTCCATACATTAACCGGCTTCGGTAACGACCGGTAACAATACCGTTTTCGCGGGTCCTCCGCGATTATCAGGGTTAAGGCAAAGGTGTCAGTCATGATTCGCGATTCAAAGGGGACCGCTATCGCGTCCCTCGTTCTCTGTTCAATTCTGTGGAGCTCTGCGGGATTTCTGGTAAAACTGGTATCCTGGGATCCCTTCGCGATCGCGGGTGTCCGGAGTCTCATCGGTTTTCTTACAATGCTCATCGTCATCCGGAAACCCCGGTTTACATTTTCCTTCAATCAGGTGATGGCCGGAATCATGTACAGCGCGACGATGATCCTTTTTATCACCGCGAACAAGATGACAACCTCGGCTAACGCCGTTCTTCTCCAATATACCGAGCCTGTTTTTATCATCATCCTCGGTCGATGGCTTTTGACGGACGAAAAAGCAGGAGTCGGGGATTGGCTTGCGATCGGGGGCGTGTTCCTCGGGATGATCCTCTTCTTCCTCGACGACCTGAGCTTTTCGGGAAACCTCGGAAACCTGCTCGCGGTTTGTTCGGGCGTTACCTTCGCGCTTACCGCGATCTTCATGCGCCGCCAGAAAGAAGGCCGCCCTGCGGATTCCTTCATGCTTGCCCATATCATCACGTTTGCGGTATCGATTCCCTTTATCTTTCATGCGGGTGTCCCCTCGGTAACGGGCATGACCGGCCTCGTCCTGCTCGGGGTCTTTCAGATGGGCATTCCCTCGGTCCTTTACGGACGGGGCGTTCGCGGCGTTTCCGCGATCAGCTGCGCGCTTATCACGATGATAGAGCCGGTCATGAACCCGGTCTGGGTCGCGGTCTTTATCGGGGAGCTTCCGTCAGCGCGCGCGATCGCGGGCGGATGCATTATACTTGGATGTGTGTTGCTCCGGACGGTTCTCAAAGTCAGGAAAATATAATACAATAGTAGATTATCAGTGGAGGATTTATGGCAATTCAAAGAACCTTTGCCATGCTGAAGCCGGGTGTGCTTCAGCGCAGGATTGTGGGCGACGTCATCGCCCGTTTCGAGAAAAAGGGCCTCAATATCATCGGCCTCAAGGTAATGACAATTCCGCCGGTCATGGCGGCTACCCATTATGCGGAGCACAAGGGCAAGTCTTTTTACGACGAACTCATCTCGTACATCACGTCCGGGCCGGTCGTTGCGATGGTCATCGAGGGTGACGAAGCAATCCAGCTGGTCAGGCGCCTGTGCGGACCGACCGCCGTTTGCGAGTCTCTTCCCGGCACCATTCGCGGCGATTATTGCATGCATACCGGGCTCAATATCATTCATTCGTCGGATTCGCCCGACAGCGCCGACCGCGAGCTCAAACTCTTTTTCCAGCCGCACGAGACTGTTTCCTGGACCGACGGCAACAAGGATCATTTCTGACGCGGATGGCGGGCGTAACGATAGCCCGCCATTCGTTGTTTAAACGGGATATTTTCTGGAGGCACAACGTATGACGCAATCAATCGGAGTAATCGGGGCAGGCGCCTGGGGAACGGCGATGGCCATGTCGCTCGCGCGGCAGGGGCACGACGTAACGCTTTGGGCGCTCGAAAAGGACGTCGTCGAGTCGATCAATACGCGGCACGAGAACGAGCGTTTTCTTCCGGGCTTCAAGACTCCCGATAACCTCAAGGCCTCTTCCGACATCAAGGCCGTCGCAACCGATAAAAATTTCCTGATTCTTGCGAGCCCGTCTCTCTATCTCGCGCGCACCATGCAGGGTCTTCTCGACGTGCCGAACATCAAGAACGGGACGACATGCATTGGCGTACTCACCAAGGGATTTATCCCCTCGAACAAGGGGCCGCGCCTCATCCTCGAAACCCTCGAGGAAGTGCTTCCCGACTGCTACAAGAAATCCCTCGTCTACATCGCGGGCCCGAGCCACGCCGAAGAAGTTGCCATGGGGAAGGTAACCGGACTCATCGCCGCGAGCGAAAACCCGATGAACTCGATCCGCTTTCGCGAGGTGCTCAAGTCAAAAGGACTTCTCGTTTTTTCGAGCCTCGACGTAATTGGCGTGCAAATCTGCGCAGCGGCGAAAAACGTCGTTGCTATCGCCTTTGGATGCCTCGACGCAATCGCCAAAAAATCAGAAGTCTTCGGCGACAATACCGAAAGCCTTCTTTTTGCCGCCGGCCTTAACGAGATTCAGACCATCGGCCGCGCAATGGGCGCGACGCATCCGGAAACCTTTACCTCGCTTTCCGGCGTCGGAGACCTCGACGTTACCTGCCGCAGCAAGTTCGGCCGCAACCAGCGCTTCGGTCACGACATCATCGAGAACGCGATACTCGAACGCTTCGCGAACATCGATGACCTCATCGCGCGGATAACGGAAATCGGCTACCTACCCGAAGGCGCGATTGCCTGCAAGTACGTCAACGAGATCTCTGAAGCGCAGGGCATCAAGCTTCCGATCTGCAATGGCCTCTACAAGATTTTAAACAAGGAACTTCAACCGGTGGAATTCATCCAGCAAATCCTCGACGGAATAGAGATATAGCGCCATGCTCGAAAAAGTAACGAACACGTTCACCGACATAGTCCGCAAGATCGGCGGGAAAAGCCAGATCTCCGAAAAGAACATTGAGGAAGCCGTCGAAGAAATCAAGATGGCCCTTCTCGAGGCCGACGTAAACCTTCGCGTCGTCCGGCGCTTCGTCAACGCGACCATCGAGGAAGCGAAGGGCGAAAAAGTCCTCCGCGCCGTCAACCCGGGCGAGCAGTTCGTCAAGATCGTCCATGACCGCATGGTCAGCCTTCTCGGCGACTCGAAGACCGACCTTCACCTGAAAGGGCCCGACACACAGTCCGTTATTCTTTTTCTCGGTCTCCAGGGATCGGGAAAGACGACGAGCGCGGCAAAGCTCGCGGCACGGCTTCTCAAGCAGGGCAGAAAGCCGCTCCTCGCCGCGTGCGACCTTGTGCGACCGGCGGCCGTCGAGCAGCTATCCGTGCTCGGCAAGAAGATCGGCGTTCCCGTTTATAAAGAAGACACGAAAGACGCCGTGCGCGTCGCGAAGAACGCGCTCCAGCACGCAAAGAAAAACAACTTTGATACGCTCATCATCGATACAGCGGGCCGCCTTCAGATAGACGAAGCGATGATGGATGAAATATCCGCCATCAAAAAAGCCGTCGATCCCGTCGAGACCATTCTCGTCGCGGACGCGATGACCGGTCAGAACGCCGTCGATATCGCGAAAGCCTTCGACGAGAAGGTTAGCCTTTCCGGCGTCATCCTGACGAAATTTGACTCCGACGCGCGCGGTGGTGCGGCCCTTTCTCTCAAGACCATCACGGGAAAGCCGATCCTCTTTACCGGTACCGGCGAAAAGATCGAGGACCTCGAGCCCTTTTACCCGGAGCGAATCGCGGGTCGTATTCTCGGCATGGGCGATATCGTCACGCTCGTCGAGAAGGCGCAAGAAACCGTCAGCGTCGAAGAAGCGCAAAAGCTTCAGAAGAAAATGGCGAGCGAGACCTTCAATCTGCAGGACATGCTCGAACAGCTCGAGAGCGTCGGCAAGATGGGCTCAATGCAGTCAATGCTCGAGATGATTCCCGGCATGGCGGGCAAGGTCAGCGAGGCAGACCTCGATCTGAGCGGCCTCAAGGCGCAAAAGGCGATCATTCAGTCGATGACCAAAAAAGAGCGGAATAACCATCTGATCATCGGGCCGTCGCGCCGCAAACGCATCGCGAAAGGTTCCGGAACCTCCGTCGCCGAAGTGAACAAGCTCATAAAGCAATACGAGAAGATGCGTCTTACCATGAAAAAGTTCGCGAAGAACAAAGGCATGGCCGCCAAGATGATGCAGGGTTTCCCCGGAATGTAATGAGGGGAAACATATAAATAAATTTCCTATATGAAAGCGTCCCGAAGGGCTCATGGCCGGCATGTCCGGAATGAAATGAGGACATGCTTTAAAATAAATTTCCAATAGCCAAGCGTCCCGAAGGGCTCATGGCCGGCATGTCCGGAATGTAATGAGGGGAAACATATAAATAAATTTCCTATATGCAAGCGTCCCGAAGGGCGCATGCAGGGTTTCCCCGGAATGTAATAAGAGGGGACGCGCGGTTAAATAAAGAATACACGGGCAAATTTTGGTATCCTGAAGGGAAATAGTTTACAATTCCCTGTATGGACGGAGCAAAACAGATCGCGGACGGTTTATACTGGATAGGCGATCGGACGTCGTCGAATACCCTGGAATGTAATGCGTACCTCATCATGGACGGGAATGAGGGCGTATTGATAGACCCGGGATCACCGCTCGATTTCGATCAGGTTCGGAAGAATGTTGAATCGCTAATACCCTTAAAACAAATTTCTCTCATCGTGGTGCATGACGAAGATCCCGATTTATGCGGTTCGATCTCGGCTTTTTATCAGGCAGGTCTTGTCGCGCCGGTGGCTCTGCACTGGAGAACCGGAACGCTCGTCAAGTATTACGGAATCGCCAATAAACTTTACTTCGTCAACGAGAACTCCTGGGAATGGTCGTTTAATTCGGGAAGAAAGCTTTTTTTCCTCCCCGCTCCCTATTGCCATTTCGCAGGGGCAATCATGGTATACGATTCCCGGACGCGGACGCTTTTTTCGGGCGATCTCTTTGGCTCTTTGGGTTTCTCCACGGGCCTCTACGCCGACCAGGATTACCACGAAAAGATGCGAGCCTTTCATGAGCATTACATGCCATCCCGCGAGGTTCTCGCGCCGGTGATGGATTCCATCCTGTACCTCGCTCTTGATCGCATCGCACCTCAACACGGACAGATCATAAAGGACGATATTCAGTCCTTTATCCTTGAGTTGCGGAATCTCAAATGCGGAAGCTATCAGGGAAATGTCTCATTCCTTCAGCCGGACGGCATTGAGTCGGGCGCGGTACCCGTCATTCATGTATTGGATTCAATCCTTAATCGTCTTTCCCATATCTTCGCGTCCGCTGAAGTGCGCCGAACCTTCGAGGGTTCGCCGTTCACTCTGCAGGGGGATTCTCTCAGGATCGAATCGATTAATCTTGCGGGAAAGCGAGACGAGATCATCAATGTGTTCATCGAGTATTTGGTCATGACTAATGGAGCGCGATGGCTCACGGTAATCGAACCCTATCTCTATTCGATGATAGACGAATACCGATTGCCCATACCGCAGTATCTCCTGCAGGTATCGAATATCGGCCTTCCGCAAGTCGACGAAAAGGAAAAGCACGTTGAGACGGAAGACTCGGTTCTGTATGACCATCTGACCGGTCTTTACAACGAGCGTGTATTTGATCGCTATCTCGAGACGCTTCTCAAGAATCATGAATCTACGGCTTGGGCTATTGCCTATTTTTCCGTTGACAACCTCGAGGAGATCAATCAGCTTTATGGGCGAAAGGCGGGCGATGATGCGCTCAAGGCCCTGGTATATATCCTGAAGAACGAGGCGCTGAATAATCCGTTCTGGACGTTTTTCAAGCTTGACTTTCCGTACGTTGCCTGCATCGCGGAACGGACTTCGCGCGAAGAGATGAAAAAAGGCGCTGAAAAGGTTCGGTATGATTCGACCGAGTCCGACTTTGCGGCGGAACGGATAACGGTTTCCGTGGGTATCCTGTATCGCGAGGGTCCTAACGAGGATGGCGGAGAAAACGGCCCTGAAAACCTGAAGAATCTTCTTCTGGCACGGCTTTTCCGTGCGCGAAAAAATCACGGGGGTGGAATATGCAACTATCTTAAGGATGCGGACTCCGACCTTTACCTCAGAAAAAAGATATTGCTCGTCGAGCCGGACGATTCGTATGTCAAGTTTCTTGAGCCGTATTTCGCCGAGCGGGGATATCATCTTCGATCGGTATCCGACGGGACCGAGGTACAGCATTTCCGCGACGCCGAGACCCCGGACTTGATTATCGCAGAGGCAATGTCGCCGCGCGTTAGCGGTTTCGATTTGCGGGAACGGCTCTTGGCCACGACGCGCGGGCGCAATATACCGTTCATTCTCGTTTCGCGCCGCAAGGACGAGGAGTACGTCAGGCGCGCAGCGCTTTCAGGGATACTTTTTTTCCTCAAGAAACCGTTTTCAAAGACGGAACTTCTTGGCCTGGTCGATAACCTCTTGCGGAGTGAATCATGAGTTCCCTTTCGTCGATCTTTCTTCTTGTGGTATCCGCGTTCTCGATCCTGCTGATCGCCGCGTATGCGTCGCGATCGATATCGCACGCGTATGCATCGCGCAGGCGCATGGCGGGAGAACGGCTACTCAACGCGATCCTTCGAAGCGGCGAATCGGCAGTTGACGCAAGGGATCGGTCTGTTACGTGGCGAAGTGGAAGGATGAATCGGTCGACCCGTCTTTGGAAGCCGGTTCTCGATTCCTTGATCGTGCTCCTTCAATCCGTCAGGCCCGATGAGGCTGAACTTTCGCGCGTTATCGATTTTTTCTCCGCGAGCGATGCCGATCTTCATTACATCCGGGAACTTCGGTCTCGATCAGCGTATCGGCGATGCCGCGCGGCATATTACCTCGGATACCTCAAGACCGATCGGTCGCGGAAAGCACTTACGCTTTCGCTTCAGCAGGAACGTAAGGAAAGCGTCAAGCTGTATCTCATTAACGCGCTCAGTAGCCAGGAAACGGGAGCGTCGTTGCCGGACATCGTTGACTCGCTGAAGGGTTGCTCGAGCGAGTTCATCTTGCGCATCACGGGAATACTCCTTGATTTTCAGTCGTCGTTCACCGCTTTTTTTCCCGGGCTCGAGAGGCGACGCGAGGCGGAGCTCCTGTTGCTCATCGTGGAATTCGCGCGTCTTGCGCCCTATCGAATATTCGTCAATTATCTTCTTGATTTGCTTCGCGATCCGGAAATCGCCGTCGAGTTGCGACGGAAAATATTCGCCTGCCTCGTGGAATCATATCCGTACGATATTAATCCCGTTGAGTATCTCCATCATCCCGATGCCGCGATCCGCGATAACGCGATAGACGCGCTCGGGAATAATCCGGGAAAGGAAAACGTGAATGCTTTGATCGCGTATGCGGTCGAAGGCGGTGAGCGAGATCGCGCAATCATGAGCCTTACCGTTATGGCCAGAAAATTTCCGCAAGTTTTTCTGTATCTTACCGATATCGCGCGGGATTCCGTCGCGAATGAAACGGCGTATGAGGACAATGATGGCGCGGCCGCGATCGTCAATCAAGTCATTCTTTGCCGCCTTGATTATTTCTTGCTCAAGCTCGGCGATGGGGACGATATTTTGCACGAGCGAATAATCTCGCAGGCGATGGCAAGCGGAAAGACTAGCGACCTCGTCTCGTTTATGAATAAAAACCACGATCCTGAGATCGAGCAGCAGCTTGTCGGATTAATCCGGAAATGCCTTGCGCAGAATCCCGGCGCGATGGATGAAATCAGAATGTATCTTAAGGAGAGCGTACTACAAAAATTGAACCTTTCCGTTCTTGCGATACCGCAAAAAAGGATCAACGAAAAAAACGAAAGCATAAGCCGTTTGCCGCTTGTCATCGCGCTTATCGTTGTCGCTCTCGTTTTCCCCGCGATTTTCTTCGCTCGCCTTGCGACTGGTTTGAATGGCGTGAGCGCGTTAGCGATATTCGAGGCCGTACGCAGCGCGATTAACGATTATCTCTTCGCGTTTGGCTGGTATGCTTTAGCGGCGAATTTATTCTATTTTTTTCTTGCGTATCTCGCCTGGCTTGAAGCAGGAAAGCAGAGTCGCTTTCTTGAAATCAAGGATTCCCTGTTTCTCTTCCGGAAGAATCTTTTGCCCTCAATCTCGATACTCGCGCCCGCGTACAACGAAGAGGCAAGCATTGTCGCGAGCGTCGAGTCGCTCCTTAATGTCAATTACCCTGAGTTCGAGGTTATCGTCGTCAATGACGGATCTAAAGACGGCACGCTTGCCTTGCTTATCAGTCATTTTAAGCTTGAAAAAATTGATTCCTCATATTTAAGCGCGCTTCGGACGCAACCGATTCGCGGTATATACGCAAATCCCCGGATACCGGAGTTGAAGGTTATCGACAAGATTAACGGCGGGAAGGCCGATTCGCTTAACGTCGGGCTCAATGCGGCCCGGTTGGAGTATGTTCTTGGAATCGACTCGGATAGCATCCTTGAGCGCGACGCGCTCCTTACGCTCACTTCCTCGTTTCTCGACGAGGACGTGCCCGTCGTCGCGTCGGGTGGAAATATCATGCCGGTTAACGGCTGCGTGGTTGACCGGGGGACCTTGCGCGAAAAAAGGATACCGTCGCGGGTCATTCCTCTTCTCCAGACGATCGAGTACCTTCGCTCGTTCATGAACGGTCGAATGGGATGGTCTCGCCTTGATTCACTGATGATAATCTCGGGAGCGTTTGGAATTTTCCGCCGAGAAAACGTGCTCGAAATCAACGGCTACCTGACGAGTCGCGAGAAGTACGAGAAGGATACGGTCGGCGAGGATATGGAACTCGTAGTCAGGCTTTCAAGGTCACTTCGAGAAAGGGGAGTGCGTCATCGAATCCTTTACCATTATAAGGCGAACTGTTGGACCGAGGTTCCGTCCAGTGTAAAGATATTGAAACGTCAACGGGAACGGTGGCAGCGCGGACTTATCGACATACTTTCGTTCCATCGAAAAATTCTCGGCAATCCGCGTTACGGCAAGTACGGACTCATTGGCTTTCCGTACTTTCTCGTATTCGAGGTCATCGGGCCGTGGTTCGAGTTGCTTGGCGCTGTCCTTTTCGCAGTGGGTATCGCGACTGGCTGGATCGATCGCGAGATATTCCAGTTTCTTCTTGGCTCGAATTTCGTTCTTAGCTTCGCGCTATCAATGACGGCGCTCTTTATTTGCGACCGCGACGGACATCAATTTCCGCTTCGCGATCGCTGTGTGCTTGTCTTCGTGTCGCTTGTCGAGACCCTTGGTTTCAGGCAGCTCATGTCGTTTTTCAGAATTACGGGGTATATAGGCGTTATCCGGAAGGTGACTGGATGGGGCGCCATGACGCGTACGGGGTTCACGGGAAACAAGGGGGGCAATTCATGAGATCGAGACTGTTTTTGTTTCTGGCGCTTTGCGCGCTTTCGTCCGCACTTCAGGCGGAGTCGTTCCGGTTCCGGAACATTCTTGACACGAGTTACATTGGCTACAACGACGATACCCGCTTCGCCAAGGTCGAGAACGTGTTCCTCTACAATCTTACCCCGATGTTCATTCCGGAACTCAGGCTCACCGTTACCAACGCTGAATATGGTCCTGAAACCGAAAACCAAACGCGCATACTGTTTCAGCTCGGCTCGGTCATCATTTTCGCGCCGAACGTGTATGGCGAGTTCGTGTACGGTCTCTGGCGCAATAGCGACTCGACCGTCGCGCAGGAAGGCTTCGCCGAGATCATCCGGGAGACGGATACCATGCTTGCCTCAATCCGGCTTAAGGGCGGATACGACCACGGTGCCGATGTACTCTACCTGATACCCGATGCTTCATTCATGCATAGGTTTAACGCGCTCTACAGCGCCAAGGCAAAATACTTTTTCGGCTACAACACGGACTCGTTCGTGTCCCATTCTCTCCAGATCGAAAACGGTTTCACGTTCCTCGATAAATATACGGCCACCGCGATCACGACCGGAATCATCGAGACCATCGACGGGGAATCCGCGAATCTTTGGTCCTCAGGCGTGCGTCTCGAGGCAATTTTCAAAAAACAGATAACCGTCAAATACATCATCCAATATCACGCGCTTCGCGACGATCGCTGGGGCCTCGAGAATGGCATCACGGTAGATTGGAGGTTTTAGGGGCGGTAAACGGCCGGATTGTTTATATCGTTAAGTATAAGGTCAATGGTGCAATTGATTGGGAAATTAATACCTTGATTCTATACAATAACTCTCCGGACGGATGATGATGCTCTCATACCCTGACGGCGGTTCGGGGCACGGCCCGCGGACAAGAATTGGTGCAAGGGTGCCCGGGCGTCGTGCGTCATTCACTGGGCTCTCCAAATTGTCCTCGGGGCCTTTTGCCGCGCTTCGCCAGCGTCATTTGATCTGCTTTAAATAGGGTTCTGAACTTTTAAAAAAAAGCGGCTTCCCTTAACTACGGGGAAGCCGCTTTCATTTGTCAGGGAATCATGTGTTCTCGCTTATTTGAAAAGCGAAAGGAAGAGCGCGTTCAGGACCATCGTGGTCGAAACGAAAACGATGGAAACCATGCTCATGAGCTTGAGAAGAATATTCATCGCCGGTCCTGACGTATCCTTGAAAGGATCGCCGACGGTGTCGCCGACGACGGCGGCCTTGTGCGCGTCGGATTTCTTTCCGCCGTGGTTGCCGCGCTCGACGTATTTCTTTGCGTTGTCCCAGGCACCGCCCGAGTTCGCCATCATGATCGCGAGGACGAAGCCCGAGGCAAGGGCTCCCGAAAGCGTTGCCATGACGCCGATCGGTCCGACAAAAATGCCGATGAGAATCGGCGCGAAGATCGCGAGGAGAGACGGGAATACCATTTCGCGCTGAGCGCCCTTGGTGGAGATTCCGACGCACGCTTCATAATCGGGTTTCGAGGTTCCGGCCATGATTCCCGGATCAGCCTTGAACTGTCTGCGAACTTCCTGAACCATCGCGCCCGCGGCGCGGCCTACGGCCGACATGGTGAGGGCGGAGAAGAGGAAGGGGAGCATCGCGCCGACGAAGAGGCATCCGACGACGTACGGGTTCGTCAGGCTCGTTTCGAAACTGGTCTTCGCATAGTCGGCGAAGACGCCGCCCATTGCGGGAAGGATGTTCGCGGCGGCGTCGCCGATTTTCTGGTTGTACTCGGCGATGAGGGCGAGAGCCGTGAGCGCGGCAGAGCCAATCGCGAATCCCTTACCGGTCGCGGCAGTGGTGTTACCGAGAGAGTCGAGCGCGTCGGTTCTGTGGCGAACTTCTGCTTCGAGTCCGGCCATTTCCGCGATGCCGCCCGCGTTGTCTGCGACGGGGCCGTACGCGTCGGTCGCGAGCGTGATGCCGAGCGTCGCGAGCATTCCGACTGCCGCGATACCGATACCGTAGAGGCCGAGGATGGCGTTTGAAGCCCCACCTGAAAGATAGAACGAAGCGAGGATGGAAACGGCGACGGTGATGACGGGGATGACGGTCGACTTCATGCCGACCGCGAGTCCGCTGATGATGACGGTCGCGGCTCCCGTTACCGTCGAGTCGGCGACTTCCATGGTCGGCTTGTAGGTGTCGGACGTGAAGTACTCGGTAAAGAACGCGATGATGTTGCCGGCGACGAGGCCGCAAATCATCGAACCCCAGATGCCGAGATACAAGGCGCCGAGACCGGGAAAGAAGTACACATAGAGGAAACTGAAGAGCGCTATGCCGATAGTGGAAAACCACACGCCCTTGCGGAGCGCGGCAAGCAGCGTTGCCTGGCTTGCGTCTTCTTTTGCCTGCACGAAGAAGGTTCCGATAATCGAGAGAAGAACACCGATGGTCGCTACTGCAAGCGGTATCTGGATCAGGTTGAGGACACCGAGCGCGCCGTTCGAGGCAAGTGCCGCAGCCGAGCCGAGCGCCATCGTCGCGACGATCGCGCCGACGTAGGATTCGTAGAGGTCAGCGCCCATACCGGCGACGTCACCGACGTTGTCTCCGACGTTATCCGCGATGACCGCGGGATTGCGCGGGTCGTCTTCGGGAATTCCCGCTTCGACCTTGCCGACGAGATCGGCACCGACGTCCGCAGCTTTGGTAAAGATTCCGCCGCCGACGCGCGCGAACAGGGCCATGGTGGAAGCTCCCATTCCGAAGGTAATCATGATCGGGGGTATGTCGGCGTCGGCGAGGCCGAAACCGAGCTTGAGAATCCCATACCACAGCGAGAGGTCGAGGAGACCGAGACCGACAACGGTCATGCCCATGACGGTTCCGGTGGAGAACGCGACGCGGAGGCCGGAGTTAAGACTCTTGCGCGCGGCCCAGGCAGTCTTGGCGTTCGCCTTCGTCGCGACGCTCATGCCGATAAAGCCCGCGAGACCGGAGAAAAAGCCGCCGGTGATAAACGCGAACGGAACGAACGGCGATATCAGATGAAAAATGCTCGCAAGCACGCCGAGCAAAACGAAGAGGCATATGAAGATGATGCCGACGATCTTGTATTGCTGCTTGAGATACGCTTTCGCGCCCTTCTGGATTGCCTCGGAAATTTCCTTCATCTTGTCGGTTCCCGAATCCTGTTTGAGCACGAAACGGGCAAGGATGAACGCAAAGATCAGCGCGGAGACCGACCCAAGCAACGTGTACAATATCGTCATGGAATCCCCCTTACAACGCGTCCGCTTTTTCCGCGGACGAGACATGATTGGCGTGTGGCGGCAAAGACCCTGTGCGAAAATTAACCGCCAATTTATTGTCAACCCGGGATAACGATCTGTCAAGCAAAAATGACATTACGCAAAATAATGTCATTTTTGGATGCGATTCAAAAGTTTATTGCGGTTTTCACGATTGTTTGCTATTATGTTGTATGGAGCAACAAATGAATAGAACCATCTTCACCATGAGACGAACCATCCTGTTTTTTACCATCGCATGCATATTGGCATGCGCCGGTTGTGCATCAAGCTCAAGTTCTACCGATGAAATCGCGAGTGAACTCTTGCCGGAAATCGAGTATCCCTCGGAACCGATCAACCCGGAAAGCGCAGATTTTTCAAAGACATCCCTGGCGCTTGTCGCAAGCATGGGTGCTGGCTGGAATCTCGGGAATACGCTGGACGCAACCAGTAAAACGGACATAACGAGCGAAACATCGTGGGGCCAACCGGTTACTACCCGCGCGATGATGGCCGGACTCAAGGCTTCCGGAATAAAGACCGTTCGCATTCCCGTTTCCTGGCATAATCACGTTGACGCCGCGTTTACCGTCGATCCCGCATGGATGGCTCGAGTCAAAGAAGTCGTCGACTACGCGCTCGATGAAGGGCTATTCGTCATCATCAACATCCATCACGACAATGACAAAGCCTATTACTATCCGGATAGAGCGCACGAAGCTCGTTCGAGCGAATATGTCAGGCGCGTCTGGAAACAAATCGCACTTGAGTTCAGGAACTATGACGAGAAGCTGATCTTCGAACTCCTGAACGAACCGCGTCTAGTCGGCTACACGAACGAGTGGAACTGGAACGATGGAGACGAAAAACTTCTTGAGTCCGCCGCCGTAATCGGTGCTCTTGAGCAGACAGCGCTCGACACGATTCGTGCAACGGCGAGCAATAATTCAAATCGCTATGTGATGATCACTCCCTATGTGGCGTCTCCCTGGGCTTCTTTTTCCAGCGCGTTTGCTGTTCCCTCGGACACGGTCGCCGATAAACTCATACTGTCCGTGCATGCATATACACCGTACAGCTTTGCAATGGAAGATCCGGGCGTCAGCGACTTTACCGGCGCGCATCAAAGCGATATCAATACCTTTATGGGGAAGCTCAACATCAAGTTCGTCGAGGGAAAGAATATGCCGGTCATAATCGGGGAATACGGGGCGACGAACAAAAACAATCTCACTGACCGTGAGGAATGGTTTTCGTATTTTGTTGGCAAGGCTTCGAGCTATGGAATGCGTACAATTCTCTGGGATAACGGAAATTACCAAATACCCGCATCCAAAAAATATTCCGAGCTATACGGGTATTATAACCGATCGGAAGGTACGTGGTATTTCCCGTCACTTCTTTCCGCGATTCTCGACGCGGTCAAGTAATAGCTTGGCGATCGGCCAGGGGATGTACGCGATAAATAGAACGACGATAGTGAGGGTCACAAACGAAAAATAGTAACGCCAGCCGCTTCCGAACGCGGCGATCGGCGTCGAGACCTCGGGCGGCGAAACGACGAACATGTAATTGAGATTGAGAAGCGGGCCCGAAAAGGCGAGATCGATGAGGCGAATGACAAAGCTCAAAACGAAAAGCGACGCCGTCGCGCGGAGCCAGGCGCGGAACGAAATCCGGTAGCCCTTCACCGCGCCGAACCAGACGATCGCGAGAAGGGTAAAGCCGTGGGTCCCGAAGTATTGATAATAGCGAAAACGGTCTGGACCCGCTCCGTCGTCATTGACGTACACGAGGGAGACGAGCGCGCCGATTCCCCAAAAATAAAGGAATTCCCAGAGCGTCCGGCGTTTCGCATAGCAGAGCGCGAAGGCCATCCAGAAAGAGATTGCGCAGAGCTCGAGCGGTATCGCGCCGCGGAGAAACTCGAAAAAGGGTTTTGTCAGGTACTCGCACAGGTGTTGGCCGAGCTCGAGCGCGAGCGCGACCGAGGATGCGACGGCGAGTATGGCGTTTTCTGTTTTTGCGCTGACGAGAGACGAACGGAAAGTGACGATCGCGAACGCGAGCGCGGCGAAGAATGTGAGCGGAGCAATCCGGAAAATGATGGATGATTCAAAATAATAGGGTGAAGACGGTGATACCGGAAGATACGAAAAAAAATCCATGCCACGCTCCTTGCCGCTTTCTTTCGCTCAGTATGCGGGCAGAAAGAAAGCGGCGTCAAGGAAAATATCGGCGGGCAGGGCCCGTATGCGTTCGTGCGTTTAGAGTATCATGTACACGGAAAGGAAGTGCATGCAGGTTCCGGCGATGACGAAAAGATGCCACACGAAATGCGTCCACTTGATTTTCTTCATCGCGTAAAAGGCTGTGCCCGCGATATAGAATACTCCTCCTGCGAGAAGAAGATACCAGCTCAGGTCGCTTCCGCTCGCGGTGAGGAGGCACTCTTGCGTCTGCCTGCCGGCGATAACGATGATGAGCGCCATGGGGATGTAGGTGATTGCGGAAAGACGCCGTATCTTCGAGCCGAATATCGCGTAAAAAGTTATGCCAATTGCGGCAAGACCCCAAATGATTCCGAAGAGCGTCCATCCGAGCGTTCCGCGCAGGGCGGTCAGACAATAGGCGGTATAGGTGCCGGCGATCAGAAGATAAATTGAAGTGTGGTCAAAGACTCCGAAAACCCTTTTGGCCGTGGGATTCGTCAATGCGTGATAGAGGGTCGACGCGAGGTACAGGATGATCATCGAAGAACCGAAGACCGTAAAGCCGACGATATACGGAACGCGCAAGGCAATCGGCGCCATTGTGACTGCTTTGATTATAAGGAAAACGAGTGCGATGATGGAAAGTTCCGTCCCCAACCCATGGGTAATGGCGCTCGCGATTTCTTCACCCACCGTATATCTCTTTACCGTTGCGGTATCTGCCATTGAAGCTCCTTTCAATAACAGGTTAGACGCCGGGAAAGAGCGAAGGTTGCATCGGTTCGTAAAATTATCAGTATTATCGGCGTTTATTCCGGAGAAAGAACTCAACGATCGCCGGCAGGAATAAAAACGACCCGAGAAAGCTTCCAAGAATTCCGAGCGTGATGATGACCGCGAGCGCGCTCGGGAAATCGGAAAACAGCCTTGAAGAAAAGAGTATCGGAACTGACGCGATAACGCTCGTGCCTGAAGAAAGGAAAAGCGGGTTAAAGCGAGACGCGAGCGCAGCTCTGATCCTTTCGGAAAACAATTCTTTTTCGTCCGCGTTCGCCAGGGATTCCGTGATCAGTATGTAGTTGTTCACCGATGTTCCCGAAAGGATTATTATGCCGATGATCGAGGCGATCGTGATAGGCTTGTGGAGGGCGAAAAGAAAAATAAGCGGGAAAAACGCCGAGAAAGGAATCGCGGAAATGATCAGGAGGGGAAGAACGAAGCTCTCGTTCTGGACGGCAAGCAGAACGTAAATAAGGAAGATGGCGAGAAGAAAAATGAGGAACATCGTTCGGTAGTCGCGCATTGAATCCCGTAACGACGCGTCGGGAAAAAGACCGTAACCCGCGGGGAGATCGATCGATGCGGCGACAGCACGTATGCGCGAATCGATCTCGTCGAGTCCCATTCGATCAGTGAGTATCGTTAAGCCGATCGAATCCTGGCGGTTGTCCCGATAGAGCTGCTCTGGTTCTGATCCTTCTCGGAATTCACCGATACCCGACAGCGTGAGCGATGCGCCGTCTTTGACCGGTATCGGGAGCGTTCCGATATCGTCAAGCGAACGCGAGACGATTTCGCTTGAGAGACGCACGTCGCGTTCTTTTCCTTTCTCGATCCATTTGAGCGCGACAGGACCCTGAATATTCCATCGCAGGAGTGAGGCGATTCTGTCCGGGTAGAGTCCGTGGTCCGCGAGCTTTTGCGCGTTCGGGATAAAAACCCTCGACGGAGGATTTTCCTTGAAATGGTATACCACGCCGTTCACCCAGGATTCCCTTGAAAAAATTTCGCCGACCTCACGCGCTTTTTCGCGGAGCGCTATGTGGTCGCCGCCTGTCAGCGTGAAGCGGATTTTATACGCATGCGTATTTTGGTCGAGACCGAAAAAGAAATGCCCCTTTACCGCGCCTTTCGCGATTTGCTCGAGGCCGGTTTGCAGTTCTTCGGAAGAAATCCTGTCGCTGTCAAATGTAATGCTTATTTGGGCGTTGCCTCTTCTCGCGTTGCTTTCGACGAGCTTTACTCCCGGAATTTTCTTGAACTCTTTCACGTACGGAATGATACTTGAGTCGGTCTCGCCGATCGTCGTTCCGCTCGGGAACTCGACATGCGCGAAGATAATCCCCTCGTTGTCGATCGGGGTGAACTCCTTGGTGCCGAAGAAAAGAAAAAGGGGAACAATGAAAATGATGGCGGCATAGATTGCGCGCAGTGGTCGTTTCCATCGAAGGGAAAAATCCGTCAAAATGAAAAAGGGGCGTGCGACGAAGGAAAAATCGACGAGCGGCTTTTGTTTCGTTTCGGCTCTGCATGCGAGACGGAGCGGCAGGGGAAGAAACGTGAATGTGAGAAACTGCGAGAGGATTAGCATCCCGCACAGCGACAGAGATATTGATTGGATGCTCACGCTGAGGTTCCTGAGGGTAAAGAGGGGAAGAAACACGATTAGCGTCGTCAGCGTTCCGGTAAGAAGCGGCATCGAGATCGGTTTGATGGATCTTCGATAGTCAGCGCGAAGGTAGTCGTAGATGATGAGGTAATTGTCGATGATTAGGCCCGATCCGATTGTAAGACCGGAGATAATGCTTGCATCAATCGGAATGCGCGCGAGCGACAGGGCGGAAATTCCGAGAAAAATCGAGAAGGGTATGCTCGCGGAAAGAAGCGCCCGGGAACGAAAGTCCGGCATGAATGCGCCGATGAAAAGAAAAAGCGAAATCATGCTGATCGCCATCGATATCAGAATCTTGCGGATACCGATCATGATCGCGTTTCCCTTATCGTAAATTACTTCAGTCTCGAGTCCTTCGGTAGCGATCGAGCGAGTCGTTTTTCCGAGATCCTCGCATAGGGATAGTTCGTTAACGCTGCCGCCTGAATAGACATAGAGGATAATTCGCTCCTCGCCGTCGATCCTGCTTCGCTCTTCGACAAACCGGTATTTGCGGGTAACACTTGCGATTTCCGAGAGCTTTATCGCGTTGCCGCCGGCTGTCCGTATCGCGATATCCTTAAAGTTGTCTATGGCGACGAGGCCGCTGTCAAAGAAAAGCGGGACATTTTTTTCTGCTCCCTGTACCGAACCGACGGGGATGCGTACATATCCTTTTTGGAGAGCATCGGATATCGAGAAAGAATCGAGGCCGTATTGCGCGGCTTTTTCCGGATTAACGGTAACCATGACATCCTCGATACCGCGACCTGCGACCTCTATGTCGCCTGTACCGCGAATGCACTCGTATCGGGTTTTGACGGTATTTTCGACGTATTCGCCGAGCTCGCTTTTTCCGAGAGTCTTTGATCTGAACGCGACGATGTATATCGGACTGTTCGTCGCGTCCGATGACGATATGTGCGTTTTCTGCACTGCCCGGGGGAAGGATGCGCGAACGCGATCGACCCTTTCCTTGACGTCGGTGTACAGGATGTTCATGTCGCATCCTTTTTTCGCGACAAGGATTACGCGCGATTTGCCGAACTCGCTTGAACTTGAGATTGACTTGATACCGGGGATGTCGCCGATGGAGTCCTCGATGGGGACGGTTATTACCCGCTCGATCTCGCGTGCATTGGCGCCAAAGTACTCCGTGGTTACCGAGAATGACCTGGCAGTTTCCGAAGACGAGCCGAACCGGAAGTTCGCAAGGCCGATCCCGGAGAGAACGAGGAGGCACGCGAAAAGAAGAACATACGAAACAGTGCGCTGAAAATACAAAATAAGAGCTCCTTACTTTTTTGCCGCGAACCATGCGCGGTATATCAGGGGAAAGATAAAGAGGCTCAGGAAACTCGAGAACAGAAGACCTCCGATGATGGCGATAGCCATTGTCTTCTCCGGATTTTTTCCGGTGATGTCGATCGCTATCGGGAAGAGTGCGAGAAGGGTCGTGAGAAAGCTTATTGATATTGGCCGTATCCTGTCATTCGCACCCCGGTAAATCCCCGCGACGACGCCTGCGCGGGATTTAATGAGCGTGGAATAGTGATCGTAGAATATGATACCGTTTCTGACGATAAAACCGATGACGACGAGAGAGCCGAGGATCGCATTGAGGTTTATCGGATTTCCGGTGACGAAGAGCGCGATAAATACTCCGGCAAAACCGAACGGGATGATCGCGAGCATGAGGAGCGGAAGGGCGAACGAGTCGAACTGAATGCCGAGGAGAATATACATAAGGAGGATGGAAAGGGAAAAAAGGAGACCGACCAGCGACAGCTGGGTTTTCCATTCCGCCGCGTCGAGGTCGACTAGCGAAGCGCCGACTTTCGCAAGCGACTGCGTGTCAAGGGAGCGAACTTCAACGTAGGCTGCATGCTGCCGGTCACTCCGATAGTAGACGGGAGGTGATAGTTGTTCGGTAAAAACGGCTGCTTCCCCGAGCGTGGTTGCAGATCCGCTCGGATTAGGGAAGTAGATTCCGCGAACATCGTCAATTGTCCCGCGGGTTGTGGAGGGGAGCCTGACGCGTATCGGAATCCGTCCGTTTTTACCCTCGATTGAACCCGAGTATACCCCGAATACCGAACCGCCGAGGGCGTCGGCGATTTCGGAAGCCGACAGGCCCATCCTGGCAAGGTTTCCCCGATCAGGTGTGACGAGTATTTGCGTTCGCGTTGCCTTGGGGTATATCCTCGCCGATCCTTCGCCCATGCCCTCGCACGCGCGTTCTGCCTTGCGCCATGCCGCTTCGTACGTTTCACCCGTTGCGGCGAACGTTACGGTTCTGCTGTCACCGAGCCCGAGGACTTCGTTGAACGAAAGGGACGCGCTCCGCACGGAGACGGAAAGAGCCTTCTCGCGGGAAAGCGCATGGGTGAACCAGTCCTTGAGTTCGCTTTCGCCGATGGAGGAATTTTTTGAAAGGATTACCGTACAGGTGACAATCTCGCTCTCCGGTGATTTGTTGGCGAGATAGTACGGGTCGTCGAGCTTTCCGCCCGACGAGCAATAGGAGTCTTTCGCGATTCCCGATGCCGAAAGCTGCCCGTCGAGGGCGAGCGCGACGCCCATGAGGTAATCCTGCGTAGTTCCGGCGGGGAAGGCGATCTCGACCGAGTACTCGTCGCTTGCAGGCGTGCTCATCCAGTCATTGCCCAGTCGGGAAAGACTGAAATAACCGAATGCAAGAAGGGCGACCGAAACAAAGACAAGCAGGAACGGTCGCCTGAAAAAGAATCTGAGCCCTCTCCGGTAAGTCGCGCCTCCCGTCACGCGTCGCCTCGTCGCGGGTCCGCAATACCGATACAGAACGGGGATGACCGTCACGGAGACGATGAACGAAAAGAAAATGGAAAGGGAAACCGCCCAGGCAAGGTCCCGGAACACGGCGCCGATAATGCCGGGAAGGAAAAAGAGCGGGAGAAAAACGATGAGACTCGTCAGCGTGGACCCGATGGTAGAGCCGGCGATCTCGAGGGCTGCGGAGACGACTCCTTCGAGGTCTTCAGGCGGACTTTTGCGCTGGATATTTTCGAGGACGACAACCGAGTCGTCGACGAGCATACCGATTCCGATGGCAAGTCCTCCGAGCGAAACGGTGTTGATACCGACTCGGACGAGGGGAAAGGTGGCGATCGCCGTTATGAGCGCGAGCGGAATCGACGCGATCATGATGAGCGACGTTGAAATTTCCCGCAAAAAAAACAGAATAACGCAGAACGCGACGATAAAACCAAGAAGCGCGGAAAGCGCGAGATCCCTGACTGATTCCGATATAGCCTCTGACCCGTCGTGGAGGACTTCGAGTGAAACCGTTTTTCCGTACGCGCCCTCAAGTTCTGCGATTTTTTCCCGGACGTTTTTCGAAAGCGTTACCGGACTGTACCCGCCTTGCGCCCTGACGAGGAGGCATATTCCTTCCTTGCCGCCTTTCGAAACAAAAGACTGCCGGTCATTGGGTTTGCGCGATACCCGCGCAACGTCGCCGAGTCTGATGCGTCCGCCGTTTTGTCCTTGACTCGACGCATACATGTTCTCGATGTCCCCGGTTCCCTTCGCGGTCGAATCCGTCTTGATCGCATATTCAAGCGAGCCCCGTTCGATTGAACCTGAGGGCACTTCCACGTTGGTTGCCTGAATGAGGCTCGATATTGCCTGCGGCGTGAGACCATACGCGATCGTTTTTCGGGGATCGGGCTCGACGAGAATTTCTTCGTCGAGGCCCCCGAGTACCTGTATTGAGCCGACTCCTTCTGCCTGCTGCGCGATTGTTTTTATTTCCCGGTCGCACAGGCGTTTGAGGTCCATGATATCCATGCCTTCCCTGGGGAACACGCCAATTGCCATCACGGCTCTCTCTGTCGGGTTGACGGGCAGTACCATCGGTTTTGACGCGCCTTCGGGGAGCGAAAGAGACGCGATGTCGGCCATCTCCCGCGCCTGTATGCCCGCCTCCTTCATGTCAGTTCCCCAGGAAAACTTGAGCTCGATGAGCGAGACGCCGTCGAGCGACGAGGACTTGATGTGCCGGAGGCCCTGCAGTGAGGAAAGCGAATCCTCGATCGGAATCGTCATGAGCTCGAGCGTTTCTTTTGCCGGCAGTCCCGGGTACGAGGTCGCGACGGTAAGTTTTGGCGTCTCGATGGGCGGGTAGAAGTTTACCGACATCGACGAGATCGAAACGAAACCGAGCACGAGCGCGAGGATCGTGAGCATGATCACGGTGACCGGGCGGCGAATCGCATTGTTAATCAGCCAGGACAGCATGCTGTCGCCTCCGTTAGCGTTACCGTCAATTTGTCGTGTTCGCCGTGAGCGACCACGCCTCTCCGAGCGCATTTCCCGCCGAGTCGGTAAAATCGGAAGAGAGGGAGAGTCTCATAAGTCCAGGCACGAACTTGTATGCGCTGGAATAATTGTCTATGTACGCGAAATAGCGCACAACATGATGCGTCGCCGATGGTGGAAAGCCGCCGTCATGCGGTACGGCAGTCATATGAGAGATATTCGAGTCGATCTCGCAGGCGAAGGGCGTTATCGAGGCTCCGTCGCAAGTCACCGAAAACTTTGAGAGAAACTCGATGAGGTTGATTGTGGCGCCTTCCGCGATTTCGAAATGAACGTCGAAAAAACCGACAGGAGCCGTCGCCGGCTTTGTGTCCGGCCAGTAGTGGCCTGCAAAACCAAACGATAGCATTGGTGAAAGCGTGAGGAGACCGTCGGACAAGGGATTGCCCGCGCCGTCGAATCCATTGAGAAACAGTACCGCGAGAATTTGCGGTGGCTTCGAGCGTGATCCCGTCACACGGAAATTGTACGAAACCGAATCGGTCAAATCGTTGCCCGAAAGGTCAAGCGCCGTCTTCGCAACCGTGAGGCACAGGAGCTTTCCGTAATCGAAGTAAGGATCGGGCGTGATGGTGATTTCGGTCCCATCAGCATTCCAGGCCACGGTATACCGCGCGGTCGGACTGAAGGAGAGACCGTTCTTGACGGATTCCCGGTCCATCGCTTCCGAGAATCGGACGACGATGCGATCCTTCGCGTTTACTCCGTCAGTAACCGTTTCGACAGAGTCGGTCGGGTCCTCCCGCGCGACAGAAAGCGGCGTGTCGACGTCGGTGACGGAAACGACCCAGGGTTTAACGGATTCCATGCCGGTGAAGAAACTCGCCTCTTCTGCTTTTCCGAGCGTATTGCCCGAAAGGTCTTTTGCCTCTTCTCCGATATCGACCACGTACCGCGCCTGCCATTCAAGATCCTCGGTGAGAATGTATGAAAAGGTCGTGCCATCGGCGGATTCCTGAAAGATGCCACCAGCGTCCGGCTTCAGGCTGAATGCGTTGATTACGGACGTTACGTCCATCGCTTCTGAAAAAGTAACCGTTATTGCAGGACGAACGAGGGCGACAGACGAGTTTGCGGCTGGTAGAATCGAGGTAACCTTTGGCCGCACCGTATCGGCGGACGAGCGGAAGGTGTGCGAAAAATCGTCTTCGAGAGAATTTCCGTCCGTGTCCTCGGCTTGCGTCGTCACCTTGATGAGGTAGGTCGATGTTCGTTTAAAGGATGAGTAAGGCTTGAACGCGAGATGGTCAGATTCAGGCCATGAAACGATACCCTGCATTTCTTCACCGTCCTCGAGCAGGCTGAATGCGCGCCGGGTGAGTTCGCGGTCGACGGAAGCCGAAAAAAAGACATCGACTTGCGCGAGATTCGCGACGTCTGTGACTTCGGTTTCGGGCACGACACGGCCGACCGAAAGAGGGGTCATCCTGACGAACTTGCATCCGGTCGTCGCGGCGAGTAAAATTGCGAGCGACAGGGCGATCGCGAATGAGCGCGAAATGATCGACGCGGCCGGGCGGTCCCGGTTGTTTTTTTTCATAGTTTGAGGGACTCCATATAGAGAGTGAAATCCTTTTCGAGGCTGTTTCCTTCGTCGAGCGTGAAACCGGTTTTTCCGCCCTTGACGGTCATTTTATAGAGAACCCGCTCTCCGTTTGCGGTATCGTCCGGCAGCGTCAGACCCGAGACGTGAACGCTCACCTTGTTGTCCCCGAGCGGAAGAACGGCGACGATGTCGGGGTTAGCCGCAGAGAGGGGGAACACTCGTTTGATAGTCAACGCTTCCAGGAGGCGCGCGGCTTCGGCAGGCGAAACTGGCTCGGAGAATTCGATCACGAATGTATGATCCATTATTCCGCTCTGGACGCTTATCGGAAGAGGTTCCGTCGAAAGGAGCTCCGCTCCCTCAAAGACCTCGTCAGTTCCGGCTGGCGAATTCATAATGGAGACGACGGTGAGCGGCGCGTACGGTGGCGTAAACGTCCAGACAAAATCCTCAGCAGTGAGGTTTCCGTTCGCGTCGGAAAGTCCTTTCCCGAGCGTGACGGTATATTCGGTGCCGGAGTCCCAAGCATCGTCACTCCGGCAAGCGACGAAAGAGTGATCATTGATTTCCCGGATGGTAAGGCTTAAGTCGGGCGTGATAGTGAGCTCTTTTTTGAAAGACTCAAGGTTCATAGCCTCTGTAAAGCGAAAGAGGATACCTGAGCCTTTTTGTATGGAGGCAAGCGGAAGCTCGAGGGAGAGGTCATCGGGATCGACGGCAGTAAGGACCGGCATTGCAGGCTTTGTCGCATCTTCCTGTACGCGAAATGATCCCCGGTATTCTTCCTTGATCGGTACGCCGTCTTTTCCCTTGAGGTCCTTGAGGACGGTCCACTGATACCGCGTGAGTCCTTCCCATTCACCGGACGGGGCAATGGTCAGTATTGTTCCGTCTTCAGAAAGCGTCACCGAAAGGATGCAGGAAGGAGAGGTCGTTACATAGCGCTCTATCAGGAGCGGGTCAAGCGGTTTGGAGAAGGTGAGCGAAAGCGTGGTTTTTCGCGAGACAATCGCGTCGTTTGCGGGTGCTTGATCGAGGAGCACGGGAGGGGCATCAGCGGTGATCGCGAAGAACGTGACGGATTCGCCGACGTCAAAAGACCGTCCGTCAGTTGAGGCGACCGTGCCTTCACACTTGAGGGTATAAGAGGCGCCTGCGCGCCATCCCGCCGTGGGCGTAAGCGTCATGCGCCTTCCGTCCCACGCGACATCGTACTCGACCGATCCCGAGAACATCTTGAGCGAAGTCGCCGCTTCGGCATCCTCTTGGCGCACATCGTCCGAAAACTCGATCCAAACGGGGTCAGCGGATGCGATCACGGCGCCGTCGTCAAGCGGCCACAGCGTTACCGATATTTTAGAAAGCTCGATCGCGTCGCAAGCGGTGACGAGGAAAACCGTCGCGACGATGATGAATGCGGACGCACGCCGGCGTGATACCATGCAATGACGTTCATTACTTTTCATAGGGTTCTACCTCGTCGCCTTCCTTGATGAGCGGCGTCGGCTCGAGGACTACTTCTTCGCCTTTCGCGAGTCCGTCCGTTATCTCGATCTCTCCCTTGTACTCGACACCGAGAGAGACCTTTCGCCTGAATACCCGTCCATTGCGCACGGTCATCACCGCGCCCGTGTTGTCTTCCCGAAGCGCGAGACAAGAAAGGGGAAGGAGCGTTTTTTTCACCGGGATTCCCGTCGCGACGGTCACGTTCGCGAACATACCGGGTTTTCCACGATTGCCCATGCGCTTCACGAGCGCCTTTACCGTCACGTTGCCCGATTGCGGGTCAACCGTCGGGGAGACGATATCGATCGTTCCCTTGATCGGCTCTCGCTGGATCGAGTCGACCGTGATCGATACCGCCATGCCTTTGCGGATTCTCCCTGCGTCGCTTTCGTCGACGGGAAAGACAACCCATGCGTCATCCGCGCTGAATATCGTCATGATTTTATCGCCCGCTTCGACGCGCTCTCCGCTTTCTTTATACAGGGCGCCGACTATTCCCGCTATCGGCGAGTCGATCGACAGTTCCGCGATGAGCGCTTCTGCCGAGGAAAGTTCCGTCGCCGATGCGACTTCGTTCGCCCTCGCGACGTCCAGCTCCGCTTTTTTCGTGCGCGTGTTGAGATCGACGAGAAGCTTTTTCTTTTCGTCCGGGTTTGTCGGAACAGCATATCCGGAAAGGGCGAGATCCTCGTCCCTGAGTCCGATGCGCGATATAGCGCCTTCTTTTTTCAGTTTCGCGTGCTCGTCCTCGGCGTTTGCAAGTTCGCTTCGGGCCGTGCGCATCGCTTCCTCGGTGATGCCGCCGATCGCGAGTAATTTCTCGTCGTCAAGGATTTCCGCCTTCAGTTTGTCGAGCTGCCGCTTGCTTATGCCCAGTTCGATATCGGTTCTTTCAAGCCCGATAAACCGCGACTCGACGTTTCTCCGCGCGTCCTCGTATTCGGCTTCCGCGAGTTTCGTCGTCGCCTGCGTGGAAATAAGCGCTGCATCCGCCTGATTGCGCCTGATTTCGAGCTGAACGTTTTTAAGAAGCGCGATGCGCGTACCCTCACGCACGCCGTCTCCCTCGCGCACCGGGATCGAGGCGAGTATTCCTTCGACCGAGGCGGTTACGTCGTTTTTTTTCGTGTATACGATGCTGCCGAAAGACGTAATATCAGCCGAAAAATCCTTCGGTTCCGCGCGGATGACGCGGATTTCCGGCAGAGGCGTTGCTCCCTTTTCGCTTTTGCGTTGATGGGGACACGCGGTCAGCATGACAAGCGCAAGGGTAGTGATAATTGCGAACGATGCGCGGTGCATCGACCGAAAGGGACGGACGGTTTGCTTCGGCTTTCTCATCATGATGGATCCTCGAACTTGACGAGTTCTCCGGGCTCAAGCCCGGCAAGCTTTTCTATTTGACGCTCGGTCTCGATAAGGGAGAGTACCCCGTTAAGGAGATCAAGCCTCGTGTTGAGAAGATCATTCTCGCCTTCGAGGTAATCGACTCTCGTTACCTGCCCGAGATCAAGCTGCAATCGCATGATCTCTACTTTTCTTCCCTGGATCGAAAGTTTGTCCCGGATGAGCGCCTGTTCTCCACGAATGCGGTCATATTCGAGGAGTCCCTGATCGAGACTGAATACGAGATCTTTTTCCGCGCTGTCCCTTCCGTCGATAGCTTCCGCGAGCGCAACCCGGGCAAGCTTTCTGTCGATTACCGGATCGAGTGAGCCCGGTGTACCGAAGGTCGACGTAGTAGACCTTCCGTACTCGATGTCGGGTGAGGTGGTGAAGCCGACCGAAAAGGTTACCGGAAAGAGCCGGAGCGGGAAATCCACGGTTGCCCTGAGGCCGTAGTTTGCTTTTTGGAGCGGGTACTGCTCTCCCGAAAGCTGAAACGTTCCCTGAAGACTCACGTTTGGCTTCCAGTACGAATCAGCGACCCGGTTATTGATGCGCGATTCCTCGACACTGAACCGGCTCTCGATGACTTGCTGGTTTCGCGCGAGCGCGAGTGACCGAAGCTTCACCGTCGCTCCGCCAATCGAGAGGCCTGAATACCCGTCGTCAATCGGGGTATCGAGCGAAATCGATACCTCGCGGTCGACCCCTAAAAGTTTCTTGAGGCTGTAGAGCGCAGAGAGCCGTTCGGTCTCGGCGGAGAAAATGTCCTGCGCGAGGCTCGAGGCAGAGACACCCGTTTCGACAAGGTCTATTTCGCGAATTTTTCCGAGCTCGAATTCCTTCTTTGCAATCTCGTACTGCCTCGCGGTAATCGCCTCGAGATCCCGGAGCGCGCGCAGTTTCAGCTCGAGAATGCGCGTCTTGTTGAAGAGGGAGAAGCATGAGTCGCGTAACTCATCTTCACTTTTCGTGAGCGAGACTCCCTCGAGTTCGAGCGAAAGGGCCGTAATCCTGTTTTTCAAGAGGTTGCGTCCTCCTTGGCTAATCGGTACCGTCAGCGTCGAAGTCGCATTGATTGAGGAAGTATCTGCCGCGGCGTAGCGCGTAGTGCGGGAGTCAGAGAGGGAAAAGTTGAGCGTCGGAGCGTATGACCAGGCCTGAAGACGGAGCCGCTGGCTTTCGGCCATGTGACGGAATCGGGCTATCTTGAGTTCAGATGAGTTTTTTATCGCCATCTCGTACGCGCGGTCAAGGGTGAGAGAGATAACGCTTTCCGCGCTGCATTCAACCGCGCGCGAAGCGGCTATCGCAATCGCCGCAAGTAAGGCGGCGAGTGTCTTCCTTCCCCTCATTCAGCTTTCCGCATCGTTTTTGATATTTTCCCGAAGGTATCGTCAAGTGCGGATGCGAGGTAACCGAGTGAGTCGAATGAATTGTCGCCGTCATGGAACCACTCGGCCCTCATCACCGCGTTGCCTGCAGGGTCCCGTATGTCCGCGATAATCGCGAGCGAGAGCATCGTCTTGAACCCTTTCGTGTAGCTTTGCTCGCGGATAAAGAAGGAGACAGCGTTTCGTTTTGACTCTGCCTCGCGCTTATGAATCGAAATGCCATTGTTCCGCGCGCTCGAGACGATGACCGCCTCAAGTTCCGAAAGCGTTTGCGTGTAGGAATAAATCGATTCAAGCTCGATTCCCGCGAGGTCGAGCTCGCTAATGTTTTTCGCCGAAGGCGACAATGCCGTGACCTTTACGGACGTTGACGCGCAGCCTGATAGCGCGATGAGGGTCAGGACCGCGGACAATGCGATGGCGCCTGGATATCGTGAGCGGATGGTATGGTTTCTTTGTGCGTCAAACATGCAACACCTCGTTTTGTTTTGTACTGCGCAACGGATCCGGTATGCATTCTTATAGAGAAAAAAATTGATTTTGGACAATTGTTGGGAAAAAAAAGGGGGAGCGCCTGACGTCCGTTGCCGTGAAGAGCGTAAAAGCGCCGGGCGCCAGCCTGGAGAAACGTGCTCCTCACTTGGGTCCTCGCGAGAAACCGCTTTGCGGTTTCTCACTGCGGAAGCGTTCAGGTTTCGGTTCTCCGGCGTCCCGGCGGTTTTCCTCACTGACGGCAACGGACCTCGTGCGTTTCTGAATTAAGTACGCATTGTGAGACTAGTGTTCGGGCCTGCTCCCCCACGCTCCGAAAGTTTCCCGCGTTGCGGGAAACGTTTCTCCGCTTCCCCCACTTCGAGACCCCAGGTCAAACCTGAATCCATAGGGTCAGGCCCCAAGAGCGGTAGCGTACACGAAAACAACTGAGGAATATCATCGCGGGGACGACTCGTATGAAGGATCGGGGAAAGGATGGAAGAAATGCAGAAACCGGTACGAAAGATGGACAACGCGTGATATACTTGGTTAAAGCCATAGGGTCAGACCCCAGGAGCGGTAGCACCTACAAGTGGATGCAAACGGATATTGAAAAGGAGAAAGCTACTGATGTGGACTTCTTGAAGTTTATTTTCAATGAATCGAATAGAGCTCGTTTTGACAGTCCATATGATGCACAACAAATCTTTACGGAAATGATGAGGCGGAAATGAAGAAACAGGTAGTGGTTGTGTGTATTATATGGTTGGGTATGGCCGCGACTTGCGAGCATGTGGGTATTCGCCTCCTCGCGCTTATTGATTTAGGGTCACCGATCCAGTATTTTCAGTCTTTCCGTGATTGTGAATTTGGTAATACGACCATTGCCGTTCCTTTGGATTCAAGTCCAGGGCAAGGTATTGTTGGGCAAGCCCGCGTACTGATTTATGATTGCGAATCTAATAAGTTGCTCCAGGTTGTAGAGTTTACTACAGACGATGGATGTGGCATAAAGCAAATTATAGATGAAGATTCCTATTATATCGTTTATGAAAATGGGGGATACCTGTATACAAAAGAAAAAGGCTTAACGAATGTTGGCATGGATGAGTGTATGACGTATTTCGAAGCGCATCCACCGCGCTGGCGTCCGCACGGTGGATATCGATTTAACTATACTACGCCAAAAGGAACTAAATATGCTAGATTCCCTGCTGGCTGGGTAGAGGATCTCGTAGCGGATGATACATTGCTTAGTCGACTTAGCATGGAAGAGAATTCACATATGGATTGGGAACTACTCAATAATACCTATGTTGCCCTTTCCGATCCTTGGGGGGATCAAGGCAATGTAACCTCCATGATGACCTATGATTTCAGGAACTTGAATGGTGAAGTGCTTTTCAAGATACCGTATGCGATGGCTCCCGGCGGTAATGACGATCAGGGAATAACAGCTGGGAATAAAGTCGGTATTTCAAATGATGGCAAGCGTCTATTCATCAGCGCACATGGCTATACTCAAAGCCTATTTCCTGAAGCGAAGGAAAATTATCGAAAGCAATTTATCTGGGTATACGATATTGTGAATAGTCAAGAATGGAACGTGATAAAAGATAGAAAGGCCCATTACGTCGTATTGAAATCAGACATGACGGGCGTTAAGGAATCGAAAGAAATTGACGCGACTCGACTGAGCATCGAACCAGGGAAAAGGAAACTATATGGATTATTCGGTGAACTTACGGAGGATAATATTAACCTTCGAGACAAGCCGTCAATAAAGGGAAAAGTACTTCAGCTGATGAATTCGCAATCGGTAGCGCTTAGTAGTTTTATGATTATTGACAGAACCGAACAGAAGGATAAAGTCGGTAATCTTGAGGATTATTGGTATAACATCGTCTATGAGCAAGATGAAAAGATAACCGGATGGGTATTCGGTGCGTATGTTCGATTCAAGGATAAACTTGCCTCTGGTGTTGAAACCATTCGTTAGTCGTTGTTGAGTTAACCCGCGAGCGCCCTCGGGCGCGAGTCAGGTTGAACTCAATCTTATAGCCTGAAGCCAAAAAGCCGTTTTAAGATGCACAAAGAATGTGTCGTATAACATATCTCTATTCGCTTGACCAATCGTAAATCCCGTTTTAACCTAGTCATTGGCATGTGAACGAGATTATTAAAAATCGCGTTGCAGCAAGTTCTTTGACATAACAATCGCTTAAAAGCAAAAGATATTTTATTAAAGACGAAGGGGTGGCGAAGAAACGTTTTTCGGCACGAGCAGTGCCGGAAAACTTTCGCAGCCAGGGCTATTGGTCAGCGAAGCTTCAAGAGAGTCGCGAGAACGGTACTTAAAAAAAGGGGATACGCCCAGATTCGCCGCGCCTGATAGCAACAAGCCTTCCTCGTCCGGACAGCTCTGTTCGCCGCTCCTTCGCGGGACCGATGGCGCCTGATAAGCCCTCGGGGACAATTCGGCGAGCTTAGTGAGTAACGCTCAACGCGATGAGAACCATGCGCCGACTCTTGTCCCCAAGGGCTCAGGCGCCGACGGGAACGCGAGAGCGGACGAACCTCTCCGGGCGAGGAAGTGAGCGATATTTAAGCGCGGCGTGGTTTGAGGCGCGTCCCCTTTCACGGACGCCCTCCGCGCGCGCGGAATTTTGCAAATCGAGGATAAATCCATGATACTTATCTCAGGATCCAAGGAGAAAGGGTATGAGATACCGAACGGTCGTCTTCTGCGCGTGTCTCGCGTTGACATCGCTTACCTTCGGACAGACGCCGCTCACCATCAGTCTGAGCGAGCTCCCTCCGCTCGGCACCGCGAGCATCGAAGGCAACGGCATCCTCGGGCAATTCGTTGCCGAGGCATTCAGGGGCAAGCAATACGAGATCTCGTACGAGTACGCCCCCTTCGCGAGGATCGTCTCGCTCGTCGAGCAAGGCGTGGTACAGGCCGCGTTCTTCAATCCGCTCCAGGCGGACGAGAAGAAGTTCTTCGTGAAAACCATACTCACCAACAACATTGTCTTCTTTTACAAGAAATCTCGCTTTCCCGACGGTCTGAAGTTTCGCGACATTTCCGAGCTCGATAAATACAACATAGGTATCGTCAGGAGCGCGCCCACGATTAAAACGATGGAGGACTCGGGACTGACCCTCGACCTCGCGGACAACGATTTCCAAAATTTTAAAAAGCTTCAATACGACCGGATCGACCTGGTTTCCACCATCGATATCTTCGGTTGGTACGCCCTGCAAGAAAACGGGATCAACGGGGACGAGTATGGCATAACCAAGCCGATACTCATCGTCGAAAGTTGTTTAATCATCTCGCGTACCATCCCGAACGCGCAGAGAATCCACGCGGATTTTATCGCAGGCTACGAGGACGCGAAGAAACGAGGTGTGCTCACCGCCATACTTGAGACGCTATACGGGTCGGGTAACGTGCCGAAAAACGCGCTACCGTAATCACAACATAAATACATGATACGGAAATTAATTTCTTCGTTACTGGACGAAGGGGTGGCGAAGAAACGTTTGTATCCTCCGTGCATCGAAAGCGCCATGGGACACTCGAGGCCAATTCGGCGAGTCAGTGAGTATCGCACCTCGCCATAAGTTCATGCGCCGACTTTTGGCCTCGATGGCCTGGCGCAGGCGATGCGCGGAAGGAACGAACCTCTCCGGGCGAGGAAGTGAGTGATATTTAATCGTGGCGTGGTTTGAGGCGCGTCCCCTTTACGACTAGGGGGTGCAGTTGTACCGGGTAACTATTTCGCGCCGTTCCTTGTCGATCGCGTCGAGGGCTTTTTGAAATCGATCGACCAGCGCATCGTCCGTCGATTTACTGAGCGCGTAATACATGCGGTTTTCGGAGACGATGAAGGACTCCTGGAAATTACGCTGGTTGGCGTTCAGGAGCGGGGCGAAGGCCTTGATGGTTTCGCTGTACAAATAGAGCAGGTCGACGCGTCCATGAGAGAGCATCTGGGCGAGCTGTTGAACCGAATCTGCCCGATATAGGTTTTTATCGGGGAATCCCTTGGCCAGGAGATCCAATTCCGAGAAGTCGGCGCGTATCACGCCGATGCGGTATTTCTTGGCTTCTTCGAGACTATCGATGCGTATCGGGTTTGCAGCGCTCGAATGGAGGGCGTAATACCCGCGGTAAATCGGGCCGACCCACTTGAAAAGATTTTCCCGCTCGGCGCTCCGCGTCATGGCGAAGAGCATGCAGTCGCCCTCTTTTTGAATCATGTCGTACCCGCGAGCCCAGGGGAGAACCTGGATGCGCTGTTCTTGCACTCCCATTTCGGCCCACATCAGCCGTAAGATCTCGACGGCGATTCCCTTGAGCTTCCCGTCTTCGACGTAATTCGAGGGCGGATAGTCTTCCGTCAAATACCGGATGGATTCCGGTTCTACTGCCGGAAGGGGTATGCAAGCGAGACCGCAGACGAGAAGGAATGTACCGTAAAATTTCCTCATATGAACTCCGGATTCCGAATAAAACGCGTTCTCTGTAAGTATAGACTAAATCTGCGCGCTTTGCGTTCGAGCGAAGGTATTCGAAACCCGATTGCGGGACGGCCACGGTCGCGACGCCATGTACTTTTTTTTTACCTCACCAATCATTGTACGATGCCAATACCTCGGGAGGAACCTTTCCTATGTTTTGGAAAAGGTGATCGGAAGCGAGCTGAGCGCGATGGGCTTGGTATAGGCATACTCATCGAGGTTCTGCCCGCCTTTCTGCAGAAAGAAGATACCGATCATATCGGTGGTTACCGCGAAATTCGTACGATCGCCGGTCAACTTGGTGAATACCTGCGGCGGATCTACGGCCAGGTCCATCTTCCTCTTCTCCTTTACCTTCTTGGGATACGATTTCCTGAGCAGGCGAAGTGTCGAGAGCTTCTCGTCCGCGAGGAGGTCGATCCTTCCCCCGATGAGCTTTTTTTAAGTTGAGCTCGAAATCGGTTGCATAATCGATGGTTAACTCCGGTTTCGTGAGTTTTTCGATGAATGAATTGCCGCTGACCGCACCGATCTTATAGTTCTTCAGGTCCTTGAGCGTGCGTTACGGAATGCCGCCTTGGCGATCTGAACGAGAATGCCACCTGTCGGATCTTGACTGGAGCTACAGGGCGACCAATCGTCAGAGGAAGTGAAGGAATACGTTTGGGCACCAGCCAACGATGCCCCGATGAGGCAAGCGCAAAAGATTACGGTTTTCATGATACCCTTAAGCACTTTACGGTCTTCTCGGCTTCGACTGCGGTGTAGCCGTACTTTTCGACGAGTTTCGGGGCGGAAAGTCCTGCGACGGAGGCAAGGGTCGTGGGACTATTGCCGCTCCGGTTCCGTCATGCGCTGTCGGGGAAGCGCCTAATGTCCGTTGCCGTGTAGAGCGTAAAAGCGCCGGGGCCCAGCCTGGAGAAACGTGCCCCTCACTTGGGTCCTCGCGAGAAACCGCTTTGCGGTTTCTCACTGCGGAAGCGTTCGGGTCTCGTTTCTCCGGCGTCCCGGCGGTTTTCCTCACTGACGGCAACGGACCTCGTGCGTTTCTGCATAAAGTACGCATGGTGCGAGCGGGTTCATCGCGGCTCCCCCTACGCTCCAAAAGTTTCCCGCAGTGTTCCACCAAAAGGTTTGTGATTAGCGTGTCAACGCGGGAAACGTTTTTCCGCTACCCCCACTTAGAATCATAAGTGAGGCTGACAATCTCGGATTACGGTACTGAACGGTTCCATGTTGTAGTGAAGCAGTTTAGTACCGTCGCTGGCTGGTTGCCAGCGATGCGGTTTCGTCCCGGAGTTGTCAAAGAACGATTGGTTTGTCCTATTTGTATGCGTGTTTGTATTTCCCTTTAGTGAAAATACTAGTTGTATGAATAAGTTGTCAGTACGGGCTTGATCCGCTTCGGTTCCTTCCCGCGCTATCGGGGAAGCGCCTAATGTCCGTTGCCGTGAAGAGCGTAAAAGCGCCGGGGCCCAGCCTGGAGAAACGTGCCCCTCACTTAGTCCTCGCGAGAAACCGCTTTGCGGTTTCTCACTGCGGAAGCGTTCGGGTCTCGTTTCTCCGGCGTCCCGGCGGTTTTCCTCACTGACGGCAACGGACCTCGTGCGTTTCTGCATAAAGTACGCATGGTGCGAGCGGGTTCATCGCGGCTCCCCCTACGCTCCAAAAGTTTCCCGCGGCGTTTTATCGTAAGGTATGTGATTAGCGTGTCTGTGCGGGAAACGTTTTTCCGCTACCCTCACTTAGAATCTTAAGGGTTTACACACTGAAGTTGACACTCTCGGATTACGGTACTGAACGGTTCTACATTGTGGTGAAGCAGTTTAGTACCGTCGCTGGCTTGTTGCCAACGATCCGGTTCCGTCCCTGAGTTGTCAAAGAGCGATTGGTTTGTCCTATTTGTATGCGTGTATGCATTTCACTTTAGTGAAAAAACGTGTCGTATGAATAAGTTGTCAGTACGGGATTGTATGAATAAATTGTCAGTACAATTTATTTACTCATACTGATATACTAATCATTTACCAATTTCTGGAATAATATATGCAAATTGTCTGCAAAAAAGATTCCTTTGCTAAGATCTTGTGACGTTAAACTTGTAATGTAAACGGCATTTGGTCCATGCCCAAGCTCATTTTTTGGATCAAAATATAGCTCTTGTTGTTTGTCTGTAGATGCAAAAATAAAAAAATCTGCATGCTTATCTTCATTTTTCTCATTATCAGTTATATTCTTATCAGATAAACCATCATCTGCATAAAAGTCAATGAGTAATTTTTTTGACCAGTAAGTTCCACCTCGGAATTCTGAAAGAAAGACTTTGTAATCGAAGGTGATCGAGTAGCGATTACGTGTCTCGATTTCATCAAGAATTGTAAAGTCTTCATCATTCATATTATAGCCAAGATCATATCCGTCAAGTTTGGTAAATAAACTTTTAAAGTTATCGATTTCTTGGATGGTATCCATATTGAATTTATCTTTTATTTGCTTATAAGTAGATTGATTTTTAGTAAAAGTGTGTATCAGTTTAAAAATGTATTCGGAACTTAAGTCTTCGTTGTCTATCATTTTGTGAAAAAAACTGATGAAGTCTTTGCTTAGAAAAATAAAATATTCTTTTGATAATAAACCGCGATCTATGCGGTAAACCGCATCTTTTCCTTTGCCGAGTAAATTATTGGTATCAAAAAAGTATGAATATGAGCCTTCATCTTGACCAAATAAAAGATAGCTCTGTAGGTTTGGATAACTTGAATCACCACGATTGAACTCAATAATATCTTTATCATCGTAAAGATATATCTGGAAGCCTTCATTTTCGAAATGACGAAGACCGCCCGCTTCAATAAATGATAAGTAGTCTTTTGGAAATTTCAATCCAACAGACTGTTCAATTTTTTTTATCGAATTTATAAAATTAGTACTTCTCGTTAGTGCTTGTGTATCATCTCTCGCGTTATCTGAAATATTTGCTTTAGTCGATTGGTAATAATTTGTTATTAGTAACTTACACTCATCTATGGATATCATATATAACTCCTATTGTAAAAAGAATGAACCAAAAACAGATAGTCGTTCTTTTTCAGGCATTTTATCATAAATGCTCTTGAAATACTTATCAGATTTTAATAGATACTCATTTATTGCTTCTTCTGATACGCCAGTTTCCCTTAGTTCATAAATTACATTCCTTCTTTCAACGAGATATGTTCTTTTACCGATACCGCTTTGCCTTGATACTTGACTTGCTGTAATTGCTTGATGTGGTGTTCCAGTACATGAGTCTCGTAATAATATGGTAGGTGCATCCTTTGACTTGTATCCATACTTACTTAGTCGTAATTCACCCCATGCATCTTGAATCCCATGGTGTGATTGAAATAGCGTTTTTGTTCCTGTAGTAATAGAAGAAAGAGAATCACCATGACGTTCTTTAATCTTCCATTCAGGTATATCATCTTTTCCTGCGTTATAGATCCATCGTCCATTTTCTTGTCGTATTGTTACTCCTTCGGTTTCCCATAATTTTTTCTTTGGATTGAATTTTAAACCTTGAAAGGTTTCAATGATTTCAACCGCTCTTTCCTTCTTATATCCGCTAAGTTTATTTAGTGTATCTGAACGAATCTTCGTAATATTCGCTGTATCAGCGACATTAGTATTATTCCCTTTACTTCCTGCCTTGAACATCAATATCGCGTTGATAACTTGCATGGTAAGCTTCGCGACACCAACCGCAATCGTCTTCGCCGATGCCTTGAGCTCCTGTATTGATTTTGCTGCTTTCCTCTGTAGATATGCGTTGTAGATACCGTTGATCGCTACAGCTGTCTCCCCTGCGATCATCGCGCCGTTTGCCACTATAAGTACCGCTTCGAATTCCGCCAACGCTCCGCCTACGATAATGCCCACGATTGCCCCGATGACGATCTGGATCGGGCTACCCAGCTGCTCAAGGAAGCTTCCCGGCAAATAATGCATGACGAACTCGAAGTAGTAGTCTTCTTTCTGCTTCTCTGTGAGCTTTGTCCAGTCGAGGGTTTCGAGGTATTTATTCTCGAAGACGAAGTCCTTGAAGGCGTCTTTGTCGGTGAAAGTAAACGCGGGGACGGTCATTTTTTCTTTTTGGTAGGTGAAAGTTACCGGGGTAAACGCGGGAACGAGGAATTCTTTGTCGATATACCCGTTTGTCGTGTGGGTGGTAAGCTTGACCGAGCCTTTATCGAATGATCCTTCGATGGGCCGGTCTCCGGTGATGGTTATGCCGTTCTTGTCCTTGACAGTGTAGCCCATCTGGGTAAGGAGGTTGTCGAAGAAGACGAAGACTGATGCGTTTTCTGCGCCATCGGTTTTGTCGCAGATCTTTTTGAGCATGGCATTCTCGCCCGCGACCATCGCCGAGAGGAATGTCGGGCGCTCGTCGGGTTTGATCGCATTGAGGACCTTCACCATTTCACGCTCGCGGTTTTGTCCGATGAACCATGTCTCCATGAGTGTGTTCATTGCTTTCATCTTGGAGGTGAAGGGGAGGCGCGAGATTTCTGGTGCGCTGAATCCTTCGATGATGTCTGCGGCGAGGTTGGCGTCCTTGGTTTCCTGGATGGCCCCGTCTAGCCGGCTGAACTCGACGGGTCTAAACGAGATAACATCGGTGTATAGATGAGGGGCAAAGAACTTTACGAGTTCACCGACTTTATCGTAGTAGATAAGAAATCCCTCGTTGTCGAGCGATGAGACGATGTCGGTAAAATCCGGGTCGCTGGCGGTTTCGAGAAAGGACGTGAGCGTACCGAGAAACTTTTGCTGAATTTCGGTCTTGTTGGGCGTCATGAGCGCGTTTTTTTGCGGGAAGTAGAGTGCGGCGTAGAGGTTGTACAGTAATTCTTCGGCCGTCTTTCGGGCGACGAGTTTTGGTTTTGCCATTTATCTGCACTCCTCGAGCCAACGCTCGTAGCCACTGAGGAGTTTAAGGTATTCTTCCTCGCTTCTGGTGCTTTTTTGGGAAGAAACCCATTCCACGATGTTTCTCGCCACGTCGGAAGTGATCGCGCCCATGATCGATTTCGGGAATGAGTAGAGCCTCCCTCCCGCCTCGACGGTCACGATGGGGTCTGCCTCGTGGTTCTCCGTGTTTTCTGCGGTAGTCGCCTCGCGCTCGAGTTCGCTTTCGGTCGTTTGTCGCGTGATTCTTTTTTCGGCGTGCTGCCTGACGTGCGTCAGTTCATGCGCGAGGGTGCGCCTTCCTTCCTCGTTTTCAGGCCGGTATGCGTCGTTTCGGAAGTAGATATCCTTTCCGATCGTGATCGCAATGGCGTTGAGGGCTCGTGCCATTTCGTCGGCTGAAGGACCGACATGAAGAATCGCGGTCTCGATACTTGCATCGTTCTTTGCGTTGAATCCCTGTATCTCGACAGTATCAAGGGGAAATATGCGATCCTTCGTCGCGTCACGCGGAACCATCGTGCCGGGTCGTTTGTAGTCGATGAAAGGATGGTCTGTCCGCTGGTTTGCCGCTTCGTAGTTTTCCGTGTCTTGTCCGGTGAATACGCTCAGTATCGATTTCCGTTCTTTGGGCGAGTCGATGCTTTGGATCAAGCTGTCGAGGAGATCGACGGCTTTTTTGAATAACTTTATCTTGATCGCTTCACTATACGTTATCGTTTCCGGAATCGAGTAACTGCTCATGGTTTGAACCTCACTTCGACTTTTCGACGATACGATTGGCGACTTCTCGCTCCATCGCTCGCGTCAGTTTCTTGATTTCGGCGGTATCCGAAACAACTCGTCCGTTTGTCCCCTCAGCGTGTCCCACGTCGTGGCTCGCGCTCCGGGCGAGGGCGGGCGCTTTCTCCTTCGCGAGCATTGCCTTGTCGCGCTCGTAGTTCGCCTCGATCCGTTTCAAGCGCTCGACTTCGCCGTCGGTGTTGGTGTTGGTCGACGAAACCGTTCGTGGAATCGTCGGTGCAGTCGGTGTGGTGTTTTTCATGGGTATCGGTGTCGGGATCGCTTCACTGGTTCGCGCTGTATTCGCGCTACTTCGTACCGAAGGCGCGGAGATTTCTGTGACCGCTGTCCCTGTTTTCTCGGCGTGTGCGCTCGCTCTTTTTCCGATCGCGACGACCTCGTCAACGGACACGCGCGGTGCGCTGAAGGGTGTTGTAGCGCTTCCGACGGTTCGCGCAGTTGTCGCGTCGCGCGAGGGAAACGCGCTCGAGTAGCTTCGCGCGTATACGGGCGTCGTGAGCGCGGTCGTGGTCGAGGGATTTCCGAAACTTCTCGTCGGTATGGGCGAGCGTTCGGCGACGGCCGTAGCATAGCGCATGAGATCACCCGTGCTCATTCCCGATGACGCGAAGCCGGGCGTCGCTTCGTAGGCCGCTCGGCCCTGGTTGGTCGCGAGGTTGTACGCGACGTCAGTTCTTGTGCCAAATCGATTCGTGAGTTCGCTTTTCAGGCCTTTCGAGGTCTTCGCGGCGTCGAGTGCCTTTTTGAGTTCGGGGAGTATCTCGCTCGTCACGTGTCCGGCCTTTCCTTCGCTTACCGTGATGTTCCGCAATAAATCTGCCGTCTTCTCGGCTTCGACGGCAGTGTAGCCAAATTTCTCGACGAGTTTCGGGGCAGAGAGTCCCGCGACGGAGGCGAGGGTGGTGGTGCTCGATCCGCTTCGGTTCCGTCCCGCGCTATCGGGGAAGCGCCTGACGTCCGTTGCCGTGAAGAGCGTAAAAGCGTCGGGCGCCAGCCTGGAGAAACGTTCCCCTCACTTAGTCCTCGCGAGAAACCGCTTTGCGGTTTCTCACTGCGGAAGCGTTCGGGTCTCGTTTCTCCGGCGTCCCGGCGGTTTTCCTCACTGACGGCAACGGACCTCGTGCGTTTCTGCATAAAGTACGCATGGTGAAAGCGGGTTCATCGCGGCTCCCCCTACGCTACAAAAGTTTCCCGCAGTGTGTTACGGAAATGTGCTTGTTACCACCGTCAGCGCGGGAAACGTTTTTCCGCTACCCCCACTTAGAATCTTAAGGGTTTACACACTGAAATTGACGCTCTCGAATTACGGTACTGAACGGTTCTACATTGTGGTGAAGCAGTTTAGTACCGTCGCTGGCTGGTTGCCAACGAAGTGGTTCCGTCCCTGAGTTGTTAAAGAGCGATTGGTTTGTCCTATTTGTATGCATTTCACTTTAGTGAAAATACTAGTTGTATGAATAAGTTGTCAGTACGGGGTTTAATCTACCTTATTGGTACGGTGTTAAACCATTTATCATATTCACTATATGCTCCATTATCATCATTTAGGTTTGTTGTATATTTCATTGAAGAACTCATTTTTTTGTTTTTTACATCGAAAATAATTTTTATTTCCGTGGGCATCTCTTTTTGGTTATCAGAACACAATGTTTTTATTTTTTTTAAATCGGTGAGTATGATATTTAACGCTTGTCGCTGTACATCTTTTGACGTATCTATAGATATATTCATACTATTTGTGAATGCACGATTAATATCGTTCTTTTGATATAGCTTGCCTTGAACTTGAAAGAAAAATTGTGCAAGGATTAGTGATCCTTCATATGCACAATAAATATAAATATAGTCTGCAGAGGATTTTGAGTACTCCATGCAAATATCTACCATATCGACCTGTATGGCGGTAAAGTTATCTTCAAAAGATGTATTCATATTAAATGCTCCTAGTTAGCAATTGAGATTGCGGGGAATAAGTTCCCATCAATCACGTATTCTACAATAAACTCCTTCGGACGTAAACTGCTACCTTCATAAATAATACGAACATCGAGTTCAACTTTCTTTTTTTGTGATAAAGCTTGAGCCCAATCATTTTCGAGTTTTTTATAGTCACTGAGATTAACTTTTTCGAGTTGTGTAACTAAATTGTCGATTTCAGGTGAACCACCAAATCTATCTGCAATAATATGCCCTGCATGATCTCCTTTTAGTTTACCTGGTGTTTTCGAATCATGGACTAGTCTTTCAGTTCTTGTCGTGGGCTGAAGATTTGGTGCTTCGCATTTCGTGATTCTTCCAATCTCATCGGTCTCATAAAAGTAATCAAACTCTCCAGATCTGTACCGTATATTTGGTTTAAGTTTATTAGTTTTATCAAATGGTTCAGTTGTAATTACCTTGTCTGTTGTCATAGACTTTTGAATATCCAAATCCCCAACTGGATTCTCCGTTCTATTCAGCCAACGCACGCTGTCATCAACGCTGTCCGGATTGTACTTCAATGCTTCTTCAATCCGATCTTGCGGTATCTTCGAAAGGTTCTTGATGCCCTTGTCGTCGATGTTCTTTGCGATCGAGTCGATGACCACCTTTGAGCTCTTCATGCGGGAAATTGCGTAAAGCTGTTCCGGGCTCAGGGTTTCGACCATCGTGACGCCCTTCTTGCCGAGTTTCTTGAGCCCCGTTTGTGCCGCCGTGTCGAGCGCTTTGTACTTGCCGATGACTTGCGCCGCCCTCACGGCGTCCATGACGTCGGCGAAGCTCATGACGAGGTTGATGAATCCCATGATGCGAGCACGGTCAGCGTCGTTCTTCGTTCCGTCGACGATCTTTGAGTCGCCGAGCGTTTGAGCGTAGACCATGTCGCTTTGCATGTTCGCTTCGTTGAACTCGTTCACGCCGCTTGCGATATTTATCGCGGCGCTCGTTATTTGTGCGCCGGTTCTTATCGCGAGGAGCGTGAGCGATGTCCCTCCCGAGATGAAGAAGCAGCCGATGGCGAGCGCGATGGGTATCGCGAAGCTGAGGATGTCCACGATGGTGTCCCACTGTTTCTGGCTCGCTATCCATTTCTGTATCTCGCCCATCTGCGAAGGCGTGAGTCCGGGCGTCGCGAGCACGTCGATGACTACGGGTGTCATTTGCCACACGGGGAAGGAGCCGTCGATGATTTTTGAGCGGACGCTTGCTTGCGCTTTCGCGATTGTGTTTATCGTGTCGTCTATGTCTTTGAGAAGCGATGCTTTTTTCGTTCGAGATCGATCCTGGATGAAATCGATGAGAGGATATTGTTTTTTGATCTCTTGCTGCTTGTTCTGGATGGCGATGCATTCTTGCAGAAGTTTTGTTGAGGCTTCGTAGTCACCCCATACCATCGATCGTATGCCCGCTTTATCGATGAACTCTCCGCCGAGTCGGTCATATTCGGCTTTCGCGCGGAATACTGCATCGAAATCGCTGCCTTTCCCGTTAAAGTATTTATTAGCCTCGTCGATGAGGTGTGAACGAAGTTTTGGCAGTTCTTGCTCGTTCATCGAAAGGCGCGCGAGCGCCGACTGTTTTATGGCGGTCTTGAACCAGTAGATGAGATCGAATTGGATCGCGAGTTCACCCTCGGGGATTTTTACCTTGAAGTGATAGAGACTTGCGAGTGTGCGGCATTTGACGAGGAGGTCAACGAGGCCTTTTCCATTAAGGCTCGCGATGCCTTCCATTCCTGGTTGTTGGGTTATGAATGCCGTTTCGAAGTCGAGCGATTTCTGTGCGAGTTTGACCGCGTCCTGGCTCATGTTCTCCGGTCGGTTTGCTGCTACTGAGCGGTTCATCTCCCTGAGCGCATCGTCGAATTCTGCAAATGTGGTGCCAACAAGCGCAAGCGCGTCGGTTCGGGTAAATTCCTTGGTGCCGCCCATTAAATCGCCTCCCCGAGCCAGGTAGAGTATGCGGTTAAAAGATGGAGGTACTCACGCTCGCTCATGGACGCTTTCTGGTTAAAGATCCAGTCCTCAACTTCGTCGGCGACGAGCTTTGTAAGCACTTTCATCTGCGACTTCCTGATTTTTATCGCGGTACCCTGAACGGGGATTTGTATGTATGGATCGGGGTCGTGTTCCGCCTGTCGTTCGGCGCGCGTAGCCTCTGCTTCAAGCGCTTCCTTGGTAGTCTCTTTCGTGATTCTCTTTTCCGCGAACTGCGTGACATGGGTGAGTTCATGAGCGAGGAGTTTGCGACCTTCCTCGTCATGGGGATTGTACGCGTTGTTCCGGAAAAAGATATCGCCCGCGATGGTGACGGCAAGCGCGCTCATGGATCGCGCGAATTCGTCCGCGGCGGGACCTGTATGGATCATCGCGGTCTCGATCGCGGCTTTATGATCGGTCCGGAACTCCTGGATGGCGACGGTATCGAGCGGGAATACGCGGTCATGGGCAGCGTTGCGGTAAACGAGCGTCTCCTGCCGTTGGTACTCCATAAACTCTTGGGCTTCCTTGCGCATGCCCCGTCGCGGTTTTAGAAGCGACGGATCCTTCTGCATGGCCTGTATCGCCTGATCGATGATGCCGACGATTATCTTGAGTTCTTTATTTTCCGCGATCGCTTGGGTAAGGGTTAGCGTGTTTTCGATTACCTTCGCCATTTTGTATTACCCCTTCCTGTTACGGAGTTCGTTGATTACGTCCGCGCCGATCTTGTGCGCGACCTTCTTGAGATCAGGCGTTTCTTCGCTTCCCTCCGCGTGTCCCACGTCGTGGCTCGCGCTCCGGGCGAGGGCGGGCGCTTTCTCGCGGGCGAGCATCGCTTTGTCCTTCTCGTAGTTCGCCTCGATCCTTCTTAAGCGCTCGACTTCGCCGTCGGATTTGGTGTTGGGTGACGAAGCCGTTCGCGGAATCGTCGGTGCAGTCGGTGTGGGATTTTTCATGGGCATCGGTGCCGGGATCGTTTCACTGGTTCGCGCTGTATTCGCGCTACGTACCGAAGGCGCGGGGATTTCCGTGACCGCGGTTCCGGTTTTCTCGGCATGTGCGCTCGCTCGCTTTCCGATCGCGACGACCTCGTCGACTGACACGCGCGGCGCGCTGAAGGGTGTTGTAGCGCTTCCGACGGTTCGCGTTATCGCCGTGTCGTGAGGTATGGTTGAATCGCTAAACGCATTTGAGTAGCTTCGCGCGTATACGGGCGTCGTCAGTATTGGCATGCTCGAGGCGCTCCCGAAGCTTCTCGTCGGTATGGGCGAGCGCTCGGCGACGGCCGTAGCATAGCGCATGAGATCCCCCGTGCTCATTCCTGATGACGCGAAGCCGGGCGTCGCTTCGTAGGCCGCTCGGCCCTGGTTGGTCGCGAGGTTGTACGCGACGTCAGTTCTTGTGCCAAATCGATTCGTGAGTTCGCTTTTCAGGCCTTTCGAGGTCTTCGCGGCGTCGAGGGCTTTCTTGAGTTCGGGGAGTATTTCGCTCGTCACGTGTCCGGCCTTTCCTTCGCTTACCGTGATGTTCCGCAATAAATCTGCCGTCTTCTCCGCTTCGACCGCGGTGTAGCCAAATTTCTCGACGAGTTTCGGGGCGGAGAGTCCCGCGACGGAGGCAAGGGTCGTGGGGCTCGATCCGCTCCGGTTGCGTCCCGCGCTATCAGGCGTTTCGCCGCCGAAGATGAGGGCGGGGCTGTCTGCGGCTCCGTGCGTGAGCTCGCGGCTCAGGCTGCTTCCGGCGTTTTTGAGGTTGACGGTTTCGCTTATGAGCGCGGCGCTTCGTTCGGCGATTCCGTTTCCGCCGATGGTGACAGTTCGCTGGGCGTAGACGCTGTCATTCGCGATGCCTTCGCTTGTGCCGTTTTCTTTGAGCGCCTTCTGGATGCTCCGCTCGAGTTTCTCGGCCGTCATGCCTGAGTCGGCGAATTGTTTGGTCAACGTGTATGCCGAGAGTCCTTTCGGGTTGGAAAGAGCGTAGGCGATGTCGCTTCTTGGCGAGACGCTATCGATGAAATTGGTTTTCATCGTTTTGGCGCTCTTTGCGTTTTTGATCGCTTTTCTGAGCGCGGGTACTATTTCCGCTTTCGCGATGTCGGTTTTCCCTGCGGGTACGGTGATGTCTTCGAGGAAGTTTTTTGTGCGGCGCGCTTCTGCGGGCGCGTATCCATAGGTCGAGACCAGTTTCGTTTCGCTGAGTCCCGCTACGCTCATGAGGTTTTTATCGCGGCTATCTGTTGCGGGACTGTTTCCGATTATCAGTGTGGGCAGGGTGTTGTCGCCGCTTCCCGTTCCGTGCATGACTGCGCTATCGCCCGCCGTGGGTGTTTGGCGCATGGTGACTGACGAATCTTTGTGATCAAGGGGCTCGTCGGGCACGGTGCGCGTGGTTCGGGTTTCGACATGCACTTTTTCCGGTATGCCTTTCGGGTTGGTGCGGTTCGCGGGGATGATGCCCGGCCTCGAGACGTATACGGGATTTACCGTGCGGATGCCGGTGTCGGCTTGCGTTCTTTGATTACCGGTTTGCGAAATCCGGGTTTCGACGATTTCGTTGAGGGTTTCTTTTTTTAGGCCTGTGGCCTTGAACCGCTTTCCCTGGGTGTAGGCGGTGAGTCCTGAGTCGGTCGAGAGGTTGTAGGTTACGTCGTTTCGCCCGTCGAGTTTTTCGAGGATGTTTTTCCTGAGGTCTTTCGCGGCGGGCGCTTGCGCTTTTTTGCCCGTTTGCGTGAGGGTTTCGGCGATGAGTGAGGCGAGGGCGGTTTCGGTTGCGCGTGTCGCTCCGGCGGGGAAGCGGATGTCGTGCAGGAAGCTTTCTGCCTTGGAGGCCTCGGTGTCGGTCATGGGGAAGCGCCTAATGTCCGTTGCCGTGAAGAGCGTAAAAGCGCCGGGCGCCAGCCTGGAGAAACGTTCCCCTCACTTAGTCCTCGCGAGAAACCGCTTTGCGGTTTCTCACTGCGGAAGCGTTCGGGTCTCGTTTCTCCGGCGTCCCGGCGGTTTTCCTCACTGACGGCAACGGACCTCGTGCGTTTCTGCATAAAGTACGCATGGTGAAAGCGGGTTCATCGCGGCTCCCCCTACGCTCCAAAAGTTTCCCGCAGTGTGTTACGGAAAGGTGCTTGTTACCACCGTCAGCGCGGGAAACGTTTTTTCGCTACCCCCACTTAGAATCTTAAGGGTTTACACACTTAAGTTGGCACTCTCGGATTACGGTACTGAACGGTTCTACATTGTGGTGAAGCAGTTTAGTACCGTCGCTGGCTGGTTGCCAACGATGCGGTTCCGTCCCTAAGTTGTCAAAGAGCGATTGGTTTGTCCTGTTTGTATGCGTGTATGTATCTCTGTTTATTGAAAAATCGTGTTGTATGAATAAGTTGTCAGTACGGGGGTATTTACACAAACTTTGTTACAGGGCCAAAGTTTCTTTTTTAACTGTATTAAACCAATCATTAAAAGAAGAATATGTCCCTTTATCATCAGAAAATTTGTTGTCATAGCTTATGTTACTAATAGTTTTTTTTCTTTTTACGTCGTATGCTATTTTTATTTCAGTTGGCATCGGTTTAGAATATTCTTTGCAAAGATTGTCTAGTGATTTAATATCATCAATAATAATGTTTAAAGCCTGTTCTTGTAATGAATCAGTGATGTTATGTATAGGAATGCCAAGTTTGGATAGTACCTCCTCAAGTTTGTTCTTTTTTATAATCAAATCATTGACTTTGAAAAAAAATTGGGCAAGTATCGTATTTTGTTCATAAGCACAATAGATATATATATAATCAGACTTATCTTGGGAATATTCTGAGCATATATCAACCATATCAAGAAATATTCCCATCATCTTGTCGTCAAAATCTGTATTTCCCATAATATCCTACCTGTTAATTTGGAATTACTATCATTGGATAGATATCACCATCTATTTTATACTTTATCACAAATTCTCTTGGCCGTGTTGAATTAGACATATACTTTATCTCAATATTTAACTCAACTTTTTCTCCACTTTCCAAAGCTTGAGCCCAGTCATTTTCAAGTCTCTTATAAGTGCTAAGATTCACTTTCTGTAATTGTGAAACAAGATTGTCGATCTCAGGTGAACCGCCAAACCTGTCGGCAATGATATGTCCAGCATGATCGCCTTCGAGTTTTCCGGGTGTTTTTGCATCATGTATCAATCTATCGGTTCTGTTAGTTTTCTGAAGACTAGGTGCTTCGCATTTTGTTATTCTTCCAAGCTCATCGGTCTCATAAAAGTAATCAAACTCTCCAGATCGATACCTTATATTTGATTTAAGCTTACGTGATTTATCGAATGGTTGTGTTGTTATTTCTTTCTGCACCAATGTTGTTTTCTGTAATTCCAAATCCGCAACTGGATTCTCCGTTCTATTCAACCATCGCACGCTGTCATCAACGCTGTCCGGATTGTACTTCAATGCTTCTTCAATCCGATCTTGCGGTATCTTCGAAAGGTTCTTGATGCCCTTGTCGTCGATGTTCTTTGCGATCGAGTCGATGACCACCTCTGAGTTCTTCATGCGGGAAATTGCGGAAAGCTGTTCCGGGCTCAGGGTTTCGACCATCGTGACGCCCTTCTTGCCGAGTTTCTTGAGCCACGTTTGCGCCGCCGTGTCGAGCGCTTTGTACTTGCCGATGACTTGCGCCGCCCTCACGGCGTCCATGACGTCGGCGAAGCTCATGACGAGGTTGATGAATCCCATGATGCGAGCACGGTCAGCGTCGTTCTTCGTTCCGTCGACGATCTTTGAGTCGCCGAGCGTTTGAGCGTAGACCATGTCGCTTTGCATGTTCGCTTCGTTGAACTCGTTCACGCCGCTTGCGATATTTATCGCGGCGCTCGTTATTTGTGCGCCGGTTCTTATCGCGAGGAGCGTGAGCGATGTCCCTCCCGAGATGAAGAAGCAGCCGATGGCGAGCGCGATGGGTATCGCGAAGCTGAGGATGTCCACGATGGTGTCCCACTGTTTCTGGCTCGCTATCCATTTCTGTATCTCGCCCATCTGCGAAGGCGTGAGTCCGGGCGTCGCGAGCACGTCGATGACTACGGGTGTCATTTGCCACACGGGGAAGGAGCCGTCGATGATTTTTGAGCGGACGCTTGCTTGCGCTTTCGCGATTGTGTTTATCGTGTCGTCTATGTCTTTGAGAAGCGATGCTTTTTTCGTTCGAGATCGATCCTGGATGAAATCGATGAGAGGATATTGTTTTTTGATCTCTTGCTGCTTGTTCTGGATGGCGATGCATTCTTGCAGAAGTTTTGTTGAGGCTTCGTAGTCACCCCATACCATCGATCGTATGCCCGCTTTATCGATGAACTCTCCGCCGAGTCGGTCATATTCGGCTTTCGCGCGGAATACTGCATCGAAATCGCTGCCTTTCCCGTTAAAGTATTTATTAGCCTCGTCGATGAGGTGTGAACGAAGTTTTGGCAGTTCTTGCTCGTTCATCGAAAGGCGCGCGAGCGCCGACTGTTTCATGGCGGTCTTGAACCAGTAGATGAGATCGAATTGGATCGCGAGTTCACCCTCGGGGATTTTTACCTTGAAGTGATAGAGACTTGCGAGTGTGCGGCATTTGACGAGGAGGTCAACGAGGCCTTTTCCATTAAGGCTCGCGATGCCTTCCATTCCTGGTTGTTGGGTTATGAATGCCGTTTCGAAGTCGAGCGATTTCTGTGCGAGTTTGACCGCGTCCTGGCTCATGTTCTCCGGTCGGTTTGCTGCTACTGAGCGGTTCATCTCCCTGAGCGCATCGTCGAATTCTGCAAATGTGGTGCCAACAAGCGCAAGCGCGTCGGTTCGGGTAAATTCCTTGGTGCCGCCCATTAAATCGCCTCCCCAAGCCAGGTAGAGTATGCGGTTAAAAGATGGAGGTACTCACGCTCGCTCATGGACGCTTTCTGGTTAAAGATCCAGTCCTCAACTTCGTCGGCGACGAGCTTTGTAAGCACTTTCATCTGCGACTTCCTGATTTTTATCGCGGTACCCTGAACGGGGATTTGTATGTATGGATCGGGGTCGTGTTCCGCCTGTCGTTCGGCGCGCGTAGCCTCTGCTTCAAGCGCTTCCTTGGTAGTCTCTTTCGTGATTCTCTTTTCCGCGAACTGCGTGACATGGGTGAGTTCATGAGCGAGGAGTTTGCGACCTTCCTCGTCATGGGGATTGTACGCGTTGTTCCGGAAAAAGATATCGCCCGCGATGGTGACGGCAAGCGCGCTCATGGATCGCGCGAATTCGTCCGCGGCGGGACCTGTATGGATCATCGCGGTCTCGATCGCGGCTTTATGATCGGTCCGGAACTCCTGGATGGCGACGGTATCGAGCGGGAATACGCGGTCATGGGCAGCGTTGCGGTAAACGAGCGTCTCCTGCCGTTGGTACTCCATAAACTCTTGGGCTTCCTTGCGCATGCCCCGTCGCGGTTTTAGAAGCGACGGATCCTTCTGCATGGCCTGTATCGCCTGATCGATGATGCCGACGATTATCTTGAGTTCTTTATTTTCCGCGATCGCTTGGGTAAGGGTTAGCGTGTTTTCGATTACCTTCGCCATTTTGTATTACCCCTTCCTGTTACGGAGTTCGTTGATTACGTCCGCGCCGATCTTGTGCGCGACCTTCTTGAGATCAGGCGTTTCTTCGCTTCCCTCCGCGTGTCCCACGTCGTGGCTCGCGCTCCGGGCGAGGGCGGGCGCTTTCTCGCGGGCGAGCATCGCTTTGTCCTTCTCGTAGTTCGCCTCGATCCTTCTTAAGCGCTCGACTTCGCCGTCGGATTTGGTGTTGGGTGACGAAGCCGTTCGCGGAATCGTCGGTGCAGTCGGTGTGGGATTTTTCATGGGCATCGGTGCCGGGATCGCTTCACTGGTTCGTGCTGTATTCGCGCTACGTACCGAAGGCGCGGGGATTTCCGTGACCGCGGTTCCGGTTTTCTCGGCATGTGCGCTCGCTCGCTTTCCGATCGCGACGACCTCGTCGACTGACACGCGCGGCGCGCTGAAGGGTGTTGTAGCGCTTCCGACGGTTCGCGTTATCGCCGTGTCGTGAGGTATGGTTGAATCGCTAAACGCATTTGAGTAGCTTCGCGCGTATACGGGCGTCGTGAGCGCGCTCATGCTCGCGGGGCTCCCGAAGCTTCTCGTTGGTATGGGCGAGCGCTCGGCGACGGCCGTGGCGTATCGCATGAGATCCCCCGTGCTCATTCCCGATGACGCGAAGCCGGGCGTCGCTTCGTAGGCCGCTCGGCCCTGGTTGGTCGCGAGGTTGTATGCGACGTCAGTTCTTGTGCCAAATCGATTCGTGAGTTCGCTTTTCAGGCCTTTTGAGGTCTTCGCGGCGTCGAGCGCTTTCTTGAGTTCGGGGAGTATTTCGCTCGTCACGTGTCCGGCCTTTCCTTCGCTTACCGTGATGTTCCGCAATAACTCTGCCGTCTTCTCGGCTTCAACGGCAGTATAGCCAAATTTCTCGACGAGTTTCGGGGCGGAGAGTCCCGCGACGGAGGCGAGCGTCGTGGGACTATTGCCGCTCCGGTTCCGTCCTGCGCTATCGGGGAAGCGCCTGACGTCCGTTGCCGTGAAGGGCGTAAAAGTGCCGGGGCCCAGCCTGGAGAAACGTGCCCCTCACTTGGGTCCTCGCGAGAAACCGCTTAGCGGTTTCTCACTGCGGAAGCGTTCGGGTCTCGTTTCTCCGGCGTCCCGGCGGTTTTCCTCACTGACGGCAACGGACCTCGTGCGTTTCTGCATAAAGTACGCATGGTGCGAGCGGGTTCATCGCGGCTCCCCCTACGCTACAAAAGTTTCCCGCAGTGTGTTACGGAAATGTGCTTGTTACCACCGTCAGCGCGGGAAACGTTTTTCCGCTACCCCCACTTAGAATCTTAAGGGTTTACACACTGAAATTGACGCTCTCGAATTACGGTACTGAACGGTTCTACATTGTGGTGAAGCAGTTTAGTACCGTCGCTAGCTTGTTGCCAACGATGCGGTTCCGTCCCTAAGTTGTCAAAGAGCGATTGGTTTGTCCTGTTTGTATGCGTGTATGCATTTCACTTTAGTGAAAAATCGTGTCGTATGAATAAGTTGTCAGTACGCTGAACGGTTCCACGTTGTAGTGAAGCAGTTCAGTACCGCCGCTGGCTGATCGCCTGCGATGCGGTTCCGTCCCTAAGTTGTCAAAGAGCGATTGGTTTGTCCTATTTGTATGCGTGTATGCATTTCACTTTAGTGAAAATACTAGTTGTATGAATAAGTTGTCAGTACGGGGGGTACTTCGGAAGTAGGTAGGGGTACTTCGGAAGTACCCCCGATTTTGGATTACGGTACTGAACGGTTCTACATTGTAGTGAAGCAGTTCAGTACCGCCGCTGGCTGATCGCCAGCGATGCGGCTCCGTCCCTAAGTTGTCAAGGAACGATTGGTTTGTCCTATTTGTATGCGTGTATGTATTTCCCTTTAGTGAAAAAACGTGTCGTATGAATAAGTTGTCAGTACGGGGTTCATCGCGGCTCCCCCTACGCTCCAAAAGTTTCCCGCAGCATTTTATCGTAAGGTATGTGATTAGCGTGTCTGTGCGGGAAACGTTTTTCCGCTACCCCCACTTAGAATCGTAAGTGAGGCTGACAATCTCGGATTACGGTACTGAACGGTTCCACGTTGTAGTGAAGCAGTTCAGTACCGCCGCTGGCTGATCGCCAGCGATGTGGTTCCGTCCCTGAGTTGTCAAAGAACGATTGGTTTGTCCTATTTGTATGCGTGTATGCATTTCACTTTTGTGAAAAATCGTGTCGTATGAATAAGTTGTCAGTACGGGTTTAACTTTCTTGTAAATATTGCTGCTTCCATTTTTTTCTTCTGTCTTGTGGTGTTGATGTATCGAGACTATCATATCCAAAGGTGATATTAAACTTGCCTGTAGGTTCCAAGATAAAAGTAATTGTATTCCAGATATTACTATCTACCTTTTTAAACTCCTCTCTTAGTTCTTGAAGAAGATGGCTTAACCTAACTGTGAAAAGCATTTCCACTTTTCGAGGGATAGAGTATTTTTTTATCATCTCGTCAACTTCAATTAATAAATTTGTTGTAATATCAATATACGAATAATAAACTAAAGCCGTATTCTCATATACCTCACCATATAAATAAAACGTTTTCCATTCTGTCGGGATGAAATCGTTTATCTCTGTGGCTAGTACCTGATATTGTTTGTCAATATTTGTCATATTCATTGTCATAGTCCTCCCCTGGGTATATTCTTAAATGGTTGTGCATAACGTTCACCATTTATATACCATGTTACAAAGAAGTCTGAAGGTCGTTTGCTGGTTTCACTATAAATTACATCTATCATTACTTCAACTGTTTTATCATCATTTAGTGCTTTTACCCATGAATTCTCCATAGCTTTCCATACACCTTGATTAAGGTTGCTATTCATGGGAATAAGATTGTCTATATCACCAGATCCATTAAATATGCTGGCTATTAAGTGTCCACCCTGATCTGTGTCGAGTCTATCATCTCCGCCTATTGTTTTTTGCGCATATGGGTTTCTCTTTGCCTTTCCTAAAGTAAGTGTTCCTTCAACATTATCAATTCTGCCTATCTCATCAGTGATATACTTGTAACCATTATCAGTTGTATATGTATAATTCGGCTTTAAAACTTTTTTCCTTCCGTCTCGAATTATATGATCCGGGTTTTCAATAGATTTTTGCATTATACTTTGCTTCGCTTTTCCTGTTTTTAAACCATTCTTCACGAAATCATCTGCAGTGTCGTATTTATTGAACACGCCAACTCCACGGGATAATTCTGCATCATCCAATCCATTAAAGAAACGTACTACCTCATTTGCGGTATCGCCGGTCGCTTTATCGAGTTTCTGTAATACTTGCTTTCCGTTCGGAAGGGAATCCATTCGGTTCAAGAACGTCATGCTGTCTTTTGCGTCACCGACTTTGTTAAGGAATCGTGATCCCTCGGCGACGGTATCAAACTTGCTCAATACTTTTCCGACCCGTACTACTTGAGCGCCCGAGAGGAATAGGTCAACGCTTGCGAGGCATATGTTGACGATTCCCCAGACATATTCTTTCCGGGCCGCGTCGGCGTCGGCGATGATCTTGCTGCTTCCCGCTCTCTGGCTTTCTCCGGCGTCGTTAAGGTCATCGGCCATCTCGAATTCGTAGACGGCTCCCGCGACGCCTACTCCTGCGCCGATGGCGCCGAGGGCGATGACAGCACCTACGCCAATTCCGGGTATGAAGCAGGCAGCGGCGAGGCCTAAGCTTACCACGGTGGAAAGAATCTTGATCACGCAGTCTTTTGATCGTTCCGAAGCGAGCCATGCGTTGACGGCTTTACCGAATTCGTCTGTGGATTTGTCGGTGATTCCGTAAAAAGCTTTGGTGGCATCGACGATGGGATCCAGCTTGTAAAGGGGCATATCGCCTGAGTCTATCTTCGCGCGAACTTCGTCCTGGGCTTTGCGTGCCCGGTCGAAGCTCTTGATCATCTTCTCAAGGATCTGGGCGTTATTTGTTTTATACGAAATGCGTTCGCCTGAGACGGAGTCAATCTCGGGGAATGCTTTGCGGATGAGGTAGCGTGAATGAGCGATGTCTGATCGGAAATCCTTGATCGTTTGAAGATTGTCGATGAAGGGTTGGTAGTCGGGAGCGTTTTTGAGCTTGTCAAACGCGTCGCCTTGCTCGACGCAGAGGGTTTCGTCCTTTCGCTGGAGTTCTTTGTCCTTCTCGATGGCGTTTCTCAGCTGTTCAAAGCTCATATCGTTGCGCTGCGCGCCTTTCGATTTCCCGAAATAGGCTTCGTACCGTGCTTGCATAGCATCGAGCTCGGTGCGGTTTGCGTCGAGTCGCTGGCAGGCGATTTCATACATTTTTCGTCTGAACACCGTTACGTGGTCGTTCGAAAGCGCCTCTTTTTGAACGATAAGGTCACCTTGGGGAATATGCACGGAAAGGTTGTAGAGGTTCGAAAGCGTGCGGCACTTGTCGAGCAGTTCTGCCATGCCTGCGTCGTTGAGTCTTGCGACTCCCTCTTCCTTGTACGTAAGGCTTGCGCGGTAGAACGAGTTTCTGTCAGCGGCGAGATCGGCCGCGTTTGCCGTCAGGAGCCACGGCTCGGCCATGCCGATCGCCTCCAGCTTTCTGTCGAAATCGATGACGGTATCATCGATGTATTGAATGGCGACTTTTCTCGTCAGACTTTCTTTTTGTGTACCCATTAATGCGTCTCCTCGAGCCAGGACTCGTATGCGCAAAGAAGGTCGAGATAGGATTTCTGGTCGAGCGTCGTTTTCTGTCGCGACACCCATTGTTCAACATCATTGGCGACGAGGTGAACGAGTTCGGGTACCACCGATGACCGAATTCGTATTGCCTTGTTTCCGACGGGAATGGTTACGAATGGGTCTGGATCATACCCTTGAGCCGCCTCAGCCTTGCTCGCTTCGCGCTCAAGCTCTTCGGTTGTCGTTTGTCTGGTGATGCGCTTTTCGGAATATTGAGTGACGTGGGTGAGCTCGTGGGCAAGAAGTTTGCGGCCTTCTTCGTCAGAGGGGTTGAAGGCATTGTTTCTGAAATAGATATCACCGGCGATCGTTACCGCGAGCGCGTTCATCGAGCGGGCAATTTCATCGGCCGCAGGGCCCGTATGGATTATCGCCGTTTCAAGATTGCCTTTATACTCGGTTCGGTATTCCTGTATGGCGACCGTATCGAGCGGAAAGACGCGGTCATGGTCAAGCGTTCGCCTGACCATCGTCTCGACATGCTGATACTCCATGAACTCCTGCGCGCGCTTTCTGTTCATTTGTTGCTGCTTCAGGAAGCTCGGATTTACCTGCATATAACGGATAGCCTTGTCAATAACGTCGACCATAACCCTGAGCGAAGGACTATGCTTCAGCGCTTCGGCGAGCGTCATCGAATTGTCGGTTAAGTTAGGCATTCGGATTATCCTTTTCGAGATCTCAATTCATTCGCGATATCCGCGCCGAGCTTGTGCGCGACCTTCTTGAGATCAGGCGTTTCTTCGCTTCCCTCTGCGTGTCCCACGTCGTGGCTCGCGCTGCGGGCGAGGGCGGGCGCTTTCTCGCGGGCGAGCATTGCCTTGTCCCTTCTCGTAGTTCGCCTCGATCCGCTTCAAGCGCTCGACTTCGCCGTCGGTGTTGGGTGACGAAACCGTTCGTGGAATCGTCGGTACAGTCGGTGTGGTGTTTTTCATGGGAATCGGTGCTGTGAATGGTTCACTCGTTCGCGCTGCATTCGTGCTACGTACCGAAGGCGCGGGGATTTCCGTGACCGCGGTCCCTGTCTTCTCGGCGTGTGCGCTCGCTCGCTTTCCGATCGCGACGACCTCGTCAACCGAGACGCGCGGCGCGCTGAAGGGTGTTGTAGCGCTTCCGACGGTTCGCGCTATCGTCGTGTCGTGAGGTATGGTTGAATCGCTAAACGCGCTTGAGTAGCTTCGCGCGTATACGGGCGTCGTGAGCGCGCTCATGCTCGCGGGGCTCCCGAAACTTCTCGTCGGTATGGGCGAGCGTTCGGCGACGGCCGTGGCATAGCGCATGAGATCCCCCGTGCTCATTCCTGATGACGCGAAGCCGGGCGTCGCTTCGTAGGCCGCTCGGCCCTGGTTAGTCGCGAGGTTGTATGCGACGTCAGTTCTTGTGCCAAAGCGGTTCGTGAGTTCGCTTTTCAGGCCTTTCGAGGTCTTTGCGGCGTCGAGCGCTTTCTTGAGTTCAGGGGAGGATCTCGCTCATCACGTGTCCGGCCTTTCCTTCGCTTACCGTGATGTTCCGCAAGACCTCGGCGGCTTTTTCTGCCTCGACGGCGGTGTAGCCGTACTTTTCGACGAGTTTCGGAGCGGATAATCCTGCGACGGAGGCAAGAGTCGTGGGGCTCGATCCGCTCCGGTTCCGTCCCGCGCTATCAGGCGTTTCGCCGCCGAAGATGAGGGCGGGGCTGTCTGCGGCTCCGTGCGTGAGCTCGCGGCTCAGGCTGCTTCCTGCGTTCTTGAGGTTGACGGTTTCGCTTATGAGCGCGGCGCTTCGTTCGGCGATTCCGTTTCCCGCCGATGGTGACAGTTCGCTGGGCGTAGACGCTGTCATTCGCGATGCCTTCGCTTGCGCCGTTTTCTTTGAGCGTTTTCTGGATGCTCCGCTCGAGTTTCTCGGCCGTCATGCCTGAGTCGGCGAACTGTTTGGTCAGCGTGTATGCCGAGAGTCCTTTCGGGTTGGAAAGGGCGTAGGCGACGTCGCTTCGTGGCGAGACGCTATCGATGAAATTGGTCTTCATCGTTTTGGCGCTCTTTGCGTTTTTGATCGCTTTTCTGAGCGCGGGTACTATTTCCGATTTCGCGATATCCGCTTTCCCTGAAGGCACGGTGATGTCTTCGAGGAAGTTTTTTGTGCGGCGCGCTTCTGCGGGCGCGTATCCGTAGGTCGAGACCAGTTTCGTTTCGGTGAGTCCCGCGACGCTCATCAAGCTTTTATCGCGGCTATCTGTTGCGGGACTGTTTCCGATTATCAGTGTGGGCAGGGTGTTGTCGCCGCTTCCCGTTCCGTGCATGACTGCGCTATCGCCCGCCGTGGGTGTTTGGCGCATGGTGACTGACGAATCTTTGTGATCAAGGGGCTCGTCGGGCACGGTGCGCGTGGTTCGGGTTTCGACATGCACTTTTTCCGGTATGCCTTTCGGGTTGGTGCGGTTCGCGGGGATGATGCCCGGCCTCGAGACGTATACGGGATTTACCGTGCGGATGCCGGTGTCGGCTTGCGTTCTTTGATTACCGGTTTGCGAAATCCGGGTTTCGACGATTTCGTTGAGGGTTTCTTTTTTTAGGCCTGTGGCCTTGAACCGCTTTCCCTGGGTGTAGGCAGTGAGTCCTGAGTCGGTCGAGAGGTTGTAGGTTACGTCGTTTCGCCCGTCGAGTTTTTCGAGGATGTTTTTCCTGAGGTCTTTCGCGGCGGGCGCTTGCGCTTTTTTGCCCGTTTGCGTGAGGGTTTCGGCGATGAGTGAGGCGAGGGCGGTTTCGGTTGCGCGTGTCGCTCCGGCGGGGAAGCGGATGTCGTGCAGGAAGCTTTCTGCCTTGGAGGCCTCGGTGTCGGTCATGCGGTATTTGTCGGTGAGGGTGGTGTGGTCGAAGCCGAGGTCGCGGGCGCTTTTGCCGGTCGTGCCGCCGATTACGACGGTCGCTTCGGGGGCTCCGATGGTCGATAAGGCGACGAGACCGTCAACGGGGACGGCTCTCGTCTGGAGGTTTTCTTTTGAGGCGGCGGTGATGAGGTCGTCGACGCTTAGGTCGTAAAAGACGCGGCGCGCGGTGGGGTCGCTCTTCTGACCCGCCTGGTGGGCGCCGGTCGCGGTCGGGGGCTGTTTTGCCTTGCCGCCTGCGGCCCTTACGGCGTCGTTAACGGACTCGGCGATCGTTGAGCCGGTGCATGCCGATATCGCGGCATACTGGCCGAGGACGCGGGCGATGGCACGGAGGTCTTTCGCGCGTTGGGCTTCGCTCTCGCTCGGGGGGAGGGCCTCTAATGCCGCAATCGCCGCTTCTTTTCCGCCTTTAGGGAGTTTTCGTGAACGTTCGAGGCGGGAGAGGAACGCATCGCGTTCAGTTGGGTCGTCAAGGTTTACTGCGCCGTCAGTGAAGGAGCCAGGAATGCCCGTCGTTGTCAGCTTTGCAGGGGTGTTCCTGTCCGCATCGGTTCCTTTATCGCCGGTCGCGATGGAAGCGAATGTCGTTTCGCTGGGGATCGTCGCGTCGCTTGCCTTTCCGCGGACGAGGAGACGATGGGCCTTGTCGGCCATCTCCTGTTTCGAAAATCCTCCTGCGGCGTAGAGTGACCAGGCGGCGAAGATGTTCGCCAGCGCCGCGGTGAATGCGGCTTCCTTGTCGGCGGGAACTTTAAGGGACGCAATGTGCGCGCGCTCCTCTTCCGTGAGTGAGAGTACTTGAGCGTCCTGGGGAACGGACGGCCGAAGGAGAACCGTCGCGTATCCGTCGCCAATTGCGTTCCCGAGCGCCGCGCCCCGGTTTCCGGTCGCACAAACGGCTTCGATTGCCCGCTCGGCCCTGATCGCGCGGGCCTCGGCCTCGCGCGACTTGGCCGCCTCGCGCTCACGGGCCATTCGGTCAGCGGCCTCGCGCGCGTCAATGACGGCGAGGTCTTTCGCGGCAAGGGGCCCGAGCGCCTTTCGGTAGGCGGCAGCGACCTTCTTGTCGTCGTCGCCTTCCTCTCTTTTATCGCCTGTCGAAACAGCCGAGACCTTCTTGATTCCCATCGCGGCAAGGGTTGCCGCGACGGCGTCGATGGTAGCCTTTGAATCCGCATCGAGGGTGCCGTAGAGTTCCCCTCCCTCGGTCACGTACCGGAGTTCCCGTGAATCAAGAAGAGCTTTATCGCGATCGATAATCAGCGCAGAATCGCCCGAGCGGACGATTTTCACTGAATCGGGTAGTGTCTGGTTATGTTTTACCGGTGTGGTAGTTTCCTTCCTCTTCTCAACTTTTACCCAGGTTCCGGAGTCGTCAAAGGTCCCGTGCCATCCGTCCTTCGAGACAGAGTTGTTGGGGTCGTACCCTTTTTTCCAGTCGATACCGCTTGAGTCACCAAGTGCGTCAAAGCGGACTCGTGCGCGGTCGGGATCATAGGTCTGGCTCGCGCCGCCGTCAGAGTATGCATAGATCGGCACCGTATTCGTATCGAGCTTCTTGCCGAGCGGCTGCTTCGGGAGTAGTTCCTTTTTATAGGATTCGGGAAGGTATTTTTCGTAGGACAAGCCCTGGTTTCGCATCTCGATCTTTGTAATATGGGTAAAGGACTCGGTCGTTCCCATGTACGTCCAAAGGACTTTTTGGTAACAATGCGCCTTAATTATTTCCTTGATAAATGAATCGAGAGCCTTTTCGTCGACGGAGTCGCCAGTCATGAACTCGGCATCTACGTTGATGAACGTCTCCTGGCCCTCCCGGTAACCGCTTCCATTGATATGGCGTTCGCAGAGTGTCCTTGCGTGCTCCCTGCGCGCGGTAAGATCATCTGAATTGGCTCCCGATCGCATCGCCGAGGCGTAATCGCTGACTGCGCCCTCGATTTCGCGGGCGACCTCCGCGAATCGGTTCTCTTGAAGGTACCAAGATATTTCCCGAATCATTTTTTATCTCCTCTTTTGCGTATCTATTCGTTACCCTTTATTCATCCGTTCTGAGCGCAAGTAGCCTTTCTGTCTGTTCTCTCGCTTCGCGATCCCGTTGGTTTTTTTGTTCGCGATGTATACGGTTGATCTGGGATATCCAGATGTTCCGTTCCCTTCCAGTCATCGCCATGATGTCTCCCCGCGCCCAATTAAAGTAATAGGCCAGGTCTGCCGCCTCCCGGTACAGAGTCTCCGGAGGGCGGCTTATGCTTCCCCCAGTTGCGCGAATGCCCCCATATATGAGTGTCCGCATTCGGGACACGTGATTGGGATCTTCCTGATTACCTGGTGGTTGATTTCGTGGAGAAAGTCGACGAGAAACGCGAAGTCCGCAGAGTTAAGCTGCTCGATCGTTTTTCGCGTAATCATCTTTTCCATCCCGAGCTCAACGATGACTTTGCTGAGAAGCACGACGTAAAATGCGCCCGTTCCTCGCTGAACCTGACCGTCGCGTTCGATCTGAAGAAGATCCTTTACTTGCACGAGCCTCATAACTCCGCTTGCCTTTCTTCCCTGTTCGGTCTTTATACCGATCCCCCGCGGTAGGGTAAACCGGAATGTTGTTCTAACGCCCATATATCATTCCTTTTTTCGATGGTCTATCGTTTAATAATTCATTCAAACAGCCTTGCGGCCGTGGATTTAAAGTTCAAGATGCGAGAATCTGCCACTTTCGCCATGTTTACTAGTGTCATTGTTTTCATCGGAGTCGACTGGTAATGCGCTTGGTTTTTCGCGCGTGTCGGGAATTGTGCCTGATTTTTTTATGGCCGAATGTATTTGTGAGTCTCTGTCTGTAAGCAGAATACGGCGCTCGTCCGTAGAGACATACACGAGATCCGCCTCCGTCGAGAAAAGCGCAAGTTCAGTGAATCCGTAATTTTTTTTCAGGTAATGAATTACTTGCGCGAAATTTTCAAATTCGGGTATACCGGCCGCATCCGCGCTGAGTCTCTCCTGCCCCTCGCCAAGGAGCAACGCGAGTGCGTCGGCGAGTGCTTCCTCTCCCATGTACGCTATCGATCCTCTGATTTCCTCCGTCCGTACGCCCATTACATATCCTCCCCGTATCCATACTGTAATAGCATTCCTCGCGCAGCGGTGAGGTTTCCGATTTTACGTGGTTTTGCCGTCGCGATTCGAGGCAGCCCGGAAACGTTAACGCATTCTATTTCATCGCTGATGTCGCCGCGGCAACGTATGAATGCACAGTTCTCGAGGTGCGCCCCCCGGAGCGGGAATCCGGAGAACTTGCAATCGCAGAATATCGCGTTCGTGATTTCCGCACCAGAGAAACCGTTCATGCCGATCCCATAGCTGATTTCAAACGAGCAGCCAAGGAACGAACTTCTGTCGATACGGGCGTTAAGCGCCTCGAAGTCGGTGAAGGAGGATCGATGCGCGCGAAGGCGTGAAAACGAAGCGCGTTGGAGGCTGCAGTGCCTGATTGCGCTTCTCGCGAGGGTGACGTCTGCCCAGAAGGACTTGATCAGGGTTAGTCCAGAAAAAGTCATTCCCGAGAATGCGCATCCGGTGAATGAGGTTGCCTGCATGTTGACCCGCTCGAACGTACTCGACGCGAAGGAGCATCCGGTAAACGTAGCTCCCGATGCGTTGAGATCTGTCATGTCGGTATTTTCCCAATGGCAACCGACTGCTCGGAGTCCATCGAGGTCGCATTCAGTTATCTGGCTATCGAAGACTGTCCCTTCGCGGAGATCCGACTCAAGGAAGATGCGGTTTGCGCGTCCATAAAAAGCCATCGGTGCCCCTGTTAATCAGCTTCCGAACGATAGGCGGTCATGTCGCCATAGATCGTCGGAAGCCTGACCGGTGAGTCGCGTCTGCAATTAGGACACGTGGCGGTAACGTTCGCTTGCGCGTCACCATTAAGCTCTTTATACAAAAGCTGTAGGTACAAAAAGTCGGCCTCAAATAGTTCCTCAATTATTTCCGGCGTCACTGGCGCGATGCCGTCAAGTTCCACAATCACGCGGGACAGGAGGATGATATCTCGATAGCGGGAGTTCATGCCGACTTCATCGGTCGTCTGTATGTCAAGTTCGTCGAGCGTTGTCGCCAGGCGCATTTTCCCCCTTCGGTGCGTCGTACCGTCTCGGTCGAGGCCGAAAGGAAGATAGAACGTTACGTTTTCGTTCATAAGGATCCATCCTTGATGATGACGGACTGTGATTCGTCTGTTTCGTAAAATGCCGGCTTTGCTTCGCGACCAACGACCGTTCCGATGCTTTCCTCAAGTTCTTTTGTCAGATCAAGGCAATGTTTGCCTTTTGTTCCGGAAACGCTGATCGATACCTCTCCGTCGGCTGAGATGGTTATTTCAAGTTCGTGTTTCGTGGCCATGTTTTCTCCGTTTTTAGTTGAGCGCCACGCCGGATCCCTTTAGCGTAAGGTCCTGTTGCGCAGTTACTTCCATTTTTTTCTTTCCGGCAATTTGTATCTCATCGCCAGTAACGTTAATTTGTTTTTTTGAATTAATGGAGATTTCTTCAGCATTGAATGTAATGGTTCCTTTCGCGCTAATTGATATATCGTTCTCTGTCGTGAGAGAAGTCAGTTTGTCGGCGACGGAAAACTCCATGCGCGATTTATTGTCTGCGGCAATAATTTGAATTTTTTGTGCACCGTCGGTGTCATCGAAGATGATCATACTCCCGGCACGACTCTTGATAAAGTGCAGGGAGTTTTTCCCGTCTCCATTGAGGTCGGCGTCACTGTTCTCGTCTGTCTTTGCCGGTTTTACGCTTGTTGACCATAAAGAACCGAGCGCAATTATCTGCATGTTTCTTGAATCAAGAGAAAGGATGAGCACCTGATCGTCAATGTCGGGAAGCGAGCTCCAGCCTGCATCCGCGCTGGCGAACGGCGTAAGCACTGGCATCCAGTCAGTGACGCTTTCCTTCTCGTCGGTCTTACTCACCCTGATACGATGAAGGCCGTCGGGGTCCTTGTTATCGGAAACAGTCGCGAGATAACACTGTAAAAACAATTTTTTCTCCTCCGAGTACTTTTATGATAGTTACTATACTAATACGCACTTTCAAAAAAAACGCAACCAAAAAAAAAATTTAAAAATAATTTGATAAATTCACAAGTATGGGTGTAGAGTGATTTCACGTTGGTGAAACTTTTGTCGCAGGACAAAAGTTTCGCCGATAAAAAAATTGAATATCAAAAGTTGGTTGTACATGAATCGTAATCTGCTGGGGAAAGGCTTGCGCTTTCCCGTGGGCGCCGACATTTCCGGAAGCGTTGGTTATTCCGGATACGAGAAGAGCATCGAAGAATCAATCCGAATACTCCTGGGAACAACACCCGGGGAACGTCTCATGCGTCCTGATTTTGGATGCGCAATAAACGAAATAGTATTTTCTCCAAATTCTCCTCGAACAATTACAATGGCAATTAGATATATCGAGGATGCGATCGTTAGATGGGAACCGCGAGTGATCCTGAAGGAAGTTTCCGGCGATATCGATCCAGAAAATCCGGTGAAGGTAAACATTCACATCGAATACGAAATACGTTCAGTAAATACATTTTTTAATATGGTATATCCATTTTATCTAGAGCGAGGCGAAATTGATTCCAAAAAGCAACTTGGATGACAGAAAATTCGGGGATATCGTCGATGAGGCGATAAGACTAATACCGCGGTATTGCCCCGAATGGACGAATCACAATACAACCGATCCCGGTATAACCCTCATCGAGCTGTTCGCATGGATGACGGAAATGACTCTCTATCGCCTTAACAAGGTTCCTGAAAAAACATACTTGTCGCTTCTTGAGCTCATGGGTCTTTCGCTCGTCGCGCCACAAAGCGCACGCTCGATCGTGAAGTTTTCAATCGTTGAAGGATATAGAAAGTCCGTTATGATTCCGCGTGGAACTCAGATTGCGGCAATAACCGGCAATAACGAATCATGCATATTCGAAACCGAGCGTGATCTCGCGGTGAACGAGAATCGGCTTGCGAGCTGCGTAAATCGCCGAGGGGAGCGGTGGGCTGAATGCTCCGAAGACGGTTGCGTGAGGCCTTTTACGATTTTCGAATCAACAGACGCGGTCGATCATATTCTGTACATATCGTCGCCCGCGTTCAAATATCTTACGGAGTCTCATCACATTCAAATAGCCTTTGAGCCGATCAGGGAAATTGCCTCTGTTCGGGACGAAACCGTTAATTACCTTTACTGGGAATACTGGAACGGCAGAGTTTGGGTGCATATTGATGCGCAACGGTCGATCCCCGGAAGGAAGAAGAAAGACGACGTAGTCTATTTCTCCGGTCCCATCGATATCGAGAGCTCTGAGGTAAACGGAATTGAGGGCTATTATCTCCGCGCAGTGTTATCTGAGGTCCCCGATGACCTTTCCGCGCTTACGACGCTCGGTATTTCGGTACGTACTCATTTTAGCGGTATAGGCTTTATGCCCGACCTGTGCCTTACCAATGCTGGATCGAATTATGTGCCGGTAGACCTCAATAGCGTCTTCAGAATCTTTTCGGAGGTTCCCTCTTTTAACGAGATTTTCTACATTGCCGCCGATGAAGTGTTTTCCAACGCAGGTACAAAAGCCCGGATATGTTTTACTTTTAGCGAGGTTTATGTTCCGGGAAGCGAGAATGAGAACGCGCTATTTGCATACGAATACTGGAATGGCGCAGGATGGAAAAAACTCACCTCGAAATCGGGTGATCTTCGGGATGGCACCTTCGGGTTTAAGCAATCGGGTGACGTTAACTTCGTCGTCCCTCAGGACATGATGACGATCGCGGTGAATAACGATGAACGGCGGTGGCTTCGTGTCAGATTGGTGACGAAAGATTTCTCGATAGGCGGCGAATACGTCAAGGACGACAAGGATAACTGGATTTGGAAATTCTCATCAAAGGTTCATTCACCCGTTTTCAGCAAAATCAGAATAACCTACGAGGCTCATGAACAATTTCCCGAAAGGGTCGTTTCTTTCAGCGATTTTAACTGGTCAGACTTGACCAGTGCGATCTCGACTACTGTTGTCGAAGGGGAACGCCGAAAGGATGTGCGGCTCTTTGCCATCGGCAGTGAGGATGTCCCTTCTCTTTATCTCGGATTCTCGTCACCGTTTCCCAAAGGAGATGCGGCGATTTACGTCAGAATCGATGAGGGATCCTCACCGAAACCGCGTTCATCACGTCCGTCCTTTTTTCGTACGCTCGGGTTTAAGGATGCAACTGATCGCAGGTTGCTGGACCTTTCATGGGAGTATCGAGGCAAGAACGGGTGGATTCCTCTGTCGGTCAATGATTACACTGACTCGTTCCATGAGTCGGGATTCGTTGAATTCACCGCGCCCTCCGATATGGAACGGGCAAGGGAATTCGGGAAGGACATTTATTGGATCAGAGTGCGTCTTCTGTCTGGTGGATTCGAATCGAAACCTCGCGTTCTGGATGTCGCACTCAACGCTGTTTGTGCGAGCAACGTCAAGACATATGAAAACGAGATAGTCGGTTCTGGAACGGGCGCACCAGCCCAATCGTTGTCACCGGCGCATGGGCCGATCTTACCCGGCTCGATTATCTATGTCGACGAGGGTTCCATTCCGCCGGAAAACGAACTTGATGCGATGAGGCTTGACGGCATCGATGAACCATACAGAATCGAGGGCGACGCTGTGTGGGTTCGTTATCGCGAAGTCGAGAATTTCTACGTATCGAACGGATTTTCGCGGCATTACATCGTCGATTACCGCGAGAACAGAATATACTTCGGGGACGGGCAACGTGGCGTCAATCCACCAAGGAGAAAATTTAACATCAAGCTGGCATCGTATTCTGTAGGTGGTGGATCGGGGGGAAACGTTGCTGCGCACACGCTCAGGATTATCACAAAAAGTCTTCCTTTTGTAGCAGGCTGTGATAACCCCTATCCAGCGGAGGGCGGTGCAGACATGGAAACGGTCGATAGCCTTAAATCTCGCGCGGCTGGTGTTTTTAAAAGCCTTGAGCGCGCTGTTACTGCGGAAGACTTTCAATGGCTGGCACGCGAAGCATCGTCGTCGGTTGGGCGCGCATATTGCCTTCGCGATCGAAACTTACGCGGGGAAATATGTGTGGCGGTTATTCCGATCATGCCCCAGGGTTCAACGCTCGCGGATAGGCTTCTTCCGTCTCGTGAGCTATTGAGGCGAGTTACTGCGTATCTCGATGGGAGAAAGCTCGTCGGTACAAGGATTCGCGTTCAGGCACCAGTCTATCGGACCTTTAGCGTGTACCTGACACTTATCTTCAAGAGCGACGTTCTTGATGCAGAGCGCCTTAAGAAGACGATCGATCAATCATTACGATCGTATTTTCACCCGCTTGAGGGAAGTCCCGGCACGGGTTGGGAATTCGGAAAGGCAATTACCTGCGGGGCGGTATTAAAACAACTTGAAAGGATCGACGGTATCCTGTCGGTCGACGAGACGTCTCTGTTCGATGCAGATGCCGGGGTGATGACCGAAAAGATCGCGCTCCGGGATGATGAGCTCGCGTTTCTGTCTGAGGTGAACATCGAGAACCGGAGGGATGTATCGTGAGCCAATCAGCCGTTTTCAGGTACGCCTACGACTCATTCGTAAAGTTGCTCGAGCGTGGCGGTACGGAAAGCGGTTTGTATCGGATAGAGGGCAGTATAGAGGAAGCGGGTGCGACAGTATGTGTCGTAGTGACGGATCTTTGTCAGTTCGCTCAAGACAAGAACGGGCAGCGCATTGTTGTTGACGAACTTCTTTTTGAGATGCCTTCGATGTTTGCAATGTCTTTTACGGTTACTGTAAGCGCTGCAAGTTATGCCATCGCGCTTGAGGCGGCCGGAACCATTGCGGCAATGGTCAAGGACAATAACGTGATCGCAGTGGACGAATGCAACTGGCATGGCAACGATGGTCTTCGTATGTTCATCGAGCCTGCTATTCGGGGGATCGTCCCTGCCGGAAATGGAGCGTCTTATACAGTTCCCACGGTAAAGCTCGAATATGTGATAGAGGCGGGGATAAACTCGCTCAAGGGCAATCGGTTTACCCGCGTTGAGAAACGGGATATTCGGGCGAATGTCATGGATTAAGCATCATAACGGATCGGCGCGCAAGTCGCCGTAACCTAAAAAAACCAAAGATCAAGAAGGGAGAAAGAAAGTGCCAACGTATCAAACACCAGGAGTGTACGTAGAAGAAGTAGAAAGCGGCTCGAAGCCTATCGAGGCAGGCTCGACTAACATTGCAGGCTTTCTCGGGATAGCCGAGAAGGGCCCCGTCAACGAGGCGATCCTTGTGACGAACTGGACCCAGTATACGAAAATATTCGGCGGGATGCACGAGGGCGGATGGCTTGCTCACGGAGTTTATCAGTTTTTCCAGAATGGAGGGACTAAGGCGTTTATCAATAACCTTGCTCCATCCGTGGTGAAGGCGGACTCGAAGAAGGATGATGGGAAAAAAGATGCCGACGCGGAGAAGAAGCCTGTCCAGATCCAGAATCCAGGCGATATCGCGAAGCTAATCATCGGTGCTGACGAGGGTGTGGGTAAAAAATCCGGACTGTATCTCTTTGATACGGTTCCAGAGATCGCTCTTGTCTCTGCCCCCGGCGTTACCGATCCCGCGGCCCAGGATGCGATCCTTTCTCATTGCGAGAAAAATAGATTTCGTTTTGCGGTCCTTGACTCGCCTGAGGCGCTTGAGAAAGGCATTGATACCATGCCGATGCCGCGTGACTCACAGCTGGGCGCGTATTACTTTCCATGGATTCAAATGTATGACGTATCCGCTGACCAGAATGTATATGCGCCGCCGTCGGGTGGAATGTGCGGAATTTACAGTCGTGTTGATGCGACACGTGGTGTTCACAAGGCGCCGGCTAACGAGATATTCAGGACTGCGCTTGGAGTTAAGTATAATCTGACAGATGCGGAACAGGAACTCCTTAATCCTAAAGGAATAAACTGCATCAGAGAATTCCCGGGAAGGGGAATTCGTGCATGGGGAGCCCGAACGATAAGTTCAAACCCGGAATGGCGCTACATAAACGTTCGTCGGCTTTTCTGCATGGTCGAACAGGCGATTCAAAACGGAACGAATTGGGTCGTATTCGAGCCGAATACCCGTGATCTTTGGAAGAAGATAACCCGTAATCTCACTTCGTTCTTGCTTAATACCTGGAAGTCGGGGGCTCTTTTCGGCGATACACCCGAAGAGGCCTTTTATGTTCGCTGCGACGATGAGCTCAACCCCCCAGAGTCTCGCGACGCAGGATACGTAGTCGTCGAACTCGGGCTTGCACCAGCAAAGCCCGCAGAGTTCGTAGTCTTCAGGGTCTCGCAAAAGACCCTTGAAAACGAATAGAAAAAATTTGGCGAGTAGCCAAAAAAGGAGTGTGCGATGGCTGAATACATGCCAACAACCAAGACTTATTTTAAAGTCGAGGTTGACGGAATCGATTACGGAAACTTCGTAACGATTACCGGTCTGGGCGCGACCGCCGAGGTCTCTGACGACATGGGCGGTATGGACAAAAATCCGCGCAAGGTCGTCGGAAAGGTCAAGTACGATACCGTCAAGATGGTTCGTAACGCCGATCCTCGGGACAAGGTCCTCAAGGAATGGTGGAAGACGGTTGAGCGGGGAAGCCCCGAGCAGAAGTCAGTTTCCATCGTGTTCATGGACCGAGACGGAACGAGCGAAATCCAGCGCAGGAATCTCTTTAACTGCGTTCCTTGTGGCTGGACTGTCTCGGATCTCAGCAGCGCCGATAACGGCGTCATCCAGGAAACGATTTCGGTCGTTTACGAGAACGCCGAGTGGGCGTAAGGATTCTCTGACCATGATTCGGTCGCAAGGAGTGGGCAAGGTGATTCGTATCAATTTCTTTTTTCGGTTTCTGATAGTCTCTCTTTTCATTTTTCTGACTTTACCTTGCTCGCTTTTTGCGATTGGAGCTAAGGACGTGCTTTCGCTGGCGAAAAAAAAAGACGCGAAAGGTGCACCAACAATGCAAGAACGGTATGATGCACTTCCGGAGACGATACCGGCGATCTGCGTTATTCCTGCAATCGTAACATCTGCCATTTCACCTGATGTTGCTGCCTTGGTTGACGGCGAAATTTGCAGGCAGATGATCGTCCGTAAAATTTCACGTCCGGTATCCATGAATAAGTGGCTTGCGACAACATACGGGAAGCGAAAGGCAGATAGCCCTTTCTCGCTTCTCAGGGCCATCGACGATGAGCAGTACGCGGTTCAGCTTAAGGGTGTATTAAGGGCTTTCGTGTTTCGAAGCGGGGAACTCTACGGAGTTCAGTTCGATTTCTACTCACTTGGCGGAAATCCGTACCCAATACAGATCCTCAGGCTTTACTCCAAGAGCGAGGAGATTCCCGATGTTGTGGCATCAGTGCTCGATGAATACACGGCGCGTTCTGTTTCCGGTGATGATGACGTTAAAAAACGCGTAATCATAAACAGTTTCAAAATTGAGTTCAGAAAACTGGTTGAGCTTGAGAGTGGGGAATTCGAGTTCGTTTCAGCCCCCTTTATCGAGCGCGAGGGTATAAACCTCAAGGATGGAGACGATTTTTTCAGCTCGATGCTCGGCTATGAGCTTGCGACGACAGGTTTGTTCCAATCAATCAGGCTTGCGGATTTCACCGAGTATTCCAATGCTGACATAACTACGAGCCAAAACGCCGACTTTGCTATACGTGGACGAGTACAGCTGACCGATCAGATGAATGTGCTCTACGTTGATCTATATGACGCGAAAACTGGCGTAAAGATATCATCCCTTCACTTGCCTATGAGGGATCTTACTTTAAAATCCGCGTGGGACGCGTATCGAGAAATGTCAGTTTCCCTCTCGAAAAAGATGCTCTCTGCTGAATCTTGGGGCATCGTGTCTGGTATAGCATCTCCGAAGAGGGGTTTTTTCGCGAACGGTATGTTCGCTGGTTGGGATAGTCTTGACAATTATGTCATGCCGCGCGGTATTGCTTCCATCAAAACAGGTTCGCTCCGGCGGCCCCTCGATTCAATTATTGCAATGCAGAAGACAAATCCGAAGGGTTCTGAAAAGAAACCAGAGGGAAAAGAGCCCTGGCGGTATGAGGTCCTTCTCGACGGTGAATGCAAGATTTACGCCGATCGCGAGGGCGAATACGTGCGGAACCTTTTGAGTAAATAGGAGACATGAGATGAAACGCACGACATTGACTTGCATTTATTTCGCCATAATCGCGCTGCTTGCTGGATTCTCGCTATTGTCATGTTCGACCGTTGATCCGAACGCCAATGCGCTTTCCCTTCAGGAAATAGCGCCCCTTCCGCGCACAGTTGTCGTTAAGCCGGTAATCGAATACGAACCGGTTTATGTTGTTCTCAAGATAGTTGAGGTATCGGAAGTGAATGGTGTGCAAAAATACTTTCTGACGAAATTCGGTGCTGACAAGACAGGTGTTTCCGTGGGCGTTGCTGGAGACATTGCTGAAGATCCAGAGTTCACGAAGATAATCGGGACGTACAAGATTATAGAGGTATATAAGGATTTCTTTAAATCACAGATCGACATGCTCTCATACAAGATCGGCACGACGGCGTACATTCGCGTCAAGACGGGGGAGAAAGTCAAGGAGGCGAAGTAACAATGTCGCACATTTCCAAAATTGAGACAAAGATAAAGGATCTCGCGTTTCTGAAAAAGGCACTTGAAAAACTCAGTATGCAATATCGAGAGGCAAAAGAAGGTGAATGCCTTACGCTGCTCGGATATGGTAAGGACGAAATAATCGAGGATTGCGTACTTGAGATCAAGACCGGCTCAAAGTACGGGATAGGAATTCGCAAGATAGAGGGGAATTACGAAGTCGTTGCTGACTGGTGGGCAATAGAGACCTTTACTGGAGAGAAACAGGAAGACATCATGAACAGGATAACGCGGAAATATGCGTATGAAACGGTGATGGATAAAGTTCATGCGATGGGTTACGGCGTTATTCAGGAAGAACAGGACATTAAGAACAATCTCCGAATAACCGTCAGGAGGTGGGATTAAAGGAAAAAGGCGGCAGATACATTAAGGATGCAATCATGAACCCGAATCTTTACGCGTTGGGGGAAGTGTTGAATCAGTCGAATTACCGCGAACGTTTCAGTCTTGACCCGTTCGTTTTTATAAAAATGGCGAATATATGAAAACGGTTGTTAAAAAAAAGTCGGATATACCGAATAACGAGTCACTCATGTCTTTGTGCGCAGGGCTCGATCTTTATCGTGCAAGAAACCGCATTTTGAGATTTTATCCGCATCTCGAGGAGAAAGATATCGATGTCACATACGTTGACGAGAATACACGCCGATTTACCGTACTTAAATGTACTTACGATATCCGAGAGGGAAAGGTTCGCATCGTAGCGGTATCGGGGAATCCAGTACGGCATCTGCCGTCGAATTATCAAGGTGACGGATTCCTCTGTAATTTTCTCATGATCTTTCAACACGTGTTTAATGACACGACGATCAAGCTCGATAACATGCATGAATACTTCAGGCCAATGGAGTGCCCGACAAGCTTTCTTCCAGTTCTCGCCGACTGGTTTGGCGTCAGGCTCGATACCCTTGGTGGAGAGAAGGAAGTACGGCTATTTCTGCAGTATGCGATCCCGCTTTACCGCTATCGCGGGACTCTAATCGGGCTCCGTTTGCACTTGACGATCGTAACGGGTATCTGTCCGGAAATACTCGAGGGGGAAATTCCCTATTCGACGATCGAGATCCTGGAAGGTTCAAGCGTCGAGTCGGATCTTGTCGAGATCGGGCCAGAGGAGAGCTGTTTTACTGTCTTTTTTCCGATATTTCGGTCGAAGTTCGACGACGCGCTCATGCAACGTCTTTCGATCATCATTCAAGAGGAAAAGCCGGTTCATACGCGATGCTATCTGAGCTTCATGAAGCCGGAGAGGAAGAGCAGAAAAGTAACGACCATCGTCAGCGAGACGATCATTGGTGCTGACGGCGGTATCAATTTCTGATTTTGGCCACTATTAAGGAGATTTTCGTGAGCGATCAACTAGAGCCATTCATGAGGGCGAATTTTTTCCCGGGTCTTCAAGCGGGTCCCGTGTTCTGGAACGCGATGGAAGACTATCATTTCGGGAAAGAACTTTTATACAATAAATTGTTTCATGGTTTCGGAATTGTCTCGGGATTTCTCGACTCCCTTCAGGTCCAGGCGGAACGGACGAAGGGCGGTCTTATCACGCTCCTGGTTACGCGCGGGGTCGCGTTCGACGGTCTTGGAAGGCCACTTTTCCTCAATGAGCCGCAAGTACTCGTTCTGGATCCCAAGAAATTCAAGATTCCAACGACTGTGTTCGTCGTCATTCGTTACGAAGAACGCTTCGAGAATTACTACCAGAATAAGGAAAACAGCGACCTCCAAGGCTACCAGAACAGGCTCGAGACAGTAAAGCTGGATATCGTTTCGGAGATTCGAGAGAAAGAAAGCTCGATAGAACTCGCGCGAATCAGGCTCGAAGAGGAAGAGTCCGGGGGTATTCACGAGATTCGCAATAATGACAATTTTTGCGATCCTGGTCCGAATACGCTTGATTATCGATTCATTCCTTGGGCGCCACGCGTGAAGCAAGGCGTTTCGTCTTATCTTCAGAAATTTGTCATTGACCTTCTTGAGTATTCCCGGACCGTTGCGGCGTCGAGTCATGAGGTTTTGCCCCTTGTATCGCTGAGGAACCTTCAGACTGTTTCGATGACCGCGAAACTGATTGTGCAGTCAACAGGGGTTTTCTATGAGGATATCATCCATCTGATAACTCCTCTTTTTGACCTTGACCACCAGATCCTTTTCGAGATCTCGGAATGGGAGCGCGAACATGAGGATAAGGGTCGGCTCTATACCGTCAAGAATAGCTACGAGTTGGCGCGCGGTGCGATGTACGCACTTGGAGACCGTATCAAGAGCTATGGTGGAAGTTATGAGGAGCTCGATGGAATACTTTCGTCACATAGGGACGTTATGCAGGGAATCAGACAAACACTGATCGCGAAGGAGATAAGCGGCGATGATATCAAGTATATCAGCTACGCAATGCCGCATATTCTACTCTTCGGAGAGGAGCGGTATACCCTCGTCGATACGCTTAATCTTGGCTCAAGGGAATCTATTGAAGCGCATCAATTCGAGCTTGTCGATTGCACCCATCCATCTACTTCAAACGAAGCGTTTTTCTATCCTGATGGCGAGCTCGTACACGATACGGTACGTCGCTGGATTGGAGGATCGATGAAGTTTCGGCTTCGAAATGTTATCAAAGGCCGAAAAACTCTCGTTATCCGGCGATCTGATATGCATCAGGGCAACTATACCGTCGAGGTTACGCTCGACGGCGCGAATCCGAGGAGTCTCGACGTCGATGGAGTCGACACGCGATATCGATGGAGAAATCTTTTCGTCATCTTTGATGAGGGTGAGGTAAGGGATAACTCAGCCGAGATCCGGTTCGCCATCGGCGAGAAAGGTCGCGACAACTCGGGAACGATCTGGATATACCAGATCCTTTAAGGCGGGGATTTCCCGCGAAGGAGTGCGGTCATGGGATATAAGTACTGTACCGAAGGGCATGTGATGGATCCATCGTGGAAAAGGTGCCCGGTCTGCCTTGCACCTCTAAGCGGATGGCTTGTCACGCTTGAGGATAACCGTCCCGGGAAAGTGTATACGATCCATGAGGGAAAATCGTTTATCGGCGGTGGCGCCGACTGCGAGATCAGAATTCTAAATAAGGGGCTCAGTCGGCAACACGCGTACCTTACGGTCATTGACGGTATTTGTACGCTCGTCGATCTGGGGAATGGAAGCTCGATTAGGGTCAACAAGGCCGATACGGTCAAGACGACTTTGATTGATGGGGATATTGTCGTCCTTGGGGACCTAACCCTCAAGATCAAGCTACTTTGAGTGGCTGGAGGTGCAGGATGAAAAATAAATATTTCACGCTACGGGCGCTTGTTGCCTTCGCGTTCCTCTTTACGGCGGCGCTTCCGCAGGTAGTCGCGGAGGACACGCGTGCTGCGCTCTCGATAAAGGTCGATCAGCTGATCTCGAAGGATTACCCAGATATAGTCGCGTATGCGGTAGTCACAAACAGCTCGGGCGAGAGTGATCAAGGACTTTCTCCGGGCCTATTCAAATTCCGAATCGACTCGATGGAATTCAAGGCAAAAACACAAATCATGCCGTTCTCCATGAAGGAGACGCCGATTGACTACACTATCCTTTTCTCAAATAACGGGATCATGGATGGCGAGCCGCTAGACTTTCAAAAGAATGCGATACTCCAGTTTATTGACTCGATGAAGAGCGCCGACACGTTGTCTCTTTATACGATCGGCGAGGAGGCTGTTCCCGTATTTGAGGCGCAAAAGAAAGAATCGATAGACGTTTCCCTCGTTAACGCCGTCGTGACCTCGCAGGCGCAGCCTCGTGTCTACGATTCACTTATTAACCTGATGCGGAAAGTTTCGCGTCGAGATGCGCCGAGGAAAGTTCTCGTGCTCATCTCCGATGGACGAGATCAGAATAGCAGGTTTACCAAGGATCAGCTCAACGACGTCGTCGTCGAGACTGGCATCCCCGTCTACGGGATCGGTATCAAGGTCTTGAGTAGTCAGAGCCTGAGCAATCTTGACGAACTTTCGGAATTGACCGGTGGAACATACTTGTACGCGCAGGCTTTGTCTGAAATTCCATCATGCCTGAAACGTATTAACGGCTTCATTACCCAGTGCTATGTCATCACCATGCATGTGAAGAACGTCCGGGCGGATAACCTTCCGCATCATCTCGAAATTGTAGTGGACGAGCGTGATTCCTATGGAAAGGGTCAGAAAACTTTTATTGCGACGAGAGTTCCCATACCGAAGTGGGTTAAATGGGTCGTGGTGGGGATTATTCTGGTACTCATTGCGATTGTGATTCTTCTGGCGATCCTTCATAAGATTGCGGAACGAAAACGTATGGGAATCACGAAACGAAGATGTCCTGATTGTCACAATTTCATGAAAGATTCATGGGATTCATGCCCGTTCTGCAAGTATGTGCCCGGGCTGAAACGGAAGAAGTCGCGGAAAAAGGACAAGGAATAACGAATGCCCGAATTTGCGATTCCTGGGGTATACGTCTCCGAGCAGCAATATACGCTCAATTCGCTCAAGATCGACGCAAGATGCCTAACGGCGTTTGCGGGTATCACAGAGCGTGGCCCGATCCAGGCGCCAGTGACCATTCGGAGTTTTGACGAATACCTCAGGCAGTTCGGTGGGTTCGATACGGCAGGGACCCTCCCGTTTGCCGTGTATAACTACTTCAAATGTGGCGGCGCGGAATGCATGGTTGTTCGCGTTGCGGATGCCCTGACTGCGCGTTGCGCGTCGGTCGACGTGAAGTGTCTCGGGGGTGAGGCCCGGTTCGAGGCGCGAAGCGCCGGGCATTGGGGAAATTACCTTGCGTGCAGAATTTGGCATGAAACCGAAACTGTCACAGCCCCGGCAGCGGTAGACGTGGTCGAAGGAAAGTGGATCGAGAATACACGGGGAGAGATTGAAAAGGGCGACGTCGTCAGGATCTCGTTTCGCGGTCAAGCTATTCTCAGGTCGGTACGGTTGGTCGAAGGTGAAAAGGCATATTTATCAAAGCCCGTCAAATCGTTGTCTCATGTGACCTCTGTAGGTGAAATACCGGTGAAAGTTGACCGTGTATTCTGCGCGGTATCGATGTCGCTCAAGGGTAAAAATGAAACGTACGTCCACCTCTCCGCGAACCCCTCGTCAGACCGTTACTATGTCGACTATGTGAATGCACGCTCGTCCCTGTGCTCGATTCGCGCTGAACTTTCGGCAGGGATGCCTCAGCCGGTGTTCTCGGCTGTCGCGGGCGGCGGGTGTGACGGCATTGCAGACCTTTCTGCCGGGGATTTCATCGGTTTCTATGACGGCCCTGCCCAGTTCTCGGGAATAGGCTGCTTCGAGAGTAGTGACGATATTTCGCTCGTGGCCGTTCCGGATGCCTTCTGGTTATTGACGCTCCCCGGAAAAGAAAAAAAAGAACGAAGTGAGGAAGTCTTCGCGGTACAAACTGCGCTCGTGGAGCAGGCGGGCCGCTTTCCCGGACGATTTGCCGTGATTGACATTCCCGATGGGCTTGATCCGATCGAGGCGCTTGAATGGCGAAAGCGTTTCGACAGCCCTCATGCTGCTGCGTATTATCCCTCGATTGATGTTATTGATCCTCTCGATCCGATGGGCGCGAAGACGATCAGAACCCCGCCTTCGGGCGCGGTCTGCGGGTGCATCGTAGCGACTGATGGTGAGAAGGGGGTGTTTCATGCGCCTGCTAATGTCGTAATCCAGGGCGCGGCGGGAGTCTCGCGCATGGTGACCGACGGTGAGTTCGAGATTCTCTATCCGCGGGGTATCAACGTACTTAAGTACTTTCCCGGGAAGGGAATCAAGATCTGGGGTGCGAGAACCCTTTCATCGGACCCGGATTGGCGATATATCAATGTGCGCAGGACTTTCTCGAAAATCTGCTCGAGCCTCAAGCGCGGGACGCAATGGGCCGTATTCGAACCGAACGACAGAAATCTTCGAAAGCGGCTTGTGCGTCAGGTTTCGGGATTCCTTCTCGACCTTTGGATGGAAGGCTATCTTTCGGGGAGTACCGCAGAACAGGGTTTTTTCGTCCGATGCGACGAAGAACTCAACCCTCCGGAAAACATCGATAACGGATTATTGACTTTCGAAGTTGGTATTGCAATCGTTCGCCCGACAGAGTTTTTCAAGATAACCATAACCGCGGAGAAAGAGGGCGCGAGCGTCTATATAGAGAATGAGTGAAAAGGAGGATTGGAATGGCTGACGACACACGGATATCGTCGTATATCTTCACGGTCGAGATCGACGGGATCGAGACAGCGCGTTTTCAGAAATGCGAGGGTCTCGAGGCGGAGACCTACGTGTACGAAATCGAGGAAGGCGGCTTGAATACCTCGACTCACAAATTCTACGGGCGGACTCGATACCCGAATCTCGTTCTCGAGAAAGGTATCACGGAAAACGACGCGCTGTTCAAGTGGTACAAGGAGACGGTTCTCGAAGACAAGAAAATCGAGCGCAAGAATGGCTCGATTATCCTGAAAGACAACGAGAATGCCGAGATCAAGCGCTGGAACTTTTTCAGGGCTTTCCCCTGCCGGTGGATAGGGCCACGACTTGAGACTAATCTCGGCAGCGAATTCGCGCTCGAACGAATCGAGATCACCCATGAAGGCCTGATGGTCGACTCAAACTAAGGAGGGTAAGGATATGGCGCTTGAAAAAGCAATCATCTCGAACCTTGACGCAAGTGAGGATATCGAGGTTCTGTTCAATCCCAAGGAATACATTATCGAAAAGAAGACCCCCTGGTCGGAGATCAACGTTTTCGGGATGGATTCACCGCCTGTGCAGTTCACCATTGGTGAGCGAAAGCGACTCACCATGGAGCTGTTCTTCGATACCTCCGAGGAAAAGACCGATGTGCGCGATCACACGAACAAGATCGAGACGCTCATGCTCGTCAATGCGCAGGAGCACAGGCCTCCTCTTCTTCGCTTCTCGTGGGGCAACCTCAGTTTTGACTGCGTGCTTGAGGATCTCGTTCAGCGCTTCACGCTGTTCATGAATGACGGAACCCCTCTTCGTGCGATCCTTAAGGTTGTGTTCAAGGAATACGCGACTGCGGCGACGCAACTGTCGAACACAAGACGGGAGTCGGCCGACCATACGAAGCGTATGGTCGTGCGCGAGGGCGAGACGCTCGCGTCCCTGTCGGCCCGGGAATATAATGACCCGGGGAAATGGCGCGTGATCGCGGACGCAAACCGCATCGACGATCCCGAAAACGTGCGCGCGGGGACGATCGTCGAGCTCCCGCCTCTTTATTAGTGAGGCGCGAGGATGAGCGAAAATAAACACTTAACGCCGGTCTGGATCGCGTACGTGGACGGCAAACGCCTCGACACCGAGCATGAGGGCGCCCTGAAGCGCGTTACGGTAAACCATCGGCTTAATGGCGTGTCGACCTTCTCGATGCTCTTCGACTCGTCAGCGGTCAAGATACGTGACAAGGGGGCGATAACCCTCGAGAGCGAGATTTCTATCCATCTTGGTTATAAAGACGATGTCTCGGAGATATTCAAGGGCGAGGTCATGGGCTTCCGCGCCATTCTCCAGGAATACGGGACCGAGACGCTCGAGGTCACCGGGTGTAATGCGCTCCACCGGCTTAATCACGGCGCACGCTATCGCAATTTCGAGGAAAAAACGCCCGGGGCAATGATTAAGGAAATCCTTGACTCCTACTCCCTGAAGGCTGAGGTCGATGACTTCGGCCCCTCGTATCCGTTTTTGGCACAGCAAGGACAGACCGATCTCGATTTCGTGCTGAAGCTTGCCGAAACATACGGGAAGGACGTGTTCGCGCACGGGACAAATGTGTACGTTTCCGACGAGATCACGGTGAACTCGGACGAGATTATTTTCGAATGGGGTAAAAGCCTCATTTCCTTCGAGGCAGAAGAAGACCTGACGCGCCTCGTGTCCGACGCGACCCACATCGGATGGGACGGCATGAAGAACGAGTCGTTCTCCGGCCCCGCGAAGCTCGCTGATCTTCCCGTCAAGATCGGTGGATCGAAGGACTGGACGAAAGTCTCGAAGGGCGGTGGCGGAAAATGGATGGCCTCTGCGGTCGACGGTTCCCTGAAGGACGCGGACGACGCCAAGTCGGCCGCGCTCGGATTTCTCCAGAAGAACTCCTTTCTCTTCGGGAAGGCGCATGGTTCCTCCGAGGGGAATCACAAGCTTCTTCCCGGTATGCGCGTGACGGTAAAGATGGCCGGGGAAGCCTTCAGCGGTGAGTACGTCGCCGACGCCGTGAGCCATCAGTTTGATTACCGCAACGGGTACCGAACGGAGTTTTGCCTGAAAAGGAACATGAGCCCGTGATCGTCCATTCGACGCTCGAGCGCTCGCACGCGAACGGCCCCGGCGAGCGCTTCGTCCTCTGGGTCCAGGGCTGCGCCCACCGGTGCCCCGGCTGCTACAACCCGGACACGCACGCGTCTCCCGGGTCGGGAAGTTTCATGACGCCCCCCGATATCGCGGACTTGATCCCCGACGAGGGCATCAACGGCGTTACCGTTTCAGGCGGAGAACCGTTTGACCAGGCGGCCGAGCTCGCCGAGTTTCTCGCCATCGCGCGTGCGCGCGGTCTCCATACTCTCGTGTACACCGGGTACCGATATGCCGAACTCGCGCACGGTCGAGACCACTCAGGCCGCGAAGACTGGCGAATCGCCCTCGAACTCATCGATGTCCTCATCGACGGCCCCTTCGTCCGCGGCCTTCCCCCGAAGGCCTCATGGACGGGATCGGGAAACCAGCGCTACCTCATCCTCGAGCGCGGCGAGATTATTTGGGAAATGCGGGGGAAGGACGAAGCCACGACGCTCGGCGAGGTCTTCATCGCCGAGAACGGCGATGTCATCACCACGGGCATCCTCGGATGCCTATAAATCTTGCGAAAAGGACATATGCAATGACAACCGAAAGAACATCTGGCAAGAGCATCGAGACCCTGATCCGCGCGCGCTACCCCCTTATCTACGTCGTGTCCTTCGAGGAAAACCGCGTCGAGGCCGCCATGCGGAAAATCGCGGCGTCGCGGAAAAAACAGCTTTTCAGCTGGACGATCACGGGCGGACTCGAGCTGCAGGACGGATCGTTCATCACCGAGCTGAAAGACCCGATCAAGGTTCTCGAGTATATCCTCCAGAGCGACGTGAACGGCCTCTTCCTTCTTCGCGACTATCACCCGTACCTCAACGACCCGGTCGTCGTCAGGAAACTTCGCGACGTCGCCCATTCGCTCAAAACCACCATGAAAAACGTGATCTTCCTCTCGCCCGCGCTCAAGATACCCACCGAACTCGAGAAGGAAGTCGCCGTCATCGACTACGAACTTCCCGACAAGGAAGAACTCGGCGAGATTATAACGCGCATCGCGCAGAGCGTCGGCGAAGCGGGCTCGCTCGACGTCGGAAAATCCGAGTCCCTTCGCGCGAAGGTCGTCGAGGCCGCCTTGGGGTTAACCGCCGAGGAAGCCGAGAACGTCTTCGCGAAATCCCTCGTCCAAAAAGGCCAGTTCGACATACAAACCGTCCTCTCCGAAAAGGAACAGATTATCAGAAAGTCGGGCGTCCTCGAGTACTATCACGTAAACGAGAACATGAAGGAAGTCGGCGGCCTCGAAGAACTCAAAAAGTGGCTCACCAAGCGCGGCAAAGCCTTCACCCCCGAAGCCCGCGAATTCGGCCTCCCCGAACCCCGCGGCATCCTCCTCCTCGGAATCCCCGGTTGCGGAAAGAGCTTAACCGCCAAAGCCATAAGCGGCATGTGGCAGCTCCCGCTTCTCAAACTCGACGTCGGCAAAGTATTCTCGAGCTTCGTCGGCTCAAGCGAAGAAAACGTCCGGCGCGCCATCCAGACCGCAGAATCAATCGCCCCCTCGATACTCTGGCTTGACGAAATCGAAAAAGGCTTCTCCGGCCTTGGCTCCTCAGGCCAAACCGACGGCGGCACCACCGCCCGCGTCTTCGGCACCTTCCTCACCTGGCTCCAGGAAAAGAAAACACCCGTCTTCGTAGTAGCGACCAGCAACAACGTCAGCCAGCTCCCCCCCGAACTCCTTCGCAAAGGCCGCTTCGATGAAATCTTCTACGTCGACCTCCCCTCAAAAGACGAACGCACCGAGATATTCCGCATCCACCTGGAAAAACGGAAACGAGATCCATCCGCATTCTCTCTCGAGAAATTAGCCACGCTCACTCATGGGTTCTCCGGCTCGGAGATCGAAGAAATCATCGTCTCGTCCCTCTATGACGCCTTTGACAACAGCGTTGAACTCGCGCAAGCGCACCTCGAAACTATCATCGGCACCATGATCCCCCTTTCCCAAACCATGGAAGAACAGATACGCGGCATCAGGGACTGGGCAAAACTCCGCGCAAGAAGAGCAAGCGCCATCGAGTGGGAAGAAGACAGCGGCGCCAAACGCCAGTTGGAAATCCAGTAATAAAAAAAGGAGCCCGCCATGCCGAGTATAAGAGAAGAAATGGAAGCACTCCTCAAAAAATACCCCGACCCGAGAAAGGGCGTCGCCGGGCTCCTCGAATTCCAGAAGAAGCAGTACGACGCAAGTTGCCCCCCGAGACTCGGCACCGTCGTCGAAAACAAAGACCCCGACTGCCTCGGCCGCGTACGGGTAGCCTGCGACATGATCGCCCCCGGAGCGATCACGCCCTGGATCCCGCTCGTCAACAGCTGGGCAATGGACGGCCAAGGCTGGTGGCAAATTCCCGACATAGGCACCCAGGTGCTCCTCGTATTCCCCGGCGGAAGTATGACCTTCCCGCTCGTCCTCGGAAGTTTCTGGGACGAAAACCATAAACCGCCAAAGACCACGACAGAGAAAGCCGCAGATGCCGTCCTCTATCAAACCAAAAATCACCGGTTAGAAATAATCGACGAAGGCGGAAAAGAATCAATCACCCTCATGACCGCCGAAGGAAAGATGCGCTTTATCCTGAGCAAGGGCAAAGGAATAGAACTCATCAACGAACTCGGGGACATCAAGATCGAGTGCAAGAAACTGAAGATCGAAAGCGAGAAAGACTTACAGATACAAGCGAAAAAGAAACTCACCATCGAAGCGGGCGAAGACGCCGCGTATAAAGCGAAAAAGACCATCAAGGTCACCAGCGACAAGGAAGTGAAGTGCAAGGGAAAGAACATCAAGCTTGAGGGGAGTAAAGGCGTCGCGACCGGCGGGAAACAGCTCGCCAAACAGGACGACAAAGTCATGGGATTTGACATCCATCTCATGAAGGTTCCATCGGGAAACGGAACCGCAATCGTGCCGATACCGCACCCGTTCATCGGTAAAATTGCCGATAGCCTTTCGAAAGACGTTAAGATCGCGGGAAAAGCCGCCGCAGTAAAGGGCAGTAAGGCCAAGCACGATGACTCTATGCACATGCAGATGCCGGGAACCATTTCATTCAACCAGAGCCCAAAAAAAGAAGGAGAGGTAACGGGCGGTACTGCGCCAAAGGTAAAGATCAACGGGAAGGAAGCGGCGACGATAGGAAGCACGGTCTCGACATGCAACGACATGGGAATGAACGAGAACAGCACAATTCTTGCGGTCGGAGCGAGCATGCCAATGCCGGCGATCATAAACCCGAAGAACATGGAAGAATACAAGAAAGAGAAGGATAAAGAGAAAACAAAGAAGCCGCAGTTCACCACGGTGAAGTGGGGGAAGACGAGTGCGAAGGAAGGAGAGGAGATAGAGCTCTCTGCCCAGGTAAAGGACATCGACGACGGGAACATGGTGACCTTGCAGGTGTGGAAGGACGGGCAGGACCCCGCGGCAGGCGTGCCGCAGGCGCAGATACCGACGAACGTGGACGGAGGCGTGGCGAAGGGGAAGTGGGCGTATCGTCGCTCCGGGACGGCGCTTCCAGAGACTGTAAAACCGAAATACTTCTTTAGTGCGCATAGCGCATGGTGCCCGATGAAGAAAAGCGGGAACGTGGAGATAGAGGGAAAATACGAGATTGTTTTGCAAGGACTCACTAATCAAGGCTACAAGGATCTTGATTATGAACTCCTAGGTCCCGATGGGGGAAAAGAAAGCGGAACGACGGGAAGTGACGGGAAAGTAAAGGGCGATGATAAGATACCCGGCGCGTATAAAATGACCTTCAAAAAGAAGGAGAGTAAAAAATGAGCGAATCAACGGATGAGTTGAAAGAAATAAAGATAATCATCCCGTTATCTCAATTACTTGCGGAGGGGATAACGGTAAATACGGGGGAGAAGCTCATTGTGACGGTAGTTGATGACTTGCCCGGTGTGTCAGGTTAGAAGGAAGCGTACGAATGAAACAATATCCGATTCAAGACTCATCGTTAATAGATACCGCGCGAAGCAATGGAACGGCATTCCCTATCAGCAACAATTTATTCTGGCATAACGGTATACACATCGGGGTAAACGGAAATGCTCCCATACAGTGTGTATACGAAGGAACCATTGCCGCAATGAGGGTCGATAAGGACTATCAGAACATTGACATAGGCAATTCATTCAGCGAGGCGGCATTACAGTATTATGCGGGTGATGGGTGGGCTGAATTACAAGGAAAACTCGAAACCTATTTCGATATATCCGGGGATACCGAGAAAACCTATAAGATAAAATCAGGGATGAGCGACCAAGACACGTATGAGGCAAAACGTCTCCTTCAGTGCCTCTTTTCTACGTCATTTGTCATGGTCCATCATACGGCGAGAACAATGTACGGAACCGATATTAAGTTTTATAGCCTATACATGCATCTGAAGCCGATGAAATACCTTTCATTCACGAAATTGATGGGCTTGTCTTGGTATCGACTGTCAATACAGGCGTCAGGCGCTTGCTATTATGGCATTCAGTCCTATACGGATGAAGCGTGCGAAACACCAGGCATTGTTGTGCCTGGAGAGACAATCGTAGTTGCTGACGGAAAGAAAATTACTTGGGTGCTCAATGATAAGCAGGAAACCGGATTTGTAAAAGACATTGCCTCATATCGGGAGATAAACGGGCATTATGAGATGAAGCGTCCGACTGAACTTGAACAGGATGATGGGAAAAAATACTACCCGAGCGATAAGTTCGTAAAGAAAGAAGGGATGCTCTTGTACTCTTCTGACAATGTGAGTTCAAGAACGGTAACGGGAATAATCGGCGGCAATGAATGCGTCATGGTTAATGACGCGTCGGAATTTATACAACGAGCAGGCGCACTTTATGTGACGCAACTTGACGGGTCAAAAGTAAAGCAAAAAGGGTGGGTGTATCTTAGCTTTCCATTCCCTGTTTCGAAAGCGTATCCGGGTATTACTTTTGCTGTTAATACAGAGAACGGCGCGATCGATGCATATGTTCAGGGTGGGAACATGGAGTCGAGCTGTGTGGCATACGGTTTGAAGTTCTCTTGCGCGTTGCGCGATGGCTTGTCCTACGATAGCGTATGCACGCCGAAAGATATCAGCATTGACTCCGGCATGCATGTCGGATATCCCGGTTTATTCGCGGGTAACACTGATTTGTGCCACTTTGAGGTATTTGCCTCTGATGTGGCCTTTCTGGAGAAAGACAAAGACAAAGAGGTACCCAGCGCGTATATCACGCGCAGTGAATGTAGCGCATACTATGGGAAACCTCATACGATAGAACAAAAGGCCGCGATGCCTTCTTATATGCAGCCGCTCTCTACGCACTATGTATTAAAGCTGAAGAATGGCGGAAAACCGGTGTGCGTAGTGACGGGAGATAATTACTATGAAATTGAGTACATAGCGAAGAAGGTTCATGCATTCAGGTGGATTAAACGGGAAGATTTACCGGATCATAATACAATATGGTATTACAATCCTAAGGGTGGCGAGAAAACCGTCAATGTTTACCTGACAAAAGAGCAATTCTTCCCTCAAGAAATAGTGTTGTATCCAAAACTTGGTTATAAATATGAAGATGAGTGGAAATACAAAACTAAAAAAGATAAAGGAAAGGAAAAAATTGTGGAGATGCGGAAGATCCGCGAGTTCTACGAGAAGGTCAATAATATTCCCCCTCTTCTGATATCAGAACGAGTTTGCAATGCATGCACGACGAAAAGGGAAACAATTCCGGACGTTCTCGATATAACGATGGAGATCGAAAGTGGATCTTTCCTGGCCGAGATTACTGCAGAACAGCCTGAACGCCACGGCGTATATAAGATAGGTACGAGCTTTACGAGCGAGGGAAATGAAGTAAGCCTGTATCCCTCAAGAAACTCAACTAGTCCCATGTCGAGATGGGTACAAGTCTCGCTTGACGGACCAGAAAGACAGATACGGTTTATTAACAAATCAACGGTTTACTTGCGGAAAAAGGAAAAAGCGGCAAGTATTGAAAGGATTCCCTATAACGACTGGCTCTACTTTTTCGAGAAGCGTGACAGTGTCGGTAAAGGCGCGAAGATTAAAAATTTCTCCGAATTGGTAAAGGAAAACGATACAGTACTGAATAAGCTCGATGCGGAATCAAAGGCTAATGCGTCCGGGTTTGGTGCGTTTGTTAATACAGATATTGAATGCTTTGAATACCTTTCAAACCTGGTTTATAAACGTGCATCGGAATGGAAGAAGGATGATGCGCTAACAAAGGAAATACACGAAGACAATGCTGTGAAGAAGGTGAAAGTTGAGGCGATACGGAATGTCGCGTGTTTTTGGGATGAGGCAAAATCAGCTGCGGCTAGTAACCTGGACGCGGTGTTTCCGAAATCAGAGGTGAACTGGTATTTTCATCCGTTACGATTCCTTGACCATCTAAGTAAGGTTTCCATAGATGAGGTGGAGAACTTAAAAAAAGTGCAGGATAGGGTTTTGAAACTGAACTGCTTGAAGATGGGTAAGGGTGGGCTCCCCCGTTTTAATTGTAAGGTAACAAGTAAACAAACATACTGTAACCACGCGGTCTATTTAACATTGATGGCAACCGATGCATCATATAAAACGGCTTTTCTGCAGAACCGAGAACTACAATGTGCAAACGATTTTTTTGATATCTTGATGCAACAGGCTGCGAATAAAGTGCTGCAAGAACGCGACGCTGAGAGTGCGCAGCAATTAGCGAATCATGGATTTACTGTTGTTGGAGCTTGGAAGAATCCTGATCCAAAAAAATCCGGACATGTGGTAACGGTGAGTCCGACGACTAATACATATGATTCAAATTCTGGCCCCCGGGTGTTGCAGATTGGGGAAAAAAACAAATATAGCACTGCTTGGAGTGCATTTGCACTTAATGTTAAAACAAGTAATGAGATACACTGGTTTTGGAATCAAAACCAGCAGTTTCAGTTTGATGTTGGGGAGATACAGTTAAATGAATAAAGGTATTTACATTGTGTTTATCTGTTTATTCGTCATGACCGGGTGTACCAAGACAGGTATACAATCTGATTCAAATGGCGTGGTGAGTTCAACAGAAAAAAAGGCATCTGTCAAAAGAGAAAATCTGGCTCCGGTTTCGAATGAGGTTGTTGATACCATAAAAGAGTATGTGCGAGCAAATGATCCTAATAAGAATCGGGAAATTGTTAATGTGTTTAAGTACAGCTCAATAGATCAGACGACGGATATCTATATATCATTTTCTGTTACATATCTCGATAGTGCACATACCGAGATAGATGGATATACATTATCTTCATTTATTATAAAAAATTATAAGACTATCATTGCTTGTGATGATAATTTTACAAATACTGTCGACATATATGCAACTGTAGATGAAAAAAAAGCGCTTGCTGGATTTCCTGGTTTAGTCTTACCTTATGGATCATGTTATGATTTTAATGGTGATGGCAAAAAGGAAATCGCAATGTTGCGTTTAGGCGGCAGAGCATCATTTTTGATTTTTTATACATATGGAAAACAGAGTAAATCATCTGTATCGGATATTTTTTATGAATGTGGTGAATTAACAATCTGGCCTGCTAGCATCACTCACCCCGTGCAGTGGATTAAATATAAAGGACATGAGGGTTTCAAAGCTTATTACTACGCAAGTGAATCAGATTGGCCAGAAGACAATAGCATTCCCAATCCGTGGTTTGTTTGCTGGAACGAAAAGACAAACAAAATGGAACCGCTTGAAGAAATGAATGAATAGAGTCCGGCAGTATCTCGTTGTTGATGACTTACAAGAAAGGAGATCTTTAACAAAAGCCGATATAAACAGAATATCTTTGAAAGGTCATAATGATTTATTGGAATGCAGATCAGCATGTTTGGCATTCAGCATTGTCGAAAGAACCGGGGAAACAAAACAACCGACTCCCTTCATCGAACCCCGTTTCAAATACTTTTGAAGGAGGGCATATATGGCCCAACAAGACGTGATTTCGGTGCACATCCCGGAACCTGAACTCTCGGAGATCAAGGCGGCAATCGCGACCTTGCAGGCAAAACTCTTGCCGCACTTGAAGACGCTCACGAGCCAGGAGCGTAGCTCCATTCATGTACTTTCGTCAATCAATCGTTCCTTATAAGGAACGGTCCTTTTCCTTTTGAACGCCGGTTTACTTAACCCGTGTTCTTTGACAATTTACTCATCAAGTTTTTATACGGTCTCCTTTATCTTTGTTATTTTCTAATCCTCCTTGATGATTTCATCCATATATGGTTTACAAGGATGCACTGTGCTCCTGTTTTCGCTCAGGCGGCGTTCCCGGGCGCGGGCAAGTCGTTCCTTGTATCCAGCGAAGTCAAAGATTTTCCCCGCATACACATCGTTGGGGCTGAGGCCATGCAGCGCGTAATGCGGGCGCGCGTTATAATCCGCTATTGATTCTTTGACGACTGCTTCAACAGCATGATACGATGGAATATTCTTCCTGAAGATATAGCGGTATTTCAGAATCTTGTTCACGGCCTCGATCATTGAGTTGGAAAAAGACACGTCGACATGCGCTACCTGCAATTTGAGAGGAACTGATGATAGATACTCCTTGACGGAGATATTGACGTTTTCGCTTCCACCATCGGAGATGAGCATGATTGATTCTTCAGGTGTGTGAGACAGGGACTCCAGGGCAGAACGCAGAAGAGCGGCTGTCGCTTTTCCTGAAATGGAAAGTGTTACCGAGAAGGCAAGGATGCGCTTGGAGAAACTGTCGATGATGAGCTGAATGTATGAACGAACGCTATCCTGGGTACGCAGAACGGTAACGTCGATATGCCAGGCTTCATTAGGCCGTGTCGTGACAATACTCCCTCGCTTTCTTGACCGGTGTGATATCTTTCGCTCTGAGGTAAGTCCCATAGCTCTGGCGTACGTAAGAATGGTCGCTACGTTCGCCGAAACTATTCCGTCAGAGATTAATTTCCATGCTACCGACATGGAAGGCCAGTGGGCTGTTTCCGGATTTGAAAAAGCCTTTCTGATAGCAACTACTTCGCCTTTCGCGAGTTGAGACGGAACAGAACCCCGACATCGGCCAAGCGGAGACGAGAGACAAGGAAGTTGCTTCTTTTTCCAGTTCAGAAATCGACGCGGCGAGAGCTTCAGGAGGTTAAGAATCTTCCCGACTGGAATATGCCGTGCAACCGAAAGAATGCGTTTTACGATTTTGGTACGGATTTCAATGTTTCTTATCTTGGGCAGCGCGCTGAGCGGAAGGTTCAGGACGCGTAGAAGTGAAATGATTCTCAAGAACGCTGAAGCAACGGCAAGCGTCGATCGGGAAGACATGATGCTTTTGACAAGATCCAGTTTATCCAGGAAGGCCGAAAATTCCGTACCGACGAGCGTAGAATAGTCGGTGGATTTAAAACGGTGTTTGCTTGATCGCGGAATGCGTGTAGTAAGTTCAACAGGAAGAAGACCGAGTTGAAAAGCCAGCTTCACATCAGTGTGATACGATGAACGAACCTTTTTTGTTATAACCATAAAAAAAGTGTAGCACTAAAAGAAATTCTGACAGATTAAAAGTGTTGAGCTATAATGATTTAGTATTAAAAGAGAAGTTCTTTGACAATTCAGAGAAGAACCACGTCGTTGGCATCAAGCCAGCACCGTACAAAATAAGTGAGGGTAGTGAAAAAACGTTTCCCGCGCTAATGCGGTAACTCAATATTCTTCCGTGACACGCTGCGGGAAACTTTTGGAGCGTTGGGGGAGCAGAGACGTACTGAGCGATTACAATGGGCACTTTCTGCAGAAGCGACGAGGTCCGTTGCCGATTCTTGGAGGGATACACCTGCCGGGACGCCGGGGAAATGGGACCCGAACGCTTCCGCAGTGAGAAACCGCAACGCGGTTTCTCGCGAGGACCCAAGTGAGGGACCCATTTCCCCGAGCTGGGCCCCGGCACGTGGAGCCAACCATCGGCAACGGACGTCAGCCGCTTCCCCGGCGGAAGTATGACCTTCCCGCTCGTCCTCGGAAGTTTCTGGGACGAAAACCATAAACCGCCAAAGACCACGACAGAGAAAGCCGCAGATGCCGTCCTCTATCAGACGAAAAACCATCGGTTAGAAATAATCGACGAAGGCGGCAAAGAATCCATCACCCTCATGACCGCCGAAGGAAAGATGCGCTTTATCCTGAGCAAGGACAAAGGAATAGAACTCATCAACGAACTCGGGGACATCAAGATCGAGTGCAAGAAACTGACGATCGAAAGCGAGAAAGACTTACAGATCCAGGCAAAAAAGAAACTCACCATCGAGGCAGGCGAAGACGCCGCGTACAAAGCGAAGAAGACCATCAAGGTCACCAGCGACAAGGAAGTGAAGTGCAAGGGAAAGAACATCAAGCTTGAGGGAAGTAAAGGCGTCGCGACCGGCGGCAAACAACTTGCCAAACAGGACGACAAAGTCATGGGATTTGACATCCATCTCATGAAGGTTCCATCGGGAAACGGAACCGCAATCGTGCCGATCCCGCACCCGTTCATCGGTAAAGTTGCCGATAGCCTTTCGAAAGACGTTAAGATCGCGGGAAAAGCCGCCGCAGTAAAGGGCAGCAAGGCCAAGCACGATGACTCTATGCACATGCAGATGCCGGGAACCATTTCATTCAACCAGAGCCCAAAAAAAGAAGGAGAGGTAACGGGCGGTACTGCGCCAAAGGTAAAGATCAACGGGAAGGAAGCGGCGACGATAGGAAGCACGGTCTCGACATGCAACGACATGGGCATGAAGGAGAACAGCACAATTCTTGCGGTCGGAGCGAGTATGCCAATGCCGGCGATCATCAACCCGAAGAACATGGAAGAATACAAGGCAGAGAAGGATAAAGAGAAAACAAAGAAGCCGCAGTTCACGACGGTGAAGTGGGGGAAGAGTTCGGCAAAAGAGGGAGAGGAGATTGAACTCTCAGCGCAGGTGAAGGACATCGACAACGGGAACATGGTGACCTTGCAGGTGTGGAAGGACGGACAAGACCCGGCGGCAGGCGTGCCGCAGGCGCAGATACCGACGAACGTGGACGGAGGGGTCGCAAAGGGAAAGTGGGCGTATCGTCGCTCCGGGACGGCGCTTCCAGAGACTGTAAAACCGAAATACTTCTTTAGTGCGCATAGCGCATGGTGCCCGATGAAGAAAAGCGGGAACGTGGAGATAGCGGGGGAGTATCAAGTCGTTTTACAAAACTATAAAAATGAAGGATTTAAAGACCTCGAGTATGAATTAATCGGACCAGATAAAGGCAAAGAAAGCGGGAAGACCGGAAGCGATGGAGCGATAAAAGGTAAGGACAAAATACCCGGAGCGTACCTGGTTTCCTTCAAAAAGAAGGAGAAAAAATGAGTGAATCAAGTAGCGAGTTAAAAGAACTGAAAATAACGATTCCAATGAGTCAACTGCTTTCGGAGGGGATAACGGTAAATACAGGCGAGAAGCTCATTGTGACGGTAATAGATGATTCCCAAGACGTATCGGAATAAAGGAATTATTGAGTATGATAGAATACCCTATTAATGACAAGAAGTTATTGGAAACCTTACGCCAAAGCGGGAGCTCCTATCCAGTGAGCAACAAGATGTTCTGGCATAATGGCGTGCATATCGGAGTAAATAGCGCGGCCCCGATCAAATGCGTACATGACGGTACTATTGTCGCAATGCGGATTAACAAAGAATACAAAAAGATAGATATCGGGGATACATTCGATGAAGCAGCATTGCAATATCACTCGAAAGGCGCATGGGATAGCTTCTCAAAAGAATTACAAAAGTACTTTGACATTAGTGGCGATGGTGACTCCAAGAGTTATAAGACAAAGGCAAATCTAGCAGAGGATATGAAAATTGAGCTCGGCCGGAATCTTAGATCGCTTTTCTCTTCGTCATTTATGCTGGTGCACCATAAAACTAAGAGCATGCATAATACAGACATAGAATTTTATACTCTGTATATGAACATAAAGCCGGCAAAATACCTATCGATTCCAGAATTGATTAAATTAACGTGGTTCAGGGTTACAGCAAAACCTGTTGGCGTTAGTTATTATGGTATACAAACCTATACAGACGAGAATTGCACGAGCCCTGGAACCGTCATACCGGGAGAGACAATAATCGTGCTTGATGGGAAAAAAATAACGTGGACACTTAACAACGTGTCGGGATCTGGATACGTTGATGAAAAAGCCTACCGGAAGGTAGGAGAGCATTACGAGACTAAACGGCCGACTGATCTCGATAAGGATGATGGTAATAGATTCTATCCAACGGATAACTTCAAGAAAGCCACTGGTATGGTTATCTATTCATCGGATGAGGATGTAACGCGAAACGCAATTGGAGTCATTGGAACAAATGACAATGTAATACTCGTGAATCCGGAAGAGCTAATTACCAAGAATGCGACATTACACGTCCGGCAGATGGATGGGGCGAAGATCAAACAGGAAGGATATATCTATCTTGATTACCCCTTTCCTGTCGTCTCCAAATGTCAACAAGATAGTAAGTATAATGCCGATACGGAAAATAAAGGGATAGACGATTACGCGCAAAAGAATGACAGTACGGCAAAGTGTACGGCTTATGGAATTGAGTTCTCATGTCCGCTTCGAAGCGGCGTGTCATTCGATAGCGTATGCACCCCGGATGACGGGCAGATAGAGTGCGGTAATATAATCGGATATCCGGGGTTGTTTGCGGGAAATAAAGAGTTGTGCCATTTTGAGGTGTTTGCGCCTGATGTTAAGTTCATGGAAACCGATAAAAAAGAGGAGTTCCCAAGCGAATATGTAGTGAAAAAGCCATGTACAAAATATACCGATAGACCTCGCACATCAGAGGTAAAAGCGAAATTACCATTGGGTTTTTCCTCGATATCGTCATCCTATATAGTAAAACTAAAAAATAACAGCACGGCGGTAAGGCATGTAAGCGGCGAGCTCTATTATGAAATAGAGTGCGTCGCAAAAAAAGTCTATCAGAATATGTGGATTTCAAGTAGCGATCTGCCAAAAGCGAACGGGAAAGGATGGTGTTACGAAAAGAATGGCATAGAAAAGAAGGTTGCCATATACGAAAGCAATACGAATATCAATAAGAAGCATGCGGTGACGCTTTATCCAGACTTAGGTTGTCATGTCTTGGATCAAAAGGATTATGTCTTGCCATCGAAAGGTAAAGCAAAGAAAGAAACGATGACGCTATGCAAGATTGAGTCATTCTATGAGAAAGTAGAAAAACTCCCCACATTACTCATTGCGAGATCCGTACTACAGGCTAAGTTATCTGGAATAAGAGGCATTGCAGATGTGTTTGACGTGAAAGCAGAAATAACGGAAGAAGATCTCCTTTCCGATCTAGGGATTAATCCACCGCAGCCCCAAGGATGGCATGGCTCCGGAATAGTACTTGAAAGCGATGAGTACTCGATCGACGTTTTTGGTGCGCGTAACGCAACAGAGCCAACCGCAACGTGGATAGAGACGTACGAGAAAGATAACGACACGAGTAAAATATGGCTGAACCGCGATTTCATTTCTTTACGAAAATTAGGAAAACAGAAGAATATCGAGCAAATCCCCTATAATGACTGGCTTTGTTTCTTTGAAAAACACGATAGCGTGAATTCAGAAGCAAAGATAAAGACCTTTGATGGCTTGGTTAAGAATAATGATGAAGTTCTGAAGAAACTCAACGACGCGACGGAAACGAACGCAGATACCTTTGGTTCTTTCGTGAATCATGATACCGCCTGTAGCGAATACCTGTCGAGTTTAGTATATAAAAGAAAAATTGAATGGATTAAAGACGATGCGCTAACTAAGGCTCTTCATGAGGATGACCCGGACAAAAAGAAACGGGTTGAACAAATACGAAATGAGTCTTGTTTCTGGGATGAGGCAAAAACGGTGGCAAGCAAAAAAACGGGTGTAGTGTATCCTGCTTCTGAAACGAATTGGTATTTTCACCCGATACTGTTTCTTGATCATCTGAGTAAGGTTGAACTTGACGAGATTAACCCTTATAAGCATAGATGGGTACAGAAGTTTCCGATAGAAAACGCAAATGTATCAGCAGCCCATTTAGAAGAGACTAAAGAGTTCCTTGTCGAAAGCAATCCGGGATTTGCTCCACTGGCAAATGGAATTACTGGGTATAAAAGTGGAAATGAACATTTTGCTATTTGTACATCACCATTTAATATACTTCGTCAAATGAAAAATAGTCAGATGCGGCACACTGGAATTGATTTATCTCCGTATGGAGATAAAAACGATCCAAATAAGAAAACAACGATTAAGTCATTTATCATTGGAGAAGTATGGGCGACAACATGGGCTGAAGAAACAGGAAATACCGTGATAATCAAGGGAATTACAGGAAATAAGGATAAGCTTTACTTATTAGGCCATTTGGATTCTTTCAGAGTAAAACCAGATGAACGTGTGTATCCAGGAACTGTCATTGGGATTTCAGGGGGGAGTGCACATTCTGATATTGAATACTATCCGATTCATCTGCATCTTGAAGTACGTATTTGTCCTGAGACAGATAAAGATAAAGTGTTAGAACCTGATAAAAATAACACACCTGGATTTCATAAAGTTGGTGATAAAACTTTAGGGGAGGAACTTGCATGGACTAAGGCGGGTTTAAAACTCTTACAAAGAAATCCATTTTATCATTCTGAAAAATACCGAGGTTAATATATGAAAAAGATATCAGCTATATTATTGATATTTGGTTTTTTTGTGATAAGTAAGTCTTTCGCTGATGATTATGAACCGGCTTATATCCTTGCAATGGAGGGAAGTCGGACTTGGAGTTTTCGATCTCATGAAAATGAGTCTTGGGATAGTTTCTCAATTCTTAAAATGGATAAAAAGGTTCAAGCATTGAAAGGTCCAGAATTGAATATGATAAATGGGAAGCTGACAAGTCTTTGCTACATAGAATGGGATGAAATCGATGGTGTCTATGTAATAGAGTCGAGAGATCTACTTCCATATGATAGCGTAAACCTTTTTCCAGATTATCTAATCTCTGATGTTAGTAATACGTCCAGGAAGAAATGGACATGTTCCTACTACTTAGATGTACTGGTAAAGGGTGGTCGCGATGCATTATATACTTATGAAAAGGACGCGATCGATTTTCTTGAGAGAAATACCGAAAACTCAGGGCTTACTAAGAACTGGTGGGAACAGTATGAAAGAGATTATGAGCGCTTGATATTTTTCCAGGCCGTAATTAGCCTTGGTTCGTCTTCAATGAAAAATTACTGGATTATTAATAATGAATCAAGGAATGGTAGTTATTATCTAACTGTGCAAGTTGATTATTATAGCCCAGAATTGTCTCCGTTTCTGGCATATAACCTTCCTGTTCCATCCTATAATGAACAACCAACCTTTCAATTGCGATTAGTTCCCGATGGTGACTATATGGATGTGTATCTTGATAACGAAACAAAGAAGCTTGCAACATATGTATTGGTCGATCAATCAATTCTTACTGAACTTGATACATTGATAATGACGAACTCATGTAACTATGGAAATATCACAACTTGGCCTAGTCGCGCTAATGGGGTAATGGATTATCCACCGCCTGCAAAAGCTAAAATTTCGAGTACTTCATCGCAGGATCTTTCTGCTTACAGTTTTACGACAACATCAAATCTGCGCCTTCGAGCGAGCGCGGATACGAAAGGGAGCGTGATAACAACCATTGCCAAAGGCGATCATGTTCAGCTGTTGGAAAAAGGTAAAAGTGCCACAATTGACGGTATAACCGCGCCTTGGGTTCAGGTAAAGACGCAAAACGGCGAAACCGGCTGGTGCTTTGGCGGTTACCTCGATCCACGACCGTGATTATTGGAGCGTGTCAGCCTAAGCGTGTATGCACGCCTATTTGACTGCTAAGCGGTACGCGCAGGCGTACCATGTGATCTTTAACAATACAGAGAAGGACTTTCACTCACAACTGGCAATATACGCCGCAGAACTCTTTCACGATGCGTGAGCGCATTCCGCGTCATACTTAAAAGTGGGGGTAGCGGAAGCCACCGGAGGGTGTTCCAGAGGAACGCCCGAAGAGGCTGGAGCGAGGGGGAGCAGGCCCGAACAACGCTCAAAGAATGCGTACTTTAACTCAGGAACGCGCGAGGTCCGTTGCCGATTCTTGGGGGGATACGCATGCCGGGACGCCGGGGAAATGGGACCCGAACGCTTCCGCAGTGAGAAACCGCAACGCGGTTTCTCGCGAGGACCTAAGTGAGGGGCACATTTCCCCGAGCTGGGCCCCGGCACGCGGAGCCAACCATCGGCAACGGACGTCAGCCGCTTCCCCTTGGGACGAAAACCACAAACCGCCAAAGACCACGACAGAGAAAGCCGCAGACGCCGTCCTCTATCAGACGAAAAATCACCGGTTAGAAATAATCGACGAAGGCGGAAAAGAATCGATCACCCTCATGACCGCCGAAGGAAAGATGCGCTTTATCCTGAGCAAGGACAAAGGAATAGAACTCATCAACGAACTCGGGGACATCAAGATCGAGTGCAAGAAACTGAAGATCGAAAGCGAGAAGGATCTGCAGATCCAAGCGAAGAAAAAGCTCACTATCGAAGCGGGCGAAGACGCCGCGTATAAAGCGAAGAAGACCATCAAGATCACCAGCGACAAGGAAGTGAAGTGCAAGGCAAAGAACATCAAGCTTGAGGGGAGTAAAGGCGTCGCGACCGGCGGAAAGCAGCTCGCCAAACAGGACGACAAAGTCATAGGCTTTGACATCCATCAGATGCGCATCCCCTCCGGGGATGGAACCACCGTCGTTCCCTTGCCGCATCCTTTTATTGGAAAACTAAACGACAAACTCTCCAAGGATGTAAAGATCGCCGGCAAAAACGCCGCGACGAAAGGGAGCATGGCCAAGCACGACGACTCCATGCACATGCAGCTGCCGGGGACAATCAAGTTCGAAAACGGCTGCAAGAAGACCGGCGAGGTAACGGGCGGCACCGCGCCGAAGGTGAAGATCAACGGAAAAGAAGCGGCGACGATAGGAAGTACGGTTACGACGTGCAACGACATGGGCATGAAAGAGAACAGCACAATTCTTGCGGTCGGAGCGAGTATGCCAATGCCTACGATCATCAACCCGAAGAACATGGAAGAGTACAAAAAAGAGAAGGATAAAGAGAAAACAAAGAAACCGCAGTTTACGACGGTGAAGTGGGGGAAGACAAGTGCAAAAGAGGGAGAAGAGATAGAGCTCTCCGCCCAGGTAAAGGACATCGACGACGGGAACATGGTGACCTTGCAGGTGTGGAAGGACGGTCAGGACCCTGCCTCGGGCGTGCCGCAGGCGCAGATACCGACGAATGTTGACGGAGGGGTGGCGAAGGGGAAGTGGGCTTTCCATTCGTTCGGCTCCGACGAGCCGCCCTCGGATGACCCTGCGTATTTCTTTACCGCGCACTCGGCGTGGTGCCCGATGAAGAAGAGTAGTAACGCGACGATAAAACTGAAACGTCCGGAGCTTTCAAGTCTAGAGTGGAAAGACGATGAAGGAAGCTCGACGAGCAAGGGACTTGTCGGAAAGAAGCTCACGCTTTCCGCGAGTTGCAACTCGGATACCGATGATGGCGCAGGCGTAATATTCAGAGTGTTCCCTGACGGGGCGAACGTTGAGAAGGATACACCAACCGCCGAACTCGCGACGACGAACTCAGGCGGGAAGGCGGAGGTTGAGTGGTCCTATCACTATGAACATGACCCGGAGAATCCGCTTAAGGAAAAGCCTAAGTACATCTTCACGGTGACGACGCCGAATGCAAAGATGCAGAAGAGCGGGAATGTGGAGATAAACGAAAAGCATGAAATACTACTCCATGATAAACAAGGGAAAGCCTTGAGCAATACGAAGTTGACGGTTTTACTATCGGATAGTACGACAAAGTCTGTTACGTCTGACGGAGACGGAAAGGCTGAGCTAAAAGACTGTGTGCCGGGCGTGATTACATCTGTCAAGATAACCAATGACAAAGGCGAGACCGAAATTATTAATTTTTCAGTAAGTAATACGGAGGATAAGTAACATGAATTGGTTGCTGAACAAAAACCCGACATGCATGATATTTCCCCGTTCATTGGCTAACCTTTTTGATTATCAGGTGAATCAAGGAGGTTCAATACTTGGACCGGTGCGGTATAAAGACCCGTTTCCAAGCTTTCTTGATCATGATGATGGTGAACTTGATGATATCGTGAATTATGATACGGGAAAGAAGGACATTAAACTTAAACAAATTGATACGCGGGTCTATCTTGATTTATGGAAACAAAAAGAAGGTGAGGGGAATCAGGCGAAAACGGAAACCAAGAAAAAGGTCACTTTAGGTATCCTTAAAGATGATGGCGGTGATAAATACTCCATATATGATCGATATGATAAATCAAGAATTCTTGAAACAGCCATAGACGCTGTATCAATTAAAGTGGATGCGAAGAACTCCGGGAAGAAAGTCTATATCACGGCTAAAGCGAATGGGTCTGTATATTCTAATAAAGATGATGTATCGAATCCTGTGGTAATTCTTGGGTCTTGTTTGAATAAGAATTACCTTCTGGAAATTGAAGTGTGCGTAACTGATTCGACACGCAGCGTTCCCTCTGAGTCGTCTGCTAAAATTGAAGTACAGGCACAACTGATTATAAAAGGGAAGGCTGGAAGCACAACAAAAATGACTCTTGAGCTATATCGCCACCGAGACTCAATGAATGGCAGTGATAAAGAGCCGTTGGAGAAGTTCAAGAAAAAAAGCGGGAAAGATCATGATTTTTTCGTTCTGCCGTGTGTGAATCAGGAAAGCGCCCATGAGAAGATAATCAAGCGATTGCAAGTATTGAATAATCAGGTAATCGCGCGACATGCGGGACTATCGAGTACACAGTTTACGTATGTTGATGAAGACGGGAAATGTAGCGAGGTGCTAAGACAAAACATCCGGAATTGCGTTTCGGTATTTAAGGACACGAAGTCTGGTACGGAAATAGACAGCTTGAAGACGGTTTTCAAATATAGCTTTGATAATTTTGGCACTGTAGCGAAGCTTAGCGATTCACTTGCGGCTGAATACGGGATTTCTCGGGAAACAGTTGGTGAGTTGATAGTCGATCGCAATTTGCTGTACGGTGTAACCGACAATCCTAATATCGGTCAATTACTCGGCCTTGAAAACTTGTATGTAAAGGTGGTTGAAGTATTCAGGGACAAGCTTATAAGGCGTGCGGAGGAGTATGTTAATTTCAATCAGCCTTGGTTAGGCCGCCCACGGTTTAATGCCGCTTATCAGCGGGGTGTATTTACGATTCCCGCCAATACCAGTATGTCATTATATAACGTTGAAAGCGGCGGTAGCACCGTAGAAACACTTGTTGCCGGAACGAAGGTATCGTTTTATCCCGCTCAGGAAAAACATGATCTTGATGACACCTGGCGTTATAAAGTAAAAAGTTCAACGACGCAGAACGGGCAGGTACAGAATTATCCGGAGAATACAGGCGCTCGCTATATCGAATTGACGTTTGCTCAGCGTGGAATGTGCAACGATAAAGACGAGAAGGAAAACAAGGGGAACTATGTCAGTACCGAGGGCCTTTCTCCTCAAGATGCGGCGGCAGTAAGTGAATATGGGAATCATTATGGCGTTCCATATTATATGACTTCTCTTGAAGGAGCGGATTATGATAGTTATAACGGTGGAAAATACAAGCTGAGTAAATTTCAGAATACGTTTACTGCTGTTCCCCGTAGCTGGTATGACTATGCCACGAAAAGTAAACCGAATGGGCCGACGAGCGCGCCTAATGAAAATGTAAAAGGAATTGGCCTCGATTGCTCTGGGTTGGCGGTAAATTGTCTTTTAGAAACGACAGCAAGCGATTCAGTGACAAAATATTTTGAAACAACAGTGGATGATTTTCAAAGAAACGCTAAGCAAATTTGTTCAAATAGAATACGTCTTTTCCCCAAAGAAAAATTGGAGCTGATGCAGTCTGCTGATTTTATGTGCAGTAAATTTCACATTGTAATTTGTGCGATAGAAAAAAGCGCAAAAGTAACAACGCAGGAGATACAAAATCGCAATTTTACTATCATACATAATTATGGGGAAGATCATATTCATGTTGATTCTCCCTGTGATAATGGTGAATATTCCCAAGGTTTTTTTTGTCGAACGTTAAAAGGGCCATTCCGACATTGGGGTGCATATCTGCGAAATTATCCGAATGATGAGAATAAAAACGTTGACGGAGGGAGAATTTACTTATGGTACAAAAAATGATAGAAGAATATTTTTATAAGCGATTACTTGTCATAATAACGATTGCTGTTTTTATTATTTGTCCAAATATTGTTATGGCAACGTCATATGTGGATATGTATATGATTGGTGGGCTTACTTCATATCCTGATGGAAAACCAATTGAAGGAATTACGCTTACCAATGAGACTGTAAAAATTGTAATGATAAAGGATGATACATATTTAAATAATACAAAATATGTATTTACGAATACTGTCGGTGACAGAAAATGCCAGATGTGTATTAGTCTGGTATCAACAGTTCAAGGGGGTGAGATCGCTATACCTAAGAATATTCAATTTACTGTTAATGGGAAAATTGTACCTTATAAAGTAACAAAAAGTATAAATGATCGCGACTATTGGAAAGTTGATTATTGGTATTACATTGATGTGGAGTTCATATCAGGAGCAGCAACTGAAATAACGACAAGCTATAGTTCGTATTTGTTAACAGGCGTGCGTGGTATGATTATACGATGTGCCATAAATGGTTCTTATCCAGACTGGAGCGATAATGCGACATATACAGTCTATCTTGAACATGAAATGGAAGATTATTACTGGATTAGTAATATTGCATTCGTAGATCGTGTTGATAATACCAAATCCTGTGATTTGAATAAAGATTTACAAAAGCTGGATAAACTTGAAACGGACGGATATACGATACACAAACTTGGTGACGGGAAATGGAAAATAGATTTTAATCAATCATTTATAAAACAGTACAACGATGAGTTTTACATTAAAATACTAGATACATATACACCATATTCATACTTTGATCTTTATCCAAAAACAGGTGTTCGTCTTTCTTATCTCGACACTGATGCGTCGAATATATCGGGGAGAATTCTTGGTAGGTATGAATTAATGTTTCTCACTAACACACAATTGAAAATAATGCGGAATGCTTTTTATGCCCGCTACGGATATATCTTCAAGGATGCATATCTTAATAACTTCTTTCATGTTGAATGCGATAACATTAAGTATAAAGAAAATCCGAATTTCAAAGAATCAATGCTTAATGATGTCGAACGGTTTAATGCCGCTACCATAAAGAAACTTGAAGCGCTAGGAAAGAGTGAAGCTACGAAGGGGAATTGAATTGAATAGTTATATATCGTTACAGACTAGCTCATGAAGTACGGGACAAAGAATAATTCTCACACTGGCAATAATGGAAGAACCGGGGAAACAAAACAACCGACTCCCTTCATCGAACCCCGTTTCAAATACTTTTGAAGGAGGGCATATATGGCCCAACAAGACGTGATTTCGGTACACATCCCGGAATCTGAACTCTCGGAGATCAAGGCGGCGATCGCAACCTTGCAGGCAAAACTCTTGCCGCACTTGAAGACGCTCACGAGCCAGGAACGGCAGGAGCTACCCAAGATGGGCGACAAGACGGTGGCGTTCGTGACGAAGGCCCTTGAGTACGGCAAGCAGAACGCGGCGCTCGTGCCGACCTTCCTGGACACGACCGCATTCGAGACCGACGTGACCGCGGTCGAAACCTTGCGCTCGCTGACGCAAGGCCTCAACCCCGTCTCCGACGCGCTCAATGACAGCCTCATTCTGTCGGGCAGCGAGGCATATCAGGGAGCGTTGGTGTTCTACACCTCGGTCAAGGCCGCCGCGAAGGTCAAAGCCGCGAACGCCCAGACCATCTACGATGACCTTTCAAACCGTTTTCCTGGCGGTACGGTAAAGAAAGCCGCCGCTCATTTGTAGCGGTAGGCATAAAAGAGAAGGGGGGGGGTACTTCGGAAGTACCCCCCCCCACTTCGGAACTCCGAAAGGGGAGTTCGGAACTCCGGTTTCGGAGTTCCGAACTACGACGCCGAGGTTAAAAGCTCCGAAAGGGGAGTTCCGAACTGCCAAACCGGAGTTAATAGCTCCGATTTCGAAGTTCAGAAGTACGGCGTCGGAGTTCAAAACACCGACGCCGAGGTTAAAAACTTCGAGATCGGAGTTCAGAGGTACCCCTGTTTTTTTCGGGGGAGAGTGTAAACTAAAGTTTGTACGCACGCCTATTTAACCGATAAACGGTACACCCAAGCGTACCGAGTGATCTTTAACAATACAGAGATGGACTTTCCCTCATAATTGGCTATGTACGCCGTAGAAACCTATAATGATGCGTGACCCCATTCCGCGGCGACCTTCAAAGTGGGGGTAGCGGAAGCCACCGGAGGGCGTTCCAGAGGAACGCCCGAGGAGGCTGGAGCGTAGGGGGAGCAGAGACGTGTCCAGCGCTCATAAAGGGTACTTTATGCAGAATCGACGAAGTCCGTTGCCGATTCCTGGGGGATACGCATGCCGGGACGCCGGGGAAATGGGACCCGAACGCTTCCGCAGGCGCGAAGCGCCGAGGACTCAGTGAGGGGCACATTTCCCCGAGCTGGGCCCCGGCACGAGTAGCCAACCATAGGCAACGGACGTCAGCCGCTTCCCTCTACGACGCCTTTGACAACAGCGTTGAACTCGCGCAAGCGCACCTCGAAACCATCATCGGCACCATGATCCCCCTTTCCCAAACCATGGAAGAACAGATACGGGGCATCAGGGACTGGGCAAAACTCCGCGCGAGAAGGGCAAGCGCCATCGAGTGGGAAGAAGACAGCGGTGCCAAACGCCAACTCGAAATACAGTAACCAAGAAAGGAGCCCGACATGCCGAGCTTACGAGAAGAAATGGAAGCCCTCCTCAAAAAATACCCCGATCCCCGCAAAGGAGTGGCCGGGCTCCTCGAATTTCAGAAGAAGCAGTACGACGCCTCATGCCCCCCGAGAATCGGCACCGTCGTCGAAAACAAAGACCCCGACTGCCTCGGCCGCGTACGGGTAGCGTGCGACATGATCGCCCCCGGAGCGATCACTCCCTGGATCCCGCTCGTCAATAGCTGGGCCATGGACGGACAGGGCTGGTGGCAAATCCCCGACATCGGAACACAGGTGCTCTTGGTATTCCCCGGCGGAAGCATGACCTTCCCGCTCGTCCTCGGAAGTTTCTGGGACCAGAATCACAAACCGCCCAAGACCACGACCGAAAAAGCGGCTGATGCCGTGCTTTATCAAACGAAGAACCACCGGTTAGAAATCATTGATGAAGACGGTAAGGAAGCCATCACGATTATGACTGCAGAAGGGAAGATACGATACACTCTCAGTAAAGACAAAGGCATCGAGCTGATTAATGAACTTGGCGATATCAAGATCGAATGCAAGAAACTGACGATCGAAAGCGAGAAGGATCTGCAGATTCAAGCGAAGAAAAAGCTCACCATCGAAGCGGGGGAAGACGCCGCGTACAAGGCGAAGAAAACGATCAAGATCACAAGCGATAAAGAAGTGAAGTGCAAGGGAAAGAACATCAAGCTCGAGGGGAGTAAAGGCGTTGCGACCGGCGGGAAACAACTCGCCAAACAGGACGACAAAGTCATGGGATTTGACATCCATCTCATGAAGGTTCCATCGGGAAACGGAACCGCAATCGTGCCGATCCCGCACCCGTTCATCGGTAAAGTTGCCGATAGCCTTTCGAAAGACGTTAAGATCGCGGGAAAAGCCGCCGCAGTAAAGGGCAGCAAGGCCAAGCACGATGACTCTATGCACATGCAGATGCCGGGAACCATTTCATTCAACCAGAGCCCAAAAAAAGAAGGAGAGGTAACGGGCGGTACTGCGCCAAAGGTAAAGATCAACGGGAAGGAAGCGGCGACGATAGGAAGCACGGTCTCGACATGCAACGACATGGGCATGAAGGAGAACAGCACAATTCTTGCGGTCGGAGCGAGTATGCCAATGCCGGCGATCATCAACCCGAAGAACATGGAAGAATACAAGGCAGAGAAGGATAAAGAGAAAACAAAGAAGCCGCAGTTCACGACGGTGAAGTGGGGGAAGAGTTCGGCAAAAGAGGGAGAGGAGATTGAACTCTCAGCGCAGGTGAAGGACATCGACGACGGGAATATGGTGACGCTACAAGTCTGGAAGGACGGGCAAGACCCGGCATCGGGCGTCGCATGGGCGCAACTCCCGACGACGGTGGATGGGGGCGTGGCGAAGGGGAAGTGGGCGTTCCACTCCTTCGGTTCAGACGAGCCGCCCTCGAGCGACCCTGCGTTTTTCTTTACCGCGCACTCGGCATGGTGCCCGATGAAGAAGAGTAGTAACGCGACGATAAAACTGAAACGTCCGGAGCTTTCAAGTCTAGAGTGGAAGGACGAGGAAGGAAGCTCGACTAGCAAGGGATTGGTCGGAAAGAAGCTCACGCTTTCCGCGAGCTGCAACTCGGATACGGAGGATGGCGCTGGCGTGATATTCAGAGTGTTCCCCGACGGCGCTGATGTTGAGAAGGACACGCCAACCGCCGAACTTGCGACGACGAACTCGGGCGGTAAGGCGGAGGCTGAGTGGACGTATCACTATGAACATGACCCGGAGAACCCACTCAAGGAAAAACCGAAGTACCTCTTTACCGTGACGACGCCGAAGGCGAAGGTTCAGAAGAGTGGTAACGTGGAGATGTGTGGTTCGATGAAAGTAATAGTCGTTGATGAAAAATACATGACAATGGGTGATGTTCCTCTTACGGTAACGATTGATGGAAATAGTGAGGATGTGAAGACCGATACCGATGGTAAGTATGAAAAGGATGATTGTACACCCGGAATAGCGATCGTGAAAATTGGAATAGATGATAAATACCAGCGACCTGATAGTAAAGAGTACGTGATAGAGTCAAATGAAACGAAAGTTGTTGTCGGGTATACTCGCGATGGATCAAAGGAACTTACTATCTTGACTGAGAAAGAGCATGTATTGGTCTGTAACCTTTTTAATAAGCCATGGTCAATGTAGAGGTACGAAATGAGAATAGAAATACCGTTTAATAAGAATGATTCTGATTCAGTTGTTAATTGGGAATCTATATATGCAATGGAGAATGCTACACCGAATGGCATATATCCGATCGGTCAAAGTATGTTATGGCATACTGCTATTCATTTAAAAGCAAGTGACGATAATGTGTTCCTGCGGCCGTTCTTAGATGGCGAAATTGTAGCGTATCGAATATGCAATGATTATAAGAAAATTGAAACAAAAATATTGACCGCAGAGGTTTCAACATCATTTGTATTAATGCGACATACATTATTTAATGGCAAGAAAGATATACCATTTTATATACTATATTCGAATATTGCGTCGCTTAAACAAATTGAAGCAAACGAAAAGAAAAAGATATTTTTTCGTGAATGGAAATTGAAGCGAGACAGTGTTAGTTTGTCTTCCGTTAAAAAGCTTTCATTTTACTCCGATAATGCATGTACTATTCTAAAAGGGGATTTAGCGCGTGATGGTAGATATGTCATCTATAATACTGCTGTTGGCTACCAAGTACTCCATACTGATCGAAAGTATTATTTTATTAACTTGCCTGATAAAGGTTTTACTAAGATTAGTAGTGATGCAGATGTAAGGACTATTCTTGCTGAGCAAGCCCATGTACCTGTTGCGGAAAAGAATAAATCAGTAGCAATTTATTACGATCGAGAACGAAAGTATAAGAAACTCACGTATGATCGGTCAAAAATACACAACGTTGAGGTTAATAAACGAAGTACAACAGATGAAGTAATCGTAACATTTAATTCGAATAATGATTATTCGTATTCTGACTTTGTAAAGCAGAAGTTTTATATCATTTGTAAGAATGCTTTATTGTATGATGATTCAAAAATCAAAACGGTTGAGAACGTTATGTACTACTCGAGAGTTAAGTTTGGAATAAAAAAAGGAGTATTAGCATATGATACATCATCCAAAGTAGATAATATACGGATATTTGTTAGCGATAAAGCAACTATCAAGAGTATTGATAGTATGCCGGGGCAAAATTGCTCATATATGCAGTATGAAATTGATCGAATAGGTGCTAGTTGTGACTTGGAAGGTTATCAGCAAAGAGGATTTATTGGTGAGTCATCGGATAGTATAACGAATCTGTTTTCAACTATGACAATATATGAATTGAGTAATTCAGTATTGCAGGGGAGTACTAATGCTTATTTGACAACTAAGAACGGCTTTATGTTGTATGATACTATCGGACTGGTTGGCGCGACAGCATGCTTTGAGGATGAGCTTGGAGCCGTAACTGATGTTATAAAGGTTGAGGAAAAGAATGATATTACATATTCACAACTGCAATGGAAAGATATGTGTGGATATGTGAAATGTAAAGATGGTAAAAAAATTACCGACATTGTTACCCTGTCGAATATTCAAGGATTCAGTGCAGATAGTATTATTTGTCCAAGCGAAGAGGATAATAAAAACTATGTGTCAAAGTACATAGGGATGATGGATGCTACCTTATCAATACCAGATATTCATATCGAATTGTTTTTTAGTTCATTGGATGATTTTACATTTAAGAAGACTCTGACGGAGAAGCAAAAGAAGGAAAACGAGAATATAAAGATAGATGTAGTAAATACTGATGCTCTATTGATGTGTACAAATGAGCGGGTGGACATTAATCTCGTACAAAATGAAAGAACACAAACAGTGGTTCGAGCTGGAATACTTTGCAAAAAAAAAGGTTTCGGTAGTGTCGGTATCGAGACTTATGAAATGATATCTGTAGTTGCCAAGAAAAAAGGAAATATAGTACAAACATCAATGATAAACGGAATAGCAAATGATGATTTTATTCTGAATATCATGGAAAGAGATGAATCAACATCTCGATGTGTCATAAAATTCTCTACGGTTAAAAAACCAAAAAATGTACAAATAGGTTATGCAATTGATGGTGAAGAAATCTATAACGCAGAAATAGAAGAAACAGCGAAGAATGGATTTAATATAAAGGTGTGGTTACAAAAAGATGGTAGTAATGACACTGCATATATGTTTTTTCGCGATGTTGGTACGAAATTCGATAAATTGCATTCTGAAGATCTGTATATTGTAAATTCAATGTGTAAAATATACTCATCGGAAAGTTTAACTTTCTCATCGGTTAAAGAACTAAAAAAAACGGTCACAACATCAGAGAAAACGATAATGTATTGTGGTTGTGACTTTTATGAAAACGATTATTTGCGTTTTCGGCTTGGTGACGAATACTACTTTATAAAGGATACCTCAATAACAGATTGTACCATCAAGAATGAAATTGAGGAAATAGATGGTGCCGACATGATTCGGTACAACGTCCTGGACTTACCAAGATTTATCCTAATGGAAGACACGAATAACGATGTTGTTTGCGATATTAATACTGTTTTGGATAAGGTGAAATACGATACTTCTAAAGAGAATGAAAGCCATAGTCCGGCAGATCTTATTTACAAAGATAAAGCATTATATAATTCTGTGAACCAATTAGTTATCAAATGTTTGTCAATGTGGAATGAGAAGAAAGACTTACAAGAATCTGATCTTCCTAAGTATGGATATATTGGTATTGAAAAAAATGAAAGTAAGAAAATTGTAACATATTTAAAGGATCAATTCTGGCTTACTGATACCGTAAGACAGAAAAGTGGGATCAACGGAAATATTTTCTACTACTTTCATCCTATAAGCTTCTTGGAGTTTGTAGCTTCGAAGATGACGCAAGAATATAATCCATATTTCGGGAAGGAGATTGCAAGTTCTCCAAGCGAAAGCCATGGTGGATTACTCCATTGTGTCGTATCGAATCCCGGATTTGCACCGGTTTCTAAGAGTCCTACTCCATACTATAGCTTTGTGAATGGAAAGAAAGAATATTATACGGTTATAACGGGTTTATTTAATGAGAATTATACTTGTGTAGGTAGCTATTGGAAAAAATACATCGCATTCTATCATGAAGGAGTTGATTTTGCAGCTGGTTGCAATAATGTCAAATCTTTTATATTTGGAAAGGTTATCACATATGGAACAAGAAGTGGTTACGGAAATATTGTACTTATAAAGCACAAAACAGAAAAAAAGGTCTATTTGCTTGCACATTTGTCAAGGAACGATATGTTAGCAGAACGTGCTGATGTTTATCCTGGTCAAATTGTTGCAATAACAGGAAATTCTGGGACAACGAATAGTCACTTACATTTAACGATATTTGATATTAGTAAAATGGCAAAATCAAGTGATACTAGTGATTTCGTTACAAATAAAAAACCAGGGATGTACATTGATTGGGCTGAAGGTTTTACTGGTTCAAGAAAAGAAATAAACCCATTTAATGATCAAGAAAAACGACGACTGATAGAGACGTTATAAACGGAGTGGTAAAAAATAAGATGAAATATATATGTTTAGCATTGTCTTTTATCATGATGAGTACCTGTTTTGCGATTGACGTATATTATAAAACCGTTAAAGAAACTCCAATTTATAGCGATACACATTTCCTTGAAGTGCCATTAAAAAGTATACCCATAAATACAATAGTAAAATTAACAGTTAGTGGTTTTTATCGAGATGAAGATCCGCTTATTAGTTTTTATTATGAGAACAAAGAGTACTGTAGTTATGAAAATAATTTTATACCACTACATAGCGAATCGATGTTTGATACAAACTTTCTTATATCATCAACAGTTAATAAACGTTACTGGTATTTAGAAACTGCAGTAAACGCATTAATGAAAGAAGATCCTGAGATAATAAAAAAGGATATTCCAAAATTTGAAAAACCAATAGATGAAGATGGAAATGGATACTATGCAGAATGGTACGATCCACAACGTGCTGGTTGGGTTAAGTTGGTTTTTTGTTTAACTAATAATGTGCTTTTGATGGGCGATGGTGAGGTTTTACCTATAGTTAATCTTATCCATACTGATTATGGATATCGAATAACTTGTGCAAACTTTGTTAGGGACAGCGCAAGCTATTCTATTTATCCTTTTAGTTTCAACTCTGTTAGCGATAAAGACTTCTTTGATTTGCGATTACATATCGATGGTGATTATATTGATGTATATCTTGAAGATCAATCTTCAAAGTTATTTACGTTAGTTGCTGTTGATGAAGTATTTAACGAACAGTTTATGGTTTTTAGCAAACAAGCAGGTCAAAGAGCAATTACTTTTAATAAGAAAAAAATCCAATGGCCGATCCGTGCAAGCGATTTAGGTGGAAAAGGACTTATATACCATACTATTGATCGTTTGAGACTACGCATTTCAGAAAGTAGGACAAGTAAAACAGTAACAACCCTTGATACTGGGGTGAGGATGATTCTCCTTTCTAAAGGCGCTGAAGCAACGATCGACGGCATCACCGCGCCATGGGTTCGAGTCAAAACCGTGACCGGAGACGTAGGCTGGTGCTTTGGTGGGTACCTTGAACCACGCCCTTGATTACATATTCTTTTTAAGAGAAGCGCACGATTAATGATTGAATGCGCTCTTTCGAGTGATAAACGATACGCAGTAGCATACCGAGCTCCATTCATGTACTTTCGTCAATCAATCGTTCCTTATAAGGAACGGTCCTTTTCCTTTTGAACGCCGGTTTACTTAACCCGTGTTCTTTGACAATTTACTCATCAAGTTTTTATACGGTCTCCTTTATCTTTGTTATTTTCTAATCCTCCTTGATGATTTCATCCATATATGGTTTACAAGGATGCACTGTGCTCCTGTTTTCGCTCAGGCGGCGTTCCCGGGCGCGGGCAAGTCGTTCCTTGTATCCAGCGAAGTCAAAGATTTTCCCCGCATACACATCGTCGGGGCTGAGGCCATGCAGCGCGTAATGCGGGCGCGCGTTATAATCCGCTATTGATTCTTTGACGACTGCTTCAACAGCATGATACGATGGAATATTCTTCCTGAAGATATAGCGGTATTTCAGAATCTTGTTCACGGCCTCGATCATTGAGTTGGAAAAAGACACGTCGACATGCGCTACCTGCAATTTGAGAGGAACTGATGATAGATACTCCTTGACGGAGATATTGACGTTTTCGCTTCCACCATCGGAGATGAGCATGATTGATTCTTCAGGTGTGTGAGACAGGGACTTCAGGGCAGAACGCAGAAGAGCGGCTGTCGCTTTTCCTGAAATGGAAAGTGTTACCGAGAAGGCAAGGATGCGCTTGGAGAAACTGTCGATGATGAGCTGAATGTATGAACGAACGCCATCCTGGGTACGCAGAACGGTAACGTCGATATGCCAGGCTTCATTAGGCCGTGTCGTGACAATACTCCCTCGCTTTCTTGACCGGTGTGATATCTTTCGCTCTGAGGTAAGTCCCATAGCTCTGGCGTACGTAAGAATGGTCGCTACGTTCGCCGAAACTATTCCGTCAGAGATTAATTTCCATGCTACCGACATGGAAGGCCAGTGGGCTGTTTCCGGATTTGAAAAAGCCTTTCTGATAGCAACTACTTCGCCTTTCGCGAGTTGAGACGGAACAGAACCCCGACATCGGCCAAGCGGAGACGAGAGACAAGGAAGTTGCTTCTTTTTCCAGTTCAGAAATCGACGCGGCGAGAGCTTCAGGAGGTTAAGAATCTTCCCGACTGGAATATGCTGTGCAACCGAAAGAATGCGTTTTACGATTTTGGTACGGATTTCAATGTTTCTTATCTTGGGCAGCGCGCTGAGCGGAAGGTTCAGGACGCGTAGAAGTGAAATGATTCTCAAGAACGCTGAAGCAACGGCAAGCGTCGATCGGGAAGACATGATGCTTTTGACAAGATCCAGTTTATCCAGGAAGGCCGAAAATTCCGTACCGACGAGCGTAGAATAGTCGGTGGATTTAAAACGGTGTTTGCTTGATCGCGGAATGCGTGTAGTAAGTTCAACAGGAAGAAGACCGAGTTGAAAAGCCAGCTTCACATCAGTGTGATACGATGAACGAACCTTTTTTGTTATAACCATAAAAAAAGTGTAGCACTAAAAGAAATTCTGACAGATTAAAAGTGTTGAGCTATAATGATTTAGTATTAAAAGAGAAGTTCTTTGACAATTCAGAGAAGAACCACGTCGTTGGCATCAAGCCAGCACCGTACAAAATAAGTGAGGGTAGTGAAAAAACGTTTCCCGCGCTAATGCGGTAACTCAATATTCTTCCGTGACACGCTGCGGGAAACTTTTGGAGCGTAGGGGGAGCAGAGACGTACTGAGCGATTACAATGGGCACTTTCTGCAGAAGCGACGAGGTCCGTTGCCGATTCTTGGAGGGATACACCTGCCGGGACGCCGGGGAAATGGGACCCGAACGCTTCCGCAGTGAGAAACCGCAACGCGGTTTCTCGCGAGGACCCAAGTGAGGGACCCATTTCCCCGAGCTGGGCCCCGGCACGTGGAGCCAACCATCGGCAACGGACGTCAGCCGCTTCCCCGGCGGAAGTATGACCTTCCCGCTCGTCCTCGGAAGTTTCTGGGACCAGAACCATAAACCGCCCAAGACCACGACCGAAAAAGCGGCAGATGCCATCCTCTATCAGACGAAAAATCACCGGTTAGAAATAATCGACGAAGGCGGCAAAGAATCCATCACCCTCATGTCCGCCGAAGGAAAGATGCGCTTTATCCTGAGCAAGGACAAAGGAATAGAACTCATCAACGAACTCGGGGACATCAAGATCGAGTGCAAGAAACTGAAGATCGAAAGCGAGAAAGACCTACAGATACAAGCAAAAAAGAAACTCACCATCGAAGCGGGCGAAGACGCCGCGTATAAAGCGAAGAAGACCATCAAGATCACCAGCGACAAGGAAGTGAAGTGCAAGGCAAAGAACATCAAGCTTGAGGGGAGTAAAGGCGTCGCGACCGGCGGAAAGCAGCTCGCCAAACAGGACGACAAAGTCATAGGCTTTGACATCCATCAAATGCGCATCCCCTCAGGAGACGGTACCACCGTCGTTCCCTTGCCGCATCCGTTCATTGGAAAACTGAACGACAAGCTTTCGAAAGACGTAAAGATCGCGGGAAAAGCCGCCGCAGGAAAGGGCAGCAAGGCCAAGCACGATGACTCTATGCACATGCAGATGCCGGGAACCATTTCATTCAACCAGAGCCCAAAAAAAGAAGTCGAGGTAACGGGCGGTACTGCGCCAAAGGTGAAGATAAACGGCAAAGAAGCGGCGACGATCGGAAGCACGGTCTCGACATGCAACGACATGGGAATGAAAGAGAACAGCACAATTCTTGCGGTCGGAGCGAGTATGCCAATGCCCGCGATCATCAACCCGAAGAACATGGAAGAATACAAGAAAGAGAAGGATAAAGAGAAAACAAAGAAGCCGCAGTTCACCACGGTGAAGTGGGGGAAGAGTTCGGTAAAAGAGGGAGAAGAGATAGAGCTCTCTGCCCAGGTAAAGGACATCGACGACGGGAACATGGTGACCTTGCAGGTGTGGAAGGATGGGCAAGACCCCGCGGCAGGCGTGCCGCAGGCACAGATACCGACGAACGTGGACGGAGGGGTCGCGAAGGGGAAATGGGCGTATCAGCGAAGCAATGGAGAGCCCATACCCGAGAATGGACTCAAGTTTTTCTTTACGGCACACTCCGCATGGTGCCCCATGAAAGAAAGCAATACCTTATCGATTGAACAAAAGAAACCGGAATTCAGCTCCCCGAAGTGGGAACTCGTGGAGAAAGATGAAAACGGAAAGGAAAAGTCGCGAAAGGACGCGAGCGAGTTTACGTATGGAACCGAAGCGACGGTGAGTGTGAAGGTTACAAATATAAAAGCGGGTGAGTATGTGAGTTTCTTCGTCTACGAGGAAGGGAGAGAAGACGAGAAGAGCTACTTGTTTATTCCGCAAGGCGTCGTGAAAGACGGAGCTGCGAGCGCGACGTGGATGGTGCATGTTTCCAACGAGCGTCTTGGCGAATTGAAGGACAGCGATAAGCTGAAGTTTGTCTTTGTGCCGGTGACTGCGGATGGACGGGTTAAGGGAGATAAGGGGCCGTCAATGCAAGCGGTATTTGAATCGAATATTACCTTATATGTTGATCCAGAAAACTTGAGTAAGGACGGAAAGTACACCCTTGAATCCTCGGATGGAAGTTACAAGAAATCCGTTCCCGTAAAGGAAGGTAAGAAGGACGTCAATGGAAGGTTCTTGGTCGCCTTTGAAAAAGTAAAGCCCGGCCTTGAATACGCCCTGAAATTCGAAAATCCCGGAGAGGGAAAGAGCTAATTGGTATTCGAGAAGAAGCCTTTCACCGAGATTGTTGATAAATAAGGGGTAAGACGAATGGCGAACGAAGAATACTTCATAAAAATTAAGGAATACTCAGCGCATAGCTTCATACCGAGCGAGAAACGGTTTATAGGCCTGCGGAATACTGCAGCGTAAAAAAATATCTGTCGATGTTCTGTGCGATATTGATCAAGCCGAAAGAAACTTGGCGATGATAAGATTCGTTTTCTGCAAGATTCTTTCGAATGGAAAGAGGATGCTGCTCGCGGAACATATCGAGAGATGAAGCGAGGCCTAGACCTTATCGATAAGGGATGCGTGTGGAGCGTTTTTGATGCATACGTGCGATTGGGCGGTACTCAATATCTTCAGATAAAAAAGTCTGATGAATATAAAAAATTACCGCCGAACCTCCCGATGAAGAAAATTTGAAGAAAATTCGTGATAAATACGTGGATGTATTCCGGCAGGATCCTGTTACAAATAAGGTTACATTGCGATGCGAATATTACGCTGACCAAAGTGGATTGTTGAAGTACGTTCCTGTACAAAAGCTTTCTGATAATCGGCAGCTAGAGGGATCGGGTAGCGACCATTTCGCGATTCCCGCGAATGAGCGATGTTGGATCTTGCTTTCACAGGCAAAGTTGACGGCAAATAGGCTTGAGGAGATTCGGAAACGGCTAGAAAATAATGGAAGCTGCGCGCGCGTTATGGAAATACCTATGCCGTCACGCGTGATAGGAAAGGATAAAAAAACGATTTTTGATATTCTCACGAAGATACAGGAGCTAAAGAAGGACCGTAAGGAAATTCCAGAGAAGCTGTATCTGGGGATTCCAGATCTCGAGAACGTTGTTATGGATGTGAGCGGTTCCTCGGGATTCGTGACCGTTCTATTGACAGACTACAAGGCACGGATGAAGGAGCTGCGGACTAAATTCGATAACTATAACGGTGAGGTTGATTCCTACATCGGTCGCAAGACGGGTAATGCGGACAATAACTTAAAGTATTTGGTGTGCTCGACGAGCTCGATGAGGGGGAAATGGAACAGTATTGCAAAATCCTATCGCGAGAGCTTTAAAAGCGATTACAGCGCGTTCATGAACGTCGCCGCGAAACTAGGGCGCGTAACCGAGCTTCTCGCGTGGTGGATAGCCAGACCGTGTTTTTCTGATACGCTCTATGACGATCTTTTTGCTTGTACGGATAATAAGTATCAGGGAGGTTTTGAGAAGCTTTGTGACGAGTACGAAACAATGGTTAAAGGCGTCGCCGATGCAACGGGAAGCGAGAGCGCGTTAAACGAGTATTGCGAAAAAGCATTAAAGATATACGAATCGGCACTTGTTCATAAAAACGATCCGAAGGGTAAAGCGGCAAATATGGAGCGTAGACTTAATGACTTTTGGAACCCTAAAAGTCACGCAGGAAGCCTTGACTATAAATTCAAATTGCTTGAGTTGTATAAGGATAGCCAAGAACCAAATTTCCTTGTTGAAGTAGTCTATCCTCAAGTAAAGTCAGTTAAGAAAGCTGCATTTGGAGTGTTGACATACTTATCAAAACCCATTGTTTTGCAAATGGTAAGCGGTTTCGGGATTCGTTGCCAGGTCACTTAGCTGCATGGATGAGTATATTAAATAAAGATAAACAAGTTTACGTTGTATCATAGGATCCACAAAAAGTATCGTATTGGGGGAAAAAGAAATCAGACAAAGTCGTGTCGATGGAAGTTTCAACAAGGCCTAAAACTGATGCAGCTCAAATACTCGCAAGCACGAGTATTGATTATCTAAAAAAGGCAATTGCCGCGATTGATATGGTTCTTATCACGAAAAAAATCAATGACGAAGGGTTTACTCTTTATAATAGCGTTGATCTTCTCAAGAATGCGTTATCCTTTGCTAAAGAATGGAAAATATTGGAAGAGGCCGGGAAAGCTGGAACAGCTTCAAGGGCGTCAGTAGGTATCAGAACTTCAATGTCTCATATGTATTCTATTTCATCGTTAACAGGAATGCTTGATATAGTCTTAGGCGCGATTAGATTCTACGAACTGCAAGAGAAGGGCGATATGGATGCGGCTGTAGTACGGGGCGGCGGAAAAATGTTCGTTGCCGCAGTAGGACTTTTCATAACACAACCCGAGATAGTTCTTTTCCTCGTCTTGGCTGGATTGGCTCTCGAATTCGCGGGTGATCTTCTTACGGACGACGACTACAAGCGCTGGATAGAATTCAGCACCTATGGCGTTCAGTACGGCTCGCTCAAGGGCAAGTCTTGGGAGTATTTTTGTAAGGCGTATGTAGCGAAAGAGAGCGAGCGAAGTGATATGGCGATCGCACGATGGCGAAAGAGCGAGACGCAGATAGAGACATTCGAGAAGCTACTATATAGATTCGAAATACAAGATTGCATAGCCTATTACTACCCTGAGGGGGAAAAGTTTCGTCAATACGAGTTTATAGAGCTTCGGTTAACGACGAAACTAATCGCAACTGATTCTCTGTTTACGGTAGAGATTGTCGAATACCAGAACGATAAACATGGTCGAAAATTGAGCGTGATTAGTCTGTCAGATAAAAATAATTGCTTGGAGGAGAAGACATCTAAAGACGGGAATACGATAGTGACTTTTGTTTACGAGCGAAAAGCTGTGCTTGTGCAGTATTCTAAAGAGAATGCGCGAATAAATGAGAGTGAAAGTAAATGCGAGTATATACCCGCAAGTCCTGGCTTGGGGACGTATCCGAAACCGAAAAATTGTGATCTCAGATCAGGGTTGTATTATGATTTTCCAGATCTACGCGTGAAAATAACACTGCGCCTTGCCGATAGTACTGGTGAAGGGCTTGTGATGAGAGAACGAAAGATAGAATATAAGATGTTGGAGATTGCACATGTATAGGGAAGAAAATATAGTGAACACGGCACAAAAAGCAGTAACGATCATCATTATCAGTTTATTGCTATTGACCTGCTGCGTTGGGCAGAAGGATCAGAAAGGCGTAATGACCGGTCAAAACGATAGGACTGAAAACGACGCTGTTGGGAAGTATTATCAGGCGGTATATGAAGGAGACATCGCAGCGGTCAAGGAGTCATTGAAAAAAGGAATAACTGTTGACGAACTTCTTGGAACAGATAAGGAAGTCGATGATACGACAAAAGATTATACTGCGCTAATGATAGCGGCGGAGAATGGTAACGCCGAGATTGCAAAGGTTTTAATAAACGCGGGGGCAAATGTTAACGCGCGTGGGTATGGAGGGATAACTCCTTTGATGATAGCCTCAGGTCTCGGTACGACCGGGGTGATGGAGGTGTTGCTTCAATCTGGGGCTGATATTTCGGTAAAAGACGAAACGGGATCGCATGCTCTCGGTATGGCTGCGGAGAAGGGCCAGTCGGAAGCGGTAAAGATGTTAATTGCGCATGGTGCCGTAGTAGATGCGATCCAAGGTAATGGCGCAACGAGCATAATGATTGCAGCCCAGAATGGACATCTAGACGTGGTTCGTGTATTACTTGGTGCCCATGCGAAGATTGACGTAATAGCGAAGGAGAATGATGTTACCACGCTCATGATCGCGGCAACAAAGGGATATCTTGAAATCGCAAAGTTGCTTATACAGAACGGTGCCGACGTAAATCAAAAAAATAAAGATGGCGTTACTGCATTAGCGCCTGCAGTTCAAGAGAATCAACTTGAGATCGTTAACTTGCTAATTGATAAAGGAGTAAAAGTTAATGATGAGTATTATAATAGTACGACAAGGCAATATGACACTCCATTGATGATCGCATCATGGAATGGGAGTAATGCTGTAATTGACATATTAATAAAACATGATGCTATAGTAAACTATAAAACAAAGGGAGATGGCTTATTTGCTTTAGCAATTGCAGCACAAAGAGGGTTTGTCGATACTGTAGAGCTTTTATTAAGTAAGAACGCAAATATCGACCAGAAGAATACGCTAGGTGCAACGGCACTTATTCTAGCAGCATCAGAAAACCATCCGGATATTGTAAAATTACTTCTCGATAACGGTGCAAAGTACGAATATGTGACAACAAACGGATTAATCCCGTTATTTACCGCAGTCGATGGGAACTCCTATGATTCAGTTAAGTATCTCCTTGAGGCGGGCGCGAATCCAAATATAAAAGCGAAGCTTGACGGAAAAACCTGCACAAATCTCGCGTATGCGAGAGAGCGCGGCTTCGACGATATTGCTGAGTTACTTTTAAAATACGGAGCGAAGGAATAATGCTGAGATCCTCTTGTAATTACTCCAGACCATAGAGAAAAGTGGTAATGACAGCAAAAGAACCGGCGTACTAACAAAAAACTCATACAATGATTGGTTTTGCACTTTTTATGACAGTTAAAAAGACTTTTTACTTTCCTCGTTGATTCTTTTTTAAGATTCCGCATACATATACTCAAATGGTTGCGATTGTGAAGCGAAATTCGTATTAATAATTATCTATGCTTGCTTTAAATATTTGATAATACATTCATTTATTGTAGTAGAAACATAATCCCTATATATTATACCGCTTGACGATAATACCGGTGGTGCAATCCAAAGAGCAACCGCTCTTTCCTGATCGATCCGGTTGTCTGTTGTATTACTGTTGCATCCGGTATTCGACCGATTCCTTGATGAGGCCGGTACGAATTGTAGTACCTGATATATTCCCTCATAATGTTTCTTACTTGATTTTGATTGATCACGTACATCCAGTCGAGACATTCTGTTCGTATCGATCTCACGAATCTTTCCGCGTAGGCGTTCATATTCGGAGAATAAGGTGTTGTCGAAACGCCCGTGATTCCATACTCATCATAAGGAAACCATTTCAATTCACCGGAATTATCATGAATTAGATAGACATTCGTAAAGAATTCCGTGAAAAGAGAAAACTGATTCCTGAGAAATTGAATACTTGGATTCATGGTGATGTTCCAATGTACGATCCTTCGGGACTTCAGCTCAATAATAAAAAAGACATAGAGACGAGAGAATCCAAACAAATCGACCGTAAAAAAATCGCACGCGAACAGAGATTCCCAATGCGCTTTTAAGAACTTCGACCAGGTAAGGTTTGGTTTTATCTCGCCAGTTAATCGATAAACGGTAAGTACCTTCCTGATTGTCTCGCGAGACACCGACACATTGATCTTGTGCACCTCATCTTGAATCCGATACACGCCCCAGAGCATGTTCTCGTTTTTCATATCGCGGATGAGTTACCTAATCTCTTTCGGTATTCGCGGCCTTCCGGGATTCCTTTTATTTTTTGATGACGAAGTCCAATGTAGGCCTATCGCACGTTTCCATGCGTAAAGGATCGTTTCAGGATTCATGAGCATAAAGCATTTCCGTTTCTTCGTAGTGCTAGAATATGCTGTATGAGTAAACCACTTTTCATGAAATTCGAAGGGATAGTGAATATTCCGTTCACGAAAGTAGCGACGGTAGTACCGGTTTTCCTGCCACAGTAACGCAATCCGCGCTGTTCCCGCGAATCATCAGAACAGCAGAGTTAAAAGGATAACGATGACTTTCAGAATACTTTTTGTAATGAACATGATAAGGACATGATACCATTCGGAGGAGAGTCTGTCACGACGTAAAATGAGTGCTTTAACCTACAGCATACATTGAGCTATTATTGGCAATACCGAGAAGTAAATTTCGCTCGCAGCAAACAACTACGACGCAGAATCCCTTCACGATGAGTGAACCCATTCAACGCCTATAAAAAGGTACTGTACTCAGAAGCGAAGAGGTTCGTTGCCGATTTTTGTGGTTTACCGTGGAAGAATACAAGACTTTCTTGATAGTCTTGTCTTTGATTAATTTTGTGCATTGAAATTCCATCCTTGGTTGTGACTCCAATTGCGTTGCTCTATTTTTTGGAGGAATTTCTACACAATTTGACGGATATATACTTCTTCAACCGAACGGAGCTATCTTCGCAGCATCACCTGCGTGATAGACTCCGTTCGCAAGGCCCTGGGAGCCTTGCTGTTTCCTATGGTGTTTACCGGCGAACTACGCGGAAACCGACCCAGGTAGCTGGGTCGCCCGGAGTTTCCCTGTCCCATAAATCCGCAGTGAATCTCGCTAAACTGTCGCTCCTTCCACCTCCGTGCATAATGCGTTTATTGTCTTCGTAACCGTTCGTGCCCGAAGCCGGGCCCCTGCCACTTCCATCAACGGCTTCCGAAATCAACGTTCCGCGAGTATCAGGCCCCGAATACCCTTTAAACCAGTCCCAACACCATTCCCAAAAGTTACCGGTCATGTCATACAAGCCCAGCTCATTGGGATGACCCGTGGACCCAGCCGTTCCCACCGGGTGGGTTTTACCGCTACTATTATCATTGATCCATGCATAATCTTTGATACTTACTAATGAACTGCCTGTTTCCATGCTGCCGGCTTAGGCCTTTGTATAGCCTCCGGTATTCACCCCACCAACAATATCTCCTGGTCTAGCATCGCTTGTCGCGCCCATAGCTGACCATGCCCATTCCATTTCCGTGGGCAGGCGGTAACCGTCGTTGGTCCAGGTGGCCGTGACCGCATACCACGGGGTTTGAGGCAAAGAATTTTCACTTGACGGAATATCGTCAAAGGTCAGGGTCGTAAAGTTTACTCCATTTACTGCATACACCGGAGCCAGCCCTTCAGCTATGCTCAGCTTGTTACAAAATGCAATAGCGTGATACCAGTTTACTAAAAACACAGGATCATCGGTGCCGCAGGTCATAGTCGGGCTTCTCGTGCCCGGATCCTCGCCCATTATTTCCAGAAACTGTGTACGAATGATTTCATACTTGCTCATCTGGAAGTCTGTGCTGATCTTACTGATATTGAGAGTATTGTTATCACGCTGGAAACTGCCGGCGGGGACGGTTACCATGGTAAGACCGAAACTGAGTGTTTTCGGGAATACCGCCGTTACCGTTCCTGAGTTTGCCGCATTTGTCGCGGTCGCTCCCGCTACCGTAAAGCTGTTGGCCGCTACTCCGGTCAATGTGTAGCCTTCTTTTACCGTCAGGACTATGGTTGCAGTGTACACCGTTGTTGCTGCAAACTGACTGGCTGCCGGCGACCACGTGATGGTTCCCGTGTACTGCGCCGTATCTATCGCCGTCGTTACCGCTCTTGCGTCACGCACGGGAGGTACTACTCCGGAAATTGCCACAAGATTGATTGCTGCACCTGTTGCCGGAGTGACACTTTCCGGAGTATCAACATCCGGAGTATCCGTGCTCGAATTCGAACATCCCATAAACACTACCGTTATCAGGATGATGAATAGTCCAAAAATCTTGCGTTGCATTTTTTTCTCCTGTTTAAAATATTCTTATTTGTTCTTCATGTCTGTTTCGTGAGGTACTGCATTTCAAGAATAGAGTGGTTGACTAGCGGCGATGAAAATTTTTTCTAAACTGTCGTTATTACAATCACTAACAGACTATATCAAACAAACACTCCTTTTCAATTTGACGAGTGATTAAGTATCAGCATGAAAAAAAATGTTTGATAATTGAAGTGACAATACTTTAAAAATACAGTCTGAGCACGAGATCCCGGTCGTAGTTACCGAAGCCTTTGCCGAAGATATTGATGCCGCCCATATTGCGCGCGTTTTCTTTCACGCCGATTTTCACGCGGATCGAGTGATGATGGTATACGTCGAGATCTTCAAGCCGGACGTCCGAGATCTGAACGCCGTCCACGAACGAACCTTCATTGGTAACGCTCCATTGTTTCAGGAGACCGTATTGCGAGCCTTCCAGCTTCCACCAGGGGGGCGTGAGCTTTCCGCGTTTGTCGCCAAAATCTCCGGGCGAGGTCCAATAACCGATCTCCACGTCGTTGATCCAGACGGTGATGTCGGAAAGAAGGTCGGGGTTCGTTCCGGGCATTTCCGACGAGAGCTCCGCGCAGAGTTCGAGCTTGGTCAATGTGTTGCCCTTGTAGAGTCCGTTGTTCGGGAACTTGTATTCGACGTATCCCTTTTCAAACCACAGGAGGCCGGCCTTCATGCGATTGGGATTGAGGAACTCGTCCGGCACGTCGAGAAATCCGATGATCGATTCGGTTGAGCACATTCCGCAGGGAGGGGAGACGTCGTAGCCGGTAAAAAGGCCGATCGGCATTTCTACCTCTATCATGTTGTTTTCGTCTTTTTTCGATTTGGGAAACTGGAGAATGATTTCCTGGTACAGTCCATGGCAGATTTTCTGGTTTCCCTTTTTTGCCTTGACGGTTTCTGTCCGGATCAGCGCGGCCTTTTCAAGTATCTGCACGTTTATCGCCACGGTTGATTGGGGAAGATCGAGGAGCTTGGCAAGGTCGTTCACGTTCAGGCTCTCGTCGCGCAGGCATTGGAGTATCTTGATGCGCAGCTCCGAGCAAATCCCCTTGAGCACGTGGCTTTCTTCATTGCTGGAAATGACGAGAATGTTCTGGTTTCCCATAGAGTACTCCTCTGCATATGTATATCATAATTTCTGATTTAGTTAAAGGGTAAATTGTTGCTTTTAGAAAAAAATTGGGCTTTGTAAGTCCTGAAATCATCAATTTTGTTTGTTTTTGTATATCATAAAAAGCGATACATAACAATTAAATTGACTTATAAAAAAACCGGATATAAACTGGCGTTCTGAGACTGGAAAAGTTGCTCTGCCCCAAGTTTGCTCCACCGTCCTTTTCCGCGAGATCTGCTTTCCGCATTTTGTGCGGGGAGTCAAAAAGAAACTGGAGGTATGTATGAACATGCGTAAGGGTATCGTCGGGATAGTCGCTATTCTGATGGTCGCGAGTTTGCTGGTCTCTTGCTCCGGCAAGAACAAGGCCAACAATGGCAAGGTGACCATCAATTTCTGGCATCTTGACAGCAACGACTTGCACTATCCCGAGTGGGAAAAGATTGCCGCGAAATTTACCGAACTGCATCCCAATGTCGACATCCAGATCACCGTTCTGGAAAACGAAGCGTACAAGAGCAAGCTGGCCACGGTCATGCAGTCCGGAAATCCCCCGGACATTTTCCGCAGCTGGGGCGGCGGCGTCATGAACTCGTATGCCGAGTCCGGACTTTTGAAGGACATCACGAACGAATACAAGAACCACTGGGACAGCAAGCTTGGCGAGGGTGCCGTTGGCGTTTACAGCTATAAGGGTAAGGTCTATGGCCTTCCGTATACCATGGGCGGCGTCGGTATCTGGTACAACAAGGATCTTCTTGCCAAGGTCGGATATACAACCCCTCCCGAAACCTGGAGCGCATTCCTTGACTGCGTGAAAAAACTCAAGGCCGCGGGAATCACCCCGATCGCGCTCGGTGAGGGCGACAAGTGGCCCGGTCACTTCTGGTGGGTATACCTCGCGGTACGCCTCGGCGGAAAAGAGGCTTTCGACAAGGCTACCATCGGCAATGGCTCGTTCAACGACGAACCGTTCGTCAAGGCGGGCGAGTTGCTTCAGGAACTGATCGCGCTCAAACCCTTCCAGGAAGGATTCCTCGCCGCGACGTATGGCGGAGACCAGGCCGCGCTCATGGGCAACGGCAAGGCAGCAATGGAACTGATGGGACAGTGGGCTCCCGCGGTTGAGATCGGTTCTTCCGAGGACAAGAAAGGCCTTGGCGACAAGCTTGGCTTTATGTCGTTCCCTGCCGTTGAAGGCGGGAAGGGCAAGCTGACCGACCTCATGGGCGGCGGTGACGGTCTTGTCATCGGCAAGAACGCGCCGAAAGAGGCGATCGAATTCCTCAAGTACATCACCAGCGTCGAGAACGAAAAATTCCTCGCGACCGGTCCGCTCGGTATCGTTCCCACCGCGCTTGGCGCGGAGACTGCTCTTACCGACCCGAACCTTATCGCGATCAATAAAGCGGTCAGCGTGGCGACTTACTATCAGCTCTATTACGATCAGTATCTGCCCCCCGCCACCGGCGAGGTCGTGAAGGACGCCACTCAGGCTCTCTTCGCGGGCACCATGGGGCCGAAAGAAGTAGCTGCGGCCATTGCCACTTCATATCAGTCCGAGAAGAAGTAAAAAAATTCTTGCGGCGGGAATCTCCTCTCCCGCCGCTTCCAGGGGGTAATCGATGGACGCAACAGCGCCAGCTGTCACAAAAATAAAAAAGGCGCCCGATCAAAAGGCCAAGGTCAAGAATCACGAGCGAGCGCTTTTTTATGCGCTCCTGTTTCCCGCTTTTCTTCTCGTCACCCTGTTCATAATATATCCCGTCATCAATACGATTTTCTACTCGTTCTATGACTGGAACGGATTTGGCCCGCTCAAGAATTTCGTCGGCCTTAAAAATTTGCGGACCCTTCTTCACGATTCGCTTTTCTGGAATGCCTTGCGCAATAACGGAATCGTCATTGTCTTTTCCATATTCGTGCAGCTTCCCATAGCCTTTATGCTCGCCTTGCTGGTCTGCAAGAGCACGAGCAGGCCCACCATTTTTTTCCGTACGGTATTTTTCCTGCCGTACATTCTGTCGGAAATCATCACCGGCGTTATTTGGCGTTTTATCTACCATCCACAGTTCGGGCTTCTTCATCAGGTGTTCGCCATTATCGCGCCGACTTACAATTATACCGGTTTTCTCGCGGACCCCAACACGGTTTTCCTCGCCATCCTTTTCGTCATTTTCTGGAAGTACTTCGGGTTCCACATGATCCTCTACGTTGCGGGACTGCAGGGAATTCCCCCGGAGTATTACGAAGCCGCGCTGATAGACGGCGCCAATCCCGTGCAGGCATTTTTCTACGTTACCCTGCCGTTCATGAAAAACGCGATACAGATGTCGCTCTTTTTCTGCATCGTCGGATCCTTGCAGGTGTTCGACGTAATATGGTCAATGGGGCAGGGCGGCCCCGTTCACGCGGCGGAGACCGCGGTTGTCTATCTCTATAAATTCGGAATAAAGTCGTCGAAGATGGGCTTTGGCAGCATGGTCGCCATCGTAATATTCATCATCTGCCTCGCGTTTAACGCTTTGTATCAACGCGTGATAAATAAGGAAGAGCGGTAATGAACGTACGCAAATCGATAGTGAAGTACACGGTTCTGACCCTGTTCGCTTTGATAATTCTCGTGCCGATTTACCTTGCCGTCATCGGCGGCTTCAAGTCGATCGGACAGCTGAACTCGGATCCCGTCGGTTTCCCCAAACCGTTTTTGGCCGCGAACTACGTGAACATTTTTATCAAGAGCAATTTCTTCAAGTACTTTCTCAACTCGTCGATCATCCTCGGCGTGACGGTCGCGGTCGACGTAATCGTCGCGGCGTTTGCGGGTTTTGCGCTCAGCCGTTTTACCATCAAGACGAAGAGCCTGATCTATCAGTACTTCCTCCTGGGGCTTTTGTTTCCCATGACGCTCGCGATTCTTCCCCTGTATATTCAGCTTCGCGCGTTGGGGCTCCTTGATACCTTCATCGGCGTCATCCTGCCGCAAACTGCCTTTCTCTTGCCTTTTCACATCATGATCTTCAAGGGCTTTATCCACGAGATTCCCGTCGAGCTCGAAGACGCGGTGAAAATCGACGGATGCGGGAAGATGGGCTTTTTCTTTAACATCGTCGTTCCTCTTTCGCGGCCCGCAATCGCGACCGTTTCCGTCCTTGCGATGGTCGCAAGCTGGAATAATTTCTTTCTCCCCTTGATCGTTCTTAACGATAAGGATAAATTCACGCTACCGATGGGAAGCATGGACTTTGTCGGTCAGTATCTTGCCGACTGGAACGTGATCCTTGCGTTCTTCGTCATCAGTATGGTTCCGGCGATCGCGTTCTATCTCGTCGCCCAGCGCCATATTGTGTCGGGGCTCGCGGCTGGCGCGGTCAAGGGCTAATTCTTTTTTTACTGAAGGGTCATATGGGTGAACTACACGCAAAAATCAGGGTGGATAGCGATCTCGTCGAATGTTCCGTCGACGATCGTCTTTTCGGGTCTTTTATTGAACATCTCGGACGCGCCATTTACGGCGGGATTTATCAGCCTGATCATGAGAAGTCCGACGAGTCCGGTTTCCGAACCGATGTCATCGATCTGGTGCGGGATCTCCACGTGCCGATCATTCGGTACCCCGGCGGAAATTACGTTTCCGCATACAAGTGGGAGGACTCCGTAGGACCCGTCGATCAGAGACCGCGGCGCATGGATCTTGCGTGGAAGGCAGTTGAACCGAATACGGTCGGACTTGACGAGTTTTGCCAGTGGGCAACAAAGGCCGGAAGCGACGTGATGATCGCGCTTAACCTCGGCACGCGCGGAATAGAAGACGCCCGGAACTTTGTCGAATACTGCAATCATCCCGGCGGGCTTTACTGGAGCGACCTCCGCAAATCGCACGGGCGGCCTGAGCCCTATAATTTCCGCGTATGGTGCCTTGGCAACGAAATGGACGGTCCCTGGCAAATTGGCTGCAAGACGGCCGACGAGTACGGAAAACTCGCCGGAGAAGTGGCGAAGGCGCTCAAGCTCTTTGACCCGACCCTCGAGCTCGTCGTGTGCGGCAGCTCAGGCCCCGGCATGCCGACGTTCCCTCAGTGGGAGGCGACAGTCCTCGAATATTGCTACGATCACGTCGACTACATTTCACTTCACACCTATGCGAAAAAAGAGGGTGACAATCTTCCCGCGTTCCTCGCGGAGTCGGTCAGGTTCGAGAATTTCATCAAGGCGGTCGAGAGCACCGTGCAGTTCGTAAAGGCCAAGAAACGCAGCCGCAAGGACGTAAAGATTTCCGTTGACGAATGGAACGTGTGGTATCACTCCTTCGGGAAAGAAAGCGACGATGATCTTTGGCAGGTGGGGCGGCGTCTCCTTGAAGACTCGTATACCGTCGAGGACGCGCTGGTAGTGGGATGTTTTCTGATCGTACTCTTGCGCCACGCCGATTCAGTCCGCATGGCCTGCCTCGCGCAATTGGTAAATACCATCGCGCCGATACTCACCGAGCCGGAAGGTTCCGCCTGGAAGCAGACGATCTACTATCCTTTCCTCCATTGCTCTCTATTTGCGCGGGGTGAGGTTTTGCAAACCCGCATTGAGTCCCCGGGCTACGAAACCGATAGTTATGGACGCGTTCCCTTTATTGATGGTATTGGCATCCTCAAGCGAGATGAACGGGAGATTGCGTTCTTCTGCGTGAATCGCCATGAAGCCGATACCGCGCTCGCCTTCGTCAGCCTGGTCGGATTTTCCGGGATGTCGGTGATTGAGCAACTCGTACTTTCGGACGCGGATCCCCTTGCGCGGAACACGCGCGACGCACCCGATCGCGTGGTGCCCGTGAAGTCTGTATCGGCTGCCATTGAAGGCGATAGCCTCCGCGTTCGGTTGCCGCCGCTTTCCTGGAACGTTATCCGCGTTTCATACAGCGCAGGGTAACCGGGCCAAATTCTTGTTGACGGCGTATACCCTGAGGTCTATACTGGCAAAAAAGTACATCATCGTTCAGCTTCATAGTTTTTACAAAGAGGTAAGAAATGAAGAAAACTCTGGTACTCATGCTGGCACTGGTTTGCCTGTTTTTCGCAACAGGCTGTGGAACGGCAGCAAATGATGACTCAATCGACGAAACTGCGTTCACCGTCACACTCGACACGACCTCGGGTTCCGCCATCCCCGCGCAATTCAACGCGGATGTTACATGGAAAATCAGGGACTCTGACTGGAAGGCCGGTGACGTGTATGAAGCACAGGCGTACTTTGCCGGCACTGGCGGTACGCCAATCGAGCTCGGCTCGCCTCTTGCGTTTGAGTCAGCCCAGTCCGGAACCACCAAATACGCGTTCAAGATTCCCGACGACGGCCTGCCCTCAACAGTGAAAAAACCCTACGAACTGACCATCGTCGTAACAAAAGCCGACGCCCAGGTCTATACATCCGCCCCCTGGACCTTCACCGAAGGCAAGATCTCCGGAGTGTATACGGGGGAGCTCAATTATTACTCAATACCTGATCCGGTAACGTCAGACGACGTTGAGTATTACGATTATAAGGTAACGCTTACGCAGTACGGAAATCTTGTCGTAGGCACTAACATTTTTTGGCTTAAAAGCGCAACAGAGAGTGTTCCTCAGATATGTACCGTTCTCCTGACTGCATCAACTGATGCCGGAAAAACCAAACTCACGGGAACCGGTACCTATACAAACAAAGACAAAGAGACATACACCTATTCAGGTGATATATATGTCTACGGTGATGGCCGTACGCTATCATGCGATTCATACTGGCTCGCAACCGATACCACAAAGAAAAAGTGTGGCTCGTTTGATGCAAATCAAATGGGTACCGCCTCGATATCGGGAAAGGTCACCATTGATTCGGCGGTATCACCGATATTCGACTCAACAGTTCCCGAAGATGAAGATACTTGCTACGTCGTCGTTCTTTACGGTTTCGGGGAAAGCAGCCTGGAGAATAACGCGGGACGAATGTATATGGGCCCAGTTGAAAAGAGCGGATCTGATTATTTCTTTACCTATAAAATTGAGGACTTGCCGGCAGGTAACTATTATCTCATGTTCGGCGGTATTGACGGCGAAACGGCAACCCCTGAAGCAGAAAGAGACCACATGCCCTGGTCGACAGGCGAGGCAGTTGGACTGGACGGGCTTGCACCGGCCCTCGCGGTAAAGTGGATCGACGGAATAACATTGACCGGAACGGATAAAACTGCGTTTGATGCGCTCGTTCCTGTTACAGTCACCGCAGGCCAAGCAGTTACCGGGAAAGATTTTAACGCAGTCGTGCGCAGCACCGACAAGTAACGAGTCCGACATTTTCGACACATAATCAGGCTGTCCCTCGCACGTCGCGGGACAGCCTGATTTTCAGTTACCTGACGAAGGGGTGGCGGAAAGCGGAGGTAAGTCGAGAATCGATGATTCGAGAATCACCTCCGGTTGAAGCCAGGGGGATTCCACAGCGTAGCTTCGAGAAAGCCGCGAGAGAAAAACCCTTACCAAGGGAGCCCCCAGAATGGCCGTTCCTGAGTGCATGTCGTTCCGGACGGATGAGCGCGATACGCCACATGCCCGAATCGCCGTCAGGGCATGAGAGCAACATCATCCGTCCGGAACGGGGTGAAGCCATGCGCGGCAAAGTCCGAGGTGCGTCCCCTTTATTCTATTATCTCTCTTTCTCGAGGTATTCAAGTAACATTGCGTTTTCGTTTGGCAAGGCAGGCGTTCCGTTCAGGGCGTTATACGCGCGGACAAGCGATGTAGCGTTCGCCAGTTTCCGCGAGAAAATCACGTATCCCTTGACGTCCTCGCCGGGAAGGGGAAGAACGCGTATCTTTTTTTCAATTCCCTGACGGCGTGCCTCGGCGAGACAGGAAAATTCGTTCTGGTCGAGGATTGCGTCAATCCGGTTTGAAAAGAGCTTGCCCATGTTCTGGACAATCCAGGTGTCCCCGGCGACGTATTCGAACGTGACTCCCGTCGCTTTTACGAAAAAACTTCCGGGGTACGCGCCGAGAAGATAGCCGATACGCAATCCTTGCACATCCTTGATCGAGGCGATAGACGTGAGCGGGGACTCAGCGCGAACGGTGAGTGATGGGTGGGTGACGTAGCACGGTTTATCCGGATAAATGACGTAAGCTTTCCGTTCCTCGTTCATGCCGACTTCAAGGCTCATGTCGAGGTTGCCATTCTGTAATGTCGGGAAGATTCTCGAGAGGGGGAGCAGTTCGATTTGCGCCTCATAGCCAAGCGCGTGGGCAACGGCTTTGGCATATTCGATGCCGGGTCCGTACGGTTCTCCGTCCGGAGATTTTTGCATTACCACCGGCGAATGAAGAAACACGCCAATTCGAAGGGTTTCGGCACTAACATAACCCAATACGAGCAAACATAGAAGTAATGCAGTAAAGCGGCGCATTAACCCTCCGGGCAGTGTTGTAGCGTTTCTCACTTATCAGTATAGGGTCAAATTCGATATGTAGCAACTGAAGTATTTTCCGTCCTGTGATTGCAGCGCGCGGTCAGTTTCTGAACGATCCCCCGACACTCACCTGGATGGTCTCTCCTTCGTGGCTGTAACTGAGGAAGTAGTAGTGGTCGCCTTCCGCATAGATTATCTCTTGAGGTACATTTGTCCATTCAGTTGCCTTGGGGTCGCCCGTGACCGTGAAGGTTTTTTCGGCGACGGTTTTTCCGTTGAGGGTTACCGCGTAGGTTACGATGAACTCAGGGTTCCCGTCGGCGTTTTTCTTTCCTTTTACGTTTGCGCTCACCTTTCCGACGTAGTCGATGCGGTTTTTCGTTTTATGATCGTAGAGAATATATTTTTCCTCGTCGCTGAGGCTGTCGGGTGTCGCTCCTCCCGAGGAGAGGTTGTAATTGATATCGACATTTGGCAGGTAGCTTTCTTTGAAGTTTATTTGAATAACGTTTTTTCCGGGCTTTACGGTGAACTCGGCGTAATAGCGCACCATGTAGGATACTACGTAATGGATGATGTGCTTGCCGGGCAGGATGTCGTTGATGCTTTTCTTGAGGCCTTGCTCTTCGTTTTCAACGCTGACGGCGAGCGGGGTGTCGAAGTCAAGAATCGGCTCGCGCGCGATCATGCCGAGGAAGAAAACGTCGGGAGCTTTTTCCGTCACGGTGGCGGAAGGTTTCGCCGGAGAAGTGTCGGCGGAGTCTTTTGTCGCGTCTTTTGTTGCGACCTTTGCGTCAGTCGTGGTCGCGGTGTCGCCTGCTTTCCCGGTGTCGGCAGAAGCGGGCGCCCCCGCGTTCGCAAGTACGGTTCCGTTCTTTGCCGTGAGGGACGGGATAAGGATCGGGGCGAATATCGCGATGAGGGAGAGGACTGCGGCTACGGCAATTCCGGCGATGAGGGCAGGGGGAATCGCGCCTTTCCGCTTTGCTTTTTTCGGGGCTTCGGGTGTGGTGATTCCGTCATTCCAGATTTCGTAGATTTCTTCGGCCTTGTCGATTCCTTTGAGAAAATAGCTTCCGTGGAGTTTCGAGCGGGCACCGTCCAGGTCCATGAGGGCGCTTTTGACGCTGTCGAATACGGAGTAGGAAATATAGATGTGGCCGCCCGCGGCGAGGCTTTCGACCCGAGATGCCTTGTTGACGTGCCGGCCAAAGAGGTCGGTCTGAATTTTGTTTTCGATGACGGTTTGGCCCATGTGGAGCCCGATGCGTACTTTGAGGTCGTCGAGCTCGGGGTGCGCGGCGTTAAACTCGCTCAGGCGTTTCTGGATCAGGAGGGCTTTTTCCGCGGCGGCGGTCGGTTCGGCAAAAACGGCCATGATCGAGTCGCCGATGTATTTGATGACGATGCCCGCGCCGCCTTCTTCGATCGTGTCGACGAGGATTTTGTCGTGCGCGCTGTGCAGCTCGTGGACGTAGGTTTCGCCCTTGTTTTCGGTCAGCGCGGTAAAGCCCTGGATGTCGGTGAACATGATCGTCAGAACGGCAGTGTTTTTCTTTTTCCGGTAATCGTCGATACTCGAGAATTCATGCTGGGTCAAGTCGAAGGTTGTATGCGCCTTTTTGTCTTCCATATTAAACCTCTGGTTATCTTTTATTACGGCCCTGATGAGCACTACGGTAGCACACTTTTGACAAAAAATGGGAATGATAGTTTAAAAAAATTGATATGGAGAAGGGGTCCTGAATGTAGCTTCCTGAAGAAACGTTTTTTTTTAGTTGCATTTCGGGAATTTCACCTATACACTGGAGAAAATGAAGTTCTCATCCGTCGCAAAAAGGATCAGCAACTTTCTCCTGTATTTCCATCCCTCCGTGGGCTCGGTTCCTTTCTTGGTGCAAATCTCCATCATCGCGATGTACACGACCTGCCTTTCCCTCATATGCGTTCCGCTGACGAACATCAACCTTGTCTCTTCGCACGGTTTTACGCTCGTTACCATTCTTCTTATTGTGTATATGGTTCTCGCAGTCTCAGGCCTCGTTGTTTTTTTTGTGACACGGCGTCTTACCCTGACCCGCTTTTTATGCGGGATTGCGGTCGTTCTTTTAATTTTCGAGCAGGCAATCGACGCGGGAGGCGTGTACGGTCTCGGCGTTTTCTACTTTTTATTTGCGTTTCCCATCATCTACATGTTTTTCGGAATCCGTTTCAGCGTCCTCTCGATGGTCGCTTATTGCGCGGCTTTCGCGTTTCGCCTGAATATAGGCTCGCTTTCGCCCGAGTCGATCTACAATACCGATAGTATTGGCTATCGTACGGGCCTCGTGATCGCTTTCGCGGCCATCGTCGAGATCATCACCTGCGTCTGCTATGACAGGATTTTCAGGCATCTTTCCCGGCAGGCGTTTCACGATCTGGTAAGCGGGCTGCCGAACCGGCTCAAGATCGAGGAATCGATCAAGCGGGATATTGCCTATTACCGGGGAACGAAGCTCGAGTTTTCGATCATCGCGATCAAGATGCTCAACCTCAACCGCGTGAATACACTTCTCGGAACCGATGGTTGCGACGCGATCCTTCGGGAGACCGGCTCGAGGCTTTTGTCTTACGGGATGGAGACGCGAACCGTCGGCAGGTGGAGCAGTTCGATTTTTGTTCTTGTGAGTGACCTTCACGACACAAGAGAAGTCGAGCTTTTTGCGTCATCCCTTGTTGAAAGCCTTACCGCGCCCTATACCGTCAATGGACGCTCGATTTCGGTCAATTTTGCCCTCGCCGTGTCCCGGCATCCCGAGGACTCGAACACGGGCAATTCGATCGTCGACAACGCGATATCGCTCCTTGACTCCGCGTCGATCCAGACCGGCTAGATTCGCTTCTTCAACGAGGAAACGCTTCTCCTCCAGCGCTACCGGTACACAATCCTCGACAATCTGAGCAAGGCCGATTTTGACCGTTCGTTCAGCCTCGTATACCAGCCGAAGGTCCGGATTTCGGACCGCCGGTGCACGGGAGCCGAGGCGCTTATCCGCTGGCATGACGAGCAGTTCGGCGACGTTTCGCCTTCCGTGTTCATCCCGATGGCGGAGCAAACCGGCTTTATCCGCAAGATCACGCGCTGGGTAATCAGGCGGTGCGTCGCCGATATCGAAACTATCTGGAAGGCGGAAGGCGAGCTCTCGAAGGATTTGATGTTCTCGATCAATCTTTCGGTCGCCGACCTCCGGGACAAGGGACTTGTCGATTTTCTTACCCGTGAAGTCCTCCTGGTTCCCGGCATCGCGCGCGCGATCGCGTTCGAGATTACCGAGGGTATCATGCTCGACGAGGACACGATGGTGAAGCGGAACCTGAGCCACCTGCAGGGCGCCGGGTTCAAGATCGCGATAGACGATTTCGGCACCGGGTACTCGAGCCTGAGCTATCTTCACAAGATCAGGGTCAACGAGCTCAAGATCGACCAGAGCTTCGTACGGAACCTTTTCGCGCGCGACACTCCCGACGAGACGCCCGTGATCGACGCGATCATTTCGATGAGCAAATCGCTCGGGCTCAACATCACGGCAGAAGGCGTCGAAAACGAAGCCCAGCTCGCCTGGCTTGGAAGCAACGGGTGCGACACCGTTCAGGGTTTTCTCTTTAGCCGCGGGATTTCCGTGACGGATTTTCTTGCCTTTTTGCGCAAGAACGCAACCGGGGTTCCTTCTCCGGTGCGCAAGCGGCCGCAGCTCCTGAAAGAGGCATGATACCTTCTTTTTACCCTTTTTTGTTAGCCATTATTAACTTGACAATACCGGATAACCTCTTACAATTTACGTAAACGATAGCGTATGTATCGATATCACAGAGGAGGGCGCATGGAGCAGGCACAGGCGGAAAAAACCGAATTCAGCCCGGAGCTTCGGGCATTCATCAAAAAATGGAAAGGAGAGCCGGGTAACCTCATCATGGTTCTCCATAAAACCCAGCAGGAGTTTGGCTACCTTCCCCGGAAGGTGGCGATCGAACTTTCCCGCGAGCTCGACACACCGCTCGCGCGGATTTACGGCGTCCTCACCTTTTACCACTATTTCAAGCTGACAAAACCGGGAAGGCACAATATTCAGGTGTGCATGGGAACCGCGTGCTACCTCAAGGACGGCGAGGACCTGATTCAGGAACTCGAGAACCTTCTCGGGATCGGGGTAAACCAGGTGACCGAGGACGGCGAGTTTTCCGTCGAGGCCGTACGCTGCGTTGGCTGCTGCGGGCTTGCGCCGGTCGCGGTTATCGGCGGCGAGGTATTCGGCAAACTCGTGCCCGATCAGCTTCCCACGATACTCGCGAAGTTCAAGGGAAAATAGGGGCGGGGATCCGCCAATAACCGAAATACGGAGGATGACGAGATGACGCTAGAGGAACTGCGCGCGATGCGCGAGGCGAGCCAACGGGATATGGAGCGGCGCGTGACCGACGGAAACCAGATTGAGGTTATCGTCGGGATGGGTACCTGCGGGATCGCCGCCGGCGGAAAGCAGACGCTCGCCGCCTTCGTCAAAACGCTCGACGAGATGAATCTCAAGGGCGTGACGATCAAGCAGACCGGGTGCATGGGTCTGTGTTACGTCGAGCCTACCGTCGAGGTGAAAATCGCCGGGATGCCCGACACGATTTACGGAAAGGTTGACGCGGCGACGGCGGTGGAAATCGTCAAGACGCACATCGTCGGCAGGCGGCTCCTCGATAACCACATCTTCGACCGTCCGGCGAAAGATATCCTGAAATAAATAAGGAAGATACCGATGGCATTTAACCAATTCTGTCTGGTCTGCGGCGGCACGGGTTGCGAGTCCTCGCGCGCGGACGACATTTACAAAAATCTCGTTGCGTCCTGCGAGAGGCACGGGCTTTCCGAACAGGTACAGGTCGTCAAGACGGGCTGTTTCGGGTTTTGCGAAAAGGGCCCGATCGTCAAGATTCTCCCCGAGCAGTCTTTTTACGTTGAGGTAAAACCCGAGGACGCCGAGCGGATCGTCGCCGAACATCTCCTGAAAGGCCGTCCCGTGAAGGATCTCCTCTACAAGGGAGAGGCGGGCGTCGCCGCGAAAGGCGAAGCCGACATCAAATTTTACCAGAAGCAGATGCGCATCGTCTTGCGGAACTGCGGCATCATCAATCCCGAGGACATCAAGGAATATATCGCGCGCGACGGGTATGCCGCGCTCGAGAAAGTGCTTTTCACGATGACGCCGGAAGCGGTCATCGACGAGCTGAAAACATCCGGGCTTCGCGGCCGCGGCGGCGCGGGTTTCCCGACTTGGCTCAAGTGGACGAATACGCGAAAAGCTCCCGGTGACCAGAAGTACGTCATCTGCAACGCCGACGAGGGAGATCCGGGTGCGTACATGGACCGCTCGACGCTCGAGGGCGATCCCCACAGCGTGCTCGAGGCGATGACGATCGCGGGCTATGCGCAAGGCGCGTCGAAGGGCTTTATCTACATTCGCGCCGAGTATCCGCTTGCGATCGAGCGGCTCGAGGTCGCGATGGGTCAGTCCCGCGAGCTTGGCCTCATCGGAAAGAACATTCTCGGGTCGGGCTTCGACTTTGACATAGAGATCAGGCTCGGCGCGGGCGCGTTTATCTGCGGCGAGGAAACCGCGCTCATGCAGTCGATCGAGGGAAAGCGCGGCATGCCAACCCCGAAGCCGCCGTTCCCCTCGGACTCGGGGCTCTGGGGAAAACCGACTTCGATCAATAACGTCGAGACCTTCGCGAACATTCCGGTCATCATCAATAAAGGCGGCGCGTGGTTTGCGAGCATCGGGACGGCGACCTCGAAGGGAACGAAGGTGTTCGCGCTCACCGGCGCGATCAACAATTCGGGCCTCGTCGAGGTTCCGATGGGAACAACCCTTCGCGAGATTATCTTCGACATCGGCGGCGGCATCCGGGACGGGCGCGGCTTCAAGGCGGTGCAGACGGGAGGTCCTTCGGGCGGCGTGATCACCAAGGATTACCTCGACACCCCGATCGACTACGAGTCGCTCACTTCGCTCGGCTCGATGATGGGCTCGGGCGGCATGATCGTCATGGACGACGAAGACTGTATCGTCGACGTCGTCAAGTTCTATCTCGATTTCTCGGTCGAGGAATCGTGCGGAAAGTGCGCGCCGTGCCGCATCGGCGGCCGCAAGCTCCTCAACATCATGAACCGGATCACGAAGGGCTCAGGCGAAATGGAAGACCTCGAGACCCTCAAGACGATCGGAAAGGCAATGCAGCGCGCGTCCCTTTGCCAGCTCGGCATGACGACGCCGAACCCGGTACTCTCGACGCTCAAGTATTTTCCGGAAGAATACCTTGCGCACATCAAAGACCATAAATGCCCGGCGGGTAAATGCAAGTCGCTCATCACGTACCGGATCGACAAGGATAAATGCATCGGTTGCACGGTTTGCGCGCGCAAGTGTCCCGTGCCCTGCATCGCGGGCGAACGCAAGGTACCGCACGAGATCGACCAGACGAAGTGCATCAAGTGCGGCGCGTGCTTCGAGGCGTGCAAGTTCGGCGCCGTGGTCGTGGAGTAAGGGGGCTCGATGATGAAAAACATTACCTGCATGATTAACGGCATTCCCGTTACGGTTCCGGAAGGGACAACGATACTCAAGGCGGCGCTCGAGGCCGACGTAAAAATACCGACGCTCTGCGCGCATCCCGACCTCAAGGCGTGGGGCGCGTGCGGCATCTGCATCGTGCGCCCGGACAAGAGCCCGCGCATGGTTCGCTCGTGCACGACGACCGTCGTCGAGGGGATGAACTACATCACCCACGACCCCGACATCGTCGAGACAAGGCGTACCGTGCTCCAGCTCATCATGGCGAACCATCCGAACGACTGCCTGCGTTGCGCGCGGAACGGCAACTGCGAGCTCCAGACGATTTGCGCGGAGTTCGGCATCCGTGACGTGCCGTTCGAGTCGGGCGTGCGCGATCTTCCCGAGGACAACTCGACGCCGTCGGTGCAGCTTCATCCGGCGAAGTGCATTTCCTGCGGAAGGTGCGCCCTCGTGTGCCAGAACATGCAAAACGTGTGGGCGCTCGAGTTTCTCTATCGCGGCGACCGCACGCGCATCGCGCCCTCGGGAGATGCGACGCTTGCCGAATCCCCGTGCATCAAATGCGGCCAATGCTCCGCGCACTGTCCCGTCGGCGCGATAACCGAGGTGGACGAAACCAGAAAGCTCTGGGACGCGATCAGGGACAAAGAAAAGCACGTGGTCGTCCAGATAGCGCCCGCCGTCCGCGTTGCCCTGGGCGAAGAGTTCGGTCTCGAGCCGGGAACGATCATTACCGGCAAAATATATGCGGCGTTGAGGCGGCTCGGCGTCGACAAGGTTTTCGACACGAACCTCTCGGCAGACCTGACGATCATGGAAGAGGCGAGCGAGTTTGTCGAACGGTTTGCGCACGGAAAGGGCGAGCTTCCGCTCATCACCTCGTGTTGCCCGAGCTGGGTCGACTACCTCGAAAAATACCACGGCGACATGATTCCGAATTTCTCGACGGCGAAGAGCCCGATGATGATGATGGGCGCGATGGTAAAGACCTATTACGCGAAGAAAATGTCGCTCGATCCCGCAAAAATATACTCGGTCGCGATCATGCCGTGTACGGCGAAAAAGTACGAGATCTCCCGGTCTGAGGACATGAAGTCCTCCGGTACCCTCGACGTTGACCTTTCGATCACGACACGGGAACTTGCGCGGATGATCAAGCAGGCGGGCATCGACATCCTCAATCTGAAGGATGAGGAGGCGGATTCTCCGCTCGGAACGTATACCGGCGCGGGCGTCATTTTCGGCGCGACCGGCGGCGTTATGGAAGCGGCTCTCCGCACGGCGTACAATTTTGTTACCGGCGAGAACCTGGGGAATGTCGACCTCGTAAGCGTGCGCGGCATGGACGGCGTGAAAAGCGCGACGATCGACATCAAGGGGACTTGCGTTCGCGTGGCGGTTGCGCACGGAATGGCGAACGTCAAGGAGCTCATGGATCAGGTGCGGGAAGCCAAGAAAGCCGGGAAGGAGCGGCCCTTCGACTTTATCGAAGTCATGGCGTGCCGGGGCGGCTGCATCGCGGGCGGCGGACAACCGTATGGCTCGACCGACGAAATTCGGGTCAAGCGCACAAAGGGAATTTACGCGGACGACGTGGCGCAGTCGATCAGATGCAGTCACGAGAACCCTGCGATCAAGGCGATTTATTCCGAGTTCCTCGGGAAGCCCTTAAGCGAAAAGGCGCATGAATTGCTCCACACGCATTACGTGCACCGCCCTCTCTGGGTTAAATAAAACGGTAAGCGGGTTTTGCCTTCGGGCAGAACCCGCTTTTTTTTAGACTGTGCGTTCATCGGCCCGATCAGCGGCCTGATCAGCGGCGCGATCAGAGGCCGGAAACGGTTACACCCCTGAACCGGAGACTCGGCGTGCGATACTCCGTCGTCGTGTCGGGGTCGTTTGCGATCCCGTCGAGCGACATAAAGAACGCAGGGAAATTTCCCGACGCGACCATCTCGTGGACCGGTACCGTCAGTGTACCGTTTTCGATGAGAAAGCCTGAAATTCCGACAGAGAAATCCCCCGTCGCGGAATTCGAGTTTCCGCCGTTGAGCCCCTCGACGAGAATGCCGCGCTTGACTCCCGCGATCAGGGATTCAAGACTTTCGGTTCCGGGCACGATGACGGGGCTTGAGCGGTTTGCTGTCGTCACTTTTTCGCCGAGTTTTTGCGAGTAATACCACCCGATATAATAGTTTTCGAGAATGCCGCAATTGACGAGCGTGATTTTTTTCCCCGGGAAACCGTCCTCGTCGAAGTTCTGCGAGCCGAGGCCTCCGGGTACAGTCGGGTCGTCGATGAGGGTGAGCGAGTTTGACGCGACGGTAGTCCCTCGTTTCCCCGCATAGATCGATCTCTTTTCGTCGAGTGACCAGCCATTAAGGCCAATCACGAAGGGACTGACGGCGAAGGACGCAATCTCGTTTCTGAACACGAGGTCGAACGTGCCCGAGGGGAGTTTTTTCTGCCCGATGCGTCCGAGCGCGCGGGAGATCGTGATGTCGACAATTTCCGAAGGAGTGGGCAAGGCAACACGATGGCGTACTGCGTGGAATCGATTGGCATTCGGCCTCGCTCCGTCGGGTGCGAGCGCGCTTGCGGTGAGGCTGAGCTCGAATCTGCTTTTTTCATGGCTTCCGGAAAATCCCGAGCCGTATGCGTCCGCCACGACGGTTCGCCGTTGCGTGCTTTTCGCCACCGCTTCAACAATTCGCGCGTCACTTGAGCGCGCGCGGTCGTACATCGAAGCGAGGGTTTCGCGCCGTTCGTCGAGCGATGCATCCGTCGACGCCGGGTCGAGCAGGGCAAGGTCATCGCCTGATGAGCCCTGGAGCGCGGGATCGGGCGGAGTTCGGTACGGGTCGCCCGGCATGAGGGAAAGAAACGCGACCGCGTCGTCAAGAAAGCCCGTGATTGCATTCGGGCGGAGGTCGCCGGTCAATTGCACGGTGTACTGTCCGTCCTTTAAGAGGGTGACTTCAAGGGTTGCGCTCGAGGCGCCGGAGAGCGTGTCGAGCGAGCCGTCCCGCCACTCAAGGATCGACTCGGTAGCCGAGACGATCTCCGCTTTTGAATCGCGAATGCCCCGCCTGGCAAGCTCGCTCACGACGTTCCGGGCGAGCGCTTCGCACTGCGTTTTTTCCATCATGCGCGGCCTCCCACGGTGATCGCTCTTATTTTCAGGGTTGGCGTGCCCATGCCGACAGGTACGCTTTGCCCGTACTTTCCGCAATGGTTGCATCCCGTGTCGAAGGCGAGGTCGTTCCCGACCATCTCGATCTGCGCGAGGGCGGCCGGCCCGTTTCCGATGAGGTTTACGTCCTTGACGGGTGCACCGAGCTTGCCATCCTCGATAAGGAATCCTGACTTGACGTAAAAGGAAAAATCGCCGGGGCCGATATCAACCTCACCGTTGGAAAAGCGTTCGGCGTAGATTCCCCGTTTCACCGAACCGATGATTTCTTCCGGTGAGTGCGGGCCCGGCCGCATGAAGGTGCATCGCATGCGGGGAAGCGGCGCGTGGCGGTAATCCTCGCGCCTTCCGTTTCCGGTCGGCTCGACGCCGAAATATGCGGCGCTCACGCTGTCATGGAGCCAGGAGGAGAGCCTTCCTTCCTCGACAAGAGTCGTCTCGCGCGATGCGGCTCCCTCGTCGTCAATGTGAAGCGAGCCGAACGATTCAGTCTCGAGCCCTGAATCGACGATGGTCACGTCAGATTCCGCAACCTTCTCGCCGAGCCTTCCGGCGAAAATTGAGGTGCCCTTGCGGATAAAATCCGCTTCGAAGCCGTGTCCCATTGCCTCGTGGAGAAGGATGCCGCCGCCGCCCGGTGCGAGCACGAGGGGCATTTCGCCCGAGGGAGACTCGACGGCGTCAAAAAGAGATACCGTCCCCCGCACTGCGCGACTCGCGAGGCGTTCGGCGGTCTCACCCGTCATTACCGCGAGCGGGTTTTTGCGTATTCCGATGCTTTCCCAGTTTTCCTCGGTGCGGCCGCCAGATTCAGCGACGCAGCCGGCATAGGCCGTGAAAAGGGGCCGGTCGTCCGAGGCAATGCGGCCTTCCGAATTGACGACGAGCACGCGCTCGCTCGCGGCCTGGATAACGACAATTGCCCGGGAGACCCGCGAATCGAGGGAGTGGCATTGCGCGTCTATGCTTTCAAGCCAGGCGCGCGCGCGGCCTACATCAAAGTCGTCCGTGCTTTCTTCATACAGCCTTCGGGCCTGACTGTTTTGCACGTTGCCGGCGACATGCGCCGTCGTGTCTACAGTTCGTGAACCGGCAAACCCCTCGGCGATCATCGCGGCGACGCGGGCGGCTTCTGCCATGCCCGTTTCGGAAAGATCCGCCGTATGGGAATAGCCGGTCCTCCCGTTTTTGATAACCCGCACACCGACGCCGCGAATAATGCTCACGCCGCCTTTCCGGACTGCATGGCCGGAAAGGTTGAGCGAGACGCTTCGCCGTCTCTGGAAAAAGAGCTCGCATGCGTCTGCTCCGCGGGAAATTCCTGTGCTGAGAACGCGGCTTAAAAGCTGGCGGTCAAGCTCGAAGTACTCGAGGGCCGCGTGCGTGGTAAACGAAGAATCACGATTTTGAGCTTTCATTATAGCCCCTGAGTATATCACGGTTTTTTTGCAACCTCATTCCCGATCGCCTATACTTAGGCGTATGAAGATCCTTCCCGACGCGAAAGCATGGCGCAAAGCGGTACACGGCATTATCACGTTTCGGTATCTCAATGACGCCGAGCTTGATCGTCTTCTCGGTATTGCGGCTATCGTCCAATACGAGCTCGACGAGGTCGTCGTGCAGGAAGGGGAAATCGAACAGCAGTTTTTCGGTATCCTCGAAGGAACCGTTGCCGTCAGCGTTCATGAAAACGACGGCAAGGACGTTTTTATCTGCTCCCTCGGCGCAGGCGATGTCTTCGGCGAGGCGGGTTTTTTCATGAACATCAAACGGACGGCGAGCGTTATCGCGCTCGGAAAGGCCGTCTTCATCAGGCTCAACCGGGACGATATCTCCGCGCTTATCCGCGAGGAACCGGCTGCCGGAAGCAAGATATTCCTGACGACGATTTACGGCCTTTTACGCAAACTCCGCGCAGCCAACCAGGAACTCGCGTACGAGCGAAAGGTGGACATGAATCAGGATGATATTGACGATCTGGTAAGCGGTCTTCTGTCGAAAGGAAAAGATAGCCCGATCAAGGATTGACTCTCATCTCAATTTTCGCATAATCCTCCCTTTTAGTTAGTTTCCCCGATAAAATAATTGTGCGCTGAGCGAAACCCGTGGTATCATGCCCTTGATCACGAATCGAGGAGCCCTCCCATGAAGAAATCAGTATTTGCGGCACTTGCGCTCGCGCTGGCCTGTGTCGCCGCCATGAGCCTTTCCGCTGACGAGAAATACGCCGTTCCGAAAGGAAAACCCGGTGAACTCGTCTACATCCCCTATCCCGTCCCGATCACGGTAGACGGCGATCCCTCAGACTGGAAGGGCATCGAGCGGGTAACCGTGGATACCGGTCCCTATACCTCAGGCGACCCCGCAAACAACGGCAAGTACGATTTCGCCGTCTGCGCGGACAAGCGCAATATATACGTGCTGATGACCATGCCGGACAAGAAGATCATCGGCGGAAAGCACGGCCAGAATTTCTGGAACGAGGATTCCTTCGAGCTCTATTTCAATTTTTCGGGGAACCTCGACGCCGCTGAGTACGGTAAGGGCATTGTGCAAATCAACGTTAATGCGGCGAACCTGAACATCGAAGATCCGGACGCTCTTTCGCTTTCCGGCGTGCGCTTTACCGAGGAAGGCTACGACGTTCGCGGCCGCGCATTCAAGACTGCGGACGGGTGGGGAATCGAGATTGCCATCAAACTCGAAAACAACATCGAGCCGTATCACGGCTTTACCATCGGCGTTCAGACCCAGGCGAACGGCGCGACCGAAAAGGACCGCGACTCGAAGCTCATCTGGTCGATTTACGATACCTCCGACGCTTCATGGAAAAATCCGCGCCTCTTCGGAACCGGCGTGTTCTACGAAATCGGGCGGACCGACGTGCCGCTCCCGAAACGGCAGAATCTGCCGCGCGTCGTCAAGCGAAAGACCATGCCCCTCGACAAGCTCCCGCTCGTCAGGGTTAACCAGGTCGGCTACTTTCCCGCAGGCCCGAAACTCGCGGTCGTCGTCACTGATGAGGCATCTCCGCTCGAATGGGATATCCTCGACTCTGCCGGAAAGAAGGTCGCTTCCGGAAAGACGATACCGATGGGAAAGGATCTCTCCTCGGGCGACCCGATCCATCACGTAGAATTTTCCGCGTTCCGCAAAGCGGGCACGGGATATACCCTCGTTGTCGGAAAGGCGACGAGCTTCCCGTTTGACATCGCGCCGGACGTGTACGCAGGTCTCCGTAAAGACGCAATGGCGTATTTTTACCAATCGCGTATGGGAATCCCGCTCACGGCCGAATACGCGGGAGCCGCATGGGCGCGTTCCGCATTCTTTGTTTCCGACGAGTCAATCAAGGCCGCCGACTACCCCGTGTTCCCTGCCAAGGATTATGCGGAGCTTCCGTATACGCTAAACGCGGGCAAGGGATGGATGGACGCGGGCGATTACGGCAAATACATCGTCAACGGGGGCATTACCCTGTGGACGCTTATGAACGCCTATGAGCGAAACCCGCGTCTTTTCCCCGATGGCTCGCTCAAGATCCCGGAAAACGCAAACGGCGTTCCCGACATCCTCGACGAGACGCGGTGGGAACTCGAGTTCTTCCTCGGCATGCAGGTGCCGGACGGACAAAAAGACGCCGGTATGGTGCATCACAAGCTTCACGAGAAAAAATGGCTTCCCCTCCCGTACAAGGCACCCGAACGGACCGACGACCGCTATGCGATGAAGGTGTCGACCGCGGCGACGCTCAATTTTGCGGCAGCGACCGCGCAGGCTGCGCGCCTGTATGCCGGTTTTGACAAGGCGTTCGCGGACCGATGTCTTGCGGCGTCGGAGAAGGCATGGAATGCGGCCGTAAAAAACCCGGCGCGCCTCTTTTATTATGTGAGCGATGACGGCGGCGGAGACTACGACGACGTCAAGGTTGCGGACGAGTTCTTCTGGGCATCGTGCGAGCTCTGGCTCTCGACCGGAAAGGCGGAGTATCGCGACTATCTGGAGAAGGCGATTGCCTCGAAGGAATTCGATTCTGTCATGAGTTCGCCGAACGGGCCGATGTATTGGGGCTCGACGTCGGGGCTCGGAATGCTTTCGCTCATGACGAAAAAAAGCGCGCTTGATTCGGGTGCCCTGAAAACGGTGAAGGCTGACCTGATGGCCGGCGCGGACCGCTACCTTTCCCAGATCAGGGACGAAGGATACCGCGCTCCTTTCTTCGAGTATGAGTGGGGCTCGAATTCGAGCGTGCTCAACAAGGCGATCGTGCTCGCCTACGCGTATGACCTCACCGGTGACCGCAAGTATCGCGACGCAGTTGCCTCGTGCATGGACTATATTCTCGGACGAAATGCCGTGTCAAAGAGTTTTGTTTCAGGATACGGCGAATACCCGATGTTCTACCCGCATCACCGCTGGTGGGCCGACGACGAGAGCGCAGGATTCCCGGCGCCTCCTCCCGGTGTTCTTTCCGGTGGTGTGAACGAAAAAGCGTCAGACGAAGCCACGGCGTTTCTCGTCAAGAAAGTCGCGCGGGCGAAGCGGTACGCCGACGATGCGCGCTCCTATTCGACGAACGAGGTCGCGATAAACTGGAACGCGCCTCTTGTGTGGACGGCGAGCTGGCTCGATTCGACCATGAACCCGGCGTCGGACGCGCCAGCGGGCGGGAAGGGTGTCTCGTGGGTAATACTCGCCGCGATCGCCGCGGCAGTGGTCGCCCTTGCCGGGGGAGTCTTTGCCCTTATCGCGCGCCGCGCGCGGAAGTCGCCGCCCACAGGAGTATAGAGCCCGCGCAGGCGACGTTGAGCGAGTTCACGTCGCCCCGCATCGGGATGCTTACGATCCGCTCGGTGATTCCCTTGAGGTTCACGCTCATGCCCTTTGCCTCGTTACCGAGCACGATCGCGACCGGTGGCGCGAGGTTTGCTTCTCCCAGGGGAACGGCTCCTGTCGAGTCAGTTCCGGCGAGGACGAGACCCGCCGAGAGCCGCTCGCGGTCAACCCACGAGGAAAGCTCGGGAAACGAATCGACATGGATGACGGGAGTGTGAAAGACCGCGCCAAGGCTTGAGCGGATCGTCTTGGGATCAAAGGCGTCGACGCAATGGCCGTGCGTGATAACGGCGTCGACGCCAAACGCGTTCGCGGTTCTGATGAGCGAGCCCAAGTTGCCGTTGTCGCTCGGGCGATCGAATATGACGACGACGGAATTTTTTCCGACGTGAAGCGAATCGAGGGAGTCGCGCCTGATGCGCGCGGTGATCATGAGCTCGGCCGGCTCTTCCCTGTCCGAAAGACCTGCAAAAAGCGCGTCGGTCATCGACACCGAATCGGCGAATCTCCCCGAGTCGACGAGGGCCTTGCCCCAATCAGAAAGGCGGCCATAGTCCGCGAACATAACCTTCAGGAGCTCGACCCGGCGCGACACGAGCGCCTGTTTGACGGACTCGATTCCCTCGACGAAAATCTCGTCAAGCTCGTTTCTTTTTTTCCGGTTTTGCTTGAGCGCGAGAATTACCTGATACAGGTCGTTTGATTTGGTGAGCTCTATTGCGCGTGTTTTCATTGACTGTTCCGTTACGCGAGGGATTTTTGTCCCAAGGGTTATTTGGCTCCGCGCAGGATCTCCGCGCGTTCCAAAAGTCCCTGGGTATAGATGGTCGACCGGTTACGGCCGCCCGATTTCGAGCGATACAGCGCCTTGTCCGCGTCGCCGATAAAGATGAGCGAGGTGTATCCGGGATTGCTTTCGATCATGCGACCGCCGATGCTCACGGTGATCGAAAGTTCCTGGCCGTCCGCGGTGAGCTTGATTCCTTCAATCGCGAGCCTGATGCGCTCTGCCACTTGCTGGAGCGTGGTTGGCGTACAGTCCGCGACGAGTACGGAAAATTCCTCGCCGCCGAATCGCGCGGCGCAATCCTCGGCGCGAATCGTGCTCGCCAATTCCTGGGCGAGCGCGACGAGAACGGCGTCTCCGGTGACGTGACCCCATGTATCGTTAAACCGCTTGAAGTGGTCGACGTCGAGCATCAAGATGCCCGCCTGCGCGCCGCGTCGTCGGGCCCGGGCGATCGCTTCGTCCATTCGCCTGACGAAATAGTCGTGCGTAAAAAGCCCCGTTTTTGGATCCGTGATCGAGCTTTCGTAATGGAGGCCGTTTTGCATGCCGACCGAGAGAAACCGGATCATCCGGTCGACGTATTTCTTTTCCTGTTCATTGTATCCCTCGCCGACGATTTTTTTGCCGAGGATGACGATACCATAAAGGCCGCCAATGCCGAACATCGGAAATATGATGTCGGGATTCAGGTCAAGAAAATCCTTCCCGAAAATTTCGGAACCGAGCTCCTTGCAGAGTTCGTCGAACGAGACCGACATGGGATTGGTGATGAAGTGATTCTTGAGAATCTCGTAATAGATCGGCGGGACGCTTTCGTGGCTTTCCTTCAGATTGCGATAGCAAAACTGGCGCAGGTGATCCCGTCGGGGCGGGAGTACGAGAAAACCCAGAAACTGGGGGATAAAGTGGTCAAGAAGTTTCGCGATCATGAAGTCAAGCATTGCATTGACTTCGGTATAGGATACCAGAAGAGCCGCATCGGTAATTATCCGCTCAAGCTCCCTGTTTTCCTTGCGGAGATCGCCGAGCGCGTCCAGCGCGCCTGATTGTTCCAGACGGTTAAATTGAGCAAGTACGTCCGCCGAGAGTGCCATATCTTATAGTGTAAAGCTATTTCTGTGTCTTGTCAGTAAAAAAAACGGCGCCGGCGAGGGCACCGCGGAAGGCACCGCGAGGGGCGCCGCGGGGGGCGCCCTCCTCAGCAGAATCCTAACGGGAAAATTTGGTGATGGCGGTGTCGCTTCCGAATACCGAGATAGCATCGGTCGGGCTGATCGAAACGGTCATTCCCGACACGGCGAGGGCGTGATTTTCGGCCTTGCCCCAGGTCTTTCCGCCGTCTTTTGTGGTCTTGATACGGAGCGCGGGCGTCTTTCCCGCCATGCCGATCGCCGCGATGATACCCGTCGATCCCGACATTCTGAGGCAAACCCCCTGGTTGTCCTTTTTATACGAAGGAGTAAAGTCCTTGGCGTCCGCGGGGAATGGAACGGAAACCAGGGCCCAATGCTCGCCGGAATCGGAGGTCAGGAAAAGCTCTCCCTTTTGGGAGACCATATAGCCGGATCCCGGGGCCATCATGAACACCGTTTCTGCGATCGTTCCCGAAGGGAGCGTAACAGGCTTCCAGGTCGCGCACCTGTCGCTTGTTTCTCCTATCCAGGTCTTGGACGCGCCCCAGCCGCGTGAGGAATCGATGAAGGAAAGACTCTTTCCCTTGCCGACAATGTCCGTCGCCGCGTCCCAGCTTTTGCCCGCGTTTTTCGAGGTGCGTACGTCGTTTCCGTTACCCGCGACGACGAAGTTCGCGCCGTCGATCATGGTGCAGGCGAAAAGGCACATTGACGAGTTGCCGGCCGTATTCCAGCTTTTTCCCCCATCGGTCGTATAGCGCGCAAGGCCCGAATAGCCGACGGCTATTCCGTTTGTGTCGTCATAAAACATGCCGGTGTAGGCGCGGTCCGCAGATTTCACGGTACGCCCCGTTTCCTTCCACTGTCCGCCGCACCCCGCAAAAAGCAGGGTAAAGGCTGCAACGGTCACGATGATCGCAAGCGATGTACGTTTGTTCATTATAAGACTCCTTTCGGTATCAAAAGATTGATACCGAACTCTACCGGCGAATCGGTCATCGCAGAAGGGAAAATTTGCACGGTAACTGGTATTTTCTGCAATTTCTCGCGGTGTCAGGAGTAGGGGTTCGGAAAGGACTTGCGGTACGCGACCGGCGACGTTCCGGTTTTTTTCTTGAATGTTCGGCTGAAATAGGATTCATCCCCGAAGCCGGTGCGGCTCGCGATATCGGCGATTTTCAGTTCCGTGTTCCTGAGGAGGGACGAAGCGATGTCGACGCGCACCGAGTTCAGGTACGCCATCGCGCTCATGCCGCATGACTCGTTGAACCGCTTGTTGAGCGTTGTCCGGTTTGTCGCAAATCTCGAGGCAAGAGACTCGAGCGTATGCGAGTCCCCGTAGTTCGTGTGGAGAAAATCGATGATCCGGCGGAATGAGGCTCCGCTTTCTGCCTGAAGGGATTCGGTCGAGTCGGGCTCGACATACCAGTTCCGCTCGAGCAGGATAAGAATTTCGAGAAAATACGAGCGTGAAAGGCAGGGCCAGAATTCCCGTTGGGCACGGTTGAGGTTGTCGTCAAGTTTCGCGCAAAGATCCGAGATGGTTGCGAACATACCCGGTGGCAAGGGCTTTGCGGTGTAACCGGAATCGGGAATGGCGGCAAAAGGGTTGAAAAAGAAATAATCCCGCATGTCGTCGGCTTTCGGCGACGGAACCGAGGTAGGAACGGTCGTGTTGACGGCTTGTGGCCGAAAAATCAGGCTATGTGCCTTTCCTTCCGGTACCGCGATACTCTGTATTGAATGTGAAGGCTTGACCAGGATGGCGACCGGAGCCTGGATAAAGCGTCTGCCGGAAGCGTCTTCAAGGGAAACGATTCCCCGCTCCGCGCACAGAATCCCGAAGTAGTTATCCTCGGGACGGGGAATTTTCTGCGTCCCGGTATACACCAGGGGGAGGCGGAATTCCCGATAATAGCTTTGTCCGGCGGTGCTATGCTCCATGATTTTACAATTCTATCACATCGCAGGTTTTCGCACATCCCTTGACCCGCTTCGGTGTATTTTGCCCGTGCCTGCTTTATACTTTATCGTATGGAACCTAAGATTAGCCAGAAGGGAATTTGCGCCGGGGTTTTAATGCCTCATCCGCCAATAATCGTTCACGAGGTTGGCAAGGGTCGGGAACACGATGCTACATTGACTGTTACCGCGTGCCAACGAGTCGCCGAGCTGATCAGGAGTCTTGAGCCGGACACTATCGTTATTATTTCTCCACACTCTCCGCTTTTCAGCGATTTTCTGTTCATCCACGATAAACCGGTCCTCTCGGGTTCCTTCGAATCTTTTGGCGTTCCCGAGCTCCGCCTTTCGCTTCCCCAGGACACGCCGTACCGCGACTCCCTGTGCGAACATCTCGAGAAAGCAGGCATTCCCGCAGGATCGATCGACATAACGCAAATCAAGCGGTATGGACTTGCCGACGAGCTTGATCACGGCGTGCTTGTCCCGCTCTCGTTCATCGAACCCGCATGCGGCGAGGTAAATCTCGTAGCCCTTTCGTCTTCGGCTTTCGAGGCGGAAAGTCTCGCCCATTGTGGCGTGGCGCTCGCCGACGCAGCCTTCGCAACGGGCACGCGTGTGTGCGTTGTCGCCTCGGGAGATATGTCGCACAAGGTTTCCTCGGCAAGTCCCTACGGAAAAGTTGACGAGGGCGCGAAGTTTGACCGAAAAATTCGCCATGCTATCGAGCTCTCGGATTTTGCCGCGATCCGCTCCATTGACCGCACGCTCCGGGAAACGGCTGCGGAATGCGGATACAATTCCCTTTTGATGATGCTCTCTGCCATGGATCGCGCGGCAGCCCTGCGCGGCATTACCGCTGACCCTGCGGTAACGGGGTCGGTACTTTCCTATGAGGCGCCGTTCGGCATCGGGTACTGCGTCGCCGAGTTTGCTTTTCCGGGGGAGGATGCGCCATGAAAGAAGAATCGATTCCCGTCAGGATTGCGCGCGCAACGGTCGAAAGCTTCGTACGGTCGGGTAGTGTGCCCGATGTTTCGGATCTTCCCCGGGCGGAAGAACGCCGCGCGGGATGCTTTGTTTCGCTGCATTCAGGCGGAGACCTCAGGGGGTGCATCGGCACGATCGCGCCAACGACGGAAAGCCTCGGTGAGGAGATTATCCGGAACGCGGTGTGCGCGTGCTCGGAAGATCCCCGCTTCGATGCGGTTACCGCCGATGAGCTAGACTCGCTTGAATACTCGGTTGACGTTCTGGAGCCGAGCGAACCCGTCTCGTCTCCCGCAGAACTTGACCCGAAAAAATACGGCGTTATCGTGACAAGCGGTTTCAGACGCGGCCTTTTGCTTCCGGATCTCGATGGCGTCGAGACCGTTGAGGCGCAGCTCGCGATTGCCTGCAGAAAGGCGGGAATTCCCCCCGAGGGCCCGTTCGACATCAGACGGTTTCAAGTTACGAGGTATCATTGATGGAAGCGCGCTCGGACATGCATGAGGCAATGTTTCAGGAAACTCTCGCCGTTCACGGGATCGCCCTTGCGGCAGCCGGGGCCTCTTCGGGGTATGAGGCACTTTCGGCGGCAGAAAACAGAATTCGCTGCCTTCTGTGCCCGCACGAATGCGTGCTGTCTGAGGGCGGTACGGGACGATGCCGCGTGCGGACGAACCGCTACGGGGTTCTCCGCGCCGTCTCCTACGGGCACGTCTCCTCCGTCTCGCTCGATCCGGTCGAAAAAAAACCGCTCGCGCATTTCTATCCCGGATCCTACATCCTTTCCGTCGGCGGATGGGGCTGCAACCTCGGCTGCCAGTTTTGCCAAAATCACGAGATCTCGCAGCAAGGCGTACCGGTTCTCAAAAACACCGGACGGAAAACCCTCCGCGGCGACCGGGTATTCAGCAGTGACGAACTCGTCGCGCTCGCGCTCGAAACGCTCCACGAGGGAAATATCGGAATCGCCTACACCTACAACGAACCGTTTTGCGGCTATGAGTTCATGTTCGATACCGCGCGCAAGGTTCGCGACGCGGGTCTCAAGAACGTGATCGTCACGAACGGATACGTATTGCGGGAACCGCTCGAGCGGATACTGCCGTACGTCGACGCGATGAATATCGATCTCAAGGCATTCACCGACCGGTTTTACCGGAAAATATGCGGCGGCACGATAGAGCCGGTTCTCGACGCGATCAGGATCGCCGCCGGCCGCACTCATGTTGAAATCACGACCCTCGTCATACCGGGGCTCAATTCTTCGCCCGAGGAAATCGACGCCCTCGCGTCGTGGATCGCGGCAATATCTCCGGACATACCGCTTCACCTCAACCGTCACCATCCTGACTGGAAAATGACCGAACCCGAACCGATCACGCGGGACGATTTGTTCGCGCTGTCGGCGGTCGCCCGGAACCGGCTGGTGAACGTCCACGTGGGCAATATCTAGCGCGTCAAGGAAATTTCAGGCTTTCCCTTTTTTACGTTGAGGTTCCGGATTTATGGGTTATACTGATCAGCATGCAGGACGAAACGATTATCAATACCAGTAAAATCGGTCATCGGCTCGATTCCATCGTCAAGAAGGAACAAGTCTCGTATCTGATGTTCGAAAACGATCGCATTCCCATTGTGAGCGTGATCACGATCGGGCGGGCGAGCGATAACGACGTGGTGATCGACAGTCAGCTCGCGAGCAGGCATCATGCGCTCATCCAAAAAATCAAGGACGTGTATTACATCAAGGATCTCGACAGCACAAACGGCACGCTTTTGAACGGCGAGCGGATTCCGACGGGGAGCTACGTCAAGCTCGGTTCGAGCGATGCCATCACGATCGGCAAGACGAATCTGATCATCGGTTGATGAATCTGATTATCGGTTGACGGTTATCCGATCGCGGTGAACGCGCGCGGGAATAACGGCGGCGGGCAAGGTCCGGCGTCCGGGGGACTCATGGCGAAAAAAAAAGAAACAGCACTTCATAAAAAACTCGGCGCGGAACTGGCTTCTCTCATTGGGGATCTCGATGAGGAGGGACTCGCGTTTCTCGTAGAACAGGCCCGTGTGCACCTCTATAACATGGAAGTCGACCGGCTCGCCCAAAGGGCTGATGATATCGAGACCGCAAGCGAAAATCGAAAAGCGGGAAAAGCGGGAAAAGCGGGAACGCTGTCTGCAGGTACGGGGAAGGGGAAGGGCGGCGGCAAGGGTTCGGCAAAATCCCCGGGTACGGGCGATTTCCGCATCGACCGGTCGAGCTCGGGATCGAGCTATCACGTAATCTCCGGCGGAAAATGGAAAATGTACAACGAGGACGAGATGCTTGCGATCGTGAAAATTTGCCAGTCAAAGGATCCGATCCTCGAGGTAACCGAACGACTGTGTCACTGGTTCGAGACCGAGCGGCCCGACACCTTTCCCGATCTCGAGCTCGGTGACCATCACGATCCGCGCATGAAAGCCCTCGTCCTGTTCCTCCGGAAAAAATTCGCGGTAAGAAAATAACCGAAAAGGGCTGTCTCCCGCGTTCAGTCAAACGCAGCTTTATACTCCCTGATGCACTCCTCGAATCCCTCACGCATGCGTTCCGTCACTTGCGCGAGAGCGGCCTTGCGGTCTTCGCGATAGAGCGGATAGAAGTCGTTGATCATGACCGGTTTTCCGGGAACAATGACTGCCTTTTTTTTCGCGCGGTTTGCGCGGTTTTTGAGGGTTCCGCCCTTGAGGCGTTCGATCATGTCGTAGTAATTGTTCGCGATCTCGAAAAGCCGGTGAATGCTCGCGTCTGACGGGACCTCGCCGAAGCGTACGTGAGCGAGGAGTTCCGCGGTTTCCATATGGCGCATCGCGTACCAGGCTTCGCCGGTTTCGCGCCCGGCGAGGCTCAGCCTGAGCGGGTTCATGGCAGCGGTATCTCCCCTGAAAATTCTGTCCCAGCCAATGGCGCGGATACGGTAGAGCCGGGCGAAGGGCTCTCCCTCGCCGGGAAGCGCAAGTATCCGTTCGGACGCGGAAAGGGCCGCGTCGAGTATTTCTTCCTGGGTGAGGTCCCCCGATATCCCTGAAAGCTCGCGATAGTACGCACCCATTACCGAAAGTATTTCCGCCCCGACTGTAGCAAGGCGCGAGCGGAACGCATCAAGGGAGGGCTTCGCTTTGACGGCTCCCGCAATTCCGCACGAGGCCTCGAGGTCTTCAAGAAGTTTCCGGAGGATTCGGAGTGAGGCTTTCCCATAGCGGTAATGGGTCGACACGGGGAGGAACACGACTTTTTCGTTTCGTCCCGCGCGTGCCAGGTCTTCGATACACCAGAACCCGAAGCGCGCGGTTCCCGTCTCAAGTTCGCCGACCGTTTCGCTTTCGTAGGTTACGTGTCCTTCGGGCGCGAGCGCGAGCGGAAAATCGCCCGAGAGAAGGGTTTTCCGGATACGGTTCATTCCTTCGGAATCCATGTGCACGTGGTTTATCGGAACCGCACCGACGTTCGGCAGCAGCCACCGGACAAACTGGCCCGACCACAGGGGGACCTCGACGCCGTAGATAAAATGCGCGTGGGTGATGCCCTTGATCGGCGTCTTGAGCCGTTTTGCCTCGCGGGGCAACGCGTGATGGAGGGTATAGGCCATGAGCTGGGGATCGTCGCCGTACGCGTGGCGAAAGCCGATGATGAGTCGGGTCTTCCCTTCGCCGAAATCGCGCCAGGAGTCAACGAGTCTTTCGCCATGGAGCATCGCAGGCTCGAGAAATTTGAGCGCGCGGGCATAGGGCTGGATTATCAGCCTGAGCAATCGCATGAGGGGGTAATTGACGCGGGGACCGGGGATGTCAATCGTCGGGATCGGGTTTGTCTGTGGGCTGTACATTGTTACCAGTGTAATTGCAACTCTTTGTCCTTGCAAGAGAGTTTATGCGCCTCTCGTTAATACGCGCTGGACGGAACGGGGAAACCACGTTTATACTGACAAAACAATTCACCGCAGACTGAAACAAAGGGGTTATCATGTCAAACGTATCGCTTCCCGCCGGATACGCGCCGCTTCTTTCCGTAAAGGAAACCGAACAGGCGATCATCAGGATCAAGGACTTTTTCCAGCTGGCACTTTCCACCGAACTCAATCTTACCCGCGTTACGGCGCCTCTTTTTGTCCCGCGCGGCAAGGGAATCAATGACGACCTCAACGGTGTCGAGCGGGCGGTTCGCTTTCCCGTAAAGGACATGAACGACGAAGAGCTCGAGATCGTCCACTCGCTCGCGAAGTGGAAACGGCTCAAGGTAACCGACCTCGGCCTTGCCGCAGGCTTCGGAATCTATACCGACATGAACGCGATTCGCGCCGACGAGGAGCTCGATAACATCCACTCGCTCTACGTTGACCAGTGGGACTGGGAGCAGGCTATGGCCGAAGGCGACCGCACCGTTGATTTTCTCAAGCGCATCGTGAAAAAAATTTATCGCTGCCTCAAGCGCACCGAGTTTTTTGTGTACGACAACCATCCGTCGATTGTGCCGATTCTTCCCGAGGAAATTACCTTCATTCACGCCGAGGAACTTTTCCGCGAGTATCCCGGAATGACCGCGAGGGAGCGCGAAACGGAAGCCGCACGCAAATACGGCGCGGTCTTCATCATCGGCATCGGGCATGCCCTTCCCGACGGTAATCTGCACGACGGCCGGGCCCCCGACTACGACGACTGGATTACGGAAACCGGGAACGGAAACCGCGGCCTGAACGGCGACTTGCTCGTCTGGAACGCCGTGCTTGGTCAGTCGCTCGAACTCTCGTCCATGGGTATCCGCGTCAGCCCCGAAACCCTGAAAGAACAGCTCGATTACCGCGCTTGCCCCGAGCGCGCGAGCCTCTTTTTCCACAAGCGGCTCCTCTCGGGCTCGCTTACCCAGACGGTCGGCGGGGGCATCGGGCAATCGAGGCTTTGCATGTTCTTTCTCCGCAAGGCGCATATCGGCGAGACGCAGGTATCTTCCTGGCCCGAGTCAATGATCGCAGCGACGAAAAAAGCGGGCATCCCGCTCCTCTGACGAGGGGAAGACTCGTGCAAGACTTGCACAAGGCTCGCGCGAGTATTTCCACGGGAACCGGTTCCGGTGTAGACTCATTCCCATGAGTTTTCCCCAAAAACCGGTTCTCGCCGTCGTCTCGGCCCAGATCCAGTCATCCTATCAGGCAGTCCCGCTCGGCGCAGCCTCCATCGTTTCCGCGCTCAAGGCGAATGACGGAATCGCCGGATGCCTTAGGCCCGTTCTCGCGGACTTTTCCCTTGAAGATACAAGGTTCGAAAACCGTACCCCTGTTGAGGCGGGCGGAATACTCGCGCGCGCAGTCGCCTCCCTCTATGAGGCTTCTGTCTCCGGCGAAAGCGGCGCCGCGCCGGCGACGCGCCCAATCGCGGGCTTTTCCGTGTATGTCTGGAACCGAACCCTCCTCGAGGAAGCCGCCCGGGTGCTGAAAACCCTCGTGCCGGGAATTATCGTTTTCGCCGGCGGCCCCGAACTCACCGCGAATCCCGCTTCTTCGGGCGACTCTCCCTTCGATCACCTGATACTCGGCGAAGGCGAATCCGCCTCCGTCTCCCTCGTTGCATCCCTGCTTGCGGGTAAACCTGTTTCGCGCTCATCAAAACCGCATACCCGCGAGGCTGACGAAGATTGCGCGGCCCTGCGCTCTCCCTGGCTTGACGGCACGCTCGACGACGCCGAAGCGGTGAAAGTCTATAAAGGCGCCCTTTGGGAACTTGCCCGCGGCTGCCCGTTCTCGTGCGCGTATTGCTATGAATCGAAGGGAAGCAAAAAGGTTCGCGCGTTTCCCCAGGCGCGGCTTGAAAAAGAACTCGACCGGTTTGTGGAAAAGGGAATCGAGCGCGTCTTCGTTCTTGACCCGACCTATAATGCCTCGCGGGAGCGGGCTCTTTCCATTCTTTCCCTGATCGAGCGCCGTGCGGGGGAAATTCACTTTAACTTCGAGGCGCGCGCGGAGCTTCTTGACCGCGCAATGGCCGAGGCTTTTGCGCGCATCCCGTGCTCGCTCCAGATCGGGCTCCAGAGCTCGAATCCCGAAGCGCTCAAACTCGTGAGCCGACCGGCTGATCTTTCTCAGTTCTCCAAAAAAATCGCCCTCCTCAATGAGGCTGGCGTTACCTTCGGACTCGACTTGATGTACGGCCTTCCGGGAGATTCCCTTTCGACGTTTCGCTCAAGCCTCGATTACGCGATAGGCCTTTACCCGAACAATCTCGAAATATTCCGCCTCGCAGTCCTTCCGGGAACCGCGCTTGCCGATCGTGCAGGCGAGCTTCAGCTCGAATGCGAGAAGGCGCCGCCGTATCACGTCCTTTCGACGCCGCGCTTTCCCGCGCAGGACCTTTCGCGGGCGGCAACGCTTGCGCGCGCAGCGGATATCTTTTACACCCAGGGCCGCGCGGTTACCTGGTTCCTATCCATCCTTGCACCGCTCAAGCTCAAGGCCTCGCAGTTTTTGCAGGATTTCGCCGCGTTCCTCGAAAATCCTGCTCTTCAAAAGGCCTCCGGGGTATCGGCGCCGCTTGCGTCCTGCCCGGCCGAGTCAATTACCCACCGGGAGGCCGAAGCCCTCCAGCTCGCGTTTCTCGCCGTAAAATACCGGGAAAAGGGAAAAGCTTACCTCGAGACGCTCGTGAAAAACGTCGTCGCGCTCAACGGGGCGTGGACGCGCGCTCTTGCCGAGGGAGAAGAAAGCACGCTTGATCTTTCCTGGAACCCGGAAGACCTTTTCAGCGGAGACTCCCTGGACCTTGAGTATTTTCAGGAGAACGCATACATGGAAAAATGCCGGGTGCGGATATTTCCGACCGCCGAAGGTCCCGATTACAGTATCTTTTCGTAAAACTTTGAGTTCTTGAAATTCTTGAAGCCCATGCGCTCGTAAAAAACGTGCGCCCGGGTACGGAAGGTTTGCGAGCTCAGCTTGATCGTTCCGATGCCATTCGCGCGCGCCGTTTCCTCGATCCGTTCGAGGATAGCGCTTCCGATTCCATGGGAGCGGAGGGCCGGCGCGACCATGAACTCGGCTATCTCGACAAATGGCTTGAAGCCAAGCTCGTCGACCGGAAAGAATTGCGCGTATCCGGCGATAACGCCATCAACGCGCGCGATGAGGATCCGGTTTCCCGCATCGGCGACAATACGGTCAAAGGATTCAGAAAAGACCGCATAATCAAAATTGGTCTCGTCGTCCCATTGGGTAAAAAGCGCAAAAAGCACTTCCTTGTCTTCCGGTCCGGCGTACGAGATTTCAGTCATGGCCTTTCCCCCTTTTACTGGAAGAGTGTAGCCCAAAAATCCCGAGTAAACAGGATAAAAAAAACCGGTTCCGCGAGCGGAACCGGTCCTGGTAGCGAGACGTGCAATGCAACCTACAGTCGCGCCGCGATCCTTGAGAATCGCAGAGCGACCTACAGTCGTGCCGCGATCCTTGAGAATCGCAGAGCGACTTACAGTCGTGCCGCGATTCTTTCGATGAATTGCCAGCTGTCGAGGGTTTCTTTTGCCGGGGGATTCGCGAGGCGGGCGAGGTCTCCGGTCATCACGCCTTCTTCGATCAGGCCGAGCGTCGCTTCCTCGAGCCGTTTCGCGAAATCGCCGAGTTCGGGGGTGCCGTCGAGCTCCGCGCGCTTGGCGAACGCGCCGGTCCAGGCGAAGATAAGCGCGACGGGGTTCGTCGAGGTCTTTTCCCCTTTCAGGTATTTGTAGTAATGCTTCTGGACGGTGCCGTGCGCGGCTTCGTACTCGAACACTCCGGAGGGCGAGACGAGGACGCTCGTCATCATGGCGAGGCTGCCTGAGGCGGAGGCGACCATGTCGCTCATCACGTCGCCGTCATAGTTTTTGCAGGCCCAGAGGAATCCCCCTTTCGACTGCATGACGCGTGCGACGACGTCGTCGATGAGGGTGTAAAAGTATTCGATGCCCGCTTCCTCAAACCGTTCCTTGTATTCGGCGTCGAAGATGCGCTGAAAAATTTCCTTGAACCGTCCGTCGTAGGTCTTCGAGATGGTGTCCTTGGTCGCGAACCAGACGTCGATTTTTTCCGAAAGGCCGTAAAAGAAGCACGCGCGCGCAAAGCTTTCGATGGACGCGTCGAGGTTGTGAATTCCCTGGAGGATGCCGGGGCCATTCATGTCCTGGATGGTCTTGCGGATGACGGTGCCGTCAGTTCCGGTAAAGACGAGTTCCGCCTTTCCGGGTCCGGGAACCGCGATCTCGCAGTTTTTATAGACGTCGCCGTAGGCGTGGCGGCCGAGTACGAGCGGTTTTTCCCAGCAGGAAACCGTCGCCTTGATGTTCTTGACGATGATGGGCTTGCGGAACACGGTTCCGTCAAGTTCGGCGCGGACGATGCCGTTCGGGCTCGGGGTGAGGCCTTTCAGGTCGTATTCCTTGACGCGCGCCGCGTTCGAGGTAATGGTCGCGCACTTGACGCCGACGCCGAGCCGCTTGATTGCCGCGGCGGAGTCATAGGTGACCTTGTCGTCGGAGTCGTCGCGTGCCTTCAGTCCAAGGTCGTAATACTCGACCTTGAGATCGACGAATGGCTGGATGAGCTTTTCCTTGATTACGCCCCAAAGGACCCGGGTCATCTCGTCGCCGTCGAGCTCGGCGATAGCGTTTTTCATTGCAATCTTGGCCATAGTGCTTTCCTTAGGTTTATGCGGTATGGATCGTATATCGGGAAAATACTAGCGAAAATAACGGGATTGGGCAAGATTCCCCGCGAATGCTTGACCTCGGCCGCGCGTCCGTCGTACTACTTAAGAATCAGATGGAAACGGATGCAAACGCGGGAGTAAACCGCATCATCGACTTGGCCCTCGAAACGGGCGCGATTGTGCTCCAAAGCGGGGGAGAAACCTACCGGACCGAGGAGACCATGACCTCCGTCGCCGTCTCGCTCGGCGCGAAATCGGCTTCCGCCTTCGTTACGCCGACGGTCGCCATGCTTACGTGCGTTGATGGCGCAGGCGAAAGCCACACTCGCATCCAGCGGATCAGCGAGAGAACGATCAACCTCGGGCGAATCGCGCGCATCAACGAGCTTTCCCGGCGCCTCGCGGGAAGGACGCGCAAGGGCAATCTCGATCAGGTCGAATCCCTCCTCAAGCGCATCCGGAATGCGCCGCATCATCGGCCGGCCGGAGTCGTCTTTGCGACGGCAGCCGCGAGCTTTTTCTTTTCGCTCCTTTTTCGGGGGTCGATTAAAGAAGCAACGCTGGCCTTCGCGATCGGCGCCGTCATGAGAGTCGTCCTCTTCCTGATCGGCCCGCTCGAACTCCCCTCGTTTATCGTTTCCCTGATCGGCGGCTTCGTCATTTCGTTCCTGTCGTCGTCGGCCGTCTTCTCATCTCTCATACAGACGTCGGGGAACGTGAGCATCGCCGTCCTCATGTCTCTCGTTCCCGGCCTTGCGATCGTCAATGCGATTCGCGACATTATCGCCGGCGACCTCGTCGCGGGTTCTGCCCGGCTCATGGAAGCCATCGTCACCGCGGCGGCCCTTTCCCTCGGCGCGGCCTTCGGCCTCATGCTCTTTCCCGCGGCGACCTCATTCTCGTCCTCTCTCATTCTTCTCCATTCGCTTCTTCCCGCGTTCGCCTTCTCGTTTCTCGCGACCGCGGCCTTTGCCTATTTTTTTCATATCAATCGCTACGATATCCTGTGGACGAGTCTTTTTGGCGCTGCGGGCTGGATCGTATACCTTCTTGTCAGCGAGAATTTCGCGGGTCAGACGATGGCGTATATCGCCGGTGCCTCGCTTGTCGGGCTTTTGTCAGAATTGGCCGCGGTAATCTTCCGAAAGCCCGCGACGGTGTATATCGTGCCGGGGATAATACCGCTCGTTCCCGGCGGCGGCATGTACGAGACGATGTTCCTCGCGGTTCTCGGAAGGCCCGAAGCCGCCTCGACGGTCGCGTTCAATACCCTGAGTGCCGCCGCGGCAATCGCGGTCGGTATCGCCCTCGCGTCATCCCTTGCCCGCCTAGCCTCCCGTGCGCGCTCCGCGCTTCCCAAGCGTTAGCAGGCGATCGGGTCAGCATTCCTTTTTTGTAAATTTGGCGTCGGCGAGGGCGAATACCCCGTATCCGAGTATGGCCGCGAGCGCTTTGTCGATGAGGTTAAGCGGAATGCGCGCAAGGATTGCAGCCCACGCTAGGGGAATATCCTGCATGATCAAGCCAGCCATGATGTAGTCGCTCGGAAAATGATCGACGCCGCGGAACGCAAACGTCGAAATGATGCCGCCGATAAAGCAGTTCGCGGCGCAGAGACTGAGCGATAGCGGGAGAAGATTCATGAGTTTCGAGGTATCCCTCGGGTTTTTCATTACGACGAACGTGATGAGCGCGGTTGCGACGCTGCAGAGCGCAAAGAGCGTCTGTCTCGCATCCCCGCCGGTGACAAGCGGCCAAATCGCATTATAGAGGATTCCCGTGACGACACCGGGGCCGACCCCTGCAAAAAGGGTTACCGCAACGGTAAAGACGCTGTCCATGAAAATGGGTACATGTAACGTCAGGGGAAAGAGGAACGAGCAGATGAGGTTCCCTGCTACGGCAAAGGCGATGCTTGCGGCAATGAGCGCAGGCGTGCGCTCGGTGTGGTACGGTCGGGCCATAAGGTGGTCAGTATACCTTTTTACGGCGAAACGTGCTATCTTTTTCTCATCATGAAACGTGTCTGGCGCCCTGGCGTTCTTCTTTTTTTTGTCATCGTAATGCCGTCTCTCCTGTGTGCGGAAGAGCGCACCCTTACCCGCGATCCCCTCCTGGACCAGTGGTATATTACCCGTGACGCCCTGATAAACCATGTCGATAACCATTTTGAGGAAAGCGTCATACACGCACCCGTCGGAGCATCGGTTATTTCCGAAATCGTCAAGCTCGGGAAATGCGCCGCGGATTTCCGGAAACGGCCGACTTACCGCTTTATGCTTTCAAGCGACCCGACGCTTGCCCGTATTCTCGCGGACATCGAGGCCGAGACAACCCAAACGACCGCACTCGTCGACAGCGAGCACACGCCAGCCGAGGTGCTGCGCGCGATTTCCGCCCTCCAGATCGTCATGTCGGACTATATGCGGTTTCGCATTGTCTTTTCGGAGAAGGTGACGCGGTACTACGTGTTTCTCATCATGTTCTTCGTCAGCATCTGCGTCCTGATCATCGTGCTTATAGCGGTTTTTCGCGTACGGCTTTCGAGCATCGAGCGAAACGCGGCGAATACCTCGAAATTCGCACGCCAGATCATCAACGCGCAGGAATCCGAGCGGATATCCATCGCACGGGAGCTCCATGATACCGTAGCTCAGGACATTCTGTGCATCAAGGTTGCCACCGAGACGATGCGGAGCGCTATCGCGCGTACGAGTCCCGAATACGAAAGCTCCTTCCGCGAGCTTATCGAGACCGAGACGACGTGCATCAATCGCATTCGCGAAGTATGCGCGGAGCTCAGGCCTCCCGAACTTGTCCATCTCGGGCTTAAGGCTGCCGTTGGCGGACTGTGCGCCGGATTCGAGAAATCGACCGGCATCGCCTGCAGCTCGATCCTGTATGGGGAGTATTCCCTCGGATATGAGGAAGAGATCAACTGCTACCGGATCGTGCAGGAGGCGCTGATGAACATTCGAAAGCACGCGCATGCGACGTCGGTGCGGGTCTGGACGGATATCGTCAACGAACCACAGGGTCCGGGAAAGCTCATGATCAGGATCAGCGATAACGGCGTGGGCATCACCCGGCGGGAAGTCGAGGAGCCGACGAAGAACACCTTTGGACTGAAAGGTATGCAGGAGCGGGTGAGGATACTCCGGGGCGAGATGACGATAGTGGCGGAGCCGTCGGGCGGAACGACCCTGACGATCACGATTCCGTTGACAGTTCGAACAACGGCCGGATACAATGAGGAAGATGAAAAAGCTCGCATTGGTAGATGACCATCATATGCTCCGAACGGGTCTCAGGGCTTTCCTTGAGCAGAATTCGGACTGGCGCGTTTCCCACGAAGCCGCAACGGCTTCCGATGCGATGCGGCTTTTCGATGAATCGCCCAATGACCTGCCCGAAGCCGCGATTATCGACATAAGCCTACCCGATATGGACGGCATTGCCCTTATCCGCCGCCTTCATGAACAGTCTCCCGAAACCGCCTTTGTCGTTTATTCGATGCACGTTACCGCAGGCTATATCCGCTCGGCCCTTTCCGCCGGCGCCCGCGCCTACGTGTCAAAGTCCTCTCCCTGCACCGACGTGCTTTCCGCCCTCGAGGCAGTCATGAACGGCACGCTTTTCCTTGACAGTGTCTCGCTCGCGATACAGCTTTCGCAATATACCGGCGACAAGGCAGGCCCCATCCTCCAGGGTGGAGCCATTGCGGCCGCTACCCGCCGGAGCGAGCTGACATTTCAGGAAGACCGGGTATTCCTTCTTGCGGCAAAAAATATGACGAACGCCGAGATAGCCGATGAACTCGGTATTCGGGTAAAGACCGTCGAGAACTATATTTCGATCATTTATCAGAAGCTGAACGTCAAGAACCGTTTTGAGCTTCTCAATTTCGCCCGCGATTCGGGGCTTGCCTGACAATTCGGCCCTGTCTGCTATTCCGGGAAGAACACCCGAACGATTTTGAAAATCTTGGGAGGTTTCTCCGGAGACAGGTCTATAGCGAAAGCCTATACTGCCCTCATCACTGAATAGCGAATACAAAATATGAAGAGGATCACACCGGGAATGATTAACCATGGTTCCGGGTGTGGTCCTCTTGGTCTTTTAAAACGATTGACCGGAGCTTTTCCGGTTGCCGGGTGAAATCCGTTAAAAATACAGAAATACTGCATAAATATGCAATTCATACTAGCCTAAGTTCAACCAGATACGGTATGGTATACAGGCTCGGGCTAGCTATGCCCGGGTAACCGATCGACAAGAGGTGTGTATGCTGGTTATGAAGTTTGGCGGAACTTCCATGGGAAGCGCCGGAAGGATGTGCAACTCCGTCGATATCATTCAGGAACGGTCGAAGAGCGACCGTCTGGGTGTTATCGTGTCGGCTGTCGGGGGCGTTTCAAACAGGCTCCAGGACAGTATCGCTTTTGCAATGCACTTTTATACTGCCGCTACCGGCGAGTTTAGTACCTCAACGACAACCACAACAACTACTACTACCACACCGACCTTTGGCGCTACGGCGGATATCGTCGCCTCGATACAGAAGACCCATGGGGATATCGTTCTCGAACTTGAAAAGGCCGTTCCGGGCTTCAGGCGGGAAACGGTCGACAAGGAGCTTGCCGAGCTTTACGCGGAATTCGAGCGCCTCCTTGCGGCAATCGCTTCGTTCGGGGAATGCCCCGAATCGATCGAATGCCGCATCATGGGCCTGGGAGAGCAGCTATGCGTCCCGATCGTCGCGGAACTCCTTCGCGCGCGCGGTGAGGACGTCGGCGTTCTTGACTCGAGAAAAATGATCATCACCGAGGGCCGGCTGAACGAAGGCGACCCGCTATATGACAAAACCGAGGCAAATTACATGCCCTGGCGCGACAAGGGCCCTCATGTGCTTCTTTCGGCGGGCTTTATCAGCTCGGACATTTCCGGAAAGCCGTCTCTCCTCGGCCGAAACGGCTCCGACTTCTCCGCGGCCATCATGGCCATGGGGCTCAAAGCCGCAAAGCTTGAGATCTGGTCTGACGTCGACGGCATCTATTCGGCTGACCCGCGCATCGTGCATGACGCGGTGCTCGTCAACGACATCAGCTACGAGGAAGCCATGGAGCTTTCGTTCTTCGGCTCGAAAGTCCTCCATCCGAAGACCATTACCCCGATAGCGGCGAGACGTATCGAAACCTGGAGCCTGAACAGCTTTAACCGCACGGCGCGCGGAACCCGCATTGCCGCCGCGGACTCGATTCCCTCAGATCCTGCCTCCGGTCCCGTCCGGGGCATCTCCTGCCTCAAGGATACCGCCCTCGTCAGCGTCGCGGGTGCGGGACTCAAGGGCAAAAAGGGAACTGCGGCGCGCGTTTTCAACGCGGTAAGCCGCTCGGGCGTGTCGGTTCTCCTTATTACCCAGTCGAGCTCGGAATATACGATCAGTTTTTGCGTGAAGGGAAAGGAAGCGCATGCCGTCAAAAAGGCGCTTGAGGACGAGTTCGCCCTCGAGATGCGCGAAAACCTCATCGACGCGGTTTCGGTCATCCCCAAGATGGCAATCGTGTCGATTGTCGGTGACGGGATGAAGGAGCGCAGGGGAGTTGCGGGAACTTTTTTCTCCGCGCTCGCGTTCGGCGGCATCAACATACACGCGATCGCGCAAGGGTCTTCCGAGCGCTCGATCAGCACGGTCGTTGCGGACGCGGATGGCGACAAGGCTGTCCGTATCGCGCACCGCTTCTTTTTCAATACGATGCAGACGATAGAGCTCTTTCTCTTCGGAATCGGCACGGTCGGCGGGAAACTTCTCGAGCAGATCAGGTTCCAGCAGCAGGAACTCAGGAAATCCCGCGTCGATCTCCAGGTATGGGGCATCGCCAATTCGCGGCATCTCGCTATCGCGAAGTCGGGCATCAATCTCGGCTCGTGGAAAGAGACGCTCGACGGGTCGACTGAACCGTCAAGCGTAGACTCGGTCATCCAGTTCGTAAAGTCGGAAAAGCCGCTCAACCCGGTTTTCGTCGACTGCACGGCGACGGGCGTGCTTCCCGCGCGGTATCCCGATCTCTTCAGGGCGGGCATGCATGTCGTGACGCCGAACAAGCAGGCGAATTCGCTTTCGCTCGGGTTTTACCGCGAGCTCCGCGAGGTCGCGGTCGCAAACCGGAAGCGGTTCCTCTACGAGACGAACGTCGGTGCGGGTCTGCCGGTCATGGATACGTTCCGGAACATGCTGACCTCGGGCGACGCGCTCATCGCGTTTTCCGGCATCCTGTCGGGTTCCCTTTCCTACGTGTTCGGGCGCCTTGACGAGGGCGTAAGCTTTTCGCAGGCGGTTATCGAGGCGAAGGAAAAGGGCTTTACCGAGCCTGATCCGCGGGATGACCTTTCGGGACTCGACGTCGCGAGAAAGGCGCTCATCATCGCGCGCGAGGCGGGGCTCTCCCTCGAGCTCACCGACATCGCGATGGATTCGCCGTTTCCGGCGGGCTTTGATCAGACCGGGACGGTCGCCGAATTTCTTGCGCGTCTTCCTTCGATCGACGGCTGGTTTGCCGAAAAGATCGCATCTCTCAAGGCCGCGGGGAAGACGCTCCGGTTTGCGGCGTCTGTCGACGGCGCGACGGGAACCGCCCGCGTCGGCGCGATCGAGGTGCCGTCTGACCATCCGCTTGCGGCCATTCGGGGCGGCGAGAATGCCTTCGTGTTCACCACCAAATACTATTCTCCGATCCCGCTTGTCATTCGCGGGTACGGCGCCGGCGCGGACGTGACCGCGTCCGGAATCTTCGCAGACATAATGAGGACAACCAAATGGTAATCGTACTTGAAAAAAATATCCGCGACGACGACAAGCTGCGCATCCGCACCTTCCTCGAAAAGAACTCGCTCCGCGTCAACGAGATCGCCGGCGACGAGGAAACGATTTTCGGCGCCGTCGGCAAGGTCGGCATCGATCCGCGCGAAGTCGAGATACTCCCGGGCGTCAAGCAGGTTATCCCGATATCGAAGCCCTACAAGATGGCGAGCCGCGAGTTCAAGCGCGACAACACGGTCGTGAACGTCCGGGGCGTAAAGGTTGGCGGCAACCGCGTGACGGTGATAGCCGGCCCCTGCGCCGTCGAGAGCCTCGAGCAGATAATGGAATCCGCCGCGCGCGTCGCCGAGTCCGGGGCCGTAATGCTCCGGGGCGGAGCCTACAAGCCGCGCACGAGCCCCTATGCCTTTCAGGGCATGGCAGAAGAAGGCGTCAGGATTCTCCGTCAGGCGGGCGACGCCTACGGTCTTCCCGTCGTTACCGAGATCGTCTCCTCCGAGCACATTCCGGCGATGATCGACTATGTCGACGTCTACCAGATCGGCGCGCGCAACATGCAGAACTTCGAGCTTCTCAAGAAGGTCGGCGCCCTCGGCAAACCCGTCATACTCAAGCGCGGTCTTTCCGCCACGATCGAAGAATGGCTCATGGCCGCCGAGTACCTCCTTGCAAGCGGAACTGAGGACGTGATCCTGTGCGAGCGCGGCATCCGCACGTACGAAAAGGCTACCAGAAATACGCTTGATCTTTCGGCCATTCCCGTTCTCCGCTCGCTTACCCATCTTCCGATAATCGTCGACCCGAGTCACGCCATCGGCATACGCGACAAGGTTCCCCCGATGGCGCTTGCCGCGATCGCGGCGGGAGCCGACGGTCTTATCGTCGAGGTTCATCCCAACCCCGATGTCGCGATGTCCGACGGGGCGCAGTCCCTGTATCCCGAGCAGTTCGAAAAGATGATGCGGGATATCGAGGTGCTCGCGCCTGTCGTCGGTCGCGCCGTCTCGCGCCGACTCGTTCCTTCTATTTCGCTCGGGAAGGCAGCGCTCAATGGAGCGTCCGGAAGACCCGAAGGAATCAGCCTCGAAGCCGCGATGAAAGGCTCCGGTCCCGTCGTTTGCGCTGTCGCCGGTGGCCGTGGCGCATATGCCGAGCAGGCGATGCTCCGCTACTTTGACGAAGAGGCGCAGTCTCTCGCGGTGACAAACTTCCGCGAGGTTATCAACGCCGTGCTCGAGGGGAGGGCGACCTTCGGAATGCTTCCCATCGAGAACAGCCTCGCCGGTTCCGTGTACGAAAATTACGACAACCTTACCCGCTCGGAGGACATCGAGATCGTGGGAGCTGCGACGCTCCGCATAGAGCATTCGCTTCTCGCGCCGAAGGGCGCGACGCTCGAGACAATCGACTCGGTGTATTCCCATCCGCAGGGTCTCGCGCAATGCGACGCGTTCCTCGCGAAGTACCCGCACTGGAAGCATATCGAGACCGAGTCCACCTCGGGCGCGGCGGAACTCGTCGCGCAAGCCGCGGACATTACGAAAGCCGCGATCGGGAGCGAGGTGAATGCGGGGATTTACCGGCTTGAGGCCCTCAAGAGCGGCATCGAGACGAACCCGCGCAATTACACGCGTTTTATCGTGATCGCGCGCGCAGGAGCGATTTCGTGCGCCGCGCCGAACCACGCGAGCGTCGTGTTCTCGACGGCAAACGAGCCGGGAGCGCTCTATCACGCGCTCGGTCTTTTCATGAAGCATGGCCTCAACCTCACGAAACTCGAGTCCCGCCCGATCCAGGGCGAGCCCTGGCGGTACCGCTTCTACGCGAACGTCGCCCTTCCCGAGGGTGTCGGCTCGAGCGTCGTCGCGGGCGAAAGCATTCGCGCGGCGCTTGCGGAAATGGAAAAAATCAGCCAAGATAATGGTATCTTTCAGGGATTCCGCGTACTGGGACTCTACAATTCGAAGGAGTTGTGATGAAGCGATACGTCATTTCCGTTCTCGTCGAAAACCATTCAGGCGTCCTGAGCCGCGTTTCGGGGCTCTTCAGCCGCCGCGGCTACAACATTGACAGCCTTACGGTCGGCGTCACCGAGAACAGCGAGCTTTCGCGCATGACCATCGTCGTGCGCGGCGACGAGTACATCCTCGAGCAGATCGAGAAACAGCTCGCAAAGCTCGTTGAGGTGGTCTCGATCAAGCAGTGCGATTCCGCCTCGACCGTCGTCAGGGAACTCGCGCTCATCAAGGTTCGCGCGGAAGGGGTTGCGCGCGCCGCGATCATCGAAACCGCGAACATCTTTCGCGCCCGCATCGTCGACGTCGGTGTTGACTCGCTCGTAATCGAGGCGACCGGAAGCGAAGGAAAAATCGCCGGGCTTATCAGGCTCCTTGAGCCCTTCGGGATCATGGAGCTCGTGCGCACGGGACTTACCGCCATGGACCGGGGAAGCGCGATACTGGTAAAGGAAAGCTGAAAAACATGCTCGATAGCGCGATTCTCGCGAGTATCGGCCACGACCGCGTGGCCGAGCATTATGACATGAAAGTTGAGTCGATGGAGGCAGGGGCCGCCGTCCTCTCGATGGAAATTGGCGAGAAGCACCTCAACGGGAACGACACCGTGCAGGGCGGGGTAACCTTCGCCCTTGCGGACGTTGCGTTCGCCCTCGCCGCAAATAGCCGGGGCAAGGCCGTTGGCGCCAACGCCTCGATCACCTATTGCGCTGCAGCAAAATCGGGAACCCTTTTTGCACGCGCGCGGGAAGTTTCGTTAAGCCGTAAGCTCGGCACATACGAAGTGATCGTCGAAGATCAAAACGGAAAGACGATCGCGCTTTTTCAGGCGCTTTCCTATCGAAAGGACGACTGACGCCGCAAGTCCGTCAGTCCGGCAGTCGATCGCGGATCTCGATGATCTCGTCGATTGACGAGATGAAGATGTCGATAAGTTCCGGATCAAACTGTTTGCCGCGTTCAGCGCGGAAATACTCGAGAATTGTTTCGAGATCCCACGCCTTTTTGTAGACGCGATCGCGTCCGAGCGCATCGAATACGTCGGCGATCGCAACGATCCTGCCATATACACTTATTTCCTTACCCTTTTTACCCATCGGATAGCCTGTCCCGTCGTAGCGCTCCTGGTGCTCAAGCGCGATTATGGCGGCGATGGTCATGATTTCCCTGTTCGAGTTCTTCAGCATGTCGAAGCCCGCTTTTGAGTGCGTCTTGATTACCTCGAACTCCTCGGTCGTCAGGCTTCCCGGCTTGTTGAGGATCGCATCGGGTATGGCCAATTTTCCGACATCGTGCATTGGAGAGGCCATTCTGATAATCTCGGCGTCGCTATGTGAAAGTCCGCATTTAGACGCCAGGTGTTTTGAATATTCGGCGACGCGCTTGACGTGATATCCCGTTTCCATCGAGCGCGCCTCGGCGACTTCGCCGAGGGTATAGATGATTTCCTTTTGCGTGCTCTCGATTTCATTTCTGAGGTAAATATTGTCGAGGGCAACCGAAATATTCGTGCAGAAAATTCCGATGAGGTTTTTGTCCCAGTCGTTGATGCCTCCGCTGCTTTCCATGTAGATGATGTTCTCGACTCCGTTCGCGCTCATGAAGTACGCGACGAAGCTGTTGTCGAGATAGACGCTCCTTCGATCGCTGAGCGCCTGCCTGATGCTTGCAAGCGAGTTTTCCGGAAGGGCGGATTCGATCTGTTTCGAGACGAGACCGGAAAAATCGCCGATGCCGGCCTCAACGACGAAGTGGTTGTCGGTCTTTCGCGCGGAAAGGCCTGATGTCCTGCAAAAGAGCGCGCTCCTGCCCAGATGCATGAGCGCGGTCATCTGCAAAAGGACGCCGGATATAAACTCGTTGAACGACTGTGGTTTGAAAAGCGTCGCCGAAGACTCGATGATCCGCTCAAGGCCCTTCCGGTTGTATTCGAGGGTCAGAAGGTCGTCGTATGCACGGAGTGACGAGACCATCGTGACGAAGAGCTTGTCTGCGGTCAGCTCTGTCTTCAGCTTGTAGTCGTTGATGTCGTAGTCAACGATAACTTTTTTCTCCGGCGCATGGCCGGGCTGTCCGGTTCTGAGCACGATGCGGGTAATGTGGTTCTGCATTTCATCCCGGATAAACCGGACGATCCTGAGGCCGCTGTCTTCTTTCGTCATGACCACGTCAAGGAGGATGAGCGCGAGGTCGGGGTTGTTCCTGATCGCGGCATACGCTTCGTCGTCGTTGTAGGCGCTGAGGATCTCGAGGCCCTTGCGGCCGTATACGAAGTTGCCGAGAATCATCCGCGTCACCGTATGGACTGAGTAATCGTCGTCGACGACGAGTATTTTCCATTTTTCAGTTGTGATGGGAGGCTCGGCTTCCGATTCATTCGAGAAAACGATCGTGTCGTCGTTATTGTTCGCCGCGCTTTTCATGATCGCTTCTCCTTGTGATGCGAGCCTTCGGGACCTGCACCCTGTGCAGTTATGACAAGCGGAATGTTCAGCGTGAAGATCGTTCCCTCACCGGGCGTGCTTTCGCATACGATAGAACCGCGGAGCACGTTCTCGGCAAGATCGCGCACGATGCTCAGTCCGAGGCCGGTGCCCCCGTCCTGCGGGTTTGTCGTAAAGAACGGGGTAAACGCGCGCGACCGCACAAATTCACTCATGCCGCGTCCGTCATCGCTATACGTAAGGATCAGGCGGTCTCCCTGTTTTTCCGCAAGGATACACATTGTTCCTTCTTCTTTTTCGCCAAACGCGTGCGTGAGGGAATTCGAAATGAGATTCGTGAGAATTTGGGAGATCGCCCAGGGATAGCCTTGCATCCTGAGACTCGAGTCGCAGAGAATCTCGATGCGATACGGCGTTTTTCTCAGTTTCGGCGTAAGGCTCATCACGATCTGGTCGATATACTCGCGAAGGCCGAACTCCTGAAGGGAGAGCGTCGCCTGATCGACGGAAATTCGCTTGAATCCCGCGACGAGATCCGCGGCCTTTTTCAGGTTGAGAGCGAGGATATCTGCGGTCTCCTTTTCCAGCGCAAAGTGCCGCGCGAGATCCGATTTTTTTAAGGTCCCTTCGGTGAAGGCGCGGCTTGCCTCGTCGATTGATTCGTCGAGATACGACGCAGCCGACACGCATACGCCGACGCTTGAGTTGATGTCGTGAGTAACGCTCGCGACGAGCTTGCCGAGGCTCGCCATAAGCTCGGACCTGACGAGAGTCGCCTGAAGGAACTTTGACCGTGCACGCTCGCGGAAAAAAAGCGTGAGGGAAAGTGCAAACGCGAGCGCAAGGGCGAACGCAAGGGCGAATGCAAGGAACGCGAGCGTGGTGAGAATTGTGCCGGGATCATGGTTTTTTCCGATCCCGGACGCGAAGGCACCGGTTGGTATTACGACGAAAGCGAATGCGAAAGCGGTGACGCAGGAAAAAAATCTCCGGTGCGCGTTCCGCCGCCCGGAGAGCTCAGGCGGGAAACTTGTTCGCTTCCGATTCGGTAAGGTTTCCATAGTGTAAAGTCTTATCCGGGCCGCTTTGATTGTCAAGGAATCCTCGCAAATGGCTTGAGAAGGAATTATGATTAAAAGGAACACGGTTGACCTGCTTAACGATGTCCGTGGGAGGATGCCATGAATACACGCAAGATTGCCGCATACGCCATTTTCGCTTGCCTGATAGCCACTCTTTTTGTCGGGTGCACTCAGCAAAAGGCGAAGCCTGATAAACCCGTAACGATACGCTGGTGGCATATGAATATGGATCAACCCTCGCAAACGGCCTTCGAGGCTATCGTCGAGGATTTTCGGAAGATCCACCCCAACGTAACGATAAAGATTACCGTGGTGGACAATATCGAGTACAAGCAAAAGCTTGATCTTGAGTTTGCGGCAAACGATCCGCCTGACATCATCCATAGCTGGGGTGGCGGCGGGATGGTTGAACAGGTAAAGGCCGGCTATTTGCGCGATATCACCGATTGGGTTCACAGTGACCGTTGGGAAAGCAGAATCAATCCCGTGGCGCTTGAAATTTTCAGTTATGAGGGACGGGTGTACGGTTTTCCGCATGACCTTGGGGCCGTCGGCTTCTGGTACAATTCGGATATCCTTTCCCGCGCAGGCTTTGCTGCTTTTCCCGCCGATTGGGAATCGTTTCTCGCAATGTGCGATACGCTGAAAAAGAAGGGAATCCCGCCGATCGCTCTCGGTATCGCCGACCGTTGGCCCGTCATGTATTATTGGGTGTACCTTTCGATGCGGCTTGGGGGCGCGGACATCTACAAGGACGTGTACGCGGGAAAGCGCCTGTTCACCGATCCTGCGTTCATTGAGGCGGGCAAGATGATGCAGGAGCTGTACGCCCGCGGTTTCTTTCCGTCGACGTGTATCGGTGACGATTTTAACGCCCAATCACGCCTGATGGGCGACGGGAAATGCGCGACCCAGCTGATGGGCCAGTGGGCTCTCGCGATTCAGTCGCAGGTATCCGAAAAAAAGGACTCCCTCGTTCCGGTGATGCGCTTTGCGCCTTTTCCCGCAGTCAAGGGCGGAAAAGGCGGCATCCTTGACGCAATGGGCGGCGGGAACGGATTTGTGATCGGGAAGAACGCCCCCGACGAGGCAATCGAATTTCTCGAGTTTTTCACGCGGGCGAGCAACCTGCAGCGGTACTTCAATGTGTTTCCCGCTATACCGACCGTGCCTGCGGTCAAGGTGAACATATCCGGACTCAATACGGTCAAGGAATACCTAGGTACCGTCAAGGAGTTTTGTCTCTATCCCGATCAGCTGTTTCCGAAGAATATCGGAGTGCTTCTCAACGAGACGTCTGCGCGCGTAATGCTGGGGGAAATCACGAGCGAGGAGGGATCGGCGATCATGAACAAGGCATGGAACGAGTATCGCAAGAAATAGCGCGTGCGGGCACAAGAAACAGCGCGTGCTTACGAAAGGTTTTTCAGCGGAATGCTCATTGCGATTCTGAAACCGGGATGGCCGTGGTAAAAGTCTATCGTCCCCTGGAGCTTGTTGCTGACGAGGGATGCGATGATCGAAAGACCGAGTCCCATGTGATTTTTTCCGCGTGCAGTCGTAAAGAATGGTTCGGCGACCTTATCGAGCATGTCATCCGGGATGCCGATCCCGTCGTCCTTGATGATGAGATCGAGCCTCCCCTCGTGAACGCGGAAAGAGGCGGTGACTGTTTTTGCGTACGCGTGCTCGCGCGCATTTTCGAAAAGCTGTCTGAAGATGAGCATGAGGTCCGAGTACCGGATCGACGGGTTTCCGTTCCGGTCCCATTTAATCCTGAAATCGACGCCGGGTAACGCATCGCGCGCGAGGTCGGGAAGCACGTCGTCGATGAACGAGCCAAGCGGAATCGCGGCGCCCCCAGCCTCGTGGTTTACGCTTGAAAGCCGCTTGAACGTGTCGATCTGGAGCTTCATGCGATCGAGGTTCCCCCTGATCAGCTTGAGTCCTTCAAGGTTCTCGTTGATGCTGCGGGCGAATCGCTCGCGGGAAACCGACCCCTGTGCAAGATCTTCGTTAAAGGCCGCGACCTGCGTCTCGAGGTAGCTCGCCGCGCTCACGCAATTGCCGAGGGGCGTATTGAGTTCATGGGAAAGACCGGCGACCATCTCGAACAGGGACTGCTGGAACTGGGCGCTGTTCAGGAACCCCTGAACCTCGCTTAAGTGCGATTTCGTGGTTAACAGTTCTTCACTGGTCTTTATCGCAATTTTCCTCAGAGACCGATTGAGCCGATAGAGTTGAAGTACGAGGAACGCGATCGCGGTGACGGTACAGCCGAGGACAATGAGCCTGATCGCGAAGAAATTCCGCCTGATGCGCTCTGCCTGGTCCTCGATCGTGCTAAGAATGCCGTCGAGCCGGTCAGAATAGAGCTGATCGAAGAGCGTGTTCATGCCTTTCAGTTTTCTGATGAGCTGATAGTACTGGTTGGCCGATAACTTGCCCATCATCGTCGTGACGTCTTTTCCCGAAAGCGTCGAAAGGCCAAGACGGCCCTCTTTGTATGCGCTCGGCAAGTCGCTCTGCGCGAGAAACAGGTATCCGTTGTCGATGATTTCCTGCCCGAGACTGACGCTCCGGTCAATACTGCCGATAAATGCATCCAGTTGCTCGCGAATTTCGGGATCGGTACTCGTCGAGTCGCTTTTCAGCTCACCGATAAGTTCCCTCGTGCGTTTTTGAAGATCGATGGCCGTGTCGAGCGTAGGACCGAATCCGTCCGTGGTGAGAATCAGGCCTTTGAGGGTGCTGATATACCGGTGCCAGTACAGGTATGCGCGGTAGGTTTTTGTCTGTATGTCCTGGTAGGCCGTATCCTTGCGGTAGCTGAAGTCGTTGACAACGATGTACGCGGTCAGGCATACGAAGCAAATCGCTATCGTCATGATCGGCCATTGCTGTTTTGTCATCGGTTCTCCTCGATCGTCCTGTTTTAAGTGTCGTCGATTCAGGCCGAAAAAGAAAACACGCAAAAAAGGTGCGTCAGACAATCCCGTTGATGAGAAATTCCCTGATGTACAGTCTTCCGATACCATCCTTGAGGTCCTCGCCCTCGTCTGCGTCGATGAGGTAGCGGGGCCATGCGTCGCGGATGGAAAGCAGTGCCGCGCGCTTTCGCAGTCGCGCTCCCGACGTTGCAGTGTTCGCGACCATCTGGATGTAGAGCCGTTTCCCGTCGCGTTCGCACACGAAGCTCACGTCCTCCCGGGATGGACCGGATGATCCGACTTTACCATGCCATACCGTCCATCCGTCCGCGACGAGCCTGAGGTACGCGAGGTTTTCCTCGGCGCGCGCGAGGTCGGCGGGCGATTGGCGAGTCGCGAATGCCGCGCGGAGACCGACGTCGCCGAAATACCAGACGTCGCCCGAATCGATAAAACGCTGCCTGGCGAAGTCGTAGGTCGGGACCGGAACGAGAATGCCGGATTCGGCGCAAAATCCGAGATAGTCGAGCGCCGCTTGCGGCGATATCGTGACCCGTTCTGCGCGAAACGCGTCGCATACCTGCCGTGCGGGAAGGCTTTCGCCCGTTGATCTCGCGGCGAGCTCGAGAAGCGCCCTGAGCTGGGACGGATTTCGCAGTGAATGGCGCTCGACGATTTCGGTAAGGATGAACGAGTTCGCCCTGATCCGGGCAAACTCGGGGGAGTCGGGCGACTCGGGGCTGACCATGAGGCTTTGGGGAAGACCGCCGATCCTGCAGTACTGGTCGAGGGCATCGCGGGATTCGGCGATTCCGACGGCGGAAAGAAATTCAGCATAGGAAAGGGGATTGATGCGAACGATGGCGAGATCTCCCGAACCGCCCGGGCCGAATATGGGAGAGATTGAGTTTTCGAGCCGTACCGAATTTCTGCCCGTGATAAAAACCGTTGTCGAGTAATTTTTCAGTATGGCGGAAAGCGCCGGGATGAGGCCTTCGATGGAGTCGGCTTCGTCAACGAAGAGGGCCGAAGGTCCCACGCCGAGCGCGCGGGCCGTTTGCGCGAGTTCGCTGCCGGTGGTTATCCCCGAAAGACCGCTAGCGCGGACGATTCTGACCGGAGGCCGTTCTTCCCGAAGCGATCGGGCTGTTTCCTCGAGCATGGCGGATCTTCCCGAGCCATACAAACCGGAAATCAGGATCAAACGGGAGGATTTTCGCGCATCGGCGATCGCTTTCAGGTAGTAATTGCTCCGTTTATTATCCATATGACTAATATATTAGACAATAACAATAAAAACAATTAAAAGACAGTTATAAAATACATAAAATGTTAACTTAAACAGTTTTCTGACTTGAGCGTCTCTGGCTTTCAGGATACATTCAAATCATCAGTCAACCAGACTTCAAGGAGACGACCATGGCAAGACAGATCAAGATTTTCGACACAACCTTACGCGACGGCGAGCAGGCACCCGGCTGCAGCATGAATCTTCAGGACAAGCTCGAAGTTGCGGAAAGCCTTGCCACGCTCGGCGTTGACATAATCGAAGCGGGATTCGCCATTGCGAGCCCGGGCGATTTTCAGTCGGTACAGGCAATCGCGCGGAACATTCGGGGCGTGTCGGTTGCGTCCTTGTGCCGCGCCCTCGAAAAAGATATCGATGCGGCCTGGGAGGCGATTCGCGACGCTGAAAACCCGCGCATTCATACGTTCCTCGCGACGAGCCCGCTGCACATGGAATTCAAACTGAAGAAAACGCCCGATCAGGTGTTTGAGCAGGCTGTCCGGATGGTCAAGTACGCACGCAACCTCTGCGGCGACGTCGAGTTCTCCCTGGAGGACGCGTCCCGCTCCGATCCCGCATTCATGTACCGGGTCATCGAGGGCGTCATCAACGCGGGTGCCTCGACGGTAAACATACCGGACACCGTCGGGTATGCCGTTCCCGAAGAATTCGGCGCTCTTATTCGCGACATCAAGGCGAACGTGCCGAACATCGACAAGGCGGTAATTTCCGTGCACTGCCACAACGACCTCGGACTCGGCGTCGCGAACTCCCTCGCGGCGGCAATGGCCGGAGCTGACCAGATTGAATGCACGATCAACGGTCTCGGCGAGCGCGCGGGCAACGCGGCGCTCGAGGAAATCGTCATGAACCTGTATACGCGCAAGGATTACTATAACATGACGACCCGTGTCGACACCGCGCAAATATGGCAGGCGTCGAAGAAGGTCTCCAAGGCTACCGGTGTCCGCTGCCAGCCGAACAAGGCTATCGTCGGCGAGAATGCCTTCGCCCACGAGTCGGGCATCCATCAGCACGGAGTGCTCGCGAACCGCGCGACCTACGAGATCATGACCCCGGAATCGATCGGGCTGCCGCATAACAAGATGGTTCTCGGCAAGCATTCGGGCAGGCACGCGTTCGAGGAACGCCTGGCGTACCTCGGGCACAAGATTACGGAGGAGAAGCTCGTCGTTTTGTTTGAGGAATTCAAGGTTCTCGCCGACAAGAAGAAAACGGTTTCCGACCGCGACATCGACGCGATGGTCTCGGGTCTTTCCGGCGGAGTCCCCGAGACGTTCAAGCTCGATCGTTTCGTGATCAATTCGGGATCGTCGATTACCGCGACTTCCGTGGTTCGCCTCGTTACCAAGGACGGAACCAAAGTCGAAAAGGTCGCAATTGGCGACGGACCGGTCGACGCCTCGCTCAACGCGGTGGACAAGATCATCGGCGGCGGCGAGATCAAGCTCGAGGACTTCTCGCTCGCGATCGTCGACGCGACGGATACAGGAGCCGACGCTCAGGGCGAGAGCCATGTCAGGATCGCCCGCGAGGGAAGGACCTGGAACGGTCAGGGTGTCTCGACGGATATCGTCGAGTCGGTCATCAAGGCGTATCTCAACGCGGTTAACGCGATGACGTATGAGCTCGATCAGGAAAGGACACGGAGCGCGTGATGGATAAAAAGACAGAACGGGACCTCTTTTCGAAAACACACATATTCGACTCGACCCTGCGCGACGGCGCGCAGGGCGAGGGAATCAGCTTTTCGGTGCAGGACAAGCTCCACATCGTGCGCGCGCTCGACGAGCTCGGCGTCGCGTTCATCGAGGCGGGAAATCCCGGATCGAATCCGAAGGACCTCGAGTTTTTCGCAGAAGCGCGGAAGCTTACGCTCGCCTCGGCGCGCCTCGTCGCGTTTGGCTCGACCAGACGCAAGGACGCGGAGGCGAAAGACGATGCGAATCTTTTGAGCCTCCTTTCTGCCGGAACCGACTTCGTGGCGATCTTCGGGAAAACCTGGGACTTTCACGTAACCGAAATTCTCCGCGCGAGCCTCGAGGAAAACCTTGCGATGATTCGTGACACGATCGCGTTTCTCGTCTCGCAGGGAAAGTCCGTCATTTACGACGCAGAGCATTTTTTCGACGCGTACCGCGCGAATGCGGAGTATGCGATGGAAACCCTCAAGGCCGCCGTTTCCGGCGGGGCGGCAATCCTCGTTCTCTGCGACACGAACGGCGGGACCATGCCCGACGAGGTCGCAGAAATGACTGCGCGCGTCGTCGCGGAGTTCAAGGTTCCCGTCGGTATCCACTGCCACAACGACGCGGGTCTTGCCGTCGCAAACTCGCTTCTCGCCGTGAAGGCAGGAGCTACCGAAGTGCAGGGAACCCTCATCGGCTTTGGCGAGCGCACGGGGAACGCGAACCTTTCGACCGTCATCGCCGACCTCGAGCTCAAGATGGGCATCCCGTGCCTTCCCGAGGGGAAGATGGCCGACCTCACGCCAATCGCGCGCCGCGTCGCCGAGATCGCGAACATCAGCCTCGAGGGCGGCATGCCGTTCGTCGGGCACAACGCCTTCGCGCACAAGGCCGGCATGCACATCGACGCGGTGACGAAAAACCCGCGCGCGTACGAGCAGGTCGCGCCCGACTCGGTAGGCAACGAACGCACCTTTCTCATGAGCGAAGTCGCGGGTCGTTCGATGATCATCGAGAAAATCAGAAGATTCGATCCAGCGATCCAGAAAGACTCTCCCGTCGCGGCCCAGATCGTCGCGCGCGTCAAGGAACTCGAGCATGCGGGCTATCAGTTCGAGGGAGCCGAGGGGAGTTTCGAGCTTCTCGTGCGAAAGAATATCGGGAAATACAAACCGTTCTTCGACCTTCAGTATTACAAGATAATCGGCGAGCAGCCGATCAAGGAAATAGCGTGCACGGCTTTCGCGCAGATAAAGATCGGCGTCGAGGGCGAGATGGCGATAACGGCGGGCGAGGGTGACGGACCGGTTCATGCGCTCGACGTCGCGCTCAGGAAGGCGCTCGAGCGCTTCTATCCCGGCGTGCGCGATATCAGGCTGACCGACTTCAAGGTGCGCGTTCTCGACTCGAAGAGCGCGACCGCGGCGAAGGTACGTGTTCTCATCGAATCGACCGATGGCGAGAACGTGTGGTCGACCGTGGGAGTATCGACCGACCTTATCGAAGCGTCCTGGATCGCGCTCGTCGACTCGTTCGAGTTCAAGCTGATCTCGGACGTGGAGAAGCGCTTCAAGGCATATTTGTGAGCGAAGCGTTCGCGCGATACGGGGCCACGGAGCGCGGCTCGGGCTCGATGGCGGATATCCGCAAGCACTTCGAAGCGGAAGCGGCCATCTACGACGCGAACATCGTGCGTTTGATCCCGCATTACGGCGAAATGCTCGATGCCCTCGTTTCGGCGCTTCCGTTCGGTCTCGGGTTTTCCCCGCGCATACTCGATCTCGGCTCGGGTACGGGAACGCTTTCCGCGCGCGTACTGGAGCGCTACCCTGAAGCAGAGGTGGTCTGCCTCGATATGGCGGCGGGAATGCTTTCCATGGCTCAGGCGAAGCTTGCCTCTTCCCGGAAGGTTTCATTCGTTCAGGCGGATTTTTCTTCCTGGGAAGGCGAGGGGAAATTCGACGCTGTCGTTTCTTCGCTCGCGCTCCATCATTTGATCGACGACGGGGCAAAGCGAGTGTTTTTTGCGAAGGTGAAGGATCTCCTTGCGCCGGGCGGATCGTTCGTTACTGCCGACGTCGTGCTTTCTTCCGATCCCGATCTGCAGGGGATGTACTTGAACAAATGGCGGGACTATATGCTCAAGGCGGTGAGCGCGTCCGATGTCGATGACATCTGGTTTCCGTCTTATGAGCGGGAAGACCGGCCCGCAGTGCTTGCCGACCAGCTCAGGTGGCTTGCAGATACCGGTTTTCAGGCGGTAGACGTCATCTGGAAATGGTACAATTTTGCCGTCTATGGCGGAAAAAAACCGTTTTCTCAAGTCTGATACCTTTACAAGATTGTACAGTTATACTAAAGTTACTTTAATTAGACTGCATAAGGAGACACACCATGAACATCAATATAGCGACAATACCGGGAGACGGCATCGGACCGGATATCGTACGGGAGGGTTGCCGCGTTCTCGACGCGATCGGACAGAAATACGGGCATTCTTTCAAATATACCGAGGTTCTCGCAGGCGGCGCGGCTCTTGACGCGACCGGCGAGCCTCTTCCGGCCATTACCCTGGAAACCTGCTGCAAAAGCGATGCGGTGCTTCTTGGCGCGGTTGGCGGCCCGAAATGGGACGTCCTACCCGGTGAAAAGCGTCCCGAAAAAGCACTGCTCGGCCTCCGTGGCGGAATGAAGGTATACGCGAACATCCGCCCGGCGCTCATGTTCCGCCAGCTCAGCAACGCCTGTCCCCTCAAGCCGGAGATCGTCGGCGACGGCCTCGACATCCTGATCATCCGGGAGCTCACCGGCGGCATCTACTTCGGCGACCGCGGACGCTCTCCTGACGGCAATTCCGCCTGGGACACCGAACGCTATTCAAAAGAGGAAATCGCCCGCGTCGTCAAGATCGGTTTCGAGTCCGCGCGCAAACGGAAGAAAAAACTCTGCGTCGTCGACAAGGCGAACATACTCGAATCAAGCCGCCTGTGGCGCGAAGTGACCGAGTCGATGAAGGGGAACTATTCCGACGTCGAGCTTTCCTACATGTACGTGGATAACGCCGCGATGCAGCTTGTCCGCAATCCCCGTCAGTTCGACGTCATTGCGACGAGCAACATGTTCGGCGATATTCTTTCCGACGAGGCAAGCCAGATTACCGGCTCGATCGGCATGCTCGCCTCAGCCTCTCTCGGAGATTCGGGGCCCGGCCTCTATGAGCCGATTCACGGCTCGGCTCCCGACATTGCGGGGAAAGACCTCGCGAATCCGCTCGCGACGATACTCACCTGCGCGATGCTCCTTCGCTTTTCGTTCAATCTCGAGAAGGAAGCCGCCTGCGTAGAGCGTGCGGTCGAAAAGGTTCTCGACGACGGCTGGAGGACTGGCGACATCGCGGGTTCTTCAGGGGACCGCGCCGCGCTCGGCGACCGGCTGATCGGAACGAAGAAGATGGGCGACCTCGTCGTCGCGGCGGTAAAGGCACTCTGAGCGCAGAGCACTTTGAGTGCCCAGATTGCTCCGAGCGCTTTTTCGCATTGCCGGGATCGCGGCTCGATGGTATAGTTTTTAAGATTGAGTATCCGGAGGAATGACATGAATAGCGATAAAACCAAAAAGGGCATCGAGAGGGCGCCTCACCGCTCCCTTTTCCGTGCGATGGGATATACCGACGAAGAAATGGCCCGGCCGATCATCGGCATCGTCAACTCGAAAAACGAGATCATCCCCGGTCACATCCACCTCGGCGCGATCGTCGACGCGGTGAAAGCCGGCGTCCGCATGGCAGGCGGCACCCCGATGGAATTTCCCGCAATCGGCGTTTGCGACGGAATCGCGATGAACCACGAGGGAATGAAGTACTCGCTCGTCACGCGCGAGCTCATCGCGGACTCGATCGAATGCGTCGCGACCGCCCATGCCTTCGACGCCCTCGTCATGGTTCCCAACTGCGACAAGGTCGTTCCCGGCATGCTCATGGCGGCGGCCCGGCTCGACATCCCGACGGTTTTCGTCTCCGGCGGCCCGATGCTCGCCGGACGGTACGGCAACAAGCGCCTTTCGCTCACAAACATGTTCGAGGCTGTCGGTGCGGTTGCCGCGGGCAAAATGGAGCGAAAAGAACTCGACGAGATGGAGCAGTGCGCCTGTCCGACGTGCGGCTCGTGCTCCGGCATGTTCACCGCGAATTCAATGAACTGCGTCACCGAGGTTCTCGGTATGGGCTTGCCCGGTAATGGCACGATCCCCGCCGTATACAGCGCGCGCATCGCGCTCGCGAAAAAAGCCGGCATGGCCGTGATGGACATGCTTGAAAAGGGCATTACCGCGCGGAAGATCATGAGCGAGGCTTCTTTCATGAACGCGCTCGCGGCCGACATGGCGCTTGGATGCAGCACGAACACCATCCTCCACCTTCCCGCGATCGCGCACGAAGCCGGCGTCAAGATTGACCTGAAAAAAATAAACGAGATTTCCGAGCGTACCCCGAACCTCTGCAAGCTCGCACCGGCGGGCAATACCTTTATCGAGGATCTTTACGAGGCAGGGGGCATCCAGGCCCTCCTCGCCGAGCTCGCGAAGAAAAAAATAATCAATACCAAGCTCATGACGGTAACCGGAAAGACGATCGCGCAGAACATCAAGGGTATTGTCAACAAGAATCCCGAAGTGCTCCGTCCCATCGAAAATCCCTATACTGCCACGGGCGGCATCGCCATTCTTTTCGGCAATCTCGCGCCGAACGGTTGCGTCGTCAAACGCTCCGCCGTCGCTCCCGAAATGCTCAAGCACTCGGGTCCCGCGCGGGTGTTCGATTCGGAAGAAGCCACGTTCAAGGCCGTTATGACCGGAAAAATTCTCCCCGGCGACGTCGTGATCATCCGCTACGAAGGACCGCGCGGCGGCCCCGGCATGCGCGAGATGCTCTCCGTTACCGCGGCCCTCGCGGGTCAGGGTCTCGACAAGCAGGTTGCGCTCATCACCGACGGACGCTTTTCAGGCGCGACACGCGGCGCCTCGATCGGACACTGTTCTCCCGAGGCTGCAGTCGGCGGGCCGATCGCGCTCGTTCGCGAGGGTGACCGCGTGACGATCGACATCAACGCGTATTCTGTGCGCCTCGAGGTCTCCGACGATGAACTTGCGAAGCGGAAGGCCGCATGGAAGGCACCCGAGCCGAAAGTGGTCAAGGGCTTCCTCGCGCGATACGCGCGCATGGTCGGAAGCGCCGACACGGGAGCTGTCCTTTCATGAAAATGACCGGCGCCAGAATCGTCATCGAATGCCTCGCAGAACAGGGCGTCGATACCGTTTTCGGGTATCCGGGCGGTACTATTCTCAACATTTACGACGAGCTCTATAAAAACTCCGACCGGATCCGCCATATCCTGACGGCGCACGAGCAGGGAGCCGCGCATGCGGCCGACGGCTACGCGCGCGCTTCCGGAAAGGTCGGCGTCGTGCTCGCGACAAGCGGGCCCGGATGCACCAACCTCGTTACCGGCATCGCAACCGCGTACATGGATTCGGTGCCGATGGTGGCGATTACCTGCAACGTTGCGTCGCACCTCCTCGGAAAGGACAGTTTTCAGGAAGTCGACATTACGGGCATTACGCTATCGATTACCAAGCACAACTACATCGTACGCGACGTGAATCGTCTTGCGGATACTGTCCGCGAGGCCTTCGATATCGCCCGGACCGGAAGGCCGGGTCCCGTGCTCATCGATATCCCGAAGGACATTACTGCCATGCAGTCTGAATGGACAGCGCGGGAACTCGACAGCGCAGGCAAGCCGCATCTCTCGGCTGCGGCCGCGCGTTCCGTCGCGAAGGTCCCCGTTCCGTCGGACACGGATCTCGAGCGTGTTGCCGCTCTTCTTTCGAAAGCCGAACGGCCGCTTTTCTACGTCGGCGGCGGCGTCGTCATTTCGGACGCGGCCGAAGAACTGAAAATACTCGCGGAACGCCTGAATGCGCCGGTTGCGGTAAGCCTTATGGGAAAGACTGCGTTTCCTTCAAGGCACCCGCTTTGTACCGGGATGATAGGCATGCACGGGACAAAGGCGTCGAACGCGGCGACCTCGAATTGCGACATTCTCGTCGCGATCGGCGCACGGTTTTCCGATCGCGTCATTTCCGATCCTGCGCGGTTTGCGCGCGAGTCCGCTATCGTCCAGATTGACATCGATCCCGCAGAGATCAACAAGAACATCAGAACCGCTGCCTGCCTGACGGGCGACATCAGGGGAATACTGCTCTCGCTCGCGTCGCGTGTTACTCCGCGCGCTCGCGATGCGTGGAACGAGCGCGTGGACGAGTGGAAGACGCACATTCCCGCAATGTACTCGAAAAAAACGAGTCTTCACCCGCGCTTTGTCCTTGAGACCGTTCATGATGCGGTCGGTGACGACGCGATCATCACGACCGAGGTTGGTCAGCATCAGATGTGGGTTGCGCAGTTTTATCCGTTCGCAAAGCCGCGAACCTTCCTTACTTCGGGAGGCCTCGGCACGATGGGGTACGGCACGGGCGCGGCAATGGGGGCGCAAGTCGCGTTCCCGGACAGAAAGGTCGTGCATATTGCCGGCGACGGTTCCTTCCGGATGAACCTCAACGAACTCGCGACGATCTCGCACTATTGCATACCGGTCATCATTATCATCGCGAATAACGGCACCCTCGGGATGGTCAGGCAGTGGCAAAAGCTCTTTTATGACAAGCGCTATTCTGCCACGACGCTCGACCGGCCACCCGATTTCGTAAAGCTCGCCGAGGCGTTTTCTGTCCGAGGTTTTCGCGCGGCAACGGAGGCCGAGTTTTCCGAAGCGTTCGCGGCCGCAATTTCGGAGCGAACGCCAGCGCTCATCGACTGCCGCATGGATATCGACGAAATGGTATTTCCGATGGTTCCTGCGGGCAAGCCTATTGACGAGCTTCTGCTCGATGCGCAATTATAGGAAAAATGCTGTTTCCGACGGTTTCCTTCGGAGTGTTTTTTCTCTGCGTGTTCATCGGGTTCTGGTACGTATTTCGCCGGAGCGCGGAACGCCGCGTCTTTCTGACGGCGGCGAGCTTTCTCTTTTACGCTTTTTGGGATTGGCGCTTCTGTTCGCTGCTCCTCTTTTCGATCGCCGCTTCATGGGGTTTCGGTCTCCTTATTGGCCGCGAGAAAGAGCACTTCAGGCGAAAGCTCTTTCTTGTCCTTTCGATAATCCTCAATCTGCTCCTGCTCGGTTTTTTCAAGTACTATAACTTTTTCGCCGAAAGCGCGAATGGTCTCCTTGGCACACTCGCGGCCGCCGGATCTGCAGCCGCTCAAGGGGGCGGGCAATCGGCGTTTACCTTTCCCGCGCTCGCGGTCCTCATGCCGGTCGGAATTTCATTTTACACGTTCAAGTCCATGAGCTACGTATTCGACGTATACCTGTGCGAGCTTCCCGCCGTCCGCTCCTTTCTTGACGTCGCGCTTTATGTGTCCTTTTTTCCGCAAGTCGCCTCGGGGCCAATCGTCCATGCGGTCGACTTTATCCCGCAGATCGAAGGCGTCGTGTCCCTCGGCGCGGAGCCCGGCTCGAAGCCGATCGAGGCCTCAAAGGCATTCGGTCTTTTTCTTTCGGGGCTGCTCAAGAAAATGGTATTCGCCAATTTTCTTTCGACCCTGTTCGTCGATCCCGTCCTTTTCGATCCGGCGCTCTATAATTCCGTCGAGGTTCTGCTTGCCGCGATCGGGTATTCAGTCGTCATTTACTGCGACTTCTCGGGTTACAGCGACATGGCGATCGCCGTCGCGCTCCTTCTCGGCTTCAAGACGCCGGCGAACTTCAACCGCCCCTATATGGCGTTTTCGGTCACCGAGTTCTGGAAACGCTGGCATATAACTTTTTCGTCGTGGCTTAAAAATTACCTCTATTTCAGCATGGGCGGCTCGCGGTTCGGAAAGGTCCGCACGCTTTTTGCCCTTTTCTTTACGATGCTGCTTGGCGGCCTCTGGCACGGGGCCGCGCTTACCTTCATCGTCTGGGGCGTCATGCAGGGCGTCGCGCTCGCAATCGAACGAGGTTTTTCCTACGGAAATGCGAAGCACGGGAACCGCCTCGTCGCAACCCTTCAAATCGCGATAACGTTCGCTTTCGTCACCCTGAGCTGGATCGTGTTCCGCGCGCCGAATCTCGACTCGGTTCTTGTCTGGTTTTCCTCGCTCGGGAATTTCTCGAACAAGATTACGCTTCTGTCGCCGCTCGTCATCGCGCTTCTCGCCTGCGGACTTGCGATGCACGCGATACCTGAGTCCGTTCGCGCTTCCTTCAGGTCCCTGTATCTCGCGCTCCCCGCGGTTTTCCGCGGCGTAGTCATCGCCGTCTTTTTGGCGCTGCTGTCGGTCGTCTCGATGTCCGGCGTCGCGCCTTTCATTTATTTTCAGTTTTAGCTCGCGAGGGGGGGGGAGGAGGTTCGATGCAGCAAAGACAACGCGTTCCACGAGAAGACCGATCGAGCCCGAACGGGGTGCTCGCGACCGTCACGGTTGCGCTTTTTGTTTTCGCCCTTCTCGGGGGAAAGGATCTGTGGATTCCCGCGTCGCGAATACCGAATCTCTCTGTCCGCGCGATCGCGCTCGCGATGACCGACGCCGTCTCGTCCTTCGCCGCCGGGGTCGGTCTCGACACGTACGTGCCGGCTCTCCGCGATACGTTTATTGCCACAACGGGCCTTTCAGGTCATCCGGAATGGGATACCCGGTACTTTAACCGCCGCTTTCAGGCACAGGGAGAACTCGCGCTTGCAGGCGGTGATACGAACGCTGCGGACTCAAACCTGCAGGCGGGAGTAGCTGCAGCTGTGAGCGTTGAAGGCGATGGCGGCACCTCTGCAGCCAGCGTGATGCAAGGCTCCCCGTTTGCGATGATCGGTCAAGGCATTGCGGCCCCCGCGCTCGAAGCAAATCAGTCATCGGGTCTTCAAGCAGGTGTCCCGGTTCCGCGCCTCGCGAAGGCAAGCGTCGTGCATACGCCCGAAAATCCCCTGCGCGTATTCTTTTTCGGCGATTCGCAGGTATTCTCGCTTGGTTCCGGACTTTCACGGATGGCAGGCAAAAACACCGGGTTCTCAATCGACATCCTCGCGATTCATTCTTCCGGATTCATTCGAAGCGATTACTACGACTGGCCCGCGAAACTCCAGGACACCTTCAATACCGTTCCCTACGAGGCCGCGGTCATGATGCTCGGCATGAACGACCATCAGAGTTTCCGCGATAGCGGGGACGTCATTCTCAGGAAAGAAAGCCCCGAATGGGAGGCGGCCTACAAGGAAAAATGCCGGCAGATGATCGACCTCGTGCTCACCTCCGTTCCGCGTCTTTACTGGGTCGGCATGCCCGTCGTAAAAAACGGGGAGTACGAAAAAGGACTCGAGTATATCAACAGGATTCAGGACGAGGTTGCCTCCGAATACAGTTCGGATCTCGTCACGCGCATTTCACTCCGGGACACGATTCCCGGAACGGGCAAGCCCTACACGGACTCGGTGAACCGTGCGGGTGGGAAGCCCCTTCGGGTGATGTCGGGAGACGGTGCGCACTTTACGGTCGAAGGCGGCCAGCTTGCGATGAGGCCTCTATTTGACCGCCTGTGCGCGGACTATCCCTTTTCCTCAACACCCGTTGCAAACCTTCCGGAATAGTTGCTATACTCCAAAAAACCGTAACTGGAGTGTCACATGCTTGACCGTAACAAGAACCTTTTCAATCTGTCGTCAGGATATCTGTTTCCCGAAATCTCTAAACGCCGCGCTTCGTATGCCGCATCCCATCCTGCGGCAAAGATCATCAGCCTCGGTATCGGGAACACGACCGAACCCCTCACGCCGCACGTCGTCGAAGGACTCGCCCGGGAAGTTGCCGCGCTCGGCACCAGCGCGGGGTACTCAGGCTATGGAGACGAGACCGGCCTTGCTTCGCTTCGGAGCAAGATCGCGTCCGTGCTCTACAAGGGAATCGTAAAGCCGTCTGAAGTGTTCATATCCGACGGGGCCAAATGCGACATCGGCCGCATCCAGTATCTTTTTGGTTCGAAGGTTGCCGTGGCGGTTCAGGATCCCGCGTATCCCGTTTACGTCGACGGCTCCGTCATGATCGGTGCGGCCGGTCCTGTCAAGGCAGACGGCTCGGGCTACGCGGGCATTACCTACATGCCGTGCACCGTGGAAAACGGATTTTTCCCCGACCTCTCCCAGATTCCGGAAAACGCCCTCGTGTATTTTTGTTCCCCTAACAACCCAACGGGCGCAGTCGCGACCCGCGAAGAGCTTACCCGCCTCGTCAAGGCCGTTCGCGCGAAAGGATCGATCATTATTTTCGACTCGGCCTATTCGTCATTCATTCGCGACCCTGAGCTTCCGCTTTCAATATTCGAAATTGAAGGCGCGCGCGAATGCGCGATCGAGGTAAGTTCCTTTTCAAAGCCCATCGGCTTTACCGGCGTCCGCCTTGGCTGGACAATCGTTCCCGAGGAACTCGTGTTCTCCGACGGTACGAAGGTAATGACCGACTGGACGCGCCTTATGACGACTATTTTCAACGGCGCCTCCAACATTGCGCAAGCGGGTGGACTCGCGTCTCTTGACGAGACGGGCCTTGCCGAAACAAAAGCGCTTACCGACTACTATCTTGAAAACGCGAAAATAATCCGGAATACCCTTACCGGAACGAACTTCCGCGCCGCAGGCGTCGAGGTCTTCGGCGGGGACAACGCGCCGTACGTGTGGGTCCGGTTCCCCGGCAGGAAGAGCTGGGACGTTTTTGACCGGATTCTCGACGAGTGCCACGTGGTATGCACGCCGGGCGCGGGATTCGGCCCTGCAGGCGAATCGTTCATCCGCTTCAGTTCCTTCGGTCACCGGGACCAGGTGATAGAGGCCTGCGCGCGGCTCGCGAAATTGGCACTGTAAGAAAAAAGCGGCGGAGTGATCCGTCGCTTTTTTTTAAACATTTGCTGTTCGCTCAGAATCGACTGTATCTTAGTCGATTCCCTTCGGGGATGCAGTGACGATGCGGGCGCCGAGTGAAAATTCATAGAGGAATTTGTCGAGGTCGTCGACTTTTTCGTTCAGGGTGAAGGAATACAGCGCGCTGTTCAGTTTTGCAAAGAAACCCATATCGGCACTGGGCGACCAGGTGACGCCTGTCCCGAGCATCAGATTGCCGATCTTTACCGGCTCTGCGGCCGCGTCTTTGGGAATAAAATTCTGTATGCGATAGATAAAATCAACGGAGATCCTGAACGGGGATCCTTTTTTGTACGATTCGGTATAGAGACCCCAATCAGTCACGCTCCTGACCACATCGCCTGCGTAATACGCGGTCGTGTTGTTCCGCTGGCTTACCTTCGCCGTGCACAGTACATTCGGCAGGTAAAAGCCCAATGAAAGCTCGCCCCTCTGGATGAACGACTGTCCGTTTGTCCAGGTTGCCGGGGGCATCGCGAAGTCCGTGTCCGCGCTCGCGAGAAAATAACCGGGAATTACGATCTTGAAGCCGATTCCGACGCCCGGCTGAAAGAGTACTTTGACGTCGTGGGATCCTCCGTCAGAGTTGAGCAAACCGAACGAAGGACCGGCCGATATTTCCAAAAATGATGTGTGATACGAGGCGCGCGCGCCCATGAGGTTCCCGATCATCGGGTCGCGGTCAAGGTATACGCGGCCGTCCAGCCGATTCGAGATGCGGTCGCTTACCGAGGCGGAAAGCCCGAAACGGGGAACGTCCGGATTGAGAGCGCCATCGTCGTCGAAGCCGAAGTTGCTCGCTTTCGTCGAAAGGCCGATCTCGGCGGCATACAGCGGGAGCGCGAGGATCGCGGGTAGCGCGAAGTACGCGACGGCGAATAAGAACCGCGAAAGGTATTTTTTCATCAATACACCGCCTTCAGGCTACAGCAGATTACGATTGCGGTCCCGGGATCGCCGAGCAAGAGTGGCTTGATCGCGCTCGAGACGGTCAATTTGAAGTCCGATACCATCATAGTATAAAACGGAGTGACGGAAAAGGAAAATGGGGTGACGCTTCCCGGGTCTTCGGGGTTGATGCTTCCGAGCAGGCTGATACCGCCCCGCATGCCGAGCGTTTCAAGATTTCCGAAACCGGCGAGCAGATTCCCGCCGAGGTAATTGCTTTCGGCATCCTCGGGGACGTAGGAAAGGTCATTGCCGGGAAATACCGGCGACGAGAAGAAGGAGAGCGCGAGATCTGCGTTGTCCCAATAGAGTCGGGGCTCGAAAACGAGATAGAGGTTTCGGCCAAGCCGGGAGTCCCCGAATTCGGAATTCCCGAGACCGGCCGAGAAATAGAGCTCATTGCCCGAGCCGGCGGAAAGGACGGCGGTGAGCGCGCCGCGGAAAGTCACCTCGGTATCCGACGGCTGGACCGAAAGCCCTGCGAATGCGTTTGCCCTCCAGAGATCGGAAGTTGCGGCGACCCGTGCGTCCCCGGTATAAATTGCGTCCGATCCCGTGCGGCTGTTCCAGTACCCGTACATTCCGGTTACGCAGTTTGCGTTGCCGGGCACCAGGGCTATTTCGAGTCCGGTACCGCTGATGACGTTTTCGCTCGAGAAGGCAAGGGCTGCAGGGAGGCTGTGGAATTCAGGCTCTTCCATCGAGCATTTGAGCCACTCGCGGAGCAGGGAGTCAGATGAGGGGTCGTCCAGCGAACCGGTAAAGACCGTGACTCCGGCCGGGATACTTGACGGGAGGCGGAAGTTGATCGAGGCGTTGTCGAACAGAAGCATGCCGGGGGTTGCGGTATCGGCGTCGGGTTTGAAGAAGTCGGCCGTATCGGGGAGCAGGAAGGAGACGCCCCCGCGAATATTCACCCAGGAGGTGGGGATGAAGCGCGCGGAGACGGACCCTTCGGTAAGCGCGATCGGAGTGTCAGAATCTTCCGGCATATAACCAACCGATACCAGGTGAAAACCGGCGAGTGTAAAGCCATATGCCCACAGCATGGCCGGAAAAATCGTAAAAAACAGGAAAAACAACACCTTGCCGGGTCTCATGACAACTCCTTCCAAAAGTATAGATCAAGAAGGCTGGAGTCGCCATCAATTCAATTCAAAAATGGGAAAACACTCCGGCTTTTGGCTTGACTAATAATCAAAACCGGATAAACTTGAAGTAATATGAGTGATTATCTCGATATCAACAATGAGGAACTCCTGAAGGACTTTTTCAGCGAGGCTGAACAGCAGGTTTTCACGCTAGAAAGCAACATCCTGGTAATCGAAAACGATCCCGCCAATCACGAAGCCATCGACGAGATTTTCCGCGCAGCCCATACCCTGAAAGGGGGATCCGCGACCGTTGAAATGCATGAGCTTTCAGGCTTTACCCACACGATTGAGGATCTTCTCGACGTTATCCGCGAGGGAACAGTCCCGGTCACCGAGCCGGTGATCGACATACTCCTGAAATCGCTTGATATCATCAAGGCAATGCTCGCCGCCCGCGCGGAAGGATCCGTGTATAAAAAAGATGTTTCATCGATCAAGCAGTCGCTTGAGGCCATGATACCCGCCCGCGAAAGCAAGCAAAAATCCGCTGCCCAGAAAAAGGCGCCCCCGAAGGCGGCCGCAAGCCCCGTCGCGGCATCCGCTCCCGTACAATCTTCTTCCCCGGTTCCTTCAGCTGACCTTGCCGGTCTCCTGACCGAGTACGAAATCCTTGAGCTCAAGGAATCCGTGCCCTCCGGCCAAAAGGTTTTCGTGGTAACGGTCGGCTTTGACGAAGCGAATCCCATGAATACCGTCGGCGGCATTCAGGTTTTCGCCGCCCTCAAGCAGTCGGGTCAGGTTCTCAAGACCATTCCGGATTTTGACGCGCTCTATCAGGATGAATTTCACGAAACCGTCATTTATTTCGTCGCTACCGATGCGACTCCCGAAAAGCTGGTGAAGGCTGCGTCCATTTCGGACGTGACCCTTACCGCTGAAGTTGCGCAATTCAACATCAAGGGCGCGCAACAGGCGCAAAGCGCGCCCGCGCCCGCAAAGGTTTCCGCTCCGCAGTCCAATGCGACCGAAAACGTCAGAACCCCGGCTCCCGTGGCTTCGGCAGTCGCCGCACCCGCGAGTCAGGAATACGCAAACGCGGAAATCTCCGAGGGTACAATCGCGGACGAGAAGGAAGATCTCCCCAAAAAGGGATCCGCTTCCGCCCCGGTACATTCGTCCTCCGGCTCGGTGCTCCGGGTCGATTCCCGCCGCATCGACTATCTGCTCAACCTCGTCAGCGAAACCGTCATCACGAAGGCTTCGTTCAACCAGAGCGCCATTCAGTTTTCGGACCTGCTCGGAGAATTCCAGCAGACCGAAAACCTCTATAAAGAAAAGCTCAGAAAGCTGCTCGACCACATTCCTGAGTATCTCGAGCAGATCCAGAGCGGGTACAGCATCAAGGATCTCAAGAAGGAACTCAACGGCGAATATGCTGAGCTCTTCGACCTCTTTAACGCGTACGAGGGATCGATGAAGGGCACGGTCACCAAGTTCCGGTCCGCGTCGCAAAACCTTGGCCGCATAACGGGCGAGCTTCAGGAAGGCGTCATGAAGATCCGCATGGTTCCGATCAGCCAGATCTTCAGCCGTTTCCCGCGCCTCGTTCGCGATCTTTCGCGCGACCTGAACAAAAAAATCAAGCTCGTTATCGAGGGTGAAGAGACGGAACTTGACAAGTCGGTTATCGAGGATCTCCTCGATCCGATCATGCACTGCGTGAGGAATTCGCTCGATCACGGTATCGAGACCCCGGAAAAGCGCGTCGCTGCCGGAAAGTCGGAAGAGGGCACGGTGCTTCTCAAGGCGAGCAACGAGGGCAATATGATCGTCATCGAAATTGCCGACGACGGTCACGGCATCGACGTGGACGCCGTCAAGCGGAAAGCCGTCTCCCGGGGAATCATCCATCCCGGAAAGAATCTCACGGACGTAGAGGCCTTCCAGCTGATATTCGAGCCCGGCTTCTCGACGGCCGAAAAAATCACGAATGTGTCGGGACGCGGCGTCGGACTCGACGTGGTGCGCACGCACATCGAAAAGCTCAACGGTACCGTGACGGTAAGCTCCCAGGCGAACGTCGGTTCCCGCTTTACGATCAGGCTTCCGCTTACCCTGGCGATCATCCAGGGCCTGCTTGTACGCGTCGGCAAGGAAGTCTATTCGATCCCGATTACCTCGGTTATCGAGAGCCATCGCGTTCAGTCCGAGGAAATCAAGCGGATTGATAATTACGAGGTGTTCAACGTCCGCAACGAGGTCATCAGCCTTCTCAGGCTCAATCGCCTGTTCGGGATCAAGAGCACGGAAGCGGCAGCGCTCAATTATATCGTCATCGTCGGTACGGCCGAAAAAAAAGTCGGACTCATGGTCGACAGCCTTATCGGCGAGGAAGACGTGGTAATCAAGCCGCTTCGGGACCAGTTTACCAACTCGCCGGGAATCGCGGGTGCCTCAATCCTCGGTGACGGCTCGGTATCGCTTATCATAGACGTGAGTCAGCTCCTAGAGCTCGGTCTCAAGCAGGAACTTCAGGCGCGCGAGCGGCGCGAGGCATCGGTTTGGTAAGGGGTAGATATGTCCGCCGTTGATAACAGGGAAACCGAAGTAATGGAAAAAGAGGCTCACGGCGATGAAGCCCGGGCCGAGCGCATAGCGATCATCGATTTCAAGATGGTCACGTTCTCTCTTGCAGGCAAGGATTACGCCATCGACATCATGCAGGTGAAGGAAATCGCGAAAGCGGGGCGTTTTACGTACGTCCCGAACACCTCGCCGTTTGTCCTTGGCGTATATAACCTGCGCGGAGACATCATTCCGATCATCGATCTTCGCATCTTCTTCAATATTCCGACGAAGGCCCGCGAATCTGACGCGATCGAGAACATGATCATCATCACCGTCGAGGAACAGACCTTCGGGATCGTCGTCGACCTGATCGACAAGGTGGTCGGCATATCGAGAATCTCGATACAGCCGCCGCATCCGATTTTCGGCGATATCAACATCAAATACATACACGGTGTCGTGGAAAATCAGGGCAGACTGTACATTCTTCTCGATGTTGCGCGCATTTTCGGTTCGCGCGCGCGGGCAGCCGAGGCGGAAGCCGTGGAAGCCGCAGCAGAGGCCGAAATCGTCAGGCGACTTGAGACGACGAAGGATGCTGAAAACGCGCCGGCCATGGCCAAGGCGCAAACGCGCGATGAACTCGATATTTCCTTTATCAGGGACGGGCTCGCCGCGCTCGTGAAATTCCACGTGACGGCGGTCAATGACCACTGGGTTGCCGAGCGATACCGCGAATGGCGCGACCTGAGGGCCTCCGGTGACATACAGCTTTCAAGCGAGGAAGACGCGCGCCAATATCTCGAGCGGTTCTATTCACCCGAAAGCGGCCGGTTCTGGAGCGACGCGTACATGGACGCCGTTTCAACCCTCATTCCGGCAAACCAGGCGAAGATCATCAATGTCTGGATCGTCGGCTGCGGAAAGGGATATGAAGCGTACAGCATGGCGGTAGTGCTTCGCGAGAAATTCCCGAATTCCCGCATCAGAATTTACGCGAACGATTCCGACCTTCTCGCAATCTCGAACGCGCCGATGCTGACCGTTGCCGAGGAATACGTGACCGCGAGATACAAACCCCATCTCGTGCAGGGCGTCGGCGGTACGTGGACATTCAACCAGGCTATAAAGGACATGATTCTTTTCGAATATCACGATTGCACGAACCAGAACGCGGTACCGAATATGGATATCATCATGGCGCGCGACGTGCTTTCGTTCATGAATCCGAAACAACAGTCGGCGGTTCTCGCCGATATTACCGAAAAACTGAAGGATACGGGAGTCGTGATCCTTGGCCGGAACGAGGCCATGCCGCAGCACGCGGGATGGCTCAGGACGGTTCAGGGCGACGTGGTCGCGTTCAGCAAGGAATAACGACGTGTATAACGCAATAAGGAGAGAAGGATGCGTGTAGAGTATATCAATCCATTCGTTGAGGCAGCGTACAATATCCTTACCGAGGTGTTGGGTGGTCAAATCAAGCGCGGTGAGTTGTACTTAAAATCGACCTCGATGCCCGTAATGGGTGTTGCAGCGCTCGTAGGGCTTGCAGGCGACGTCGAGGGACGCGTTATATTCGATATGAATATGGACACGGCGATGAAGATCGCGTCCCAGATGAATAATGAGGATCTCAAGTCGTTCGATGACCTTGCGAAAGCCACGATCACCGAGCTCGCGAACCTGATCACCGCGCAGGCAGTCACGAAGCTCCATGACCTTGGCTTCAGGTTTGACTTGACGCCGCCGGCTCTTTTCACCGGCGACAACATGGAAATTTCCGATCATGAAGTGGAGGCACTCATTGTGCCGATGGAAACCGGTCAGGGACGGGTTGAAGTTAACGTCGCAATCCGCGATCGTATGTAGGGATAGAGGGAGAACGCTATGATATCTAAACAGGATTTTCCGGCAATAAACGAGCGCGCACCCGAGGGCCTCAGGGCTGACGGAGTCGCTTTCAAGGTCCTTGTGGTAGATGATTCCATGTTCGTCGCAAAACAGATCGGTCAGATACTGACGAGCGAGGGATATGACGTCGTCGCGACAGCGTCAGATGGCCTTGATGGTGTTGAAAAATACAAGGAACTGTGCCCGAACGTCGATCTCGTCACGATGGATATTACCATGCCGAAAATGGACGGTATTACCGCGCTTGAACAAATCATGGCCTTCGACAAGAACGCGAAGGTTGTCATGATAAGCGCACTCGGCAAGGAAGAACTCGTCAAGAAAGCCTTGCTGCTTGGCGCGAAGAACTATATCGTCAAACCGCTTGACCGAAAGAAAGTTCTCGAGCGCATCGCGTCCGTACTGGGAAAATAACTTTTCGCTTCGATAAAAAACGCCGGACACCGCTTGCGGTGGACGGCGTTTTTTTTCATTTCATTTTCCTATCTTTCTGAGAATGTATCGGTCCCGATCACGGAAAATACCGTAATCGCCGGGGCATGCACAATTGAGCGCCTTGCGCAATTTACTCATATATGCCTGTATATCGCATTTTCGGTTTGTTTTTTCGCCCGGCCATACCGCCGCACGAATCCTTTCAACGCTCAAGCCCGATTCGCCCGAATGCTCGAGTAACCGGAGAATATCAGCGGGTTTGCGGTGAAGGCCGATGGCGGGGAGCGGCGATGGTTCCCTCGGCAGGGGGTTCGCCTGATCCTGGCACTCCGTTTGAGAGGCATTGATCCGGCTCATGACTTCCAGAATTTTCGCGTTTTTTTCCTCGGCATTCGCACGTGGTTTTTTTCCGGGTGCGGAGACGGGAAGGGTATTGGTCGCAACGGTGAGCGTCTTTTGCCCCTCAGCGGTCCAGGTAATGATGGTAACGTGCGATTGCGTTTCCCACAGGTGGTGTGTGGTATTCATCCGATATTGGCCAATAGTTGCAGAATTCGCAAGAATCGCGTCAAACATGCCGGTCATCGCCCAAATATGGAGTTTTGAGAGTGAATTCACCCTTTTTACGCGAATATCGGCATGAATCAGGGCATTTTGAATAATCGTTTCCCACTCATGTGTACCCGAAAACTGAAGAATGGTGATTTTCATACCTTGCTAAACGGCAGTTTTTTGAAAAACTTGACATGCCTTTTTTCCATTGACCGGATGGCGCCCTCTGGGGTACAGTATATTCTAATTTCCCGTATTCTTTTTAATTTGTAAGGGGCTCAAGAAAAGTGTTTCTGAAAAACCTCGAAATATTCGGTTTCAAATCATTCGCCGATCGCACCAGGATTGAATTCTCCGACGGAATTACCGCGCTTCTCGGGCCCAACGGCTGCGGTAAGAGTAACGTCGTCGACGCAGTAAAATGGGTATTGGGCGAGCAGGCTTCGAAAGCCATGCGCGCCGACAAGATGGAAGACGTCATATTCAACGGCACGGAGTCGCGGAAAGCGCTCAACGTCGCCGAGGTTACCCTTACCATCGCGAACGAGAACGGACTATTAAACCTCGACATGAGCGAGATCGCCATCAAGCGGCGGCTCTATCGTTCAGGCGAGAGCGAGTACTATATCAACAATACACCCGTCAAGCTCAAGGACATCCGCGAGCTCTTCTGGGACACCGGCGTCGGCAAGGCCGCATATTCGGTCATGGAGCAGGGAAAGATCGACCAGATCCTCTCGAGCAAACCCGAGGAACGCCGGTATATCTTCGAGGAAGCGGCCGGTATCACCCGCTTCAAGGTGCGCGGCGCCGAGGCGGAACGGAAGCTCGAAAAGACTGAAGAGAACATGCGGCAGATCGAGGGCATCCTCGGCGAAGTAAAGCGCTCGTACGACACCCTCAAGGTTCAGGCCGACAAGACGGTCAAGTACCGCACGCTCCGCGAGACCGTTTTCGAGAATGAACTCGACATCCAGCTTCTCAGGATGAAAGGCTTTACCCAGGACCGGGATCGCCGCAATTCGGACATCGAGGACACGCGCAAGCGGCGCGACACCGTCAAGGACGAGATCGACACGATCAACGCCTCTCTCGCCGAGAACATGGACGTGGTCAACTCGATGGAAGAGAAGCTCATCGACTATCAAAAGCAGATCTACGGACTCGCCGTCGAAAAGAACGAGAAGGACAAACAGTCGAAGCTCCTCGTAGAGCGGCAGAACGAGGTTAAGTCGAAGCTCGCGCAGCTTGAGGGCAGAAAGAGCGCCGTCGAGAACCGCGTCGAGAGCCTTCGCGAGGACGCCGACGGCCAGGACGAAATCGTCCGCGACCTTACCCGGCGCCTTGGTGACATCGAAAAAAACATAAAATCCTTCGAGGATAACATAGCGCTCGCGGGAAACCGTATTTCGGAAAACGATATCGTGTCCGCGAAGCTCGAGAACGAGATATCGGGCCTTGACGTTGCGCGCGCGAAAATGGAAACCGAGCTTCAGGCAATAACCGAAGACATCGTCACCGAGCTCGACAAAAAGCTCCGCGACGCGGGTTACTCCTCGAAGTCCAGGTCCGAAGCAGAAGCAGCGCTCGACGCAGCCGTCGGCCAGATACGCGTACTCGTCGGTGGACGAAAAAATATTTTCTCCGATTTCGCAAAGCTCCATAACCCGTCGGAAACCGATACGAGGCGTTTCGCCGACAACGCTGTCGCGTCTTTTACCGAGCTCGAAGGGCTTATCGGAAAGCTCGACGAATCGGTTGAAGCGTACCGGAAAACGACGCCGGGCTTTATCGACGAGTTCCTCTCTCCCGAGGGTATCATCACCCGAAAGCGCGCGATCGACGAGGATATCCAGCGCAATCGAGCCGCAATCGCCTTCAAGCGCGAGGAGATCGGCACGCTGAAGGCGGAGAACGCCGAACTCGTCCACAAAATCGAGGATTACCGCAAGACCCTCGAGGGCCTCAGGCTCAACCGCGTGCAGATGAAGACGCAGGGCGAGGCCGCGGAAGAGCAGGCACGCCTCATCAGGCGGGAGCTCGCTTCCCAGGAGGCAGCGCTCAAGGATCTCGAGAGCGAGATATACGCCGAGGAAAAACGGCTCGAGGATATTCGCGAGCAGGTGATCGAGATCGAGAGCGAGCTCGCCTCCATCGAGCACAAGGGAAAGACACTCACCTCCGAGCTCGAGAAACTCGAAAACGACATATCGAGCAGGAATTCGGACGTCGCCGGAAAGCAGGACGCTCTCAAGGCACGCACCGCCGAGATGGGAAAGATCCAGAGCCAGCTCGAGAAGTACCACATGGATCTCGCGATGACCGAGACCGAGATCCGGAACATCAAGGAAAACTTTCGCGAGATTCACTCGCGCGACCTTATGGAATTCGAGGAGCGAATGTTCCTCATCAATACGCCCGCAGGAGAGCTCCGCGAAAAGCTCAGCGCGGCCCGCGCGACCCTCAAGGATCTCGGCAGCGTAAACCTCATGGCCGTCGAGGAATTTGCGGAAACGAAGGAACGCTATGACTTTCTCACGACGCAGATCGCCGACCTTCAGAAGGCTCGCGACGACCTCAGGCGCATAACCGAGGAAATCCGCGCGGAGTCGACCGAGCTTTTCCTCGCGACCTACAACAAGATCAAGAAAAACTTTCACAATATGTTCCGCCGGCTTTTCGGCGGCGGACGCGGCGAGATCAGGCTTTCCGATCCCGCAAACGTGCTCGAGTCCGGTATCGATATTTTCGCGCAGCCGCCGGGAAAGAAACTCGAGAACATCAGCCTCCTTTCGGGTGGCGAGAAATCCATGACGGCGGTCTCGCTCCTTTTCGCGACCTACATGGTCAAGCCTTCTCCCTTCTGTCTCCTTGACGAGATCGACGCCGCGCTCGACGAACAGAACGTCACGCGGTTCGTGAACGCGCTCCGCGAGTTCGCGAACGTGAGCCAGTACATCGTCATCACGCATAACAAGAAGACGGTAATGGGCGCCGGCACCATGCTCGGTGTCACGATGGAAGAATCGGGCGTTACGAAGGTCATCGCGATCAAACTCGAGAACGAGTCAGACAAGCATAACGAAGACAATCTTCCGAACGTCGAGAATTTCGAGGATGAAGAAGTAACTCCCGAAGAAGGCGTGGTAATTCCGCCGCATCCGGCCAAACGTACGCGGGGTTCCGTTCCGGAAGTAATTGCCGATGCACCTGCTGCAACGGCAATTGAAGCCGCGACGGAAACCGCAGAAATAATTAAATCGTCAGAAGTGACCGAGACTGCAGAAGTGACGGAAACCGCCGAAACCGCAGAAGTCACCGAAGCCGCGGAAACCGCCGAAGTGACCGAAACCGCAGAAGCGACCGAAACTGCAGAAGTTGCAGAGGTCGCAGAATCAACGGGCGCGGATGCTTCAATCGACGAAGAAATCGTTTCTCCGGAAGCGAAAGAGCAGGGGGCCGGTGAGGCATGATCGACCGGGAACGGATTGAGGACTTCGTCGAGCTTCACCGGATTCAACTGGTGGTCTCTCTTTCGGCAGTCCTCGCGATTCTCGCGCTCATCATTGTCCTGTCACTCGCATCAGGCGATCATCAGGGGAAACATAAGAAACTGAAACAATCCCCGGGTGGAAACGTGACGATCAAGGCGGCTGATTTCTGGCTTCCCTCCGAACCGCTGCAGGTGCCCGGTATTCAGCTCTTTCGGGAACCGACGAGTAAATGGTCGCCTGCAGAGATAAAAAGATGGTATACTGTTCCCGATACTGAAGCGCTCGGGGAACTCCGTTCCGCGGGCAAAAAAACGGTCGATGAAATCCTGGAGTCCGTTCCATGAAACGAGTACGAATCGTCTGCATCACGTTGCTTTCGGGCATAATTTTTCTTTCGTGCCTCAGTACGCCATCCGTCCCTGTCGGGACGACGACCGCACCTTCGGCTTCCGTGCAAAATGCCCCGGTCGATCAGGCAGAGGCAATTGCCGGCGATGCAACGCCTGATATCAATTCCGAGCCACCAGTTGAGACTAGCATTTCTTCCGAAATACCTGCAGGTGGCGATGAAGTCGCAATCGCCGATTCGGCGGTTCCCGACCTTCCTCCAGCAGAAAAACTTCTGTATTTTTATCCCGAACCTGACGTCACGGTAACCCCTCCGACCGCACCGGTACCCGCGCCAGAAAAGGCCGTTGTCCCGAAGCAGCCGGCTCCCGCTCCGGTAAAACCCGTGACGGATGCAAAGGCGCCGGCAAAAGTTGTGGCAAAGACTGACGAGAAAGTGGCGGCAAAAAATGACGAGAAAACGGCCGCAAAGACTGATGAGAAAGCGGCCGCGGAGATTTTGCCCGGGATATGGGGAACCGAGCCCACCGCGCCCGCGATCAGTCCCGACAAAGCCTCGGCAGCTCCGGCGGTCCCGCGGCAGCCTCCTTCGCGGCAAGCGACGATTCCTGCCGGCCAGACGCTCGAAGTATGGTATCCCGGCAATGGTTGGGTTTTTCTCGGCGACGCGTCGGCGCAAAATGGTCTTGGGTATGAAAACCGGAAGCTGGATAAAACGGATACCTTGTTTACTTTCAAGGCCTTGAAGCCCGGAAACTATATTCTCGATTTCTCACGGTTTGACGTGCTTGACGACAGCTTTTTGCAGGATTCGCTTGCGGTAACCGTGACCGAAGAGGGTGCCGTCAGAACCGGAAAGATTCGCGCTCCCGATTATCGTGCGCTCGCAAATACAGCGCCTGGAGCAGCGCCCGGAGTAACGCCAGGCGCGAAGAACTCGCCGGTTTCTCCCCTCCCGCCTGGCGCCTTGCAGGCGGAAAGCGCAAAGTCCATACAGGGCACACAGAGTTTATCCCCGGGACGAACAGCGCAACCGGTTATGACCAATGAGCCGTCTCTTGCAGGACCTCAAGGAGTGCCTGTTGCATCGAATACCGATATACCTACCGATCCCGCGGAAATACTCAAAAAGGCGACCGATTCGCTTGCTTCCGGAGACGGGGTGACGGCTCTTTCGCTCATCGATGCCTTTTTTACCACAGCGGTGACTTCGCTCGATGAGGCTTGGTTTATACGCGGGCAGGCATACGAATCCAATGGCGCAAGCCGCGACATCCGCAAAGCGCTTGAAGCATACCAGACGCTGGTTCAGGCTTACCCCGATAGCCCTCGCTGGAAGGCTGCCGACGAGCGAATACGCTATATCAGGCAATTTTATCAAAAAATCCGCTAGACCAGTACTTTCTCGAGGCAGATAAAACGGCCCTTTCTGAATTGCACAAAACCGCGATCGGTAAAGCGGAGGGAGCGATACAGGGCGAGCGATATATGATTTTGCGTAAAGGCGTCAAGTCGCACGGAGCGGTACCCGTGACCGCGTGCATAATCCTCGGCAAAGTTCATCAGCACCTTCGCAAGCCCCTTTCCCTGAAAGCGCGGGTCTACGCACAGTCGGTGGATGACGAGCGGTCTTTCGTCCTTGAGCTGCCAATCAATGGCGCGGTATTCGGTATCCTGAAACTCGCTGAGAACGATGATACCCGCGAGCGTTCCGTCTTCGGTCAATCCATAGAGCGTTCCATCCCTGATGTCGGAAGCGAAGGTGTCCCGGTTCGGGTAAATTTCGTCCCATTGCGGAATGCCCAGGGCGTCGAGGGCGGCAGTAGCGCGCGTGACGAGCATTGTGACAGATTCGAGGGAATCCATGCCGAGGGGGGTAAGTAAGCGCATAGGGGAAGTATATCATACCGTCCCCGGGATCGGTAAATATCCCTATATTTTCTGGTTCTTGAAAAAAAAACTTGGGTGCATTGGAAAGATAAAAAATACTGGTATATACTGGTAGCTATGAAAATAGCTTTCATCTCTGATATACACGCAAATATTCATGCTTTTGAGTCTGTATTGAAGAAAATTAAAAAAGAGAAGGTTGATCGCATCATTTTTCTTGGCGACGCTTCAACGCTCGGTATGCGACCGGTCGAAACTCTTGATCTCCTGCAATCCCTGAAATGCGATTGTATAATGGGAAATCACGATGATTTTATGGTTGATCCCGCGAAAATTTATGCCTATACCAAGGATAAACTGGTCATAGACACGGTTGAATGGTCCCGTGCCCGGCATGAACAGCGCCATATCGATTTTCTCAAGACTTTCAAGAAGGATTTGCGGGTACCGTTGACGTCCGGAGTGGACATTTTCTGCTATCACGGCTCTCCGCTTTCCAATATGGAAAACGTAAAACCGGATTCGACGATGGAAAGCTTCGCGAATCTCTCCAACGATACGAAAGATACTATTTTTATCGGTGGTCATACCCACGTGCAGATGCTGAAAAACTGGAACGGGAACCGGATTCTTACCTCCGGGAGCGTCGGCCAGCCGTTCATCAGCTATTCAATGCCGCCAGTCAAGCATCCCTGGGCTGAATACGTGACGATCAGTTCCGTTGGACGCCACTATCAGGTGGATTTCCGCCAGGTTGAGATCGACAACGAGAAGATCAACAAGGAAATTCTTTCGAGCGACAGCCCGATGAACGACTTTATCAGCGAATATTGATTGCGGGAAAAATATAGTAAATCCGGATATTAATAGAAAAAGGCGTTCCGTACGGAACGCCTTTTTTGCTTTCTCGCTCGATTGACGAGTTTGATGAACTTTATGATGGATTTGTTTGGTCGGGCAACCCGGACTCGAACCGGGGACCCCGAGTCCCCCAGACTCGTACGCTAACCACCTGCGCTATTACCCGACCAAAAAAACCTAAAAAATATTCATCAAACTCGATTGAAAAAGCGTAAAAGCAAGTTACCACAAGGCCCGTCGAGTGTCAAGTATTGCTATCTTCTTGAAGGTGCACCAAAAAAGCGGTATATTAAGCAAATACTATGTCCGATATGACAAATGACGTACGAACAAAGGTTCTTATCGCGGAAGACGACGCGATTGTTGCTCTCGATCTGCAAGGGATGGTAATGCGTCTCGGTTTTGACGTCGTCGCGATTGCCGAAAACGGGCAAACCGCGATCGCAGCCGCACGCCGTTTTCAACCCGATGTCATTCTTCTCGACATGGTTCTCTCGGGTCCCATGGACGGAATAGAGGTCGCGAAGGAAGTACACAAGCTCCTCGACATTCCGATTATTTTTTGCGTAGCCTCTCCTGATTTGACGATTCTCGCCCGCGCCAAGGATATCAGTTATGCCGGGTATTTGCTCAAGCCGATAAATCCCGATAGCCTTGCGACGACCCTCGACACGGTTCTCTATAAATACAAGCTTCAAAAACGCGTGGATATGGCGGAAGAGAAATACCGGAAACTGGCTGAGACGTGCGAGATTCTGAATTTCTTTTCCACAAGCGGTGCTTCCTTATCCTGGGTATGGAAGCCTGAAAACGGCGCAAAAATCACGGTCGAGGGATCACAGGTAGAAAGCAGTATCCCCGACATGGAAGCGGCGATCGATTCCGCGGTGAAGGCATTCCTTTCATCACAGGCCAATCCGCAAGCCGACGGGCGAATGGCGCGACTCCTTGAAATTTCCCTTCCTTCGGGAATCGTCGCGTCTTTTGCGGTTATCGGTGTTTCGGAGAATTCCCGGGACTCGATGGCAGGAATTATCGTGCCGCTTGAGCGGACCGGCGCGTAAGGCGAATGCCTTCGCAGATTTGCCACGCGCTTGGCGGCCGAAAGGCGCTCGACAAAGCCGGAATACAATTACCGCGTTATCTTGACGCGGCGTTCAACCTGGGATGCCAGGGTCCTGATATTTTCTCCCATAATCGACGAACGAAACCGTTTTCAATCGCGTACGCGCGGATGCTCCATCGGGGTGGGTACGGGCGCTTTTGCGGCAATCTTGTGCGCTCGATACGCGAATCTCCTTTTGCACAAGATTCCTCGGTACAATCGTGGTTTCTCGGTTTTGTGACTCATCAAGAGTTTGACCGGAGTCTGCATCCGTATATCATCAACCGTTCATTTGTCGCCGATCCGACGGGTATCGCGGGCGTGAATCCGGCACTCGTGCACGCATTTTTCGAGCGGATTCTCGACGTGTGTATCCTTGCGTCTGTTGAAGGCTTACCCGTATCCTCGTTTGATACCGGAAAGCCGTTCACGCTTTCCGAATCGGATTCGAGTCCTATCGCTTCTCTTCTCGCGAAAGCACTTGCCCAAACCTATGAGGAACCGTCCTGCGACTCAGATCTTGAGCTCAGGATGCGAAATGCGTTTACGGATTCGATTTTCTTTTACTCGATTACCAACCCGGTGCGAAGCGACAGATCCCGAGAGTCGGAACTGAATGACATCGGTCTCTATGACACCTGCATAGCTTCTGACGTGGCGCTTCTGTACCCCGAGTTTGTTCTCGGGGACTCGGACTGGCTCAACAGCGCCCGTCTTCCCTGGAAAAATCCCGTCGATGGCGCGCTCCGATCGGAAAGCGCGATCGATCTCTTTGATTCGGCGGTAGCGCGGGCGGGCAGTATTGTCGCGCGCGCCTCCCGAATTTTGAGCGAACCGGGTGATGCTGTATCGCTTGAGCGGGAGGCGGATTCTCTTGCCCGTGAAATCGGAGATGCGTGTCTTTCAATTGCGGGTCCGGACGGTAAAATCGCGCCCGTCGTTGCAAGCGAGAGTGTGGATGTTTTGCCCGCGCTTGAAAAAGAGGTTGCACGTCGTGGACTAAAAGTTTCAGGCGAACGGAATATGAACGGAGGGCTCAGTTGACCGGAGAAACAGCGACTGGTATGATAAAAGGATGAATTTGAACGACAAACGCCTGGGAGCGTATAACAAGATATTGAAATCTTCTTCCGATCAATCGGCGACAGACGATTCGGTTACGGTTGCCAAAAGAACGATTGCCAGGAAGACGGCCGGTGAGCAAAAGTTACCGGAACAAAAGCCTGCGGAGAAAACGGCTCAAGCAACGAGCGGACTTATCAAGGTTCCTCGCGCCGGCGGTACAGACGGGAAGGAAAGCCCTTTCCGGAAGGTTGCGAAGTTTCTTCTCCTGATCGGCGTTGAAGACGCGGCAAAAGTCATGAGCCGGCTTTCGAGCGAGCAGACGGAGCGCGTCGTGCTCGAGATCGCGTCCATCAGGCGCGTTGATCCTGATGAGGCAGCAATTGTCCTCGCCGAATTCGAATTCCTCCTCAAGCAGGCGACATCTCCTTCAGGCGGCGTCGAGACCGCACGGAGCATTCTTGACGCAGCCTTCGGCCCTGAGCGTGCAGACGTCATGCTCCGGAAGGCCGTTCCCGACATTGACGGAAAACCCTTCGATTACCTTGAGTCCATGGATCCTGACCGGCTCCTCGCGTTGATAGCGGATGAACTTCCTTCGGTAAAAGCTCTTGTTCTCTCGCGGATAAAACCCGTGACTGCGGCCGCAGCGATCGGGCGCATGACACCAGCTGAAAAAAGCGATGTCGTGATCAGGCTCGCAAAGCTCAAGGCAATCAATCCCGATGTGCTCCGCCGCGTCGATGGCGCGATGCGCGAGAAAGTTCAGAATCAGGGTGTTACCAATGCGGACTCCATCGACGGACGAAAGGCGCTCGCCGAGATACTCAGGCACATGGACGGAGCGGGAGAGTCTTCCATTCTCTCGCGCCTTTCGGACGACGATCCCGATCTCGGGCGTGATCTCCGTGATCGCCTGTTTACCATTGATGACATCGTGCGCGCGGACGACCGGTTTATCCAGGGGACGCTGCAGCCGATGAACGAGCGGGATCTTGCGATCCTCATCGCGGGAAAAAGCGAAGCATTCAGAAAGAAAATACTCGCGAACGTGTCGCGTACGCGGGCGGTGATAATCCTCGATGAAGAGAAAATCGCCATGCCGATCGCGCGTATTGAGGCGGAGCGGGTAACCGCCTCGTTTTTCCAGACGATGCGACGCGCATGGGAAGACGGCAAATTAATCATAGACGGAAGGGATAGCGAGGATATATGGGTGTAATGAAAAAGGGCGACCGGGTTCATGGTTTCGAAATTATTTCGGTCGAGGACCTCGGCGAGCTCAAGGCGACCGGCGTGTACGCGCGTCACCTTGCGACGGGTCTCGAGGCCTTTCATATACTCAATGACGACGAGGAAAATCTTTTCGCGTATGCCTTCATGACGCCGCCTTCTGATTCGACCGGGGTCGCGCATATCCTCGAGCATTCGGTGCTCTGCGGGTCAGAAAGCTATCCGCTCAAGGATCCCTTCCTCGTGCTCGTGAAGCAGAGCGTAAAGACCTTTCTCAACGCGATGACTTTTCCCGACAAGACCGTGTACCCCGCAAGCTCGATGGTTGAGGCAGATTATTTCAACCTGATGTCGGTGTACGGCGACGCGGTATTCTTTCCGCTTCTCGAGGAGTGGGTGTTCTGCCAGGAAGGCCACCGATTCGAGCTATCCGCCGACGGCAAGGCTTCGGTGCAGGGCGTCGTATTCAACGAAATGCGCGGCAACTATTCCACGTTCGACTCGATCGCGGGCGACTGGTCGCTCAAGTCCATTCTGCCCGGAACGATCTACGACCATGACTCGGGAGGAGATCCGGCGGATATACCGGACCTTACCTACGAGCAGTTCCGCTCGTTTCACGCGCGCTACTACCATCCGTCCAACTGCCGCGTTTTCCTTTCGGGAAACATCCCGACCGAACGACAGTTCGCGCTTCTCGACGAAAAATTTCTTTCGCGTTTTACTCTTGCGCAATCACCCGGTGCCATCGAGCCCGTCGATCGCTTTACCTCTCCGCAGACGCTCGAAGTTCCCGCTCCGGCGGGAAGCGAACAGGATATGACGAAGGCGACCGTTATGGTCAACTGGCTTCTTCCTGATTCCACGGATACCGTCGCGCTCATGGAAGCGAACCTCGTCTCGGAAATTCTGCTCGGGCATGACGGCGCGCCGCTCAGCCGCGCACTCCTTGAGTCCGGCCTCGGTGAGGACATTGCGCCTTCGAGCGGTCTTGAAACCGAAATACGGCATATGTGCTTTAGCGCGGGCTTGCGCGGTGTTGACCGCTCAAAAGCCGCAGACGCGGGCGCTTTCATCATGGATACGATGGAAAAGTTCGCTCGCTCTGGTATTGACGGCGAAGAGCTCGAGACGGCGGTTCGGTCAATCGATTTCAGCAACCGTGAGGTCAGGCGATCGGGAGGACCGTTCGCTCTTACCCTGATGAGACGATCCCTGCGAGGCTGGATACACGGCTTCGGTCCCTCTGCGACGCTCCGGTACGTACCCGCGTTTGATGAAGTAAAGCGAAAACTTTCTGAAGATCCGACATACATCGTGCGCCTTATCCGCGCCTGGTTTATCGACAACCCGCACCGGGCTCTCGTCACGGTCTATCCTGATGCGGATTACGAGAAGCGGCTCGAGGATCGCCTCGCGCTCCGTGCGCGCGCTTTCGAGGCTTCACTCGACGACGACGCCCGCGAGAAGCATCTGGCAGGGCAAAAGGCTCTTGCCGAGCGCCAGAAGGAAGCCGATCCTGCAGAGCTGCTCGCGCGTATCCCGCATCTTTCTAAGGCGGACCTGCCGGTTGTGGCGGACGCGATCCCGACCGAGTTTGCGCGCGCTTCCGCCATTCCCGTACTCCTTCACGAGCAGCCGACGAACGGCATCGCATACGCGGACTTCGCGTTTCCCGTGGACGTCATTCCGGTCGAAGAGTATCCCTTGCTTCCGTTTTTTGCGTCGGTGCTTACCGGCGCGGGGCTCGACGGTCTTTCCTGGTCCGAGGCATCGGCTCTTTCCGCGCGGTATACCGGCGGGCTCGGCACCATGCTTTTTACGAGCTCGACCGTCAAGGGCTCCGTCATGGATGCATCTCTCGGAAGCGAGTGCGCCGAACGCGACTTTATCATCATGCGGGTAAAGGCTCTCGCCGAGTTTACTGACGAGGCTATCGGACTCGCGTTCAGGTTTATCGAACACGCCGACTTTTCGGACGGAAAACGTATTGTCGATCTCCTGCTTGAGTATCGAAACGATCTCGACTCGTCTCTCGCTCCGGCCGGGAATCAGTACGCCGTATCGCGCGCTGCGGCGACGACGGGAAGGTCCCGCGCGGTGGATGAAATATGGAACGGTCTTACCCAGGTTCGTTTTGTGCGGACGCTATCGACATCCATAAAGGCGAAAGGCGAGCGTGAAAAACTTATCGCGAGACTGGATGCACTGCGCATTCGACTGCTCGACGCGGGCTTGATCGTGAACCTTACCGGCACCCGGGATATACTCGGGGAAATGGTCAAGGCAATAGAGCTCCATGGTTCTGCGTTCGGATCTCCCCGGCCAAAGCCCCAGTATAACCGGGATGTTGACGCGCTATTTGCGCTCACCGTACCGGCCAGTGAATCCGCGACGAAAGACGATGGCGTGACGTCAGTCCGGGATGGCGGAAGCTCCGGATCGAAAGCTTTCCGGGAATTGATCGCGGCTCCCCTGCAAGTGGGTTTTGCCGCCGCGATTTTGCCTTCTTCCGAATACGGAACGAAGGAACATCCGGTCGATATCGTTTTTGGAAATTGGCTCGCAAACGGGCTGTTGTGGGAAAAGATCCGGACAGCAGGCGGTGCATACGGCGCGTTCGCGTATCCGGATTCCCTCGAGAATATCTTCGTTCTCTCCACTTATCGCGACCCGACACCCTGCGAATCCCTCGAGGCCTTTCGGGAATCACTCGAGTTCGCATCCGAAACATTGGTCGATCCCGTTTCGCTCGAGAAGACGATTACCGGTTGCTACAGCCGCGAAATACAGCCGCGCTCTCCTTCGGACAAGGGGTTTACCGCCTTTATCCGCATTCTCTACGGGATATCCGACGAGGTGAGAAAGGACAAAATCGCGCGCATCGTTGCGGTAACGCCTGAAGAACTTCGCTCGTGTGCACGGAGACTCCTCGCTGACTGGCCTCGCGTTCGCGAAGCAATCCTTGCCGGCAAGAAACAGCTCAAGGGTGCAGCAGGGACCGAATTTTCTGGCAAAGTAATCCGTTACACGGTATAATTTATTCTGAATTACCTCGTTAAGGAGAATCATCGTGAAAAAGCTTGATCAAGAGGGATACGAGATCATGAAGCAGCTCGTTTCGGATGTGCAGGGAGCACCGTATCCGAACGTTATCGAAAACGAACTCTATCGCATCTGGTATGAGCATGCACAAGTGATCGCCATCCAATGCCTCGAATATATCGATATCCATTTTCCGAAAGACCGGGAAGCAGAAGCGGAAAAACTTCCCAAATTCTGAATCATTGACTATATTTAAGGCATGAACCTCGACAAATGCACCGTTAAAACCCGCGACGCGATTCAGGAAGCGTCGTCGATCGCTCAAAGACGCGATCATTCCCAAGTTGAGACCGACCATATTCTGTTCGCGCTTCTTTCGCAGGAAGGCGGCGTCATTCCGCCCCTCGTCGAACGCGTAGGCGTGTCGCCTGATGAGCTCCTTGGTGAGCTCGAGACACGGCTTGACCGGAAACCGCGCGTTCAGGGAGAATCCGCACAGCTGTATATATCGCCGATCGCGGGAAAAGTCCTCGCGAAAGCGGAAACGGAAGCGGCAAATCTCAAGGACGAGTACGTCTCGACCGAGCACATTCTTCTGGCGATGAGCCAGACTGATGACGCGACGGGAGACCTTCTTCGAGCAAAGGGCATCAACCGGAATGCCATCCTTGCCGCGCTCAAGGACATTCGCGGGAGTCAGCGCATAACCACTGACGACCCGGAAGCGACTTTTCAAAGCCTTGAAAAATATTGCCGTGACCTTACCGCGCTTGCGCGCCAGGAAAAGATCGATCCCGTCATCGGGCGGGACGAAGAAATCAGGCGCGTAATGCAGGTCCTGTCGCGGAGGACAAAGAACAATCCCGTCCTTATCGGGGAGCCCGGTGTCGGAAAGACCGCGATCGTCGAAGGTCTTGCGCGACGTATCGTCTCGGGCGACGTGCCCGACAGCCTGAAAGGAAAAAAACTGTTATCGCTCGATCTCGGCGCGCTCGTCGCGGGTGCGAAATTTCGCGGTGAGTTCGAGGAACGGCTCAAGGCGGTTATTTCCGAGGTACAAAAAGCGGAAGGCTCGATCATCCTTTTTATCGACGAGCTTCATACCCTCGTCGGAGCCGGCGCAAGCGAAGGCTCCATGGATGCGTCGAATCTCCTCAAGCCGGCTTTGGCACGCGGAGAGCTCCGCGCAATCGGCGCGACGACGCTCAATGAGTATCGCAAGTATATCGAAAAGGATGCGGCCCTCGAGCGCCGGTTCCAGCAAGTATACTGCTCGGAACCCTCGGTTGAAGACACGATAGCGATTCTCAGGGGACTGCAGGAAAAATACGAAGTTCACCATGGCGTCAGGATCAGGGACGAGGCGCTCATCGCAGCCGCGACGCTTTCCGACCGGTACATCACGAGCCGTTTTCTTCCCGACAAGGCGATCGACCTCGTCGACGAAGCGGCGTCCAGGCTTAAAATGGAAATCGAAAGCCAGCCCACCGAGCTTGACCAGGTCGAGCGAAAGATTCTTCAGCTCAATATCGAAAAGGTCTCGCTTTCCAAGGAGAGCGACTCTGCCTCGGTCGAGCGTCTAGCGAAACTCGAAAAGGAGCTCGCAGAACTTTCTTCGAGGCGGAGCGCGATGCGCGCGCAGTGGCAGAATGAAAAGGGGCGAATCGACGAGTCCCGCAAGCTCAAGGAAGAACTCGAGCGGCTGCGCAGCGACGAAACAAAATACGCGCGCGACGGAAATCTGGACAAGGCCGCAGAGATAAAATACGGACGGATTCCCGAACTCGAAAAGAAGATTGCGACGCTTGGCGAAGCCCTGTCCCGGGTGTCGGGCGAAGGCTCCCAGCTTCTTCGGGAAGAAGTTTCCGAAGAGGACATTGCGCGCGTCGTGTCGGCATGGACGGGAATACCGGTGGCGAAAATGCTCGCGAGCGAGATGCAAAAATACCTCGAACTCGAGGCTGTCCTTCAAAAACGCGTCGTCGGTCAGGACGAGGCGGTAAGCGCAGTCGCGGACGCGATCAGGCGGAACAAGGCGGGCCTTTCGGACATGAACCGTCCGCTCGGCAGTTTTCTGTGCATCGGTCCGACGGGAGTCGGAAAGACCGAGCTCGCGCGAACGCTCGCCGATTTTCTCTTTAATGATGAAAAGTCGCTCACGCGCATCGACATGAGCGAATACATGGAAAAGCATTCGGTCAGCCGCCTTATCGGCGCCCCGCCGGGATACGTCGGTTACGAGGAAGGCGGGCAACTCACCGAAGCCGTTCGCCGCCGCCCGTACAGCGTGATTCTTTTCGACGAGATCGAGAAGGCTCACCCGGACGTGTTTAACGTGTTGCTCCAGCTTCTGGACGACGGTCGCCTGACCGACGGTCAGGGACGCGCGGTTGATTTCCGGAACACGATTATCATCATGACGAGCAATCTCGGTTCCGATTTTATTCTTGCCGCAAAGACGATGGAAGAGGCCAAGCCGCGGATCAAGGAAATACTCAAGGAAAGTTTCCGTCCCGAGCTTCTCAACCGCATCGACGAAATTCTCACGTTTAACCGGCTCGGAAAGGCGGATATTCTCAAGATTACCGACATACAGCTGCGCTCGGTTTCTTCCCGGCTTGAGTCGAGAAGGATCAAGCTCGAAGTAACGGATGCCGCAAAGCAATATCTCGTTGATGTCGGATATGACCCGCTTTTCGGTGCGCGTCCCTTGAAGCGCGCGATACAGAGTGAGCTCGAGAATCCGCTCGCAAAGGCCGTTCTCGCAGGCCAGTTCCCGGACGGATCGACGATCAGGATCGATCACCGGCCCGCAGACTCAGGTCTTTCGTTCACCAAGGGTTAACTGCATCCCGGAAAAAAGCAAAACCCGCTCGTTGTAAGGACGAGCGGGTTTTTTTTGTTTGTCTGCTTACGTTTTATGTAAATCGCCGTCAGTTTCTTTTTTTCCGTTTCGGATGTTTCTTGTCCTTGTCGTCAAAGACGACAACGGTACCTGCCATGTTGATGACGTCTCCGGGTTCGAGCCGCTTGGTTTTTACCGGCTGGTTGTTTACCGTGAGGTCAGATGCGGCCGCGATCGTATACTGACCGCGCGCCTCGTCGAAGGCGATTGTTGCCGCGTTCGCTTTCAGCGCGGGGTTTCCCGCAATGGTAATGTCCGCAGCTTCTGAGCCGCCAATGACCGTGAGCGCGTTGGTAAGCGCGAACGCCTTTGTCGTCGCCCGGCCCGCCCCATAGAGGAGCTGGATACCGGCTGCGCTCGTTTCGCGTTCAAGCTTGAAGAAAAGGAGCGCGAGGTACAAGGCGAGCGGGATCAGGACAAAAAGCGCCATCCACGCTTCGACTCCCGAGGCGTGAGAGCCGAGCACGTTGCCCGCATAGTAATACCGCTCGGTGGAAAGGCCCTTCGTTGCAACGCGGACATAGCGCTTGTCGCCTGCGAGCATCGAGGCGGTATAGTCAATCGCGTATTCGTTTTGTATGTTAGACCGGATCGCCGTGTATATGCCGAGGAGCTCGCCCGAGTCCCGCGCGTTGAACACGAGGCCGCCCGATTCGGTCGCTACCCGCGGAAGCTCCGCGTCGCCATTTGTCGCAAAGTTGACGACATAGCAGGTTGTTCCGTTTCTGACCGCTTCATCGATGTCGTCGGTTATGGTCGCCGTGCTGTTTTTCGGCGGGAAGGGGAAATGCTCTCCGTCGGAAAGGATGATGAGCGCCTTCCGACGTCCCGTTTCGCCAAATGCCTTGAGAGACGCGGCGACGGATCCGTAGAGCTCGGTATAGGCTTCGTCCTTCGAAGGTTTTACTATTCCGTCGAGCGCATTCGGGATCCCGCTTGAGTCTGCCGAAATCGGGGAGAGTATCTTCAGGTTCGTGTTGAATGCCGATAAGCCTGCGCGGTCAACGAGCGAAAGTTCGCCAATGAAATCCTTTGCCGCGCTTTTTGCGTGCGCAATTCTCGTCGCTTTCGGGTCGTCGGTCGGTTTGCCGTCGAGTCCGTCCCACATGCTCCCCGAATTATCGATGAGGAGCGAAAATGATATTCCTTCGTCGACGTTCGAGCCATTCGTGACCGATCGAACGCGGACCGGAACCCAGTCCACGCCATTCGCCGATTCCTCGACAGTAAGAGCCGAAACATCGGCGGCTTTTGTTCCGGGTTTCGCGTCAACGCTCAGAAAAAGCCGCACCGACTGCGAGGAAAGCAGCTTTGAGGCGTCTATCTGCGTAATCGTCAGCGCCTCAGCCCCGACTCTTGCCGCGGAGAAAGTTACCGCGAAAGAGAGCAGGAGCGTGATGATCGGCGCGCGACGGAATGGTATTCGTGACTGTTTTTCTTTCATGGTTTTCGCTCCGTTATCGTGAAAAGAATCCGTAAATAAACTTCGCGTTTCCGGCCGCGAAGACATCCTCTCGCCTGAGCGCTGTCTCGGTTTTCGCTTCGTCGTTGACCGTGATCGGCGATTCTTTTCCCGCGGCGCTCAATACCACCTGACCTTTTTTTACGGTGATGAAAGCATGGACTGGAGCGACGTCGCGATATCCGGAAAGGACGATGTCGCAGGTATCCTTCGAGCCGACGCTCATGCGCGGGCGGGAGAGATGGTATTCCTTGTTTTTCAGGGGTCCGTTGAGAACCTTGACGGTCCCGAGCGAAAACCGGTTTTCGAAAAACGAATAGAAGAAACTGAGCGCGATGCCAAAGACGGCAAGACCCGCAAGAAGCGCGTAGCGGTTCCCCGGAAAGCGCGCAAGAATTGCCTGGAGCGTCGTGCCTCCGACGATGCCGCCGAAGACGCCGCCTGCGAGGCCGACGAGGATTTTCCTGATCGATCGCGAGCGGAATCCTTCAATCATGGCGATGAACACGCCGATGAGCATCCAGCCCGCGCCGCTTGCAAGGATGAGCGGAATTCCTGAAAGCGTTTTTTGGGATGCCTGAAAAGCATCTGCGCTTCGGAAAAGGAAGGACTGGCCTGCAATGACGCCGAGCGCTCCCGAAGCGATTCCTGCGATCGCGCCGAAAAGGAGTCCGTGAAAGGCTTTCGGCCTTGATGACACAACGATGCCCTCGAAAGATCCGAATATTGCCCCGAACACGAACCCGAGAACGATTCCCTGCACGATCGAGAACGTGAGGAATCCCGGAAATGAGTCCTGGAATCCTTGCACGAGCAAAAGCGCGGGCCAGGCCATAAAGGCTCCCATAAGACCGAGAAAAACTATGACGATTCGTTTGAGCGTCAAAGACATGAGTTACTCCTTCTCTATGCGGATCACGTTGCCGTCGCTGGTGATTTTAAGTGCTATCGGTTCATCTCGCTTGAGCGTGAAAGTCGAAGTACCCCGAATTTTTCCGTCGATTGCGGCGATTTCATACCGTCCCGACGGAAGATTCCATGTTTTCTTTCCGCCCTTGAAATCGGCGAGTGTTCCTCCGCTCATGTCCTCACCGCCAAGGATGATCCGGTCTGAGCCGTTGAGCGTGATGCGAATCGCGTCGCTTCCCGTGTCGACGGTAAGCGAGCCGGGGAGGGGAACGAGGTTCGCACGGAGACGGAGCTCGCTTTGGTAGGGCGCTATTTTGAGCGAGAAAATCTCGGGATAGTAGCCTTCATTTTCCGCCCGGAACTTGAGCACCTGACCCGTAACGAGCGATCCTTCGGGAACTCCTGCGAGCGGGACCCATTGATCGCCTTGGAGGATTGAATAGCTTGACTGCGCGCTCAGGTTTTTCCCGGAGATCGCGTCGAATGCTTCCGTGCTGACCGTAAGCGGCTTTGATGCAACCTGGTCAAACGTGACCGCGATTTCCTGCTCGTGTTCCTTTCGTGCCGAAAGCATGCGTATTGGTAACGACTTGAATGTGTACCAGTAAATGCGGCCTTCGACGAAAACCTTGAGCCGGTAAAGGCCGGGCTTGAGATAGAGGGTTTTTGACTGGAACCGGTATGCGTACTGATCGGCTTCCGCCGTGCTTGCGATCAGTGTGACCGGGCTCATCTCCGATTCGGGGTACTCGGCGCGATCATGGATAAACAGGCGTGCCTTGACGAATATGTCATCACGGTCTTTGACTGCTTGGGGCACGCGTACCGATATCCGTATGGCTCCATAGGAGTCGGGGAGCGCGTAACGCTGAACGAAGCCTTGAGTCCAGGCGTAGTAGGAACCACCCGCGAGTGCGAGAATGAGAACGCTCGCAACGAGGGCCGTGACTCTTTTTTTCCTGCGCGGCTTAAGTACCGGTTCGACGAATTCTTTTTCGCCCATACAGTCAACGAGGCATTTCTGCAGGGCTTCCTTTTGGTAGCGCGAAAGGTATTTCTTGATCGTCTTGATGACGGGCGCCATGTCCTGATATCGCTTTCGTGGATTTGGCCTGATCATCTTCCGGAGAAGTTTCGTGATTATTTTCGGGGTATCGGGATTCACTTTTCGTGCGGCGGGGTATTTGCCTTTTTGTATCAGCATGAGCGTTTCCGCAGAAAAATTTCCGGGAAATGCTTTTTTACCGGTGACCATCTCGTAAAGCATCACGCCCATCGCGTAGATGTCCGCGCTCTTGGTCACGTCTTTCGAATTCTTTATCTGCTCGGGAGGCATGTATGACGGCGTTCCAAGGGTGGTTCCCTCTTTCGTCAGTCCCTCTTCGTCGCCGTCGTCCGTCGCGGCGATGCCGAAATCGGCGAGCTTGATGGCCCCGTTTTTCGAGATGAGGATGTTACCCGGCTTGATGTCGCGGTGTATAACCCCGTTGTCATGCGCGTATTTGAGCGCGCGGCAGACGTCGAGGAAAACGTAGAGCGAGAGCACTCCTGAAAGGTATCTTCGCTTTTTAAGAAGCATGTCGAGCGACATGCCGTCTACGTGCTCGAGGACTATATAGTGGGAGTTTCCTTCCTTGAAATAATCGAAGAGCTTTACGATTCGCGGATCGTTGAGATCCATGAGAATCTGCGCCTCGCGCTTGAAGCGCTCGAGGATTGCCGCGTTTCCCCGGATCGTCAGCTTTTTTATGATGACGTTTCGTTTCAGCGTCGGGTGAACTGCCTTGAATACTGCGCCCATGCCGCCTTTCGCGACGAGCGAGATTATCTTGTATTTGCCGATTGATTCAGGTACATCTGCCACGTAACGCTCCTATTCAAGCTCTCGAACATCCGTTTCGGGTTCGAACCGTTTTCCCGGAAGAGAGAGAGCAATTATTTTCTTTGAAGGATTATGGATCTGGATAAAACGGTTTCCGGCACGGTAGGCATAAAGGCCTTCGATGGGTCTGTGTCCGCCGAGGTACACGGCTGTCTCATCGTCGCCGAAAAAAAGACGCAGCATTGCGTCGACGCTTCCGGCCTCTGCTTCGCCGTTACCGGTCCAGGTAAGACCCGTTATGATGTCGGGATTCGACCGTGCATTGATGACGCTCTCTTCCGGGTAGACTGTTTTCGGTTCCGCGTGCGAGGCGAGGAATGTGTCTCCGACTGCAAGCAGCGGAAAACTTTTTTCGAGGCGGGAAAAGCGGAAAAGGAAATCTTCTCCGAAGAATTTCTCGATCCAGGAGCGAACCATATCGCCTTCGTATGCGATTTTCATGAACGCGTGGTTTCCGTTGCCTTCTTCGTTGAGGATATTCTCGTGATTTCCTTTGAGAAAATGAAAATTGTCGGGAAAGGCCGTCTTGCACACGACAACCATTTCCATGAGGCCGAGGCTGTCCTGCATCTCTGCGTCCATTGCAGTGTGCTTGTCATATCCCCCGCGATACTCGGCGAAGGCTTCAATCCAGCGCGCCCGAGTACTGTGCTCGGTATGAAAACCGTCGCCGAGGCAGAGCACCTGAATCGCGTTCGCCTTGAGCGCGTCGAGTACGCTTCCTTCTGCCGCAAGAGTCGCGCTCATGGCTTCGGCGAAAAATTCTTTTCGTCCGTGAAGATCGGGCAGTATGAGGGTAGGGATATTTTTCTTCAGGCGGACGAGGCCGCCTGAAAGGCCCGACGAATCGGTGGGGCGTATTCCCGGAGATTCCTGCTCGAGAAAAAACGTTCCCGTTTCGAGAAGCGAACTGTAGCGAACGGGATCCGGAAGCGCAGAGCGCGACCGGATCTCCTCGATTGTTTCGAAAAGGGTCATTGCTGGACGATCGTTTTGTTGACTTCCACGAATTCTTCCGCGATGTTCTGCGTGACGCAGGTGAGGAGTTCTTCCTCTTCCGCCGCGTCGAGGGTAAGCGTGGAAACGGCGATCTTGTAGATGGGGGAGCTTTGCTGGATCGGTCCCTTGGTGAAAGAAATTACCTCGTCGGTTTCTACGTCCGAAGAGAGCACGGATTTTTCCTCGATGGCGGAAGACGGAACGTTGGTCCTGAGTCCTATTGAGGAATATTCGACGCGACGAGCGCCGTCTACGAGCGGGCCGATGTTCAAAAGAGAGCCTGAATACGTCAGGGCTACGGCTCCTTTGGGGTCGGCTCGGGAAAAGGACTCGACGAGTTCGAGCGCGTTTTCCGCGATGCCGTCATTGAACGCCCGCATTTTCTCGACCCACGCGTCTGCGAGCTTCTCGAGAGTTTCATCGTCGGAAGGCAGTCCTGATGCTTTTGCCATCTGCTTCATGTGGTTCTGGATAACAGAAGATAAACCGTTGAAAGTTTCCATGAAAATCTCCTTGATGGTGTATAGTGTAGCACAGAGTTACAATCTGTCAGGATGAGGTGAGAAATGGAAGAAAATGTGTTTGCTTCGCTTCCCGGGGAAATACAGGGTCAAATCAGTCTGTTGCTCGAGGATTCCGGTTTTGGAAAAGACGGAACCGCCGCCGAAAAGTACGCGCGAATCTGGAAAAAAAAGTTTGAACTCTTTACCGCGCAAATTGCAAATGTCGGAATGGAGATAATTAATACAATTAAACATGACGACGGACGCGGTGTTATCCTGCTCACGTATTCGGGTTCCCTCGTCAGCATAGGACCCGAGCGCGAGGGAAAACGCTGGCTCGAGTATGCATCGATCAAATTTCGCACCGACGTGCCCGATTTCGTTCGCGGACAGGATGTTTCTTTCGCAGCCGATATCGCGCAGGACTCGGTCGCGGAATTTGAGGGGAGCCCGCTCAAGAAAAGCTCTCAGGTGTATCGCATCGCGGTTTGCCCCTCCGGAACGTCCATTGCGGATCAGGATGAGCGGATTCGCGAGGCAACGATATTTCTTACCAACGGGTTCATCAAGATTAACCGGACAGCGCATGGGGGCGAGCCGGTCGGAATGGAACAGTTTTCGCCCAAGGCGATAGTTGCGATGATCGCGAAAAAGCACGGAGTCACCCAAATTCTCGCGCGAGCGATCGTGGACGATTATTTTTCGACCGTTCAGGCGGGCGTGCTCCTTGGGGAACGCGTGACGGTCGGTACGCTCGGGTCCATTTCGCTCAAGGCGCAAGCCGCGCGAAAGGCCAGGGTGATGAAAAATATCGCGACGGGCGAAGATATTCTCGTTCCGGCAAAACCCGCGTGCCTCGTGCCGAAATTTACCGTTTCGAAAGGATTAAAGGAAAAAGGCGCTTCGATCGCCCCTGAGACTCTTGCACTTGATTCGGCCTCCGTCGACTCGGGTGACGCGGACGAAGAGGAGTGATTTGACCGAATAAAAAAAAGATGAAAAAATTCCCCTGAAAACGCTTTTATGCTATACTGATCCGGTATGGAAACTCACACCGGATTATATAAAAGTCTTGGCTTCCCGTCCGTGTCCATCCATGAGGCGAACACCCATTTTGATTTTATCGAGCCTTCCCGCACGATTCTCGTGATCGGCCCCATGGGATCGGGAAAAACGGAGTATGCGGCGAGGCTTTGGCGGGACGCGGCGGTTGCGCGGAAAAAGGGAAGTTCGATCGCGTACCTCACGTCGGGCGGCGGTACGCAGAAGGAACTGTTCGAGTCGGAAGCCGGTGTCGGAACCGCTGACCGGAGAAATACTTTTTTTGTCAGGAATTCCCTCGATCGCGCGCGTTTTTCCGAATATCCCGACGATGCGCTTGCTTATCGGGGCGGTTTCCTCCATTGCGGAAAAAACATCGCGACTATCAGCAATTCATTCGATCTTGAGGAAACGATCCGCAATAACCCGCAGGTCGGGACATGGATCATAGACGAAGCGGCCTTTTACGACGAGAGGCTCGCGTATCTCGTCAAGCGGGAGTCGGAGCATCGCGGGCTTGTTTTCGTCATGCCGACCCTTCTGCTCAATTTTCGGGGCGAAGTATTCAACGGGACGGCGCGGTTGCTCATGGAAACATCCACGGACATCTATCCGCTTTCCGCCTACTGCGAACATAGCGAATGCCTTGAACACGCATACAATACCTATCGGTACTATGTCGTCGACGACGTCGAGTGCCCGGCACTTTTTTTTGACCCGCTGATTATCGTCGGCGGAGATAGGGATAAAAACGATCCGCTCGAGCCGAATTATTGTACCCGGTGCGACGCTCACCATTTTCTTCCCGGAAAGCAGTACACCTATTTTACGCTCAAGCCCTTGGGTGAGCGCGCGAGCGTCGGGGACATCAAGCCTCTGGAGGCGGAGCTTCGCGCGATCAAGCTCGACCCGGAGAATTCCGAGCTTTTCAAGTCGTTCCGGTCCCAGTATCTCGACGGACCCCGGCCATCGCACGAGCACATGAACGCGCTGAAAGTTCCGGCGATCGCAGAGCGCGCTCTTGTGTATCTTTTTGCCGAACAGAATCTTCTTTCGGCCGAACAGACGAGAACCCTTGTCGACCAACTTTCGCTGGACAGGGAATACCTTTCAAAACGACTCGCAGATAATAAACGTCCTCTTTCTTTGTAAGCATAGTTTGCTTCTCGTGTGTTACATTCATGAATAATGCAAGTAAAAAAAATATTGGAGGGGTACGTGATTGGTTTTCCGTATCTGAAAAGGCGCTTCGTCCTGGTCTCGTTCGTTTTTATTTCGCTCTTTACCGCGCTCCCTGCAGCCGCACAATTGTCCGATCCGCCGCTCGACACGCATCGCTATACCTGGAAAAAGATTTCCTCAGCGCATTACGAAGTCATCTTCCCCGACTTTCTCGAGGATCGCGGCCGGTATGTTTCCTCCATTCTCGAATATTTGTGGCCACTGCAGCAGCGCACGATCATGCCGTCGCGCCTTTTTAAATATCCGGTCATTCTCAATCCTGACCAGATAAGCCCGAACGGATTCGTGAATATTTTCCCCCGAAGGAGCTATTACTATACCGCGCCCGACTCGTCGACCTCCGGTGACTGGCTGACCCAGCTTGCCGTGCATGAAGGGCGGCACATGTTTCAGTTCGACGCAATGAACCGCGGAGCCATTCATGCGCTTTCGTTCTTTTGCGGCGAGTATGCCGCGGTGCTCGCTGCGACGTCTCCTTCCTGGTGGTTCGAGGGAGACGCGGTCCTGACAGAGACTGCGCTCACCGAGTCCGGACGCGGACGGAACCCCCGGTTCAGCGCGCAGTTCAAGGCCCTCATGCTCGAGGGAAAGGTTTTTAATTACAACAAGATGCTTCTTGGTTCCTATGCCGATAACATGCCCGGTCCCTACGAGTTCGGGTATCTCATGTATTCCTATATTCGTACCCGGTATGATCCGAAGGCGCCGGAAACGCTTCTCTCTTCGATGGCCAAGTGCCCGCTGCCGGCGCTCGGCCCGCACCTTGCGATGCGGAGAGCCTGCGGAAAGGGTGCGTCCGCTGTCTATCGGGAAATGGCCGAACAATACGGCAAGTTCTGGAAAGCACAGACCGCATCGCTTGCGATAACGCCCGCGGCAGCGCTCACGAAGCAGACGAAATCGGCATATCGGGAGCATCGATTTATCGCCGCCTGCGCCGACGGATCCGTCGTCGCCTCGGTACTGGACTACGATCGCGGCACGGAAATCGTGCGCGTCAAGGACGGAAAGGAAACGGTCCTTTGCAAGGGATATCCCCTGAACTCCCTCGGTTCCGGCGGAAAGTATCTCGTCTGGGACAGTCTCGAGACGAATGCGAAGTTCGACGCGAGTTCGTCGCGCATTGTCCTTTATGATCTGGGCAAAGGAAGCAAAAAAACGCTCTTCTCGGGATCCCGCTATATTTCCCCTGCGCTTTCACCCGACGGCTCGACCGTCGCAATGGTCGAATTCGGATATAATACCGCGTGCTCGCTTGTGACGGCGCGTACATCCGACGGATCGATCATCCGGAGCTACCCGATACCCTCTGGCGAAATTTGGAGCGACCTTTCCTTCGGCGAAAGCGGGGATACGCTTGTTTTCATTTCCAACAACGTGTATGGAAGGGCGGGAAAGGACGGCAAGTATTTGGGAAGTATCGATCTTGCTACCGGAGAGGAAAAAACTCTCTATGACGCGGGAATGGAGAATATCGGCTCACCGGCCATTTCAGACGGGGTGGTCTATTACGTCTCGAACAGCACCGGAATCGACTCGGTTTGGGCAATTGACGGAGACGGAAAACGGTATCAGGTTATTTCGCGTACGATAGGCGCCTATTGCCCGCTACCGGCTTCAGACCGTATCCGTTTTGTCGATTATGCGAACTCGCGCGGGACGGTTATCGCGGAAGCTTTCGTTCCCCGCTCTTCCTGGATTCCCGCCGAAAGGACCGGATCTTTTAAAGAAGAATTTTTCGCCTCTGCTGCGGCGAGCGAGCCGGGGAAGGGCAAGGCCTTGCCCGCAAACGTGCCCTTGAACGATATCAAAGCCGAGCGGTACTCGCCCGCACTCGAGGGAAATCGCGTTGATGCCTGGGGCATACTCCCGCTCGCAAACGGAGACTCAGGGCTTACGGGTTTTGTCCAGGCTTCAAACGTAACCGGCATCATGGATCAGCGCCTCGCCCTCTCATATGACGACACGGACCGGAGTCTGGATGGAAGCTATCAAATACGCTATCGCGGATTTTGGCCCGATTTGATCTTGAAGGCAGGCGATACTCTGGATCACCTCGACGATGGCATTAGAAGCGTTCCCTGGGGCTCGGTAGGTCTTGAGCTCCCGTACGCAGGCGGTACCATGGGCGACGCGTCCTGGAAGGGTGCGCTCGGCGCATCGGGTGGCGGCAGGAGTAAAGACGGCGAGGCGGAAACGGTTCTTACCCTATATACGTCCGACATGGCAGCTGCCGGACGCTGGGCGCTGAGCCTGTACGCATCATGGGAATACCAGCCGCTCTCTCATGATAAAGAAGACCATCCGTACGCGTATGCGACCCTTGCGATGCCGGCCATCCTTTCCCGGGACTCGATTACCGTTTCGGGCGCCTACGAACGGCTCCATGACACGGACGATTCTCTGAGCCTTGTTTATGCGCGGGGCTACCATGAGACCTACGCCCTTGAGGCCTGGAAGGCGAGTGTCCTGTACGCGGTGCCTCTTTTCTACCCGGATTTTGCGATCGGTTCCCTCATGTACTTCGATTTGATCAAGTTCGATGCGTTTTTTGACCATCGGGAAGGGCTCGATATCGACGAAACCCAATCATCGGTTGGCGGGGAGCTTCTGTTTCATTTTTATCCCTTGCAGATACCGATCGAGATCAATGCGGGGGTACGCTACTCGCGGCAAATCCGGGAAGGGGTGAACGTCATTGAGCTTGTCGTTATGGGCATACCGTTCGCGAGTTTCTGACGGTAACTTTATGCAAAAAAATGCATTTTTTATGCATTTTTTTGCATTACCTGCTTGACCCGACACAAAAAAAATCGCTACAATCTTTCTATAGAAACCTTTCAAAAGGAGAAGCATATGAATTCGCTCACAGGCAATTCGACAACTACCAAGTATCCCGCTCCGGTATCCCTTCTCCGTCGCCGTCAGGCGTAATAAAGCCCCCCTTAATCGCCCCATTCCGGTTCGGAATGGACACATATCTGTTTCAACGGTCTTTGGGTAGCACACCCAATGCGAATTTTTCTATTTTTCGAGGAGTAATGATATGATAACAGCCGGAATCATCGGCGCGACCGGATACGTTGGCGTTGAGCTTGTCAGACTTTTACTTGCGCACCCGGAAGTCTCAAAACTTTCGCTGAGCTCCATCAGTTTCGAAGGCCAGAACCTCGTTGACATCTACCCGAATCTTCGGGGGCTTCTCCGGGGAAAGACTGACGGCATTCTTGGCGACGCGGATTCGGTCGTCGAGGATTCGGATATAATTTTTACCGCGCTTCCCCATGGCGTTGCAGAGCGATATGCCTCTATGTGCGTGGAAAAGGGAAAGAAACTCATCGATCTTTCCGCGGATTTCCGGTTTGACGAGGATGAAGCGACATTCAGGGAATGGTACGGCAAAGCTTACGAGTACCCCGCCGTTCACGCGGAGTCGGTCTACGGGCTTCCCGAGCTCAACCGCGAGAAAATCAGGACGGCGCGGGTTATCGGAAATCCCGGCTGTTACGTCACCGCGGCGACGCTCGCGCTTATTCCCGTACTTGCCCTCGATCTCGTCAGCACGGATCTCGTGATCGTGGACGCAAAGAGCGGCATAACAGGGGCGGGCAGAAACCCGACCCAGACAAACCATTTTTGCGAATCGGGCGAATCGTTCGCACCCTATAATATTGGCAAGCACCGGCACCAACCCGAGATTGCGCGCAATATGACGAAGGCTGCCGGAAAAGCCGTGAACGTCGTTTTCACGCCGCATTTGCTCCCGATGAGCCGGGGTATCATCTCGACCTGCTACTCGACCCTCCGAAAGCCGATGACGCAGGAAGAGGCACACGCGATCTATGCCGCCCACTACGCGGATGAGCCTTTCGTTCGCCTTCTTCCGCTCGGGTTGACCGCGACGACGCGCAATGTGCGGGGATCAAACTACTGCGACGTCTCGGTGCACGTCGTCAACGGCGGCAAGACGCTCGTGACGGTGTCGGCGCTCGACAACATGCTCAAGGGAGCTGCGGGACAGGCGGTGGAGAACATGAACCTGATGATGGGATTTACGGAAACCGCGGGCATCGATCTCGTGCCGGCGGCTTTCTGACCGGAACTGTCCGACGCCGATACGCCGGATTTTTTAAGGTGGCGGGTAATGACTGACTATGCGGAAGCGTCGCTGACGTACGATAATACGCGTACCCATGACGACGTGATAATAGACCTCTTTGCGCGGAAATTCGATTTTCGCTCCGGAGTGCCTTTTCTCGATTTCGGATGCGGCACGGGGAACTATCTTTCACGCATTTGCGAACGCTATGGCTGCGAAGGCTACGGCTGCGAGCCTTCCGACGGAATGAGGCAGCGCGCGGTACGGAAGAATCCCGATCTCGAGCTCAAGAAGGGCGACCATCGCTCGACAGGTTTTCCGGAAGGCATGTTTGGCTTCGTGTATATGACGGATGTGATCCATCACGTTACCGACCGGGACCATCTTTTCAGGACGCTCTTCGCGAGCCTGAAGCCGGGCGGACTCGTCGCGATTTTGACGGAGTCTCATGCGCAGATCGATTCGCGGTGGTATAATGCTTACTTCCCGTCGCTCGCGTCAAAGGAATTTTCCCGCTATCCCGATATCGGGGAAATCGGGGAAGCTGCATCGCATGCGGGATTTATCGCGCTCGCAAACGACGTGAGGGACAGCACCCGGGATGTCGTCGTCGGCGACGAGTTTATCCGGAACGTGCGGGAGATGAACTACTCGATGTTCAGAAATCTCGGCGATGACGAATACCGAAAAGGCCTCGCCGCGCTCGAGTGCAACCGGGGAAAGACGATTCCTGCCCGAAGCCACGGCGAGACGATCGTGTGGCTGAAAAAATGCATGGTATAAAGGGCCGCTTCGCCGGCTATAACGCATAAGGAGTGAATATGACTTTTATCGAGGGTGGCGTCTGCGCCCCCGCGGGTTTTACCGCTAACGGAATACTGTGTGGCATCAAGAAAGGCCGCACGAAAAACGATATCGCGCTCATCGAGTCCGAGGTACCATGCGCCGCCGCCGCCGTGTTCACGAAAAACCTCGTGAAGGCGGAACCGGTCAAGCTCTCGAAGAAGAACCTTTCCAACGGATGCGCACAGGCTATCGTCGCGAACTCCGGTAACGCAAACGCGTGCACCGGCGAGCAAGGGTACGAAGCCGCCCTGCGGACAACTGCCGCCGCCGCGAAGTGTCTCGGCCTTGCTTCCGAAGACATTCTGGTCTGCTCGACCGGCGTCATCGGCCAGCAGATCAATATTGAAGCCATCGAATCCGGAATGGAAAAGCTCTGCGAGGGCCTTTCAAAATCCGGTAACGTCGCCGCGCGCGAAGCGATCATGACGACGGACACGAAGCACAAGGAAGCGGCGATACGGGTCGAGATCGGCGGCAGGACCGTTACCCTCGGCACGATGGCGAAGGGTTCGGGCATGATCCATATCAACATGGGAACGATGCTCGGCTTCATCACGACCGACTGCGCGATATCGCCAAAAATGCTCGACGCGGCGCTCCGCGAGAGCATCGAGAAAACCTATAACTGCGTGAGCGTCGACGGCGACACGAGCACGAACGACACCCTCGCGGCGCTCGCGAACGGTCTCGCGGGCAACCGGACGATTACCTCGCGGAACGCGGACTATCGCGCGTTCGTGAAGGCGCTCGACGCGCTCAACACCGAGATGGCGCGGAAAATCGCCGCAGACGGCGAGGGCGCGACGCACCTCATCGAATGTTCCGTGAACGGCGCGAAAAGCGACCTCGTCGCGAGAAACCTCGCGAAGTCCGTTATCTCGTCGAGCCTCGTCAAGGCGGCCTTCTTCGGCAAGGACGCGAACTGGGGACGGATCCTGTGCGCCATGGGTTACTCGGGAGAGACTTTTTCCCAGGAAGGGACGAGCGTGTTTTTCAACTCAGGCCTCGGCGAGATAGAAGTATTCCACAAGGGCGTACCGCTCAATTTTGATGAGGCGAAGGCAAAGACGGTTCTCGGGGAAGCCGAGATCCGCATCCGGATCGAGCTTGAGGACGGAAAGGGAACGGGCACCGCGTGGGGCTGCGACCTGACATACGACTACGTAAAAATTAACGGAGATTACCGGACATGAGCGAACAGCTTAACAACAAAGACTGGTCTGACATACTCGTACAGGCGCTTCCGTATTTCAAGCAATACGTGGGCAAGACGATCGTCGTCAAGTACGGCGGAAACGCGATGCTCAACGAGGATCTCAAGAAAGCCGTGATGGAGGATATTGTCCTTCTCAGCACAATCGGGATTCATACGGTGCTCGTGCACGGCGGCGGCCCGGAGATCAATGCGATGCTCGAAAAGACCGGCAAGGAATCGCGGTTTATCGGCGGTTTGCGCTACACGGACGCCGAGACGATGGAAATCGTGCAGATGGTCCTGACGGGAAAACTCAACAAGGATATCGTCGGCCTTCTCCTTCAGGCAGGCGGAAAGGCAGTCGGGCTTTCCGGCGTCGACTCGGGTCTCCTTCGCGCAAAAAAAATCGACAAGGACGGAATCGATCTCGGCTTCGTCGGCGAAGTAACCGAGGTTAATCCGCATTTGCTCGAGACCTTGCTCGCGGAAGGGTATATACCCGTCGTCTCGACAGTCGCGATCGGCGAACAGGGTGACATGAATCGCTACAACATCAATGCCGACACCGCTGCGGCGAAGATAGCGGTCGCGCTCAAGGCGGAGAAGTTCGTGCAGCTCACGAATGTCCCCGGTCTCCTCCGCGACGTGACCGATCCTTCGAGCCTCATCAGCAAGATCGACCACAAGGAAATTCCGGCGCTTGTCGAGTCGGGAGTTATCTCGGCGGGCATGATCCCGAAGATCGAGTGTAACCTCGAGGCGATTTCGGGCGGCGTTCCGAGAACATACATCATCGACGGCCGCGTTCCGCACGCGCTCCTCGTCGAAATGTTCTCTGACCGCGGCATCGGCACAATGATTGTTTGAGACCCCATCTTTAAGGAGTGTGATATGGCTGGAAACATATTGAATAATCTGGGAAGCCTGCCGGTCGTGTTCGCGTCCGGAAAAGGAAGCACCCTCTTTGACGTTGGCGGAAAACGGTATATCGATTTCGTGAGCGGCATCGGGGTGAACTGCCTCGGGCACGGACATCCCGCCCTTGTCAAGGCGATAGCCGCGCAGGCGGAAAAGCAGATACACGTGTCCAACTATTACAACTCGGATACGGGACTCAAGTTTTCCTCGCAGCTTCTCGAGCGAACGAAAATGGACAAGGTCTTTTTTTGCAACTCGGGTGCAGAGGCAAATGAAAGCGCAATCAAGATCGCGCGGAAAACGGGAGCGGCGAGCGACGCCGCGGCGGGGAAGGCGGCCGGAACACGGCACGTCATCGTGACGCTTCTCAAGTCCTTTCACGGAAGAACGCTTACGACGCTCTCCGCGACCGGTCAGGAAAAATTCCATCCCGGCCATTTCGCCCCGTATACGCCCGGTTTCAAGTTTATCGCGGCAAACGATTTCAGGGCGCTCGAGACCACATTTGACGAGTCAACCTGCGCCTTGATGATTGAATGCGTGCAGGGAGAAGGCGGCGTGAACCTCGTCGACGCGGCGTGGGCCCAGGCGGCTGCAAGCGCGGCGCGGAAAGCGGGCGCGATCGTGATCGCCGACGAAGTGCAGACGGGCGTCGGACGAACGGGCTCGTATCTCGCGAGCGACACGCTGGGGTTTGAACCTGACGTCGTGACCCTCGCGAAGGGAATCGCCGGCGGCGTGCCCATGGGTGCCTGCCTTGCGCGGGGAAAGGCAGCTTCCATTCTTGTCGCGGGCGACCATCAGTCAACGTTCGGCGGAAATCCGTTGGCGTGCGCCGCAGGCCTCGTCGTGCTCGACGAGCTCGGCAAGAACGGGTTTCTCAAGAAAGTCGAAGAAAAGGGCGATTACATCAGGACCAAGATAGCCGCGTGGAAGCTTCCGTGCGTGACAGACATCAGGGGCCGAGGTTTGATGATCGGTATCGACGTGAGCGGAACGTGCTCGGGTACAGCGACTTCCGCCGAGATACAGCTTGCAGCTCTCAAGGCGGGCTTGTGCATCTCGACTGCGGGACCCCAAACGATACGGTTCCTCCCGCCGCTCGTCATCACGATGGAAGAGATTGACGAGGGTCTTGAGATACTGAAGGCAATATTGGCATAAGGTACGCGTCCGCAAGCGGAAAGACCTGATCGGGTTATTCTTGCCGGACATACGTGATAGTGTTTTTTTAAGGAGACATGAGGATATGGCAGCGAAAGAAAAAGCCGACACAAAGGCAAAGGCGGCGCCGAAAGCCGTGAAAAGCGCGACGAAAGCCGCGATAAAAACTGAAGCAAAAGCAGCGCCCGTGGTAAAAGCTGAACCCGTGGCAAAAGCAACTCCCGCGGCAAAGACGCCTTCAAAGGCAAAAGCGGGCGCGAAGCGCGAAAAAGTCGTTCTCGCGTATTCGGGCGGACTCGACACCACGGTCATCATCCCGTGGCTCAAGGAAAACTACGACTACGACGTCATCGCTGTCTGCATCGACGTAGGTCAGGGCGACGACTGGAAAAAGATCAAGCAGCGCGCACTCGACACGGGAGCCTCCCAGTGCTACGTCGTCGACGCACGCGAAGAATATATCACCGACTTCGTGTATCCCGCCCTCAAGGCAAACGCGATCTATGAAGACCGGTATCTCCTCGGTACCTCGACGGCTCGCCCGCTCATCGCGAAGATTCTCGTCGAGTACGCGCGCTCCTGCGGTGCCGTCGCGATCAGCCACGGCGCGACCGGAAAGGGAAATGACCAGATTCGCTTCGAGCTTACCATCAAGGCCTTCGCACCCGACCTCAAGATCATCGCCGCCTGGCGCGACGACAAGTGGGATATGGACAGCCGCGAGGCCGAGATCAAATTCCTCGAGGATCGCAAGATTCCCGTACCGATGAAGAAGGACCAGTCTTACAGCCGCGACGAGAACATCTGGCATCTTTCCCATGAGGGTCTCGAGCTTGAGGAGACCGAGAACGAGCCGAACTGGAAGCACATGCTCCAGCTCACGACCGTTCCCGAGGAAGCGCCCGACGCTGGCGAGTACGTCAAGATCGACTTCGAAAAAGGACTTCCCGTCGCCGTCAACGGCAAGAAGATGAAACCGCTCGCGCTCATGCAGGAACTCAACAAAATCGGCGGGCGCAACGGCGTCGGACTCATCGATATCGTCGAGAACCGCGTAGTCGGAATGAAGAGCCGCGGCGTCTACGAAACCCCGGGCGGATCGATTCTCTATTTTGCGCACGAGATGCTCGATCACCTGTGCCTCGATCGCGATACGTACTTTTTCAAGCAGCAGGTTTCGCTCAAGATGAGCGAGCTCATCTATAACGGCAGATGGTACACCAAACTCATGGAGTCGCTCATCGCGTTCATGGACAGCACGCAGGAAAACGTTACCGGATGGGTAAAGGTCAAACTGTACAAGGGTTCGATCCGCGGCGCGGGATCCCATTCGCCGTACAGCCTCTATAACGCGAACATCGCGAGCTTTACGACCGGGGAGCTCTATAATCATAAGGACGCGGACGGGTTCATCACCCTTTTCGGGCTTCCGCTCAAGGTTCGCGCCATGATGGAGCAGGCAACCGGCTCCGGTCAGGCTGTCCAGAAAAAAAACAAGAAACGGGCAACAGAGTAAGCATACAAAGCCGGCGACAACGCCGGCTTTTTTTTCATCCATATCATCGGTTATGCGGATACCCGCGGATGCGGAAATGCATGGGAAGTCTGTACAATAAACTTCTATAAGCCCGCTTGTCCTGAAAAACGCAATACGTTACAGTTAAGGCAAATACTGAAGGAGAACGCCATGCCGATATTTACCGCGACCGACTCTGACAACACACCGCTCGATATGTTGCTCAAGCCCTTTTCATCAATCGGTCATGATTGGATGCTCATCACCGCGGGACACGGAACCAGTCGCGAGGAATGGAATACGATGACTGCCTCATGGGGAAGTTTTGGCGTCTTCTGGAACCGCAGGACAATTACCTGCGTGATCCGTCCGACGCGCTTTACCTTCGATTTCGTGGAGCGGGAAGATCTGATCGTCTTTTCTTTTTTCGATCCGTCCATGAAAAAATCGCTCCAGATTTGCGGAAGCACTTCGGGCGCAAATACCGACAAGGCTTTCGCCGCCGGCCTCTCTCCCGTCATGCTCGAAAAGAACGCGGTCGGGTTCGCGGAAGCGCGGCTCAATATCGTGTGCAAAAAAATCTATTCACAGGATATTATTCCCGAGCACTTTATCGACGCGAGCCTCGACAGTAACTATCCCGAAAAAGACTATCACCGCATGTACATCTGCGAGATTCTCCGGGTGTATCAACCCGATAACGGGCGTACCTGAGTAATTACGAACAGAAAATACTAAACGCCCCAAAGCGGGGCGGTTTTTTTTACCAGCGCCAGGCGCCGAATATTTTTCCGGTCGTGATCAGAATTCCGGAACCTTTCTTTCGGTACGATTCATTGATCACCGCAATGGTGATGAGGATGATGCCTGCCGAAAGCAGATATACCCACCAGGCGAGGCTCAGCCAGAACTGCCGCGAAAGATACAAACCAAGCGCGGTGAGCGTTACCGTCGAAAGCAGGAATATCCGTTTAAGCCTGAAACTGAATGACGCGATAAAAACCAGGAGAGAGCCAACTCCGAGGATCAGCGCGTCAGCGGTCATTCCCCCGTCAATTGCCTGAAAAGACAGAATTACGATACACGCGCAGCCCCACGCGAAGGAAAGCCAGCCGGTGACAAGCCGATCGTCCTTCCAGATAAAGCGATGCGCGGCAAGGAGCGCGGCAAGCGGTATGAGGAGCCGGTATTCGTCTGCGATGACCGCAGGGATTGTGAAGAAAGGCTCTGCAATGCATGCGGCAGCGAGTGCGGCGACTGCGGCGCTAGTTGCCAAACGGTCAACGAGAGGCCTCTTCGTTCGCTGCCAAAAAAGAAGGGCGGTAAGGGATAACAGAATATAGCCGACGAAGAGCCAGAAATCCGCGTTGAGGCTCGCATCCGCATACCCGGTCGCGATGAGCAGTACCGGCGCAATCGGGCCGATCAGCGCAAAGCAATCGAGATTGACGTGTCCATCCTCCCGTTTGGTTGAAAGTGCGCGGAAGAGAACCATGCTGCCGGCTATCGAGATTCCGGCGATGGCGCAATAGCACAGATTTGAAAGCGTATCAAAGTCGCCCATTGAGCCGAATGCGCCAGAGGCGCCGACGGCGGAAAGGAAATCGGGGATCGCGCGCTTTGGAAACGAATAGACGAGTGCGAGCGGAACAAGGGCAAGGGCGGTAAACGATTCGAAATAATCGAGCGCGAAGACACCTGCGATGAGAACGAGAGCCGCAACGCCATAGGAAAGCGGGAGTGAATAAGCAGAAATGTACGTTACGGCGATGAGGCACGCACAAACGTTGAGCGCGCCTGCCGAAAGCGCGAACAGGGTCTTTTTTCCCGAGTCGCTTTTTCGGACAAACGGAAGGTAGAGCGGGAATAGCAGTACGAGGGACGCAAAAACAGCGCCAAAGAGCGACCATTCGAGGGGAATGGAATATGACGCGCACCAGGAATGGGCTGCCGCGAGCGGGCAGGAGAGAAAGAGTATTCCCGTTATCCATAGATCAGATTTTCTTCGTTCCGGTGGAAGGAAAGAGGATAGCGCCCAGTATACAGTCGCGAGGCAGAGGATTATCGGGTAGAGTTCAAACGATTCGCCTGCAAAGCCTGCTGCAACGCAGACTGCACCCCAACAGGCGATTGCTATCTTGAGCGCGTCCCGGGCTTCTCCCGTCCGGATTTTTTTTCGCGCAAAGATTTCGGCGACGCCTGCAACCGATAGCAGGGCATACCAGAGAATAGCGGCAAATTGGTTTTCCGCGAAAAGGGACCCCGTCGCGAGAAAACCGAGCGCGGCGCAATGGGGTAGGGCAAACCGCGCATACCGTTCCGTCCGTGCGACATAGGCGAGCGCGAGCGCGAGTATCGCAAGCAGCACCAGAGACCCGGAGACGCATGAGCGGCCCTGAAGTATGAAGAAATCCGCAATGAACGAAAGAAGAAAGATTATGTCAGAAACGCGCGACCTCCATTTGAGCGGAATATAGGCTGACATCGCGGCGAGAAGGCCTATTCCCGCGATCGCGTACGCACTGTCGCGGGAATCTCCGATAACAGAAACCGAGCCAAACGCGAAGAGTGCCAGAAGAAGCGGATGGAGGTAGCGATAAACGCGTTCCCCTGAACGTACCCGGAAACCGGTCGCGATGGCGAGGATTGCGACGGATGCGAGAAGTTGCGCGTTCCAAACGGGCGCGGAGGAAATGCCAAATACCGCGCTTGCGGCAACTGCGACTAGCGCGGCCCCTGTCGTCATTTTCTTCATTCCCTCGGGAACGATTCCCATGATGCCAAAAATCATGACGAGTGCTGAGGAAACCACGATCGCTGGTACGACGTCGGTTCCGGGAAGCCGGATGAGAGAGAGCGTGAGGCACAGGGCAAAGGGGAATACTCCCATGCCGGGGTATTTATACCGCGGATCGTTAAATGCCTTCGTGAGAAAGAGCAGTGCAAAAACTCCCCAGGTCGCGATATAGAGATACTCGCCACCGCCGCCTGATACGGAGACGGCCGAGGAGGCAAGTACGTTGAGTACCGCGAACAATCTGAAGGGCTTCGCGAACGGGGAGTTTCGGATGCCCGGAAGAGCCGTGTCGATACGGTCGCCGAAGCGGGAGAAAGCTTCGATAACAAGGATGAGGAGTGCGCAGTAAAGGGCAAGGACGAGCGAGACTGTCGCAAGACTGTGGCTCTGGTTGAGTGTACAAAAAACGACGAAGGCTGAAAGCGATGAAAGCGCCGACCAGGCAAAGGTGCGCGAGCGATAGAGGAGCGCACCCCTCACGGAGACTAGAGCGAGGAGCGCGACGCCACCGGCAAAAAGGAGATTTACATGAGTTCCCGAAAGGGTGAACGCTTCGCCAAACAGGGAAAGGAGCCCTGCGGCGACGAATGAAACGGGGAGAAAAATGCTTCCCAGAACAAAAAACGCGGCTCCTGTCGCATGAAGGGTGAACCGGGATCGCGCGACGCGAGAGGACACGAAAAAAAAGACAGACACCGAGGCGAGAATTGCGATGCGCGCGGCGGTACCGAGAACGCGCCAGGTTGAGCTAGCGAAGATGACTCCGGCAACGATGATGAAAAGGACGCCGATGATAAAGACAACGTTGAGGGAATTGACTGATCTTTTTCCCGCGCCGGTATCCCGGCCACGCGCTCCGTTGTCGGTTTTTTCCTTCGGTAAAGGAGGTGTTTCGGTCTTTTCCCCGGCAATGGCAACGGGCTCGGTACTCGGCATGACTTTTTGTTCGCTTGCTTCCGCCCCGGCCGGTTTCTTTCGGAGGGCTTCAAGTTCCTCACGGAGTTTTGCCCGTGACCGCGAAAGGTGCACGCACGCGATGATCAAGCCGATCGGCGAAAGGAGCCACAGACACAGCAAAAAAAGAAAGAACGAAAGGTTGTCGTTATACATGGGTTTTCAATCCTCGCCAGTAATTGTATCACGCGATAGCGCCTCGTGCAGTTGAAAAAAATACGACATCACACTATTATGGAACAATTCTACGATATCCGGGGGAACATCATGTCCGATAAATCCGCGATCACAAGAGGCAATCACTCGGCGCTTTGGCACGGGCGGTTTCAGGAAGGGCCGGACGCAGAGGCCGTTGCCTTCGAGACTTCCATCCATGTCGATTCCCGCATGGCCCTCGATGACGTGCGGGGAAGCATTGCCCATGCGAGCATGCTCGGATCCGCAGGGATTATCCCCGAAGCCGAGTCCCGCGCGATTGTCGCTGAACTGAAAAAGATAGCGCGCGAACTCGAGTCGGGAGCGCTCGCCATTGACGAGGGCGCCGAGGACATCCATTCTTTTATCGAAGGCGTGCTCACCGACCGGCTCGGTGACGTCGGTAGGAAGGTTCATACCGGAAGAAGCCGCAATGACCAAATCGCGCTCGACGAGCGGCTGTACCTCAAGCGCGTCCTTCCCGAGCTCAGGTCTTCCCTCGTTACCCTTGTCGAAACCCTTTCAGCTATCGCGCGAAGCCACACCGAAACCCTCATGCCCGGCTATACCCACATGCAGCGCGCGCAGCCGGTTACGCTTGCCCATCACCTTTCCGCGTGGAGCTGGTCCCTTGTCCGGGACTTCGATCGCATCGGCGATGCATTGAAGCGCGTCGACTGTATGCCGTTGGGATCCGGTGCCCTCGCAGGATCTGGCCTTCCGCTCGACCGCGAGGCTGTTGCGCGCGATCTCGGCTTTTCTTCGCTCACCGACAACTCGCTCGACACGGTCGCCGACCGCGACTATTGCATTGAGATCGCGGCAGACCTATCGATACTCATGACCCATCTTTCCCGTTTTTGCGAGGAGATCGTTCTTTGGTCGACCGAGGAATTCAAATTCATCGACCTGTCCGAAAAGTGGTCGACGGGATCGAGCATCATGCCGCAGAAGAAAAATCCCGATTTTGCCGAGCTCATTCGCGGTCGCGCGGGAAAGGTTTTCGGCGATCTTGTCGCCCTTCTGACGCTCATGAAAGGCCTTCCCCTCTCGTATAACCGCGACATGCAGGGCGACAAGGAAAGCCTCTTCGACGCGTTCGACACCGCGTACTCGTGCGTGAGAATTTTCACGCACATGATCGGTTCGGCAAAATGGAACGTCGCGCGCATGGCGGCGTGCTGTACGGGTGGGCACGCGAATGCGACCGATCTTGCGGACTATCTTGTCCGCAAAGGATTGCCGTTCAGGACCGCGCACGCGGTTGCAGCGGGAGTCGTCCGCGAATGCATCGATTCAGGTATTGCCGATATCGGCGAGCTCCCCTTTGATCGCCTCTCGAGCCATTCACCGCTCATCGCGGAAGATATTTACGGTAAGCTTTCCCCCGCCGCCTGCGTTACGGCGCGCGACCTCCCCGGCGGACCAAATCCCGCGCGCGTCCTGGTTCAGCTCGAAAAGCTCGATTCCTTTTCGCGCGACTATCGGGCTGCCTGCGCGGAGCGGTATCTTCCGGAAAGCGGCGAAGAAAAAAGGCTCACCTAGTACTTTTCTGGGCAAGACGCCGATTCTTTCATATAAAAAGGACAACGGGCTCGTCAGGGACTTCCGCGCGGATACGCGCGATTCGTTCGGTTTCCCCACAAGCGCGCCCGGAATCTTTTTTCCCGTGGAGGAATGGCAATGAACGCACTCAATTCAATTCTTATCGAGGGTAACGTCGTCCGCGATCCGATCATAAAGGATACACCGCGCGGCACGACCGTCTGCAACTTTTCAATCGCATCGAACCGCTTTTACCGTCAGGACGACGAGACCGAGCAGGAGACTTCGTTTTTCGAGGTGGAAAGCTGGGCGAAACTCGCGGAAGCTTGCGGAAAGGGCTGCTACAAGGGACGCGGCGTGCGCGTCGTCGGCAGGCTCAAGCAGGATCGATGGACCGGCACTGACGGAAAAAACTACAGCAAAATAAAGGTCGTCGCCGAGCATGTCGAGTTCAAGCCCCAGTTCAAGGACAAGAAAGAAAAAAACGATGAAGTCGATTCTGCCGAGGAGAATCTCGCGCTCGAGTCTGAACCCATGGCCGATATCGCCGCCGAGGTGACAAGCGAGGCAGTTCCCGCGTTTTAAGCAAATCGTGGCTTTCCTCCCCGGGTACATTGGGGGTATTGCAAGGTTTCGCGCCTTTCATTACCCTCTTGGTAAGGTACCGAGGAGGAATGCGTGGGAGACGCGGCTTTTACTCAAGATTTGCGCATGCGCGTCAATCCGTTGTTTATCAGTACGGTGAGCGGTTCGCTCCGCGGAAAGGGACGGTAACCGCCATGGCAATGGGCATCCCTCTTTTTCTGCTTTTTTGCGTATACGGCGGCGTAAACGTATACCTGCCGGTTCTCCTTTCGGGGCTCGGCTATTCTGCGACGATGATCGGCTTGCTTCAGGGGATTTTCGAGGCTGCCGGTCTCGTGTTTCCGATTTTCGTCAGCTCAAAAGTGGACAAGAAGGGAAACTACGGGATGGTCATGATCATCCTCGGCGTCCTCATGGCGGCCGTTCTTCCCGCACTCGTTTACTTCAACAATTTCGCCGTCGCCGCGATCGTTCTTGCGCTTTTCGCCATCGGCTTCAAGGGAGCCGTTCCGGTTGCCGACGCGCTCGTTTCGCGCGTGCTTGGGGACAATCGCGAGAATTACGGAAGAGTGCGCGTACTCGGAAGCATCGGCTTCGTATGCATGACGCTCCTTTTCCAGTTTACCCCGCTCGTCAATCCCGATTCCGCCGCGTCCATCGCGTTCTGGATCGGCCTGCCTTCTCTTCTTTTTGCCCTGTCCGTCGCCATTATACCCGGCCTCCTGACGGTCAGAAAGCTGCCTGTTTCTGTCAGTGTCGAAACTGAGCGGAAAGCCGGGTTAGCTGTTCTTTCCCAATTTCCGCTTCCCTTTTGGGCAGGCATCGGGCTCATCTTTCTCGGTTTTCTCGGCATGACTCCGTCCCAGCGTTTTTTCTCCCTCTATGTGCGCGAATATCTCCACCTCGAATCCTACGCCGGACTTTGGGCGCTTTCGGCCGCCGCCGAGGTACCGTTCATGTTCTTATCGGGATGGTTTATCCGGAAATTCGGAACTGAACGCATCCTGGTGCTTTCGCTCGCGGCAGTTTCGCTCCGGTGTCTTGTGTATGCGTTTTTTCCGAGTTTTGGGGGAGCCGTCACGGGACAGCTTTTCCACGCGATCTGCTTCGGGCTTTTCCATCCCGCTGCGGTCGTGTTTGTCATGGAACGCGCGCCAAAACGTCTGATAGCCGTCGGCTTGACCCTGTACTCCTCGGTTTCGGTTGGCATCGCGTCGGTAATCGGTAACGTCATGGGCGGCTTTATCATCGATACCTTGGGCTATATTCCGCTTTTTTTCATATTCTCTGTTTTCCCGGCCGTGGGTATTTGCGCCTTTTTCGCGTTCCGGGAAAAGGTGTTTATCCGGACCTCCGAGTCTTTGTATTGAAAGGAGTATTGTAAAATAGCATCATGATAGGAACAATCGTTAATTGTCTCGCGATTCTCTTCGGATCGGCGATAGGAATACTTTTTTCCCGAAAGATTTCGGCCAGCCTTTCGGACATAATCTGTTCGGCAGCAGGCATCGTCACCCTGATTCTCGGCATGAAAATGGCCTTCGAGTCGCAAAGCGCTATCTATCTCGCGCTTTCCCTGATTTCAGGCGGCCTTTTGGGTTCATGGTGGGATATCGACGGGAAAATTCTCGCTCTCGGCGCTTTCCTGGAAAGGCGTTTTTCTCGCTCGGGCAGCACAACGGGAGTGAAGGGTAGCACTCCGGGGGCCGCTGTTACGGAAAGCGGTGGCAAGAACGCATCGGGATCCCGGTTTGCCTATGCCTTTCTCAATTCGAGCGTACTTTTTTGCGTCGGTGCCATGGCAATCGTCGGCTCCTTCAAGGCCGGAACCGAGGGCGACTATGAAATGCTCTTCACAAAATCGGTTCTTGACGGGTTTATGGCTATCGTTATCGCCGCCGCAATGGGCGCCGGTACTGCATTTTCGGCGCTTTCAATTCTGGTATATCAGGGAACGCTCACCCTCGCTTCCCAATGGATCAATCCCTGGGTTTCTCCCCGGATGATCGCGGAACTTACCGGTTTGGGTGGAGCCCTCGTTATCATGATCGGGATTAACCTACTTGCCTTGCGAAAACTGAAAACGGCCAATTTTCTGCCAGCGCTTCTGGTCATGATTGTCTTTGTCCTTCTCAATCCGTATATATTGAAGATAGCGGCACATTTTGTTTGACATACCCCGATTTTCCGCATAAAATGGACGTTATAAGATAATTTTCCAGGAGGCCTTACATGGCAAAGGTAGAACTTAAAGGCATTGGCAAGATTTATGACGGCTCGGTACGCGCTGTCGATAATGCCAACATCGTGGTCGACGATCAGGAATTCGTCGTATTCGTCGGTCCGTCCGGTTGTGGTAAATCCACGACCCTCCGCATGGTCGCCGGTCTCGAAGAAATCTCCGAGGGAGATCTCTTCATCGACGGTGAGCGCATGAATGACGTTCCCCCGAAAGACCGCAATATCGCGATGGTTTTCCAGAACTACGCGCTGTATCCCCACATGACCGTGTACGACAACATGGCATTCGGACTCAAGATCCGCAAAACCGACAAGAAAGAAATCGAGCGCCGCGTTAACGAGGCTGCCCGTATTCTCGACATCGAGAAACTCCTTGACCGCAAGCCGAAAGCTCTCTCCGGTGGTCAGCGCCAGCGCGTTGCCGTCGGCCGTGCAATCGTCCGTAACCCGAAGGTCTTCCTCTTCGACGAGCCCCTTTCGAACCTCGACGCCAAGCTCCGCGTTCAGATGCGTGCCGAGATTTCCGACCTTCACCTCCGCCTCAAAGCAACCATGATTTACGTAACCCACGACCAGGTCGAAGCCATGACCATGGGTGACAAGATCGTCGTCATGAAAGACGGAAAGGTCCAGCAGATTGGTTCACCGCTCTATCTCTACAACCACCCGATCAACAAGTTCGTCGCGGGCTTCATCGGATCGCCGCCCATGAACTTCCTCTCCGTCAAGATCAGCGAGAAGGGCGGACAGCTCATCGCCGACGAAGGTTCGTTCGAGATCATCCCGACCGCCGACCAGCAGAAGCTTCTCAAGGACTATATTGGCAAAGAAGTGTTCTTCGGAATTCGTCCCGAGGACATGACCTACGTCAAGACTCCTGCCGCGAAGAACAACATGCAGATGAAGGTTGCCGTCAAGGAGCCGCTCGGCGCCGAGACTCACCTCTATCTCTCCACCAAGAGCCAGCAAGTTATCGCCCGCACCTCTCCCGACCTCATATTCCAGATCGGCGAAACCATCAACTTCGAGCCCCTCATGGATAAGGCGAAGTTCTTCGACAAGGAAACCGAGCGCAGCATCTGCGACGACGTCAAAGCCGAATAATTTCGATAACCGTCCATGATAAAAGGCCATCCGGAAGGATGGCCTTTTTATTTACCTCGTCAGTGAATGTTGCGTACGCGCAAGGATTTGAGCGCTGGAATTATTCGCGTGCGGCGAGACCCTCGTGGCAAAGCCAGTCGCAAAAAAAGCAGGTATCGACGGTTTTTCCGGGAAAGGTCTTGCCCTGTCCCTCGAGTTTTTCGCGGTATTTGGCAAGCCCGAGTTCATAGCACGTGCGGATATGGGGTTTCGCGCGCGCGGATGCGAGGAGGGCGTCAAAACCCTCTTCGATGCTTCCCGCGATGAGCTCCTCGTTTTCGTTCGCAAAGCCGCAGCACACCGCGACTTTTCCGTCGGGGTGAACGAAGAAAACGTTTCCGGGTCCTTCGCACCAATCGTCGGTAAACCAGCGATTACCCTTCCATGCGGCGGTTTCGCCCAACGCGGAGGAGTAGGGGATCACGAGAACGGACATGTCCAGGCCGCTTCCATCGTCCATGCCGGCATCGCGGTTATCCCGCGCGCGGTCGTTTCTGATGGCGATCGGCATTTCGCCTTCGACAACCAGTTTGGCGTCGAGTGCTTTGGCCACTTTTTTCAGCATGTCGATCGGCGCGTTACCGTCACGGTCGAGGACGCTCACGATTTCAATCATGTCAAAGCGTCCGGCGATTTTACCCGCGCTTGCGATGAACTCGGCAATGCGGAGGGGGTCCTGCCCGTGCCAGGAGTCAACGCTGAGCGCGAGCGTTCCGTCGAATCCCGCGTCAAGGACGCACGAAAGGGCTGAGTCGAGGGATGCGCGATCCTGCCACCAGTCCCCGTTTGTCATGAGGCGGTCAAAATAAAGCCCGAGATCAACCGTTTTACGGATGACTTTTTCAAGGAAGTCAACCTCGAGGAAGGGTTCGCCTCCGGAAAAACCGACCCGGTCAACGCCTCCGTGCGCGCAAGCCTCGAGGAACGAGACGGCGGCTTCAGAAGAAAGGATTTTTCCGTTTCCCCGTGAGCGGTCGACACGGCAATGGGCGCACATCAGATTGCATTGCGCGGTCGGCGCGAAAATGACCTCGCGTGGGGTAAAGGGCGTTCGCATGGGTATCTCCTAGATCGGAATGAGACTATAGGTCTGTTCGGGTATCCTGATGTTTCCGGCTTTTACGCGGATCGTTGCGTTCAAGGGTATGTCGTCGCCGAGGGTAACGCGCGCTTCCTGCGCGAGGCTCGGCACGAGGATCGTCGCCTGGGCGCCCGATCGGTCAACGACCACGGCATCCGCTTCCCAGTCGGGATTGCGCGACAGATACACGAGTATCCAGTGCAGGTTCGATTCCCGTTCGGCGAGCGTGCAGCCGCGCGAGGCAGAGTCGCCCGCCGCGATCCGCTCAAGCATATCGTCGGTGTCCATGAGCGGTTTACCGTCGAGAAAAAGATGGAGCTGCTGATGCGCGATGAGGTCTCCATACCGCCGGAGCGGGCTCGTAACCTGGCTGTACATGCCGATGCCAAGACCTGCGTGGTCGGCGGGAATGGTGCCGACCTTGCGCGATCGCATCGATCGTCTTTTGCGCCATTCGCCCGCGAGTCCGTCGGGGATTTCCTTGGGGATTTCTGGCTCTTCCTGGCTTACGTACTGAAAGGGAATTTCATTTTTAAACGCGAATCGCGCGGCAGCTTCGCCGGCGAGGAGCATCATCTCGCGAACCATATCAGCCGCGCTTTCGTCCTTGACCGTCTCGATGGAAATCGGCGATTCGGTTTTTGACGGGTCGACGGAAATATGCACTTCGGGCAAGTCGATGAAGACGCCACCCGCGCGCCGGCGCCGCTCTATATTCCGGCTTGCGATCGCGAAAAGAGGCGCGAGGGTTGCTTCGTTCCGTCTTGCGCTTGCTTCGCCGTACGTCAGGCGCGTCACGCGAATTCGGGTGCGGTGTATCGCGACGGTATCGATCGCTCCGGTGTCGGTAAATGTAAGCGCGAAAGAAAGCGCCCTTGAGACAGGGTTGAGCCCGAGCGCGTAAAAGGAAAGGGCGTTTTCCGCGAGCATTCGCGCCGCGCCTTCGGGAATGTAGAGCGTGGATCCGCGCGAGCGCGCGTCGATGTCGGATGCGGAGTCAGGCGTTACGGTGCTCGCGGGATCTGCGATGTGAACCCAAAGCGTCTCTCCGTCAAAGGAGACCGCGTCGTCGGGATCGGAGCTCCATTCGTTGTCGATTGCGAACGCCGTATGGGCAGTCAGATCAAGCCGTTCGTCGGTGTCATCCGGCTCTGCAACGGGAACCTGCGAAGACGCGAGACTTTTCCCGTGACGTGCGGGCCAGGGATTTCGTTCGAGCGGCCACATGCCTGTTGCAAGAAGAACGCGATGCGCATTCTCCCGGGTTTCCGCAAGGCCCGCTTCCTTGAGCGTACGGGATTTTTCGGTTTTTCCGAGCGCAAGGGCTTCGATATCCTGAAGGTGCTTCCCGTCGTCGGGAAGGGAAACGCCGCCTTCGACTTGAGCTTGCGGGGTCGCGTTTTTTACGGCAGAAAGGGTTTTGCGCAAGCGGGCGATAAAGGCTTCGCGCTCAGCCGCTTCTTCCTGCTTTGCGCTGTTTTTTCGGATGAGCGCTTCCGCTTCTTCGGCTGTTCTCACGGTTATCGGGGAAGTCGGCGTCGTGACGGAAAAATACGGCGATTCGGCGATAGCCCGCCAGACCACGAAAGCCGCTTCTGCGGGATAGGAACCCCAGACGAGTTCGGCGATTTCTGAAAACGAGGGGCTTTCGCCCGAGAAAAAATCCGCTGCCTCGGCGAGGTTCCCTGCGGGAAGGCTTGCCTGCGTGACGGCTTTGAGAGCGCGGACCGGGCCCGCATGGAGAAATTCCACGTCTTTTTCGCGTACCTTTTTCATGCCGTCAGCGAGTTCAATTTCGATTTTATCAGTGTCAACTTTGACGATTACGGCAGGCTGCGTTTTGTAGAGTACGAGAGCGGATTCCTTCAATTTCATGGGTTGACTGTACCATTTTGCCCCGATTCGGAACAAGGGCTATTGTACGTTTTTGGCTAATTTGGTATATTTATGCAGTCTTGTTGGAAACTTTGGAATAATTATAATACTGGAGAGTCATCATGATCGTAATGAAGTTTGGCGGTTCATCGGTTGCGAATGCGGAGCGTATCCGGCATGTTGCCCAAATCATCAAAACCTTTGCGGACCGGAGGCCGATTATCGTTCTTTCCGCCATGGGAGATACGACCGACGACCTTCTTGACGCAGCCGATGCGGCGCTTACCGGGGTTATCACCCTCGACGCCGTCGAAAAGCTTCATAAGACGACAGCCGCTGAACTGGGAATTCCCGTTGACGAGGTAGATATCCTTCTTGCCGAGCTTCGCACGCTTCTTACCGGTATCTCGATGCTCCGCGAGGTCACTCCGCGTTCGCGCGATTATCTCGTCACCTTCGGCGAACGGCTGTCCGTGCGAATCATGGCGGCGTACCTGAACTCGATCAATATTCGCGCGCAATTTCGTGATGCCTGGGACGTTGGCTTTATCTCGGACTCGAACTACACGAACGCCGAACTCCTTCCCGAAACCTGGGAGAATATCCGCAAAGCGCTTGGTCCCTACGCGTCGGGCAAAAAGGGCGACGGCATGGCGATCCCGATAGTGACGGGCTTTATCGCAAAGGACGAAAAGGGCTTTATCACGACGCTTGGCCGGGGCGGTAGCGATCTTACCGCGACCATCATCGGTTCCGCGCTTCGCGTTGAGGAAGTTCAGACGTGGAAAGACGTCGACGGAATTCTCACTACCGATCCGCGCATCGTCAAGGAAGCGCGCACGGTACCCGTCGCAACCTACGATGAAGTCGCCGAGCTCGCGTACTTCGGCGCCCAGGTTCTCCATCCCCGCTCGATGCAGCCGTGTCTTCAGACCGGCACGCCGGTGCGGGTAAAAAACTCGTACAACATTGACGCACCCGGTTCCATCATCGTGACGAGTCACGAAAAGACGCCTTCACCCGTACGTGCGATTACCTCAAAGAAAAACGTGACCCTCGTCGATATCGTTTCGACGCGCATGCTCGGTCAGTACGGTTTTCTCGCGAAAGTGTTTGAGTCATTCGCGACGCACAGTATCTCGGTCGACGTCGTCGCGACTTCCGAGGTTTCCGTCTCGCTTACCGTCGACGGAAAAAAAGCGAATCTTGCCGGCCTCAGGCACGACCTTGAAAAATACGCGAGTATCGAGATCAAGAAGGACAAGGCGATCGTCACCGTGATTTGCGACGTCAGGCGTTCAAGCTACATTCTGGCCGCGACGTTCGATGCTCTTTCTCGCGAGCACATTAACGTTCAGATGATCAGCCAGGGAGCCTCGAAGGTAAACATCAGCATGATTTGCGATTCCGACGAGGCAGAAAAAGTCGTGCGCGTACTCCATGAAAGTTATTTCGGCAAGGACGGGAAGGGCGGCCTTCCCGCGGACGGAGGTCTGTAAATGAAGATGGCGCTTGTCGGATTCGGAAAAATGGGTCACATGATCGCGGCGGCTGCCGCTGTCCGGGGTCACGACGTGGTTTGCACGGTGGATATCCAGGCAAAGGACGCGACCTGCGTCACGAGCGACGGGAACGTCATGGTGGAAGCAATCCGTAAATCAGGCGCCGAGGGTGTGATTGAATTTTCACACCCATCCTCTGCTCTCTCAAATATCCGCTCTCTCGTTCCGACGGGGATTCCGCTCGTCGTCGGTACTACCGGCTGGCTCGACAGTCTCGCAGATGTCAAATCCCTCGTCGAGTCATCGAGCTCTTCTCTTCTTCATTCAGCGAATTTTTCCGTTGGGGTGAATCTCTTTTACCGCATGGTAACACAGGCCGCGCGTCTCATGGCGGAGTTCGAAGAATACGATGTCGCGCTTTTCGAGTCGCATCATAATCAAAAAGCTGACAGCCCTTCGGGCACCGGACTCGATCTCGCCCGCCGCGTCATGGAGGCAATTCCCCGAAAGAAACGCCTCGTGACCGACGCGTTTGACCGCAAGCCCGCCGAAGACGAACTTCATCTCGCGAGCGTTCGCGTGGGCTCCGTTCCCGGCACGCACACCGTGTGGTTTGATTCAGTCGCCGATACGATAGAGCTGACCCACACTGCGCGCAACCGCGAAGGCTTTGCGCTCGGCGCGGTACGCGCCCTTGAATGGCTCACGGCGGATGACGGTTCGGGAAAGAAGCGCAAGGGCGTCTTTACGATGAACGACGTGTTCGACTCGCTGTAAGATTCGAGCGCTCGCCTTATTTCGCGATATTTGCCTGCCTTTCCGCGCGTATGCTCCGGATCGTGCCGGAAAGATACTGCACCGAAAGAATGTTTCCCCGATAAAAATACACCGCCGCATCGTTCGCGTACCAGACGGGTATGCCGAATACGGCCTCGAAGTCCGCTCGCTTGTCGCCGACCCTAACGTCGCCGCCGGGCGATATCGGTGACTGAAAGCCGAGCTTGATTGCCTTGACGATTCTTCCGGATCCGCTCGTTGTCTCGGCGACTCGCACGGTCGCAAAAAGGCTGCGGTATGTCCAGCTTTCCGTATAATAATTATACGAGATCTCGTCAGGCTCGCCCCATCTGGCGACGAGGTCGTCAGCCGAGTCACCGATATGGACGCGGCGCCATGCTATTGGCGAGTCAGCGTTTGCATCAGCGACCGGGAGCGTTTTGCCCATTGCGGCAGTAGCCTTATTGACGTTGCCCATGAGCCGATACATCACTGAAAGGTTGATAAAGACATCCCTTCCGTCGCCGGGTATACCGCGTGAAATGGAAGAGATATCGGCAGTATCGCGCATCTTGCCGATGGCCGGAAGCCCCTCGAGGAGGGACACCGCGAGCTGGCGGTCGGTGCCGGTCAAAAAAAGAATCGATGCATAATTTGCGCGGGCGACGAAAGGCGCGTCCCCGTTTTCCATCGAGGCAGCTTCCGCCGCGATGAGGAGAGCATTTTTTCTGTCTTCCCTTTTTTCTGACCATACGAGAACGGATGCGTATGCCGACTCAAGCAGGGGATCGTCGGAAAGTTCAAGGGCCCGGTCATACGCGTCAAGCACGTTACCGAAAGCTGACTTGTCACCGGGAGGGGAAAGCCGGTCCTGGGGATAGACTGCTTTCGCGGCCGTACGGGGGTCATACCACGTATCGAGCGGCGAGTCATATCCTGTATCTTCTTCAAGGGGCAGCACCGTTTTGAAGATTGTGTCCCCGGGCGTGATACCGGAAAGCCAAAGCTCATGGAGGTCGAGCGCTTCAAGGCGCGCGAGGTAGGGAGACTCAGGGTATATTTCGCGGAGAGCCGCTACGCTTGAAAGAGACTCGCGAAAGGCTGTGTGCGTTCTGATCCCCGAAAGTAGACCTGCGAATTCTTCGGTGATTTTGGTGATGTTTGTTCTGGATGCGCGAATGGAATCGAGGCGGTCCGAAACGGCGGGATACCGGGCGCGGTAGCGGTCAATCGGGGTATCAGTTGCGGGCAGCCCTTCGTTTTTCGGCTCAAACGACGAAAGCCAGAGGAGGTAACTGTCTGGATCGTGTTCTGCGAGCGAAAGCAGAACAAGCGCAAAGCGGTCGGCGCCGAGTTCATCGTCACGGGAAGCTTTCAGGATCGAGGAATAATCGCCTTCCGGAAAAGTTGCCGACCCTTCCTGACTTGCGCACCATTGGCGGTAGGGAAGGTCAAGCGCGAAGGATGCCGCTTCCCGCGCGATAAAGGGAATGAGCAATGATTCCCGTTCATTCGAGAAATCCTTGATGCGGCGCGAAGATTCGGCCACCTTGTTGAAAAGCGCGTCGTCTATGTAATCGAGGAGCCCCGTTGAAAGCATGAGCGTCCCTTCGGGATAAAGGCGCACGGTTATATCGCGGGAGGAAACGACGAGAACACGCATGGGCCCCCGATAGAGTTCGGTTTTCCGGAAGAGAAGGAAGCAGGCTGAATTGGCGACGTCGTTCCATTCGCCGAGTTCCGAAGGGGGAACGGAGTTCCGGGAAAGCGTGAAAATCTCGCGCCGTGCGGCGTCTATCATATCGGTCCGCCGGGGGTCAGGAGATTCTGCGACAAGCGGTTGGAGAAGCGTCAGCGAGAAGGCGACCGCTGCAAGGAAAAGCGTTTTCCGTGTCATACAATAACAATACCACACCAGTTGGCTTAAGGCAATGAAACGGCTATAATGAAAGGTATGAACAGGATTTTTCTTAAAGCGAAGGAAGAGGATCGCATCAGGCTCGGGCATCCCTGGATATTCGATAACGAGATTGGCCGGTATCAGGGCGATTGTCCCACCGGTTCAACGGTCGAAGTATTCACGAAAGATGGCCAGTTTCTCGGCCGCGGGATCATCAACAGAAATTCGAAAATAATCGTGCGAATATTCACCCGACAACGGGACGAAGAAATCGACGGCGCCTTTTTTACCGCGCGCATGGCTGCCGCCCTCGATGCGAGGTCCAGGTTATACGGAAAGGATGACTCGTACCGCCTTATATTCGCGGAGTCGGATCTCGTGCCGGGCCTCGTCGTCGACCGGTTTGCCGACGTTTCGGGCAGGGTATTTCTGTCGGTCCAGTTTCTCACGCTCGCGGTTGACGAGCATCGCGACGAGATTATCAGTGCCCTTCGTGAAACGGTAAAACCCGACGGCATATTCGAGCGAAGCGACGTACACGTGCGCGGCCTTGAGGGAATCCCCGAACGCAAGGGTTGGATAGGCGCGCCCTCCGATACGGTCATAACGATCAGGGAAAACGGAATCAGCATACGGGTTGATCTCGAGAACGGCCAGAAAACCGGATATTTTCTCGATCAAAAGGAGAACCGGAAAATCGTCGCGTCTCTATCACGCAATATGGCGGTACTCGACACCTTTACCCACACCGGTGCCTTTGGCCTCAATGCCTGGAAGGGCGGGGCGACATCGGTTGAATCGGTTGATATCTCGGAAGAAGCGGTTCGGACGGTGAACGAGAATATCGCGCTCAATGGAGCCGCTTCGGTCATGACCGCGGTGACGGCGGACGTTTTTGACCTCCTCAAAGCGCATGAAAAAGACGGAAAGCGCTTTGATCTTATCGTGCTCGATCCGCCCGCATTTACCAAGAGCGCAAAGATGATCGACAAGGCGTACGGCGGCTACAAGGAAATTAACCTTCGGGCGATGAAGATCCTCAATCCCGGCGGTTATCTCGTCACCTGCTCCTGCTCCCATTTTTTCGGTACCGACCTTTTTTACCGCATGATTCAAAACGCGGCGATGGACGCGCATAAAACCGTCCAGGTTCTCGAAAAGCGCGGACCCGGCCCTGACCATCCGGCTCTCTCGGGATATCCGGAATCCGACTATCTCAAATGTGCCATTTTGCGGGTATGGTAGTTACCGGCGACTACAACGCCCTCGTGGTCCTCGGACCGACGGCTACCGGAAAGACCGCGCTTGGCGTATGCCTTGCGCGCGCTTTTTCGGGCGAGATAATTTCCGCCGACTCACGGCAGGTATACCGGGGTCTTGATCTCGGCTCGGGAAAGGACCTCGCGGAATACGGCGAGATTCCCTACCATCTCATCGACATCACCGATCTTGGATCTGAATACAGCGTTTTCGACTTTCAGCGAGATTTCGCTGTGGCATTTAATGCCGTTCGCTCTAAAGGCGCGCTTCCCGTCATCGTGGGCGGGACCGGCATGTATCTCGATTCCATCATCAGGGGTTATTCCTTCGAAGAGGTTCCCGAAAATCAGGCGCTTCGTAAAAGCCTTGAGCTTCTTTCGGTTGAAGAGCTCGTCTCCCGTTTGCTCGCGGTCAAGAAAGAGGTACATAACCGCACCGACCTCGTTGACCGTTCGCGCCTGATACGGGCGATCGAGATTGCGGAGTACAAACGCGATGACCAAGCCAATCGCGCCGAAAGAAAAAGCAATCTCGATTTCCGTCCGTTAATTCTCGGCGTACGCGTGGAACGCAGAGAACTTCGCGCCCGGATAAAATCCCGTCTTCTTTCCCGGATAGGGGAGGGAATGATAGAAGAGGTTAACGGCCTTCATGCTTCCGGCGCAAGTTGGGAACGGCTTGAACGCCTTGGTCTCGAATACCGGATTACCGCCGAGTATTTACAGGGAAAAATTGCCGACAGGAAACAATACACCGAAGAACTCAACCAATCGATTGGTCAATTTGCCAAGCGTCAGGAAACGTGGTTTCGGGGTATGGAACGAAAAGGCGTACAGATCAACTGGATCGAAAATGGAAACCGCGACGAGGCAATCAGCCTTGCGTCGCGGTATTTCAGAAAGGATTAATTTTTAAGCCGTAGTATCAGGACTCTTCTTTTTTCGCAAGCGTCGCTATCCGGAGCCGTGACTGCGCCCGGTGAAGCGCGAGCGTCGCACGTTTCGTTTCCCACGGCATTGACTTATCTTCAAGCCGCTCGGTAGCTCTTTTCAGAGAGCGTTCCGCGCGCTCGACATCGATTTCTTCGGGCCATTCCGCGGCACCGACGAGCACGGTCAGGTGATTCTCTTCCATCTCGAGAAAGCCGTCCGAAAACGATGCTGTCTTCCATGCGCCTTCTGCCTTTACCCTGACGGAGCCTATGGCGACTGGCGTGACGACGGGCTCGTGGTCCGCCAGAAGCTCAAGCTCCCCGTCGATGGACGTGACAATCACGCTTTCGGCTTGGCCCGAGTAGAATACCCGGTATGGGGTTATTATTTCGACGGTAAAAGTCTTTGTCATTACACCCGCCTAGAGGTTCTTGGCCTTCGCGTAAGCCTCGTCGATCGTGCCAACCATATAGAACGCCTGCTCCGGTATGTCATCCATCTTTCCGTCGAGGATTTCCTTGAATCCGCGAATGTTTTCCGCAAGTGATACGTATTTTCCCTCGATACCGGTAAAGTTTTCGGCAACGTGAAACGGCTGCGAGAAAAAGCGCTGGATCTTTCGCGCGCGATAGACCGTAACTTTGTCTTCCTCGGCAAGCTCGTCCATTCCGAGAATTGCGATGATATCCTGCAGTTCGTGATAGCGCTGGAGAACCTGCTGAACCCTTCGCGCGGTTTGGTAATGGTCATCACCGACGATGAAGGGATCGAGAATTCGCGAGGTTGATGAAAGAGGGTCAACCGCGGGATAAATTCCGAGCTCGACTATCTGGCGAGAAAGGACGGTCGTCGCGTCGAGGTGACTGAATGTTGTCGCCGGAGCGGGATCGGTAAGGTCGTCGGCGGGAACGTATACGGCCTGGACAGAGGTGATTGATCCCTTTCTCGTCGAGGTTATGCGCTCCTGCAGCGCGCCAAGTTCGTTTGCGAGCGTCGGCTGATATCCTACCGCGGAGGGGATTCGTCCGAGAAGCGCCGAAACCTCGGAACCTGCCTGGACAAAGCGGAAAATATTGTCGATGAAAAGAAGCACGTCCTGGTTTTCCTCATCGCGGAAATATTCCGCCATGGTGAGTCCTGAAAGCGCGACGCGCATACGCGATCCCGGCGGCTCGTTCATCTGTCCGAAAACGAGGGCGGTTTTCTCGATGACGCCCGATTCCTGCATCTCGTGCCACAGGTCGTTTCCTTCGCGGCTTCGCTCGCCGACGCCGGTAAATACCGAATAGCCTGAATGCTCGATCGCGATATTGCGGATAAGTTCCTGGATGAGAACGGTTTTACCGACGCCCGCGCCGCCGAAGAGGCCGATCTTTCCGCCTTTTGCATACGGCGCGATAAGGTCAATAACTTTGATTCCCGTTTCGAAAATCTGGGTAACGGGCTTTTGATCCTCGAATCCCGGCGGCTCGCGGTGAATCGGCAGTCTCTTCTCGGCATTCTCCGGGCCTTTGCCGTCTATCGGATCGCCGGACACGTTGAACATGCGTCCAAGGGTCGCCTTGCCTACGGGAACGGTAACGGGACCGCCGGTGTCGATAGCGTCGACGCCGCGGGAAAGTCCGTCCGTCGCCGAAAGCGCGATGCAGCGGACAATTCGGTCTCCGAGGTGGAGAAGTACTTCGGCGACTATTTTTCCCCCGCCGAGCGGGATATGAATGGCATTAAGTATTTCGGGAACGGTTCCCTCGTTGAAGCGGATATCGATGACCGGGCCGATAACCTGCACTACCTTGCCGATATTTTGCGACATTGTTGGCTCCCTTGTTCTATGCGTTGAGCGCCGCGGCTCCCGCGACGATCTCGGTAACTTCTTGCGTGATTGCAGACTGTCTCAGGCGGTTGTACGTCAGCCTGAGGTCATCCAGCATTTCCTGGGCGTTCTTCGTCGCGTTGTCCATTGCGGCCATGCGCGCGCTGTGCTCGCTCGCGAAATTTTCGACCATGGCGCCGTAGATCGCGCCGGTTATGTATTTGGGTATGAGCGTCTCGAGAACCGCCTGCGGGGATGGGCTGTAGGAGAGCAGGTTGTCGCGCGCGGGCGAACCGCTTTCCTTCCCGAAAAGATCAGGGTCAAGAGGGAGGATTTTGATGATCTCCGGGACGAGCTTGACCGAAGAGTACATGCGCGTATAGACGATGTGGAATTCGTCGATGACGCCCGAGGTGAATTGACTCAGAACGAAATCCGCTATGTCTTTCGCCTCGTACACGGTCGGTACGCCCTTCGAGAAGCGATAGGTTTCGAGGATCGGGATTTTCGTCCGGGTGAAATATCGCGAGCCGATGTTCCCGAGAAGAAGCAGGAAATTCGACTCGCCGGGGAGTAAATTCTCCTCCGCGAGTTTGATGATGTTGTGATTAAATCCCCCGGCAAGCCCCTTGTCGCTCGTGATGACGAAAATCGCGCGCTGCGTGCCCTTGATTCTGTCGATACGGGAGGTGAAGTATTCTTCACGGACGTCGCTGCTGTGGCGGAGGATATCGAACATTGTCTCCCTGATCTTGTCAAAATATGGCTCGGTCTGCATGAGCTGCGTGCGGGCGCGCCGGAGCTTCGCGGTGGAGATCAGCTTCATCGCGCTGGTTATCTGGAGTGTCTGTCCGATGCTTTTCATCCGCGAACGGATGTCTCTCATGTTTGGCATTGCGCGCTATTCTCCCACGGGCCCTAGAGCCACATCTGCTTGAAATCCTCGATACCCGACCTGATGATTATCTCCGATGCTTCGTCGATGACGTTTTGTTCCTCGATGCTCTTGATAACGATGGAAGCGTTGATCTTGAGGTAATCGATGAATGCGAGGAGGAATCCGTTAACCTTGGCCGTCGGTACGTCGAGAAGCAACTGGTTTGTCGCCGCAAAGAGCATGATAACCTGCTCACCGACGGAATACGGCTTGTATTGGCTCTGTTTAAGAACCTCCATAAGACGCTCTCCCTGGGCGAGTTTTTCGCGGGTAGCCTTGTCGAGATCGGAGCCGAACTGCGCGAACGCAGCAAGCTCGCGGAACTGCGCAAGGTCAAGGCGGAGCCGTCCGGCAACGGACTTGATCGCCTTCGTTTGCGCGGCACCACCGACGCGGGAAACCGAAAGACCGACGTTGACGGCAGGACGGAATCCCGAGAAGAACAGTTCGCTTTCGAGGAATATCTGGCCGTCGGTGATCGAGATGACGTTCGTCGGTATGTATGCGGAAATATCTCCACCCTGGGTTTCGATGATCGGAAGCGCGGTAATGGAGCCGCCGCCGCATTCCTTGGAAAGGCGGGCTGCCCGTTCAAGAAGCCTTGAATGGAGGTAGAATACGTCTCCGGGGAACGCTTCGCGTCCCGGCGGCCTGCGGAGGAGGAGGGACATCGTGCGGTACGCGATCGCGTGCTTGGAAAGATCGTCGTACACGATGAGGACGTCTTTATGCTCGGTATACATAAAGTATTCAGCCATTGCGCAACCGGCATACGGGGCGATGTACTGAACAGCCGCAGGGGCGGAAGCCGAGGCGGAGACGATTATCGAATAGTCCAACGCGCCGTGTTCACCGAGAATCTCGATGATGCGGGCAGTCGAAGATGCTTTTTGTCCGATTGCAACGTATACGCAGATTACGTCCTTTCCCTTCTGGTTAAGGATCGTGTCGATGGCGATGGCGGTTTTTCCCGTCTGCCGGTCACCGATGATCAGCTCGCGCTGTCCGCGGCCGATCGGAATCATCGAGTCAATTGAAATGAGTCCTGTCTGGAGGGGCTGCTTGACCGACTGGCGGTCGATGACGCCGGGCGCGGTTCGCTCGAGAGGGAAATGCGCATCCGGTTTGAATGCGGGTTTTCCGTCAAGCGGCTTTCCGAGCGGGTCGACGACGCGGCCGAGAAGTTCCCGTCCGACGGGTACCTCAAGGGTCTTTCCGGTACTGGTTACCCGGTCTCCCTCGCGGATGCCGGTGTCGGGTCCAAGCAATACGCAACCGACGTTGTCTTCCTCGAGGTTCATCGCGAGTCCGAGCGTGCCGTTGCTGAACTCGAGAAGCTCTCCGTACACGCATTTCTCGATTCCGTATACGCGTGCGATCGAGTCGCCGATCTGGATAACGTATCCGGCCGTCTTGAGTTCGGTGCCGCTTTTGAAACCGCCGATTTTCTCCCGGATTACCGAGCTTATCTCTTCAGGTCTAATTGCCATGGTTGAACCCCTGGTTATTCATTGACGTCAAAAGCCTGTCCAATCCGGAACGGGCCGAGCCGTCGTATATTGCGCTGCCGATGGATACGCGAATGCCTCCGACCAAGCCGGGGACTACGCGTACCGTGGCGCGAACCTCGCTCGCGCCTGTTTTTTTGCGGAAAGTTTCCGCTATCGATTGTACAAGTCCGTCATCGAGCGGGAATGCCGTTTCGATGAGGGCTTCAAGCACGTTTTGCGACGCGAGCATGAGTCCCTTATAATCGAGGCTGATGCGCGCGATGATATCCATTCTTCCCTTATCGACGAGTAGCAGGAGAAACTTCCGGAAATGCTCGTCTACGGAATCCTGAAAGATGGTCGCAAGAAAACGCTTTTTCTCGTCGCGTGAAACTTGCGGCGCGGAAAGCAATTCACGGAAATCGTCGATGTCGGCGATGCTTTTTACGACGCTCTCAAGGAGATCGCCGTATCGCACTTCTGTGTTGTTTCCTTCCGCGACGCCGGTCTCGAAAAGCGCGCGCGCGTATCTCGCAGCGACGTTTGCCATCAAGCTACCCCGACCGAGTCAAGGAATTTCGCGACAAGCTTGCGGTTCTTGTCGGAATCGATATTCTCCTCAAGCACTGCACTTGCGGCCCTGATAGTCAGGTCTGCGGTAGTCTTGAGAAGCTCGCGTTCGGCTTCCAGTCGTTCTGCCTCGATCTCGGCGCGTGCGGCGCTGAGAATTTTCTCGGCGTTTGCCTTCGCCTCGGCGATAATACCTGCGCATTCCTGCTCGGCCTTGTCGCGGGCTATCTGCATGATGCGCTGTCCTTCCTCGCGAGAGGCCTTGATTTTCTCGGCATATTCCGCCTCGAGAGCTTTGGCCCGCTCGTTGGAAAATTTCGCAAGATCGATGTCGCGCTGGATTTTATTCGAACGGTCTTCCATGAATTTGGTAACGCGGCCGAACAGAACCTTTCTGAGCACGAGAAAGAGGAACGTGATGTTGACGATCGTGATTAAAAAAGTCACTGAGAATTCGAGCACTCTTTTCCTCCCCGGTTAATTATGGGACTCAAGGCCGAATTTCAGCTGAACAGCGCCATCATCGCGATGACGAAACCATAGATAGCGGTCGCTTCCGCAAGCGCGATTCCAAGGAGGAACACACTCTGGATTTTTCCGCTTGCCTCGGGCTGGCGTGCGATTGCTTCAACAGCCTTTCCCGTGGCGATTCCGATTCCGATTCCCGCGCCTACGCCCGTAAGAACCGCGATACCTGCGCCGATTGCGATCATTGGATTCATGTACTACTCCTTAATATTCCCTATTCAACTGCTTCAGCGATATACAACGTGCTCAGGAACGTGAAAACCACGGCCTGTATCAGCCCATCGAAAAAATCAAAATAAAGGCTTGCGATCGGCGGCAGGAAAAGCGGCACGACCATCGCCAGTAATTCCATTATAATGAATGCCCCGAGGATATTGCCATACAATCGGAGGCAAAGAGAAAGCGGCTTGATAAAATACTCGAGGATGTTGAACGGAAGCATAAACGGCGCGGGTTTGACGAAACTCTTGAGCCAGTTCTTGATTCCTTTTATGAAAATTCCCGAGAAGATGACGATCAGGATCGTCATGATGGAAAGGGCGGCGGTAACGTTAATGTCCCGTGTGGGAGGCTTGAGCGCGAACGGAGGTTCAAAACCGAAGCCGGGAAGCGGCGAGAAAAAACCGATAAGGTTCGCGATGCCGAGGTAGAGCGCGACGGTTCCGATCCAGGGAGCGAAAAGCTTCCAGTGATGGCCGATCTGCCCCTTGAAGAAGTCATTGAGACCGCCGACAAGTCCTTCAACGAGAACCTGGGAGCCTCTGGGGACTTCGCTCAATCGGCGCGTGAGAATCAGCGAACCGAGAATAATAACGGCCATGACTATCCACGTGGTAATGACGGTCTCGGTTATCGGGATCGAAATACCCGCGATATGCACGGTAAAAATCGTTTTAAAGGCGAGCGCCTCTTTGATGCGTTCACCGAGCGACAGCGCGTGTTCAGCGGTTTCCGTCATGCCTCAATCCTTTTACGCGTCGGAAGAAATAAGCCCCTGATTCCGCGTATGACGCAGAAGAGGGCTACCATCGAAGTTATCGACACGATTCCCGCGAACGTCGGCACAAGGAGTGACCGGTTGATTTTCGCGGCGACAAAAACAATTGCAAAAGTCAGCAACACGGGGAAAATAGTAATCATTCCCCGAAGCATGGTAAGAATCTTTTCGTCATTGAAAAGTGATTCGATCAGGGATGCAAGCGTCCACCAGTGAACCGCAAGAAACGTGATCGCTGAGATATAGAAAAAAACGTATGAGCCCGAGAAACCCGGTAGCAACGCAAGTAGCGGAGTCGCAAGAACAGCGAGCGCCACGGAAGGTATCAAAATCATTGTATGCAAACTCCGTGTGTCATCAGAACCCATTGTGTTCTCCTCGCAGGAATGACGGATAAAAGTAAAACCTTTTCGCAGAAAAAAGTCAAGCTGAGTAAACATATTCAGCGAACGTGATCGACGTCCTTGAAGAAAAAGTCATCGCTAAAATACTTGCGAAGCTTCTCGTCTGTCATTGCTTCGTTTTTCTGTAATGCGAGATACGTATCCTCGAGATATCCCTTAACCATGTAGTATGAGCCGAGATAAAAGAAGTCGGAAACCTGACTTGAAAGTCCCATGATCGTGTAGAGTGCCATTGAGCTGTCGACCAGGTTTTCGTTAATTATGTATTCCTGCACCGCGCGCTGAGAGAGGAAGAGCGCATAGCTTACCTCCGAAACGGCAAAACCCTGCTTGCGCCGCTCCTTGCCGATGGCGACAAAGAAGGAGCCAATCGTGTTTTTATCGATTTCCTTTTGAAACCATAGGGCAAGCGTGCGATATACCTTGCTGTTGATCTTGAGAAGCTCTTCATCCGAAAGAGCGTTATATGTTTTCAGGTTTTCCGCTTTTCTGACCTTTTTTATCCAAATGTGGGCAAGTGTTTCGCTATTTAACGATAAAGTCTCTGAAAGGTTGGTAACCATACGAACTCCTCTATACGATATAAGTATTATCCTGAACGGAATCGTTGTCAATTTTTTTCCGCAAATGATTCATTCGGGGGAAAAAGCGCGGTTGTGAACTGATTGGATTTGATTACTGTTGGCGGGATGAAGCGGAATTTGTTGGAGGGACCGGAATTAGCGGGATGGATTGAATCAGCGGAATAGCCAGAATGACCGGAACCCGAAGCCAGAATGTTAACGAAAACAAGGTCTGGCTTTTCGGAATTCCGGTATTATGCGGTTCGAACGAGAAGGTTCAGGCGATCGCGGTCGCGGCGCTTTCTTCCATTTGAATAATGTAACCGGTGCGGAGACAGGATTCAAACAGCATTTTGCTCATGAACTCTTCGATTATTTTCTCGGAGCCATCCTGGTCTCGATAAATCCTGACCATGCAGCCCTCGTCGGTTTCTCCAAGAACTGACAGGTAATCTGCAGAACCCTCTCTGCTCCTGATATAGTAATTTTTCATGAAAACCCCCAGTTACTCTCTATTTTCGGGAAGCGCGATGATTCCTTTAGGGATATAATCAAGATATGTATACGGATGCGCATATTCATCTTTTTGATATCTTCAATGCGACCGGCGAGACTCCGTCCCCGCTTCCGGGTTCGGTTATGTGCGCATCCGCCCATACGGAGGCTGAGTTCGCCTGGCAGGAATCCTTTGGCCGCGTTTGGCCGGGCCAGGTGAAGCTGTCGTTCGGGATTCATCCCCAGGAACCGGTTCTCGCCCATCTGGATTTTCTCGAGCAAATTGCCGGTGAAGGGAGAATTTCAGCGGTAGGGGAATGCGGTTTTGATCTTTTTACCGGCGGGTATCGGGAGACTCTGGATGCCCAGATTCGCGCATGGGATGCGCAGCTTTCGATCGCGCATGAGTCGCGCTTGCCGCTCATCATTCATTGCCGGAAGGCTATTGACCGGATATTCGCGGACACACCGCGGCTGAAGGAACTCACTTCGGTTGTTTTTCATGGATGGCCGGGATCGGTCAGGGATGCAGAGTCCCTGCTTGAACGGGGAATTAGCGCGTATTTTTCGCTCGGGAAAGGACTTTTACGGGGAAACAGGGCATTACGGGAAAGTGCCCAAGTCTTGCCGCTTGACCGGCTGTTGACCGAGACTGACGCTCCCTGGATGACCTTGAAGGGAGAAAGCGCCTCGATTCCGGCTGATATCAGGGCGGTGACGGCGGAAGCGGCTTCTATTCGCGAAATGGACAAGAATGTCTTCGCGGCCGCCGTATATGCGAACTTTATCGCGGTGTTCGGAGAGATTCCTTGAGCCTGTTAAGCTCAAGGACCGTCTCGTTGTAGACACGCTCGAGTTCATCGATGTTCGACACGTATTCATCCGGCTTCAGTGCTGCCGTTTTCTTGCCCGCCAGCATTTCATCGGGAAATCTTCCGCGCAGGGATACTTCGATACCGCCGGCGATCCGCGCAAGCTCGTCGCCTCCGAGCGTGAGGGACGCCCCCTTGAGTTTATGCGTGCGAAAGGCGACCTGTTTGACATTTCCCTCGGCGAGCTCTGCACGCAATGAGGCAAAATCGGCCAAACTTGCATCGAGAAAGGTCTCGATGAGCTCGAGGTATATTTCCTCGTCGCCGTCGAAACGGGCAAGCGCCTCTGCGGAATTGATGATACTCATCTCGCTTTCTCCCTGATCGCCGCGTACAGGTCCTGTCCCGCTGCGTTTGTGATGACGAAGGCCGGAAGGTCCCGTACTTCGACGATTCTGACCGCTTCCATTCCGAGGTCGGCGTAATCGACTATTTCACTCGACGTTATATATTTTTCGGCTATGAGCGCTGCGGCGCCTCCGACCGTGCCAAGATAGGTAGCGCGGTATTTTTTGCATGCCGCGGTCCACGCATCGCTCCGGTTACCCTTCGCGAGCGTGATAAGCGCCGCTCCCCGTTCCATGAGTTCGTTCGCGTAATCGTCCATGCGCCCTGCCGTTGTCGGTCCGATGCTGCCGGTAACCCGGCCTTCGGGAGTTTGCGCGGGGCCGGCGTAAAATATCGGGTAACGCGAAACGTACTCGGGAAGGCTTTCGCCCCGGGCGATGAGCGCGCTCCAGCGTGCGTGCGCTGCATCCCGCGCGACGAGGATCTTTCCGCTGAGGAGGACGGGCGCGCCCGGTTCGAGGGCCGAAAGCGCGCGGGCGTTATCCTCCATCGAGGAGGAAAGTTCGAGCGAAACCGCCTTGCCGGAAAGGCCCTTTGTTTCCGCGATTGCGTCGTCAACGCCGGGAATTGAAAGGGGATCTGCCACGGTTCTTTCAAGCCAGATTCCGTCTGCATCGATATACCCGTGGAGATTTCGGTGTGCCGAGCAGGAAACGCCAAGGGATACCGGACAGCTTGCCCCGTGGCGGGGAAGGCGAAGTACCCGGGCGGAAACGGCGAGCGCCTTGCCGCCAAATTGCGCGCCGAGACCCGAGCGCGCGGCGATATCGAGAACCGCGCGTTCCATCCCGGTGTCGCGGAACGGTTTCGGTCCGAGGACTCCATAGTCCCAGCCTGCAAGCTCGCGGTCAAAATATCCGCAAGTTGCGAGTTTGAGCGCGAGCAGGTTTTGCTCGGGGCTCAAGCCTCCGACGACGCACGCGATGGAATAGGGCGGGCATGCTGCCGTGCCGAGACGGGGTATTTCGCGCTCGAGATGGGCGAGAAACGCTTTCTCGTTGAGGATCGCCTTGGTGCCCTGGAAGAGCGACGTTTTGTTCGATGACCCGCCGCCTTTTGCGCAAAAGAGGAACCGGTAGGCAGGATGGGGTTCGTCTCCGCGTGTTCCGGTACTGTCGGTCGCCTGGATAAGAATTTGTGCGGGCAGGTTATTGCCGGGATCGGACTCTTCAAAAAAGGATTTAGGTATCGTCGTCGAGAGGCGGAGATTGCGGTTTTTATAGGTTTCTTTAATGCCGGAGGAAAGAGCTTCTCCGTCGCCCGGGGCGGTGTCGATCGCGGAATCCTTCCAGGCGAAGACGTTCGCGATGCCGGTATCCTGGCACAGCGGAAATATTCCCCGGGAAGCGATCAGTGCGTTTTCCAGGAGCATTCCCGAAACCATCCGGTCCTGTCGGCTGTTTGATTCACATCGCGCGACGGCAAGCAGGTGATCGAGATGCTCCTCGGTGAAGGTGAAGGAAAGCCGGTCGAATGCCCTCGCCGCGAGGAGGGTAAGCGCTTCACGGGGAACCTTGAGGCGCGAACGGCCAACGGACGGCATTGATTCGCGGGGGCCGTCGATTCTGTCGAAGTTCATGGTAGGGTCAGTATAGCCCTCATCGCGCGATTTTGCTATACTCGCGTGATTGTTATTTTCTGGAGGATGTATGAATGTCTTGTTCGCAATTTGTGCGGTGCTTTCAGCGCTTTTTTCCGCTTCCTGCCTCACATCATCATTTGACGGATCGCTTTGGGCCTTTCCGATCGCGCTTGTCGCGACGTGCGTCGTTTCCGCGGCTACGCTCCGGTTTGTGAAAGGACCTTCGAGAAAGCGGCTTTCGGTCCTCCGCAAGTGTCTTGAATATCTGCCTTTCATTCTTTTTGCAGCCTTTATCGTCAGACGCTCAGGCGCGGACGAGACGGGCTTCGTGCTTGATCTCGTCTCGGTTTTGCTGTGGCTTGTAATATCAGCGGTGGACATCGCGATCCTTTTCAAGCTCTCGGAAAAGCGCATTGCCCGCGCGTACCCGGCACTCGAGAGCGTGCGTACTGCAAAGTGGTCCCTTGTAATGCAAGCCCTTGAATGGGTCGACGCGCTCCTGCAGGCCGCATGCCTGGTGTTGCTCATCAACCTTTTCATCTTCCAGCTGTATGCGATACCCTCCGAATCGATGGTTCCCGAGTTCATGATCGGCGACCGTGTCGTGGTTTTCAAAACTCCCTCGGGACCGAAGTTTCCGCTTTCGGAAGTCGGGATTCCCCGCATGCGCTCATACACGCGCGGGGACATCGTCGTGTTCAACAATCCGCACTACAACGACACGAAGGCCGATAGGGTCAAGTCGTTCGCGTCGCAGCTCGTGTACATGCTCAGCTTCACCTCGGTCAACATCAATCGCGACGAGCTCGGGAACGTCAAGGCCGATCCGCTGGTCAAGCGGGTCACCGGCGTGCCGGGCGAGAAGCTCATGATCGTCGACGGGATTCTCTACTCGCGCCATGCGGGCGAAAAGGAATTTACCCCGGTTGCCGACGACGCGCGCTGGGCTACCTGGAATGTCGACGCTCTTCCGCTGTCGGAGCATGAGCTCGTCAAGACAATACCCATGACGAAGGAAAATTACGATACGCTTCTTTCAATCGAGTCATCGCGGTCGAACCTCGATGAGGCCCAGGCGGCGCGAGAGGCGCGCGATCTGGTCGCACGCTTTTCCCGCATCAAGCTCGCGCCCGACACGGTCACGGCGGTTCCCGATCTTTATCCGCTCAAGGAACGCGATTATTTTGACATGTTCACGAAAAACGACGAGGTCGCCCGCGCACTGCTGACGACGAACGGGGGACTCGCCTGGTTCCGCGCGTTCATGACCGACTGGACGGGAAACACTGAACGGAAGAATCTCTATGATAGGGGCGCGTTTCATATCGACGTGATGATGAAAATCGAATTCGGCAAGCTGATCGTGAGAAACGCCGAGCTTTTTGCCGCGAACGCGACGGCGACGCAGTTCAACGAGGACGCCGAGCGCGCTCGAATTCTTCAGGACGCCAATAATTACAGCTTTTTCATGTCCTTCTATGATCAACGGGACATGATTGAATTTCCGGCTGGACCGGATGAGTATATTCCCGAAAATTGCTATTTCATGATGGGTGACAACCGGTTCAATTCGCTCGACATGCGCCATTCATATCAAAAGCGCCGCGTTGCTATCGATCCCGCCGACGCGTATTCTTTCGCGTACGTATCCTATCTCGCTCCCCGGTACATTCCGGTTTCGCGGATACTCGGCAGCGCGAAGTTCAGGTTTTGGCCAATATCGAGGGCAGGCGTTCCGGAATAGTTTCTTTCGGTTGCAGATAAAAAAAAGCGGGTGATGCCGGAAGCCTCTTGTACGAGGGGAGTGGCATCATCCGCTTTTTTATCGGGTAACTCTTGTTTCCCAATTCGCTATTCGACGGTTTCGCCTGGAAGCGGGGCCCACTGTTCGTCCGCCGCTCTGCCCGTCGTAATGCGGGAAAGTATTTCAGCGGCGCCTTCGGCGACGAGGGTTCTTTCAATCGGCACTATCGACGAGATTTGCCAGCGTTCCTTGACCCGGCTCACGGTCACCGTTTCCCGGTACCGATATATGCTCAAGGAATTTATCGGCGCGTTTGCCATGGCATTCTCTGCTGTCGCGGTTGCGTCGTCTTCCGTCGGGGGAGCGACCGGTAGCCACAGGTAATACGAGACGCCGTATTTTACGGCAAAAGCATCCTCGGCAAGCGTGTCGATCGTCAGGCGCGAGATTCCGAATACGTTTTTTTTATCCGGATCCTCGCCGAGAAAAAGCTCCTGCGGCGAAATGATGCCTTTGGTCCGCTCGAACGTTTCGCGCATCTTCGACGCGACGAACAGGTTGGTGAGCATGTCCGTATAGTCGGCCTTGATTCCCTTCGCGGCATACGCGGCAGGAATTTCCTGGTCCAGGCTCGCGATTCCTGCGTAGTATCCGCGTATAACAGCCTCAGATGACATACCCTTCGTTGTGGGTTTTTCGCTCATGTCGTGGATGTACACGCCGGCAAGCAACAGGGTAAAAAAGGCAATAATCGAACCGATTACAAAAGATCTTCTATGCCTTCGTATGAACGATTCCCGGTCGATCGTTGCGTCGCGCCGTCGTTTCGCGGATATCTTCTTCTCGAAGAAATCGCTCGGCGCCTGCGAGCCGTCTTTTGCGGAATCGAAAAGGGAAGCATAGTCCGGCCCGAAGGCCAAAAGTGTATCGGTAGACGCCGCGACCTTCGAAGAAATAAGCGCGTTGATTGAGTCTGCCGCCTGCTTTTTTACGTTCCATCGCGCAAGCTCGACCGGCTCGAATATTCCCTGTCCGATGTTCCGCGCGATCTGTTCTTCGACGGTGCCGTCTTCCCCGGATATGCGGGCCTGGTCGGGCACGGCGAACGGCTCGTGCCCGGTTACGATACGATAGGCGACTGTCCCCATGAGGAATGCAAAGGACCATCCGGTGTTGAGCGTGTCCGTGTCGGGATGAACCCAAAACGAGCGGTTTTCGGCCGTGACGAGGCCTCCGTGCGACGAGAGCGCGCGTATATAGAGGCCCGCGGGGAGGATGAGGATGCGGCCGTCGATGCCGCATATAATCGCCTCGGGGCCACCGGTTGCGATTGAGCGAAGCGCGTCGTCGTCAAGGCTTCCCGCAAGATGCGCTTTTTTTATGAGGGAGGCAACGCGGTGAAGGTTCGCCCACGCGGACGCGCTGTCACTGGAGCGTGCGGAGGCAAGAAGGGTAACGCCGGGAAACGACGGACCCCAGATGACGAGGTTGCCGCTTTCTGTATCGCAAAACGTACCTTCAGCAAGCCAGTGCGTCAGGGTTCCCTCGCCGTCTATGACGAGGGCTGGCGTTATGATTTCCTGTGGCAGTTTCGAGCGGACGGCATCGCGCTCGCTCATCCCCGTGGCGATGGCGAGCACTTCGCGTCCTTCTTCGATTGCGGAGAAGACTATCTCCATCCTCAGCGTCCGCCCGGAGAGTACAGGTATTTAAAGTAATCCATGTCGGTCGATAACACTTTGTCGAATTTCGGCAGCGTTGTTTTATAGGACTCGGTGCTTTTCCAGAAACTGTAGAAGTCGGGATCGCGGCTATAGGCATCAGCATAAATGCGGGTCGCCTCGGCGTCGGCCTGTCCCTTGATCTTTTCTGACTTGTTGTATGCACCCGAGATGATGCTCTTTTTCTCGTTCTCGAGCTTTCCCATCCATTCGGCCTTTTTTCCCTCGCCGGTGGACCGGAAGGTCTGCGCGATCTGGTTTCTTTCCTTGATCATGCGGTTGTACACGCTTTCGGTAAGCTCGTCCGAATACTTGATCTGGCGGGGAACGATGTCGATCAGCTCGATTCCGAACCCGGCGACTTTGGGCTTCGCGATGGTTGCCATTTCGTTGCTGAGTTCCTGCCTTCCGCGGGTGATCGGCTCGTACACGACTTTTTCCGCCGTGTTGAACTGGCTGATCTCGATGTCGGAGCCGAGCGCGAAGTTTTCCTCGTGCTTGAGCTCGTTGATGAGGTTTGAGTTTCTGACGACGTCATTAAGGCTCGACGAGGTGATTACCGTGCGGACCGCAGAGTCGATGATGTCGCTCAGGCGAGAATAGGCGGCGTCTACCGTCGTGACCGATTCGTAGAATTTGACGGGATCGACTATTCTCCAGCGGCTCGTCGTATCGACGACGATGAACTGGTTTTCCTTGGTCGGGATTCTCTGGTCGTCTCCGTCGAGGGCCATGACCGTCTCGGGATAGGTGATAACCTGGTCTACGAAGGGCACCCGCACGTGGAGGCCGGCGTTTGGCGTCGATGCGACGATTTCGCCGAAACGGGTGATGACGACCTGGTTACCCTCGTCGACGACGTACAGGGGATTGGCCATGAGAAGGATTATAAGGATGGCGGCGGCCGTGCCGAGCGCCCATGCGGTTGATCGTTTCATTGTTTTTCACCTGCCTTGTCGAAGTTCTTGAGCGGAAGGAAGTTGTCGAGTTTCTTGTCGACGAGCGTCGTTCCGGTATCCGAGCCAAATACGTTCTCGATCGTTTCGAGGTACAGGCGCTTGCGGGTGACCTCGGGAGCTTTGCGGTACTCGGCGTAGACGGAGTTGAAGCGGGCGACATCGCCCTGCGCGCGGTTGACGCGCTCGGTCGCGTATCCTTCAGCCTGTTGCAGCATCTGGAGGGCTTCGCCCGAAGCCTTCGGGATTTCGGTGTTGTACGCTTCCTTACCCTCGTTGATAAGCCGGTTCATGTCCTGGATCGCCTTGTTGACGTCTTCGAACGCGGACTGCACGCCAGCAGGCGGAACGATGTTCTGGAGCTGCACGGTGGTGACGCGCACCCCGAGGCCGAACTCGTCGAGCTTTTCGTTCATCATGGTCACGGCGTTCGTCTCGATCGCGGTTCGCTCGGGGCCGATGACGTCAAGGATGGCGCGGTCCCCGACGAGGGTGTTGATGACCGATCGGGAAACGTCGCGTATGGTGATGATCCTGACGTCCCGGTTGACGTTGAAAAGCCAGGCTTTCGGATCGTCGATCCGGTACTGGATGATCCACTCGACGTCGACGATATTGAGGTCGCCGGTGAGCATGGTGGATTCGCCGGTGAGGTTGTTTTCGTAGGTTGTCTGAACGCCGCCCTTTACGGTGCGGAAGCCGAATTGCTCGGTTTGAACGACTTTTGTCGGAACGTTATAGCTTTTGTCGATTCCGAAGGGAATCTTGAAATGAAGGCCCGGCGCGACGGTTTCCCGGTATTTGCCGAAGCGCGTAATTACCGCGTTTTCGGTTTGGTCGACGATAAAGAAGCCGGTGCTGCCGAGCACCAGGACAAATACGATGAGGACCGTGAGTACAATGACCGAGGGCGAAAGCCACGATGGCATGGTACCACCGCGGTTACCTTTGTTGAAATCCATAGAACCTCCGAATGCATACCCTTAAATGTATACAATAATCGGGGCAGGGGCAAGATTCGCTTGTACAAAGCAACGGAAATAGGTATATTAACATTATGATATTTCCATTAGAGCAGCTCGTCGAGTTTACGGGCAATGTTTACGAAATCACGTGTGCGTCTATCCGCCGTGCGTATCAGCTTTCCATGGTTCGCGATCCTTCGATCGAGGAAAATGACGGAAAGGTCGTTTCCCTTGCCGCGCGGCAGGTCTTTACCAAAGCGGTAGAGTACCAGATAGAGAAGTAACGACTCACGGTGCCGGAGGCTCCGAACATGCCTGGTGTTACCGGATTGCCGGTACTTGTCGTATTCGGACCGACTGCCTCCGGAAAAACGGCCCTTGCGGGCTCACTTTTCGCCGAAACCGATTCACCGCTCCCGCCGGGTGTTGATGGAAGGTTTCGCGGAAAAGCCGAGATTATCAGCGCCGATTCCATGCAAGTGTATCGCGGCATGGACATCGGAACGGCAAAACCTTCCCCTTCCTTCCTGAAAACGCTTCCCCATCATCTGATCGATATTCGCAATCCCGACGAACAGTTTTGTGCGGGTGATTTCGTACGCCTTGCCGATGCGGCGTGCCGCGACATAGCAGCGCGTGGAAAACTGCCCGTCGTTCTTGGCGGTACGGCGTTCTATATCAAGAATTTCCTGTTTGGCCTTCCCGAAACGCCCGAATCCGATCCCGCCCTTCGCGCGGAAATCCTCGAACGGATGAAAACTGACGGTCCTGAAGTCCTGATGGCAGAGCTTCGCGTAAAAGATCCCGAGTCTGCCGCGCGCATCCACCCAAACGATGAATACCGGATTGCCCGGGCTCTTGAGGTTTTTTACGCATCTGGAAGGCCGCTGTCCTCTTTTTCCCTTCCGACAGAATTTCGACCCGATTTCGGGTTTCGCGCCATTGCCCTCGAACGTGACCGCGCCGAACTTAATGCGCGAATCGACGCCCGGGTCGACGAAATGTTCGCTTCCGGCCTTGAAGCAGAATTTCAGGCGCTTGCCCGCGCCGGGTATGGAGCCGATGCTCCCGGGATGCAGGCAATCGGATACCGTGAATTCTTCTCGGGCGGGGATGTACGTACGATTTGCGAGGCGATCAAGGGCGATTCCCGGAAATATGCCAAACGCCAGGAAACCTTCATAAAGCCGATGGCCGGCGTTACCCGGCTTCCGGCTGACGATATCGCGCGTTTTTTCGCCATTGTTCGCGATTTTCGGGAGGGGACGGCGGAATAGTCGCCCCCTTGACTGCCTTTTTGTTTTTGTGCATACTTAGTGGACTTTCAGTATAAGGAGTGCCGACGTGCCCTGCGGAAAAAAAAGAAAACGCCAGAAGATCGCGACGCATAAGCGGAAGAAAAAACTCAGAAGAAACCGGCACAAGAAAAAATGACATAATCCGGGCCTCCTGGAACCTTTTTGGTATCCAGAACCCGGAAGGTTTCTTTCCGGGTTTAATGAGACTCCCGGTAACGCTTGTATGCAGGCAGACCGTAAAAACAATGAGTTTTTACGGTCTTTTTTTTTACTTTTTACTATGATATACTTTATGCCTATGAACCGCTCCATACTGGCCGGAATATCGTCTCCTGACGACGTAAGGAAACTTTCAATTCCTGAAGCCAACCGGCTTGCACAAGAAATCCGAAAAAAAATCATTGAGGTCGTCGGTACGAACGGCGGCCATCTATCAAGCAATCTCGGCGTGGTCGAGTTGACGATCGCCTTGCATCGTGCCTTTACCTCCCCGCAAGACCTTTTTGTCTGGGACGTCGGCCATCAAAGTTATACGCATAAACTCCTGACGGGACGATACGACCGGTTTACCACGCTCAGAAAAAAGGACGGACTGTCGGGCTTTCCCAAGCGATCGGAAAGCCCTCATGACGCTTTTGATACCGGCCATTCATCGACCTCCATCTCCGCGGCGTTCGGCCTTTTGTGCGCCCGGCGCCTTTCGGGAGATTCAGGCAAGGTTGTCGCCGTCATCGGTGACGGCGCGCTTACAGGCGGCATGGCACTCGAGGCCCTTTCGCACGCGGGACAGGGAAAGAATGACCTGATCGTCATCCTCAACGACAACAAGATGTCCATCAGCCCGAATACCGGCGCGCTCTCGGAATACCTTTCACGCCTTACCATGGGCGCCTCGTATCAACGGCTGAAGTATCGCGTCGATCGCGCGGTGCGGGCAATCCCGCTTGCAGGCGAAACGTTCGCCCGGATAATCCATCGCGTCAAACGCGGCGTCAAGGGTATTCTTTTCAAGGACAATCTTTTCGTCGACCTCGGTTTCGAGTATGTCGGCCCGCTCAACGGGCATAATATCGAGGAGCTTGAAAAGGTCCTCCGCGACGTTCGCGCGCTCAACCGCCCCGTCGTCGTGCACGTGCTCACCCGAAAGGGGAAGGGCTACAGCCTTGCGGAAAACGACCCTTCGGCCTTTCACGGCATCGGGCCGTTCTGCATTTCCGACGGGAAGGTCGAGAAATTTGACACGACGAGCTTTACCGAGGCTTTTTCCCGGAGTCTTCTGGATCTTGCGTCCGCCGACCCGCGGATCGCGGCGATAACCGCGGCCATGGCAAAGGGGACGGGGCTTGCGCCCTTTCAGCACCGGTATCCCGATCGCTTCTTCGACGTCGGAATTGCCGAACAGCACGCGGTTACCTTTGCCGGCGGTCTTGCGGCCGGCGGGATGAAACCCGTCGTCGCGATTTACAGTACCTTCATGCAGCGCGCGGTCGACCAGGTAATCCATGACGTCGCCCTGCAGTCCCTTCCGGTGGTTTTCGCGCTCGACCGCTCGGGCGCCGTTCCCGACGACGGGGAAACCCATCAGGGTCTCTATGACATTGCGCTTTTCAGGCCCATTCCCGGTATTTCCATTCTGACTCCGGCATCCGCCTGCGAAATGCGCCTCATGCTCACCTGGGCGCTTTCGCATGATTTGCCGGTAATGCTCAGATATCCGAAAGGCGCCTGCCCGACGGAGCAGGATGCGTTCTCGCTCCCCCTCGTCGAAGGACGAGGCGTCTTTACGCATCAGGACGGCCTTGATACGGTACTCGTGTCGACGGGCGGTATCTATCCCGAATCGCACGAAGCCTCGAACCTCCTCGCACGGCAGGGGACTCCCGTCGACAGCTACGTGCTCAGGTTCGTGAAGCCCCTTGACGCCGCGTTTTTCGTCGCGGCGATGAAGCCGTACCGGAACATCGTTCTCGTCGAAGACGGCGTCGAGTCGGGCGGAATCGCCGAGTACCTCGCGGCCCTCATCGAACGCGAGCTTCCCGGCAGCAACGTCGCGATTCTCGCCTTCGACGAACTGTTTTACCCGCAGGGGACGCGCGCCGAAATCCTTACCTCTGCAGGGCTCTCAAGCGCTCACATCGCCGATGCGGTGCGGAAACTCCGTGCCGCCGTCGCCGAGGAAAAGCACCGTTGACCCCTTCTCTTGAACTCGCGGACGGAAGGCGGATCGGGACCGAGCTCCCCGCCCTTGTCATGGCCATACTGAACGCGACTCCGGACTCTTTTTGGGAAGGAAGCCGAACGCCCGGCATGACAGGCACTAACAACGCTACGGGCACTACGGGCGCTGATGCAGCGGCCCGCGGCGCGGACATGGCTCTCGCGTTTCAGGCCGATGGGGCGGACATCATCGACATCGGGGGCGAATCGACGCGGCCGGGCTCGGCTTACGTCACGGAAGAAGAGGAACTCGCGCGCGTCATTCCGCTCATAAAGGCTATCAGAAAGCGAAGCGATGTTCCGATATCGGTCGACACGAGAAAGGCCCGCGTCCTCGAAGCGGCGCTCGCAGAAGGCGCGGATATGCTGAACGACGTGTCCGCACTTGCCGACGACCCCGCGATGGCGCCGCTCGCCGCGCGCACGCGCATTCCGGTCATACTCATGCACAAACGGGGCTCGCCCGGCGACATGCAGGTGAATCCCTTGTACGAAGATCCCGTCCGCGAGGTTATCGCCGAGCTTCTTGCCCGTACGCAATTCGCGGAAGACTCAGGGGTAGCGCGCGAGCGCATCATTCTTGATCCCGGTATCGGGTTCGGGAAACGTCATTCGGATAACGTCGCGCTCATCGCAGGCCTTGCGGAAATCGCAGCCACCGGGTACCCTGTACTCATGGCGCTCTCGAGAAAATCGGTGATCGGCGAGATGACTTCCCGCGTGATCGAAGATCGGCTCGCCGGAACGCTTGCCGCCAACCTCATCGCCGTCCAGAGGGGGGCGTTCATGCTTCGCGTGCACGACGTCAGAGAAACGTGCGACGCGCTTCGAGTGCTCAAGGAGATCGAAACCCGTGGAGTTCATTAAACAAGCCGGACAGCTGTATGACGCCGTACAACCGTTTCTCGATATAACGATTCTCGCGTTTCTCCTGTACATGGCTTACGGCATACTCGTAAAAACCCAGGCCATCCAGCTTTTGAAAGGCGCAATATCGCTTTTGATCATCTACGCGATCGCCTTTCTTCTCAAGCTGAATACGCTTCTGTGGCTGCTTAACATACTCGCCCCCGGACTGCTCATTGGCGTGGCGATCGTGTTCCAGCCGGAGCTCCGAAAAATATTTCTCAAGATAGGGCAGAGCGACTGGCTCAGGATCGGTAAACGGTCGAAGCACAGTCATCTCGAGTCCGTGCTCACCGCCGCCGAGATTCTCTCGAACCGGAGACGCGGAATGCTCGCCGTCTTTATCAGGCGGAACGGACTCAAGGACATCGGCGAGACGGGAACGCGGCTCAATGCGGACCTCTCGTCAAGCCTCCTCGTGACGATATTCGGACACGATACCCCGCTTCACGACGGCGCGGCGCTCATTCAGGGCGGACGCGTCATCGCGGCGGGTTGCTTCCTTCCGCTTTCCGAGCAACAGGATATTCGCAAGACCTTCGGAACCCGCCATCGGGCCGCGCTCGGACTTTCCGAAGAAACCGATGCGGTGGTAATGGTCGTGTCCGAGGAAACCGGCGCCATAAGCCTTGCGTACGACTCAAAGCTGTACTATGACCTCTCGTCTGCCGAGATTACCCGGCAGCTCGAGGGACTGCTCGAGCTCGGGGGAGATGTTTCCCACTCGGAGGAATCGGGAAATGACCGTAAAGAACTTGACTGACAAAATACTCGAGAACTGGCCCGCAAAAATCGTTTGCTTCACCCTCGCGCTCCTCCTTTTTCTTTTTTACCGCATGAGTACGCTCGAGCAGCGCTATCTCACCGTTCCGCTCGTGATCGAGACGAACGGTGACCTCGTGCCCGCGTCGAGCTATCCGCGCATGGTAAAAATCGGGCTGCGGGGTGAATCGGACAATATCTCGCTCGTGCAGGAATCGGACGTCGCCGTGTACGTTGACCTGTCCCCGTTCAATAAAGAAGGCGAGTTCCGCGTCCCGCTCCAGACGAGGCTGAAAGGCTCGGCGCTCGACATCGATCCGCTTGAGGTAACCGTGGAGCCCGTGGAGATCCAGCTCAGGCTTGAGCACCGACTCGTCAAAAAGGTCGCAGTCACCGCGAGTTTCAAGGGCTACCCCGAGGCAGGATACGAATTCTCCGGATATTCGGTAAACCCCGAGACCGTCGAAATCTCGGGTCCCCGCACGGCCATCGAAAAAATTTCGGACATGACGAGCGAGCAGATAGAGCTCACCGCGCGAAACGCGAGTTTCGAGAGCGACATCGCGCTCGTGAACCGCAACCCGCTCGTCTCGGTGTCCGGAAACGGCAAGATTCACTATTCAGTCGCGATAAACCAGACCTCGCTCGTGAAGAACTTCAACGACGTTCCGTTCTACTTCGAGAATCTCGACGAGGGGCTCACGGTAGAGACGACCACCGCTTCGGGTTCGATCCAGATCAAGGGAACGCAAGGCGAGCTCGAGGCATGGCAGCTTCCCGAAAACGCGCTTACCGTGCTGTGCGAGAACGTTCATTCGCCGGGAACCTACGCGATCGCCGTACATCCGATTATACCCGCACCCTTTGAGGTGATGAGTTTCTCTCCCGCAGAGATCAGCATTACCGTGAAGAGGAGGGCCCAGTGATCGTCGGAATCGGGCTTGACGTCGTTCACGTGAGCCGCCTGGAACGGTGGCAGCAAATCCCCGGCCTCCTCGACCGGTATTTCCATCCCGAGGAGCTCAAGACCGCGCTGAGCCGCGGTTCCGGTTCGACGCTATCGCTCGCGGCTCGCTTTGCCGCGAAGGAAGCATTCGGCAAGGCCGTCGGAACAGGACTCAGCGGAATTACGCTAAAAAATATTCTCGTGCGAAACAACCATAACGGGAAACCGTGCATGGAGCTTTCGGGCAACGCGCTCGACGCGCTCCATCGTGCCGGCGGCGAGACGGTACACCTGAGCCTCACGCACGAGCGCGATAACGCGCTCGCGATGGTAGTCATCGAAGGAGAGTCCCATGGCGAGTAAAAACGAGAAGTCTCCGTCGACAACCTTCTACTCGAAGGATCAGACCGAGTGCCCGATCTGCAACGCGAAGTTCAAGCGCGAAGAATTGCTCTCCGGCGGCGGGCGAATGATAGCCGGCAACCTTACCGACGAGCTGCACCGGCTGTACGAACCCTCGGCGAAATTCGGCGAGATTCATCCGCTCGTGTACACGATGACCGTATGCCCGAAGTGCCATTACTCCGCGTTTCCGCAGGACTTTTGCATTCTTGACAAGGAAAGCCTCAACAAGATTTACGAGCACATGCAGAACCGCTACGAGTCCACCAAGAAACTTTTTTCGAAACTGAGCTATACCGGCACCCGAACGCTCGCCGAAGGCGCAGCTTCTTACTATCTTGCGCTTCTTTGCTATGAGGACGTTGATCCGAAATATTCGCCGACGATCAAACAGGGCGTTTGCGCGCTCCGAGCCGCCTGGCTTTTTACCGAGCTCGGAAAGAAATACCCTGAAGAAAACTATTCGTATATTGCGGACCTTCTGTACCGCAAGGCCGCTTTTTTTTACCGGCGTGCGGTCGAGCTTGAGACCACGGGCAAGGAAATGATCGCGAGCCTCAAGTCTTTTGGCCCCGATCTCGACAAGAATTACGGATACGACGGCGTTCTCTATCTTTCGGCGCTCCTCGAGCTCAAATACGGCCCGCGCGGAGACGAGGCAAAACGCGTCGAAATTCTTACCTACCACCGCAGGTCACTCGCGAAGATGTTCGGTCTCGGCAGGTCAAGCAAAAGCAAGCCGGGTCCGCTTCTCGAGCTCGCGCGCGGCCTTTATGACAGGATTGTTGCGGAACTCAATGTTGACGGGGATGACGCGGACGAATGAGCTCTCCTGACGAAACTTCCCTGCGAAATATCGCACTGACCGTTTCCTACGACGGAACGAACTTTCTCGGATGGCAACGCCAAAGCGAACGCGGCTTGGGGAAAGGTCGCACCGTCCAGGAAGAAATTGAAAAGGCTCTCGCGACCATGCACGGGCACGAGGTGCCGCTCATCGGCTCAGGCCGCACCGACTCGGGCGTACACGCGGTGGGTCAGGTCGCGAACTTTCATACTGACATTGCGCGTATCCCCGCAGAACGTTTTGTTCTCGCGCTTAATTCCCTTCTTGATCGGGACGTCAGGATACTCGGCTCGCGGGAAGTCCCCGAGACGTTTCATGCACGTTTCGACGCGCGGGCGCGAACGTATCGATATTTTATCTATTGCGGCAAGCGTTGCCCCGCGCACGAGATGCCCTACGTTTGGTACGTCGCACGCTGGCCCGACGTCGCCCGGCTTAACCGCATGGCGCAGGAGCTTTCGGGCGAGATAGATTGCTCGACGTTTACCGCTTCGGGCGATCAGAGCCATACGAGATCACGGTATATCTATGGCGCGTCTTTCTATCCCGAAGGGGAGAAGCTCGTCTTCGAGTTGAGCGCGAACGCATTTCTCTGGAAGATGGTCAGGTCGATTACCGGGACGCTTCTTTTTCTCGAAGAGCGCGGGATGGACCGCGCGGCGTTTCGCGAAGTTATCTCATCGCACGACAGAAGCCGCGCAGGACCTACCGCTCCCCCGCAGGGCCTTTTTCTCTGGAACGTCCGGTATTAAACTTTTTCTTTTTACAGAAGGCTCACCGGATCTACGTCGACCTCGATGTAAAGAGAGGGAAGGCTCTTGTACCCGGTAAGAAACACCCGGGCTGCATGGGCTATCGGCGCGAGATTCCGCGAGCGGAGAATAATCTGGTGTCGATGGTTGCCTGCAATGACTGCGAGCGGACATTCGGCCGGTCCCATGAGTTCGGCGTCCGACCCCATGCATCTTTTGAGGATGTCGCACGCGCCTTCCGCTCCACTGAGGGATACTGCCGCACTCTTGCTCCTGAACACGAGCCTGACAAGACGGGAAAACGGGGGGAACCCCAAAAGCTCCCGCTGGGCGAGCTCGTACGCGTAAAATCCCTCGACGTCACAGTTTTTGGCATATGCGATCGCGGGGTTTTTCGGGCTCCAGGTCTGGATGATTACGCGACCGTCGGGAAAGAACCGTCCCGCGCGCCCGGCTACCTGGACGATGAGGGCGAACGTACGCTCTGCCGCGCGAAAGTCCGGCATGTGGAGCCCGGTATCCGCAAGCGCTATCCCCACGAGACGCACGCCCGGAAAGTTAAGTCCTTTCGCGACCATTTGCGTTCCGAGCAGAATGTCGGTCTTTCCCTCGCGAAAGCTTTCGAGTGCGTGTTTGAGTTCGTCCTTTCGCGTAAGGGTATCGGTGTCGACGCGCTGCACCGTATAGCCCGGAAAGGTTCGCTTTACCTCGTCTTCGATAAACTCGGTGCCAAAACCCGCGTATCCCGTGTCGAGCGAGCCGCATTCCGGGCACACCGACGGCGGCTTTGTTTGGTAGCCGCAGTAATGGCATTTCATGACGCCCTGCGTTCGGTGCCAGGTAAGCGGTACCGAACAGTTTTTGCACTTGAGGTCGTATCCGCAGGTATTGCAACGGAAAAAATGCGTGAAGCCGCGGCGATTGAGGAAGATGATCGACTGCCTTCCTGCTTCCTTCGATTGTTTGATCTCTTCGATGAGCGTCTTTGAAAGGGCGCCGTCGGTGCCCCCGAGCTGGACGATCCTGATCTCGGGAACTGCGCCTCCTGCAAGGCGCTGCGTGAGGCTGAACGAGCGAATGGCTCCCGTTTTCATCTGCTGCCATGCTTCGATCGAGGGTGTTGCGCTTCCCATCACGAGTGCGCACGATGAGTCGGCGGCACGGTGCATGGCGACTTGCCTTGCGTGATAGCGCGGTGTCGTTCCCGATTTATACGAGCCGTCGTGCTCCTCGTCGATGATGATGAGTCCAAGGTTTTCGACCGGAGCGAAGATCGCGCTTCGCGCACCGACGACGATACGCGCTTCTCCCCGTCTGATCCGCATCCATTCCCCGAGACGCTTGCTTCCCGAGAGTCCCGAATGGAGGACGGCGGCGAGTTTTCCGAATCGCGAGACGACCGACTCGATGACCTGGTGGGTAAGCGATATCTCGGGAACGAGATAGATCACTCCCTGTCCGCGCGCGAGAACCGCATCCGCCGCGCGAAGAAATACTTCGGTTTTTCCGGAACCGGTGACGCCAAAAAGATACGCAGGGGAGCGCAGGGCGGGGTCGAGGATGCCGGCGACGGCTTTTTCCTGCTCGGCCGAAAGCTCGCGCGAGGAGACTTCAAAATCGAAGTCGTCGAACGCGATACCCCCGATCTCGCTTTCACGCCTTCCCGAGGGGATCATTGCGCCGAGAGCCTCGCCGTCCGAGCAAATATAAAATTGCGCAATCCACCGTGAAAGGGAAATTTCTCCGCTGCCGAATATCGGGGCGGCGTCTACCATTCTGACGACTGACTTGATATCAGATTCGGCGACCGGAAAGCCCTCGGGTAGCGTTTCCCGCTCGGATATCACAAACCCGGCGAGCCGGCGGGAACCGAAGACGACTTCGGCCCGGCGCCCGACGAATGATGCGCATTCGTCCTCACCCGGCTTCGCCTGGGGGGCACGATAGGTAAACGATTGATATACGGGCAGATTAAAAACGAGCTCGAGCCAGAGCGGCATCAGTCGGTACCGCCTGAGAGTATTTCGGCCTTGAATCCCTTGAGGTCTTCCCATACGGGACGTTTGAGGTTTTCGTCGCGAAGGAGCGCACTCGGGTGATAGGTCGGCATAAGAGGTATTCCCTGATAGTCGAAGAAACGGCCCCGAAGTTGTCCGATGCCCGTTTGGGTATTGAGGAGGTTTTGCGCCGCGATTCGTCCTACCGCGATTATCGCGCGTGGTTTGAGCGCAGCGATCTGTGCCTCAAGGAAGGGCGCACAGGCCGCGGCTTCCTCGGGACTCGGATCCCGATTCTCGGGAGGTCTGCATTTCACGATGTTGGCGATAAAGCAGTTCGTCTCGCGGGAAAGCCCGATTGCGGCAAGCATCTTGTCAAGGAGCTCGCCGGCCTTGCCGACGAACGGCTCGCCTTTCGCGTCTTCGTCCGCGCCGGGTGCTTCGCCGATGACCATCACGAGAGGACTTTCCGGCCCGACTCCGGGAACGGGGGTCTGTCTCGCGGCGCAAAGGCCGCAGCGCGTACAAGCTCCAATGCGGGAAGCGATCGCGCCGATTGATTCGACGGGAAGAGAGCCTTCGGCGCGGTCTGACACGTGAGCGTTATTTTGCGCACTAACGGCAATTTGCGGATCGTCCGAAAATTCAGGCATTGATGAAGGACTTAAAGCGCCGTCCGAGAGCATGCGATTGGCGGCGTCGAGGAATGTATAGAGGGTTTCTTTATCTTCGCGGTTCACAGTACGTAAAGAATACCCCAATCCGCCCTGCCTCATCAACCTGATGAGGCCCTGATTCGGCTATTAACCTTCTACTGCTTTTCGCAGTACGGCTTCGTCAAGCGGGTGGGGATAGTGCGCGAGCACTGTCTTGTAGAACGTGATCGTTTTATCCACGTGTTTGGCAATCGTGAAGTTCAAGGATATATCGCGGCTTTTATTGCCGTAGCTTTCACGCTTCGCCTGATCGTCGACAAGCTCGAGAATCGCGCGTTCGACACCTTCGTCTGTCTCGCAAAGATACCCGTTTTCTCCCGGATATACGGTATCGAGATAGCTCGAATCCCATCGCACGGCGACGGGGAGGCCGGAAAGAAGCGCCTCGAGGATCGTCATCGAATGCATTTCGGAAAGGGAGCAGGTCATAAAGATATCGCTCATGCCGTAATAGGTATGAAGCTCGGTCCAGTTGACGAAACCCGTAAAGATGATCCGGTCGTCCCCCCTTGCGTTATGAACGGTCTGCCTCATTTGCTCGAGAGCGGGACCGTTACCGACGAAGAGTGCCTTGACGTTTTTGCGCGCGGCCGTTACCCGAAGCGCCACCTCAAGGAGCTCCAGTACCCGCTTTTCCTCGCCAATGCGGCCGACGAAAAGGAGTACAATATCCTTTTCACCGATACCCCAGTTTTTTCGCATGTGCGAAAAGCTTTCAGGACTGTCACGGCTTGAGAGAAAAGCGGCGGTATCGACGGCGTTCGGGATGACTGCGGAAGGAATTGCCGGCAGCATGAAATCGCGCTTGAAATAATCGTGCGCTTTCGACGAAACGTTGATGAACGCGTAAAACTTGCGATACAGGCGCCTGACGATACGGCGAATTGCCTTGACCGGTATCAGGCGCGCCATGGGGATGTAATAATCGTAAAAATCCTCCCACATGGTGTGCGTGGTCGCTATGGTCGGGATATGCATAGCTTTACCGACGCTTTTTGCCGCGTGCGCGATATAAAATTCGGTGTGGCTATGGATGATCTCGATTTGATGTTCCCGAAGGAAATTGATGATTTTGCGTTTGTGGGGAAAGCCCACGAACTGATCCGTCCCGAGGCCGAGCGGGATAGAGGGAACGCGGAAAATGCACGCATCATCGTCGGTCCGCGATTCGGGAGTCGTCTCGACGGTTACGATAACGACGTGATGTCCCATTGCCTCAAGCGCGGCCCTGAGCTGAATTACGACGGTAACGATGCCGCTTTTTGTCGGAAGGTAGCTATCTGAAAACAGCGCGATATTCATTTTATCAGTATAGCTTTCCATCCGATTTTTGTACAGGCAAGACTTGCTCTCTCGTCGATTATGCAGGTATACTGTATTTAATAGTTATGAAACAGAAAATTGCTTTTTTATACCTTAATACCGGTGGTGGGCATATCGCGCCTGCAAAAGCCCTGGCAAATGGCATACGGGATGCCTGGCCCGAAGAAAGCGAGACCTTTCTGTTTAACGGTTTCAGCGAAAAGATGCACATATGTCGCATGTTTTTCGAAAACGGGTATCGGGTAACCTCGAATTATTTCGAACCCGGTTACGTTCTTTTTTACCGTATTACCGAGCATCCCCTCCACAGAAAATTCGGGAATTACCTGGTTTCTATCCATGGAAAAAGTCATCTCTACCGTTTTCTCCGCGACAACGGGATAACCAAGGTCGTTTGCCTTCATGAAGTCCTTATCAATGTCGCCAGAAAGGCTATCGATTGCCTCGATCACTCCATACCGCTCATAACACTCGTCACCGATCCCTATACCGCACACTCGATCTGGTTCCAGGAAAAAAATACCGAATTGGTTGTATTTTCGGAAAAACTCAGGAAAGAAGCTGTTGAGCGATACGGCTACAATCCTGATCGCGTGCATTCATTCCCGTTTATCCTGAATCGTGCCTACGATCGCAAATATACCCCCGAAGAAGTCGTCGAGGCAAAAAAACGGCTCGGCATTCCGCTCGACCGAAAAATCATTCTCATCGCGGGCGGCGGGGAAGGCTTGCGAAGCGCCGATCGCATCGTGTCGCAATTTGTGTCGCGAAAGCGTGACGAGATTCTCATCGTAGTCTGCGGAAAGAACAAGCTTCTCAAGCAGCAAGTCCAACTCTTCGTGGACTGGAAAAAGGCCGACAACGTGATCGTGTACGGTTTTGTCTCATTCATGCCCGATCTTCTCAATATCGTCGACTGCGTGATAACGAAGGGTGGCGCTTCCACCGTAATGGAAGTTCTTGCCGTCGGGAAACCGGTTATCTTTTCGACGTTTATTCGCGGGCAGGAACTCGGGAATGTCCTTTTCGCCGTACATAACGGCGCGGGGTGGTATATAAAGAAGCCGCGAGAAATACTTGAACAGGCTGAACGGATTATTCAAAACCCCGAGCTCGTCAGTGACGTTCAGGCCCGCATCGGAAAACTCGGCATTCGCAATGGGCTCGACGACGTAAAGAATTTTATTCATTCTTTTTAGCTGATCGTTAGGCAAAGCGGGGCTTTTATGAAATCATCCAAAATCATCTCTATTATTTCGGCATATCTTGCAATTGCCTGCGCGTTCGCCGAGACACCCAGAGTTGAACTTGTGCAAAGCGGGCATTGGAGTTTCGAGGCGCTGAAGTACCTCTTTCTTGAATCAGGCAACGCGCCCGCAGCCACGCACGCACCCGCGACCAAACTTGAGCTTTCCCAGTATCTCGCGGAAATCCCCTACGATAGCCTGAGTGACGGAGGCAAGGCAGTTTGGCGCAAGCTCGACACCTTTCTTTCTCCTCACAATGCCGCCGTTAACTCAGGGCCTCTTTCGTTCGACGTTCGGCCCGTCTTCACGCTTTCCGCCCGATACCTGCAGGATTCCGACGCATATTTTTACTCCGACCAAACGGAGCGTTTCAACGAAACGAAGCCGCTCATTTCCGTTCCGCTTCTTCTCGGCTTTGGCAATTCGATTGCCGGGTATACGGACCTTTCCCTCGGCGAGGGGTACTGGGCTTCCTCGTTCGAGGACGACTGGACGAACGTCCCGATAAACGCAAACGAGATCGATCTTACCATGCCGACAACTGCGTATCTCGCTTGCGGAAACGAGTATCTCACCGCCGTGATAGGGAGGGGGCCTCTAGAGTCGGGACTCACGCTTACGGGAGGACTCGGACTTTCGGGTACTGCGGACCGTCTCGATTACGCGACGATTGCATTCCATTCGAAGAAGCTTCGCTATTCGCTCACGCCGATTGAGCTTGCCCCAAAAAAGTTTGCCTATTTTCATGAACTGACGGTACGGCCAGTCAATGCGCTTTCTGTCTCGCTATCCGAGGCGTCGATGGTCGCATCGGGCATGGATCTGCGGTATCTCAATCCCTTTATGATATTTCACAGCTATGCAGGATGGCGTGACGATTACGGGACGAGTGAAGACAGTGATCCCGTGGGATCGGAATTCGTGATAAGTGCGGACTTCGTTCCCCATCCCGGAGTTCGCCTGTATGGTCAGTTTGTAATGAACCAGTTTCAGACAAGTTATGAGCGTGATAATTTCGAAGATGCCGACGTAACACCCAATTCGCTCGGCGGCCTTGCAGGTATCGAGGTAGCTCATCCGTATCGCGCGGGGTTCCTGATTGCAACCGTCGAGGGTGTGTATGCGAATCCCTGGCTCTATATCCTTTCGGGTCGGGACATCAGCTACCAATGGACGCGAAAAGAACTCGTCGCGCCCTCCGGCTATACCGGCGAGGCTGTTCAGGGATGGCTCGGAACACCATTCGGGCCTGATACCATGGCAATCGCGTTTCAGGTGAGGTATGACGTACCGCTGGAATACTCCCTGCGCTTTGGGTATCGTTTTCTTTGTAAAGGCGAGAATGATACCGCGTTCCTTGCGTCGACCGGCCCGTGGTATCCTTCATCGGTAACCGAAGCGGAAATCGACACCCCGTCGGGCGCGGACAGCATACAGCATTCGGTATGTGTTGCGGCCGAACGGTTTATCAGCGAACGGCTTGAGGTACAGGGCAAACTCGGTTATAGTTACCGTACCGGCACGGTTCGCGCGGGTTCTGTCGAAGCCACCTGCGCCATATCGTGGTGTCCGGCTAACGCTCACTAAGGGGAAAACATGAGAGCCCGTGTATTGTTCGCGCTTGTATTCAGCTTTCTCGCCGGTACAGCGCTTTTTGCCCAGGTTGCCTGCGACCCATATGATTATTTCTATGATGATCTTGTCGTATGGGAAACCATGGGAATTGTAAATAATCTTCCCGCCGCTCGTCCGTATCCGCAGCAGCTTGTAAAGTCGATTCTTGATAAGGTTATCGAGCGGGGTGATAGCACCCAGCGTCAGATCGCCGAGGCGCATTATAAGCGAATTTTCGGGCGCGTCCTGACCTACGGTTTTAAAACCGGCGCGACGGTCGACAGCTATAATCAGTTCAAGCAACTTGATGTCGCACTTGCTTTCGACCTGAATTTTTTCATGTCGGAAAAAGTTTCCGCGAGCGTCTCCGCTGACGGGTGGGCGACAAACAAACTTTCTTACGAAGAACTTCTTCCGGTGGGAACCGGATCGACAAAGGATACTGTTGAAGACGATGCAAAGGTAGGACCGATGTGGATACTCCCTTCGGTAAACTCGTCGATCGCAGTGGGTACCTCCGACTATTACCTGAACGCGGGTCTCATGCGCGGTTCGTGGGGTCCGTTTCATTATAATGGCACTATCGTCGGACCGCAGGCACTCCATAGCGGACAGCTCGATTTTGCGTATTATAAAGACCAATGGGGCTTAAATGTTTCCATGTATACGCTTTCCGCAACGGCAGACAGCGATCCCTATAAATACTATCCGGAGAAGTTCATATCAATTCATTCAGTTGATTTTCATCCCTATGAATGGGTCTCCGTATCGATCTTCGAATCCGTCCTCTATGGTGGAAGATTCGAGCCGCTGTATATGCTGCCGCTCTCGCCGTATATGATCAGCCAGGGTAACACCGGTTTTGCCGACAATAACTACATAGGTGGCATGTTTACCGTCAAGCCGATTGAAGGCCTGAAAATTGACGGTACGCTCGACGCCGACGATTTAAGTTTCAACGATCTTGCGCGGCTGAAATTCGACACCAAGTATCGAATCGCCGGCCAGATTGGCGCGTCGTATGCACCGAGAAAGTCGGGACGCCTGACGCTCGTTTCCCTCGATTACACAATGGTGACTCCGTATACCTATAGTCACAAGGCAAATGATAGTCTTGATACGACCGAGCCAAATTACCAAAACTACACCCAGGCCGGACAGAGTTTTGGCGCTGCTCTCGAGCCGAATTCCGACCGGGTGAATCTCAAGATAAAGATTCGCCCTCTTGAGGACGTCGATTTCGACATCGTTGGAACCCTCATCAGGCACGCGAACGTAAACGAAGACATCGAATTCGACTGGGTCAAGGAGTATCTTTCCGGGGAGGGTTCTTACGTAACCGATGGTTCCATCCGGAACTCATCCGGATCGAACGCGGGGCACGCTTATTTTTACTCGACCCCGTTCCTTACGCAGGAAACGGTACAGTATATCTGGCAGACAGGTTTTGATATCGCGTGCAGGCTTCCTGTCCTCAAGACCGGCGGGCATATGCTGTTCAAGCTGGGATATCGCTTCGAGATGAATATCAATCCCAACGTTACGAGCGAGATATATTCCCACGACGAAAGCCTTGAAGGCGCCGACGACGCGACTATCAAGGCCGCGGCCGAAAAGAAACTCGCCGACTGGCGAGAGGATGCCTCGGGAACAATTTACAACAATTACATCAGCGCCGGATTCCAGTACTTCTTTTAACGTCTCAGCGCAAATGAGGCATGCGGTACTGGTATCGTGCGTACTGCGACCGTTCGGTCAAAAAAAAACGACACAGAAACCTGTGTCGTTTTTTTTATTTTCTGTGTCTTGTATCGGTCAGCGATTGGATCCGGCTTCACCTTCCGGAGGGTCTCCGTGCGAAGCATCATCCTCATCCTCGAATTGCTCCGGCGTCTGAACTTTGCCGCCATAGAGCACTTTGGGATAGACGACGATGCCGAGTTTTTTCTCGACGCGGGCAAGGTTCCGGAGCTCTCGCTCGTCACCGAAAATTACGTTGATACCGGACTTTCCCGCGCGCGCCGTTCGTCCCGCGCGATGGATGAAAAAGTCCTCGTTTTCGTTTACGTCAAGCTGGATGATGTGGGTGACGTTCGGAATATCGAGACCGCGCGCGGCAAGGTCGCTGGTAACAAGTACCGTGGTCCGACCGGAGCGAAAGTCGTCCATGGCTTTTTTTCGCTCGATTTTGTCCAATTTCGCGTAGAGCGCGGAGCACGGCACCTTCTTGAAATTGAGCTGGGCCGCGATGTTCTCGACCTGTCCCGCGATAGCCGTGAAAACGAGCGCCTTTGCCGGATGCTCTGCGATAATAAACTTTCGCAGGGTTTCAACTTTATCCCGTCCCTCCGCAAAAAAAGCCCAGTGGGTAATATTGCGCCTGAGGACTTCTTCCGGCGGAAGCGTGATGAGGCGGAGTCGATGCTTTTTTTGCGTTTCTTTAACCGGGGTATCCGCCGTTTCCGTGCCAGGCACGACATTGCGGTGACGGGGAATCATTTTTTCGAGAATGGAGGCATGGTAGTTGCTCAAGGTCGCGGAGCAGGCGATGTATTGCGCATCGGGGGAAAGTACCGAAAGAAGTTCCGCGAGAATGTCGCGCATCTCGGGTGAAAGCATCCGGTCCGTTTCGTCCATGATTACCGTGCGGATGCCGCGGGGGGAGAGTTTTTTCAGCCGGATGAGCTCGAGAATTCTCGCTGGCCCTCCGACGAGAAGGGTCGGCTTTTGCTTGAGCATTTCGATTTGACGCTTGAGGGGCGCGCCACCGATACAGAGCGCCGCCGTTATGGGAAGCCCGGAGTCGCTGGCGAGAGAGACGGCCTCGCCCTTGATTTGCGACGCGAGTTCGTGCGTGGGCGCCACGACGAGAATCTTCGGCGATTCCTTTTCGGTATCGAGAGCGCATTTCATGAAGGCGGGAAGGAGATAGCAAAAGGTTTTTCCGGTGCCGGTTTCTGACTGGAAAAGGATGCTTTCTCCTGAAACGAGCGCGGGGATTACCGAGGTCTGGACGGCCGTTGGTACGGTTATCCCTCGTTTTTCAAGAGCCGCGCAGAGTTCGGGGGTTACGGATAGATCCGAAAAGGTATTCATAAATTTGAGGATAGCATAATGGCTGTAAAAGTGCTATAATTACCCGTTAATTTGGTAAAACGGGGGATGCTGTTGAAAATCGGTATCGATACTTTCGGGTGCGATCATGGTCGTTCCGGAATCGGGGCCTACGTCCTTTCGCTCGTTCGCAACCTTCCGCAATCGGAGCATTCAGTCGACCTTTTCGGTCCGGAATTGGACCGCTTTACGTATACCTCGGGGCTTGATACGGTCTCTTATACCGGGGTCACGGTATCGGACAGTCAGCTCGCCGAGCGATTTTGGCACATAACGGGCTATTCGGCGTTCGCCCGAAAGCAAAAATACGACGCTGTTCTCTTTCCGTCGGGTGTACGGCTCTTGCCCGTCAATTTCGACGTTCCCTCGGTGACCGTCGTACAGGATATCCTTTCGGATAACTGGAAAAACTCCGACGACGGTATCATTGCCTCGCTTTTCAAAATGCAGCTGAAAAAGGTTGATCGAATAATCGCCGCGAGCCGCTTTATTCGGGATGATCTCGTTAACTTGCGCATTCCTGAATCAAGAATTACGGTAATACACAACGGTATCGACACGAGCCTCTTTTTTCCGCGTCAGCAGTCGGCAACCGAGGCTGTGCTGATCCATCCGTTTTCGATCAGGCGTCCGTACATCATCTATGCCTCCCGGGTTGCGTATCCGGCAAAATGCCATGTCGAGCTTATCCGCGCGTTCGCGATTTTCAAGCAGAGAACCGGCTTGCCCCATCGGCTCGTACTCGCCGGCGCCGACGGATTGAATGCGGAAATGGTTCACCGTGAGGTCATCAAGTCACCGGTCGCTTCCGACATCCTTTTGACCGGTTATTTTCCCCATCAGAATTTGCCGGAGCTTTATTCCGCGGCAGACGCATGCATATTTCCGTCCTCAGCCGAAGGCGTTGGCCTTCCGGTTCTCGAGGCGATGGCCTGCGGAATTCCCGTCGCGTGCGCGCGTGCGGGGGCGCTCCCTGAAGTTGCCGGAGACTCCGCGGTCTATTTCGACCAGAATAGCCCGGAGGAAATTGCGGATGCCATCGGTAAAATCGTGAAGCTTCCGTCGGGCGACAATGACCCGCTCCGCAATTCCCTGATCGAGTCGGGCCTGAAATGGGTAACGAACTTTGACTGGAAACAGAGTGCGGCGGACACCCTTGCGTGCATGTCTGCTGTGGTGAAAAGCTAGCGTATTGGTAAATAGTAAAGCGTAAATCGTACTGGATATAATAAAGGCCGCCGGAGGTAACTCTGGCGGCCTTTTTAATTGAATGCCTTTTGATTCGCTTACGCGGTTTTCTGTCCCGCCTGCTCGATCAGCGGCTTTTGCGCCTTCTCGACGACGTCTTTCGTAATGACAACGCGCTTGTTTCCTTCGATCGAAGGTATTTCGAACATCAGCTCCATCATCATCTTCTCGACGATGGCCCTGAGCCCGCGCGCGCCGGTATTCTGCTTGATGGCAAGATCCGCGATCGCGTCGATCGCATCTTCCAAGAATACGAGTTCGACCTTGTCGATGTCGAGCGAAGCCTGGAACTGCTTGACGATTGCGTTTTTCGGTTCCGTGAGAATGCGACGAAGGTCGTCGCGGACGAGTTCGTTAAGCGCAACGGTTATCGGAAGTCGGCCGATAAACTCCGGGATCATGCCGAATTTGATGAGGTCGTCCGGGCTTATCTGGTCAAAGAGTTCCTGGAGGTTGCGCTCTTTCTGGATCTTGATATCGGCACCGAAACCCATCGGATGCTGGGCGACGCGAGTCTCGATCATCTTGTCGAGGCCGACAAAGGCCCCGCCGCAGATAAAGAGAATATTCGTCGTGTCGAGCTTGATCATTTCCTGGTTCGGGTGCTTCCGGCCGCCCTGGGGCGGGACAGAAGCGACCGTTCCCTCGATGATCTTGAGGAGGGCTTGCTGAACGCCCTCACCGGATACGTCGCGGGTAATCGATACGTTCTCGCCTTTGCGCGCGATCTTGTCGATTTCGTCGATATAAATGATTCCGCGCTCGGCAGAAGCGATGTTTCCGCCCGCGTTCTGGATGAGCTTCAGGAGAATGTTCTCGACGTCCTCACCGACGTAGCCTGCTTCGGTAAGCGTGGTCGCGTCCGCGATCGCAAAGGGAACTTTCATTTTCTGCGCGATCGTGCGCGCGAGAAGGGTTTTGCCCGATCCCGTCGGTCCGATGAGAAGTACGTTCGATTTCTCGATGACGACGTCGTCAGGGGTTTTTGACGGATTCGCGATTCGCTTGTAATGGTTATAAATGGCGACCGAAAGGGCTTTCTTTGCCTGTTCCTGACCGATGATGTACTGATCGAGGTGGGCCTTCATCTCTTTCGGGGTCGGGATTTCACCGGTAAATTCCGTAGAAAGCTGCTGGGTTTCCTCGTCGAGAATACCACGGCACACTTCAACGCAATGGTCGCAGATGAATACTCCGGGACCGGCGATTATCCGGCGGCTCGTGTCTGCGTTTTTTCCGCAAAAGGAGCATGTCTGATCTTTGTCATTTCTGAGCTTTGCCATGCTTCCTCCGCTTCATTACCTGGTCAACGATTCCATATTCGAGCGCTTCTTCTGCCGACATGAAGTAATCGCGTTCCATGTCGTGCGCCACCTCGGCCTCGTTCTTTCCGGTATGTTCCGCGAAATACGCGATCGTGAGCTTTTTGAGCCTGACGATCTCGCGTGCCTGGATGCCGATGTCGACCGCCTGGCCCTGAACTCCGCCCCAGGGCTGATGGATGAGGACTCGGGAGGAGGGCAGTGCGTTGCGCTTGCCCGCAGTTCCGCCCGCCAATATGATTGCCGCCATGCTCGCGGCCTGGCCGAGGCAGAATGTCTGCACGTCGGACCTTATTTGCTGCATGGTGTCGTAGATCGCGAGCCCTGCGGTTACGGAACCGCCGGGACTGTTGATATAAAGATTGATGTCCTTTTCGGGATTCTGGGAATCGAGGAAAAGGAGCTGGGCAACCGCGAGATCCGCGGTTGCGTCGGTGATTTCTCCGTCGATGAACACAATCCTGTCCTTGAGTAGCCGCGAGAATATATCGTACGACCGCTCGCCGTTACCGGTTTGCTCGATGACGTAGGGGACCAGAGTGTTCATTTGTTCATTCATGGTTACTGCTCGTTCTTAAAGAGATCTGCAAAGGCTACCTTGTCGCCCTTGGAAAGAGTGCACTTCTCGAGAAGTTGTCCGTAGAGGCGCTGCTCTTTGATATCGTCTATAAGATACTCTTTCCGCCGTGCATCCGCATAGTGTTTTTTGACTTCTTCGACCGAAATTCCGGAACCTTCGGCCATGCGTGCGTATTCGGCTTCGACTTCTTCGGGAGTTACGACGATCTCGCGTTCCTTGAGGAGGAGCTCGACGATAACGCGGCTTTTCAGCATCTTCTCTGCTTCGCCACGCCATTCTTTCAGCATCGATTCCTTGGACTGTCCGGAGGACACGATAAGTTTCTCAAGCTGGGCTACGTCGGTGCGGAAGCGCTGTGCGAGCATCTGCCAGCGGGATTCGAGCTCTGCGCCGATCATCGACTCGGGAAGTTCGAAGGTGTTTTTCTCGATGATTTTTTCGAGGAGACCATTCGACTTGATTTCCTTGAGCTTGTTCTCGAGCGCGGTTTCCATGTTTCGCTTGATATCGGTCTTGAGGTCGTCGAGGGTCTTGTATTTCTCGTTTACGTCCTGGGCCAGCTCGTCGTCGAGGTCTGGGAGGTTCCTTGCCTTGAGCGCGGTGAGCGTGACGCGGAGTTTCTTCGTCTTTCCCGCGAGATCCTTGTCTTCCTCGTTGGCTCCGAACTTCTTCGTGAAGTCTTTGGTCTCGCCCTTTTTCATGCCGATGACTTCGTCGTCGAACTTGAATGCTGTGTAACCGGTGCCGATGGTGAACACGAAGTCCTGGCGCTCGGTGCCGCTGATGACGGCGCCTGCGTCGTCGAGTTCGCAGTAGTTGACGGTTGCGATGTTGTCCTTCGCAGCCTTGTCGCCGTCATTGCGGTCTACGACGATCGCGTTGCGGTCGCGGATAGCCTCGAGCTCTTCCTTCAACTCGGCGTCTCCGACGGAAACCTGGGGAACCTCGATCTTGAAGCCGTCGATGGTTCCGAGCTTTACCTCGGGGAAAACGTCATAGGTGACGGTGAACACGAGGTCCTTGCCGGTGTCGAACTCGGGGGCTTTGTCCATGACGGGCTGGGAATAGGGGAGCGGGCGTTCGAATTCGCTCGCGGCCTCGAAGATTTGTCCGAGGGCTTTTTCCATGATGTCGCCTGCGGCATCGCCCTTGAGAGCATCGCCGTATTTTTTCTCGAGCACGGCGACGGGAACCTTTCCCTTGCGGAAGCCGGGGAGCTGTATGGTCTTGGAATACTTCTGGAGAAGTTCCTGGTAGGTTTTTGCGATCTCGTCCTTGCCAATGGTGACGTCGAGCTGTACGCGGGACTTGTCAAGCTTGGTAAACTGCTTGTTCAGATTCATGTGGACATCCTCTTGCTACTATAAAGTTTCAGGCCGTCGGTACAGCCTGGTAATTGCCATCAGGATAAAAAAAGGCGATTCGGATTTTACCGAATCGCCTTCCGAGTAAGAGCGGGAAACGGGAGTCGGACCCGCGACATCCACCTTGGCAAGGTGGCGCTCTACCACTGAGCTATTCCCGCAAAATCATGTTGTTGCACGCTCGCGCGGCGGAACTGCGAGAGGAGGGACTTGAACCCTCACGCCAAGGCACCAGATCCTAAGTCTGGCGTGTCTGCCAATTCCACCACTCTCGCTTGACTGAGCGTTCATCCTTGAAAGATTCACGCATCGCAAGTGATAAGCATTTTACCGAACTCAATTCACAGTGTCAACCACTGCGTATCCTGTTCGATTTGAGCCATGAAGGGATCGAACCTTCGACCCACAGATTAAGAGTCTGTTGCTCTACCAGCTGAGCTAATGGCCCGGTCAAACCAAGAAAGTTTCAAGAAACTGTCTTGATTTGACGTGAAGTGTTTGTTTCTAAACGCTTCACGGTATCGTTATACCGATCTGATTTCTTTGCATTCGCTGCTGTTTTACGGCAACAACTGCATTCGTTACGGTTATTTGTTATACAGCAAACCGTTTTTTTTGTCAACCGGGTTTTTTGACCCTTTTTGACTTTTTTGCGTCCGACAGGAGTCGAACCTGCGACCTACGGATTCGAAGTCCGGCGCTCTATCCAGCTGAGCTACGGGCGCATTATATCTTCCTGCGATGCAGGGTTGCCGGTAAACCATAACAGTCTGCCAGCTGACCCTTCGGGTGCCTGGTGGGTATCGAACCCACGACAACCAGATCCACAATCTGGCGCTCTACCCCTGAACTACAGGCACCATGAACTAACGTTGGCATCTTGCCAGAACCGGGAAAAAAAGTCAAGGATGCGCGCCTATTTCAGTTTAGTTCGCCATCGTCCTTCCGATAATGAATTGAAGGAGTTTTTTTAAACATGGACAACAAGATTAGCGCGGAACCCCGCCTCGAAGAAATTCTCCGAAACGAAATCTCCGTACTTCAGGCGCTCTATGCCTGCCAAAAACGAATGTACGAATGCGTTCTCGTTCGCGATTGGGTACTTCTCCAGAAAGAAACCTCCGAATCGGAGACCTATGCCACGATATTCACCCGGCTTGAGGACGAGCGAATCGCCTGCGCGAAAGCACTCGCACCCGATGCCGAAGGTTCCCGCGACTTTTACGCGATTACCGCAAACCTTTCAGGAGATGCGCGCGCGCGGACTAACGACCTTTTCCGCGAGATGAAACGCCTCCTTCTCCTTTCAAAGACAGAAAATGACGTTTTTGACACCTATATATCCAATGCGCGTGCCGTGATATCGGGCATGCTCGAAACTGTATTACCCGGACGGAAGACGAAGATTTACACACGCAAGGGAAACCTCGTTTCCACGAACGTGGAAAGCCTCGTCCTTAACCGTTCATTCTGATAAGGAGCGAATATGTCGTCCACGTTTACCGGCATCGAGATGGGAAAAAGAAGCCTTTTCGCGCACAGCGAGTCGATCCAGACCGCCGGCCATAACCTTTCAAACTCGTCGACCGAGGGTTACTCCCGCCAGCGGGTTGAGCTCAAGGCCACGGATCCCCTCTATCGTCCCGACCTGTCCCGCGCCGAAACCCCCGGACAGCTTGGACAGGGCGTCTCCGTCGAGTCAATCAGGCGGCTTCGGGACGAGCTTCTCGATCAGCGTATCGTCGGTCAGTCAAACGGCGAGGGATACTGGAAAACGAAAGATAACTACATACTGATGATGGAACAGGTCTACAACGAGCCTGCCGACACCTCGGTCAGAACTCGGCTCGACCAGTTTTGGGACTCCTGGCAGGAACTTTCGGTGTATCCCGAATCGCGCGCGTCCCGCCAGGCGGTGCTTTCCCGCGGCGAGACCCTCGTCGACTCGATTCATCAGCAGTATCGGGGCCTTCAGGGAATTCGCGACATGGTCAACGGTGATATCGAAGGCGTGACGAAACAGGTTAACGACTTTGCGCGCCAGATAGCCGCCCTCAACGAGGAAATCGTCAAGGTAAAGGCGATGGGCGACAGCCCGAACGATCTCATGGATCAGCGCGACCTTCTCACCGAAAAGCTTTCCGGTTTGATCAATATCACGACCGATCAGCGCGATCCCGACGAGTTCGTCATTCACACGGCGGGACTCGAGCTCGTGCAGGGCAAGAGCTATCGGACGTTCGACCTCAAGTCGGGAACGGAAAACGACGGATATTCCGAAGTCGTCTGGAAGGAAAACGGAAACAAGGCCGAATTCACCGGCGGTAAACTCGGCGCGCTCATCGAGCTTCGCGACAAGGATCTCCGCGACGAGGTTCAAAAACTCGACACCATGACGATGACCTTCGTCGATCTCGTAAACGATATCCACCGCGACGGTACCGGCGCGAACGGAAAGACCGGGGTTGATTTTTTTACCGAGCAGAATTTCATCAATAACGTCGCCGGTAACTACGACCGGAACGGCGACGGACAATATGACTCTTCGTATATTTACCGCGTTACCGGTGCCAATAAACTCGTCGCCCGCGAGCAGGTCGGTCTTGAGGGTTCAATCACCCTTTCGGCTGCAACCGGCACGATCAGCGTTCCCTATCACCCGACCGACATGGTCGCAGACGTCGTCGCGCGCATCAACAACTCGGGAGCCGAAGTCGTCGCGAGCCTTGACCGCGACGGAAGGCTCGTCATGAAAGGGACGACTGCCCAGGACAAGCAGAATCCTGACTTCGTCATCAGGCACATGGAAGACTCAGGCCGCTTCCTCGCCGGTTACGCAGGCGTTCTCGCCGCTCCCGGACAGGCGGGAGCGTATACGTGGGATCGCGCGGATGCAAATGTCGCGTTAGCGAAAGGCGATCTCCAGTATGCCGTTTCGCCGATCGCGCATCCTGCGGGCTGGATGGACATCAACAAGCAGATTACCGGAGACGTCAACACCATCGCGGCGGGGTTCGCAGACTCCGACGGTCAGGTAAATCCCGGCGATAACCGCGCAGCGGTCGCCATTGCGGCGATCAGAAATACGGCGGTCATGGTCGGCAATACCCGAACCTTCGACGATTTTTTTGCCGACACGATTACCAATGCGGGATTAAAGGGCGAGCAGGCATCCCGTTCGCTCGACACGCAAGTCGCAATAATGAAGCAGCTTCACGACATGCGCGATTCCATATCGGGCGTCAACGTCGATGAGGAACTCGCAGACATCATAAAATTCCAGCACGGATACAACGCCGCGGCGAAGTTCATCTCGACGCAAAATGACATGCTCGATACGGTTATTAACCGCATGGGCGTGTAAGGAGAACCTGAATGAGAAGAATCAGCAGCAACCTTCAGCATACCGATACGCAATTTTCCCTGCGCAGGCAGGAATCGCGCGTAAGCGACGCAAATAACAGCATCTCAAGCCAGCGCAAAAATCTTAACCTCCGCGACGATCCGCTCGCGGCGGGCCATTCGGTGCGCTATCAGTCGTACCTGTCGCGGCTCGACCGGTTCGAGAAAAATGCGAAAACGCTCAACGATCAGTTCAAGATCACCGAGGGCTACATGAATCAAACCCTTCAGGTCATGCAACGCGTTCGCGAGCTTGCGGTAACCGGCGCGAACGGCACGTTCACCCCGGGTGACCTGAAAAACATGTCGACCGAAGTTGACGAACTGCTGAAGGAACTCGTGTCAAACGGCAACGCGACCGGCCCGGACGGCATTCGTCTTTTTTCGGGGACCAAGAGCTTTACCGAACCGTTCGAGACCGTTCTCGGCGATCGTGATGGCGCGGGAAACCCGGTGATCATGCAAGTGCGCTATAACGGCTCCATCGAGGGAAAGGCTGTCGAAATCGGCGAGCAGGCCCATCTGCAGACGGGAGAGGCGGGGAACCGCACCTTTTGGGCGGAGAAGCAGACGCTTTTTTCGGAAGTCAACGCGACCAATTATGCGGTAAAGAGCGACACCTCCATAGAGGTCGACGGCGTTGACGTTCCGCTGACAACCGGTGACAACGTATACTCGATTATTTCCAAAATAAATGATTCGGGCGCGGGCGTTAAGGCATATCTCGATCCGGTGACGAACGGTCTCAACATCGAAACCACCGATTCCAGGCAGCTCTGGCTCAAGGACGCAAAGGGTGGCGACGTGCTTTCGTCTCTTGGCATGATAAAGGCCGAACAGAAGCCGCCGTATAACATCGCCAATTCGGTTCGTATTTCCGGTGGGTCTCTCTTTGATGCGGTTATCGCCCTCCGCGACGCGCTCAGCTCGGGAGACCAGGAAGCGATCGGCGGAAGGGTTCTCGGAGCCGTTGACGGCGGCATCGACAATCTTTCGACCCGACTTGCCGCGATCGGCTCCCGCTATGAGCGTTCGGAGCTGACCATGGCGCGACTGAACGCTGAACAGCTCAATGTTACGGCGGCGGAGTCCCGTGAGTCGGATATCGACTTTACAAAAGCGATCACAGACCTTAAGATGTACGAGTATACGCAGCAGGCTACGCTCAGCAATGCCGGCAAGCTGTATTCGAACACGCTTTTGAACTATATCAAGTAAGGTGCAATCAATGGAAATAGAGACTAAGGCCATGGGCCGCGTGACAATACTCGAAAAGCAGATTATCAACCTCGCACAGGGGTTTTATGGCTTCGCGCAGTATCATTCATTCGCGTTAATCGACGCGGAGCAGAAACCGTTTATATGGGTTCAATCGACCGAGAAACCGGAACTTGCGTTTCTTTCGATCGACCCGTTTATTTTCAGGCCCGATTACGAGATCGACATCGAGGACACAGTTCTCGCGCCGCTCAAGATTGCGTCCCCTTCGGACGTACTCGTATTCGCCCTTATCACGATCCCGACTGACGGGGGGCGCATTACGGCGAACTTGCAGGGCCCACTGATCATCAACAGAGAGAACAACGAGGCAATGCAGGCTATTTTGGCCGATCCCCGCTGGCAGACCAAGCACGACCTTGTGGCGGAAAGCGCTGCTAACAGGGGGCATTGATGCTGATACTGTCGCGAAAGACAAATGAAAAAATAATGATAGGCGAGGATATCTCGATTACGATAATCGAGATTCGCGGAGACCAGGTAAAGATAGGCGTTGAGGCACCGAAGACCGTCAAGGTTTTTCGGCAGGAAGTGTACGAGGCTATTCAGAGCGAGAACCGCGCGGCCGCGAAGACCCCGGTCAATCTCGAAGGCCTTTCAAACATCAAGCTGTAAATAGTAAAAGGCGCCTTGGGGTAGCTCGCACTTCCCCGACGCGCCTTTTTTTTCACCGAAAAATAAATCGAACCTAAAAAGAATCCGAAAATTCCATTGATCGGTCGCGTCCCTCGGGTGCTTCATATTCGTTGTCCCGGAGGAGATTCCAGATATCGTTGAAGTCCTGATGGATTTGTTCGAATATCACAATCAGCGCGGGATCGAATTGCGAGCCGGAATTCGCGATGATATGGCTTACCGTTTCTTCGTGCGTATACTCATTTTTATACGTGCGCTTCATCCTGAGAGCGTCATACACGTCGGCTATTGTCACGATCCGCGCGGAAAGCGGTATCATCTCGCCTTCGAGTTTAAAAGGATACCCGCCGCCGTTCCACCATTCATGATGACTGAGCGCAATTTCCTTTGCCATCATCACCGGATACGACGAGAGAATGAACGTCCCGTTGATCGTATGCTCACGCATGATTTCCCATTCAAGCTCGGTGAGTTTTCCGCTCTTTTGGAGGATGTAATCCGGTGTGCCGATTTTTCCGACGTCGTGCATTGCGGAAAGAAATCCGATATTGTCGATGAAGTCGGGATCGATCTGGGGGTACATCTTGAGGCTGTAGAGGTACTCGGTCATTTTTTTGCAGTAATAGCTGACGCGCTCGTTATGCATTCCCGTGTCGTTATCCTTGAGCTTTGCGGCTTCGAGTATGCTCTTGAACGTCGAACGGAGATGATTGCTATAGGACTGCGTAATGTCCTCAAAGAATACCTGATACCCGGCGATTTTTCTCTCGGTTGCGAAAAACGGAACGAAGGTCGTTCGCGTGTGCATGGTTTTCGTAATCGGTGTTTTATGGAGCAATGTCCCGGTCCAGGAATAACCGCGCTCATACGAGCGGAGCGAGATGATGAGATTTTTCATGTCATCCTGACCAAGCGTCTGATGGAATACGTTAAAGAATGGTTTGGGTTCAATCGTGTAATAATGCTTGAACATGAGGCTTGCCTTTGGCGTTGAATGTACGATTGTAAGGTCGGTATCGAGTATGAGGAGCGCGAGATTGGGATTGTCCGAAAGTTTGATTACGTCGTCAATATACGCCTTATTCCAGCGCACTGATTCCGGAGAGCCCTGCCTCCCCGGAATTGGCGGTTCCTGTTCGGGGATCGCGTCTTCGGCAAGTGCGAGCTCCTCGATGATGAGTTGATCAGGCTTTTTTTGCGGCGGTATTTGATTCTGCGTCACTTTTTCTCACATATACCGGACCCGCGTGGTCAGGCATGCTTTCAGTATACCCCGAGCCGCCGGCATTTGCAACTTCTGCGATCTGGTCTGAAATTCCTGTCTTTCTGTTTTGAACAGACACAAGATCGAGTGATGGGTTGGACGCACCGAGTGTTTCGGCGAAATAATCCGCGTCGGGACCGGTGACGAGTATTCGTTCAGCCGGATCGATAAATCCGGTGATTTCTGACGCCGATGCGTCCATGGGCTCGGTAACCGCGGTGCCCCGGCGGAAAAGCTGGAGGTAAAAACGGTCTTTTTTCGCGTCAAGAGCGCTTATAACCACACCGGGCCAGGATGCGAACGGCGCGGCGTAGCAAAGAAGGGTGGGAACGGGAACAAACCGGGCGCCAGAAGCAAGTTCAATGCCTTTTGCTGCGGCATACGCGATTCTCAGTCCGGTAAACGAGCCGGGCCCTTCAGCGCAAGAGACGATCTCCGTCTCTTTGGGGCTGAAACCGGCAAGAAGCGTTGCTTTTTCAATGAGGCTTATCATGCTTTCGGCGTGCTGTGGTCCGCCTTCAAGTGTGATGGTTACTTTCCCGGAAGGGCCCATCGCGGTCACGGCAAGGGTCGCCGTGACGGAGTCGATCGCGAGCGTGTTCATGCGGTAAGCTCTCCGTAGTTCCAGTTTTCTATCGTAATTTCGCGGGATCCGTCGTCTCGCGCGTCAAGTCGTACCAGTATCGTTCTTTTGGGCAGTTCTGCCATGACTTTTTCGCTCCATTCCACAACGCAAACGCCGTCGCCATAGAGCATTTCCTCGACGCCGAGATTCAGAAAATCCTCGGTCGAGTCCAGCCGGTACACGTCCATGTGATATAAGGGTAACGAGCCATAATATTCTGAAATGAGGGTAAATGTCGGACTTGTAACGGGGTCAGCAATGCCGAGGGCAAGCGCGATTCCCTTGGTGATGGTCGTTTTACCCGCGGCGAGAGTTCCCTGCAGCGCGATGACATCGCCTTTCGTCAGCATGGAACCGATACGCTTTCCGAGTTCTATCGTTTCCTCGGGGGTTTTCGTGATAAGCGTCATGAAAAGACAGTATCCGATTAAAAAAAAACGGTCAAGTAAACCTACGGTAACCTTCCCTCGTGATCGAGCGCAAGGATGTAATCCTTGAGTTGCTTGACGATGGGGAGAAGGGGATAGTCAATGGAATCGACGAGCCTGACATGAATGTCTTTTTTCCCCGTCGGTTCGGTTTCGATGGTAAATTCTATCTGGCTTGAACTCTGTCGCCCGGGCAGTTCCAACAGCGCACTTGCGGTAAATTCACGGCGATAGTAGATGAAGTTTTCTTTCCGTATGATGTCGTTCAGCGCCAGTATCGTCACTTGCGATTGTCTCCATAGTTATAAATATAGGCAAAAATCCGGTTCATCGTGGCGCGTGGCATCTTCGCGAACTGAACGTGTATAACCGATTCGGTCGGTTCCGTTGAGGGATTCATCCTGATAATCTTGCCTATTATCGTGTCCTCGGTTTTCCCTTCAAGTATACACTGAATACTGATATATTCGCCAGTTGATTGTGGTGTCGGAGTTTCGATACTGCATCCTCCCGAAGAAATATCGAGAATTTTCCCGGGGAACTTTTTGGGGGAAGGATAGAATTTATGTTCGGTATGCTTTCCTGAAACGACATTGGCGACGGTTACGTGAGAGAGGGTGCAGGGCGTTCTGATCGATTTACGGTCATGCCTTCGGTTCGGGAATGCCTTGACAGAGTTCGTGTGCGCTATGAGCATCATTGTCTCGTTTTTCCCTGATTCATAGCGAAGAATCCTTCCGGCCACCTGGTATGATTCGCCCGTACGGGTATAAAAAAGAATTCGTACTTTCGACCACAGCGCAAGCCTGAGCTCATTGCCGAAGATATCCCGGGGAACCTTGCACAGAAGCCCTGACGGAGAGTTGATAACGATTACCGACGGGTAATGCTCTTCTTTGTTCGTAATGAGCGTGAAGGGCTGGCCGTTTGGCAGCGATCTCGTCGAAGTAATTTTTTTTGTCGTACGTGAGTGATTAGCTACCGTTTCTCGAATCGTGAATAACAGTGTTTTTTGGCGCTCGATCTCGCGTTCCGAGGATGCGGCCGTATGGAGGCGCCCGATAGATTCAGCGATAAACTCGTCGAACTCACGTGCGTTTGCCAGAAGGTGACGCGGATTTCCTACGAGGTTGGTATTGCACAAACGGGTAAAATAGTCGGCCTGCTCATCGGTGAAGTCATATTCCGCGATTACCTCTTTCAGTTCTTTTTTGTCGGGCGTTTTCAGAACGGGTTTCTGAAAGGGACTGTCCTGTATTCCCGAAACCGTTTTCCCGGACAACGCGTTTCGTTTCAATGTTTCTTTTCGTTTTCCATTCGTTTTCGTCCGGTTATTGTATACTCTCAACAAAAAGAAAACGAAGAGAAAAATACCCGCCGCGATAAAATATCCCGGTTGAACGTTTGTCTGGTAAGCAAAAACCTGTGCCGCAAGAAGCGTAGTCATGTCTTCACCCCCTAAAAATCTCATCATACTGCCGCGAGTACGGCTCCAAGCCGTTCGATCCGCGGTGCGAGTTCATATTCGGAAAGATCACCTGCGAGGACGGTGTCTTTTGTTTCAAGTGCCGTTATCAGTTCCCCGAGTACGGGCGCGAGTTCGGCGGGATATGCGCTGAACGGTATGCCGTCGACGCTTGATTGCTCGGGGGAAATACCGGTGAGCGCTATAAGCGGGAGCAGCTGATAGAAGCCCTGAAGGTCAACCGAAAAGCGGTGTATTGTCTCGAGAACCGAAAGATCCTTTCCGGTCTGAAGGAGAAGGGGAATGTCGCGCAGTTGTTTGACGAAGTCGCCCATTATCTGTCCATAATCGCGCATCATGGCCATGATATCTTCGGCATTTATCGTATCAAGTTCTATCGAGCGGATGTCGCCGATCCCCTTGAGAAAAAAGGAGTCGAGCTCGCTGGCGCATATCGTTGTGCCGTCCACGCGAATTGAAGTTATGGTCATTCCGGCGCCTTCGCACGCGGATTCAATCGCTCCCAGTATTTCGCCGAGGTTTTGTTCGTTCTCGATGGTGAAGTCTATCTTTTTATCGTTGATCAGGATGTCCATGCCCTTGTCCCCTTACTGTCCGTTTTGCTTGTTGAAATTCGATATCGCACTTGACTGGTTCTGAAGGTTGTTGAGTGTCCCTTCCATTTGTCCGTATTTCGCCTTGAGATCCGATTCCTTGCGCTCGAGTTGCTGGTCAAGGAGCGCGATTTTCTTTTGCGTGTCGGTGATTCTGGTTCCGAGTCCCTGCGTACGCATCGGGAATATTCCTCCGGTCTGTACGTAAGGCGTCAGGTTCGCGTCGAGTGCCTGTCCGACTCCTGAGTCAATGACGAGATCTCCGTCGGTGTCGTTGCCAAAAAGGCTCTTGACCTCACTCATGCGCGTCTTGAGCGATTCGTCAAGTTTCTTCTCGTCGATCTCAAGGTAGCCGCGGAGCCTTGATGTGTCTACTCCCGCGCCTGCCCCCGATTTTGTCGAGATGCCCAGCTGAGAAAGCATGGTGAGTTTATTCGTTCCGCTTGCAGGATATACATTGCTCATGATCCGTTGGAGCGATGATTTGATGCCGTTGAGCGTCGTCTCTCCTTGCATCATGCCGAGATGTTCTTCCGCGGATTTTTTTTCTTCTGGGGTGAAATAGCTGATTTCGGTTATGATTTCCGGTTTGTCCTGCGTCAAAATATTGATCTCGGCCATTACCCTGTTATAGTTTCCGACGAGGGATATTATCGCTTCTTTTGCGGCGTCGCTATCGGGCTTGACGGTCAGCGTTTCCATCTTGTCTGTGGGTTCGAAAAGGCTGATCTTGACGCCGGGTACGAGATCGTCGATGTCGTTTTTCGGCCTCGTGATTGAAATTCCTTCATACTTCAGGATGGCATCCTGAGCGACCGAAACGGGATTTACCGGCGTATAGTCGCCGGCGGCACGAGGGTCGATGATGCGGACATTCTCGAGTGTAACGGTTTTGTCCGTGTTTTTATTCTGGATGATGAGCGCGTTGACGTCGCCGTATTCTCCGAGCGGGACGGTAACCGTCATCTTGGCCGCTTCTGCGGGGATATCCGGAAGGGGAATTGCGATGCCTTTGGTCGAGCGCAGCGAGAGCACTGAAAGGTCGGTTACCGGTTCCTTCGGGGCGGAGACTGGGGCTTCGCCCAGCGCCGTTTCAGAATCCGCGTTGACGACGGTTATATTTTGATACGTGATGCCGCCCGGATCGCCGAGATTCGGACCCGGGGGGGGAGGGGGAGTCGCGCTTGCGCCATCGGATTTTCCTGCAACGGAAAGCGTATATTCGAGCGTGTAGCCGCTCGCAGCCCGTGCCGTACCGGAGAAGGCTGCGACGTTGTTGGAGACGGGAGGCGCAGTAATCGCGCCCGGCGTGACGGTGAGGACACTTGCGTCGTTTTTCTTGATAAAGCCGTTATCGAGCGCGAAGGCAAGCGCGTCCTTTGAAAAAGTCAGTCGCTCTTTACTGCCGGTTTTCATTGATTCAATGAGCATTGAGCGCGTGTCCGGTGTTACCTGAATAAAGGAAGCGCGGAGCACGCCTTCCGAGCGCCTGTTAAGCGCGTCAAAAAACTCGCGGTACGTTCCGCCCTTCCAGGAAAAGGAAACCGTTTTGTCGCCGACGGAAAAGGCGTATTCACCTTTTGGCACGGTGCCTTTTTCCGGAACTTCATGCGAAAGAAACGCGTCCGCTGCCGCGACCTGGCTGACCGAGATCTTGAAGGACTGGTCCCGCGCCTCGCGCGTTGCGGTAGCGGTCAATGCGCGCTCATTGGTGGATGTCGCTATTTTTTCGCTGAAAGGGTTATTATAAGAATACAGCGTTTTTGCGGTATCCCTGAGGGTTGAGGCTTGTTGGTTAATCTCTCGCCAGGCTGTTTGCTGTTTCTGGTAAAGCTTGAGATCGGCGTCCGCGCGGTCTCGCGGAACCCGCTCGACCTTCATAAGGCCTTCGATGAGTTGGTCAGTTTTGTATTTACTTGCCGTTACGCCCGGGATGCTGATATCGGACATGCTGACCTCCCTCAAATATTCCTAACCTGAGGTACGCGCGTTACGGCAGTGAATACTGCTATATAGACTCGTCAAAGAGAAGGCCCAATGCCTCCTTGATCCTTATCTGAAGCTTCTGTATCTCGGCAGAGGGAATTTCCCTTATTACTTTATCGGTATTCGAGTCAATAACCTTGACGACCACCTCGTCAAGTTCCTTATTGACCTGAAAACTGAGTTTTCGGTCAAACAGGTTTGAGACTGTTTGAATTTGCTCTACGATCCGGGAAACTTTTTCCGCGCTGTTTGAGTCTTTCAGCGTGGATTTGGCAGCATTATCTGCCGTCTGTAAAGCTACTGCTGTACTTCTTAATGATGAATTAACTGAACCTTCAAGACGGCGATCCATTGCCGTTAATTGCTGCCCGATGTTGGTTACTTCCATGCTCATCGGCAACCTCCTTGAAAGATTACTGCACTGTATCATCCCTGATACAGGAAAGGCGGTTTTGACTCCGCGCTTCAGCGTGCAACGCATACGCGCAACACGCCCAGTATCGTATTTAAAAACCGGATAGAACCGGTTCTGTCGTAAGGGGAAGAGAAAGGGCGCATCTTCCTCCTCCGGGAAACCACGAATTGTTAAGATCCGCGTATAAAAAACCAAAGAGATGACGTCCAGAATTCTCTTACGGTTTCAGTGTTTCCACGCGTCCTGTTACTGCATCAGTCTGAGGACTGACTGGGGCTGGGTATTGGCCTGTGCGATCATCGCGTTACCGGCCTGGCTAAGGATCTGGTTCTTGGTGAAAGAGACCATTTCGGAGGCCATATCGGTATCACGGATCCGTGACTCAGCAGCCTGCAGATTTTCAGACGCAATCGCGATTCCCTTGTAAGCCATCTCGAACCGGTTCTGGTAGGCGCCGAGGTCGGCACGCTGCTTCGATACGGTTTTGAGAGCGGAGTCGAGAGATGCGATTGCCATATTTGCGCCATCAACGGAAGAAAGTGAAATCATAGTGTTACTCGTTCCCTGTGTTCCGGCAAGACCAAGGGCCGTTGCGGTCATGGTCCCGATAAAGATCTTCTCGCTCTGATCGACGTTAGCGCCGACCTGGAGCTGCATCGGACCCGCTGCGGAGTCTTTTGCGAACCTTCCGGTAAGGATGTTCATCCCGTTGAACTGGGCATGGCTGGCAATGCGGTTAACTTCGTCGACCAGCTGGGAAACCTCTACCTGAACCTGCATCCGGTCTTCGGCGGAATAGATTCCGTTTGCCGACTGGACTGACAGTTCACGAAGTCTCTGAATGATGTCGGTCGTTTCAGTCAGGTAACCTTCGGTTGCCTGGATGAACGAAACGCCATTCTGGATATTCTGTCCGGCCTGGTTGAGACCTCTGATCTGGCTCCGCATCTTTTCGGATACGGCGAGACCGGAAGCATCGTCCCCTGCACGGTTGATTCGTTGACCGCTTGAGAGCTTCTCTATGTTCTGCTGCATTCCCGTTTCGATAGATCCGGTCTGCCGCTGAGCATACATAGCACTCATGTTGTGGTTAATTACCATATGACCCTCCTTGAAATATGTTGACCAGGCAATCCTTGCCCGATCAGAGCACCGCATGTAACGAAAACCGCAAGGAGGAGACGAAAGCGCCTCTCCCCCCCTAACGGATTCGCCGTAACACGGCACTGATGGTTCCGCTCTTTGCCGCGAGGCGAGAATGAAACCGTCAATACCGTGACATGCGCACCTCAAGGAAGGTGTTTTTCAAAGATCTCGTTGCGTATGATCCTTAGCCGGTAACGACATAGGATGAACGCATCAAGTTTGATGCAAAAAACCGAAAGTTCCCCAATAGGAACCGGAAAAGAGGGCAGGGATCGGCCCGAAAGCCGATCCCACCTCTTTCACCATTATACTACGTTATCTCAGAAGAGACAAGACTTGCTGGCTGGACTGGTTAGCCTGGGCAAGCATCGCAGTACCGGACTGCGAGAGCACCTGGTTCTTGGTGTACTCGACCATCTGCTTGGCCATATCGGTATCGCGAATGCGTGATTCCGCAGCCTGCAGGTTTTCGGCGCCGATGTTAAGGCCGCCAACCGCGTGCGTGAGGCGGTTCTGGTATGCACCGAGATCCGCGCGCTGCTTGTTGATGGTCTTGAGCGCTTCATCGATGATTCCGATTCCGCGGTTCGAAGAATCCGCGTTCTCGAGGGTCATGATGTCGCCGTTGCCAAGATTGCGCACGCCGAGAGACGCGGCAGTCATGGTTCCGATGTACACGCGAACACGCTGGTCCATGTTGGCACCGATGTGGAACCACATAGATCCGGTGATCGTGTTTTCGCCGGTTTCACGGGCGAAACGGCCGGTGAGCATGTTCATTCCGTTGAACTGGGCAGAACTCGCAATTCTGTCTACTTCCGCCACCAACTGGGAAACCTCGACCTGGATCTGCATGCGGTCTTCGGACGAATAAATTCCGTTTGAAGACTGTACGGCCAGTTCGCGAATTCTCTGGAGAATGTCGGAGCTTTCCTGCAGATATCCCTCGGTAGCCTGGATAAAGCTGATTCCGTTCTGTGCGTTGTTGGACGCCTGATTCAAACCGCGAATCTGGCTCCGCATTTTTTCGGAAACAGCGAGACCGGAAGCATCATCACCGGCTTTGTTGATCCGCATGCCGGAAGACAGTTTTTCAATGTCTCCGCCAATGCGACCGCTGGTGACGCCGAGTTCGCGCTGGGCGAACATTGCAGAAAGGTTGTGGTTGATAACCATAGTTATTCCTCCATGGAATATGTAGTCGGGAAGCATCCATGTTTCCCGTCCGGCACGCCTGAATCGCTTGGAGAGAGAGAAAATTCCCTCAAGGCAAATCCCTGAATGCCGAAAATGAAGCAAGAGCGGTTTGTTTTCTCAAAGTCTTCAACGAAGGCCCAAAAAAAACACGTACTCTTTCTCCGTTATTTATATCGGCAGCAAGGGTGAAGAACTTTAACGTTTTCGGGAATAAATATGGCTGAAAAGTGCGTTTTTTGCGCTTCTGTCCGCGGAGAGTGCCTGAATGCTGCGGGAACGCGATATTGGGCATGTTTTGACTGCGGCGGAATCGCTTTGGACCGTACAATGCTCCTCACGCCCGAAGCTGAACGGGCGCGCTATACTCTTCATGACAATTCTTTGAATAATGTCGGATACAAACGCTATCTTGAGGATTTTCTCGCATCGATTGTCGGATACCCCGAGATTTTGAACGCAGGTTTCTGCAATTCCTGGCGTTTTTTTGATTATGGAAGCGGACCTGAACCGGCACTCATTTCATTGATGCGCGAAAAAGGCTTTGAAGCACGCGGATGGGATCCCTTTTTCGCCCCTGAAGAAAAATGCTATCCCGGCGGTGCCGATATCGTGACCTGCCTGGAAGTTGCCGAACATTTTATCGATCCTGAAAAGGATTTTACCGCGCTAAGTTCCTGTGTTACCCCCGGTGGCTTTCTGGCTCTCGGGACGCATTTACTCGATGATCTTTCGCAGCGGGAGCCAGCACCGGAAGCCACACCGGAAGCCGCACCGGAAGCAGTACCCGCCGCCGAAACGTATGCGGCGTTCAGTTCCTGGTGGTACCGGCAAGACCCCACGCATGTATCATTTTACACGAAAAAGGCGCTGGTCCTGATCGCATGCAAAAACGGGCTTGAGTGGCTTGGCGCGGGGGCGGCGCATACGTATTTTTTCAGGAAAGAAGGCGGGCGATAATCCTTCCGGCTTTTCCTCGATGCGAAAGCTCGTCTTTTTTTTCGGGAGAAAGCTCGGCCACGGTCAAGCCGTATTCCGGCACGAGTACGAGCGGATCGTATCCGAAACCGCCGGTTCCCCGCATGTGGTCGATCAGCGTTCCTTCAAGCGTTTCCTGCACGGAATAAAATCGGTCGCAGGCGAGATAGAGAACCATATTGCACACAAAGCGGCATGACCTGTTTTGTACGCCACGCATGTTCTCGAGAAGGAGTTCGTTCCGCTGTGTGCTGTCGAGCTTTTGACCCTGCTCCGAGCCATAGCGGGCTGAAAGTACGCCGGGTGCGCCGTCGAGTGCGTCAACGCAAATCCCCGAATCGTCTGCAATAACCGGATGGCCGGTGAGTTCCCAAAGCGCGCGCGCCTTGATCAGGGAGTTCCCGTAGAAGGTATTTTCGGTTTCTTCGGGATCAAAGGGAATGCCCTCGTCGGAAGGCATGACGATCTCGTGATCAGGGAGAATACGCGCGAGCTCTTCCTTTTTGTGGGCATTGCCCGTGGCAAAATAAATCTTCATGGTGTATCAGAATACTCGCCTTGAAGCGCCGCGGCAAGAGCTGCGTCGACGGTTCCCCGGCTCATGCCGAGCGTCGCCGCGATAAAGCGGTTACTCGGTGAGCGTATCTGCCGCCCTGATTGGGCTCTTAGTCGCTCAAGCCGGTTGACGCAATACCGGTATTCCTTTTCAAGACTGTCGTACCGAGTGGTGCCGCGATCGAGATACTTCATCTCGAAAAGGCATTTTTGCGCGCGAATGTAGCAGGTATTTTGCTGCTCCCGGGCATACTGCATCCGGTCGCGCTTCTTCTTGCACCGGTTCTGGATAATCGCGATCGTCGACCGTATATACTCCTCATCGTATCCGGTATGCTTCGCAATTTTTTCTATGGCGCTTTCGTCGAGAAAATTGCCGGCTTTACAGGCAAGGAGAAATACCTTTCGCGCTTCCATCTCCTGCTTTTTGGCGCTTCGCTTGTCACTCACTCCTTTCTCGCCTTTTCCGTCTTTCACCGCTTTCACGGCTGTATCGGGGGGCTTCTCATTGCCGGATGAATCTCCGTAATCCTCACCGGTATCCGCCGTGCATGAGTTCCAGTCCTGGGCGTTCGATTGATCCGCTTCGACGCTGAGTAACGTCGTAAACGCCTCGGTTTCCAGCACTCGTTGGCACGCGTCTTTGCTATACTGGTTGCGCCAGAAGGTTCTCCAGGAAAGGCGAATAACCCAGGTGATATAGGTATTGAAAGAAGAGCGATTCTCGTTGTAATTCCGGACTATTCCCGATAGCCGGGGATACAGCCATGCGATAAAATCGCTGCGGGAGTCCTCCGTCAAATAGTCGATGCGGAACCGCTTGAGCCCGAGATACAGAAAAGCGCCGAGTTCCCGGACGGCAAGCTCGAGCCGTTCGCTCTTCGGCTCGCGATGATAGTCATTGATCGCGGTGAGAAGTTTTTCGTCAATCATATATGCTCCTTGCTTTTACAAAGAGCAAAATCCGTGCCAAAAGGCATAAACGGTATACAAACGCAAGGTTTGACGCGTATTGCGGAGACAAAAACTTGAATTCTTGAATTTATGGTTGAGGAAGATTCAGGTTGAACGGTTCGGGAGCCGGTTAGGGGAGTATATCCGCGAACTGTTCCTGAAATGCCGCGACAAACTGCGGAATGAGCGGCTCGATGGTTCCTTCAATGCTGAGTCCTGATGCCTGTCGATGGCCGCCGCCGCCAAATGTCGCGGCGATTTTACTCACATCGATACGGTCAAGCGAGCGGAATCCGACGGAGCAGCGTGTTTCCGTTTCCTGCCTGACGAGCACGATAGCCTCGACGTCGGTCATGCTCTGGATAAGCTGGTAAATGGTGTCGGAATCCCGACCTTCGAGGCCGTATTCCAGGGTATCTTCCATCGTTTCCCAGGAAATGATGAGCCTGCCGCCATAATATTTTTGCATGCGGGAAAGAATGCGGGAAATAAGAATACGGGAGCCGAAGGATTTGCCGCTATTCATTTGCGCAAAGGTTTTTTTGGGGCTCGCCCCGGATGCGACAAGGCGGGCAGTGTACTCGAAAGTTGTCGCGCTCCGGTCGTCCAGATGGCGGAAAAAACCGGTATCGGTGCAAAGGCCGAAAAGGAGCATGTTCGCTTCGTCAAGCGTCGGTTTTTCGCCCAGAGACTCGATTATTGCCTGGATAAGCATGGTTGTCGCAGGAGCGGCGCCGTCAACGTACGAGCATTCGTGATTCCCGTCGTTCGTCGCATGATGGTCGACAATCGCGCACGGAAAGCGATCGAGACCCTTTCCTGCGTCCCCGACACGGTCCATATTGGAGCAATCGATCACGATAACCGCGGTATTATCGGGCATTTCGTCGGGATTGATCGAGCTTTTGAAAACTGACTCATAGCGCTTGATTTCCGGCCGTTTGAAGGGACCGGACGAAAGGAGCACTGTCTTTTTACCGCGGCGCTCGAGAAAAGAAGCAAGCGCGAAGATACCGCCGATGCAGTCTCCGTCAGGTTCGCGATGCCCCGCAAGAATATAGGTAGAATAACGGTTGAGAAAATCAAGAAGTTCGGCCGGTACGGTTTTCATACGTTTGTATCCTGAAAATGCAGAAGTGTTTGCTGAATGGCGCCACCTGATACTACCGGTTTTCCTTCCTGAATGTAAATATCGATTTCAGTCCGGTAGCCTTCATCATCAAAGTATATACCGGGCTCAACTGAAAAACAGCTTCCCTCGAGGATTGCGCGGGTATCGGGAAATTCAACTGAATCGAGATTGACGCCGGTTCCGTGGCATTCCGTGTCGATACCGTGTCCGGTGCGGTGACGGATAGCATCCGGGGGAAAGCGCTCAAGAAGAAAGGAGCGTACGAGCAGGTCCAGTTCTGTCCCGGTGGGTTTAACTCCCTTGTGGAATGACGACGCAATAAAAGGCGCCACAAGGTCCCGAGCGGCAATAAGGTCGGCAAAGCGTTTGCGCGCCCGGTCAGGGATTGTGCGCCCGGTAAAGCCAACCCAGGAAATATCGGCATATATACCGCCTGGCTCTTTTGCCCAGATGTCGAACTGAAGTATCGTTTCGCGCTCGATTATGCTGCCGGTACCAGTGATGTCGTAGTGGGGATTCCCCGCATTCGCCCCTGCGGCTACTATCGGTGGATGGTCGCATTCGAGTCCTGCCTCTTTTAGCTGGGTAACAAGATACTTCTGTACCATTGCCTCGGAAAGCGGCAATCCTTGATCGAAGGCATTTTCAACGAAGGTCCATGCCTTGTTGATGATCGCATACAAACAACGAGCTGCGCGGTTGTGGCTTGCAATGCCGTGGTCGTCAAGAACCCCATGGATGCGCTGGACAAGAGATGCCGCACTTGCCGTTTCGATCCCCGAAGAGTGGACCAAATCCGCCGAAGACGCATCGAAGGTCGATAAAACCTGTATGGTAGGGTCTGACAGAATGGCAACGCGCTTTCCCGCGAGAATCCGGAGTTCCGCTTCAAGCTCTACCCTCGAAAAATAGACTCGGGATTTGCCGGGAATATCGTCGAGTATGGAAGATTCCAGGGTGTTTACGATTTTAAGCGGTTCGCCGGTGGCGGGAATGAACAAAAACCATCTTCGGGTAGAAACCGAAGATGGGTCAAGGCCGAGAATCGTATCAGTCAGGCGGTCCCGATGGGCAAAATTAACAAAAAGCCATCCGGCGAGATTTTCCTCACGGATGGCTTTCTGGAAGCGAGCAAGATCAAGCATCAAACCGGATCAAAAGTCGAGCGCGAGCTTTTCCACGTTGAACTTGTCGGCAGGTAGGGAGCTCTGGTTGATCTGACCCCAGGTCGGGTTATTGATGTCTTTTGACGCCACGATGCGGATATGGTCGAATTCGCCATTTTTCATCATGATGGAAAGATAGGGGGCAACGTTCTGCTCCGTGAGATTAAGCACTGCACGGCTGTCGCGGCGATCAAGCCATTTTTGCGGAATATAGTATTCCCCGGTCTGGAGGCCGGCGCGGCGGTAAATAACGTAATAGCCGAGCTTGCAGGGGAAGATTTTCAGGATCTGAACGTTCACGTAGTAATAATCCGATTCCTTGGACTCGGATGCGGCAGGAAGCGCGGCAAAAAACCCAAAAAGCAGAATGAATGTCAGGAACACGAGCACCGATTTCTTCATCGTCCAACCTCCATGTAAGTACTATAAGTATATATCCTGCTATCAAATTGTGGCAAGCATAATTGCTTTTATCGTGTGTTTTCTGTTCTCCGCCTGATCCCAGACCCTGCTTTGGGGCCCTTCGATAACCGGAATGGTGACTTCTTGTCCCTTTACTGCCGGCAGGCAATGGAGGAAAATCGCCTTTTCGTTACCCGTCCGTTTCATGAGCGCTTCGTTAACCTGGTAGGGACCAAGGAGCTGGTGGCGTTCTTCGCTCCGGGATTCTTCGCCCATGGAGACCCAAACGTCGGTATAGACGGCATGGGCGCCCGCGACGGCGTCGAGCTTGTCGGTTATCGTGATCCGCGAGCCCGAGGCTGCGGCCCAGGGAACGCATTCGTTCAGGAGTTCCTGGTCGGTTGCGAGGCTGGGGGGGGTAATGACCGTGCAGTTGATCCCGAGTTTCGCGGAGATGACGATGAGCGAGCGTGCAACGTTGTTTCTCCCGTCACCGACATAGCACAGGTTAAGCCCGCTAAGCTTGCCAAAGGCTTCTTCAAGGGTCATGACGTCGGCAAGGGCCTGCGTGGGATGATACTGATCGGTCAGACCGTTATATACGGGGACGCCCGATTCGCGCGCGAGAATATCCACGGTTTCCTGCTTGAAGCCGCGGAATTCGATTGCCGAAAACATGCGACCAAGAACGCGTGCCGTGTCCTCGATCGACTCCTTCGCGCCGAGCTGAATGTCCTGGGTCGACAGAAATACGGGATGTCCGCCTTCTTCCCCGAACGCGGTTTCGAATGCGCAGCGAGTTCTGGTGGAACGTTTCTCGAAAATCATGGCGAGCGTTTTACCGACAAAGCGCTGATGGATATCTCCGTTACGGGATGATTTTTTTACCCGATGTGACAGCTCAAGGAGACACCTGATTTCGTCGGGTGTCCAAGCCTTCCAGTTGACGAGAGATCTTCCTTTCAGTTTTGCAGGATTCATGCAATTCCCCTTATTCGGCCAGTGTCGAAGGCACTTGAGTGAAGCTATCGACGAAAAGGCCTCGATTTTTCCTATATTCAGGGTTATACTAACAACCAGAACAATCGCTGTCAATGCAATCTTGCCCACGGTCAGGGGATCCCATGATTTACGTTTATCTAGAGTTACGCTACGCACGGCAGCTTAACCGGATTTGCCCGGATGTTGTCGAACGTTTGTTGCACGTTGCAGAAAACTCGGCACGCAAAAACGGTGGGCTCGAGGGAAAGCTCGGCAATGGATATCTTTACCAATTCGACACGACGATAGTCGGGAATATATTCGCCACCGCACGATTTCTCGGTGACCTCAGCGAGGCTATCACGCTTGAAAAGGATCGCGTGCGGGAATATTTCGCGATCGTCGAAATGCATGAGACTTCGCTTACGCCCGACTCTTTCGCCGAAGGTCTTTCCGGTTACGACACCGTACTCCTTCCCGACGCGGGCATATTCCTCGCGCCCTCGGCCGCCGCGGCGCTTGAAGATTACATCAATACCGAACCGGTCGAGGGCACTGATTTACGCTTCTTTACCCGGATTGACTTTCCCGACAAAAAGAAAGGCGATGAAAGGCATACGAAAAAACGCGAATCGTTCGTGCTCTATTCAGACTATGCTGAAGAGCCCGTCGCAGCGCTCAGAAACTTCGCGTGCTCGATCCCCCTATCCGGGGTACCGGAGGGCTTTTCGCAGGACGAACACGATCAGTTTTTGGAAGGAAAAAAGGCGCTCGATGTATTTGCGCGATTCAGGTTTTCCCGCGAACAGCCGGAATACCGGGTGAGCGCGTGCATCGAGTATTTCGCGCTGCTTTTCAGGGCTGCAACCGACATGGGCCTTTCGGCAACCAAAACCCTGCGCGTCAAAGTCTTGGGTGAAAATCCCCTTTCATCTGACTGGAACGCGGTCCTTGAAAAGCTTTCCCCGGACGCGAAATTCGGCTCGCTCGAAGAAGCTCATTTTTCAGAAAGTGATATCGCGTCGATACCCGAGGATTTGATCGATCTTTCATGGCTGCTGTATCGATCGGTGAATCTGTTGTTTCTCGACGAGATTCCCGCCTTTTTCCAGTCACTCGGAAAGGAAGCCGAGTATGTCGAAGCTCTCGGCGGCTGGCTCCATTCCGCAGGCATTATCGCGGATTCGGGGAACCTTCGGTCGCTGAATGCCGGACTCGAGAACGCGATCGCGAGCCGCATTGGCGAGAAAAAAACCTCGCTTGATATCAAGCTCGCCTCGTTTCTCTGGACCTTATACGAGAAAGGCCGGATAGAACCCCTGTTCGCGTTCTATGAGGTGCTTCGCTCTCTGGGCTTTGAAGTTCCCGATTCATTTCTCGTTAATTGCCTGTACCACGAGGCCAATCCGCTCCTCGCGCTCGATTCCATCAGAACTCGTTTTCTCGATCCCGGAATTGCGGGAACCGTCGAGACACTCGAGCGGGCGCGTCATCTGTATGAAAAGGGGCAGCTTGACGAAGCGGCAAGAAGCGCCAAGGAAGTGCTGCACGTGTTCCAGAAAGAAAAGATTTTGACCGGTGAATATCGCGCGCTTACGCTCATCGCGCTTCTTTCGCTCGCGCGTAATTCGGGCGACGACGCGGTCGTCTATCTTGAATATGCGCTCGAGAACGCGGAACTGATGCACGATCCGTATAGCATCCTTGCGACGCGGCTCGATATGGCAATGGTCTATTTCGTCATCGGTAACCTTCATTTTGCGTTTTGCACTCTCGAGATGGCCCAGACGCTCGTCGAGGATAATTTCGTAAAAGACCGTGAAGTACTCGTGCTGTTCATGCGGGGCCGAATTGCATTCGAGCTTGGCGACTACCGGAATGCAGAGATATTTTTTCAGACGGCAGCTTCATTGGCTTCGATACATCAGATTCCCGAATCGGTTGCCCTGTGCAGGGTATGGTACGCGCGGTCTCTCGTGCATCAGAACCGGTTCGCTTCCGCCGAAAGCATTCTCTCGGAATGTTGCGGAAGCGTCCCCGACGCGTGGGTTTTTTGGATTGAGTCTTCCCTCGTATCGGGCAGGGCGATTCAGGGGGTGAATTTTCCGGAAGTGCTTCCCGAAGAACCTGAGTCTTCCGGGAAATGGTCCCTTGCGCCCGTGTCCTGGGAAAGCGGTTTTTCTGTCGCCGAGGATCGGGCATTCGGAAGATCAGGCGATTCGAGAATCGCAGCGCGGATGTATCAGGCGATGCGGCTCTATTACGAGGCGCGCTATACATCTGACGCGGACGTCAATTCGATCGTGCCCGATCTTGGCCAGATTGCCAAGCTCGCCCTCGAGGGGAAAGACCCCTATGCCTCGATGTATTATTATTTTTGCTATGACCTTGGAATGCGATCAGCCAGCATTATGGCGGCTGATACCGCGGGATTCCTGAGCCGTGGGTTCAAGTACATGCAACGGCGGGCGAACGAGATAGGAGACAACGCCATGCGCGAGCAATTCATGCAGTCTCCAACCTGGAATGAGCGTTTGTATCGGGTTGCACGGGACAACATGCTCATCTAGGCGCCGATCCGCTTGACTTTTTTTGCGAGCTTTGTTATGTTTCTGCATGTTCGTGGCGGTATAGCTCAGTCGGTAGAGCAAACGGCTCATATCCGTTAGGTCATAGGTTCAAGCCCTATTGCCGCTAAGTATCAAGTAGCAGTTAAAAGTCCTTGCTTTGCAAGGACTTTGCTTTTTTTAAATGCACTTGGTGTAGCACTCAGTGTATCCCGGATACGCTCGCTCATACGCGAGTGGAATGTCCCGCTCCAACAATCAATTCATACGTACATTCGGATTGCCCGTTTCCTGAAAGTACAAACAAATCGTGCGCTTCTTTCGGTTATGGTATACTCGAAAGGAAGGGGCCAGCATGAACGTTTTATTTTCTGGAAAGAAGGCGATATGTTTTTATATTGCTCTATGCGTCATGACCGGTCTCTGGGCAAAACCTGAGTCGAAAAAAATCAACCTTGACCGGTATTTGGATAACGGGTATACACCGCTGATCGAGGCGATTTACGCGGAGGATGTTGACGAAGTCGATCGTCTGCTGGATGCCGGTGCACGTCCCGATTTTCCGTTGCAATACGGAGAATTGCCGGTGTTCGCCCTCTTCCGCGAAATGGAGAATGAACCGGCACGGCTCGCGATACTCAAACTGTTGGTCGGCCATGGTGCTTCAATCAATTCGTTCGATGAGGGAAACAGTTCACGCGAATCGCTTGTGATGAAAGCAGCGGCGGAAGGCTGTCTGAGCGAATTCATTTGGCTCCTCGATGCCGGCGCGGATATCGGGGCACGCGATACGTACGGATATGGTCTTTTAGAGTATATCTATGAATATGGTAACGATGGCCTTCATATTCCTTTTATGAAAGAATTGCGTTCACGGGGCTATGATCTCGGCGCTCAATTTCAGACAGTCGAAGGCGCGTACGCCCTGCGTATAATCTGCGAATCTCGTTTGATTGACGAACTCGAGTATCTGCGTGATTGCGGAGTGCCGCTCGAAAGTATTGGCAAGAATAATGAGAATGCCCTGTTCTGGTTTTCTGCCGGCTATGCAGATGAAAAAAATTCGCTTCAGGATATTTCCGATATCCAGGTCAAGATGGCTAAAATATTGGTCAAAGCCGGCTGTGCGGCGTATGCGGTCAATGAAAGCGGCAACACGCCGCTCCGGTTGGCCTGCGAATGCCGTAACTTCGCGCTGGCCCGCTATTTGCGCTCGTGCGAAAAAAAAGAGCATTCATCTTCGGCTTATTTTCCGGACAGGTATCTTGCTGCCTGTCTTACCGCCGGTCTTTCCTGGAATGTTGAAGAAGAAAAGCTGCCCGACTTCCGCGCACTTTTAATCGATTTTCTCGACGATGGCATGAATCCCTCTGATATACTCTTTGCCGTGTGCCGGATAACCGAATCGGTGGAGTTCACCCGCTTGCTGCTGGTTCGCGGCGCGGATCCCGATACCGCCGACGATTCGGGGCAAACCGCCCTGATGGCTACCGACTCACCTGCAATGCTTGCCCTGCTCCTTGGCGCGAACGCACGCGTCGATCTCCGTGACGGGGAAGGCCAGACGGTGCTTCATTACGCAGCACGGCAGTGTGATTCCGAAAAGACGAAGTTGCTGCTTGATCACGGGGCGGATATCAATGCTGCGAGCAATACCGGGGAAACGCCATTTTCCATCGCCGTCAGCTATGGTGATAGCGACCTCGCCCTCATGCTGCTTAAGGCCGGCGCCGAACCTGCGGTACGGTTCGAAAAAAATCAAAACGCGCTTGCGTATCTTGTCTCGACCGGGATCGATCCGGAATCGGACGATGGGGCACTTTGCCTGGCCTTGCTCGATTCGGGACTCCGGGCCGACGAGAAAGACGATGAGGGAAAAAACGCGCTTTACTTTCTCGCGCTGAACGGTGAATCCTGCCCGCCCGATGTCAATGCGCGGATAAAGGCTTCGGTCGATGCGGCATCTGTTGCCGAAGCAGAGGCGCTCGTGGCCTCCGAGCGCCGGGAGGAAAGACGGAGCGATGCAAAGCAGAAAATAAGGGACACTGCCTTTGCGCTGGCATTCCCGGCTTTACTGACGACACTGAGCATCGTAGCCCGCGAGGGTGTCTATCGCGAAGATCAATCGGCAAACTGGATGGGAAACGTGAATGCCGTCATCGGCATGGGCGCGCTGTGCGGAATCGGCGGTGGTTTTGTCGGCTATATTATCGACAAGAGCTCAGGGTATGGGTCCCGCGGTTTTCTGGATCTTCCGGTGTTTACGATACTCGGAGTTTTTGGCGGCATGGTGGTCGGTGTATTCATGCCATTGATCCCGTCGGTTCGCGATACCTTCAAGAATAATGCCGCACTCTATTATTTGCCGACGGTTGCGATCGATTTCGTGGCTCTCTGGCACGTCGTTGCCATTCTGCGGTAGAGATTTCGGAGAAGTGCCAGTATAAAAAATGACGGTATATCTATCCTTGCTTGCAGGGTGGCATGCAGCCCGCTGGCGCCCCCGATAGGCCCCATTTCATCAAGTTCAAGGGTAGTTCCTATCGTGGGGGTCAGTTGCGGGTTTTAGGGAAGAAGAGCCGCGGGAGCTTCTCTTAACCCAAAACCATTCTGTCGTTCACCACGCCTTCGCCATTTACGTTCTCGAACTTTTTCATGAGATCTGCTACCTGCAGATTTTTCTTGTCTTCGCCCGATACGTCGTAAATGATTTTCCCGGCGTTCATCATGATAAGGCGGTTTCCGTGCTTGATGGCGTCCTTCATGTTATGGGTTACCATAAAGGTCGTCAGCTTGTCCCGGTTAACGATTTCGTCGGTCAGCTCGAGAACTTTTTGCGCCGTTTTGGGATCGAGGGCCGCCGTGTGCTCGTCGAGGAGGAGGAGGCGCGGTTTGGTGAGCGTCGCCATGAGGAGGGTCAACGCCTGCCGTTGGCCGCCCGAGAGGAGACCGACTTTTCCCTTGAGGCGGTTTTCAAGCCCCAGGTCGAAAGCCGCAAGTCGTTCTGCGTAGAGTTCGCGCTCGCCCCGGGCAATGCCCCAGCCGAGCGTCCGTCGCGTTCCCCGGCGGAATGCAAGTGCGAGGTTTTCCTCTATTTCCATGCTTGCCGCCGTTCCGAGCATCGGATCCTGGAATACGCGGCCAAGCAGGCGCGCGCGCGCGTGCTCTTTCTGGTCGGTAACGTCGATACCGTCAAAAAGGATTCGCCCCGCATCAACTTCGTAGACACCTGCAATGAGGTTAAGGAGGGTCGACTTTCCGGCTCCGTTCCCTCCGATAACCGTGACGAAGTCTCCTTCCCGAAGTTCGAGGGTGATGTCTATGATCGCGTTCTTTTCCGTGATGGTTCCCGGATTGAAAGTTTTTGAAACGTTTACAAGCTTGATCATTTCGATCCTCCCGCTGAGGCACCGTGAGCTTCGCTTTTCCCTTCTTCGCCCAGCGAGAAGCGTTGCTTGTTGAGGCGCCGGTTTTTTCGCTTGCGCATATCGTTTTTCAGTACGGGGAGGGCGAGCGCCGACGCGACGATGATCGCGGTGAGGATCTTCAGGTCCGTTGATTTAAGCCCGAGTTGCAGGACGACTGCGATGATGATGCGATAAATCACCGAGCCGAGCACGACGGAGAGGAGAAGATACCAGAACGAGAAACGCTTTCCGAAGATCACCTCGCCGATGATGATGGAGGCAAGGCCAATGACGATTGTTCCGGTGCCCATGCCGACGTCGGCGTACCCCTGGCTTTGCGCGACCATCGCGCCCGACAGGGCAACGAGTGCGTTTGAAAGCATGATACCGATGTTTTTCATGGAGTCGGTATTGACGCCGAGAGCGCGCACCATGCGCTCGTTGTTTCCCGTCGCGCGGACGGCGCTTCCAAGCTCGGTTCCGAAGAACCAGTACATACCGGCTATGATGAAGCCTGAAAAAATCGTGCCGATTGCGAGGGACGCCATGGTCTTGCTGAGGCCCAAAAGTTCCGCAGGTGCGCTCAGCATCGTGAAGACACCGAGAAGCGGCGTGTTCGCCTGTCCCATGATGCGGATATTGATCGAATAGAGCGCGATCATGGTAAGGATTCCTGCGAGTATGCCGGGTATTTTCAGCTTTGTGTGGAGAAATCCCGTGACGTAGCCTGCTGCCGCGCCACCTGCTGCCGCGATGGCAAGGCTGACAAACGGGTTGACTCCGTGAACGATAAGAACGGCGCTGATCGCGCCGCCGAGCGCAAAGCTTCCGTCGACGGTCAAGTCGGCGAAATCGAGTATTTTGAAGGTGATGTACACCCCAAGTGTCATTATTCCCCACAGCACGCCCTGGGAAGCGGCGCCCTGCATTGCGAGGATTATCCCCATGATTAGCCTCCAGAAAACATTTCACGCGTAACGATGAATAATATCAATTATTTGACGAAGAGGAAATAGTTGATCCCTCTATCGGGCGTAAAAAAAAACCGGGCACACGTATGCGCCCGGTTTATTCGGTTTCTCACCGATTGATTTATTTCTTTACTTTTGCGAGAAGGTCTGCAGGGATCGTGATTCCGATGGCAGTGGCCGTGTCGGTATTGACGGCGAAATCGCAGGTTGCGAGATACTGGATCGGCATGTCCTGGGGCTTCTTGCCGTCGCGGAGGATTTCGACGGCCATCTTGGCAGTCTGCTTTCCGAGCTCGTAGTAGTTGATGCCGTAGGTCGCAAGTCCGCCCGATTTGACCATTCCTTCCTCACCGACGATAAAGGGGATTTTGGCCGCGTTGAGGACGCTCGCCACTGTCGGAACGCCGGCGGCGATCATGTTGTCGGTCGGTGAATAGACTGCTTCAACCTTTCCGACGAGACTTTGGGTAACCTGCTGGATTTCGTTGGAATTCGATACGGTCGCGTCGATGTATTTGATCCCGAGTTTGTCACAGGCCTTTTTGGCAAGGTCAATCTGGAATTTCGAGTTCTGTTCGCTCGAGCAATACAGGAATCCGATCGTCTTGACGTTGGGCACGAGTTCCTTGATGAGATCCATCTGAGGAACAACCGGGGTCAGATCAGAGGTTCCCGTCACGTTGGTGCCTGGTGCTTCATTGGTCTTGACGAGCTTGGCGCTCGCGGGATCGGTTACTGCGGTCACGAGAACCGGGATATCCTGCGTAAGATTCGCGACAGCCTGGGCTGCGGGAGTTGCGATGGCAAGAATAAGATCATCGCGGTCGTTAATGAGCTTTTGGGCGATTGTCTGGCAATTTGCCTGTTCGCCCTGGGCATTCTGGAAATCGATTTTCAGGTTTTTTCCGTCTTCGTAGCCGGCTTCCTTGAGCCCGTCAACAAAGCCTTTATAGGATGCGTCAAGCGCAACGTGTTCCACAAGCTGAACTACACCGATTCGATACACTTTATTCGCGCCGGCGCCCTTGCCGGCACATGAGACGAGAAGCGCGCACAGCGCTGCAATACTGATAATTGTCTTTGACATTTTCACGATAGTATCTCCAAAACGAAAGATTCGCCTGGTGTTTCCTTAAAAAACGCAAGCTCCATAACAATAAAAAAAGAGGTGATAAAAGTCAAGTTGATCTATGATATACTTAGGTAATAAGCGGAGGTTTGCAATGTATGATCCATGGATGGCCTGGGCGATAATTGGCGTTGCATGCATCGGTCTCGAGATGCTCATGCCAGGTTTTGTCATATTTTTCTTCGGTCTTGGCGGGCTCGCGACGGCGATAAGCTGTTTTATACCCTTCGTAGCCGAAATGCTCTGGCTTCAGATACTGCTCTTCGTCGTTCTTTCGACTCTTTCGCTCGTTTTTCTCCGGAGGAGATTCACGAAAGTATTCGGCGGAACGATTTTCGACCCGAATAAAGCGGGTTCGGTCGAGGATGATGGCATCGGAAACACCGTCGAGGTGCTCGAAGACGTGACGGAAATGAAGGACGGTCGCATACGCTTTCGCGGTACAAGCTGGAAAGCCAGAACGCGGGGAGGCGAGTGCGAGAAGGGGAGCATCGCGCGGATCATCGCGCGGGAAGATCTTACCTACATCATCGAGCGCGCAGTAACGAAATAACAATCACAATCATTTTTTTTTTGAGGAGGAAAGTCATGCCGGTTTTTTTAGCCTATTTTCTCGCCTTTGTTTTTATCGTGGTTCTTTTCAAGATCGCGATAGTGGTTCCGGAGCAGGAGTGCTTTATCGTTGAGCGCCTCGGAAAATACACGAAAACGCTCGAGGCCGGTTTTCACATACTCGTGCCGTTCATCGACAGCGTTGCGTATCGTCAGAATCTCAAGGAAGACGCGCTTGACGTTGACCCGCAAATTTGCATAACGAGCGACAACGTGCAGGTTGAGGTCGACGGTATCCTGTATATCAAGGTTCTCGATCCCGTTAAGGCGAGTTACGGTATCGACAATTTTCGCTATGGCGTGACTCAGCTCGCCAAGACGACGATGAGAAGCGAGATCGGAAAACTTGAACTCGATAAAACATTCTGCGGACGCGAAGGAATCAATGATAATATAGTTCGCGCACTCGATGAGGCTTCTGAAAGTTGGGGTATCAAGGTGACGCGGTACGAGATCAGGGACATCACCCCGACGACGACCATACTCGAAGCGATGGAAAGCCAGATGCGCGCAGAGCGAATCAAGCGCGCGGATATTCTTTCGAGCGAGGGTAAGCAGCAGGCGCGTATCAACGTATCGCTTGGCGACAGACAGGACGCGATCAACCGTTCTATGGGTGAAAAACAGCGGCGTATCAATATCGCCGAAGGCAGGGCGAAAGCAATTGAAATAACGAGCAAGGCGACTGCCGAAGGTCTTACTCTCGTCGCCGCCGCGCTTTCCGTTCCCGGCGGCAAAACCGCGATGGGCATCAGGCTCGCGGAAAGCTATATAGCGCGTTTCAGGACAACTCTTGCGCAATGCGACGTGTCGGTGTATCCGGCGGAACTCGCGGGTCTCGCGTCGGTCGCGGACATCATCAAGGGCACGGGATCGCACTCGGTAAAAGCCGTTTTGGGAGGTGAGAAATGAATCCATTAACGCCGCTGTATATTTTGCTGGGAATCTTCGCGTTTGTGTTCGTAATCACGCTCTTTCGGAGCATACGGGTTGTGCCGAACAAGCAGGCGCTTATCGTTGAAAGGCTCGGAAAGTACAGCTCCACGCTCGAAGCGGGCTTTCACGTTCTGCTTCCGTTTTTCGACAAGGTCAGATACAAGCAAACGCTCAAGGAACAGGCGATGGACGTTCCCGCACAGGATTGCTTTACCCGGGACAACGTACAGGTGCGCGTGGACGGTGTCCTGTATCTCCAGGTGATGGACCCGAAAAAAGCGAGCTACGGAATCAAGAATTACGCGTACGCGACGGTCTTGCTCGCGCAAACGACGATGCGTTCGGTAATCGGTCAGCTCGAGCTTGACAGTACCTTCGAGGCGCGGGAGCGCATTAACGCGACGGTCGTTAAAGCGGTCGACGAAGCATCCGATCCCTGGGGCGTCAAGGTTACCCGGTACGAGATTCAGAACATCAAGGTATCGGATTCCATCATGGACGCGATGGAAGCGCAGATGAAGGCCGAGCGGGAAAAGCGCGCCGAAATCGCGCGTTCGCTCGGCGAGATGGAAACGAAAATAAATCTTTCGAAAGCTGCGTACGAGGAAGCCGTGAACCTGAGTCAGGGACAAATGCAGCGGTCCATCAACGAGGCCGAGGGCGAGGCAAGCGAGATCGTCGCGGTGGCCAAAGCGACAGCCGAAGGTATCAAGTGCGTAGCCGAGTCGGTAAACGTCAAGGGCGGAGATGCGGCCGCGAACTTGCGGCTTTCTGAAAACTGGATCGACGCGCTTGGCGGAATCGCGAAGGCTGGTTCAAAGGTATTTATCTCGGCCGACTTGACCGACTTGAACGATGTGACGGCGAAAGCCGCGAAGATGCTTGGATAGAAAAGTACCGAGAATAGAATTCTTTACCGGAAAAACCGCGGCCATATTGAAAAGTACACATCAATATGGCCGCATTTATTCAGTGCGTCCATTTGGCGAAGTTTTTACTTTTCGAAAGAATCTCGATCATACGGTTTTTTTGTCGCTCGTCATATTCATCGAAATCAATCGAGTATAGCGCCCTGTTGTCCCTGTTGCGGGTAAAAATAATGGAAATTGCTTTGATTGGAAGCAAAGACATTTTGCCTTTTTCCAGGACAAGCGGCTTTTGAACGCTTAACGGCCGGTTAGGAGAATTTATCAATCCATAGGACGCGTAATCCCTGACAATGTACTGTCCCGGGGGAAGGCCGCGTACAAATTCATAGTCATTGCTGCTGCCGACGTCAAAATTGAGAGGATAGGTTTTGCCCGATTCGACGTTCTCGAGATTGATTTGGTAGCTTACGGTATAAGCATTATCAGTCGAGCGTGTCGATATGCGAAGTACCGGAATGGCGACGAGCGTGTCATCGGTCGTAAGCGGGGAAGGAATGTCTGCGAAAAGCATTGGATGAAGGCAGAGCGCGAGTATCGCAAGGGTGAATGTGATTTTACGTGCTCGAAGATTTTCTCCGATGGCTTCCTTGAGTGTTTTTTGTGACATCATCATTTTACCCCCTTGGTAAGGATTTCATCTTTATCGATCGACGAAAGCCATTTCACGATTTTTTGGGAGGTAATTGAAAAATAGACCGAGTTGGCGTTGTTCATGAGACCGACATTAACGCCGGCAAGTGTACCGTCCTGCTTGAAAAGTGGCCCACCCGAGTTGCCCGGACTGATCGAGGCCGTATGCTGTATGTCCCAGTTGTCGGTTCGCATGGCCGAAACGATTCCATTCGTCAGTGTCGGTTTGAAATCGTCGAGGAATTTATCCATGAGCATTTGAAGTGGATACCCGATTGAATATACGGCCTCTCCTTCTTTGAGGGCGACGGATTCCTTAACCGGAATGGGATCGATGACTTCGTCGAGATCGACCTTGAGCAGGGCAAGATCCAAAGCCGCATCTTGAGAAATTACGGTAGCGATATATTCGCGGCCAGATATCGCTTTTAGCGATACGACTGCCGGGTTTTTTTTTGCGAAAGCGAGATATTCCGCGGTAACCTGATTCAGTTGCGTTTTGGAAAGATACCCGGGTGCTAGATTTTTGGTCAGGTATTGATAATAGCTCCATTGAGCTGCCTCGTACTTATCATCGGATACCATCGGTTTGATGACGTGCGCAGCAGTGATCACGTAGCCGTCGGAATTCACGAGAAAAGCCGTTCCGCTCGAAATGGGTATATATTCATCAAGGATTTTTTTCCCCGTGCCGGCCTCTATTTTTTCAAAGAGATCGCGATGTTTGATTTTGGTGGAGTCAAGATAAATTCCCTGTGTAATCAGGAATATCGACTTCTTTTGGGCCTGGAACAGTTCGCTTAATTGCTGACTTTCTCCAAAAGAAGGAAATGCAGCAGAGGCAAGGAGAAACGCGATCAAGGAAATTTTCGATTGCGCTTTTGTTTTATATATTGATTTCATTAATAAACAGTAACATGCGTATTTCTTTGCTGTCAATCAAGAAATATTTCTGCGGTTATCGTCAGGTACTGTGTTTTTTTCCCGGTCCGAGGAAAGCGATGAGGATTACCGCCGCGCACAGAGAAAGCGCCGAGCCGAACGCGAACGGCGCCGCTTGGTTGATCGCTGTCCAAAGGATTCCGGCGATAACGCTTGCAGGAAGGAGCGCGATGCCGACAATCGTCGAATGAAGTCCGAGCATGGTTCCCTTGAGTTCGCTCGGTGCAATTTCGGCGATAAATGCCCGCTCAACTCCCGCCGTAAGGGCAGTAAAAAAACCATAGAGCACGAAGGCACCCACTATCAGGGGCATGGTATGTGCGAAAGCGAAAATCCCATACACAATGGAGAAAATGAGGTAGCCGGCAACGAGGAGTTTTTTGCGCCCGAAAATATCTGAAAGTTTCCCGAACGGGATGGAAAGGATCGATGACACGATGTTATAGACAAAGTACAGAAGAATCACCGACGAAGGGCTGAATCCCGATTTCTGTGCTCTGAGGAGCAAAAAGGTATTGGATGAATTTCCGAGCGTAAACACAAAGACCACGAGAAGATAGAGCTTCAGTCTGCCGTCGATCGTCCGGAAGCCGCTGACGAGGTTGATTCGCGTTCCCGTCACTTTCGAGGTTTTTGTTTCCCTGACAAAAGCGAACATGAGCAGCGCGAAAACGGATGGGATCAATGAATATAGAAAAATCGCCTTGTATGCCGACGGGGAACTCTGTCCGTTCGCGAAGGATGTATTTGATACGAGGAACCACGCGACGAGTATGCCCGCAGCAGAACCTGCCATGTCGAGCGCCTTGTGAATGCCGAACGAATGTCCGAGCTTGTTTGCGCTCGAACTCTCGCTCACGAGCACGTCGCGCGGCGCGGTTCGCACGCCTTTTCCGAATCTGTCGATGACGCGGGCCGACAATATGCCGACCCATGATGTTGCGAGTATAAGCGCGATCTTGTACACAAAGCCCGTCGCGTATCCCGCGAACGCAATCGGCTTTTTTTTGCGATATTTGTCGGTGGCATATCCTGAAAATACCTTGAGAAGACTCGCGAGGCTTTCCGCGATTCCCTCGATCACGCCGATGAGCGCAGGCGTCGCGCCGAGCACCGCGGTCAGATACAGCGGTATGAGCGGATAGACCATCTCGGTGCTTAAATCTGCGAAAAAGCTTACGAGCCCGATATACACTACGTTATTCATCAGGTTTCTCCTCAGGCATTACGTCATGCGCTATCGTATGCGACCGAACGTCACGAACTTATTGAACAGAAATTGAATGGTTCCTGCAAAGATGACCGCGAAAATCTTGACCGGTATGTCGGGAAAACCCCAAAGGGTTGTTCCTGAATACAGGATAGCCATCGAGACAGCCATGCCAAAATAGCAAACGCTGTAAAACGAAATCGCGCGCTTGAAAAGACGGTGCGTTTTTTTGAAATTGACGTGAGCGTTCAGGACAAAACTTACGGTGATGCCGACATTGACGCTGATGAAGTTCGCCGCGAGAAACCAGACAAAAAACACCCGGGTAAAAAAAACATAGAGGAGTCCGTCCGTTGTCGAGGCGGCGGCTCCTATCGCGACGTACATCGCCGATTCCCTGAGCGTTTTTTTTTGCGCTTCGGTCATGTTTTTTTTCTTTCCTTATCGCATGCGTGCGCCGGGTACGAGCGCTTGGGCGATCGATACCAGGCGTGCTGTTTCTGTCGGGCCATACGGATCCACCCCGTTCATCGCGGGCGAAAGGCAGTTTCCGGGAACGAACCTTGCGAGCTCCCAGTCCGCGTCTCCCGGAAGAAGCGCCGCGATTTCACGGATCTCCGCTTCTTGCACCAAGCCCGGTACCAGTACGGTGCGGTATTCTATTCTGACGTTGGAAGGAGCCTGGGCGAGAATGGCAAGGGACCGCAAGAGGGATTCGCCCGCCATGGCGCCGGCGCCGGGTTCGGTCGTTAGCTCGCCGTAACGCGCGGGGCTGGTCTTTACGTCGATGGCTATCATGTCGGGTCGCGTTTCTTCGGAGCCGAGTATGGACTTGAGACGGTCGGGTAGCGTTCCGTTCGTGTCGATTTTTACCGCGAGCCCAAGCGACTTGGCCTTGCGTATCAAGTCGGTGAGGGCGGGGGAAAGAAGCGGCTCGCCTCCGGAAATTGCGAGCCCGCCGAGCACTGATGCCCTCCGGTCGAGGTGCGCGTAAATTTCTTCAAGAGAAGGATACTCGTTTTCTTCGCGTTCGGGGTTTTTGGGGCCGGACACGACGCTGGCAGACGCAAGTTCCGCGTTGTGGCAAAACGGGCAGCGAAGATTGCACCCGGGTAAAAAAACGGCCGCTGCTACGCGGCCGGGGAAATTTACCAGGCTTGTTTTGAGGAGACCCGCGTTCATTCGCCGCTTACGCGAATACCGCTTCGTTCGCGCTCAGCGCGGGAATGGCGCGGATTTCCTTGACGGAGTGCGCGCGTCCCACCTCTGTTGAGTTGGCGTCGAAGAAGATGACCGTGGGCGTCGAGAACACGCCATACGACGAAGCGCGGATCATGCCATGCTCGGTATCAACGTCGATAATTTCGCCGGAGACGGGCATGTTCTCGCAGCAAGCTTTTACCGGCGGGCAGTTGGGGCAGGTTTTCCGGGTAAACAGCTCATAGCGGTACATCGGTCCCGGGACAGCGTCATTAAGCGCTTTTTCGTTTGCCTGCATGATGGCCGCGACTTGCGAAGCGCTTCTGATCATGACAGAAGGTCCCGATTCGCAGGAACAGGCGGCGTCAACGGGGAGGTGCGCGGAAACGCTTGCGTCGTCGGCGACGAAAAGCGTGCGATGGTTATATTCCTCGCGCTTGCCCGGATTCCAGTTGCGAACGGAGCGATAATACCCGACGATGCGGGCATAGACTTCGGTGGTCGTTCCATGAACATTTTCAAGGTCCGCCTTGACCTTCGCGATGTCTGCGTCAATTTCTGCGACAGTTCTCATGCATTCCCTCCCAGGACATTTTATTTTCTAGCCGTTTTCGGATATTCGCCATTAGGCGTTTATCCGAAAGCAATTGTTTCATTCACCGGTAAGCGCGTCGGGGGTGTTTTACCCGAGCGCAACCGCCTTACGCTCGGTCTCGAGCTCGGTAAGCTTGTCGACGAGAATTTCTTCGCGCTCTGCCTTGCAGGTCGGGCACTCGAAATGCTCTCCGTTGATGTATCCGTGTACCGGGCATACGGAAAAAGTCGGTGAAATCGAAAAATACGGTATTCGATAATTTGATGCGACCGACTTGACGAGGTCACGGCACGATTCCCAATCCTTCACCGCTTCGCCGAGGAAGATGTGGAACACCGTTCCTCCCGTGTATTTTCGCTGCAGCGCTTCCTGATGATCGAGCGCCTCGAAGATATCGCTGGTGTAGCCGACCGGAAGCTGGCTCGAGTTCGTGTAGAACGGGTCCTTGTCACCGGAGGTGATAATATCCGGATATTTTTTCTTGTCGTGCTTTGCAAGCCGGTACGAGGTGCTTTCCGCCGGGGTCGCTTCGAGGTTGAAGAGTTCTCCCGAGGTTTCCTGGAAATCGGCGAGCTTCTGCCGCATGTGCGAAAGTACTTTCTCGGCAAATGCCTTTCCGCGCGGGTTGATGATGTCCACCCCGAGGAAGTTGAGGCAGCATTCGTTCATGCCGCAAATTCCGATCGTGGAAAAATGGTTGTTGAGGTGGCTCAAGTATCGCCTCGTGTACGGGAAAAGTCCGCCGTCGAGGAGCCGCTCGATTACTTTCCGCTTGAGCTGAAGGCTCGTCTTTGCCTGCTCCATCAGATAATCGAGGCGCGCAAAGTACTGTGCTTCGGTTTTAGCGAGATAGCCGATCTGCGGCATGTTGATCGTAACGACGCCGATGGAACCGGTAAACTCGTCGGAACCGAAAAGACCGCCACCGCGCTTGCGGAGCTCGCGTTTGTCGAGCTGGAGGCGGCAGCACATGGAGCGTACGTCAGACGGGTTGAGGTCTGAATTGATGAAGTTCTGGAAGTACGGCGTTCCGTAGCGCGCGGTCATCTCGAAAAGGAGATGCGCGTTCGGGCTCGACCACTCGAAGTCGCTCGTGACGTTATAGGTCGGGATGGGATACTGGAATCCGCGGCCCGCCGCGTCGCCTTCGAGCATGAGCTCGATGAAAATGCGGTTGATCGTGTCCATTTCCTTCTGGCACTCGCCGTAGGTAAAGGGCATCTCGCCGCCGCCGACAACCGCGTTCTTGTCCGCGAGGTCAGCGGGGCAATTCCAGTCGAGGGTGATATTCGTGAACGGCGCCTGGCTGCCCCAGCGACTCGGAGTATTGACTCCATAGATAAAGCTCTGGAGGCACTGCTTTACTTCCTTGTCAGTGAGGTTGTCTTTCTTGACGAAGGGAGCGAGGTAGGTGTCGAACGAGCTGAAAGCCTGCGCGCCCGCCCACTCGTTCTGCATGATGCCGAGGAAATTGACGATCTGCTGGATGAGCGTCGAAAGGTGCCGGGCCGGCTTCGAGGTGATTTTGTCGGGAACGCCGCCCAAGCCCTCGGCGATGAGCTGCCTGATGGACCAGCCCGCGCAATAGCCCGAGAACATGGAAAGATCGTGGATATGGAACGCCGCGCTGCGGTGAGCCTCGGCCACTTCTTCGGGGTATATGTTTTTGAGCCAATAGTTCGCGGTGAGGGTACCCGAGTTATGGAGGATAAGTCCACCGAGCGAAAAGTTGACGTTCGCGTTTTCCTTGACTCGCCAGTCGGACTGGCTGAGGTATCCGTTCATCGTGTCGTCGATGTCGAGCATGAGGCGCTCGGTGTCGCGGATGGAGTCGTGCCGTGCGCGGTAGAGGATATACGCCTTCGCGACGCGAACCTCTCCCTGCTTGATAAGCACGGTCTCGACGACGTCCTGGATTTCTTCAATTGCCGGAATTGAATGGGCGTGCCTGCCCGCCATCATGATGCGAAGCTCGTCCTCGACCCGGTCGGTAAGTTCTTTCGCCCGGTCGGCGTTGGCTGTTCCTTCAACTGCGGTGATCGCCTTTGCGATCGCCAGCTCGATTTTCGTCCGGTCGTAGGAGGTGATGTCTCCGGAGCGCTTGACGATGTTCTTGATTACCGAAGTGTTTTCGGCGTCCTTGGATGTCCCGAGAAAATGCTTCCATTCGGGAAATACGCCCTGATCCACCTGTTCAGTCGTCGCTGCCATTCTTTCCTCCCACTTTATTAACTTCTTCCATAAATTCTTCCAGGTTCTCGAAATGACGGTAGACGGACGCAAAACGGATGTACGCGACCTTGTCGACCTCATTGAGTTTGGAGAGCACCAGTTCGCCAAGCGTTGAGCTCGGGATTTCATGGCTCCCTTTTCCGTCCATCACGGCCTGATCTTCGATTTCGTTGACGATATTTTCGATCGTCATGCTGGAAACCGGCCGTTTTTCAAGTGCACGCTCGATTCCGTGTTCCAGTTTCAGGCGGTCGAAGGGTTGCCGTCGTCCATCGCGTTTGATCACCATGAACTGCTTCTCTTCAATTCGCTCATAACTGGTAAAGCGGTATCCGCAACCGATGCATTCACGGCGGCGCCGGATACTGTCTCCATTGGCAAGTGTGCGGGATTCAATAACTTTGTCGTCAAAACTTCCGCAATGGGGGCAACGCATTTTTTTATAACCTCTATCTGTAGGGTGCCAGATATGGTGTATCTGGCCCGTAAAAATGATGATAGCACTATTTATAGCGCTTGGCAATAAAAAAATCAGGATTTTAATCGAGTTTTACGTGTTGCTTGAACGGTTGCGGATTGCCCGGTCGGTATCGGAAGCAACGGCCAAAAGGCTGATGATAAGGAGCGGTACCAGTGTCGTGATGCGGTGTATCGAAGCGCGAAAACCATGGTGGAGATTGCCGCCGCGGGCGTCCCAGGAATGGTTCAGACGTATCCAGGAGTCGAAAATGCGGGGAATAAAGGTGATGGTAAGCGAAAGGAGGAGAGCAACGTCGGGGACGCGAACCGTTTTTTTTGACCCCTTCGTGCGGAACCGTCGTGTCATGCGGGCAATCGCATTTTGTATGGTATAGAGCGCGTTCCTGATTTCCAGGGTGCTCGTCGTTTCGTAAAAAACGGTTCCGGCAAGCAGTATGAGCGCAAGGCGGAAGAGATACAAACCAGATTCCGCGAGACCTTGCTCGATCGCGTCGATTGGGGGCAGTGGCCCGGCGAACCGGAAAACGATGACAAAAAGCGCGTACCACAAGAGGATTCGACCGTTTTTCAGGTGAGAGGAGAGCGGGATTTTGGCGAAAATCGCGAGGATGACGAGCGCCCCTCCTGCGAGGAACGGCACGAAGAGGCGGGTGCTAAAAACGCCAAAGCTTACGGCGACAAGGGCACACAGCTTCGCGAGCGCGGGGATTCTGTGGATGGGTGTAACGACCGGATTAAACCGGAAGAGGGGGCTTTGGCGGTCCGTCACTTTTTTTCGCTCCACACGAGATCTTCGATCGACTCATAGCGCTGGAGAGGATTCCGGATTCCCCAGTTTTCAAGGCAGAGCGTTCCCGAAAGGGCTTCTTCCGGCGTTCCGTCATACACGAGTCTCCCCTGAAAGAGCACCATGAGCCGGTTTGCGAGCGCAAGAACCTTGTCGAGTTCATGGGTAAGGATGATGAGGGTTTTGCCGGATTCCTTGAGATCCCGGAGGATGGTGATGACCTGAAGCACGCCGGGCCAGTCGAGGTTGGCGAACGGTTCGTCAAAGATGATGATTTCGGCGTCCATGGCGAGAATGCCCGCGACGGCAAGGCGGCGTTTTTCGCCCCCGGAAAGGTTTCTGGCAGGAGCTGACGCGAGAGAGGAGAGCCCCACCCGCTCAAGCGCTTCGCGGGCAATTTCGCGCGCCTGTTTCGCGTCAAATCCGAGATTGCGCGGACCGAACGCAGCGTCTTCCTCGGGAGTATCCCCGATAATCTGCGCGTCTGCGTCCTGAAAAACCAGTCCTATGCGGATTTTTTTGTCACCAAGGCGCGCGACCGTTACCGACCCTTCCGTCGGTTTGTCGAGTCCCGCGATGAGCCCCATCAGGACGCTTTTACCGGAACCGTTTGCTCCCGAGATGACGATACAATCCGAGCGATTGACCGAAAAGGATACGCCGTCGAGGGCCGGCCGCTTGCTGCCGGGAAAGCTCCGGGTAAGGGAAGAGACTTCAAGCATCGGGGTGGAGATACCGGGCGACGACGGGACGGAGCTTCAGGGTAATCGGGACGAGAACGGCGATCTTGATCGCGTCGGCGAGGAGGAAGGGAACGACTCCCTTGACGAGCGCGTCCGCGAAGTCGAGCCCAAGGGCTTTTCTGAGTCCAAGCACGCCGGGGATATATATGCAGGCAAAACCCGCGATCGTCGCGCTGAGAACGACGGGAAAGGCTTCACGGGCGTCGGTCAGGGATGCCCGCTTGATAGCGGTACCGGCGATGAACGCGCCGATAAAATAGCCGATCAGGTAGCCGCCCGTCGGCCCGATGAGTACGGCAAAGCCGCCTTTTCCCCCGGAGAAAACCGGAAGACCCAGGGCCCCGGCAAGGAGAAAAAGACCGACCGCTCCCGCTCCCTGCAGGGGACCGAGGAGAAGTCCCGCGAGTATGGCAAACGCGTTTTGGAGGACTATCGGCACTGGTCCTATCGGTATCGTGATGAGTGCGCCGACCGAGATGAGCGCTGCAAAGAGCGCGGTAAATACCGAACTGATCGAATTCTGTTTCATGGTTTCTTTCCTTTATTACGGATTGTTATATGCCCGGGGGCGTATCGGTTGATGATTGGCGGTTCTGTTACTTTCCCGTCAGCAAATTCTTCAATAAGTGCAAAGCCCATCGCGTCTACACCCCGAAATATTCCGTTCAGTTCCCGAAGGCTTTCGGTATTGCTCCGGGCGGTTTCTTGCATGGTAATGCGGGAAAAGGGGTTGCGGAGGGAATACGTGATTTCATGGTTTACGTCGGGGCAGAGGGCGTTCCATTCCGGGACGAGTGATTCATCGGCATAGCGGGCTAGATCGAATTCGCGTCTGAACGCCGCGAGGAGCTCCTTTCGTCCGCTTAGTATAGAAGCATAGTTTCGTTTTGCTGTTTCTTCGCCGAGATTGACCCCGATACCAATGTTGAGAAAAACCGTCCGGTTACCGGCACTAAGGCATTCGGCGAGGATTCCGCCTGCTTTTGATGATCCGCCTTCGGTGCTGACGAGGATATCGTTTGGCCAACCGGCGAACACGGCTCTATTTCCTGTGGAGGAGATTACCCGGATGAGTGCGCATTGAGCGGCAAGTACCTGCCGGTGCGCCCATGCGCCGTCGAGCTTCGGCCTGGTCACGAATGTGCAGAAAAGACCGCCGGGCACCGAGTCCCAGTCTTTGCCGCCCGTACCCCTTCCCGCATTCTGGGCGTCAGCTACAACGACGAAGCCTTCGGGGCATGAAGCAAGCGCCGCCTCGCGGGCCCGGTTCATCGTCGAGTCGGTTTCCGTCCAGTGCTGGATGAGTTTTTCATCCGCGCCAAATTCCCAGGAATTGAGGCTGTCGCTGAAGTCGTGCGTAAGGGCGTAACCTGCTGCGGTCGCAGCGATTCCATATCCCGCCCCGGAGAGCGACTTGACCGCTTTCCAGATGGCAACCCGGGAAAGGGAAAGAGAAGCGGCCATGGCTTCGCCCGAGACCGGTACAGGGGAATTTCTTAGTATTTCCAGAACTTGCGCTCTGGTGCTTGGACCATGCTCGCTGTTAACCATCTAAAAATAGAGGTTAACGATAGTGTTTCCTTCTGTCAAGATATTCTGTCGAGAGTGCGAGGGCAAGCAGCACCAGGGACGCCAACAGGGGAAACCAGTCACCAAAGCGCGCATAAAAGGTCATGGTAAAGGGATATATGGGAACTGCAGCGTTTACTGACGCTTCGGTAAACAGGGGTAAATCCTCGATTACCCGGCCCAGGGGGTCGATAACCGTTGAATAGCCGCCGTTTGTCGACCGGATCAGGGTTGTGCGGAGTTCGATTGTCCGGAACGATGCAATCGTAAAATGCTGATACTCGGCGCTGTCGGTTTTTGACCAGGCGTCGTTTGTAAGGTTTATCAGGATATCGCTTCCGGCGTTATGGAGTTTTGCCGCCTGGCCCGGAAAGGCATCCTCAAAACAGATGGGTGCGGCGAACCGGACGGTCTTGCCATCAGCAGTCGTAACGGGAAACGTTTTATATTCGGCACCGGGGATCCATCCCCGCGAAAAGCCGACGAGAACGTCGAAAAACTTCGCGACCAGGGGATATTGGGTAAAGGGCATGTATTCGGCAAACGGAACGAGCTGCATTTTTCCGTACCAGCCAAGCTGCTCTCCGTTGGGCGCCACGTAGATGACGGCATTTGAATAATCTTCGTTTGCGGCATCGATGAGTACGGGAGAGCCGACCAGTAACGGGATTCCGGTTGATTGCATGAAAGGAATAAACGGGTCATCCTGCGGATGAGTCGCGTAGTAACGCTTGTTGTTTTCGTAGGGCCAGGAAAGGACCGATTCGCTCCAAACGGCAAGATCCGCCGGCCTTCCGCTTTTCGCAATTGCTTCGCGCGTCAGGCGCTGGGATTCCCGCAAGTTTCGGCCAAGACCGCCGCCTGCCCAGGGATCGCTATTTTGCTGAACCATGACGACGTTCAGCATGGTTTGCGGGACCGGGGGGAAGGCAAGCCGGTATGCGCCAAAAGAAAGGACGAGGATAAAGAGTCCTGCGGTAAAGGCGATCGGTACGAGCAATTCCGGCGGTTTCGGGCGGAAAGAGGGCGTTTTCATGGGCGGGAAAAGCGTTTCCGCGAGCAGGGCTTGGGGGAGGGCCATGAGAAAACCGATCCCCCACACCCCGGTGATCTCCGCGATCTGGATGAGCGGCAGGAGATCTCTGCTCGACATGGCGAGCGTTCCCCAGGGATAGGCGAGAAAACCGGTTGATTTGAACCATTCCCAGGAAAGCCAGGTGAGCGCGAAGAGGAAGGGACGTAGTGGCCGGGAGAACTGGAGCATATAGCGGAGAATCCAGCCAATGAGGATACCAAGGCCGAAATAAGCGAGGGTCGAGGCTCCGAGGGTAAAGATGGCAAAATCCTTGAAATAGGCAAGCCAGAAACTCGACAATGCATGCACCAGTGCCATCATGAGTCCGCCTAGCAATCCCGCATGAGCCCAACTGCGGGAATCCCTCAGGGCGAGATAGAGCGGAATCAAGGAGATAAGGCCAAAAATGGCCGAACCTTGCTTGAATAACTCGTTCGGAATACCGAGCGAGAGCATAATCGCCGAAAGGATGACGGATACTACCGTTGAAAACACTGACATATTGACCACCATTTTAATCATTTTTGTTGAATTGTTTCAATATTGCCTCTATTATAGAGCTATGCAGAAAATCGTGTCGTTCCATTCCGGCGAATATGAGGCTGCACCGGATGTTATCGTAGCGGTTCCCGGCCGTTTCCATCTTCTGGGCGAGCATACATGGTTTGCGAAGGGTAATACTCTCTCGATGGCCATTAACTATAGTCTATTTCTCTCCCTTTCAGTCAGAAGTGACTCGAATTTTCGTCTTTTTTCGGTAGCGCTGGGCGAACGAAAGAAAATATCTGCATCAAACCTGAAATACCGCAAGGAAGACCGCTGGGCAAATTCCGCCAAAGCGGTGATTTCTGCTTTTATTGAATATGGCATACAGATTCCTGGTCTCAATTTTACGATATTATCCGAGATTCCGGCAGACGCCGGGCTCGGAACGCCGAATGCACTCAAGGTCGCCACGGCGCTCGCGCTCAGAAAACTCTTTGCGCCGCAGATACCTGACGCAACGCTTGTGGCTCTTCTCGAGCGGGCTAACATCCATTTCCTGAAAACCTACGCGCATCGGGCCGACATTCTCACCGCCCTGACGGCGAAAAAAGGCTATTGCGTGCGCACCGATCACAATCGGGTAACCGCCGATCTCGTGCCCTTTCCCGAAGAGGGCTACTCGATTATCCTGACCGACTCCCGCGTACCGCGGCTTCTTGCCCGCGAGGAACTCGCGCTTCGCATACAGGAATGTATCCGGGCTTACGAAATCGTAAAAACCGATCCGGACGCTCCGTCGGACTTCAATCAGCTCACCGAATCCATTCTCGAAGAAATTACCGATATTCCTGAATCCGTCAGGCGTCGGGTTATCTTTATCATCCGTGAATCGGAAAGCGTCCGCGAAGCCGTGCACGCCCTTTCGGTCCGCGATTATTTTACCTTTTCCCGCATCGTCAATCGATCGCACGAAGGATTGCGCGACCGGTTCGAGATTTCCTGCCCGGAACTTGACTGGCTCGTAAAGCGGGCCCTTGAATTCGTGATCCCCGACGTTCCCGATCTTGTTTGCTCGCGAATGACGGGCCGCGGGTTTGGCGGGTGCACGTATGCGGTTATTCGGTCCTCGGACGAGGGGATTTACAGCCAGAAACTCGATGAATATGAACGGATTTTCGGCTTCAAGCCAGTCCGCTACGCCGTCTCTCCCTCTGACGGCGCCCGCGTTTTGTGATAGAATGAATCGATGACAATCCTGGTAACCAATGATGACGGTTTCACTTCCGAGGGTATTCAGGTACTCGCGGCCGTTTTACGCACCAAGCACGACGTTTGGATCGTCGCGCCGTCGTCCAACCGCTCCGGCGTTTCCCATGGGCTGACCATGGAAGGGCCGCTTCGTTTTTGTGCCGAGGGAGAGCGGGAGTATTCCTGTTCGGGGCTTCCCGTCGATTGCGCTATATCCGGATCGAGCGGGATCATGCCGTGCCGTCCCGATGCGGTGGTTTCGGGAATTAACCGGGGCGCGAACCTCGGGACCGACTTGCTTTTTTCGGGCACTGCTGCCGCCGCGCGGCAAGCGGTCATCAGCGGGCTACCCGGAATTGCGGTAAGCCTCGTCTCGAAAACCGACGAATATCTGTGGGAACCGCTTGCCCGATTCGTGCTCGCAAACCTTGAGGCGCTGGTGTCGCTCACCTCGCGGGATATTTTCGTCAATATCAACGCTCCCTCGCTCGCCTCGTATCGGGGTGCGCTCATTACCGGCGTATCGAGGCGGGATTACCGCGACAATATCATCATGCATGACGGGCCAGACGGCTGCAAATACAGTTTTTTCCGGGGCGGAGCAATCCATACCGAAGGCGACGGAACGACGGATTGGGACGCGGTGGAATCGGGGTATGTGTCGATTTCGCGCGTACTCGCACAGCCGGTTACCGTCCCCGGGGGGCATGACATGCCTTCGTTCACGGTGTAGACTGTCCCGGTAAATCCTTGAGGGAGGGATCGATGGCTGACACGATGAAGGACGGCATCAAGCTGTACCGGAACGGAAAATATGAGGACGCGCTCGTCGTGTTTCTCGGTGTTCCTGCGGGGGAACCGGGGAACAATCTCGAAATCGCGTATTACGTCGGCCTTTGCTATGCCCGGCTCGAGCGGTACGATGACGCGCTGTTATATCTCGAACAGGTCGTAACCGCGGACACGGACCTTGCGCGCGTGTATCAATGCCGAATGGTTCTTTCCGTTATATATTCACTAACCGGACGCACGAGACTCGCGGACTTCGAGCTGCGCAAGCTCATCGAGGCCGGTTATGAGTCTACCCAGGTTTTTTGCTCGCTCGGTTTCGTCGCGTTTGAAAACAACAAATCCGACGAAGCGATCGAATGGTACCAAAAAGCGCTCGATCTTGAAGCGGGCAACACGACCGCGCTCAACGGACTCGGTTTCGTTCTCGCCGACACGGGTCGTGACCTGACGCGCGCCCTCACGATGTGCAAGAAGGCCGCCGACGATCAGCCGGACAATGCGGCGTATCTCGACTCGCTCGGATGGGTGTACTACAAGCTCGGCCTCGACGTCGAGGCGAAAACCTATACCCGCCGCGCGCGGGACAACGCTCCCGAAAATCGCGTCATCACCGCGCATCTTTCAGAGATCATGCAGTCGGGGAGGACTCCGCTCCTATGAAACAGCATTTTCGCTTACCGGCGCGCCTTGCGCGTTTTGCCCGCTCGCTTTTCGTCACGCTTGTAATTACCTCCCTTTCATGCCTTTCCTCGGCGCCCGTTTTCGCGGAAGCCTCCGCGGCCGACCGCGCGATGGCAGGAGACGAGTTCAGGCGCGGCGTGCAGTCTTATTACCGTGGCGCGTTCAACGACTCGATCATGATCTTCGAAAAGGCTCTTTCCTTTTTGCCGGGGGAACCGCTCATCCTCGACTGGCTCGGAAAGGCGTATTACCGCACCGGCGTCGAGGGCGCGGCGCTCCAGCAGTGGCAGTACGCGGTCGACGCGGGATACGGCGGAATGCTCCTGAAAACCCGCATGGAAGTGGTGCGCGAGCGCCGCACGATCAGGCCTGACTTCGACGAGTCGGCGCGCTTTGTCGAGGCGACCGCGATCAAGGCAAAGGGCGAGAACGGTTTTATCTTCAGACAGCCGGTATCGGTCGCCTCTGTGCCGGACGGAACGTTCTGGGTTGCCGCATACGGATCAAACGAGCTTTTGCATTTCGACGTGAACGGCGTGGTCATCGGGCGGTCCCGCGGATCGCTCACCGGTTTCGACCGTCCCTTCGATCTCGTTCGCCTGAATGACGGCAGAATGCTCGTCAGCGAGGTCGCCGCTGACCGGGTGAGCTTTCTGAAACCCGACGGCAGCTATGTATCCTCGTTCGGAAAAAAGGGTCGCGCCCTCGGCGAGTTCGTCGGGCCGCAATTTATCGCGCTCGACGAAACCGGAAATATTTACGTCACCGATTACGGCAATGCCCGCGTCTCTGTTTTCGATCCCGAGGGAAATCCGCTTTTTGACTTTGGCAAAAAAAGCGAGTCCTTCCCGGGCTTTGTTGCGCCGGGTGGAATCGCGGTAATCGGCGACCGCGTATTTGTCGCGGATACCGTCAAGGGCGCGCTCTATGTTTTTGACACTGCGGGAAATTACTCGGGGATACTCCTTCCGGAGAAAACGCTTTTGCAGGCGGAGTCGATCCGCGTGTGGAACGGATACCTTCTCGTTTCGATACTCAACCGGGTCATGATGGTCGACCCCGATTCGGGTGCCTCGTTCGACGCGGCACGGCTCGGAAACGCACCCGTGCGCATAACCGGTGCGATACCCGACGCAAACGGGAACCTCATCCTTACCGACTACAAGGGCAACGTGATTCAGGTCGTGACCCGGATGAGCGAGCTCGTCGGCGGTATGTTCGTGCAGATCGAACGCGTCGTCTCGGATAAATTTCCCGAGATGGCCATGGAAATCCGCGTCGAGGACCGGAACCGGAATCCGATCGTCGGCCTCAAGGAACACAACTTCCTCGTAACCGAGGAAAATCGGCCTGTCACGAAAATGAAGCTCGCAGGCGAGGCTTACCGGGACGACTCGTGCGACGTGACAATACTGCTCGACCGGTCACCCGCGTCGGACGCGGCGATGGGCGAGATAAAAAACGCCATCGCGGAAATAGCGCTCTCGATGGGCGGGAAGGGAACGCTCAGGCTCGTTTCGGCGGGAACGGTTCCCGTTCAGGAAGGCTCCGGTCCTCCCAATACCGGCGTATGGTCAGCGCTCAAGGTAAAGGCACCGGCGAATACCCGATGGGCCTTTGATCTCGGGCTCCGGCTCGCGGTCAACGATCTCGTCAATGCCCAGAAAAAGAGAGCCGTCGTCTTCCTTTCAACCGGTGACGTTCCCCAATCAGGCTTTAACCGGTATGGGCTCAATGACCTTGCCGCATACATGAGCAATAACGGCGTAATCTTTTCGGTTGTGTACCTGACCCGAACGGGAAAGATCGGTGAATACGAATATCTCACGGGCAGCACGGGCGGTCACTCATATTACGTGTACCGGAACGAGGGCCTTTCCGCGGTCGTTCGCGATATTCTGGATGCGCCGAACGGATCCTACGCGCTGACGTATACTTCCGTCCTGCCGACCGACTTCGGACGGAAATATCTTCCCGTCGAAGTTGAAGCGTATTTGATGAACCGCTCGGGCCGGGATGAAACGGGCTACTTCGCTCCGCTCGAGTGATCAGTAGGTAAGTTTTCCGCCTATTCCGAGCCTGAGTTCCACGGTCGTTACCGAGTCTTCCGTTCGCGTCCAGCCGAGTCCTGAATTGAGCGAAACTTCCCCGTTTGCGCCAATACCGGTCCTCAGTACATGGTCGAACGAAAGCGATTCCGAGTCGGTTTCGCTTCTCGTGACGGTGAGCGAGAAATTTTCCTCGCGAGTCGTCTTGAGCGGAAGTTTTGTCCAGCGTTCCGCGAGCGCCGAGACGAACGATTCTTTCCCGGGTCGCTTCCAGATGATGCGTACCGTGTCACGCACAAGCTTGCCGTCTCCTGCGATGTCGGGAGAATCATAATGAAACGCGTTATCCGTCACAAAGCTTCCTTTCTCCGGGAAGAGGAGCGTGACGGAATGGAGCGTATCGACATTCCAGGTAAACCATGAATCACCCCAGTTGCCGCTCCACGCATACAGCTGCGCTATTTCGTCCTGTTCATACCATTTGAAAATTCTTCTTGCACCGAAAGTGCCAGCCATGTTGAGAGCCGACATGCCCGCGCGTGCCGTTGCGGTCCACTCATCCGAGACGTTGCTGACCGTAGCGTCCGTTTCCGTGTTTCGGGAAAGAGAGGTATCTACCGTCGAGGGAATCCACAGATCGGAAAGCATTCCGAGCGATGGACGTTCCCAGGAGATGCCATACCGGTTTTCAAACTTCCGCGAGTATATCCCGTCCGTGTCCGCGATCCTGTCCGAGATATCCCCGAGGAAGAGGTCTGCAAAGGGAGCCGTCGAGTAGAGATAGTCGAGGCGCGAGTATGAGGATGCGAGAAATTCCGAGTCGCTGAAATAGGAGCCGCCTTCATCGGGCGATTTGGTCTCGCCTGCTGTCCGGTTCCAGGACGGCGTGAGTGTTGTCGTGGCGATTCTAATCGGAGCTGAAACCATGAACTCGTAGGTCGAGCCGAGCGAAACCCCGCTTGCGGACGAGTAGGCTGAGGACGCCTTTGATTCAATCAAGATTCCCGATCCCTTGTCCGTTCTCCATCCCAGCTCTGCTCCGGTCTTTCCTGTCCGTTTGTTCGCGTCGGATTCGCCGGTTGAAAGCGAATAGCCGAACGTGTCGGTCCACAGGTCTCCCCATTCGACCCGGGAAATATCGCTCACGGGTGCATGGCCGGTTTGTGAAAATTGGGAAGAAGCGGAAATGCTGAAATTGCCGATGGCAAAAGCCGGTATTCTCGGTGTGATGGAGAACGCCGCGTTGCGAACAAGATTTCGGCTATTTAAATCTACGCCTGTCTTCCCTTCAAGGGCGAGAGGTCCCGAAACGCTTGCCGAGTCGGTTCTTTCGTAATCGTTTCCGGTAAAGTCGGCGACATAGCTTTCGTGCAGGGAGAGCGGGCCGATCGGAACGGTGACCGAATGGCTCGTACTGTCTGCGATGCGCGCAGTCTCGCTCGACGCGGTGATCGTGCCGTCGGCTCTCGCGCGAAGTATTGAAACGCCGCCTGCGGCAGTACCGGAGGCGCGCGCTTCGGTGCCGTCATGGAGGACTGAAGAATCTGCCGTGAGCGCAAGGCCGGGGTTTGATACAAGCGCGACGTCGCCGGCTGAAAGAACGGGGCCCTCTTTTTTCCACGAGTATTCACTGCGATTCCTGAATGTATACACCGTGTCGCTTTGTGCGAGATAGAGTTCGTCGAATGCGACCGTATACGCTGCGTCATCGCCAGCTGCGGACGACTCAGGGGCGGGCCATCCTTCCATGGCAAACTCGATACGCGTCGGAGGCTTTTCGCGGTCAAGCGTGACGACTCGCGCGCGCGAAGCAGGCATTTCCGTGCCGTCGACATACACTGCTTTTGATTCCAGATCGACCGTTATTCTTTGCCAGACGTCGGATGCGAGCGCGGAAGACGCGAGCTCGAGTTCGAGCTCCGTTATCGTGCCCGCTCCCGACGAGGCGGGCCTCGTCATCGTTACCCTGATCACCGCCCCGTCTTCTGAGGGCGGCAAGGTGGAAGCGTAGGCGAAGAAGGAAAACTCCCGATACGAGGATAACGGGATGGTCTCAACATGAGAGGCGACGCTCACCCGTTCGGTATCTGATTCGGGGGTGAAGCGCGCGATGAGCGTGGTATTTACGCCACCTGCATTGAAAGCACGCGGCATGTCCGCGCCGGTGTCGATAAGGGCGACCGGCGCAGGATCGCTCGTCTCGTCGACGGAGAGCTTTCCCGTCGTGCCGGAAAAAGCGGGTTCAGCTTTCGCGGAGAAACCGGTACCCGTATACGAGATCGATCCCGTGCGAAGGACGACGGAAATCGGGGAAGATGTGCTTGGCGAAGCAGATGCGGAGGGTACCACGATGATCCGCGCGTTTTGACCTGCCGTGAGGGCAGAGCGGTCTTCGTCGGTGAGCGTAATCGTTCGCTTGACCCATTCGCCGGTCGCATCGGGCGTTTCGAGTTTCCAGGATCGTATGGTATCGCTATCTTCTCCATAGTCGTCGGAGATGGCTCCGAGCTGGAGGTATATTTCGAAATCAGTAGCGGTTCCCGGGTTCTTGAGCCAGATCGAAACGGTGGAGACCGATGACCAGTCCATATCGGCATTGTCCCCGGCAAGTATGGCAGCTCCTGCCCACGAGTCGCTTGAAGGAAGGCTCGAGGCTATCGCGAGAACCGAACCGATCATCGCAGAGTCGGTGACGGTCGCGCATTGGGTTCCGTCAGTCCCGTCCATCGGGACTTTCCTGGTGTCGTCGAGTTTTCGTGACACGCTGTTCGCGGGAAGAGCGAGTACGGGGCCGACACCATCGGCAATTGTCTGGTACCAGTCTTTGGAAGGATAGAGCGCGTTCGTCCCCGTATCCATGCCGATGACCCGGTAATACCCGGTTGTGTCCGGCACCGTGACGTCAAGCGCGAACGCGGTCAGAGCCTTCGTGTTTTCTCCCTGGTACTCAGTACCAGCAGAAATAATCAGGGAGCCAGGACTCTGTTCTCCGGAATCTGTATATCCGTCCTTCGTGACGTTCCAGCGAAGCGCTGTCGACGAGAACAGGGATAGCGAATCCGTCGCATTCCATCTGGCGCCTCCTGCGAGCGTGAGTGTGGCGTTTCTCGCGGTGTCGTCGGTGTCGTACCACGTGATGCGTACCGTCTCGTTTGTGGAAGGATCTTTTTGGAGAGTGAGAATTCCTGTTTCGTCGTCGAAACTGAAGGCAGTGTCCGAAATGCCGTTTCGCGTTACCTGAATCGTTCCTGCGATCGCGTTGGCACCGAGTGCGATGTTAGAGACGGGCTTCCATGAGCGGTTTCTGACGGCAAGGTCGGTGTCCGCTTTTTGTCCCCCTCCCGACGGCAGATACAGCCTGGGGAATTCATAGGCGAGGGGGAATCTGCTTGCACAGTCGCGCGATTCCAGGGCGGCGTTTCCGTCTGTCCGGTAGGCTTCGGCGTAAACCCCGTCGTAATCGGCGACCGCGAGTTGGCTCGGGGATATTCCGGTTCCCGTGAATACGAGTTCAGGAGAGGAATTTTCGGCGCGATAACGGGAAAGATTCTCGAACGGAGAAAAATGCCCGCGCTCCCGGACGAGGAGCGCTGTTTGGCCGTTTATGTCGACAAGAAATCGGGCAGCCAGTTGCACCGGGTAGTCAGGCGACGAAGGATCAGGGAGATATCCAGAAGGAAGAGAGGTTGAAATGGCATCGAAGTATTCACGCGTTTCGCCGACGAATGACATGAGCGCGGAGTCGGGTATACCGCTCGATGCTGCATACCTTCCGTAATAAAAAACCGCGACGCTTTCCACCGTCTCGTTTTTGAGCTCGAGCGTCCCTTCGGTTCCGTGCACGGTGAATTCTGCCTGCTCGAGCTTTCTCCATCGCCTGCCTGCGACTCGCGATGTTCCGTCACGGAATTCGCCGTCGTCGTCGGTGACATATACGGTAACTGCACCGGTAACCGGCGCTTCGGGAAGGATAAACCATTTACCGCGGACGAAATCCGTTATGGCTGTATATTCGTCAATAACCTCGTTCATTCCGGAAAGGGTAAGCGTGCGGGATGCCGCTGCATCGTACCGTACGATCGTATCAGCGCTCCAGTTTTTTCCCGCGAAGGTGCCCATAATACCCGGAGCGATTGCCGTGCCCCCTCCTATCGAGACGAAGGCGTAGGAATCGGGAAATACGATTCCGGAATTTCCGATCCTCACGTGCCGTACCGGATCACCGTCCCCTCCGATATAACCCGCCGCGACGGTGTTCTTGGTAAACTCTTCCTGAAAGGACGATTCGAAATACCAGGTGTTGTTGATCAGAATCCAGGAGGAAAGGTCGACTGCCTGGGTAAAAACGGGAGGTGTGAACGACATCGTCGAGGTGCCGTTGTCTATCGTGATGTTGAGGAAACTGTCGAGTCTCGTTTCCCAGGTACCGTCAAGAACGAATTCCACGTTGTTGTCGTTGATACCGAAGTTATAAATGGAAGTCGGGTCCTCGATGTTGAAAAGACCGCTCAGCCGCGCGAGAAGGGCTGCTTCGGGATCGAGACCCGAGGGAAACTCGGGGACGCGCGAGGTTTGATTATCGTTGGTTTTGCCGTCAGTGTTCGTGTCATCAGTGTTCGTGCCATCAGCGTTTTGTCCCCAAAGGGGCAGGGCGAGGAGAAAGAGAGCGGTAACGAGGGCGAATGCTTTTCTTTCTCGTAGGTTCATTCGTTCTCCTCTCGGTCAATGAGGCGGCCCCTCGTGACGAGACGTTTTCCCCGTTTCACTGCGAGTGCGTGAACGGTTTCCTCAACCTTTCTTTTACGGTCTGCATCGGGTGAATCAAAGAGCGAGCGCTGTTCACAGCCTTTCCCTTCCTGAACATTGTGTATGCCGAGGCCAAGTAACCTTACCGGGTTTCCGCGCTCCCACTTTTTGCGAAAGACCCCGCGTGCGCGGGAGAAAAGGTCACCGGTATCGTTGACCGACGTGTCGCGTGTTTCCTGGCATGATACGGTCCTGAAGTCGCCGTACCTGATTTTCAGGTGTACGGTACGCCCTGAAAGGCCTTCGTCGATGAGACGGAACATGATCTCGGAAGCAAGGTCGAAGAGTACGTCTTCAAGGTATTCGGGATCGACGATGTCCGCGCCAAAGGTATGCTCGGTGCTGATCGAGCGGGTGAGCGTCTCTCCGGTAAAGACGCCGGGATCGATTCCCCGGATTACCGAATACAGGAACGAGCCGCCTGCCTCGCCGATGATGCTTGAAAGGAGGCCCTTTGAGCAGTCGAGTAACGAAGGTATATCTCCAAGACCCGCACCTTGCAGGCGTTCACGGGTTTTCTCTCCGATTCCCCACACGTCCTTGAGACGCAGGGCTGCCATAAAAGCGGCCTCTTCCCCCGGGCTCACGACGACGAGACCATCGGGTTTTGAAAGACCCGAAGCGATTTTCGCGATGTAACGGTTCGGCGCGACGCCTGCGGAGACGGTCAGGCCCGTTCTTTCGGCAACCCGCGCCTTGAGCATTTTTGCCGCTTCTGCCGGTTCGCCGAAAAGCCGCTTTGTCCCGGTCATGTCGAGAAAGGCCTCATCGACGGACATCTGCGCGACCTCGGGAGAAAATTCCTCGAGGATCGCCATGACCTCGCGCGATTTTTCGTGATAGCGGTGCATGCGGCCGCGGAGGAAAATCGCATTCGGGCAAAGTTCGACGGCTCTGTTCATCGGCATCGCGGAACGGACGCCGAATTTTCTCGCCTCGTAGGAACACGTCGACACGACGCCGCGCTTTCCGATTTCCCCTCCGACGATTACCGGCTTGCCCCGGTATTCCGGATTGTCCAGTTGTTCGACCGACGCAAAGAAGGCATCGAGATCGACATGAAAAAAAACTGGTTCGATCACTTCCGATTGAGTCACTGATCGGCACCTTTGGGGAAGGTATACGTCGAGGCTATCTCGAGCAAGTATGAAGCGCTCACGTCAGAATTGAGGACGGTGAGTCCGCGGGGATTCGATCGCGTCCACAGGATGACGCGCGCGGTAAGCGAAGACTTTCGCGCGGATGAAAACCGGATGACGTAGGGCAACGGGGGATTTTCGCCCGAGACGAAGCGGCATGAGCGGCCCGCGTCGAGGGGTTCGAACGGGCTCGATGCGTCGAATACGGCGACGTTGTCCGGGTCAGATACGGTGATTTCGATTTTTTGAACGGGTATCACGGGATCGACGGTCAGTTCCGAAATCTTTCGCTCGATAAAGTCGCTCGAGGTTGAGCCGATGTGAACGAATGCCTCGGGGGATGCTTTGAGCGACGGATAATCTGCCTTGCTCGGGTCTTCCGCGAGTGTGAGGTTGCCAAGTTTTGCCTTCGCGCTTGTCGTCTCGGTAAAGCCCCTTTCGTCGAGTGTTTGCCTGAGGTCAACGGGGAGCGGTCTCGCCCGTGACCAGGCGGGGAAGAAAAGAATTCCACCGGTTGCGGCGAAGGCGAAGAGAAAGGCAGCCACCGGCGAGACCGGCAGATAAAAACGGTGCCGCCTGCCGAACGCGCCGAACGAATGATAGAGTCTTGAGATCATGAGCTGAATCGGCATGACGAACAATGCCATTCTGAGATTCCAGAAACCGCTGTTTGAGTAAAGGGGTGCGAGGATGGACGCGTCTGCGGCAGGAAGAACAGCGAGATAGGGCACGAACGGAGCCATCATGCATATGATTCCCGCCACCTGAAGGACGGGGTGTTTAAGGTGATAGACGATGAACGAGATGCAATACACCGAAAGAAAGAGGAGCGTGAGCGAGAAATCGAGTGATGAAAAGGCGAAGAGATTGAGAATGCACGCGATGCTCGCGATGTACCCGTAGATGAATCCCGATTCCGGAAATCTGATGAGCTGATTAAGCGACATGATGAGGGCGATGATAAACCACGAAAGGAGGAATTTTCCCGCGAGCGCGAGATGCGGAATCAGCGTCCATGATTCCGCATTACCGAATCGGAATCGGCACAGAAACGAAACGAGGGCCCCCCCCGCGTAGAGACTCGCCGTCGTGACGAGAAGATACAGGAACGGAAGCCACCATACCCGGACAAGGTCTCGCAGGTGCTGCTCGCTTTTTTTTCCGAAAAGAAAACTGAAGATAAAAAGGAAGAGGAGAATTCCCGCCGAAGCGATCATGATGACAGCCACAAGGGTTCGCTCGGAAATAAAGGCGAGGTTCTTTTTGAAGGTAAATGCCAGATAGTGCCGGTCCCTGTTTTCGGGGATTCCCGAGGCGAGCGATCCTGCAATCAATCGGATGGTATCGCCGAGATCCGCGTTCGATTCGAGTGCAATGGCGGGAATGCCGGATTTGAGGTATTGGGCAAGGAACGTGTTTTCAGCAATCCATCCGACCCGGTACAGCGATATACGCCTTTCGGCGAGCGACCAGGGAATGCTTGCCTGCGAAAGGCTCGTTGCAACTGTTTCAAGAAGCCATCGCGGTGCGACCGAACCCCGAACACCCGGAATGATGCGGGTCTCACCATCGGTGCCAGGTATGACAAGAATCACGACGGGAGATTCATCGTCGGATATGAGAGATATTAGCTGCGATGTACCTTCGGGACTTTTGGCGCGAATATCTGCGGGAAGGGTCGAATAATCGTTTGCGGTAATGATTACAGAAACGCGGATGGGCGGCGGTGAGGATGCAAAAGAAGCGGCGAGTGTTTCGAGCCGGTCAAGCAGCTCCTTGCCGGACTCTTCGGGCGTGGTCAGAATCAGGTGCGGGCCGGTTGCGGGACCCGCGGTGAGTACCCTGTTATCCCGGGCAAACACGGGAAAGGCTACCGTAACGAGTATTGGTATTAAAGTAAGAAGTGCGCGGTAGTTCATCTTTTTGTATAGAATACGGGGACTGGCCCGCCCCGTCAAGTACAGCCTTTTGGACAATCTGCCGATACTGAAATTGGTTGTACAAACAAAAGTATCTGGTATATACTGAATCGGCCAGGTTATTGTACGGGGGGATTTGATGGCTGCCGGCGAAAAAAAAACTATTCTCAACCTGCCATTAAAAATAATCCTTACCCAGGAAGGATCTACGTTTTTTATCAGGCAAAACAAGAAACTTCTCAAGTTCAAACTGGCTGATAACGTCGAAGAATATGGCATCCTTCTTGAAGAATTTACCCCCGCGACCGTTCAGCGCCTTCTGCTTATTGATTACATTTCGAAAATAGAGATTTCAAAGCCGGAGTTCGTGTCGTCACGGCAGGAAACGATGGATTTGTCGAAACTGATCGTTTACTCCGTTCTCTACCGCCAGTATGACGCGTACATCTTCAATCAGATTTTGAGTTCTGACGTAATCAAAAAGTGGAACCGCCTTAACCCGGCAAACATTATTGACGACAAAACGCACATTAACGATAACTTTCTCCGGAGCGTACTCAAGAAAAACGAGAAAATCATTTTTGAGGCCAAGCAGGAAATCCTTTCACCGTTGTACACCTTTATCAACAAGAATACCTCGCTCCTGCCGGAAGAAAAAAACATTCAGCTTCTCCTCAGCGAAAAGTTCATGAATAACCTCCGGCCCTTTACCTGGTTCATCATCACCAAATTCAAGGATGCCGACGGTTTCGAATCGATTCTCCGGACGATCAGGTCGAGCTTGACCGAGTATATGGACAAGGCAAAGATTGCCGAGTATATCTCGCTCATGCTCATGGAACTCGTCATCAACGCCGAGAACAACAACCTTCGCAAGGAAGTGAAGAATATGTACAAGGGTTCCATGGACCCGAATACCGTCATGTTCGACCCGAATATCCGCAAAAAAGTAATCGCCGAGCTTGCCCGCAAGCACGAGCTCGTATTCCTCTCATGGAAACTCGGAGGCGGTTCGACGTCGATCGGTACGCAGGGAAAACTGCAGATCACGCTCTACAACAAGGACGAGCAGTCCGAAACAGTTCGCGAAAGCATCAATGACAAAAAGAACGCCGACCTCAAGAAAAAGTCCCTGATCGACTTCTATCGCGAAATACCCGAAGGCGAAGAAGACACGAGCCTTGGAATGTACTACCTTTCGTATCTTTCCGAGGCGTGCGAGAAGGTCAATGTGCGGTTCGAGTCGAACGCGAACCAGTTCCGCGATTCCGACCTTACCGTTATCAACCTTTCTTTCGGTTTTTGACGCATCGCAGATCATATGAAAACACCGTTTCGGCAATCAGCCCTCACCGCAGTATTCGCGTTCGCGATCTTCACATCAGTTTTTCTCTCGTCATGCAGTTCCGCAAATCCCCAGATAAAGGGAAAAAGCGTTAAAGTTATCCGGGTAGAAGGAACTGATGGCACTTTCGCGGAGCGCCTTTCGGTTTTTATTTTATACGAGGACTCCGACGGTCCTGCAGATTTTGGCTCAATCGCTGTCACCCACGATGAAACCGGTCTTTCGTGGACGATCGGACCAGATCGCGCCGAGGTACGCCAGCGCGGAAAGGACCGGTGGGTCGGATCGAACATACTTGCCGGGCCTGCGGGAGGCGAGATACCGAGGGGTGAGTACACGATCGTCGCAAACGATCTCGCGGGTAACGAGTCAGTCTCCTCGTTTGCCGTAGAAAAGCAGGCTTTTCCCGAACGCGCGCCGTGCGTCTTCTCGATTACGGACGATATCTGGACAATCAACCGCAATACCTCGCCGGAAGGATTTACGCGAATATGGATTTTACTGTATGACAGCGAGGGAAAACTCCTGAATTCCTGGGTGGTCCCGAATTCCGGGCAACGGATTACCACCGGATTCGTCAAGGCTCTCACGTCGGTCGCGCCAAATGCGGTCACCGCGCAATGTTACGTCGAGAACGGTTCCGGCTCCGCCGGGGTATTGTTGACCTCGGTCAATATACGGTAATATGCTTAAAAATATGGAAAATGCCGATCAGGATACAACAGCCCATTTACGCAGCATCCACACATACGCGCTTCGCGCGGGACGGATGACCGAGGCGCAAAAACGCGACTACGAGATTCATTCCGCTCGCTGGAGCCTTCCGTTTCAGGAATCAATACTCAACTTTACCGATGTCTACGAGAATACCATGCCGGTAACGATAGAGATCGGCTTTGGCATGGGTACAGCGACCGCAATAATCGCTACGGAAAATCCCGAGAAGAACTATCTCGGCGTCGAGGTTCATCGCGCGGGAGTTGGCCGGCTTCTCGGTGAAATTGAGCGGCGAACGCTTTCGAACGTCAGGATCATCGAATACGACGCACTTGAAGTGCTCCGGTGCATGATTCCGGACGGTTCGGTCGCCGCATTCCACATTTTCTTTCCGGATCCCTGGCCCAAGAAACGCCACCATAAGCGCCGGCTCGTACAGCGCCCACGAACCGACCTTATGACGCAGAAACTCGCTCCCGGCGGCTATATTTACATGGCAACCGACTGGGAACCGTATGGTGAAGAAGCCTATTTCGAGCTTTCCGCCACACCCGGACTCGAAAGTGCCTACGAGGGATTTGCTCCGCGGCAGAGCTGGAGGCCCGAGACCCGGTTCGAGGTTAAAGGTCGGGCGGCCAATCACGACATTTACGAGCTCATGTTCAGAAAAAAAACGCAGGCGGAGTAACGTCGCATGGCACGAAAAAAGGGCGCGCGAGAACTTGAGCAAACCATCCGTCATCATCAGGACCTCTATTACAACGGCAATCCGGAAATAAGCGACGCCGACTTCGACGTCCTTTGGGACAGCCTTAAAGAGCTTGAACCCGATAATTCCCTTTTCTCGACAATCAATTCGGAATCGACCGACGGTTTCCCGAAGGAATATCACCTGATACCGATGGGCAGCCAGGAAAAGGCCGCGAACCCCGAGGCTTTCGAGGCATGGGCCGCGAAAATGGATTTCGATGAGTTTATCGTCCAGTACAAGCTTGACGGGGCGAGCCTCGAGCTGCAGTACGAGCGCGGCGTATTCGCGAAGGCGGTTACCCGCGGGGACGGGCGTATCGGCGACGATATTACGGCGAACGCGCGCAAAATGCGCGGCGTGGTCAAAGAGCTCACCGGCGCTTCGGGTCCCCAGGGAATAAATCCTTTTTCGGGCGGCGTGCGCGGCGAGGTGATCATGACCCGCGCCGTGCACCGCGATCACTTTGGCGACAAGGCGAACTGCCGGAACGCGGCGAACGGACTGATGAAACGGAAGGACGGCTCGGGAAGCGAGCTCCTTGAAGTTATCTGTTACGACGCGGCACCCGGAACGCCGGGAAGTCCGTTTACCGGCGACCAGCCGTACTCCGACGAATATGAAAAGCTCGCGTGGCTTGCCGCGAGCGGCTTTACCGTCGTTCAGGCGGAAACCTGCGTCGGCGCTCACGCGGTAATAGAATATCGCGCGCGCGTCATGGACGCGCGGCCAGGTCTTCCCTACGACATAGACGGTCTGGTGATCAAGGGAAAGAAAATTGACCCTGAGGACCTCGCGCGCTCGCGGCCCGAAAAGCAGATCGCGTTCAAGTTCAGCCTGGAGGAAGCGATAACCGTGCTTCGCGAGGTCGAGTGGAGCGAGTCGGGCGCGACCTATACGCCCATCGCCCGGATCGATCCCGTGCAACTCGCGGGAACCACCGTACAGCGCGCGAATCTCGCGAACCCGAACATGATATCGTCGATGAACCTCCGCATCGGGAGCCGCGTCGTCGTGACCAAGCGCGGTGAGATAATCCCCAAGATAGAAGCACTTGTTTCGAATCCGGAAGACTCCGTGAAGATCGCGCAACCGGATACCTGTTCCGCGTGCGGCACTTCGCTCGTCGACGAGGGCACGAGACTTTTTTGCCCGAACGCGCAATGCCCGAAACTCATTCACCATCGCCTCGAAAAATGGATATCGGTTCTCGACGTCAGGGACTTCGGGGTAAACCTCATCAAGCGGCTTTTCGACTCGGGCCGCGTGCGGTCAATTCCCGATCTCTATACCTTAACGCTTGCCGAGCTTTCGGCCCTCGACCGCATGGGGGACTTGAGCGCCGCAAAGGTGCTCAAGTCGCTTCGCGGAAAAAATTCGGTATCGCTTGCGCAATTCGTCGCAGGCTTCGATATTGAAGGAATCGGCGAGACTATGGTCGAAAAGCTCGTCGCTGCCGGGTATGATACCCTCGAGAAACTTTTCGCTTCCGATGAGAATGCGATCGCGAGCGTGTATCAATTCGGCCCGATCATGGCCCATGCCCTCAAAGCCGGACTCGACACCCTGAAAGTCGAGATGCAAGCGCTTCTGGCGTCGGGCGCGGTGACGATCAAGGCTCCTGTTTCGGGCGGGATACTTTCCGGTCTGGTTTTTTGTTTTACCGGCGAACTCGCCTCGATGAAACGACCGGAAGCCGAAGCAAAAGTAAAGGCCCTTGGCGGACAGGCGAAATCGACCGTCGGGAAGGGTTTGAGCTTTCTCGTGACGAATACCCCCGAATCGGGATCGTCGAAGAACGCGAAGGCGCGTTCGCTCGGGATTTCAATCATCGATGAGGAAACCTTTCTTGCGATTCTCGACGGGAAAATGACCGTACCGCAAAATACCGGATCTGATGGCGAATCGGCCAATGGCGGGATGATCCCGCAAATGGAATTTGATCTATGAAAGAAAGCGCAATCGTATACCACTCGCTCGAGCCCGTGTTCGACTCGATGAGTTCAATCCTTATCCTTGGCACCATGCCATCGACCGCGTCACGCGAGGCCGGGTTTTATTATTCCCATCCGCAAAACAGATTCTGGCTCGTTATGTCCGCGGTTTTCAACGAACCGCTGCCGTACACGACGGAGCAGAAAACGAAACTCGTGCTCAGTCACGGAATCGCGCTGTGGGACGTGCTCGCGAGCTGCGAGATACGGGGATCGGAAGACTCGTCGATAAAAAAGCCGGTCGCGAACGATCTTGCGAAATTCGTCGCCGAGACGGGAATCCGGAAAATATACACGACGGGCGAAAAGGCCGACACGCTCTATCGAAAGCTGTGCCGGCAATCAACCGGCATCGACGCCATTCCCCTGCCGTCAACAAGCCCCGCAAACCGCGGCAGATATCCGCTTAACACGCTCATAGAAATCTATACTACGCTACGGCAGGGCGCCTGATGCGAATCGCGCGGGGAACGTGGCCCGTTGCCATCGTCGCAACGCTTGCCTGCGTGGTGGCTATCCTCGCGATCGCGCGGTTCGTGTCATTTTTCGTGTGGTCGGACAGCATCGGGAAAGATCTCGCGCGGCTCACGCTCGACGACACGCGACTTCCGGTCACGCTCACCGCCTACGGGCGAAGCACCGACACGATAAGCGCTCGCCTTGACTTTTACACGGCCGACGGTGACCTTTCGGGAACGCTTGAAAGATCCTGGTCAGGCTGGGAAATAAAAGTAGATTGCATTTTGGTGAAGGCCGGATCTGGCTGGATCGCATTTCCGTTTCTCGCGTATACCGACGCGTCTCTTCCGGGTAGCGGCATTGACCTCGTCAAGTATTATAACCGCTCGGGTTTCCCGGCGATTTACGAGTCGGTGAGGCTTTCCGCCCAGGAGCGAAAAGCCATACGCAGACTTTTTTCGATAGCGCGGACGGAGCTTTGGATGCCGTCTGTTTTCGGATCCCTCATGCATCGAACCGTCGCCCTGAGAACTTTCGAGCCGGGCGTCGAGTACGCGCTCTATGTCGGCTCTGACGGCACTTTGCGCTTCCGAAAAGATTAGCGCGCGCGCATTTCCGCGAGGGTTCGCTCGAAGTCGACCGTTGACTGGGCGGCGAATAACCTGATGCATTTCCCTTCTTCTGTCCCGATACCCCATTCAACCGAAATGACGCTGTCGCTTTTGATAAGGAACGATGAAATAAATTTGCCGATTTTTGTTTTTGGTTCCCGCTTTCGCTCGAAGCGTACCGCGCGAAGGTCGCCGAAAGGAATGCGAAGGTCTATCGGCGGCAAGGGGTCTCCCCGGAAGCCGAGCATTGCCGCGAAAGGAGGCGGGACGGACGAGCTCACGTAAAACCCGAGTGCGTCATCGAGGACGTACGCAATTCCCCAAAGCGGTTCCTTGTCCTCCTGCTTGAAGAGACGGGGGCTTTCGCCTGTGGTGATGCGGGAGAAGTTTTCGCGAAGATACGGCGTCCAGGCAAGCAGCCTTGCATGCGTTTCAGCGTTATCGGGAAGAAAGGATTCGTTTTCCATAGAACGCCATGATACGCGGGGCGTTCGATTCCTGTCAATGCAAGACGTCACCCGCGCGTCGGGGAGCTCTCGCGGTCAGGAAGTCGCCGATTTACCGGGCCCGAGGATAAATCCGCCTGCAAGCGCGGTAAGCGGGGCGACGAGCACGAGGCCGAAACAGCCGACGAGCGTATGCACGATTTCCGACGAGACAAAGACCAGGTTGATCACGTTCTCGAACGGAATGCCTTGCGCGACGAAGGTCATGAGCATCGCGGTGTATTCGGCCGAATACGCGAGAAGAAGCGTCGTCGTCATCGTTCCTGCCATGTGCCTCCCGACGGTCAGGCCGGAAAGGACGATCCCCCTTCTCGTAATCGAGGGTTGCTGCTCCCTGATCTCGCGCATCGCGGTCGCGATGTCCATTGAAAGATCCATCACTGCCCCCGAGGACGCGAGAAATATTCCCGACATGAAAAGACGCTCGATATCAAGGTGTTCGTAGCCTGAGTAGATAAGTGCCTCGGCGAAAGGTCGCGTCGCGCCGTGGAGATGAAACCATCGCGTAAAGGCGTACGCAAGCGCTGCGGTAATCACAACGCCGAACATGGCGCCCGAGAAAGCCGTTAGTCCTTGACGGTTGACGCCGCCGACGAGAAACAGGATTGCCGCAGTGAGCGTCGCCGTGCAGGCGAGCGTCGCGAGAACGGGATCGACTCCCGAGAGCATTGCAGGAACGAGTACGCGAAAAATCATCACGGCGGTAAAGAGAAATGAAACGAACGCCTTGAGCCCGACGATCCCGGTTACCAGGACAAGAAGAAGGAGGAGCATCGCGACGAGCGCCACAGTCTTGCCGGTGCGGTAATGGTCGATCGCATTTGCGTACAGCACGTCCTTTCCGTCGTCCGAAAGATCGAGGACGACGAGAATCCGGTCTCCGGGCGCGAAATATTTGTCAACCTCGATTTTGCCCATGAGGTTGTTCGTCGTCGAGAATGCGTGCCCTTTCCATTTTCCCGAAAGGACACGGACCTCGAGCGATTGTTCGCCCTGTTTTATCGGACCGATATGCTGGATAAGCGAGTTGTCAACCCGCACAACCACGCCGCGTGCCCGCACGGAATTTCCGGCGTTGTGCGCGGAAACCCGTGCGTCAGGCGCGAGAAAGAGGATCGCGGTGATGACCGCGACGACGATGACGAAGACCAGGTCGCGTCGCCTTTTACCCGAGTTGTTTTTTGCTTCGCGTATTAAAACTTGCGTCATCGTCTGTTCCTCATTTATTTCACTTTTGTACGGCGAACGCTGCGGTCAGGTTCATTGCGCTCGCGAGTTTTCTGAAGAGATCCGTATTGTCATAATATCCGGCAAAAATCTCCTGATTTGCTCCGCGCGCGAAGGTCACGACGGGCACTCCGGTGTGCGAGTACGTTGTCCAGCCGATTCCCGCGTTCTGGTTGACGAGCTGGGTGATTTTTACGGTAAGGGGCTCGTAGCCGCCATACAGAAGGTATTGGTCTTCCTGGACGGGACGATCAACCTGGTTGCCCATGGTGCGTTGGAAGGCGACGTCAATCTGTTCTTTTTGAACCGGGGTGAGGGTCGCATAATCGAGACCGAACGAGTCCTTGATGGCCGCAGCAAGGTCGCCGATTTTCGCCTTCTCCTTGGGAGTTGCCGCCTTGTAGGGCTTGAGCACGGTTTCGTTGAACGCGACGTACGATGATTTCTGCGTGCCGACTTTATCGAAGAACGTCGAATATTGGGTTCCTGCAAAGCCGATTGTCATTCCACCCGTTTCGTGGTCGCCGGTTACGACGATGAGGGTTTCCTTGGGATGCCGTTCGGCGAAAGCCACTGCTTCGGAAATGGCACGATCAAGCGCGAGGGTGTCGCGTATGGAGGCCGCGGCGTCGTTTGCATGGCAGGCCCAGTCGATCTTTCCGCCTTCGACCATCATGAAAAAACCGTTCGTGCCGTCGAGGAGCTCGATTCCCTTTCTGGTGTAGTCCGCGAGTGAAAGATCGTCCGCGGCGCGGTCTATGTCATAGGGCATGGATGCGGAATCCTGCAAGACCGCGTTTACGGCAACGACTTTCCCTGCGCCGGGCTTCAGGGCAAGGAAGGCTTCTTTCGAGTTTACATACCGGTATCCGCCTGACTTCAGGAGGTCAAGGATGTCAGTTTTGTCCTTATCCTTGCCGGTGGGCTGCAAAAATCCGCCGCCCGCGAAAAACTCGAATCCGCTCGCTGCCAGCTGGGACGCAATGTCGTAGTAGTTGCCGCGGGACGGGCTTTTCGCGTAGAAAACCGCCGGTGTTGCGTGATCGAGAGAGACGGTTGTGACGATGCCGACCTTCATTCCTTTTTCGCGTGCAAACTCTGCCAAGGTTTTGTATTTCTCTTTCTTCGCGGGGTCCATGCAGACAACGCCGTTCAGTGTCTTGTGTCCGGTGGCTATTGCGGTTCCCGCAGATGCGGAGTCCGTAATAAAGGAGCCTGCGTCAAAGGTTGTCGTGAGTCCCGATACTGGGAACTGGGAGAACCCGAGCTTTTTGACGGTGATGTCTTTTGAGGCGAGGGCATTCGAGTACACCTCGGCGGAACTGATCTGGGGCATTGCCATGCCGTCCCCGATAAACAGGAATACGTATTTTGCCTTGCCGTTTTTCGCGAGCCCGGTCTCGCCTGCGAGAGGAAGAGTCAGTAACAGTGTCGCAAAAATGATCGCGGTTTTAAGAAAAGCGAATGTTTTTTTAGCCATTGGAAGATCTCCTTTACCGGGAACGGTATCGCGTACCGGTAAGGAGGTGATGAGTGTTTTGTTAAATTACGGTGAACGGTTTACGCTCTGACTATTCTCAGATTGTAAATTTCGCTTTCATCTTGGCGAGTATGTCGAGCGCGTCGTCCGTTTCCATCGGCTCCGTCGGCTCGTGGTACTCGACGAGGCTTGCGGGAATTTCCTCGAGGAACGGGGAGGGCGTGCACTCGATGACGCCGCCCATTTTACGGCGGTGTTGACAGCTCGAGATGAAAAGTTTGTCCCGCGCGCGCGTGATGGCGACGTAAAAGAGGCGCCGTTCTTCCTCAACGCTTCCGTCTCCTTCCTCCATGCTTCGCGCATGGGGGATAATGCCGGCCTCGGCGCCGATGATGAATACGACCGGGAACTCGAGGCCCTTCGAGGCGTGGATCGTCATGAGGTTTACCTTTCCCTTGTCTTCGTCCTCGTCCATGTCGTCGCGGCTGATGAGGGTAATCCGGTTGAGGTAGTCGTAGAGCGATTTCTTGAAGTTGTCCGGATCCTTTTCCCAGGTCGAGATCGAGTTGATAAGGCTGTCGATGTTGAGAAACTTGTAGCGTGCGGCTTTTTCGTTCTTCTGGTATTCCTGCACGAGGTAGCTCCAGTAGTCTATCTCGTCGACCATCTTTTTGACCTTGTTGGAAAGGTCCTTGCCGGAGAGCATCGTCGAGCGGTGTTCGTTGATAAAGTTGACGAAGGTTTCAAGATCGACCCGCGATTTCTCGGTCAGTCCGCCGGGGGCGGTCTCGGGGCCTCCGAGCGTGAACTCGGGGATCGCGATGAGCGATTCGATGGCGACCCACAGCGAGCACTTCATCGAGTTCGCCACCGCCGATATGTCCTCGATAGTCTTCCGCCCGATGCCGCGCCTCGGAGTGTTGATGATCCGGAGGAGGTTGATGTCGTCGTCGGGATTGGCGATGACGCGGAGGTAACTGATGACGTCCTTGATTTCCTTCCGCTGGAAAAAGCTCGTTCCTCCCGACATCAGGTACGGAATGTTTGATTCGAGGAAGGCTTCCTCGATCGCGCGCGAGAGTGTGTTCGCGCGGATGAGGACGCCGAAGTCCGCGTACCGGAGCTTTTCTTCCATGCGGATTTCCTGGATCATGTCGGCGACGAAGTCCGCCTCGTCCGCCTCGTTTTCCGGGATATAGATTTCGATGGGCTTTCCCGAGTCGTTACCCGACCACAGGGATTTTTCTTTTCTGTTCGTGTTGTGCGCGATAACGCCGTTTGCCGCCGCGAGGATCGTTCCGGTCGAGCGGTAATTTTGCTCAAGCTTGATTTCCTTGAGGCCGGGAAAGTCACGCTCGAACATCCGGATGTTCTCGAAGTTGGCTCCGCGCCAGGAGTAAATCGATTGATCGTCGTCGCCGACGACGCAGACGTTCCGGTCGGCGATCGCGTGCATGAACTGGTACTGCTGGAGGCTCGTGTCCTGGAATTCGTCGACCATGATGTACTTGTAGCGGTCACGGTATTTGGAAAGTACTTCCGGATGCTCGCGGAAGAGTTTGATCGGGAGGATGATGAGGTCGTCGAAATCGACTGCGTTGTAGAGTTTGAGCCCGCTCTGGTATTCCTCGTAGAGCTTCTCGTACTGGTCGTTTGCGCTTTCTCCCCAATGCTTCATGCCGGTTTTGATTTGCGAAAAAAGGTTGCCGATGGCGTATACGTCGAGTGCGTCTGCGGTAAAGCCGAGTTCCCGACCTGTTTCCTTGATGAGCTGATTCCGGTCGACATCGTCGTAAATGCTGAAATTTTCGCGCCACCCGAGCCGCTGTATGTCCTCGCGGAGGATTTTGACGCCAAAGGCATGAAAGGTGCTTACGGTGAGCATCTGGAGTTTTTTTCCGGTAAGTTCCTTGACGCGCTCGGCCATTTCGCGCGAGGCCTTGTTCGTGAAGGTGAGGGCAAGGATCTGGGATTGCGGGACGCCCTTGTCGAGCATATAGGCCATCCGGAACGTGATGACGCGGGTTTTGCCCGAGCCTGCGCCCGCGATGATGAGAACGGGCCCCTCTATAGAAGAAACGGCCTTATATTGTTCGGGATTGAGCTCTGCCTCGTAGTCAAATGTCATGGGAAGGCGAGTATAGCAGATTGTCCCGTAATAGGCCACAGTGGAAATAAATCATTTTTTCATATATATGTCTTCAAACAGATGACATTAACCGCGATAGATAGTATTATATGTTAAATTATGCAATCTTTTTTATCATCTGCAAAGCCGGGTACCTCCCGGCCGTCCGGTAAAAAGCCTACGGGCAAGACCGGAAACCATGGGCCGGCTTCTCACTCTGATTCACGGCATTCATCCAATTCAGCCACACGACGCGCAAAACCTGCCGGCGTCGATATTGCGGCTGCTGTCGCCGATGTCGCGGGCTCCGGGTACTCACCCCGTCCGAATCCGGCGAAACCCGCATTCCGCGCAGAACGTGAAGCTCCTCGCGCGGAAAGAACCCAGAATCAGGGGGACCGCAGAGGTCCTGATCGTTCTGATTCCAGAAATCGGCCCAATACGGGCTATAGCCAGTCGCGTACCCGGGGAAATGCCCCAAGAGACGGACGAGGCCCTTCAGGCGACGCCCGGCAACGCGGCGGAAGGGTCAAGCAATACATTGACCCCGCGAAATTCGTCCGGAAGGCAGTCGCCGTCCAGGAAGAGGAATACGTACCCGAGTTCAAATTCACCGATTTTCAGGTTCACAAGAAAATCATCGAAAACCTCATCGCGAAGGGCTACAAGGTGCCGACCCCGATCCAGGACCAGACCATCCAGCTCGTGCTGGACGGACACGACGTCGTCGGGATCGCGAACACGGGAACCGGCAAAACCGCCGCTTTCTCGGTGCCGCTCATCCACGATCTCGTGACCAACATGGATAACCGGCTTATCATCATGGCGCCTACTCGCGAGCTTGCGCAGCAGATCGTCGACGAAATGCTTTCGTTCTCGAAGGGCTGCGGACTCAAGATCGCGCTCGTGATCGGAGGCGCCTCAATGCACCTTCAGACGCGCGCGCTCGCGCAGAACCCCCGCATCGTTGTGGGAACGCCGGGCCGCATCAAGGACCATATCGGGCAGGGAACGCTCAATCTTGCGCGTTTTAACCGCGTGGTGCTCGACGAGGTCGACCGCATGCTCGACATGGGCTTTATCCGCGATATCACGGCAATCCTGTCGAAGGTCAATCCCGTCCGCCAGTCGCTCTTTTTCAGCGCGACCATGGAAGGCGAGACCGAAAAGCTCATCTGCCGCTTTGCGCGGGAGCCCGTGACGGTATCCACCAAAAAGGGTATCACCGCCGACAGCGTCAATCAGGACGTTATCTGGTATCGGGGCAAGGACGACAAGATCGGCAAGCTTCATGACCTGCTCATATCGCAGGGACGGGGCAAGGCGATCATATTCGACGACACCAAGCATCAGGTCGAGAAACTTTGCAAGGAACTCGTCGCGCGCGGATTCAGCGCAGACCGCATTCACGGCAACAAGAGCCAGGCACAGCGCTCACGCGCGATCTCCAAGCTCAAATCGGGTGAAATTGACATACTCGTTGCGACCGATGTCGCCGCGCGTGGACTCGACGTGTCGGATATCACGCACGTCATCAATTACTCCCAGCCGACTACCTACGACGACTATGTCCACCGTATCGGACGGACTGGCCGCGCGGGAAAAGCGGGTCTTGCCTATACCTTTTTGGAACAAGTGGGCTAAAGCCTTTAAGCCGGTGCCCCTTCCTGCCGAAAAGGCTCTTGTACAGGCGCAAAAACTGCGTTTATAATGAACCAATTATAACGCATGCGCTTTGAGTTCAAACTCGGTATTGGAGGAAATGTGGCTGGTCGGGGTACAATCGGTAGGGTGTTCGTGCTGCTAATTCTCATACTGCTGCTCGCCTGCGGGGGCATTCTCTGGTTTGACTATCTCGGCATCATTCAGTCGCGGTCGGCTTTCGCCCCGGTTTACCGGCTTTTCGGTATGAATCCCCGGTCCGGAATCTCGACGCTTCCCGCTGAAGATGGCGACCTTGATGCGGACCGCATCGCGAAACGCCTGGAAGCGGTCAATCTCCGCTCCGAGGAACTGGACAGCAAGGAAAAGGATCTTGACCGGAAAGAGGGCGAGATTCTCCAGATGTCCCAGGAACTCGACGACCGGCTTGCGTCGGTTGAGGAGCGCGAGCGCACCTTCACCGAAATGATCAAACAAACCGACGACCGGGCCGCGAATATCAGCCAGATTGCCGAATACATGAACGGTATGCCTCCCAAGAAGGCGGTCGACAACCTTCTGGCGATGGACGATCAGGACATCATCGACATTCTTCGGGATGTCGAGGCAAAGGCAAAAAAAGCCGGAAACGCGTCGTCAGTGGCATACTGGTTCTCGCTCATGCCGCCTGACCGCGCAGCGGAAATCCAGCGGAAAATGGCGAACAAGCCTGCAATGCTTCCTTAAATATCTATGTAATCTGCAAGCAGGCAAACAAATCACGCACAATGCGCGCGAATCGGGACAAACCCCGGCTTCGCGCGTTTTTTTTTCCAAACACACAAAAAAAGAGTCAATCCACCGACGATACCTCTCGACAATTGAAGAGCGGGTATATCCCCAGACGGGAATACGCTCGCGAGGAGGTACGTAAGTGATGCAAACGCTTGACGTTCAGGCGCCGAAATCCGCAGATCACGCAAGACCGAAAGGCCAGGCGGGGACACATGCGGTTTTTCACGGGGCCATGAACGGAAAAACGGGAGCTGAAACTGCACGAAACGGATCTTCATTCCTCGCAATGATCGACAAGATGATTGCCGGCGCCATGGACGGTAAGGCGGACGGGTTACACCCGGTTGGCCGCGGAATCGCCGGAAGGGGAGCAGGGGACGCGAAAGCGGTCCCGGGTGACAGACACACCCTCAACAACAAGGAAGGCGGAAAAGACGGGAAAAAATCCCCGCTCGTTTCCGTCAAGGGAAGCGACGACCATCTTCGCCGCCACAGCGGTTCTCACGGCGTCTCCGCGAATGCGGAAGAGAGCCAGAGCCTTGCCGAAAAGCCCGAGCGGGAACCCGCAAGGTTTTCGTACGCGGAAAGCCCGAACGCACGGAGTGCGCAAACCGAAGGCGGCATCGATCCGCGCGGTGTTTCAGGAGACGCGCTCCGTTCCGGAAAGAAGGCAGGCTCCTCGCGTCAAGGCATCGATGGCACGGACGCGGCGCAGAATGCGGGAATGCTCTTCTCGGGCAGTAACGCACGGCTTGCACTTGTCACGCAAAAGCGTGATGGAGATCAGGCGGCGGGAATTGATTCTGCCTCTGGCGTTAAGGGCGGAAAGACGGCGAGAAACGAGAAAAAAGCCGTTATCAACGTTCGCGACGAACGGACGGGCGACGGCACTATGGCGGCGACCGACAGTCCCTTCGCGAAAAACGTCAAGGTAAACGGTGACGGCAGCGCCGACATGTCGATCGCATTCCGGAACGCGGAAAACGGCAAGGGATCCCTTGCCGGAGAGGAATCGCGGGTTGCGGAAAAGCGCGACGGCGACGGAAAGAGCTTCGCCTCGATGCTTTCGCAGGAACTCCGGTCGAACGCCGCGGATTTCGTAAAAACCGGCGCGATCGTGCTTCGGGATAACAATGTCGGTACCATCAGGCTTACGCTCCATCCGGAATCGCTCGGTAACGTCAAGATAAGCCTCGAACTTTCCGGCGACCGCAAGATTTCGGGAAAGATCGTCGTATCCTCGGAAGAGGCGTACGAGGCTTTCAACGAGAGCCTTGGCGGCCTTTCGGACGCGTTCGTGGAAGGCGGCTTTCAAAGCGCAGGCTTCGATCTCTCGTTCGCGGGAGAGAACGGCGCGGGACGCGGATCGGCTGAAACGGGAGGAAACGCGAGTTCCCCGTTCTACGCCTCCTCGATTCCCGATGTAATGTCGGGCACCGAACGTGTCGATAGTATGAGTGACGGATACCGGACCTCCGGATTTTCTGCCATAAATGTTTTCGCGTAAGCGGGGTAAAAATGGATGCAGCAATGACGCTTGATACTGCGATGAGCACGCAGGAACGCACAAGGACGCAGTTTCAGGTCGATGCACTGAACAAAACGCTTGCGGTCAATGGAAGGACCCCCAAGACTGAACTCGGCAAGGATGATTTTCTCCAGCTCCTCATCGCGCAGTTATCCCATCAGGATCCGACAGCGCCGACCGAGGATACCCAATTCATTGCGCAGATGGCGCAGTTTTCGAGCCTAGAGCAAATGACGAACATGAGCTCCGGCTTCACGAAGATTGCATCGCTGCTCACCGGAGGCGAGGCGGCATCGTCCGTCGGCAAGAAGGTGGACATAGAAATGGGCGAAAGCAAGGTGTCCGGAACGATTTCGGCCACAACCCGCGGTGACTATCCGCAGGTAATGGTAAACGGCACCTGGTACGACTGGTCGTCGGTAAAGACCGTATATGCAGACAACGGGGGTACAACACTATGATGAGATCACTTTATTCCGGCGTGTCCGGAATGCAGAACCACCAGACGCGCATGGACGTCATCGGTAACAATATTTCCAACGTCAACACGACCGGCTTCAAGCGCGGGCGGGTGAATTTTCAGGATCTCATCTCCCAGCAGATGTCCGGAGCGGCAAAACCGACCGACGAGCTCGGTGGCGTTAACCCGAAGGAAGTCGGCCTCGGCATGAACATCGCGAGCATTGATACCGTGCACACGCAAGGATCGCTCCAGACCACCGGCATCCAGACCGACGTCGCCATCTCCGGAAACGGTTTCTTCGTAATGAAGGCCGGCGAGAAAAGCTTTTATACCCGTGCGGGAACTTTCGGTCTCGATAACCAGGGAACCCTCGTCAATCCGGGAAACGGCATGCGCGTACAGGGTTGGCAGGCGAAGGACATGGGCGGACGTCTTGTGCTTAACACCTCAAGCCAGACCGAGGATCTCGTTATCCCGGTAGGCTCGAAGATCGCCGCGCGCGCGACGACCAACGTCGATTACGCGTGTAACCTCGACAAGCGGCTTCCCGAAATTCCCGAAGGCGCTTCCGCGGCCGACGTCGCAACCTCAACCTGGGCAACCGAGTTCAAGGTATACGACAACTTCGGCGAGGAGCATACCCTCAACGTGTCTTTCACCCGCGTTCCCGGATCACAGAACCAGTGGACGGCCACGGTTAACGTCGATCCGACAAACGCCGAGGCAACCGCGACCCGCGTCGGACTGACGACGACCGACGGAACGGCAAACACCTTCAACGTGACGTTCGACAACAACGGCATGCTCCAGGCAGTTACCGACAGTGCGGGAAACAACACCGCGCCCGCGGGAAAGGTACAGGTTCAGGTTTCCTATAACGTCATGGGCGCAAACCCGGACGCGAACGGAGCACCGACCCGTCAGACCTTCAACGTGAACCTCGGAGAGATCGGCAGCGTGCGTAACACCGTTACCCAGTTCGCCGAGAAGAGCTCGACGAAGGCCTATGAGCAGGACGGTTTCACGATGGGCTACCTCGAGAACTTCAAGATCGACCAGTCCGGCGTGATCACGGGCGTGTACTCGAACGGCGCCAACCGCACCCTCGGACAGCTCGCCATGGCAAGCTTCGCGAACCAGGGCGGACTCGAGAAAGCCGGTGAGAACACCTACGTGCAGTCGAACAACTCGGGTGTTGCGAACGTGAGCGTATCGGGCGTCGCCGGAAAGGGCAAGCTCATCGCGGGCGCGCTCGAAATGAGCAACGTCGACCTCACCGAACAGTTCACCGACATGATCGTAACCCAGCGCGGTTTCCAGGCAAACTCCAAGACTATCCAGACTTCGGATACATTGCTTGAAACTGTGTTGAGTTTGAAGCGTTAATAGGATATAATGCAGTAATTCGGGCTTGATTGCCCGGATTACTGCTGTTTTCAAGGGATTTTTGCGCGTTGCGCCTTGCGCGATGTCTGAGTCTTAAGCCTTCAAGTTAAAAGGTAGTACATGATAACGGTTACGCAACTGAACGGCAAACAGTATTGGATCAATCCCCATCAAATCGAATCCATCGAGGTTAATCCCGACGTCACGCTCGTTATGCTTTCGGGCAAGCATGTAGTGATCAAGGAAAAACCCGAAGAAATAATAGAACGTATCATTTCCTATCGCCGGCAAATCGGCGCATTCAAAAACGAGGAGTAGGATTCTATGGATATAGCGTCATGGATAGGGCTCTTTGGCGGATTCGGAGTCGTCATTTTCGGAGCGTTCCTCGGGGGCTCTCTCGGAGGATTGATTGATATTCCGTCAGTGTTCATCACGGGCGGCGGTTCCTACATGTGTCTGTACATGACCTATCCGCTTTCCTACGTCGTCGGTATTTTCGGCGTGCTTGGACGCTGTTTCCGGACCTACGACTACGGCGAAAAAACTCTTGTGCAGAAACTCGTCGCCTTCTCCGAAAAGGCCCGTCGCGAGGGAATCCTTGCGCTTGAGGACGAGATACAGGATCTTGACGACGAATACATGAAAAATGGCCTCAGACTCGTGGTCGACGGCACCGATGGAGAGATAATCCGGAGTCTCATGGAAAACGAGCTCAACCAGATGGAAGCCCGGCACAATACCTGGATAACCCTCGTCAATCAGTGGGCAACCCTTTCACCGGGCTTCGGTATGCTCGGTACGGTTATCGGTCTTATCGGAATGCTTTCTAACCTTGCTGACAAGAGCTCGCTCGGCCCGAACATGGCTGTTGCGCTCGTAACGACGCTCTATGGCTCGATGATGCAAAACTGGCTTTTCGTCCCGATGGCCGGAAAGCTCGGCTATCAGAATAACTGCGAGGCCCGTGCCCGCGAAATGGTTATAGAAGGTGTGCTTTCAATACAATCAGGTGATAATCCGCGAATTCTCGCGCAAAAGATGCTTACCTATCTGAACCCGAAAGACCGCAGGTCTATCGAGTCAGACATACTCAAGGACTGACGGAACACCCCATGGGACAGAAACGGCCAGCAAAACCTTCGACAATGGGATGGCTCAATACCTATGCCGATATGATCACGCTTTGCATGTGCTTTTTCGTCATGCTCTACGAGCCGTCCGAGGCGGATGTTGTGCAGGTACAGGCAATGCAGGCCGCGATCACCAACGATGCGTCGGGGGGAGGCAAGTCTCTCGCTTCGGGAACGCTTTCCGATCTCGGAAACAACATTAACGAACTGCCGTCGATGGAAAAGGGCAAATCGCTCGGCACGGCGGTCAAGCGCGCGGTCAGCGCGTTTGCGCCAGAGATCAAGTCGAATAAAATTACCGTCACGAGCGACGAGCGCGGACTCGTTATTTCCCTCGCATCCGATTCCTTTTTCGAAAGCGGCAGTGCGGACGTCAAAATCGAGCAGACGCGGGACGCGCTCCTGCATGTCGCGCAGTTTTTGTCCCAGAGCGATCTCGCGAAGCGTCGCTTCAGGATCGAGGGTCACACGGATTCGGGCGATACCGACCAGAAGAAATGGCCGAGCAACTGGGAGCTTTCTTCGATGCGCGCGGTAAACGTGCTCCATTTCCTCACGGATTTCGGCGCGGACGAAAAAAGATTTTCAGTTTCCGGCTACGCCGATACCCGTCCGTTTTACTCGAATGATACCGCAGAAGGGCGGGCATACAACCGCCGCATAGACATTATTATTCTGGACGAAGGTCATTTTTAATGATACTATTCAGGGTATAAAAAAGGATACAGGCCATGGATGAGCAGGATGACATCAATCTGGAAGGCGCGGATGCAGGTTCGGGCGAAAGTGCCTCAAAAAAAGGCGGCAGCGGCCTATTACCGCAACTCCTGAAATGGGTCGCGATCGCTCTCGGAGCGCTCGTTTTTATCGTTACAATCGTCGTAGTTACCGTCAATATCATGGGTGGCGCCGGAAAAAGCCAGACGCCAATTCCCATTTCCGAAGAATATACCGGTCAGCGCGAGGTCCTTTCCTGGTTCTCTCAGGCTATCGGAACCATACAAACCCGCACGTCGGACGAAATTCCCGCTTCGGTCGTCGTTGATATAGCCCTCGGTTATGAGGAGACGGACAAAATCGCCCCGACCGAACTTTCCTCGCGCATCGTCGAGCTCAAGGATTACCTCCGTTCGTATTTCCAGCGAAACAGCGCGGCAGATCTCCGAAACGAAGAAAAGGTGAAAATCGAGATTCGCAACGAGATCAACGACAATATCCTGACGAAATCGAAGATCAAGGACGTTCGCTTTACCAAGTACGAAATCGTCGAACAGTAAGGAAGCACATGACCGAAGTTCTTTCGCAGGATGAAATAGACCAGCTTCTCACCGCGATCAGCGCAGGCGATACCGACACGGAGGATTTTCGTCCGGTAAACGACACGCGCAAGATCAAAATATACGACTTCAAGCGTCCCGACAAATTCTCGAAAGAACAGATCCGCACGGTCTCGATCATGCACGAAACGTTCGCGCGCCTGACGACGACCGCGCTTTCCGCGCAGCTGCGAAGCATGGCGCACGTTCACGTCGCGTCCGTCGATCAGCTCACCTACGAAGAGTTTATCCGCTCGATCCCGACTCCGACGACCCTCGCGGTCATCAACATGGACCCGCTTAAGGGTAACGCCATCCTCGAGATCGACCCGTCCGTAACGTTTTCTATCATAGACCGTCTTTTCGGCGGAACCGGACAGGGCACGAAAGTTCAGCGCGACCTTACCGATATCGAGTCTTCGGTAATGGAAGGCATAATCGTCAGAATACTCGCCAACATGCGCGAAGCATGGACGCAGGTAATTGACCTCAGGCCTCGACTTGGCCAAATAGAAACGAATCCCCAGTTCGCACAAATCGTTCCCCCGTCGGAAATGGTCGTTCTCGTTACCCTCGAGACGAAAGTCGGCGAGGAAGAGGGAATGATGAACTTTTGCATTCCCTACATTACGATCGAGCCCATCATTTCAAAACTGTCGAGCCAGTTCTGGTTTTCGTCGGTGCGCAGAAGCTCAACGACCCAGTACATGGGCGTACTCAAGGAAAAGCTTTCAACCGTCGAGATGGACGTTGTCGCGGAAATAGGAACGATAAACCTGTCGGTGCGCGACGTTCTCAATCTCCGCGTGGGCGATGTCGTTCGCCTTTCGAACGTGAGGGTAGGGGATCCCTTTACCCTCAGCGTCGGAAGCAAGAAGAAGTTTCTGTGCCAGGCGGGTGTTATCGGCAAAAAGGTCGCCGTTCAGGTGCTCAAGAAGCTCGCGGATCTGGAACAGGAAGAATTCGAGGAATTAACAGTAGAAGGAGATGAAGCATATGAGTGACGGTTCCATATCTCAGGACGAGATTGATGCCCTGTTGGCAGGTGTCGACATGGGAGGAATGGGTGCCGTGTCCGCCTCTCCTTCGCAAGGACTCAACGATGCGCAGACAGGCGCGCTCCGCAAATTTATCGGCGGGAACATAGACACCCTCAAGAGCAATCTTGAGTCGATGACGGGCAAAACGGTCGACTTCGGCGCTCCGCTCGTCGAGACCCATAAACGGGATACGTTCCTCAGAAAGCTCCCCGAGATGGTCGTCGGCTGCGTTATCGACTTCAACGCCGGGCTTCCCGGAGACCATCTTTTTGTGCTCGCTCCCGAATTCGCGCAAAAACTCGTAAGTCTCGTAAATAACGAGGCGAACGCGGAATTGGACGAGATGTCCCTTTCCGTAATAAGTGAAACGATTTCCCAGCACGTTGGCATTGAAATTACCGCGCTCGACAAGGCCGGTCTTATGGGAATCGTCAACAATCCCGCGGAATCCGTGCATGTTCCCAAGGCAATGGTCCGGTTTCCGCAGGGAGATTTTGCCGTATTTACCTATCCGGTAAATCTTGACGGATCGGCATTTTCGCTTTGGGAGATTATTCCCTATCAGATGTCGGTAGATATCGCCGGAGCTTTTGGCGGCGCCTCAACTGACGCTTCCATGGCAGCGGCCGGATCGAACGATGCGCTTGCCGGTCTTGGCATGGGCCAGATGGGCGGCATGCAGGGCATGGGCCAGATGGGCGGCATGCAGGGCATGGGCCAGATGGGCGGCATGCAGGGCATGGGCCAGATGGGCGGTATGCAGGGAATGGGTCAGATGGGCGGTATGCAGGGCATGGGCCAGATGGGCGGCATGCAGGGCATGGGTCAAATGGGCGGCATGCAGGGCATGCAAGGCATGGGCCAGATGGGCAATATGCAGGGAATGGGTCAGATGGGCAATATGCAGGGCATGGGACAGATCATGGGAATGAATCCCAACGTGCAGTCTGTGCAGTTCCCCAATCTTCAGATGAACTCTCTTTCGGTAGAGCAGGGCAATATCGGTCTTATCATGGACGTGTACATGGAAATGACCGTAGAGCTCGGCCGCACCAAGAAGGTAATCAAAGAAATTCTCGGAATGGGAGAGGGAACGATCATCGAGCTCGACAAGCTCGCCGGTGAACCCGTCGACATTCTTGTTAATCATAAACCAATCGCGAAAGGCGAAGTCGTGGTCATTGACGAAAACTTCGGAGTCCGCGTCACCGAGATCCTGTCGCCGGTTGAGCGGGTAACCGACATGTAGCGTTTTTTTTCTCGGGGTGGGGGGATAATGAAACTTTTCTCGTTCAAAAAATCAACGATTTTTTTTATTTTCGCGGTATTGATGCTTTCGCTTTCGGTTTCGCTCTATGCGCAGAAATCGAACAAGGATGAAAGCGCCGGTAGTGCCGTCACGGCGGTTACCGACGAAACGGCGATTCTACTCGACGCGGGAAACGCGGGCATTCCGGGCGCAAAGCCCGCAAAAGCCCCTTCGAGCATCTGGATATTGCTCCGTGTCGTTATCGTTCTTGCCATTGTGTGCTCAGCGATTTACGGAGTGGTATGGCTCCTCAAAAAAACGACCGTGGTTAATGCCGCGAACGATCCATACTTGAAGTCGGTTTCCTCGATCACCGTTGCGCCCAACAAAACCATTCAGGTAATTACGATCGGCGGCAAGGGATATCTCGTCGGCGTTTCCGATCAGAGCATCAACCTGATAGACGAGATTGAAGATCGCGAGCTCATCGATGCGATGAACCTCGAAGCGGATCGCAAGGCATCGGCCCCTCCGGCGAGTTTCGCGTCGGTAATTTCCTCGTTTTTACCGACAGGAAAAAACCATGAGGCTTCAGCAGAAATAACGGAAGCTCCGGCACCGGAAACGGCCGGGGGCGGCGCGGAAATGATCAGAAGGCAGCGTGAACGCCTTTCAGGCGCTTTCCGGGGTGATGAGACCGGGACGGGAGAAGCCGAGTCTCCGCGAAACGGAGGACAGGCATGAAGCGCAACCATGAAATCCGCAAGAAATTCGTTCCCGCCGTGTTCTTTTTTCTTATCGTCTGGCTCGTTGTCGCGCCTGCAGTCCTTACCGCTCAGGCGGTAAACAACTTTCCCCGCGGGAGCACTGCGGGAACAACCTCGATGAACGCGAACAGGCAGGCGACGCGCATTCCGTTTATAGATTTCAGTATCCGCGAGCCCCAGTCGAACAAGGAAGTGGCGTTTTCCGTGCAGCTGCTCATGTTCCTCACGATCCTTTCGCTCGCGCCGAGCATCCTCATCCTTACGACGAGTTTTTTGAGAATTTCCATCGTGCTCGATTTCGTCAAGCGCGCGCTTTCGCTTCAGCAGGTTCCACCGACGCAGGTGCTTAACGGCATCGCGCTCTTTCTAACGATTTTTATCATGTGGCCGACGTTCAACGAAATATACGTAAAATCTTTCAAGCCGCTTTCTGACGGCCTCATCAACGTCGAGACTGCCTATACCGAAGCCGAGCGTCCCTTGCGCCTCTTTATGTACCGGCAGATGGCGAACGACACGTCGAATATCGCGATGTTCATGTCTATGGGAAAGATGGCGAAGCCGAAAACGCTTGCCGACGTTCCGACCCGGGTATTGATTCCCGCGTATATACTGCACGAGCTTACCATCGCCTTCAAGATCGGTATATTGCTCTATATTCCGTTTATCATCGTCGATATGGTTGTCGCGAGCGTTCTCATGTCCATGGGTATGATCATGCTCCCGCCAGTACAGATATCGATGCCGTTCAAGCTGATTCTATTCATATTGGTTGACGGTTGGGGTTTATTGACGCAACAGCTTTTTAATTCGTTTTTATAAGCGGCACCGGGCGTTTTTACATCGAGTGAATTTTGCGTATTTTGGCGCCGGGTGCGTGATTTGTGGCAGAGAGGGGGAATAATGTCTTTGGGAATGGTTGTATCCCTCATGCGTGGGGGGATTTTCGAGATTCTGATTCTGGCGGCACCGGTTCTCATTGTGGCGCTCGTCGTCGGCCTCATTGTCGCGATTTTTCAGGCGACCACGTCGATTCAGGAGCAGACGCTCACCTTCGTTCCGAAAATCATGGCCATCCTCGGCGTGCTCGCGCTTCTCGGGGGATGGATGTTCGCATCGCTCCGGGAATACACCATAATGATCTTCTCAATGATTCCCCAGATGGTGCGCTGAAACCGGTAATGAGCCCTTTAAACGCAATAGTTGCCCAGGCGCCGATCTTCCTGCTCGTCGCCGTGCGGATATTCGCCATGATACTCACGACGCCGCTTCTGTCGATACAGTCGGTTCCCCGTGTCGCGAAGGTCGCGCTCGCGGGCTTCGTCGCCTTTCTCGTGTTGCCCCAGGCGTATCCCGCGGGCTGGAACGTTCAGCCGTTCAGCGCCGATTACGCACTCCTGGTCGTGGGCGAGGGCTTGCTCGGCGCGATAACGGGCTTTTTTATCAGCATGGTTTTTTCGACGTTCAGTTCAGCCGGACAATTCTTCTCGTACCAGATGGGATTCGGCGCGTCGGAAGTGTATGATGCGCTCGCCCAGATCGAAAACCCGCTTTTGGGTCAGTACCTCAACCTGATCGCGATGCTTGTATTCCTCGAGATCAACGGGTTTCAGACCCTTTTTCTCGGCGGGATACTCAGAAGCTTCCAGTCGATCAACTGCTTTGCACTCGTGAACTCCCAGGCGGTATTCCTGCAGTTTTTTCTCACCGGGCTCACGACGCTCTTCCTCAACGCAATGGTGATCGCGCTACCCGTCGTCGGCACGCTCTTTCTCATCAACGTTGCGATGGGCCTTCTTTCCAAGGCCGCTCCGCAGATGAACCTGCTTTCGGAAGGTTTTCCGATAACCATTCTCGTAACCTTCTTTCTTTTGATGGTATCTCTTCCGCTCATGATCAATCTTTTCGTACAGGTGATGCAGCAGGGATTTCTGGCTTTCGAAGATCTCCTCGCGGCCGCAGGACGGCAAATCAAATGATCCGCGAAATGGAGCTTTCTCGCCCCGAAGAATACCTTCTTCCCGTAATCGACCTCCAGTGGTTCGCCGCCGAGGATGAGGGCAGAACAGAGGATCCGACAGAGTTCAAGATCCGCAAGGCGCGCGAAGAAGGACGCGTCGCGAAAAGCCAGGAGCTCAACGGAGCGCTCGTTCTTCTCCTTCCGACCCTCACGCTCATCGCGCTCGCGCCGTGGATGCTCAAGACTTTCACCGAGATGCTCAGGTTTTACCTGACGCGAAGCACGACGACGGAGATTACCGATCCGGTTCTTATCACGGCCTTTTTTCATTACTTCGTCATGCTCGTGCTACCCGTCACGATCACCGCCATGGTCGCCGGCGTCGCTTCCAACATACTCCAGAACGGCGGGTTCTTTTTTACCGTCAAGCCGATAATGCCGCAGTTCAACAAGATCGTGCCGAATTTCGGCAAGTTCTTTTCCCGTGCGCTTTTCTCGGCGGAAGGCCTCTTCAATCTCGCAAAATCGCTCGTCAAAGTGGCTATTATCGTCGTCATCGCGTACGTGAGCATCAGGAACGAGGTGCCGAAACTCGTTACCATGCTCGACGCGGGATTCTGGCAATCAGTTTCGTTCATCGGCTCGATGACCGCGCGCCTTCTCCTGAGCGCGGGTTTTTTCTTCCTTGCGATATCGATTCCCGATTATATCTTCCAGCGCCGGCAGTTCATGGAATCCCTCAAGATGAGCAAGCAGGAAATCAAGGAAGAGTACAAGCAGATGGAAGGGGATCCGCTCGTGAAGAGCCGTCTCCGGCAGCGGATGCGGGAGCTGTTGAGCCAGAACATGGCGGTAAACGTCCCGAAGGCCGACGTCATCATCACGAACCCGACGCACTTCGCGGTCGCGATACAGTGGGATCGTTCAACGATGCGCGCTCCGATGGTAACGGCGAAGGGCGCCGATCAGCTTGCGTTCAGGATCAGGGAGATCGCGAAAGGCGCGAACGTGCCGATGGTCGAGAACCGGCCGCTTGCAAGGGCTCTCTATGCGGAAGTCGAAATTGGTGATATGATACCTGATGAGTACTACCAGGCGCTCGCAATCATTCTCGCCAAGGTATATGCGCTCGATTCCAGAAAATCTCGAATTATCAGGGAAATGTGAGTAAGGCTTAAGGATGGCAGATACCAAAATTTTCGAGAACAAGGCAGACCTCTTCGTCGCGATCGGCGCGATCAGCATCGTCATGATGCTCATTGTCCCGCTCCCGACGATACTCCTCGACCTGCTCATGGCGATCAATCTCGTCCTCAATCTCCTGATCCTTCTCATTGTTCTCTATACCCGCAAGGCGACCGACTTTTCTGTTTTCCCGACGCTTCTCCTCGTCAGTACCGTCTTCGGTCTCGGTCTCAACGTTTCGTCGACGCGCCTCATCCTTTCGCAGGGAATGAAGTTCGACGGAAAGATGATCAAGGCTTTCAGTACCTTCGTCATCGGGAACAAAGAGGGTGCCGAGGGCATCGTCATCGGCTTCGTCATCTTCGTCATCATCATCGCCGTTCAGGCATTCGTCATCACGAAGGGATCGACCCGCGTCGCCGAAGTCGCCGCCCGCTTTACGCTCGACGCGATGCCGACGAAAAACATGGCGATCGAGGCCGAGTACAACTCGGGCGCAATAACCGAGGAAGAGGCGCGGACGCGCAAGAAGGAAGTTCAGAAAGAAGCCGACTTTTACGGAGCCATGGACGGAGCCAGCAAATTCGTTTCGGGTAACGTCAAGATCGGTATATTCATCACCGTCGTCAACATAGTCGCGGGTCTTACCTTCGGCATGATTTTCCGTGGTGAGCCCTTTGCCCAGGCGATCGGCACCTATACGGCGCTCACGATCGGCGATGGCCTCCTTTCCCAGCTTCCGGCGCTTTTCGTGTCGGTCGCCACCGGTTTGATCGTAACCCGCTCGGTATCTGATGGTACCTTCGGTTCGGACATCACCGACCAGTTTTCCCGCAACGCGCGCGTGTACTTTATCGGCGCTGCGACGCTCTTTTTGATTGCGTTTCTTCCCGGCTTTCCCTGGTACGTTCTCATACCGCTCGCCGGGGCGCTTGCCTGGGTGGGCCAACGCCTGCGGAAGGCAGAGTCGGCGAGCTTCAAAAAATCCCTTGAAAAAGCCGAGCAGAAAGAAAAGGACAAGAACGGCGAAAATCCCGCCGATATCAGCCCCGTCGTCCCTCTCGATCCCCTGTCGCTTGAGCTCGGCTACGGCCTCATTCCGCTCGTCGACAAGGATAAGGGCGCGGAGCTTCTCGAGCGCGTAACGCGCATCAGGCGCGAGTCCGCGCTCGATCTCGGGCTCGTTGTGCCCCGGATTCGCATCATAGACAATATGCGACTCGAGCCGAGCGAATACTGCTTCAAGATCAAGGGTGTCGAGGTAGCGCGCGGCAGGATACGCATGGGCTGGTATCTCGGCATTAACCCCGGCGGGGTCACCGAGGACCTTCCCGGCGAGAAGACGACCGATCCGACCTTCGGACTTCCCGCAATCTGGATTGCCGAGGAAAACCGCGAACGCGCCGAGCGAGCAGGGTATACCGTTGTCGATCCGCCTTCGATAATCGCGACTCACCTGACCGAGATCATCAAGCGAAACGCTTCGAGCATCCTCGGCCGTCAGGAAGTTCAGGCCATCACCGACACAATCCGCAAGGATTATCCCGCGGTTGTCGACGAGGTGATGAAGATCTGCAATCTGGGTGAAATCCAGAAAGTCCTGCAAGGTCTCCTTCGCGAGCAGGTTTCGATCAGAAATATGGTCGTCATCCTCGAGACCCTTGCCGACTACCGGCCGATCACCAAGGACACGACGGTGCTCGTCGAAAAGGTCCGTCAGGCGCTTTCACGGCAAATATGCCTTCAGTACGTCGACGACGCGAGAATCCTGCACGTGCTCACGATAGAACCCGCGCTCGTGCAAAAGATCGTCGAAGCGCGCGTCGATACGGTGAACGGGCCAATCGCGGCGCTCGAGCCGGCCGATCAGCGTGCCTGGATACGGGCGCTTACGCGGTCCGTGGCGTCAATACAGCAAGCGGGATATATCCCGATAATTCTGTGCCCGGAGGAAGCGCGCATCCTCGTAAAGAGCTCGACCGAGCGGGAAATCCCCGAACTCGTCGTGCTCTCGGTTCCCGAAATCGCGAATGACATCAAGGTCGAGGCGATTGGGGAAATAAAAAAAGAATGATGAGGCATGACCGATGGATATATTGACTGAACAAGCCGCGACCTACGATGAATGCCTCGCGCGAATAAATGCGAAATACGGCCCCAACGTGCATATACTCAGGCAAAAGACCGTTCGTACCGGAGGGCTCCTCGGATTTTTCGAGCGCGATGCGATCGAGCTTTGCTTTATGCTTTCCCGCGACCCGGTTCGCGGCCTTGCCCCGCGCGAGAGCGTTCAATCGAAAGCATCGGGCGACTTCGATGAAGAGCGGAAAAAAATCCTGACGCAAGCGGTAAAGAACTCACCGTCTCTCGCGACGAAGGTCGCGCCCCATATTGAAGCCCTTTCGCAATCCGGACAGGCGGCATCCGGACAAAACGGTTCTTTCTCCGCGCACGGGCCCACCCGGAGCGCGCGCCCCCAAAGTACGGCCGACAAGGAGAGCCTCGAGACGATTCTCTCTGCCGTGCGCAATCTCGAGCGAAAGTTTGACCGCTCGACCGACGTTCCGGAACCCTCCGCCTCTGACCATGAAACGATCGCGAAAATCGAGCGTCTTCTCGAACTCAATGATTTTTCCGCTTCCTACTCGAGGTTGATTCTTTCGAGGGTCAAGAATACCTTTACGCTCGAAGAGCTCAACGACTACGATCTCGTTCAGGACAAGGTTATTGAGTGGATAGGCGAGTCTATAGCGGTAAACGACAACCGGAGCGACGCGAGGCCCCGTGTGATCGTTCTCGTCGGCCCTACCGGGGTCGGCAAGACGACGACGGTCGCGAAACTTGCTGCCGCGTACTCGCTTGCCGCGGCGAAAGGCTCAAGACCGCTCAATGTTCGCGTCATAACGATCGATAATTACCGTATAGGGGCGAAGCAGCAGATCGAAATATACGGGGATATCATGAATATTCCGGTATCCTGCGCTGAAACCCCGGCGGATCTCGGCGTGCTGATGGCGAAGTTCCAGGACGTCGACATCGTTCTGATCGACACGATCGGCAAGAGCCCGAAGGACTACTCGCGAATAGCCGAAATGCGTCATTTCCTCGACGCAGCCGGAACCGTTTCCGACGTTCACCTCGCGATGAGCGCGACGACGAAGGCAAGCGACATGCGCGAGATCATGCAGCAGTACGAAACCTTCGGGTATCGTTCGCTGATCATCACGAAGTTCGACGAAACGACGCGCGTGGGAAACATTATCAGCGTGATCGGCGAGAAACGGAAGCCGATCGCGTACATAACCACGGGACAGCGGGTTCCCCAGGATTTCGAGCAGGCTTCGGCGGTTCGTTTTCTGACGAATCTTGAGGGATTCAGGGTAAACCGTGCGAGAATTGAAGAGCTTTTTCCGGCGAGCGAAACGCCGTTTGAATGGAGATAACCGATGGAAGACCAGGCTGAAGAACTCCGCGTTCTCATGAAAGACAAAACCCGTTCGGACGAAGACACCGCTGAAACGCCAAACATCAACAACAGGCTGAACAAGCGGACGCGCATTATCACCGTCACGAGCGGCAAAGGCGGCGTGGGAAAGACCAACGTCGCGACCAACATGGCCATCGCCTACGCGCAGACGGGCAAAAAGGTCATCGTCATCGACGCGGATCTCGGTCTCGCGAACGTGAACGTCATGATGAACCTCATCCCGCAATACAACCTCTATCACGTCATCAGAAAGCAAAAGAAGATGAGCGAGATAATCCTCGACACCGAATACGGAATCAAGCTCGTCGCCGGAGCCTCGGGCTTCTCGAAGATCGCGAACATGACCGAAGAGGAACGGAATTCCTTCATCGGGGAAATGTATACCCTTTCGGACGCGGATATCATCATCATCGATACCAGCGCGGGCGTTTCGAAAAACGTACTGGGCTTCGTAGCCGCCGCCGACGAGGTTATTATCGTCACGACTCCGGAACCGACGTCGATTACCGACGCGTATGGCATCATCAAAATCATCGCGACCGAGGTAGATAACCTCAATATCAATCTGAAAATGATCGTGAACCGGGTAGGTTCCGCGATGGAAGGAAAGCGCGTTGCCGACAGAATGACCCAGATCGCGGCGCAATTCCTGAATCTCAAGGTTGAGTATCTCGGTTTTATCTACGACGATCCGCTTGTACCCCAGTCGGTTCTCCGCCAAAAACCATTCTATATCGTCGATCCGAAGGGTAAGGCTTCGGTCTGCCTCAGGCATATAGTCTCGCGCATCGAAAAAACCGATCTCCCCGAAGAAGAGGGTTTTGGACGGTTTGTCCGGAAGCTTTTCGGGCGGGAATGGTCTTAAGGCCTTTTTCCCGCTTTTAACCAGAATTACCCCGTTACCGCGTGCACTCCGGAATGCCTTGAAAAATTCCGGAGCTTGACGCAAAACAATACCGTTTATATCAAGTATCCCCATCGTGCTTTTATCCCATATATTGATAAAAGCTAAAAAAACCTTGACCAGTAACATTTTTTCGCATAGTCTATTACTATTGGAGGGGTAATAATGTTCGAACCGAAAGTTGTCGCTATCGGTGCTACTGTCGGATTCGCATTATCCTTCCTTATCGGAGTATTCAGCGGAGCTGCTTTTATCGCAATTCTCGTTCGAGCCTTGATTATGGCCGTCTTTTCTGGCGCTTTGGTCATAGGCTTGAGATTTGCGGTTATCCGGTTTCTTCCTGAACTGACCGAGTCTTCCATGGCAGAAAAGGACGAAGTTTCGGAAACTGGCCAGACGGTAAATATCACGATTGACGGGAATGAACCGGATCATGACATTTTTTCTGCCGCGGATGCACGGAATTTTGGCGAGATGGTTCCTGATTTTCTTTCCGGAGAGACGCGGGCCGAGGCTGAAGAATCGCGTGAGAAGGAGAACGGGGGATTTGTTCCCTCGTATCCGGTAAAACCGCTTGCTTCAGGCGAAGGCATTGCCGCAGGTGCGTCTCCACAAGTTTCCGCGACAGCTCGGACTATTCCGGGCGACGTTCCTAAAGCGACCGTGGGTGGTCTTGATGTTCTGCCGGATATCCAGGACTTTGTACCCCAATCGAAGGATACAGGCGATGGCGAGGGCTCAGGGGGAGAGGAATCATCGACAGGCGGAAGTATTTCCGGATTCGGCGGAGACGAAAGCATGTCACGGTCTTCCTACGCCGAAATGGAAGGAAAAATGTCCGGCATCGAATCCGAGACCATGGTCAAGGCAATACGAACGATATTGAGCCGGGAAGGTTGAACCCGCTCAATATAGGGTATATATACATAAAAGGGTGTGGTACATGGGGAATGCGCTGTTAGAGCAAAAAACTGAAGAAGAATTATGGGCTGAATACAAGAAGTCCCGGGATCCCGCTATCCGCGAATTTTTTATCAAGCAGTACGCTCCTCTGGTCAAATACGTAGCAGGCAAGGTTGCCGTTGGTATGCCGAGCAACGTCGAGTTCGACGATCTCGTGGGATTCGGCGTTTTCGGCCTTCTCGACGCGATCGATAAATTCGATACCGACAAGAACGTAAAGTTCAAGACCTACGCGGTGACCCGCATCAGGGGTTCGATATTCGACGAACTCAGGTCAATAGACTGGGTTCCGCGCTCGGTCCGTCAGAAAACCCGTGAAATCGAGGACGCGATCGTTCATCTCGAGTCAAAGTTGGGAAGAACGGCGAGCGATAACGAAATAGCTGGCTCGCTCGGCGTTAGCGAACAGGAATTTCACCAGACACTGTTCAAGATATCGGGCACGAGTATCATGAGTCTCAATGACGTATGGTATTCGGGCGACGACGCGGAGCGTATCTCGATCGGAGACAGCATCGAGTCGCCTGCGTCGCTCAATCCCGACGTTATCGTTGAACGCGAGGAAATCAAGCGCGTTATCGTCGAAGCGATCAACGAGCTTCCCGAGAAGGAAAAAATGGTCCTCGTGCTGTATTACTACGAAGATCTTACCCTGAAGGAAATCGGGCAAGTGCTGAACGTAACGGAATCGCGCGTGTCGCAACTCCATACCAAGGCTAACTTGAGACTCAGGGCAAAACTCACCAATATCCGAAAGGGAATACTGTAGCGCAGGAATCGGGGGCAGCATGGTCGATCTGGAAAAAATTCGGGAAGCGATGTCCCTTCGCCTTGAAGAAGATCAGTCCCGGGTTTTTGTCGAAGTGACGGCGGAAACGCTCGACGAGGCTCTTGCGAACGCAGCAATTCAGCTGGACGTGCACGTCCGCGATCTTGATTACGAGATCCTGCAGCGCGGCACCACCAGTTTTCTGAGTCTCAACAAAAAGAATTGGTTTATACGCGCGTATGAAATGCAAAAGCGCAAGAAAAAAGTCGAAAAGCGCGGGGAATCCGTATCTTCCGAGCGCGATAGTACGCTAATTCCCGTCATTGAGGACCGTAACGGCAACGCATTCGTATTCTGCGCGCCTGATGGCGTGTACCTCAAGGTAATTCCGCCCATTGGCAAGGGTAAGGCTGCGACGACGCGGGACGCCATGGACCGGATCAGGGACCGTGGCCTGCAGGGCATAACCGAAGAAACAATCCAGTCAACCGTGAACGCGGCAAAGGGCGAGTACGTAAAGATCGCTCCCTTCAAGCATAATCCGGCGAACGATTCGATGATGGCCGTCGAGATAACCGATCAGGACATGAAGGCGTTTCTGTATGCGACGCCGCCGGGACAGGGTGGCGCGGACCTTTCATCCGACATGATCATCGCATTTCTCCGCAATAACCGGGTTGTCGCCGGCTATGACGAAAAACGTATTGACGATTTCGTGGATTCCCCGATTTACAAGCAAAACTACCTCGTAGCGGAGGGCCTCAAGCCTCAGGATGGTGCGGACGCCCATATCGTTTTCAATTTCGAGACCGACCGCTCAAAAATTCGCCTGAAAGAAAGCGCTGCGGGAAAGGTCGACTTCAAGGACCTCAACCTCGTGCAAAACGTGGTCGAGGGTCAACCTCTTGCGCAAAAAATACTGGCTGAACGGGGAAAAGCCGGAAAGACCGTAACCGGAAAATATCTTGAGGCTAAAAACGGAAAGGATGTTCCGCTCCCGCTCGGTAAGAACACCAAGCTCGCAGAAGACGGCGTGACCATTATCGCAGAGACGAACGGTCAGGTGCTTATCCTTAACAACAAGATCAGCGTCGAACCGGTACTGAACATAGATGGCGACGTCTCGCTCAAGACGGGAAACATCATGTTCCTGGGCACGGTCTTTATCAGCGGAAACGTCGAGGACGGTTTCTCGGTCAAGGCATCGGGTAACATCGAGGTCAAGGGAACGGTCGGAAAGTCCGAGCTCGACGCGGAAGGCGATATCGTCGTGAGCCAGGGAATCGCCGGTAAGGGCGAAGGCTATATCCGCTCGGGCAAGTCAATCTGGTCGAAGTTTATCGAAAATTCGCGCGTCGAGGCGGGAGAGTTTGTCATCGTCTCGGACGGTATCATCAATTCGCAGGTTGCCGCGAACCGGAAAATTCTTTGCCAGGGCAAGCGCGCGGCGATCATTGGCGGCAATTTGAGCGCCTCCGAGGAAATTCACGCGAAGACCCTCGGCAGTTTCGGCGGTGCAAGCGAAACCATACTTAACGTCGGGTTTGACCCGCGCAGCAAGGAACGGTTTGACGCGCTTACCGCGAACCGTCAGGTTGCCGAAAAGGAACTTGACGAGGTTCAGCTGAATTTCGCGACGCTCATGAATCTGAAAAAGCAAAAGAAAGATTTTTCGGACGAGAAGGAAGCCTCGCTCAAAAAACTCGGCGAGCGCCAATATATCCTCCAGAATGAGATCGAGGAAATCGACATCGAGCTCAAGCAGATACAGGATTACCTCAACACGCTCAAGACGCGAGGCAGAGTCTCCGCGTCGGTCAAGGTGTTCTCCGGGGTAAAGATCGTCATCCGGGATATTTCCGAAGACGTCAGAACTGACTGTAAGGCAACTACGTTCTACCTGGAAAACGGACTGATTCGCTACGGAAAATACCAAGGACCTGACGACGACATGAAGAGGGTTCCCAGTGGCTATTCAGCCAATTGACCTGCAGACACTCTATACACAACTCGATAAAATTGGAAAAACCCAAGTTCAGCAACAGGTTGCGGCGCAGGCTGAACGGGACGCAGAGATCACCGCTAACCGAAATGACGCCGATAAGCGGCTCAAGACCGTTCGCGAAACCGATGCCGGCGACGAGATCACCGGCAAAGTACACGAACAGGACGCCAAACAGGGCAGGCAGGAACAGCCGGGCAGCCATGAACGAAAGGAAGCGAAGGAAGATGAAGCGCCAGGCATGCACGCGGAAAGCGAGAAGGAAGTTATCAAGGATCCCGCGCTTGGGACGCACATTGACATATCAGGTTAGGATGCGGGCAGGATACGGCATATGAGTTCTCTCGTCACTATTTTTGTTGTCATCTTTTTATGCAATTGCGCAGCGATGGTGATTTATTATCGGGTCCTCAGGTCCCGTTTTGCCGCGAATCGCGTTCTCAAGGATCTCCGGATCGAAGTGGATAAACTGATAATCGATTTGGGCCGCGAGACCGATCGGGACGTCGCGATCCTGGAAAGCCGCATCAAAAACTTAAGGGAGCTCATAGACGAGGCCGACAGAAGGATTTTAGTCTCCAACCGGGAAGGGGTAAAGCGGGAACGGGAAAAAGCCATCATCAACGATGCCCTTGGCGCCCCAGTTCAGGTTTCGGCTCCGGCCACGGCTCCGGTTTCCGTCGGCGGTATGGAGCGCGATGCAAGCGCTCCACCGACCCCTCAGCCACCGACCCCGCAGCCATCGACCCCGCAGCCTTCGAACCCGCGGAAGCAGCCTGCATCCGATAGAACTCCAGCGGAACAGGCGGTGCCGAAACGCGAAGCCGATACCACTCCGGTAACCATTTATACCCGGCCGATGATCAGGCGAAACGAGAATCCCATTGAACCATTCATTCCCGTTCGGGAAAGGGCGCTCGATATGGCCCGAAAGGGTTTTACCGCTCCCATGATAGCGTCGACGCTTTCCATGTCGCTCGGCGAGGTTGAATTGATTCTTGACATGAACAGTTCAAGTCTTTAATCCCGATGTCGATACTGTAAAAGATGGTATCGACGGAAAAGTGCTATACATCAGATAATTTCCCCGCCCTGCACCAGGCTGTCCTGAGAGAGGAAAATCTCTATCAGGTGCGACTGTATTGCGAACGGGCCCAATTCCTTTCGTCCGAATCCGGCGTGCTCAGAATGCGCGTTCTCCTGGGGTTTATCGAGGCACGGGCGACAGTCATCGACGCGGTGATAAAGACCGACGGTCAGCTCCATTACCTTTCGGTCATTTGCGCTTCAGGCGCCCGGCCAATACTTTTTTCGCGGATAATGAAGCGGATCGCTCCATTCGCGATTATCGAGGAGATTCAGCGCAATCACGCGGAAGAGCGTGTCGCGACGCGCGCGGTGCGGGAAGAGGCCTGGGGCGGAATACCGTTCGGAAAAGAAGTGCACAGCCTGAACGAGTCGAAGCGCTTTCTCTATACGCTGCTCCTTGAGTATCGCGCGCTCTTGACCGAGTGCGCCGAGGTTATGCGGCAGGCACCGTCGCTTAACGGGACTCAAAGGCCTTCAGGATACGTCGTCCAGCTTCTGATATTCGAATCGGGCGGGTGCGTTTGCGGAATCCCCGATTTTCAGGTAGAACACATAACCGGTGGCGCAAACGGTTCTCATATCATTCAATTGGCTGGCTCGTACGGCAAACGGGTAATAATCGCCGATGAACTCGTGTGCTACAAGGAAATCGATATCGTTGACGCGAAGTTTACCGAAAAGGCACAAAAAGGCTATTATCGCGTTTCAACCCGCGTTTCAGGCGGGGAGTTTTCCTTTGCCATGGTCGTTCCTTCGTTTATTTGAAACTAGTTCCGCCGGCAGTATAAAAAAGTGCCGCATCTTATTGACTTTTTTTTTTGTAACGGGTATAAATCTTTCATCACGCCGTTGTAGCTCAGTTGGTAGAGCAATGGACTGAAAATCCATGTGTCGACAGTTCAATTCTGTCCGACGGCATGTAAAACCGTTTCCGCATTTGCGGGAACGGTTTTTTTTTATTCCCATTCAGTCAGCTTTCGCGCACCTTATGCCGATAATCAAGATATTTAGCGAGGGTGTCGTGAAGATTGCATTATTTCATAACGCGAAAAACAGGGAAGCGGCGCTCGCCGCCGGTCATATCATTACCGGCAATTCATGCATAGTTAACTACCATGAAACCGATAATATCTGGAACCGCGAATACTGCCAGAGTCCACTCAAGTTGCTCGATCAGGCAACCCATTTTCTTTTTATCCCGCATGCGCATGATACAGACGTAATGACCTTTTATTTTTTTGCCGGTTTTTGCATCGGAAAGGGAATCAGGGTAATCGTGCTGGAAACCGGAGCTACCCTCAACGTTCCGGAAAATATACGGCATCTCGCGACCTTTTTGTCCCCTGAATCATTCGAGGACTTTTTCGTCACGGAAAAGGAACGATTTCTCAAGGAAGATCAGAAAAACGCCGCAAGGCAGGAACTGTTGGGACGCGGTTTTTCCTGCTTTGAGGAAAATCTTGTTCTGGTGGTCAATTCAGGCGATGAAGATGCCGTTGACCTCTTCCTAAAGGCAGGGTTTGACCCATCGATCGTGGACTCAAAGGGATCCCCGCTTCTTTCACTGGCCGTGAGGGCGCAGTATCCGGCGATCGTTTCATTGCTCATCGAAGCGGGCGCCGACATTAACCGGCAGTCAGAAGATCGCGGGTATTCACCGCTTATGGACGCCGCGCAAAAAGGCGATTACGAAATGGCCAGGAAGCTGCTCGAATGCGGGGCGAGCCCCGATCTGAAAAGCAAGGACGGGCAAACAGCGCTTATTATCTGCGCGGGGCGGAGCGACGAAAAACTATCGGAATTGCTGGTTTCTCACGGCGCTGATCCTGCGACGGTCGACAGTCTTGGCATGTCGGCATTGTCGTACGCGAAGCTCTTCCATAACGATAAACTCCTGGCGCTTTTCAATACACCTTCTCCATGATACACTTGAGCAATGGATACGATAGTTTTTGCCGGTGGTGGAACCGGTGGTCATATATTTCCCGGTCTCGCGGTCGTTGACGAATTGCTCAAAATTCCCGGTGAAAGGCGGATTGTGTGGATCGGCTCGTCGCGCGGAATGGATCGCTCAATAGTCGAACGGCATGGCGTGACCTTCCGCGGGATATCGACGGGAAAGCTCCGCCGGTATTTCAGCTGGAAGAATTTCACGGATCTTTTCCGGATCGCCGGCGGTTTTTTCTCCTCACTTCGAATTCTCATTGAGCTCAAGCCGTCTCTTGTTTTCTCTAAAGGCGGTTTCGTCAGCGTTCCTCCGTGCCTCGCGGCACGCATCCTCGGCATCCCCGTCATTACCCATGAATGCGATTTTTCTCCCGGTCTTGCGACTCGCATCAATTCGCGTGTGGCAACCGATATCCTCGTTTCATACGAGGAAACCGCCGCTTCTTTCCCCGAGCGCACGCGGTCCCGCGTAACCGTTACGGGAAATCCGGTAAGGCCGGTTTTTTATTCGGCCTCTGCTGCGAAGGGAAGGGATTTTCTCGGTTGCTCGAGGAACTCGCTTCCTGTTTTGCTCGTACTCGGCGGGAGCCTCGGCGCGAGACAGGTGAACGACATGGTAACGAGCTCTCTCGAAGCGCTGTGTGCGGATTTCATCGTCGTCCATCAAACTGGCAATCAAAATTCTGTCCGTGACGCGTCGGGCGACAGTGCGCTCGTGCGGGAACGGTATAAACCCTATACTTTTATTCGCGACGAAATGGCGGATGTCCTCGCGTCTGCGACGCTTGTCATTGCGCGATCTGGCGCCAATACCGTTTGGGAATGCGCGGCTGCGGGAAAGCCCATGATTCTCGTACCGCTCGAGAAGGGAAGCTCGCGGGGCGATCAGGTAGAAAACGCGCGATACTTTGTCTCGCACGGTGCGGCGATCATGCTCACCGGATCGGAGGCCACTTCCGAAAATCTCGCGCAAACAGTCGCAGGTCTTATCGCCCACGAGAAGGTTATCGCCGATATGGCGTTTAATTCTGCATCACTTGGAGAAGCGAGACCCGCGGCAAAGATTGCTGAACTCGTGGCCGAGCGGATGGCGCGACAGCGCACAAAGAGGCACTGATGACGTTCACTAACCTTGATATCGCGCTTTCGATCATTATGGCGATAGTTGTCGTCAAGGTGACGCTGACCGGTTTCGTGACCGAGTTTTTTTCCAAGGCCGCGACCATTGTCGGCGCGGTCGGGGCGCTTTTTTTGTATCGCTATCTTGTTCCCTATGTCGTTCGCTATCTCGGCGCCGACGTGTATCCGGAGGCAATCTCGTTTCTGGCCATCTTTCTTGTTCTGTACTTGCTTGTCAAAGGCGTGCAGCAGCTTGCGGGAACTGCATTCGAGGGCGAGACGATGGATAATCTTGACCATGCGCTCGGTGTTTTTCTCGGGCTGGCGGAAGCTCTTATCCTCGTTGCGGTAGTTCTGGTTGCGATCAAGATGCAACCCTGGGTAGATCTCTCGTGGCTGACCAAAGACAGTTTTTACCTGAAATATATGGGGCCATTACTTTTTGACGGTTCGCTCATAGTCACGAACCTCATTCATGCGGGCTAGTAGATGCGAATTGAATCTATAACGAGGAGCGATTAGGGATGTTCGAGAATTTGATTGCGCAGCCTGCCACCTCACTGTTGATATCCGACATTACGGCATCACGCCTTCCGCCGTCGATGCTTTTTTCAGGTCCTGACGCTTCCGGAAAACTGACGGCCGCTCTTGAGCTTGCGCGGGTGCTTTCGTGCGCCGAGGGAACCGGGCGCTGGACATGCACGTGCGGCGCGTGCGCGCGAAGCAAGGAACTTACGCATCCCGACCTTCTCATAATGGGGCCGAGGAACAGTGCGCTTGAAATTCGCGCTTCAGCTGCGGCGTTCTTGCGGAAGCGCACCGTCGCGACGCGGTTTCTTTTCATACGGTCGATCCGAAAGCTGACCTTGCGGTTCAATCAGGAACTCGTCGGAGACGATGACTCGCGCGCGCAAAAATCGGCTTCGCTCCTCATGGATATCAACGAGCTTATCGAGGAAATCAGTCCGTCCCGCGAACAGGGTGCGGACGACCTGACGCTCGAGAAAACTGTAAACGCGCTCGTCGAGGATGCTGAAAAACTTGAGTCCGATTTTATGTACGACAGTATCCCCGTGTCGCAGGTGAGAAACGCCTCGACTTGGGCGCGCCTGACTCCCGCGGGGAATAAAAAAGTATTGATCGTGGAAAACGCGGACCGGATGCAGGAATCCGCGAGAAACGCCTTTCTCAAGGTTCTTGAGGAGCCGCCCGCCGACGTGGTCTTTATCCTGACGACCTCGCGGCGCGGCGCGATCATGCCGACCATCCTTTCCCGGGTCAGAACGTATGCGTTCGTTGAACGTCCGATTGCCGCGCAGAACGAAGTAATCGCGCGCGTTTTTCAGGATGAAGCGTCGCAAGGAAAGCCGCTTGAAGCGTATTTTTATCAGTTCCTTCCCGTACCGATGGAGGCGATCGCGTCTACTGCCGACTCGTATCTTTTGATGATTCTTGAGCGTGCGATTGATGATGGCCTCAAGCCCCTTATCGGCTTGAAGACGGTCCTTTCGGAAAAGCCTGTTTCTTCCGATGAAGCGTCCCGGGATACGCGGTCCCTGACGATCGCGCAGATGACCGCGAAACTCAATAAATGCAAGCCCGCCGTTATTTGGCACCTTTTTCTTGCCTGCATGTCCCGCAGAATGAGAGAGGCGCTCCGTTCAGGCTCGGCTGACGCGCGGGAAGTCGCCGTGTACTCTGGATGGGCCGACGCCATACGCGAAGCGCTCGAATCGGTTGACGTGTACAACATCGGGCCGCAGGCCGCGCTCGAGTCGCTTTACTCGCGCATGAGGGAAGGGCTATGAGGGAGTTTATCCGTAGGGCTCTCCAGAAAACCTCGCGGATGAATGCCGACCAGATTCAAAGTCTCCTTTCGCTCGTTACCGAAGAATACGAAATGCTCGACGCGGTGCTCGACTCGCTCGCCACCGGCGTGATTGTGTGCGATTCTTTTCACATTATGGTTCAGAACAACAAGGCCGCGACCCGTATCCTTCCCATCGAGTATCACGACATACAGGACCGCCCCGTCTGGAGTTGCGTAAAGGACGAGGCTATCGCGTCCTTCGTGCAGGAAACCATGGAAAACGAAGAGGCGGTGACGACGAGAGAGTTCAGTCTCGAGGAGACGGGCGGGACGCGGTACCTCGACATCAGCGTCATGCCCCTCGTGCGGAGCAAGAGCGTCCGCGGGACGATCATTACGATCGAGGACATTACCGCGAAGAAAAACGAGGAAATGCGCTCAAGAAGGCTCGAAGGACTTGCGAGTCTCACCAACCTCGCGGCGACAGTCGCGCACGAAATAAAAAATCCTTTGGGGTCCATCAGCATATACGCGCAGCTTCTGCGAAAATCGCTCGAGCGAAAGTGCGGAATCGATGACCCGCAGGTCGTCAAGTCGCTTGACGTAATCAACGAAGAAATCGATCGGCTCAATAAAATCATTGTCGATTTCCTCTTTGCCGTAAGGCCGCTCAAATTCGAATTTTCCCCGCTCGACGTGAACGCGCTCGTGCGCTCTCTCGCGGACTTCTTTGCGGAGGAGCTCAAGGCAGCGGGCATGGCGCTCGAACTTGAACTCGGCGAAAACATTCCGATGATTCAGGGCGACGAGCGGTTTATCAGGCAGATGTTCATTAACCTCGTCAAGAACGCGATGGCGGCGACGCTTCCCGGCGGCGTCATCAGGATACGCACGCGGCACGTCGAAGATACGCTCGTGGTAACCGTCGAGGATTCGGGATCGGGCATACCGCCTGAAATGATTCACCGGATATTCGAGCCGTATTTCACGACGAAGGTCGACGGAACGGGACTGGGACTCACGATGACCTATAAAGTCGTCAAGGAACACGGCGGGGATATCCGGGTACAGTCGGAAGAGGGACACGGAACGTGCTTTACGATAACGCTCCCCGTGCTCCGTCGCGCGCAGAAACTGATTGAATATGAGGAGTGGCGCGAAAAATGAAATTTACGATTCTCGTCATTGACGACGAAAGAAACATACGAACCGGCCTTCAGGCCGCACTGGAGCTTGACGGATACGAAGTCCTCCTCGCGGCCGACGGAAAAGAAGGCCTCGACATCGCGCTTCATTCCGATATAGATCTCGTGATTACCGACCTCCGTATGCCCGGCGTTTCGGGTGAGGAAGTGCTTCGTCGCGTATGCAGCGAGACTCCGGGAATTCCCGTCATCGTGCTTACCGGTCACGGAACGGTTGAAAGCGCCGTCGATGCGATGCGATCCGGCGCATACGACTTCCTTACCAAGCCGCTTAATCTCGACAGGCTTTCCCTGCTCGTCCGCCGCGCGCTGCAAAGCCGGGAGCTTTCGCTTCAGAACAGGGAGCTCGAGCGCGAGATCGCGGGAAAGAAATCGTTCGAGCATATTATCGGGAAGAGCCAGGCCATGCTCCGGGTATTTGACGTGGTCAAGCGCGTCGCTTCCACCAAAGCCTCGGTTCTGATTACCGGCGAGAGCGGGGTTGGAAAGGAACTCATCGCGAACGCTCTGCATAACCTTTCGCCCAGAAAGGACAAACCCTTCATAAAGGTGCATTGCGCGGCTCTCGCGGAGACGCTCCTTGAAAGCGAGCTCTTCGGTCACGAGAAAGGCTCGTTCACCGGCGCGGTTTCGCGAAAGCGCGGAAGGTTCGAGCTTGCGCATCAGGGAACCATATTTCTTGACGAAATCGGCGAGATCGACCAGACCGTGCAGATCAAAATCCTGCGAGTGCTTCAGGACAAAAAGTTCGAGCGCGTCGGTGGAGAGGAAACCCTGGAAGTGGACGTTCGCGTCGTGACGGCGACGAACCGGGACCTCGAGCGCGAGATTTCCGAGGGCAGGTTCAGGGAAGATCTTTTTTACCGGCTCAACGTCGTTCGCATACACGTGCCGCCGCTTCGTGAACGAAAAGATGACCTTCCCCTCATGATCGCCGCATTTCTCCGCGAGTTTGCCGAGGAAAACGGAAAGAAAATCGAGGGATTTGACTCAAAGGCCCGATCGGCGCTCTACGCGTATGAGTGGCCGGGAAATGTGCGGCAATTGCGAAACTGCATAGAAAGCGCTGTCGTCATGACGTCGGGTCCCCTGATCACCCTTGATGACCTTCCGCCGTCGATACGCTCCGGCGAAGAAGTCCCTTCGATCCGAATTCCCGTGGGAGGCACGATGGCTGACGCCGAGCGCGAGATAATACTGCAGACGCTTTCTGCGCAGAACGGCAATAAATCGAGAACCGCGGAAGTGCTCGGTATCGGAAGGAAGACGCTCCACCGGAAGCTCGACGAGTACGGCATGGATAGTGACCGGATTGCGGGTGAGGAAGAATCAGGCGAGGACGGCGGTGCCGACGAGGCTCCGGCGCAATAGAGCCGGAAATCGCCTAGATCGTTCCGGTTTCGTACCAGAGAAGTATCTTTCGGTAGGATTCGTTCAGTCGTCTTGTAATCTGGGCCTGCATTTCCGCCGCATCTCCATTGCTTGCGTTCGCGTCGGGATGATGTTTTTTCAGGAGATGCCTCCAGGCTGCCTTGCATTCCTCGGCGCACACGCCGGGGGGAAGGCCCAGGACCCTGAAATCTTCGACAAGTTCCTCGGGAACGGCGACTCGTCGGGTCGCCGAAGGTTTGACGGGAGCCGCCATGCGTTGACGTGTGTTTCCCGCTTGTCGGCGATTTCCCGCATTCGGATCCCAGCTTTCGAAGGGATCTTCGTCGGTCGAAAGCCGGTCGCGGAGTATATCCCCAAGGCGGTCATAACGGTTTTCCATAGACGATGAGTGATCCTCCCTGTTTCCCCACTATACTTCCAAAAAAAGGCGAAAGACAAGCTTTTTCCTTGCAAAGAGTAATGTCTTCTTATACTATTTAAGCGACTATTTTTTTTACAGGAGATAATCGTGAAAATACACAAAAGATCATTCGGTACGCTCAGTGATGGCACAAAAGTATCGATTTATACTATTTCCAACGGGACAATGTCGTTTTCGGTGACCGATTATGGTTGCATCATTACCAGTATCGAGGTTCCGGGAAAAAACGGCGAGGTTGACGATATCGCGCTCGGCTATTCAACGCTTGAGGGCTACACCGCAAACAACAAGTACTTTGGCTGCATCGTGGGGCGGTTTGCGAATCGAATCGCTGACGCCAAGTTTACCCTTTCCGGAAAGACCTGGACGCTTGATGCGAACAATAACGGCAATTGCCTGCATGGCGGAAAAAAGGGCTATCACAAGATCGTGTGGAAATCGGAAGCCTTCAGGAATACGCGCGAAGCAGGCGTGTCGTTCAGGCGCAAAAGCCCCGCCGGTGAGCAGGGTTTTCCCGGTGAGCTCGACATCAAGGTGACCTATAGCCTCACCGCAGACAACGATATCTGCATCAGATACGCCGCAAAAGCGGATGAGCCGACGCCGGTCAATCTGACGAATCATACCTATTTCAATTTACGCGGCCATGATGCGGGCTCTGTTTTCGATCATCAGGTGCAGCTCTTTTGCGATTCATACGTGCCGGTAGACGGAAAGGCGATCCCGACGGGAGAGATTCTCGCTGTCGAGGGGACACCGTTCGATTTCAGAAAACCGAAAACGATCGGAAAGGACTTCGCCACAGTGCCCGGTGGCTACGACCACAACTGGGTGATCAATCGCGGTGGTGACTCTCCTTACCCCGTTGCGGGCGTGTATGAACCGGTATCCGGGCGAACGATGACAATCTATTCAACGCAGCCCGGCGTTCAGTTTTATAGCGGGAATTTTCTTCAGGACGAACCGGGCAAGAACGGGGCGATCTATAAAAACAATGACGGCTTTTGTCTTGAGACCCAACATTTCCCCGACTCGCCCAACAGGCCTGATTTTCCCGATTCGATCATCAATCCCGGCGATCGCTATCGCGAGGAAACGATTTGGCACTTCGATTTCGAGGAATAACCGAAAAAAACACGCGTGAGGTATCTATGGAAATTCAGTTGCAGGAGCTCGTTGAAAAGATACGGAAAGACGGGGTAGAGACCGCCGAGGCTGAAGCCTCAGAGATCGTCAAAAAAGCCGGCGAGCGCGCGGAGGCAATTCTGAAGTCCGCGCGGGCAGAGGCAGACGCTCTTGTGCGTTCCGCAAAGGAAGAGTCCGAGAAATTCGAGCGCGCCGCGGTATCTTCCGTCACGCAGGCTGCGAGAAACCTCATGCTGTCGTTCAGGGACGGAATTGAAGCGGAACTCGAGCGAATCGTCAGGCGAGACACGAAGGCCGCGTACGACGCGGACACGCTCAAAGTGCTCGTTCCCGAGACCGTCAAGGCATGGATAGCGAAAAGCGGCGTGAACGATATCGCCGTTCTCCTTTCCGAAAAGGATATCGCAAAACTCGAGTCCTCGCTCACCGGAACTCTTCGCGACGAGATATCGAAGGGCCTGGTCATTCGCGCGGACCGGAATCTTGACGCGGGATTTCGCATCGCCGTAAAAGATGGCTCAGCCTATTATGATTTTTCTGCAAGCTCGGTCGCGGATCTTTTTTCTGCCTACCTGAACCCGCGCGTAGCCGAGATACTCAAATCGGCCGCCAAGGGGCTTTGAGAGCGGTGTCAGCATATTACTACCTGATGGCCCAGCTTCCCGCCATCGGGCGCGACGGACCTCTGCCGATAACAAGCGAGCGCTTTTTCGAGGTTGCGTCGCGCTTCCTTACAGATTCAGATCTTGCGACGCTTACCGGTCTCACCCTTGAGCCTCCGCGCGAGGACGGGCCCGTCACGTCGGAAATCATCCTTCGTTGGTATTCCTTCGAGCGGTCTCTCCGCCTGTCTCTCGCTCGCATCAGGGCCCAGAGGCTCAACCGGGATGACCTTGCATCAGGCGAGGACGAGTCGAAAATCTACGCCGCTCTCGACGCGCAGCAGGTAGCACGAGCCGCTTCGTCGATCGATAATCCGCTCGAGGCGGAGCTTTTCCTCCTGAAGGCGCGTCTTGATTTTATTGATCTCGCCGGAGCCCTCCATCATTTTGACGCGGAAGCCGTATTCGCCTACGGGTTATCGCTGCTTCTTCGGGAACGGGCCGATCGCTTCTCGCGAGAGGCTGGCCGTTCGGCGTATGGCGCTATCTATAACCGGATACTTGGAGAATAGCATGAGAAATACGAAAGGCACGGTTGTCGCCGTAAACGGCAATATGGTCGGTGTTCGCTTCGAAGGGGTCATTGCGCTCAACGAAGTCGGTTTCGTTCACCTTGGAGAAAAGAGGCTGAAAAGCGAAGTCATTCGCATACGGTCCGACGTCGCGCAACTGCAGGTTTTCGAGCTGACCAAGGGAATCGAGATCGGCGATGAGGTGACCTTTACCGGGGCGCTTCTTACCGTCGAGCTCGGGCCGGGACTTCTCGGGAAAGTATATGACGGCCTCCAAAACCCGCTTCCTGACCTGGCCGAAAAAACCGGCTATTTTCTTGAGCGTGGCGTGTATCTCCCTCCGTTGCCGGAAGACAAAAAATGGGATTTTACGCCGGTCGCGAAAGCGGGTGACCGGGTGCTTCGATCTGACACGCTCGGAACCGTTCCCGAGGGAAGCTTTACCCACCGCATCATGGTTCCATTCGATCATTACGGCACATATACGGTCAAATCGATAAAGAGCGCAGGATCATACTCCATTCGCGAAAAAATTGCGGAGCTTGAGGATGAAAAGGGCGCCGTAATTTCGGTCGGAATGAGTTTTCATTGGCCGGTAAAGCGCGCAATAGACTGCTATGCAGAACGGCTGATGCCGGCGGAAACGCTTTCGACGAAGATTCGCACTGTCGACACGTTTTTCCCGGTCGCGAAGGGCGGGACCTTTTGCACGCCGGGACCCTTCGGCGCGGGCAAGACCGTCCTCCAGCATTCCATGAGCCGCAACGCCGAGGTTGACATCGTGATCATCGCCGCCTGCGGCGAGCGCGCCGGAGAAGTCGTCGAGGTGCTCAAGGAATTCCCCGAACTCACCGATCCCCGCACGGGAAAATCGCTCATGGAGCGGACCGTCATCATTTGCAATACTTCCTCGATGCCCGTCGCAGCACGCGAGGCATCAGTGTATACCGGAGTTACCCTTGCAGAATATTACCGCCAGATGGGACTCGACGTGCTCCTCCTCGCGGACTCGACGAGCCGCTGGGCCCAGGCGCTCCGCGAGATGTCGGGCAGGCTCGAGGAGATTCCGGGCGAGGAAGCATTCCCCGCGTATCTCGAATCGTACATCGCGGCTTTTTACGAACGCGCGGGAATCGTGCGTCTCAAGGACGGAAGCACGGGCTCGGTAACCATCGGCGGAACCGTTTCTCCTGCAGGCGGAAACTTCGAGGAGCCGGTAACGCAGGCAACGCTCAAGGTCGTCGGTGCCTTCCATGGCCTTTCGCGGGAACGCTCGGACGCCCGTAAGTACCCTGCAATACACCCGCTTGACTCCTGGTCGAAATACAAAAGCGTAATCGAGATCGAGCCGGTCAATTACGCGCGGCGTTTTCTGCGCGGCGGCAACGAGGTCGAGCAGATGATGAAGGTCGTCGGTGAAGAGGGAACGAGCCTCGATGACTTCGTCGTGTATCTCAAGGGAAATTTTCTCGACTCGGTGTACCTTCAGCAGAATTCATTCGATCCCGTCGATGCGGCGGTCGGCGTCGAGCGGCAACGGCACGTGTTCGCGCTACTCGTCGAGATTCTCGGCTCGTCGTTCGCTTTTTCCGACAAGGACGAGGCCCGCGCCTGGTTTAACGGAGCGCGGCTCGGTTTTATCGACTACAACTACGCGGAGTGGAAGTCTGACGGTTTTGTTCGCCTTGAAAGCGAACTTCGCGCGGCGATCGGCGCGAAATCGACGGGCCTCGACGATGAAGCGCGGGGGCTTCTCTCTCAGTTGCATCCGGCAAAGGGCGTGGAGTAAACCATGAAAAAAGTCTACAGCAAAATCGAATCGATAACGGGCTCGGTGATAACGGTCAAGGCCGATGGCGTCAAGTACGGCGAGCTTGCGGAAATCACAACCTCGTTCGGAACGTCTCTCGCCGAGGTGAACAAGCTTTCAGGAGATACTGTCTCGCTCCAGGTTTTCGCAGGCGGCCGGGGAGTCTCCACCGGCGACGAACTGCGCTTTCTCGGAAAGGAAATGCGCGTGAGCTTTTCCGAAAATTTGCTCGGACGTATTTTCAACGGTTCGGGCGAACCCCGGGACAAAGGCCCGGCCCTCGACGAGAATCCGGTGCCGATCGGCGGACCGTCGGTCAATCCCTCAAAGCGCATCATGGCAAAGCGGATGATCCGCACCGGCATCCCCATGATCGACATGTTCAACACGCTCGTCGTATCGCAGAAACTTCCGATTTTTTCGATTTCGGGCGAGCCGTATAACGAGCTTCTTGCACGGATCGCGATGCAGGCAGAGGTCGACGTGATCGTCCTCGGAAGCATGGGACTCAAGTACGACGATTACCTGTATTTCAAGAATACCCTCGAGAACGCGGGCGCGATGAGCCGAACCGTCATGTTCGTCCATACCGCAGCTGACCCGACCGTCGAATGCCTGATGATCCCCGACATGTGTCTCGCGGTCGCGGAGCAGTTCGCACTTCAGGGAAAGGACGTGCTCGTTCTGCTGAGCGACATGACCAATTTTGCCGACGCCATGAAGGAAATCGCGATCATCCAGGAGCAGGTTCCCTCGAACCGCGGATACCCGGGAGACCTCTATAGCCAGCTCGCGTCGCGCTATGAAAAAGCCGTCGATTTCGATGACGCGGGATCGGTCACGATTCTCGCGGTGACGACCATGCCCGGAGACGACGTGACGCACCCGGTACCCGACAATACGGGGTACATCACCGAAGGCCAGTTTTACCTCAAGAACGGGCGTATCGAACCGTTCGGAAGTCTTTCCAGGCTCAAGCAAAACGTAAACGGCAAAACAAGGGCAGATCATCGCGCGCTCATGGACTGCATGATCAGGCTCTATGCGTCCTATAAAGACACGCTCGAGAAAAAGTCGATGGGATTCATGATGTCCGCGTGGGATCAAAAACTCCTGAAATACGGGACCCTCTTCGAACGGCAAATGATGGACCTTTCGGTTCATATCCCGCTTGAAGGCGCGCTCGACGCGGGATGGAAGATACTCAGCGAATGCTTCAATCCGGAAGAGACGGGCGTTAAGTCCGAACTTCTCAATCAATTTTGGCCGAAGGGCAAATGACCGGTAGCATCGGGTTTCTACCCGCGCGCAAGGAACGGTGGTAATGGCAGTCAAGCTGACAAAGAACGAGCTTAAAGCGCAAAAGGAAAGCCTCAAAATGTTCAAGCGGTATCTTCCGACGCTGCAGCTCAAGAAACAGCAGCTTCAAACGGAAATACGGACTATCGAGGCGCATGCTCTTGAAGTCAGGGCCAAGCGCGACAGCTTGAATGCCGAGTTCGAGGCGTGGATTGCTGTCTTCGGAGAGCAGGAGTTCTTTACTCCCGCAACGCTTTCGGTCGCGGAGATTCGAACGACTACGGGAAATATTGCGGGCGTCGCCATCCCCGTTTTTTTAGGTGTCACTTTCAATCACGAAACCTATGACCTCTATACAACCCCGCTGTGGGTTGACACGGCCTGCCAGCGGCTCGAGACGGTGCTTGCTCTTGACCTCGAGGCTCGCGTTCTCGACGAGCAGGTGCGTCTCCTTCACGCAGAACTGAGGACGACGACGCAGCGCGTGAACCTTTTCGAAAAGGTAAAGATCCCCGAAACCCGCGCGAACATCAAGCGCATATCGGTGTATCTCGGCGATCAGCAAGTCGCGGCGGTCGTGCGCGGCAAAATATCTAAGAAGAACCTCGGGAAAACCCAGGAGGCCGCCGTATGATCGTCCCGATGAGAAAAATCGCGCTCGTCGTGCTCGATCGCGAACGGGAAGAGGCGCTGCGCGCCTTGCGGAAACTTGGCGTTCTTCACATTGAAAAGCGGGACGCCGCAAGTCAGGGAATCGCGGACCTTCAGGGCCTCATTGCGCGTATTGAAAGCGCGCGCTCGATTCTCGCAGAAGCCGGGAAAAAGGGAAATAAAGCCGCGCGGAAATTCGCAAAGAAAGACGCGCAGGCGCTTTCGCGCGAAGACGCGATCGGGATTGCTGATACGGTTATCGGGCTATCGAAAAAGCTTGACGAGTCGCGCGACGCCATTCGCCGGGCAGACGCCGAGCTCGAGCGCCTCGAACCGTGGGGCCAAGTCGATCCGGAAGATTTCGCCTCGCTTTCCGCGCGTGGCATCACGCTCAAGGCTTACGAGCTTCCCCTCCGCGAGTTTGACTTGCTTCCGCCTGACGCGCGGTGGATTGAGCTCGGAAGAGACAAGAAAAACGTAAAAATCGTATTTCTTGCAGACGGTACTTTTCACGCAGAAACGCTTCCGCAAACTGCCCGGGAATTTGTTCTTCCCGAAGCCTCCTCGGAGTCGATACGAGCGGCCCGTCAAGGAGCGCTCGAAGAAATTCCGGAGACGGAACAGCTCCTTTCAGGGTATGCACGCCATCAGGGCGCGCTTCTTGCCGTCGGAAATGCGATCCGGAAAGAACTTGAGTTCGAAACTATCCGTGCGGGAATGCCGGAAGTTTCGTTCGGAACGGATTCTCAAGTCGCGGAAAATTCCGCCCTTGCCTGGCTGACCGGATTCGTTCCGGCAAGCGATGATCCGCTTCTTGCCGCCGAGGCGAAAAAGAGGGGATGGGGCTATCTTTCGGAGGAACCCTCGGAAGAAGAATCGGTGCCGACACAGCTGAAGAACAATCGATTCGTGACGATCATTTCGCCCCTGCTGGATTTTCTCGGGGTGTTGCCGGGATATCGGGAAATCGATATATCCTGCTGGTTTGTTCTCTTTTTCGGACTTTTTTTCGCGATGATATTCGGCGACGGCGGGTATGGCCTGATTCTCGTTATGGTATCCCTTTTTGGTATCGCTTCGCATATTCGAAAGAAGGAAAAGATACCGACGGCTTTTTTCATGTTCCTGTATCTCGCCTTGATGACGGTCGGCTGGGGAACCATCACCTGTACCTGGTTCGGCCTTCCGCCTGAAAACATTCCCTCCTTTCTCCGTGCCATCGCGCTGCCGGCATTCTCGAGCGAGAACGCCGAATCGGCGGGAAATATCAAGATGTTCTGTTTTGTCATCGCCCTGATTCAGCTTTCACTTGCGCACGTGATCGGCATAATCCGCAATATTCGCTCACTCAAGGCCTTGGGCGAGCTCGGTACCCTGCTCATGCTGAACGGGATGTTCGTCGTCGTTCTTAACCTCCTCGTGGACGCGCAAAAGTACCCGATCTCGAACGCGGTATTGGCGGTGATTCTTGCAGGCTTTATCCTCAATTTCGTGTTCAATAATTATTCCGGAAGCGTTATCGCAAGCATCCTTGAAAGCCTGAAAAATTTCATCACGGTTATTCTTGGCGTCGTCAACGTTTTCGGTGACATCATGAGCTATATCCGCCTTTGGGCTGTCGGCCTCGCCGGTGCCGCCATCAGCGCGACCGTCAATTCGATGGTCGGCCCGATGTTCGGATCGTTCTTCATGTTTCTCGCTGTCCTGGTGCTTTTCTTCGGGCATGGACTGAACCTGATGATGAACGTGCTTTCCGTCATCGTGCACGGAGTTCGTCTCAACACCCTCGAGTTCTCGAATCATCTCGGTCTGACCTGGTCAGGCTTCAAATACGAACCGTTCTCCGAGACGGGCAAAGAATAGGAGTTTACATATGATCAATTTCGGTATGCTGGGCGCTTCGGTCGTCCTTGGTCTGGCCGCAATAGGCTCTTCAATCGGACTCGGCATCGCCGGACAGGCGACTATCGGGGCATGGAAACGCTGTTACCTGAACAATAAGCCGGCTCCCTATCTTTTGGTTGCGTTCGCGGGCGCGCCCCTGACGCAGACGATCTACGGATTTCTTCTCATGAATGTGATGAAGGGTTCCTCAAAGGATCCGTGGTTCCTCCTCGGGCTCGGTATCGCTTCAGGTGCTGCGATAGGAATGTCCGCAATTGCGCAGGGGCAGGCGAGTGCGTCCGGTTCCGATGCCTTCGGCGAAACGGGAAAGGGCTTTACCCAGTACATAACCATCGTCGGCCTTTGCGAAACCGTCGCGCTTTTCGTCATGGTTTTCGCCATGATCAGCGTGTAACTGTTTTTTCTAAGGCGGTAAAACGCGCTCTGTACAAGCGCGTTTTTTGCCGATACTATACGGTATATGGGTGACTTCAAAAAACCGTACAGGATAACGATAGGCGGTCAGGGCATGACGCGGGCGCTTTCAATTGGCGCGGACGCTCCTGTCTCGATTCAGACCATGTGGAAATCGCCGATCTCGGGCTCGGATCTTCAGGAGATCGCGCGAACACTCTCGGGTCTTGAGCAGCTTGGCTGCGACATAGTTCGCTTCGCCGTTCCCGATATGGAAAGCGCGGACGCTCTTGTGCAGCTTTCGGCCATGACGGCAATGCCGCTCGTCGCCGACATTCATTTCGATCATCGTCTGGCGCTCCGCTGCCTCGACGGCACGGTCGCAAAAATAAGAATCAATCCCGGCAATATCGGAAGCGAGGATCGCGTGCGCGCGGTCGTGGAAAAAGCTTCGGATAAACATGCCGCAATCAGAATAGGCGTGAACTCGGGCTCTCTTCCCCGGGACTTGAGCGAAAGGGTTGAACGAACGCGAGAGGGCCCGGAAGCGGCAATGGTTCGCGCGGCGTCTCTTGCCGAGGCCGCCGCCCGCGAGGTCGCAGTCTTCGATTCGCTCGGCTTCAAGAACGTCGTCGTTTCGATGAAGGCTTCGTCCGTTCGTGAAACCGTTCTCTGTAACGAAGAATTCGCGCGCAAATTTGACATACCCCTTCATATCGGCGTAACCGAGGCAGGCCCGCTCGTCTCGGGCGTCGTTAAAAGTACGCTCGCGTTTTCGCGGCTGCTGGAAGAAGGAATCGGATCGACTGTCCGGGTAAGCCTTTCGGATACGATGGAAAACGAGGTAATCGCGGGACGCGAAATACTTACCGAATGCGGAAAGCGCAAGGCTGGCGTCAGGATCGTATCCTGCCCCCGATGCGGCAGAAACGGCTTTGACGTCCATTCTTTTGTGGCTCGCTGGCAACGGGAGCTTTTGTCCCTCAACAAAGAAATCACGGTCGCGGTCATGGGCTGCGTCGTGAACGGCCCCGGCGAAGGCAAGCACGCCGATATCGGAATAACCGGCGCGGGCGACAGCGTATTGATTTTCAGGCATGGCCAGACCGTCAGGACCGTTTCGGTCGCGGATGGCTTCGACGCTGCGGACAATGCGTTCCGCGAGGAACTGGGAAAACTGTGACAATACCAACTCGAAGCCGGGCACTTGCGCTCGCGATTGTAATGGCACTTTGCGCGATTAACGCCCATACGGAAGCAGCCCTCGCGGATGATGACTGGAAAGTTCTCGACTCGGCGGAATACGCGTTCGAAGAGAAAGAATTCGGCGAGGCTCTGCGACTCGCCGACAAGGCGCGTTCCATTCATGTCGCAAAGTACGAGAAAGCGAAGGCGATTCTTTCAAAATCGGTAATGCCCTCCGAGGTTAAAAAAGCCGGGGATGACCTCATCGACGTGTATAAGGCGCTGACGAAACGGAGTGACACCACCGCTACAGCGGTTCTCGACGGGATATATCTGACAAGGGATCCCTTCTTTTTTGGCAATTCGCTTTCGCGTCTTCTCGCATGGCTTACCGAACGGCGGGAATATCCGGAAGCGGATATTCTGACCGGGAAGGTTTACGAAGCGGAAGGCGAGTTCAGCGTCGCGATCAATTTTTTCAAAAAAGCCTGGGACAAGCGATCCTATCTCGACATCCCCGACGACCGCTACACTATTGCCTATCATCTGGCGGATATAGCCGAACTGCAAGGCGAGTTCGGATCGCAGGAGGAAAACCTCCTTCTTGTTTTGCTTGATGATGAAGTATACGGTGCGCCGGGAAAAGAAAGCACTACGCTACAGGCAATGGTCAGGTCGATTAAAACCGATCCAACCATGACCAAATTCTTTATGCTCTATCGGCACGACCGGCTGGTCGCGCTCAAGGCCTACCAGGATCTCGCGCAGTGTTATGAACGGGATGGTCGAATCGATCGGGCCTATCCGGTCGCCGTACTCGCTACCTGCGCCTCAATGACCGCACTTGCAAAAACTCTGCAAACAGAGGATTTTCAATATACGTATTCGACGTTCGAGGATCTTGTGCGTCAATCCGCTTCCCGGAGAAAAGTCGTGCAATGGGCGGCAGACAATAATGTTTGGGATTCCTTCCTGCTTCTTTCTTCAATAATGTGGAAAAGCGGGGATTATGAGCAGGCGACAGGTCTCTGGAATTGCCTTGCTTCATATTGTCCCGACGCTACCGCCGCTCGAAAAGCTTCGGGTGAGCTTGTCTCCCGCAAGAGGTAAAATTACGCGAATAAACCATGGAAATGTTGCAAATCTCCTTTTTTTGGGATAAATTCATGATAATATCCATAAGTATAAATGTGTTTTTTTTCTCGTTTAGGCATATTGTTTGAAATAGGAGAGCACCATGAAAAAGAAATTAATCGTCATGATTGCAGCCTTGATGCTGCTTGCGGCTACCGGCGCGTTCGCCTTTGGTATTGGCTTACAGTTTAATGGCAATGCAAATGACCTGTCCAACGAACTAGGGCCCGCCGTGACCTTCAAGGTAGACAGCGTTCCGCTGATTTGGTCGGTTAATTGGTATATCGGGGACGATACCGCCATCGGACTGACCGGAGATTATTGGATCGTGAACAATAAAATCACGAATATCGGAAAAGCACCGCTTAATTGGTTCATTGGCGTCGGTTTCTTTGCCAATTTCCTTTTTGCAGACGAGTTTGAATTTTCCGGTGGGCTTCGAGTACCGATAGGGCTCAATATGTTCCTTGCGGACGGTTTCTTCGAGCCGTTTATTCAGATAGCTCCTTCGTTCGGTCTGACATTCGTTCCCTCGTTGGGAACGACATCTCCGTTCTTCCCGATATCAGCCGGATTCCGGATGTGGTTCAAGTAAGAACTTAGAAAAAACCGCCCTTTTCGGGGCGGTTTTTTTATGATAGAGTTGATGACGACAGGTAAGGAGAACGTATGAGTAAGGTTGTTTTGGGCGCTGATTCGTTGGATGGTTATTTAACCGAGAAGGACCAAGCGTATCTTGGCAGAATGGATGGCCTGTATGCGCGGGCAATGGATTCTTTCAAGATACTCGCTGCCGGTGGTTTCAGCTCTACCCTCGCGAACGAAGAAAAAAAAGTCATCGACATCTATAATGAAATGGGCCACATCATGCAGGAAATCTGCAAGGAAGCGCCCGGAATCAAGGTGTATTCGTTTGAAACCGAGGAACAAAGCCATGCGGAAGCGTCCCGGGTAATCGCAAAGCTCCGTGATATCAGAACCGGGCATAATGAGTTCGTCTACTATACGCAGCGCGCCTATGAGATGCTTTTCAGGCTCGCATATAATCGTAATCACTCGGACAATAAAAATTATCTCGTGGTAAAAACCCCGGTTACGTCTCCTGTACAGAATTATGCGGTTCACAAGATTCCGGATATCGATTATAAGATCGAAAATTCGGTTATGTGCGTTCTCCTGCGCGGCGCGCTTCTTCCGTCCATGATCATGTCGAAAGAAATCGAGGAGTATTCATCGCACGGGTACGTGACACCGTTCGAACTGTTCAAAATAAAGCGCGACGATTCTAAAAAAGAAAAGAATATGGAGTATATTCTCGATCTCGACAAATCATTTTTCAACATTGAGGACATGAACGGGAAAGACCTGATATTCGCCGATCCCATGAACGCCACGGGCGGGAGCCTCGTCACCGTCGTGAACTATCTCATCGACAAGGGCGTCAAGCCGAAATCTATCAGCTTCTTCAACGTGATATCAGCGCTGAAAGGAGCCTTGCGGGTTGTTCGCGCGCTCGACAACTGCACGGTCTACACACTCTGGATGGACCCCGTGCTGAATACGTCCGCGTATATCATGCCCGGTCTCGGCGATGCGGGTGACCGCATAAATGGCAAGGACACCGAAGATACACCGCGAAATATAATCCAGCTCGTTGCGGATTACGGCGCCGATATAGCGGGCCTCTATCGGTCACAGCTCAGACAAATAGAGCAGACGGTACTCGGAACTCACTGATGTATGCAAAACGAGTCGCGATGGCATTGCTCGCCGTCGCGTTCATGTGTACCGTTAGCTCATGCGCGGTTTTGCGGGGTGGAATAACCCGCCAAACCATCGCATCGGAATACTACGCGATAGCGGAAGCGTATTCCGATCTCGAGAAATACGATAGGGCCATTCCGTATTACGAGGAAGCGGCAAAGGTCAAGAATTACCGAAACGCGGCACGCTATGGTCTTGGGCGGATGTACGGGCTGACGGGTGATTGGGAAAAGGCCCGCGATATTTTTGAGTCCTTGCTCAAAAAAGATCCCAAGAACGAAATGCTCGAAACCGCATATTCATTTTCACTCGTATCTTCCGGAAAAGCCGACGAAGCCCTTCCGCTGTATCGCGCCGTAATGGAGCTTCATCCGGACGATCCGGTTCTTGCGAGAAACTTCGCTGAGCTTCAGATTCTAGCCGGTGAATACGATGCCGCGCTCGAGACGATCGTGGCGGCCAGGGAAAAATTTGCCGATTCGGATGTCATGAAGGAATTTGACGATCTTGAGGCGCAGGCAACTGCGGCGAAAGAGCCTCCGCCCGAGCAGATACCGACAGATTCCATGCCGAAAGAAGGACAGACTAAACCGGTTGCCGGAACGGAAAAGTTCAAAGCAGTAAAAGCCAAAGAGGAAAAGGCCAAAGCTGAAAAGGCCGCCAGGACCGACGAGTCAGTCAAGAACTAGCGGCTTTAAGGCCATACCCTCCTTAAGGCCGCTTACATCCAGCCAAATCGCTTGTGCTCGCGATCGGCGAACGCTTGGTTGAGCATATCATCGATTTTCAGGTTGTCGTAGATTTCGCTTGTGGTGGCGAGTTCCGCCCGCAGCACCGGATGGCGAGGCGAGAAGAGCACGCAGCAATCTTCGTACGGAAGGATTGAAATTTCGTACGTTCCGATTTGCTTTGCGACCGTGATTATCTCATCCTTGTCCATGCCGATGAGCGGCCTCAAAACGGGATAGTCCGCGTACGCGTTGGTCACGGTAAGGTTTTCGATTGTCTGGCTTGCGACTTGACCCAAACTTTCCCCGGTGATGATGGTTTTTGCTCCCGTTATCGCGCACAGCATGTTCGCGACTTTCATCATGCACATTCTGAGAAGTACCGTCGCATAGTCAGGCGGCGCGTTGTCGCGGATATGTTGCTGTACCGCGGTGAACGGCACGATGTTCAGATGCGTTCCGACTCCGTATCGCGCGAGAATTTTCGCGAGGTCCTCGACCTTTTGCTGGGCCTCAGGCGACGTGTACGGATGGGAATGGAAATAAAGACCGTCGATTTTCATGCCGCGGCGGAGCATCCTGAATCCGGCAACGGGCGAATCGATTCCGCCTGAGAGGAGGAGGAGTCCCTTGCCTCCGGTTCCGCACGGGAGTCCCCGGATACCGGGATTTTCCGGGCCGTATATATAACTGCGCTCGCGAATCTCCACGGTTATGACAACGTCGGGTTTATGGACGTCGACGGCAAGAATGCCGGGATCGAAAACCGCCTCTCCCATAAGGCGGGCGATTTCGTATGAGTTGAGCGGAAACGCCTTGTCCCCGCGCCGTGCCTCGATCTTGAAGGTTTTTTTGCCGGCGGCCTTTGCCTTGAGCGCCTCTGCCACGACCGCCTCGCGGATGGCATCCGGCTCCTTGTCAACGACCGTTGCGCGTGCCCAGCCGGCGATACCCACAAGATGGGAAAGGGCGTACTCGATTCCTTGAGCGGATTCCGCCGGTCCCTCGATGTACATTCGCCCTGCCCGTATCTGTACCTTTGCGCGCTTTCCTTCGAGGTAAAGTTGCGCATTTTGCTGTAATCGCTGCTCGAAATCCTTGAGGTTTCCGCCCTTGAGGGTGAGCTCGCCGACTTTGACGAGATATACCGCGCTATCGCCATATAATGATTCCATGTTTGATTGTCCTCCGAATTACATTTGAGAAAACACGGCTGAAAGCGCGCCGGTGAGTTCGTCGATATCTTCCATCGTAGTTTCGCTTCCGATGGAAATTCTGAAAGCGTTTTGCTGGGCATCGGGAGACAGGTTCATCGCCTGAAGAACCGGTCTTCCTTTTTTCTTCGACGAGCAAGCCGATCCGGTCGAGATGTAGACTTCCCGATCGGAGAGCGCGCGGACAAGAACCTCTCCCGGTATGCGCGCGCTCGTACACTGAAGGACGAACGGCGAGAACCGGGAATCTTCCGGTGTGCGCGACTGGGGAATGAGCGTAATCTTTCCGGTTGCCCGTATTTCCTCGATGATGCGCGCCATCGATTTTCGTGCCCCGTCTTCGCCTCTGGGGCGCGACACGGTTCCGTCTGAAACGCAGTGGAGTTCGAGCGCGCGCGAAAGCGCAACGATTCCGGCAAGATTTTCCGTTCCGGGCCTTATGCCGGATTCCTGGCCGCCCCCGCGGATGAACGGCTCGAATTTTCGCGGGAGATAGAGGCAGCCGATACCGCGCGGCCCGCTGATCTTGTGCGCGCTGATGGAAGCCGAGTCTATTCCCGGTATGGAAAGCTCAAGCGGGATTTTTCCCGCTGCCTGCACGGCATCGACATGAAAATGCGGTTTCTTTCTGCCGGCCGGCAGATTCAAAAGGCTTTCCGCTATTCCCCGAATGTCCTGAATCGCGCCGGTTTCGTTGTTTACCGCCATGCACGCGACGTATGCGGTGTCATCCCGAATCGTATTCATGACGGCATCGACCGAAATAAAGCCTTCTTTCGTGACGGGAATGACGAGCGTTTTCCAGCCTGAAAGCTCGAGCATGCGCGCCTGCTCGACGATGGACGGATGCTCGATTGCGCTGATGGCAATGGACCCGCGCACGGGGCGCTGGAGGAGCGAAAGCATCGGAAGATGGTTGGACTCCGTGCCTCCGGAAGTAAAGAAAACCGATTCAGCCTTTACGCAAAGAGAGCGTGCTGCTCGGTCCCGGGCCGCTTCGATAGCGACCCGTGCGGCTTTTCCCGGAGCATGAACGCTTGACGGATTTCCGTAGAGAGCGAGCGAGGACTCAAGCGCTTCGGTGAAAATTGCGCGGTCGGGAAGCGCTGTCGCAGCCCAGTCGAAGTATACGCTCACGAAAGCACCGCCAAAACGTCAGCGTCGCTTGCCTCCGAAACGAGGGTTGAGTTGAGCTCGCGTTGAAGGACAAAGCGGACGGCGCCGCCCTTTTTTTTCTTGTCGTTTTTCATGGCTTTCAGCAAAAGTGACGCGGCATCATCGGCAGAAAGCTCCCCGGCGGAGACGCGTTTCGCGATTGCCGGATGGATGCGCGCGGTTGACCATCCGTAGGACTCGAGCACGGGAAGAACGTCCTTCACGTATGACTCGTCGGTAATCCCGAGCCGCACGCCGAGCGCGAAGGCGCGGGCGATGCCCCACGCGACTGCGTCACCGTGCGGAATCTCGCCGAGACCGGCAACGCTTTCAAGGGCGTGGCCGAAGGTATGCCCGAGGTTGAGGTACATGCGTTCCCCTGTCTCGCGAAGGTCCCGCTCGACCACGTGCGCCTTTGCCTGAACGCAGCGCTTGACGATCTCGAGAAGGAGGTCTCCTTGTCGGGCCATTACGTCATCGCGCCTTTCAGCCATGATCTGAAAGAGCTTTGGGGCATAGAGGAGCGCGGTTTTGAGAACTTCCGCGAGACCGGAGCGATATTCGCGGTCGCTGAGGGTCTTGAGCGAATCGATGGCAATGTGAATTTTCTGCGCGGGGTAAAAGGTGCCGACGCAATTTTTGTGGTTGCCGAAATCGATGCCCGTCTTGCCGCCAATTGCGGCGTCTGCCATTGCGAGGAGGGTAGTGGGAACCAGTTCTACCTTGGCGCCGCGCATATAGAGCGAGGCGGCGAACGCGGTCATGTCGGTAATAACCCCGCCGCCGAAGCCGACGAAAAGGCTGTCCCGGGCAAGGCCCGATTCAAGCGCGCAAAGGAGAATTTTCTCGATATTCGCCATGGTTTTGTGTTCTTCGCCCGGTTCGATTATGACGAGCGGGGCGGCGGGATCAAATCCCGTGGACGCGCGGAGAAGCGGCGCGGTATTTGCGTCGGCTACGTACATGCCACCCGACAGGGGAAGAAGCGGTACGGTCAGCTCCGGATAAAAAAGAACCGAAACGGGTCCGGTGGATACGGTAAAATTGAAGGTGTCCATGGGGACATTCTAATAAGTATTCTTGTCCATGGCAAGGAAGTCCGCCCGTACCTTTTCAAGGCGGGCAAGTTCCCGGGATATGGTTCGCTCGTAATCGAGCGTTCCGTCGGCGATACGCGCGCGCTCGTCTTCCCAGGGTTGCAGGTCGAGGAGAAACAGGAACTTGAATTCGCGGACATTTGCCTTTTCAGCCCAAATTTTCGCCTCATTCCAGTAATACCGGGCGGTGGTGTAGCAGGTTTCGGCCGTTTTCAGGCTATCAAGATTCTGTTCTTTCCAGGGAGCGTTATAAAAATACGCAACCTGCTTATCCCATTTCGATCCGAGCCTGAGGTGCTGTTCGACGAGTTTGAGGTTGATGTGCATCATGAACAGATACCGGTATTTTTCCCAATCGGCCTGATTTTTTATTTTGCCGAGCGCGTATAACGGGTTGCAGTAATCGGCCTCGACAGCCCGTTCGAGCCAGTAGATGTTTTCCATGGTATCGTCGGGTGCCTGCTGATAATGGACGTGATAGAGCTGATAAAACTCCTCTTTATATCTCACGACATAGGCGGCAGCCTCCGTGAGCGGAAAAAGGGACAGGAGTATGATGACAAGCGCTATCCGGGCGAACCGGACGGTCGAAAAAACGGTTTTCACCCTTACACTATCGGCAGTTTTTCGGCGATATTCCAGATTTTTTGGGCAATTTCCTCGACCGTTTGCGTCGCGTCGATCCTGATTATTTTCATGTCTTTTTCGCATTGTTCCGCACGCGCAATGATTTCAAGATAACGTGCGCGGACTTTTTTCTGGAAATCGCGCTTTTCAAATATCTCCAGATTACCGGAGCGGCTTTCCACGCGGGCCATGGATATTTCCGGGTCAATATCAAAAAAGAAAAGGTACTCGGGGTTCGGGAAATCCCGGTTAAGGAGTTCCGGAAGCTCGGGGTTACCGGTTTCTCCCTGATAGGCGAGGCTCGAAAAAAGATACCGGTCGGTAAAAACCGCCTTGCCGGCAGCGCATTGCTCGACAATGCCGCCGGTTCCGTACAGGTGTTCGCATCGGTCAGCGGCAAAGAGCCTCGCGAGCGTGTCGGCGGTGTAGACGATTTCACCTTTCAGGCATTTTCTGATCAGCTTTCCGATCTCTCCCGAGGTTGGTTCGCAGGTAAACACGGTCTTTTCTGCCGAATCCCCCTGCCGCTCGCGGTATCGGTCCTGAAGAATTTTTAACTGGGTTGTGGTTCCGGTTCCGTCTATGCCCTCAAAAACGATGAAATTACGCAACGTCATGATAGGATAATAGCGCATTTTCTGATATGATACTACCTTGGAATGAAACATCCTGCGATCAAAAAAAGTATCGAAATACTCATTTTCATTTTCCTTCTCGCAGGCTGTCTCGTCATGCTCTTTCCCCTGTCACGGGCGCTCGATCGCGCCCTTGAGGCTTACCGCGATTCTTTGCTCTCTGGCGTCGAGGAAAAGACGGGACTCCGTTTCAGTTACGAATCTCTTTCCCCGTCGGTTTTCAAATCAATTCGCATAAAAAATCTCGTCGTATCCGATGCCTCCAACGGTTCGGTTATCGCCGAATTCGCTTCCGTCACCTTTTCCGCAAACATACCCGCTTTGCTCGCAAAGGACTTTGGCGGCGCTATCCGGGAAATATCGATCGAAAACGGATCGGTACGTGCGGACTCTGTACGCAACCAGAATACCCTTCGCTTGATTCGATCTCTCGTAACCGGAGCACGCGAAGGGCGCACGCCGGGTCAAAAGAAGAAAGGGTTATCCCTCGTATCGAACCGCGCGTTTACCGTAAAAATCAAAAACGTTGAAATCGGGTATTCGGATCTTTCGCAGGATATATCATGTCACATTGCGAAAGGCTATGCCGTGCTCGGCGATGATGGCATCGATTTTGATCTTCAGAGCAAACTCAAGTATGATCGGCCGTCGCTCGCAAAACCGGGGACTATCGAAGCGGGCATAACGCTGAAAGGGTCGATCAATCGCGAGCTTGATTCGGGATCCGCGACCCTGGTCGTCAAATCGCTCGAGAGCGGCCATTTTTCCCTTTCGCGCCTTGCGCTTGTCACGTCATACCGTTCGGGAACGCTCTTCGTCAGTTCCGTTCAGGACCTCGAGCCGGTCGACGTATCCCTTGTCTGGAATATCCCCGAAAAGGATCTCGAAGCAAAGCTTGAATGCGAGCGCCTTCTTCCGCTCAGATGGATAGAGATTCGAGGTGGGGGCGGACAGCTCGCAAACTTGAAGAATCTGACGCTTACGGGACAGGCGACGGCTCATGTTTCCGGGAAAAGCGGGCTTACGTACAGCGTTGACATGACATCAACCGTTCCGGACTCGTTTTACTCGGGAGGAATCGTTCGCGCCCAGTTTCGTGGTGATTCGACCGTGGTAGATATCCAGAAAATCGCAATCAGCGGAGCATCATGCGATGCCGATTTTACAGGATCCTTTGATTTCAAAAGAAAAGTACCCGAGGGTTTGCTTTCGGTGAGACGCCTCAATCTTCCGTCGGGCGCTTCGCTTTCGGGAGATCTCTATTTCGAAAAGAACGCGCGCGGGTTTACCTGCGTCGCTCCCACAATACAGGTGAACGGAACGGTCTTTCAGTCCGTCTCCCTTTCCGCCGCGCTCAGGCAAGGTTCCGTTGACGTCGGTTTTTCCGCCCTCGACAGTACCGGAAAGATAACCGCCGATGGAACGATAACGACGAACGGGAGCGAGCGGTTTATTCAGGTATATACGGCATTCGACTCAATCAGCGTTTCGGACATCGTCAGGGCTGCCTGGGGCTTTAAACCGCATGCCGATACCGCATCGATAAACCGTATGGCCGCGCGGCTTGCCCCGTTCGCGCTTACGACCGAAGTGTATCTCACGTCAAACCTGAAAAGCTTTTCATTCAACTGTCCACGGCTTGTTCTTGCGTCCTCAAAAAAGAACGGTCTCGTATTCCTCCTGTCCGCCAAGGGTAATGAGTCGGGTGTCGACATATCGGACATAAACGCGACCTACTCCTCGTATACGGTAACCGGCGGACTATCGGCGGGCTTCGAAAGCTCGGGCGGCATTATTCTCAATGCGGGCCTGGTGGTAAACGATATCCCGTATTCAATGAATGCCATCTACTCGAGCCGTACTCTTTCCCTCTATGGCGATTACGGTTTGGCGGGAACCGCCATGGCGGACGATTTTGGCGGGATAACCGGTTCGCTCAAGGCGGCGGGTTTTCCCCTTCCTGCAGGTCCGCTCCTCCTTTCTTGCTCGGTCGATTCCCGGTTCGTTTATGACCCGCGGACAAAATGGAAAGTAACGATAGACAGTGGAGTTATTGAAGACGGACGAAACGATTTTCCGCTTTCAACCGTTCTGCAGTTTCGCGGGACACTGGACGGAAAGGGATTATACCTGGACAACATGACGCTTGCCGATGCGTATTCAACCGTTACCGGGTACGCAGGAGTCGGTATCCTCGACGATGACGGCGGCAATCGTCAATACACCGCGGAACTCCTTCTTGAGAATTTTGATCGGAGCGAGTCATTCGCGTTCTCGGGACAAATGCGCGATCAGGTGAGAATCGACGAGACGATCGGCAAACTTGCGGTTACGGATCGGTATCTCGAGGCGAATCTCGAGGCGAAAGCATGCCCGCTCATGAGATTTGTCCCCGGCCAGCAAAAGGACAATCTCGTATCTCTTTCGGCGTCGCTTTCGGGAACTCCCGATAATGTGATGGCGTCCGCCGATGTAACGCAACTCCTTCTCAAGACCGGCGGCTTTAACCTCGACGCGCATGGAAAACTGTTACTCGAGGATAAGGATTTTTCAATTTACGATTGCGTGGCGTCATGGAACGGACAAGTGCTCACCGATATAGCAGGTTCATGCACAATGGCGGACGGCAAAGCTTCCCTTAACGCAAAGTATTCAGGCATTGCAGGGAAGTCTCCGATTACGTCAGCGATAGCGGTAGACGCGGTGTTCGGCGCAACGGATTCGTTTGCATTGAAGCGCCTTGCCGAACGGTTTACCGTGCACGCCATGCTTTCCGATCTTCGCTGGAAAACGGTTGTACCCACCGAACCGGTTGAAGCTACCTTTGTGCATGAACCGGGGATAACCGCCATCTATGCCGGAAAAAACGATGCCATTACCGGCTTTCTCCTCGATGATGGATCGTTCTCGCTTCAGGCATCGGGTGCTTCCCCTGTGCGATTTCAGGCCGACGGGGGGATCGTTAATTCCGCGCTATCGATTGCGGTGAACGATTTTCACGTAGACATGCCCAAGCTCTGGCCCATGACCGGGCTCGGGTACGTAGTGTTCGACGAAGGTTCCATAGATGGTTCATTCACCATAAGCGGGCTTGTAAGCGATCCGGAATTCAATGGAACGCTTATGGCCAACGGGTTGATCGTTGAAGCGCCGGGTTATCTTGAGGATGTGTATGGGCCGGCTTCATTCGAAGTAAAGGTTGAGGGGAAAACCTTTACCGCGAACGCAGTTTCCATTTCGGGTAAGGAAGGAAGCGTCACCGCGAGCGCAGTCGCCGAATTCGACCGATGGATTCCGGCGAGCGTGCATCTCGTGACCAGCACTCTCCCTGACAAGCCTCTTCGTATAGACACGGAAAATCGCTATTTCAAGGCGAAGGGATTCGGATCCTGCAATCTCGACATGACGTTTACTCGCCACGAAAACATCGTTTCAGGCGATGTTTATTTTGAGCGAGGCGCTTGCGCGATCGTGTTCTCCGGGTTTCTCAATCAGGATAGCGGAGGGACGACCTATAGCTTCCGTGATAGTCTTGTCAATTTAAATCTTCATGTCGGCAAAAAAGTGGAGTTCCGCTGGCCGACCGACTCGTTCCCGATACTTCGCGGCCTTATCCAGGCGGAAAAGCCGATTACCATCAACCTCGATACCGCGCATGACAGCTTTCAGGTAAAGGGCGAGGCCGTCCTTCGTGGTGGTGAAATTTATTATATCAAGCGCAGTTTCTATCTGAGAAACGGAAACATCGTATTTAACGAAAACCAGGATAACTTCGATCCGATCATTACCGTTCGAGCAGAAATACGCGAACGGGACGCGGATGGAGAACCGGTACGGATCATTCTGTCGGTTGACAAGCAACCACTCAATTCGTTTATCCCTGTGTTAACCTCTGAACCGGTCAAGTCCGACGCCGAGTTAATGGCTTTGCTCGGACAGGCCGCAAGCGGTGACACCTCGCGCGATACGCTTCTTCAGAGTGCGGCAGTCTCAGCGTCGGATATTTTTACCCGGATGAGCCTTTTCAGGACTGCGGAAAACCAGATGCGCGACCTTTTGCATCTTGATATTTTCTCGATCAGGACTCTGCTTTTGCAAAACGCGATTATTGGTTCGACCATGCAAAGCAAGACAGGCACGAAAATGACCGTCGGTAACTATTTTGACAATACGACTGTTTATATGGGAAAGTACCTGGGATCGGCGATATATGCAGACGCACTTCTGCATTTCAGCTATTATAATCCCAAAACAGAACAGGCGACGGCTACCGGACAGGCCGTATACGGAAATTTGCTCTTTCAGCCGGAATTGGGCCTTGAGGTCGCGACACCCTTCTTTCTGCTGCGTTGGGGTATTACGCCCGAAAGCCCCGAGACGCTTTTCGTTACGGATAATTCGATAACGCTGTCCTGGAAGTTCTCATATTGACTTGATTTATGATATAGTGTTCATGGAAGGAGCTTTTGTAATGCGCACGAAACTTATTGCCCTGCTCGCACTGATTGCCTGCCTCTCAGGCGCGGCATTTGCCGAAACGACGGAAACGCCCGCATCGCCTGCCGAGAGTTGGTATCAGGATAAACCAATCAGATCAGTCACCTTCGAGGGCCTGAGAAGTGTTTCGAGAAATGAGCTTAATGGTCTTTTTTCTTCCTATGAAGGTAAAAAATTCAGCGACGAGATATACTGGGATATCCTTCAGAAGCTCTATGCGCTTGAATACTTCAGCGACATTACGCCGGTAGCGCTTCCGGGAGACGAGACCAAAACAACGGTAATCCTGAACTTCAAGGTCGTGGAAAAACCCGTTATACGGTCTATCAAGTTCACCGGAAACAAAAAGCTTAAAGCTGCCGAACTTCTTGATAAAGTGACGCTCAAGGAAGGCGATATCTTCAACGAGCTTAAAAGCCGCTCGGATGAACGCGCGCTCCGGGATTATTATCTCGAAAAGGGATACGCGAACGTCAAAGTATCGTCCGAACCATCGACGGACAAAAATGGCGAGATCGTCCTTCTGTTTACGGTCGCCGAGGGAAAACAGACCGTCGTCTCTTCGATAGAATTCGAGGGAAACAAGGTCATGGCTGCACGGACACTCAAGAAGGAATTAAAGCTCAAACAGAATAAACTCTTCACGAGCGGTACCTTCCGGGAGGCCGATCTTGAAGCAGACAAGGTTTCGATAAAAAACTATTACAATGAACGCGGATATATTGATGCAGCGGTTGAATCGGTAATAAGGGACGTTGATACCGAATCCGATAAGGATAAAAATCTTCTCAAACTTACTTTTGTAGTTAAGGAAGGCGAACAGTATACCTACGGCGGAACAACGATATCAGGGAATCACCTCTTTACGAGTGAGGAACTTCTTTCCAGGATCAGACTGTCGCAAGGCGAGATTCTTAACCTTAATCGTTTTGATGAGGGATATCAGGCCATTGCCGACGTATACTTCGAGAACGGGTATACGTCTAATTATATTACAAAGAAAGAAACGCGCGACAATGACCGGAAAGTCGTATCGTATGAGGTTTTCGTCGTTGAACACGGACGAAGCCATATCGAGAGTATCGTTATCCGTGGTAATACGAAGACGAAGGAAAAGGTTATTATCCGTGAATTCTTGCTTGAACCCGGAGATATTTTTTCCAAGAAGAAATTGATCGATAGTATTCGCAATCTCTATAATCTCAGATATTTCTCGACGGTTGCGCCCGACGTTGTGCAGGGTTCCGAGGAAAACCTCATCGATGTCATCGTGAATGTCGAGGAACAGTCAACGGCGTCGATACAGTTTGGTGTTACCTTTTCCGGAACTACCGACGCTGATGCTTTCCCGCTTTCAGTGTTCGTGCAGTGGGAGGATAAAAACTTCCTGGGTAACGGACAAACGGTGTCGGCGAACGCGACCGTGTCCCCCGATACCCAAAGTGTCAGTCTTGGCTACTCCGAGAACTATTTTATGAACTCGCCGCTCACGGTCAGCTTTACCCTGTCCGTCGCGCATAAGACCCTCTATGCGTATCAGGATGTTGAGTTCCCGGTCTTTGACGATACATATTACGATGATTACGGCATGGTTCCCGATCCCTATACCTCGTATGACGAATATGATGACGCGTCAAGTCTCGACAGTTCCTATCGCATGAAATTCCAGCAATGGTCCTACAGTCTTGGCGTGTCAACCGGATACCGATGGTTTCCGTCGTTCGCGACCATGACACTTCGCGGTGGCGTTACGTTCTCGGTTGTTCAGAATTTTTACGACGAAACGATTTATCGCCCTGCGGACAAGGACATCAGGGATAAACACGGAGATTGGGTGTGGTCGAACTCGGTTTGGATTCGCTTGTCTCTCGATCGTCGTGACATCAATTACGACCCCTCGTCGGGATGGTTCGCGAGCCAGCAGGTTACCTATCATGGTCTCTTTCCGACGCTCGAAACGGAATTCTTCACACGCTTCGACACGAAGGCTGAAGGGTATCTCAAGCTCCTTGATCTGCCTCTATCCGATACCTATAACCTCAAAGTTGTTCTCGCGGCAAATAGCGGATTCAGTTTTCAGATTCCGAACAAAGACGAGCCGATCAGCGATACGAATAAGCTGTACATTGACGGCATGTTTGTCGGACGCGGCTGGAGTTCACTTTACGACGACAACGCTGCGCGTGGCGACCTCATGATCAGTCATGCGCTTGAGCTTCGTATCCCGCTCGTACCGAATACGTTCGCAGCGGACTTCTTCCTGGACGCTGTCGCAGTAAAGAAGGATATCCAGTCGCTTTCCGATTTGACGATCAATGATTACTATTTCAGCTATGGTCCGGGTGTCCGCTTCCTGATTCCCCAGTTTCCCTTACGGCTTATGTTCGCGAATACTTTCAGGATTCAGGACGGAAAATGGGTATGGAGAAACGGCGATTCAGCCGACTGGACATTCGTTCTTTCTTTCAACATGGCTAACCTTTAAACGGTTACGTAAAGAGAATATAGGAGCTATTCATGAAGATACGAAGTTTCTTTATCGCAGTCCTCTGCCTTCTCCCGTTACTCGCGGTTTCCGCCCAGCAAATTACGAAATTTGCGATTGTTGACACATCGCGCATTTACACGACTTTCTATCGCGATTCCCGAAGCGTTCGCGATTACGAGGCGAAGAAAAGCCAGTATCAGGGCGAAATACAGCGGATGAGCGAAGAGATCAAAGCCTTGCGTCAGCAGAAAGTTGACGCCGACGCGGCGAAGGATATCTCGAAGGTATCGCGCCTCGATTCCGACATCACGGCGAAGACGAACTTCCTCCTTGATTACACCAAGGCGAAGAATGCCGAGCTCGATTCACTGAAAAAAAAGCTCACGAGCGATGATGTTTTTTACTCGATGCTCTACGAGGAAATACGGAAAATCGCTGAAGCTGACGGATACAGCATGGTACTGAGCCTGCAGGAAGGGAACTCGATTCTCTGGTACAGTCCGACGGTTGATATAACCGACAAGGTAATCAGGGACATGACGGCGTCTCCGCAGTAGCGGATTTTCGGAAATAGGCGGACCATGAGCGAAATAACGCCGATGATGGCGCAGTATCTCAAGATCAAGGAACAGAACCGCGATGCGGTTCTGTTTTTCCGTCTTGGGGATTTTTACGAAATGTTCAACGAGGACGCGATAGAGGTTTCAAGACTTCTGAACCTCACCCTGACCAAGCGCGGCGGAAATCCCATGTGCGGTATTCCGTTTCATGCGTCGCGCATTTATATCGCGCGCCTCTTGCGCGCGGGAAAGAAAATTGCGATCTGCGAGCAGCTTTCGATTCCGGGACCGGGCAAGGGACTGGCAGACCGCAAGGTCGTCGAGGTTATCACTCCGGGTACGGTTCTTGAGGACGCATATCTCGACGGCTCGATGAATAATTATCTCGCGTCGATTTCCGTATCCTCAGGGAAGCGCGGCGCTTCGTTCGGCTTTGCGTATCTCGATATCTCCACAGGCGAATTTTCGGTTACTTCTTTTACGGAAAGCGGGGCAGGGGAGCGGTTCAGGAAAGAACTCGGTCGCATAGAACCGCGGGAAATTCTTGTTCAGCAGTCGATACTGCAAGCGTATCCTGAAATGGCGAATGTCCTTTCCGAGTATCCTTCCTTGCTCGTCAATAAATACCCCGACTGGAGCTATAACCAGGAAACCGCGCATAAAAAACTCTGTTCGGTGTTCGGCACGGAAAATCTCGGCGCGTTCGGCCTCGGTCGGGATAACGCAGAGATACCCGCGGCCGGGCTTCTCGTTGAGTATCTGGAAGGGACGGCGGGTTTCGCGGTTTCTCATATCGACGGTATCCGCGTATTCGGCGAAAGCGAGTTTGTATCGATCGACGACGCAACGCGAAAAAACCTCGAGCTGGTGCAAAGTCTTCGCGACGGCGGAAGCGCCTTTACCCTGTATGAGGTTCTCAATAATACGAGAACCACGATGGGGAGCAGGCTCCTGCGGTCCTGGATTCATCATCCGCTGACCGACGCAAAGCTCATCGCCGAACGGCATCAGGCGGTCGAGCGCCTGTATCGCTCCCAAAAGTTGCTTGGCTCGGTACGGGAAATTCTTTCATCCATTCTCGATATCGAGCGGCTCTGCGCCCGCGTCTCCATGGAAAGGGCGCACGGGAAAGATCTGGTCGCGCTTGGCTCAAGCCTTGAATCCTTCTTTGCCCTCGATTCGGCATTTCGCCAGGATGGAGCGGAAGCCGCAATCCTTCCCTATCGCGCGTCCGAAAAGACCTTGTCGCTCGGTCGTGAGGCCCTTACGCTCATCAGCGAATCGATTGCCGAAGATTGTCCGGTAGCGCTCAACGAGGGCGGGATTATCAGGCCGAAATGGTCTCCAAGACTCGACGAGCTCCGTTCCCTCAGGGACAATTCGAACGCGGTGCTCGAGGCCTATCTCGATGAGGAACGCGCGCTCACGGGCATACAAAGCCTTAAAATCCGGTATAACCGGCTGACCGGATATTTTCTCGAAGTATCAAAGGGAAAGCTGGCGTCGGTACCCTCTCATTTTATCAGGCGGCGATCGCTCGCGAACGGAGACCGCTACACCACCGACCGGCTCGTCGAACTCGAGACCGAGCTGAACGGCGTTAGCGCGAATATCGTCGAATGCGAGCAAGGGCTTTTTATCGAGATCAGAAAACGCGTGGCAGGGTTTCTTAAACCGCTCCTCGAAATATCGCGCGCAGTTGCGCTGATCGACACCTATCAGTCCTTCGCGCATGCGGCAACGCTCAACGCCTGGTGCCGCCCGGTCATGACCCAAGACGGAGTGATCGATATCGCAGAGGGAAGGCATCCCGTCGTCGAGGCACATCTACCGTCCGGCGAGTTCGTGCCGAACAGTATTACGCTCTCATCGGATGCGGAATCGAAGACTCCTTCTTTCGCGCTGATCACCGGTCCAAACATGGCCGGAAAAAGCACCTTTCTCAGGCAGACGGCGCTCATTTCGCTCATGGCCCAAATCGGTTCCTTCGTGCCGGCGACGCAAGCTCGCCTTTCCGTCGTGGATCGCATATTTTGCCGGGTCGGAGCGTCGGACAATCTCGCTCGCGGCGAATCGACCTTTCTTGTCGAGATGACCGAGACCGCCCACATACTCAGGACCGCCACGCGGAACAGCCTCGTTATTATGGACGAAGTGGGGCGGGGTACTTCTACCGAGGACGGACTTTCGATCGCGAGATCCGTGACTGAATACCTCATTGAGTCCGTCGGCGCGAATACGCTTTTCGCGACGCACTATCACGAGCTTTCCCGGTTGGAGCATCCGAAGCTCGCGAACTATTGTCTTGACGTTCTCGAGACCGAGGGTACCGTGGTGTTCCTGAAAAAGGTGAGAGCGGGTGCGTCGGCAAATTCCTACGGAATCCATGTCGCGCGCCTTGCCGGCATTCCTGAAACGGTGCTGTCGCGCGCGCGTGAAATACTCGCGGCAATCCAGAAAGAGAAGCGCGACGGCGTATCACCGGATCTTTCCGGTGAGATACCGGTGAGCAAGAGCGACGCCGGCTTAATTCCGGAAAAGAGACCCGCGCTGCCGCAACTTTTTTCCGAGGAAGAACTCGTGCTTGAAGAAATTCTTTCGGTCGAACCCGACTCCATTACCCCGCTCGACGCGCTGCGTCTTATCGCACGGTGGAAATCAAAGCTCTATCCTGCGATAAAGTAGGCCAATCGCGCAGTACGTCCAGAAAAGATTGTCATGGAAATTCGCTTCCGTGAAAGGTGCAGAAATATTTTGGGTCGTCTGGTGCTTCCCTCGCGGTGCCTTGTCTGCGGAAAGGAATCGGGCTGTGGCAGTCCCCTTTGTTTCTCGTGCCACGAGTCTTTTCTTCTCGCACGTTCGGCTTCTCTTTCAGTGCAAGGGCAAATTCCCGGACGCTGCGATCGCTGCGGAAGGCCCCTGGTATCCGCGAAGGGCTTTTGCCTTGAGTGCCGCGAGTCCGCCGCGCTCTCGTCAATCGACAGAATCATGCCGCTTTTTCCCTACACGGCGGAAGGGCAATCGTTACTCACGTCCTGGAAGGTTATGGGACGAAGAGGGCTCACGGATTTGTTCGCTGAATGCCTGGCGCTCGCGATTGCGCGAACCCCCGGGATGACAGTGATACCGGTTCCGCCCCGGCCGGGTAAAATCAGGGAGAGGGGATGGGATCAGATCGAGGATATTGCGTTCTGTCTCGAGAGACGCTTTGGCATTACGGTTTCACGCTGTCTTGAAAGACGCTCGTCAGTCCAGCAAAAGAAACTCGGCAAGCTCGCGCGTACGGTGAATATGCGCGGTGCCATGGTTTATTCAGGCGAGCATCCGGCTCCGCAGTCGGCAATACTCATCGATGATTTGATGACTACCGGCGCAACGCTCGATGCTTGCTCGGAAGCGCTCAAAATTGCGGGATGCGGAAAAGTATGCGGTTTAACCCTTTTCTTTGACTGATTTTACCCCTTCCCTTGACAATTCATCCTCTATATGGTAATTTCCTTAGTGAACATTTATTATCCTTCAAAAATCTGGAGTCGTTCGAACGGCTCCTTTTTCATATACGGAGCCTGAGCGGGTGACCGCAGGGACCGGAAACGGGGAGTTGCACAGTAGTGGAGTATATCGCGCCGGATAAAATCCCGTATTACGGGGATTGTGAACCTCTTATAACGGGGTTAGGCTATAACCTTGTTGAACTGGCGATTTTCAAGCGCCAAAGTTCATGGCAGATTAAGGTTGTTATTACGGGTCCTAACGGCGTCGGCATCGCGGACTGTTCCAAGGTCCACCGCGCGCTATTAACCAGACTCGAGGCGGTACTCGCTTCACAGGATATGTACGTAGAAGTAGCCTCTCCCGGGCTCGATCGTATCCTGAAAAACGCAGCAGAATTCAGCGTGTTCAAAGGCAAAACGGTAAAAGTATGGAATACCGATATTTCCGACTGGATTCACGGCACTGTGCTTGAATCCGGAACCGAATCCGTCAGGCTTGCCGCGGATTCCGGAGAAATTGATATTCCATTTGAAAAAATAGCGAAAGCAAAACTGTTTGACCGGGCGTAAGCCCGGAAATCGTACCTTTAAGGAGATTTTTCATGTCCGCAGAAATGGCAGAGGCAATACGCCAACTCGTTCAGGAAAAGGGAATTGACGAAGACCTGGTTTTCCGGATGATCGAGGATACGCTTAAGGCAGCCTACAAGAGAAAATACGGCACAAACGATAACGCCGTCGTGACTTTCAACGACGCGCATACCGACGTTTCAATATATTCCCGCAAAACGATCGTGGACGGTGTGTATAATCCCGTGCTTGAGATCGAGCTCGAGGAAGCGCTCCAGCTGGACCCCGAATGTGAGGAAGGCGACGAACTCCTCATCGAGGTCGATCCCCGCGAATTCGACCGCATATCGGTACAGTCCGCGAAGCAGACCGCGCATCAGTCCATCCGGGATATCCAGAAGGACAGCCTGTACTCGGAATATAAGGACAAGGTCGGCGAGATTATCATCGGGTATTATCAGCGCGAACGGAACGGAAACATTTACGTCGATCTCGGAAAGGTCGAGGGAATTCTTCCCAAAAAGTTCCAGTCGCCGAGGGAAACCTACCGACAGAACGACCGCATCAAGGCGCTCATTACGGAAGTCAAAAAAACTCCGTCGGGCCTCCAGATCGTCCTTTCGAGGACCGATCCCGACTTCGTGCGCCGCATTCTTGAGCTCGAGGTTCCCGAGATCTACGACAAGACCGTCGAGATCCACAAGATAGTGCGCGAGCCCGGTTATCGCACCAAAGTCGCGGTATTTTCCCATCGCGAGGACGTCGACCCGGTCGGCGCGTGCGTAGGACTCAAGGGCGTTCGAATCCAGGCGGTTATCAGGGAACTTGAGGGCGAGAAAATCGACATCCTCAAATACGACGAAAACCCGCTCGTGTTCATCAAGAACGCGCTCTCGCCCGCAGAGGTAAACGAGATCGTGATCCTCGATACGACCAAGCGTTCTGCGCTCGCGGTCGTCGCGGACCAGCAGTTCTCGCTCGCAATCGGAAAGCAGGGTCTCAATGTTCGCCTAGCAAACCGGCTTGCCGATTGGAGCATCGACGTCAAGACCGAAGAGCAGTTTGCGGAGATGGATCTTTCTGCCGATTCCCGCAGGGCGGCGAATGATCTCTTCTCTGACGAGACCCCCGTCGACGAGATGAGTCTTGTGACGGATCTTCCCGGAATAACCGGGGAACTCGCAGATATTCTGAAAAACAACAAAATTGAGCGGATAGAGGAACTCCTCTCGCTGAACGAGGATCAACTCGTTGGCCTTGAGGGCATGACCGACGAGAAGTACAAGCTCCTTTCCACCGTTCTCAGGGATTCCTTCGAGATCGTGGATGAAGCAGAAGCCGGAACCGAAAGCGTTCCGACAGAAGCTGCTGCCGTGGCCGAGCCGGTAACAGGCGAGGAGAGCGAAGAATACGAATGTCCCGAATGTGGCGCCCCGATAACGATCGATATGACAACTTGTCCCAATTGTGGTATTGGTCTCAGCTTTGAATTTGAGGACGAGGAATAGGATACCGTATGGCCGAAGATACAGATAATACACAGAAACCCAAAGTGATTCTCAACAAGCAGAAAAAGCCTGACGCTTCGGCGCCGGAATCTGCACCTGTCCAAACTGCTCCTGAAAGCACCGAAAAAAAGAAGGTCGTTGTCGTAAAGAAAAAAGCGCATGAAGGCCCGGTAGCGGCAGCATCATCACCAGCTCCCGCACCCGCACCCGCACCCGCACCAGCTCCCGCATCAGCATCCGTTCCTGCCCCTCAGGCAGACGCGGAGATTCATGCTGCGAAGCGGCAAGTGCACGTTATTCCCGTCCATCATACGGAGACGGAAAAACCGCAAACTTCGGGCGATCAGGGCGAAACTGCAGAAGTACCCAAAAGAAAGCCCTCATCCATAGAACTCAGCCCGCCAAGACCGAACGTCAAGGTGGGTAATCTCGCTGACCGTTCTCGCGGAGTTCCTCCCCGTCCTCAATCGCAGGGCGGATATCAGGGCAACCGGGGACCGGGACCGTATTCGCAAAATCGCGATACTTTCTCCGGTTCGCAAGCGCGTGAAGGCGCACGGGATCAGTCAACCGGCGGATATCAGGGCGGCTCAAGCGGTCCCGGTAGGCCCGGCGGGTATCAGGGCCAGGGCGGCTCAAGCGGCGGCTATCAAGGCAGCGGCGGAAGCGGTTATCAGGGCAACAGGCCCAGTGGCTATCAAGGTGGCGGCGGCGGTTATCAGGGTGGCGGCGGCGGCGGTTATCAGGGTGGCGGCGGCGGCGGTTATCAGGGTGGCGGCGGAAGCGGCTATCAGGGTAGCAGACCCGGTGGATACCAGGGTGGCGGCGGTGGCGGCTATCAGGGTAGCAGACCCGGCGGATATCAGGGTGGCGGTGGCTATCAGGGTGGAACTGGTGGACCCGGCAGGCCCGGCGGCTATCAGGGTGGACCCGGCAGGCCCGGCGGCTATCAGGGTGGACCCGGCAGGCCCGGTGGCTATCAGGGTGGACCCGGCAGGCCCGGTGGCTATCAGGGTGGACCCGGTCGCGGACCCGGCGGTCCTGGTCGTGGACCCGGTGGTCCAGGTCGCGGACCCGGCGGAAGCACGCCTCTTCCTCTTGACGGACGAGCTTCAGGACCCGTTAAAAAAGGGTTCAAGGGCAAAAAAACAGTATACTCACGCAGGAACAAAGAAGACGAATTTGAGGATAAACTGCTCCAGCAAAAGAAGAAGGCGCAGGATAAGGCAAATGCCATTCCCAAAGAAATCGAAATCATGGAAACAATTTCCGTTTCCGAACTTGCGCGCAAGATGAATCTCAAGGCTTCAGAACTGATCGGAAAGCTCATGCAAATGGGTATGATGGTCACGATGAACCAGTCTATAGACGCGGACACAGCGACTATTCTCGCATCCGAATACGATTGCACCGTTCATATTGTCAGCCTCTACGACGAAACCGTCATAGAAAGCGAGACGGACGGATCGACCGAGCTCATTCACCGACCGCCGGTTGTTACCATCATGGGACACGTCGATCACGGTAAGACCAAGACCCTCGATGCGATTCGAAGCGCAAACGTTGCGGCAGGCGAGTTTGGCGGTATTACGCAGCACATCGGTGCGTACACTGTCGAGACCCCGAAGGGAAGAATTACCTTCCTCGATACTCCCGGTCACGAAGCATTTACCATGATGCGTGCTCGCGGAGCGTCGATTACCGACATCGTCGTGCTTGTAGTCGCTGCGGACGACGGCGTCATGCCGCAGACCGTTGAAGCGCTCAATCACGCCAAGGATGCAAAAGTTCCGATAATCGTCGCGGTGAACAAGATCGATAAACCCGAGGCGAATCCGGACCGCGTAAAGGCACAGCTCGCCGAACTCGGTCTTCAGCCCGAAGATTGGGGCGGAGACACCATGTTCGTCCATATCAGTGCGCTCCAGAAAACCGGTCTTGATACGCTTCTTGACGCGATTCTGCTCCAGGCCGAAATCCTCGAGCTTAACGCGAACTATGAATGCCGTGCCGAGGGAAAGGTTATCGAAAGCCGCATTGACCACGGTCGCGGTATCGTCGCGACGATCATCGTCGAGCGCGGAACTCTCCGTACCGGCGATCCTTACGTCGCAGGCGTATTCTCCGGTCGCGTTCGCGCGATCTTCAATGATCATGGAGAAAAGATCGATGAGGCGTATCCGAGCATGCCGGTTGAAATCCTTGGTCTCGAGGGAATGCCGAACGCCGGTGATCCCTTCCAGGTTACCGAGAATGAGCGCTTTGCACGGCAGATATCGTCCAAGAGGCAGGAACTCAAGCGCTTCGACGACGCACGCACCGTCAAGAAGGTTACGCTCGAGAACCTCTACAGCACGATCGACGAAGGCGAGGTTACCGAGCTTAAGGTAATCATAAAGGGTGACGTTCAGGGTTCCGTCGAGGCACTCAAGAGCTCGCTCGAAAAACTCTCAACCCGCGAGATCAGGCTCAACGTCATTCACGCGTCGGCCGGTGCGATCAACGATTCGGACGTCATGCTCGCGGCAGCCGATTCGAACGCGATTATCATCGGATTCAACGTACGCCCGACTCCGCAGGCGAAGCTTCTCGCAGACCAGGAAAAGGTCGATATCCGGAAGTACAACATCATCTACAAGGCCGTCGAAGAAATCGAACAGGCCATGGAAGGGATGCTCAAGCCGGACATCAAGGAAGAGGTTATCGGATCCGTCGAAGTCAGGGACGTCATCAAGGTGCCCAAGATCGGTTCCATTGCCGGTTCCTACGTCCTTCAGGGAAGCATCAAACGGTCCTCTACCGTTCATGTTATCCGGGAAGGCATCGTGGTTCATTCCGGCAAGCTCGCCTCCCTCCGCCGTTTCAAGGACGACGTCAAGGAAGTTGCCGCGGGATTCGAGTGCGGTATCGGCATCGATGGCTTCGCGGACGTCAAGATCGGCGATCAGCTTGAGGTTATCGAGTTTATCGAGGTTGCACGCAAGCTTAAAGACACCGAGAAACTTGACGCCAAGGAAACGAAGGACGCCAAAAAGGATAAGGCGGAGTAATCCGCCGGAGTAAAACCGATATGGGCGAATTCAGACTGGACAGACTCGGAGAGCAAATCCGGGAAGAAATATCTCAGATGATTCTCGGGGGCCGCGTAAAGGACCCCCGGGTTTCTACCTTCCTTTCGATCAATCGCGTTGACGTATCGGGAGACCTTGGTTACGCAAAGGTATACGTATCGAGCTTCATGAGCGAAGCCGATACGAAAAAAGGCGTAAAGGGCCTCGAGAGCGCCGCGGGCTTTATCCAGACGACGCTCAGCAAAAAACTGAGGCTCAGGCAATTCCCCCATCTGTCCTTTATCTTTGACGACAGCATCCGGGAAGGCTTCGAGATGGTAAAGAAGATCGACGGACTCGACATTAAGGACGACGAAAAGCCAGAAGGCGACGGGAAAAAGTAGCGCTCACCGGCATGGCACAATCTACCGACGGGATCGTGCTTCTCGCGAAGCAATCCGGCATAACGAGTTTTTCTTCCCTTTGGCAAATCAAAAACGCGCTTGGCACCAAGAAAATCGGGCATACCGGAACGCTTGATACCTTTGCGGAGGGCCTTCTTGTGGCTCTCGCGGGGAAATATACCCGGCTTGTTCCTTTTTTTTCCGACTCCGACAAGGAATACCTCGCGGAAATTCGCTTCGGCGTCGAGACGGACACGCTGGATCCCGACGGAACCCCCGTGTCAGAAGCCCCGTTACCTCAACTACAAGCAATCATCCAATCACTACCTTCATTTCAGGGGCGTATCCTGCAAAAACCACCGGCATTCTCGGCGCTTCACGTCAATGGACAGCGGGCATCCGATCTCATGCGGAAAGGCATGGCAGTCGATATTCTTCCCCGCACCGTGACCATTCATGCATTGACCGTGCTTTCCGCGCACAACGGCGCAGGAAAGGATGCCGGGGGCGCAGACGAGGTCGCAACCATGGTCATACAGGTCGTATGCTCGAAGGGAACCTATATACGCTCTCTCGCGCGGGATATCGCGAACGCAGCGGGTTCTTGCGCCCATCTATTTGCCTTGCGTCGAACGAGGACGGGACCTTTCAATCTTGAGAAGGCGGCCGGTAACTCGCTTCTCGCGCAATTCCCGTCTCCAACTCGCGGTGTCTATGGCATCGGCGAAAAACCGCCCCAGGCTTCCCGCGACGAAATACTCGCTTCGGTTATACCCCTGGATCCCGCTGTCGCGCGTTTGGCGGGCATTGGTTCCGTATCCCTCGCGACAGCGAGAAAAGCTGACTTTACCCATGGACGAACGCCCGATTTTTCCTGGTTTACCCCAATAGAGCCAACGGAACCCACCGATCACGACAAGGCTGCAGTTTTTTTCGAATCGGAGTTCATGGGCGTTATCTCCCGTTCGGGTGACAGCGTCCGGTATGAATTTGTCGCCGAGGCCGTTTCATGAAAATCCTTCGATGGGATGCCCTCGATACGGCCGAAAGCAGGCTTTTTTTTGATCGGGTATGTAGCGGGAAAAAGGGAACGGCTCTCACTATCGGCGGTTTTGATGGCCCGCATCGGGGACATCAGGCACTCTTTGATACCGTTCTTTCCGAGACGAACAAGCATTCGCTTGCGTCGGGGGTCGTTACCTTTACCCGTTCACCGGGAGCGATAACCAAGGGAAGCCAGTATTCGGGCGACGTTTCGACATTGGGTTTGCGCCTCGCCAGGTTCCAGGCAATAGGCTTTGATTTTGCGCTGCTGATTGACTTTTCCGGAGATTTCGGTAAAATGTCAGGAGGTGTATTCTTTGATATTCTGGTAAAAACTGTCCGTATGCGGTATGTGGCCGTTGGCCCAGATTTCCGTTGCGGGCATCGCCTGGATACGGGAGTGGAGGAGCTTGCTCTTCTTTCCCGGCAAAAGGGTTTCCGCTTTGATTCCATTCGGCAAATAGAGCATGAAGGGTTACGGATCAGTTCAAGTTTGGTCCGCAAAGCCGTGCAGTCTGCCGATTTCACCCTTGCGGAACGTCTCCTTGGCTATCCATTTTTGCTGGATTTCACTGATATTGGCTGGACTGTTTCCGCATCCGGTGCGGAGGCGAACGTCGCGGCTTTTACTCAGATACTTCCCCGTCGGGGACGGTATCATGTCGCGCTTTCCATGGCTCATGGCGAGGATGTGCGGGCAATTCTCGAGATTTCGGACCTTTCGGTTCGTCTCGAGGCAGAACCCGAAAGTTCTCTTCCTGACCCGGACGAAATTGCGGCTGCACGATTTTAGGTTATCATGATGATTATGATAGAGAAGGAGTAAGTATGGCACTTACAAAAGAAGAAACCACCGCGGTGGTCAACAAATTCGGTGGGAACGAGAAAGACACCGGAAATACCAAAGTTCAGATCGCGCTTCTTACCGAGCGTATCCTGCAGCTCACCGAGCACTGCAAAACCTTCAAGAAGGACAAGAACAGCACCCGTGGACTTATCATCCTCGTCGGTCAGCGCAGACGCCTTCTTAAATACCTGCAGCGCCGTGATCTCGCGACGTACCGGAGCCTGATCCAGGAACTTGGCCTCCGCAAGTAATGTCTGGTTACCTGTTCATATGGGCAGGTAACTTTTTTGCTTTATAGCCGTTTACGAAAAAAAGGTTTGGAAATATGGTTAACAGAGTAACTTACAAGATCGGCGACGAAGAGCTGATCCTTGAAACAGGCCGTCTCGCCAAACAGGCGAATGGTTCTGTCTATGCGCAGTACGCCGGTTCCGCGATCATCGCGACTGCGTGCGCCTCGTCAGACAGCCAGGAGGGACTCGATTACGTTCCCCTCACGGTTGATTACAACGAGAAATATTACGCGGCCGGAAAGATTCCCGGCGGCTTCATCAAGCGCGAGAGCCGCCCGAAAGACAAGGAAATCCTCGTCTCCCGCCTCATCGACCGCCCCATGCGGCCCCTTTTCGACAAATCTTTCGGACGCGATATCCAGCTCGTCCCGACCTGCATTTCTTCCGACATGGTCAACCCGCCTGATATCCTCGCGGTAATCGCTGCCTCCGCTGCCGTAATGATCTCCGATATTCCGTTTAACGGCCCGATCGCCGCGGCTCGCATTGCATACCTCGATGGCCAGTACGTCATCAACCCGACCTTCGAGCAGATCGAAAAGGCTGACATGGAAATCGTCGTTGCGGGAACCGCCGACGGAATCACCATGGTCGAAGGTGGCGCGCACGAGGTCTCCGAAGAAGTAATGCTCGGGGCTCTCGACAAGGCGAGCGAGTTCATCAAGATCATGTGCGGGATTCAGAACGAACTTCGCGCAAAATGCGGCAAGGAAAAACTTCCGCTCGCTCCTCTCAAGGTTGTTCTTGAGAACAAGGACGCGATACATGCCGAAGCCTTCCCCCGCCTTTCCGAGGCGCTTTTCGTCAAGGGCAAGTTCGAACGCCGCGCCGCATGCGACGCCGTCAGGAGCGACCTTTCCGCGAAGTACGCGAGCCAGCTTGCCGACGACATGCAGAAAAAACTTTTCGGTGCTCTCTTCGAAGAAATGGAATACAACATTCTCCGCGGCGCTATTCTCGAGAAAGGCATTCGCGTAGACGGACGCGGTACCGAAGATATTCGCGATATCAATTGCGAGATCGGAGTCCTTCCGCGCCCGCATGGATCGGCCGTGTTTACCCGCGGCGAGACGCAGTCTCTCGGCGTCACGACTCTTGGAACCGTATTCGACGAGCAGGTCTTCGATGATATCGAAGGCGATCGCCGCGAGCACTTTATCCTTCACTACAATTTCCCGCCATTCTCTGTCGGTGAGGTTGGACGCATGGGTACCGGAAGGCGCGAAATCGGTCACGGCTATCTCGCCCGCCGCTCGCTCGAGCCAATGGTTCCTTCCCGCGAGGCGTTCCCCTATACCGTACGCGTCGTTTCCGAGATTCTCGAGTCAAACGGTTCGTCTTCCATGGCGTCCGTCTGTTCCGGAACTCTCTCCATGCTCGCCGCCGGTGTTCCGATGAAAAAGCCGGTAGCGGGAATCGCGATGGGCCTTATCACCGAGGGCAGCAAGTTCGCCGTTCTTTCCGATATTCTCGGAGAGGAAGACCACCTTGGAGACATGGACTTTAAGGTCGCGGGTACCGAAGACGGAATCACCGGATTCCAGATGGACATCAAGATCGCCGGCGTATCCACCGAGATCATGCAGAAGGCGCTCGCCCAGGCGAAGCGCGGACGGCTTCATATCCTCGGCATCATGAACAAGACCATTTCAAAGCCCTCCGCACAGATTTCCCAGTACGCGCCCCGAATTGAGGTCATGAAAATCGAGACCGACAAGATCGGCGCGCTTATCGGACCCGGCGGAAAGAACATCAAGGCACTGTGCGAGCAGTATCAGGTCACGATCAACACCGAGAACGACGGAACCGTTACCATTTACGGCAAGAACGCAAAGTGCGCGCTCGCTGCCCGCGATGCGGTAAAAGGAATCGTCGAAGATCCGGAAGTCGGACGCATATACGAAGGTACCGTCAAGCGCATCATGGACTTCGGAGCGTTCATCGAGATTCTTCCCGGCAAGGAAGGCCTTTGCCACATCTCGAAGCTTTCGCGCCAACGCGTCGCGAACGTTTCGGACGTCGTCAAGGAAGGTCAGAAGATTCCCGTCAAACTCCTCGAGGTTGACAAGATGGGCCGCCTGAATCTTTCATACGTTGATGCCCTTGGGGACAATGCCGCTAACTGAGCGCACTCTCCCTAACGGAATTACACTTATAACCGAACCGATTGCCGCGACAAAAGCCGTAGCAATCGGTTTTTGGTTTAGAATGGGCTCCCGTGACGAGCGCGAAGGGGAGTGGGGGATAACTCATTTTATCGAGCATCTTCTCTTCAAGGGCACTACGAAGCTATCCGCGTCTGAAATTGCGCGCTTTTTCGACCGCGTGGGCGGTTACGTAAACGCTTTTACCGAGCGCGAGACGATGTGCCTCCATTGCGTCGTGCCTGCGGACTATGCGCTTCAGGCGCTTTCGGTCCTGTCTGATATGGTATGGGACTCTGCGCCGAAAGACGACGACATCGAGCATGAACGTTCGGTAATCGAAAGCGAAATACTCGCGTCTCTTGACGATCCTGAGGAGTGCGGAACCGATCAGGCGACTCTGCTCATGTTTCCGGGTAATCCTCTTTCCCGCTCAATTGCCGGATGCGTAGAGGACATCCGCGGTATACGTGCACAATCTATTCGATCCTTTATTGCTCTGGATCTTCGCTGTCACGCGCCGATTATTACGATTGCAGGATCGTTTGTGCCGGATGAGGCGGAATCTTTTTTAACCGTGCGCACAGACGGAATGGCAATCAGGCCGCTCGACCGGAAATCACCTTCTCCGGTATGGAATCCGGGCCTCTTTTGCCCGGTATCGCGATTCAATCAATCGCAAATATTTCTCAGCTATCCTGTCACGTTCTCCCGTGATACAAAGGATTGGTTTTCCTGGGACTTGATAAACGCAATAACCGGAAGTACGGTGAGCTCTCGGCTTTTTCAGTCACTCAGGGAAAAACATGGTCTTTGCTATTCAATCTTCAGTTCGGTAATTTTTGGAAGGGACTTCGCCCTGTGGGGCGCATATCTGGCAACACCGCCGGAGAGTACGGCTCGTGCGATGGATTTTCTCGTAAAAGAAATCGACGATCTCGTGCAATATGGTTTTACCGAAACCGAAATACGCGACGCGAGAACCCATGTTGTCGGCGAGCTACTGCTTTCCGCGGAGGATACAGAAAACCGGATGAAGCGGCTTGCGCGGCAGTATCTTTTCGGCGATACGGTGTATACTATCGATGAATGTATTGAAATTGTAAACGATATCAGCGATACGTCGCTTTTTTCGCATGTCTCGACTGCGTTTAAAAAGGATACGGCATCGATGGTTATTTATTCGGATAAGAAAAGGGCAAAGGAGTGCAAAAAAAATGTCTGTAAAAATTCGTTGTGTAGTTAAGGAAGGCGGGATCCTTCCTGAATATAAAACGCCGGGTGCCGCGGGTGCGGACGTTTGTGCATGCCTTGCCTCTCCAGTTATCATAGCGCCGGGAGAATGGAAGTTAATCCCGACAGGTCTTAACGCAGAAATACCGGCTGGATTCGAGATACAGGTAAGGCCTCGCTCGGGACTTGCGCTGAAAAACGGAATAACCGTTCTCAACGCGCCAGGAACAATCGATTCTGACTATCGCGGTGAAATTGGCATAGTTCTCATCAACCATGGACATGAGCAGTTTACCGTTAATAGTGGAGATCGGATTGCACAATTAGTCGTTGGATCGGTCGCGCAATGCGCATTCGAGTCAGTGTCGTCGATCGGACAGACCGACCGCGGAAGCGGTGGATACGGTTCAACGGGAAAGTAATCATGAAGAAGGGTCTTTTTCTGTATATCGCGAAAGAGATGCTCCTCTATTTTTTGATTTGCTTCCTATTCTTTTTCCTGATTTTTTTCGTAAATCAAATACTCTTGATGGCCGAGGATATCCTTTCGAAAAAGGCACCGTTCAGGGACGTGTTCATGCTGATCGTATATGCCATGCCTTCGATAATCGCGACTTCCGCGCCTTTCTCCGCATTGGTCGGAACGCTTATGGGACTGGGAAGGCTTGTAACAGACCGGGAGATATTGTCAATGAACGCTCTTGGCATTCCGACACGGAGTATCATCGTTCCGGTTCTTGCTGTGGGCATGCTTATTTCGGTCGTGTCTTTTTTCACGAACGATATACTTCTCCCTGCGGGCACGATTCAGTTTAATCGTCTGTACAGGAAAATACTCACCTCAACACCCGCGCTTGAGCTTGAGTCAAACACCATCAAGCGAAATCAAAATTCGATAGTGGTAACCGGCGTCATATCGGGTGGCACTATGGACAGCATACTCATAATCGATAGCGATAAAGACGGGAACAAGCGCATCATCTCGGCGCCTGCTGCGGCCATTAAGAAATCGACTAATCCTGCCGTGCTCATGAGTCTTGAAATGGATGATTCCTATGTGCTCTCTCTCGATAAAAAAAACGATACCAATTACGACGTAATTACGGCAAAAGACATTACGTATAATATCCTTGCAAAGAACATACTTTCAGCGTACTCAAATTCAATAAGCCCTCGCGAAATGAGCTCTCGCGACTTATATACAGAACTCGGAAAGCAAAAGGTTGGCAAGGACGGGCGTGCGACCAAAAAAATCAATATGTACCGGATGGAGTTCAATAAAAAATTCTCAATTCCGTTCGGAGCTTTCTTTTTCGTTATTCTTGCCTTTCCTATTGGACTTGCCTCCAAGACAAATGGACAGAGTGTAGGTTTTATTTTCGGACTGATAATTGCCGTCATGTACTGGGCAATTCTAATCGGCGGACAGACGCTGAGCATGAGGATAGGTTTAAACGGTGCGCTTATGATGTGGCTACCGAATGCGATCGTTCTGGGGATTGGGGTCATTCTGCTCGGAAAGGAATTATTTAGATGAAGCTTCTTCAGCGGTATCTTTTACAGCAATTTATTCCCGTTTGCATAGTGTCGCTCGTCTTTTTTGTTTTTCTTCTCGAGCTGGGAGACCTTTTTGCAAATCTCTGGAAATACCTTGCGAATGACGTGCCCTTGTCGAGTGTCATGCATGTGATGTGGCTCTTTGTACCAAAATGTGTGTCTTTTTCGATGCCGCTTTCAGTACTTTTTGCCTCGTCTTACACCATGGGTATGATGTACGCGCGTAACGAGCTTACCATCGTATTTACTTCGGGATATCCGCTGCATTTTCTCGTGATTCCGCTTCTTATCACCGGACTCATCCTTTCCTTTTGTATGTTTTTTTTCGAGGATCGCGTCGTCATTCACTCGCTTGCGCAAAAGAATACCGAGAACCGAAGGCTTATACAGCAAAAAGAATCATTAAGTAACACCAATATCGTGGTTCTTTCAAAAGCGGGAAGCGTCGTGTATACTGCCGATTATTATCAGGACGAAGAGAAAAAGATCTTCTCTGTGATGATTATTGAACGGGGTGATAACGGCTCAATAAAAAGCGTGACGAAATCTCCTGTAGCCACCTGGAATGGAGCGTCATGGGATTTGGAAAACAGTGTCCGCTATGTTGTCGATCCACAGGACGGATCGGTCAAAGTTTCGAAAGAAACCTCGACGGAAAAATTTGACGAGCCGACGGAAACATTTCGGAAAAACACAACGTCTGTTGATGAGCTTACCGCTTCAGACGCGAAACGGTATATCGAGGGTGTGCGAAAGGCAGGATTGCCGTATGCGGAGCAGCTTTCAAATTACTATAAGCGTTTTTCATTTCCTTTGACGATATTTATTGTTCTGTTCTTCTCGATATCACTCGGAGGAAGGTTCAAAAAGAATATTCTTCTGATGAGCCTCCTCTTGAGTCTATCAGTCGCAGTATTGTATTACATTACGCAGATGATAACGATGATTCTCTCGAAGTGGGAATATATTTCGCCGCTTGCCGGTGCCTGGTTTCCCGTGGTTGTTTTTATTTGCGCCGGATGCGCAATTCTCAAGTATGCAAGGACATAAATGATGCAAAAGGACGATTCTATTTTTCGATTGAAACATAACGATACGGAATGCCGTGCGCGTACCGGATTTATTGATCTGCCTCACGGGTCGGTGAGAACGCCGGCTTTTATGCCCGTTGGCACGAATGCTACCGTCAAGGCGATGACAAAGGATTGGCTTGAAGAAATCGGTTTTGAAATCATTCTCGCGAATACCTATCATCTATATCTGAGGCCGGGTGTAGAGGTTATTAAGGGTGCCGGTGGGCTTCACGGATTTTCAGGTTGGCAAAAAAACTTTCTTACGGATTCAGGTGGATATCAAGTTTTTTCTCTTTCGTCATTCCGGAAAATTACCCGTGAAGGCGTAAAGTTCCGAAGTCATATTGACGGTTCATCAAGATTCTTGACTCCAGAGAGTGTTGTTGAATTACAGGCGGGCTTTTCGAGTGATATTCAAATGCAGCTGGATGTCTGCACCGGATATGGCACTGAGTGGAAAAAAGCCAAGGAAGCGCTTGTTATTACAACGGATTGGGCCCGACGCGCAAAGAAGGCATGGCTCGAAACACCAGATGAATATCAGGGAAAACTCTTCTCGATAATTCAGGGAAACTTTTACCATGATTTGCGAAAAGAAAGCATTGAATCGGTCATTGAACTCGACACACCAGGAATCGCAATTGGCGGTCTTTCCGTCGGTGAGCCTCAAGAGGTCTACGCGGAATTTCTCGCATCGGTTTCAGAACATCTACCGCCTGAAAAGCCCCGATATGTGATGGGGATCGGCACCCCTGATTATATTCTGGACGCCGTCATGAACGGAATCGACATATTTGATTGCGTGCTCCCGACGAGAAATGCCCGCAACGGTTCGCTTTTCACGAGAGACGGTTCCATCGCAATTAAAAAGGAAAAATACGCATCCGATTACGGCCCCATAGACCCTGAATGCAAGTGTCGCGTATGCAGGGAATATTCGCGCTCCTATATGCGCCATTTATACAAGAATGACGAGATTCTCAGTTCCATGTTGGCGACCTATCACAATCTCGCGTTTCTCCATCAATTGATGGATGAAATACGTACGTCGATCGAGCAAGATTCTTTTCTAGAGTATCGAAAAAGATTTCTTGCGCGTTTTACCGGAGGGCTTTCATGAATGGTATCGGTCGATATCGCCGCTATGTAGTTTTTTTTACCCTGTTTGCATTGTGTTCCGCTGCGCTTGTTTGCGAGGACACCCTCGAATCAAAAAGACGCGATGTTCTCAAGTACGGTCTTGAGCCGGAAATTGTCGAACTCGTACAGGCTATACAACAGGAAAAAAGCGTCGATTATACGGCCGATCTCGCATCTCTTTTCGGGACAACGAAAAGCGTTGCGGTAAAAAACAGTATTCTGGCTCTTTTCGGCGAGGAAAAGCTCGAGACGCTCAAGGATGCCGCGCTTGGTATCCTTGACGATCCTTTTGGCTCGCCGAAAGATCTCGTAAAACAAACCCTTCAATATGTATCGAAGGTCAGCATCAAGGAAGCGGCTCCTTCGGTCCGCAAGATGATTGAAAGCGATAATGTTGATTTTCGCGATTCTGCGATACAGACACTCGGGAAAATCGGATCCGCAGAAGATGCGCAGTTCCTGATCGGGTATATGGACTCGGAAATTTCAGGTGACGAAAAACTCAGGCTCATTGTTCGTCAAAACGTTATGACAGCCCTTGGTGACATGAAAGCGGTGGAGATCAGGGCTCGGTTGGCCGAAATCGTAAAGGACAGCACCGAGAATACGATGATTCGAGCTTCTGCTGCAACCGCGCTTGGAAAATTGGAAAACCCGGAAGACGTAGCCATCCTCGTTTCCTTATTCAGTGAAACGGATCCGATATTGCGCGCTTCTTCGATCGCGGCGTTGGCGAATATGCACACACCCGAAGCAAACGCGACGATTCTTGAAGGATTGAAGGATTCCTATTACAAGGTGCGGATCGCATCGCTTGATGTTGCCGAGAAAAATTTATCCGTGGATTCTATTCCTTACATACTCTATCGCGCGAAGACAGACCCGGTTCCCGTTGTTAAGGTTCGCGCTTTCGAGGTTCTCGGAAAATTTAACGACACCGAATCGCGGTCCTGGCTTTTGAGCATCGTCCCGGAAGAAAGGTATTCTGATGCGGAGAGGGCAAAAGCCGCCGACGTTCTTTTTTCTTCGGACTATCCCTTTGATTTTGCTGTACTCGAGAAAGCTGTCCTCGCGACTCTCGGTAACGATAAAAAGATAAAACTCAGATATGAATTCGGCAAGGCGCTCACCAAGAAAAAAGATCCGCGACCGGAAGCAATAGCGAATGCATTCATCGCGAACAAGGATGCGCTTACAAAAAGTATCGGGTTGGATTTTTACGACAAAAACCGCTACGGATCAATGACCGAAGCGGTAAAGGCGATAGCGGCAGACGAAAAGCAGGGCGCGCTTCAGAAAAGGGCAAAGAAAATACTCGATTCTGAAAGCACGTCACATGATTGAGTTAAGGAGTCTGTTAAGCTTGAGAACGGGATCTTCGTAAACCTTGAGCGTAAAGGCGACTTCGTATCCCTTGTCGGAAACTACGATCAGTTCGCGTCCAATACAGTCATTAATGATATTGTCGGTTTCATAGGGAAAATATTGCGGCTTGAGAATTGCGAGATTGCATTGCTTACCGTCAAAGCGTATTTCCGCGATATGCGAGGGAAACTTTACGAGGAAGATGAGGAAGCTGGAAATTCCGCCACCGATTGAAAGCCGTGTACCCGCCTTCATCATATGAACATTACGCTTTCCGATATTGTGATTTTGGTTTCCGACCAACAGCTCAAGCATGATGTTGCCGCTTTCGCGAATGACAATTTCCTCGTTCGGGGAAGCGCCACTTCGAACCGCCTCGTGAAGGGTATATTTTTTTGCCGCAGCCGAAAGGATTGAAAGGCGTGCATTTTTTTCTGCGGCAAGCGCGTCTGCCATCTGGCTGACGTTTCTGTCAGCTGAATCGTCACGCGTAACGTCAAAGTGGATAAGCTTGTCTTCTTTAACTGCCATTGAGGCGAGTATGGCCTTTCGATCCGCTTCCTTCGCAACACCGATATCGGTGAGCGAAGAAAGCCCTGATTTCTCGGGTTTTGCCGAACGCGCAAGAACGTCAGCCACTTCAATATTCTTCGAATTGTAAGCGGTATTCGAGCTGAGAGCGGCGGATGAAGTATTTGTTGCTGCACTTCCGCGTATTTTCGACGCTTGTTGCGCGAAAACTTCCGGTTTCTTTCCCGAGACGGAACGTGCTCCGGCGGCGGAAACTGATTCTGCGGTTTCTGCCGCGCTGATCGCATCGGGTACGGGCCTTGCTGTTTTTCTGACGACAAGAAGGATGAGAAACGCTACAAAAATTACTGCGAACACAATCAGAATGATGGAGAAAACGAGCGGGACGCTCGACATGAAGAGCATCTCGGGCGAGAAGGGGACAATTGTCATGTGAATGGTTCCCGACTGCGGAGTTACACGGGTTCCACCTGAAAATTGCAATCGAATCGGAAGGTCAAAGGGGCCGTTTGATACGGTCTCCGGTAATCTGATCTCCGCCCGGAGCGTTCCTTTCTCTTTCGCTGAAAGATTGAGAAACGAGGTCCTTCCGAGAACGTCCATGCCGTTCCAATACACACCGGTCAATTCCATGTTGACGGTATTGTCGGAAACGTTTTTTATCTTGAGCGGAAGAGAGAACACTCTTCCTTTTTTCCCGATATTATCGGGAAACGTTACTTCGGGCATGGAGAAAAGCGAATCGACGAACGTGAGCGGCACGTTGTCCTTGGGAAGCTCGCTCTGTCCGATGTCGAGCGCAGACTCGAATTCAGAAGAGACGTCATAATATTTTTTGGTTGCGGTTTTATCCGCATCGTCTTTGTCAGTACCTTTCTTTGCGGTCTTGGGACCGGAAATGAGTTTTCCGTCGAGCGTGCTGATATCAGCGCTGTCGGGGAAGGGAAGTTTGATGTAATAGACGTTCCAACCGGCGCCGCGTATTTGCCGGGAAATTTGGGTAATGTCAGATTTGACCTGATCGGGCGTGAATGCCGCGTACGTACTGTCAGCCGGCGGGTTGAAAATACCGTCGGAAATTACTATTACGATTTTTTGTCGGGACTGTTCGAGCGATGAGACGTATTGCCAGGTGTAGTGAAGTCCTGAAAGAAAGTCCGAGTTTTGACCAAGGGGATACAGGAGCATGAACCGTGAAACAACCCGCGATACGTCAGCTTCGCTTTCGATCGGTTGAACGATTTCGAGGTTGACTCGGGAATTGAAAGATATCAGGTGGAACGTGTCGCCCTGACGGATGAACTTTTTCGTAATGTCGACGAGTATTCTGGAATTTATCTCGTCAAACCAGGGGAGTATGGTTCCTGATGCGTCCATCAGAACGACGACGTCCGAACCTTCGGAAAACGCCGACGTTAGTGCGAAGGTCATCAGGAACACCGAAATAATTTTCACTAATCTTTTTTTCATACATACCCCTGGTCTTGAGGAATCAGAATGAAGCAGCAGTAATCGCTTTTATCGTATAGTCATATTCCCGCTCATTGATGGTAAACTTGAGCGTTTCGCCCTCTCGATGATTGAGAATTGCGTTCCCGAACGGAGACATGTACGAGATGATAAAGTTGTCCGGATTCGATTCCCACGGTCCGAGAATCGTGTACGTTTCGTCTTTGCCGCTCTGATTGTTCACGAGGTGCGCGATGGTACCGAAAGAAACACGAGCAACCGTTACCGTCGTGGGATCGAAAATCTGGGCACGATCAATTTCTTCCTGGAGTCTCGTCGCAGTGGAATTGAGGATCGTCTGGCGTTCCTTGGCGGCCTTGTATTCCGCGTTTTCGCGCAAGTCACCAAGAGAAAGGGCGAATCCGATTTCCTTCGAGTTTGCCGGCATGTCGACGTCGACGATATTCTGAAGGATCTTTTTCTTTTCTTCGAACATTTTCGAAGTAACGATGAGTCCACGGGATACGACGGTTTTTTCTTCGGAACCGAAGAACTTGAAGCCCTTGTGATTCTCGAGGATTTTGTTTCGCAGGTGCATCTTGATGGCGGGATCGAGATCCTTGACGTCGTCAATGAGGGTATAGAGCCTCGTAATCGTGTCTACGTCGTTCTTCAGAATGAAGGTTTCGAGGAGGTTTTCCTTGCCGAAAAGAATGTTCTGTACCTGACGGTTGATCTTGCGGTTCTCGGTGGTTTCGCGATGGTTTGCAATCTCGCGGTATGTTACATCAAGGATGTGGATAAGCGCGATGAGCTGCTTCTCGTACGGAATGGCGATTTCCTTGAACCACTCGGTCTCCTGCGCATTTTTGAAGAACCAGATCGCCGCTTCGCGGTAATCACGGTAGTTGTCAAAGCACAGCAGTGCGAGATTCTTCACCTTGTCGGTGAATCCTTCTTTTTCAAGGGCATCGACGATTTCTATCGAAAGCACGGTCGGGAAAAGCTTGACATATACTTCCGCCCAGTTGGGGAGGAAGTTTTTGATGTGGAGGAGGTAGCTTCTCTTGAGGTCGTTGTCCTTGATCGCGGTATAGACGACTGAAGGATCTTCGATCTCTTCGAACAGCTCGGCGAAGTTGTACTGGATGCCGGGGTTGAGGTGCGGGTGCTTTGCGACGATCTGCTTGACAACGAGGTAGCTCGCGATGATCTGCTCGTTTACCTGGTTGAAGGCCTTGAGATAGCCCGCGAAGTAGCTGAACATTTCCGCGAAGTATTCCGAATCGGGTTCTGCTTTCTCGGAGAAGGTCATCAGGAGATCGATGCGCGCAAAGAAATTCTTCTGGGCCTTGAACTCGTTAAAGAGTTTTTCTTCAAGTGATATGGGGCGATCACGAACGACGAAGAGGTCGATGTTGGTGGGGTTTACGCCGAATCCGGGATCATCTTTGAGGATGTTTCTGGCCTTCGTGCTCCAGCTGGTCCATTCGTTGACGGTAAGGACAGAAGGAACGAGCTCGGCCTTGATGTGTTTGAGATCGCAATTATTGTCGTAGCTTCTGATAATGGTCTTGAGAGCCCAGGTGGGATCTTCCTTGACTTTTGCAATCAGCTTTTCGCGCTTCCAGATGGACTTGAGAACCCAAATGTGATCCTTGCTCAGGGTCTGGAGGGCGTTGACGCCCATCTTGAGGCTCATGGAATGACCGCGCTTCTTGGCGAAATCGATGGTGATCTCGTCGTTTTTCACGGTCGCGATGCGACCAACGCCCCAGGAACGGTGAAACACGAAGTTACCGGCATCAAAGGAAATATGCTTTTCAAACTCGGCGATTGCCTCGAAAACGTTACGCCAGCTCTGGTTGAGGTTTGAAGCCTTGATGTACTCGTCAAGCTGACTGTGTCCGGCATACTTGCCGCGGAAGCATTCGACGATTTCCTTGCGTGCCCAGGAATCTTTGTCATCATAGGCAAGAATGATTTTGAGGATATCAATTGCGATATTCCACTCGCCCTGTTCCTTGTAATAGACGTAGACTTCCTGCATGAGCATGGCACTGCGGTCATCGCCCATGATCTTCGAAATCTTGCGCTGTACGTGATAGAAGAAGTCAATTTCTTCCGGAATAAGGGAAACGAGGTGTGTCCAGATTTCCTTGACGGAATTCGACTGTTTGCGGTTGATGTAGCGATACAGGGCCTTTTTATAGAAGTCGACTGCGCTCTCGCGGTTTCCGTCCTTCTCGTACTTTTCGGCGAGAAGTTTGGTGATGTCGGCTTCGTCATAGTCGATTTTTACGAGGCGTTCCCAGATCGGATAGAGCGCTTCGTTGTTGCTTTCCTTGTAGCAGTCCGCGAGGGTGCGCAGGGCGAATTTCGATTCGCCGAACTCGAGTACGCGGTTACACAGATGCTCGACGATCGGTGTTTTATGGTTATCGATAAAGATGTTGATGAGGGTAACGAGGGCGGAATCGTCAAGAAGCTGCTTCGAAAGCGCGCTGATTCCTGAAAGGTAGAGCGCGATAATGCTGTTTTTGGTATGTGCGAGATGCTCGTCGCAAAGGGTTTTTACCTCGTCGACGCATTTCGCGGTCTGAGCTTCCCTGATAATCGCATCGAGATCCTTGAAGTTCGCGATAGAATAATTACTGATCGTGGCGCGGGTCCACTTTTCCTCATTCAGCATATCCTGGACAGATTTAACCAACGACTCAGACATATTCTTTTCTCCTAGCAATCCGGTTTACATAGTGTATCGTTTGTACACGTCAGTATCCAGTAGTTTTATCTTCAATAATACTTCGTTTATCCTGGCACTATCGTCATTTACGTTCACATAATGGTCGATTAGCCAGAAATAGTGGTTAATCAGCCGCGGTACCAGCACAGCGCGCGTTTCAGGCTGCGCGTCGCGAAGTTCATTCTCAAGGGCGAATATCGCCTGTTTGAGCTTCCCGAACTCGAGCGCACGAAGCTCTCGTTTTACGTTCAGGACGCTGTACAGCACCCCATACACCGGTATCCATTCGGCAAGATCAGGACCAGTATAGCCGAGCGCCCGAACTTGAGCCACTAGCCTGAGCACAATCTCGGATTCGAGAAAATGCAGGTCAATTTCGCTTGCTCCCTGGAAAAAAGCTTCCCGAAAGAGCACCTTCGAAAGCCTGGTTTCCCCGCACAAGGCATAGCAATCGGCGAGTTCGGCGAGGATCGCCGGGGAATCATTGTCACCGTCCTTGGCCTGCTCAAGAAGATGGAGCGCACGCTCATAATCCCCTAGCTTCTTGTAGCACAAACCGGTTTTCCGGTATATTTCCGGATCCCGGGACGTTCCGTCTTCCCGGTACAGGGATTGATAAAAGCCCAACGCGAGTGAAAATACGCATTGCTTGAGCGCGTATAAAAACGGTTCCCGTTCAGGCCCCTGTTTTTCCATATACTGGGTAAACGGTTTCCATTGGGAAACCAGATACTCCCCGCGCTCGAAAGCAGTTGTCGCAGTCATGGCTTTTTTCAGCTTGTCAGTCCAGAAATTGACGCCGGTAAGGGCGTATATCACATCGCTGTTTTCGAGATTCTGCTGAAGAATACCCGCAAGCTCCCTGTTCGCCTGTTCAAGTTCTCCCGATTTGAGCAACTCATAGACTTGCTGTAATAATCCTTGAACAGGTTCAGTGGTCATAATACTACTACCATTATACTCATTCCTAACGTTTAGTCAATTAAGGGATTCTATTTACAGCTTTGAGCGAGTTTGCTACTATAAACGATATGAAGAAATCATTTCTACTGGCTCCGTCCATTTTAAGCGCAGATTTTTCAAATCTTGGTTCCTCAATTCGAAAAATCGAGGATAATGGCGGCGATATCATCCATATAGACGTGATGGATGGGCACTTTGTTCCGAACCTGACCATTGGCCCGCTCGTCGTACGCTCGATTCGCGGTTTGACCAAATTGCCGTTCGATGTCCATCTCATGGTATCGAATCCGGAATCGATGGTTGACGATTTTATCGCTGCAGGCGCTGATTGGATTACTTTTCACAGCGAAGCGTGCGTGCATGCCAATAGCCTGATAGCAAAAATCAAGAAAGCGGGCAAAAAAGCGGGAATCAGCATCGTTCCCTCGACACCGGTAACGGCAATACGTGAACTATTGCCAATAGTCGATCTCGTTCTCGTAATGACGGTTAATCCGGGTTTTGGCGGGCAGGAAATGATTGAATCCTGCCTTGAAAAAGTCCGGGAGCTTAAAAAAATCAAGCAGAATTCCGATTTCTCGTATATAGTATCAGTAGATGGCGGCGTAAACAAGAATACGTTGCCTGCGGTTATCGATGCCGGTACCGATGTGGTCGTGTCGGGTTCAGCTTTTTTCAATGGGGAAATCTGATTCAGGACGCCCAATACACCACCATTTGGAGAAAATATGAAAAAAACGCTGTGTAGTATCGGGCTTTTTCTTGCCGCTTTTGTCGTTTTTTCTCAAAGCTCGCTTACCTCCGGACTTGACGCTTATGCGCGGAGTGACTGGTCTACCGCGGTTCTTTCGTTCCGAAAAGCGGTAACCGAGCCCGGTGCGGGGTCGGAGCCCTGGTATTGGCTCATCATGGCGGAAATCTCTTCCGGGGAATATCAGGCTGCCCTTGGCGACATTGACCGGTTTGGTGTCTCTTTTCCCACAGACGCGCGTATTCCTGATACCCGATACCAGAAAGGCCGCGTGCAGTACTTGCTGGGAAACTACGAGGAATCAATTCGTACGTTATATCAATTTCTCGTTTCATGGCCCGCAAGTGATCTTGTTCCCGCCGCCTATTATTGGACCGGGGAATGCCTTTTTGCCTCCGGCCGTTTTGACGAAGCCCGCTCGGTTTTTTCGATCGTGCGCGACAAATACCCCACCTCGGTCAAAGTCGAAGCTTCGCGATACCGGATTTCCCTGATCGACGAGAATTCCAAAGAAGAGGATCTCCTGAAGCTTCTCAAAATGAGCCATGAAGAATCCCTTCGCGTGATTGAAGACTACCAGCGCCGGGAAAAAACCTATGAACAGGCCGTGACGGCGTACCAAAAACGAATATCCGACATGATGAAGGATACCCGGCTCGGGGAACTTGAAAAAGAACTCGGAGACGAAAAAAGCAAAAACACCGTACTTTCAGACCGGATCGCCGAACTGGAAATGCAGAACGCGGAACTTGCCGCGTCTCTTTCCCAGGCTGGAATACCCGTCCCGGTTCTCGCAGGCGATTCGGTAATACCGAGCGATATCAATTCAAGCGATCCCGAAAAAAAGCGTCTGGCGCTCGAGGCTTTGCGAAACAAGGCCCAGTCGCTGCAGAATATGTATGATCGGATACTCGAAGGAGGGGAGCAATGAGCCGAAGCCTTATTACCATGCTCTTCCTTGCGCTTGTGTCAGGTTCACTCATGTTTGCCGAGCCGTTCGAGATTACCCGCGGCGATATAAAACTGGCCCTTTATCCCGAGACCGGCTCCTTTACCGTGTACAAACTTTCAGACGTCGGGAAAAACCGGTATGAAGCGCTGTACGATGACCGTGACGCATCCGCTACCAGCTGGTTTTCGGTATTGTCGAACGGCAGGGTATTCAAGCTCGCGAAGAAAACCGGAAAACCCGTTGTATTTACCGAAACGGCAACGGGCGCCAAATTTACCTATACCCTTACCGATGACTTTCAGGTTGAGCAGGAGTTTTCGTTTGCGCAAGTGTCCCAGGGGGGATCAGATCCCTTTGTGGTCATCGATACCCGCATCGAGAATACGTCGGGAAAGAACGGCGTGTTTGCCCTGAAGGGTCTGTTTGATACTACGCTGGGCGAAAGCGAAGGCATTCATTTTTACACTGATCTGCGTAATCGCATTTCGGCGGAGACGAGGCTTCGCTCGGGCATTGATTCTGACGCCTGGATTGTATCCAGAAAGGACACGCTTACGCTTGCGATATTGCTCACCGGATCAGGGGTGTCCGCTCCTGAAAGCGTGTATCTCGCGAACTGGGACCGGCTGAATACCCTGACCTGGAATCCGGATTTTGTCGAGGGTCGTTCGTTTAACACCATCTACTCCATAAATGACTCTGCGATACTGATGATATGGCCCGAAAAGGAATTGCGCGCCAACGAAAAGCTTTCGATACGGATGGTCCTCGGCTCGTCTTCCACGCAAGTCCGCGGTCACGCTGATTCGGCAACGGGCGGAAAAAGCAACCGGGAGGCGGCAATCAAAGATTTGCTCGACAGGATTGCGACCATAGAGAAGGATCCCGATTCGGTATCGCCGGAAGAACTGGATCGACTGAACGCCCAGCTTGATATGATGCTCAAGCAAGGCGGAGAGTAACCACCGAAGATGGCTATAACCGTTCTTAATCGCGCAAAAAGGGCATTCTACCGGAAACGATACAACGACGTGATATCGATTCTCGAGCCGGAGCTTATCCAGTACAGGGATTCTTTTCAATTTTATTATTTTCTCGGTCTTGCCTGTCTTCATACCGGCGATATTGGCGGGGCGACTTCCTATTTTCAGCGGGCGCGACAGATTCGCATGCGTGATCCGGATCTTCTCGTCGCACAGGCGGCGCTCCATCTGAGGCGGGGTGATACGCATCAAGCGGTGGAGTATTACCTTGAGGCGCTTGAATATGCGCCGCGCCATCCACTCGCGAAAAAGTCTCTCGATTTTATCAGAAAAAAAGGTGAGCCCGAGGCAATCGAAGGGCTGGTCGAGTCGGGAAAGATAACCTATTTTTACCCCCGTCCCCGGAGAGGAGCGATACCGGCTCCCGTTATCGCCACTATTGTTTTCGCGATGCTTGCGTCCGCTTTCTGGTTTGCCGGACCGAACCTTGCGAAGAAGGTAAAAAACGGCACCGAACGCGCGGACCTTTCGTCGCTCACGCTCGCATCGGGTGAAAAAACAGACGCGCTCGATATGGGCGGATCCTACCGATACGTGCTCACCGAAAGGGACGTTATCGCTTCGTATACCGCTGCCCAGCGTTTTTTCCAGGAATATCGGGATAACGCAGCCCAGGTAGAGATCAACCGGATACTGTACTCAAATGCGTCCGCACCGATAAAGCAGAAGGCGCGCATGCTCATGACCTATCTTGCCGAGCCCGGTTTTGACTCGATAAAGGATAATTTCCCCTATGGAAAAATCGAGGGCGATCCCTTTTTGTATATCGATTGCTGGGTTGCCTGGAAGGGCATGGCGACGAATATCCAGCTCTCGGGTGACGCCATGGATCTGGATTTTCTTGTCGGGTACGATACCCGAAAGACCCTTGAGGGTATCGTGCAGACGCACTTTGACGAGGCACTTCCCGTCGACACCGACAAGCCACTTGAAATCCTTGCGCAGGTAGCGGAAGAAAATGGAAAGATAATTCTCAAAGGAAAAGGCATCTTCCAGAGCGGAAAACCCGTCAATAAATAATCATTATATTTTGACCAAACTGGCACGCTCGGGATTCTGGCGTGCTTTTTTTTCGCTCAGGATGCGTTATTCTTCGCGGCAAGATACGATAAGGGTGAAAAGCTGTCGATGATATCCGCCATCTGGCGATCCTGCGCGATGGTCAGGATGACGCGCGCGCTCAAATCCGCGGACGATATCGTTTCCATGAAAGGAAGCTTCTCTTTTGCCCTGAGGCAATCGACGGTGTCGCAGGTGACGAGTCGGTTAAGGTAGCCCGATTCCTTGAGTTCGAGCAGACGCTCGGGCGCAGGGTCCGACATGACCGGGTGAACCGCGAGTATATTGATTTCCTTTACGCCCCGAGCCGCTATTTCCCGAACAAGGCCATATACCGACCCACCGGTGTCGACCATGTCGTCGACTATCCAGACAGTTTTTCCCGCAAGCGGTACGGCCGAGAGAAGATTGATGCATTCAATTGAATTGGCTTCGCGATAGTTGCGCTGTTTGTGCGCGACGACAAGTTGCGTCCCGAATGCGGTCGAGAAACTGCGCGCGAGTTTTTCGCCTCCCGCATCGACCGAACAAAAAAGCCAGTCGTCCCGAACAGTAGTCTTGAGTGTTTCGCTCGTTTTTATGATCACATCGCACAGATACTTCTGGAGCAGGGATACTGCCGGTACGTCGTCAACCGCGCAAAGACAGGGATCGATGATGGTTTTTGATTTATCCGAATGCAGTTGATAGGTGATTAAATGTCCCGCGCCGAGGGAGATCATGGTTTTATAGTGTATCCACAGGCCAACCGAATTGCGCCGTGTCGTGCGGTCGGACCGGGAACAGGAAATATAGGGCTCAAAAACGATGATATCCTTTGCCTGGGACCTGCGCAGGACGTCTATTGCGTGATAAAGCTCGATTTTGCATTCTTCGCTCGGGATATCGCGCGCGTTTTTTGATGCGGTGGAAAAGAGAAATACTGTTTTTCCCCGAACTGACTTGTTCAGGGTTACTTCCAGTTCACCATCGGCGAAATTCATGACGGAAAGTTCCGCTATGTAGTTGAGCGTGTCAGGAAACAGAATTCGTTCGGGATTTCGATTGATCGCATCGACGACCCCGGTCGCATAGGGGGCACAGGAGCGCGTTGAAAGAACCAAAAACGGTTGAATCATGGGTAAATAATACATCCTTTTATCCTGCCACGCTATTTTTTTTCACTTTTTTTTGGTATAATCCGGTCATGAATTCGTATTCCGCCTATATCTAGAGCACAGGGAGGGAAAGGTGGCAAAAGTGACTACTGAAATGAATCCGGGCGCGGATATGGGCGACAAGCTCAAGGCGCTTGAGGTTGCCCGTCTGCAGATCGAAAAGCAGTTCGGACAGGGTTCGCTCATGAAGCTCGGAACCGGTACCGATATCGTCGGAATCGAAGTTGTGCCGTCGGGAAGCATTTTGCTCGACGAAGCGATGGGTATCGGTGGATATCCCCGTGGCCGCATTATCGAAATATATGGTCCGGAATCATCCGGTAAAACAACATTGGCGCTGCACGCTATCGCGGAAGCGCAAAAAATGGGCGGAATTGCCGCGTTTATCGACGCGGAACATGCCCTTGATCCCCAGTATGCCAAGAATCTTGGGGTAAATATCGACGAACTCTGGGTTTCCCAGCCAGATACCGGCGAGCAGGCGCTCGAGATCGCGGAAAGCCTCGTTCGTTCGGGCGCAGTCGATATCATCGTCGTCGACTCGGTCGCCGCGCTGACGCCCCAGGCTGAAATCGAAGGTGACATGGGCGATTCTCACATGGGTCTCCAGGCCCGTCTCATGAGCCAGGCGCTGCGCAAACTTACCGGAATCATCGGCAAATCAAAATGCATTATCATTTTCATCAACCAGATCCGCATGAAGATCGGCGTTATGTTCGGCAATCCCGAAACGACTACCGGCGGTAACGCACTCAAGTTTTACGCCTCGATGCGCCTTGAAGTGCGCAAAATCGAGACGATCGACAAGGGCGAGGATGACGCAATCGGTAACCGCGTCCGCGTAAAGGTCGTCAAAAATAAGGTAGCGCCGCCTTTCCGGAAGGTCGAACTCGACGTGATATTTGGCAAGGGAATTTCCGCAATTTCGAGCCTCGTCGATGCCGCAGTCAAGCACGAGTTGATCGATAAAAAAGGCGCTTGGTATTCGGTGGGCGAAGAAAAGATCGGACAGGGCCGCGAAAACGCCATCGCCTTTCTGGAAAAAAATCCAGAATTGCGCCTTTCGATCGAGAAACAAATACGCGAAAAACTCTTTCCCGGGCAGAAACTCAGGCAGGCAAAGCCCGCAGAAACAGCGCAGGCGAAAGTTGCAGCGGGAAGCGCGATGGGTAAAGGCGCAGTAGCTGCCGCAGCCGTCGAGGCTAAAACCCAGGCGCGCAAACCGCAGCCGGAATCCGTCGCCGATAAGGGAACTGACGGCGGACTGTTTTAGCGGTATGGAAGGACGCGTCGTCCTGTCGCTGGGCTCGAACGTCGGGGATTCAGGCGCTATTCTTCGGGAAGCGATTGAAGAGCTTGGACGCGTCCTGACGGGCCTGCGCGTCTCCTCCCTGTACGTGACAAAGCCGCAAGATTTTATCGATCAGGCGGATTTTCACAATATTGCCTGTTCGGGCGAATTTGCGGGGACGCCGCGCGAGCTTTTGAGAAAAATTCATCTGATTGAGGACGCGCACGGGAGAAATCGTGCGCGTGAGATACATAAGGGGCCCCGGCCACTCGATATCGATATAATCCTTTTTGCCTCGCTTGTTTTGCGCGATCCCGATCTCGTGATACCGCATGAACGCATGAAAGAGAGACAATTTGTCCTGATTCCGCTCCTTGAGCTTCATCCCGAATGTGCCGATCCTGTAACGGGAGAATCCTTGAGCTCCGTGCTCGAAAGACTTTCCGATCAAGGCGTCGAAAAGGCAGGTAATATTTATGGAAACTGACACCGTACCGGTTTCCCGTGAAGACGGGAGCACGTTCAGGATCAATGACTTCGAGGGACCGCTCGACCTTCTCCTCTTTCTCATCAAGAAGAACGAGGTCAATATTTACGATATCCCTATCGGACATATAACCGAGCAATACCTCGAATACCTCGATTATGCGCTTTCAACCGACCTTGCGAGCCTTACGGAGTTTTACGCAATGGCGGCGTCCCTTTTATACATCAAAAGCCGCCTGCTTCTTCCCGTGGAGATTTCTGGGGATGACGAGGAAATTGACGATCCCCGACAGGAACTCGTCGACAAGCTCATTGAATACCAGAAGTACAAGAAGCTTTCGGAACTCATGGAACAGAAGGAAAACGAGGCCGAATGGGTGTTCGAGCGGAAAAAAATACAGAGAGCGCTTCCCTTTGGCGACGACGAGCTGTGGGAACGGGTTGATACCTGGGACCTTCTCAAGACATTCTCGAACCTCGTGTCGAGCTATAATTCAGAGCGGATTCTTGACCTCTATGAGGAAGTATCCGTCAACGAGAAGATTACGCTGATGAACGAACTGCTCGAGGAAAAGGGCGAGTGCATGTTTACCGATTTGATCGTTCGCAAGGGTAACCTCATGGACATCGTCTGCGCATTTATGGCCATACTCGAGGCGGTAAAATTCCGCATGGCAAGCGTATGGCAAAACCGCATGTTCGGGGATATCAAGATAAAGCCCTGGGAAAAGGTTTCCGTCGATGAGATGGAAATCACCGTGGAAGGGTAGTTTTTAGGGTATGGAGTACAAGATGGAAAAGGAAACAGCGCTGATCGAGGCAATTCTCTATTTGGAGACGGAACCCATTGACGAAACGTCGATGATACGGATTTCCGGGCTTTCCAAAGAGGTTCTCGAACAGGTTCTCGAGATATTGACTGACCGCTACTCAAGGGAAGACCATGGGGTCGAGCTCGTGCAGATATCCGGAGGGTGGACGTTGAGCCCGAAAAAGGATCTGTGGGAAAGCCTCAAGGACCGATACGGAAAGAAAAACGACAACCGTCTCTCGCGCGCCGCGATGGAAACCCTTTCGATTATTGCCTATTCACAGCCGATAACCCGTGCAGAGATCGAGGCGATCCGCGGCGTTTCCGCCGATAACATGATCCGGCTTCTTACCGAGCGAAACCTCGTCAAGGAAGTCGGTAAAAAAGATATTCCCGGAAAGCCGGTGCAATTCGGCACTACCAAGGACTTTCTCAAGCTGTTCAGGCTGAACAGCATCGCCGATCTTCCCAAACTTGACGAATCCGAAAGCGATCGTTTTGAGCTTGCCCGATAATATGACGACTGACGATAAACGCAAAGAACACATCGTAAATTCAGTGCAGGAACCAACAACCGAAAAAGCGGGTGACGAATCAACCCTGAAGCAAGCAGACGAATCCATGCGGCTTCAGGTTTTTCTTGCACACGCAGGCGTTGCGTCCCGCAGAACTGCGGAAGAAATAATCCGTTCAGGTCGCGTTTCCGTAAACGGAAGCACGGTAACCGGAATGGGATCGCGCGTAATACCGACAGACGTCGTGTGCGTTGACGGCAAACGCGTCGAACCGGAAGAACGCAAGCGGTACATCCTCCTCAATAAGCCGTCCGGCTATGTGTGCTCGCTTTCCGATGAAAAGGACCGGCCCATTGCTGCCGATCTCCTGAAAGACCGATATGCCGAGCGGCTTTACAACGTCGGCAGGCTCGACATGTATTCTGCCGGAGCTATACTGTTCACCAATGACGGCAGTTTTGCCGCGATAGTGGGGCATCCCTCGTCTGAAATCGAAAAAGAGTACATTGTCGAAGCAAGTTTGCCGTTTCGGGACGAGGTCGTTACCGCCTTCGTCAAGGGAATCAGGATCGACAATGCATATTATCGCTGTAAAATCGCCGAACGGCTTTCGTCTCGAAGGCTTAAAATAGTCCTTGTTGAGGGAAAGAACCGGGAAATTAGAAAGGTGCTCGAACATTTCGGCGTGCGCGTAAAAGCATTGATTCGGGTCAGAATCGGACCGGTAATGCTGGGTGAATTGAAATATGGCGAATATCGCGAACTTTCCGCGATCGAAATAGAGGGGCTTCTGGCTCGAAACGGGCAAATAAACGGGCAAGTATTACGGGGAATACCATGATTATCGCAATTGACGGGCCTGCGGGTTCCGGAAAGAGTACTATTGCCAAGATACTGGCTTCAAAACTTTCGCTCACCTTCATGAATACGGGGAGTTTTTACCGCGGGGTAACCCTCGCGCTTCTTCGTTCGCTTGGCGGCGGTGCGGACGGGTCCGGGGGCAAAACTCCCGATCTCGGTGACGAGGGCGCGATTATCGCGTTTACGGAGAGCGTGGCGCTCGATTATAGAAACAGTCATCTCTATATCGGTGAAGAAGATGTTGAGCGATATCTTCGCTCCGATTCCGTCGAAGCGGTTGTCGCAAAGCTTTCGTCAATTGTCGGGGTCAGGCACATCGTCAATGAAAAGATACGAAAAGTTGCCGCCTATACCGGCGTTGTCTGCGAGGGACGCGATATGACCACGGTTGTATTTCCCGATGCAGAGCACAAGTATTATCTTGACGCCTCGGTGCAAGCCCGGGCAAAAAGGCGGTATGATCAGGGAACAAGCAACCTGAGTTTGGCCGAAATCGAGAAGACAATAGCCGAACGGGACGAGGTCGACCGGAACAAAAAAGAGGGAAGTCTGAAAATCGCGTCAGATGCTACCTATATAGACACTTCGGACTTGACCATCGATCGCGTTTGTGACATGATAATAAGCAAAATTCACTTATAAGGGTTGGTTATGGATCAGATGGAAGTGGCAAAGGATGGACAGAAAAACTCCAGTGAGGACATCCAGCAGACACGATTACAGGAGGAGTACCTGAAGTCGTTCCAGTCTCTCGAAGAGGGACAGTTGGTTGACGGTATTGTCATCCAGGTAACAAACGATCAGGTTTTTATTGACGTCGGATACAAATCCGAGGGCAAAATTCCCGTTTCTGAGTTCACGGTACTGCCGAAAGTCGGCGACACCGTCAGCGTCGTGCTCGAGAAGAAAGAAAACAAGCATGGCGAGGTCATCGTTTCAAAGCAGAAGGCCGATGTTAAGGTTTTCTGGAAAAATCTCAGACAAGCTTTCCAGGACAAAGCTCCTGTTGAGGGCAAAATTGATAAAATTGTAAAGGGCGGCTATGAAGTCGATCTCGGTTCGGGCGTTCGCGCCTTTTTGCCGATCAGCCAGTCCGATAGCCAAAAGGTCGAAAAAGCCGAAAAGCTTCTCGCCCTCAAGTGCATGTTTTACGTTGAGCGGCTCTATTCCGACAACAAGGTAAACGTCGTCGTCAATCGCCGCAAATACCTTGAGGAACAGACTGAAACCAACCGTGAGGCGTTTTTCAAGAACATTCAGATCGGTGATTCCATTACCGGTACCGTGAAGAGCTTCACGAGCTTCGGCGCGTTCATCGACCTCGGTGGTTTTGACGGCCTCCTTCATATCAATGATATGAGCTGGGGACACGTTACCCGCCCGAAAGACTTCGTCAAAAAGGGACAGGAAATCACCCTCAAGGTCATTCGCCTCGATCCCGAGGAAAAGCGTATCAATCTTTCGCTCAAGCATTTCAGCGAAGATCCGTGGCTCCATTTTGAGGAGAAGTTCCACGTTAACGATATCGTCAAGGGCAAGGTGACCAAGCTCACCGAGTTCGGCGCGTTTATCGAGCTCGAGGAAGGCATCGAAGGTCTCGCCCATATCAGCGAATTCAGCTGGGTCAAGAAGATCAACAAGCCCGAAGACATGGTCAACATCGGCGACGACGTTGAATGCATGATCCTCGGCTACGATATCCAGGCCGGACGTGTTTCTCTCGGACTCAAGCAGGTAACTGCAAATCCGTGGGAAGACATTATCGGGAAATATCCCGTCGGCACCAAGCTTACCCGCAAGGTCGTCAAGGTTACCAATGCAGGAGCCTTTATCGAGCTTGAGGAAGGCATTGACGGATTCCTTCACGTGGACGATCTGTCCTGGACCAAGAAAGTCAAGCATCCCGGAAGCGAGCTTGCCGTCGATCAGGAACTCGAGGTTATGGTCATCGAGCTTGATCCCGAATCGCGCCGCATCCGCCTTGGCGTGAAGCAGCTTTCCGACGATCCCTGGCAGACTTTCGCAGCAGCGTATCAGCCCGGAACCTATATCGAGGGCGAGATTACTTCAATCACCGATTTCGGTGTGTTTCTCAAGGTCGCAGGTGGAATCGAGGGTCTGATCAACAAGCAAAACCTTACCGAAAGCCGCGAGGAGCTTTTTGAAGAAGCTGTCAAGAAATACAACGTAGGCGACAAGATCAAGGTCGTTGTTGTCGAGGTGAGCCCGGACAAGCAGAAAGTCGCGTTCTCCATCAAGGATTACAAGAAGAAAGTTCAGCGCGAGGAGATTTCGCGGTATATGTCGTCAGAGCAAGAGAAAGATGACGGCGCCTATACACTCGGGGATTTCCTCAAGAACAAGTCAAACTGATAATCGGTTTTAATGAGCGGCATTGATGAAACTGTCCAACACGATTGAAACAGAAAAACTCAATGCCCTCATCGAGATCAACACATTAATCAATTCAAATTATTCGGACATCAGCACATTGCTGGCTCACATACTTGAGTCGGCAATGCGCATTGTCGTCGGCGATGCTTCATCGCTTCTGTTACTCGATTCAAACAAGCAGGTACTCCGTTTCGAAATTGCGCTCGGGCCGAAAGGTCTTGACGCGAAGAAATTCGTCGTCAAGATGGATGAGGGCATCGCGGGTTGGGTCGTAAAGAACAACCGCAGTCTCATCGTCAACGACGCGGAAAACGACCCCAGGTATAGCCCGACCGTTCAGCAGTCAACCGGGTACAAGACCCGGAACATGCTGGCAGTTCCCATGCGCGTCAAGGACGAATGCATCGGCGTAATCGAGATTCTCAACAAAAAAGGCGACGCCGGTTTTACCCTTACTGACCTTGAGGTTCTGGAAATACTCGCGAACCAGGCAGCGATAGCGTATCACAACGCGAGCTATCTCGCGAAATCACGCGACGAGATCGTCGTACTTCAGGACCAAATCGCGACCGATCGCGGATATCATACGATGATCGCGCGAAGCCCGGTCATCCTTGAAAAACTGGATATCGTCGAACGAGTCGCCAAATCGGACTCATCGGTGCTGATTCTCGGTGAGAGCGGGGTAGGCAAGGAGCTTTTCGCGGAACAGCTTCACCTGAAAAGCGATCGCCTGTCCGGTCCGTTTGTACGGGTCAATTGCGCGGCGCTCCCCGAAGGCTTACTCGAAAGCGAGTTATTTGGCCACGTGAAGGGAGCGTTCACCGACGCGATCTCAAACCGAAAGGGTCGTTTCGAGATGGCGAACAAGGGAACGATCTTTCTTGACGAGATAGGTGACCTTCCGTTATCCCTCCAGTCAAAGCTCCTTCGTGTCATCCAGAACAAATCTTTTGAAAAAGTCGGTTCGAGCGAGACGATTACCGTCGATGTGCGGATTGTCGCTGCGACGAACCGGGATATTGAAAAGCTCGTTGCCGAGCAGAAATTCCGTTCGGACCTCTATTACCGGCTCAACGTGTTGCCCCTGTATATTCCGCCGCTCCGCCAGCGAATAGAAGATATTCCCGAACTGGCGAATTTTTTCCTGAAAAAATTCCGCCATGAGGTGAAAAAAGAGTTTCTCGGTTTTTCCGAAGGCGCGATGAGCGCGATCTTGTCATACTCATGGCCGGGAAACATCAGGGAATTTGAAAATACGGTAGAGCGGGCGTGTGTAATCGGGAAACCACCATATATCAAGGAAGAGGATCTCCTCTTGAATATCAGGTCAATGCCTGATAATAATAGTTATACGGATAAAAGCCTGAAGTCTGTCCTGAACCTTTTCAAGAAGCACTATCTTCAGAAAGTGCTCGAGGAAAATGACTGGAATCAGACCACTGCGGCTCAAGTCCTCGACATACAACGAACGTATTTATCCAGACTCATTAAAGAACTGGAAATCAAGGAGAAATAGCATATGTCAACCAAAGCTGTACACGAAAACGGCGCAGAAAGAGCGACGTTGTCGCAGAAACTCAATGACTTTATCGTAAAATTCCGTCTCGTGTTCATCGTGGTGCTCATAGCATTCGCGGTTTTCTTTGCAGGAATTTTGACGTATACGACAATCACTGAAAAGAAAGCTACGGTCGCATATGAAAAGACCGAGAAACTGGTTAAGGATTGGGAGACTGCAAAAGGTGCAAGCGATCTGAGCGGTTTATCCGCGAAAGAGGATGAAATCATCCAGGGCCTTCTCGCTGTCGTGAAGTCCAATAAAACGTCGTTTGCGGGTGCCCGGGCAAATATGTCGGTTGCGGAAATTTATTTTTCGCGCAAAGACTGGAAAAACGCCGAGGATTATTATCTTGCTGCGGCGAAGGCCGATACAAAGGCATACACGCAAGGAATTTGCCTGTACAACGCAGCGGTGTGTTCCGATGAGCAGGGAAACGAAGATGCCGCAATTGAGCTTTTCAACAAGGCAATTGCTCTCGAAGATTTTGCGCTGGGGTCTCGCGCGTATTTCAACATCGGAAGAATCGAGGAGCAGCGTTCACACGCAGAAGCTGCGATTACCGCGTACCAGAAGCTTGCCGAGCAGTTCCCAGACGATGAATGGACCAAGCTTGCCAAATCAAGGATCATCGCGCTTCAGATAAAATAAATACCTTCGGAGGTTGTTATGGCCGCAAGAAAATATCAATGGCTGTTCAAGACGCGGAATTTCGGGCTTGTAATCGGATTTTTCGTTTCTGTCTTTTTCTGTCTGACTGGTTTTTCTTCCGGCCTTTTTGGCAATCTGGAATCGAAACTTCTCGACTCGTATTTTTATTTTAAGGCATTAAGCACCAAAGAGGCCGTTCAAAAGGGTGTCTGGAAGACGGAAGAAAATCCGGCGGTTTCGCCTGATATCATGATCGTCGGAATCGATCTGAAGGCCCTGCAGAAATTCGGACAATGGCCATTTCCCCGAGGCGTACACGCAGATCTCGTAAATTCCTTTACTCGAATCAAAAACCAGGAAGAGCGCGAGAAAGCACTTTTCCTGGATATATTTTTTGTGGATGAATCCGGAAACCCGGTCGACGATTCGAAGCTCGCCGACAGTTTTTCGAAATCGGGAAAAGTTTTTCTCGAGTCGATTCTTGATTCTACGTCTTCAGGTGAATCAATTGACGCGGAAATGTTTTCGAGACAACAGATATTATTTGAACAAGATGGACAAATTACGAAAGTAGGGCAGGGCTGGAAAGAGATCCCGTCCTACTACGGCGTTCAGACCAATCTTCCTGTATTCAACTCAACGATTAAAGGGTATGGTTCTGCCAACGTAGTTCCCGACTCTTCGGATGATATCGTCAGGCGCCAACCGCTTGTGCTTAAATACTCAAGCCTTGAAAGCGAAATGCCCTTCGAGGCGCTCGAGCCCGGAATGGCCGTTGATGAGGCGGCTTTCCAGCGTCTTTCCTGGCTTGACCGGAAAGGTCAGGAGCATCAAATATCGCTTCCTCTCACGCAAAAATCCCTTGAAAAGCTCCGGAAAGAGATTTATCGATCAGCGCCACCGATGACGTATGACAAAGACGGTGACGGCAATCCCGAGTCCGAGACTCGCGCAATCGAGCTGTACCGTGATAGTTTTATGCCTTCGATTACTTTGCGCCTGGCGTTAAATTACTGGAACGCATCGCTTTCAGACTGTGAAGTGATACCGGGCAAATATATCTCCGTTCTGCGGCCTGGCATAGATCCCGTCAAAATACCGATAGACGGGCAATGCTCAATGCTCATCAATTACGCAGGCAAAGCTTCATCTGCGGCAGTTGACGGCAACAGAACCTTCCCCGTCAGATCCTACGCGGGATACGCACGGCAAACGGGCGATGATCCGGCTACATGGCCCGACACCCGTGCCGTCGGTGGAAAAATACTCATGGTCGGTGCGTTCGATAAGGGTATGGCGGCCGACGAAAAACAAACACCCTTCGGTATGATGTTCGGTATTGAGATTCATGCGAATTCTCTCAATACCATGCTTACCGGTAATTTCATCAGACATCTTCCCCTGGCCTGGAATATGATCCTGACGGTTGCGTTGACAATGCTTGTAGCTCTGATCGCTTCGCGCACAAGAAACCTGCTGTCACTTCCGCTTTCTGTGGTAATTGCAACGATAACCTTTATCGTTTGCTCCACGCTGTTCGACAGCATGAGTATACTCATAAATTACAGCGTTCCCTTCGCAGGAATGTCTTTGTCCTATATCATGATTATTCTGTACCGCTCAAGCACGGAAGAGCGTGAGAAGCGAAAAATACGGGCAATGTTCGGCAAGTACGTGAGCCCCGAGGTTGTCGCTCAGATGATGGATAATCCTCCCGAGCTTGGCGGCGTTGACCGGGAACTGACAGTGTTTTTCTCGGACATTCGCGGTTTTACGAGCCTATCCGAAACGCTTACTCCGCAAGAACTTGTCAAACATTTGAATGAATACCTTTCGGCCATGACCGATATTATTCTGGAAACCGGAGGAACCCTCGACAAATATGTCGGCGATGAAGTCATGTGTTTCTGGGGAGCGCCTCTTGAGGTGAAGGATCATGCCGCCCGCGCGTGTCGCTGCGCGTTGCTGCAAAAAAAGAAGCTAGCCGAGCTTAATGAAGATTGGCCGCCTGAAAAGCGCCTGGCAATTGGCATCGGGCTTAACACCGGCATCATGACGGTTGGCAATATGGGCTCGGCCGGTCGCATGAATTATACCCTCATGGGTGATAACGTTAACCTCGGAGCCCGTCTCGAAGGCACGAACAAAGTGTATGGCACGATGATTATCGTAAGCGAATATACCTATGCGATGGTAAAAGACCAATTTATTTTCAGGGAGCTCGACACGATACGGGTGAAGGGAAAGAACAGACCGGTCGTCATTTATGAGCTCCTCGACGAGTTGCCATGACCCGAGGGAGAATAATTGCGGCGGTGATGTCGCTTTGTGCGTTTGTCATCATCGCCGCCTGCGGGATTGAGTCCTTTATTTATTTGTATCCGGTGACCTATCGAGATTTTGAGCCATCAGGTGATGGGCAGTATAATTATTTTTCTTTCAGAACATCCGACGAGAAAAACGAGTCAGAATCTACCGGATACTTCAAGGGCTTTGAGATTTACTATCGCATTTACAACAACGATACGACGAGGATCAGCGACAAGACCCTGATAAATAATTACAACACCGATAAACCGACGGAAGCGTATTCATACCTTATCACGACAAAACAGTATCAGCGCCTGACTTGTACCGTGCGTTCCGACGATACACCGCTTATTCCCGGCACGGATACGAATCGGCAGGTTATTGTCAGATTGGAGCAATTTAACGATCAGGTGCCGCAAATATCCGTAGCCGGGGATACATCGTTATATGGCACGCCGATACGGACAAATAGCGGAACCCTTTCAACGGACAAGCTTTTCGATCTTGATGAAATAGATTCTGGCGACAGTGATTTTACCTACAGTTCGTCATGGGACAAGAACGGAACGGGCAAGAAACTCGCCTATGTTGAAGCCTATGTGCTCGCATATGGTTATGACGCAGCGTACAAATCCCTTTACAGCGAACTTTACGAGTTAGGGTGCATAACTTTGACGGAAAAATAAAAAAAACCTTACAAAGTAAGGTTTTTTAATGGGCGCTGAGGGGCTCGAACCCCCGACATTTTGGGTGTAAACCAAACGCTCTACCAACTGAGCTAAGCGCCCGGTAGGAAAACAATATCAAAATGACGGTAAAAGGTCAAGCATTAATCGAGACTGTATTCTTTGTTGCATCTTAATGAATTAGGTTACCTATTGCTCGACAGAACATACATTATGCGCAGTGGAATGTTACGCTGGAATACCCTACACAATGAGGTTTACTGCATACAATACGACAAAAAAGAGAATGTTCCATTTGGTAAAGATGACGAGATATTGCCATACTTCATCTGGATGCTCATGCGAAAGAAATTTATAGCTGATAACGCTTGCGAGCGACGCGATCAATGTACCCATGCCGCCAATGCTGACGCCGCGCAAAAGTCCTATCGCATTATCTGTAAAACGGGAAAGCAAAATCGCGGCCGGAACGTTGCTGATTATCTGGCTTGCCAATGCACTGACAAGAACGGTGTTCAGACTGACCAGTCTGGTGAGACACGACTGAACCGTTTCAAGGCGCTGCATGTTGCCAATGAAGATAAAAAATGCCGTAAACGTGAAAAGCAGTGAATAATCAATCGATTTGATCAGTTCGCGGTCAAGCAGCAAAAGAGCACCGATTACCAGAAACGTGACCAGCCGATAGTCAAGAACACGGAATACCGCCAACACGGATATGATGAAAAGCGCGATAAAAAGAACAAGCCGCTTTTTCTTTAAGGAAAAGTTTGGTCCTGCATGTCCGGCATATACCGGCCTTTGTTTGATTTTCAGTATGGAAAGCGCCAATAAAACGCCGCCCGAAAGAACGATTGGCAATATACCAAAAAAGAACGTACTCGGGGTAATATGATAATACGAGAATAAATAGAGGTTTTGCGGATTGCCGATGGGTGTGAGCGCACTTCCGATATTTGCCGCAATTGTCTGTAACGCGATGATGTGCGCCCGTGTTCTGCTCGATACGCCATCGCGCATAAGAAGCAACGCGAATGGAACGAACGTTATCAGCGCAACGTCATTGGTTATCCCCATCGCGACAAAAAAGGTCGTCCCTATCAATATTGCGGCGAGGCTTCTGGTATTTCCGGCAAACCGGAGAATAGACGATGCGAGAATATCGAACGCACCCGAGGCCCTGAGTCCTGCGACCACCGCCATAAGACACAGCAGGCACGAGAGAACTTTCCAGTCGATGTACCCGATATAGACGATTGACGGTGTGACGAATAACATCGAGATGATTGCTGCCAAAACTGCAATGCAAAGAACCGTTTCGCGGAGAAACAGGCGCTTGATGCAATTACTCGTCGCTTTGAATGATGTCATACAGTGCAATTTCATTTCCCATGGCAGTTGTAATTTCTGATTCCAGATTATTAGAAATGGGCGTATCGAGCGCAATTCGCACGGGTCTTCCCGTCAGGAGAATGGCACGTTCGGCGATGGCTTTCGCCTCGCGGGTATCATGCGTCACGGCGACGATCGTCCGTTTTTCATCCTTTTGAAGTTCCATGAAAAGAGCGATGAGTTGCGCCTTTGTCGTCGGGTCCTGGGATTGAAACGGTTCGTCCATGAGAAGGACTGCCGAAGGAACGGCGAACGCCCGCGCGATGCTGACCCGTTGTCGCTCCCCGCCCGAGAGGTTTTCCGGATAGTCATCCGCCCTGTCTCCGAGCCCTACCCGCTCAAGATATCGGAGTGCCCTTTTTTTCCGCATGTTGGTATCGCCCGAAAGAACCAGTGCGATATTTTCACCAAGGGTTCTCCAGGGTATGAGCCGGGGTTCCTGGAATACGAATGAAAGCGGTATGTCGGTTGCCCGAGAGGCAATCTCGTTCAGAAGTGTCGTTTTTCCGCATCCAGAGGGCCCCAGGATGGCCGTAACCGAACCTTCTCGCAGTTCCAGGGAAAAGTCACGGTAGAGTACCTTGTCGCCGTATACGCGGTTAATATCGCTTACTTTCATGAATGTGATCCACTGCGCTGTTCTGCGGCTTTTTTGCCATGTCGGGAAGCAGCCTTTGCAAGATTGATAAAAAGCGCTTCCGTGATCGCGCTTATGAGTATCGCGACGATGGTAAGCGAAAAGACGCGGGGCGTTTCAAGGTGAACTTTGGCAGTTTGCATGGCGCTCCCGAGTCCTGATTTTGGAAACCCGAGAATCTCGCCTGCGACTACGACTTTCCAGGTAAGCCCGAAAGAGGCGCCGGCTCCCGCAAGAATAAAGGGCATCGCCGATGGAATCCTGATGTTGCGAAGAACCGAGAACCGTGACATTCGATAGACACGCGACATTTCGAGCAATTTACCGTCGGCCGCGGAAACGCCTTTCGACGCGGCTTCCGTCATAACCGGAAGCGTCATGAGCACGGCGACAAAGACCGGAACGATTCCGGAACCGAACCAGAGAATTGCTATCAGTATGAAAGATACTACCGGTGTCGATTTGATAACGGCCATCCAGGGAGAGAGCGCCGCGGAGAAAAGCGGGAATAAACCCGATAAAATGCCAAGAACGCACGATAATGCAAACGAAATAAAAAAAGCGACGATGCCCCGCATGAAGGTTACCATCAAGTCACCGAGAAATCCCGGATCGGTGAAGAGTTTCGCGGAATCGGTTAGAACGTCTGCGATTGACGGCAGGATAAGTGATGATGAAACCTTGCGCGACAGCAATTCCCAAATCAGGCAAAGAATGAAGGTTGATGCGAACGCCGCGAAGAGAGACCTTTTCTTCATTTGAGATAGAATCCATCATCGGGCAGTTTCCCCCCAATAGATTCGGGGGAATACTCGAGGAAAACCGAAAGAAGGGACTCTATCATTTTTTTTGCCACTTTCGCGTCGACCCAGGCGAAACCGCAGGAAGGAATCGCGATCGTCGCAACGTCTGACTTGATGCCGTGGCCCGCGCTTTCTACCAGTTGACCCGCGTCAACGGGATGCGAAACGGTCCATTCGATCGATTCCCGGTATGCGGTCAAAAATCGGGCAACGGCGTCCCTGTTTTTATCCGCGTAATCCTTTCTGACGACGCACAGTGTCATGGGATAATCGGTGCCAAAACCCGCTTGCGACCAAAGATCGCGGAGTATCAAGGCGCGTTTGATGGGAGACGCACCGGATCCTTTCATGATTGCAACCGTCGCGAATGGTTCGGGAACGAGGGCGTATGCGATTTTTCCGGACGCCATTGCGGGAGCGATTTCCTGCGTTGGCAATGAATAATCGAGAATGACAGAGTCGGCGCGAAGGCCATTTTTTGCCAGGATTGCCCTGAAAACATATTCCGGGGTAGATCCTTGACCTGCAACATACACCGTTTTGCCTTTCAGATCCTGAATGCTCTGTATCGATGTGTCGCGTGTAATTATAGACAGCATTCCGTTCCCGACAATGGCTGCTACGGAAATTGATTTTGGCGCCTTGTTGTACAATTTTGCCGCGACATTGGGCGGAAGTATTCCGATATCGATATCGCCATTAATTATTTTTGGCAGCAGTACATCGATTGACCCTGCCTTTTCAAATTCTATCGTTGTATTCGGAATGACAGGCGGATTTGCCATGAGGCGCGCCATACCGATTCCTGAAGGACCGACAATTACTCCAACGGAAAGCGTTTGGCGGGCTCCTTGAGGTTCGGTATAAGCCATACCGAGTGCACAGGCATAAATTGACAGTAACAGGATTCCTTTCTTCATGACTCGATTATATCATTTTTAAATGGCGGAGTTCCAGTGATACAGCCTTGAGCCATAATGATGAAATATTGAATGGTATGATATTTTGTACATCTTAATAACGTTTCAAGAGTCTGGCTTGTCCTATACGGGCGAAATTCTTTGCTTCCCCAGTTATGGGGAAGCAAAGAACGGGTTCAACTGATTACTTTTTCCGTTTGATTGCAGCTTTTTTCGCAGGTGTTGCTTTTTTCGCAATTGCTTTTTTACCGTTCGTTTTTACTGCGGTCTTTGAAACAGTCACGGGTTTCTTTGCGACGGCTTTCGTAGCAACGGCTTTTTTCACCAAAGGTTTCTTCGGTCCCGCTTTCACCGTCGGTGCGCTTTTTGGGGAAGCTGCTGTCTTTTTAGGCAAGGTTTTTCGTGCGGGTGTTTTCCTGGTTGTTTCCTTCTTCACCGGCTGTTTTTTCGGTGTTGCTTTCTTCGCCGATTGCTTCTCCTCAAGAACGGCTTGAGCCGCTGCAAGACGCGCTACCGGAACGCGGAACGGAGAAGCGGAAACATAGTCCATTCCCGCGCGATGGCAGAATTTAACCGAAGCTGAATCCCCTCCATGCTCACCGCAGATTCCGACCTTGAGCTTTGACCTGATTGAGCGGCCTTTTGTGATACCGGTCGTGATGAGAAGCCCTACCCCTGCCTGATCGAGACTTTGGAATGGATCTGCCCTGAAAATTGCCGCCTTGTTCTCATCCACGTATTCCGGAAGGAATTTACCCGCGTCGTCCCGGCTCATGCCGAGGGTCATTTGCGTCAGGTCGTTGGTTCCAAACGAAAAGAATTCGGCGAAGCGGGCAATCTCGTCGGCAAGAATCGCGGCACGCGGAGTTTCGATCATGGTTCCGACCATGTAGTTTACTTTCTGGCCGGACTTTGCGACCACCTCGTCGGCGATTTTTCTCGTAAGCGTCTCGAGTATGGAAAATTCTTTTGCATCAATTACGAGCGGAATCATGATCTCGGGGAATACCTTGATTCCCTGCCGTGCCGTGTTGCATGCCGCGGTCATGATTGCCGTTACCTGCATTTCGAGAATTTCGGGATACGTAATCGTCAGTCGGCATCCGCGGTGGCCAAGCATGGGATTTGCCTCGTGGAGTTTTTCTACCCGATCCTTGACGAAGTCAAAGCTTACGCCCGCGGCCTTGGCGAGGGCTTTTTGTCCTGCAGCGTCGTGGGGGACGAACTCGTGGAGCGGCGGATCGATGAGCCTGATTGTAACGCCGCAGCCGTTCATTGCGGTGAAGATGCCCTCGAAGTCTCTTGTCTGGAATGGCAGGAGTTTCGCCAGAGCTTTTTTCCGGGCCTCCACTGTTTCGGCGATGATCATCTGCCTGATGGCGAGTATGCGTTCCTCCGAATCGAAAAACATATGCTCCGTGCGGCAAAGACCGATTCCCTCGGCTCCGAGTTTTCGTCCATGCTCGGCGTCATACGGGGTATCCGCGTTCGTGCGAACCTTGAGCGTGCGTATTTCGTCAACCCATTTCATGAGTATTTCATATGACTCGGGAAGTTTTGGCGTTATGAGTTTGAGCGCGCCTTTGTAAACGCTTCCGTTGCTTCCGTCGAGGGTGACATATTCCCCCTCGCGAATCGTATATCCGTTCGCGGAGAAATTTTTTCGTTCGTAGTCGATCGAAAGTTTTTCGCAACCGACTATGCAGCATTTTCCCCAGCCACGAGCAACTACTGCCGCATGGCTTGTCTTTCCACCGGTAGCGGTGAGGATTCCCTGGGCCGCATGCATGCCCCCGACGTCCTCCGGGCTTGTTTCCTTTCTGACGAGAATTACCTTTTCGCCGTTTTCTGCGCGTTCCTCGGCCTTCTCCGCGGAAAAGTACACTCTTCCGCATGCAGCGCCGGGTACGGCATCAATACCCTGAACGATAAAGGCTTCGCGCAATTCCTTGATCTGCGAAATATCGATAGCAGGATAGAAAATGCCTTCAATGTCGCTTGTCTTTATGCGCGAGATGGCCTGCTCTTTTGTGATGAGTTTTTCCTTGACCAGGTCAACGGCGATTTTGAACGCGGCACCGGGGGAGCGCTTTCCCGTTCGGCACTGCAGCATGTACATTTTTTCTTCCTCGACCGTGAATTCGAGGTCCTGCATGTCCTTGTAATGCTTTTCAAGGGTTGAGCGAACGGCGCACAGCTGTTTGTATGCCTTGGGATCTTTTTGCGCGAACTCCGAGAGCTTGATTGGCGTGCGTATGCCGGCAACGACGTCCTCGCCCTGCGCATTGATGAGGTAGTCGCCGTAGAAAGTATTTTCACCGGTATTCGGGTCACGGGTAAAGCAGACGCCGGTTCCCGACGTATCGCCTTTGTTTCCGAATACCATTTGCACTACGCTGACGGCCGTTCCCTTGATCCCGACGAGTTTTTCTACCCGGCGATAGGTGACTGCCTTGTCGGCCATCCAGGAACCGAAGACGGCGCCGATAGCTCCCCACAGTTGCTCTGCCGGGTTCTGCGGAAAATTGACGCCGATTTCGTTTTTATACAGGATTTTGAATTCCGAGATCAGCGTAAAAAGCTCTGACTCGTTAACGTCGGTATCGGCTATTTTTTTTCCCTGCGGTGCGTTGATTCTCTTTGCCGTGAGGGTATCCTTGACCTTCTGGAAGGCATGGTCGAATTTCTCGCGGTCGATTCCCATCGCCGTAGATCCGTACATCATGATGAAGCGGCGGTATGCGTCGAGCGCAAAGCGGCGGTTGCCCGTTTTTTTTGCAAGACCCTCGACGGAAGCGTCGGTAAGGCCGAGATTGAGGATTGTTTCCATCATGCCGGGCATGGAGACCGGCGCGCCCGAGCGTACCGAAACAAGGAGCGGATTGACCGGATCTCCAAGTTTCTTGCCGGTGATTTTTTCGAGTCGGGCCAGATGCTGTGCTACTTCTTCTTTCAGCCCTTCCGGATAGCGTTTCCCGTTATGGTAGTAAAGATCGCAAACTTCCGTCGTGATCGTAAAGCCTGCCGGAACCGGCAGCCCGATCTTCGTCATTTCGGCAAGACCCGCTCCCTTTCCGCCCAACAGCTCTTTCATGCTTCCATCGCCTTCGGATTTACGTTCACCGAAAAAGTACACCATCTTGCTTTTTGCCATAATGTTTGTATTCTCCTTGGAATTACGTTTGTCACCGACTCGCTAACGGAAAAATTGTAACTTGTGAATTCCCTGCTGTCAATGTTATACTGATAAACGCAATGAAACAAAGCCTTTCGCTCGCGTTGACGAGCCTTTTCGCGGTGCTCCTGGTATCAATCAGCTCATGTTCTTCCCTGAATCAGCGGAAAACTCCATTCAACACGGGCACCGGTACGGACAAAACGCTGGAGCTTGCCTTTACCGGCGATATCATGGCGCATGAAGTAAATTACCGCATGGGTAACTATTCAAAAATTTATGAAAGCGTAAAACCCGCCCTTAAGTCGGCGGATCTCTGCTTTGGTAATCTTGAAATCCCCGTCGTGGACACCCTGCCCCTTTCGACGTATCCCCGGTTTAACGTTCACACCCCCTATGTCCGCGCTGCCGTCGATGCCGGATTCACCGTGTTTTCCCTGGCCAATAACCATGCGAACGATCAAGGCTCCGCGGGAATTCTTTCGACCAGAAAGCTCCTTGCATCCATGCAGCCTCAAGTTCATTCCTCGGGTCTCAGGCAGTTTGAAAATGAACCGATGCGTCCCGTTACCCTGAAAGTCAGGGGCAGGGAGATCATCTTTCTCGCGGTTACCGAGATTCTCAATTCATATGACAAGTCCTCACGTCTGGTTTATTACGTATCTCCCAAAAATAATGAAAGAGAAGCTTTCCTCGCGGAAATCAGTCGTATCCGCCACGCAGCGCCCTCTGCCCTTTTCGTTCTCTCGATTCATCTCAATGAACCTGAATACGTTCGAACGGTGAGTACGGAGAAACGGGCGTGGTTTCGGGAACTTGCGTCCGCGGGAGTCGATATCGTTTGGGGCCATCATCCCCACGTGATGCAGGAATGGGAAAGCGTGACGGTGGAGAGAGACGGTGTCTCGAGTCCGGTTCTGTTCATGTATTCGATGGGCAATTTCATCTCGGGTCAGCGAAACGCCATTGACCGGGAGAACCCCGTCGCCTTGCGGGAATATACCGGAGACGGCGTGATCATGCGCGTGACGGTCGGTAACGGATTGATACGGGCGACGCCGATTGTCGTGACCAATTATACCGACCCGTGTGAGGGTCCGGTCGTAAAACCGTTCGACGGGCAGTTCGTGTCGGGCCTCGATGACTCGCTTGCCTCATATTATTCCGCGCGGTACGAAGCGATGCGCGCATACCTCCCATTGCCCCCCATGCCCGTCCGCGCTATACTTGAGTGATGAAACCACATGACCTTCCCGTATATCAGCAGAAACAGCGCATTCTGGACATGCTTTCGCACAATCAGGTAATAGTCGTCGAAAGCCCCACCGGATCGGGAAAGACCACGCAGCTTCCAATTATTCTTCATGAGGCAGGATATACTTCGAGCGGGATGATCGGCGTTACCCAGCCACGCCGCATTGCCGCCCTTTCGGTAAGCGATTTCATCGCAAAACAGCTGAACGTCCCCATGCCGGGACTCGTCGGGTACAAGATGCGCTTCGAAGACAAGACGGACGCGTCGACGAGAATAAAGATCATGACCGACGGTATTCTCCTTCAGGAGATGAAGCTTGATCCCTGGCTCAGCAAGTATTCGATGCTCATGGTTGACGAAGCGCATGAACGGAGCCTGAACATCGATTTTATTCTCGGGCTTCTCAAGCGCGTGATCGCCGAGCGCCATGACTTCAAGGTGATTGTCTCCTCCGCGACGATTAACACCGAACTTTTTTCATCCTACTTCGACGATTGCCCCGTGGTAAAAATTGACGCGATTACCTATCCGGTTACCGTTGTCTACGATCCGCCCGCGATCCCTTCCGCCGGAGGAAGCCTTGCCGCCGAAGAAGCGCTTATGGAAAAGATTGCGACAATCACCGGACGAATCATGAATGACGGCCGCGCAGGCGACATACTCGTGTTCCTTCCGGGCGAGCGCGCGATCAAGCAATGCATTGCGCGGCTTTCAACCGAAAGCTGGTTTCGCAAGCTTTATGTACTACCGCTTTACGGACGGCTCGGAAAAGAAGAGCAGGAACGCGTCTTTGATCTGCCGCCTTTCGGAAAAAAGAAACTGATCGTTTCGACGAACATCGCGGAAACCTCGGTTACCATCAACGGAATAACGAGCGTCATCGATTCCGGTCAGGCAAAACTCAACTTTTACAATCCGCATACCTTTACGTCGAGCCTCAATGAGGTTCCTGTCTCGAAGGCCTCGTGCAACCAGCGAAAGGGACGCGCCGGACGAACGCGCGAAGGAACGTGCTACCGGCTCTTCGAGCGCAATGATTTCGAGGCGCGCGGCCTTTATACGACTGAAGAAATTTATCGAACGGATTTATCCGAGGTCGTTCTCAGAATGGCCGAGCTTGGCATCAGCGACTTTGACCAGTTTGATTTTATCTCCCCGCCGTCACGCGAAGGTCTCCTTGGCGCGGTCGAGACGCTTAACCTTCTCGGCGCATTGGATCCCGACAGAAACCTGTCGAAGATCGGCGAGATGATGTGTCTCTTTCCCCTGCCGCCACGGCAGTCGCGCATGATCGTCGAGGCTGTCGTCAGGTACCCGTCCGTCGTCGAGGAGTCCCTGATTGCGTCCGCCTTCCTTTCGGCCCAAAGCCCGTTCATCCTGCCTCCGGGCAAGGAAATGGACGCGCGACGCGCGCATCACGGTTTTCGCGACCCTGCCGGGGACTTCGCGTCCTTTCTCAAAATATTCCGCATGCACAAGATGGCGAAGAATCGCTCCCGCTTTTGCGAGATCAGCTATCTCGACGAGCGGGTCATGGCGGAAATTTCGAATATCAAAGATCAGCTCGAAATGATCGTCTCCGACATGGGCGTTCCGATTCTTTCAGGCGGCCCGGTTGAAGACTATCTGTGCTCCATCGCGACGGGAATGATCCAGTTCGTATGCGTTCGCGACGGACGGGACTCCTTCAGGAGCCTTACCGCCGAGCGTATCCAGATCCATCCCGGATCGTGCATGTACCGCGAAAGCCCGCAGTTTATCGTCGCGGGAGAAATCGTTCGGACGTCGCGTATGTATGCGATGTCGGTTTCTCCGCTCGATAAAAACCTTCTCTCGCGCATCAGCGTTGATCTGGTCTCGAAGCTCACCCATCACGGAAAACAGGCGGAGACGCCGCGGGGACGTGAAAGCGCGAATGCCCCAGGCGCGCAAAGCCCGCGTGAGCGCGGAGGCAAGGGCTCACGGGAAGGCAATCAGGTCCGCGGCGCAAAAGAAAATGTCGCGGAAACGGTCAGCCTCGGTGGTGAGACTTTCGAGTTGACGAAGGTAAAGGGAAAAAAGGAAGTGATACTTCCTTTTGAGCAGTTCCTGCGCGCGGTTTCCTCGGTTGATCTTTCTTCGTCCTACACGGCACAGCTTGGCGGTCTCAAAGGCAAAATCGTCTCCCGCGGGCATGAGCTGCTCGCAGGCGAGAAAATGGAACTGATCATGCGGGTTGCCACGACCTTTAACCTCGAAACCGTCAGCGCGGACGCATGGCCGAAGAAACGCAATTTTCTGGTCGCAGAAAACAGTATAGAGCTGGTAGAGAATTTGCACTGGCTTTTCCGGGTAACTGTCGCGAAGGAAAAAAGCCGGGAGCTCGGTTTCATTTGCCTGTTTACCGACGGTAACGGTCAATACTGGTTCAAGTGTTCGCGCGGTTTCCATACTGCTCTGAATGAATCGATCGCGAGCCTCGAGTCGCTCATTGACGAAACGGCGGACACGCTTGACGAGCGTTCGAAAGAAACCGTCAGTATGCTCTACCGCAAGCTCAACAGCTTTTTCAGTTAATGCGCGGGAATGAACTAGAAAAGTTCGTCCATGCAGTCGGAAAGAAAACGGTTCAGAAAAAGAAGGCCTTCCTTCGTGAGTGCAATCCGCTTTGAATCGTTTTCAAGAAGACCTCTTTCGGCCCAGGTATTGATGGTCTTCGGGATGTACGCAGAAACATCTGCGCCGAACCGATGAAGAAAATCACTTTTTGCTATTCCCGATACAAGCCTCATGCCCATCAAGAGCGTTTCTATCATGAGATCTTCTCGCGTGATAGGCTCCGTTTCGCGTTTCGCGCGGGGATCGGTCAGCCATGATTCGATGTCTTTCGTATTGGTAACGCGAACGCCCGAGTCGCCATGCACGAGCGTGCCGGTCGCCCCGGGCCCCACTCCGACATAGCTATTGAGATGCCAGTACGTCATGTTGTGAAGGCTTTCATAACCTGGCTTTGCAAAGTTTGAAACCTCGTATTGCGCGAATCCATTTGATTCAAGCCAGTCTCTTCCGGAAATCCAGATTTCAGCGGCCAGGTCCTCGTCGGGAAGAGAGCGTATCAACGAGGAATCGCGTTTTCGGGCAAGCGGTGTGCCGCTTTCGATAGTCAGGGAATAAAGCGACACATGGTCAGGGCCGAACGTGATTACTTTTTCGAGATTCCTGATGAGGTTTTCCGCCGTCTGTCCGGGAAGACCCGCGATGAGATCGAGGGAGAGCCTTCCTTTCCAAACGCGCGAAACGAGCGAGAGCGCTTCAAGCGTTTTTTGCGCGTTTCCGCGGCGTGACACCGCAGAAAGGATATCATCCTCAAGGCTTTGTACGCCAACGGATAGCCGGTTGATCCCTCCCCGTGCGCATGAATCAAGCCATTCTTCGGTTATGTCTTCGGGATTCGCCTCGATTGTCCATTCGCTTGCAGGTGCGTCTCCTGCCTCTAGATATTCACGTATTGCTCCGCAAAGGATCGAGATGTCCTCGCCCGTGAGGAGACTCGGCGTTCCGCCTCCGATATAGACCGTATCCACGGCTGTCAATCCATACTCGGCGCGACAGGCGCGAAGTTCGTCTACAAGACCCGCGACGATCAGGTCTGTCGGCGGTTTGTTCGGCTTTGTGGTAGCCCGGGGGAAATCGCGCGGAGTCACGGAAAAAAAATCGCAGTAATCGCACTTTTTCAGGCAAAGCGGGATATGCACGTACAGCGAGGCTTTCATGCGAGGGCTTGTCAGGTTTCCTTTACAGCTTGCCGAATCGGCTGAATGGCCAATACCGCAGGAGTGCCTTTCCTCGAACGCGTTTGGCATCGACAGGGCCCCAAATACGCGAATCGCTCGCGCTCAGCCGATTGTCGCAGAGTACGAAGAACTGCCCGGCGGGTAAGGTCATCTCGGGAAATGAGCCGGAAAGTGGCAGGGTGTTGGTCCAATTATCGGGCAATTTGTCGAGGGTGAGGTCGTACATGCCGCGCGAAAGCTCGAATTCGGTCAGATAATGCGTACTGCCCGCGGGCTTTACGTGAAGGATAAAATTATCCATTTTTACCGAATCGCCCGGAAATGCCGCAAGGCGCCGTATTACCGGTTGCTCGCCGCTCGAGTCGCGGCATCCGGCCAGGTGTATCTTCTGAAAGGTCGCGAAGGAAATGAAGGCGTTTGCGAGCCTGAGCAGCTTTCCGGCATCGTCAGGATATGCGGGATCGATTACGACGAGATCTCCGCGCGACGGGGCGATAAAGGGAGAAAAACCCGTTTTGTCCCGGGGTTCATTGCTGTAAAGTGGTGTCGAAAGCACACAATCGCCCGCTTCGAGAACGGGACGCATCGTGTCGGCCTTGATTTGATACATGGTAACCAGATTGCTGTGAACAATGGTAAAGACAACGAGAAGGGAGATTACGAGAACGATAAACGCAAAAATCGCGCGTCGTTCCTCCAGCTGGGCCGAATATGAATACTTGTGCCATTTAGCCGGCATATGGTGTTTCCCCTCGATGATCGAAATTGGTAAAATCGTATCATGAAGGGCTTACGTTGACAAGTATAAGCCCAAACTTCTATAATTCTGCAATGAATACGAGCCCCGTTAAGAACATCGCACAAAACCGTAAAGCACACTTTAACTACTCGGTAGAAGACTCAATTGAATGCGGTATTGTTCTTGAGGGCACCGAGGTCAAGTCAATCCGGGCGGGAAATGTTTCGTTTCCCGATGCCTTTGCGGAGATTCGCTCCGGCGAGGTTTGGCTTATGGGTTTTCACGTTACGCCCTATGTATATTCCTCAATATTCAATCACGATCCCGACCGACCGAAAAAACTGCTTCTGCACAAGGACGAGATCAAGCGTCTGATCCGGAAATTCGACGAAAAAGGCTTTGCGCTCATACCGCTTGAAGTGTACCTGAAAAACGGTAAAGTCAAGATTCATCTCGGTATCTGCAAGGGTAAAAAGTTGTTTGACAAGAGATCGGACATTCGCGAACGCGACGTCAAGCGGGATATTCAACGCGAATTTCGCAAGAAGAGTGACGCATAGGATGTATACTGGGAGCATGAAGGCTATCATACGAACGCTTTGCATCGGGCTTCTCATGACCCTTCCGCTTTTTTGCGCGGGCGCGCAGGGATTGCCCGCGGTCGCCGTGTATTCGCTTTCTTCAAACGATGTCGGCGAAAATGTATCAAAAACCGTCAATGATCTCGTATTCTCCTTTGTTCGTGAACTGCGCAATTATCGCATAATCGACCTTCGCGCCGAAAACGCGCCCCGCGATCTCGGGGTTCCCGATGGTGCGGATTATATCTTTTACGGAAACCTCGTCAGCCAAACAGACGGAATCAAGCTCGAGCTTATTCTCAAGGGCGGACCCCAGCGCGTTACCCGGCTCATTTCCCGGGTCTATGACAACTCGAACCTCATTCTTCTGGAATCAAGGATTTTGGTACGCGATTTGTTTGATACCAGCGTTGCCCTTCCCGACGCGGAACTGCCGGCAAAAGTCACCGATAACACAACCGCGCCTAAGCCTGATGGTGAGAAACCCCTACTCGAGCCGGTTACCAACATCGATGGACTGGCAGGTTCCTGGCGCGGTGAGTCGGGTGTGGAAAAGATAATGATCCTGCGCGGCGGTCGCGGAGTCGCGATTTTGTCGAGCGGCGTGTCGATACCGCTCGAGCTCATGCTTTCCGAGGGCATACTCGTCGTCAGGCAAAAAGGGCCGTCGAACGTAAGGCAGTTCATAGACTTGCCCGATCCGGTCGCCCGTCAGGCCGTCTCGGCTGCTCCGCCGCTTGAATGGTATTTGATGGTTTCACAAGATTTGAAAACGCTTGGCGGAACGAAGAAAACCGTGACGATCAAGAATGACGGTAAAAATATCCTTTCCATGGAAAATCTGTCGATAGACGTTATCTGGAACCGTGAATAGGCTTATTGCTTTCCGAGAAGCGAGTCCGGAACGGACACCGCGCCCTGCCTGATTATCCGATAGATATCGCTTGTAGCGTCGACGATCGTCGATGCCGCTGCGTCCGGATGATCCCCGTCATCAACGATAAGGTCCGCTATTCCACCGAATTGCGCGATAATGTCGCCAATCAACCGAAGCGGGGCTTCCCCTGCCCTGTTGACGCTTGTCGAATATACCGGTGCACCCGTTTGGATCAGCACCGCGCGGAGCCATTCGTCTCCGGGACAGCGATAGGCGGTTGTTCCCCCGTCACTATTCCGGACGATGATCGTAACAGCTCCGGGCCATAAGGCAAGGATTTCAGGGCGAATTGCGTCCTTTGTATGGAGCGTGAGTTCTTCGGCATTCGCGATGAGCTGAATGAAGGGTTTTCCCTCGTCGCGGCCCTTTGCGGAAATAATTCGCTGATTCGCGTCGGGAACAATTCCGGAAAAACCATAAATTGTGTCGGTTGGCAGGATTACCAGTTTTCCTTCACGTAAAAAACGAGCGGTACATTCAACCGATTCTGAAGATTTTCTTGATATTACCATACCGATTCTCCCCTGAGACAAGTGAAAGTGCGAACCATGCGACAAAATAGGCCAGGCAACCGATGAGTTTGCACCCCCATTCGGGAAAATACCGGGGGGATGCCACCTCAATCGCGGATCCTGCGATCAGCTTCCGGTTGATGCCTCCGGAAAAACCTGCAAGTTTGATCAACCGTTCGCCTTCGCATATGAGACCAAGTTCATGGGCATATACGGAAATGGTATCAGGATCGGCCGAAAGGTTGTCGAGGGATGATTTTAAGTCAGCATTCAAGGTTGAGAGGTTTTCAATATTTATGGTTAGACGATTTTTTTCCGTTTCCAATTGATGCATTGCCCGGATACCCCTTGGTCCACAAAAGAGTCCAAGGAGGACATATACAGCTATCCCGATAAAAACGGGTACAAGGATTCTGAGCAATTTCATGGTATTTAGGTTAACGGCAGAAACAGGACATACCTTGAATTCAATTGACAGGAAGTATTCACTAATATACATTTAAAATATCCAGTAAAAATGCCGATAAGTAAAGAGTGAGATCATTTTTCCGGGGAGTGCCGTATGACATCTGACTTTGAAAATGACGAGATAAAAGACTCTTCTTTCCCTATCGACTTTACCGACGATACCACGGCGCTTGATATGTACGGGGTCTGGGTAAAAAGCGGTCCGCGCGACGCGCAGGCGACTCCAAAACGGAGCCTGGATGAGTCATTTTCGGACACCGTAACCTTTACGGACTTTTCATCTGCCGCTGATCTGTCCGCGGGAACTGAATCCCCGGAGGAAAAGGCAAATCCGCTTGACGAATTCGACGGTCTCGACAGTTTACCGGATCTCCCTGATTTTCCCGATTTCGACATGACCGATACTCCTTCCGCACCGCTGGAAAACGAGTCACCGGAAGCGGTTTTTCTGGAAACCTCCGAAACAACGGAATTCGATACCATAAATTCCTTTGAGATCGATGAACCAGCCGCAAAAGATAGCGATGATTTTGTCGCGGAACCCTTTGAGGAAATCGAATTCGAAAACATCAATTTTTCGGCTGACGATGAAGCCCCTGCGGAGGATTCATCAATTGCTCTCGACAATACGGTAACAACGGATGCGTTTGACCTTGCGGAGCCGCTTAACCCCGAAGAAGTTGCTTTTTCCTTTCCCGAAGATGAATCCGGGGAACAGGCGAATACCGAGTTTGATGCACTGGTCGAACCGAAAGATGAGGACTTGGCTATCGAGTCCGTAACGGACGAATTTCTTGAGCCCGAAATCGAGTTACAAAAGCCGGAAGCGCCTGAAACGGTAGATACAATGGCGGATGAAATCGTTGAAACCGATTCCATCATTGATACCGATGGAATCGAACTTTCAGTAGAGGATTTCTTGAGCGCGTCCGAATCATCCCCTTCAGAGGCAATTCCCTCAGAAGATGATTTTAGCAGTTTCCTCGATGATATAAACGCTTCACCGGTTCAGCAGGAATCGGGAGCTGGCGATTTTGATCTCGATTCTCTCATTAATTCAGTCAATGAAGCCGGTTCGTTAGGCCAGGAAAAAGAAGATATCTTTGATGATAACGAACCGCTCAACATCGAACTTGAATTTGATGAGTCATTTATTGAAGATGCGGAAAAAATTCGCGCAACCGGATCATCAGTATCGGAGTCGGAGTTTTTCAATTCAGAGTTTGGCGTCGAGCTTGTAGACGAAACCGGCATGGGTGAATCGAATGAATCGCCTGATGCGAGCCCCAATTTTGACTCCATGTTCGCTGAAATCCAGGAACCGGCTCAAAAGACAGCTTCTGAACCGAAAGAAGCATCCTCTTCCTCATTTCTTGAAGAAACAAGTGAATTCGATGATCTTCTCATGTCGCTCGACGCGGCACCGGTACCTGCCCCCGTTTCCGACAAGGGTAAAACGCCGATCCCTGCGTCAAAGGGCTTTAATCTCGCGGTAACAGAAGAGGAATCCGTCGATTCCCTCACGACAAGCGTAAGTGAATCAGCTTCCGATGAAGATTTCTCGGTATCTCTTTTTGGTACGGAAACATTCGTCCCTGCCGCACCGAAAGAAGAAGTTCCCGTAAAGGCAAAAGACACCGCACCTGAAGTATCATCCGGGGAACCTATTTCGGTAACAATGGCGGATATACCCGATGTTGCGTTTACTGCTGAAGAACTCACTGATTCCTTCGAAGAAGTACCGTCTCTGTCATCTGATGCAGCCTTTGACGAGGTTCCTCTACCCGTTGACGACGTTCCGGGGACCATTGACGGCGAAGAAATTGTTGATATAACTCAATTTAAGGATTACAATACTACAGAATCCTATCCGGACTCTGAAATTTCAGGCAAAACATCGGTGGAGGAAACTGTGTCCCTTGATTTTGACGACATCAGCGCTGTTGAAAAGGATTTAAACGAAGAGATTCCGGTTACGGGAGAAGATACAGTGGTAACGAACGATAAATCTACCGAATTGTTAATGATAATCGCCGATGAACTTTCGTCCATCAAGAAAGAAATATCGACCTTAAAGACCGAACTTGCCGGATTCAAGGCAGGAACTGCGCCTGAAGGTCTTGCTCAGCAAGCATCCGGTGCGGAAACCGAAAATTCAGGCTTTTTCAGCGACGATGATACCGACGAAACCATTGCCTTAACGGGTGATGAGCTCAACAATATTTTGATCACGGCGGATTTTACCGAAGAAAAAAGCGAAGAAGCGCTTCCTGGCGAACCTTCAATCGCTGAAGAAGCGCAGGTCGAAGAGGATATTTCGGTTTCTGGTTATGAGTCTCTCGGCTCCATGCCTGGCGACGAAAACGGGATTGATATTCCCGATACTCTTCCTGAAACAATATTTGACGTACCCGGTTTTGACACCTCAGCAGAAATTGAGGTATCCCACGTAAACAGCATTACCGATGACGTGAGCTATCTTGAAGGCTCCGATTCTATTGAACCCGATCTCGATAATGTTGCCATTGAGGAACCAGAACTCGAGATCATCGATTTTGAGGACGAAAAACTCGTTGAACCGGAACTGACCGAATTCAATATTGATCTTACCGACATGGAGAAGGACTTTCCCGCGGAACAGGAGATAACGGTACCTGAATCTTTTGCCGTTGAAGAACTTGCCGTTCCCGAGTCTGGAGCAGATGCATTTGCAACGACTGATACCTTGTCCGAACAAGAGCTTGCGGCCATCCAGGAAGACATATCCATTCCCGAGCCTGCGGTTGTTGAGGATCAATCGAAAGAAACGCAAACTGCGACGGCTACCCTGCCCGTTGAATTAAAAGACGAAATCAAATCAGTTCTTTCCTACATGGATCAGCTTCTTGAAAGTCTGCCAGAGGAAAAAATTGAAGAATTCGCCCGTTCCGAGCATTTCGAAGTTTACAAAAAACTTTTCGAGGAACTCGGAATCTCCTGATTATGGGTTTGATCAGTCGCGCACAAAGTGTTTCTCCGGAAACGGTGACCCAGAAAAAAAAAAGCGGGTTATTACAGCGCATAAGCGTCTCGTCATCGTATGATGCGGTATTGTCAGCTTGTCATGAATTTATGGGCAGTGTTGGAGCAGAACGCGGCGGAATATTATACGCTTCGGAAGCTGAACGCATGTCGCTCATTTTATCGAGCGGGTTTGACTTTACCACAACAAGACGCTTTATACCCAAGACAACACAATTAGACGCATATACGAACGTCGGTGACTGGATTTCGATTTCAGGTACCTCTCTTGAAGACTGGAAATCACTTTTTTCATATCATGAACTGAACAGTCTGCAATCGCTTTCAATTAGAAAAATTCCGCTTGAAGACGATGTACCGTGTTTTTTTGTCATTTCAAAATCCTTATTGGACATCAAGCGAAAGGATTCAAACTTTCAGGCCGGTGAAAGGCAGTTTCTCGATCTTTGCGCGGTACTCCGCAACAATGGTCCTGTTCTTCGCGCCCTTTCCCCGATAGAAAGCGTCAATAAATCTCAGGATGCGATGAAATCGCATGCGGAAAGCGCCCTGATGGCCAAAAAGAACGCAGCCTTTGTAACGGTATCATGCAAAAATCTCGTAGAGGATGAGATTGATTTTCAGACCGATGAAAGCATTCAAGCGATTTATGGCGCAATCGCCCATCAAATAGCACGCCTTGCCGGATCGTCCAATATTATTTACGCGGCACCTTCCGGTCGTATACGCATTGTTCTTTTTACCTCATTGCCGACCGATGTCAGTTTTTACGTCAACCAGCTCATGAAGCCGCTTGAACGCCTGTTTGGCCTTGAGCGCGTGAAACTTCTTCAAGTAACCGATTCGGGCACTTCACGATCGTTGCCTGCGATAATGGACTTCCTCGCCGGAGAGATTTAATGTCTCCCGATCATGGGGCAATCAGGCTGCATTCACGGTATAATCCCGGGAAAGAAGCGGCACGGTATGTCGAAGCACAAAAATTTTCCTGCAATCCACTTTTCATTGTCGTTACGGAGCCGGGTGAATCACACCTCGCTTCTGCTCTCAGAGTTCGCTATCCTGGAGCCAACCTCATTGCCATCAGGTACGACAAAACGCTCTACAGCGACTCGGATGCCTTGTGGGACGGTGTGTGGCGTCCGGGGACGGGGTATGAGATTTCGGCATGGCTTTTTTCGGTGATATCCGACGAGTATCTGCCCTTGACCGTTTTTTTACCCTGGAAACCCTCTGACTCCGTGTGGCCGTCAATCTCATCCTACGTATGGACAAGTATCGCATCCGTAATACGGTTGCAAACGAGTGTCATGTACACCAGGAGCGCATTCGGAAAAAAATGGCTAACCAATTGCATCAGAAACGTGCTCTTGGCCAGTAATTTGTGCGGAGGCGAGTATACCGGCAAGCCCGCACTCCTTGCGGCCGCCGGTCCGTCTCTTGAGCGTCTTTTTCCGTTTGAACGAAAAAACTTTTACGTCTGCGCCGTGTCCTCGTCGCTCACGTGCCTTGCGCATCATGGAGTCAAGCCCGATCTCTGCATATCGACCGATGGAGGATACTGGGCGCTCAATCATTTCAGGGGTATGGCGGATGACGTGAAAATCGCGTTTCCCCTTGAAGCGGCGATTCCTTCCCGTCTCCTTGAGAGAAATCCCGTTCAGTTTCTCGATTATGGCAGCGCGATTGAAAGAGCCCTCCTCGATATTTCGGGGTACGCGGCGGAAAAGGCTTCCCGAAACGGAACAGTATCCGGAACCGCCGCGCTGTATCTGATGGAGCACACCACGAATAACGTGTATGCAGCGGGACTCGACTTATGTGCATCGCAATCTTTCAGTCATGCCCGTCCAAATGCTTCGGGTCAGGCAGTGGAAGGCGGAATATCGAGAACCCGTCCTGTCGCCCATAGTCTCTTCGAGGCAAACAGGGATACTACCCCGCTCGACATGTACGCCTCCTGGTTTTCAACCCGCAATGATGCATTCAAACGCCGTTTTTTCAGAATCGGGAGCGAAGGAACCGCGCTTTCGGGAATCGAATCGATTTCGCTCGGCGACATCACTGTTCAGCAAAATTCCCCGTGTCAAAATACGATTCCGGAAAGGAATCCGTCTGGCACTACTGTACCGCGCTCCCGCTCTGACCGGCGCGAATCTGTTTTATCGTGGCTAACTACCATCACGGAGTCGCTTGAGTCGCCGGAAATTGACGTGTCCCGGGATCCCGTCATGGCGGAGTTAGTGCAGATGGTTTCGTATGTCGGTTACATAAGGTTTCTCAAGGTAAAACAAAACCCGAACGACTTTGAACAACTTGAAAGCGCGTCACGGGAAATTCGCGAAGAAGCGAGGAACTTTCTTGCGCGCATTACCCGATCAATTCGGGACCTGAGCCTTACATGAGTGAGCAAGAAATAGCGGCGATAAATCTCGCGGCATTGCAATCGAATGATCCAATACTGTACCGGCAAATACTCGCGGTTACGGAATTGGATCATCATTCCGGTTTCAGGTATGAAAGCATTGCACTCGCGCGCAATGGGAGTCCGGTTCCCGTATACTCTGACGGAAGTGCATCCCATTCTCTTTTCAATCCCGAACGGGAAGCCTCAAACTTGATTGATACGGTGACAGAGACCGGGTTCGCCTTCTTTGCGGGTATCGGTGGCGCCTTTCATATTCGGGATTTTCTTTCACGGGATTCAAGCCGCGCCTGCATCGCTTCAGAAGCGAGCGCCGAATCTCTTGCGTCCTTGCTGCGTTTGATCGATCTTTCGGACATTATCGCCGATGCGCGGGTAACGATCGTCGTCGATTGCGCGAGCTCTGCATCGGTAGGTGCTCTGGATTCAAGGTACTTACCGGCTCTCCACGGAAATTTTCGCTTTATTCCGCTCAGATCATGGCAGGAGCGAAACCGTCAGACCTGCGAGTGTTATGCCAAGTTAGTTGAAGTCTCCCTCTCGAGAATATCCGCCGATTATTCGGTGCAGGCGCATTTCGGGAAAATCTGGTTGAGAAACTCCCTTATCAATCTCGCGCTCGCGTCGAAAATTCAGGGTTCCTTCCCTTTGGTTGATACACACAAAAAAGCGATTGTGGTCGCCGCGGGTCCAGGCCTCGAGAATGAGCTTGAGCGTGTAAAACGTTCAAGGAATAGTCTGGTCCTTTTCTCAACTGATACGGCATGGAATACCCTTGCGGACTCAGGGATAATCCCCGATTTTTTTGTCAGTATCGACGCCCAGGCGGTTTCCGCGTCGCATGTCATGCGAACGTTCGACAAACGTATGACAGTAATACTCGATCTTTGCGGTAATCCCGCAATAGCCCGGAAGGCGCATGAAGATGGCGCGAGCGTGATATTCGCCTCGGGCATGCATCCATTCGCGCAAAAAGCGGCGCTCTTTTCGCCCTTGCCACTCATCAATACTGCTTCGGGAACGGTTACCCTCTCTGCGATCGATGCAGCATTTTCGCTCGGCTTTTCCGACATCGAATCCATAGGAGCCGATTTTGCCTATACGGGCGGAAAGCCCTACGCGCGGGGAACCTATCTTTCACATACGTTTGGTTCGACGGGAACGAGGGTTCTTCCGTTGGAGACGCTCTTTTCAACCCTGATGTTTCGCACCCCGGTCGGAACGCGGAATGTGCTGGGAACGATCACCTACACAACCGAAACGCTTGACCGGTATGCGCGCTCGTTTTCCGACTATCAAGGCCAGAACCGCTGGAAGCAATCAGACTTTGCATTTTTTCCGTTTGGAGAATTTCTTGGAAAATACCGGGAGGAACTTCAAGGATTGCTTTCCGCAACCCGCCCCGATCCGGAGATTCTCTATTCCATTCTTCCGTTGGCAGCCTGGCTTTCGCGGAGCGGAAGATACAACTATTGTGTGAAATCTGCTGACGGGAAACCCCAAAATAAGCTGGCCGGTGTTATTGAACTTGCGCTTGAACTGATTGCAGGATATACTGTTGAATCATGAAGAACAAGTTCATAAACGTCTATGGTACCATTGCTCTTTTGGTATTGGCCGCGGCCCTTGTCTGGTTCGCTCTTTCGATTACTGCTGAAACCAGAAAAGGTGTTGTAGAAGCCGAGAGAAGCTTTAACTGGATTTCCCGTGAGAGCTCGGCGGCTGCAGTCGCAGACGGATTTATGTCCAATTCCTTTATCAACAAACTTACCGGAATGTGCAACCAATCAAAGCTTCTTGCAGCACTGGTTATCACGACACCGTCCGGGACCGCGTTTGCCTGGCCCAATCAATCGACGACAATCACCTACGATATAAACGGCAACCCCTCTATTTCGAATACGTCGCTGTTTATGAAGGTGTATGCGGAGAAAATGGATATCGGTGACGTTCAGGATGGCTCCGTTGTCATGACGGCGGCAGTCTATGTCCTCCATCCCGACGCGATATTCGCCGCAAGCAGGAATTCGTTTCTCGCTATCCTGACCATCCTTTTCGCAACGCTTATCGTGATATTCGCCTTCTCGCCAGTAAAAGCTGCCGGAAAAGCAAGCAAGACGGTAAAAAGCGATCGAACAAGTTTGCCCAAAGCAAAAACATCTGATGAAACAGGGGATTCGATTTCATCGGTAGAATACGAGTCCGATGACAATTTCATTCCTCCCGATACCACGTCGATGCTCGATGAGTCTTTTATCGATGAGGCTACCGAAATCGAGGAAGATGACTCTCTCCTGCCCCTGGATGAACCGTTTCCGCTTGTAATTGAAACAGGCGATGAAACTTCGGGTAATCAAACGGCCGATTATGATGCGCTTCAGGAGAAGAAAACCGTTACGCAACCTGAGGGCCTTTTTTCTCCGGTAACCGGGATTGGCTGGGAGCAATATCTTTCCGAACGGCTTGACTCCGAACTTGTGAGAGCCGCATCCTCCGAGCAGGATATTTCCCTGATCATCATTCGGATTTCAGGCCTTCTTCATACCGACCTTCTTTCCCGAAAAATCGCGAAGGTTTTGCTTGAGACGTTCAAGTTCAAGGATATGGTTTTTGAATTTGGCTCAAACGGTTTTGCGGGTATTTTGCAGAATATCAATCTCGATCAGGCGATGAAGGTTGCAGATACCCTTTACGCAGGAATTGATTCCCTTTTGATGGAAATGTCCCATGAAGGTCAGATAACGGTCGGAATTACGACGAGAACCGCCCGTCTCCTTCCCGCTTCCCGGATGATCGAGGAAGCCCTGAGCGCGGCACGCAAAGCCGAAGAAGAGCCAAGCCTTCCGATCGTGGCATTCAGGGCAAATCCCGAAAAATACCGCGATTTCGTCGCAGAGAATAACTAGAAACTCCCAGTAATTTTTTTTCTCGACGTTTCGGTAATGATCCATGAGTTTCCGTTCGGCTCATCGCGAACGAGCGCATAATCGACGTTGAGTCGGTGTATGCCGATTCGCAGTGAGGTCAAATCACCGAGTTCCAGAGTAATAAATTCGTCGGCATCTACCGGAATGTTCGTAATGTCGACGCAAAAAAGCGTCGAAAGGTTTTCCTGAAGCGCGTCGATTGCCTGATCTGATTCTGCGCCCTCTCCTCGGGTATACGCTTTTCGGATATCTTTCCCTGCATACGTGACCCGTTCAATTTCCTTGCCTTTCAGCAATGCGGCAAAGGGCGACAGGTTTGCCCAATAGGCGGTACCTCTTTCATCGATTCCGGAAAGGGTTGGAGAAGACCGGTAACTCTTTCCGGTATGCGCGTCAAAAAAAAACTGCGACGAATTGTCCGCTGATGTGTTTCCCGCGAGGATGTCGAGGCAATTTTTTCCCGACGCGGTAAAGGCCGTTATCCTCGGTGATGCTTCTTCATCGATTCCGTAAGCCGTTTTGTCTCCAAACACCGGCTCTATGGTGCGTGGACTTGATATCGCGGAAAGAAAGCGCGATACATGGGCTTGATCGGCCGGATAGCGGTGCTCGCTGTCGATAATCAAGAGCCAGGTGCTACCGGATTTTTCGATCACGATTGGATATCCGGCGTGAGGAGACGATATTTCAAATCGGGTGACACGCTCCGCGTTTCTGCCGCTGATCAGTTGTGTTCTCGAGCGTTCAGGAAAACAGGCAGAACAGAAAATACAAATCAATCCGAGATAAGTCAGGATTGAAATAGCTGCATAGCCGCGCTTGAAACCGCTTGATTGCATTGTCATCTGTTCCGTTTTTTTCTGATGATACCGGCGATGAGAAGAAGACCCAGACAAGCGGGTATTATCATCAGGTTTACAAGACGAGCGCGGTTCAAGTTTCTTTCGTTTGAAAGTCTTTCCGCATCCGGGTCTTCCTCCCCCGGGGAATCAAGGACTCGCGAATTATCGGGCGATTTCCGTTCCTTGAGTTCGAGAAGACGGTCCTCACCTGCCGTCCACTCAAGACAGCTTACCGCAAAATCAAGATTACCGTCGCTTCCCGTATAGTCTACGAATTGGGAAGGCATGTATTCGTCTGCGACGACAATGATTCTTCCCGGCTTTTTTTTCGCAGCGATTACCGAAGCTCCTGCGGCTTTGATCGACCCGTTCCGCTCAGTATCCGTCGCGTCAAGAAGCGACACTTGCTTACCGAACGGATTCGTGTCATACGGCACAATCATAAATCTCGCACGAGATGTTGCTCGGGCAAGAGGCTCGACATTCGGATAATTTTTTTGATCGATGAGAAAGGCCGAAGGCCAATAGAACTGAAGCTTTGAAAGACCAGAAAAAACCGCTTCATCGGGAGTGAATCCCTGGCGGGGAACGGTAACCCAAAAGGGATACTCAACTTCCGTGTAACGTGAATTATCGAGGGCCGGTAACGTGATGCGTGAATGGAGAACGTCCATGAGAAGGCCGGGAAGCATGGTAAATCCCTGCCGCGAAAGAACGCCGAGCAAGGGATTGTCCATGTTTTGACGGGCTTCCCAGTTGCTTTTGATACCGATCACGTTTCCGGAGACGAAGAAAACCGCGTTCCCTCCCGAGTTGAGAAAGTCCTCGATGGCCCTGGCGGTTGTCTTGTCTATATCGGTCGATCCAAGAACCAGAAGATTTCTTTTTATATTCAACGACGCAACCGGAAGCGTTTTACGCTCGAGCGAAAAACCTGCATAGGCCGCCCATGCTTCAAGGTAGCGATAATCGACTCCTGTCGAGGCGTTCCCGCAAATATATTGAACGACTGCTTTTTCGTGTGCTTCCGCTGTGTTCGATCGCTTGAGGTCGACAATAATGCGCGTCAGATCATACTCGAGCGATGCTGTGTCGAGAAGAAACGGAATGACGCGGTACTCACCGCGATACTCGACGAGCAGTCCCGAATAGAAATTCTTGATCGACTCGCCGTCCTTGTTTCTGATTTCCGTCTGGCGGGGAACGATACCGAGCTTTTCGATTGATTGCACGTTTCCGGTCAGTGATGGATCCTTGGCCGAGAACAATATTTTGCCATTGGCGGCGATACGGTATTCCTCGAGAAAATCTTTTATATACCTGATCGCCGGAGTCATTCGCTCGAAATCGCGGGATACATACCAGGTTATCACCAGCGAGGAATCAAGTGATTCGATGATTTCGCGGGAATAGGGAGAAAGCGAGTACTGCCGATCAGGGGTAAGGTCTATACGGAAAACGGCTACAGAAGAAACAATACCGAGAAGCGACAACAGGATAAACCCAAGAAGAACGAGCCTGCGGGTTCTGGCAGGAAGAGTCAGGGCCCTCATTCGGTTACCCGTACCTTTACGAGGCGTAACGCGCTGAGTGCGATGAAAATTACCGTGGGGCAGATAAAAAACATGATATCGCGACTGTCGATGATTCCGCGAAAAGACGCATCAAGGTGCCAGGCAAGAGATGCCCCGACGCACAGGCGGGAAAGTGATGCGGGAAGGTTTATCACCGAGGGAAGTGCGTGAATTGTGTCTGCGATGAGGATTAAAGACGATGAAATGAGAATCGGGACGATCGTACCTGAAAAACGGAGCGCGATGTACGAGGTGAATGATGAAAGGCAAAGACCGAAAAGGAGGAGCATGCAATAGGACGCAAGAAATGGACCGGTTGAAAAGAAGGAGCCGGGTGCTACGCTTAATCCGGGAATCGCGAGTGCAAGCGGTATCGTCAGTAACAAGGTCATTGCGTATACTGCGAATAAAGGGAGCATCTTTGAAATCGCGAGTGACGCCTCGCTTGCGGGAAACGACAGAAGAAGGTCAAAGGTTCCTGATTTTCTTTCCGAGTCCCAAAGGCCTGCTGAAAGAGCCGGAAAGAAAAAAGCTGCAAGAAAGGGAATGCGGGAAGCGTAGCCCTGAAAACCGTAATCAGGAACAATGACCGACTCGGCCGGAAACAGGAATGGCAAGCCGCAACCGAGGAGCATGAATATCGCGGCGAAAGGCGCCGCCGGAGAGAGATACATATCCCGGATACCTTTTGATGCGATCGATGCAAGGCAAGCGCTTTTTTTTTCGTTGTGCTTTATCATTTCTTGACACCCGCGACAAGTGAAATAAACGCAGACGAAAGATCGGCAGCTCCGGCCTTTTGCAGAATTTCTTTTACTGACCCTTGTTCGAGAATTGTGCCTTCGTTCATCAGGATGACAAAGGCATCGAGCTCTTCTATTTCGCTCATGTTATGCGTTGAAATGATTATCGCGCGCGTGAGTGAAAACGATTTGATCAATTTCCAAAAGTCTGCGAGTTGAATCGGATCGAGACCGGAAGACGGCTCATCGAGGATTACCAGAGAAGGATCGTGAATCAATGCCGAGGCGAGTGCTGTTCGTTGGCGAAAACCGCGCGAGAGATTGTCCGTCAGGCGGTTTTCAACCTCAATGAGGGAACATTCATCAATGATTTTTTTGACCCGATCGTCCCCTTCTTTGCCGGAGACTCCCCGGAGATTCGCGATAAACGTAAGATATCGGGAGACTGTCATCCCTGAATAAATCGGTGAGTTTTCAAATACAGTTCCCGTGGTCACCCGTGCCTTGATCGAATCGACTGACGTGTCGTAGCCGTCGATCATGACGCTCCCCGTGGACGGAAGCGATACACCCGACAATATTCTGACAAGGGTGGTTTTACCCGCGCCATTGGGGCCTGCTAGCGCGGTAATTCCCGTTTGAGCAGTGAATGAAATTCCGTCGAGCGCGACTGTCGATCCAAAACGCTTGCTTACTCCGTCGACGGTGACCATGCGCTCATCAATCCTCGTACTCGATGGGAAGGACCATCCGGTCTTTGGAAAGTACCGTGCCATGGAATATGGTGCGTGCCTCGTCAAGGAGGATCTTGAGGTCGTGATCGGTATACCGCGGACTATAATGGATCAGCGCCATTTTTTTGACGTTCGCGTCCCGGGCAATGACCGCGGCCTGTTTTGCGGTCATATGCTTTTTCTCGGCAGCCGTGTCGGCGAGCGAATCCTCGAACATTCCCTCGCATACGAGAAGATCCGAGCCGTCAACTTCTTTCGCGATTGATGGAAGGTATTTCGTGTCGGTCACGAAACTGAATTTGCGACCTTTACGGGGCGAGCCAAGAACGTCCTCGGGTTTAACTTCGGTGCCGTCGCTCGCCTTCACCGTTTCACCTGCCTGGAGTTTTGACCAAAGCGGCCCACAGGGTACTTTTCGCTCGAGGGCGTGAGCGGGATTGAATGCGCCGGGCCGTGCATGCTCCTCAAGCGTATACCCATAGCAAACCTTGGTATGCTGGAGCTGAAAAGCGCGAACGTCAAAACCCTCACCTGAATATACAATGCCCGGTTCGGTAATTTCCTTAACGACGATTTCGTAGTTGATATACATGTCGAGCACCTTGCGGCTTGAATCGATGTACTCGGCTATTTTCGGCGGTCCATAGATATACAGCGGCTCGTCGCGGTCAACCTGTGCGGAAAGCATGAGAAGGCCCGGAAGACCGGTTACGTGGTCGGCATGGGTATGGCTGATGAATATGGCGTTGATTTTTTTCCAGCGAAGGTTCAACTTTCTTAAGGATACTTGCGTACCCTCTCCGCCGTCGAAAAGGAAAAGGTCCCCTTCCCGTCTCAGCAGAACCGAGGTTAAATGGCGGTAAGGAAGCGGCATCATTCCACCGCATCCGAGCACAAAGGCTTCAAGATTCATAGGGTCAAAGTATACCCTGAATTAATCAGGCTTGACAATGCAAAATGATATGATAAACTAATAGTAACTATGGTTAACACTCTGCTTATTATCGATCCGCAAAACGATTTCTGCGACATAAATGGTGCTCTGAGCGTCCCCGGCGCTGCGGAAGATTGCGCGCGTCTTTCAAAGATGCTGAAACGTCTTGACCGCCAATTACACTCGATACATGTTACGATGGATACCCATCACTCATTTCATATTGCTCACCCGATTTTCTGGCTGGACAAGAACGGTGCTCATCCCGCTCCCTATACGATTATCACGGCGGCTATGATACAGGCGGGCGAATTCAGGGCCTCGGCCCCACAGTATCAGAATTATGCGCTTGAGTACGTGGCCACGCTCGAGAAAACCGGCAAGTACAACTTGTGCGTTTGGCCCCCGCATTGTCTGATCGGCACCTGGGGGCACGCAATATATCCCACGCTTTCAACGGCTTTGCATGAGTGGGAATGCGCTGTCCCCGGACGGATTGTGGATTATACCTATAAGGGAAGCAATTTCAGGACCGAGCATTACAGCGCGATTCGCGCCGAGGTTTCCGACGCATCGGATCCCGGCTCAAGAACGAATTTCGCCTTGATCGAACGACTCAAATCAGCGGACAATATTGCCATCGCCGGCGAAGCACTTTCGCATTGCGTCGCGAACACGGTTCGCGACCTCATCACGTGCATACCGGCCGACAAGCTCGTAGTTCTCACCGATGTCAGCTCAAACGTCCCCGGTTTCGAAAAACTCGGTGTTGAATTCACCACCGAGATCGAAACGATCGGGGTCCGTCTTATGACTTCCGAGGAGTTTCTCGCTTAAAAGCCTTCACCGCTTTTTTGAACCAGAACGCACGCAATCCTTCCGCAAGCCGATACGCGTGATATGCAATCGGCTTCGCAGGCACATCAAGGCTTCCTACCCGATGCACAATCGATCCGCCAAAACCCGTCTTGAATCGATAGAGGCCGTACATCGGATGCGACGGATCCTCAGCGGGAGGAATCCCGTAAAAGTCATATCGCGTGCAGTGTGAGCGCTTGGCGTCGCGGATCGCGTTCCATTGCAGGCTGTAAGCCGGCATCAAATTTCTTTTGACGTTTGAAGACGCACCATAGAGATAGACCGCTTCTTCACCGCAAAACAAGGTAATGATTGACGCGATGATGTCTTCTTCATGACGGGCAATGTACACGCGAACGGAGACCGGCTTGTCGAGCGGAGAGCGACTTTCGCGGGCCATCGATTCCTCCGCATGTGCGACGAGGTCCCGATAGTATTCGCGCGAGTGGATGGCAATTCCGTCACGGCTTGCGGTTTCAAGATACAGCGTATAGAACGCGTCTATGCCTGCGCCCTTTGCGTCATTTCCTTCGTGCCAGGTAACCGATACGCCCTTCTTCTCGCCAAGCCTGATATTGTATCGCCATTTCGGCTTCATCGAAGCGAGCAGTTCTTCTTCCGAAAGAGTCAGGTCGAGCTGTACGGTGTCAGGGGGCTGTATGTCCGCGCTTGCCCGGCGGACCGGCGGAACCGGCGGAACCGGTCGTTCTGTGCTGTGCGTTTTTTTTTGGGGCCTGGAATTCGTATCGTCAGTTTCAAGGTCGCTGAATACGTTCGGGGTAATGGTTCCCCATGGCGGATCGAACCTGACGCAAATAGTCCCGGACGGAAGATATGGCATGAGCAGGCGCTCAAGCGTCACCAACACTTCGGTTTGCCGGGTCTTGTCGTCGATCACAACGTCGGGCCCGAGCGGGACATAGGCGATGGCCGCGACTCGCGCCATCCGTCTGACCAGCACTGTCAACGGAAACCGATCCCGTTCAGGCAATCCTTCAACGATAAAGAAGAGCGGCTTCCATCCATGCCGTGCCTTGAAGGTTGCCCAAAAAGGAGTTTGGAGGAAAGAAGAAGGCGGCGCAGTTACGCCGCCTTCCATCGTCGCAGAATCGGGATCGATCGCGATTACACGCATGGGGAGTTTTAGGAAACCTCGCCCGAAACAACGTTCTTCGCGGTAACGGGCTTGCCGTCGATCACCAGGCGCTTGCCGCCGACGGTTACGACGTGATCGACGATTTTCATCGGAGCGGCGAAAAAGGTATCCGCGTCGATTGACTCGGGTTTCTTGAACGCAGGATCAGAGCCTTCGAGAACTACGGGTGTTCCGGGAACTGCCCAGGAAGAATCGAGTACTTCAACATGTTCGACGCCTTCGCTGTCGGTATAGTCACCGGCCAGGAGCATTCCCCGGGACTCGATGCCGCGCATCTTTCGCGCCTTCAGGTTGTCCGCAATAATAATGGACCGTCCCAAAAGTTCTTCGGCGGTAAAGTACGGTACGAGGCCTGATACAATAACCCTCTCCGTTCCCGAGCCGTCGTCGAGCGTTTCGACATAGAGTTTTTCTGCGTCGGGATGTCGCTCGATTTTGACGATCTTCGCGGTTTTCAGCGCGATTTTTTCGTTGAAAAGAATATCGGCGGCAACCGGAGCCGCGGTCGTCGGCTCGGCAGGTGTTCCATTCGCCGGTACTTGCTTGTTTTCAGGCGCAGGAGCGCCCTTTGTCTGTATATCGCTCACTTTGCTTTCCTTTTCCTTTCGTTCTTTCTGGGAACCGGCGTAGCGTTCCCGATATGCCTGCATCGTCGCGTCATCCATGGGCTTAAAGATGATTTCGGGGGCTTTTACAGCGGAAAGACCTTTGCGATTTCCCAGATCAGTCCAGGAGAGTTCTGCCTCCCCTGCTGTATGAGCCGATGCGCTGAGTGCCGCCCCTGCATCCGTAAGCCGTTCGTCGAAGATTACCCCGGACCAAATAGTCTTTCCGAAGAAACCCGCAACGCTGTCGGCATAGCCGGGCATGTAGGGATGAATCACGATCATGAGATCGCGGATGAGGTAACAAAGATCATGGAGCAAGGCCGCGGCCTTGTCGGGATCGGTTGTCCGCGTCTTCCACGGCTCCCCGTCCTGAAACGCCTTGTTCGCGACAGAAGAAAGCGCGAACGCCTCGCGAAACGCATCGCGGAGTTCTGCCCACTCAAGGAGATCGGTGATGCGCTTGAAGGAAGCTTTCGATGCTTCCTGTATATGTTCCGATACTTCGCGGATATCGGCGCGGGAGGATGCAAGGCCGTCAAGTTCGGGAATCTTTCCGTCGTAATAGCGGGACACGAAGGTAAGCGTTCTGTTGACAAGATTGCCAAGATTTCCGATCAGCTCGGAGTTCATTTTTTCCTGAAAGTCCTTCCACGTAAAGAGCGCGTCGGATTTTTCCGGTCTATTGTAGAAAATGTAAAAACGCCAAACGTCGGCAGTAATCCCCGACTCCTTGGCATCCGAACCGAATACGCCGATTCCCTTAGATTTTGAAAACTTACCGGACTCGTAATTGAGATATTCGGTGCTCGACATGTGATGCAGTTTCGTCCAGTTTTTTCCCGATCCGATAAGGCTTGAGGGGAAGATCACCGTATGAAACGGAATGTTGTCTTTTCCGATAAATTGGAAAAGCTCGACGTTATCGGGATCCTGCCACCAGGCTTTCCAGTCGCCGGTCGCGGGAAGCGTTCCCTGTGCGGTAAGGCGATCCGTGAGGCACTTGGAAATTGATATATACCCGATCGGTGCGTCGAACCAGACATAAAAAACCTTGGTCTCGAAACCTTCGCGGGGCACGGGAATTCCCCACTTAAGGTCGCGGGTGATGGCCCGTTCCTGCAGGCCGTCGCGTATCCATGCCTGCGTCATTTGCAGCGCGTTTTTAGCCCACTGGCCCGAAACGCTTGCGGACTTCATCCATTTTTCGTACACGGGTAAAATCCTCGGAAGGTCGATATAGAGATGTTTTGTGGCACGGATTTTCGGAGTCGCCCCGCAAGTAGAGCAACGGGGACTTTTCAGCTCGGTCGGTTCGAGAAGCTTGCCGCAATGCTCGCACTGGTCGCCTCGCGCGTCCTCATACCCGCACGAAGGGCACGTTCCCCGCACGTAGCGGTCGGCGAGAAAGCGGTTGCATGAATCGCAGAAAAGCTGCTCGATGGTATGCTCTTTGATAAAGCCGTTTTTCTCGAGATCAAGGAACATTCCCTGGGTGATTTCCGTCTGCTGTGGTGTCGAGGTTCTGCCGAAATGATCAAAGGCAATGCCGAACCAGTTGTAGATATCGCTATGAATCGCGTGATAGTAATCGCACAGTTCACGCGGGGTCTTGCCTTCTTCCTGCGCCTTTGTTTCGGTTGCGGTTCCGTATTCGTCGGTACCACAAACATACAGGGTGTCATACCCGCGGAGACGGCTGAATCGGGAATAGACGTCGGCTGAAAGAACCTGGATGAGATTTCCCAGGTGCGGAATATTATTGACATACGGCAAAGCCGAGGTAACGAGTTTTCTTTTCATGTCAGTGATGATACCCTTTCCGCACGAAACAATCAACGGGAAAAAGTCGCCCCCGCCTTGCGGGATAAGGCCGGCGGCCGGTTCAGGCGTCGATTTTCAGGAAAACCATCTTCTCCATTTCATATCCGGGCCCCAGATCGACCTTCCATGAAAGAAAGAGCCTCGTTCCCTCGCAATAGACTTGAGCGTCCGATTCGCCTGCTTTCGGGCATTGAACGGGAATCAGGGAAACGGAGGGATTTTCGTTGGCGTCAACGGTGAATCGCACGCCCGCATCGAGGTCGGAAAGCTGTATCCAGGAAACGTCGTCGTAATGGCCTTCGATAATCCTTGAATCAGCGCGCTGGTCGTGTGCATAGACGGTCATGAGCGGTTCATGCTGGCGCGAACGGGACACCGCGAAATCAAGCTCGATCAGGAAATTCCCTGAAAGTGCGAGCGGACTGTCATTTTTCAGAATGTACTGAACCTGGATGCCTTCATTGCGGAAGCTGTACTGCTTTCGAAGCGAGAGCGGTTGCTGGAAAGAGCCAAACATGCCGCTTGTCTTGAGCTGAATCTCGTGCCGCCCAGAGTCGACCGATACGTCCTGATACACCGTATCCGAGAAAACCGGCTTTCCGTTGGGGATGGTTCCCTCGCGGAGGTCGTCGATATCGGTCTGATCGACGAAATTATCGATAAAGAGGCCAGGAACGCCGATGCACATATCGCAGTAGTTGCGATATACGTTGAGCACGTCAAGCTCGAATATTCTGCCTCCGGCGGGATGGACATAGATATTGAGCTGATCGAGTTGGCACAGGTATTCCTTGAGCCCGTCCATGTCAAAATCAAAAACGTTTACCGACGGAGAAAAGACACCCCGTACGCGGGCAGTTTTTTCGGCAACCAACAGGTTCTTGTACGCCTGAGCGCGCAATAGTCGCGAAACGTCAGGAGCATCGGCAGGAGATAGTCTGAAAATATCCCCGGACTGAGCTTTCCAGAGTTCCTCGCGCGCGTTTTTTTTTCGGGACTTGTCTCCCCTGAGTTGGTTGACCAGCGTATGAACGTACATCATTTTGGCGTAGAGGTTCATCGCGTTTTCGGATCTGACGAGGAATTGCTTTACCGGAGTTCGGGCCAGAATGGCGATATCGTCCGACGCATGGAGGGGGTCATGGTCAAAGGGTGACATTCCGCCTGATATGAATGCACGTTTCCAGAGCGTACGGGACTTGAGGTATCGTCCCGGTGAGGAAAGCTCGATCTGGGTTTCCGTACGGGCGGAAATACAATCGAAAAGAGTGTGAAACCATGTCCTGCCATCGTCGCCGGCAACAAAAAGCGGGAGGATGGAGGCGGTATCAATGATTATTGAAAGATAGGTATCGCCTTGACCCGCAGTGGAAATCAGGTCGTCAAGAAATGAATCCGGGGAAAAGCGCTCGAGCGCACGATACCGGTTATCGAGGGGGAACGCGGCGATTGTTTTGCCGACGTCCTCGATCGTTACCGGCTCCCTGCCTGTTACTCCCGGAAAACCGCTCGTTTCGAGCATTATCCGGTCAAGCAGTACATACTCGATTCCGCAGGTATTCAGGGAGGTAACCATTGACGGTTCCCATGCGCTTAACGGAATCCATGCACCCCGAGGCCTTTTACCGAGATGTTTGCGAATTTCGGTGGTTAAAAGTTCAATTTGCCCGACCCTGTCCGCAGGCGGAAGAAACGGAAAAAGCGGCGAGAAAAAACCGCCGCCAATAATTTCAATCTGCTTTCGCGCGGCCATCTCCTCGAGTATCATAAAGAACTCGGCATGCCGCCGCTCGATCCATTCCATGAACAAACCGGTCAGGTGCAGGGTAAAGGGAAGATCGGGAAGGTTGTACAATGTCGAGATCAGCGGTTTATAGATGCTTTGATACTGTCGTTCACAGTCGTTTGAGTCGAGTCCCGGTGGAAATGAACAACATGTCCCAAAGCAAATTTTGAATGATTGGAGAGCGATTCCCACGACTACCTCGACTTGGCCTTGAGTATACCCCACCTACTGAGCAATTTAAAGCCCGATTCCGGGAAATTCCGTAAATCAATTTTGCAGTCTTCGCGGGCTATCGGGCAATCAATGGTCGATTCGGAATGTCCTTTCGCCGCGCAGTCAAAACACTCCTTGAGCGTTACCGGTACCATGGAAATGAGACCTTTAGGGCAAATATCGACGCAAATTCCGCAGCCATTGCATGCATCGTTGACGTACGCCAATCCGTCGCGCAAAACGATCGCGTCGCTCGGGCAAGAAATGGCGCATGTGCCAAGGCCGAGGCATCCCGAGGCGCACACGAGATTTCCGCCAAAAAGGCTGTTTCTCGTTCTGCAATCAGTATAACCGGTCGTTGCGAAGCGTTCTCCGGTAGACGGAGGAATTCTTCCACAGCGAATAATGGCCTTTTGCGCGCTTTCGCGGAACGAACCGGAAGGCGGGACCGATTCGAGGGGAATTTGCCGCAATGTTTTCCCCTTCTCCTTCGCTTGCGGCATGCGGATTCCATACAATGCAGAAACAAAGAAAACAGCCAGTACCGCAGCGAAAATACTCAACGCCGTGAACAACGCAACAAGGAGAAATGGCATCACAGAAATGCCTCCTGTATCCACCATGAGACGTCGGCGGAATGCATGACGATTGCGAGAAGGCCCATGCTGACGAGAATCAGCGGGGCTCCCTTCCAGTCTGCGCGAACGTTCGCAGAAGCAATTCGCTCACGAACAGTAAAAAGAAAGATCGTGGCGCAACAAAAACCGATGACGCTCGTTACTGCAATCATCGCTGCGGATACGAGGGAGCCACCCTCGCTGGATGCAAGAAAAACGGTGCCGAAGAAAAAAACGCGTTCACCGGTCGAGATATCCTGAATGGTTTTTGGAAGCAGTATCGTAATTATCATCTGTGAAAGCGCGCATATGAAGATGGTCGCCATGGGAATGAGGATCGCGAGATCGTGGGGTATGAGGGCTCGGGCATTAAGCGTAAAAATTGCGAGTGTCGCAATGACGGTTTGCGCGAGGAGCGCCGGCATGCGGACGACAAAACGCGAACCATTCCGGGAGTCGAAAAAAGCTTTCTCGAGTCCTACGCCGTATGCCCAAATAACCGAGCAGGAAAATGAATAGAAAAAAAGAATATCGATGTACTGCATTATGCGTTCCTCCTGAAGGTGGTGATCCTTCGGTGGAGATACTTAACGATCCACGCGATGATGCCAAGAAGAATAAGCGCGCCGCCGGTCGTTCGCCAGAAGCCAAGACCGTAGAATTCAAATCCGGGAAGGACGGTAATGATCATCGCACCGTCAGTTGAGGGAATGGAAATGGTGCCGAAACCGAGCAGTTCGCGAATTGCCGAGAAAAATATCAGTGTCGGAATGAATTGCATGAGCGGAACCGATTCGATGCTATCCGATGAGAACGTATCTATGCCAAGAAGAAGGAGATACGAAAAGGCCGAGACAAACACATAGAGCCCGAGCGAAACGGAAAGAACCGGGATTAGCCATTGCAGGAGGAGATAAAACACCGTCGCGGAAAAAGCGAGTGAAACCAGTTCCATGGTCGGTCCTGCCGTTCCGATGTCCAGTTTTCTGACAAGCTCACGAAAGGCGACACCTGCGATAAAATAACAGCACAGTGCGAGCGCTATGACGAGCGCGTACACGAGTCTCGATGAAATGGGTACGAGCGGACAAAGCGCGAAAAGAAAAATGACCGTATTTTTTTTCATTTGGCTTTCCCCTTTGCATCGATAGTTGCGCAGATGCCGTCGATCGATCTGACCCAATAATGAATAACGAGCGGCGTAATTCCGCATTGTTCCGGAGACACATCTCCCATTCCGGCAATTCCGCAAAAGGAAGTTCCCGATTCTTTAGTCCAGTAAAAAACGCCGGAGACCGGTCCTGAATCCCCCGTAACGCGAACGATGAAAACATAACCCGCATGTCTATTTTTTGACTTTGCCTCGAATGCGCGGAGGTAGTTCCAACCGACGTTCGGTATAGTCGTCGCCTTGCCAAGAGTCGGAGCTGCGACACTCCACTTCTCGAGGACTGTTTCGGTAGCCGCGGCAATGCCTGCGTCGGCTGCGGGCGCAGTAAGATAGCGCAATCCGGCGAGGATCAGGAAAAGAAGAAATACGATCAGGACCGTCAGGATGTATTGCCGTATGCCCTGTTTGTTTTCGCTGTTCATGCAAAATCTCCCGCAGACGCGATAAAACGGTTTTCGAGGTATTCAATTACCGGATTGATTGCGTTGATCAAAATTACGGTAAATACGCCACCGACCGGCGAGCCGCCGGGACCTGCCACGCAAAATGCAATAATTCCCGCGAGAATCCCCGAGATTGTTTTTCCGACGCGCGTTCTCGGATTGGTCGAGTATTCGGGGAGAAGGTAAAACGCAATAAAGAGCGTTCCACCGGTAAAGAAAGCAAACAGAATATCTCCGGAAGTAGGCGTGCCGATAAGGGGAAGAAGAGAAAAGAAATAGACGGCGAGACCATAGGTCGCCAAATATGCGAGCGGTACGATCCAGTCGATAACGTTCATCGCAATGAGAATAATCGATGAGGCGAGCGTGATCGCGTTATATCTGAAGGCAGGTATTTGTGAGGGCGCGTTCCAAAAAAGGGTTACATACCCTTCTGGCAATTTGATTCCAAACAGGCGGAGTATACCGGTATTTGCCGTACCGGTAACCATCTGGTCATTGGCGATTTGCGCGAAGTTTTCAAGCTTGAATACTCCGAACGCGTCTCCTACCGTGCGTATTCCATCCCCGGTAACAATTTGCGCCGGAAACAGGGACGCGTTTCCGATAAAGGCGATCGCGACCGTAACGGCGACCGGGTTCATCCAGAAAGCACCCGATCCGCCAAAGAGATTCCGCGAAACCATGATGCCAACGAACGAAACCATAAATGCCAACGCAGGATTCAAGGTTGAGGGAAGAAGCAATCCAGCGAGCAGTCCCGCGAGTATTGTCGCCGCGTCGATAGCGACTTTTTTCTGGGTCGGGAGAGAGTATACGAGTTCCGCGACAACGCTTCCGACCAGAGCCATCGCGACGGTAAGCAACGCGCTATAATCGCCCTGATAGGCCAGCATGCAGAGCTGCGGAATGAGCGTGCACGCGATGACGAGCGTCATGCTGGACACCGAGGGGCGCGTCAGAATAAACGGCGCCGGAGTTACGATCCATCCGGTCTTTTTCATTGTACGCTTCCTTTATTCAATCGAACGTTCGCTTCCCGAATACGATGATGGAGCGGTATTCGCGAGGGACAAACAATCGCGCAGCAGCCGCATTGCTTGCATTTTTTAAGTGAATTGAGGAGCTCGGGGGCATGCTTTGACTTGTCTATCCCGATAACGACGCGCATGGGATCGATTTTTACCGGACACACTTGCAGGCACCTTCCGCAGTGTACGCACGCTGTTACCGTATATCCCGGACAAGCGTCCGAATCCATAATGTGCAGCGATTTGGTGTATTTGGTAATCGGGGTATCAAGGTCATAGACCGCCGTTCCGGTAAGGAGCCCGTTAACCACGATTCGTTCGGGCGGGTTTTTAAAACCGCCGCATTCCTCGATAACGTCCCCAATCGGCGTTCCGATCCGCACGGTCAGCATTTCAGGCCTTCCGAGTGCGGTTCCGGTTACGACGATAGTTCTGCTTACGACCGGTTGATTGTGGACGATGGCGTCATATGCGGATATAGCGGTAACCGCATCAATGCAGATCAGTTCACCAAGCTGTTTTTTGGTTGAGGATGCAACAAGCGAACGGATGATTCCGTCATTGCCGGAAGGATATCGCGATGAAGCGCGGATTCTATGGCTTTTGCGGGAAGTAAAGAACTCGTCGAGTTTTTTATCCGACGGTCCGATCCATTTTTTTCCCGAATGAATGAGATACACGTCTGACGCCTCGCATGCCTTCGCGATGAGCGCGGTTCCAATCAGAATAGTTTCAAGTGAGGAAGCGACCAGCGCATCCTCGAGCTGGCAGGTTGGGTCCGCATCGAAAAGACGAATCGCAAGCGCAGCCTTTCCCATCTTTCGCGCCTTTCGAAGTTCGGGAACGAGCGGACATGGCTTGTCAAAGGTATTGATCACGCCTTTATCCTCAAGGACGCGCAGGATTTCGGATTCGGAGACGGTTCTCCAGGGAAAGTTTTCCGTTCGTCGTCCCAAAATATCGAAGGAACCGGAAAGCTGGATAATGGCCGCATTTCCCATCTCCCCGTTTGGAAGCGGAATCGAAGATAACTCTTTCAATATTCCCGGTATGGGAGCGTGTATATTGACTGATTCAGGAGGCGTGCCACGGGCGAGAAGCTGCCCTTCCCTTACCCGTTCCCCGACCGCAACGACGGGCAGCGAAGGTTTTCCCGTGTTTTGCTGAAGCGGGACTACCGCAATCGACGGAAGAAAGGCATTGCCGACATAGGAGAGTACGGGCGCCTCAAAGGCTATGGATTCCATACTTCGCGAAAAACGCACGAAACGCATCATGTTAATTTAGCCTCGTCAATTCTACGGTGACAAAACGCTTTTGTTTAAGCAACATTTTCTCAAGCCGGGTACTGTCCACCACAAGCGATTTTTTGATAAAACCGGTATTGAAGGTATCCATAATCCTTTTTTTTCCGGTAATGATACCGGCTTCGTCCATCTGATACGATATGTATTCAGCGGTTGACTCGGCTTCCGGTGCCAAAACAGGATCCTGTATTCGTCGCCAGGGCGCAGTACGGATGATCCAGCGCGCGGCGACAAAATCGCCCAGATCTGGAAGCGATTGTTTGGATCTCAGTGCCATAAGCTCGCTATATCCGTCGACACCGAAACCGGCATGCCGAGTATACCGCGAGGGAGCCGGGATGTACAACACCCGGCTTTCATCAGTTTTATGCGACGGAGAACGCAGAACGAGGAGTGGAATTCCGAGTCCTGCGGTCAAGAGAGCCGCCAGCGGCAGGGCATATTTCAGGCCAGTCACGTTAGCCGACAGAATGCTTCCGCCGGATATCGCAAGAGGCTCAAACCGGGGATGCAGCCGTTTTCGGTTACGTACTTTCCGGTATATCTCCACTGCCTTCGATACGGGAACCGGGAGGGCCGCTGATGCGAGAATTGCCAAAATTACGAGGAAAAATCCGTGAAATCCACTCAAGGCACCGAAGACGAGCGCAACAAGGAAAAACAACGCATACATTCGTTTTCTGGTAAGTATGTTCCATAATTGCCGCGAGTTTAAACGGAGACTTCGGGTATCGATGCTGCCTGCAAGTTCAAGCATACCCCAAAGCAGGGCGACTGACGCAAGAAAACCGGTGATTTGGCAAAAAAATATGGAAAGCATAAAACTTGGTATTGCGCAAAAAAACTGATACGCGCGATTCGATCGGGTAAAAAGACCGACGCTCAAAAGAAGTATGAGCGCGAGGGCTTGGGCGAACAGTGTTCCGGAGTTTTTCTCGAGATAGTATGCCAGATCGGAACCGGTAAATGCCTTTTCAATGCGAGCATCGAGAAACGGGAGGTTTTTCAGGTATACGAACCGGGTATCGTGCTCAGCGTCGGAAAACCATCGTGATCGTTCATCATTGAGCCGGGAGAGATAGGGTTGAATGGGCGCCTCGGGGCTTGAATTGGCCAGTTGCGAATTAGCCTCGCTCGCGTAGTCGGTAATTCCCGCCTTGTCGAGACGAGAGACAATTTCAGCTTCACGGTTTGCCGGTGTCACGATCAGCACCCGGTAACCCGTCCAGCAGGTTTTACCGGAATGGACCGGAAACAGAAAAAGAGCTAAAAGTGAACAGCATACGACGAAACTTGCGGCAAGAAGCGGGATATTGTGTTTTTGTATTTTTGGTATCATTGGGGAAACGGATCAGAGCGTCGAGAACGCGACACCGATAAAGAATCCGAGCAATATGCCCGCAAGAACTTCCATCGGCCTGTGTCCCTGAATCTCCTTTACCGGCTTGAATTGATACTTCATTCTGGCTGCGACCTTTTCGCCCAGTTCATTGAGCGCACGCGCCTGTAAACCGCTTGATCTGCGCACACCGACTGCGTCGCGTATCACGACAAGCGCAAAACAGCAGGAAAATACGAAAAGATCTGAACCGATACCGTTTTTGAAGCCGATAGTCGTTGAAACCGAGGCAACGAGGGCGGAATGGCTTGAAGGCATCCCCCCGGTTTTCCAAAAAAGGAGCTCAAAAAGATCCTTTACAGATGAAACATTATTGGAAAAAAGCGTTATCAGTGTTTTCAGGAATTGGCTTAAAATCCAGCTGGAGACAGCGGCGAGAAATATCGGATTGTGGATGAGCTGCGAAAGCTGCCATAAAACACTTTGATTCATGTATATATAGTATTTTCGTGAAATGAACCCTTTTGTCAAGTGTGCAAAGCAGTATATACTTACCCATCAATGGATTTCACGAAATTTACAATAACCGGAGAGGACGCAGACCGTCGAATAGACAGAATCGTACGGCGATTCTTGCCGGATATCGAGCTTTCCCGGGTATACCAACTGGTACGAAAGGGTTTAATTCGCGTCGATGGTAAGAAAGTAGATCCTTCGGACCGGAGTGAAGCAGGCCAGGAACTCTGGATTGCGAGCGGGATTTTGTTGAATCCCGGCAAAAAAGACGTTCCAACGGCTGACTACGGTCACCAGGAGACACCGAACCCGGCCTCCGGAACGGAAAAAAATCGATTTACCGTCATTTTCGAAAATGAAGATCTTCTTTTTATCAATAAAGCCGCAGGTATTTCCGTTCACGGGGAAAATGGCCTTGACCTGCTGGTTCCTCAAGCCGAAACCGCGAAACACTCCCTTTCGTTCAGGACCGGCCCGCTTCACCGGCTCGACAAGGAAACTACCGGGATCCTCGCTTTTTCCCGAAGCCTGACCGGTGCAAGGTGGTTCTCGTCCGCGATTGAACAGCGTGAACTAGAAAAATATTACCTGGGAATCGCCGAGGGTTGTATCTCCGAAACCGTTACCTGGCGAGACACGGAAGAAGACGGGAAAGCCATGGTCACGATTGCCGAGCCCGTCGCACGAGGGGCATTTCAAAACCATGAGTATACGCTTGTCCGGTTTCGGATAATTACCGGGAGAAAGCATCAAATACGCGTACAATCTGCCAGGCATGGGCATCCGCTCGCGGGCGACACGCGATACGGGAGCACACGGCGCGAGGATGGTTCCTATTTTCTCCACGCGCGCGAGCTCGTGTTTCCCGCTAATCGGCTCGAGGGTTTGCCTGACCGTCTTTTCGCACCGATCCCGGACCGTTTTGCGCAACGGATAGCAGCGTTATTCGGCGCGGAATCGCTTGCGGTTCTTGAGCGCGGAGTCGTATACTGGAAAGACAATGATGAGCATCAGTGACCTCTACTGGTTTTTCAAGGGAGTTAAAGTATACGCGCTGGTAGGCGAAAGCGGAACGGGAAAAAGCTTTCGCGCGAAACTTCTCGCGCAAAAATACGGCATAGAGCTCATTATTGACGACGGACTTTTGATACGCGACGATAAAATAGTCGCAGGGCATTCGGCCAAGCGCGAGGCGACTTTTCTTGCAGCCGTTCGCGTAGCCCTTTTTGACGACAAGGTTCATCGCGACACCATTGCCCGCGCGCTTCAGGGACAAATATTCAAGAAGGTACTCATTCTCGGAACGTCGGAAAAAATGGTAAACAAGATTGCCGTTCGGTTACAGCTGCCCCAACCGCAAAAAATAATCCGCATTGAGGAAATAGCGACGAAGGAAGAGATTGAAAAAGCGATTCGCTCCAGACGGGTCGAGGGAAAGCACGTCATACCGGTACCGTCGATCGAGATTCAGCGAAACTATCCTCAAATCTTTTATGATCGCGTCCGGGTTCTCCTGAAACGGAATCAGAATCCGCTTTCTGCTCTCAATCAGTCGAAGGTGTATGAAAAATCGGTCGTTCGTCCGGAATTCTCGAAAACCGGACGGGTAACGATTTCCGAGGCGGCTTTGAGCCAAATGGTTATCCATTGCGTGGGTGAATACGATGACCAGATCAGGATAAAAAAACTCACGATAAAAACCGATACACAGGGATATCGGCTCGTTATCGTCATTGACGTGCCGTTCGGTACCCAGCTGACGGGAAGAATACATAAAATGCAGGAATATATCGTCGAGAACATAGAACGCTTTACCGGCATACTGATCGAAGACGTTCACATTATTATCGATAAAATTACTACGAACTAGGAGAGACCATGATGATTAAAAAAACGCTTTGTGCCGCGCTTGCGGTCCTTATTACCGTGTATACCCTTGGTGCCGAGGCGGCGAATACAGCAGCCTCCGGTCATTATGACATTGTCACTCCCGAAGGTTTCTCGCCTTCCGCCTCGCTTGCCGACGGACTCAATGGTCTTTGGGATTCGTTCAATGCGGTGTTCGGCTTCGATCCGGACCCTACCCGTCATCGGCTTAAAGTTACGATTCTCGCGGATCGCGCGGCATTTGACGCGTATGTGAGCGAACGCGTCGGGGAAACAAGAAGCCAGTATATTTTTCTGAAGTACACAAAGAAAGAACTTTCGGAATTGGTGCTGTTTCCGTCTGGCAGCGGAACCGGCTACGAGGCCTTTGCGGGCCCGGCCTTGAACCGGCAGCTGTTTTTGCAATATCTGTATAGTTACATCCAGGAGCCGCCGGTATGGATACGCGACGGGTTTCAGGCGTATTTCGAAAAGGCCGTGTGGGATCCGGCAACCAGGCGCGTTTCGATCGCGGCCTACTCTCCCTGGCTTGAGGCGGCCAAGAACCTCCATGCCGACAGCGCGAGGATTCTTGATGTAAAGAGCATTCTTTCCGCCGTAACGGGAAGCAGCGATTCCGCGTCCTTCTATCCGCAAGCCTGGTCATTGACCGCATTTCTCCTGTCGAGCGAAAAAGGTGAATATCAGCGGTTCCTCCTTGAGTCTTTCGTGATGCTCGAGGGGGCGGATGGGTATAACGACGCTTCGCAAGCGGACAATACCGAGGCCATACGGGCGAGATTTGCACGGTTTAATGATTTTGCCCGCGCGGACGCCGACTTTACCGTTTGGCTTGAAGGACAGCATACCTTTAACGAGCTCGTTCAGTCAGGCGTGTCCGGCTATAATGGCGGAAAATACCTTCAAGCGCGAAAAGACCTTCTTTCTGCGTCTGGCATCCGGAGCGATGACCCGATTGTCTCGTATTATCTTGGTTTGGTTTCATATGCCGAAAAGGATTATCCGCAGGCTGACATCTGGTACAAAAAAGCGCTTGCGTGCGGCGCCGACGTCTCTACGGTAAATTGGGCACTTGGCCTGAGCGCGTACGCGGACAAGCGATATAAAGAATCAAAAGTGTTTCTTGAAAACGCCAGGCAGGCAAATCCTTCGCGGTACGGCGAAAAAGCAGGCGCTATTCTTAATTCGATGCCGAAGTAGTGTTCGAAGAAGGTCTCCTTCTTCGGCGCCTGCGGGGAGCGCGAGACCCCTCGCCTCTGTCTCCCTCACGGGCTTCACCGGGAAATTCTGCGGTTTCGTCCCGTTTCCGGTCGCGGTCTGGATTGCCGGGAATGCGCTCACGGACGCGCGGCAAGCGAACGTTAAAGCCGTTTTCCTTCAGGCAATAGCGCACGGCGAACTCTAGTTCCACGCGCGGGGGATTCATCGGCATGACGAAGCGGCGACATTCGGCGTATACGCGGTTGTAGACTTCCGAAGGCGCAAGCTTTTCCTTGATGATGATCTTTACCAGGCTTTCGATGAAAAAAACGAGTTTTCTTCCGAGACGGGTGTCTTCGCCGGAAGCGATGAGGTCGTCGAGCTTGCCGAGGCTTTCCTCGTAGTCTTTCGCAAACGCAAGATTTCCGTCAATGAGACTCGCCGCAGCGGGCTGAAGATACATATAGAGATCGTACCGGAGCATTGCGCGCGCGATTTCTCGCGAACGCCCGCTATTGAGAATCTTGATGATTTCTTCGGTTAAGCGTGACGGAGATACCGGCTGAAGCAGGCGTGAAGATTTGCGGATGGTGCGGCCGAGCATAAAGGGAATGGCGCAACCGGTGGAAACGGAGTATTTGACCGCACGGAGCATGCGAACGGGATCGTCCTTGAAAATAACTTTTAGCGGGATTACCGGAACAAGTTTGCGGACGCGAATATCCTTTACCCCACCGACATAATCGATAACCTGTTCTTTGACCGGATCGTAATACAGGGCATTCAGGGTAAAGTCGCGCCGCTGGACGTCTTCGTCCATCGTACCAAAGCTGTTACCCGTTGTTCCTTCGACAAGCGAGCGGAATGTGGATACTTCAAAGATTTTTTCGCCAAAAAATATGTGCACGAGACGGAAACGCTTACCGATGATGCGGGAATTCCGGAAAATACGCTTGATCCTCGCGGGTTCCGCATTCGTCACGATATCGAAATCCTTCGGGGTCTTGCCGATGAGCATGTCGCGCACGGCACCGCCGACTATATAGCCTTCATATCCGTAATTTCGAAGATGGGTAATGATCCTGACCGCTTCGGGATCGAGCATTTCTTTTTGAATGCCGTGTTCTCTTTTTGTATAAATAAGCGCTTTCTGGACTGCCTTGCCTTTTGAGTCCGAACTGTATCGAGTTAACATCTGGCCTTCTATTTTCTACGGAATGCCTCCGTATGTCAACGGAGGCGATCGAAAAGCTCCCCGGTTTGGGAAAGAGCAGTTCTTATCTTTTAAGGACCTGCGAGATCCATCCGATCATATCCGAGGTCACTTCGGCGCGATTTGTGTCATTCAGAAGCTCGTGCCTTCCTCCCGGATAGTATTTCGACGTTACCCGCTTCATTCCACTCGAACGATACAGTTTTTCGAGCAACCGGACCGTTTTCCCGTATTTGCTGATAGGATCGTCTTCTCCGGTAAGGAGATAGACCGGCAAGTCCTTCGGTATTTTGTCGATTTCCCGCTTGCGGTGGATGGCTGAAAGTCCCCAGGTCAAGTCGCGATAAAATCCTGAGGTACAGACAAACCCTGTCCAGGGTGATGCGTCATATTTGTCTACTTCTTCAGCATCCCGTGAAATCCATGCATTGGGGCTTGTCGCGTCGGGTATGCGCTCATTACAGGTACCAAAGGACATTTTGGTGAGAAAATGGGAAGGTTTTCTCGGATTTGAAAAAAGAGTAACCGCGCGGGCGACAAGCATTCCGGACAATACGATTGCAGGATCAGGTCCGCGGGTTCCGGTAAGAATGCATCCGGCAAGTTCACTACCATGGCGTTCGATATAGAGCTGAGCAATGAAAGAACCGAATGAGTGTCCATACAGGACAAGGGGCAACCCGGGGAGCCTTTTTTTGATTTCGCCTGTCAATTCAAACTGGTCTTCCATAACCCTGAAAAAACCGTTTTTGTCCGCAAGATGCCCCAATTTGTCGAGTGCGCCCGCAGTAATGCCGTGCCCGCGATGATCCGCGGCAAAAACCGCATAGCCTGCCTTTATCGCTTCTTCGGCGAAACGTTCATAGCGCATTGCATATTCGGCCATCCCGTGGCTGATGAGAATAATGGCGGTCGGTGTCTTTGCAGGTTTCCACGCATGAACTGCAATACGTTCACCATCTGACATCTGGCAATAAAAGGTTTCTGCGCTCATAACTTTTCTCCACTGAATATGCTATACTCATCTCGTCATGACTATTATAGCAGAGAAAATGGTCGCCGGGGGAAATGCTCTGGGGCGATTGGACGGAAAAGCCGTTTTTATACCGTATGCATTACCCGGAGAAACCCTCGAGATTGAAATTACCGAAAGCCGCAAGGATTATTCGTTTGCGCGCGTCACGTCAGTTCTTGAGCCAAGCGACCGGCGTGTTACCCCGCCCTGCCCGCTTTTCGGACGCTGCGGCGGATGTTCCTTTCAAATGGCCCGCACTGACTATCAAAGCGAACTGAGAAAATCGATACTGGGGGATGCGCTTTCAAGAGCGCATGTGGCACCGGAAAAGGACATTACCGTCGTTTCGGGTAGTCCCTGGGAATACCGCTCCCGGTTTCAATTTCACCGGACACGCGAAGGGCTGATCGGGCTGAAAGAAGGCGCCTCGCGGGAAATCATCGCTATCAAGGACTGTCCCGTCGCTTCTCCGGTCATCAGACAGGCAATTATGGACGGAAGCATCGCGAAGGGCGCGAAAAAGCGCAATGCGGGAGATCGCTTCCATGTTTTCGGTTATGGCGATAATCTTTGGCAAGAGGACGAAAATCCCGCGTGCCAGGTTTCGGTCGCCGGAAAAAACATGCATTTCGATGTGCGAGGATTTTTCCAGTCCAATATTCCGATGCTCGAGTCTCTCATTCAGGCGATCACTGCGCGTCCGGTAGCGTGCACGAATCCCGTGCCCGAGGGCCATATGCTTTTTTCGGGAAAAAGACTCCTTGATTTTTACTCGGGTGTCGGCACCTTTTCCGCGACACTGGGAGACGGATTCGACGAAGTGGTTCTCGCGGAGTTTAATCGGGAAGCCCTCGTCACCGCGAGGGAAAATCTTTCCGGGCGCGCGGATTCAGCCCGCTTTTGCGCGGTAAGCGACGAGCGTTGGCCTTCCGTTCCCGAATCGCGGCTCAAATACGACTGTGCGATCGTCGATCCTCCCCGACTCGGCATGAACCGGCACACGATTGATTGGCTCATCGCTTCCGGTATCAGCGACGTACGTTCGGTATCCTGCGATCCGGTTACCTTTGCGCGGGACGCCGCGCGGCTTGTCGCAGGCGGGTTCACGCTTCGTGATGTGACGCTGTACGACTTTTATCCGCAGACCCACCACATCGAAACGCTCGCATTTTTCACGCGATGAAAGGGTTAAAAAAAGTTGCATCCATGAAAGTTCGTCCCCATCATTTCTTTGCATGTATCTTTCTCATCGCTTCCGGTCTCCTGTTTGCGGGAGAACCATTATGGACAAGAGTGCTTTCAGGCGACGTGGCTGCAGGCCCCATATCGCGCGCTGATCGCGTATTTCTTTCGGGTACTGACCGTACGGTAACCTGTTTGTCGGAAAAGGGCTCGTTTCTGTGGAGCCGGCCGGTTCCCGGAAAAATCGGAGGGCTCTTGACCGTCCTGAAATCCGGGATCGTCCTTGCCACATCCGGATCGGGTACGATTACCGCACTCAACGTCGATGGTCTTTTTCTATGGAGAGTGAACAGCGCAGACGCTCCTCTTGTCGCTCCCTACGAAGGTCGCGACGGTCGCATTTTTCTGATTTATCGAAACCGTATCGTGTGCATCTCTCAGACGGCGACCGTCAAATGGACGGTACCGCTTTCCGAATCTCCGGGGAGTATCGTTTCAGAAACCGGTTCGGGCGATCTTTTGGTCAGCCTTTCCTCGGGCGCGATAATACGGGTATCGCCCTTTGGGCAATTGCTCGAGCGTGTAGCGCTTTCAGACACGCTGACAACGATAGCGGCAACTGGACCCGGCTTCATCTGCGGCTTCACTTCGGGAACAGTCCGGTGTTACGACGTACGCGACGGGCGCTCTGGTACCGCGCGGAAGTCGACGGAAGCCATTTGGGAATACCGGACGGGAAGTTCCATCATGTCTTTTGCTTCGGGCGAAGGAACACTGTGCGTTCTTTCCCGTGACGGGAGTCTTTGCGGAATCAACGTTACCGATGGTACACTCCTTTGGAAAACGGGTCCGGGTATCGGTGTCGCCGGATCAGCCGCAATCGACTACGGGTATGGTCAATTTAACGTCATGTATCGGGGGTATTCCTGCGCGAGAACCGTTCAGGGCCGTCCTGTCTGGGAACTTGCCCTCCCGCTCGGGGTTAAAGATCCCGTTCTGGGGGAAAACGGTATCGCAATTACCGTCGACTCTTCCGCTGCGATAAGCGCCTATCGGGCGGAAGCGAGAATCGTTCCGGAAAAAAAAACGCAAAAGTGCGAAAACTACGGTATACTGATCGGGAGCTTTGATGAATACGGAACTCCGTTCGCCGATGAGTATTCGATCCTGCCCGCCTTTTTTGAACGGGTTTCGACCGATATTCTGGACGGAAACGTCGGTCCCGACGAGATTTATTATGCGAGAAGGCTTTCCGTGATCCTGCGAAACGGTAAAGCTGCGACGCCCGGGCAGCGCGAGTACGATCCGACCGAACGGGCACGCGCCGCAAGCCTTCTTGGTCGCCTGGGGTCTTCCGAGTACCGGGATGAGCTTTTCAACGCGGCAAGAACGGAGCGCGATCCTTCCGTATGTATCGGTATCCTTTACGGGATTTCGGCTCTCGGCCCCGATACCGACGGAAAAGCGATTGAAGCGGTAACGCTTGTCGCGCGTGAATCGGGGATCGATAATTCCCCGATCAACCGGGCGTCCTGCGATGCCCTGTATTCGATCGTCCGGTATACGGGAGGATCTGTCGCGCTTCAGGGCGCGGCATTGCTCTCCCGCTTTGCGCAAAGTCCATACGGAAACCTTGATCGCGATTACGCGCGCGGGGTTATGGCCAATATCTTGCAGTAAGTTACTTATGGAGGATTTCGATGAAAAGGCTCGTTGCTGCCCTTGTCGTACTTGCCGTTGCGGCTTCCGCCGCCTTTGCCATTGAGGTTGACCGGAAAGAGCTCGAGCCCGGCGACGCCGGAAATGCTATCGAGTTTATCAACTATACCGGACCACAGACGGTAATCAGTTCAATCGAGGAAATACGGGGTATCGGCTCCTCGCTCGGCGCGACTGCGATAAAGGCCGGAAGCGCGGGCGATCCCGCGCGGTATTACGTAATTCACGCAGTCGATGCAGCGGTAAAAGAGGGACTCGATGCCGATATCCTCATTTTGGGACCGGGCGCCGGAGTTGACCACATCGATAACCTCAGAAGGATTATCGGCTCGTACCTTTCCGCCGCGTATGGATACTCCGACAAGGATTCATCGACGCTTGCGACATTCATCACCGTGTACAATGCCGTATATCGCGGCAAGCTCGACGCGTTCAAAGCGCGCTATAAACCGCTCGTCGTCTCCAATCTTCATGCAGAAAAAGCGGGACTTTCCGTCAGATATGATGAATGGCCGGGACGAACGGAGATCGTCATTCCTCTTTCCGATCCTCGCCTTTCGGGCACTATCAGCAGCATCGATACGACCGCTATTTCCGGAAAGGAAGTGGTTGAGAAGATAAAAGAGGACAAGGTTACCGCTACGGATACCCGGAAGAGCATGGCAGACATAAAGGAACGCGAAGGGGATGCCGCCCAGACGCGCGCCGAAACCTCGCAGAAGGAAGCTACCGACGCTCGCGCAGCCCAGGCCGCAAAGCAGAAGGATCTCGTCGTAGCCGAAAAGGACGCAGCCCAGGCGCAAAAGAATCTAGACGCCGCAAAAGCGGAAGCGGCTGCAAAACCCGGGGACAAGGCTGCCCAGCAGAAAGCTGAAGCCGCGCAGAAAACCGCTGACGAGAAGACCGCTGCGGTAAGCGAAAAGAAAGCCGATGTCGCGCAGACAGAATCCGCCGTAAAACAAAAAGAAACGAACGCCAATGCCGACCAGAAACTCGCGGATACAAAGCAAAAGGAAACGCTTGCAGAACGGAAAGACATCGCCGCCGACGAGCAAAAGGCAGTTGACCAAAAGGCCGCCGACGCGAAAAAATCCGCCGATACGGCGCTTGCCGCGGCCCTTCCGGCCTTTGCCCTTCGCGTTGTCGATGACACGTCGTTTCTCTCAGAATTGGTTATCGTGAACCTCAATGACGGTAAAATACTTAAAACGTCGCCGCTCAACGCCATTCGGGGCCGCGCCATTTATGACACCGGCGCCGGCTTTATGGCGATTGCCGGCAAGAAAGGCGGCAACGCTGCAATCAGGCTCGTACTCGTCGATAGCGCGACTCTCGAGATGACCAAGCAGGGAACCGACTCGATCGCCGAGCAGAGCGTGCTTGTGCAAAGCGCGAACGATTATTACGCGGTTATCGACCAGGGCGCGGGAAGATGCGTAATCGGACGGTTCGACAAAAACCTCGATGCCAAGGCGAAATCCGCGATCAACGTATTACCCTCTACCGCGATTACCGTCACTCAAAAGGGAATCCTTGTGCAGGATAAATCCGGAGTGATAAAGCTTCTTCGCGCAACCGACCTCGTCGATCAAAACGCGGAATAAAACGTACCGGTACATATGAAAAGAGGCCCCGTTATCGGGGCCTCTTTTTTTTTTACACATGTCTGAACTTTTTTACGGAAGAAGTCCCTTCAATTTGCTTGTCGCCTGGGGCGCGACTTTCTTCACGGCGTCCGTCGCCGGTGCCAGCTTTTCCGCTGCCTGTTCCGCGGCAATATCTTTTATCCGCTTTTCGGCTTCGGCTTTTTTGGAATCAAGCAATTTGTCGTAGTTTTTAATGTCATCGAGTGCGGCTTGCGCTTTCGATGCAGCGTCACCGAATCGGGCGATCTCGCTCGAATATTTCGCCTTCTGCTCCGCGATGTACTTATCCGCCTCTTTCCGGATACCAGCCTTTACTTTTTCTATTTGCGCGTTCATCTCAGCCTTAATGGCTTTCGCGATTTCTTTGTCGACTTCGGTATTGACGTCGATTGCTACCTTGCCATCACTGCCGATTACGGCAACTACGTCGAGATCCACAACCTTTATCGACGAAAGCACGTTATGATACGCCTCATACACGAAGGCAGGTTCGAATGAATCGATCACGAGTTTCGCTTCTTCTACCTTGAGGTTTGACCCTATCGTTACCGTTCCGTCTCGAGAGATCTTTACTGTTCCGGCTGCGTTCATCTTTCCGTTAACTGAGGGAACACCGGTAACTCCCTTCGAGTCAATGGCGAGCTTGTAACCGGAAGAAGTGAATTTCGTATCGACGGTATCAGCAGCTTTCGAGCGGAGATCAACGATTCCGTCGGCAGTTTCCTTCATGGAACCGTGAGTCACATTAAGGCCGATGGTAACGGGTTTGTTGACGCGATCAGCGTCGTTTGTCACGTTTTGGGCGGTAGCTCCACCAGCGATTCCCGCCTTATCGTCCTTTGCAGACAGCACGATATTGCGCAGCAAGAGGCTTGGCGCCGAATCGTCGCCGAACGAGAGCGTTCGGCCGGGAAGGCGCGAGACGGCATTAGCCTTCTTTTTGAGCGATATTTTTTTCTCGCCATTTGCTGATCCGCTTTGCATTTCCTTGAGTACGGTAACGCCCTTATCGAGGTACGGATAGTATTCCCCGAGCGTGCTTACGATGAAGGTCTTGAACACGCTGGACACGAGATTCTTTCCCGTATCAAGATTGAGACCCTTGACCGTGTCTGCAAGTGCCTTGAGCCTGGCGGAATCTGCCTTGATCGCGGCTTCGGCTTCTGCGGAAAGAGCCTTTACCGTCTTCGCGTCCGAGGTGGCTTCATCAGCCGTTTTTTTCGCGAAATCGAGCGAAGACTTCGCATTGTCGCTTGCAGCCTTTATTTGGGCGAGTGCGGTTTGTGCTTCCTGCACGGTCTTTATGGATGCGACGTTGAGATTTGCAAGCGCCTTTCCGTCGCTAATTGTTTTATCGACCTGTGCACGAACTTCCTTGTTTTTTCCCTGCCATTTTTCCGCAAGACCCGGTACCGTCGACGAAATTTTTTCGACAACGGCGGGAGACAAAAGAGCAGACTTTTCCTTTTCAAGGTATTTGACGGGATCGAGCTGATCCTTGACCGCAGAAATTCCCTCGCCGACCGATACTCCTGCCTTGATCTTGTCAGCCTCTGCCGTAATCGCCTTGACAACAGGATTTGGTTTCGCGTTTTTCTGTTTCTTGTCGAATTTTTTCTGTTGCTTCGGCGGAAGCGCACCCGAAACCTTTCGGTCCGTGTTCCAGGTGACACCCGTAATCTCAAGATTATCCGCGACAATCTTTCCGCGCGTCAGTTCAAGAAGGTTAAAGGACAAGTCGAGCTTCTCGATTCCGAAAAGATTTTTCATGGGACTCGTGCGGTTCGCGACCTCAAAACCGTCAAGCCGGAAGCGCGCGGCGATAAGGTCGCAGTCTATGTGCGAAATGTCGCATTTCGCCCCGAAAGAAGATTCCACTGCGGAGGTTACGGCGATGCGCGCGATGACGTTTCTGAACACCGTCAGCGCGAGAACGATCGCAATTACCATAATCAACGCAAAAACTACCGGAAGAATATTGAGTCTTCCTTTTTGCTTTTTGATTTGCTTGGCGATGACGGCAAGCCGTTTTGCAGTCGCCTTGTCGGTTACCTTTGACGCGTCGATGGCATACACGTTCCCTTTTTTGGGATCAGTGACTGTTATAAAAAGTGATTCTACAAGTTTTTTGTCCGCGGGAATAAATATTTTTTTGAGAATTTTCTTTTCAAATGCCTTTTCGTCGTATTTCTTCGAAAAGAGTTTTACAATTTTTGGTTTATAGGTTTTCTTGTTTTTGCTCATTTTCCGAATCCTCCCACGTCAGGCGCGTTGATGATCTGCTTGATAAGGGGAAGGTTTGAAAGTACCTTCACGATTTTACTGTTTGCGATTTTCGGCTGAAGTGTTTTTCTGTACCAGGTAACGAACGAGCGCGAAAGCACATACATGGGCACGTATGCGAGAATGCCCATGATGAGTCCGCCTGCGACCATTGTGTTATTGAAGCGCGTAAGACCCAGAAAAGGCGTGCGGTACAACGCGGCGAATAAGCCGTCGAGGGGTTTGAAGGAAAGAACCAAAAATCCCAAGGCCTCGGTCGCAACGTCGGCAAAGGGAACCACGAAAGAAAGAAGAATGAGTGTGAGAAAAAAAGCGCCTTTATTAACCCTGATGAAAATCGTCAGGAAGAATAAAAACACCCAGAGCAGATTTGCCTTGGGTACGAACGCAAGCAAGAGACCAAGTGCGGCCGCATGAGCAATGTCACCTGGATGCGCGTTCGCGTTGAGGGCGTTTAAGAACTTCTTGATATACTTGAACACAAAAAACCTCCTGCGACGTTTGTCGCCTAAATCTTTATTTATTTTTTATATGGCTTAACGCATTTTGATAGACTTCGACGTATTTTCGTGCGGATGTATCCCATCCAAATTCTTTGTTCATCGCACGCGTTTGCATTTTTCGTATATCGTCCTTGCGGTTGTACCAGGCATAGGATGCCCACCCAACCGTGTCGAAGATGCTTTGAGGCGTAAGGTTCTCGAGTACAAAACCCGTTCCTTCCCCGGTAGCTTCGTCATAGTTCTCGACGGTGTCGGCAAGCCCGCCGGTGCGCCTTACGATCGGTAGCGTGCCATAGAGTAGCGAATACATTTGATTGAGGCCGCAAGGTTCGTATCGTGAGGGCATGAGAAAAAAATCAGCTCCTGCCTCAATGAGATGACTGAGGCCTTCGTCATAACCGACATACGCACGGAAGTTGGGCAGATTTTCGCTGAGTGAAGTAATCTCGTTTTCACACCAAGCCTCGCCGGCCCCGAGAATAACCATCTGGAGCTTGATGTCCCGGCAGATGCGGGCTGCCGAGCCGTACGAGGGGCCGAAAAGCTCCGACACTCCTTTCTGGTCGGCAAGTCGGGTGATGATACCGAAGACCGGCACGTCAGGATCTACGGGAAGCTTCATGCGCTTTTGGAGCGCTTCCTTATTTTTTGCCTTTTTATCAAGGGTCTTCGCCGTATACGGTGAAGGTATCAATGTATCGATTTCGGGATTCCAGATAGCGGTATCAACCCCGTTAAGGATTCCGGTAAGGTCCTCTGAACGGTAGCGAAGGATACCGTCCATGCGGAACCCGAATTCCGGTCGCTGAATTTCCTTGGCATAGGTCGGGGAAACTGTCGTCAGCTTGTCCGAAGAAACGAGACCCGCTTTAAGGAAATTCATCCGGTCCCAATCCTCGAAACCGGCGGCGTAAAAGTTATCCCAACCGAGTCCCGTGTACGGGAACAGATGCTTGCCATACACACCCTGATAGCCAATATTGTGGATCGTGAAAACGCTCGCGGTATGGGCGAACTCTTCCTTTCTTTCGTTGAACTTCAGGAGAATCGGCGCGAGGGCGGCAGCCCAGTCATGCGCATGAATAATATCGGGGAACCACTGAAGTTTCCGGCATAGCTGAAACGCGGCATGTCCGAGAAGCGAGAATCGCTGTGGGTTGTCGTTAAAGTCAGTTTCGCCGGGGACGCCGTAAATGCCATCCCTTCCGTAGCTTTGCTCATGGTCGATAAAATAAACGGGAACGGGGGCACCCGGAAGCGTTGTATGATAGACGCCCGTCCAGATTTCCTGATAGCCCTGATGCACGCCCATGGGACCCGAGAGGTGCTCAAGCTTGCTCCGGTCAATGCGATAATACCGAGGCATCACGATCCGCACGTCATGACCCTGAGACGCAAGCGCGATGGAAAGCGCGGAAACCGCGTCTGCGAGTCCACCCGTCTTGGCGAAGGGTACTGCCTCGCTCGTAACCATCAATATTTTCATAACAAATGCGCTCCTTAAGCGATCTACCAGTCGAGCCGTGCCTCTGCAAACGCCTTCGCAGATCCTGCTATCGATTTTTCCGAGACGCAATACGCGAGACGGAACCAACCGGATTTTCCGAAACCGGTACCGGGAACGCCGAGTATGTGGTATTTCTTGAGATGGTCGCAAAAAGCCCCATCGTCACCTGCGGCACCTTCAGTCTTCGTTCGTTCAGGCACCTTGCAAAAAAGATAGAACGCTCCTTCAGGCTCGGCATAGCCGATACCCGCGTTGCGAAGGATTCCCGTCAGCGTATTACGCCGGGAGGTATATGATGAATAGTCAACCGGTTCGTTCCAGCAGGCGGCAACGATCCGCTGAAAAGTCGCCGGCGCGTTTACATAACCGAGAACGCGGGTGGTGAAAATTATCGCGTCGACCAGTTCCTTAGCGTCGCTTGCGCGGGGGTTTACTGCGGCATACCCGATTCTCTCGCCGGGAAGGCTCAAGTTTTTGGCGAAAGAAGTGACGACGACGGAAGCGGGCCAAAACGGAAACACCGGCGCGACTTTTCTCCCGTCATACACGATTTCCCGATACGGTTCGTCCGCGATGAGAAGGACCGTTCTTCCCGTTTTCACTCGATGCGCCTCAAGTGCTTTCGCAAGCGCCGAAATGTCTTTTTCAAGATAAATCTTTCCGGTTGGATTGTTCGGGGAATTGATGATGAGCACGCTGGTGCGCTCGCCGAGCGCCGCCGCTATAGCGGGAACATCCAGCGAGAAATCTTCTTTCGTGGGGACAGTCTTCAGCACTCCCCCGTGGTTACGCGCATAGTGGCCATATTCGACGAAGTACGGCGCGGGAACGAGAACCTCGTCACCGGGGGTGAGTACTGCCTTGAGAACGGCATTCATCGCGCCGGCAGCTCCGACACCCATTACGATATGCGAAAATTCGAGCGCGACACCCTGCTCGAGCGAGACTTTTGCGGCCATCGCGGCGCGTGTTTCCTGATAGCCTGCATTGGGCATGTATGCATGAAGCCCTTTATTGCCTGAAGACGCTATATCGGCAAGTATCGTTTTTACTTTTGCGGGTGGTTCGAGATCGGGATTTCCAATACTGAAATCATAGACATTTTCAGCGCCGAATTGCGCCTTCATCTGTATTCCTTCCTCAAACATCTTCCGGATAAAAGACGCGGAGGCCATTACTTCCCTGATGTGCGGTGCTACCGGCATGAGAATCTCCTGTTAGTTTCTATACATAAAAGCATACCACATCCACTCCTTTTTGTAACTATTCACCTTGTCAGGGACTTTTTTATATGTTAGATTGTTCACTGGTTGAACACATAAACAGGCAATGACGGTAACCAGTTTCGGCGGTACTGCTTTTTTGCCTGTTGTCATGCTTTTCTCATTACAAACTTCCAAAAAACATGGAACAAGATTCAGAATATCTACTCCTCAACAGTATAAACGAACTCACCCGAAAAAAGGCCGATATCAGCCAACGTGATCTTGCCCGAGCGATAAATCTTTCGCTCGGCATGACCAACGTGCTGCTCAAACGGCTGAGTCTGAAGGGGTATATCCTGGTGCAAAAGGTGTCACCAAGAAAGGTGAGCTATGTCCTTACCCCCGACGGGGTGAATGAGCTCGCGGGTAGAACCTATCGCTATCTCAAACGAACCATGAAAAAGGTCGTCAATTACAAGGAAACGATACTCGAAATCGCGCGCGACGCGCATGAACGCGGTTTTTCGCGGCTCGCGATCCTCGGCAAAAGTGATATGGATTTTATTATCGAGTATGCCGCCGGAAACGCCGGACTCGAGTTTTCAGTCTATCAGGACGCGTCCGAGATCGGTAAGGATACATTCGTTTTCGTGTCCGAAAATTATGAGCGCAAAATGCTTGATCCGGGAATTCCGGGGAGCCCCCTGCCCTCCGAGGGAAACGCTGTCGCCCATATCTATGACCTCCTCTCAAAAGGATAATCCCCATGTGCACTGACGTATTGATTCTCGCAGGCGGTTCAGGAGAGCGACTCTGGCCCGTCTCCGACGCAAAAAAACCCAAACAGTTCATGAGCCTCCCTGATGGCGAGACCTTTCTTCAGTCTGCGATTATTCGGGCCGCTGCATTGAATATCACCGGCAATATTTGCATCGTGACGCGAAAGGACTGGACAGGACTGGTGATTGAGGATGTTCTCGCACTCTCGAAACGACTGGGAAATCCTGACATTCTTGCGAAGGTTCTCATAATGAGCGAGCCTTGCGGAAAGAACACGGCGCCTGCCATTGCCTGGACCGCACAATACCTTCTTTCGCTCAATCGGCCCGAAAGCGTCAACATCCTTATGATGGCGAGCGATCACGTTATTAAACCGCTTGATTCCTTCGTCAAGGACGCACAAACCGCGTGCTGGCACGCGGACCGCGGGAACCTCGTTTCATTCGCCATTCCGCCGACAGAACCTTCAACCGGGTATGGTTACATCAAGGCCGCGGAAAGCGTTCATTGCCCGATCGATGGCGCAAGTTCAGCATTTCGCATCGAAACGTTCAAGGAAAAACCGGACGCGGAAACCGCTCGAAGCTATCTCGCCGACGGGCATTACTTCTGGAATTCCGGAATTTACGCGTTTCGCGCAGATTTTTTTCTGTTTGAACTTGAACGCCTGTGCCCGCAAGTTTTTCAGGCATTTTCCGGATCGGGCGCCGACGTACGCGTGGAGACGGTACAGGGCGTACGGGTCATGACTTCGTACTCGGGCCTTGAAGAAGCGTATGCACGGACGCCGTCAATTTCCATTGATTACGCCATCAGCGAAAAATGCTCCCGTTCCATCACGGTCCGCGCGGATTTTTTGTGGGACGACGTCGGTACCTGGGACTCCCTTGCAAAGTATTACCATGGACTTCCCGATGCGGCGGTTTCCGTCGATTCGAGAAACTGCTTTGTGAATTCGGATATTCCCGTCGCGCTTTGCGGCGTCGACGATCTCGTCATTGTAATCAAAAACGGAAAGGCGCTCATATCCCGGAAAGGCGATACCAATCTCGTAAAGGACGCGCTCGCCCTCCTGAAGGAAAAGGATCTCGCATGACCTACCTCGTTACCGGTACCGCAGGCTTCATTGGTTCCTTTACGGCCTGTTCACTTCTCCGCGCAGGACATTCGGTCGTAGGACTCGACTCGGTAAACGAGTATTACCGGACGGATCTCAAGGAATCGCGCCTTGTAATGATTGAGGACGCTGCCCGAAAAGCGGCCCCTACCGAATCTGGAGAGAAGCGATGGAAATTTTACCGGGGATTTCTCGAAGATACGGCGCTTGTTGAACGAGCTTTCTCGGAGAACTCCATCGACCGCGTGATTCATCTTGCCGCGCAAGCGGGAGTCCGGTACAGCATCACGAATCCAAGAGCATATTCCGCGAGCAATCTCGACGGTTTTCTCAATATCCTCGAAGCATGCCGCACACATAAAACGCCGCACCTCGCGTACGCGTCAAGCTCATCGGTCTATGGCATGAACCGTAAGGTTCCCTTCGCCGAAACTGATCCCGTTGACCATCCGGTAAGCCTGTATGCCGCAACGAAACGTGCGAACGAACTCATGGCGCATACGTACAGTCATCTCTATGGCCTTCCGGTAACGGGCATGAGATTTTTTACCGTGTATGGCCCGATGGGCCGGCCCGATATGGCGTATTTCAAATTTGCCGACGCAATCATGCGCGGTGAAACCATAGACGTGTATAATAAGGGAGATCTTTTACGCGACTTTACCTACATCGACGACATCGTCAAGGCAGTCACGTTGATCGCTGACAGACCTGCGCAGAGCGACCCATCATTTGATCCCGAGAAACCGGTTCTTGACCGCTCATCCGCTCCCTACAGAATCTATAACGTCGGAAATCAAAGCCCCGAGCGACTCGAGTATTTTATCTCGACGCTTGAACGACTTCTCGGAACGGAAGCGAAGAAAAACTATCTTCCGATGCAGGCAGGCGACGTTTACATGACCGCCGCGGACACGACCGCACTCGAGCGCGATTTCGGATGGAAACCCTCCACCCCGCTCGAGACAGGATTACAGCATTTCACCGATTGGTATAAGGAGACTCAACCATGGCAACGATCACTGTAGCAGGAACCGGATACGTCGGTCTCGTTTCGGGAGCTTGTCTCGCGGATTTCGGAAACACGGTTGTCTGCGTCGATAATAACGCCGCGAAAATCGAAACGCTCAAAAAGGGCGGCATACCGATTTACGAGCCGGGGCTCGACGACGTCGTCACGCGAAACGTCAACGCAGGGCGCCTTTCATTCAGCACCGATATGGCCCATTCAGTCCAGAAATCAGACGTTGTTTTCATTGCCGTCGGGACTCCTCCTGCGGACGACGGAAGCGCGGACTTGAAATACGTGGAGGCTGTCGCGAGAGAAGTCGCCCGCGCGATGAACGGGTACAAGGTTATCGTCGATAAAAGCACCGTCCCTGTGGGTACCGGTCGCCGCGTCAAGGGCTGGATGTCCGATGAACTCCTGGCACGAGGCGACGGTGCAAAAGGACTCGCCTTCGATGTCGTCTCGAATCCTGAATTTCTCCGCGAGGGATCGGCTGTACAGGACTTTATGCATCCTGATCGCGTCGTTATCGGCGCGGAAACCGAGAAGGCTCGCAATCTCATGAAGGACGTATACCGCTCGCTCTATATCAACGAAACGCCCTATATCGAAACGAACATCGAGACGGCCGAGATGATCAAGTATGCCTCGAATTCGTTTCTCGCGGTCAAGATTACCTTCATCAATGAGGTTGCGAACCTTTGCGAAAAAGTCGGCGCAAATGTACAGGACGTTGCAAAGGCAATGGGCCGCGACGGACGCATCGGCGGAAAATTCCTCCATCCCGGACCGGGATATGGCGGAAGCTGTTTCCCCAAAGATACGCAGGCTATGGCCCGTATCGGCCGGGATGCAGGCGAACCGCTTTCTATCGTCGAGACAACCATTGAGGCGAATGAACGACAGAAAAACCGCATGGTCGAAAAGATTGAAGCAGGTCTCGGAGGGCCGGGATCGCTCAAGGGAAAAACGATTGCGATACTCGGGCTCGCTTTCAAACCAAATACCGACGACATGCGGGAAGCTCCCGCGCTTACCATAATAGAGGGACTTTGCGCTCGCGGAGCCGTGATTCGTGCATGTGACCCGGCTTCCGTCAAAGAGGCAACGTGGAGGCTTGCGTCGTGCAAAGACGCTATAAGCTATTATGACGATGAATATGAGACGATGCGGGGCGTCGACGCGCTTGTGCTCATGACTGAATGGAATCAATATCGCAACCTCGACCTTGACCGTGTAAAAACACTCATAAAGGCAGCGGTTTTCTTCGACCTCAGAAATGTGTACAAACGCGAGGATATGGAAGCAAAGGGCTTTAAATACTTTGCGGTCGGAAAATAACATAAAAGCCGAAAGGTACTGTATACTTGCCTGCGTGAGGTTAACAAATGAGAAAAGTTTCCTTGACAAAAACGCAGGCAATCGTCGTCATTTCGGCATTTCTTCTTATCACGTTTCTTGTCGCGCTTCATGCTGTTTCCGTTTCAATTGCTGAACGGAAACGGCGTATGGCATTTGATAATCTTAACGCGACTGCGCTCACGAGAATTTCAGAGCTCGGCGTGCTCAAGTACCGGTATACCGACGTAATGGAGCTTAACCGGAGATTTGTCGTCGGAGGACCGAGTACCTCGCTGGTCCGCTTTAGCGGAGTCGTCAAGGCGGGAATTCCGGACGTTACAAAAATACGGGCGAACTTCGATCAGTCGAAAAACACCGTACGCATTTTCGTTCCGCGGGCGGCGATTATCGACAATACCGTCGATGTGAGTTCAGTCAAGATTTGGGACATTAAGCGGAATATATTCGTTCCGATAACCACCGAGCTGAAACTCCAGGAAATCTCGTCATTCAAGAATAAAGTCGAACGTGAACTCGAACTCTCCGGCTTTCTCCTCGAAGCTGACTCAAGGGACGAGGAACTCATAAAGTCACTTTTTGCAGGTTTTGGCGCGAGTATAACCATAGCGAGATGAGCATTGGTATGCACAATCTCAAGGGAAATAGATGATGGACTCTCCGAGAAATATTTCAACACACTTTCGAATTGCTTCGCGTCTTTCGTTCATGATATTCTGCCTTTCCACTTTTGCAACTCTTTCAAGTACCGCGCAAGAAGCGCTTCTTTCAACTTCGGAAAACTATTATGAGTTTCTTTCGCTATCCGGCAATGCGGGCCGGCCATATCTCAACTACCGCACTCTTTCGGATTCTGTTTGGTCAGTAAAGGACGGCAGCGATACTATTTGGAACGGAATCAATCTCGGAACGACTCGAAGCGTCTCCGATGCGGTTCGCTTTCGAGTCTATGGCCCGGACTTCTTCTCATCATATAACAGCGCAGAACCCTATGGTCAGAATGACGGCGCACTCTGGCAGGGAAAAGGATTAAACTCAAGCCTTACCGGCGGCGCACGTCTTGAAGCATACGGATTCGAAGTAACGCTTAAACCACAAATTACCTTTTCGCAGAATCAGCCGTTCGACCTCGTTACCCCGTCCTATGCAGGTGAATCCTATGCGGGTAAGGCCGATACCTATGGATATTTCGGTGTTTACAGCATCGACGCGCCGCAGCGCTTTGGAGACGATCCCTTCTACGTGTTCAGCTGGGGTGATTCAGAAATCCGCTATTCATGGAAAACACTCACTGTCGGATTCGGAACTCAGTCAATCTGGCTTGGGCCGGCAAAGATCAATCCGATAATTCATTCGAATAACGCCGCACCCTACCCTAAAATGGATATTGGATTACGTCGACAGACCATGACCGCCTTTGGCCATGATCTGGGAGATATTGAGGCAAGACTTTGGTGTGGATATCTTACTGAATCGGAATACTTCGACACGGACGACAGTAACGATCACAATATGATAAGCGGACTTTCCTTTGCCTACGCTCCGCCTCTTTTTGACGGACTGACGCTGTTCATCAACAGGGTCTATCTTGCAAAATGGGAAACAGAAAGCTTTGGAACTATCCCCAAGCTTTTTATTGTAAGTACCTCAGGCGGTGGCGCACAGGACGTTTGGGATCAGCGCGCGTCATTCGGGTTTGACTATCTTCTTCCGCTTGCGTCCATTGAAGTATATGGCGAGGCGGGAATAAACGATTACGCGCCAAACCTTCAAGGATATATACGCTACCCGTTTCACAGCATGGTCTATACAGCTGGTATCAGAAAAGGCATCCGTCTTCCCACGGAATATCCCCTGTCGCTCGAAGTCCTCTTTGAATGGTCTAATCTTGAACTGTCGCAAGATTTTCAGTTTCAGTGGCCCGCGACATTTTACGGGCATTCTCAAATTACTCAGGGATATACCAATGAGGGCCAATGGCTTGGCGCAGGGAATGGAACCGGAGGGAATAGTCAGTATCTGGGCTTTAAGCTGTACTATCCCAAGGGCTATACCAATCTGTACGTTCATCGCCAAAATCCCGACAATGATTATATCTATGCAATCTCGATCGATGGATATGATCCTGATGCCGATGCAACTGCACATATAAAAGATATCAAGGCGATTTTTGCTGTAGGGCTCAATTCGGGCTATTACGTTTCGCGAAACATGCTTGTATCTGCCGGTGCGGCATGGATGCTCATTGAAAATCCTGAATATGATGGATACAGCTACAATATCGCAAACAAACTCCGAGGCTTTCGCATCGAGACAGCGATTTCCTGGCAATACTGAAGAGATCTGGAGCAATAGCGTTTATGAAAGACAATACAACGCTGCCTTCAACAGGCAGCCAAAATGAAACATGGACAACAATACTCCGTCCAGAGCATAAGTTGCTGGACCTGAAACTGAAGGAAGTGATTAAATATCGCGACCTTGTGTTTCTTTTCGTCAAGCGTGATTTTATCACGCAGTATAAGCAAACAATTCTCGGACCGTTATGGTACGTAATCCAACCGTTAATATCGACTATTATGTTTGCATTCGTGTTCGGACATTTGGCGAATATCTCGACAGACGGTGTGCCCTATATCCTTTTCTATTATGGCGGCACGATGCTTTGGACCTATTTCGAGAAATGTTTCAAGGACTCCAGCGACACATTCACGACCAATGCCGATGTCTTTGGAAAAGTTTATTTTCCGCGGCTAACGGTACCCATCTCAAAAGTACTTATCAACATGCTCGGGCTCGGTATCCAGTTTGTCCTTTTATTGATTTTTCTTTCGTATTATCTTCTGACGGGGGCAACGGTAACCTTGACGTGGAGCGCTTTCTTGTTTCCGCTCCTCATTCTCTGGATCGCCGCACTCGGCACCGGTATGGGGCTGATTATTACGTCTGTCACCACAAAATACCGCGATCTCAAGCAACTCATCGCATTCGGAATAAATCTTTGGATGTATGCAACGCCTATCGTTTATCCCCTCTCGCAGATTCCCAAGCAATATGCCTGGGTTTTCTATGTTAACCCCGTTTCTGCTCCCATTGAACTTTTTCGAATATGGTTTTACGGAGCGGGATATGTGCCACCTCTCATGATCGCGTCGAGCTTGGGTATGACAATCATATTCCTGTTTCTCGGTCTTGTATCATTTATCAAGGGCGAGCGAACGTTCGTCGACGTCGCGTAAGGATATGCCAATGAGCGATATTTCAATTCGAATAGAACACGTATCAAAGCAATATAAGCTTGGCGTGATCAATACCGGTACTTTTTTTCGTGATATGCAAAGCATGGTTGCCCGCAAATTCGGCAAACCGGATCCCCACTCAAAAATCGGTAACGAGTACTATGACGGTGCGGACAGTTTTTGGGCGCTGAAAGATGTGACATTTGATATCAAGCAAGGCGACCGTATTGGAATAATCGGGAAAAACGGAGCGGGAAAAAGCACGTTGTTAAAGCTGATTTCCCGGATATCGGCCCCGACGGAAGGTTGCATAAAGATAAACGGTCGAGTAGCAAGCCTTCTTGAGGTTGGTACCGGCTTTCATAAAGAACTTACCGGCAGGGAAAATATTTACCTTAACGGTTCGATTCTTGGCATGAAGAAAAGACAAATTGACAAGATTCTCGACGAGATAATTGATTTCAGCGGGATCGAGCGTCATATCGATACTCCGGTCAAACGATACTCAAGCGGTATGTATGTTCGTCTCGGTTTCGCCGTTGCCGCCCATCTTGACAGCGAGATTCTCATTGCCGACGAAGTCCTTGCCGTTGGAGACGTCAAGTTTCAGCAGAAAGCTATCGGAAAGATGAACAAGATTAGCGCCGAACAAGGACGCACCGTTCTTTTCGTGAGCCACAACATGCAGGCAGTTCAGTCACTGTGTAATAAGGGCGTGATATTGGAGAAGGGTCGCCTGATCAAGAACGATTCAATTGAAAACTGCGTTCTCGCATACAATAGTTTCGAAAACATGGAGAAGCGCGGCATCTGGACCGGTTCGGACGGAGATAACAACCTCGTGCTTAGACGCGCGGAATTGTTTCCCCAGGAATCCACTATTGATCTTGTCATTGAGTTTGAGATCAAGAATCCGGATATGGATTATGTCTTTTCGGTCCAATTTTTCAACACTGAGGGTAAACAGGTTTGCGTCAACACGATTAGCGATATCGTTACCGATGAAGAATACGCAATGCTTAAAAAAGCCGGAAGCCATAGCGTTTTACTTCAAATTGATTCTACAATGTTCGCGACCGGTGAGTATTATATCGAGTTTGATTTCGCGATACATCGCTTAAAAAGAATTACCACGCAGGAATCGCGTGTGTATTTTGAGATTTTCAATGAAAGAAACCATCGGCATCCTGCGCCGTGCAGAGAAAATATCATTGAGCCGATTTGGAGCTATGAAGTACAAACATGACATACTCATCACGCCCAAAAAGAATGGCAGTATTCGCACACTTCGATATAGACGATGTAGTTGACGATTATGTTGTTTTTTATTTGCAGCAATTATCAGTTTTATGCTGTGATATCGTCTTCGTGTCGACATCCAATCTTTCTGACACCGAGAAAGATAAAATCAGCAAGTATTGTATAACGATTATTTGCAAAGAAAATTCCGGATATGACTTTATGAGCTATAAAGTCGGGCTTTTTTCTTCCGGAATTGACTATACGAATTATGATGAACTGCTTCTCTGTAATGACAGCGTATATGGCCCATTATTCGATCTTTCTGCAGTGTTCAGCGAAATGGAAAAGAACACTTGCGATTTCTGGGGAATAACTCAGAATAAGGAAATCAAACCGCATCTCCAAAGTTATTTCCTTGTTTTTTCAAAATCCGTCATCTCCTCCGGTGCCATTACCGATTTCTTTTCCGACTTGCATGGATTGGATAATAAAAGGGAAATAATTCAAAAATACGAAATTGGGTTAACATCATTTCTGTATGAACGGAATTTCAAATTTCGTTCTTTTATTGAAAGTGCCAGTTTCCTGAAACGATTGACATGCTTCAGCAATACGATATATCACCTTAATCATTCCCCCATTAATCGCAAACAATGGCGTATTTCACGAGCAGCGAAAATCATCAGGAATAAAGTCAGGAATATCAAGAAATACTTTTTATCGATAGTCATTCATAATTCCATAAACTACACTTTTTTTTACTGGGATTACAGTCTGGCACAGAAAAGCCCTTTTATGAAAATCGCCTTGCTTCGACCGCGATCGCAATTGGTTACTTCCGATTCGGCGGTTATAAGAAAAATTGAATCATGTACGGACTATCCAATTGATATAATACTAAATCATTTGCAAAGAACCCGTTACAAATATCAGAAAGGCTGAATGGGGGCACGAAGCCTTTCTTTCCCGTAAGGATATGTTTTATGGAATGCACCATCGTCATACCGGTCTACAAAAAAAACATCACCCCTCTTGAGGCAATTTCGCTCGCGCGTTGCATTACGATATTCGGTCCCACACGGCCAATAGTACTTGCAACCTACCCTGGTCTCGATCTCACCGTCTATGACGAAGTCTTCATCCGTAATCAATGTCACTATTCTGTTTCATTTTTTTCCAAAAAATATTTTGAAAGCGTCAAGGGCTACAGTAAACTTTTATTACGGAAAAAATTCTACACAACGTTTCTCGAATCCCGTTTTATTTTGATATATCAGCTTGATGCATATGTATTTTCAGACCAACTGAGCGATTGGTGTTCGCGAAGCATTGATTACATCGGCGCTCCATTTGTTACCCTGTTCAGGAAAAACGAGCAATCCCTAAAAGCCTGGGGTGTTGGAAACGGAGGGCTTTCGCTGAGAAAGACCGATTCATTTATTTCTGCGTATTCCGATAAAGGACGCGTTTTTTCGCTCGGGGACTACTTCAGCAATACCGTATTCAGGCATAATGCTGCGTATACACTGATTAAAAAAATTGTGTATACCCCGCGGTATTTATTTCAATGGTGCTTCAGAAACACTGTTAAATACTATATTGAGTCCTCTAAAGTCAATGAAGATATATTTTGGTGTTTTGCATTTAATCATACAGTGCTTACGCAAGTACTTTCGGACGCATCAATCAACCGTCTTTTTTTGGTGACCTCGAAATACAAGGGCAATTCACTAATTACCACCGCGAAAACCGAAGAAGCACTTTTATTCGCATTTGACGAAGCTCCGCAGTATTGTCTTGAATTATCAAAAGATATTCTTCCGATGGGCTGCCACGCATTCGATAAACAGCGCGCATTTTGGTCGCACTATATTACAGACCTTGAAAAGGCTGACTAACTAGTATGGAAATATTTGTATTAACATTACCCGATGCCAAAGATCGACAAACGTCAATTGAAAAGCAGATGAACCGGTTTCATGTGAAATTTCGTTTTTTTTATGGCGTTTACGGAAAAGATCTCTCAAATGAAGAGATTCATACGATATTCAACAATAATAAATCGATGTCCAAGATCGGTTATGAAATGTCAAAGAATGAAATCGCATGTGCATACGGGCATTATCTGATTTATTCAGCGATCGTAAAGGAAAAAATAACCGATGCGATTATCATTGAGGATGATGCGATCCTCAATGAGGATTTTATTCGAATCGTTCGAATCCTCGAGCAAAAAGCAATAAAAAAATCCGTACTGATCAAACTCGAAAAAGAAAAAAACTTTAAAAGTAACTTTTGGCGTAAAATACCTCTGGACGATAACTATACCTTGTTTCGACCAATTCAAGGTGTGTACCTTACAACCGTTTACTACCTGAACCTGAACGCTGCAAAACGCCTCGTCAAGGACGCATATCCCATTTTCGTACCTTCGGATTTTTTTGCATATACGTGTAAACACGTTGAACTTCTTAATATCAATAAATCGCTCGCGTTTCAGGATAGCAACCAACCTTCATTAATAGGAAACAGAAACAAGAGAAAAAAAAACAAGGACAATCTCGCTCAAATTCTGGCCCGAAAAGCTGTCCGTTTTATCAGGTTTATTAATCCCCTCTAAACACATCATATCGGAGAGTTCATGCCTAAAATAATCCATCGAATCTTTTTCAATTTCAACGACGGTCCCGATCCTTTTCTTTCGTTACTGGAGACCTGGAAGCGCGAGCTGCCCGATTTCGAGATCAAGATGTGGGATAAAAAAAATCTTCCACTCGACTTGAACGAGTATACAAGAACGCTTGCCGCCGAGAAAAACCATGCATATCTTGCAGATTACTTTCGTTGTTGGCTTCTCGAAAAATACGGCGGCGTATATCTTGACGCAGACATAGAAATCCTGGACGGTAACGTTTTCCGGGCAATATATGATTCAGCACAGACTGATCCGGAGGCAGACCTGTTTATCGGCGTTGAGAGTGTAAAAAACGGTAAGCTCACGGCCCACTCTATGGGAGTGAAGGACGGCACGTTCCATCCCCTTCTCAAATTTCTCATGAACCTTTATGAGTCCGCCTTTTCGGGCCCCCTCCATTACGCGATTAAAAACTTTGACATGCCATACCTGATGTCCCTGTACTTCCTTGACAAAGAACGTAAGGGCGTGCAATCGGTTTCCGTTGACGGGAGATTCAAGGGTCATGAGGAAATCCTTACAGTAGATCGCGCGAGGATCTTCCCCCCATCGTATTTTTCCCCGTTAACCACGCGAAACGGGAAAATGGTTGTTTCGTCCTTTGGAAAGAAAACGTGCCTGTGCCATCACTTCGCAGCTACCTGGCGCGATGAGTTTAAAGGACTAAAAAACGCAAAGTGCTTTGAAGAGGCGCTCAGGGACGGGGACTACAGCGTGTACCCGGAACTCGTTCCGTTAGTTCACGAGCGATATCCCGCAATGCGAATAAATGACGTACGCCCTCAGTGGCGCCTTCATGAGCGTGAAATCATGAAGCTCGAAAAAATCCTCAACGCGATCGTGCCGTATGGCTCAATTCAGTACAAAATTCTCAAAAAAAACAAAAAGGCACATGATTGATGAGCATTCTCTATCAAATAACGATTTTCCCCGTGGTAACGCTTATAGAGGTTGTTTACCGAGCTATAGACAGTTTTCTGCGAAATACGGGGTTCTCGATCATCGGCGTAAGCCTCATCGTCAACATGCTGTGTCTTCCGCTTTATGCGGTAGCTGAGCGTTTTCAGGGCGAGGAGCGCGAAGCCCAGCGAAGGATGAAACGCGGCGTCGACAATATCAAGGCCGTTTTCAAAGGCGACGAACGATACATGATGCTGTCGACTTTTTACCGGCAGAACCATTATCACCCTGCATACGCACTTCGGAGTATGTTCGGGCTTTTGATACAAATCCCCTTTTTTATCGCGGCATACAAAGTACTGACAACAATGCCCGATCTGTTTGGCCGATCCTTCTGGTTCATAAGCGATCTCGGTTCCCCGGACACAATGCTTTCCCTGTGCGGAATCAGGATCAACGTGCTCCCGCTCGTCATGACCGCCATAAACATCGTCGCATCAGCGGTTTATACGAAGGGTTTCGACCTCAAGGACAAAGCGCAACTCTATGTTGTCGCAACTCTTTTTTGTGTTCTTCTTTATAACTCACCAGCAGGACTCGTTTTCTATTGGACGCTGAACAATCTCTTCTCGCTTGTCAAGAATATTCTTTTTAAGTCCCGTCATGCGGGAAAAATCGCGTATACGTCGCTTGCGGCGATAGTCGGCCTCGCAGCTCTTGGCGTTTTTCTCCGCGATACTTCGTCGAGACAGCGCATGTTCGTCCTTCTTATCTTTTGTCTCGTCGCGCTGGCGCCCCTCATCGCGAAATCAATTTCATTCGCCCTGCGGTTGGTCGGGAAGCATCTTGTCGACGCACCACGTAAAACGACGGGTATATTCGTAATGTCAATGATCTCCTGCGCCCTGCTCATCGGGCTCGTCATCCCGGGCAGCCTGATCTCTTCGTCGGTGCAGGAGTTCTCAAACACTGCGCAGTACGAAAACCCGCTGTCGCTCCTCTTCAGTGTATTCACCTGTTCGCTTGGATGCTTCGTTTTTTGGCCGCTTTGCGTTTTCTTTCTTTTCGGGAAAAGAACGAGGGTCGCGCTCGCCATATTCGCGCTCCTCGTGTTGGCGATATTCACGATCAATGCCTTTGGCTTTCAGGGCAATTACGGCACCCTGTCCCCATCGCTTTATTTTGATGATCCCGGCGCCCTTAAGGCGGCCGTCGCACCCTTGCATCTTGATATCATGGCCGTTGGATTAGCGGCGTTCGCCATTATCCTTCTTTTGCGTAAAACGGGCACAAAAATTGCGCTCCCCGCAGTTACGCTCGTCGCGGTTTCTTTTTTCGTATTCTCGACTATCCAAGTACACGCGATAACAAAAGAGTTTTCCTCGATACAGATAAACCGCGAGAATGAGGATTCTGTTGGATCAAAGCCGTCATCGGTGTACACATTTTCGAAGAAAGGACGAAATGTACTTTTGATTATGCTTGATCGTGGCATCGGTCCATTCGTCGGCGATATATTCAAGGATGAGCCAAAGCTGAACGACAGCATGAGTGGATTTACCTGGTATTCCAACACATTCTCTTACGGTGGGCACACGATAATGGGAGCCCCCCCGCTTTTTGGCGGCTACGAATATACTCCGGAAAAGATCAACGCGCGCGCAAACGAGACACTTTTGAAGAAGCTCGACGAATCGTGCACGGTGGTACCGCGGCTATTCGCGGAAAACGGCTGGTCAGTTACAGTTACCGACATGCCATACGGCGATTATGCGGCATACAAGTCGATTGCGTCATACAAGCTAAATGGAAAATACCAGGACGATTGGCTTGTCGAAAACGGTATGGGCGATTTTCTCAATAAAGTAAAGAGCAGCACCTCAATGAATCGAAAAATGTTGTTCTTCGGCTTCTTCAAGATCTCGCCCGCCTTTCTCCGCTGGACGATCTACGACATGGGCGGATACTGGGAGATGGATTCTGATACCCAGTCGCGCTATGAATATCTGTGCAGCTATGCTGCGCTTGAGCGGATCGCTCGTCTTTCGCGCTTCGACGCAGCGAGAGATTCGTTTACGATAATCGAAAACGACATAACCCATAACCAAACCTTTCTTCAATATCCCGACTATGCATTCGTACCCAAGATTACCGATATCGGTACGAGCGCTTTTCAAAGCAGTGTCACGTGGCAGCTTTACCACGTTAATAGCGCCGCGTTTCATTCCCTCGGGCGCCTTATGGAAGCGCTTAAGGAGGAGGGTGTCTACGACAACACAAGAATCGTAATTGCCTCGGACCATGGTTTCAAGAACATTCTTTTTAAGGACAAAACAAGATATCCCGGCTATTTTAAGGATGAGTCGATAAAGCCAAGTTATTTTAGCCCGATCCTCATGGTAAAGGATTTTGGTGCAACAGGGTCTTTGCAGGAAGACCGTTCGTTTATGAGTAATGCCGACGTCCCGACGATACTTTCGAACGGGGTTATTGCGAATGCCGTCAATCCCTTCACGGGGATCCCCCTCAGCGCAAACGTTGACAAGAAATTACCGAGGCTCAGCGAGGAACATGCGGGCCGACTCGTTGACCACAATACCAACACCTTCCGCATCGGTGACAATGAGTGGATCACTGTTCATGACAGCATCTTCGATGAGTCGAATTGGAAATGGGAGAAAGCCCGATGAGCTTCTTTTTATACATCGATCCCGGTACGGGCAGCATTCTTTTCTCGCTTATTATCGGTCTCGTCACGACCGTTTACTTCGTTGCGAAGCAAGCATTCATCACGTTAAAACTCAAGCTCTTGGGCTCTTCAAATACCGCGCAAACGCTTGTTTCGCAAACGATCGTCATATATAGCGAAGGCACTCAGTATTGGGCCGTTTTTAAACCAGTTCTCGATGAGCTCGAAAAACGGAAGGTCAACGCGACCTATTTGACGAGCGCCGAGAACGATCCCTTCTTCTCGAATGGCTATTCATGCATTACGGGGGAGTTTATTGGAAAGGGCATGACCGCTTTTTCAAGGCTCAACTTCCTTGAGGCCGATATATGCCTCATGACGACCCCAGGACTTGACGTATATCAACTGAAACGATCTCGCGGGGTAAAGCATTATTGCCATCTTCTTCACGACGTCGGCGACGCGACCTGTTATCGACTTTTCGGGCTCGACTATTTCGACTCGGTTCTGCTATCCGGGGAATACCAGATAGCAGGCATTCGGGAGCTAGAGTTGAAAAGGGACATAGCCGAGAAAGAACTCGCCGTGGTTGGCAGTACGTACCTTGATGCGCTGGGCCCCATAGCGGAGAGTGTGCGTGACGCGCGTTCCGCAGAATTCACCGTACTCGTCGCGCCTTCCTGGGGTCCCAGCGGGATACTCGCCCGATATGGATCGAGCCTCCTTGATCCGCTCGTAAAGACCGGTTATCGCGTGGTCATTCGCCCCCATCCTCAATCGCGCGTTTCGGAAGCGTCAATGCTTGCCTCCCTGGAAAAGCGATACGCTTCGAGCGAGAACGTCGAGTGGGATTCGACGCGCGAGAATGTCGGTGTTCTCTCGAGGGCAAATGTGATGATATCAGATTTTTCCGGAGTTATTTTCGACTACGCGTTCCTTTTCAATCGACCTTTCGTATACCTTAACCAGGATTTTGACCCCAGGCCGTACGACGCCTTTGACTCTGGCGTTAAGCCCTGGAAATTCAGCGCCTTTTCGGAAATCGGCCGGGAGATTACACCGATCGACTTCCCGGGGATCGGCGCGATTCTTAAGTCTGTCGTTGCGGACTCAAGTCTTTCTCAGGCGCTCGTGCGCACGCGCGATACGGCATGGCAGCGGCGTGGCGAGGCTGGTAAGCTCGTCGCGGACTTTATCGTATCAAAGGCGCGCACATGAAGATCATCGGTCTTTTTCTCAATAACGAAGTACGTACCGGCGGGCATACACGGTACCTCGAGCTTTTATCCGGAATTGGCGAAAAAGTTCATCAGGTCACCCTCTTCAAAAACACCTTTCTTGAACGGAACGTCGCGCACGTATCGCCGATTAGCATACCCTTTCGGTACACATGGGGAAAAACGCGATTCCTTGGAAAAAAAATTAAAAGACTTGTCTTACGCGAAATGCGATCGCACCCAATCGAGGCAGACTGGATTGTCATATTCGGCGAGACGCATTGGCCTGCGGCTAAATCCATCTCACGCCGATACGGGATTCCGGTACTTTACGCGCTCAGAAGCGATTCTATCGAAGAATCGCGCTCGTATCTTTCACTCGAGTCGCCTGGCGTTATCCGTCGAGCGCGGCTTCACGCATCAATACTCTTCAACCGCCTTCGCGAGGCTGACATCGCGCGTCATGCCGCGCTCATCGCGTTTCAGAGTCCCCATGATCGCGACGCCTTCATTTCGCGTAACAGCCGTTCTGAAGGAAAGACCGTCGTTATTCGGGGTGACATCAGGCAGTCACGTTTCAAGGCAGAGTTCAAAGGCGTAAATCGCTCGTCTATCTGCCAAAAGCTTCTCTTTGTCGGGACGCTCGGTACCCGAAAGGGTCTCGCATATCTCCTGCGGGCTATGGCTGCGTTACCGGATCCAGTAAAAGAAATCGTCTCACTTGATATTCTCGCGGCAGGAACGGATTTTTCCCCTTTTGAGGCGATCATCCAGGAAGCAGGGCTTTCAAATCGTGTTCGCTTTCACGGAAAAGTATCAACCCCGCTTGAGTATATGAAAGAGGCGGACCTCCTTGTAACTCCGTCTCTTTTTGATAGCTACCCGAACGTCGTTCTCGAGGCCTTGCATGTGGGACTTCCTGTAATCGGAAGTCGCGTCGGAGGAATTCCCGACATGCTCTCGCATGAAGAGCTGATCTTCGAGCCTGCGTCCGTCAAGTCTCTTGTGGATAGACTTCTTGAGATCGTTCGATCTCAAGAGCGCTACCTGACGATTCGTCGTCTTTGCGCCGAGCGCCGAGACTATTTCGATTTTGACTGGGCTGAACAGTGGATTATTGCTATGATTAACCATAATGACTAAGGAGTTACAAAGATGAAAGGGATCATTCTCGCCGGAGGATCTGGAACGCGATTATTCCCCATTACCCGCTCGGTATCCAAGCAGATACTGCCGCTCTACGACAAACCCATGATCTATTATCCGCTTTCTGTGCTCATGCTCGCGGGGATCCGCGAGGTGCTCATTATATCAACACCACGTGACATCGGGCTTTTCCGCGACCTTTTTGGGTCGGGCGAATGGCTTGGCATGCGCTTTGAGTATAAGATTCAGGATGCCCCTCGAGGATTGGCCGACGCTTTTATCCTCGGGAAAAAATTTATCGGCGATTCATCGTGCGCTCTCGTGCTTGGTGACAATATTTTCTACGGAAGAAGCTTCAGCACTACGCTCAAAAACGCGGCGCGTACCGTAGAAACCTCGGGCGGTGGCGTCATCTTTGGTTACTACGTTAAGGACCCGACTTCCTATGGCGTCGTCGAGTTTGATGCGAACGGAAAAGCAATATCAATCGAGGAAAAGCCGGAGACCCCCCGCTCTCACTACGCCGTCCCCGGCCTTTATTTTTACGACAATTCTGTCGTGAAAATCGCGAGCGAGGTGCGGCCCTCGGCGCGCGGCGAGATCGAAATTACCTCGGTCAATAACGCGTACCTGAACAACGGAAAGCTTTCTGTTGAGATGCTCGGGCGCGGCATGGCATGGCTCGATACGGGAACCTACGACGGTCTTCTTGAGGCGTCGAATTTCATCGCGACGATCCAGAAACGCCAGGGGATGTATGTTTCGTGCATCGAGGAGATCGCCTACAGTAACGGCTGGATAGACCGTAATGCGCTGTTAAAACTTGCATCCGAATACAAAACCGAGTACGGAGAGTATCTTAAATTCATCGCGGAGACAAACTAGACAATGCCTTTTACCATTACTCCTTGCCCGATCGACGGGCTCTATGAAATTCAGCCAAAGGTTTTCGGTGATACGCGCGGGGCATTCTTCGAAGCGTGGTCGGAAAAAGACTTTTCCGCGGCTGGGCTCGCGCTAAAATTCGTTCAGGATAACCAATCTCGTTCGGTTAAGGGCGTCCTTCGCGGCCTCCATTTCCAAAAAACGTATCCCCAGGGAAAACTCGTCCGCGTTATTGAAGGCGAGGTATTTGACGTCGCAGTCGATATACGGAAGGGATCAGCAACGTTCGGAAAATGGCATTCCGTTATACTTTCTGGCGAAAAAAACAATATGTTTTATATACCCGAGGGCTTTGCGCACGGGTTTCTCGTCATGAGCGAAACCGCGATCTTTACGTATAAATGCACCGAGTTCTACCATCCGGAAGACGAAGGCGGATTCAGATGGAATGATCCGGATATCAATATTGCATGGCCCGATTTGGGCATGGAATTCATTCTTTCGAACAAGGATTTAAAACACCCGGGGTTACGCATATGATTTGGTTAATCGGAAACAAAGGCATGCTTGGAACAGAGCTTTCGGCACTGTTCCAAGCAAAAGAATTATCGTATATCGGAACGGACAGAGAAGTTGACATCACCGCCGAAACGGCCGTAACCGACTTTCTGCGCGCGCATTCAGGAACGGATAAAATTGAATGGATCGTCAATTGCGCGGCATATACTGCCGTGGACAAAGCCGAGGATGATCGTGAACTGTGCGAAAGGCTCAACGTTACAGGCCCGGCAATAATCGCGAAAGCCGCAAAAAACGCAGGCGCAAAACTTATTCATATTTCGACCGACTATGTTTTTAACGGTAATGGATCACGTCCTTATCGCGAAGACGACCAAACCGACCCGACGGGATATTACGGGCTTACAAAGCGAAACGGTGAAGTTGCGATACTGACCGAAAATGAGCGCGTATATATCGTTCGAACCGCATGGCTTTACGGGCAGCACGGTAAGAACTTCGTCAGCACGATGCTCAGACTTATGGACGAAAAACAAACACTGAGCGTTGTCAATGATCAGCGCGGCTCACCTACTTGGGCGCTCGACCTTTCAGAGGCGATAGCGACGCTCATCTCCAGGAAGCACGAAGTTCCTTTCGGGATATATCATTATTCAGGAAAAGGCAATATTACGTGGTATGATTTCGCCTGCGAAATTTACCGTAAGGGTCGTGAAACGGGTATCCTTCAAAATGATTGCCTTGTTACTCCCTGCACGAGCGCGGAATATCCTTCGCGGGTGAGGAGACCTCCCTATTCTGTTCTCGATACGTCAAAAATTCAGAACGAACTTGAGATGATCATTCCTTCCTGGGAAGAGAGCCTTTCAAAATATCTCGACATACAATATTTGTCGGAAAAGGAAATCCTAAACAAATGAGAAAGCTTACCAACATTCTTGTTACCGGCGGCGCAGGGTTTATCGGATGCAATTTTATCCATGTGCTTCTCCAAAAAAAACCGGAGTTCACCGGAAAAATCATCAATCTGGACGCGCTTACCTATGCGGGCAACGCGGCAAGTCTTGAGGATATCGAGTCCGAGTACGGCGGAACGCGATATTTTTTCGAGCATGCGGACATTACAGACCGGAACGCGGTTGAGACGATTTTCAAAAAATACGATGTCGATACGGTAATCCATTTCGCCGCAGAAAGCCACGTTGACCGCTCTATTCTTGGGCCTGATGCATTCATCAAAACCAATGTTATGGGAACGTACACGCTTCTCGACGTTGCGCGCAATTTTTGGAAAAACGCAGACGGTTCACCGCGAAGCGACGTGCTCTTTCATCACGTAAGCACCGATGAGGTTTACGGATCGCTCGGAGATACCGGGTATTTCACCGAAACGACTCCCTACGATCCCCGTTCTCCGTATTCTGCGAGCAAAGCGTCAAGCGACCATCTTGTTTTCGCCTGGCATCACACCTATGGATTGCCGGTGACGCTTTCGAATTGCTCGAATAATTACGGGCCCTATCATTTTCCCGAAAAGCTCATTCCGCTCATGATTCTGAACATCCTTGCAGGAAAGCCGTTGCCGGTATACGGCGACGGAAAAAATATTCGCGATTGGCTTTTTGTCGAAGATCACAATACCGCGGTATGGACTATCGTCAACAAGGGAACTACCGGCGAAAAGTACAATATCGGCGGAGAAAATGAATGGGAGAACATCGCGCTTCTTCACCGGCTTATCGATATTGTCTCGTCAAAGGCAGGACTTGACGCCGAGAAAGTTCGCACTACCCTTACCTACGTCAAGGACAGACCCGGACATGACAGACGCTACGCAATTGACTGCTCCAAGCTTAAAAAGGAACTCGGCTGGAAGCAAAGCGTAACGTTCGATGAAGGTCTTTCCCTGACCGTGGACTGGTACCTCTCCAACAAGAAATGGGTCGAATCCGTACAAAGCGGTGACTACCGAAAATGGATTGACAGCAACTACGCAAAGCGCTGATGCGCTTTGAGCATGCCTTGTTCAAGGCATGCCATTCTAATATTTTTTTTTACAATAGCGAGGTATCAATGAAGACCGTATATTTGGGAATTACCGGAGACATTATCCATCCCGGCATCATTAACATTCTGACCGAAGCCGCAAAACTCGGTGAAGTCACCATCGGTCTCCTCACGGATTCCGCCATAGCGTCTCACAAGAGACTTCCCTACCTCACCTATGAACAGCGAAAGCAGGTCGTTGAAAACCTCAAGGGCGTTGTCCGCGTCGTTCCCCAGGAAGACTGGAGTTATGTCCCGAACCTGATAGAATTCAAACCGGATTATATCATCCACGGTGATGACTGGAAAACGGGACCACTCAGCAAGATACGGGAAGAAGTGTACGCGGTGATGAAGGCCCAGGGCGGCGAGGTAATCGAAGTTCCGTATACCAAGGGAATAAATTCCTCCGCACTGAGCGAGACCGTCAAAGCGCTCGGAACCACACCTGAAATCCGAATGAAAACCCTCAGGCGTCTCATTGACGCAAAACCTGTCGTGCGCATCATGGAAGCACATTCGGGTTTGTCAGGTCTTATAATTGAGAATCTTGAAATTGCGAAGGAAGACGGCGTTCACAGTTATGACGGCATGTGGTCCTCAAGCCTTACCGACTCTACCTGCAAAGGAAAGCCCGATATCGAGGCAGTCGATCTCACCACGAGGCTCCAGGACCTCACGAATATCCTCGAATGCACGACGAAGCCCATCATCTTTGATGGAGACACCGGTGGGCTTACCGAGCATTTCGTCTTTACGGTACGCACCCTTGAACGCAATGGTATATCAGCGGTTATTATCGAGGACAAGGTCGGATTAAAGAAAAATTCGCTTTTCGGCACCGATGTCGAACAGCATCTCGCGACCATTCCCGAATTCTGCGACAAGATTAGCGCGGGAAAAAAGGCACAGGTCACGAAGGATTTCATGATCATTGCCCGGCTTGAAAGCCTTATCGCGGGATATCCCGTTGCGGACGCGCTTGAGCGTGCTTTTGCCTACGTCAAGGCTGGAGCAGACGGCGTCATGATTCACAGCAAGGAAAAATCAGGCGAGGAAATCAAGGAATTCTGCGCGAAGTTCCGCGCGGAATACAAGAACGTTCCGATAATCCTCGTTCCGACGACGTATAATCAGTTTACCGAAAAAGAACTTCATGCCTGGGGCGCAAATATTATTATTTATGCCAATCATATGCTTCGCGCATCGTATCCCGCGATGGTTAAGGTTGCACAAACCATACTCGAGAGTGAACGCTCGAAGGAAGCAGACACGCTTTGCATGCCGATCAAGCAGATACTCGAGCTGATCCCCGGAACCAAGTAAGGAGCCTCCATAACATGATTGATCCGAAATTTCTGTATGATCTTTTTACGAAAAATGGCACCGATTTTTTCGCGGGCGTCCCAGATTCGCTTTTAAAGAACTTTTGCGCGTACGTAACCGACAACGCGGACGAAAGCCGTCACTTCATCTCGGCGAACGAAGGAAGTGCGGTGGGTCTTGCTGCGGGCTATCATCTCGCGACCGGAAAAATCCCGCTTGTCTATATGCAAAATTCGGGTATCGGTAACGCGGTCAATCCGCTTTTGTCGCTCGTCGATCAGGATGTATACGAAATTCCGCTTGTTCTCGTGATCGGTTGGCGCGGTGAACCCGGCGTCCATGACGAACCACAGCACAAAAAACAGGGAAAGGTCACGTTGTCACTCCTCGAGGCGATGGGCATTCCCTACTCGATCATGGCGGCGGATGAAAAGGAACTGGAATCACAGATAGCAGCGTGTTACAGTCACATCAAGGACAAGAAAACTTCTTATGCCTTCGTCGTGAGAAAAGACACCTTCGGCCCTTACACTCTGCAAAAGAATGAATCCGTAGACGCGGAAATGACCCGAGAGGAAGCGATTGAAGCAGTCATGCTCTCGAGTGATTCCCGTGAGATATTCGTCTCAACTACCGGAATGGCATCGCGTGAACTTTACGAGCTCCGTGAAAAGCACGGGCTTGGTCACAAGCAGGATTTTCTTACTGTCGGTTCTATGGGACATGCGTCTCAAATCGCCCTTTCGATCGCACTCGCCAAAAAAAACAGGCACGTTACCTGTATTGACGGCGATGGCGCCTTCATCATGCAAATGGGCGGTCTTTGCACAATTGGCACGAGAAAACCGGCAAATTTCAGACACGTCGTAATCAATAACGGCGCACACGATTCAGTTGGCGGACAACCAACGGTCGCGCTTGACATTGACATTCCGGCAATAGCGCGCGCGGCCGGATATGAAAAGACATTGGTAGTTCGCACAAAAGTCGAGCTCGAGGGCGCGCTCAAGTCGAAAGAAGAGGCTACGACGCTCATCGAGATTCGAACGAGAAAGGGATCGAGAAAAGATCTCGGACGCCCAAAAGAAAGCCCTGTAGAAAACAAGTCGGCTTTAATGGACTTTATCAAATCGTAAGAAAGGACGAGTAAAGAAATGGTCAGACAAGCGGTTATCATGGCAGGCGGCCTTGGCTCAAGACTTAAAGGGCGCACGGAATCGATGCCCAAAGGCTTTATCGAGATAGACGGAAACGCCATCGTCGAGCGCTCCGTAAAAAAACTTTTCGCATCGGGCGTCGAGGAAATCATAATCGGTACCGGGCATTGCAGCGAATGGTATGAGCGCCTTGCAAAAAAATACCGATGCATAGCGCTCGCGAAAAACGACCGATACGCCGAAACAGGCAGTATGGGCACCCTCGTATGCTGTGCCCCGCTTGTAAAGGGAGATTTTCTCCTGCTTGAATCCGACCTTATCTATGACGATATCGGCCTCACCGTTTTGCTTAACGATCAGAGGCAAAATGTCATACTTGCTTCGGGACCGACAAAGTCAGGCGACGAAGTGTATCTCGAAGCAGACTCAAACGAATGTCTTGTACGCCATTCAAAAAAGCTCTCCGAGATCGGCACGGTTTTCGGAGAACTTGTCGGCATCACAAAACTGACAAAGCTCACGCTTGATGCCATGGTGGAATATAGTGCCGCACATATTGGCGACCAACCGAAAATGGAATATGAAACTGCAATGTCCGCGGTAAGTTCGCACGCCGACGCATCGGCGAAAATCGGAATACGAAAGATAGAGCACTATGTATGGCGCGAAATCGACGATGAAAGCCATCTTGAAATGGCGGTTAACGCGGTCTATCCGCTTATCATCGAAAATGAAAGCCTCCGGTCAATCCGACGCGAAGTACTTCTCAATCCAGGACCTGCCACCACGACAGACAGCGTCAAGGCCGCGCAGGTGTGCGCGGATATTTGCCCGAGAGAGCATGAGTTTGGCGATGTCATGGAATGGGTATCGAACGAACTTTCGCTCATGGCAGGAAGGCCCGGCCGCGTGGAAACCGTCCTTTTCGGCGGCTCCGGAACGGCTGCTGACGAAGTGATGATATCCTCGTGCATACCCGACGGGGCGAAAACGCTTATCGTCGATAACGGCGCGTATGGGGCCCGCTTCGCGAAAATCGCAAGCGTGTACAAGCTTGACGTGGATGTGTGGAAATCATCGGGGTATCTGCCGATAGATGTATCCGCCCTGAAAAATAGACTCGAAACCGGCAAGTACACGCATTTCGTGATCGTGTATCACGAAACGACCACAGGACTTCTCAACCCTGTTCCGGAGCTTTGCCGTTTTTGCCATGAGCGCGGCATTGTAACCATCGTCGACGCGGTAAGCGCATTTGCCGCAATACCGATAGATATGGACGCCGATTGCATCGACTTTATGGCTTCTACCTCAAACAAGAATATTCAGGGCATGGCCGGTGTGGCCTTTGTATTCTGCCGCAAAGAAGCGCTTGATCGAGCAAAAGACTATCCGATGAGAAACTTTTACCTGAACCTCCAGGATCAATATCAGTACTTCAAAAAGACGCATCAAACCCGATTTACCCCACCCGTTCAGGCTTTGTACGCGCTGCGCCAGGCAATCATCGAAACGAAAATCGAAACGATTCAAGGAAGATATGAGCGCTATACAGCTTGCTGGAAGGAAATCGTGAACGCGACGAAACGTCTGGGCCTGACAATGTTAGTACCCGAAGAATCACAATCGCACCTGATAACCGCGATCGTTGAACCTGACTCAAAGAAATATTCATTTGAATCACTCCATGATCTCGCGCGAAGACACGCGTTTACCATATACCCCGGAAAACTGTCGGATGCAAACACATTCCGCATAGCCAATATCGGCGATATCAAACCCGAGGAAATGAAAGCATTCACGAAGGTTCTCGAACAATACGTCCAGGAGCTCAAGTAACATGCGGGTACTGAACACGGTCTCCTTGCCGGTGTTGTCGCACGTGTACCGCGGGGGATTACAATGAAATTTCGAAATAATAGCTTTCACGACATTCGCTCAATCGCCGGAAAATACGCCGGCAAGCCGATATGGATTGTTGGATCAGATCCGACGCTCGACGGCTATCCCGCCGATTTTCTCGACGACAAAATATCGATAACCCTCCATCTCGCGCACATTAAATTTCCCCGCGCTACGTTTCGCTACACCAGCGAATACGATCGCTCGGAATTTCTCCTTCCCCGATATCCGGAGTATCGTTCGACCCCGCTGATATCGGCGTATCCGGTGTACGGAAAAACCAGGCGTGAAACGCTCGAGCTACTTTCGGAATGCAACGAGGTATACTTCCATCAGATGGTAAACTACCTGCCTACCGGCGTTCGCGGCGAGGTGAGCGAAGGTTTTACTTCCTGGAAGGTAAAACGAACGAGCAAGGCAAAGTCTTTTATTTGGGGAAGCCATGGGTCGTGTCTCCACACCTGCGTGTATGCGGCTCTTCTTCTTGGCGCATCGGAAGTACACGTGATCGGCGCGAGTCATAATCTCGTGAATTTCGGAGCCCAGGATCATTTCAGTGCCGTGGACGGAATCCATCAAGCAATGCGCGTCGGTGACACATTCTCGAACCCAAAAATTGCGTTTCCGGTTATCGAACAGACGATTGCCCTGAAAAATGCCTGCGATACCAATGGCATTCCCTTTTATTGGCATGCACGATTTACACCCACCAAGGATGACTTCGTTACCGCGTCCGACGAACTTATCGCAGAGCTCAGACAAAAATCGAAGCGGACTTTCGGCTTCATGCGGCGTGCGTACAGGCTCTTCGTAAAACGTCCGTTAACGCTACTGTTTTATTGTTGGCGATAATTCGTCTTACGACGTATGTAAAAAAAATTATTCCGCTTTAGCTTCTTTCCAATTATCGCGTAACGCAATGTCTCCTGCAACGACCCACGCTGGCGCTCCGCTTTTATAGCACGTAGTCGTCGTCGTGAGATCGAGGGAGAATCCTTGATGGAGCGTTACGTCCCTGACAATAGTCACCCCACCTTCTTTTTCTTTCCCTGACAAATCGTTCCCGGTATACGGGTTTTTTAAATCAGGGATGATTCCCTTCATGGCCAGAAGCGGTACGTCCGCGTTTGTCATGAGTTTCGCGTCTGTCTTCAAAGGCTCACGCTCGTTAAAATCTTTTACCAGCAAAAGCGGATTATACGGCGTTACAACATCTTTGTGAAAGGAATCAAAATCGGGATGCCCAACACGGGAACCGTGATCAGATACGATGATGATTCGCGTATTGTCAAAAAGTCCTTCTTTTTTTAGATACTCAAGCCAAGCACCAACCAGCCGTATCGAGGCTGCGTTCACGTGATAATAATCGTAATAATCTGATTTCCCGAGAATGGTATTCTTGCTTTCATCGATGTTTGGTCCGAACGAGTAATCGGGAAACTGCAAAAAGGACGGTTCGTGCGGAAGATCATTCACCATAATCGTAAAGGTATTACCCTTCGCATCGCTTGCCGTGCTGTCCGGAAAGTAATACAGGGACGCATAACTATCAAGGGATAACGTATTGATCGACAGGAGCGCCGAGTTCCAATACTTGCCACTGTTATATACTGCGTCCTTGAGCGGGACCGGAACCGAGGTGAGTACACTGAAAAGCAGAAAGTTCCGTTTGAGTATCGAGTCCGCGCCGTAATCGTGCATGAACGGAAGCTTTTCGCGCATGTATCGTGCGGAATAGTTACCAATTATATTTCTCGCCTCGATTCCACGCTTTTTGAACAGCGTATTGTCGGCAACCCACTGATAGTTTACGAATGGAGCATCGGTAACCAATGCGCTAAAGCCGCTTTTCTGAAAAACCGTTGGCATAACCAAAAGGGCTTCATTGTGTTTATCCACCATTTTTTTATCAGATCGCCTATTCATTCCGACCGGGGAGTATTCATATCCACCGAATAGGGGCGGCGCGCCGATAATGGTTTTTTGCCCGAAGGACAACGTGTTCGGATAATAGGTGAATCCTTCGTAATCGAGAGCCAATTCAGGTTTTTCGCGCAACACGAGCGGGAAATACGAGGATATTGCCTTATCAAGCATGATGACGAAAACGTTTTTTCCCGTTTTTGAAAGATGAAATACCGCGCCCGTGTCGCTTGCACTGCTTGCCCCCGAATCCTCGCTTCGAATATTCCGGTAACTTTCATATCCCGCGTGAATAAGCGTCGCCTTATACACGGAAAGACCGGCGGTAGAAATTGCGAGTACCGTGAGCAACGCTGACACTGTACGAGTCTTGCCAAAAGAAACCGCAACCAGAAACGCGAGGATGAGCGCAAGCGATGCGAGTGCGTTAAAGGCGAGATAATGCGGCCCTGCCCTGTATACCGCGCCATCGACGAACTGGAGCGTCTGCGACACGGTGCCTCCCGGCACGTTCAAAATAAAAATATTCACGATCGAGACAACGACAATGGCTCCCATCAATAATGCCAACAGGCTCTTTATCCTTTCAGGAAACAACAGGTAAATATACAGGGCCCAAAAAAGCAGGAACCCCGCTGCCTGCGCAGCAGGATAAAAAAGCAGGGCAAAAGGGCTTGTGTAATTACCGATAAATGAAAACTCAAATGGCGATGAGGCTGTAATGGTAAAAGGTATATATACCCCGAAAAGCAGCCACAACGAAATCGCTGAAAGCAAAAAAAGCGCAAATCTGCCCCGCGTATCTTTCCACAGCGGCGTGAAAAAACGGTGTGCGGCAACGCGAGCTAACCGAATATACAGAGGAATACCCACGAGCATCGCCGATAACGCAAGCGTCATCGAGATATTTCTGAGACGGTAGCTTTTACTGTGATGCCTGAAAAAAACCGTATATATGCAAAAAACCGCGAGCAGAGCGCACATCCCGTAATAAAGGAATTTCAACGGATTTTTCATTTTGAAGACGATGTTTTTCACGAGTGAAAATACGTTATTCAGTGTCCAATAGATAACGAGGGCAGCGGGCGAATGGTAAAGCAGCACGAGGAAGATCAGCGCCATCAAATAAAGCTGCGCCTTTTCCTTTACGGAAAATCCCTTTGTATAGATTGCACCTGAAATAATATTGATCACGGTCATCAGGATCGGAAGCGCGTTAATCGTCAAGAAGCCAAGCGAAACGAGTGCATCTTCCTTACCGAGATCCCTGATAATCCACAGGCTTTGCCCCGACAGCGATTGCAGATGGGACAGAAAAGAGTACGCCGCGATGAAGAACGGTACCTGAACGAGGAGGCTTACGGAGCTCCGAAGTGCGTACACAGGATGGTAATGATTTTGTCGGTAATACGTTGACAGCATCATATACTGCTCGTCGCCCTTGAAGTGCGCTTTGATGCTCGCGATGCGGGATGCCATTTTTTTCTGGATCTCCCGCTCTTTGTCCTGCAGCCACTCGGCCTTGGCGTATAACGGGAGGCAACCGACGCTGACGGCCACGCTGACGCCCGTTATGGCGATGCCGACATTCCCCTTGAACACCCAGTCAAACATCATGTATATAAGCTCAATTATGAGCTTAATCGGATAAATGATCACCTGAAATAAAAGATCTAGCATGAGATTTCCCTTTGTTTTTCTATCAAAAAGTCCGCAATGCGAGAGCTGGCTTCTCCGCGGCATTGCCAGGCCGTATCTCGCGCAATTTTTCGTTTCTCGTTAAGCTCGGGATCGCGCGCCGCGCGACGCACGTATTCACCGATATCCGCAAACATTGATTCAGAGAGTTCGATTCCCATTGAGGCTATCGCCTGAAATTTCCAGGGCGTTTCATCCAGATCGCTCGAGTCATAGATCGCATCGTCATAATCCGCTGCCGCGAAGAAAAAAGGCCTGTTAAACAGAAAGGCATAATCAAAGATAACTCCGGAGAAGTCAGATATCATGACATCTGATCTTCCGAGAGTCGCGACGTTATCGTTCGAATAATCCCATTCGACATTCGGCGTTTCAGCGTATTTTTCCACAAGGCGCGTGATAAGCGGGGCTTCCGAAACTAATGATTGCGGATGGGGCCTGATTATAATTCTGTCTTTTGTCCTGATAAGCGGATCAAGCAATTTCTCGCCGTACCGGCTTAATAAGGCGCTCGGTCCCCAAGAGGGAGCGACGAGTATAACCTTCTCATCGCTTTCAGGCCTCACCTCTTTGGTTACCCGTGAGCGGAGTACGTCCAAATAAGGGCATCCGACGACAACGAGTTCTTTTTCTGATATTTCCCTTTTTCTCTCAAGCGCGCGAATTGCGATTTTTTGATACTCTCCGGAAAGAAGTACTGAATCGAAGTAATCCAGTCCAAAAAGCCGATAGCTCGTCGCGTCGTCTACTGAATGCAATACATGTGCATAATGTCCGACCCCGCGAGATCGCTTGAGTTGATACACGTCCAGTCCGGGTGTTGTCATGAGGCAAATATCTGCCTCGAGAAAATTGAGCTTGGCGAATGCCTTATTTCCCTTTCCGATGTATTCCGATTCGATCGACTTGAGATCTGCCTGAAAAACAAGATCATCCTCTTGAGAGGTATAGTACAAGGCGCTCACGCCCCGGCGATTAAGCTCTTCAAGGACGGGACCAAAAACATTCCAGTATCGATTTCCCTCGGAATAGATCACGATGCCGCGCTTTCTGCCTTTTATCGTGTTTCTGCCGCTGCTGCTTGTCAGGGCAAATTTTATCTTGACAAGCGCAGCCTTAAGCACAAAATAGGCAGTCGTCAAAAGACCCATTATGATCGAAAAAAGCATGCTCCCGGTACCGGGATCAATGTATAAAAAAGAGTGAAACACCTTTTACCGTCCTACGGGGAAATACTCATCGCCGCAATGTAACAAATAAAACAGTTTATCGCGTTTTTTTTCTTGCCGATACCATTTCCCGATATGCATTAATGAGCGCCTGCGCGCTTTCATTCCAGTCATAACGCTTTGCGCGCTCAATACCCTTAAGAACCAGATCAGTCCTGAATTGCCCGTCCCGGGCAATTCGCTCGAGTGCGGCCGCGCATTCATCGTGGTCATTTGCATCCTTCAGGAGAACGGCCGCATCCCCGACAACCTCGGGGATGGCGAAAACCGAGCTTGTCACGACCGGACAGCCGCACGCCATCGCCTCGACGTTCGGCATGCCAAAGCCCTCGGCAAACGAAGGGAACAAAAACGACTCTGCGCCGTTCATCAATTCTATTTCCTCGGACTCATCGATAAATCCCGGTGTTATAAGCTGCGTACCGATGCCGAGCTTTTCGGCGATTGCCCGCACTTCCAGAGAATCCCATCCCTTTCCCGCGCAAACAAGTGAATATCCCGTGTTTTTCCGGCTAAACTGCGCGAACCCCTCAAGCACACCAAGCGGATTTTTACGCGCGGAATATCTGCTTATGTGAAAAACATAGGGCCCGGTAATCCCGAATCTTGCCGGAACGGTAAGGCTTTTTCGGTCAATTACTTTCATTCCGGGAGAAAGACCGTTCACGGTGATGAATATGCGCTCAGGTCGTACGCGATAGTGCGAAACGTAATAGTCTTTGCTCGTCTGAGAAACAGTCGCTATTCGGTCGAGCCTGCGCGCAAGAACGGGCATAGCAAACCGTTCGTGAAGGCGCGCCACCAGCGAATACCCCTCGGGATACACGGCCTCTTCGGCCCCGTGAATGGTCGCGATCTTTTTCGCACCAAGGGCAAACATGGGGGCGTACACCGATAGCGGTGAATAATGAAGGATATCGAAGCGATATTTCCTGAGGTGTAACGATGCGAGAATCGGGTTTCTTGGTATGATGATTTCGCTAACGCGTGAATATACGGGGTTCTCGCTGGCGCGGTAATGAATAAAGGTGAAATCAAAGGGCTTTCCGGCAGCGTCGTTAAGGTCCAGCACATGGCGCATTATTTCGTCAAGATGATGTCCCGACCCGCTTGTCCAGTTGTCCAGCGGTTTTGAGAAAACACCGATTTTAATCTGTCGTTCTGGACTTTCCATATTATCCTACTGTATAGTAAATTATCGATATGAGCAATATTACCGTACTGTCCCTGGTCGACCGGATTGCCTGTTTTCACTCGCTCAAGCCTTTCTTCCAGCATTCCCGGAACTACCGTTTTACCTTCACCTCGTCGGCAAATTATTGCCTCTCTGAAGACCGTAACGAAATTCTTATCATGATGCGGCAGTTCATCAAGCCCGATATGGTCGATCTTGGCCTCATGGCAAAACTCAGGGACAAATACCGGGTAATCGCTTTTTTCCATGACGATGCCGGCGGCGGAATTCCCCGTCTTGAAGTTCTTCCCTTCGTCGATCTTTTTTATTCCAAAGCCCTCTTCCGCGATCGTTCACTCTATGGGAAATCCCTGTACGGCAAGGAGCTTTATTCGGACTATTATCATGAGCGCTATGGCGTCGTCGATCCCGAGCCCCGGCAGTATGCCGTCGAGACGAAGAGCGAGGAGCTCGCGAAACTCAGAATTTCCTGGAACATTGGAATCGGCGACTATCCGCGTGACCAAACCCGCCAGCGCCTCGGTGTTCTCGCAGGCCGCATGGCAGGGCTTCCCGCTGCCCGCCTTTTTTACCGCAATGAACCGAATTTGCTACACAGCGCCGAAAAAAACAAAGGGCTCTATCCCGCTCATTGCCGTATAGGACTCATCTCTCGGCCATCGATCAGCTATCAGAGAAAACTCGTTCTCGACGCAGTCGCGGGCGACACCGCGTTTCTGACCGGTCAGGTAAGTCAGCGACAGTTTAACCGGGAGATTGGTCACTCACGCATTACGGTCAGTCCCTTTGGATGGGGAGAGCTGTGCCTTCGCGATTTCGAGGCCGTTCTCCACGGAAGTCTCCTTTTGAAGCCTGACATGTCCCATCTTGAAACCTGGCCAGACATCTTCGTTCCCGGAGAGACATTCGTTCCCTTCGACTGGGACGCTAAAACCCTCAAGGATACCGCTCATCGACTGCTTGACAGTCCTGCAGAGGCATCCCGCATCGTCCGGAACGCAACCGAGGCGTATGCAGCCGCAATCAGAACGCTATCCGCGCGCTTTACATCAATCATGGAGGAAATACGCTCATGCAATACACACTGAAAGCAATATACAATTCACTTCCGGCAGAAAAACGGAAATCCGACGGTACGATGACCCGATACCTGTATCGGCCGCTCTCCATTCCCGCAAGCTGGCTGTTCCTTCGCATCGGGATGACGCCCAATGCCGTCACCGTCATGAGCGGTTTTTTATGCGTTGTGGCATTTTGCCTTTCGCTTTTTCCCGCCGTACTCTGTCAGCGTGTCGCGATTTATCTCTATCTCGCGTTTGCGGTGCTCGATTGCGCCGATGGCAACATGGCACGGGCAATCGGAAAGAAAACGGTCTATGGCGGTTGGGTTGACGCTGCCGGTGGATATCTCGCATATGCGACACTGCTGCTATCGATGGGGCTTGCGTGCCTGTATCGCGCGGGAGATGCGTTTACGCTCCCGCTTTTGGGCCTCAGCATCACCCCTTTGCCGCTGCACACCGCACTATGGGTGCTAATCGCTTCCGTTGGCGCAACCGCAAATACCCTGATGCGTCTGTTCCATCAATCTTTTAAAAACGCGAGCCTTCTTGAAGGGCTTCAGTCCTCAGCCGGTGCCGAGAAACGGTTCAGCGAGGAGATCGGCGTAACCGGATATCTCCCCCTCTTATATCTCGCAGGGTTCGAGACCGGCTATCTTCCGGTTGTACTCCTGGCCTATGTGGCAATCTACGCAGGTGGTTTTTTCATTTCTACCCTGAAGCTGCTGATCAAGGTGTCCAAAACGTCATGAACGAGATCACCCGCAATCGGGCAACGCCCCTGGTAATGCTCTCGGCAAATACCGCCTGGAATGTTCTTTCACGAAAAAGACTCTTGCTCGCCATCAAAAACACCGGACGCGACCTCATTACGCTCGGAGCACATGATTCCAATGCCGTCACCCTGGAAACAACGCTCGGGATTCCGTTTATCCCCCTCGATATGAAAGGCGACAGCACAAGCATTCGTGGCGATATTGCTCTTTTTTTCACCTATTTCCGGCTCTACCGGGAGCATCGTCCGTCGGTTGTATTGCATATCAATAATAAACCAAATATTTATGGCACAATCGCGGCATCACTCCTGGGAATACGGTCAATCTCCAATATCACGGGATTGGGTATCGTCGCGGAAAAAAAGGGCTTAACCCGGATATTGGTTTCAACCCTCTATCGTGTCGCTTTTTTCTCCCGAAAAGCCCATGTTTTCTTTCAAAATCCGGACGACCTGCAATTCTTTCTGGATAATCATTTGGTTAACCGGAAAAAAACAGGACTTCTGCCGGGATCAGGCGTGGATATCGAGGCATTTTCGCCCGATACCGCGCAAACGAACGATGCCGCGCAAACAATCAATTTTTTGTACAACAGCAGGTTAGTCCTTTCAAAAGGCATCAGGGAATTCCTTGAGGCGGCGAAAGCAATTAAAGTCTTGTACAGTAACGCAAAGTTTACTATAATTGGAGAGATTATTTCCGATAATCCGATTTTTCTGCCGCTCCCGGAACTGGAAAGCGCAGTATCATCGGGAATTATTGAGTATCATGGATCTGTTCAGGACGTTAAACCGTATATTCGAGCCGCTGATTGCGTTGTTCTGCCTTCATGGTACCGGGAAGGGGTTCCGCGTTCGCTCCTTGAGTCTGCTGCAATGGGAAAACCGCTTATCGTGGCCGATTCCGTCGGTACCCGAGAACCGGTTGAGCATGGCATTAATGGATACCGAGTAACGCCTCATGACGGAATTGCGCTTCAAAACGCGTTAATTCGCTTCATTGAGCTGACAAAAGACGAAAAAATGCGCATGGGAAGTGAATCTCGGCGTATTGCGGTGACACGTTTCTCCGATTCGTTTGTTATTACTTCGTATCTAGAGCAACTCTAGTGACCGAGAACCCCGAGATACAAGGGAGCCATAATGACCATTAATGATTATATCCCCTGGTTCAGGGCCCGATATCGCCGCACAAGCTCCTTTTTGACAGCATTTGCTTTCATTTTTTCGGATTTTGTCACGATAATGTGTTGCATCGGCGCTGGTTTTTTCGCCGTTAACGCAGTTGATCAGCATTTCATCAACTTTCGCTCTTTTGTGACATACTGGACGTATCTCCCGTTTTTTTTCCTGGTGTACAATATTTTCAAGCTGTATCCCGGAATACTTCTTGTTCCAAGCGAACAACTGAAAAGTTTTTGCATCGCCAATGGTTTTATGTTCGGTGGTATCGCGCTTTCCATTATCGTCGAGACCGATGGACGTGATTATGTAGCGATAGCTTTTTTGGTGGCCTTCTTCTTTTCTATTTTCGCCCTGCCCTTAAGCAGAGTGATCGCGAGAAATTATGTCTATTCCCGCTTCAGATGGTGGGGAATACCTGCCGTGATTTTTGGTGAGGGAGATGACACACGAACCGTCCTGGACAATCTCATTGACCATCCCATGTTGGGCTATATTCCCGTCGCAATAGTTACCGAGCGTGAATTATCCCTCGACGAATATCGCGGTATACCCGTTCTGCACTCAATTGAGGAAAGCAAAAAACTGAACGAAGTGCTCCATATAAAAATGGCGATCATTGTGCCCGGTGTCAGACCCGAGGGACTCACGCAACATCTGATACTCACGACGCTATCAAATTTCCGGTATAATATCTTAATTCCGCACATGAATATTTTCAGTACCATCTCGATGTCGATCAAGGACATAAACGGTACGCTCGGGTTCGCAACCACACATCACCTTACCAAATGGTATAATACGGCAACCAAGCGATTCCTTGACCTTATCATGCTTCTTTGCGGTAGCGTTATCGTCGTTCCGGTTATGCTCGTTATCTCGCTTCTTATCAAGCTTACCTCTTCAGGCCCGATTTTCTACGGACACGAGCGCATTGGGCAAAATGGAAAGAGAATTAAAGTTTGGAAATTCCGCTCGATGATGGTCGACGCAGATAAGCTCCTCGAGGAGATCCTCGCAAGTAATCCTGCACTCCGCAAGGAATGGGCTGAATCCCACAAACTCAATAACGATCCCCGCGTTACCGGCATCGGAAAGTTCCTCCGAAAATCAAGTTTGGACGAGTTACCGCAGTTGCTGAATATCCTTATCGGTGAAATGTCATTCATTGGTCCGCGTCCCGTTACCAAAGCCGAGGAAATAAAATACGGTGAAAATTTTGCCTATATTTTTTCGGTCAAGCCCGGACTTTCGGGTATGTGGCAAGTCTCAGGACGCTCCGACACTGATTATGCCGAACGCGTCGCACTTGATTCCTACTACATTCAGAATTGGTCGCTTTGGCTGGATATTTGGCTGATTTGCAAAACAATAGGCGTCGTATTAACAGGAAAAGGGGCACGGTAACTTTCACTATGTTTACTACCAGATATTTTAGATTTGCTGTCACCTTTGCCGGCCTTCTCCTCTGCATGCCCTTTGTCGTTTCTGCCCAGCGGTTGGGAGCTGATCTTGCGTCTCCCACCGTTACCGCATTTTTAAAAACGCTGCCTCTCAAACAGGGTCAGATGTATACCCTCAGCGATAAGGATACTGAAAGGTTTATCGATCTTGCCGCAGAAATTCACATTAATGTATTTGAGGCACTGGACTGTACCTTTCGGTATATCAAACCGCTTAACATCCGGATACAAGTTATGGGAAGCGAGCTCAGGAAACTTCAGAAACGGTACGACCTTGGCGGTGAACGCGTTCTCGCAATTCTCTCGGTTGATAAACTCAACTACCTTGAAACAGGAGCAAATCTCGTTTCGGGACAATCCGATTTGGATATTTACCTGACCTCCCCTACAGAGACCTATATCGAAATCGGTACGGCAATATATGATGCCCATTTTGGATTTCGTAAAATGTCGCCCCTCCTTTTTGATCAAGCATTCGGTGTGATGGTAAAAAAATTGGTTATAACGACACCGCTTGAAAGGCTCGTGCTATTCGAGCCCGGTAAAGGAGCGATTTTCGTCAAAGCAATCCCGAAACCCAAACGATGGAATCTTAACCTCGTTAGAAAACTATAGATTACGGAGCATATTTTGCGCATTTGGACAGGCATCACAGTGGCAATTTTTGGGATACTCTCTGTTTCTTTGGCAACTGCCGAAGAACTATCAAAATACCGCATCTCGGACGTGCATTATGATATCAAGGGCAGTACAAGGGAATTTCCGCTTTCACAAAAAGTAGAAATTGATCGCAATCGAGTTTTCGATACAGAAAATTTATTACGCGCGTATGTCTCTGATCTCGAGGTCAAGCTTCGAAACCAGCGTGTTCTCGAATCCGCGAAAGTTGATATTGAGATCGCTTCAACGGCAATTGACGGTATTATGCCGGTAACCCTGGTGGTGCATACCGTCGACACCTGGAATATTATTGCCTTACCATATCCAAAATTCGATTCAAACGACGGTTACCAGGTAAAGCTTAAACTGAAAAACTATAATTTCTTCGGGTCGATGGAAGAAATGAATTGGGACGCTATTTTTAACATTGACAATAACGGGGATAAAGATCTCGAGACAAATTTCGATTTCAGCATCCCGTTCGAACTCAAGGGCTATGCGGTTAAGTGGTCAATTGTCTCTTCACTGATCCTGCCTTTTGACGAAGTCCCCGAATATAACCTGACGACAGGATTCGATTTCACGCTGCCTACCGCTTTTGCGGATATGCACATCGGCGTCAAACAGGGCATGAGTATTAATGACCGTAATGACGATGATGAAATCATGGAAGACCGCTTTTTCCTTACGGAAAAAGTTTATGTCAATGTCCCCTATACGCTTCATGAATTCGAGTATTTCGGAAAACTGCAATGGACCCCTGAACTTTCCATAAACCAAAACTGGAACACAAATGGAATAGAGGATCCCGACCTCACCGGTCCCGATTTTATCGTCAGTCATTCTCTTTCACTTGGCCGCGTCGACTGGATAGGCAATTTTCGAAAAGGATTCAATGCTTCGGTTTCCAACGATTATGTCTACGACTTTTATCAAAAAGACGGTTGGGATATTTCGATGTCAGGCGAGGTTTCGGGATATGAAACGTTTTTTGACCGCGTAGGAATCAATTCGCGCATCACCGGCTTTCACGATTTTTTCTCCGGCATTACCGATGACGCGGGAGATAAACTCAGAGGTATCCTTGATAGCAGGATAACGACTGATTCAATGATATCTCTCAACTTCGATATTCCCGTACGTATCATGAGAGTCAATTTTGAAGAGATTACCGGTGTCAAATGGACGAGGTATATAAGCTTCGATATGCAAGCTTCACCTTTTTTTGACATGGCATTAACGCATGATCAGATAACGGATCGTTACTTCTCGCTTGATGACGGATGGTACTCAGGCGGATTGGAAATAATCGTCTATCCTTTGAAGATGCGCAGCATATACGCCCGGGCGAGCGTCGGTTTTGATCTTCCTGAAGTAGCGAAGTCCGGAAAGTTGACCGGTAATGCATCACGGGATGGAGAATCGATCCATGAATACTTCGTGGGAATTGGACTAGCCTACTAAAAAAAACGCGCTCAGTTGAGCGCGTTTTTTATTCACAGGACATACTGCAAACCGGAATGCTCCGCAATTATTTCGAAGAAACGCTCGGGTATAAACGGTTTGTACATAAAATCGTTTACGCCTGCAGCAAGTGCCTGTTCCTTTACATTGTCGACAATGCTCGCAGTGAGGGCAATGACCGGAATTGAAGGATCAATTGCCTTAATCTCACGGGTAGCCTCAAAACCGTCTTTCTCCGGCATTATCAGATCCATGAATACGATATCCGGCTTGAAGCTTCGGAACTTTTCCACGGCCTCATTTCCGTTTGCCGCTATACCCACTTCGAAACCCGCAGGCGCGAGAAAAATCTCAAGCATTGCAAGGTTGATATCAACATCGTCTACCAGCAGAACCTTGCACGGTTTACTGATTCCCTTAATTGAAGAGTAATCCGAAATTTCAACGGTATTTGTCTTGCTGCTGTGAACCGGTTTCGCCGCGAACGTAAACCTGAACAGCGATCCCTTCCCGATACTCGATGATACGAGAACTACGTCGCCTCCGAGCATTCGCGCAAATATACGCGCGACGGCAAGGCCTATTCCGGTTCCGGTCATATGATCTTTTGTCGTACCCGATTGGGCGAAAACGTCAAATATTTGCGACTGATCCGCACTTTCAATACCGATTCCGGTATCTTCAACATCTACGGTAATCATCTTGTCGTATGAGACGGTGATCGTCACCCCGCCCTTCCGGGTGAATTTGAGTGCATTTCCGAGAATATTCGACAGTACGTGCGAAACCTTTTGTGCATCCGTCAAAACCGCTTCAGGTATATCGTTCTTGTACTCTACGGTCAAAGACAGATACTTGTTGTTAAACTGATTGATGAACGATTCCGAAATTTCATGAATGAGTTTTTTTGGATTCGTCGCTGCCATAATCGGCGTCGTTTGTCCAGCTTCGTATTTTGAAAATTCCAGCACATCGTTTAGCAGGTGCATGAGGCTGTTTTCGTTGGAAAGAATCGTCGCCGCATACTCTTTTGCGACCGGTGAAAGGCCTTCAAGACCCTGGAGAAGCTGCGCGTAACCGAGAACGGTATTGAGAGGCGTTCGCAGTTCATGCCCCATTCTGACGAGAAAACTGCTTCGCTCGTGGGCTTTTTGCTCTGCCTCACGCCGTGCCAATATTTCGTCCGAGATATCCGATCCTGAAAGAAAGGTGCATAGCCCGTAATTGGCAGAATGAATTCGGGATATATCAAACTGAATCCAAAGCGGTTTTTCCGACGCACGATGAACGGGTTGTATGATTCGCTCAGAAGTTGACGAATCGTTGATTCCAGTGACGACGGTGTTGAAAAAAGATTTCAGTTCGACGGTATTTTCAACAGCCTCGGTTATGGTAAGTCCGACAAGCGCTTCCCTGCTTTTATTGCCGATAAGACGCGCCAATCGGGTGTTTATCGAAACGATCTTTCCGTTCGATTCAAGAACACAAAAAAAGGAAGCTGATTTATCCAGAATTGAATCAAGCAATAGGGAATCGGACATTATTAACCACCATGATATTTGGATAGAAAGATCCTCATATCATAATAGCACCTGAATTTTGTGTTGTCAATGAAATGAAAAAAAAGGGGTTTTAAAAAAAACCCTGATAGAGCGGATGAAGGGAGTCGAACCCTCGTCTCCAGCTTGGAAGGCTGGGGTAATAGCCGTTATACGACATCCGCTCTATCAGGGCTTATTAACTTGCAATAATTTATACCAAAAAAACCGCTTTTGTGTCAATAGAGTCGCATCATGAAATTGTGTAAAGGCCATCAGCTTCAGCAACCAATCCTTCCGCTTTCAGCGACTCCGCAGCCTTTGAAAGGCGGTCGTACGGAAGACCTTCGGTCTCGGCTATAGTCGCAAGAGTCGCTTGTTTCTTCTTTCCAAGCTGTCTGATAATCGCGCCACGGGCTTCGCGGAGTGAACCCGCGAAAGGTGACTGTTTGGTGTAATGCCTGCTCTTCCGGTTTGGATTCACCACGGTTTTTTTCAGAATCGAACCATAATCCATCAACGCATAATACCAGGCGCGGGGATCATCCCTATCCATGGATTCTTCGATCAGTTTCAGGAGATCAGCATCATGAACCTCCGTTTCCGTTTCGCGGAAAAAGAAAATATACACCGCACGAATATTCGTCTCGATAAAAACGTTCGGGATACCGAAGGCGAACGTAGAAACGGCAGCCGAGGTGTACTTCCCTATTCCCGGAAGCTTTTCAAGCTCATTGGCCTCGCGGGGAAACTGACCATTGTAATCCTCAGTGATTTTTTTGCACGCTTCCTGAAGATACCGTGCACGGCGGTTATACCCAAGCCCGATCCAGCGTTCCATAACGTCCTGAAAAGGCGCTTCGGCGAGCGACGTTACCGTCGGAAACCGGGTGAGCCAGTCGAGGTATTTGGGAATTACCCGGTCTGTTTGGGTTTGCTGGAGCATGATTTCGGAAACGAGAATTGAATACGGATCGCGCGTATCCCGCCAGGGAAAAACGCGTCCCGAACCCCGGTAATGCGCATATATTGTTTCCCTGAATTCGGCGATTGCTTGTGGAGTGAGTTTATCCACGCGCGACAAGACTTTTTTTCTCGAGCGATTCCAGAATGGTTCTCACGATCTCGTCGGGAAGCGTATCGTTGGCGTCAATGACGATATCGGCGAACGATATGTCGGTATTGTCGATGCCGTAGAGTTCGCGATAGCGCCGTGTATCCTCGGCATCGCGCATTGCAGTAAAGCGCTGGACTTCCTCAAGCGAGCCACCCTCACGATTGAGGATACGCTTTGCGCGAACGGAATCCGAGGCGGTCAGGTATACCTTGAGATCGGCTTCCTTGAGCATCCATATGGCGAGCCTTGATCCGAGAACGCAGGAGGAGCGACGGGCAAGCTCAACCTGTTTTGTATCTACCATGCGATCATAGGAATCGTCACTCTTGGCTTTCTCGATAATTTCCTCAAGCTGCACGTGCAGTTCCTGCGCGAGCGAGCGAAACGTATAATTGATAAATGCGATGTCAAGGGTTTCCGCGAGGATGCGCGAAACGGTCGTGTTACCGCATCCGGAACGTCCCGAAATCGCAACGCGAACATCCCTTCCCTCGACTACGTAGTATCCTGGCATTATGATTCTCCCCTGAAAAAAACTACTCGATATTCCGCATTTGCTCGCGAATGTTTTCGAGCGCGTCTTTCGCTTCGATAACGGCCTTACCTACTTCGAGTATCTGGTTTTTCGAGCCGATTGTGTTGACTTCGCGATTAATTTCCTGACAGATAAAGTCCGTCTTGCGCCCGGGCGCCGGGTTATCGGCGATCTCCTTGCGAAGCGACGAAAGATGGGCACGGAGCCTGACGATTTCCTCGTTTATGGTGTACTTTACGAGAAGCGCGGCCGTTTCCTGCATGACCCGCTGCTCGTCGACGCGGTCGCCGACAATCTCGATGAAACGGTTACGAATGGATTCGCGAAAGATACGCTCCATCTCCGGTATCCATTGGGAGACGACATCGGCAGACTTCTCGATGCGACCGATCATCACGTCGATATCCTTTGCGAGGGCCTTCCCTTCCGACTCCCTGGTTTCGTTATAGTCCGCATACGCGCCGGTCAATACCGGCTCGATTTTTTGCCAATAGGTCTCGATATCAAGCACGCGTTCGGACCTGAGCACGCCTTCTTGCCCGATGATGAGCGAAAGAGGTATCTCTCCCGAATGCCCGATCGCGTCGGCGATCTCACCGATGGCTCCGACATAGGCGCGCGCGGCGTCAGGATCGGCAAACACCTGAAGATTCGATGATCGCTCCTTAACGCGAAGGACGAGTTCGACTTTACCACGCTGCACGCGTGAGGAAACGAATTCGCGAAGGCGGTTCTCCAATCGTGAAAGCCAATAGGGCTGGTTTACCGTAAGGTCAAGAAAGCGCGAATTATAGCTTTTCAATTCTACCGATACGGTGACATCACCTTCGGTAATCTCGCGGAACGCGTAGCCTGTCATGCTTTTCATAGTTTACTCCGGTCCTCGAGTACGGCTCTGCCGATCTTCCAGTTGTCGCCCGCGCCCATCGTGACGAAAAGATCGCCCGGTTTGAGGGTTTTCGCGAGATATTCGCGCGCGTCCATAATCTCTTCGAAATATTTTACGTTTCGGTGCTTTTGCCGCACTGCATCGAAAAGGGTAACACCGGTAACAGTACCGTCATACTGCTCACGGGCGGACGCGTAAATTTTATGGAGAATGACTTCGTCAGAAGCCTTGAACGAGGTCGAAAATTCCTTGAGAAGCGCGGCAGTACGCGTATAGGTATGCGACATAAAATCGACGACGAGTCTCCGTCCGGGATAAAATTCGCGAAGGCCTGCGAGCGTCGTTGCGACGGCAGTCGGATGATGACCGTAATCGTCGATGACGAGTACGCCTGCCTCTTCGCCGATGATCTCGCTGCGCCTGCGCGATCCGGTAAAATTCTCAAGCGCCTCACGAATCTTTCCGACGTCGGTAAAGGTGATGGTTTCCTTTTCGTTTTTCAAAAGGCTTATCGCAAGCGCGATCGCTCCCGCTGCGTTTCTCGCGTTATGCCTTCCGGGAACCCGCAGGCGAAATTCGCCGCTAAACCCCTTGAGGCAGAATACCAGCCGCTCATTCTTGACGCCTTTTATCGATAGCCGATAATCTCCGGTAGCCTTTTCGCCGTATGCGGTAAACACGATATCGGGTCTGCTTGCGAAAATCATTTTCGCCGCCTCGCAGGCTCCCGGATCATCCGCGCAGTATATTAGCTCGCCGAACTGTGGTAAAAGATCGATATACTGCATGAAGGCCGACAGAATGCTTTCGTACGTCGGAAAGCAGTCCTGATGATCGCTTTCGATGCTCGTCAGGAGTATTTTCTGGGGATGAAAGTCCATGAAGTGACGCTGATATTCGCAGGTTTCGGCGATAAAATATTTATCGCCATTGATCATGGTGCAGCGGTTGCCAAACCCCGAGATAATGCTTCCGGCGAGCGCAGAGGCATCAAGGTCGATTCCCTTGAGTATGGTTCCGGCAATTCCGGTCGTGGTAGTCTTTCCATGAACCCCTGCTATGCCGCATGAGTAGCTTAAGGACGAAAGTTCGCCTAATGCTTCGGTATAGAGAATGACGGGAATTTTCCGTTTCGTCGCTTCGACAAGTTCGGGATTCTGGTCAACTTTGTACGCCGAGGAATGGATAACGAGCTGGACTGATTGCTCGAGATTCGAAGCGTTAAACGGCGATCGCGGCGTGATGCCAAGCTTTGAGAGAATCTCGTCGGTGTAGAAAACCTCGGGAACATCGCTTCCCGAAAGCACTGCCCCGCGAGCCGTTAAGAGCTCCGCAAGCGCGGCCATTCCCGTTCCCTTGATCCCGACCATATGAATCCTGAAACCTTTCAGATTACCGGGCAGTATAGAGCGTTTCATATCCAACCATAATACTCAAAGAGGTACTTTACCGCAAGGTATTTTTGCTGCATAATGGTTCGATGATCGAACGGCGTCAGACGGAGCTTTTCTGCGATTGGCTTGAAAATTATCTCGATTATGAACATTTAAAAAAGAAGGAAGAATTCTCCCTCGAAACGATGCAGTTTCTGGTAAACCGCTTCAAGCATCCCGAACGCTCCTTCCGGTCAATTCATGTGGCGGGTTCAAAGGGAAAAGGTTCCGTTTCCACAATGCTCGCGCACATTCTCGACGAAGCAGGCTTTCGAAGCGGACTCTACACATCCCCGCATCTTCTTGACTTCACCGAAAGGATCAGCTCTTCCCGCGGCTTGTTTAGCGACGCGGAATACGGAAAGGCATGCGATATCGTCGTACCGCTCGTCGAATCGATCATACCGGGATCGATTCCCGGCGGAGCCGACCCGAGCTGGTTTGAGCTCGTTACCCTTTTTGCCTTCGTTACCTTCCGGGAGGCGGGCCTTCCCTGGGCTGTCATTGAAACGGGACTCGGAGGAAGGCTCGACGCGACGAACGTCATCATTCCGGAAGCGTCCGTTCTCACTCCCGTTGAACTTGAACACACCGAGTATCTCGGTGACACCATAGAGAAAATCGCCGGCGAAAAAGCCGGTATCATCAAACCGGGAGTTCCCGTTTTCGCCGCCCCGCAAACCCCTGCCGCGCGCTCGGTATTCGAACGAATCGCACGGACTCGAGGATCTCCTTTTTTCAGTCTCGACGATGCCATCCGTTCAGTACACGCTTCTTCGGGCGAACAGGGGCTCGCGGTCGAAATCGAGTACAACGCGCTTTCTCTCGGGGCGCGCTTTTCCCGTCCCCTCAAGACGACTCTTTCCCTTCCCTGCGCCATTCAGGCGCAAAACGCGGCACTCGCCGCATATACGGCGAAATACCTTTTCCCCGAGATGGACGAAGAAAAAATCGAGGAAGGGCTTTCACGCGCATGGCTTCCGGGACGGTTCGAAATCGTTCGGGGACACACACCGATTGTTCTCGACGGCGCTCATACCGTCAGAAGCGTAACGCTGACGCTTCTGACATTCTCCGAAATCTATCCCGGCAAGGCGCATCTTCTTTTCGCCTGCGCTGCCGACAAAGACGTCGAGTCAATCGCTCCCCTTTTTGTCGGGCATTTCGAGCGCGTTGTCGTAACGCGGCCCGGAAGTAAAAAGGCGAGCGATATCGATCGCGCCGACGCCGCCTTCAAAAAAGCGTTTGCCGAAGTGGATGGAATTGATTATTCAGTAAATGCCGACTGGGAACGTGCGATTGCCTCATCCCTGCGCGAGGCAGAGCTCAAACGCGTACCGCTCCTCGTCATCGGCTCATTTTATCTGGTATCGGAAGTGAAAAGGATTCTTGGCGCCCATGCCGGGGATCGGGAAAGCTGATCGATATCGCATGAAGCTGAAGCGGGACGTCGATCGCCAAAGTGCTTTCGGCTGAAACCCCATACAGTCTATCACCCAAAATAGGAATGCCCAGTACCGCCAGATGCGCACGTATCTGATGACGGTAACCGCGCACAAGCGACGCGACAACGCGAAGGGCTAGCATATCCGGCAAAGAATCGAGTCCATCGATTCTCGTCGCATAGTCCGTACCGGCCGTTTCATATCCGCGCATTCCCGAAAATAAAGGCATCACGCGTTTACTTCCCGGACCCCAGGACCGAAAACGGCTTTCTACGGATAAGGGAAAACTTGTCGATGGCGAAAGGGGTCTCGGCGGTTGCTTCCAAATTGTATCCTGCGCAGGCGTGCAAAATGCGACATAGGTTTTTCGAATCGAGCCGGCAGTTTGCGCACCGGCGAGAAAATCAAAGGCCTTTTGTTCTTTCGCGATGAGTACGATGCCCTGGGTATCCGTATCGAGCCGATGAAGGAGTCCCCGCTCGACGGGCTTTTTACCGCTTACTCCGTTTGACTCTGGTCGTTCCCCGAGAAACCAGCCAAGGAGCGTTCCTTCTTCCCCTTCGACAAGCGGCGCCGAAGGCATTCCATGCGGCTTGAAAACAATCGCCCAGTCATCGGTTTCCGCGAGTATATGCGGTTGTCTGTCCTGCGGGATAATCATGGACCGTACCGCATCCGCAAGGATTTGATCACCTTCTTGAAGCGTAACGGTATAGGAGCGTCAAAACGGGAGAATTGATCGCTTCCCGGCAGGCGAATTTTCAGCGTCCTGGCGTGGAGCATCAGCGTTGCGCCTTTGAAAAAACTATCGTTTTTTCCGTACACCGGATCCCCGAGGATCGGGCATCCGATATATTTGCTGTGAACCCTCAGCTGATGGGTCCTTCCGGTATGAAGCGTAAACAACACGAGGGCATAAGTGCCATAAGATTTCACGACGCGAAATTCCGTATGCGCGGCCTTTCCCCGATCAGCGTTATCCGACCAGGTAAAGCGTTTCCGGTTTTTGGGGTCGCGGACTATCTGCGTTCGAATCTCGCCCGATGGGGTTCGGGGAATTCCGGAAAGAATCGCGGCGTATATCTTCTTTGTCCGCCGCAAGCGGAACTGATCCTGTAACCACGCCTCGGTCTCCGGATTACGCGCGGTAATGATTACGCCCGACGTATCCTTGTCGAGCCGATGTACGATGCCTGGCCGGATATTTTCCGCGCTCGCCTGCGTTTTCCAGCGCCACAAAAGCGCGTTGACGAGTGTGCCACTCCAATGCCCCGCGGCGGGATGGGTGACCATTCCTTGCTTTTTGTTAACCACGGTGACGTTTCCGTCTTCATAGAGTATGTCGAGCGGGATATTTTCAGGTCCAATATCCTCACAAACGGGATCTTCCCAGGTAACGGTAATTACGTCTTTCGGGTGAACGACGCGTGAAAGTTTCGAAGGCGTTCCGTTGACAAGAATTGCCGTCGCGCCGTTTTTCAGTCTCGAGCGAGTCGGGCTCCCCTCGATTCCGGCGCAATAGCGATCAAGCCTTATCCCGCTCGGCGCCGAGTCGTCTACAACGACCGATAGCGTCTTCACTGTTCGCCTTCCGGTGGCGGCGGAATTTCGCCGCCGGACGCGCCATCTGATGCAGGAGACTCGATCGGTTCTATCGTAATGGGTTCAATTATCAGTTGATGGGCTTTCTCGGCTTTTTTGTTTCTGATCCCTCGCCGTATTGCGCGAAAGCTGTAATCAAAAACGGCGACTCCCACCGAAACGCACGCGGATATCAGCAGGATGCGCTTTTGCTCGTCCTCTGAAAGCGCAACGGCGGTATCGCTTTTCTTGAAGGGCCAGGGCTCATAGCCGGTCGCCTTGTCATGATCGTAATACCGATAGATATCGAAATAGATCGATGCGCTGAAGGTAACGAACGGTAATGAACCGAAGGTGATGATTTCAGCCCGACGCAAGTCCTTGATCCATACAGGAAATTCATCTTTCTCGTAGGGTGCACTCTCATGCGCGTCGGTCTCTGCGATAAGGGGAAGCGCAAACACGATAAAAAGCGCCAGGGCGGCGATTCTCCGTTTCATGAAGTGCGCTCCCCGAAGATGGCGGTTCCTATCCTGACAAGCGTGGAACCTTCTTCGATCGCGATCCCGTAATCGGAAGACATACCCATTGAAAGCGTGGAAAAATCGAGCGCGGGATAACGGCGCTGGCATTCTCCCTGAAGGGCCGCGAGTGATCTGAATGAAGCTTTTACCGCGGCCTGATCAGCAGTAAAGGGCGCCATCGTCATCAGGCCCGCACAGCGAACACGGGGCATTTCAGGAAGCAGGTCGATCGAACGAAAAAGACTGTCACGGTCAGCATAACCTGCCTTCGATTCCTCGCCGGTATGATACTCGAAAAGAATTGAGATGACGGTGTCCCGTGCAGCTGCCTGTCGTTCGATTTCCGCAAGAAGTTCCGCCCGGTCCACCGATTGGATGCAAGAAGCGATACCGATTATTTTCGAGACCTTATTCCGCTGCAAGGACCCGATAAGATGGAGTTCCGCATCAGGCTGAATTTCTTTGACCCGGATGAATTTTTCCGTCGCTTCCTGAACCCGGTTTTCGCCAAACAGTCGTTGACCCGCCGCCATTGCCTCGAGTACCGATTCCGCGGGATGGAATTTGCTCACGGCCATCAGGGCAACCGATGAAGGGTCCCTTCCCGCCCGTCTCGAGGCTTCCTCGATGCGCTCCCTGACGAGCGCGAGATTCTCGGCTATGCCCATCGGGCCCGCTCCTTCGCGACCTCATCCGACAGGCGGAGAAAATCGTCAACGCAGAGAGTTTCGGCGCGGGCGCGCGGATCGACTTTTGCCGCAGCAAGAAGGGTATCCACCAGGGTTCCTTCGCTATCGTGGCCGGCGAATTCCGGTTTGTCGGCAAGCCATGCGGCAAAGTTGTTTCTGATCATCTTTCGTCTTGAGGAAAAAAGCGCTCGCAGAATCGCCATAAACGTTTCAGGCGAGGAGCATCGGGGCCAGTCGGGCCGTTTGGTCATCTTGACACCGCGCGAAGTCACGTTCGGCCGGGGCCAAAATGAACCTGCGGCAAGATCCATAAGAGGCGCAACCTGATAGGCCCATTGGCACAATACTGAAAACGACGAATAATCTTCGGTTCCCGGTTTGGCGGCCATGCGGAGCGCTACTTCTTTTTGCACGGTTATTACGATCGCGTCAAATCGGAGCCCTTCCGATATCATGTCGCCCACGATGGCGGCCGCGATATTATAGGGCAAATTGCCAAAAAGACGGGAAGGAGCTCCTTCGAGCCGTGCGACGTCTCCCCATTTTTTCAGGACATCACCCTCAACGAGAGTAAAGCCCGGTTTTTCGGCGAAGATTTCCCGAAGCACGACGCAAAAACCCCGGTCGATTTCGAATGCGGTAAGCTTCGCGCCACGGTCCAGGATGCTTGCGGTCATTGCACCGAGCCCGGGTCCGATTTCCCAAACGCTCGAGCCTTCCCCGATCCCGAGGGCGTCAATCAACCGCTCCCGGTGGGCACGGTTAACCATGAAATTCTGTCCGAACTTCTTTTGCATTGCCATTCCGCGCGCATCAAGAAATGCTTTCAGCGCGATTGGTGAGTCATAGTCGGGCAAAACCGTCATCGCAAGACCTCCGTTTCCGAATTGCGGCGGACAGGAACGCGAGAGTTGCTCCGGTCGCAAGTGGTATTATACTTGCCGCGATTACGGCAGGCAATACCCGAACTTCAATAACCGGACAACGGGCGAGAAAATGTGCAGGCTGCGCGATCAGACAATAGAGGCTATCGAGAATATGTCCCGCAAACGGCGAAAGCGCGGGCAAGACGGCCGAGACGGCAAGAAGGCCGCAGCCGACGAGGAGGAAGACCGAGGTAAGCGGCGCTATGAGGCAGGAAGCGACGATTCCCAAGGGCGCGAGGGTTCCGATGGCAATTGCTATGACCGGTGCGGTCATTAACTGGGCTCCAACCGATGCCGCGAGATCCGAACCGTACTTTCTCGGAAAATACCGCTCGATAAGGTCAAGAAAGCGTTCTCCGAAGCTTCCAATCCCCCAAAGAGCGGTGACGGAAAGGATGAACGCAAGCGAGACTGTTTCTGCCGGATTGATCGTCATTTGCACGAGCGATGCGGCAGCAAGAAGCGGAAGGAGGCGTGAAGGAAGGCCAATCGCAGTTGTCCCGAAGGCGAGACACGCGAAAATGAGGGCACGGTCGAGCGACGGAGAGTTTCCCGCGAACCAGACGAAAAAAAACATGGCGACAAGCGAAAGGCCGAGCGATATGCGTTTTCCGGTAAACCGCTTTCCGGTTCTGACGACGACAAGGGCGAGAAGCGAAAGATGCGTTCCCGAAAGCGCGAGCACGTGGGCAAGACCGCATCGCGTAAAATCCTGCGCGAGCGCGGGGTCGAGATAGTCACGGTTACCCGAAACGAGCGCGAAAAGAAAACCACCCGAGGGCCCCCAATCATAGAGCGTTCGAGAGAGAGAAAGCCTGAGGCCCGCGCGAAGTCGGTCAAAACCGTTTCGCCACCCGAGATCGAGAGCGGGACTACCGGAAGACGGGTCAACAATGAAAAAAGAAGGATCAATTGAATCGCCTGTTGCGGGTACGAACGTACCCGTAAGCTTGAGTTTGTGTCCCTGCGCATAGTTGATTGAATTGCCGTGCGATACACGGAAAAAACCGGGAAACGATTCTCGAACGAGCGAAACGGGTATGGCGACGACGCAATCCCCTTTTACTGTTGCGACAAGCCCTTTGGAATCTTCGACCGAGTCGAGCTTCAGTCGCGCGCGATAATAACGCGGCCCGTAGGGCGACGGATCCTGGATGAGCGTTCCGGTCACCGCCTTCACATGCAAAAGCGGCGCAAGGGTGATCGGCGTCTCGTTCTCTATGGCAAGACGCATAGCGGAAAGCGCTCCGCAAAGAATGCCAATCGCACAGGCGATCACGACGCCCGTGGTACGTCTTGTATGCGCGGTATGCGCGGTATGCGCGATAGTTGCGGTATTGCTGAATATAAACTGACGGGAACAGCTCGCCGCACACAGCGCCACAAGCGACAGAAAGGCAAGAATGACGCATCCGCGAATCGATAAAAGGCCGAATGCGTATCCATACAGGGAGACTGCCGCACCGGCGGCGGCAAGATAAACGGGAGGAAGTATTTTTTTCTCTCTTACCATTGAAGCCTCGCGAGCGCGTCGCGAGAGGCCTTCTTTACCGTTTCGGGATAGTCCAAATAGCCAACGTACAGGAGATAGTCAAAAGCGGCTTTGTCGCCAAGGTCTCCCAATGACTGGATCACCGCGAGCAAAAGCTGCTCGTTGTATGTTTTTTTCTGCTCGGTCTCCGAATTGAGAAGGCCGAGGAAAATAGAAAGTGCCTGGGCCGACTCGGGAGTCTGCATGGCGCCCATGCAGCGAACGACCGGAATGAGCATGTCGACGGCGGAGCGATCATTCTTGAAGTCACCCTGCACGCGATAGAAGTACTTTACGACCGAAGGTGATGCCTCGGACCACTTGAGCGAAGTCAGCTGTCCCATCGATTCGAGGGTCAGCGCGGCGAGCACCTGTGCCTGCCCGTCGGCCGGCTGCGAGACGGTATCGGTCGCAGCCTCAAAGGCCGCTCGGGATATCTTTGCGCGTTCCTGCGGGGTAAGCGTTTCTTTTTTCATGGCGAACGAAAACGCCGCATACATGTCTTTTACGCGCTTTGTCGCGATAATGGCAAGGATATTGTCGGTATAGCCGTCGGTAATCGCGTTAAGGGCCGCAGCCGACGCAAGAACAATGCCTGAATCGACGGAAGCGGTAGCGCCCTTAAAGAGTACCGGGAACGAAGATGCGTCGGCGATCTTGCCCAATGCGGTCGCGCACGTTGAAAGGACCTTCGTATCGCTGGGCGTACCTTTTGAGGCGGTGTCGAGCGAATCGGAAAACCAGGCATTGAGAAACGAGATCTCGTCTTTCTGCCCCTTCGCGAGCGAGGCCCAGGAATTAAGACAGGAAACGCGCACCTTCGTGTCGGGGATTGCCCTGAATACCGAACGGATCGCCGGTAATGCCGATGCATCCTGATAGAACGCAACCTTCGACGCGGCGATAGAAGTAAGGTCAATGAGTTGCGCGTCGGAACCGAGAACCGGCCAGGATTGCAGGGAAAAGCCGAGCGCGTCGATATACAGCGGGCTCATATTCACCGTCGTTATGCGCGATGCATCGCTTAAAAGCTCTATCTTGGTGCTCATGCTCGCCCTGATGAAATTTCGCTGATACGAGAGTATTACCGGGTCGGTTGACTGCGCGACGATCGGCAGCAATACTAAAAACAGAATTGCGAGAGCGGTCAATTTTTTGGTCATAGTGTCCTCCGGTGATGCTATTTTCCGGCAAAATCGGGCATATCCGGCAAGTCGGAAACGGTGCCCAGGGGCAAATTTTTCTCGAAAGCTGATCGGCCTTCGGTTTCGGCGTCCGCGAGTCCGTCCTCTTCCGTGAGCCTGATGGCATCAAGCTCTTCCTTCTCGGCTTCGGGAAGCACGTTGTACACGAACGTGAGCACTGCGTTTTTCATGCGCGGATTCAGCGCACCGCTTTCAAAATGTATTCGTGACTGGTTCGTTTCCTGATTGTACTCGACGGCTTTGATGATTCCCGCCATGACGATCAGAACCTCGTGAACCATGAACTGTATCTTGATCTGCATGCCCTTCGCAGCCTTTCCGCCGATGATGACCATCGCACCATCTTCGGATATATCCTCGACGAGGCACTTCATTCCCGGTTCAGGCTCAAGCGCATTTTCAAGCACCTCGCCGGGTTTTACAAGATACATCTGGGCATAGATAGAGCAGCGAACGCGAACTGATTTCCTTTTTTGCGAACGCACGAGATTATCCGCGTGCGCAACATGGATCACGGCCCTTCCCGCGGAAACCGGATCAGGAATGACGACGGTGTCGAATACATATCCTGCGTCTTCGTGGCGCCAAAAATAAATCGCGATCTGCTTGTCGGTCCAGTCAACCGAGGAACCGGCGACCTTGGTACCGAACGGATAATCGAGCACCATCGACTTCGGGGTATTCCGCACGACCTTTGAACTGAAAACACCGACGCCCCTGAGCAGGATACGCACCCGTTGTCCGACAGCTATGTCGCGCGAAGACTGAACGCCTTTTTTCTTTCGCGATTCATCGAGTTCGAGCTTGGTGCGATAGGCGTACAGTCCTGAAAGAAGGTGTTGCGTTTCAGCGTCGTTGACCGTCCCCGTGGCCTTGCCTTTTCTGACGATCTCGGCGGTACAGCGATCAAGTGAGGGCACCGACCAAAAAAGCGTGGTAGGATCTTCAAGGCCGGTCGCCTTCGCAATTTTCCCCAAAAGGGCAATTTGGGCCGGTTTAAAACCCGAGTCGAGTCCGGTAACGAAAAAATGAATATAATTCTTGACGGCTCCGCCCTTTTCTGTCATCAGAAGGGCAATGATCGCAAGGAATGGAAGCACTATGAGGCAAATTAGAAGTATCATTTAAGTAATTTTAACATATTGGACGGGAACAGTATAGCGAAAAAACCGGCTCGACACCTTGCGAGCCGGTCTCCTTTTCGTTCAGTACCGGTCAGTTTCAAATGAGACCGGCTACGGCGGAACCGAGCGTTACCGCGTTTTCCATAGTCACTATTTCATACCAGATACCCCGTTCTTCGGTAAGAACCTCGTTCAGATAGCCAGTAACCCGTTCCCGAAGGTTATGGGTGCGCAAAAAGGTCGTTCCCTCGCAGAGAACGCTGACCGGACGAGCAGGATTACCACCCTTCCCGCTTTTGATGATGGCAGCGGCGACGTTCGCTGCTGCAAGCCGGGCCGATCGCTCGACGAAAGAGTCGAGGATACGAAACGCGGTTTCCCGGTCAGCATCGTCACCCTTCGCGAGAATTGCGCCAAGCTTCGTATCGGCCCGGAAGGGACCGTAAAAGAACTGGTCCATATCCTTGAGCTCTAGTGAATCAAGCGTTGAAAGCGCCGAATCGACGACCGGGGAAAAGAGACCTTCCTGAGCCGCCTTGACGAGCGCGATCTTTCCGAGAGGCCCGAGATACGCGCCCGAGCACATTTTCTCGAAGCCAAAGAGGCCGGGAGCGATGGTGGTTTTATCAAGTTCCTCGTCAAACGCGCTCCGGGCGATTTTGTTACACTTTCCCGACTCGCACACGACGATCTGTGCCGGAGGCACTTTCGCCTGCGAGGAGGCAAGCTTAGCGATCTTCCCGTATTCGATATAGGCCGCGTTCATGCCGGTACCGAGAATAAAACCGACGTACGAATCGTAGACCTTGCCGCCGGTCGCCGCAGATGCGCCGGCAAGAAGGGCGGCAACGGTATCGTTAAGCAGCACGATTTTGGCGGGTTTTTTCCAGCCGCGCGCAACGAGAGCCTCGGAAAGACTCGCGCCGACGAGGGAGCCGATCACTTCCTTTGCCTTGATTTCCTTGGAAAACTGAATGACCTTGCCGTCGCCTTCGGGGGTTATCGACATGGGATAGGAAAAGCAAAAACCGATGCGATCGGCCTTGTCCTTGAGGTGATCAAGATTTGCCGCGATCGTTTCGAAGAATTCTTTTTTGCCGTACTCGCGGTCCGTCGCCGGCATCGCGGTTTTTTTCATGTCGGTAATTTCCGGCTTCCCGTCTGCAGAAAACGTGACGAGGCAGGTACGGAAATTGGTTCCGCCCGCATCGATGACGATAACGGATTTTGATGCGGGGGATGCGTCGGGGGGAACTGCCCAGGTGGGTATCATATCGAGCGCAGGACCCTGTCCGGGCGGGTTCGAAGGATCTCTGACCAGGCCTTCTTCCATGTCATACATCATGGTATTGATTACGGCATTGACATCGGGTCCGCCAACAGCGAAATTGTGGCGGCCAAGGAAGGCATTAACGGCATATTTGGGATTCATGAAACACCTCTTGAGCTATAAAAAATGCTTGCTCAAAAGTATACCATGATCGGTCCATTTATACCAGTGAACCGGTTTATCAGTACGGTTATTTCTGACCGGAAAGCTGGAGATACACCTGATCGGCCAATCCGAAACCTGCTGACTTTGTTACCTTGCGCGAATACTCGTCGTACAGCATGTCTTCGTACATCTTTCCGGCAAAATCATTTTTTCCGGCCAAATTCGACTTCGACACGGTTTCCCGCATGGAAGAAAGCATCATTTTGACGAAGTAGGATTCAAGCTCGAGCGACTGCTCATAGAGTTTTGAGGTTTTATCGATTTTTCCCTTGAGACCCGCGTTTGCGGCGGCTCCCTGCGGAGTCGAGGAATGATCGGCCGGAGTCGGATTATCAAGCGCAAACGAACTGATAAAATCGCCGGGAAGCCGGGGGTCACGCTTTACCTCGGAGGAAGAAAGACTCGCGTCATGCGTCCCTTGCGGCCTTGTGTCGAGCCCTGCGCTGATTCCGTCCATGAGGGACGAAAATCTCCGTTCGGTTTCTTGCGCTTTTGCGTTGCCGGCAAGCATGCCGAACGTCGAGGACATACCGGTTCCGGAGATCGCGTCAGAAAGCATCGTTACACCCATTTAACATTACCTCTTGAGGCTCGCCGCGGTCTGGAGCATATTGTCGCTCGTCTGGATCGCCTTGGAGTTGAACTCGTACGCACGCTGCGCGACGATCATGTTGACCATTTCGCTCACGGTCGAGACATTCGACATTTCGAGGAACTTGTGAATGGACTTGCCGAATCCGTCAAAGCCGGGCCGACCAGCGAGCGAGTTTCCCGAGGCAGGTGTCTGCTTGTAAAGGTTCTCGCCGACGGTCGAAAGTCCCGCGGGATTCTGGAACCGGTAAAGCTCGATCATGCCAACGTCCACGGGGGTGTCAAGGTCGTTTACCCGCACCGTAACGCGTCCGTCCTGACTGATCGCGATGGTGTCCTGGCGGTAGCCTTCGGGAAAGGTAATTTCCGGAAGAACCTTGAGACCGTTCGAGGTCACGAGCTGGCGGTCAGCGTCGATCTTGAACGAACCGTCGCGGGTATAGGCGTAGGAGCCGTCGTACTGAAGCACGCGGAAAAATCCTTCACCCTGAATCGCGACATCGGAAATGTTTCCGGTGTTCTGAAGAGAACCCTGGTCAAACATCCGGAGGGTCGACGCGACTTTAACACCGTGTCCCATCTGCACACCGACGGGCGTAATGGTATCTTCGGTCGCCGGGGTTCCGGCGGTTCGTACGGTCTGATAGATGAGGTCTTCGAACTCCACACGCTGCTTCTTGAAACCGGTCGTGTTTACGTTCGAAAGGTTATTCGCTACGGTATCGATATTCGCCTGTTGACCGTTCATTCCGGTCGCGGCAGTCCATAAACTTCTGACCATTTATCTGTCTCCCTTATTTGAGCTTCACGACCTCGCCCCAGAGCTTTGCCATCATCGTGTCTTCGGACTGAATGGACTTCTGGTTGGCTTCGTACGCGCGATTGACTTCGATCATCTGAACCATTTCGTTGACGACGTTTACATTCGACGCCTCGATGTACCCTTGAGCGATCGTTGGCCGGGCGGGACCTTCTGCCGGGAGGGCCGGACCCGATACCGGGGTATCCTTATAGAGACTCGATCCCTGTTTCGCGATAAACCGGTCATTTTCGAACGTTACGAGTTTGAGCCGGTCGAGCATCACGGGATCGGCATCGGTATTGCCGATTGGCCTTACCCACACTTCGCCGTTTTTGTTCACGGTATATTTCGTGTCCTGAAGATTTATGCGTCCATGCTCGCCAAGCACCGGCAAGCCTTCTTTCGTCATGAGATAGCCTTCTACGCCGACGGTGAAATTGCCGTTTCGGGTATAGCGCTCGCCTTCCGGGGTTTCGACGGAGAAAAATCCTTTACCTTCGAGGGCAAAATCAGAGGCGCCGCCGGTCGGCTTGAAGGAACCCTGCTGGAAGTCGGTAAAAAGCTCGTTAAGCTCGACGCCAAGCCCGATTTTTCCGATGATGGGCGCCACGTCGGCGGAACCGAAGGGGTTTTTGTACACGCCGTCGTCGTCCATGCGCCTCAGGAGCAATTCCGGAAAGTTTTTACTGACGGTGATATCCCGCTTGTAGCTCGTCGTGTCGACGTTTGCGAGATTGTTGGAGATCGCGTCAAGGCGCTGCTGCTGGGCGTTCATGCCGCTTGCGCCGGTATACCATCCTCTGACCATAGGTTGCTCCTTACACAGAGTATCGGTCAGGAATGCATGCGAGCTTAGCGACTCTTGGAAAGAAAAAGAGCCGGAGACTACCTGAACGGGGACCCGGCTATTTCGCGGGCGTTACGGGTAAAAAAGGATCTTCCGGCCATTTATGCTTCGGATACCGGCCCTTCATTTCCTTCCTGACTTCGGGCCAGGTATTTTTCCAAAAACCGGCGAGATCGCTCGTTATCTGGAGCGGCCGGCGAGCGGGCGAAAGGAGGCGCATCAATACCGGTATACCGAGTACCCGCGGGGTTTCCGCGCAGCCAAAGAGTTCCTGAATGCGTATTTCCAGTACCGGAATCGGCCCATCACCGGGATTTAACTCCTCGTAGGAGAGCGCGCGCGAAATACCGTTCGCAAGGGTAATTCGTCCGGGGACTTCGCGGTCAATGAGGGAGCCGTTCGCACGATAGCGAAGCGCGTCAAGAAAATCCCTCTCGCCGATTTTCCCGTTCGCGGGGATAAAGGGCGCAAACCAGGCTTCAAGCGATGCCAGTAACGCGCTGTCGGAAATATCGGGGACTTCATCTGAAAGAGATCGTGTGGCCTTTCCGTTCTTTTTGAAAAAACGCGCACGCGCGAGGAAACTTCTCGATTCTTCTGTCCAGGGCAAAACCGAAAGGCCCTCGCCTTGTATTGCGCTTACTACCGCGCGAATGACGTCTCCCGGTTCGGGCGAAAGCGGACGCTCAACGAGTATGATTTTCCCGTAGGAAATTCCTTCGGTCTTGCGTACCTTGCTTCCCGGAGAGTACTTTCCGTCTGAGAAAGTAATGAGCGTTTCCTTTGTCGCATGCCGGTCGAGCCAGGACTCCGCGCTCCGCTCATCGAGCGATTCAAAGGCGTAAATGCGGCCTTCGCTGAGGCCTGCGTCTACCTCGGGCGCGACAATCCATTTCGGAAACCGTGACTGCCCTCCCCTGATTTCCCGCGGCAGGGCCGCAAGGCGGCCTGAGGGAAACTTGTAAACGCCGTCTGCGACATGGAGCGCGATACGGTCAGGGAAACCCGCCAGGAGCGCCATTTCCGGCCGGCTTTCGATTTGTTCGCGTTTTCCGAGCCGACTGTTCACCCGCTCAAGCCGACGCGCAAGATCGGCGGAAAATCGCTCGGCTTCGCGCGGATTGTCGGAGCCTTGAGCGTATTTGGCGGCGAGCGCGAGGCTTCCCGCGAGTGCGACGGCAGCGACGCGGGGATGCACGCCAAGCGCCGTCATTGCGCGGCCCAGCTCGGTAATGTGCCCGTCACTGTCGAGCGCGTCCTGCCACACGAGGAGGGCTTTTGCGGCGTTCCACGCGGCCTCGGGAGGCCTGTCGAGCCAGGAAAGAGCGCCGCTGTCGGTAACGCCCCAGAGCGCGCATTCGAGCACGACGGAAAGGAGATCGGTCCTGAGTATTTCGGGCGGCGAATCGGTAACCCGTACGTCCCGCTCTGCCCAAAGCCTCACGCTCCTGCCCGGCCCGAGGCGACCCGCGCGTCCGGAGCGCTGGTCCGCCGAAAATCCGCTTTCATAGCCGGTTTCGAGCGTAAACATCCCGGTTCGTAGTTCCACCCTGCCAATCCGGGAAAGCCCCGAGTCGATGACGGTCATGACGCCCGGAACGGTAACGCTCGTTTCTGCGATTGATGAAGAAAGAATTACCCGCCGCGTTCCCGCAGGCGGCTCGAGCAAAGCCTTTTTTTGTTCCATGAAGGGAACGGAGCTATGCAGGGCGAGTATCTCCGCTCCCGAGCCTGAGAGGAGGCGTTCGGTACGGCGAATCTCCGCGATACCGGGAAGAAACACGAGGATGCTTCCGTTCGTACTGCGGGCAATCTCGCGGCGCACCGCAGACGCGGTTCGCTCTTCTATCGTCGCTTGCTTGCCGCCACCCTTTGTCTCTGGTGGGTCATACTCGATTTCCACGGGCCATCGCCTGCCGGATACGGAAATTACCGGTGCGTCGAGCCACCGCGCGATCTTTTCCGTATCGATCGTCGCGGACATTACGAGGACGAAAAGATCGTCCCTCAAGGCCATGGTTTCGCGCAGGAACGCGAGGGCAAGGTCCGCGTGGACAGAACGTTCATGGAACTCGTCGAGAATGACGACCGACACTCCCTCAAGCGCGGGATCAGCCTGCAGGCGCCGGGTAAGGATTGCTTCGGTTATTACCTCTATGCGCGTATCGCCCGATACCCGCGACTCGAGCCTGAGCCGGTAACCGGACGTTTTCCCGACCTCTTCCCCGAGAAGGTCCGCGATTCGGGACGCGACGGCGACCGTCGCTATCCTGCGCGGCTCGAGCATGACGATTGAGCCTTTTACCCGCGGAAGGAGCGCGATCGGCACCGCGGTCGATTTTCCCGCCGCGGTCTCTGCCGTAAGCACGAGAAAACGCGAAGGCGACGAGAAAAGCGCGTCCGAGATCGCGCCGAGGCTTTGATATATCGGGAGGTCTTTCATTGGATCCGGTCGCCTTTTTCACCGAGTTTTCTTCTGATTCGCGCGGCGCGCGCGTCGTCCCCGATTGCAAGAGCGAGCTCGAGGGCGCGATCGAGCTCGCCGAGACGATGCTCGCTGTCAATCGCGAGGAGGCGCGACGCGAGTGTGTCCCCCGAAGACGCAAGGGATTCAAGAAAAATGGCTGCTTCCGCGTAATCACCGCGTGCGCGCAAATCAAGAGCACGGATCAAGGCCGCGCGTCCGGTTCCTTCGTCTATTGTTCCGTCAAGCGCGAAGAGGATGCGCGCAAGAGATACCGTGTCGGCGAGGTTATGATCCCCGACTTCGAGAAGCCTCCCGGCATTTCCGGTTTTGAGGAATTCAAACCATGCTTCCGGAGCCTCGCTCCCGGGAAGGTCGTCGGTCCTCTCCATTCCCAAAATTCCGGTCTCGATGTCGATCATGCGGCAGGAGCCGAGGCTCGCTTTCCAGAGTCTCCGTGAAGGAAAGAGGAGATCAAGGTGGGCGTAATCGCCCGTATGAAAAAAGGGCCGCATGCCGTTCATGAGATAGCGCGTCTGAAGAATTTGCGCGTCAAAGCATTTGCCGTTGAATGAAACGAGAACGCGGGAGGACTCGACAAGGCGGGCAAGGCGGGAAAGAAAAGCTGATTCTCCGGGATAGTCGGAAACAAGAAGTTGCGTCACCTGTAATTTTCCCGCACCGCTGAATCGCGCGAAGCCCGCCATGAACGCGACAGTACCCGCGCCATGGGAAAGGCCGGTGGTCTCGAGGTCGAAAAAAGCCATGCTGTCAATGAGCTTTGCTCCCGGAGCCCGGGATGAGTCACCCTCAATCAGGCTTGCAAGGCTTTCCTTCTCGCGGGGAAACAGTAGCGGAAGGTATGACGAAAAAAGCGTGCGATACTCGGCGATGGAGACGCTCTTCTCGCGCTCGAAAAGATACGGTGCGGTTTCTTTCCAGCCGGGAATTTCAGTCCCGGAAGAAGGAATCGTGCCGTCACTCTGCCCGCTTTTATTCCCGCTACCCTTGCGCTCCTCGCCTCCGCTTTTTTTTTGGGCTGCGCGAATGCGGCCAAGCCTTCCCGACAAACCCGATCTTGCCATCAGGGAGTAGCCTTCCGCGAAAGAAGCTGCATGAGGCTCACTGACACCGACTTGATTTCGTTACCGGTCGCGCTCACGCCAATGCACGACGGGCAGCCTGACTCGCAGGTACAGGCGGCGGTTCGCTCGCTCGCCGCGAGAAATATTTCGCCAATGCGTCCGGCAAGGGCTTCGGAAAGCCCGGAACCGCCGGGAGCAGAATCGTAGACATAGAGCGCGGGGCAACCGAAATGCGGATCCCGCACGCGGGGCGCAACGCCGATATCACGGCGGTCGCACAGGAGAAAAAACGGCGCGACCGATTTTACGAGTTGACCGATTCCCGAGAGGACTTCGCCCTGTGCGGCCTCGTCAAGCGCGGTAAAGTCTCCGGGAAGGTCCCAGCCCTCGCCGCCCGAGATTCCGTCGAGAAGCAGCATCATGCCGCGGGTCTCCCGCTCTTCGGCGTCGAGCGCTATCTCGCCAAAGCCGATATTCTCGTGGGTATGGAACCGGAGCTTCTTGAATTTCGCGACCTGGCTCCTCACGAGAAGGTCGCCAATGATGACGCTCGTACCCGCCGGAGCGCCTTCCACCGTCTCGTCTTCAGACAGTACGGTGATATCGGTTTTCACGACGGCGTCGGTAAAGTAGTTTACCTCGGCTTCCTCGACCTCGGCGCGTCGGTTCGGTATATCGAGCACGGTGACGACGTACTGCCTTCCGAGATGTATATACACCGCGTTCGGGAAAATGAGTTCTTTTGCCGAAGGCCGGTCCATTTCGCCGATGACCGCGTTTCGACCCTTGGTCATGTCGACGATCACGACGTTGTCGGCAGTGGCCGACCTGAGGCTGACCGCTTCCGCAGGATACGAGCGGTCTGACCAGTGCCAGCGGTCGGCAGTATGCCTGAGGATACCGTCCTCTTCCAGAAACGCGAGTATTTCGGTCGTCGCCTCGCGGGGAAACGACCCGAAATTTTCAGGCGAAAACGGAAGCTCGAAAGCCGCGCACTTGACGTGATCCGCGAGCACGTACGGATTGTCGGGATCGATCTGCGCCGTCTCTTTCGGACGGTTAAAAAAATAGTCGGGATGCGCGATGATGTACTGGTCGAGCGGCGACGAGGACGCGACGAAAACCGCGACCGATTCGGTCTGCCTTCTGCCCGCCCGTCCTGCCTGCTGCCAAAAAGACGAGAAAGATCCGGGGAAGCCAGCGACAACCGCCGCATCGAGCCCGCCGATGTCGATTCCGAGCTCAAGGGCGTTCGTCGAAACGACGCCGTGAATGGTTCCCTCGCGAAGGCCTTTTTCGATGCGTCGACGCTCGAGCGGCAAGAGGCCGCCCCGATACGGAAGCACCGTTATTCCGCCATTACCGTTGAACATGTTTTTGAGGGAATCGTTCACGTAAGACGCGATAACCTCGGTTCTCACGCGCGAATGGGCAAACAGTATCGTCTTGATATCGGCCTTGAGAAAGGCGAGCGCCCAGCGCTGGCTTTCATTCATGACGCTTCGCCTGATTCCCTGTACCGCGTCAACAAGCGGCGGATTGTAGAGGACGACCGTTTTTTTCCCCGCAGGGGCGCCGGAGCGCTCAATGAGGGTCACCTGCTCGCCGATAAGACGCTCGGCGAGTTCCTGAGGATTGCCGATCGTCGCGGAGCAAAGAATAAAGACGGGATCCGCACCGTAAAATCGCGCCACGCGAAGCATCCGCCTGAGGAGATTCGCCATGTGGCTGCCGAATATGCCCCGATACATGTGCATCTCGTCGATGACGATATACCTGAGGTTGGAGAAAAATCTTATCCATTTCGTGTGATTCGGCAATATACCCGAATGCATCATGTCGGGATTCGATATGATGATTCGCCCCTTGTCGCGCGCGTCCGTACGCACCGATTGCGGGGTATCCCCGTCATAAATGCAAACGCGCAAGGGAATGCGCGAAGCTTCCGCTTTTCCCGAATTGTCGACCATGCCGTTTATCTCGTTCTGCTGGTCCTGGCTGAGCGCTTTTGTCGGGAACAGGTACAGGGCGCGGCCCTCGCCATCTTCAAGAAGGGTTTGCATGACCGGCAGATTGTAGCACAGGGTTTTGCCCGAAGCGGTCGGGGTAACGACGACAACGTGTTTCCTTGCCCGAGCGGCGCGATAGGCCTCTGCCTGATGCGAATAGAGGCGATCCATCCCCCGCTCCCGGCAAGCTGAAGCCAGGCGCGGATCAAGGTCGTCCGGCAAAGGGGCATACACGCCTTCACGTTCGGGGAAAATTTTCACATCGGAGATAAAGGGCGCAACCCCGGGATCGGCAAGTATCTGCTCAAGCGAATCGGAAGCATTCATGACGAGGGTGAGTATACCCCAACTCTGTTAAAAATATAAGATGTATTGCTCTTCGTCGCTTTTTTAGTGGAAGGATCTTTGATAGCGGATTATACTGATAGCAACTTGAACTTCATAAGGAGACAATTAAGTGTCCAGGGTATTATCAATCATTCTCGGCGGTGGCAAGGGAACCCGCCTGTATCCATTGACAAAAGAGCGCTCAAAACCGGCCGTTCCGTTCGGCGGAAAGCACCGCATCGTGGATATTCCGATATCGAACTGCATCAATTCCGGATTTAACCAGATCTATATCCTTACCCAGTTCAACTCCGCGTCGCTCCACATGCATATCGCGCGCGCGTATAACTTTGATACCTTCTCGGGCGGCTTCGTCGAGATTCTCGCGGCCGAGCAGACCTTCGAGCATTCCGGTTGGTATGAGGGAACGGCCGACGCCGTGAGGAAGAACTTCCTCCACTTCAAGACGCAAAAACCGACCCATTACATCATCCTTTCGGGTGACCAACTGTATCGCATGGATCTTGCGGAATTCCTCAGAAAACACGAGGAATCCGGTGCCGAGATCACGATCGCGTGCACCGCCGTCACCCGCGACGACGCCTCCGGATTCGGTATCCTCAAAACCGACAAGACCGGCCACATCACCGATTTCATGGAAAAACCCGGTGCCACGAAAAACATCGACGACTGGATTATCCCGGCGGAAGCGCGCACTCCGGCGGCGACAAACGGACGGGATTTCCTTGCGTCAATGGGTATATATATTTTCAACGCCCACGCGATGGAAGAATCGCTCAACAACGAATTTACCGATTTCGGCAAGGAAGTCATTCCCGCCACGCTGAAAAACTACAACGTCGCGGCCTACGTGTATGACGGGTATTGGGAAGATATCGGAACGATCCGCAATTTCTACGACGCGACGCTTGACCTTACGAGCATCAAGCCGAAGTTCAACTTTTACGATGAGGACAACCCCATCTACACCCATAACCGGAACCTTCCTTCCTCGAAGGTCAACATGGCGACCCTCGACCAGGTAAACACGAGCGAGGGCTGCGTCATCACGAACGCGACGATCAAACGCTCGGTCATCGGCATCCGCTCGATAATCGAGTCGGACGCGTATCTCGAGGGCGTCATCTGCATGGGAGCGGACAACTACGAGACGGACAGCGAACGGGACGACAACCGGAAAAAAGGCATTCCCGATATCGGAATCGGACAGAAAACGGTCATCAGGCGCGCGATAATCGACAAGAACGCGCGAATAGGATGCGATGTTTCGATTGGTATGGGCAAAACTCCGCCCGACGGTGACTATGGCTGGTATCACGTCGTTGACGGCATTTACGTAATCACCAAAAACGCGTGCGTGCCGAACGGAACGGTTATCTGATCACACAAGAAACTGTTTTCTTTGTAATGACGAGTAAAGGCAACCTTCCAGAAAGGTTGCCTTTTTTATTTTCATGGCTCCTGCTCGATACTTAACTCGAGTGGCGGTATCAGACGGCGACGCGGAAAAATGCCATCAGTTCGTCAATCCGCTTTGTGTATTCAGCGCAAAGAGAGAGAAGCTCGAGAGACTCGTCGGCGTTACCCTTGACGTCGTGCGCTTTTCCGACAACGTCGAGCGCCGCTTGCTTGACCTTTTCGGTAATGTCGACAAGTGTCGCGACCTTAGCGAGAATTGCATTGCTACCCGATATCATTTTCGCCGATCCGTCTTTAACGTCGGTCGTAATCGAGTTGATGCCCGAAAGCGCCTGAAGGATCTGCGAACTTGCGCTTGACTGCTCGTCGATTGATTGTTTGATCTCTTCGTCCAACCCAGAAACAACAGTAACCGACACGGTAATCGCGCCGAAGGAGCGCTCTGCCTGTCCCGCCGTACGCACCGCGCTGTCGATTGCGCGCTTGAGGCTCTTGATGCTTTCAGTGATGAGCTTCGATTGCTGATTCGAGGATTCGGCAAGCTTTCGTATTTCGTCCGCGACGACGGCGAATCCGCTTCCCGCGTCCCCGGCATGCGCTGCCTCGATCGCAGCGTTCATCGCGAGGAGATTCGTCTGCGCGGATATATTCTTGATAATCGCGTTTGCTTCGTATACGCTGTCCGACTGCTCATTGAGTACCCTGACCGTCTCCTTAAGCTCCGTGATATTCCCGCTTCCGACCGATACCGCCGACTTGAGCCCGTCTACCTGCACCGCGCTTTTCCCGAGGTTTGCCGCAATCGATTTGATGCTTGCGATCATTTCCTCGATGGCCGACGAGCTTTCCGAGACGCTTCCACTTTGCTCCCGTATTCGCACGTCCTGTCGCTCGATGATGAGCGCGATCTCGCGTATGGTTCCCGATACCTCGCTGATGATAGCGGCCTGCCCCGTGATCGAGCTCTGCACTTCCTGCGATATGAGGTTGATCTCCGATACAGACGAGCCGGTATTGGCCATTGCCCGCGCGAGGTTGATGACATTTTCGTCGGTAACCGAAACGCTTGACTTTATTTCGCTGACAGTGGATGAAAGACGATCGATGAATACGTTAAACGCCGATGACGCATCCCCAAGCTCGTCGCGCGAGAGCACGGGAACCGAGCTGGTGAGGTCTCCATCCCGTACGAGTTCCGTGCATTCCTGCATGTTCGCAATCGGGTTTTTGATCGACCGCGCGAAAAGAACGGAGATTACTGCAGTGGCGATCACGCCTTGAACACCGATAACCAGCAGGTTCACGGCGATTTCTGCCTGACCGAGCCGATAACCAATGCTGAGAAGAACCGCTGCGGTGACGTTAAAAAGAAGGGTCAGAATGATGATCAGGCAAATCGCGAGAATCTTTACGGTAAGTGAAAGCCTGACCACGTCGGTCGGCTCCCTGAGTTTCCGAACCTCGGGAAGGCTCAAGAACTTCGACGCTGATCGCTCTGCGATAAAATACGTCATCGGGACCGACATCAGCGCGCATGAAAGGAGCAGGATGTTGATCACGAGAAGGTCGGATACCGTACCCTGAAACATGAAAAACAGGGGCAAAAACACGATAATGTTCAAAAGCACTATCCAGCAAAACGACATGACGCCGACAAGGTTCAGCGGATATTTATACGCAATTTTCTTGAGAGAGCTTCCTTCAATCCGCGACGTACCGCGGAGAAAGGCAAAAAGCTTTCCATGCGCCTTGCCCTGAACGATAAAGGATATCGTCAGGGTAATTGCCATGGTGACCGCGAGAAGAGAAAAAAGAGGCTTGGTGTGACCCGAAATAAGCTCGATGTAGGCGATGCCGTAGAAGACCATCGGCGCCGCGACCAGCGTATATACAATCCCGTAAATTCTGAAAATATCCGTCTTGAATGAGGTTAGTACGTTTTGATGCATGTTATTCCCCGTGTTTTCTTGTTTTCGTATTTAACACTTACGGGAAATGATACACCGATATATGGCTGCGGTCAAACGCTGATTATCGCGCGGAGGCGCTTACTTGCGCTATTATGCGCAGTCCTTCCCGTACTTCGGCCGACGGACGGCTGTAATTGAGGCGGATGCAATTATTGCGGTGGGGATGCCCCTTCCAGGCAGTTTCTTCATCGCTGCCCCTTTCTCGCCCGAAAAAGAAATACTCGCCGGGAACCACGACCACGCCGCGTTCCTTCAGGCGTTCATAGAGCGTTTTTGACGTAATGGCAAGATCGGGAAGATAGAGCCACAGGAAGATCGCGCCTTCGCTTCGGTGTACGAGATAGTTTCTTCCTTCCCAAAATTCCCGTATGCACTCTTGCGCGAACTGTGAGCGCTCACGATAAAAAGGCAGTACGCATTTGTCAGCCAACTGCCTGATTTCGCCCGACCGGACGATACCTTCAGCAAGTGCCTGACCGAGTGAGCCTGACGCGAGCGCAACGATGGAGTTAAGGGCGGAAAGAGCCTTGATAGCGGGCGGCGACGCAATGACGATTCCCGTTCGAAGCGACGGCAAGCCAATTTTTGACAAACTCATCGAAAGGACTACATTTTCGTCCCAATACGGCGCGCTTGAGCCTTCTAGCATATCGGGAAATATGATGTTCGGAAACGGCATACCGTACGCGTTATCGACCATGAGGGGGATGCCATACCGGCTTGCAAGACCTGCAAGCTCGGTAATTTCATCGTCGGTCAAAACGTTCCCCGTCGGATTTGTCGGACGGGAAACGCATATCGCGCCTACCTCTCCGTGCGACGCGAGGTAGTTTTCAACGAGCGGAATATCAAGGCGATACTTGAACGAATGATCCGTCAATTGCTCAATTTTCGCCGGAAGAGTCACAAAGGTATCGCGGTCTATACCCTGATCGGCATACCCGACGTATTCGGGAACAAGCGGGAAAAGAATGGTTTTTCGCTCTGGCGTTGCGCCCGAAAAAAGATTGAAGAGATAGAAAAACGCAGTCTGACTGCCGTTCGTTATCGCGATGTTTTCGCACCCGATATCCCATCCATATTCGTTCCTGAAAAAAGTCACAAGCGCATCGATGAAAGAGGCCCTGCCCTGCGGTGAATCGTATCGGCTGATCGCGTCTTCGAAGGCTTGCCCGTCTGCGAGAAGACGCTCCATTTCTCGTCGGTACACCGACTCGACCGCGTCTATCCGCGCGGGGTTTCCGCCGCCGAGCATGTACGGCGTTATCCCCTGGGGGAGCGGCCGCCCGATATCGTCCATAAGTTTAAGTATACCGGACTCCCCGGTGAGCTTTTGCCCGAATGATGAGAGATTCATGATGGCCTACAGTATAGCGAATTATCTCGGTTTAGTGCACGGCTCGCGCGGGTCACCGCCGGTCGCGTCCGGAAGCAATAACTCACCTTCCGGGTCAGAACCGCTCTTTTCGTCGCTTTCAATCGCCTTGACGGATTTTTTCGTTCCCCGGAGGACAAGCTTTCCGTCGCGCGCGTCTACCCGAACGGAATCCCCGGACGAGAGTTTTCCCGATATAATCATGAGCGAAAGCGGGTCCTCGAGCTCGCGCTGAATGAGACGCCGCATGGGACGCGCGCCAAAGGCAGGCTCGTATCCCTTGTCGATAAGATAGTTGCATGCAGCCGGCCTCAGGGAAATCGATATTCCCTGTTCCGCGAGTCTCGCGGCAAGCTCGCCTGTCTGAATATCGAGAATGACCGAGACTTCTTCCCGCGAGAGCGCACCGAACACGACGATGTCGTCGACTCGGTTGATAAACTCCGGGCTGAAGATGCGCTTGAGCTCGCCCATCGCGCTTGTCCTGATATCTTCATAATCGAGTATTCCGTCGCCTGAAGTGCTGAAGCCAAGCCTGTTTTCGTGGCTTATCATCCGTGCGCCCGCGTTGCTCGTCATGATGATGACGGTATTCCGGAAATTGATCGTGTGACCGAGATTATCCTTGAGCTCGCCTTCCTCGAGTATCTGGAGGAGGAGGTTGAACACGTCGGGATGCGCCTTCTCGATTTCGTCGAGGAGGACGACGGAATAGGGATTGCGTCTGATCTTTTCGGTCAGTACGCCGCCTTCCTCGTATCCGACGTAGCCCGGCGGCGCGCCGACGAGACGCGAGGCGTTGTGCTTTTCCATGTAATCGCTCATGTCGATGCGAACGAGCGAGTCTTCCGTGCCAAAAAGGAATTTGGCGAGGGTTTTCGCGAGAAGCGTCTTTCCGACGCCGGTGGGACCGAGAAATATAAAGGAACCAAGCGGCCGTTTCGTCGAGGATATTCCTGCACGGCTCCGCCTGATCGCGCTCGCGATCACGGCAATGGCCTTTTCCTGCCCGATGACGGAACGGTGAAGCTCCGACTCGAGATTGATGAGCCGCGCGGATTCGGACTCGCTGAGCGCGCTCGCGGGAATCCCGGTCATTACCGAAAGAACCTCGCAGATGTCACCGGGAGTTACCGTATTCACGCTGACCGAATCTGGATTCTGCCACCGCTGCCTGATTTCCTCAACTTGCTGCTTGAGGCGGCGCACTTCGTCGCGAACGAGGGCCGCACGCTCGTAGTTTTGCGTCTGCACGAGATCTTTTTTTTCGTCGCCGAGCTCCGCTATCCGGGCTTCGAGCACCGCGAGCTCGCCCGGCCTGACGTCACCCTCGATCTTTTTCATCGCGCCGGCTTCGTCAAGGACGTCTATTGCCTTGTCGGGAAAGAACCGGTCCGTCAGATACCGGCGGGAAAGGGCGACGATCGTCTTGAGCGTCTCGTCGGTGTATTCGACGTTGTGATGCGCCTCATAGCGGTGTTTTATGCCCGTGAGTATCCGCAGGGTGTCGGCTGCGTCGGGTTCCCTGACAATGACCGTCTGGAAACGCCGCTCGAGCGCCGCGTCCTTCTCGAAATACTTGCGATATTCCGCGAGAGTCGTCGCCCCGATGCACTGGAGATCGCCGCGGGCGAGCGCGGGCTTGAGCATGTTTGACGCGTCCATCGCGCCTTCAGCCCCGCCGGCTCCTATGATGGTATGGAGTTCGTCGATGAAAAGAATGATATTTTTTGCCTCTGCGATCTCTTTCATGATCCGCTTGAGGCGCTCCTCGAACTCACCGCGGTACTTTGTTCCCGCGATCACCGAGGCAAGATCGAGCACCAGGAGCCGTTTTCCGACGAGATTGCGCGGAACTTTTTCCGAAACGATGCGCTCGGCGAGTCCCTCGACGATGGCGGTTTTTCCGACGCCGGGCTCACCGATGAGAACGGGATTGTTTTTATTTCTGCGCGAAAGGATCTGCACGACGCGCTTGATTTCGTTTTCACGCCCGATGACGGGATCGAGCTTTCCTTCCCTGCTCATTGCGGTGAGATCGCGGCTGAATTCCTGAAGAAGGCTCGCATTCGCCCGCGCGCCGGTCGTGTCCGCCGGCGTTTGTCTTTTTTGCCGGGTGATGACCGATGTGTCCCTCGATGCGACGAGTTCCTGGATTGCCTGTCTGAAATCGTCGATTGAAATCTCTTCTTTTTCGAAAAAGGAACATACCACGCTCTGCGTTTCCCTGATGCAGGCGAGGAGAAGATGTTCCGTGCCGATATAGTCATGCCTGAGCGTTCGTGCCTCGATCGAGGCCGCGTCGAGCATGCCCCTGAGACGGCGGGAAGGCGGGATGTCGCCGAAAATTATCGTGCCGCTCCTCGTCGGGAGCGACTGTTCAAGCTGGAGCTGAAGGGAAAGGACGTTTACCTTGAGGTTCTGGAGGACGGTGTAGCCAATGCCGTCGGCCGAGCGAATAAGCGCGAGCATGACGTGCTCGGGAAGCAGCTGGTCTGCGTTCGATCGCTTTGCTTCTTCCTGACTGAGTATGGTGAGCAGTTTTTGGGCCCTTTGCGACAATCCTTTAAACACGGCGTATTATCTCCTCTCCTGAATATCGGCCTCTTTAAGCACTTCCTGAATGACCATGGCCCTGAGGCGGTCCATCCTGAGATCCTCCGCAACCACGTCCGATTCAATAATAACGCTTCCGCCGGAAATAACAAAGCTAATATGCGCCGCCTGAACCCGATACAGGAGGGCAGTAAGGTCCCGATGCCCTATTCCCGATACCAGCCCCAAATTGATTCCGAGCTTTATCCGGTGGATGAGGTCGATTGATTCGTTGAGCGCGACGAAACGCGCGTATTTTGCCGTAACGAGCGAGCGGAAAACCACGTCCTCGAGCGATGTTTTTCCCGAAGCCTCGAGTTCTTTCAGGCTTTTTCGCTCGAGTTCCACGAGCTTTTCCGCCGCCTGCGCAATGAGCGCTATCTGAGCGCTTTCATCACCTACCGCCGAATTCCCGTTGGAAAGCTGATACAGGTAGCCGAGTGACCGCGGACCGTCGCCGCCATAATAACCGCGAATGAGGAACCCTTGCGCGAGATATTCCCTGATGACCCGATCGATGAGCGAACTCATGGTAAGGGCCGGAAGGCATAACAGGACGGAAACCTTCATGCCCGAACCGAGGGACGAAAGCTCGGAGGTGAGGTATCCGATACCGCTCAAGGCGCTGAATTGAAGCGTTCTCTGGAGATCGGCATCGAGCGACGAAACCGTTTTCGCCGTTTCGGAAATCGAAAGACCGGGGGAAAAGGATGCGAGCCTGAGATGGTCTTCCATGTTGACCGTCATCGAAAGCACGCCGTCATTCCTGATTACGATACCGCGCCAGGGCTCACTCCCCGCCCCCGTTTCGATGACGCCCCGTTCCGCGAGAATGCGTTTCCCCGTCCCGTCGAGCTGGCTCATCCGGATCATTTGATAGGTATCGGGATGAGGCAGATGATTGATGGCGTCAAACGCGAGCGAAAGCACGCTTTCCGCGTCGTCGGTCTTGATCGTTGCCGGAAAAAAAAATCCCGAAAGGTTTCGCGCAAGCCTGACGCGCGTCGAAAGCACAACGTCGGTGTCGGGTCCTTCTGCGGTATACCAGGCGTCTGAAACTTGCGGATTATTATTCATCTTTGGCTCCCAGCGCCCTCAGGCGGTCGCGATAATAGGCGGCCATCTCGTAATCCTCGCGCTCGATGGCACGCGCGAGTTCCTTCCGCAAGTTCTCGGGATCGGGCGCGAGAGACCGGAACGCCTCCAGCTTTGCAGGGAGCTTTCCCGACCACGCGACGTCTATTCCTTCCTGCCGCAAGAGTGAAATGATTTCGGCGCGAAACTGCCGGTAACAATCGGCGCAACCGACGCGCCGGTGTTTTCTGATATCCTGCAAGGTATACCCGCATGACTGGCAGGCATACTCCGCGGACTCGCCGCTCTTTGGCCCTTCGAGAATTCCGGAAAAAAGGCCGCCAAGCGAGATGTCGATCTTGCTTCCGTCTGCGGAAAAGCCCCGCTCCTTCGCGCACACCTCGCACAAATGCAGCTCGATCGAGGTACCCTTGGATACCTGCTGCACGAAAATGACCGCGTTACGTTCCCGGCAAATGTCGCATTTCATCAGATTTTCCTCATCGTATCGATCGGCTTTTCGCGTCCCGCGCGATACGCGGGAATTACCGACACGAGCACCGACAGCGCAAGCGTGCCGGCGGCTATCGTGAATATTTTTACGGGTTCCAGATGTACCGGAATCGTCTCGAGGTAATAGGCAGGGTCAAGAAGGTGAATTATCGCGGGCGCGTTTCCGTTTGGTAATGCCGGAAAGAAAACGAGGGCGACCAATCCACGTGCGCCGTTTATCACGCGCTCCATGAACGAGATTATCCCGTTGATATGGAGCGAACAGAGAATTCCCGTCGGAATGCCGATGAGTACGCCGCCAAGACCGGTAAGAAATCCGGCGAGCAAAAAGGAAAATGATATATCCGCAGGCGTCGCTCCGGTGCTTTTCAATATCGCGATCTCGCGACGACGCTCCATGACGAGCATGACGATCGCCGATGATACGTTAACAGACGCGACGAGAACGATAAGGAACATGATGAAAAGGAGCAGCGTGCGCGTCGTCGTGAATGACTGAAACTGCGCGCGGTTAAGATCCTTCCAGGTGTAGACCGTAAATCCTTCGGGAAGGTTCCGCAGGAGATCATTCATGACCGCCTCTATGTTCCCGAAGGGATCTGCAACCCGAACGCTCAGGAAAGACCAGGAAGCGGTTTCAGAGAGAATTCTCACGCCGGTTTTGTAGGTGATAAACACCCAGAGCGCATCAAGCTCCTGATACCCCGAGGAAACAATTGCCTTTACGCGCAGCGTCGTAAAGCGCGGTATCGCATTTGCGCCTCCAGACGACATCGTCAAAAGCCTGAAGGTATCGCCGGCCTTGAGACCGAGGTCACTAGCGATCTTCTTGCCGAGAATCGCGCCGTCGGGTGAATCGAGCGCGGCCTTTCCGTCTACAACGGTCAGGAGATCAGTTACCGCAGGATTTTCGGTGAAAAACCTCGGCTCGACCGCGCGAACGGTACCGCCCGTGCGCCCTTTTTTTCCGATGACGATACCGATTCCCTGACGTTCAGCTATAGCGCTTATTATATTCCCGCTCGCGTCTTTCGACGGAAGGCTTGCCGCAAGATCGGTAAGCGCCGCAGGATTTTGCGCGGTCCCCCCCACGCCATAGTAATCGGAGACGCGCAAATGCGCCGAAGAAAGCTCGATGATTCTCCGGGAGGTTCCCTCGATCATACCGTCGGCAATGACGAGGACAACGATGAGCGGCACGAGGCTTAACCCGATTCCCGCGATCGCACCGTACAGGCTCTTTCGCGCGTTCGACTCCGTTGCGCCCGAACCCAACCCGAGGTATCTGAGCGCGAGCATGATCGGCACTCCAATTCTCATTGCAAGACCAGCCTTGAGTCCTCGAGCCGGTAACATTTGTCGGCGAGGGACGCTATTTCCCGGTCATGGGTAACGAGCACGAGGGTATTCCCGTAGCGGGAAACGACCGAAAAAAGAAGATCGCGGACGACTGCGGCATTGGCCGGATCGAGGTTACCCGTCGGCTCGTCGGCGAGCACCAGACCCGGGTTATTGATGAGCGCACGGGCGACCGCCGCTCGCTGCCGCTCGCCTCCCGACATTTGCGAAGGAAAATGATCCGCGCGATGTTCGAGCCTGACGTCCGCAAGGAGGGTCCTCGCGCGCTCGAGCGCATCTTTCTTTTTCATGCCCGACATGAAGGCCGGAAGCATGACGTTTTCAAGCGCAGTAAAATCTTTTAAAAGATAATGAAACTGAAAAACGAGTCCGAGAAACGAACTTCGGTACCGGGAAAGGCCTTCCTCATCGAGTGAGTCAACCCTGAAATTACCCGCACGTATCATGCCCGAGGTCGCGGTCTCGAGTCCGCCAATTATGTTGAGGAGCGTGCTCTTTCCCGATCCCGATTCTCCAAGGATAACCGTTTTTGATGAGGCCGGGATTTCAAGATCGAGCGATTCGAATATCGTGATGTCTCCGCCGGGTGCTGCAAAAGTCTTCGTCACCGAACGGAGTTCAAGGAGAGAGTCACTCATAGCGCAATACCTCCGCAGGCTTTAGCCTGGTAATCGAGCGACTTGCCATCCATGAGGCAGCTGCCGCCGAAAGGACACCGAACAAAAATACGAAAAGTACTTCCGGAAATAGCATCCTGATGGGAACTTTATCGAGATAAAAATATTCCGGACTGAAGATGGTAAAAGCTTGCCCTTCCGGCAGCGAAAGCAGCGAGGAAACAAAACCGTTTATCCCGTTCACGAGAATTTCAGCAAGAGAAAAAACTGAATTGATCCTGACTGAAATCAAGAGTCCCGCAAGAAGACCGATCAGCCCTCCCGAAAGGCCGATGCCAAGACCGTTCATGAGAAATATTGATCGAACCATACGCGGGCTTCCGCCGAGCGCGGTAAGCACGCTGATTTCCTCACGGCGCTCGTATACGGCGCGGCGCATGCCATTGTAAATATTGACCGTTACCACCACGAATATGAGAATCACGAGGAGAAAGAGCATGTTCTTCTCGACGCGAAGCGCGCCGAAGAACGCGCGATTGTAGCTCCGCCAGGACTCGGCTTTTACGCGCGGGAATTGTTCTGAAAGCATTGAAAGAAAGCGCTCGTCTTTGTCCGGATTGTCGAGCTTGCAGGCAGCGAGAACAGTTTTGTTGCTATCTGCCATCAGGGGATCGACTCCGGAAGGTACATTCGCGAGACTGGCAGCGGTTCGGTCGGAAATATAGGCGAAGGTACTGTCGATCGCGTAATAGCCTGTTTTGAAGAGGCCCGTGACCGTCAGCTCCGCGTTCTCCGGAAAAAGATCCGTAGACGAATCTCCCGATATCGCTATGACCGAAACGGTGTCGCCGGGCTTTACGGAAAGCGCGCGGGCTAGCTCATACCCGATCACGACCGTACCCTTTCCCGAAATATCAAAGTCGCCCGATGCCATCGTAACATGCGCGGCGAACCCTCGGTCGGTTTCGAGAACGTCTTGCGGTACCGCGCGCAGGAGCGCGCCTTCCTGCCGTTCGTATTTTCCCTGTATCAGGGTCTGCGATTCGGAGAATACCGTGACCGAGCGAACGCCGGGAAGCGAGCGTATTTTTTCCATGTCGTCGGGACTGCCGGAAAGACGCACATGCGAGGAGCTTACCTCGAGTATGCTTTCGATGTAACCGAGCTGAAAACCGTTCATTACTGAAAGAATGACGATGAGCGCGGTTACGCCAAAGGCGATGCCGAGTACCGAAAGGAGACTTGTTAGCGCGGACCGTCCGCGATAGTCAGCCGTTCCGAAGCGACCGGCGACGTATAAAACCCAGCTACCGTTTTTTCGCATTGGTTTCCTTTTGCCGCTCGCCATCAACGTATGTCGCGACCAAGACGACATGTCCCTTACTGTATATCGTCTCGGTCCAATTATCCTCGTCCTTCCAGCGGTATACGATATTCAAAACGCCGTTGGTATATCCCCGTTTCTCTATGAGAAAAGCGTTCTTGTCGTAAATATAGGTCGTACGCTTGACGGTCTTGTCGGCCTTCTCGATTGATTCGGTAATTGTTCCGTCATCACCGTACGAATTCCTGATCGACGTCAATTCTTTTCCGTCCGCGTCTCCCGTCACGACCGAAAGTACATGACCCGAGCGGTCATAGTCGGTAACCGTCGAACCGGTCGCATTGGTATCTACCCGGGTACGCACGAGCTGGGTGTCATCATAATAAAGCCATGAGATTTGTCGAGATATTTCCCCTGAAGTCCAGGTTGTTCCGATCGCCGGACGCTCGAGTAAATCGAATTCCTCAAGATACCATGAGTCCTGACCGGCAATCACGATGCCAGCGTTTTCTGATCGGGAGTAAACCTTGCCATGGGGAACTGGCTGCGGTCCGGATAGTGATAGTTGCACTTGAGCCGGTTCAGCCGGTTGAGCCGTGTCAGCCGTGTCACTCGCGCTTTGTGTCTCGCTTTCCGTTCCGGTTGTCGACGGGTCACCGGTTGCAGTCGTTGCATCACCGGTCGCTGTCGCGTCAGTCTCCGTGTCTGCTGGCAACTCAACGCTCGCCCTCGTGAGCGCATGGGGAACAATTCCGATACCGGGAATGTAGCCAGAATCGAGAAGATTCTCGGCGGATAGCAGCCGGGGAAAGATGAGTATCGTCGCAAGTAAGGCGAAATACCGGTAGTGTATCAACTATTCAGTCCCGTAAATTCCTTAAGGTACGCGACGCTGTCGAATCGGGCAAAATCCGCGTAGGTTTCACCGGTTCCTACGAAGGCAACCGGAATGCCGAGTTCTTTACCCGCGGAAATGGCAATCCCTCCTCTCGCCGTCGAGTCGTATTTCGTCAGTATGATCGCATCAACACCGACCGCTTCATGAAAGACTTCCGTCTGCCTCAGGCCATTTTGCCCCGTCGTCGCGTCGAGAACCAGTATCTTGCGGTAACACCCGGCATCAGCCTTGGACTCGGCGATACGGTCAATTTTCTGAAGCTCGCGAACGAGGTTTTCCTTATTGTGAAGCCTTCCTGCCGTATCAGCGATGACGAGGCCGCCACCTTGGGCGCGAACGGCATCTGCGGCATCGAACAAAACCGCCCCGGGATCCGCCCCGTTTTGATGAGCGACAACCCTGACTCCGGTTCGCTCCCCGTGCATCTTGAGTTGCTCAATCGCCGCCGCGCGAAAGGTGTCACAGGCCGCGAGAACAACCGGAAACTTGATTCGATCCCGATACCATGCGGCCATTTTTCCTGCCGAGGTGGTTTTTCCGACACCGTTCACGCCAAGCACGAGATATATCGACACTTTATCAGGATCGGGAACGAGCGAAATCTCTCGAGCCCATGGCGTCAGGGTCTCGACAAGGCCTGAGAGTATTTCCTGCCGTTCAGCCTTGTCAGATTTGCCAAATCGCTTCTCAAGTGATTCAACAACCTCGAACGCTGTTTTAGCACCCAGGTCGCCCTCAATCAGGCTGTCAGCAAGTTCTTCGTAAAAAGAATCGTCGGATCGAGTATGCGAGCCGAAAAGCTTTTTCAGATTTTCGGCGAATGTTAGGCGAGCCATGGCATCTCCGTTATTTTTTCGAATCGCTCTTGGCGAATTCGGGTATTACATCGTTTGCGGCGACTATATATCGAACGAGCTGGAAAATCACGTTGACGCCAAGCGCCAGACTTACACCGCGCGATATAGTAGAGACCTTTATCCAGTTATTGACTTCGCTTACCGAAGCGTCAGTTTGCGCCATTCTGCCTTCGGTATACGCATTATACTTGTCCTGCGCGACTCCATATGACAGCATGGATACCGGCAAGGAAAGGTAGAGCGCCCCGAGCGACCAATAGAACGTATTTCTTCTCCGGTCAATTTTTTTGCCCGTTTCGGTCTTGTTCGGTTTTACCGTCAGGTGCGTACCTTCATTCATGCTTTTATCCGGCATGAGAACGAACCAGGTCTCGACATCACCGTTCATTGCCTCGCCGATCACGGGTTTAAGCGGTAGCGTTATATCCGTCGGCGTTTCTCCGTAATATCGCGTGTTAAGAAAGATTGATGCACTTGTCTTGAGCGTATCGAACGAGATGGTGACGGTTTTTTCTTCCTGCATCACGATCTTCACATTAAACGCGTCCGCGCCCTCGAAGCGCGCCTTTTTTGTCGCCGACATATATCCGGGAGCGGAAACACTCACGATATGTTCTCCGGCAAAAACGGTAACGTCGCTGTCTTCAGGAGGAACGAGCTTTCCGTCGACATAGACCTGCGCAGAGGTGGGCTCGACCGAAATCTCGAGCTTGACCGGGGCGCGATTCGCTATCTGGGGAATAAGTCTCACGGTCAACGTTGAAACGAGCATACTGACGTCGTCGTATGAAGCCGCTTCGGAAACTTCCTCATACGGCATCCCGGCGATACCCGTATCGATTTTCACGGTCACGTAGAGGTAGCCCGCTATATCTTCGACGGATCCGCATACGAGAGCCGAGATCTTGTCTTTGATGAGTGCATTCGCAAGCGTAATCGATTCCGGCCTGGCATAGAGTTCCTTACCGTCTTTCCAAAGGGCGATGGCATTTGTTCCCGCGCTGTATTCGCCCTTGGGCTTTTTGTTAGTATCCTGGTCCTTGTCGTTATCGTGGAGATCGATTATCTCCTTTATTTTTTTATCATACTCCGCAATCTCTTTTTCCTTTATGGCGATCTTCTTTCTTGCTTCTGATTTATTTCGTTTCTTCATGAGAAAATCATTTGAAGAAAGAAGGACCTGATCGCGTTCAAGAATCAAATCAGATCGTTCCCGAATGAGCTTGAGTCGTGCCGTGGAAAGTTCCTGCAATCTTCGCAGTTCCTTTTCGTTCGGAAGCACCATTCTTTCGCGTATTGCAGAAATCCTTGCCAGTATCAGGCGAGGAATCATCTCGGGGAACGATTCGTATACCTTTGGAACGCCGGATGCGGTAAATTTTTCTGCGGCTATGACCCAGTCGGTTTCTTCCGCGCAAAGGGAGTTGAGAGCGGAAAAAAGGAGCAGGACGGCGAAGGCCGAGCACAGTGATACACGACGAACGCTTTTACGGCGAAACGAGTGAGAGCACACCTCTGACATCCTTTTGATTTACCGGTTTCTCGAGTATCGCGGCGGCGCCGTACGTTAACGCATCACGTGCGGCGCTTTCGTCTCCCGGCGCCGACAGAATGACGAAACGCGATTGCGGCCGTATTGCGCGAAAACGCGAGGGATCCACGAAAAAAGCGGGTTCATAAAAAACAACCGAAACAGGGTATCTGCGGAGACAATCCTCCAACCACACCGAGTAATCACCGGCTTGATCTTTTGATGTATTTGCCGCATATACAACTGTTTGTTCTGATCCCGCCATCGCCTGAATTTCAGCGCCAAAGCAGGCAGATTTGCAGATTACGGCTATCATAAGTCTTCGTCGTCTCCCCCGAGCGGAACGCCCTTCCACTTCGCGTTGAGCCATGACTCCATAAACGGATCGAGATCGCCGTCCATAACCGCCTGGATATTGCCGGTTTCATGCTTCGTGCGATGGTCTTTTACCAGCGTATATGGCTGAAATACGTAGGAACGGATCTGGTTACCCCACGAAATGTCTTTTTTTTCCGTCGCGAACCGCTGGTTTTCCTGTTCCTTCTTTTCGCGATAGTACTCGTACAATCGGGCTTTCAGGATACTCATTGCGGTTTGCCGGTTCATCAGCTGGCTTCGCTCGGTTTGGCACGCAACGACGATACCGGTCGGAAGGTGGGTATAGCGGACAGCCGAGTCAGTCTTGTTGACGTGCTGACCGCCGGCACCACCGGCGCGGTAGGTATCAACCCGGAGATCCTCGGGACGGACGTCAACTTCAATCGTGTCATCGAGGATGGGGAAAGAATATACTGAGGAAAAGGACGTATGCCTGCGCGCGTTCGCGTCAAAGGGACTGATGCGGACGAGTCGATGGACACCCGCCTCCCCCTTCAAAAAACCGAAGGCATAATCGCCCGTTATCTGATGGGTCACACTCTTGATGCCGCCCTCGGCCTCGAGCATGTCCACTGTTTCGATTTTGTATCCGCGTCGCTCCGCCCACCGGACGTACATGCGGGAAAGCATCTGGGCCCAATCGCATGCTTCCGTTCCGCCCGCGCCCGCGTGGATGGTCAAGAAGGCGCCGTTTCGGTCGACCTCCTCGGAAAGGAGATTCAGGGTATTAATCTTTTCAAATTTTTCTTGGGCGGTCTTGAGGTGTGCCTCAATTTCGGGAACCACCGAATCGTCATGCGATTCCTCGGCAAGCTCATAGAGGGCTTCAAGGTCCCCGATTTCGACAATCAGGGATTCCCAGGGCTCGATGCGGTTCTTGAGGGCGCGAAGCTCACCCATGGTTTTCTCCGCTTTTTTGGTATCATTCCAAAAACCGGGAGAGGCGGTAAAATCCTCTTTTTCGGATATCTTGGCCTTTATCGCGGCCGCGTCAAAGACGCCCCCAAATTTCGTTCACGGTGTTCTTGAGTTCCGCGATGGGTGCTTTGCATTCTTCCAGTATCATATGCGTTTCTCCTCGGAGCTAAATGTGTTTTTTTATGATCGTTTGCGGTCCCGCCTGGACCGAACCGGCCGGAGGCCGAACGATGACCCGCTTCCACTTTTTTTTTGAAAGTACGGTAATAGCCATCAGGCCGTCTACCGGAAACTGGTAAAGCCGTATCGAATCGTAATAATCGGTCACCCGATCGATTTCCTGCTTGAGTTTCGCGAGCGTCGTGTCGGATATCGTCGCCGATTCCCAGCATGCGCGCTGTACTTTTTCAAATCCCCAGGTCACGAGAATCTCGGCCAGTTGCCGCGCTGAATCCTCTCCGCCCGGATCAAGGACGACAGAAACGAACATAGCTGATAGAATACGGGAAAGGAATTAACTTGTCAAATCATCAATTAACTGCGAAAATGAAATTCGGGAGTTTTACCATGAAAAAGGTACTTTTTACCCTGCTGGCGTTCCTTTTCTGTACGTTTCTCGCTTCGGCACGCGACGATCTTCCGCCGCCCGAGGATAGAGAAGTTCCTCCTGCTCCCGTCGTTTCCAATCTCCGCGCAGATCTTTCGGGCACAACCGTCACGCTTTCCTGGACTCCCGCTCCCGATATCACCGGCGACAACGTAATACTTCGCTCCGATAAACCGATCAGCGCGGCCAACTTTACCGAAGCGCAAAAAATCGCCGTAGTTCCTTCCGGTCAAACAAGCTACGATGACACGATTGAGGATAACAAAAGCTATTACTATGCCATACTTTCGCGGGACGACAATGGCGCATATTACGAGTTTTTCGTTCCGACGAGCAACTCGCTCCTTATCGCGATAGCGCCCGATAAAACCGTACCTGAAGCTCCGCCTGAATCCTTCACGACTTTCGACGCTATAACCCGGGACGACGCGGTAATAATCACCTGGGATAGCCCGACAAAAGGCCGCAACGTGCTCTTGTACCGGTCAACGGCATCTTTTACCGGGATGGCAAGCCTCGTGCAGGCAGTTCTCGTTTCCGGATTCTCCGATTCGGGAGTTCCCTTTGTCGATTATCCGGTACCCGGCGTTCCATACTTCTACGCGATACTCGACGAGGCAACCGTTCGTTCAGGAACCGTCGCCTTTACCGGTGGCCAAAATACCAATCTGGTTCCCGTCGAAATTCCCGCACGCTTTCTGAAAATCCAGAAGTCTGCCCTTTCGGCCATAAGGCCCATGCCGCTCCCGTGGCTCAATCTGGAAAACGCAATTCCGACCGCTCCCCGTCGCTTTTCGCCCCGAACCGAAAAAATCATTTCTGCTTTGGTACAAGGTGCCCAACCCGAACGTTTTACCGAAAAAACGCCGTTCATCTTCCGTTCTGATCGGGAAGCGGTTTCCGGTGGCGAAGAATACACTCTGAAGCGTATCCTTGAAAACGGATTCCAGACCAAAAACTGGACGGGAACCGTTGCCGAACTCGAGAAATTCCTTTCAATCCGGCGCGGAAATGAAACCACCGCGCGAACGAGGTTTTATATCGGGGAAGCAAGCTATTTTTCCGGGAACTATGACCGCGCGCTCAAGGAATTCCTTTTATCCCGTGACCGGTATTATACCCAATCCAACGAATGGATACAGTATGTCCTCGCGCGCATGATTTCGAAAAAAAACGCGGGCGTCTGACGAGCCCGCGATATATTGATTACCGTATTTTACGCAAGAGAAGCAAGAGAGCCGGAGGTGTCTTGTCTCCGGTCTCGCGCTGAACGGGTTTCCCTTTTACTGTTCCAACTGTTTTTCCCGAACCGCCCGTTGCGCTACCGGTAGCCGTTGTTCCTGCAGTCTTGCCGCCTGCCGTTCCGGTTGCGGTGCCTGTAGTGCCGGTACTACCCGCAGCACCGGCGGTGTCCGTGCCCGAGTCTCCCTGATCTGCCTTTACGAGAACGGTATCGCCTGCGTTAATCCGGTCAAAAAAACCGCCCCGCTCAAGTTTTCCCTGTGCTACGTCCTCGTCGACGACCGTGACGGTAAAAGTTCCCAAAACGTCAGTCGGCATAAAGCGCATTCCGATTCCCTCGTTCATGACGCTTACGAGATTTGCCGGGATTACGTCGAATTTCTGGCCAACCTTGATTCCGTCTGCTTTGCCAAGATCGATGACCGCGTCAGCCTGGAACCGGTTGACGACCGCGCCGCGGACCGGCATGGCCTGAGTCATAACCTGCACAAGGCGTCGAATCGCGTTTGCGTAGCGGTCATTGCCTGTCCTGAATACGGTAAAATGCTCGGCTACCGAACCGGTTTTCGCAACATAGAGGTCGCAGATAATCTGCGTATCACGCTCGTTTTCCCGGATGCGGACGAGGGCAAAAAAATCATCACCCTTTTCGCGCGATTTCCTGAATGCTTCCGAATAGCTTCCGACCGGCTCTGCTTGCGCGTCGATCTTGAAGCCGGGATTATACGCAAAAACTTCCGCGACCATCGAAGCGGTAATCCTTTCAGAATCCGGGTGCATGAAATTCGACGCGTCTTCCTGATAGTAAAAAGTAATGGAGGTGTGCGCCTTGTCGAGATACACGGGATCGATCTTCCACTTGGCAGGGACCGACGAAGAAAGGAGCTTTCCGTAGGATTCAACCGCGTCATTGACGGGCGCGTTGCTTTTTCCGAGGGACTGGATAAACTTGAGCTGCTCGACGTATCGCGCAGGATATCCGCGCGTGAGGAGCAGTTTTGCGTAGGCTTCACGGCTCGACGTATCGTACGGGTTAATCTTGAGGGCGCGCCGGTATTCGTACAATCCCTGGTCGGACATGTTTTTCTGCCCGAACAGAACGGCTTTGGACACATGCCAGGAGGCCCACGAAGCGCGGCGAGGATCCTCGAACTTGAGGTTCTCGATGACGATCGTCTCCATGAGAGAGCGAAGAATCTCGTCCCCGGGCGCGACCTGAAGCCCCGTTTGCGCGGAGCGTATTGCCTCTTCGTGGCGGCTGAGTTTTTCGAGCGCAAGAGCCCGAAGGTACCAGGCGCTCGCGCGATTTCTGTCGGTCGCGATACGCTCGTCGCAAAGGGTCAGGACCTCGGAGTAACGGTCGCCACGATACAGGATTGCCGCAAGAATTTCGCGCGCGTCATCATAGTCAGGATTGATCGAAAGCGCGGTTCTCGCGCGATTCTCGGCCTCACCGAGCTTGCCGTCCGAGAAGGAAAGAAAGGCCGCGTAATAAAAAACCTGCGGATTGTCACCGTGATACTGCAGGGCTTTCGAAATGTATTCCCGCGCAGAAGCGAGGTTCCCCGCCTCCTGGTTTACGAGCGCGAGCGAAAGAAGGGCTTTTCTGTTTTCAGGATTTCTCCTGAGGGCCTCCGCATAGAGATCCGCCGCCGCGCTTATCCTTCCGGCGGTAATCTCGGTTTCCGCGATACCGAACCGCGCGGACACGTCGTTCGGCCAGGCGGAAAGAACTTGCCTGAACATGGCGGTCGCTTCAGCCGTTTTTCCGAGGCCGACAAGAATAAAGCCGTGGAGGTCAAGGAGTACGGGATCGTTCTTCTTGTACGATTCTGCCTTTATGATTTGGGTTTGCGCTTCCTCATATTCACCGAGTGCGTAAAAAGACTCGGCAAGACCCTGATAGGCCAGGTTGTACGACGGATTCTCGCGCAGCGCTTCCTGGTATGATTCAATCGCCTCATACCACTGTTCTCTATCCTGATACGAGCGACCGGCCTCATAGAGGCGGACGGGATCTGCCGCAAGCGTAAATGCAAAAAACGCGAAAAAAACAACGCAGAGCGAAAGACGCTTTTTCACGATATCATTCCTCTTTTCTGGTCACGATTTTTACCGTATTGATTCGGTGCCCTTCCATATCCTGCACGATGAAGTCGAGTTTTTTCCAGGACACCTTCTCGTATTTTACCGGGATTTTTCCAAAGAGGTCAAACACAAACCCGCCAAGCGTGTCGAATTCCTCGATGTCGAGATCCTCGCCAAAAATGCCGGCAAGGTCATCGAGATTGACGCGCGCGTCGCAGAGCCACACTCCGTCGCCAATCGGCAGGATATCCTCACGCTCGTTGTCGAACTCGTCCTGAATGTCGCCGACTATTTCCTCGATGATGTCTTCCATGCACACGATGCCCGATACTCCGCCGTACTCGTCAATCGCGACGGCAATATGCACGTGACGGCGCTTGAATTCCCGCAGCAGCGCGTCGATGCGCTTTGACTCGGGAACGAAAAAAGGTTTTCTTGCAACCGTCGCGAGGTTGATGTCTTCCTTGCGCGACATGAGCATGATGAGGTCCTTGACGTACAGAATGCCGATTACGTTGTCGATCGTTTCATTATAGACGGGAAACCGGGAATGGCCGCTGTCCGCTACCTTTTGAAGGAGCTCTTCGACCGGCGTTCCAATTTGCACAAAATCGACGTCAATGCGGGGAATCATCACTTCCTTGACCGAAGTCTCCGAAAGGTCAACGATTCCCCGAATCATGTCCTGCTTTTCCTCATTGAGGCTTTTGTCCAGATTTTGTCCCAGCTTGCCCGGCAGGGCGTCGCCCGCTTTTTTTGAATGAAATGAAAAAAGACCCATCAATGCTATCCCAGAATCTTTTCATCGGAAAAGCCCGTAAGCATATGCTCCTGAAATTGCAGCATTTCCTGCTCGGGCGAATTGTCTTCATGGTCCATTCCGTCAAGATGGAGGACTCCATGCACGAGGAGCCTCTTGAGTTCGTCATTCTCGGTAACGCCGAACTGTTCCGCGTTTTTCGCGAGGGTATCGAGGCTTATCACGATATCGCCGGCGTTAAACCAGGTGATGTCGTCATCGTCGATATACTCGTCGCCCTGCTCGAACGACAGAACGTCAGTGGGCCCGTCTATTTCGCGGTATTGCTTGTTGAGCGTCGCGATGAAGGGATCGCGGCAAAAAAGAACGGAGAGTTCCCAGTTATCGATATCGAGCCTTTCGAGCACGCGCATGACGAACGGCGTTACCTTATCCAGCCAGGAGGGTTTTTCCATTCCCTCCTCGCAGTCAATGACGATTCTGTTGCTCATAGCTTTTTTCCTTTCATCGCGCTTTCGCGCACGGCCTGATCCTGCGCGTCCGGATCCTTTTGATTCGGGTATTCGATGCGCGAATGATAGTATCCCGCGAGAATATTCACGAAGGTTTTCTTGATGATACTGATCTCGTGGAAAGTAAGATCGGAATTCTCGAGCTGGTTCGTCTCGATTTTTTTCGCGACAAGCTCGCCGATAAATCGCTCGAGGCGCGGCACTGACGGTTTTTCAAGCGTCCTGCACGCAGCCTCCACCACGTCCGCAAGCATGACTACGGCCGATTCCTTGCTCTTCGGCGGATTTCCCGGATACATAAAATCATCCGGGTCAGCCGAGTCGTCGAGTTTTTTAGCCTCGTTGTAAAAATACGAGATGACGCTGTTGCCGTGATGCTCGGAGATGATGTCGATTACCTCGCGCGGCAGGCGCATGACGCGGGCTTTCTCGACGCCCTGCTTTACGTGACTGCGTATAACCGTTGCCGAAAGGCGCGGATTGAGGTCGAGATGCTTGTTGTAATCGAGCTGGTTCTCCACGAAATACTCGCTTTGATCCATCTTTCCGATATCGTGGTAATACGCTCCGACGCGCGCGAGAAGCGGATCGGCCCCGATCTCGCGGCATGCGCTCTCGGCGAGAGTTGCGACCATGATTGAATGGTTATAGGTGCCGGAGACCGAAAGAAGCATTTTTTTCATGATCGGCGAATTGAGGTCAGAAAACTCCATGAGGCGAAAGCTCGTCGACGTGTTGAGCGCCGACTCGAGGATCGGAAGAAAACCAAGGACGAGGATTCCGCTCATAAAACCGTTTATCGCCGATCCGACGAGCGAGAACGAGGCTTCGCGGAAAGAACCGGGCATGGCAATTTGCAGGATGCAAATGATAAGCGGATTGACCGCCGCGAGAATACACGCAGATTTTACGAGATCGATTCGCTTTCCGGTGATGCGCATAACGCCAATTCCCGTTATTCCCGAGAAAAGCACGAAAAGCGCGGTCGGAAGCGCGAAGTTCGCCGCGCACAGCACGCCGAGCGATGAAATGAACACCATGAGCACTGCAGAGCGTTGCCCAACAAGAACGGTTATCAGCATCGCGAGCATCGCCGCCGGGATGATCACCGCGTGATCAAGGGGAAGGGCAAAGGAATTGAAACGACCGGTGATCAAAACCAACAGATACACGATCGAGAATGAAAGTACCAAAAGAAGAATGCTCTTGAATTCCAGGGATGGCCCTGAGCCTGCGGGAGAAAAAATATAGAACGCGAGCACCACGATGGAAAGAAGAATGAGCAGCGTTCCGGCGAACTGCCGAACGTCTATGAAAATTCCTGAGTTGGCGAGCGCCTCAAGCTGATTGTAATTTTCCTCTGTTATGATAAAACCGCGCTTGATAATCCGCTGGCCCTTTTCGATGACCATCAATACCGGAGGAACCTGCTTGATGGCAGCGTCGAGCTTTGACTCGCTCTCGTCGGTCTGATAAACGATATTAACCTTGATAAACGGTCTGATGAGCGCGAACAGCGTGTCAGCCATTGCAGGAGACTTCTTCATGAGCGCGAGGCTGTTTCCGATGCGTTCCTTCACGTCCCCCATTGTCAGAAGAGAATCCTTCGGTACCTCTACCCGTTCCTGCCGGTCGTTTTTCCAGCGTACGAGCTCGATATCCAGCTGGTTGAATTTCTCCATCCCCTCGTCGGGAAATGCAGTGACACCTTCACTGACCAGTTGCTTGAAGAGGTTGAGCGATATCGAAAGGATGCCCACACGGTCAGGGGAATTATAGAGATTCTGGGTAAGTTTCTTTTCAAGTACCCCGGGATACTCCTGCTGGGTCTCGAGGAGAAATTGATCCGGTGAACTCGAGGACTGCATGGCCCGTTCGAGATATTCAATAAACGTCGAGTATTCATCGATCTCGGACTCCGAAAGTTCACGGTCATAGCGGAATACCGCGGAAACGAGACGCTGCCTTGCGTCGCGTCTGATTCTCGTCGCGTTCTCGTCAACGAGCGAAAGTTCCCTGCTGGCCACAACATCGCGGTCGGCAACTTTCCCGATTTCAAAATCGACAAGATTGAGCTGCCGAAAGCCGTTCACTTCCATGAAGCTGAAATAGGTCGCTATGACAAGAAGGACGAACGCGCACGAAAGAAGGATCAGCAATCCCGCTTTGGCGCGCATCTGGTCGAGTAATTGAGGAATGTATCGAAAACGGATCTGATTAGTTCTTTTCCTGTTCATAAGCCTGCACTATCTTTTTAACGAGCGTATTTCGCACCACATCGGCGGTTTCCAGCTGAATTATCGCTATTTCAGGCACATTCCGCAATACCCGCACGGCATGCGAAAGGCCCGACTCTGTCCTTCCCGGAAGGTCAACTTGCGTCGGGTCCCCGGTTATTATTGCCCGGGAGCCTTCGCCCAGCCTTGTCAGGAACATTTTCATTTGTTCCTTGGTCGTATTCTGGGCTTCGTCAAGGAGGATAACCGCATTCTCGAGGCTGCGTCCGCGCATGTACGCGAGCGGCGCGATCTCGATCATTGAGGATTCCTCCATACGCCTGAGCGTCTCGGGCGAGACGAGGCTTTCCATTGCGTCGTACAGGGGTCTGAGGTATGGACTGATCTTTTGTTCGAGATCACCGGGAAGAAACCCCAGGTTTTCGCCGGCTTCGACGACGGGACGAGTCAGCACTATTTTCCGTACTCTTCGGGATAAAACCAGCTTGAGCGCTTCGGCTATCGCGAGAAAAGTCTTGCCGGTACCTGCAGGCCCCGTGCAAAACACGATTTCATGGTGCCTGAGCCGCTGGATAAGCTCGGCCTGGCGTGAGGACTTCGGAAAAATACGCCGGGTGCTATGGGGAATTTCGATGCAGGATTCTATAAATGATACTTCAGACCGTGATTCAAGGCCTGCGATAACGGAGGTGATCATATCGGGAGACGAACAGTTAAGCCGCTCGTCCGTGAGGATGATATCGACGAGATTCTGGAATTTGCGGCACTTCTCCGCGTCGGAAGACGCGATTGTCAGCTCGTTTCCCTTGGTAACTACCGTCGCGCCCAGATAGTCCTCAATCGCGCGTAAATTGCCGTCGTTAACCCCGCATAAAACCGACAGCAGGTCCTGACTTCCGACGACAATTGTATATCCGTTATCCAAATAAACCTCTTCGTATCAAGTGTACATACAAGAATGAAAAACCGTCAAGCGGCACATCAATTCGTGGTACTCGTGCTCGTACTGGTACTGGTACTGGTGGTAGTGCTCGTGCTCGTGGTGCTGTCATCTTCTTCGTCCGTGGTATTAAGCGAAAAAACGCTTTCCTCTGATTTTACCGTCGTTTTAATATCCGAAATCGGCTTCCACATGACGACAAATTTCACCGTCGGGATGAACTCATATCGGTATTTGCCATTATCGGTTTTCAGCTCCGGCGACACACTGGTATCGAGTGTCGCCGTCCAGTCGTGAAGATAATGGGTCATGCCAAAAGTAAGGGTTTTCAGCTTGAATCCACTTTGCTCGCGTTTTGAGATATTGAAAAACGAAAAAGAATTCGCGAGGTCTTTCAGAACATTATCCTCTCCCGGCAAAGGCGCGGGGAGATCCATCCATTGCTGGAAATAGCGCGCAATCACTTCATTTGAGCTCGTGGAGCTGAAGGAAAGATCGAGAAAGTCTGAGATTTTCAACGTCAATTTTGGCTTAAAGTCGAACGAGCTTTGCGTTAACCGGATAAGGTCAAATTTGAGGTTTGATTCGAGAGTTGCCTGCAGCGCAAAACGGTTTTTCCAGGAATATATTTTCAGGGGCTTCGATGCGTTATTGAACGTACACCCCATAGCCGACGGAATTAATTTATTCTTGTCGCCATCGAGTGCCCATCCCGAATTGGTGAGCTTATAGGGAACGGTATTCGTAATCGTGTAAAAAAGGGAGAAGGCACCGATCGCGCCGGTCAGGTTCAGGCGCGAAGGGTCACCTGACTCGATGTCATAGACATATTCCTGTCCGAGCGTTATCCCGAGTGGCAGCGTCCATGAAACCATCGTCGAAAATGGATCCCATACCCAGGTTTTATCATCTTCGCTTTTTTCATAGAGCCTGGTTCCCATCGTGACTGTTCCGTATTGCCAGGTCATGTTCGCACCTCCGGTATAGGAGGCAAGAAGCGGCGGAAGGTTACTGGTCAGGGTTATTTTTTGCTGATAGTTTCCGGGAGCGATACCGAGCACAACCGTCGCGCTGTGAGTATCGATAAAATCCTCGTCCCATTCAAACGTCTCTTTATCCCAGGACGGATCCTCCGCCGTTCCGTCGAATACATTCCGGACCAAATCACCGGTAAAGTCCCAGGATACAGCCATTGGCTTGAAAAAGGGATTCCGGTTAAACGGGATGATCTTGACGCCCTCGGTCGTCGAGAGCGCGTAAACCGTCGCGGTGTAGTCTGCCAAATTGACCGCGTTAACTTCTTCATCGGTATCGTAACTCGTCCCTTCCAATTTGGTATGATCCTGCTTGGTATTCGTGAAATCGAGCGAGGAAGTTACCGAGAAAAAGTCCTGATCGTAGGTGTACGTTCCCGTAAGCTTTGTTGAAGAATCAAACTGATAATACTGCGAGGTAAACGAGTTCCAGTTGATGTCCTCAGGACTGTTCCATTCCGACGGATCGTATCGGTTTTCCATTAAAAGCGAAGGAGAGACGCTCCATGTCAAGGAGAAATCTGATACGGGGATTTTCGGTGCCGGAATGAGTCCACTGGCGCCCTTCGGCATAAAATTGATCGGGTCAATTGCGTTGGTATCAGGAGAATCCGTGGGCAAACCCTCAGAAGCATTCACGTTATCCGATTCGCCATTTTGTTCATCCGTTCCGTCCGTTTCTTCGACCGGCTTAAGCGGATTTGGCAATTTTCCCGTTTCTATCTTTTGTATCTTTTTTGAGGGCCGTTGGCCGTTCGTCGAAAACAAAGTTCCTGCAAATGAAAGTTTTACCGTCGGTTTCAAAATTTCCGGATAGAAAAAAGTCTTACCGGGCGCGTACGTGAGCTCATCGCCAGTCAGCGATGAATTCGTCTTTGAATTGAAAGTCAACGTCGTGGAAAGAGTACTGATCGAAGCCGTCGTAAACCAGGGACTCGCGAAGGACATATCGGGGGATACAGACCCGTTCACGCTCCAGGCGTATGTCGTTTCATCGCTGGTATCCGTTCCCTTGGAAAGTTTATCCGAATCGGTAAGCAGCTTAAACCAGTTGAGTGTCTCCGATCTGTCCTGAAAATCGTCCTTAAACTCCTGATCGGAAATTAACGGAAGGGATACCGAGAATTTAAAGGGATTCTTGTCGACTGATAATGAAAGGTCACTCCGGTAGCGGAACGGCATTTCTTTACCGAAAAGCCAGCTCTTGTTGTAATTCTGTTCACCTGTCGAGTCATACGTTGAGTATATGATTCCCGTATCGGGAGCATAGAGCGTTCGCGAAAAACCAATCATGGTATTGAACGCGAGTGACTTTATATACCCTCCGGTATTGAAAGAACCCCCGACTCCCACGGCCGCGCCGAGGGATGAATATCCGTCGACCATCACCTTAAAGTAGTCATCCTCGGTATCATCTGAATCTTCCTCAAGATTTTTCAGGAACAGTCCGTGCTGTTCCTGCTTCTTCAGCGTATCGCCCTGAAGAAAATTGGCAAAAGAGTTTTCTTCCCCCGCCTTGACCGTGTCGAGAGGTTTGCGTCCATACAGATAGGTCGTGGTTTGGGTAAAATAACCCTCTCTGTTTCTGTAACCGAAAACCGGATGAAATATCATTTCATCCGCGGGATAGAAAAAAAACGGTATGTAAAAAACTGGCAGAGGCCCGATAAAGAAAACGCCGTTGAGAAGCGCAATTTCATTACCCGGAAGAAGCCAAATACGGGTCGCGTTGATCGACCAGTGCGGGTCTTCTGCGTCGCACGTTGTAAGCACACCTTTTTTAAACGCTATTGTGGAACTGGTATCCCGACCGGTGACTTCTGCGTGAACGATATACGGATCGCTTGATTTCTTTCCGGAATCCTGTTTCATCGCGCCCTTGAGAAACACACCTTCCTGTTTTTCGATATTAAAAAGGAGCCCTTCGCCGGAGAACTGCTCTCCGCCGCTTTTACCGGCGGAATGCTCGTAGGTCACGTTACCCCGTGCCTCCAGCGTATCGCGCGTTTTATTATAGACTATCTCGTCCGCGCCAATCTTGGAGGTGGTCGCCCCTTCGGTAACCTCGATAAGTACGTCGCCTGAAAATTTTACGATTTCAGTCGGACCTTCCGACTTGGTGCCATCTTCCTTGACGTATTCAGTCGAACGCGCCGATTTTATCTCGACGACACGTTCCTTCTTGGGCTCTGTTTCCTGCCCTGTAGGTGAATCTTCTTCAGCGCCTGCGAAAATCGCAGTCGCCATCATGAGTACAAGAAAGAGTCTCCTGCATCCCTTCATCGGTTCCTTTCCAGCATTTCCTTGATGTATTGTCCCGTGAAGGACGCCTTTGATCGGGCGATTTCTTCCGGAGTGCCTGTCGCGACGATGGTGCCTCCGCGAACGCCACCTTCCGGCCCGAGGTCGATAATGGCATCCGCCTGCAGTATCACGTCAAGATTGTGTTCGATCATTACGACCGTATTGCCCTGCTCGACGAGGCGCGAGATTACTTCCATGAGTTGTTTCACGTCCGCGAAATGGAGACCGGTTGTCGGCTCGTCGAGGATATAGAGTGTCTTTCCCGTCGACCGCCGCGCGAGCTCGTTCGCGAGCTTTACCCGCTGAGCCTCTCCGCCCGAAAGGGTCAGCGCGGACTGTCCGAGCTTGATGTAACCGAGCCCGACAGAAAGGAGCGTTTCCATCTTGCGCGCTATCTGCGGAATCGGCGCGAAGAACTCCGCCGCTTCCTCGATCGTCATGTCGAGGATATCCGCGATGCTCTTGCCTTTATAGCGAACCTCGAGGGTTTCGCGGTTAAAGCGTTTTCCGTGGCAGACGTCGCACATGATGTACACGTCGGGAAGAAAGTTCATCTCGATCGTGATCGTGCCGTCTCCCTGACAGTGCTCGCACCTTCCGCCCTTCACGTTGAACGAAAACCTGCCGGCTTTATAGCCGCGCGCCTTCGAGTCAGGCAGATTGGAAAAAAGATCGCGTATCGCGGTAAACACGCCGACGTAGGTCGCGGGATTTGACCGCGGGGTTCGACCGATCGGGCTCTGGTCGATGTTGATTACCTTGTCGATTTCCGAAAGTCCGGTTATTTTTTTGTATGCGCCTTCGGTATAGGAGGTTCGCATCACCTTGTTCGAGATCGCGGGATACAGCACGTCGGAAAGAAGCGTTGACTTTCCCGAGCCCGACACGCCGGTGATGCAGGTAAACGCGCCAAGGGGGATTTGGACGTCAATGCCCTTGAGGTTATGCTCGGTAACTCCGGTAAGCGTTATCGAATGGCCGTTGCCCTTCCGTCTTTCCTTTGGTACATCCATTCGAAGCGTGCCCGCGAGATATTGACCGGTAAGGCTTTCCTTTACCTTCATGACCTCTTCGGGCGTTCCCTGCGCGACGATGTGTCCGCCGTGAACGCCGGCCCCGGGCCCGAGATCGACGATGTGATCTGCGGTGCGGAGCGTCTGCTCGTCATGCTCGACGACGATGAGCGTGTTTCCCAAATCGCGGAGATACAGAAGCGTGTCGATGAGCCGCTGGTTGTCGCGCTGATGCAGTCCGATCGAGGGTTCATCCAGGATATACAGGACGCCGATCAGGCTTGAGCCTATTTGCGTCGCGAGCCTGATGCGCTGGGCTTCGCCGCCCGAAAGGGTTGCGGCGGACCGTTCGAGCGTCAGGTAATCGAGGCCGACGTTCTGCATAAAGCTCAGGCGCGCGTTGATTTCCTTGTAGATCTGGCTCGCGATCTGCTCCTCGGTCTTGGTGAGCCTGAGGTTCTTGAAAAAAAGGATCGAGTCAGCGACGGAAAGGCACGAGATTTCGTGGATATTCTTGTCGCCGAGCGTGACGGCGAGCACTTCGGGCTTGAGCCTCATGCCGTGACAAACCTCGCATTCGTGATTCGTCATGTACCGCTCGAAGTTTTCCTTTTGCGCGTCGGAGAACGTTTCGTTATAGCGGCGCTTCATGTCGGCGATGACCCCGGGCCAGCTTTGATGGTACTTGAAATGTCCCGTGCCCTCGCGGTTTTTGTATACAAAGTCGATCGCCTCGTCGCCGCTTCCGTTCATGATGATGTTGAGGATTTTCTTGGGCAGTTCGTTGAGCGGCGTCGAAAGCGAGAATTTATAGCTTTTCGCGAGTGCCTCGAAGCGACTCCGGTTCCACGCCGAATCGGGGTTATACGGGGCGATGCCCCCTTCGTCAAACGATAAAGACGCGTCGGGGATGATCATGCCGGGATCGAATTCCTGCTTGGCGCCAAGACCTGTGCATTCGGGGCACGCACCAAAGGGATTATTGAACGAGAAAAGCCGCGGCTGAAGCTCCGGTATCGAGATGCCGCAGTCGGGACAGGCGTTTTTCTGGGAAAAGAGAACTTCCGTCTCGGTTCCGTCCTTTTCCTGCTTCGTGACGAGGATAATGCCACCGGAACTTGTAAGCGCCGTCTCCACCGATTCGGCAAGGCGCTTTCGGACGTCCTCATTGATGACCACGCGGTCGACGACAATCTCTATCGTGTGCTTTTTCTGCTTGTCGAGCTTGATATCGTCATCGAGGCTCACGAGAAGTCCGTCGACGCGTGCGCGCGCAAAGCCCGCGTTTTTCGCATCGGTAATAGCCTTCTGGTGCTCGCCCTTTTTTGCGCGTATTACCGGCGCGAGAATTTGTACCTTCGTCCCCTCTGGCCACGAAACGATCGTTCCGATTATCTGGTCGACTGACTGTTCCTGTATTTCCTTGCCGCATTGGGGACAATGCGGGTGGCCGATCCTCGCAAAAAGGAGCCGGTAATAATCGTAAATCTCCGTGACGGTTCCGACGGTAGACCGCGGGTTCTTGTGGGTCGTTTTCTGTTCTATGGAAATAGCCGGCGACAAGCCCTCGATGTAATCGATATCGGGCTTATCCATGCGTCCAAGGAACATTCGCGCATACGATGAAAGGGATTCGACGTACCGCCTCTGACCTTCGGCAAAAATCGTGTCAAACGCCAGTGAACTTTTCCCCGAGCCGGATAGCCCTGAAATAACGATCAGTTTATCCCGGGGAAGCTCGATATCGATGTTCTTGAGGTTGTGTTCCCGAGCGCCTTTGATGATCAGTTTGTTCATTGTTTGAACGTGTTTGTCGCCCGACGCGTCAATCGACGAATCCTTTTTTTTGCCCTGCATGACGAGAATAATACCTTTTGTGCCCGTTGCGGTCAAGGAAGCGATGACTTTCCCGGCATTTGCGCTTGGCTTGGGGGATGCATATACTTAAACGAGACGCCAGACGAGGAGGTCCGGATATGTCCGCGAAATTCGAATGGTACACCGATGACACCGGTAAATATCACTTCAAGATGAAAGCAGGAAACGGTCAGGTTATCGCGACGAGCGATTCATACGAATCAAAGGCCAGTTGCCTGCACGGAATCGAATCGGTCAAAAAGAACGCTCGCGACGCCGAGATCGTAGAAGATAAAAGCAAGGCAAATGCCTGAACCCGTATGGGATAGAGCCTCCATCAGGACTTTCTTTTTCCGGTTATCGAGCTCACTTTCATTTTCAGGACCACGGTCATGTCGAATACCCGGGGATCATAGGAAAACCCTTCACGGCCCGAATAGTGGCTCATTAACAGGTCAAGTCCTTTTTTCTTCTCATCGATTGATTCGACGAATTCCAGGTGCCCGCGGGCGACTATGCTTTCGTATTTCATACCCCAATCGCAGCCGTTTTCACCGGTTTCAAGCTCATGGCCAACATCAATGACCAGACAGCCCGAAGAATTTGCGCGAATGCAGTCGATTTTTTTTCCTTCGCGCGCGCAGTGAAAGTACATGACCGGAGGAAAACTCTCCGTATCAAAACCATAGTTGAGTGCGACGACGTATGGTTCTGTTCCGTCAATAAGCGCGAGATGGCACACATTACCCCGGGAGAGAATAGAAGTGATCTCTTCCCGATCCGTCAGTTCCCTGTCTTTCCGCCTCATACCGCCCCCTTACTCTGCTTTAAGCAGTTGCCGATGCATGTCGGCAACTTCGGCGAAATGCTCGAAGAAATCGCGCGCTTTTCCGTTTTTACCGACAGCGAGCGAAGCGATTTTCCGGATTTCCATAACCTCATATATCGTCTTGCCCCGTATTTCGGCGATCAGGTCGCGAATCGGGCGATCAAGCGCGAATGGAACGGTAACGCGAAGCCGAGCCTCATCGGAATGAGGGCTATCGCTTGTCGCGGCGATGGTTTCGACGACCACACCGTCCGCACCGTGGGACTCAACGAAAAGACGAAAGCGTTCGTCGTCAGTAACTGCCTCATGATCGCACCATTCATAAAAGGAGTACTCGTACGCGCTTCCCCACAGGTATTTGGAAAGCGGTTCCCGTTTTGTCTTCATGCTCAAGGGGTGCGCGATCACCCGGTTTATCGTGATAGCCCGGGGAAGCGCCCGCGAAAGGCGTTCGAGTAACTCGGATTCGGCAACGCCTTCGGAAAGCATGAACGAGGCGATTTCATCGTTCGAAAAAACGCCCAACGAAAGGCTCTGCGCTATCTCGAAGCGCGGCATCGGATTAAAGCCTTCGGTAAAAACGACCGGAAGGCCGGAGCGCTGAAATGCCTTGTGCCAGATCTCGAGAAGCCCGAGATGGGGAATAAAGGCAGCCTCGTCATTTTTCGCAAACGAGATATAGACGCGCCAATCGGAGTCGCCGTTACGTTTTATCGGAATACTTTTTCCCGGTATAAACGCTTCCCCGGTTCTGACCGAACCGTATGCATTGGTGACGGCATTCGCTGCAAGAAGCGTATCGCTTTCCGGTATCGTTACCACCGAAACCGCTTTTCCGCATACCCCGCAAGGTTCGCTGCAGTCAGTTTCGCATCGCGCAGTGAGCTCCTGCGAGTCGGACCGGGCCATTTCCTTTTTGAGCCAGGCTTTGCTCACCCCGAGGCTTACCCCGTCCCAGGGAAGTTTTTCGTCGAGCGAGCGCGCACGGATAGTCTCCGCCTCGACGTTCCAGGGAGCCTCGGCGATTGCCGCCTTCCAGACATCGGGCTTTGCCCAGTCCTCCCAGGCATCGAGACGCGCACCGCGCGAGAATGCTTCGAGGATAATCGCGCCGACCCGCTCGTCGCCGCGCGTCATCATCGCCTCAAGAAATGAGTTCAACGGGCGGTGGGTACTGACCTTAAACCGCCCGCGGGGTAAGGTCCGGTGAATGTAGTCGAGCTTGCGGTCCGCCTCTTCCATCGAAAGCTGGCGTGACCATTGATAGGCCGTATGCGGCTTCGGGATAAACGTGCCGATGTTGGCCGTGCACTGCATGCGCGTCCGCTCCTGTATGTCGATGAGAAAATTGACGATCTCTTCTTCTTCCCGTTGCCCGCCCCGCTCTACCGGAAGCCCGATCATGAAATAGAATTTCGCTTTGCTCCATCCATGCAGTTTCGCTTTATTCATGATGCCGATGATGTGGTCGCGGTATACTTCTTTGTTGAGCGAAAGCTGCCATGCGTCAACCGGGGTTTCCACCGCGAAGGTGAGCCCGCTTTTCCGGACTTCCGCCATCTTCTCGAGGAGCGGCAGGGTAAAGGAATTGACCTTGAGCGACGGCAGCTGAAACGATACGTTGCGCTGTCCGAATTTTGCGCTCAGCTCATTGAGCACGCCCGCGATTCCCTCATAGTCCCCGGAAGAAAGCGACATGAGACTGACTTCGCGATACCCTCCCGCGTTGACGAGATAATCCACGTCCGCAAGGATCCGGTCGATTCCCTTCATGCGCTGCGGGCGATAGTAGGAGCCGGCATGACAAAAGCGGCATCCATTCGGACAGCCGCGCATGATCTCGACAATGCCGTGATCCTGAACGATGCGCATGTTCGGAACTGGAAAGCATACCGCGCGATAATCGTTGGTGCCGAAAGCGCTCCAAACGGCGCGGCGGGCGCACGATTCCTGTCCGATCCGCCTTGAGTCCTTGTGTGCGGTCCAAACAGCCGGATGCGCTTCGATCCGCTCAAGCAACGAGGCCCTCGATGCGCCCGAGCGTTTCATTATTGAGAGTTCTTCAACAAGCTCAAAAAGACCCGCTTCCGCCTCGCCGATAAAAAACGCGTCGATAAAACGCGAAAAAGGCGCGGGATTCGTAACCCCGCAACCGCCTGCGAGAACGATCGGGTCATGCTCACTGCGAGCCGCGGTTTCCAAAGGAATCCCACCCGACTTCAATATTGAAAGAAGACCGGTTATGCCCGGCTCGTACCCGAGGCTCACGCCCAGAATATCGACTTCGGAAAGCGGGATGCCGGTTTCAAGCGTGTACAGCGGGACGCCCTTCCGCTCGAGGAGATCCTCGAAATCGGGAGCCGGCGTAAAGACGCGTTCGCATCTCACCGAGCTCAGACGGTTGAGCCCGTCATAGATCACCTTGATGGCGAGATTTGACATCGCGATCTCATAGAGATCGGGAAACGCAAGCGCGAAGGTCAAGTCGGCGGACTCTTTTACGATCTGCCCGAACTCCCCTCCCAGATACCGCACCGGATTTTGCACCAAGGCGAGGTCCCGTCGCAAATCGAGCAGAGGTTTGATATGATTCATGAATTACTCCGGAAAGATCGGATTTAGTGGTCGAGGCGGCGCATGTTTATGCTCATCAGGATGCCGGCAGCGATCATGGCTGTCCAAAGAGATGAACCGCCGTAGGATAAAAAGAGCAGCGGGATTCCCGTAATGGGCATCGTGCCCATCACCATCCCGATATTGACGATGAAATGAAAAAAGAACATCGCGACGATACCGGTGGCAATAAGCGTGCCGAACGAGTTTTCAGTCTTTCGTATGATGATAATGCCGCGTGCGATAATAAGGGTATACAAACCAAAAACGACGAAGCCGCCCAGAAAGCCCCACTCTTCCGAAAGAATGCTGAAAATAAAGTCCGTGCTTTGCTGCGGCAAAAAGCGATAATGACTCTGCGTGCCCTTCAGGAAGCCAAGCCCGAACGGGCCGCCCGAACCGATCGCCGTTATCGACTGTATTATGTTCCACCCGGAGCCCAGAGGATCGACCTTCGGGTCAAGAAACACGATGAGGCGCATTATCTGATAATCCTTGAGCACGTGAGAGGCGCCTATCGAACCGATGAGCGCAACGGTGAGCAGTCCCGTCACGTACGCGATCCAGTAGTAATACTTCGCCTTGAACATGAGCCTTCCGATGAGAGCCAGAACGGTGACGATCATGAGCGCTACGAGCGTTACCATCGTCAGGCGCATTTCCGTCAGGATTCGAATGGCCGCGACCGGGTGCTTGAGGATACTCGCCTGCCAGAGCGGGAGAACCGTGAATATGACCGTGACGGCGCCGCCGATGAGCACCATGCCAAGATAGCGCAAGGGTATCTCCGCGATAAAGCACATCGCGAGGAAAATGGGTATGTAGACCGAGGCTGTTCCGAGATCCGGCTGCGAAAGAATCAACAGCATCGGAACCGCCATGATGGCGAGCGCTTTTACGAACCGGTTGAATTGCGACTGAATCCTGTCCGACTTGTCGAGGAAATACGCGAGATACAGGATATACACGATTTTGGTAAACTCAGAAGGCTGTATGCCAAGCTCGCCGATGCCAAGCCAGCTTTTCGCGCCATTTACATAGCGACCGAAAATTCTCGTGTAGAAAAGAAGAAAAATCGCGATGCAAAACACGATAAACGTTCGATCGGCAATTCGCCGGTAGTCCACCAGCGTTATGGCAAGCAGGAGCACGATACCGGTTACGCCCCAGACGATCTGCTTGATGAATTCATAGGAAACGCATTCGCCGAGAGAGTTAATGCCCGATGAGTAGATAAAAAGAACCCCTATCGTGCTCAGGAGCAGTACGGAAAGAAAGAGCACGTAGTCAAAATAGGTAAAATTACGAAAGTTCATTCTTGTCGACCCCTCGGCCCCGTGAGGTACCTGAAGCCAAGCGCGTCAACGGCCTCAGGGAAAGTCTGATCGGCGAATATGCCCTGGAAGATAATGTTGGTCGCGTACGGCGACCACCATTCCCAGGGATTCGTCGCCTCTACCATGACGACGACTATCACGGCGTCGGTTGCGGGCGCGTTGTACGGACCATAGGCGACCATCCACGAATGCCATTTACCGACAATGCCAACTTCGGCAGTACCGGTCTTTCCCGCAAGCTCGACAACCTTGTTCTTCATCGGGAATTGCGCGGTTCCGTTTGTTATCACGTATCGCATGTTTTCCCGGACTGTCTGGAATACCTCCGGCGACACGCTGCTGGAAAGGAGCTTCTCGGGAGCGGGCGACGACAATATCGCATTCGATGCGGGATCGCGAACTTCCTTGAGGAGATGCGGCTTATACACGACTCCGTCGTTGACGACCATCGCGACCATGTCTGCAAGCTGCATCGGCGAGGTTAACAGATACCCCTGACCGATCGACATGTTCATCGTGTCGCCTCCGAGCCATTTTTCATGGAATCGTCGTTCTTTCCATTGGGGGGCCGGAACGAATCCTTCGGTCTGGCTCGGAAGGTCTATCTCGACCGATTTTCCGAATCCGAATTGCTGCGCGTACGATGATATGCGGTCAACGCCAAGGTTGTCCCGTCCGGCAACCCAAAAGTAAACGTCGCATGATTGCGCAAGTGCGTTCTTGAGATCGAGCGGACCATGGCCGGGTTTCCTGATATGGCACCTGAATATGCGGTCGCCGTACTCTATCTCGCCGTCACAATCAATTTTCTTGTCTGGCGAAATCGCCTTTTCCTGGAGGAGCGCGGTGGTCATGATGACCTTGAAGGTCGAAGCCGGAGGATAGCTCGCATTCACGACGCGATTTAACAGCGGATTGTTCGGGTCGCTCAGGAGCTTCTGGTATTCCTCGTTCGCGTTGTCGTTCGTGAACAGGTTCGGATCGTAATACGGATACGAAACCATCGCGAGGATTTCCCCCGTCGAGGGCTTGAGCACGACAGCCGATCCGATGCGATCACCCAGCGCGTCTTCCGCGAGTAGCTGGATTTTCCGGTCGATCGTAAGCACCAGGTTCTTGCCCATTTCGGGCGGCTTGATCGAGGTGCTGTTCTCGATATACTTTCCCTTGACGTCAACCGTTCGATACTCGAAACCGTCGACGCCGCGCAAAAGCTCGTCGTACTGCTTTTCGATTCCCGCCTTGCCGATAAGGCTGTTGTTCGCGTAACCCTTGTTGTAGAAAAGCTTGAGTTCCTCGCGCGTAATGTCGCCGACATAGCCGAGGACATGGGATATCGATCCTGATTCAACGTAATTTCTGATCGGCTTCGAATGCCATGACACGCCGGGCAGCTCGTCGATCACCTCGGCGATCGCCGATATCGTCCTGTAAGGCACGTTCGCGCGTACTTCGACCGACTGGAAAGAACGCCGGTTCGCCTGGGGAATTTTTTTGTCGATTGAATCGATAGTTATGCCGAGTATTCCCGAAAGCCGCGATACGACGGTCTGATACTGATCCTTCGGTATCTCGCCGGGAGTGAGGTCAACCGCGAACGAGTCGATGTTGAGTACCATCGGCACGTTCCCGTTACGGTCGAATATTTCGCCCCGTTGCGCGGGGATTTTTTTCGCCCGCTGCGATATGTTCAGCGACTGCTTTCGGTACGCGTCGCCGTTTAATATCTGCATGGAAAAAAGTTTCATCGCGTATAGCCCGATGATCGCGAACATGACGGCAGAAAGAACCGTTATGCGCGTCGAACGCGTATTGCCCCTGCTCATTCAGAACTGCCTCTCCTGACAAAAAGCGAGGGAAACTGCGCGAGAATCGCAAAAATTATCGGCGCACACACGACGTTCGCGATTATCTCGAGCCAGAGCGCGGAACCGATAAGCCGGTAGTTCAGGACCGCCGGTCCGAAGAAGATCGAAAGAATCCAGGTGGCGAGGGCCTTTATGACAGTAGCGCCAAGCCCCATCAAAGCCGGAATCACAATTTTGTCGAGATTGAAGGAACCCGCAAACTTGCCGGCGACGTAGCCCGTTACCGTTTTCGTAAACGCGTTAAGACCGATCGGGGCCGCGGACAGAAAATCCAGGAGAAGGCCGGAAATAAAGCCGCTCGTACTGCCGACTGAAGAGGAGTTCATAAAAGAAACGTACACGATTACGAGCATCACGAGATCGGGCATCACCGGAAGAAACGCGATGTTCGAAAGAACTGCGGCTTCCATGAGCGAGGTAAAGAGAACCGTTATCGTTGTCCAAAAAATAACGCGGCCCATCAGTTTTCCTCCGCAAGGACTTCGCTCATGTCAAGAACGAAGACGTTCTCAAGCCGAGAAAAATCGATAACCGGCTCAATGTCGAGCTCCAATGAAGTTTCATAATCGAGTCCGCGTATTTTCGTGACAAAACCGATCGGGATGTTTCCGGGATAGAGATTATTTTCGCCCGAGGTAATGATCTTGTCACCGACCATGATCTCGTCCTTCGCGCGTTTTTTTACGTACTTCATCACGAGAGGCGCGTCAGCATTGCCCTGCCCGCTTATAAGCCCGTCATACCGCGAGGTATCAAGCCGCGCGCCGACAAAGCATTGATAGTCGTATACGGGCATCACGAGACTCGTGTTTCGCCCGACCTGTACGACCTTGCCGACGAGTCCCGTATTGCTGCCCTGAAACGATATTACCGGCATGTTTTTTTTGATTCCCTGCCGGGCACCGCGATTGATCGTCAGGCCCGAGTAGAGATTGTTCGGATCCCGCCCGATGATACCGGCGGGGATGTTTTTGGCGGAGAGCGACTGGGAAAAGCCCAGAAGCTGCTTAAGACGCTCGTTCTCCGTCTTGATGTCCGCATTCGAGCGCTGGAGGATTTCGTAATCTTCGAGTCTCGCGGTAAGTTCCTGGTATTTTTGCCTGAGATCGGAAAGCTCGCTAATTGCGGTAACCGTTCCCGAAAAGAACGATGACACCGAATAAATGCCGCGCTGTGCGCCCGACATGAATCCAAAGCCGATATCCCGAAAATTGACGACGAACCCACCGCCCGAAAATGCCAGAAATACGCCCGAGATCATGAGATACAGGCATAAAAGGAAGGCATCCCGGCGAAACTGTAACGGTAACCTGCGCTTTTGCATGGGAGTATCAGTTATTCAGGTTGTCGTAGATGCTGCGGTCGATCGACATGTCCTTGAATATCTCGTAGTACTGACCGGCGCCAATCGCGACGCAATCCATGGGATTTTCGGCGAGGATGACGGGTACGCCAGTTTCCTTCGAAATAAGCTTCGGAAGTCCCTTCAGAAGGGAGCCGCCACCGGTCATGACAATACCGCGTTCGACGATGTCAGCCGCAAGCTCAGGGGGAGTCTGGGCGAGAGTTCTCTTGATTTCTTCAACGATCTGGGTGATCGGGTCTTTCAGTGCTTCGCGGACTTCGACCGAATCGATTTCGAGTCTGCGGGGCAATCCGGTGATCGCGTCGGTTCCCTTGATCTCTACCTTTTCGATATTCTTCTCGGGAGAGGCGTTTCCGATCTCGATCTTGAGTCGCTCTGCGGTCTGCTCACCGATAATCAGGTTATGGACCGAGCGTACGTGTTTGATGATTGCCTGATCGAATTCGTCGCCACCGAGGCGGATTGCGTTCGTAACGACCATGCCACCAAGGGAAATTACGGATACTTCCGTCGTTCCGCCACCGATGTCGCAGATCATGTGTCCTGCGGGCTCGTGAATCGGTATCTGTGCGCCGATTGCGGCGGCAAGCGATTCCTCGATTACCTGAACCTCGCGGGCACCGGCCTTAAAGGCGCTTTCTTTGACCGCGCGATTCTCGACGTCGGTAATGCAGCTCGGAATTCCGATGACCATGCGGGGCTTGATGAGACCGTGGCGGGGCATGATCTTCGACACGAAATACCGGATCATTTTTTCGGTGGTATCCATGTCCGCGATAACGCCGTCCTTGAGAGGGCGGATCGCGATGATGTTTCCGGGAGTCTTCCAGAGCATGCGTTTCGCCTCTGCTCCGACCGCGACGACGCGCTTGGTTCCTCGTTCAACGGCAACGACAGAAGGCTCGTTAACCACGATACCCTTGCCATGAATATATATCAGCGTATTGCAAGTACCGAGATCGATACCAATGTCCGCAGAAAGACTTTTGAAAAAACCCATAATGCGAGATCCTCCCGATTTATTGTCGAAATCCTATAAATCCATTTTATCTCGGGCTCCGGAATGCACCGGATTTAACCTGAGCGCCTTGCGCCATGCGGCGCGGGCTTTCACGAGGTCGCCCTGAGTTTCATATATTACACCAAGTCCATATTGCGCGTCAGCAGAATTCGGCTCTTTTTGAATAATTGTCGTGAATTCGGCTTCTGCTTCGGCGAGCCTTTGTTCTGTTATGAGAATCATTCCGATTTCGTAGTGGCATTTCAGCTGAAGAAGCTCATCGCCGGTCTTGCGGATTGTTTCCTGGAAATATTGCAGTGCTTGATCGTTCTTTCCCGAAGAGGCGTAGCTTTTCGCGAGGGTAAAAAGAAGGAGATCCGACGGGTTCTTCGCGAGAGCCTCGGTAAAAGCCGGGATCGCGGTCTCGTAGTCACCGACAAGCGAAGCTGAAAGCCCGCGGAATTCCTGGAGGTCATCCTGCTTCACGCCTGCCTTCAAGGCATAATCGAGATACTTGAGCGAAAGGTCCGCGTAGTAATAGCCACGCTGGTAATACGCCTTGCCGAGCACGTACGCGATGCGACCCTTCTCCGAATCGGATACGCGGTACCATGCGTTTCTCAGGCATGCGATGGCGCTGACGAGATAATTCCTCGCTTCGGCCGGATCGTTTTGGGCGACATACAGGTAATATGCGGAAAAACCCTTCAGCGCGAGAACCGCACCGTCAAGGGGTCGTTTCTCGAGAATTTTACCCGCATTTTCGTATACTGCCGTATAGTCACCTGCGTTCCATTCCCGATAGAGACTTGATACGCCCGGAAGGAAGGTGTGATTCTTTCGTATGATAAACACGGAAAGTGACACCAGGGCGAATGCGATCAATAAGGCAAAAAGGATAAAAAAACGCGATGAAAAAACGCTATGTCTTCCGGTAAGCAGGAATTTCTTTTCTCTCGCGCCAAGTTTCATACATCAGTCCTTACTCATATAAAAAAAGCAGAGGGCGAATAAGCCGGGTTCTGTAAGCGCTATCGGCCCGTGAGGGACAATCGCGCCAGGGTCCATCTTTCTGCGAATACATGTTGCCATGTTTCTTGCGCGGCCAACCCGCAAACCGGTCAACCGTCTATCGTTTTCGCGCGATCGGTTTCCCGCACGCGCTACTACCGACTTTCGGAAACCTGGGTCGGAAAACCCTTTTGCTGCTCGACCTTGCTCCTGATGAGGTTTGCCATGCCGTCCCGTTGCCGGAAACGCGGTGGGCTCTTACCCCGCCTTTTCACCCTTACAAGCGATAAACCGTGAGGTTTTTCGCCGCGGTATATTCTCTGTGGCACTGTCTGTGAACGGTTTCTTGGGAAACCGCCCCCCGGCCATTAACCGGCATCATTTCCGAAGGAGCCCGGACTTTCCTCTACGCGCTTTCCCAAAAGGAAAAACACACAGCGGACCCCACTGCCCTCTGCTTAAAGATTATTCCTCGTAATCCATCTTTTCTTCGCTTTCTTCTTCTTCGTCGTCGGCGCCATCTTCATCCTCGCCATCTTCGTCCTCGTCGGCGAAATCGTCGAGGTCGGAAAGGCTGCCAGCGTCTTCTTCGTTAAAGTACTCTTCCTCGCCGGACGGATTTTCGACGTAGTAGAGAATGCGGCTGCAATACGGGCAGTAGACGATCTTGTCGCCAATCCTGACTTCGTTCGCAAACTGCGCGGGAAGGATCATATGGCAACCATTGCAAACATTGCCGTGAATGGCAACGATACCGACGCCCTGCTTGCTTTTGATGATTCGTTCGAGCTTGAATTTTGTCTCGGGATTGATTCCCGGAGAAACCTCATCCTCGGACTTTTTGAGAGAAGCGAGATCTTTCTTGTATACGTCAATCTCCGCAGCGAGTTTCTGCTTGCGCTCGCCCAGTTCGTCTTCCTGCTGCTTGATCAAGCCTTCTTCCTGCTTGAGTTCCTCGTCGAGATCCTGAAAAGAACGCTCTTCCTTCTGGAGTTCTTTGCGAACCGACTGTTCGCGGTCGCCCGCATCGCGGATTTCCTTGTCGAGCGCTTCGTACTCTCTCTGCGTGGTAATGGTATCCATGGCTTTTTCCGACTTTTCCCGGGCACTTTCTGCCTCGAAAAGCTGACCCTTGAGGTCGGCGATGTGCTGTCGGACTTTCTCATACAGCTCATTCTTTTCGATATAGCCTTTTTTCAGGCGGGAAAGAAGCTCTTCCTGCGTGGACAGGATAGTCGGTGCGTCGCGAATCGACGCCTCGACGCTGTTCTTCTGGGCAAGAATGTCCTGCAACGCCTTGAGCTTGTCCAATACCTCTGTCATTACCATATAAAAACCCCTCTATGTAATAGCCGTGATATATTACCAATCTTAATTATCGAGATAATCCTTGAGTTTGCGGCTGCGTCTCGGGTGTCGGAGCCTCCGCAGGGCTTTCGCCTCGATCTGCCTGATACGCTCGCGCGTGACGTTAAAGTAGAGTCCTACTTCCTCAAGCGTGAGCGAGTAGCCATCGTCGAGACCGAAGCGCATTTTAAGCACTTCCTGCTCTCGGGGTGGCAATGTCGAAAGAACCGAGCGAAGCTGTTCCTGGAGCAGCGTGAAAGCCGTCTGGTTCGCGGGATTCTCGACATCCTTGTCCTCAATAAAGTCTCCAAGAAGCGAATCTTCTTCCTCACCGATCGGAGTCTCGAGGGAGATCGGCTCGCGGGCGACGTTTTTAACCTGTTTGACGCGGCTCACGTTCCAGCCGAGCTGTTCCGCGATTTCCTCGTCGGTCGGTTCACGTCCGAGACGTTGCATGAGCTGGCGGCTCTCGCGCACGACCTTGTTGATCTGCTCGATCATGTGCACCGGCACGCGGATAGTGCGCGCCTGGTCGGAGATCGAGCGGGTGATCGCTTGCCTGATCCACCAGGTTGCGTAGGTCGAGAACTTGTATCCCTTGCGGTACTCGAACTTCTCGACAGCCTTGATAAGGCCGATGTTTCCTTCCTGCACGAGGTCGAAAAAGTGGAGGCCGCGGTTCGTGTATTTTTTCGCAATTGAAACGACCAGGCGAAGGTTCGCGTTGATAAGCCGGTCTTTCGCGCTTTTCATCATCACGCGGCCGCGATGTATTTCGCGGGCCATGGCAATGATCTCCTCGACGGAGTTCTCGAAGTCGTACTCGAGCTTTCGTAGCTTGCGGTTTATGACCTGGATCTGGGTATAAATTTCCTTGATGTCGTTCGCGTTAATCCCGAGTTCCTGCTCGAGCTTTGCCCGCTCGCGGGCAATCGCGAGCCTCTTTCCGAGATTCCTGAGCTCGCCATAATCGGAAAGGCGAAGTTCTTTTTCCTTCTTTTCCTGGCGTCTGCGGTACTCGCGGATCTTTCGCGTAGCCTCGATGAATTTCTCGGAGAAACGGTCGATTTCCTCGGACTGAAGGTCCGCACCCTGGAGAACGGGAAGGATGCGGTTACGGAGTTCGAGAAGCTCGGGATCGTCGAAGATGTTCGCTATCTGGTCGCGTTCGTACAGGCGCTTTTTCAGGGCCATGTACTGCTTCATGTCCGGAAGCGCGGCTTTGAGGGTCTCTCCGTAGAGCTGCTTGAGCCTGCGCTTTTCGGCCATTTCCTCGTTCAGCTCCTTGCGGGGCTTCGAGCTTTCATGGGGATCGATTTTCGAGAAGGCTTTCTGGGCTATCGTGTAAAACTCGGGAATGATCATCCCGGAGTTCTTGATCACTCCCTTTATGATGTTCTCACCGTCTTCCATCTTTTTTGAAAGCTCTACTTCCTGCTCGGCGGTAAGAAGGTTTTCCTTGCCGATTTCGCGGAGATAAAGCCTGATGGGGTCGTCTATCGATGAGTCTTTGTCGCTGTATACGAGCCTTTTTCGCTCGGTTTCCGCGGGTTTTTTTGTTACTTCCCGGGTTTCCTCTTCCGATGAGGATTCTTCTTCGAGGAGCTGTATTTTATTCTGCTCGAGAAGAACGAGGATCTGATCCATTTTGTCCGAATTAATAATATTCTCGGGCAAAAGGTCATTCATCTCGTCCCAGCTCAGGACTTTCTTTTCCTTCGCATATTCGAGCAGTTTGACAACCGCGGGATCAAGTTCAAGATCCGTCATTCGTTCATATCCTTCAATTTGGCAAGCTCTTCGTCAATTCGTTGCGATTCGGCCATCATTTCGGTGATAGTCCGCATCTCGTCCTCTCCGGTTCCACTGAAAAGCCCCATGCGCGCGACAATGCGGGCTTTTCGCTTTTCAAGGACGTTCCTCCGCACGAGCGTAATGCTGTCTTCAACCGTCTTTTGCGCATTTTCGGCGAATTCGCCGTTCATCACCGTTTCGGTGATCATGGTACGCATGCTATCATCAGGACAGCGCGACAGAAGACTGTCATAGCTCGCGGAATCGGTTCGAAAACATTCCTCGAGAACGATAAAAAGATCCCGTGCCACCGGATCCTCGAAATCATCGGACGTCAGGCTAGACCGCATCAACGGGAATAGGCCGGTATTCGCAGCGACGGCAAGCACCGCGCGAAGTTCGGCATTCCTTCTGATGTTTTGCGGTTTCTGCCGCTCGGACGTGTTTTGCCCATCCTTTTGGATAATGGGGCGTGGTTGTTTCCTGTTTTGATAATCGGATAACAACGCTTTTTCACTGATTCCGAACGCGGCAGAAAGCCGGTGTATCGTTGACTCCCTTTGTATATCGGATTCCAGTACCTCAATGTATGGAAACAAAAAGGCCGAAGCTCGGGTTTTACCTTCAGGATTTCCCGTATCAAACCGCATTCCTGCGGTCAAAACGAGATAATCCAGATCTATTATAGAATAATCCAGAAGTTTTTTCAATGACTCGGCACCCTCATTTTGCAAAATATCTGCCGGATCCTTGCCATTTTTTATTTCAATGACCCGAACGGTAAATCCGGACTGCCGGCAAAGGAGGATAGCCTTGTAGGTTGCCGTTTGGCCCGCCTGATCTGAATCGAAGCAAAGATACACGGTTTCTGCGAAAGACCTGACCAACCGGGCTTGATCGGGGGTAAACGCTGTCCCGAGCGGCGCGACGGCGCGGAGAACGCCGGCTTGGTGCCAGGCGAGGACATCCATGTAGCCCTCACAGAAGATGACAGATTTCGTCGAGCGGATTTCCGGCAGCGCGAAATCGAAGGCAAACAGGGTTTCACCCTTCTTGTACTGGGGCAAATCCCCCGAATTGAGGTATTTTGGGCCCTCACCCTCGAGAATGCGTCCACCGAACGCGACAACCTGCCCTTTCCGGTTATTGATCGGGAACATGAGTCGGTTGGAAAAAAACGCAACTTCCGGATATTTTTTTGAAAACAGCCCCGACTTTCCCAGAAACTCGGACGAATAGCCCTTTTTCAGGAGAAAATCATGGAGCCAGCGCCGGTCGATCGGCGAATACCCGAGCTTGAATTTTTCGATTATTTCGCGGGAAACTTTTCGGGATTCAAGGTATTTGAGCGCCTTTTCTCCCTGGGGCGAACTGAGCAACAGAAAGTGAAAACTGCCGGCAACCCTGCCATAGAGCTCGATAAGGTCATCCCGCGTCCGGTCGACTTTCATGTCGGCAGGAAGTGAGCCCCCTTCGTAAATGACTTCAACGCCCGATTTCTTCGCGAGAGACTCAACCGCTTCGACAAACGTGAGCTTCTCCATTTCCATCACGAAGTTGACAACACCGCCGCCTTTGCCACAGCCAAAGCAGTGGTACATCCCCCGATCGGGAATTACGTGAAAGGATGCTGTTTTCTCGTTATGAAACGGGCAACAGCCCCACCAGTCGCTTCCACGCCGTTCAAGCCGGGTGTAATCGCCGACAACCGCAACGATATCCGTGCGCTTGTTGACTTCGTCTATGGTAGTAGCGCTGATCCGAGCCATCAGTTCCCGGCCGCTTTTTTGAGGTCAAGATGGCGCCCTGCCCTGACATGCTCGTCGAGGGAATGGGTAAACGAGTGCTTTCCCGCTTCGGGATCAGTAAGGCGAAAATAAAGGTATTTCGTGCTTGCGGGATTTATTGCTGCGTTGAGCGCGACGAGACCCGGACTTGCGATCGGGCCCGGCGGCAGACCTGCCCACTTATACGTATTGTAGTCACTATCAATCTCGAGATCCACGTCCAAAAGGCGCGCTGGATGCGGTTTTTTCTGTATTTCGGTAATGATGTACTCGATCGTCGCGCAGGACTGAAGCCCCATGCCGATCGTAATGCGGTTTTCGAACACGCTCGCGATTATCGGCGCTTCCTCGGGAACCCGATACTCACGCTCAACGATGCTTGCAAGGATTACCTTGCCGTAGAGGGCAGATCCCTTCTCGGGCGCATTGGGCACGGTCTGTATCTTTGCGAAAAAATTGTCGACCATCATAACCACAGCGGCGTTCGCGTTAATCCCGACCGGAAAGAAATAGGTATCGGGAAAGAGAAAGCCCTCGGCCGTCTTTGCCGCAACCCCGCGCGACGCGAGAACACCGGGCTTTTCGGCCGCGAGGACGAAGTCTTTCGCGGAGAGAACTCCCGCACGCTCAAGATGTTCCGCCACCTTCGACAGGGTAAGGCCTTCGGGAATGGTAACCCGAACGGATTCCTGTTTGCCTTCCGCGATTTTCGCAAGAATTTCCCATGTCGTCATGTCCGGCGAAAGCCGATAGGATCCGGCCTTGAGCGTCTGTCCCGTTACACGGACAAAAAGGCGTGCATAGAGAGCGGACCTGACAAGCCCCGATTCTTCGAGATTTCCCGCGATTTGTATGACGGATGCGCCTTCGGGTACCCGGAAAAGAGTCGACTCAGTATCCTCACCTTCGGGCATTGCCGGGGCGATCACGGCGACCGCGCATGCGAGCGCGAACGATACAAGCGCGATAAAAATCCTGGTTATGCGACTATTCATCTGAAAAAATCTTCCGCCTCTTCGATCGTCATTACGCGATAAATGCTGTCTTCAATAAAAGCACTGAACGCATCGAGCCTTGTATCAAGAACAGCCTCGTGCTTGCGAAGTAACAGCGCAAGGCTTCTGATTTCTGCTTCGGAAAATTCATAGTGCGCCCGCTCTTCCGTGTTCAAAGGATAACGTCCTGCCCCTCGCGGGCTATCATGATATCGACTTTTCCCGAACCCGCGTATTCACGATACCAGTCCGCTGACTGCTTGAGCGTCGAAATTTTCTGGTCGGTATAGGTCGGCTCGTGATGGAACAGCGCGAGCTTTTTGACTCCCCAGGTGAGCGCGAAATCGACGGAAAGGGAAAAGGCCGAATGGCCCCAACCGGTTTTTTCAAGGGCCTCGCCCATGGTGTACTGGGAATCCATGACCAGCATGTCAGCTTCGGAAAAGAATGACTCGTTTTCTTCCGTCTTCAGGAAATTCGCATGGGTAAGTTCGGTATCCGTCGAGTAAATGAACTTTCTTTGACCGTCGCGAATACAATACGCCGTACAGCCTCCCGGATGGTTTACGCTGTACCAGGAAATCACGCTGGAACCAATTTTCAGTTCCTTCATTTCCGGCGTGAGGTGTACGAACTCGAGAGAAGCGCGAAAGCCGCCCGGCCCCTGCATGGGTACGGGAAAATACGGGTTTTTCATCTGCTCGCCGAGGATATTCGCAAGATCGGGTTCGGTGCTGTAAAACACGATCCGGTTCCGGGGATCAAAAGCCTGACTGAAAAAGGGCAAACCCTGCAGATGGTCCCAATGAAAGTGGGAGAAAATAATATGATAGGTATTTCCGCCCGAGATGTAGCCCGGACGTTGGGTCAGATTAAGGGACATCTCCCGGATGCCGCTACCCGCGTCGAAAATAATGCAGTCGCGGGATTCGTTTTCAACTTCAACGCAGGAAGTGTTTCCTCCAACGGTTCCGAAAAGCCATTCGGGAAGCGATGCCAGAAAAAGCTCCCGGGTATCCGCGCTTTCGACGTCTTTCGCGGTGATACGCTGGACTACCGCAGCAATGCGGTTTTGGATCTGCAGCGGGGACAACGGCGAAGGAATGGATCCCCTGACCCCCCAAAAATGGATTCGCATGCGTTTCCCCTCTTAACTCACTTTTCTTCAGATACTTTTCTGCGAATATACGGCTCAGCCCTTCGTCTGGTCAAGTGGCGATCGATTTCCTCCCGGTCGTGCAGGATTCCCTTGTTCATGCCGGGGCAATCCCGCGCTGCCGCTTCCCACCAATCTTCGTCGGTAACGAGCGAAAGCCAAAAGGGATACGACGAGCACTGAAGAGGCCTCGCGTCGTAGGCGATACAGCCCCCATCCCACATAATGCAGTCATAATTTGGCTTTTCGTTGAGGCACAGGTATTCCCACTCATCTGCCTTTTCCGCCCATCGGCAGTAACGCGCTATAAAGGCTTCCTGATCAAGGTTAGCCCATTTCGCGAGTTTTTCCAGATCCTGTTCCGAAAGATTCACATAGCCGGGATCATGTCGGCAACAGGAAGAGCATCGCTCGCAGGAAAAACGTAAACCGTCTTTATAAAAAGGATCTATCATACAACAATCATACGCCCGGCAACCGGTGCCAGGGAAAAAAAATGGAGTTTACGCGAAAAAGCGTAAACTCCCATTTGGAGAGACAAGGATTCGAACCTTGGAAGGCGTAGCCAACAGATTTACAGTCTGCCCCCTTTGACCGCTCGGGAATCTCTCCATAAAATGCCGCAATGTACCTTGTGTCTTACCAGCTAGCCAACTCAGGGATTCGAACCCTGGACCCCGAGATTACAAATCACGTGCTCTGGCCAGCTGAGCTAAGTTGGCAACGCGAACGAGGAGCAATTTATCTGATCAGCCAGAAAATGTCAAGCCATGTCAGAAATGATCTTTTTATAAAGCGGGAGATACTCATCAGCGACGATCGAATCCCAGTCGGAAATTGTTTGAACCCGGGACGCCGCATGTTGGACTATAGAACGGTAGCGCGGGATAGCCGCACTTCCTGAGCCATACGCGTACTCCCCGTCCTTCCCGCACCCGTGCGCAAAGGGAATCGCAAGATCGAGCATGAGCCGCGCAAGAAGAGCCGAGTCATTATCGCCTGCGCTGCTTTCATAGAGAAAACCGGTCACACCATCCTCGATTTTTTTGAGTCCGCCGACCGAATGGGCGATCGGGATCGTGCCGAAAATCTGCGCGATAAAGTCCTCGAGTCCGCACGGCTCAAACATGCTCGGAAGCACGATGAAATCCGATATCGCGACGGCAGTGCGCGCGAGCGTGCGCTCATACCCGTTAATGAATGCAAGCCTTCCGGCATATCGCCGGGACAGCTTTACGAAGAGAGACTCGAGCACAGGGTCACCCTGCCCGAGGATTACGAACCGTGCGTCATCATTATGATCAAGCACGAGACGGGCTGCCTTCTCGAGGGTATCGAGGCCCTTTTGCCAGGCAATTCTTCCATGATAGGAAAAGTATACTGATGTAGCGCCCTCATCGAGGGTTCCATACTTTACGATTCCCGGAATCTCTTGCGGTCCTGCGAGCCAGCGAACAAAGTCTTCCCGGCACCGGTATTTTCCTTCAAGATCTCCCGTAATCGGGTCATAGGCATGGGCCAAAAGCGAAATTGCAGTATCCCGCGGATCATACCGATGAAAATCAATACCGTTCGTAATGCCGGTCACCGTAATGCCGCGACGATGAAACTCGCCGGAAAGACCCTCGCTGAACTTGTCATACTCAGGATCGGTGAGCTCGGCCGCGTACCAGGGCGACACCGTCGTCAGCGTTCCGTATTCCGCCGCGAGGAGGAACGGTTCCACGTTGCCCGCGAAAAGCGCGCCAGACAACACGCTTTCGCCAAGGCCCGTCACGCGCGAAGCGCGCTCAAGTCCCGGTATCGCCTGACGGTAACCAGGGCCCGCGTTATGAATGGTCACCGCCATCGCCGTCCGCGCGAAAAGAGCAGCATGTTCGCCGGAATTGCGCGCAAGCGCGGGCAGGAGCGCCGTATGCGCATCCTGGCAATGAAGCACGTCAGGGGCGTTTCCCGAAACGGACGCGAACGCGAGAACCGACTGCTGAAAAAGCATGTTGACGGTATCGACGTCGAAATGCCCCTTCCCGCGTTGGGCGCCGGGAATCACCCGGGCTTCGGTTTCGGTATAAACGTAAACCGCCTTTTTTTCGGTAAAAATCTGCGAGTCGACGAGGATGATCCTCACGCCGCGAAGCGCAAGGGAATAATAGCAAACACGCCGGGTTTCGCCCGAGATCTCTATGTCGGTTGAAAAAAGGAGAAGACCCGCAGTTTCGACGCAGCCATAGCGCGGGATAAATACGGTGACCGACACGCCTTGCCGCGCAAGCGCTTCTGCAAGCGAACAGGCTACATTCTTGACCCCGCCCGCTTCTGCGATCCCCGCGTATTCGCGTGTCGCTATCCAGACGGACCGCACTTTTCGAGCCGCTTCGTCCATTATCGCGTTCCGTCCGTACTTTGCCGATCGCCGAGATCGGGCCGCAGGACCTCCGCGCCGTTTAAATAGCACGCGACGGGTTTTTTATCTCCGTAAAAAGTCACGAGGACGCGGATGACGAAGGGAAGGTAGTTTTCGATAACGGGTTCTGCCGCCGCAAAAAGCGGAACGGTCCGGGCAAGACCGGCTTTCCGGAGCGCAGTCGCGGGATTAAGAACGGTCAAGTCATCGGTAACCGAGAATATGACCGAAACGATATCGTCTTCCGCAATCCCGTTTCTGTCGAGAATCTCGCGATACATTTGCGGAACGAAGGTGGATACCGACTCGACGGTATTTTCGCAGCAGACGGCGCCGCGGACGGCGTACAACCGGTTTTCCATAATTGAGGTATAATAGGTCGCGGGAGAAAACTTTGTCAACGAGCGCGCTACAATCCGCGAGACAAGAGCAAAATAACGTGCGATCCGAGCGTTACCGCGAACACGAAGGCGAAACACGCGAAACCGACAAAAAAATACACGAGATTCTGTTTCCGCTTTCGTGCGAGAAATATCCCGAGGGTTACGAGCGAAAGAATCAACGCGAGCGTCGTGGTCAGAAGAGCCGTCGCCGCAAGTACGGTGAGTATAAGAAATTGCGTGGAATCCTGAAAATCCTGGGCATTCCCGAACAGGTAAAAAAGCGCGAGACCGCCTGAATAGGTGGTCAGAAAGAGAACCGTTCGCTGTAAAAACCTGGCCGTTAGCTGTTTCCTGCTTTTCGTGAGCATAAAACTGATGCTATACTCCTTGTACTGAGATTACTATACCGGTATTTTGCGCACTTGCAACAGGGGAAAACGCGTTATGAAAAAATTTTGGGCGACTTTGATCATACTTGCGCTCGCAATAGCTGCGATATTCTGTATCGGTTGGGTACAGTTCTGGGTACCCGCGGGAAACTACGGAGTTTTGGTATCGAAAACCGGCGGTGTCAATCCGCAGACTATCGAACCCGCGGCATTCCGCTGGCAATGGGAACGGCTTCTCCCGACAAACTCGAAGATTCTGATATTTGACCTTTCTCCGGTCACTCGCCCCGTTTCGGTAACCGGTTCCCTTCCGTCAGCCGACATATATCGAACAATGCTCGAAGGCTCACCCGATTTTTCATGGAAACTTGATTTTACCGTTACCGCCCGCATTGATCCCCAAACGCTTCCGCTTTTTGTGGAAAAAAACGCCGTTCATGATCAGGCTTCACTTGCAGGCCTTGCCGACACGAGTCTTTCGCGAATGGCATACGAAGCAGGAAATGCCCTTGTCGCAGAATTCTCCCACGACCCTTCCCTTTTTCGCGACTCGGGAAGTGATCGCACCGCTCTCGCAAAACGGGTTATGGAATTGATCGCCGGAGGAAATGCCAAAGGTATCGACGTCGTCGCGGTCGAAGTGTCAAATGTGCGCTTTCCCGATTTTGCGCTTTATGATCTCGCGGCGAAAACCTACGCCGATTACCAGGGGAGACGCGCGACAACCATGGCAGAAACGGCGAAAAAACAGGCACGCGATTCAATCGCCGATTATCTCGAGATCGAGCGATTTTCGGCGCTCGGCGAGGTTTTGACCAAGTACCCGATCCTCATCGATTATCTGGCAGTCACGAAGGAAGGCTCGCTCGACGCATTCAAGGTAATCAGGAGCCGTCCGTAGCAGGCGCATTATATCCGTTCGACTGAAATGGCAGAAGAAAGCGGAAAGACGATAAAAAAACGACCCGAAGCCGCTTCCAGGGCAACGCTCGAGGAATCTGCGTAGTTACTCAGGCTGAACTCACCCGCATCCCAGTCAAGGCCGTTAATATTCCAGTGAAAACCCGTCCCCTTCATCCCATGAACGCCGCTCCCTGCGGGAAAAACGGACACGGGATCGGAACGCGAAAGACCGGTTACCCGAACGGAAACTGAAGGAGTGCCATCCCCCACGGCAACGCACACGCTCGCGTCGCTGACCCAGATTGCCGGAAAAAAGGAACGGTCAAAAAGGGCTCTAAGCGCGAGAAAATGGTCGATTCTGCCTCCACCGCCGCCCACGAGAATTACATCGGTGGCGCCAAGCTCTGCGAGAGCTCCGAGCGCGATCTCCGTATCGGTAAAATCCTTATCACGGGGATAAATTCTGACCCTTTCGGCGGGATACCGCGCAAGCGACGACCGGTCCTCAAGACTATCCATATCACCGACGATCAAATCGGGCACAATCCCCGCGCGCTCGCAGGAAGTAAGGCCTGAATCGGCAGCAACGACATACCGATACCCTGAAATGAACTTGGCGGCGAGCGCCAGATCGGGTGCATTGCCTCCGGTAAAAATAATCCCTCGCATCGATCCTCGCTTGTTATCGCATGGTTTTTTTTATTATACTGCAATGGTGATGGACAGAATACCAGTACACCCGATTCTCAAAGAACTTTCACGCTTCTTCACCCAGAGCGGACACAGCGTCTACCTCGTCGGCGGCGCTGTTCGCGATATAGTCCTCGGAAAAAAACCCGAGGACTGGGACGTCGCGACGGACGCGACTCCCGACGAGGTCGTGTCTCTTTTCCACCGGGTTATCCCGACCGGAATCGATCACGGAACGGTTACCATTCCCTTTCGCGAGCACATGATCGAATGCACGACCTTCCGCACGGAGACCGGCTATTCCGACGGCAGAAGACCCGACGCCATCGGCTACGCGGCGACGATCGAGGAAGATCTTTCGAGGCGTGACTTCACCATGAACGCGATTGCGGTATCCCTTCCCGACGGTATCGTAACCGACCCCTTCGGCGGGAGAAAAGACATAGCACGGGGCATAATCCGAACGGTAGGACTTGCGAGCGAACGCTTCGGCGAGGACGGACTCAGGCCAATCCGCGCTGTCCGCTTTTCGGCCCAGCTTGGCTTTGCAATCGACGAGGACACGCTTGCCGCAATCCCGGGAGCTCTCCCGGTAACCGCGAAAGTAGCGAAGGAACGCGTGAGGGACGAGCTTGTAAAACTCGTGCTTTCGCCCGCCCCTTCCGCCGGACTCCGGTTCATGGAAAGCGCCGGCCTTCTCGGCCTGATACTTCCCGAACTCAACGCCTGCCGCGGCATCGAACAAAAGGGACGGCATGAATTCGACGTGCTTGATCACCTCTATTCAGCGTGCGACGCAAGTCCGCGCGCAAGCCTTGAAATCCGTCTTGCAGCTCTATTCCACGACGTCGGCAAGCCGCGCGTCCGGGCGACCGATGCTGAGGGAAACTATACCTTTTACAATCATGAAATCGTTTCGGCAGAAATGACGGGAACGATCATGAACCGGCTCCGTTTTCCGCTCAAGACCATCGCGACGGTCGTCCATCTGGTGAAGCAGCACATGTTTCATTATGAGCCAAACTGGACCGATGCCGCCGTCAGGCGCTTTATTGTCCGCGCGGGCGAGGAGCATATCGATCAGCTTTTTGCACTCAGGCGTGCGGACGCGTGCGCGATAACCGGGATACTGACCGAACCCGCGCATCTTGCAGAATTCACGGATCGCATCAGGGTGGTTACCGAGGCATCTCATGCGTTCAGTCTGAAGGATCTTTCGTTGAACGGGAAGGATTTGATCGGATTGGGGATTCCCCCGGGGCCCATGACCGGCCTGATTCTCAAGGAACTTCTCGAGGCCGTTCTCGACGATCCGGAGCTCAATACCCGTGAACGCCTTTCAGAAATTGCAGTCGCATTGCGGAACGCGCGAACGGTCTAGCCTGTCGCGCGCTATTCCTCGAGTCCGAGTGTTTTACAGGCCAAATGAGCGACGGCTTGTTCAGCCTCTTTTTTATTTTTTCCGCTTTCGGGTCCATGGGTCGTTCCCTGGATCTCGACGGTTACCCAGAAGGTACGATCATGATCCGGTCCCGTCCGCTTGACGAGCGCGTACTTGGGAACGGTCTTGAACTGCTTCTGGATATGTTCCTGGAGAAGGGTCTTGTAGTCTTTGTGATGCCTTCCTTGCAGAACCAGCTCGATCTGGGGATTCATGAGGCAAAGCACGAACTGCTCGGCGCTCCGGTACCCCGAGTCGAGATAGAGAGCACCGATGATCGCTTCTACGGCGTCGGCGAGAATGGCCTTTTTGTTTCGGCCACCCGACATCTCCTCGCCCTTGCCGAGCACGAGATATTCGTTGACGCCAAGGGTAAGCGCGATTCCCGAAAGCGTGTCTTCAGATACTACGACGGACTTCGTCTTCGCGAGGTCGCCTTCCTGCCGGTCGCCCATGCACTCATAGAGACGCGCGGCGACGACCATACCAAGGACGGCATCGCCGAGGAATTCGAGTCGCTCGTTATTGACGCGATTCTTGGAATTTTCGTTTGAAAAGGAACGGTGATGGAAGGCTAAATCAAGAAGGCCGGTATCCTTGAAACGGACCCCGGCCTTTCTCTGGAAAGCAAAAAGCGCCTGCTTCCTGTCGCCGTTATTGCCTTGACGGAATGGAAACAAGACAGACGCTCCTGATAGTTTGTTTATTACTTGGACTGGGACTTGATGAAATCGTACGCGTCGCGCACGGTCTCGAACTCATTGGCCTTCTCGTCCGGAATGCTGATGCCCATCTCTTCCTCAATCGCGTACACAAGTTCATACGTATCAAGGCTGTCGGCACCGAGATCCTGACGGAATGACGCGTCGAGGGTAATCTTTGATTCTTCAATTTCAAGCTTGTCAGCAATCAGCTTCTGAATCTTCAGGAATAATTCATCCATTTTTCAAAACTCCTTACGTATTAGCCGTTGGTTTCAGGCGTAATAACCTGGCGACCGCGATAAAAACCGCATTTGGGGCATACGCGGTGGGTCATAATAAGGTTCCCGCAATTTCCGCATTCAACCAGGGTCGGTGCGCTCAGGCGCATGTTGATTCCCTGTCTCCTGCGTGTCCGGGCCTTCGATGTTTTCGCTCTGGGCACTGCCATATAGTCAACCTCGCAATAAAATAATTTCCGTACAAATGAACGAAATAAATACAAAGATGATACTATAGACATCGCGGTGAAGTGTCAAGTCCTGTTTTACATTTTTCCGATTTTTGTCGAAATTAACCAGTTTTGTCCATTATTATCCAATATCATCACACTCATTGCTTGGGATACTTTCGCGCAAGTCCTTGAGCGACAATCTGCGGTACCATTGACGACACGTCACCACCCAACGAGGCAAGTTCCTTGATCGCGCTTGAGCGGAGAACGAAAAACTTGGGATCGGTCGAAAGAAAAACCGTCTCTATTTCGGGATTAAGCCCGTGATTCATCATGGCAAGATCAAATTCATAGGAAAAATCCGCAAGATTCCGCACTCCCCTGATCAATACGCGGGCATCATTTCGCCGGGCATATTCGACGATCAGGCTGTTCCAGGAATGCACAAAGACATTATCCCAGGGCCGAACCATCTCGGTGAGCATTTCGACACGTTCCGCTTCGGAAAAAAGATAGCTTTTTTCCCGATTCACCGCGACAACGACGTGAATTTCGCTAAAAATAGTGCGTGCCCGCTCAATAATATTGAGATGCCCAAAGGTTGGCGGATCAAAGGATCCCGGATAAACGGCTTTTACCATGATCACGATGGTAATCACGCGGTACCTAAAGAGTCAACACCCCTCTAATAAAAGAAAAAAGATGTTTGACGTTCCGCAAATGAGAGAGTAAAATTAGGATATGAAGAGAACAGTATTGCTACTTACCGTTGTACCCTTTCTGCTGTTTTCGGCCTGTAAAACCACACCGCCCGTAGATACAACGGGAACGCAGGTCACGCAGAACGGAAATTCCACACAACACACAACAACGACTTCCGGAGATGGCGGAGATGAAAACGTCGTAGTGGCCCAGTTTGACACCGTTACCATCACCAAACAAACCTTTCGAATTACAAAATCCGAAATCGAACTCGTGGTTGAAGACCTGAATAAAATTACCTATACCAAGGACTATGCACGCTGGCTCACCTATCTTTCCGATGAATATCGCGCGAATTTCTCCGATCCGGCGGTTCTGGAAAAAGTTTCGGTGAGCCTTCCGACAAAAGGCATCAAACTCTCCGGACTCAAGGACTACTTCACGTACGTCTTCGTTCCCTCACGGCAGAACATGCGCGTAGACGACATCACATTCGTGTCGCCCACCCGGGTTTATGTGATAATGGATCTCGCAAAGGATTCCCCTGCCGCGATCTATATCCTCGAGAAGATCAACGGAGGCTGGAAACTGGTGCCAAAAAACCAGTAACCGTTTTGGACAAAGGGTCGCCTTAATATATCACTTGACTTTGTGGATAAAATGAAGAGATAATGCACTATAAAAGTGCTTTTATTACGAATAGACATTACAGACCATGGGAGGTCGTTTATATGCGCGTTAAACCGTTTCCGATTCTTGCTGTTATCTGCCTTATCGTCGGCTTTCAGGCGACCGCAGAGGAACAGAAAAAAGAGGAACAGAAATCCGACACCATTATGACCGTTGAAGAAGCGTACCTGAGTTCGGTTGAGGGAGTCATCATCAACGAGCTCGCGCAGGCCGACGGACGCGACAGTAAACAGGTAGCGCTTCAGTACATCGAAAACGCCATCAATTCCGGCCGCAAGGGCGAGGACATTCAGGCTGCCCTTGACCAGCTTGCTTCCGAAGGAATCAATTCCGTCATTCGCGAGTCGGGCCGAACGATGAACAACTTTCCCGATATCCGCATGAAAGCTTGCGAGCTTCTGGGAAAGATGGGAACCACCGAGGCCAAGGACACGCTCATCGCGGTCATGTATTCAGATAACGAGCCGAGCGTCATCGCGTCTGCGGTAAAATCGCTCGGAGAGCTCGGTTTCAACGATAACGACGAAGTAGTCGAAATGATCAACTGGATCACCCGGAAGTTTGACATCATCCTTCCGACAAGCTCCCTCGCCCTCGAAGTGCTCAATGCATACGAGAAACTCGCCCCGAACGTAAAGAACAAATCCGGAATGGTCGAATCGATCGTTCGAATCGCGAGCAACTATAATTACGTTACCCCGGTTCGCAACCGTGCCTATGAAGTTCTTAAACAGGTGAGCGGAAATAGCGGAAACCAGAAAAACAGCAGCCAGAGCAGTACTGGTGCGAAAACGACCACTGCTGCTGACAAAAAGACCAACTAGCGGGTATCTGCAAAAAACAAAAAACCCGGTTTATGCCGGGTTTTTTTATTGCCTGAACGATCAATGTGTACGTGATTTTCTGGAAGATGCGGGATTCGAACCCACCGCCTTTGGCTCCGGAGGCCAACGCTCTATCCAAATGAGCTAATCTTCCGTTCGTGAACAAAATCCATTAAGCCGTAAAACAGTCCTTTTGTCAATCAAACCCAGGGAGAAATAATATGGAACCGCTCATACTTGCCTCAACGTCGCCCCGCCGACAGGAAATCCTGAAAAATCTCGGCATTCCCTTCACGGTTATGTCACCGGCCTACGCTGAAGAAGACGTTCCCGGACTCGCAGCCCATGAGCTTGCCGAATACCATGCGATGAAAAAAGTCGAATCGATTATCCGCATGAACCTCAATATAAACGCCGCATGGATTCTCGGCGCCGATACGATGATTCTTTCAGAAGGAACCGCATTCGGGAAACCCGCGGACCGAACCGAGGCAGAAAGAATGCTCAGGCATTTTGCAGGAAGAACCCATGAGGTAATTACCGGTGTTTGCCTCTTTGATTCCTCGAAACAATTTATCTCCTGTAAAACTTCCGTCAGCTCGGTAACTTTTATCAACCTTGATGACGCACAAATCTCCGGCTACCTCGACTCGGGCGAATGGCAGGGAGTCGCCGGTGGATACCGTATCCAGGGCCTGGCGTCATGCTTCATTTCTTCTATTAATGGCTCATACAGCGGGATCATGGGCTTGCCAATACACGAATTATATGCAATACTGCGCGAGCACGGCTATGCATTTCCGTTTTAACTCGTTACGTAAGGCATCATGCATGACCGGCAAATACTCCGGAACCCTCTTGTAGGGTGTCCGAGAATCAGAGAAGGCTGGTGATTTATCCTTGAACCGTAGGGGTTCTTGCGTCCATCACCGCATAAAGGAGTTACGTCATGGCAGTAGTTACCATGAAGAGTCTGCTTGAGTCCGGCGTCCACTTTGGACATCAGGTCAAGCGTTGGGATCCCCGCATGAAGAAATACATCTTCGCAGAGCGGAATGGCATCCACATCATCGACCTTCAGAAAACCATTCTTTCTATCAAAGAAGCGTACGAGGCTGTTCGCAAGACTGCCGCCGCTGGAAAGACCGTTCTGTTTGTCGGCACCAAAAAGCAGGCTCAGCAGACCATCGCCAAAGAAGCAGAACGTTGCGGAATGTATTTCGTCAACAACCGCTGGCTTGGCGGTATGCTCACCAATTTCACCACCATCAAAAAGAGTCTCCTCCGCCTCAAGAAAATTGAGAAGATGGAAATCGACGGTACCTTCGAAAGCCTGACCAAAAAGGAAATCGCCGCCCTCAACAAGGAAAAGGCGAAGCTCGAGAAGAACCTCGGCGGTATCAAGGAAATGAAAGAGCTCCCCGGCATCATTTTCGTCATCGATACCCGCAAGGAAACCATCGCCGTCGCCGAAGCGCGCCGCATGGGTATCCCGATCGTTGCCGTTGTCGACACGAACTGTAACCCCGAGGGAATCGACTACCCCATTCCCGGAAATGATGACGCCATCCGCGCAATCAGCCTCTTTACCCAGATCATCGCCAACGCGGTCGTCGAGGCCGATAACGAAAACGGACTCAAGATCATCGAGAACCTCCAGGACGACGATGAGGATCTTTCCGACAGCGCTTCCGCAAAAGCGAACAACGAGGAAGAGATCGTCGACTACTCCAACTATACTCCCTCCGAAAAGAAAGCCGTTGAGGTCAGCGAAGAGCCCCAGGAACCCCTGGTCGACGAAGACAAGCTCTACGGCGAGAAATAAGGAGAACCTGTCAAATGGAAATCAAAGCTGCTGATGTTAAGGCACTGCGCGACAAGACCGGTGCCGGCATGATGGAATGCAAGAACGCGCTTACCGAGGCAAACGGCGACTCCGCCGCCGCCGAAAAACTTCTCAAAGAGAAGGGACTCGCCGCTGTTGAAAAACGCGCCGGTCGCGCTACGAGCGAAGGCCTCGTGCTCATCAAAAACACCGAGAAGAAGGCTGTCATCGCCGAGCTTACCTGCGAAACCGATTTCGTCGCGAAAAACGTCGATTTCATCGCACTCGGTGACAAGATCATCACGACCGCGTTCGACAAGGGAATCACCTCGGTGACCCCCGAACTCTCGAACATGGTGCTTGACCTCGCGACGAAAGTCCGCGAGAACATGACGCTTTCCCGCCTCGAATCCGTGTCTGCCTCCGCTGACGAATATATTTCCAAATATATTCACTCGGACAAGAAGACCGGCGTTGTAATCGTACTCAAAGCCGACAAGGCAGAACTCTTTGCGAATAAAGCCGTTCAGGAATTCGCGTATGATTGCTGCCTCCACGTTGCCGCTTTTACCCCGCTTTACGTCACGTCCGCCGAGGTTGACGCGAAGTACATCGCCGAACAGACCGAGATCTTTACCGTACAGGCCAAGGAATCGGGAAAACCCGAGAATGTTCAGGTCGGTATCGTGCAGGGCAAGCTCAAGAAGCACCTTGCCGAAATCTGCTTCCTCGAGCAGACTTTCGTGAAGGACGATAAAATGTCCGTCGCGAAAAAGATGGACGAGGTCGCCAAGGCCGCAGGTGGAAAGCTTTCCGTCGCGAAGGTTATCTTCTTCCAGCTTGGGGCCAAGTAAGCTTTTCTCTCCATAACCGGCAATAACCGGCTTTCGTAACGAAAGCCGGTTTCCTTTTTTTTATTCTGGATAAGGAGAACGTACATGTCCGAAACCATCGCACCGCATATCGAGCGAATGAAGAAATCAATCAACGCGCTGAGGGATGAACTCAATACGATCCGCACGGGACGAGCGTCCGCTTCCCTTTTTGATAAAATCCGCGTCGATTATTATGGCGACAAATCGCCCTTGAGTCAGGTCGCGACGATTTCCATTCCCGAGGCACGCCTCGTCGTTATCCAGCCCTGGGACAAGGCTCTCATCGGCGAAATCGAAAAAGCAATCCAGAAATCGGAACTTTCGCTCAATCCCTCGAACGACGGTAAGGTTATCCGCATCGCGATACCTCCGCTTACCGAAGAACGCCGCAAGGAACTCGTCAAGCAGTCGAAAGCACAGGCTGAGCAAAGCCGCGTCGCCATCCGCAACATCAGACGCGACGGTAACGAAGAATTCAAGAAACTCGAAAAGGACGGATCTCTTACCGAGGACGGTCTCAAGACTGCCGAAGACGAGCTCCAGAAATCGACCGATAAATTCATTCAGGACATCAACAAGATCCTGGAAGAGAAAGAAAAAGAAATCATGGAAGGCTGATGAATCTAGAGCCCGGATCCGTAACCACAATCGACACGGCCCCTGAACGCCTACCCGCGCATATAGGCATTATCATGGACGGAAACGGAAGATGGGCGAAAACGCGCGGATTGAACCGTTCACAGGGTCACCGCGAAGGCCTTGAAGCGGCGAAAGTTGTTGTCAAGAAAGCCGCCGACCTGGGCATTCGATACGTGACGCTCTATACGTTCTCCACAGAAAACTGGAAGCGAACCGTTGACGAGGTAGGATTTCTGATGGGACTCGTGAAAACCCATCTGAGAGGCGAACTCGCGTTTTATACGGAAAATGGCATTCGCGTGCAATACGTCGGCGATCTCGCAGGACTCCCCCCCGACATAGCGTCAGAAATACGCTCGGTCTCCGCAGAGACCGCAAAGTTCTCGAACACAACCGTTGTCCTCGCTATCAATTATGGCGGCCGCGACGAGATCATCAGGTCGATACGAAAAATAGAGCCTGCGCGGCTTGCATCAATAACTGAAAATGATTTTAATGAATACCTCGACCTTGCAGAGCTTCCTCCCGTGGATCTCCTGATTCGCACAGGCGGGGAAAAAAGAATTAGCAATTTTCTCCTTTGGCAATCGGCCTATGCCGAATTGTATTTCAGCGACACTCTTTGGCCTGATTGGGACGGTTCTTGCCTGGTCAAAGCAATTGAAGAGTTTCAGGCACGAGACAGAAGGTTTGGTAACGCAAAATGAGAAAACTTATTGAACGGCTGCTCCTGTTCTTCGTCGGCATCCCTATCATTATCGCCTCTGTTTTCTTTCTTCCCCAATGCAACTACCTGGTCCTGCACATCGAACTCCTCGTCTTTTCGGCACTCGCGGTCATCGAAATGCGGAACCTCCTTGCCAAGAAACTTCCCGTGCATTCAGTGCCCGTTGCGCTCATCCTCGGGCTTCTCATACCCTTTGCGGCCTTTCTCTACGCCGTCGCAGGCCTCCCGTCCCGCATCATCACCGTTTCGATTGCAATCGCGACCGTTTGCGTTTTCCTTATCGAGTTTATCTTTTCTTTTACCGGAAAGATGGACGCGGTGATCGGACGCATCGCATCTACATTTATTTATATCCTGTATCCGGGTTATCTCGTCATGTACCTTTCCATCATGACCGTTTGGGCAAATGCAGGAGCGGCGCTCAGTATTTTCTTCCTGATGGTTTTCGGATGTGACTCACTCGCATGGTTTTTCGGCATGCTTTTCGGAAAACGAAACAGAGGTCTCATTCCCGCAAGCCCGAATAAAAGCATAGCAGGTTTTTTTGGCGGTTATGTCGGCTCCATTGGAGCCGGAATCGCAGGAATGTATTTATTCGCGGGTCCCTTCTCCGGAATGACGATCAAGATGATCGTGCTCGGAGCCGCTACCGCTACTGCGGCCATCGTTGGCGACATCTTCGAGTCGATTCTCAAGCGCTCCGCCGGTATTAAGGATTCCGGCACGATCATTCCCGGACGCGGCGGCGTTCTTGACAGCATCGATTCGATTCTTCTTGCCGCACCGGTCTTTTACATCCTTTGCGACTTGCTCTTTGGTTTCGGAAAATGACCAAAAAAAAGAAAATCATTATCCTGGGGGCTACCGGCTCCATAGGAAAAAGCACGATAGACATCGTCCGCAAGAATCCCGATAACTTTTCCATCGTCGGGCTTTGCGCTAACAGGAACCGAGACGAGCTTGATTCTCTCGCGCGCGAATTCGGAAATCACCGAACAGTGCTCGTAGCCGAAGACGGTCAGGACGCTCTTCTTTCCCTGATTCGCGAAAGCGGCGCGGATCTCGCCGTCAACGGCATCTCGGGCGCGAGCGGCCTCCTTCCGTCCATGGTCGCCCTTGAAAGCGGCATGGACCTCGCGCTTGCGAACAAGGAAACGATCGTGATGGCGGGTCCCCTTATTCGTTCCCTCGCCGCGTCCAAAGGCTGTAAAATCCTTCCGGTCGACTCAGAGCATTCTGCAATTTTCAGCCTCATCGAGGCACATGGAAGCGATTCTATCGCGGAAATTATTCTTACCGCTTCCGGCGGACCCTTTCGAACCTTTGACGCAAAGAGGCTTGCGACGGTTACGGCGAGCGATGCGCTCAAGCATCCCACATGGTCGATGGGCGCGAAGATCACCATTGATTCTGCATCCCTTGCAAACAAGGGACTTGAAGTCATCGAAGCCGTCAGGCTTTTCGATATTTCACCCGAGCACGTGAAGGTTGTCGTTCATCCGCAAAGTCTCGTCCACTCGTTTATCAGAACGCGCGACGGCGTGCTCTACGCGCAGATATCGAAACCCGACATGCGCCATCCCATCCATTCAGCCCTTACCTGGCCCAAGTGCGTGGAGAATACGCTTGAGCGACTGTCGTTCGAGGAACTCTGCACCATGAATTTCGAACCTCCCCGCTATGCGGATTTCCCGCTTCTCGGACTCGCCTACCGCGCCGCAGGTCTTTCCGGCTCTTACACCATCGCATTTAACGCCGCCAATGAAGAGGCTGTAGCCGCATTCGTTGCAGGAAACATTAGCTTCCCCGAGCTCGCCGAAGTTACTGCACGGGTTCTTGACGGCGATTGGTCGAAAGAACCCGCGACGTTCGGCGATGTATTCGACTCCGACGCGCGAGCACGACGCGCTGCACAAAAAATCATCGAGGAACTGAGCTAATGATCCTGAAAATAGTGTATGGTCTTATCGCACTCGGACTCGTCGTGTTCGTCCATGAGGCGGGACACTTCATCGCCGCGCGGCTTTGCGGTGTCGTCGTGGAAACTTTCTCCATCGGATGGGGACCAGTCGTGCTCAGGAAAAAAAGAGGCGACACCGAATACCGGCTCTCGGCGCTGCCGCTTGGCGGGTATTGCGGAATGAAGGGCGAAAACGCCTTTCGCGAAGCACTTGAAAATCACCTTGATACAATTCCCCGCGAGCAAGGCGGGTTTTACACCGCGCATCCGGCAAAGCGCATCATCATAGCGTTCTCCGGTCCCTTCGCAAACCTTCTTTTCGCCGTCCTCGCCCTCTCGCTCGTCAGCGCGTTTGGTTTTTCATATCGTTCCTTCGACAACCGCATCGTCCCCTCCTCAGTGTACGACGGTGGCATCAATCCCGTGGACGTTTCGGGCCTCGTCGAGGGAGACCGTATAACCGCGATCGGCGGGAAAAAAGTTTCAACGTTCTCCGATATCCAGCAAATCATCGCGACACATCCCGAGGAAAAGCTTCTCCTCGATTTCGAACGGGACGGTTCTGGACATTCTACAACGATTGTCCCGCGCCTCGACAAAAAAACCGGTGCGGGTCGAATTGGCATTTACCCGTTCATCCCGCTTGTCGCGGCTTCAGTCAAGCCTGACTCCGCCGCAGAAACTGCGGGACTGCTTTCAGGCGACGCCATCGTCGCGGTAAACGGATTACCCGTAACGCACTATCTCCAATTCGCGGCCGCGCTCAAGACTCACCCCGCGCAGGCGTTGGTTACGGTAAACCGTTCAGGCCTCCTTCGGGATTTCAAACTCGTCCTTCTCTATCCCGCTACGGGAGACATCGAAACCGGGATCGAGTGGGAAACGGTGAATGTCGTAATCAAAGGAACGGGTCTGTTCGGGAGTCTTCGGTATGGAGCAGTCGAAACGGCGAGAACCATTTCGCTTACCGCGAAAAGCGTGGGACTCCTTTTCCGCGGAGTTGATCTATCCGAAGCAGTATCGGGGCCGGTGCGAATAACCGTCATGATTGGCGAAGTTGCAAAAAACGGATTCTCCGGACTCGCCGAGCTGTTAAGCATTATCTGCGTATCCCTGTTCTTGATGAACCTCCTTCCCATTCCGGTTCTCGACGGCGGGCTCATTCTTCTTTCGTTCATAGAGTTCGTGATACGCAAACCCATCCGGCCGAAAACGCTCTATTATACGCAGTTCGTCGGGATGGCATTCATTCTCGTTGTTTTTATTCTGTCGCTGTTCGGCGACATACATTTCTTGATGAAATAAGGGGAGAGGATTATGAGAAAGCTCACGTGTCATTGCGAGCAGGTTTTTAACGTCGACCTTCCCGAATCGGTCGACCTTGACGCAAACCCGGAAACCATCGCAAATATAGCGAACGGTTCATTTCTTTCCTGCGTCTGTCCGGCATGCAACTCGGTTCTCCATACCGACCTGAAGACAAAGGTAGAATGGCCCTCGAAAAATACGACGCTTACGCTTATCCCGGAAATCGACCGGTTGACCTTTCTTTCAGGTTCCTTAAAAGAAATCGGGGGAACAACCGCAGTCATCGGCTATGCGGAGCTCGCCGATCGCGTTGCAGTCATCTCAAACGCGCTCGACCCCGTCGCCATCGAAGCGCTCAAGTACCATCTTGCAGTAAAGGCCGCGGAAACCGCAAAGAGCGCAAAAACGTCGATCTATTTTGAACGCAAAACTGAATCCGGTGATATCGTCTTTCACATTCACGGGTTAAAAGAAAACGAGGTAGCGGTCATGACCGTTCCCGTTGACGTCTATCGCTCCGTGCTTGCCGATATCAAAGCGAATCCCGCCGATGATACCTATGCAGCTCTCTCACGCGGCGACTATCTTTCGTACCAGAATATTCTCATCGAAGGCCAGGGCGCATGATCAGAAAAGCATTTCACGCTTCGGCCATTGTGGCTTTTTTTCTGATCTTTTTTCCGCTTGCGACGGAGCAAATTCAACCAGCCGGAGGAGCGGCAATACTTGCCGTTTCCCCGGTTCCCGGCACGAGCAACTTTTTCATTACCGGTAACGACGGCTTTGTCTCGCTTTGCGCGCCCGACGGACTCCTTGATCGATGGCAGCTTTCAACGCTTCCCATTCGCATCGTCTCGGTTCATCCGGACGGAAACCGCGTCGCGATATTTGAATCCGACGGGTTTAGCGTAAATCGCGTTTCCGTATGGGACTGGAAAGCGAAAACGCGGCTTTTCGCCAAACGTTTCCGCGATTCAGTAATTTCCCTTTCTTGGTCTGCAAAAGGAAGTTGGCTCATAATCGGCAACACATCAGTGGATGGGATCACCATACTCGATGCATCCCGCGGAGAAGCTGAAAAAATATTTCGCGATTCCCCGGGAATCGTGTCGCTCGCCCTTACCGGCTCGAGCGAATCAAGCATGATTACGTTCGGTCCTTCCGGCGTAATTCTGTATACCGATACCGCCACCGGAAAAGAGCGCGCACGATATTCCGGCATTAGTGATCTTTCGAATCCCGTACTCCTCGCGAACAATGCCCGCATAGCGGGTTATGATAACGGCTCGATTTACGAAGTGGACGCGACAACAGGAAAAACCCTTTCAACATATACCGCATCCGATCCCGTCATGGCGACGACAAAAACGGACATCAAGCCGAAATGGCTCGAGAAAACTCCTGAAGGTTCGTGGCTCGTTCGATCAGGAAGCGATGCGTCTTCGCCCTTCGCAGCAAGCAGTCCCATTACTGCCGCGTGCGGCATCGACGGTAAAATCATATTCGGAACGTCGAATGGCGAACTCTATTCGCTCACCGTTGGCGCAGGTAACGATACCAGGATAAAACAGATACTGGGTAGCACAAAGAGTTTTCGTAAAATTGACGATATCGCATCCGATGGGTTACGGGCGTTTATCCTTTCAGCGGGCACCGTGTACACCATCGATGCGCCGGGATACGCGCCCACTGCCGCCTTTTCCGGAACAACCGGTAATCGACTCGCGGTACTCGATTCACAGCTGCTCATTTGGTCTGATAGGGGTCCGTGCGAGATGACTTTATTTTCCCTTGACGGTAGCTGGAGCCGGCCCTTATTTACCGCGCGTGAAGGCATACGTTCCTTAAGCTCGCTCGGTACGCAGGTTTCATTCGTTGAGGGAACAAGCGTTATCCACGTGATTGATACTGCTTCCCCGACGACGCAATTTTCTTATTCCGGCGTAGGACTCCAGGATGCCGTACTCGTGGCTCCCGACAAACTCATTGTTTCCAAGTCGTCGACGACGAAGTCGCCCAAACCGCTTCTCGTCATAAGCATCTCGACGGGAGAGACCGCGCCACTCCCCTACGCTGCAGATCTTTGTTACGGGCTCAGACTCGCGGACGAAAAAAGGCGTATCCTTTCCGGTTTTTTCGTTTCAAGCGGAGAGACATCAAAAACAGACCTGGTGACCATCGCCGTAAATCTTTCTTCGATTCCCTCAAGCGTCTTCAAAACGGAAATATCGTATGCTGATGAAGATTTGAGCGCGTCCGCTTTTCCCTCGGACGGGACGCTGTTCACGAACATCGGCAAAGGACCCTTCCTCGCTCTTTCCCTCGGAAGCGCAAGACAATTCCAGTTTGATCGCGTCAATGCGTTGCCTGTTCGTATCGCGCTTCTGGAACAGTACGTACTTACCCTCAATAGCGACGGCTCAATCGCATGGTACAGTCGTAGCGGAGGACAAGCCATTCAAGGACAACCATTTAATCCTTAGATTATTTTTTCAGATGATTAAAAAAAAGAGTTTACGCGCTTATGCGTAAACTCTTTTTTTTACCCTTGGGTCTTCGACACGAATTTGGTATAGCGGGGCAGAAAGAGAATTTCGATATCTCCGATTGGTCCATTTCGCTGTTTTGCGACAATCAACTCGGTATCAATCGCCTGGTCTTTGTCACCGTCTTTTGAAGAAGCGGCGCGTTCCCGGTGCAGGAACATGACGACGTCGGCGTCCTGTTCGATAGATCCAGATTCGCGCAAGTCCGCGAGCATCGGTTTTTTTCCTTCGGCATCGCGCCTGACCTGCGAAAGCGCCACGACGGGAATGTTGAGCTCGCGCGCAAGGCTCTTGAGGGACCGCGAAATTTCCGCGATCTGCTCGTGACGGGGAATCAGACTATTCTCGCTGGTGATAAGAGTAAGGTAATCGATAAATATTATTTCGACCGAAAACTGCGCACGAAGACGTCTTGCCATCGCGCGAAGGTCGAGGAGTTTCATGTTCGGCATGTCGACGATATACAGCGGTGCGTCGTATATATGACCGGCTGCGTCCTGAATGCTCTGGAAGTCGCTCATCTTGAGCAGTCCCGTCCTGATCTTTTCCGACGGGATCTTGGACTCTGACGATATCAGTCGCTGCATGAGCTGCATATCCGACATTTCAAGAGAGAAAAACGCCGTCGGAATTTTTTCCTTGATCGCGGTATGCGCTGCCATGGTGAGCGCGAGAGCCGTCTTTCCTACTGAAGGACGCGCGCCAATGATGATGAGCTCGGATTTCTGGAAACCGCTCGTCATCTGGTCAAGCTCGATGAGTCCCGACGGTATTCCCGTGAACGCATCGCGCGTATGGTAGAGTTTTTCAATTGCTTCGATTGCGCGGGGGATTATATCTTTCGGGGTCTTGAAAGTCGCGGTCTGGTTCGCGTCGGTGAGCTCAAAGATGTGCTTTTGCGCGTTTTCAAGAACGGCCCTGCTCTCTGTCGCCTGATCGTGGGCTTCCGAGATTATTTTGTACGAGATGCCGAGGAGCGAACGGCGCATCGAATTCTCGAGTACGACCTTCGCGTAATACTCGACGTTCGCGCTCGTCGGGACAGTATCGGTAAGAGAGGCAATGTAGGAAGGGCCGCCGGCGGCTTCAAGAATACCCGACTGCCTGAGTTCCTCGGTAATCGTGATAAGGTCCGACCGTTGTCCCTTGTTAAAAAGAGAGAGGATTGCCTGGAATATTTTCTGGTTTTGGAGGGAATAAAAAGAATCAGGCCGCAGGTACCGGATGACGGTACCCACAGCCTCCGCGTCAAGAAGAAGCGCGCCCAAGGTCGCCTGTTCGGCTTCCAGATTATGCGGCGGCACTTTATCTTTCAGCGGAATGTTGCTCATGAGTCCTTTGCCTGACCCTTATTCGGCGTCGGCTGCGGGAGCTGCGTCCTGGGACGCGGCTTCCTCACGATGCTCATCATGATGTCTTCGGGGAGCTCTTTCTGCTTTCGCGGCGGTCTTCTGCGCTGCCTCGGGCTGCGCTTCAATGATCACCTGAACGGTTGCGATCGCACCTTCATAAAGGTGGACGTTAACGTGGTACTTTCCGACGCTCTTGAAGGTAAGTCCGGGAACTTCGATGCGCTTTCGCTCGATCTCGAATGCCGCTTTCTTGAACTCGTCAACGAGGGTCTGGTTGGTTACCGCGCCATAAAGCTTTCCGTTCGTACCGGCGGGCATAATGAGCGTAAGCACGGTCGCCTCGAGTTTTTCCTTGAGGCTTGCTGCGTCTGCGCGCTTGGCTGCTTTCTTCGTCTCGATATCCGCTTTGCGGCTCTCGAAATACGCGAGCGTTTTCTCGTTGCACGGCAGGGCAAAATTGCGGGGGAACAGGAAGTTCCTCGCGTAACCGGTAGCGACGTCCTTGACGTCCCCTTCCTCACCGAGATGCTTCACGTCCTGGTTAAGAATTACTTTCATCCTCTAGCTCCTTCACTTAAGAATTTCCGCCGCCTGGTCCAGGAGTTGGATGGTCGGCGTCTGTATGTATAAATCGTGCGCGCAGCGGAACGAAAAGTTCCACGACGCCCGCGATCAGCAACAGCACGGCAAGTTGCGGTATAAAACCGTAAACAACAACAAGAAAACAAAGCAGGAAAGACCAGAAACGCAACATGCGCGATCTCCGTCCCGCCAGGGCTCCGAAAAACTGGAGAAGCCCCGCTCCCTGCAAAAAGAAATAAAAACCGGTCAGCAGCGCCACGTTCCATGAAAGGGTCATGACGATAGCGGAATCAAACAGTTTACCCGCTATGATCCCGCACATACCACCCGCGAAGGGCGCAAAAAGAAAAGGATCTGCGGTATATCGGGCAAGATCCACGATTTGCCTTTTTACGCGATTCCCGCCCGCTTCGATGCGAGCGGCTATTGCCGCGTCAATCGTAAGCATGATAACCGGCATGGGCAGTACCGAGTATGAAAGAATCCGGATCATCATGTCATAGACGCCGTCGGGAGAAAACTTCATGCCAAGAACCGCGCCATCGTACCCTTCAGGGAGATACGGTTTTAATGACGCCGAAAGCTGGATAGAAGTCTCGCGAACGATGTCGCTTACGACGGAAAATGAACCGGACAAGGCAATATACGCAATCGCCATTATCGCGGTCGCAAGACCGGCAAGGGCAACGCGATAGCGAAGCCGTATTCGCTCGCTCGCAAGCAGCGCGAGAAGCGGAAGAATAAAAAAAAACGAACCCGCTACCACGCCCAGAAAATCCGTTCCGTTACGGGCACCCGGAGATAACGCGAGAAACGCGAATCCCGTCAGGACATCAAGGACGCACGCAATTGCGACTGAAAACGCGAACGCGCTTTTCCCGTACCGAAACAGTACGAAGAAAAGCGGAATCGCGTAAAAGACCGCCAATACCGGCAACAGGCGCAACAACACCACGACGATCGCGGCAAACGCGAGTGACAGGGGAAGGAACCGCAAGGCACCTTCCCGAGAGCCGGTATTCACAAGCTCTTTCACGTTTGATCAGCTAACGACGTAGGGAAGAAGCGCGAGTGCGCGGGCGCGCTTGATCTCGAGAGCAAGCCGTCTCTGGTGCTTCGCACAGGTACCGGTGATGCGGCGGGGAAGAATCTTGCCGCGCTCGGTGGTATAGCGACGAAGGCCATCAGAGTCCTTATAGTCGATCTTTGCCTTCTGGGTGCAAAAGCGGCATACTTTCTTGCGGAAGAATACCTTTCCCTTGCGGCCCTGGCCACGATCGTCGGAATCGCGCATGGCATCCTGCATCTGGATGTCACCTTCCATATCTTTCATCTTTTCATCAGACATACTAAATCTCCTTAAGAATCGCCTGAAGCCTCAAGGCCTCAGAACGGAATATCGTCGGGAAAGTCGGGTGGAACCGAATCGTCCATGTCGGACGGTCCGGATGAGGGGGAAGACTGTCGCTTCTGATACGGGGCAGGTCCGCTCTGCGATGCGGAATAACCGCCCGAAGAGGCTGATTCGCCCTGATTTCCGGAATAACCCGAAGAAGCAGAGCCCTGGCCGCTTTGACCGCCCTGCCCTCCGCCCGAACCAAGAAGCTGCACGTTATTCGCGTTGATCTCTATCTTGCTCCGGGACTGCCCGTCCTGTTCCCACCGATTCTGGTGCAATTCGCCTTCTACCGCGATCTGCTTTCCCTTAACCAGGTATTGATTGAGCGTTTCCCCGCTTCGTCCCCAAAGGACGATGTCGAAGAAATTCGCCTCGTCAACCCACTGTTCGCCCTGTTTTCGGCGCTTGTTGACCGCTATGGCAAATTTGCAGACAGCCATACCGCCGGAAGTATACTTCAATTCCGCGTCGCGGGTGAGCCGTCCGATCAGTATTACATGGTTTACATCTGCCATACCGTTCTCCTTGTAAAGTGGTTACTCTTCGACGCGAACGAAGAGGAAGGTCAAAATATTCTGGTTGAGCTTAAGCTGCCGGTCAATCTCGACGATTTTCGCAGGTTCCGCGTTGATGTTAAAAAGCACGTAGCGGCCGCGGGTTTTCTTCTGGATTTCATAGGTAAGATCGCGATCGCCATAAGGCTCTTCGCTTGCAAGCTGTGCACCAAAATCGGCAAGCACCTTGCGCACGGCTTCAGCGCCGGGCTTGAACTGGTCTTCTTCCAACGGGAATACGACCATCAGCTCATACTTTCTCATGTTTCCTCCAATGGACACATTTCTGGGCCCGCAGTCCGAGGGAGCTTTGTTTTTCAAGCTTTCATAACCGGCGGGCAGGAGTGTAATAGGCCCTTGCATACGCAGGGACACTAGTGAATAAATCTATCAGTTTTTGCCCCGTTGGTCAAGGTAACTGGCCATTCAGCCGATACTCTGTTATGATGACACGAAGGAGAATTTCATGCTTCAAAACATCGTTTTCCAGGACAACCTCTATCATTTGTCGCGTTCAATAGACACGGCATACGAGGGCCTTATGCTCGAGCTCGCGCCCGAGTTTTTCCTGGACAAAACGATCGATGATATCCTTTTCTTTGACGTCGCGATACAAAAACTGTATCGCCAGATCCAGAGCGCCCCGCATCTTTCGGGTTATGTGGAGATTCTCCACGCCCTGTATTCCTGCCAGGACCGCTACATCAAGCTCCTCGACTCCCTCCTCCAGGGAAAGGCGTCCATGAAGGACAAATTCACCCAACTTTTACCAAAACTGCAGGGTATCCGGAATGCCCATGCGGGCGTACGGGGAGAACTCTCGAACGCGATACAAAAAAGCGATAAAACGAATGACTCCCGGGATATTGTGTCCCGGAACGAGTTGAGCGAACTTCTGAATTTCTGATATACTTCAATCAGTATGCAAACCTATGATTGTGTGATCGTCGGCTCGGGGCCGGCAGGCCTCGGCGCGGCCTTTGAGCTTCTTTCGGCACGCCCCGATGCCCGTATTCTGCTTCTCGAGCGCGAAACGGTATCCTCCGGCGGACTCCGCAATGACTGTAAAATGAACTTTACCTGGCCGATCGGCTTTCCCGTCGAGTATTGGGAAAAAGACCGTTCTGCCTCATATCTTGACAGGGTCGAACGCTTTCTCGAGCCGGAAATCCTTGCGCAAAAGAACCTTTCAACCTATGAGCGTCGCGCGAGCCGTATCGGGGTCGAGCTTTTGATGATCAGGCAATCGCATCTCGGCACCGACGGCGGGCTCAAGCTGATAAAAACCCTTCTGGGTCGCCTGTCGGCTGCCGGGGTCGAAGTATCCCTCGAAGAAGAATTCCTCTCCGTCGACCGCGCGGCAAAAGTCGCAAAAACGTCGAAACGCGAATGCAAATACGACCAGCTTATCCTCGCTCCCGGACGGCACGGGTTCGACTTTCTCAGGCGCTTCATGAAGGATAACGGGATAACCTACACCGATAACAGCATCGACGTCGGCGTGCGGGTTGAGACCCGGATCGAGCATTACCCGATCGTCCGCGACTACTATGACCCGAAATTCATTTTTCCCGAACGGACCCGTACCTTTTGCACGAACTCCGGAGCCGCCCACGTCGTCCAGGAGAAGTACACTGCTGCGAACGGCCAGCCCTACTACAGCGTCAACGGGCACGCGTATTCCCACGAAAAGCCCGCAAACGGGCTCGTCAACTTCGCCGTGCTCAGGAGTGTCGAGTTTACCCACCCCCTCGCCTCAGGCCAGGATTACGCGGAATTTCTCGCTTCACTCGCGATGCTCACCGGCGGCGGGCACCCCATCATGCAGCGTATCGGCGATTTCCGCATGGGAAAGAGAACCACCCGCGAAGGGCTTAACGACGACCTTTACGACTTTATTCCGTCCCTTTCATCCTGTACGCCCGGAGACATCAGCCTTGCCATGCCCGCGAAGTTTCTCCGTTCTATATGGAAAGCACTCAAACAGCTCGACACGATCGTCCCGGGCGTCCTTCATCCGGGAACGATCATGTACTATCCGGAAATCAAGCTCTATGCGAATAAACCCGTCTTTCTCGACAACCACTTTATGGCAGCCGAGGATATCTATCTCGTCGGCGACGGCGCTGGTACCTCTCGGGGTATAACCGGAGCCTGGGCCTCGGGAATTCGCGCGGCTGACGGCATCAAGCAACGGAAGGGCTGGTAATGCGCATCACCGGTGGAACGCTTAAAGGCCGAATCGTCGAATGCCCGGCGGGCGTCATCAGGCCGGCCATGGACCGAATGCGCGAATCTCTTTTTGCCATACTTGGCGACCTTACCGGAAAGTCTTTTCTCGACATGTTCTCGGGTTCCGGCATTTGCGCGCTTGAAGCTGCATCCCGCGGCGCCGATCCGGTTTATCTCGTCGAAAAGGACCCGCTCAAGGTCGATACGATCTTTAAAAACGTGTCGATTGCGCCAAACCGCATTGAATGCAAGTTTCAGTCGGTCGAACTCTTCCTGAAACGAACCAAGGCGGAATTCGACATTATCTATCTCGATCCACCCTTTCCGTATAAATTCCACGCAAACCTCGTAGAAATGACCGGAACTCTTTCAGTTTTAAAGCCCGGAGGGCTGTGCATCATTCATCGACCGAAGGAACGGGAGATGCCCGAGGTAATAGGAAACCTGAAACGTACCGATCAGCGAATTTATGGTCGCTCGATCGTTGATTTCTACACAAAGGCGTGATATTATTTGCAAGTTGCTTGAAAATTTATGCGCTTTTTCTTATTATGTAAAAAGGGTACCACTTGACTTCAAAAATATCGGAAAATTTCGATCGCTTTGCAGGAAAAGGCCTCATAAAGAGCACGGATCTCCCTGTACAGAATTTAACCGGTGAACAAAAAGCATCGTTAAACCGAAAAGGTAATGTTTTCTTTAATGAAGGCGACATCGAATCGGCCAGAAGGATATTTCTGACTACCGGTTATTCGGACGGGCTTTCACGAATCGGGGACTATTACGCAAAAAACAACCGTGAACTGGATGCCCTCAAGTATTATTGGCTTGCCCATAACAAACGTAAGGCTGACCCCCTTATCGCGAAATTTGCTTTACTCGTAAAATCGGTTATAACTGATATAACGACAGATCAAGAGGTATTATGATGTCCGATTTATTAAACGACATGCCCCCGATCCCCGAGCCATTGGCCGGAGTGACCGAGGAAGAGAAGAAGTTCAACGAAATAGCAGAATTATCGAAAAACGGATACCTCCTCCTCAAAGACAATAATATCGACGAAGCCGAAAATGCCTTCAGAAAAATTCTCGCGCTTGAAAGCGACAATAACTACGCCCTCGTCGGCTTGGGCGACGCAGCGCGAAAGAGAAATCATTTCCGCGAAGCCGTCGACTTCTACACGAACTGTCTTTCGTTCCATCCCGGCAATAATTACGCGCTTTTTGGACTCGCCGATTGCTACAAGGCGCTCAACCAGTACAACAAAGCCATTGAAATCTGGGAACAATATCTCCAGCACGACGACCGCAATATCACGGTCCTCACGCGCGTCGCCGACGCCTATCGCAAGATCCGCGATTTCAAGCAGTCGAAAATCCTGTATCTGCGCGTTCTGGACATGGAAGAAAATAATCCCTACGCGCTCATCGGGCTCGGTCACCTTCATTATGATTTCAAGGAATACCGGGACGCGCTCTATTACTGGCAAAAGATGCTCGAGCTCAACGAGGATTCGGTTGATATCCGGGTGCTCACCTCGATAGGAAACTGCCACCGCAAGCTGAAAACCTTCGAGCAGGGAATTTATTATTTCCAGCGCGCACTGCGCATGGACGCAGATAACTTCTATGCCCTTTTCGGGCTCGCCGATTGCTATCGCGGAATGAACCAGCAATTCCGCTCGGTTGAATACTGGAACAAGATTCTCGACAAGGATCCCAACAACAAGGTAATACTCACCCGCGCAGGCGATGCGTACAGAAATATGGGCGATTATGACATGGCGCAGGATTATTACCAGCGCGCGCTCGACATCGAATTCGACGTATACGCGGTGCTCGGCCTTGCCATGATCAGCAAGATACAGGGACGGTTCGAGGAGTCCGCAACGAGCCTCCAGCGCCTGATCCAGTCAGACCCGAAGAATTACCGGCTTTATCTTGAAGTCGCCGAATGTTACGTTAACCTCGGCGATCGCCAGCGCGCGCTCGCCACTCTCCAGGAATTCCAGAAACTCGGAATTCGCAACCAGCTCGTTGCCGAGATGCTCGACAAGCTCAAAGTCTGATACCGGTGCCGGACACGCCCTTCCCTCCCGAAGCGGCTTGCGGCCTCGGGCCGGAAGAGCTTGTCGATCGCCTCTCACCCGATAAACCGTTCCGCGCGCGCCAGGTCTTTAAATGGATCGCAAGCGGAGCGCGCAGTTATGACGCGATGACAAATCTTCCGCTCGCCGAGCGGAAGCGCTATGAATCACAGCTCCCCTTGTTTTCAACCCGTGTTTCCCAAACGCTCAAAGATCCCGATGGCACCGTCAAGCTCCAGATAGAGCTCGCTGACGGCGACGCGGTCGAAACCGTGTTGCTTACCGACTCCGAAGGACGGAAAACAGCCTGCGTCTCCTGCCAGGTAGGCTGCCCGATGGCATGCGCGTTTTGCCAGACCGGGCACATCGGCTATCGGCGAAACTTGAGCGCGGGTGAAATCGTCGAGCAGTTTTTCCACCTCGAGGACTCAGTCGGCGCGCTCGACAATATCGTGTTTATGGGAATGGGAGAGCCGATGCTTAACCTCGAGGCCATCAGAAAGTCGATCGCTATTTTGACTCACTCCGACGGACGCGCCCTTTCCAAAAGACGTATTACCATTTCTACGTCCGGGATTTGCGCAGGCATACGGTCGCTCGCCGACGAAGGCCCGTCCGTCAGGCTTGCGGTCTCACTGACGACAGCCAATCAGAAACTCCGCACCGAACTCATGCCAGTCACTCAGGCAAATCCCTTACCCGAGCTCAAGGAAGCCATCCGGTATTTTTATGAAAAAACGGGAAACCGCGTAACGCTCGAAGCAGCGCTCATGGGAGGCGTCAATACTTCAAGCGAGAGCGCACGCGAACTTGCCGACTTTGCGCGGGGCCTTAACGTCCACGTCAACCTCATCGCCTGGAATCCCGTCCCCACGCTCCCCTTCACAACGCCGACAAATCAGGAGACGCGAGGGTTCCTGAAAGCGCTTGAGGGACATGGCCTTAATGTCACGTTGAGAATGAAACGGGGAGAAAAAATCGGCGGCGCATGCGGCCAGCTTGGCAGAAGTTCCGCGACCGACTATCTCGAAGACGATTGATTTTTGTTAAAGCGCTATTTCAGAAGCTTCGCGGCAGTTTTTGCCCGTTCCTCGCCTGAATAGAGCTGCACTGACGATTCAATAACCCAGCCGGGCCCGAGATCGATCCAGAGTACGCGCGCATCCGCGGTATCGACGATCCTTTTTCCCTTAACCGTGAATATGTCGCCCCGCCTGGAGTGTGCGATCGTGATACCCTTATCCCCGGGCTGATCCCGCATCGATACGTACGGCTCGATAACGACCGCATACCGTCCGTCGGACGAAAGAAGCGGGGTATCGGGAATGTCGATGGAATTAAGCGATCTCGGGCTCGAGCATGAACCAAAGACGAGGACCGAAATCACCAGAGCAAGAGAAAGAGACTTTATGGTACCGTTCATCGCGTGCTCCATTCCCTGATGCGCGGAAGCAGCAGCCGGTCGGAGTCGACAAAAGTTAGGGTTTCAATTTCATCGAGGGTAACCCAGCGAAGCTCCGAATGCTCGGTGAGCTTGATGTCCGCATTGCGCGGAATTCTCACGTCATATGCAAGCAGGGTAACCGGTCCCGATTTATTCTCGAAGCGCGCGGTCGCGATGCATTCACCCGTCTCTACGGCAATGCCCATCTCTTCGAAAAATTCCCGCTTGAGCGCGCTTTCCGGCGTTTCACCCGGATCAACCTTTCCGCCGGGAAATTCCCACCGGTTCCCCATCTCTCCCGTAGGGAGCCTCAGGCCAATGAGGAATTTTCCGTTTTCGTGAATTATGCCGGCAATTGACTGTTTCATGGGTGCGCGATCTCAGAGGAAGAGCACGGTTGGAAAAAGAAAGTGAAAAACCGCGGCTAGAAGGCACGAAATGCCGACATACTTTCGCGCGTCGACAATCTTTTGGACAACGGGAGGCAGCGTATCCTCATCAAGGGTGGAACGTCGCTTGTAAAATTCGTAGAGCAGGGTAAAACCGCCGATAAGGCCGGCAAATGCCGGGAGAAGGTCGCCGATTACCGGGATATCGCCGCGAACGGCGGTCAGAAGCTTGAAAAAGCCGGTAACGCACGTGAGAATTCCCAACACCAGGCGGAACGTCTCATCCTGCATGACTGCCGGAATTTTCCCCTCGATAACGGCGTCCGGATCGTCCTTGTCGACGAAGAGGAGCACGAAACCGGTCAGTGCATTGAGCAAAACCGAAAGGAAATAAAACTGCAGCATTGTGTTCTCCTGATATCACAAGAATATAAAAAACTTCACTTCCGGTCAACAGTTACGGTCAAAACCCTTTTCGCCCCGCCGGCGGAAAGATTTACGCGTATGGTTTCCGTTCCTTCGTCGTTCATAACAGCCCGTAACAGTATCTCTTCCCCTGAGTACATTCCGGAAAGCTCCCGTGAATCAAGCACATTTTCCACGGCATCAATAACTTGAACCGTTGCAGTGACGGGGATTGGCTCCTGGTCGAATTTCGGTTCCTGCTCGCAGGTTAACGTAAAATACAGCTTGTCCTCGAAGCAAAAGGCCTTTGCGCGCATCGGAATAGTCCCGACCGAAATCGCTCCGGGAATATTCGTGACGGTAAGAAACGCGATGAGCGCACATAAGATGACGATAACCGCAAGAATGCTCTTGAGACCCGCATTCGCGGTGAGTCCCTTGAGGAATCCCTTGTTCGGCGTGTATCCCTCTTTATACGCTTTTTTGACGATTTCCGGTGCCCGCTCGAGTCGCTTGGAGCGGCTATAGTGAAACACGACCGACTCGCGTCCGTCTGCTTGTGCCGGATCTTCAGGAATGGGATCCGTGAACTCGTCTTCCCCGCTCTCACCGTCATTCGTCATCGTCTGATTTCTCCGATAAGCGCGTCTGTCCGCCACCACACGACGGACGCTTCATATTGAGTCGCAAGAAGCGCGGAAATTATACCATCAGGAGAAAGCATCAGCGCATTGTACGCGAGCTCCTCGTCGCTGACCGAAAGAACCCGCTTGAGACTCCGTTTGGAGCGGGAATCGGCTATCTCGAGGGCGTAGCCCCCCTGTTGCGGAGTTATGAGAAAAATCCAGCCACTTGAAGTAATTCCGAGAAATTCGTAGGGCTTGCGGAAGGTAACGGTTCCCGTAGAACTCTTTTCCGTGCCTTCGTAAGACGGAATATCGATACGATTGAGATATTTTCCCGAGTCAACGTCAAAAGGATAGATGCAGCTTCGGTCATAGCTGATGCCGGCGTTCGAGCCGGTATCGGTGTCGATTTCTTCGGAATAGTAATCGATTTTGAGATATATACGGTGAGAATCCCGGTCGGGAAGCGCGGTCTCAAGCGAGGCAAGAGCCTGTTGGTCTTTATCGAAGGGAGTCGGGAGGCCTTTGAAACTGATCGGTATCCGGTACATCAGTATTCCCTCGGGATTATACCAGAATACCTTGAAGCCGCTTTGTGTCTTTACGGTAACGATGGTCTCGTTTTTTGAATTGACGTAGACCCCGGTTACCGGCGGAAAAGCGGTGCCACCGGGACCTTCCTGACCGAGATAGTCGAGGAAACTTCCGTCAGGATTAAAGCGAAGGACGACGTCGCGAAGGGCAACCTGCTCGTCATTATCGAATTCCTGTCGCTCAAGGGGTAACTGGTCAACGACGTACAGCTTCTTGAGCGAGTTGACGGCAAGAAACTCGGGATGCAGAAACGGATAATTGATTGCCTTGCGCGTCGACGCTCCGGCGAGTTTCTGTGTATTTCCGGTGTCGTCCGCAGGCGTATCGGTTACGGCAGAAGCTTTGTCGGAATCCTGAGTCTTCACGGTTCCGTCAGGGGCTTGCGTTCCGGAAGCGGCGGCAGGCGTAGCGGTTCCTTGCCCGTCGGCCTGGGGGAATACCGCATCGGGAGAAGCAAAGGACGGCACGGGATTCGTGTCGCCGTTATAGTACACCGACAAAAGATCGCCGAAGGACGTAAGCTGTATGATTTTCTGCGATCCGGAATTGGCAATGTAGAAAAGACCGTCCTGCATGTATATTCGGGTATCGGGGCCGGAGAAGCCCGTATCCGAGCCGGAGGAGCCTGAATCGAGCCCGAAAAGGTCTATTTCGTCCTCGAAACGGCCGTATTGGAGGGTAAAGAGCTTTTCGCGCTCTACCCGTGAAACTTTGGCGCTCGAACACGCAACAAACGTTCCCGCGACGAGAATGATACAACCGGCAACAGCCAAAAAACGTCGGGTCATGCAGTCCTCCGCGGCAAGGGTAGTATTCATTTTCTTGCTTGTCAACAGTCTCTTCTTTTAGTACACTATTACAATGATCACCGATAAAATAATACGCCTTATATTCGGTTCCCAGCACGAGCGCGACATAAAGGCCCTTCTTCCCCTTCTCCATAAAGTAAACGAAAAAGAATCCTGGGCCATTTCCCTCAAGGCCGAAGACTTTCCGCGCATGTCAAGCGAGTTCCGTTCGCGCTTTAAAGCAGGCGAACCGCTTGAAGCGTTCCTTCCCGAGGCGTTCGCGCTCGCGCGAGAGGCTGCGCGTCGCATTCTCGGCGAGCGTCCATACGACGTCCAGATACTCGGATCGCTCGTACTCAACTCGGGGCGCATCGTCGAAATGAAAACAGGTGAAGGAAAGACGCTCATGTGCGTCGCGGCCGCCTACCTCAACAGCCTTACCGGCAAGGGCGTCCACATCGTCACCGTGAACGATTACCTTGCCGAGCGCGACGCCGACTGGATGCGCCCGGTATACGACTATCTCGGCGTTACCGTCGGCTCGATCCTCTCGAACATGGATAACGAGGCGCGCAAAAAATCCTACGACTGCGACATCACTTACGCCACCAACAACGAGCTCGGGTTCGACTATCTTCGCGACAACATGAAATGGGACAAGAAAGAATGGACCCAGCGCGAATTCTCTTTCGCGGTAGTCGACGAAATCGACTCCATCCTCATCGACGAGGCCCGTACGCCGCTTATCATCTCCGGTTCAGCCGAGGACGATACCGCACGATTCTTCGACGTGGACAAGCTCGTCGGCCAGCTCACCGAGGTCGAGAAAAAACCCGGAACAACCGATTACCCCGATGAACTCCAGGGAGAGATCGTCAAGGGTGACTACAAGCTCGAGGAAAAAAACCGCCGCATCACGTTTACCGACGAAGGAATGCTTCACGTAGAGGAGATTCTTCTCAAGCGCGGGCTTATCACCGGCAGCCTTTTCGACGAGGCCAACTTCGAGTATATCCATTATTTTACCCAGGCAGTTCGCGCGCACAAACTGTACGCTCCCGACGTCGACTACGTCGTCAAGGACGGACAGGTTCAGATCGTCGACGAATTTACCGGACGAATACTCGAGGGAAGGCGCTACGGCGACGGTCTCCATCAGGCAATCGAAGCGAAGGAAAAAATCAAGATCGCCCAGCGTAACCGCACGATGGCGACAATCACCTTCCAGAACTTCTTCCGCATGTACGCAAAGCTCTCGGGAATGACCGGAACCGCCGATACCGAGGCCGTCGAGTTCAACCGCATTTACAAGCTCGACGTCGTCGTTATCCCGACGAACCTCCCCGTCACGAGACGCGACGAGAACGACGTAGTGTACCTCAACGAAACCGAAAAATGGAACGCACTGTGCGACGAGATAGCGGACGCCCACAAGAAAGGCCAGCCCGTGCTCGTCGGAACCGTTTCCATTGATAAGTCCGAGCGTATCTCGGCCCTCCTTACCCGCCGGGGAATCAGGCACGAAGTCCTCAACGCGAAAAACCATGCGCGCGAGGCGCTCATCATCGCCGAGGCCGGCGCCAAGGGATCGATCACGATCGCGACCAACATGGCCGGTCGCGGTACGGACATCAAGCTCGGAGGAAATCCCGAATACCGCGCGCGCAAAAGAGCCGGTACCGAAGCGACGCCCGAACAGTACAAGGCGATATTCGAAGACGAATTCCAGAAATGGCAGGCAGACTATAACGAAGTTAAGGAACTTGGCGGACTCTACGTTATCGGAACAGAGCGGCATGAAAGCCGCCGTATCGACAACCAGCTCCGTGGACGTTCCGGACGGCAGGGCGATCCCGGGCGATCCCGCTTCTTCATTTCCCTCGACGATGACCTTATGCGTCTCTTCGGCGGAGAACGTCTCAAACGCCTCATGTCGAATATCGGCATGGAGCCCGGCGAGCCGATCTTTCACCCCTGGCTCAACAAAAGCATCGAGAAAGCACAATCCAAAGTTGAGGAACGGAACTTCGAAATCCGAAAACACCTGCTCGAGTACGACGATGTGCTCAACGAACAGAGAACCTTCATCTACAATCAGCGTAACGGAATTCTCGATGACAATAAACTTGTCGACCGCATCATAAACACCGCGGAAGATTGCGTCGATGAATACATCGATGAGTTCATCTCGCATGCGCGCAAAGATCGCGACGGCGCAACGGCGACGCTCATTCGCACATTCAAGACCAAATTCGGCATCCTCATCGAAGGAAACGACGCGGTGCTGTGCCTTAAAGATGCCGCAGAGGCGAAGAAAAACATTTTTTCACGGTTCCGCGCCGACATCGACAACAAGATCGAGTTGGCGGGACAGGAAAATCTCAATACCTTTATCCGGTTCCAGTATCTCCAGGCGATCGACAAAAAATGGCTTGATCATCTCGAGAACCTTGAGTCCCTCCGTGAGGCAGTCAATCTTCGCTCCTACGGGCAGAAGAACCCCCTTACCGAGTACAAGCTCGAGGGATTCGATATCTTCTACAACATGCTCGATGAAATCCGGCTTGAAATCGCCTCGCGCGTATTCCTGGTCAAGGTTAAAGTCGAGGGAGAGGCAGCGCCCGTTCGTCAGGTTCGGCAAATCGCGGGAAGCGCACAGCATACCGCCGTCGACGCCTTCGGCTCGTCAGAAACGGGCGCAGGTCATGGGAACGCAAGACGCGCAGGTCCGATGAGTCAGAGCAATCCTGAAAACGCACAGGTTGTGCGCACGATGCCCAAGGTTGGACGCAACGATCCTTGTCCCTGCGGCAGCGGCAAAAAGTATAAATACTGCCACGGTGCGTAATACCGCCCGCAAATAGCCAGCAAGAAAATAAAAAAGCCTTTGCGCCGTTCGGCTGCAAAGGCTTTTTTTATTCTGAACTCAATTCACGCTTTTCCCGTAATTACTGGTCCACTTTTATTACCGTGATAAAGGGCTCGGTCAATTCCATTGTCAGCGGAAAGTCGGCGGGATATAAAAGCCGTGCTTCGCCGTCGAGTTGGAGAAGAATGCGCTCGCCATAATAGATAACGATCTTGTCCGCCTTGCACAGAATAGTTTCCGGGTAATGACAGTGCTTGCCGGTTTTAAAACCGTTTTTTAACTGCAATTTTCTCAGGAGCGCCATTTCCCGCACGCCGCAGACATTATTGTCGTCGGGCAATATTTTCTGGTTTGATCCATACGTCCGGTATCCCGAGGCTCCCATGAGCATGAGAAGAAACCGTCCATTCTGATTGAGCACGTGCCCACCGTCGTGATTGGTCATTACGACGGTCATCTTGCCGACATTGTAAATCATGCTATAAAAAAGACAGGCAAGGTCTACCCATATCTTGTAAAAATCACCGGGCAAATGATGCTTTACCTTGTTCGTCATATGCGTTATGAAAGCATCGACTCCAATGCTCGCAATATTGAACGCGAACCACTGCTCGCTCACCTTTCCCTGAACGGGATACACGCGAACCGCGCTTTGCTTTTCAAAATGAGCCTTGCCGGTCAGCAACCTGAGAGACTCGTCGAGAAATCTTCCGTCGGATCCGTCATTGCCCGTTCCAAACGGCAATCGCATGAGACAAACCTTATCCGATAGCCGCTCTTCCTTGCCAACATAGCAAAGCTCGGCGTATTCCGTCTGCACGTCAAGGCTCGTTCCGTCTCCGCCCGCTATGATGACAAGATAATACGAGTCAGTGTCACTGTCTGACAGGGCGGACAAAAACACCTCGCGGGCTATTTCTCCTGCGTGTCCCGCGTTTCTCGTTTCATGAAGCGAGGAACTGATGCTTCGGGTAAGGACTGGTTTATCTTCAACCGCCTTTATCGCATCCACAAGCCACTTCTTGTTTTTCTCTGCGCGCTTCTTTATCGTAAATCCGCCCGCAACGGGGTTCGCAATCATTACGAGATGAAGATTGCGACCCGAGAAAAGCGGTGAGCGTTCTGCGAGTGTCTTTAGTCCACCAAGATAATCCATTGTTTATTGTCCTTTGCGAACAAATGCATCCTTGAAGCCCAAAGACTTGAAACGCTCGAGAATCGCGCCATATTCATCTTTTTTAACCGGTCCAACGCATATTTTCAGCATCGTTCCTTTCGTGGCGGGAGTTTGTTCGATCACGATTGGATACTTCGCGCTATAACTGTCGACGACCTTCTTTGCGTTAACCGGATCGGCATAGCTTGCGATTTGTATGTAATACCCGTTCTTGGCGAGAGCGTTCACGCAAGTAAGTGAAGCCATAGCTGCACTGGCTTCGGCCGACGAGACTGCCGCGATCGGAGCAGGAGTGACGGGTACCTGCGTAACCGTGGGCGAAGCGATGGCAGCGGCAGCAGATGCGTCCAGTGTTGAGTCAGCAACCGGAGGATTGAGCTCGGTTGGGACAAGGGCGACAGAATCGGTTTCTACCGGCAATACCTCTTCGGCTACCGGAACGCTGTCCGATGAGACAAGTTCAGGCTCATCATAAAACGAAGCGGCCGGAATGGCTGAAGCGGTTTCTGGTGCAAGCCCTGTGTCGTCTGCTTCGGCGACGGGAACGGGTGTAACGGTATCGTCAGCAATCGCAGTATCATCAGCAATTACGGTTTCGTCAGCAGATGCGACATCGTCAACAGATGCGACATCGTCAGCAGTCGCGGCATCGTCTGAAGTTGCGGCATCGTCTGAAGTTGCGGCAACAACTGCCGGTGCGGCTATTACCGGAGAAGCCTGATCAGTGGCCCCGGTATTCGTTGCATCAAGAGGCACAAGCGGATTATCGGATGAATCGGCGATTGATGCTATCGGAATCGCTCCTGCAGTTCCTGCGGCGGCAACGGCCGGATTGACGTCTGGATCAGCGCTTGCTCCCGCATTCTCGCCCTCATTGGCGCCACTGCCCTTTTCCGAAACGACAGTCGGTATCGAAATGCGTACGCGGCTTACTGATCCGCTTCTGATATTGAGCGCGCCTGCGGTATCGGGCGAAAGAACCGCCACGAGCCCTGAAACGCCGGATGATCCGGTGATAACCGCGCGAACCTTTATTCCGGTCTCGAGATTTTCAATGAGAACCACGGTGTTTTTTGGAAACATATCGCTTCGTGCGTACATTCCCTTTCCGGGGAACTCCGACGCGGCGGCGATTCCGGCATTTCCTTCCCAGATAGCCCAGGCGGATCCGGCAGAAAAACCAAAGCAAAGGACCATGCATGCAAACAGAATTCTTACCCGTTTCATCTATTGTTTCTCCCCTCATTGAATTTCGCAATGGCCGCAAGCGCCTCGTCTGTGGCCATACCCGCATAGATCCGTGCCTGTTGGTACGGATCTGACTGGGTAACCTTTATCTTCTTTATATCAACTTTCTTTTCAATAACCGTATTTGCGGTTCTTACATCGACGACTCTCCACGTGAGCGAGTCAAGTTCGGCATAGGTAATTTTCTTTTCGACATCGGTGATTTCCGACGGTCCGTACTGCAGGCTTACCGCTACCAGAAAATCCGAAAGGCCGAAAGCAGCCTCTTTGACGCCATAGTTTCGTTCGTGATATTTCGATCCGTCAAAGCGCAAATCGGTATTCGACGTGATATGTCCCGCTTCGTAAAAACGGCCGAATATTTCGTCTTCGATGGTATTGCTCATGTCAAGCGCGATAGCCGGCGCCTTTTCATTCTGTACGAGCGTTATCGTGACGGTATCGGCAAAAGCGCACGAAATCGAAATGCATATCAGCGCTGCAATAATCCTGAGTTTCGTCATGAAACCCTCCCTTACTACTCCAAATATCGGAATACTTCCGGGTCAGCTCCAGTTTTTTCGTTCCAAACGCGAGCGCTATTCTCATTTTGCCGAATTTATGATATTGTTCATGGCATGAACTATTACGCGCTCCAGGTAAAGACTGGGTCCGAAGAAATATTCATACGCCTGTTCGGCCAAAATAATGGAACGCGTTCCCCATTGTCAGTGAGGCTTTTATTCCTCCGCCGCAAAATGCCCATTAAAAAGGCCGGTGTCATCAAGGATAAACTGGAGCCGGTTTTCCCGGGATACGTGTTCCTTGAATCTGAATCCCTTCTTGACGCGGTCTTTTGGGGACTCAGAACCACGCCGGGGTTTTTCCGCTTTCTTCCGGAAACAAAAGCGCCAAAGCCGCTCGAAGGCCGGGATCTCGCTACCCTCAAGCACTTTATGTCTTTCGGCAACGTCGCCGACCGCTCGAAAGTCCACTTCGACTCAAGCGACCGTATCGTTGTTCACGAAGGCCCGTTAAAAGGACTTGAAGGAAGGATCGTTAAGGTCGATAAGAGAAAGGGACGCGCGAAGGTTCAGCTTGACATGTACGATGAGTCTTTTCTCATCGATCTCGCCTTCGAGGTTCTGGAAACAAAAAAATGACACGCGACTATTCAAGGACGAATATTTACATCATCGGGGCGGGCATCGCCGGAACCATGCTCTCGCGGGAAATCCGCGAAAAGGGCATCTTCGGCAACGTCATCGCCTTCCTTGACGATGACTCGAGCAAAATCGGAAAACTCATCGACGGTATTCCCGTCCTCGGACCGATCAGGCAAATCGCGCGGCTCGTTCGCATCGGCGCGAAAGACGAAGCGCTTATCGCGATCCCGAGCGCGAGCCCCGACACCCTCAAGGATATTTATGATGTCCTTAAAGACGCAGGGTTCACCCGCATCAGGCTCCTTCCGAACATCGCGCAAATCCTCGAGGGAAGCGCCCACCTCATCCAGACCCGCGAGATTAACCCGCAGGACCTTCTCGGTCGCGCGCCCGTCGCCATCAGCCTCAAGGAAAGCCTCGCGTACCTCAGGGGCAAGCGAGTGCTCATTACCGGGGCGGGTGGATCGATAGGGAGCGAGCTCGCAAGGCAACTCCTTTCAGGAGGAGCCGAGCGCATTTACCTCTTCGGTCACGGCGAAAATTCAATTTACCAGATAGACCGGGAACTGCGGATCCTTCAGGAAGGCGGCGTCGGCGAAAAAGCGACGATAGTCCCGGTTATCGGCGAGCTCAAGGACCGCGAGTACATGCGGTTTATCATCCGCCAGCTCAAGTGCGACGTCGTGTTCCACGCCGCGGCCTACAAGCACGTCCCGCTCATGGAGGCGAATCCCGTCGCCGTCATCGAGAATAACGTGTTCGGAACGCTTAACCTCCTCGACGCGTGCATCGATTCAGGCGTCAAGCGGTTCGTCCTCATATCAACGGACAAGGCAGTCGATCCGGTGTCGATCTACGGCGCGTCAAAAATGCTGTGCGAAAAACTCGTCATCGACGCCGCGCGCCGCGCGGCGGAAGCCGGCAACGGACGGAAGACGCAATATATGTTCGTGCGCTTCGGCAACGTTCTCGGTTCCCGCGGCTCCATCCTGCCCCTCTTTATCGACCAGATCAAAAAAGGCGGGCCGGTCACCGTTACCGACCGCGACATGGTCAGGTACTTCATGACGATCCCCGAAGCCTGCTCGCTCGTCCTCAAAACCGGCGGCGTGGGCATAAACGGCGAATCGTATTTGCTCGACATGGGCAGCCCGGTGAGGATCTACGACGTCGCGGAACAGCTCATCAGGTTCATGGGCTACGAGCCGGAAGTGGACGTCCCCATTACGATAATCGGACGGAGGCCCGGAGAAAGGCTCGACGAGCCCCTGTGGTCTTCATCCGAAACGCCCGTCGCGACCGATTATTCGAGAGTCCTCAGGCTTGAGTCAAAAGGTAGCAAGTTTGAACTGCCTTTGGGAAACCTTGTTTCGGCCTTGAGGCCATTTTGCTTTTTTGAACCTGACGCCGCAAATAAATTCCGCGATAAGGCCGGGCTCATCGGGACACTTACCGCCGGGATCCCTTCTCTTGGGGAGATATACCATGGGTGAAAGCGCGGAATCCCCGCAGTTTATACCGTTTTTCAAGCCGTCGTTCACCGAGGCTGAAGAAGAGGCGGTTATCCGCGTACTCAGGTCCGGCTGGCTCACGACCGGCAAGGAAGCAGTCGCGTTCGAAGAAGAATTCTCGCGCTTTACCGGAAGCCCCCTTTCGCTTTCGGTAAACAGCGCCTCATCCGGCCTCATGCTCGCGATGGACGCCTTCGGCGTGACAAGCGGGACAAAAATTCTCACGACACCGTATACCTTCATCTCCACGGCGACGAGCGCCCTTCATCTCGGGGGCGAGGTCGTCTACGCGGACATCGAAAAAGACAGCTATTCCATCGATCCCGATTGCGTCGAAGCTGAACTCAAGAAAGACGCTTCGATCAGGGCGATCGTCCCCGTGCATGTCGCGGGAAATCTTTGCGACATGCGCGCGATACGCGATATCGCGCGCCGCTACGGAGTCCGCGTCATTGAAGACGCGGCCCACAGCTTTCCCTCGCGGACGAGCGACGGTTTCGCGGGCACCCTCGGCGACGCGGGCGTATTCTCCTTTTACGCGACGAAGACTATCACGACGGGCGAAGGCGGGATGATCACGGTCAAGGACCCCGATGTCGCCGCAAGAATCAGGAAAATGAGGTCGCATGGCATCGACCGGATGATATGGGATCGCTACACGGCAAAGGGCGCCGCATGGAAATACGACGTGACCGAAGAAGGCTGGAAGTGCAACCTGCCCGACATACTCGCCGCTATCGGCCGCGTTCAGCTTTCGAAGGCTGATCTCTTTTTTGAAAAGCGGGCAAAAATCGCGAAGCGCCTCACCGAGGCTTTCGCGCCGTACGATTTTCTCAGAGTCCCGCCCGACGGAACCGGTAACGCCTGGCACCTGTATCTCATAAGGATCGTCCCCGAGCTCCTCGATATTGACCGCGATGCGTTCGCTGACGAGCTTCAATCACAAGGATTGGGCGTGTCCATGCATTTTATCCCGCATTTTGAAATGACGTACATCAAGCGCCGTTACGGTCTTGCCTCATCGCAATTTCCCGAAGCGTCGAAGAAATACGAAACGACGATTACCCTTCCCTTCTGGCCTGATATGAGCGAAGAAACGGTCGAACGCCTGATCTCTATTGTGGTGGAAACCGGAAAGAGGCATTATCGGGGAAAGGCATTATGACGAATCACCATGATGCGAAATTCTACAGCGACGTCGATTTCCCCGATCAATACCACGGGGTACTGATACGCTCGTCGATCGAGCGCGGCCATCTCGTCGACATAAAGCCGCCGCGACTGCCCGACGGATACTATCTCTATGCGGCGACCGACATTCCCGGAGAAAACCGCCTCACCGCCATGGGAACCACGATTCCCATTTTTACCCCGTTTGAAATCAATTATTACGGTGAGCCGCTGGGCATCATCGTCGGTCCTGACCTCGACGTCGTTCTCGAGCTCGTCGCCGAAGTGCTTATCGAAACGGAAACGCTCGAACCCTACCAATTCGGCGAGCAATTCTCGTCATCACAGGTTGTCGGAAAACGGGTGCTTTTTTCCGGGGAACCCGAAGGATTTTTTTCCGGAGACCGCCGCGTGTTCGAAAGCACGAGCGAAATCGGGCCGCAAGACCACTACTACGCCGAACCCCTTGGCGTGAACGTATCCATCGCGCGGGACAAACTCGAAATCTACACCGCGACCCAGTGGCCGTTTCACGTCCGCTCTACCGTCTCCGCCGTCCTTGACCTTGACCCCGCGGAGATTCGGGTCATCGCGACCGCGAGCGGAGAATCGCTTGACGGAAAGATCTGGTACCCGTCCCTTTTAGCGGCCCAGGCCGCGCTCGCATCGGTTCTCTGCAAAAAACCGGTCAAGATCGCCTTTTCCCGGCAGGAAGATTTTCTCTTTTCCGTAAAGTCGGCGCCGGTTCAGATACGGTACCGTACGGCGATCGCGGACGACGGAAGCATCGACGCAATGAGCGTGCGAATACTCATCAACGCGGGCGCCTACAGTCCCCTGATCGACGAAATAGTCGATCGCATGACGATAGCCGCAACCGGCCTTTACATGACCCGTTCCTATCGCATCGAAACATTCGCGCTCAAAACGAATCTCCCTCCCATGGGAGCCCTTTCCGGCTGGGGCGAGGGTCAGACCCTTTTCGCGCTCGAAACCCACCTGGCGCGCATTATTTCCGAAACGGGATACACGCCCGTTCAGTGGAAAATGATGAACCTGAACGTCCCGGGGCACGAGTCCCCGATAAATGCAGAAATGATGAAGGATCTTCGCTTCGAGGATCTTTTCAAAACAGTGTGCGCGCAAAGCGACTACCTCCGAAAATACACCGCGTATGAGCGGCTGAGCCTTACCCGAAGCGGATTTCGTGACGGACCTTTGCGGGGAATCGGGCTTGTCTGCGGCTTTCAGGGAAACGGATTTTCCGGCTCTCACGGCGCGACCTCCACCTACTCCGTGGAAATCACCATGGAAACCGACGGACAGGTGCACATACGGAGCGGCTTCAACTCCGAATCGATGAAGCAGGTTATCCGCTCCATCGCGGCCAGGACGCTCGGGATAGAGGAAGCGCTGATCAGCTTTACCGGATCGGACACGGAAAACATGCCGCAAACCGGACCCGATACGCTTTCAAGCAAGACGACCATCCTCGCGCCGCTTGTCGTAAAATGCTGCGCCACGATCCAGAAACAGAGATTCCGGCATCCCCTGCCGATTACCGCAAAAAAAACCTGGAAGGCATCCGCAACCGAGGTTCCCTTTATTTCGATAACGCCGGCCGTCGTCGCCGTCGAGGCAGAGCTCGACCCGGTAACATATGAATCGCACATCAGGGGAATCTGGATTGCCTGCGACGCAGGATCGCTCTATAACAAACAGGCGGCCCTTTCCAGCATCAAAAAAACCGTTCCGGTCGCGCTTTCGAAGATGATCGCAGAGCACATCGTCATCAGGGACGGCAAGATATCCCCGAAACAAAGCGTACAATACGAAATGCTGTCGCCCTCATCGCAGCCAGAAAGCGAAATCACCTTCATCGAATCCGAAAATCCCGCGAAGGGTATCGGTTCCCTTGCGATCAACCTCGTTCCGGCGGCTCTCGCGGCGGCGCTCGGGCAAATCATGCGGAGCCAGATCACGAGCGTTCCGATCGACGCCGAAGGCCTGTATGAGTTCTTTGAGAAGCGGGAGGAAGAGCGATGATCATTCCATTCGAGCTGAACGGAAACATGGTATACATCGATTCCAATCCCGGCGAACGGCTCGTCCATATTCTGCGCAGGAGATTCAACCTTCTCGCGGTAAAGGAAGGCTGCCTTTCCGGTCGCTGCGGCTCGTGCATGGTCCTGCTCGACGGAAAGCCCGCGCCGTCCTGCATCGTTCCGGTATTCCAGATCAAAAACTCCGTCATCGTAACGCTCGAGCATTTTTCCGCGACCGATGAATACCGCGATATCATCGAGGGCTTTTCAAATGCCGGCGTTTCCATGTGCGGTTTTTGCGACGCGGGGAAAATATTCATCGCGCACGCGATCGTGTCGTCGGAAGCGCGCGTGTCGAAGGAAGAGATCAAGGCAATGTTTTCCGGAAATATGTGCCGCTGCACGAACATCGACGACCTTGTCGTCGGCGTAAAAAACGCTATCGCCATCAGACGGAAACGAAACAATGCTAAATAAATTTACGACGGTCTACCACGCGGCAACGATCTCGGAAGTACAGACCATACTCAAAAACATAGCTGGCCTTTCGATAGTAGCAGGATGCACGGAAATCGCACGGCGACAAACAGGACGCGCACTCCACTTGCCCGCGAACGTTCTCGCGCTCGCGCGAATACCGGAGCTTTGCAGCGTTACGAAGACCGAGCGCTACATCGAGTTCGGGCCTTCAGTCACGCTCGACGAAATCCTCAGGCTCGGCAGAAAGAACGTTCCGGACATACTCTACGACAGCGTTTCAGGGATCGCAAATCCCGCAGTCCGCGCGATCGCCACCCTCGGCGGAAACATCGCGGCAAAGGGCCAGAGGCTCTCTACCTTTGCGCCGCTTCTCGCGCTCGACGCCCGGCTTGAAATCAGGACGCCGTTCGAAGCGGAGTGGATTCCCATGGCGCGCTATTTTACCAACACCGGAAAGGAACAGACAAAGGTTCCCCAATTCATCTCGCGCATTCGCGTACCGACCGAATCCTGGGACCTTTCGATTCACCGGAGAATCGGACAGGACGGAATCGTGACCGACAAGACGGCAACCTTCGCGTTTCTCGTCAAATCACAGAAGAACGTGCTGGCCGACATCCGCGTCGCGTATGCGGGAAAATTCTTTTTCCGGAAGCGCGAATTCGAAAACCTGATAATCGGCCGGACGCTTCCGCTTTCCGAAAAAGACATCATCAACCTTATGGACAAGGCTGAATTATTTTTCGGGAAGGATCTCTTCCCTCCCTCATACGAGCGTAAATGCCTTTTTAACCTGCTTGAGGAATCGCTCGGCGAACTTACCTGATGAGCATCGAGTCGCCGTAGGAGAAAAAGCGGTACCGCGCAGCTACTGCATGCTCGTACGCACTCATGATTTTATCCTTGCCTGCAAAAGCCGAAACGAGCATCAAAAGCGTCGACTCGGGCGTGTGGAAATTCGTGAACACCTGATCGACAACCTTAAACCGATACCCGGGATAAATGAATATGCTCGTTGCGCTCTCGCCCGAGCGAAGGCTTTGCGAAGATTCGTCCCAGGCTGATTCAAGCGTCCTGATGCTCGTCGTGCCGACTGCGAGCACGGGCCGTCCTTCTTTCTTTGCGCGCGCGACCTTCTCCGCCGTATCCGCAGACACGCTGTAGGACTCCTCATGCATCACGTGGTCTTCTATTCGCTCAGCGCGAACGGGAAGAAACGTTCCGAGTCCGACGTGTAGCGTAACGGTCGTGCGCTCGATTCCGCGCGCGTCGAGAGCGGCAAGGACGCTCTCCGTAAAATGAAGGCCTGCCGTGGGAGCCGCGACAGAACCGATGTTTCGGGCATATACTGTCTGGTACCGGTCAGCGTCATCAAGCGCGTCTTCCCGTTTGATGTACGGCGGAAGGGGAAGATGCCCGTTGTTTTCGAGCCATGCGTCGTCAATGGGCCGCTCGAATCTGAGCAGCCTGAATTCAGTTCCTTCGAGCTTTCCTTCAGGATCGGCTACGATCTCGGCCCTGGTGCCGTCGGCGAACGCGTAGGCGCGTCCAACCTTTTGCCGCTTTGCGTTTTTTGCCATCGCCTTCCACACGGTTCCCGTCACCGAGCCGGGAATGTGCGCGATGCTGACAAGAAGGAATTCTGCCTGATTGCCCGATGAAAGGGACGTCGCATAAATGCGCGCGCGCCTGACGCGGGAGTCGTTGAACACCATGAGCGTGCCCGGTTCCACGAGGCCGGCTATATCGGAAAAAAGGCGGTCTTCCATCAAGCCGGTCGCGCGATCAAGGAGCAGGAGGCGGTCGCCGCCGCGATTCGCCGCGGGCGTTTGCGCGATCAGTTCTTCGGGAAGTTCAAAATGGAAGTCTTTCGTTTGCATTATCGTTATTCCTGGGCGCATAGCGCCCTTCCATGCCGAGATGAGCATACGCACGTTCGGTAACCATGCGGCCGCGCGGCGTTCTCTGTAAAAGCCCTGCCTGTATAAGGTACGGCTCGTAATAATCCTCGAGGGTGTCGAGCGCCTCGCCTACCGAGATCGCCAGGGTCTCTGCCCCTACCGGCCCGCCTGCGTAATTCGTAATTATCGAAGTAAGGATTTCCCTGTCGTACCGCTCGAGGCCCAGTTGGTCGATCTCAAGTTTTGCAAGCCCTGCGGCAACCGTTTCGCAGGTTATCGTTCCGTCACCGAGCACTTGCGCAAAGTCGCGCATGCGCCTGAGCAGGCGGTTTGCAACGCGCGGAGTTCCCCGCGAACACCGGGCGAGCGAAAGAGCCGCATCCGGCTTGATCTTTACGCCAAGAATGCCTGCTGAACGGAGAATGACCGAACGGAGTTCGTCTTCCGAATAGAATGCGAAACGCTGCACGATGCCGAAGCGGCTTATGAGCGGGCTCGATACCATGCCGGCACGGGTTGTGGCACCGATGAGGGTAAACGGCGGAATCGGAATACGCACAGTGCGTGCGCTCGGACCCTGCCCGATAATCCAGTCGAGTTCGTAATCTTCCATCGCGATATAGAGCATTTCCTCTATCGCGGGCTTGAGTCGGTGTATTTCGTCGATAAAAAAAACCGTGCGCTCGGTAACTGTCGTCAAAATGCCTGCAAGGTCTTTCGGCTTTTCGAGCGCGGGTGCGCTCGTCACCTTGAAATCTACACCCAGTTCGTTTGCAGTAATTTGAGCAAGCGTCGTCTTGCCGAGTCCCGGCGGTCCGATGAGAAAGAGATGGTCCATGCTTTCGCCACGAGCGCGCGCAGCCTCGATAAAGACTGCGAGGTTTTGCTTGAGGGGCTCCTGTCCCTGAAAGTCCGCAAGGAGCCGGGGCCTGAGCGCGCGGTCCGGCTCGTCGTCAGATAAAGCCTCGGGGCGCACGATGCCTGTTTCGTTTTCGTCCATATACCGTTCCCCTCGCCTACGAACTGAGCGCGACTATCGCTCGGCGGAAAAGTTCCTTCTCGAATGCTTCGGTCTTCCGGTCGCCGCCTGCAGCGATCAGTTCCGCCGCGATCGTGTCGACCGCCTCGAACGCCTGTTTCCGGTCAAAACCCATTCCCGAAAGAGCCTGGATTACGTCGTCATGCTCGCTTTTGGGAACGGGTTTTCCCTTCGCGTTTTCGTCCACGTACGTAAGCTTGCCCTTGAGCGCGAGAATCATCTTTTGTGCTGTCTTCTGTCCAATTCCCGGCGCGGCCTGAATGCGGGCAACGTCGCCGCCGTCGAGGGCGGACTCAAGGTCGCTAACCGATATGCTTGAAAGTATCTTGATCGCCTGTTTGGGGCCAATGCCTTCAACCTTCATGAGATCCAGAAAGAGGTCCCGCTCGCGAACGGAAGCAAAGCCGAAAACGCGCATCTGGTCCTCGCGGTGATAGAGCCAGGTATAGACCCTTGCCGAGGAGCCCACCGTGCCAAAGGCGTCGACGCTGAGCGAGGGTACGGTTATGTCCCATTCAATACCGTTATTGTCCAGATAAATCGAAGCGGGATGTTTCGCGGTAATCGTGCCGGATATGCTGTTAAACATGAGTGATAGTATCCCTTTTTCGCCCCAAATTGACAAGCGACGCAATGTCGGCGGTATGAATGCGCGTAATCGCCGCCGCAAGGGCGTCTGCGGCGTGATCGGGTTTGGGCGTATCCTTGAGTCCCAAAAGGATGCGGACCGATTCCTGCACCTGCTTTTTGTCGGCGCGGGCAACGCCCACGACTGCTTGCTTGATGCCGTGTGGCGTGTATTCACCGAGGGAAATCCCGCGGAGCGCGAGCGCGAGGGTTACGACACCGCGAGCTTCGGCGACAGCCATGGCGCTCGAGACGTTTTTCGCAAAATAGAGGGTTTCCATGCCCGCTTCGGAAGGCAAAAACCGGTCAAGCACGTCGGAAAGCTCTCTGAAAATCTTGAGGAGCCGCGCCTGGTGCGTCTCTTTGGGAGAAGTTTCGATGACGCCATGAGCGATATAGGTAAGCCGGTTCCCCGTGGTCTCGACGACGCCGAAACCGGTTGACGCGAGCCCCGGGTCAATGCCGATGACCACTCTTTTTTCCCCTGCGGTTTTCATTATTGCCATTCTACCCGAAAAGACAAAAAAAAACCGCCCCTTTTTAAGGGCGGTCTCTCCAGTAACCGTAAGGCCGAAGCCTGACCGGATTACTCTTCGAATCCCTCGGGGATTTCGATATTCGAGTAGACGTTCTGAACGTCGTCATTTTCCTCGAGTTTGTCGATCAGCTTGAGAACCTTGCGGGTCGTGTCCACGTCGAGGGTCGAATAAATATCCGGAACCATCGAGATTTCAGCAGAAAGGGACTCATAGCCTTTCGCCTGGAGCGTTTCAAGGGCTTTTTCGAAGTTTACCGGATCGGTGGTTACGGTGATGACGCCGTCATCGTTCGCGACGTCGTCCGCACCGGCTTCGAGGGCGACTTCCATGATTTCGTCTTCGTTTACGGTAGACGCATCATACTCGATCTGGCCAAGGCGCTTGAACATATAGGAAACGGAACCGGTAGCACCGAGATTTCCGCCATTTTTCGAGAAAAGGTTTCGTACGTCCGCGGCTGCGCGGTTCTTGTTATCGGTGAGCACTTCGACCAGGATGGCGACTCCGCCCGGGCCATAGCCTTCGTAGTTCAGTTCTTCATAGATCGCGGCGCCAAGTTCGCCGGTACCCTTCTTGATGGCGCGCTCGATATTGTCCTTCGGCATGTTGGCACCGCGGGCTTTGAGGATCGCGGTTCTGAGGCGGGGATTCGAGGCAGGATCGCCGCCACCCATACGGGCTGCGATCGAGATTTCCTTGATGAATTTTGTAAAAGCCTGTCCGCGTTTTGCGTCGGCAAGGCCTTTGGCGTGTTTAATCGTCGCCCATTTACTATGTCCTGACATGATGTCTCCTTTATATGAAAACGAGATAATGCTGTTTTGTTAATTCTAGCATAACGCAAAAAAGCATGTCAAGGCGCGTAAAAAGGCAGCTTTTTCAGGAAAAAGGTACCGTTTTCCACGCCCGCATGCTTCTTTATTTGACCGCGAAAAGTGAAAGAAATCGTTCGCGTCAATCAGGGTCTGTTGGTATTGACTCCCCGTTCGATCAGGCCAATGAGCTGCTGTTCGTACCATTCGGCGGTATAGGGAAAGTGTCCGCGAACGACCGGTTTGAGACGGGCCTCGAGAACGTCCTTGCAGGGTTCACATACCTCGTATTCGCGGATGTGATAGTAAGTCCGTTCCACTACGGGATTATCAAGTTCTTTCTTGCAAATATCACAAAACAGGCTTTTCATGTTTGTCTCCTACTTCTAGGCATTATCTTCTAAGTATGATACCGCATCGATTCCTTTTTGTCGAGCATGTTTTTTTTTAGGCATTAATGCCCTCCAAATTTCACCTTGACAAAAGGTTCTCCCGAGGTACAATCAATGCATGCGTCAACGGGAATTCAGGATCGAAGGAACCTCTTTTTGCGCCTGCAAAAAGGTGATGATAATCGCGGAAATCGGGACCGGCCACAATGGCTCGCTCGATAAAGCCAAAGAGCTCGTGGACGCCGCGCGAGAAGCCGGCGCAGACGCCGCGAAATTCCAGATAGTCTATGCGGACGAAATTCTCCATCCCGACACCGGCTTCGTCAATCTCCCCGGCGGGAAAATTCCCCTTTTTGACCGTTTCCGCGAACTCGAAGTTGACCCCGATTTTTACGCCGAAATCGCGCGCTACTGCCGTTCCCGCCATCTTGTCTTTCTTGCAAGCCCCTTTGGCCTGAAAAGCCTCGCGGAACTTGAACGCCTTGATCCCGCCTGCATCAAAATCGCCTCTCCGGAGCTCAACCATTTTCCCCTTCTCCGCTCCGCCGCAAGCCTTACAAGGCCCCTGATCCTTTCGTCCGGGGTTTCCACCCTCGCGGATATCGAGCGCGCGCTAGAGGTCACGTCTGGCGCCTCCGAACGGGCCTTGCTCCATTGCGTGACGAGCTATCCCGCGCCCGAGGAAGACTATAACCTTTCGGTTCTCGAAAGCCTTTCCGCCATTTTCGGGATTCCCGTCGGCGTGAGCGACCATTCCCTTGACCCGCATCTTGTCCCCCTCCTCGCTCTCGCGTATGGCGCGGCGATCATCGAAAAGCACATCTGCCTTTCCCGGGCCGACCCCGGCCTTGACGATCCGGTAGCCCTGCCTCCGGAGGAGTTTTCCGCAATGACCAGGTCAGTGCGCGAGTCGCTTGCAACATCAAGCGATCCAGATGCCGTGCGGAAAGGCATACTCGAAGTATTGACTGAAAAATACGGAAGGGAAAAGATTGAACGCGTTATCGGGAACGGTATAAAGCGCCTTGCGCCTTCAGAAGAGAGCAATTACCGGAGGACGAACCGGTCGCTCCATTTTGTCTCAGGTCTCAAGGCAGGTCACCCGATTTCGGCCGACGACGTTGCCATACTCCGAACCGAAAAGGTGCTTACCCCCGGCCTCTCGCCTGAATGGCTCGATACGGTCGTCGGCTCGACGCTTACGCGCGACGTTACGGCCGGTTCCGGCGTGGAGTGGAAAGACCTTGTCAGCCGACCATCTCCGCAATGAGCTTGAGACCCCTGAGGGTGAGCATCGTGTCGACGTGATCGAATACGCCGGTGACCTCTTCGAGTACGAAGGAAAGACCGCCGGTCGCTATCGTCGTCGCATCGGTGCCCAGGTCGCGCTTCATGCGCGAGACGAGGGACTCGACGAGGCCCTGATAGCCGAGAACCACGCCCGCCTGTATTGAATGAATCGTGTTTGTCGCAAGGCTTGAAGGCGGCATCTCGAGCGGTACGGACGGAAGCTGCGCGGTATCGCGGAAAAGCGCCTTGACGGCAGTTCCGAGTCCCGGCGCGATCGCCACGCCTCGAATGGCGCCCGTCGCGTCAACGGCGGTAAAGGTAAGAGCCGTGCCGAAATCGATGACGATACACGCGGTTTTATAGGTAACATAGGCCGCCACCGCGTCGCACACGAGGTCGGTTCCGATCTCGTGGATGGCGGATTCGGGAACCCTGACCGGAAGAAGGTCGTAGAGCGCGGGGCCGAGCACGAGCGGTGCCTTTCCCGTCACCTTTTCGATCATACGGACGAAGGTGTCGTTCAGGTTGGGGACGACCGATGAAATAATCGTTTTTTCTATGGTGCCCGGGGCTATGCCCGAATCGCGAAAGAGCGACCGGAGAATGGAACCGTACTCGTCGTCGGTCCTTCGGGGATCGGTATACAGTCGCCAATCCTGAACGAGGTCATCCCCGTGAAAAAGACCCGCGACAATATTCGTGTTTCCGATATCGATCACCATCAGCATCGACCGTTCCTCCGCTTCTTGAACAAATAGCTTTAGCGATGTATCATAACACCATGGCAGACCTTATACAACCCAGAGTTCTCAAGGGCTTTCGGGATTTTCTTCCCGCGCAGGAAATAGAGCGCGCGCTCCTCATCGAGCGCCTCACCGCAACCTTCAGGGCCTCGGGCTTCGTGCCCATCGACACCCCCGCACTCGAGTATTCCGAAATACTCCTGCGCAAAAGCGACGGCGAAACGGAAAAGCAGGTTTTCCGCTTTCAGGATAACGGCGGACGCGACGTCGCGCTCCGTTTCGACCTTACCGTCCCGTTCGCCCGGTTCATCGCGGAGCATCGGGAAGAACTCTACTTCCCCTTCAAGCGCTACCACATCGCGAAGGTTTGGCGCGGAGAAAAACCGCAGTCGGGACGCTACCGCGAGTTCGTTCAGTGCGATTTTGACATCGTGGGCTCCGATTCCGCCGCGGTAGACTTCGAGATCCTCGCGCTCATGAAAGCGGCCCTTTCCGCGATCGGCGTTGACTCCGTTACGATCAAGCTTTCGCATCGCGGCGTATTCAACCGCTTTCTCGCCAACCGCGGACTTTCAGGCAAAAGCGAAGACATCCTGCGGACGGTCGACAAGCTCGCGAAAATCGGAGAAGCGGAAACGCTTTCCCTTCTTACCGAAATTGCCGGTGCCGAAAACGCGCGTGAAATCATCACGTATGTCATGGGTGCGGGAAAAGATTCTGCGTCCTTCGACGCCACGCTCGCGCTCATCGAGCGCATGGCGGGAGGCCCCGCCGAAGACACAAAGCGGCTTCGCGACATCCGGGCGTTCATGGTAGAAACCGGTATTGCCGAATCCTTCGTGCTCGATCCCGCGATAACGCGCGGACTCGACTATTACACGGGCGTCGTATACGAAACTTTCCTCAACGACCTGCCCTCGATCGGCTCGGTCTGCTCGGGCGGCCGGTACGACAACCTCGCGGGCCTTTACATGAAAGACCGCGTTCCCGGAGTCGGCTCCTCCATCGGGCTTGACCGCCTTCTCGCGGGCCTCTCCGAGCTCGGGAAGACTCCTGCGCGCGCGAGCTTTACCGACGCGTGCGTGTTTTGCCAGACGGAAAGCGACATGGCGCTGTATCAGAACATCGCGGCAACGCTACGGGGGCTTGGCGTTTCGTGCGAGGTATTCCCCGACGCGAAAAAAATGCCGCAGCAATACGCGTGGGCCGAAAAGAAATCCATCAAATGGGGTATTTTCGCAAACCTCGCGGAAGGCAACGCAAGCTTTACGGTTAAGAATCTCGTAACGAGAGAAAGCGCGGAAAAGATCGGCGCCGAAGAAGCGGCGAAAAAGATCAGGGGATAACCCGCCCTGCGAGCTCATCCTGCCGCAAGCGCTTGTAAAAAGCAAAACCCGCCGATTGGCGGGTTTTTTTTATTATTCACGAAACGAAGAGCTAAAGGATTTTATTCAGAAAATCTATCGTTCGCCGTTCGGTCGGATGGCCGAAAATCCGGTCGGGACTTCCCTGTTCAACGATCATTCCGTCATCCATAAAAATAACCCGATCCGAAACTTCGCGGGCAAAGCCCATCTCGTGCGTAACGACGATCATCGTCATGCCCTCGCCCGCAAGCTGCTTCATTACCTGCAGCACTTCGCCTACCATCTCGGGGTCAAGCGCGCTCGTCGGCTCGTCAAAGAGCATGAGATCGGGACGCATCGCAAGCGCGCGCGCGATCGCGACCCGCTGCTGCTGACCGCCCGAAAGCTGGCGGGGATACACGTTCGCCTTTTCCGACAAGCCCACCCGGGCGAGGAGTTCATTCGCCTTGTCCCGCGCGTCTTCCTTGGTCATTCGTTTCCGGTCAATCGGGGCCATCATGATATTATCAAGCACGGAAAGGTGCGGAAATAAATTGAACTGCTGAAACACCATACCGATGTTCTCGCGGATACGGTTGATGTCCGCGTGCTTTTTCGTCACCGTCATGCCGTCGACTTCTATCGTTCCCGAAGTCGGAACCTCAAGCGCGTTGATGCAGCGAAGAAACGTGCTTTTCCCGGAACCCGACGGCCCGATAACGCTGACGACTTCGCCTTCCGAAACGTCAAGGTCGACGCCCTTGAGCACTTCAAGACGCCCAAAGTTTTTTACGAGTCCCTTAACGGAGACCTTTACCATTTCTCAAACTCCTCTCAAGCCGGACAGAGAGTACCGACAGAATCTTGATGATGACGAGATACATCAGCGCGACGAGCGCCCACACCTTGAAGGATTCGAAGGTAGTCGCGATAACGAGCTTACCCGTCTGGGTAAGTTCCCTGATTCCTATGACGGAGAGGATCGACGTATCCTTGAGCGTGATGATGAATTGATTGACGAGCGAGGGAATCACGATCCTGATAGCCTGAGGGATGATAACTTTCGCCATCGCGCGCGATTTCGGGAGACCGAGAGAGCGTGCCGCTTCCATCTGGCCTTTATCCACGGCAAGGATGCCCGAGCGGAATATTTCCGACATGTAGGCACCGGCGTTAAGGCTCAAGGTAATGATACCCGCAAGGTCCGGCGAAAGGCGAACGGGTAAGCCCATTACCTGCAAGAGCTGCGGAATGCCAAAATAAATGAAAAATGCCTGTACGATAAGCGGTGTGCCGCGTATCACGTCAAGATACAGCGAAGACGCGAGATTCAAGGCCTTTCGGGAAGAAATGCTCATGAGCGCGAAGAGTATTCCGAGGAATGTCGCTATGCAAAGAGATACGACCGTCAGCCTGATCGTCACTCCGAGGCTGAGAAAAAGCCTGAGCAGGAGATCCTGTGTGTTCATGACTACGGATTATAGGATATTTCAAACCTTGTATCAATAAAAAAGGCCGGCTTTCGCCGACCTTTATTGGGTAATTCGATGAGGATCGATTACTTCTTGATGTACTTGTCGAGAATTGCCTGATAGGTTCCGTTTGCCTTGATGTTGGCGAGACCCTTGTTGAACTTCGCGAGAAGCTCTCCGTTCAAGCCCTTGTTGACGGCGAAACCGTAAGAAGAACCTTTTTCCTTGTCGGTGACGATCTTGAGGCCAACGCCCTGGGAGATGCCATAACCGAGAACGGGATAGTCCTCAAAGCACGCGGCGGAATTGCCGATCTTGACGTCTTCGTACATGTTCGCGGAATCCTCGAAATATGCCAAGGTAAATCCGAACTGATCCTTGATCGACTCAGCGAACGTCGCGCCCTCGGTACCGGTCTTGACGGCGACCTTCTTTCCCTTAAGGTCGGCATAACCCTTGATCGAGTCGTCCTTCGCGGAAATTCCCATTACGACGCCGGAATCAAAATAGGGCTCGGAGAAATCAAACTTGAGCTTGCGCTCTTCGGTGATGCTCATGCCGGCGATCACGCCGTCGGACTGCTTTGACTCAAGCGACTGGACCGCGGCGTTAAAGCCGACAACCTGAAGCTCATACTCGAAACCCTGATCCTTCGCGATCGCCGCGAGAATATCCATATCGATACCGACGAAATTACCCGATGCGTCCTGGAATTCAAACGGGGCAAACGTCGTGTCCGTTGCGACAAGAAACTTCTTCGCTTCTTTCTTCGCGCAGCCGGTAAACGCGGCGGCGACGAGGATCAATACCATTGCCGCAAGCGCGGCTTTCTTCATTGCTTTCATGCAAAGCACCTCTCTTTTACAGAGAATACGGTACCGAAACGTCGCATGAGAGTCAATAACGAAAAGGTAAAAAACTGTTTAGCGGTTTACTCTTTGGATTGCTCTTGAAGATGATGGGCGCGGACGAGTTCTTCCTGTTTTTTGATATGAATAACCGTAAAAAACAGAAGGACAATCGAGAACACGCATAAGAGCAAAAAGGCTGAAAGAATTGGTGATACTTTGACGGACGCGACCGTCAAAACGCAAATAATCATTTGGAGCGAAAAAATGACCACAAGCGATCCCTTAGCAGAGAAACCGAGCATCATCAATTTATGATGAAGGTGGAATTTGTCGGGATCGTCGATGCGCCTTTTTTCGCGAAGACGCCGCCAGATCGCGGCAATGGTGTCGAAAAGCGGAATGGAAAGGATTGCGGCAGCGTATGGAAGCGATATCGTCGCAAGATTATTCCCGCTTTGAAATAACGGCAACACCGCAAGAATAAATCCCAAGAACTGACTCCCGCCGTCTCCCATGAATATCTTTGCCCGGGGAAAGGGTAAGTTGAACGTAAGAAAACCAAAAATGGAAAGCGCAAGGATTATGCAACTATAAAAAGCAGTACTGTTCCCGAAAAAGAAAAAGAAGAACGAATAGGACAAAACCGAAAGTACCGAGACCGTTCCGGCAAGACCGTCTATTCCGTCTATAAGATTGATCGCGTTCGTTACGCCGATAATCCAGCAAAAGGTGATCGGATAAGCCAGGATTCCTAGAGAAAACCCCATTCCCGAACCACCAAAACCGATTTTTGTAAAGACAAACCCATTTGAAAGAACGAGAACTGCCGCGGTTATTTGGACAAGAAGTTTAAAACGTGCGCGCCAGGGCTTTACGTCGTCCCATACACCCATGATAAATATGAGAGTCGAACTAAGTAAAAGAACCCATAACCGGCTTCCGACAAAGGTCCGATAGCCGATAAGCTGAAAAAAAACAACCATGCCGCCAAGAAAGCCGAAAAATATGCCAATACCGCCCAGTCTCGGAATATTTCCCGTATGGACCTTTCGCTCGTCAATTCTATCGTAAAGGCTAAACTTGCGCGAAAACTGTATAAGGAAAAAGATCGATAGAACAGAAAAAAGGAATGTTATTGCAAATAAAAAGAACAATTTCATCTCAATTCCATTCCTTACAATAGCTTTTTATACATTATACATAATTTTGGACTGCAGGACAATATACCAAATTGTTTATTGAGCGGCGAGTGTTGCTTTTAGCGATAAATATGTGAGGACAATAGTCATTGTTGTCGTAAGAACTGGCGCGTATTGGTTAAAGTAATACAAGAAGGCGTTGGTATCAGCGTCAATATTCGCTTCGGGAGGAATATATGCAGTACGTTTTAGTTTGTTTCCCGCAACGTCGTGAATACTGACCGCTTTCCGCGAGTTCATTTGAGGGTTAAAACCTCCAGCTAGCCCTATATAGTAGTTTACGTCCCGATCCGGAATATAGGGGTAGCGACCGGGAATTTTCACCGCTCCCGAAACCGACACAAAGTACTGCCTGAAAGGAATGATAAGGATATCATTTGCTTCGACATAATACTCGCTCCGGTAGGTCGCGTCGTAAAGCATGGGATTAAGATTCATGAGAATATGCTGGTCGCCGCGGATTATATACGCGTTAGAAGTATCCGAAACAGCCGAGAAATAACTCTGATATTGGCGTACAAGATTCGCATAGTTTTCTCCCGGATTAAACCTGATTGTTTGCCGTGATGAGGTTTGGAGCTCCGCAGTGGTAGTGGTGGTGGTCGTCGTCGTGCTGGTTGGGGCTTTTACCGCTCCTTCAATAAACATTACCGGAAGAAGATCGGTAACATCGGATATCGTGACAGAATCATAATCTTCAAGTGGATAGTTTGTATCAATATCTTGTTTATTCAAGAAAATTTTATTTCCCGAAATCGTGGTCGCGTCTAAATACCTAACCATCGCGATTCTATCCGAATCGGCCAATGGTGTAAGCCCTCCACCATAGTAATTGACCAGTTCTGAAAGGCCTTCATCCCGGAGAAGCTGATAGTATCCCGGACGCATCACCGAGCCAGTAACAGAAATAGTCCGTATAGCACGCTTTATGGTTACTACATCACCCGATCGAACGAAGGGATCTTGAGAAAGATCACCAAATCGAATAGCCTTAAAAATATCGTACGTCGCTGTTTTCCCCGATGCAGAGGTGATTTGTACGTCACGAATCGATGAAGCACTCGTTAAATCCTGTGCAATAACGGTTGAAAGGCGCGAAAGACCCCAACAGGTCATTTCTGCCGTTTGAGCAACCTCTCCTTTTACCAGGACCTTAAAGGTACCCGGATTTTGAAGAACGAATTGAACTCCTGAAAGGGGATAATTTTTTTGGACAAGATTCTCAACATCCCGCTTAACTTCCCTAAATGTCTTTCCCTTAACATCGAGAAGTCCAAAATTAACAACTCTTATCTTATAACTGGTATCGAGGGTAATGGTGTAACTAACCCCGCCGTCACCAGCGATAAAGGCAAGACTAAAAATATCCCCAGGAGTAACCGGATAGTCGATCGTACTCATTGCATATTGGGGGTCAGCTGCAAATGAAGCAGGAATACTAGCTGCCCAACCCTGAGCGTTAGTTTTAACAGCGGATGCAATCTCTACGGGCGAATATGCATGAGCAGAACTAATTAACACAGAAGTCTCTACTGATGTTGCATCTGTTTCCGCAATAAGAGAATAAATAAATGTAACCATTATTATTAAAGAGATTACACGTTTCATTTCTTTGCTCCATGAAGTTTAGCCATAGCGGTAGGATCTTTTTTAATAGCACTAATTGCATTCAAAATAAATGCCAAACAAATTGAGAAGAAAAACGCTACAAAAGTAACAATAATACAAAGCTTCCCTCTACTTGGGCCTGCTTTCTGCTCTGGTATTTCAGCGTTTTCCAATATTTGAAATATGGGAGATTCACTTGCCATTTTAACCTTTACTAACTCATATTGTGTTTTTAACTGGGTGTATACTGCTTTTTGGGCTTCAAGTTCAAGCTTAATACGAGTAGCCTCAAGTGCATACGACTCCCCCCCAGCAAGACCACGCCCAAGATTAATCGAGTTACCAAGCTTTTGGTTATCATTCTCAAGGCGCTTAATTTCGTTAAAAGAGTTCGTAAGATTTAACTCAAGATTTTCTCTCGCAAGTTGATTTTTATCTATTCCAAGTTCCTTAAAACGTGTTTCAATCAGAAAAACACAGTAATTTACAACCGATTGTGCAAAAGCAGGATCAGTATCACTAAATTCAACACTTAAAATACCTGTTTCAGCATCAAATTCAGCCTTAATTAATTTCTTTAGAATAGTCCGTATCGTGGACTTTTTATTCGTTGTAATTTTATAGCGATTTGAAAAATCAAATTTATCATTTACAGAATCAAGAAATGAATCAGTCTGTGTAATATAAACAGCCAAGGCACTATACGTCGCTCCTCCAGATGCACTAACACCAGCCAAGCTTGCAAGACTACTTAGTCCACTCGATGACAACATTGAAGAAAGGCTGCCACCCGATGAAGAAGAATTGTTTATGAGCATTATAGCCTTGGGGGTATAATAATTTGGTAAATAGGATTTTTCCGAGGGTAATAACAATGAAAAAATTGAATATAATACTACGAAAAGAATTGCGATTCCTGTAATGCTAAAAATTAGATATTTAAAACGCAATAATACCGCAAATAGATCCAATAAACTAATTTCTTGTTCGTTTGATTGTGATTCCATGTATAATCCTTACGATTTTAATAGGCACTGAGCAACACTAGTGCATAATCTCTATAATTCATTACCTTTAGTATTATATTCCTTTACGCTAATTTCAATCGTTCATTTATGAAACGTTTAATACTGAAAATTTCAGTTTTATACATTTCTCATAAAAAAAGATTCATCAACAGGTAAATCAAGAATTATTAAATATTTTCTTCTCATAATACACTCTTGTCAGTTTACCAGGTTATAAAAGGCTTATCATTACTTAGTTATAGAAGAGCTAATCACTGTAGAATATATATCAGCCATTTTATTAACAGCCTTGTTAATAGAGAATTTCTCTACATCTCTAATATTATTCTCTGAATATCTAAGCCTTTCATCTTTATTACAATACATCTGTAATACTTTTTCTATTAATTCATCCTTGCTATTTAAATCAAATAGTAGACCATTACGTTTATCCTGAACTACATCCACATGTCCACGGATCTTTGTAGCAACAATAGGTAGTCCCGACGCCATTGCTTCAATATTATTAAGTCCTTGTCCTTCCTGTTTACTTAGAGCAATATGAATATCAGATATTGCACATATGGCATTAACATCTTTCCGATAACCTGCAAACCAGATAATCTCTTGCAAATCGATTTCTCGAGTTTTTGAAATAAACCAATCTATTAGTACACCGTCTCCACAAAAAATGACTTTAAGCTCAGGTATCCTTTTGTACAATTCAGGCAAAACATCAAACAATAGCTGATGATTCTTACGTGATATAAATTCTCCTATATATAATAGAATGAAATCTTGATCGACATATCCAAACTGTTTTCGTTTTTTTGATTTTTCTTCAGCAGATACAGGCTGAAATTTTTTCAAATCTACTCCAACACCATCAATCTTAAATATTGCCTTTGTGAAAAACTTTTTTCTAGCAAAATTATAATCTTCTTCATTTATTGTAATTAGTACATCTGTATATCGCGATAATATCTTTTCTATCGGATAATAGAGCATCCAGTTTACTGCAGGAGATCCATTATAGAAATGAAAGCCATGTGCAGTATAAATAATTTTCAAACCTTTCTTTCTTGCTTTTACTGATGCCAAACGCGAAACAACAGCACCCATCGGCGTATGACAATGAATCAGGGTATATTGATTATTTGTAATCAATCTTTTAAGTTCTTTTATTGCAATAAAGCATGATAAAGAAAAAGGGTTACGAGTAATATTAATCTTGTAAGAATTATCACAATCCATGATTTCTTCTTCACAAGGGGATGCATAATCAACCTGCCACCCTTTCTCATGAAACCATCGCATAAAAGGTCGATTAAATTTACTAAAATTGGCAGTATTTGAAACGAATAATATTTTCTGCATAATAAATTCGAACTAAGCCTCCATACATTACCACTTATGTCTTGAAACATGTATTTCAAGTATACACATTTATTCTTCAGTAATACTTACCCAAATTGTGGAATACATCAATATATCAAAAAAGAATAAATCATTATTGGTAATTGCCAGTTAATTCATTTTCGATATAAGGACAAAACCTTTTGTAAACAATCAAATGTAAATGGCAAAATTATACAATTCTGCTTCCTTCATGAGAGAGTCCATGTTAGAATTTTATTATTTCACTCATTTTTTCAATGGAAGAAATATACGTTTCTAGGCATAAAATAAACTAATACTATTTACCTGGAATTTGACGGCGAAATAATTAACTTTTCGAGGTTTGTGTTTCATTCCATTCTGGACAATAAAACTATCTTAATACTCTACCCCTGCTATCATTCTATATCGCATTTTGGACAATTCTATCATTATGTGCATTAAGAGTTACCGAATGCTTAAATTAAGCACATTCTATATTTCAATAATTATTAGTTAAGACTTTTATATAAAACATTTATACTCGTAATAAATTTATGCAAAGAAAAGGTTTGAATATTATTAAACCCGTTATTGACTAACATGCCCCTATATTCATCATTATCAATAATTTTAAGTATTCCCTCTCTTATGCTATCAACAGAAAATGGATTAATATAACAGGCGGCATTACCACCAACTTCTTTTAAGACAGGAACAGAATTACTAGTTAATACAGGCCGGCCTGCGGATTGACCTTCGAGCACAACAAGTCCAAAACCTTCATAAAAGGAAGGAAATGTAATTAAATCAGCTCTTTCATATAATTGGTTTAATTTCTCCGTTGTAATGTCATAATAGTTTTCATATTTTAATTGATGCAAATTCAACAACTCTTTCTGATGTTCAGAGAGGATCCCTACAATTACTAATAAGCAATTTATTCCTTTTAATGCAGAAATCACATTATCAAGGTTTTTCCTCTTAGCGGTACCAATATGTAAAATACAAGGCTCCACTTTATTAAATTCTTTATTGACAAATTTACTGGTACAAAAAGAGCATAAATAAATATTCATTGTTTTGTTGTGTGCTAAATTCAATTTTCCTAATAACTCTTTTTTTGTTTGTAATGAATTCGTATGTATAACATCTGCAAAAAGTATCGAAGGGATAATATTCATTATATACAAGATTAAATATGCAATCATTCCATGAGTTTTCATTGTACCAAGATCATGTACAGTAATAATTTTTTTACCCTTAAGAAAAGGCAAAACATACCCTTCTGTATTTTGCAATACATGATTTATCGGGCCCTGTTCTCTCACTGCAAACCTTATATTTTTAATAATCCCTAGTATTGAATTTGAATACTCAGGAAATTCTTTTAAAATACAATTATCAACATTATTTGCAATAGTTTGTCCATATAGTTCTATTGAATTTTGTCCCATTAAATGTTTTCTTAAAAAGAGTACTACATTTTTACTACGATCCATTTCAACTCTCATCTAATTGTTTATCCTTAATTTTACAACACCCATTTATATGGAAAGAAAGCAGTCCAATCTGGTTTATAGAAAGATATAAGTAAATAATAAAAAACTAGTAAAAAGGTTATAAACAAAATCGTTTTTCTGTTTAGCAGGGAATTGGGTATATATGTTACTAAATAAATAGTAAAATAATGAGAGACACGTTGTAAAGTTGTGAACTTTAATGATAATGCATCAATTATTGCAGCAAACATCATTAATTTAAGTATTAATTCATCATATTTTTTTAAATGAATGCTTTTATATATAAAGTAAAATAAATAGGATAATTCAAACAATACACCTAGCTTTATCTTATTCTGAATTCCGAAAGTTGAATCCATTAAGTATGATTTATATTTTGGTAATAACATTGTCAACAATGGTATCATGTAACTTCCAAAAAGAATTGATAGAAACAATACAAAGAAATAGCAAATAAATACTCTTTTTGAAAGTCTGATTTTATCTAGTACTGGAACGATTATAAAAAAAATTGATGAGATATGAAATGAAATAGCAACTATATAAAAAAAGAAGAAAATTATAGTATTTTTTTTCTCTTTGTAAAAATAAAAAGCAATTAGAGTATTACAAAGAGCTAAATATTGCCTTAGCAAATTAGTTGAATTAAAGAAAAAAGTAAAAAAAATAAAGATAAACAATGAATAAAATGGATATTTTGAGTAACTAGTTATATAGGTACTAAAGATAGTAATAAAAAAAATTGAGTTTATTAGCAAGAAAAAAAAACGATTACTATTTATTGATCCCAATATATAATTATAAACAATAAATCCTTTTTCCCATAATATAAATGTTGAAAACACAGAATGTATAGATTTTGCACTACTAATTTGTTTATAGGCTGATAAATACCTAAATAAATCATCTTTGATATCAGGCTTTTTAAGTATATAAAATAGATAGAATATGAATAATACAAAAATAACTGCAAAAAAAGTAGAAGAATATGTGTTTTTTATTTTGAATATATCCTTATTTGGTGTCAAACTAAATTTGAATATAAACAGCAAAATTATGAATAAGAACAATAAATAAAGTGGAAAAAAAACCATTACTAAACCAACCCTAATATTTTCTTAATATAGTTAGCCTTAACTCGTATTTGAGCTTTCACCATAATGATATAGAAAATTGATAATACAATACAAAAATAATAGTAAATATTTCTATTCATATTTTTATGCAAAAAATATATTCTCGAGTATTTCTCTTCTAAGGATGCCAATGATATATTTTTAGTTTTAGTTCTCGAACCCATTTCAATATGTTTGATTTTTGCATCTTGTAATATCACTCTCTTTAGTCCCATTTTATTCAATTGAAATTGCAGGTCCGTTTCCTCAAAATATAAAAAAAAGTTTTCATCAAAAAAAGCATTTTCATCATTTCTCATAAAAAGATCAGCACCAGTTAAATAATCCACACATAAAGCGGCATCCAACTGTTTCTCTATTTTCTTTTTACACACCCCAAGTCTCTGGGTAATTTTTTTAAAAGGGAGATAAAATAAAAATAATGCCTGATTTTTGTTAGTAGGAAAAAAACCGTATGAGTGAGTGTAACAATTATTCATATCCATAAGATTACAACCCAGCGCACCAATATTAGTACACACGGCGTTGTTCTCAAAATAATCATAAAAAATCTTCACAGAATTATTCTGCAATTCTGTATCAGAATTTAGAAATAAGATATATTTCCCCTTAGCTATAATTTTAGCCCGATTGTTTGCTGCACCAAACCCTAAATTTTTTTTATTATCGATTATAACTACATCAGGAAATACACATTTTATTGCATCAATAGATCCATCGATTGAACAATTATCTGATACTATAATCTCTATTTTAATTTCATGAGTAAATTGATATATAGATTTAATACAATTTAAGATTAACGCTTTTGTGTTATAATTTACAATAATTATTGATACATCCATATCCTATTCTATTGCTTGTTCAGCAGCCTTTAATATAGCTTCATTGGTAAAATCGTTAATAATAAAACCTTTGTTGTATTGATTGATTTTATCACCCTGAGCTCCCACATTAAAACCAATAATCGGAATTCCTAAAATGATAAGTTCAGAAACAAGATAAGAAAATGTTTCCGGACAAATTGAAGGAAAAAAAACTACAGATATCTTCTCCGCCTCAATAATATTTTTTATATCAGTATTAATATACTTACCATTATAAAAAATATTAGCACCTGTAATACGCCGCGTAATATATCCATGAAGAAATATCTTGTATTTCCTATTTCTAGAAAACTCTAAGAACTTGCTTACTGTGGTTAACCCTTTTGCATCACTGTTTATATTGCCAAAAACACCAATACACAATTCTTTGTTTACTTGTGTAATTTTATCAAATTGGTAATAGTCCATAGAATGGGGTTGGACAATTATTCTTTCTTTGAAATCTCTATAAACTTTGGAAAATAAGTCTTTTGATGAATTAGAAAAAACATATATCAATGCAACTGATGATAAAAAAGATTCCCATTTGTCTCGCCAAACCGAAATCTTGATCACTTGTTTATTGATTTTGAATTCACAAGTAAAGCGATTACACTCAACCCCACAAAATCTGTTATTTTGTATTAATGTTAATCCTGGACATATACAATGATAATCATGAAGATAAAATATTAACTGTGATATTTTTGATACTCGTTTCAGCTCATTCATAATAAAATCAAGATCTCGAAAACTAAATAAAGACATGATCAATATTTTCTTGCATTGTCCTGCAGTATAATAAAACATTGATTTCTTTATTACTATTTTCTTTTTCGTAGCATAATTTTCTAGTTTGTAATAGTAATCTGATATTTTTGAAATTGAATGCAAAACAATCAAGTGAGTGTTTTCCATATTTTTCAAATATTGGTTTATACCACCACCCAAATTATGAGTAATTACCAGAGAATAATCATTTGAATCATTTAACAAATATTCTAACTTTTTATTTGAAAAAATATATACCCAATAATAAATAATCCTAAATATAACATCAAAGAGAAAGCTAAAAATGATATTTTCTTTTAAAAACAACTTAATCTTTGTCATTTACATATACTTTTCTTCAACATTTTGCAATAAGCATCTTTCCACAAAATATCTGGTTCAACATAATTACCTTCTGCCCATTCATTCCAAGATTTTAAGAAAACTAGTTTATGCTCATCTTTTTTCCCACTTACAATATTTAATATATTGAGTATTTGCTCTTCAAATAATTCAGGTGTTGAACCAGTGAAAACAACACCCTCCTTTCCACTTCTAGGTGTATGATCCCAATTGGAAATAATTGTTGGAAAATAATTTTCAATCGCATCTTTGGGGTTAACTATAAATTCCGATAATTTTTTATATGAGTATCTGCGCGGCTGATCAAATATATAACGAAATATTTTATTCTTCATCTGAGTAAATAAACCAACACCTTTCGATAAATACTCATCAAATCGTATTGTATTAATCGCATCAAAACCCATTCTAAAAAGTTCTTCATCACTATGATCAAGCAGATTATAATGAGCTACGAAGTAAATACCTTTAAATCCGTTATCAATCGCTAACTTATTCCATAAAGATAGGATTATCTTAATATCAGGATTTGCAAAAGGGCGATAGATCATAAATAAAGGTTTATCTTCAACTCGAATATATCTTCTATCCTTAAACGCTGATAAAACATGATAAAAATGATTAATATAATCCTCTTCTCCTGGATATTTTTGCTCAATTAACATGTTTCTATTTTTAATACCATGAGCAAAACCCTTCCAGCTTTCATTTGCCCATGCTAAACAAAAAGGAAAATCAGGTTTTTTTGATTCTAACACTTCTTTAAATGGCCGTTCAAGAAGCTTAATTCCATTTCCGAACCAATAATGCCAATAACAGAAACCTTCTATACCAGAAGCCCTTGCTAAACTAGCTTGAGATTCCCTTGATTCTGACAATCTTAAATCATAATATCCTAAATCAGAAGGAACATTCGGTTGATGGTGACCCCAAAACAAAGGTTTCGCTTTACCAACATTTGTCCATTCAGTAAAACCTTTACCCCACCAAATATCATTCTCAGGTATTGGATGAAACTGTGGTAAATAGAAAGCAATGACTTTTGCATTATTCATTTTCAACCTCATAATTAATTTCACCTATCTTAATAACTATCAAATCAGCAGTTTCTTTAACATACCCCTTACTTGGATAAATCGGCATATTTTTTGCAATACGCTCTCCACTGTAATACTCTTCTAAAGTACCACAATCCAAAAAGTAATTGTTGTACTCAAACAACCAACCTAACTCAAAATTTGGATTACTAAAATTAATATTCGCAGTATTTAGTAAGTAAGTGATATTTGTTGTCGGTATTGTATATGCTTCGGTTATTTGCTCCTTACCTGCATAACATCGAGCAACATTTAGTAAATTAAATTGCCTTGAACCTGGAATCACAAAACCTTTATCTAGAATATAGTGATTGCGAGGTTTATATTTTCCTACAAACACAACGTGTTTTGATAAGTCATATTGACTTAGCTCTTGCCAAATCGAAGTTATTGTTTGCTTTTCTTCTGAATATCTTAAATCATTAAGAAAGAACCATTTATTGGTATCTGAAATTTGATAGCAAATAATGATAATTGATAAGAAGCAGAATATTTGAAAAAATATCTTCTTAAAAGTAAAATAAATTAGTGATAATAACAAACAAATAAAGAAACTAATAAAAAGTGCATGCGTTTGACACGCTCTAAATGGAGTAATTATTGCTTGAACTATTGATAAAGAATAAATAGACAATGTTAAACCTATGTTAATTAATAGAACATGTAACTTCTTTTCTTTTGTAATAATAAAATATCCTAAAACAATTAGTTGAATAATAAAAGCAAACAAAAACTCCTTAATAGGGAAGTATACAAAAATTCGAGAAATATATAAACTTATTGTTGAACTAATAAGCTTATGGATTCCTGCGATTACTCCATATTTCCAGTAAATGAAATCAGCAGCACCAATTCCTTTACCTTCCGTTGATGTATAATTAAAAAAATAAATAAGAGCCTTTGCAATAATAATTTTAATAACAAGAGATGCTACCAAAATACAAAAGAACAAAATAAGCAATTTTAAGGAATCATATATTTTTTTTGAAAATTTTGAGTTTATAAGGTTGCAAAAAAGATAAATAAAAATTGTTAGTAAATACACAGGAATAAAAGATTCATACAAACCAATAAAAAGTATTCCGCAACCAATTGCTAGTAAAATTAATAGTCTATTGTTATTTCTTAAGTATTCCTGTATTAATAATATTGTTGTAAATACGAGAATATAACCTACACCAACAATAATACTATTTCCAAAATATACGTAAATCTCATTAATCAAACTATATGAAATAAAAAGTCCAGAAAAAATAATATATATTATTCTAGGTAATTCAATTTCTGGTAAACTCAAGCGTATTATTGTAGACAATAATATTGATGAAAATACCAATAACAACATTCCAATAAAATTAACAAAAAAAGGACTAAGACTAAGTAAGCAAAAAAGTCTATCTATCAGAAAACTCGTAAACCTACCTTGACCTATCAAATTAAAACTAGACTTAGTTAATCCTAACACATCCTTACTAATTACAAAATTAGTAATTCCATAACCATAAGTTGCAATTGAAATACTAAATAATGAAAACATAAACACTTTATCATCAAAAAAAAACTTAAGGCATTTTTTTATTTCACACATTTCATCCTCCAATATTTATTCTCCAATCAGATTGAATTATAGATATTTCCACTAATATGAAACAGTCATATTATCAGCCAAATACGTTTCCGATGTCTTATAAATGGAATAATACTCAGTTTAGTTAACGTACTTCTTTATTACTCATACTTAGTTTGTAATTTGTCAGTGCATAACTTTTCATTACGTAGTTACACGTACACAAATATGTAAATCTTAAATTTGGTTACCATGGATTTCCCTGTATTGAATGATTAGTACAGGAGTTAAATTAAGAAAAACTATAAAAACTCTCAATCTTTTTTAAACAAACACTAACACTGTATTAGGGATTTATCAACGTGTGTAATATTTCTTGTGTTAAATCCGAATATATTAATTCACAGTTTTTTCTACTAAAGTTTGTAAATATTTTTTTTATATCACAATTTAGTAGTTCATCGCACAATTCTTTATTAAACCTAAATCTGATTATTTTAGCAGGATTCCCACCAACAATTGCATAGGGAGGAACATCCTTAGTTACTATTGCCCCAGCAGCAATAATCGCCCCCTGACCAATCGTAACACCAGAACAAATAATTGCATTTGTTCCAATCCAAACATCATCAGAAACAGTAATATCACCTTTTGACTTTGCTTCACGCCTGAAACCAAAACACTTAACTTTAAAAGGATATGTTGAAATACTGGATACTTGATGTTCACCTCCAAGGAGAAATTGAACTCCTGGAGCAATAGAACAATAACTCCCAATATTAAGCTTAATTTCATCAGGACAATAATCAATAACATTTAATACACCATAAGTTTTTATACCAACGCTAACACGTTTCATATCGAAAATTGAGCTTGGAAAGGTTTCATTAAACTTATTAAGCTGTCTCCATTGTTTTGCAAAAAAGTGAAATTTGATTTTTGATTTTACTAAGTTAAACATTTAAACCACCTCTATTGATAAAAATCAAAATAGAAACAGAAACTAATTGACAAACAATCCTATGAACATTCGTTTTATTCGTTGTAAAAACCTAATTAAAATAGTAAATAAAATCTTAATGAAAAAAATAATAAAATAGTATTCCTTAATATATTGTATACACAACTTTCGAATAAACTTATTATCTCGAATAATAAATCGATCTTCATTTATATAGTAACATATAACCCAATTTGAAAAAAAATTCATTAGTAAATCTTTCCTCAAATAAGTAATCGTTTTCTGTGTAATAAGTTGTTTTGAAATATAAGGATCGTATAATTTTAAGTAATTTTCATAAAATACAGTGTACAAACCATAACTTAAATCCTTTTTCGTAACTTCCTGATTTGAAAATAACTGTGTATTTATAATAATTGCTCTTGCTTTTTTTTCAAATAATTGAAAAACAATACTTGATTGCCATAAACGAGATTCACACATGTCGAATTTATTAATAATACTATAAAAATCTTCTTCCCAAATACCAAAAGAACCTATCCATGTTACTCGAAATGAAACATACCGAACAAAATTATCCAATGAATCTATTTCATCAATAACTTTTTGATCATGTTTTGGTGAAGTATTTGAAAAAAATATAATTTGCCTGTTATTAATAAATTGTTTAATTATAACAAGAAGATTTATTATTGAATTATCATTAAACAGTAGAGTATCGTTACATAATTTCCTATAAACACCATGTGCTAAACCAATCACTGTAGGAAAGTTTCTATCTTTAATATTTTCAATATTTTTGGAATAATATAAACAATCATAATCTGATTGATATTTTTTTACTATATCATATGTATTATCTGTAGACGCATTATCAGAAACTATAACTTCAACTTCTTCATATGCCATTTTAGCTTGCGGAAGAATTGTCGCTAAGGTTTTATCAAGATAGTCTGCTCTATTATATGTTGGGATACAAATACTCAACAATGGTTGTTTATTCACCTTAACTATCACCTTTTACTAACATAAACAATTATACATTACTAAATACTCATACATCACCAATATATCAATTTATAAATTGAATTAAGTTTCACAAATAACAAACATAACAATAGTACTATATTAAACGCTTACCAATACGTTTGAGTAATGATTTAATATTAATGATTTTGTTAAATTTGATAAGCGAATAGATAAAGCAAATGCTATATAACAAAATATTTATAACCCCGACAGTGCTATTTGAAGTGAAGCTTCTTGATAAAACGAATACAACCATAGTAATTGCTGTTAAAATGATAATATCTTTTTTCAACACACTTGAGTACGAAAAATTGATTGTTTTTTTCGAAAAATGCACGTTTAATAAAAATGCTAAAAAGCAGCGTGCCGCATAGGCATATCCCAAAATAATAAAACCAATATTACTCCAAAAAAGAACAATAATTAATATATAAAACACTGTTGTTATAATATCAATTAATGTGGTAACCCCGCCCTTTCCTTTTGCTAGTTGTATTACTCCAAGAGGCCAATATAGTAGTGTAAAAAAAGTTCCAAACATCTGCCATTGCAATACACCCAAAGCAAGACTAAAAGCTTTTGTAAAAAGGACTTGTATCATTAATCCAGAGAATATTAAACACAACAATACAACCAATGATCCCAGTAACAAGGTAATTGATGCTTGTTCATTAACCAATTGCACCATATATTTATCATCAGAATTAACTGCACATAACCTTGGATAATAATCAGTGACAAGAGAATTTAACATTATACCGATATAAGAATTTGTAATTGTCCAAGCAGCTTGAAAACAACCAAGTGTAGCCAAATCAGATTTAGTTAAAATAAAGTTACGTAGAAAATACATTGAAGCAATACTTAATAATGTATTTATTGTAAGAAAAAAACCCATCTTGGCCATATCAAGACCTCTATCAAAGGTATTGATAACTGATATTTTCTGCAATTTGATATTTATTTTTTTAATAAACAGAGAAGCAATAACATATGAAATTAAGGGGGAAATAATTATTGAAATTATTACACCCTTGATTGAGAAAAGCACATACAGTAAAATCGAACTTACCGTTGACAAACTTGCGCTTACAATCTGAACCAAGGCCATTTTTTTTATATTTTGTAAGCCCTGTAAAATCGTACTTTGACAAGCAGATATAGAAAGAAAGAAAACAGCAATTGATAAAGAAGCAATTATAAGTGCTTTTGAATTATCTCCAAATGAGAAAATACTCAATGGTACAGACAATCCCACTATAATAAGTGCCCCTAATATTCCAGTTCCAATAGCCCAACGCTTCAGGACAACTATTTCCTCGGATAACTTAGTTAAATTATCATTGTTTTTCTCTTGAGCAATGTTTTTTACACCACTAAAATTAATTCCAAATCCGGTTGCATTTCTAATTAGGTCAAGAATTGATTGATAAATACCAATCAATCCAATGCCTGTCGGTCCTAAAAAAACTGCACCAACTTTTGTTTTTAGTACGCTAAGAAAAATCTGAATTACTTGTGAACCACCAACAAAAAAAGTAGATTTAAGAATATGTGAATATGATTTATCCTTCATCTATTTATCTCAAAAATATGATATATATATTTTTTCATTTTGAATAAATTTTGCTGTCGTTTACTAATATTGATTACATTTCTCGCTTCATGATCATCAATAAATACATGAGATTGTTTTAGTTGATGATTAAAATCATCAACCAAACTCTTAATCTGACTATCTGAGATAAGTAAAGATTTAGTTTTATAATGCAAACATTTATCCTTATTTTCAATGATATTCTTATATGCATAAGTTGATTGAATAAATGTCCTAAAACATAGACAACGCAATATTCGAGTTCGTTCCGCTTTATTAATACAGAGAGTATTCAAATGCTTTACATAATTTTCAAACATTTGAAATCGCGCCTTTGGTTCAAAAAAAAGATTATTATTTTCTTGAGAATAAGTAGCTGATTGCGTTCCACCATTAGGCTTAATTTTCGCTGTTATACAAAAAGGTATTGACAATATAATTGCATTTGCATACATACATAATTCAGCACATATAAACTCAAATGGAAAATAACCGACTATATTAACATTACTAAATTTCTCTTCAATTCCTATCTTATTCATTAACTGTCTGTTAAAAATATATCCTGTAGGGTGTTTTGATAAATACGCAATTTGTTCAAACGATTTTAGGCGAGACCCCAGGATATGATATGCACATTTTTTTGGCTGTATCATGTCTAAAACGAAATATCCTACTGAGAAATCAACTTTTGAAAGTAATTCAATAACATTATATAGTGAATTAACAAGCAAATAATCTTTATCGGTTACGAACAAAATATATTTTCCATCACCATTCGCCAAAGCACGCAGATAGTTCCTCACAGGACCGATATTACAATCACCTTCTATGAACTTCAACCGATCATCTTGTAGTTGTGCAAAGAGTTTCTTTGTACCATCAGTGGAACAATTATCAGAAACGACAATTTGAAAGCGTCTATCTTCAAATTCTAAAAGTTGCTTGACTTTATCAAATAATTCTAATCCATGATTATAAGAAGCAATACATATACTTAATATTATTTGATTACTCATATTTCCTTCTACATATATAAAGGCTAAATGTTAATAAACTCACTATGAATTATCTCGTAATCTCTTTGACCCATGATATCATATTTGATATCCCTTGCTTCGAAGATATTTTTGGAGTCCACCCTATCGTACTCGTGATTTTGTTTATATCTGCAACAAAAACTTTTTGATCACTGCATCGTACTGGTAATTCAGTATATTTCAATTTGATATTCAATAACGAATTTAACAAATCAAACAACTCAAGGAGAGAAAGAGATTGATCAATTGAACCTCCGATATTATACGCAGAACCACATACTTTATCAGTATTCATTAAGGCTGTAAAATAGAGGCTTACCATGTCTTCTGCATGTAATACATCTCTAACTTGCTTACCATTTCCCGAAATGGTAAACGGACTTGTTTGTACATCATTATACAACTCAATCGCTTTCTGACAAAACCATCCTACCCAACCTTGATCATATGTTGCAAACTGTCTATTTCCATACATTGAAGAATGTCTAAACACAGTTGTTTTCAAACCAAATATGCGATGATAATCCAACATATATTGATCAGCACAACCTTTAGAACATCCATATGGAGATCTGAAATCTAAGGAAACTAACTCATCAAATCCATTTGGATATTGAGTACATGTATAACGAGTTGTCCTTTCTTCGTAATCAAATGCCTCTAAATCACCATAAACCTTATTTGTAGATGAATAAAACACAGCTGTTTTATTAGAATATTTTCGAATCGAATCCAGGATATTCAATGTACCCATAGAGTTAATTTCAAAATCTTTGTATGGATTATCAATTGAACTTGTCATTGCAACTTGTCCAGCTAAATGAAAAGCGGCATCAAATTGATTCTTTATTAGCTCTTCAACATCATTTTTATTTCTTATATCACCATGTACAAAGGTAAATTTTCCCAATGATTTAAGCCAAAGAAGATTCTGATCAGAACCATATCTTGATAAATTATCAAAAATAGTTAATTCATAATTATTATGAATTGCGTGGGCCGCCAAATTACTTCCGAGAAAACCGCACCCACCAGTAATTAGTAATTTCATTACATTCCCTCCACAATTTTCTTCATACCATCTTTCCAAAACACAATTTCATCACGATAACCAAGCTCACGTAATAATGATAAATCAGCAACTGTACTTGGTTCATTTTTTCTTAGTGAAATAGTACCAAATTTTAAATCCGAGTTAGAATTACACAATTCCTTCAAATAGTACAAAATTTCCATTATCGAAGGTTGGCAACCACTTCCAACTGGTAATGATAAATAATTATCATAAGCCTGAAAATCAACAGGAGAGTAACAAAGATACTCTAGTATTTTTGTAACATCATCAATAAAAATGAAGTCTCTTTTCTGTTTTCCTTCAGTAAGGAGTAGTTCGGAATTATTTTTTAATTTAATTATTGATCGTGAAATAAATCTAACAGGAGGTTCATCAATCCCATAAAAACTTTCAAGTAAAATATTCACAAACTGAATTTTTCCTGTCATTCCGAAAAAACGTCCAATTTCGCCAAATTGATATTTTGTTAATGAATACAGATTTAATGTTGGGGGCAGACTTGTTCCTATAGAAATAAACCTAATATTCTTTCCTATTTCTAAATGAGAAACAATACGTAAAAGTAAAGAAGGGAAACCATAATTCGCATCTATGGTTTTATCCAAAAAATTGGGATCAGTTTCATAGCAACAGGTTGTACAAAATACTACATCGGGCTCAAATGACCGAATTTTATATTCAAGCTCATCAACAGCAACCCCACATCCATCAATTTTTTTTTTTTCAATCAATTCATTTAGGTATGCATTAGTAGATCGCATAATAATCATTATCTTATGATTTCTATTTATTAACCGTTCAAGCAACTTCTGTCCTAAATAGCCAGTTGCACCTGCAATAATAATATTCATGTTGCCCCCATCATAGCACAGGTTCTTTGAACACCTATGAGTAAACACTCAATTAAATTCCATTTATATAAGATCTCGAAGTTCTATTAGAAAGAAATCGTTTTTTCTCTCTAATATGTCACGAGCTCCACATGCTTCAATAAATATTGTCATCAAGCCGATTACCAGAAAATAATTACTAATCCTATTTATTTTTTCTTATATTAAAAGTTTATTCGTTCCTCTTCAATAACTAACGGCCTATTCATAAGCCTAATATTAATACTCATCACATATTCACCGATAAACCCGATAAAAAAAAGTTGCAGTGATCCCAAAAAGAAAACACCTATCAGCAAGGGAGCGACTCCTGCGGCGAAATTCTCCCAATAAAAGAGCTTCATTACTAAGTAAGCAATCGCGATTAACAACGTAATTCCTGACATGAAGAAACCTGCGATGGTGGCAATACGAAGTCCGACTTTTGTATAAGAAGTAAAACTAAGCATCGCTGCGTCAAAAAGAGAATACCAATTATTATGAGTCTTTCCAGCCTTGCGCTTTGCCTGTTGATATTCGATATCTTTTCGCTTAAATCCTAATTCCGCCACTATCCCCCGTAAAAAGGGAGTTGGATCGTTCAAGTTTCGAAGAATATTGATAAACGATTTGTCATACAGGCCAAAACCTGTAAAATGTTCTATTTGTTCAACGTCGGACATCTTCTTGATCAGTTTGTAATAGCAGGTGCGTAGGAATCTTATAAAACCATTTTCTTTACTCGATGATTTAATTCCTGATACGATCATACTGCCAGATTCCCACTCTTTGACAAACACAGGAATCAACTCGATTGGATCCTGGAAGTCACAACACATAACAATAGTACAGTCGCCGCTTGTCTGGCACATACCATAGAAAGGAGAATTGAATTGTCCGAAATTTTTCGCATTGAGAATCACTCTAACATGAAAATTTCGTGCACAAATTTCGCGTAATAGTGGACGTGTATTATCCTTTGAACAGTTATCAATGAATACGAGTTCCCAATCATAACCTAAAACATGGGTCTCCATTTCTTCCGTTATGGCTTTACTTAGTTGAACGACGTTATCCTCTTCGTTGTAGCAAGGTACAAGAATGCTAATTTTTTTCATTTCTTTCCTCTTTCTCTTCCTTATTTTTAAAAGCCCAATACTTATTCAAAGAAAAATTAAGCGGTACGGTAACAATAAGGGTAATTAGTGGGGCAAGATACTTACAGACTTGCAAAGTCTCAATTAAGAGCACAAGTAATGCATTACTAACAATCAAGCCAGTAAATCCATATGTGATGAAGGTTTTGAGCAATGATCCGAAAACATCACGTTTGTCATTCCCGGATACCTTAAAAATGTACTTATTATTCCAGTAAAAAGAATTGAGTACGCTCACGATGAATCCAACTAAACTCGCAATAAGATAATGGGCTCCTGCGAAAACAAGTAATGAATAAACAATGTAAGAAATTGCTGTATTTGATAAGCCAACAATCCCGAACTTTATAAACTGGCCCAAAGATGATGCAAGAAAGCTTTGTGGTTTTAAATTAATAAGTTGATTCCTTCCTCAAAACTAATCTGTGGCTTCCATCCTGTATCATACATGAGCTCTGTAATATCAGCACATAGATGCATGGGTTGATCCTTACTATATGAAAGTTGACCGATACCAAGTTGGTAATTCTTGTTGATAATATCTCGCACACATACCAGATAATCCAAAAGAGGCTTTGCGATTCCACTTCCTAAACAGTAGGTTTTTCCGGAAATCCCTTTTTCCCCGAGTAAATACAGAGCTGCTCCAGCGTCGCTTTCGTTTAAATAATCCCAAATTTGTTCACATTTTGTAAGCGGCATTGATTCATTGGCCTTTATCTTTTGAATAAAAGTTTTGATGAGTGTACCGTCATTATCGTTTTTACCATATACACTAAAAACGCGAACCCAGATATGATCAAGCCCCTGTTGTTCACATTCAATTTTACTTAATTTGCCCGCTGCATATTTGGCAATACCATAGGAGACTTCAGGATTAACAGGACTATCTGGAGTAATTATCGCGTCCACACGACCATATTCAGCCTGTGAGCCGATACCTATAAAACGAGAACTGCCTAATCTCTTCGCAAGATTCACCGCGTCAAGAGTATATTTAATATTTTTTTCTTGTAAAACGGGTAAGTTACGCCCAAACTTATCAGTGAAAGACCATCCAATATGATAAAACACATCGGCATGTAAACACTCAACATTTACGTTCTCGAGAGAATCCAAATCACATCGTACGATAGTTACCAACTCGGACTTCGGCAAACGATCAAATCGTTTTGTACCAGGACGAACAAAAGCAATTACTGATACATTACACGCGATACACTGGTGTACAAGCGCAATACCTAGCATTGATGTTGCACCTGTCAAAGCAATACTAGGCATCTTCTTCAATTCTCGATAGTTCATCTACTGGAAGCGACGGGCTCATATTAAAGAGCGGTTTATCAAATTCTAATTTTGGAGAAACCTTCGTTTTTCCGGAAATGGAAAACTCAAATATACCGTTGGTAAGTTGCCCCATATTATCGATATCTTCCGGTTGAATTTTTACGTAGGATAAACCATAAGCATTAGCCAAAGACTGTATATCAGGAACACAATATCCACCATCGTATGTCGTGCCAACCATATTTGAATTGAAATATAACTCCTGAAACTGAGTAATCATACCAAGAGCTTCATTATTCATCACACAAACCGCTATATTAAGACCATACTGAGATATAAGCATTAATGATTGAAGCGCAATATGAAAACCGCCATCACCAATAATGCAAAAGATATGTTTTTTTGGGGAGGCCATGGCAACTCCTATTGCAGCATGTAATGCATATCCCATGGGGGCGAGCCCACCGCTAGTGAAAAACTTTTGATGGGGTTTCAACCGCAAAGCCTGTGCCGACCACATTTGATTTTGGCCAATGTCAGCTGTAAATATAGAATCAAGATCTGCTTTTTCCTGAATGAATTGTATATAGTTGTAAGGAACCTTATTTTCCACAAACCGCTCGATCTCTTTCGCCTGATTATATTCTTCGTGAATAGACTGTATATATTCCTTCCACTTTGTGTCGGAAAAGATAAAATCCTCTCTCATAATGTTCTTCATGAAGACACTTAAATCACAACTGATATTCATTTTGTTTGGCAAAATACTCTCATTAAGCTCATTATCATCAATATCAATGTGAATAAACTGGATTTTTTCCAGAATATCTGATTTTTGGTTACCGGTCTGACGGAGGTCAAGTCTTGATCCCAAAACAAGAACAACATCGGCATGGGAAAAAACAATATTCGCATCCCTGTTTCCATAACTCCCGATTAAACCAAGAAAATTTTGTTGCGACTCATCAACACATCCCTTCCCCATCAATGACACCACATATGGTAAATTTGACTTTTGCAAAAAAGAATTTATATCAGAAGAGGATGATGAACTTGCTATCCCTCCTCCGCAAAGAACGAGTGGTCTTTTTGCCTGCTTTAACATTGCCATAACAGAACAAAGCTCGTGTTGTGTACATTCTTTTTTCGTATCCGAATATTGGTATGTTCTTTCACTAACGACCTGAATATCAGACCGCTGAACATCCATTGGTAAATCAATTAGTACAGGCCCTTTTCGTCCAGTTGTTGCAATGGTTATGGCCTTTGATAATTCATATTGCAAATTGCTTACTTTATCGACCATTACTGCATATTTTGTTATTGGTTTAACGATGCTCAAGATATCAGTTTCTTGAAAACCTTGTTGTCTAATTTTCTTGGAGTATTTATATTCATAGGAATTTACCTGTCCAGTAATATATACAACAGGTATCGAATCAAAATATGCATTTGCTATACCAGTGACCATATTCGTAGCTCCGGGCCCACTAGTAGATATGGCCACACCGAATAATCCTGATTCACGGGCATAACCTTCCGCTGCGATAGCAGCAGATTGTTCATGATAGGTCTGAATAAAACGCAGTTTAGAGCTTTTACTTATTGAATCGACAAGATGAGTAATCATTCCTCCCTGATACCCAAATATCACAGAGATTCCCAATGATTCAAAATACGATACTATGTAATCAGACGCTTTCATTTTTCAGACAGCCTTTTGTATCACCGAAATCATCCTATTGATCATTGAATCGGTCATTCCCGGATACACGCCAATCCAAAACGAGTCGTTCATGATATGATCAGTATTCTCAAGGTTTCCGATCGCTCGATAACCCTCGCCTGTTTTTCGCATCTCGTCAAAACAGGGATGCTTTATAAGGTTGCCTGCAAAAAGGGCACGGGTTTGGATATTGTTTTTTTCGATTTGTTGAACCAGATTATTTCTACTAATGCCAGATTTGCATGTAATAAGGAAACCAAACCAACTTGGCCTGGAATTCGGGGCTGCTGCGGGAAGAATTAGCTTAGATTCAAGAGATTTCAGTCCCTCATGTAGCCTGTCAAAATTTTGACGTCTGCGTTCAACAAATAAGGGGAACTTTTCCAATTGAGCAACGCCTATCGCGGCCTGCAAATCGGTAGCCTTCAGGTTATATCCGAAATGGCTATAAACATACTTATGATCATAGCCAAGAGGCAACTCACCATACTGTTTATCAAAACGATGTCCGCACAGGTTATCTTTCCCAGAAGGGCAAACGCAATCCCTTCCCCAGTCACGCAACGAACGAACAATTTTATTAAGAAGAGCGTTATCAGTGTACACTGCACCGCCCTCTCCCATTGTCATATGATGCGGCGGATAAAAACTGGAAGTTCCGATATCACCAATCGTTCCGGTAAATTTCGTAACGCCATCAATGGTATACTGAGAACCGAGCGCGTCGCAATTGTCTTCTACAAGCCAGAGATTGTGCTTTACACAAAAAGATTTAACAGCCTTGAGATCAAAGGGATTTCCAAGCGTATGCGCTAGCATTACCGCTTTCGTTTTGGGTGAAAGAGCCTTTTCCAGCTGAGTTACATCAATATTATATTGAGGTATTGCCATATCAACGAAAACGGGAATGGCACCATATTGAATTATTGGCGTAACTGTTGTCGGGAATCCGCAGGCAACCGTAATGACTTCATCGCCCCGCTGTATGGCACGGTCGCCCAGTAGAGGAGACGTAAGTGACATAAAGGCAACAAGATTGGCGGAAGAACCGGAATTGACGAGAGAACAAAACTTCACGCCAAGATATTTTGAAAGTTTTGTCTCGAACTCATCTGTATATCGTCCAGAAGTAAGCCAGAACTCGAGTGAACTGTCGACGAGATTGATCATCTCTTTTTCGTCAAACACGCGCGAGGCATAGGAAATGCGGTCACCATCTTTATATTCAGGCTTCTGCATATACGTCTTATAGTATTCAGCGACGCTATCGAGTATTTTCTTTGTGGCTTCGTTTTTACTCATCGATTCGAACATATTTTGTTCTCCTTTATAATGCGAAGTAATCGCTGATTTGTTGTTCAAGACAATCCGTACGGTTCTGGTCTGACTGACACTGTGCGAACTCAACGGTTTTACTGATCGCTGTTCTAATATCCCAGTGAGGCATCCAATGTAAAACAGCCTTCGATTTGGAACAATCAAGTTTGAGGAAATTTGCCTCATGAGGACCATTGTCACCTTGAACCTTCCAAGAAGAGCCCTTCCAGCACTCACAGAAAAGTGATACAAGCTCACCGGTTGTCACACAACTTTTATCATCAGGACCAAAGTTATATGCTCCGACAAGAGATTTATCCTCATACTGCTTTTGCGCAAGAAGCAAATAACCGGAGAGACACTCAAGAACATGCTGGTATGGCCGTGTCGAATGCGGATTCCGGATAATTATATCTTTTCCTGCGTAAGCTGCGCGCACACAATCGGGGATAATCCTGTCCTCGGAATAGTCGCCACCGCCGATCACGTTTCCAGATCTGGCGGTAGAGATCGCCGGTGCATCTGCTACTCCGAAAAACGAATTCCGATAACTCGAAGTCACGAGCTCACTACAGGACTTGCTATTTGAATACGGATCAAAACCGTTGAGGTTTTCGTTCTCGCGGTAACCCCAATTCCATTCTTTATTCTCATATACCTTATCCGTCGTCACATTAACGAACGAACGTACGGAAGAAGTAGCACGCACGGCTTCAAGAATATTCACTGTACCCATAACATTTGTTTCATACGTCTCCGCAGGTTCGCGATATGAGAGTCGAACAAGAGGCTGAGCAGCAAGATGAAACACGATATCAGGTTTTGCTGAGGTTATCATCGACACAAGATTGGATCTATCTCGCACGTCCCCGATAATAGATTTCATCTTTTTTGCCGTTCCAAGTAGTTCAAAGAGCGAAGGATTTGTCGAAGGCTCTTTGGAATAACCGGTAACATCGGCTCCCGCTAAAATAAGTATATTCGAAAGCCATGCTCCCTTAAAACCAGTATGCCCAGTCAGAAATACTTTCTTTCCTTTATAAAATAAAAGGTCCATTATTACCAAACCTTCCATGGGGCTTTGTTCGAGTCCCACATATCATTCAGTTCGAGCTTATCCCGTAAGGTATCCATCGGTTTCCAAAATCCAGTGTGTTTGTATGCGTGTAACATACCATCACGCGCAGCACCTTCAAGCGGACCGCGTTCCCAGATTGTCGCGTCACCTTCCTTGATATAATCAAACATCTGTGGTTCACAAACAAAGAAGCCACCATTTATCCATGCTCCGTCGCCCTGAGGTTTTTCCATAAAAGAGGCAATTTGATCGGTATCTGTAATCTGGAGCGCACCGAATTTTCCTGAAGGTTGCACTGCGGTAAGTGTGGCAAGACGTCCTGATTTATTATGATGCTCTATGAGCATCGGAATATCGATATTTGACACGCCATCGCCATAGGTAAGCATAAAGGGTTCATTTCCAATATATGACTGGATTTTCTTTATACGTCCACCGGTCATGGTGTTGAGCCCCGTATCGACGACAGTTACCTTCCATGGTTCAGCGTGTGAATCGTGATAGGTTACTTTATTCGTCACCATATCAAATGTCATATCAGCCGAGTGCATAAAGTAGTGATAAAAAAAATCTTTGATGCAATAGGCTTTATACCCCGCGCAAATAACGAAGTCACTAAACCCGTAATGAGAATAGAGCTTCATGATATGCCACAGTATCGGCATTCCGCCGATCTCAACCATAGGTTTTGGCTTTACGTCAGTCTCTTCAGAAATCCTTGTACCAAGTCCACCAGCAAGAAGAACTACTTTCATGTGTGAAATTCCTCCAAAATATACACTTTCTTATCCTATCTGCACTGACTTGTATTGGCCACCACGATAGGTCTTGTATTCTAACTTGTATTCTAACTTGTATTCTAACTTGTATTCATACTGTCAATAAAAACAACGATATGTAACACCAACAAACCTGTTGTGGATAACGGGAACATCTTTCCAGCTTTTAATCGAAGAACATTAGATGACTTCACCTGAAAAATATTTTCTGTAAAAACTATGTTCCAAAAAACAGATGATAGATAAACTATACAAACCGTCTCCGCATGAAAAGGGCATTTCAAAAAAGGTGGACGCCGGAACGTACGATCTTATCGTCGTTACCTATTACTTTATAGCTCTTCGATAATCGTCTTCCAACCGAATGATATCATCCTCGCCAAAATACGTTCCGATCTGCGTCTCGATGACGACCAGGGGAACTTTCCCGGTGCACTCAAGTCGATGCACCGATTGCGCGGGTATTTGGATCTCGACGGTTCGCTCAAACGGGATGTTTTTGCCGTCAAGGTGAACAAGCCCTTCTCCGTCGATGCATACCCAGTGTTCTTGTCGGTGCCGATGCTTTTGAAGCGATATCCGCTGCCCGGGATTTACGACGAGACGCTTTACCTTTACGCGATCGGTATCAAGAAGAACGGTATATGCTCCCCAGGGACGAACCACGGTGGTGTGGACGTTAAGCAGGGGTGATTCCTGAACCTTGAGGCTTTCGACCGCTTCCTTGACCCGTTGGCTCGAACCGCGCTTGACGATGAGCAGAGCGTCTTCGGTGTCGATCACGCTCGTGTCGCTCATGTCGATCAGGACGATCTTCTTGTCCCCGCGGCTTATGACGAGATTATCTTCTGAGCCGATAAACGTCGGCGGACATTCGGAAATTATTGAATTCTTTGATTCAGCGTCGTAGAGGACGGGATAGAGCGAGTCAAAACTGCCGAGGTCGCTCCAGCCGATGTCGCACGGTATTACCGCGACGCGATCCGAGCGCTCGAACACGGCGTAGTCGACCGAGATGGAGGGGATGGATTCCATTTCCTCGCGCGTGGGTTCAAGAAGCGTTTTGCCGGTCCGGCTCTTTGCCTTTTCCGCGACGCTCGAACACGCGGCGTAGACGTCCGGGGAGAGACGCTTCAATTCCGAAAGGAAGGTTCCCGCGGTAAAGCAGAAAATCCCCGCGTTCCAGAGGTAACGCCCCGTCGCAAGGTATTCTGCCGCAGTCTTCGCGTCCGGCTTTTCCTTAAAACGTAAGGCCTTCTCCCCTTCGTGCTCGATATACCCATACCCCGTTTCGGGATACGAAGGCTCGATGCCGAACGTAACGAGAAAACCGTCTTTGGCGAGCGCTTGCGCGCGCGAAACGGCGGTGTGATAGGAAGCGGTATTGCGGATCAGGTGATCCGAGGGATTTACCAGGATGATTTCTGAAGGTTCGAGCATGGATGCAATGAGGGCGATCGCGGGAGCGGTATTGCGGCCAACGGGCTCGATGAGGCCCGAGCGCTCAAGGACGTCGTTCAGTCGAAGCTGATCGAACGCGAGAAATGACTGATCGCTATTTGCCGCTACGGCAAAACGGCTGGTAAACGCCTGATTCTGCTCGATAATGCCCTGAAAGAGCGACTTCTGGTCAAAGAGCGGATAAAACTGCTTCGGCATCTGTTGACGAGAGAGCGGCCACAGCCTGGTGCCGGAACCGCCGCAAAGAATCAATGAGATCACGTGACTCTCCTCGGGAAATGTAACTTTTTTGCAAAGCTCTTCGCCGATTACTCTCGTTTTCATGAAAGTTTTGGCTCATGAAAGATATGGCAATCAGGGGAAGAGGAGTTAGACAGACAAGTCAATACCGTGCAGCCGAAACGTGCTCCAGACGACGATGCCTTATTTCGCAAATTCTTTGCAGCCAAATAAATAACACGTAATTCTACCGGAATTTGCGTATTGCTTCAATAGATTTTGAGCCGATTTGATTGACCCAAAAGCCGTATTCCACTCTATCATATATTGTTCATACTGTGAACAAGAAAGCCCCTGAAAATGTTACATTTCAGGGGCCTATAATGATGGAATTTACGTGCCCGGTTATTCCATGAAATACGTCTTGAGCGGCGGGAATCCGTTGAATTCAACGGAGGCGTAGCTCGAGGTGTAGGCGCCGGTGGAAAGCCAGTAGAGGCGATCGCCGACTTTGAGATCGAGCGGAAGCTTGTACTTGCAGTCTTCGTACATGATGTCCATGCTGTCGCAGGTGGGGCCCGCAAGGATGACTTCGCCGTATTTGGTGTCGTTCGAGTCCTTGAGGGTTATGACCGGGTACTTGATGGATTCGCCCAGGGTCTCGATGAGGCCGTTGAACTTTCCGGTGTCCTGGTACACCCAGCGATTGAGCGCGGTGTTGTTTTTGCGGGAGATGAGGACTACCTCGCTGACGAGGATGCCGGAGTTCCCGACAAGGGAGCGGCCGGGCTCGAGGATGATCTGCGGAATGTCGTCGCCGAAGTCGTCGCGGAGGTACCGGGTGATTTCGGAGGCGTATTCGGCGAGGTCGTTCGTGGGCTGTACGTAGTTGGCGGGAAAGCCGCCGCCCATGTTGATCATCTGGAGCTTGATGCCTTCCTCTTCCTCGAGGCTGGTCATCAGGTATTTGGTCTTGGCGATGGCGTCGTTCCATTGTCCGATGTCGCGCTGCTGGCTTCCGACATGGAAAGAGATGCCATAGGGGGTGAGACCCGCGTCGCGGGCTTGAACGAGAAGGTCGTATGCCATGTCCGGATGGCAGCCGAATTTACGCGAGAGCGGCCAGTCGGCCGTTACCGAGTTTTCAACGAGGATTCGGACGTAGACGCGCGAGCCCGGCGCCTGTTTTGCGATGTTCTTGAGGTCTTCCTTGCTGTCGGTCGCGAACATGCGGATTCCCCTATCGTAAAAATAGGCGATGTCCGTGGCTTTCTTGATCGTATTTCCGTAGCTGATCCGTTCGGGATTCACGCCGAGGGCGAGAACCTTGTCGAGTTCGTAGCGGGAAGCTATATCGAAGCTCGAGCCGAGCTCCGAAAGGAGGGATATTACCTGCGGCGCCGGATTGGCTTTGACCGCGTAGTAAATCTGCGCAAATGGAAAAGAATTCTGCAATTTAATGTAATTCTTTTTTATCGTCCGAAGGTTAATCACCACAAAGGGTGTCTCGAGTTTTTCCGAAAACTCGAGGAAACGCTGCCAATCGGCGTCACTCACGTATTCTTCTCTGTTCACTTCAGGTTCACACCTCCCTACTTCTGGAAAAAGTTGATTTTTGCAATATAAATAACGTGACCGGTTGTGTCAATTGACAATATTGGCAATAATGCCCGATATGACGGTTTTACTGCAAATTGGCGCTCTTTTTCTTCTGATGACGGTGGGTTTTATCCTCGGCAAGCTCAAGGTCATTAACCAGGCGGCGACAAAGGGGATGTCGAGCCTCATCATCAAGGCTGCCCTCCCCGCCCTTATCGTGATGTCTCTCCAGCGTCCCTTCTCCCGGGAGCTCTTCGGTTCCGCGCTCGAAACCCTCCTGATCGCCTTCCTTTTTTACGGCGCGATCATCGCGATTTCGATCGCCACGGTAAAAGCCTTGCGCGTTCCGGGCAAAAAAGCGGGTATTCTCGCCTTCGCCTTGAGCTTTTCGAATTGCGGCTTTATCGGCTTTCCGGTGGTCACTTCGATCCTCGGAAACGAGGCGCTCTTCCTCACTTCGATCAGCAATATTCCGTTTAACCTGCTCGCCTTTTCTGCGGGTATCCTTATCGTCGAAAGCGTCGGGAAGGCCATGCTTGCCCGCGAAGCGCAACTTGCCTCACCGGACTCTCTCGAGACGCGTCAGAAGCCGATAAAACCGGTAAAGCGGGCATATATCGATTCCCTTCGTGCCATCCCGTTTGGGCATCTCGCGAACGCAAACGTGCTCGCCGCGATTATCGGCTTTACCCTGTTCTGGTCGTCGATCGTCATTCCGCGCTGGATAGCCCTTCCGCTCGAGATGCTCGGAAGCATCACGACGCCTCTTGCCATGATCGTCACGGGAGCCATGCTTTCGCGCACGCCCATTCGCACGGTCGCCGGTGACTGGCGGATCTATGTCGCGACTGCGCTCCGGCTCATCCTGTGGCCCGCGCTTACGGCGGTCGTACTCTGGTTTGCGGGTATCAGGGGTGAGCTTTTCTACATAACGGTGATTATTGCGGGAATGCCCGCGGCGTCGAACACGAGCCTCATCGCGGAGGTGTATGGCGGGGATACCGAGACGGCGAGCGCGATCGTCTTTATGTCGACGCTCTTTTCCGTCGTGACGATTCCCCTCCTCGCCTATATCCTCGCTTCGATTCGCTGACCAAGGGCGCGAAAGTCTTCTTTCGCGCGCTCGAGGCCTGTCCAGAGGAAGGCGTTGAGACCTGCGTCTTTCGCTCCTTCGACGTTCACCGCGATGTCGTCAAAAAATACGATTTCGGAAGGATCAAGAGAGATCTTTTCGATCAGGGTGCGGTAGATATCCCCTTCGGGTTTTATCTGGCCCGCATAGCAGGAAAAAACAGCGACGTCGGCTTTGCCGAAGAGTTCGATGCGAGAGCCATACCGCTCGATAAAATCAAACGGCATGTTGGAAAGAATTCCGAGCGTGAGCCCCGAGGCCTGCAGCGATAGCGCCCATTCGGTTACCGCGCGCGAAACGTGAAACCAGGAGCCGAGATCCTCGGCAAGAAGGTTTTCCGCAAGCAGCTCGAGTGCCGCGTTGTCCTTTACCGCACTGTGGCCCGCCTCGGTAAGTACGCGCTTGTACATCTCGAGGCCGCGAATTGTTCCCCGGTCGTAATCGGGCCGGTACCTCCAGAACGCTTCCCGAAAAAAAGTTTCCGAGAGTCCTGAAAGTGATGCCATCCGTCCGTAACAGCCCGCGTCCTGCGGCTCGGATATCACGTTGCCATAATCGAGTACGAGTGCCTTTATCATGAGTTTCCCTCTGCAAATGAATACGAGTTTTTTCCGGTGCGCTTTACGCGATACATCGCGTGGTCGGCGGCCTTTATGAGCGCGTCCACGCTCTCCCCGTTGTCCGGATAGATTGCAATGCCGACGCTTATGCCGACGGGTACGCTTCCTTCCGCGATGACGACCGGATGCGAGAATTGCTCAATCATTTTTTCGGCAATGATGCGCGCGTCTTCCCGGGTCTTGAGATTCGAGAAGGCCGCGAGAAATTCATCCCCGCCAATGCGGGCAGCCGTGTCGCTTTCGCGTACGCAGGAATTGAGGCGTCGCGCGATTTCCTTGAGTACCCGGTCTCCCGCTGTGTGCCCCCAGGTATCGTTAACCGCCTTGAAGCCGTCGGCATCAATGAAAAAAACCGCGAGCAGGTGACCAAGCCGTTTTGCCATGGCTATCGAAAGCTCAAGCCGGTCTGCCGCGAGGCGCCGTGTCGGAAGATCAGTCAAAAGGTCATGCGTCGCCATGTGGCGGATGATTTCCTCATCACGCTTGCGGTCGGTAATATCCTGCCGCGTTCCGCACATAATGACCGCGTTCCCGATTTCGTTTCGATAGACGACTTTCCCGCGATCATGAACCCAGACCGTACTCCCGTCGTTCTTGAGCAGCCTGAACTCACGGTCGAAATACCGAAGCGCCCCGCTCAAATTTTTTTCGATCGCGTCCCGCACCATCGTCCGATCCTCGGGATGAACAAATCCCATCCATCCTTCGAACGTGAGTGACCCCAGGCTTTCGGCAGAATGCCCGACGATATTCGCCCACCGCTCGTTAACCATCATCCGGTCATCGTCAACGATCCATTCGCAGGTTCCGACATCGGTCGCTTCGAGAATGTACGCAAGGCGCTGCCGTTCGTCGGCGATGATGCGCTGGCTTTTCAGTATCTCTTCCTCTGCGTGCTTGCGAAACGTTATATCCTGAATCGTCGAGAGTATGCACTGTCCCTGCTCAAGATCAAGGATCTGCGAGGAAAAAAGCGCGTCGATGATCGATCCGTTTTTATTGCGGAAGCGGCATTCATGCTCGGTTACGGATTCCCCGCGCGCGATCGCATCCACGACCAGGTCCCGGTCCCGCTCATCGACCCAAACATTGAGATCCCGCACCGTTTTGGAAAGCGTTTCCTCGCGCGTAAAACCGGTCTTCTCGACGAAGGTGTCGTTTACTTCCAGAATCTGTCCCGTAGAAACAAGCGAGATCACGATGGAATTGGGCGAGGTCTGAAAGGCATGCGAAAAGCGTTCCTTGCTCCGCCATAGCTCGTCGGTCACGCGAGAGCGCTCGACGAGGTCTTCCTCAAGCTCTATCCTGAGCCGTCGCGCGACCATCATGATTATCGAAAAGGTAAACGCGATGGTTGCAAGCTCGCTCGCGACGAGCACCGCGATGTTAATCGTATCAAGGTCGAAAAAACCAACATTGCTGTGATTGCGGATATTGTCCAGAATTCTCGCAATATTTATCGCGATGAAAAATACGGCGATTATTCCAACCGGCCGCATGGTGGCGCGGAAAGAGTCCTTTGCCCGGCAAAAAACGAGATACGCGATTTGCACGCAAAAGAATATGAGTCCGAGGGAAAAATTGATGTTACGCGCGCCGATGTTTTCCCAGACATAGGTAAAGAACATACTTGCCGTGACCAGGAGGGCCAGGGCAAAATAATCCTTGCCGCGAAAAGAACGGAGGCCGGCATACCGCTCGATGCCGACGAGCAAAAGGTGCATTCCATAGAGCATGATCAAGGTCGCGACGACTATCGAAACAAAGCCCGGTATCGCGCCACGGAACGCGATCAGCAAAAAACCGATAAACTGGCACAAAAAGCCCGTAAACCAGTACGCGAATTCGGGAGTGCGTTTGCGGTTTTCAAACCAGAATACCGCGATAATTACGCAACACATCGCCTCATTGAGCGAAAAAAGGATCATGAGGGTTTTCATGTCAACGAGATGCATCGCGAGATTCCTCCGAAAATAAAAACGCCGCGCTAAAAACAGTATACGTGAAAAACGCATGAAGCGCCATCAAGGATACACACACCTGAGACGGCTAGCTCCCCAGCTGTTCGAGCTTTTCTCTGATAAACTCGCTTTTTTCCTTCAAGCCGATCTTGCCCGTTTCGAGGATAAGGATATTCGCGTGATGGGGGTCGAGCTTCACGCGACCCGCGGACTCCTTCATCATGCGCAGGAGCCTCTCCACCGATACCTTCGACACGCGGGTGAACTCGACCTGCACGCGGCCCTGCTTTTCCTTGAGGCTCGCGATGGAAAGACGGCGGCAGAGTATGCGGATCTCGGCGAGGGCGAGAAGGCTCTGCACCTCGTCCGGAATCGGGCCGAAGCGGTCGAGCAGTTCCGAGTACACCCGCTCAAGCTCGTCCGGAGTCGATATCGACGCGATCTTTTTGTACACTTCCATTTTCGTCTGCGCGAGCTCGATGTACGAGTCCGGGATAAAGCCCGTGTATTCAAGCTCGAGCCACACTTCGGCCACCGGCTCGAAATCGGAATTCTGGAGGCGGTCTACCGCTTCCTCGAGCATCTTGAGGTAAAGGTCGAAGCCGACCGAATAGATCTCGCCCGACTGTTCCTTGCCGAGAAGGTTACCCGCGCCGCGGATTTCCATGTCCTTCATCGCGATCTTGAACCCGCTTCCAAGCTCGGTAAAGTCCGAGATGACCTGGAGCCGCTTCATCGCGATTTCGGAAAGCGCCTTGCCCTGGGGATAGAAAAGATACGCGTAGGCCTTGCGGTCAGAGCGGCCTACCCGGCCCCTGAGCTGATAGAGCTGCGACACGCCATACATGTTCGCGCGGTCGATGATGATCGTGTTCACGTTCGGAATGTCGATTCCGTTTTCGATTATCGTCGTCGCGATCAGGATGTGAAAACCGCCCATTTTAAAGCGGCGGAAAATTTCTTCGAGTTCGGTCGGGCTCATCTGGCCGTGCGCGACGTCGACGAGCATTTCAGGCACGAGATGCTCGACCATGATGCGCGTCTCCTCGAGGCTTTCGACGCGGTTGTGAAGGTAAAAGACCTGCCCTCCGCGCTCTACCTCGCGCCTGATCGCCTGCGCCACGCGGTCGCCGTTAAACTCGTCGATCATGGTTTCGATCGGGTGCCGGTTTTGCGGCGGGGTGGTAAGCAGGCTCATGTCGCGAATCTTGAGGAGGGACATGTGGAGCGTTCGGGGTATGGGAGTCGCGCTCATCGCGAGCGAGTCGATGTTCGTCCGCATCTCCTTGAGCTTTTCCTTGTCCTTGACGCCGAACCGCTGTTCCTCGTCGATGATCATGAGTCCTAAGTCCTTGAACTTGACGTCTTTCTGGATGATGCGGTGCGTGCCGACGAGAATGTCTACGTCACCCGAGGCGACGCGCTCGAGAGCCTTCTTCTGGTCTGCCGGGGCGACGAAGCGCGAAAGCTGGGCGACGCGAACGGGGAATTTCGAAAACCGTTCGGTGAGCGTGTCGAAGTGCTGCTCGGCGAGGATTGTCGTCGGCGCGAGGAACGCGACCTGCTTGCCGCCCATGACGGCCTTGAACGCCGCGCGCATCGCGACCTCGGTCTTTCCGTACCCGACGTCGCCGCAAATAAGGCGGTCCATCGGCACCGGACGCTCCATGTCAACTTTTATCTCGGCGCTAACCGTGAGCTGGTCTTCGGTCTCTTCGTAGGGAAAGGCTGCCTCGAACGAGGTCTGCCATTCGCCGTCCCGCGGGAACGCAAATCCTTGAGCTGCCTTGCGCCTCGAATAAAGGTCGATGAGGCGCTGCGCAATATCCTCGACAGATTTCTTGACCTTGTTCTTCCGGTTTTCCCAGCTCTTCGAGCCAAGCCGGTCAAGGCGCGGGGTGTCGCCCGAGTTTCCGATATAGCGCTGGACGAGGTTTACCTGCTCGATCGGGATAAAGACCATTTCCTCGTCGTCGTACTCGAGCTTGATGTAGTCGCGCTCGTTTCCGAGCGCGCGCACGCGCTCGATCCCCTTGAACTGGCCAATGCCGTAGTTGATGTGAACAACGTAGTCACCGGGATTGAGTTCGATAAAGGTATCGATGACCGAGCTCTTTGCGTGCTTGACCGATTTCGGTATATGTCTGCGCCGTCCGAATATCTCGTTTTCCTGGATGACGAGGATCTTGAGGTCGGGAAGGCCGAATCCTGACGACAGGTTGAGCGGAATGAGCTCAACGGGAATATCCTTGAGGATTTCCCCGACGCGAAGCGCCTGATTTTCGCTTTCCGCGAAAATATAGACCGTCCATCCCGTCTTGACGAGATTCGCGAGCTCTTCTTTCAGATAGACGATATTGCCGAAAAAACTCCGCGGAGGATCGCAGGTAACGCGAAGCCTTCCGCCCGCGAGAGCGTCCTCTCCGTGTATCGTGCGGAAAAGGAGCCTGCGCTCGTGGGTCTGTGCGAGATTGCGGAAATTGAGAAGCTCATGCTGCGGTTCGGGAACCTCGGCAAGAAGCGGATTGACGCGCGTTTCCTCGCCCATGGAGTGTTCGCCCGAGCCGCGGAGCTTTCGGTAGAGCCCGAGGTATTCGCGCTCAAGGCTTTCCTGCGCGTTTACCTGCCGGTCATAATCGAGAAAAAAGACTGACGACGGGGACGCACCCGCCATATTGTCTGCCCAGGAGAGGTAATCGAGAATCGAAGAGGGCTTTTCGAACGCGACAGGAAAGAAAAGTTCCTCGCCCTCTACCGTGCCCGTGTCGCGCAAATGCTCGATGAGTTCCTTCGCGCCGGAAGAAAACTCCGGAAGCTCCCGTAACCGGCTTTCGAGTGCGTCGATGCGCGGCTCGTCCCAGACAACTTCTTTTGCGGGGTACACGACCAGTTCCCCGAGTTTTTCAAGCGAGCTCTGGTCGCCGGGGTCGAAACTCTTGATTTCCTCGACGGTATCGAATTCAAAGACTACGCGATGCGCGCATGTTTCGCCCGGCATGAAAATATCGAAAACCTCGCCGCGCAGGGCAAACTCGCCGTGCACGGTAACGCGGGGAACGCGGATATAGCCGTAGCCGGTGAGCCGCTCGGCAAGTTCTGCGGAGTCGAACTTGTCGCCTTTTTTTATGTGCGCAAGCAGGCGCGAAAAATACTCGGGCGGCGGAACGGGAGTCAGAAAGGCCCGTTGGGTGAGAATGAGTACTTTTTTCTTCTTCGCGTCGCCGGTCCCGGTATACCGGGCGGCAGAAGGCATGCATAATGAGGCAAGGCGGGCTGAACGCTCGCCGAAGACCACCGCGTTCCGCGCAACCGGACGGTAGGCCATCGTCCCCCACCAGGGAAGGATATCATAATCTGTTCCCGCAAGATCAAGATCGGCCGCAAGGCTTTCTATCTCTTTTTCGGTGGGAACGACGATGACCAGCGGACCCGGATCGCTTTCGAGGTATTCGGCGAGGAAAAATCCGTGGAGTCCGCCCTGGACTCCCTCTATTTCGTAGGGCCAGGACTCTTCTTTTAAACGCGACAAAACACCGGTCATCGACGGCCACCGGTGTATGGCTTTTTTGAGGATATCGCAACTCATGTTGGGCCTATATTAGCACTAATGACGCGCCTAAAAAAGGCCGATATAATGAAAAAGGGAGATTTTCAGGTGAAACAGCTGTTTTCCATAATCGCAATATTCCTTCTGTGCGCCACAGCCGCTTTTTCGGCCGGAGAGGACCTTCTTCCCGGTTCCGATATCTCCATCAAGTTCTATGACCGACGGGTGTACTACCCCGGCGATTCGGCATCAGAACCCATATTCGTGCAGATAACGATCGCGAACTCGAGCCCCGAGACGCTCCGTTTCAAGCTCGCCGATCAGCGTTCGTTCAGCGTCGACTTTTCCGCCGCCAATACCCGCAACCTCCTCCTTGAGCACAGCGAACCCTGGCTGAGAAAGCGCAACTCGAACGGACAGATTTACTTTCGCGAAGTGAGCATCGAGCCCGGCGAATCCTACTCGTTCATCGAGAACGTGAAGGATTACCTGAAAATCGATAATCCGGGCCTCTACATCCTCGACTGCGCATTTTTTCCCGAACTCAAGCATCAAACCGGCGACGGCGAACCGTGCGTCCGGTCAAACAAGCTTACTCTCGAGGTAAAGCCGTCTCCGGGACCCGCCGCGGTCAAGGTGCTCCCGGTCTCGCCGGTCACCGCCGAGGTGCTCCAGGCAGAGGCGATTCCGCCTGATCAGGTAATCAACTACATCCTCATCGCCCGCCAGCGCTCGCATTGGGAGCAGTTCTTCCTCTATCTCGATCTCGAGGAAATGATCACCCGAGACCCTGCCCGTAACCGCCGATACCGCGCCGAATCAGAATCCGGCCGCATGACGATGATCGACAACTACAAGAGCGAGCTGTCGCAGGCAAAGGCCGACAAGGACATCTCCACGATACCGAACGAATTCAAGATCGAGCGGACGACGTACGGCGACACCGAGGGAACCGTTACGGTAATGGAATGGTTTGACTATCGCACGTTCCGCGAAAAGAAACGGTTTACGTACTATCTCGCCGCGAAAAACGGAATATGGAAAGTGATTGACTACAAGGTCGACAATCTCGGAACCGAGTGATAGGGGACAAGGTAATACATGAAAGCATTGCTCGTCGCGGATTCAGACACCTCGGTCGACTCACTCTCGCAGATACTGAGGCCCTACGGCTTTGACATCATCCGCTACCGTTCGGCGGTCAAGGCGCTCGACAACCTGTGCGAAATCGAGCCCGACGCCGTCTTTATCAGCACCGCCGACTTTCCGCGCCACTGGAAGGTTCTCTCCCAGTTTATCCGCGCGGATGTCGAAAAGGACCGGACTATCATCGTGCTGCTCACCGATGAGCGCTTTACTTCGGAAGAAGCCGACAAGGCGCTCCACATCGGCATACAGGCAATGATTGAAGAAAGCGTTCAGGGCCCGAATGACCGCGAACGCCTCTCGGGAATTTTTTCCCGCTACAAGCCGACCGCCGAGCCACGCGAAACGTACGTGTATCACGACGTCGGAGAGCGGGCGATATTCCTTTTCACGAATCCGATAACTGAAACGATTATTACGGGCAAGGTTGAAAGCATTTCCCGGAACGATATGCGCTTCCGGCCGGACGCGCCTTCGGCGACATCCGATCTTGCCGCGGGCGACGTACTCGACCAGTGCTCGCTCAAGCTCGACGGGGCGGTGATTCAGGTAAAATGCCGCGTCATCAGAAGCGGCAACGTCATAAATCTTGATTTCGACTCGATATCCGACAAGGACGCTTCAATCCTTGCGCGCTTTATTGCCGAAGCAGTATAACCGCCACGAGAAGGGCAAGGAACGCGAGCGAGGCGACGTAAATCCACCAGGGCAGCGGATCGGTCTCGGGTCTTGAGTTCCGCTTTTTGCTCCCCCCCCCTCCCTTCTGTGTGCGCGGCCCCCTTGCTGAAGATCCTTCGGTAAACGCATACCCGCACGCGGGACAGCCGTCACGAAATATCTTTGAGTCCCCTGCAAATCCGCACGACGGGCATTTAACCGACGAGAAAAATTTCCCGCAATGGCGGCATACGCGGTCGTTTTGCCTTACTTGAGTCCCGCAGAATTCACAAAAGAAAGCAGGTTTCTTTTTCACCGGTTCACGAAGAAGACGAGCAACCCGGACACGAGCCGGTCGCGCAGGCAGGTTTCTCTTTTCCGGAAGACTTTCCGGAAGCGTGTTTCTCGGATGATGATCCGGAATCGTTCACGTAAAAACCCGATCCCTTAAAGCTCACGCCGATTCCGCCGGAAAGAACGCGGCGTATTTTCTTTCCGCATTCGGGGCAGGTATCCAGAGCCTTTTCGCTCATTTTCTGAACGGCTTCAAAGCCGTGTCCGCACGCGTCGCATGCGTATTCATACGTTGGCATTGTTATAACACCTCATTGGATAAGATTCACTTTTTTATCAAGATACAAAAATTCCGCCATGCCGGCAATTTTTTCTTTCGTTGCCCGGTAACCGGAAATAATCACGCGATCTTCCTCGACCGTAACAGTGGCACCCCGCACGACTCGCGCGAGAAGCGGCCTGATCGCCCGCCCTGAACGCGCGTCGGAAAGCGTGATCGTCGCGGAAACGGAGTATTCGCCGTCATCGAGGCGCGAGGCATAGCCTTCGAGGTAGCGCACGGGAAGGTCGATATCGGGCCCGAGAAGCGCGGCGACAAAGATCGCCGGGTTTCCGCTGAAAAAACCGATTCGCCCGTCCTTAGCGGCTATCGCCGAATACGCTTCGAACGAAGAAGACACTGCCACAGACGCCTCTCCGGGTGAGCTGACGCGGGACGCCAGATCCGTCAGATCTTGCCGGTCACTGTCCATTCCGGAATGCGAGAAGAGACCGCAGAGAACGCCCCGGGCGGGAATCGCAACCGATACGGCGGAAGAGCGATACCAGGTAAGACCGGGATCGGCGATCCGCTTCCATCCCTTTGATTCCCGAAACGCGACAGCCGCGCCCGACATAGGGAAAGAACCCGTCGCCACAAAGCGGGCGGTCTTCCCGGGCGGAGCGCTGTTACCGTTCAGCGAGCTGTTCCCGGCCGAAATATATGCGATCTCCGTTCTGGAAATCAGTTTCGCGGCGGATACTTCTCCGACAAGCGGCACAAGCGCGCTCGAAACCAAATCTTCGTTAGCCCTGACCGGGATCACAAGATATACGTCAGCGCCTTCCCCGAGCGCATCGAGCGGGCGCGAAGTCACACCCGAGCGGATCGAGGCGCACGACGAAAAAAACAAAACAGAAGCGAACAGAATCCCGAGCGCGCAAATTTTGCGATTGGCCCGGATACTGCTATTCGCGCGCAAGGTCGGCCTCCCAGCACTCATCGCCCGCTTCGATCGAAACGGGATTTGAGCCGGAAAGAGAGGCAAAGTCGGACACCCATTTCGCGGAAACGGCGAGGGTTTCGTTCGCAAGATACTCGCCAAAGCGAGAGAAGGCTTTTTCAAGAAGGGCCTTTCCTTCAGCTCCCGTCGCGCCATTTCCGGCAGAAACGGTGAGCCGGATTCGATCGGTAACCTCAAGCCCGCGTTCCTTGCGGAGATTCTGCACGCCGCGCACAAGGTCGCGGATAAGGCCTTCGAGCTGCAGTTCCTCGGTAACCTCGGTGTCGAGTCCGACGGTGAGCGTTCCTTCATTGACTACCTTGAGCGCGGCTTTTTCGATGCGGTTGACGATAATCTTTTCCGCCGTGAGGTCGATGAGTTTGCCGCCCACGTCGATGCTCAGCGTCGAGCCGTCGATGATTGACTGAATGGCCTGCGAGGTAAGGCGCTCTATCGCCTCGGCCGCGGTCTTCATCGCGGTGCCGAGTTCCTTGCCGAGGGCGCGGAAGTTTGCCTTCGCGCTGTACTCGACGAGTTCCTCTTCCTTCTCGTGGAAGATCACTTCCTTGACGTTGAGTTCCTCGCGGATACTCTCTTCCATCTCGAGAAGAACTTTCTTTTCTTCCGGGTTGCGCGTCACGAGCTCGACTGCCTTGAGCGGCTGGCGGGTCTTGAGGTTAAACTGATAGCGGAGGCTCCGTCCCATGGAAACCGCTTTTTGCACCGTCTCCATCATGAACTCGAGCGGAAGGTCGCGCAGGGACGCGTCGTACGTCGGATAGTCCGCGAGATGGACAGACTCGGCGTCTCCCGGAGTACGGAGGTTGAGCCAGATCGAGTCCGTGATAAACGGAACGACGGGGGCTGCGACGAGGGCGAAGCGCTTGAGCGCGCGGTACAGGGTATCGTAAGCCTGCGCCTTGTCGCCGTCGTTTTCGCTTTTCCAGAAGCGGCGCCGCGAGCGGCGGATATACCAGTTATTGAGCTGGTCGATAAAGCTGACGATCGGGTCGATGGCCCGCGCGAGGTCGTAGGAATCGAGCGCCTCGGAAACTTCGAGAACCATTTTTTCGGTAATCGAAAGGATCCAGCGGTCAAGAGGGTTCGCGCTCGCTTCCGCGGGTTTCCCCGCCTTGGCGCCCTTCACACATCCGTCCGCCACGGGCGGTTCGATCTTGTCGATGTTCGCGTAGGTGACGTAAAAACTGTAGCTGTTCCACAGCGGAATGAGGATTCCCTTGAGTACGTCGCGGACGCCTTCGTCGGAATACTTGAGGTCATCGGCCTTTACGACTGCCGAGTGCATGAGGAAGAGGCGAAGCGCGTCGGCGCCGAACTCGTTGACAACCTTGTTGGGATCGGTGTAGTTCCGCAGCGACTTGGACATCTTCTTTCCGTCGGTCGCGAGCACGAGGCCGTTGACGATGCACGCCTCGAACGCGGGCCGGTCAAAGAGGGCTGCGGCGAGAACGGTAAGCGTATAGAACCATCCGCGGGTCTGGTCGAGTCCCTCGGAAATAAAATTGGCGGGGAAATGACTTTCGAAATATTCCTTGTTCTCGAAGGGATAATGGTTTTGCGCGTAGGGCATCGAGCCCGACTCGAACCAGCAGTCAAGAACTTCGGGAATCCTGCGCATCGTGGAGCCGCAGTCACACGGTATCGAGATCTCGTCGACAAAATGCTTGTGCAGGTCCTCGGGGTACACCCCTGAAAGTTTTTTCAGCTCGTCGCGGCTTCCCACGCAGATCGTCTTGCCGCAGTCGGGGCATTTCCATATCGGCAGGGGATTTCCCCAAAAGCGGTTGCGGCTGATCGCCCAGTCGCGCGCACCTTCGAGCCATTTGCCAAAGCGGCCTTCCTTGATGTGTTCGGGCTGCCAGGTAATCTTGAAGTTCGCCTTCAGCATGTTCGACTTGATCTTCTCGACGCTGACGAACCAGCTGCCGATCGCGCGGTAGATGAGCGGGCTCGAGCAGCGCCAGCAATGCGGATAGGAGTGGAGAATCTGCTCTCGCTTGACGAGTTTCCCCTCGGCCTTGAGCCGCTCCATGATCGCCTTGTCGGCGTCCTTTACGAATATGCCTTTGTAGTCCGGAACTTCTGCGGTAAAGCGGCATTCGGCGTCAATCGGGCAAATGTTCGGCACACCCGATCCCTTGAAGACCTTGTTGTCGTCTTCGCCAAAGCCCGGAGCCGTATGCACGATGCCGGTACCGTCGCCCGTCGTGACGAAGTCCCCGAGGAATGTGCGAAACGCTCCGGGAGAGCCGTCCTCGTTTTTTTCGAGAGAAGCGAAATACGGAAAGAGCGGCTCGTAGGTAATGCCCTGGAGTTCCGCGCCTTTTTTCTTCCAGACGATCTCGCAGTTTTCAGTGTCCTTGTAGTATGCGCCGAGTCTCGCTTCCGCGAGAATGTACCGCTCCTCGCCGTCTTTCACCATCACGTAATCGACGTCCGGCCCCATCGTCAGTCCGAGGTTGCTGGGGAGCGTCCAGGGCGTGGTTGTCCACGCGAGCATGAAAGTTTTCCCGTCCGCGGTTCCGGCAATGCCGCCGGGGATTGCGCCAAGAGACTTCTCGGCGACGCTGCCCTTCACCGCTCCCTTGACCTTGAATTTGATCGTGATCGCCGGATCGTGCACGTCCTTGTAGCCGCCGAGGTTAAGCTCATGGTTCGAAAGAACCGTCGAGCAGCGGGGACAATACGGAAGAATATAGTGGCCCTCATACAAAAGCCCTTTTTCCCAAAGGCTCTTCATGACCCACCAGATGGATTCCATATAATCGGGTTCCATCGTTTTATAGTCGTTGTCAAAGTCAACCCAGCGGCCGAGCCGGGTGATGGTTTCGCGCCATTCGTTCACGTAGCGCAGCACGCTCGCGCGGCACGCCTCGTTGAATTTCGCGACGCCGAATTTTTCGATGTCGGTTTTCGAGTTGAGACCGAGTTCCTTTTCGATGAGGTTCTCAACCGGCAATCCGTGACAATCCCAGCCGAAGCGGCGCTCGACTTTCTTGCCCTTCATCGTCTGGTAGCGGGGAATGATATCCTTGATCGTGCTCGGCACAAAATGGCCAAAATGCGGAAGTCCCGTAGCAAAGGGAGGGCCATCGTAAAAGACGTATTCGCTCGCGCCTTCCCGGTTGGAAATCGACTTCTTGAAAATATCATTTTTTTTCCAGAACGCGAGAACCTTTTCCTCCTGCTCGGGAAAACTAACCTTGGGGTCTACCGGTTCGTACATACGCTTGAAGCTCCTCGTATAGTTATGCGAATTTATGGCGCGAGTATACATGAATATACATTTTGTTTCCATAGGAACCCGCTATCGCTTGACTTTCCTTCAAATGAAGTATATCGTTAAAAAACACTCGATTCTCAAGGATTTTTTACCATGGCCAAACAAAAGATCTCGGCAATACCCTCAATCCGTCGCCTTCCCTCCTATCTTCATATCATTCGCCAGTCGAAGGATGAGGGAACCGAATACATTTCGGGCACGGTGATCGCGCAGGAACTCCACCTTGAACCCATTCAGGTTCGTAAGGATCTCGCGATTACCGGTATCGTCGGAAAGCCAAAAAAGGGCTATCCCGTAATCGCCCTGATGGCCGCGATCGAGCATTTTCTCGGGTGGGACGAAATCCAGCAGGCGGTGCTCATCGGCGCGGGTAACCTCGGAACCGCGCTCACCGGCTATCCCGAATTCCTCTTCCATGGTCTCCGGATCTGCGGCGCGTTCGACCAGGATTCCGCGAAAATCGGGAAATCAATCCACGGAGTGCCGATATACTCACTCGACACCATACAGGAAAAAATCCGCGAGCTCGGCGCCCATATCGCGATCCTCACCGTTCCCTCGGCGCATGCCCAGGGCGTCACCGACATTCTCGTCGCGTCCGGCATTACGGCTATCTGGAATTTCACCAACGTCAAGTTGAAGGTTCCCGACGAAATCGTCGTGCAAAAAGAGGATCTTACCTCCGGGTACGCGATGCTCTGCGTCATGATGAACGCGAGAAAGCATGAATCCGACTGACGACACACCCGAAAAAAACGCCGCCCAGGCGGTCATGTTCGCCAACAGACTCGAAAAGCAGTACAAGCACCTCCGGAAGTGGGCCCGCCGCACCGGCGTGACCTGCTATCGCCTCTATGACAAGGATATTCCCGAGATACCGCTCGCGGTAGACCTCTATCAGGAAAGCGGTAACGAGAACCGGTATCTTCACATTGCGCTCTATGAACGCCCGTACGAAAAAAGCGACGAGGCGGAAGACGTGTGGATGGAGGTGATGAAAAAAGCGGCAGCCGACATCCTCGCCATTCCCGAATCGAACGTCCATACGAAAACGAGAAAGCGCCAGCGCGGCGAGGAGGCCCAGTACGAACGGGTCTCCGCATCCGGTGGCAGAATCGTCATCGACGAGGGCGGGTCCCGTTTTCTCGTGAACCTTTCGGACTATCTTGACACCGGCATCTTCCTCGACCACCGCCCTGCGCGCGCGCTTGTCCGCGCGGAATCTGGCGGCAAAAGGGTGCTCAATCTTTTTTCGTATACCGGCGCATTTTCCGTTCATGCGGCCGCTGGTGGAGCCGCAAGCGTTACCTCGGTCGATCTTTCAAAAACCTACCTCGCCTGGGCGGCTGACAACCTTTCGTTTAACGGTTTCAAGACAAGCGCTCCGGCAGCAGGTCATTCGCCCGCGGCCGAAACGAGGGGAAAAGACGGAGAGCGGTACCCGTGCGTGCACGCGGACGTCAAAGCCTTTCTCGCCGCAAGCCGCCGCACGGGATCTGTCTGGGACCTCATCATCTGCGATCCCCCGACCTTCTCGAACTCAAAGCGCGCGGCCGAAAACCTTGACATTAACCGGGACTGGGCCGAGCTCTGCAGGGCATGCCTCGCGGTACTCGCGCCCGGCGGAAGCCTTTATTTCTCGACGAATTCCCGCACGCTCAAGTTCGATCCCGACCTCATCGGAGGCGCGGCCGCGAGGCCTGACACCAAGGTCGCCGACTTGAGCGAAGAATCAATCCCGGAGGATTTCCGCAACAAGCGCATCCACCGGCTCTGGAGAATCACGCTCGCCTGACGACAGCCGCGGCCATCCGCATTTCTCTGTCTACCAGCGATAGGTCGTGCTGAGCGTCACGTTGTTCGAAGAAAAGGCGCATGCAACGCGCATGTGCTGAATATCCATATATGGCTCGACCTTGAGCAACATGGCTGTTTGCGGTGAGCCACCTTCCTTCGTGATGACCGTATAGCGCGTGAAGTACGGGTCATCGTCGTCTTCCGCGGGGATCTCCTTATCGTACGTTTGCGATCGCATTATGTAATTGCGGCCTTCCGCTACAACGCCAAAGGCGAATTTATCTGCTACCCCGAACGCAAGGTCTATCCCGATCGCGCTCCCGAAAGACCAAAGCTTGGATGAGCGATTATAGCAATTGCCAACACCATCCACGTCAGACCTGAAATCCCGATATTCCCCGCTCTCGTAGTCGCCGAAGACGCCCATATATCCTGCCAGGCTGACCCTGCTCATCCTGATAATGCCGCCACCGCGTACGATGACCTCGGCCGATATGTCCGATGTGTTGGTCGTTAGCGCGTTCAGCGTCTCTTGGTCGATCACGACGTCAGTGCTATAGCGCGGATCGGTCTTGCATACGGAATACAATCCCCTCGCCCCCACAGAAAAGAAAGCCCCGCCGTCATGCCGTTCCTCAAGCGATGGACTGTACAGTATTCCGGCGTGCACACCGAGGTTTGAGGACTCGAACGCGATGTTGTTCGTCGATAACGGGGACGAATCATGCGAGTTTCCGGCAGAAAGTCCGATGTATGGATGAATACCGCCTTTCGTGACGCTTAAGGATGGATTGATAATCGGCGAACCTTCTAAATGCGCGGGAGCGTCAAGGAGAATGGCCTTATTTGTCATGCAGGCGGAGAACACGATGGATGCCGTCGCAATGATCAGAAGCGTTTTTTTGTACATACCGTTACAGCCGCTCGAGTTTGACATACCACCCAATGGCCGATTTTCTTATCTCAACCCAGCGAACACCTGACTGCTTGCTGTTCTGGCATACGCATCCGGTATTTGCGTACACGCCCTGTTTTTCGCGGTTCATCACGCGCTCGATTTTCCCGTAGTGCGTATGCCCCATCACGACGATCATGTCGTTTCGTATCGGCGCAAAAAGCCGCTTGAGCCAGAGAGACCACTTTACGGAGCCGAATTTTTTTCGCGCGTAGGTATCGAGTCCGCTTTTTCCCGCGGCCGCGAACATATACGTCTTATGGTTTTCAAGCCACTCGCCGAGAAGCGATGAATATCTCGTCTTGACTTCCCCGACCGTCGTCGGACTATAGCTTTCCGGCATTTGTATCGGCGTGTCGTTTCCGATGCGATCTCGCTCCCCGCGCTTAGAATTCGCGAAGTCGACGAGGGTATCGACGAAAAGTTCTATAAAGCGATGCCCGAGCCCTTTTTCTTTGTCCGTTATCGCACGGCTTTCACCACTTGCGGCCGTCGCCCCGCTTTTACCCGACACGAACGACTGGGCCTCGGCAAGCATTGCCATCCGGTAAGATGACCGGAAGGTCGCTTCATAATCGAAGTCGGGAGCAGCCGAAATGAGACGTGAGACAAAATATCCGAAGGGCATGCCCTGAACGGTATCAGCGTCATGGTCGGGGGCGTTAAAGAAGTCGGCGTCATTTCCGTGCTCAAGGTGTATATCGCATCCGGTAAGCAAGCTCGCGTGCGCGTTGAATTTATAGGATGAAGTCAAAGTAATGCGTTTACCGCGCGAGGAAAGGAGATCAAGGTCTTCCTGCTTGACGTGCATATCATGGTTGCCGGGAATATACCAAACCGCGTCAAATTTTTCGATGCACTGGAGGAGCGGTACCATAAGCGGCGAGTCCTGCCATTTTGCGACGATCTCCCGGACTGTTTCGGGTTTTTCCTCAACCGGATACATCCAGGTATCAAAGAAGTCGCCGAGAAACACGAGCTCCCGCACATGCTTGTTCATCGAAATTTTGTAGAGGATGACGGTCAGGTATATTTCATACATGCCGTAAAACCATCCTGCAGGGCTCCCGTCCGCATTCCGCTTTCCGATGTGTACGTCGCTCAGGATGACGATGCGGTCTTTTTCCGCAGAAGCCTCGCCGCTATCGTCATCGAGTCCATAGGCGGAAAGTTTCATCTCGTCGAGCGAATCGATGAGATTCATGAGATTTTCAGAAAGGATTCCGCACACATACCAGAACGGCGCGATCGCGAGGCTTGTGTACCGGAAGATGGCGCCGTCACTGGCGTAAAACCAGATATCGTAGCCGGTTGCCAGCTTGAGAATAAAACCGAGCGCGCATTCGGCCGCCATGATGAGGAACGCATAGGCGACGCCGCGAAGCAGAGCGGGAACGTCCTTTCGCTTCATCCAGCGGCATGCCGGTTCGAGACCGAACACGCAGATCGCGCCGTAGACAAAAAACATATAGAGACTTGACTGGCCGAAAAGCGTTTTTATCGGGACGGACCACACATGGTTGAGTCCGAGCGCGGGGTCGACCTCGCGGGTAAAATGAAACAGAAGTTCGGCGAACGGAATCGAGCGGGCGATTTTCGTGACCGTGTAAAACGCGACTTCCGCCGCGATAAGAAGCGAACCGTATACGCAAAAGCGGAAAAAAGCTTGCCGAAACCGTTTTCCCGCCGGCTTGTAATCGTCATACCGCTTGTCCTTTATTTTCATGACGCCCCCTTTTTTTCGTATCGTTTTCTTTAATTTGCGATAAGGGAATTGTATCACAAAAAAAAAGGGCGCGGGGAATCTTTCTTCCCCGCGCCACCTTCGGTCTTGCGTTATCCGCAAGGCCTTTTTCGTCAGGCTTTTACACCGTAATACGCCTTCTTGTACATCGCCGCAATTTCCTTGACGAGCGGATACCGGGGGTTGCCACCCGTGCACTGATCGTCGAACGCGTCCTCGGAAAGGGCTTCGAGGTTCGCGAGGAAGGTCTTTTCGTCGATGCCCGTTTCCTTGAGAGTCGCGGGGATCTCGCATTTTTTCTTGAGATCCTCGATCGCCTCGATAAGCTTCTCGACCTTCTCCGGTGCCGTTTTTCCGCCGAGCCCAAGATAGTCCGCGATGCGCGCATAGCGCTCGATCGCTTCCGGGTACTTGTACTGGGGGAACGCCGCCTGCTTGGCAGGTGCGTCGACCGCGTTAAAGCGGATTACCTCGTTCAGGAGAAGCGCGTTCGCAAGTCCGTGCGGCACGTGGTACATCGAGCCGAGCTTGTGCGCCATGGAGTGACACACGCCGAGGAACGCATTGGCGAAGGCCATACCGGCCATCGTCGAAGCGTACGCCATTTTTTCCCTCGCCTTGAGGTTTGCGGCCCCTTCTGCGTAGGACACGGGAAGGTACTTGAAGATGATCCTGATCGCTTCGAGCGCCATGCCGTTCGTGTAATCGGTCGCCATCACGGATACGAAGGCTTCGATTGCGTGCACGAGCGCGTCAACCCCGGAATACGCCGTGAGCTTTTTGGGCATATCCTTTACGAAGTCGAGGTCGATAACCGCCATGTTCGGCGTGAGCGCGTAGTCGGCGATCGGATATTTCGCACCGGTCTTTTCGTCGGTAACGACCGCGAAGGGAGTCACTTCGCTTCCCGTGCCGCTTGTCGTGGGGACCGCGACGAAGAAAGCCTTTTTTCCCATTTCCGGGAACCGGTAGATTCTTTTCCTGATGTCCATAAAGCGCATGGAAAGATCGGTGAACTTCGCGTTCGGCATTTCGTACATGAGCCACATGATCTTCGCGGCGTCAATCGGGCTTCCGCCGCCGACGGCGATGATAACATCGGGCTTGAATGCGTTCAGGATATCCACGCCCTTGTATATCGTTGCGAGATCCGGATCGGGCTTTACGTCCGCGAAGGTCTCGCTCGCGATACCGAGCTTGTCGAGTACGCGGGTAACTTTGGCGACGTATCCCGCGTCATAGAGGAACTTGTCGGTAACGATGAATGCGCGCTTCTTTCCCGCGAGGTCCTTGAATGCCTCGGCGATCGCGTTTTGCTTGAAGTAAATCTTCGACGGTACCTGGAACCACAGCATGTTTTCCCTCCTCTGGGCAACGGTCTTGACGTTCAGGAGATGCTTGACCCCGACGTTTTCGCTGATCGCGTTTCCGCCCCAGCTGCCGCAACCGAGCGTCAGGGACGGCTCAAGGCGGAAGTTATAAATGTCGCCGATCGCGCCCTGGCTTGCGGGCATGTTCACGAGGATGCGTCCGGTCTTCATTTCGCGGCCGTAGCGCGCGATTCTGTCTGTGTTTGCAGGATCGGTGTAGAGCACCGCAGTGTGTCCCATTCCCTCGAGCTCGACTTCCTCGCGGGCGATCCTCACTGCGTCGTCAAAGTCCTTTACGCGGAACATTGCGAGCACGGGGGAAAGCTTCTCGTGGGCAAAGGGCTCTTCGCGGGAGACCTTCTTGATCTCTCCGATAAGAATCTTCGCGGTCTCGGGAACTTTAACCCCGGCCATCTCCGCGATTTTCGCGGCGCTCTGGCCCACGATCTCGGCGTTGACACGGCCGTTTTTCATCACGACGGCGGCGACTTTTTCACGCTCGGCGTTCGTCAGGAGGTGCGCGCCGCGGAAGGCGAATTCCTTTTTCACGGCTTCGTACACCGCATCGACCACGACGACCGACTGCTCGCTCGCGCAGATCATGCCGTTGTCGAAAGATTTGCTCAAAAGAACGGAGTTGACGGCCATCTTGATATCCGCCGTCTCGTCGATGATTGCCGGAGTATTGCCGGAACCAACGCCGATCGCGGGTTTTCCGGAAGAGTATGCGGCCTTCACCATCGCCGGACCTCCGGTCGCGAGCGTGAGGTTAATCTCTGCGTGGCCCATGAGAGCCGCGGAAAGTTCGACCGTGGGCTCGTCTATCCAGCCGATGATGTCTTCGGGAGCGCCTGCTGCAATCGCGGCGTCGCGCATGATTCTGGCCGCTTCGATCGTGCATTTTTTTGCACGCGGGTGCGGTGAAAATACAATCGCGTTTCGCGTCTTGAGCGCGATAAGGCTCTTGAAGATTGCCGTGGAGGTCGGGTTCGTCGTCGGAATAATTCCCGCAATCACACCGATGGGCTCGGCGATCTTGACGATTCCCGCATCCTCGTCTTCCTCGATCACGCCGCAGGTTTTTTCGTTGGCGTATTTGTTGTAGATAAACTCGGAAGCGAAATGATTCTTGATTACCTTGTCCTCGAAGACGCCCATGCCGGTTTCCTCGACGGCGAGCTTTGCGAGGCGAATTCTGCTTTCTGCCGCAGCCTGCGCCGCATGGCGGAAAATCATATCAACCTGTTCCTGCGAGAATTCCGCGTATTTCAGCTGCGCTGCGCGCACCTTTTTCATCAGTTCATTCAGGTCATCGATTGTCTTTACGGTCATGGTGTCTCCTTCGGAAGAGGAAATCCTGCGAATGCGCCATCGGTATCGCCGTTCCTGATCCTGAGGTTAATATGATATTTTTTTATAGATTAGTCAATATGTCGGGCTTATTTTATCGATATTTTTTAACGTTAAATGTGATTTTTTTCACATTTAAGCAAATGAGCCCTCCAGTTTACCACTGCGCAGGATAATAGTCGGCGACGTTTTTCCGTGTTATAAGGCGCATGGGCAGGTAGCGTATTGGCTCTATGTCGAGGCCATTAAACCAGTCGATTGCCATTTCCATCGCGAGAGCTCCGTCGGCCTCGGCTGATTGATACGTAATCGCCTTGATTCTGCCGTCGCGCACAAGATCCTGGGTAATCGCGCTGTTTCCCGACGAGACGACGACAATATCCTCGCGCCCGGCGGCTTTAAGCGCGTCACAGAGCGCGCGGGCTCCGTTTCCCGGGTCGGAGTAACACAGGCCTTTCAAGTCCTTGCCGTATTTGGCAAGCCAGGTTTCAACCAGCCGTTTCGTATCGTCTTCATGAATCGCGGTTTCCATAGCCAGGCACTGCATGCCAGGAGCGAGCGAATTGAGCTCGGTGATAATGGAATGCGTTCGCGAAAAATAATTCGAGTTTCCCTCTATATGCCGGAAAATTCCGTAACCGCCCGAGTTTCCCATCAAGGACGCAAACTCCCGCGCGAGCAGGCGAAACTGACCCCAATCGTCGGGGCCGGTCCATCCCAGAAGATAGCGGAAGCCCTCGTCATTCGGCGTGGTGTTGCTGCCGATTACCGGAATGCGCCGCTCGTTGATCCGCTTGAACCAGCCGGTACTTTCCTTCACGCTGGTAGGCGTCAAAATGATCAAGTCGGGGCGCTTGTTGATCGCTGCTTCAACCTGCTTGGCCTGAATCTCCGGTGAATAATTCGCGTTCATCGATTCAAGCGTTACCCCGAACGCGTTTGCCATTTTCTGACAGCCCGTCTTGTACGCCGCATGATAGGGATGGTCGCACGACTCGAGAAGGATTACCCGTTTGCCGCGAGAGCCGTCGGCGGTAGAATCAGGCACGTGTACTTTCTCGCTCCCCCAACCGGCGAACTCAAGATCGTACCAATGCCCTGCCTCGGATTCCGGAAGAGACCGGGGATTCGCGGGACGCACGGGAATTTCCTTTTTCCGTTTGTTCCACTGAATGAGTTCCTGCCCGTCGCCCGATTTTAAGCCTGAGGTATCGATGATCTTGAAGCGCGAAACAACCTGGGCGACGATCGAAATATTCTCCGCGTTCTCTTTTCCCGCCCGCGAAATGTTTCCCGTCGCGTCCCGCATCTCCCCGATTTTTCGGGTAAACTCTTCCATAGAGCTGAGAGAGGTCCCGGAAATGCCGATCACCCGTGCCATGGCGTCGTCGATCTCCAGAGACTTCGAGTCGATAACGCGGGAATCCCGCTTGACGTCCTCGGTTATACCGACAAGCTGGGTGAGGGATTCGGTGATCTCCTTCGTCCCGTCGGACATTTCTGCGAGCCCGCCGATAATTTCCGACAGGCTATTCGACATATCCTTGATGCCGCCAACGAGTTCCATGATCGAAGAGTTCGTCCGTTCTGTCAGTTTTTTCGAGGAATCGATTCCCGTCACCATCTCGGTGAGATTCCGGTTGATCTCGCTCGCGTTTTTCGCGGTTGTCTCGGCGAGAGAGCGTATTTCTCCGGCGACGACGGAAAATCCGCGACCGTGCTCGCCCGCGTGCGCCGCCTCGATTGCCGCGTTCATCGCAAGGAGGTTCGTCTTCGCTGCGACCTCGTCGATTACCTTGATCAGATCCTTGACAAGCGTAACGGACGCGGCGATCCCTTCCATCGATTTCAGGGTCTCCCGCATATCCTTGCCGCCTTCCGTTGCGAGCGAGTTCAGGTTTTTCACGAGTTCGGTCTTTGACTGCGAGATCCTGTTCATGCTCTGAATAGCCGCGATCGTTTCCTCAACCGCGGCGGACGACTGGTCCACGCTCGCGGCCTGCGAGTCTATCTGCTGCACGATCTCCTCGATGGCGCCCCTTATGCCACCGACGTACTTGCGTGAAGTATTGATATAGTCATTGAGTTCCTTTTCACGCGTCGCCATCGAAAGGGAATTCGACGCGAGATCCTCGAGCGATGACGCGACGAGTTCGGCTCGCGTGGCAAGCTCCTGCCCGATCGTGTCGCTCGCGACGACGATGTTTTTCAGCTTGAAAACTATCTGATGTATCTGCGACACAAACACGTTATGGCTTCGCGATATCGCGGAAATCTCGTCTTTACCGACGACCGGCATACGGCGCGTCAAATCACCCTCTCCACCCTCGGCCTGACGGAGCATTTCGACCAAAGCCGACACATTCCGAAAGATCAACGCATAGGCGAGACACAGGCTTGAAACGCTCGATAACGCGAGAAATATCGCAAGAAACGAAGCAGGCCCCAACGTTGCAAGGAACGATCCATACAGACCGAACGCACCGGGCAGGCATAAAGCGCACGGCGGTATGCATATTGCGAGTATCAGTTTGAAAAGAATGGAATTGCGGTTCATGTCGTTGTACCTCTAAGGTGAAATTTTCTTGACCATGGCTCTTTTTATGATTGAATATAGCCTGCTTATTTTACCATAGATCTGTCGTCTCACGTTTTCTTTCTGTTCTTTTTTCGTTATGCACCGGATACGGTATTCGGCGCCAATAAAAAAAACCGCCCTTGCAAGGCGGTTTTTTCAAGTCTATCAGTCTTTCTGTATGGTACCGGTTTCCCGGAACAATCAGCTTTCCTTGATGTTGTAGCGCTTTTTGAAGCGGTCGATGCGTCCGGCGGTGTCGACGAGCTTCTGCTTGCCGGTAAAGAACGGATGGCAAGCCGAGCAAATTTCAACGTTGATGTCCTTGACGGTCGAGCGGGTCTCGATCACGTTTCCGCATGCGCACTTGATCTTGGTCTCATTGTACGCGGGGTGAATTCCCTCTTTCATGGTTTCCTCCAGTAGCTGGGTGCAACTAATAAACGCGCTCTAAGAATCTTTCTGCTTCTTTCATGAGAAATCCGCACGAAGTGCAGATTTCTCAAAGAAAACCTGAAAGGTTTTCAGAGCTCCGAAAAAAACGGCTTTTCAGGGCTCTCAGGATCATACCGACCCGTTTTTCGGCAGCAATGGTTCTTGGCCTCTCCCTTTTTAAAGGGAAGCGCCAGGTTCCACCGGTTTCTTTAGTCACTGTCGGGCAAAGCCTTGGTGGCCAATGCCCTTGTTTCTTTAGTCCATGGCGGCAGAGCCGGTATTCATTGACTTCAGGAACGCCTCATTATTCTTGGATTTACGCATCCTGTCAAGGAGTAGCTCCATGATCTCGGTGTCATCCATGGGGTTGATAACCTTGCGAAGCACCCAAATCTTCTGCATTTCTTCTTCGGTAAGGAGCAGCTCTTCCTTGCGCGTGCCGGATTTTTTGATGCTGACGGCAGGAAACAGGCGACGGTCGGAAAGCTTGCGGTCAAGGTTGATTTCCATGTTGCCGGTACCCTTAAATTCCTCGAAAATAACCTCATCCATGCGGCTTCCCGTCTCGATAAGCGCGGTTGCGATAATCGTAAGGCTTCCGCCTTCTTCGACGTTACGGGCGGCGCCGAAAAAGCGTTTCGGTTTGTGGAGCGCGTTTGAGTCAACGCCTCCCGAAAGCACCTTTCCCGAGGTCGGGACGGTCTGGTTGTACGCGCGCGCCAGGCGGGTAATCGAGTCGAGGAGGATGACGACGTCGCGTTTGTGCTCGACGAGTCGCCTCGCCTTTTCAAGAACCATTTCCGCAACCTGCACGTGGCGGGTCGCCTGCTCGTCAAAGGTAGAGGAAATAACCTCGGCCTTGACGGTGCGTTCCATGTCGGTAACCTCTTCGGGGCGCTCGTCGATGAGGAGCACGATGAGGTATACCTCGGGATGGTTCGCGGTAATCGCGTTCGCGATCTTCTGCATCAGGATGGTCTTACCGGTTCGGGGAGGAGCGACGATAAGCGCGCGCTGGCCCTTTCCGATCGGACAGAACAGGTTCATGATGCGGGTCGAGAACTCGGTCGTCGTGGTTTCGAGATTGAACTTTTCGTCCGGATAGAGCGGCGTCAGGTTATCGAACGGAATGCGGCTCTGCGCGGCGGATACCTCGTCGAAGTTGACGGTCTCGACGCGAAGAAGCGCGAAGAAACGCTCGCCTTCTTTCGGGGAACGAATCTGGCCATAGACGGTGTCGCCGGTCTTGAGATTAAAGAGCCTGATTTGGCTGGGCGAGATGTAAATATCGTCGGGGCCGGGCAGGTAGCTATTCTGCGGCGAGCGAAGAAAACCATATCCGTCGGGGAGTATTTCAAGTGAGCCTGAGGCGAAGATGATTCCGCCGTGCTCGGTGTGCGCTTTCAGGATCTGGAAGATAACTTCCTGTTTTTTCATGGCGACCATGTCTTCGTGCGGTACGCCGTATTGGGTTGCGAGTTCGCGGAGCGCGTGCATGCCCATTCTGGTAAGTTCGTTGATTGTCAGTTTTGGCTTGTTTCCGGAATCTCCGGCTTGATCGTTTTCGGCCTGCGCCTGGGCGGCCTCTCTCAGGTAGTTCTGGTCTTCGCGGACTTCACGTCCCTCGCGCGTTTCCCTTCCCTCGCGGTTATCGCGGAAACGCCTATTGTCTGGGCCTCCCCGATCATTTCGGTCCCGGTTGTCGCGACCTTCGCGGAAATCCCGCGGACCAGAATCGCGATTGGCGCCTTCTCTCTGGCCATTTTCCCGGTTTCCGTTCTCTCGTGGGCCGTTCTCTCGGGGACCATTGTCTCGCGGACCGTTATCCCGTCCGCCGCCCTGCTGCCCGCCCGATCGTCGTGATTTTGATCGTACAATGACGCGTTTTTCGCCAGGTTCGCTGACCGATGTCGCGGGACCGGAGTCGCCAGTTTCTGTTTCCGAGGATGCTGAAGCGGTTTCGTCGGAAGCGGCGAATGTTTCGCCAGCCGCGTCATCCCGGGAACCCAGATCAAACTGACCCTGATCCGGGAATTGCTGCGCCTCACCGTCCGGATTATCGGCGGATTGGCGTCTTCTGATTGGTGCCATGGGAATTCTCCATAAAATAAACACAGGACGTTTGATTGAAAGACATTAAGTGTTCGGATTTTTCCGTAAAAAAAGGATAAGAATAGTCAAAGTATAATGACGTCGTTAGTTCCTGTCAAGACAATCCGCAACCATTGTCAATGCGGCCAGGGCGGTCCGCACCCTCACCCGGTCTCGCGATCCGCGAATAACAAGTCTCTGCACGAGCGGGGTTTTTCCCCGAAGACAACAGGCGAGAAACACCGTACCGACGGGCGTTTCCTCGCTCCCGCCCGAAGGGCCCGCGACGCCTGTTACGGCGACGGAAACGTCCGCGCCGCTTGTCTCAAGCGCACCTAAGGCCATCGCTGAAGCCGTATCCGCGCTCACGACGCCGCATTGTTCAATGGTGTCGCCCGGCACACCAAGAAGTCGCTTTTTTGCCGCAACCGAATACGAAACGATACCGCCCCAATATGAATCTGAAGAACCCGGTATTGCGGTTAGCGTTGCCCCGATAAGACCGCCGGTAAGGGACTCGGCGGTAACGAGCGTCAAGCAGCGCGTCCGGAGCGCTTCAAGTACCCGTCGGGCATGATTCCGTGCCGTATTGTGCATTCGTTCGCTAGTTCGGGTTTTCGATCCTGATCTGGCTTTTCAGCGTGTCGGATCTGGTGGCGAACAGGTCTATATCGTTTCCGGAGCGAATCATCTCCACCGAACCCTCAAAGGATACGCCGTCGGCGATCCTGAGCCTCGATGCGGTAATATTTCCGCGAACCGAACTTCCCGAGCGCATCTCGATGCGGTCGCCCGCGGTCAAGTCGCCCTGGACGGTGCCCTCAACGACGATCGACGCCGCCCGTACGTAATCAGCAGTGCAAGTCGAACCTTTTTTCAGGACGAGTGCGCCTTGCGCGTCGATCGTTCCCGTGAATGATCCTTCAATATGCAATTCTTCGGAAAAACGGAGAACTCCGTTAAATTTGGTCTTTTCGCCGAATACGGTGACGTTCCGCTCTTTTTCCTTTTCGTTAAACCGTGCCATGATGCCCTACTTTGTCGTCATCGTAAACACGCCGTCCCAATCTTCGGGCGGCGGGTTTTCGAGGTAATATGCGCAGCGTTCGACGTACACCTTTGAAGGATTGTCGGTCGGGTCTGCCTCGAGTGCCTTCGCGAAAGATTCGCGAGCCTCGTTAAACTGCATGAGTTTGTAAAATTTGCGTCCCTGGGCGAAAAGTTCCAATGCCTGTTTTTTTTCTTCTGTTAACATCGTTTACTCACTATATGCTTTACGCAGCTCGTTTTCGAGCGAGGTAACCGCGATCTCCCTGCTCTTGAGTTTCCGCGCCTCTTCCTGAAGCTCCGTGATCTTGTGTTCAAGTCGGGTATATTCGATCTGGCAGGAATTGAGATCTGCGCGAAATTCGGAGTTCTCGGGAAGCGACGGTGAATTGCACAAGGTAAGGAATTTTTTCGACACAAGCTCGACGTACGCAAGAAGCTTTTCGTTAAGCTGTTCCTGAAGCGCTATGCGCGATTCGCGTTTTTTCAGCTGGTCGATCAGTTCATGGTTTCGAAGTACCGAGCGAATGCGGGCAAGCACTTCGGAAAAATTGAAGGGCTTGGTGATATAGTCGTCAACACCCAGCTCAAATCCCTCGATCTTGTCCTTGACGTCGTCCATGGCCGAAAACATGATGATCGGCACATCGCGCCATTCCGCATATTCGGGGTCATTCTTGAGGATTCGGGTTACTTCCCAGCCGGACATCTTCGGCATGATGTTGTCCAGCATGATGAGATCGGGAGTGAACTCGCGAACTTTTTCGAGGGCTTCCTGACCATTAGCCGCCTTTTCGACGACAAAGCCCAGTTTGGAGAGCATAAGATCGAAAAACTCAACATTGATTTGTTCATCATCTACGATCAAGATTTTTTTTCGTGTTTCCATACCCATACCTGCCTAATTGTCGTACATATTCTTGAGCTTTGTCAACAATCCACCGCAAAGGGCGAGCGTCGCGCCTGCGGCAAAAAGAATTCCCCAAAGATCGCCCCACACCCGGTAGGGAGTCCGCCGGGTGGTATCGACTACCGGTATTGTGCCAACCAGCGCCGTTTCGGTAAACGGTGTCGCCATGGCGACTATCCTTCCTGCCGGATCGACAATGGCCGTCTGGCCGGAAGCCGTTGCTCGGGCAAGCGGCACGCGGTTTTCAACAGCGCGGAAAACCGACATGGAAAGATGCTGATACTGGCACGAAAGACTCCCCGACCATGCATCATTCGAGATATTCACGATTGCCCCGGCGCCAAGATTCACGGCATTTCTCGAATGATATCCGAAGGTATCCTCAAAGCAAATCGGCGTCGCAAAGCGGAGTCCCTTGCAAGAGAATACCACGGGTTCGCTCCCTTGTGCCCAAAAATGAGTGTCATTCTCGAGCAAAAGAGTATAAAAAAAGGGAAATTGATCCTGAAAGGGAAAATATTCGGTAAAGGGAACGAGATGCATTTTGCGGTACCGTTCAGGCTTTGGGGGGATGACGTTTTTCCCCGGGGTAAAAAGAAGCGCGGCGTTATAGTCAACGCGGTCAAGGGTGCCGTCATCAGCCTTGCCCTGTTCAGCGTCGTCATTTCCGGTTAAAACCGGTACCGGCGAACGGTCAATCCACGAAAGGAGATCCGACACGAGCTCAAATGCCACGGGATCTTCGCGGTACTGATAATGCCAGGCAATCCGGGGGATAAAAGCTGTCTCGGGCCATACGACGATATCGGTCTCCGGATGTTCCTCGAGCGCCCGGTCAGAAAGACGTGTCAGTATCCGCAAATTCGATCGATATGCATTCATCCCTCCCGTCCAGGGATCGGTATTTGGCTGGATAAGTGCAAGCGTAACCGTTTTTTCGCTCGTGTACTCTTTGGGCGAAAGGATTCCATAGGTGATTGTTGCAAGAAAGGCCAGAAGCCATAAGCCAAGCGATACCGGATGCAGCCGGGTAAATGCCGTAAACCCCTTTGTCCAGTCCCGAAACTTTCCGGTACAACCCTCTTTCAGGGCTCCCGCAATCCAGGCAGACGGAAAGACGACGAGGGCGGAAACGCCCCATACGCCGAAAATCGCGGCGATGCGGATAATGACCGGATAGCTCCACTGGGAATATCCGATTATTCCGTAGGAGTATCCCAAAAAACCGAGTGTTTTTAGATACTCATATCCGATCCACAGCATCCATTGGACGATAAAACCGTATCGGGGAAAGAGAATATCTGCCAATTTTAGGAACGGTACAAGGCACAGAAAAATGAGGAAAGAAAGTCCGGCGAGAAAATACAGTGCGAGGGGATGGAAAGCGGAAAGCCAGTAACCGAAGGTGCAATATGCCATCAAACCATAAAGTGCGCCCCATAAAAAGGATGCGGGAACAGAAACTCGCCTGACCAGCAAGAACAGGGGAATGATCGCAATGTAGGCTAAAAAAGGGAGCCCGCGGATTGCGAGCGGATTGGGATGAGAGAGGGCGAAGAGAATTACGGCGACGAAAAGGAGCAGTATATTGATGAATAGGTGAGCAAATCGCTTCTCACGGTTACTCATGTTCCCGGATTGTGTGGCCATCGGCCTCACTGTTTGTCCGCAAGACGGACAGGAATATCCCAGACGGAGCTTTTGAGGTCCTTTCCGGCGCGGAACGCGACGACGGCGTGGTCTTCTACGCTCACGATTTCCCCGGTTTTCGGGTTTCTCGCCTTCTCGCGGCCCTTTCTTTCACGGATTTCGAATGTACCAAAACCGCGCAGTTCTACGGACTGTCCGGCTTCGAGGGCTTCCTTGGTCATGTCCAGAAATATGTCTACAATGGCGCGAATATCCTTCAGATCGCTACCGGTTTTTTCATAAATCGCGTCGACAATGTCACTTTTTGTTCTTTTTTTAACGAGCATCGGATTTCTCCCCGTTTACTATCCTACCATATAAATTACGCGCTGTTAAGAAAAAAAAACCGCAATAGACTGACTTGTCAGCCATTGCGGTTCTCACACCGATCACGGGATCAAGAACGGTTATTTTTTTGCGGCAAAAGAGGCGTTATACAACTTCTGCATGCGGGATTTCTTGCGAGCCGCCGCATTGCGGGAAATAATGCCCTTGCGAGCCGCGGTGTCAAGCTCCGAAACCAGATCATGCAAAAGGTTACCGGCCTGGGCAGGATCTTTTGCCTGGACGCTGGAAACGTATTTTTTCGCACTGGTGCGCACGGAACTCTTCACGGCCTTGTTCTTGATTCGCCGTACTTCACTCTGCTTATGTCTTTTGACCGCAGATGCGTTTTTTACTGCCAAAGGGAACCCCCGAAATAAAACTGTTCGCATACATTACCAAATCTCTTCTTTCTAGTCAAGGTCACATGACCCGGATTTGCCAAAACGTCCCCATTTTGCTTGACATTGCACGGTAATTTCTATATTGTATTGTTAACTTTGTTTTCAGGAGATACCCATGGGTGGAGCCAGTAAGAACTCTCGTACCTCAATCACGACGCACAAGTTTTTTTGCGCGTGCGGCGGAGAGGTTGTCATGAAAACCCTGTTTGATAGCGGAAAACTGAAGAATGTTGCGGAATGCTCCAAGTGCAAGCGCACCGAACGCCGTCCGAAGGACTTCAAATAATCACCGCCTTGAACAAGGCTATCACGCGTTGGAAAGGGAGCCCGATAGGGCTCCTTTTTTTTGCTTTAAAGCATACTTTTGGCGTTTGCTCCGATGTTAACGGTGTTTACTGCATTTTGTGCCAGGCGGCAAGCTGAGCCTCGATGAGAGAGCGGCCTTCCGTAAGTATGTGAACTTGTTCGGCCTTGGTAGTCGGTGCGTGATATATCTTGAGGATCTTTACCCGGTATTTTCCGCCCTTGAGGTTCTTTGCAAGACCGAACAGGGACGAGATGTGCCAAACACCGTCGAGGGCGCACACCGCGACCGGCATTGGCGCCTGGTCGAGCAAACGCCTGAAACCGGCAGCATGAAACTGCCCTACCGTGCCATCACGGGACCGGGTCCCTTCGGGAAAAATCACGGGATTCCAGCCATTCTCCACGACGCGACGGGCGAACACATCCATTGCGCGCATGGCTTGCGTCGGGCTTCCGGTTCTTTTTACAAGACAATGATTTCCGCTTCTGAGCAAAACTGATACGATCGGGAGCCCCCTGCCAAGTTCCGCTTTCGCGACAAACCGAAGCCGCGGGCCATCGAGAAAATTCATGAAAAGCGGAATATCGAGCAAACTTTGATGATTGGATACCACCATAAATTGGTCAGGAAGTTCGTCCATAAGATTTTTTTCGCCCGCAAACCGGAAATTCATGTACGTTTCGGTCAGTGCAAAGACGCGATGGGAAAGTACCGTATGGAAATACTCATTGACCTTGTCGCACCGACGGCGGTCAAACGTATAGAAGACCCGGTTGAGCAAGGCGGCCGGCACCAACGAGAAAAAATAGGCAAAAACGACAAAAAATCCAAGCACACAAACCTCCCTGTACCGTCGTTACAAAAAGAGTTTAACCATAAATAAAGCGTTCAACCATAAATGAAGCGTTCTATTCTGCCGGTAATTTCGTGAAGTGGTGAAAACGACCGCGCAGTTTCGGGGAGACTCTCCAGAAATATCGAGCCATACCGTTTCGCGATGAGCCGTCGGTCAAGCACGGTTACCACACCGCGATCGGTTTTCCGCCGCATTAACCGGCCAAAACCCTGCCTGAACCGCACAACCGCTTCGGGAAGGCTGAGCTCCATAAACGGGTTTCCACCCGAAAGTTCTATCGCCTCCGAGCGGGCGGAATGAACCGGATCGTTGGGAACGCGGAACGGAAGCTTGACGATGATAACCTGCAGGAGCGCGTCGCCGGGCGCGTCTACGCCTTCCCAGAACGAATCCGTGGCGAAAAGAACGCTCGATTCATCGGAGCGGAAAGCCTCGAGAAGGCGCGCGCGATCATCGTCGCCCTGCTTGAGGATGGTCATTCCGTAGGGAGCGAGCGCCGCGCGGGCAACTTCGCAGGCCGAGCGCAGCGACTCATACGAAGTAAAGAGCACGAGCGCGTGGCCCGCAGAGGCTTGCAAAAGGGAAACTATCGCCGTCTCCACCCAGGCCTGAAATCCCGAATCTTCGGGAAGCGGCGCGTCGTCGGGTATGGCGAGCAGCACGTTTGTGCGATAGGGAAACGGCGAATCGAAAGCGCCCGATATTATCCGTTCGTCCTCGACGAGGCTGATGCCCGTTCGGTGCATCCAGTACGCAAACTGGTTTGCGATCCTGAGCGTTGCCGATGTGCATACAACCGTGCGGAACGGCTCAAAAACGCCTTCCTTCATCATCGGTGCGATGGAAAGAGGTGTTTGTACGAATCGGGCATACCAGGGCGAGTCCCGATCGCCCGACCTGCCGGCGCGTTGCGGCAACTTGAGCCGCTCGATCCAGAAAATCGATTCAGGACGCTCGCTCCATTCCGCAAAATGAAGACAGAGGGTTCCGATAAACTCAAGCCGCTTGACGGCGAATTTTGATTCCCACACTACCGGATCATCCTGATCTTCCTCGGCGATTCCCTCGAGCACGGTCCTGACGATTCCGGCGAATTCGGCTACCCGTTTGCGAAGTTCCGATAGAGCCTGGAAAAGCGAAGGCGCGCGCGAGGCGGTTTTTGCCGAAAGCCGCCAGTTGCCGTCCGATTCGGCGAGCGCAAGAGCCGAATCCTCGGCCGCCTGAAAGGCATCCTTGAGCTCCCGGATCGCGGCCATCGCCTCCTGCACTTCCCCGCCTGCCGATGAAAGGCGCTCGAGGGCGACCAGATGGCCGCCGACCGAACCGCGCCTGACGCGAGAGAGAATATTGAGCTGTTTATTCAGCTTGAAGCGCGTAAAGTATTCGGAGAAAAAACTCGTCGCCGCGTCTTCCATCGCGTGCGCCTCGTCAAATACGATATGGTGAAATGGCGGCAATACCGCGGTGTCGTCGTAGCCGGCGCCCATCATGCGTGCCTCGAGATCGGCGAAAAGGAGATGGTGGTTGACGATGAGGATAGACGCCGACGCGGCTTCCTTGCGCACACGCATCACAAAGCAGTCCTGGTGAAAGGCGCAGCGCATTCCCATGCATGCGTCCGATTCGGAGCACACGCGCGTCCAGATCCCTTGAGTCGGCATGAATGAAAGATCGGATCTGCTTCCGTCGCTCGTCGTCTTTTCCCACTCGGCGATTTTTTCCAGTTCTCCGGCCTCATCGTCGAAAAGGTCCCGCTCCTGAAGCGCCTCGGCAAGCCGTCTTTTACAAAGATAATTCTGCCTTCCCTTTAACAGAACGGCTTTAACCTCACGGCCGATGATCCGTTGGGTCATCGGAATATCTTTGTCCATGAGCTGCTGTTGAAGGTTGATCGTGCCGGTCGAGATGACGACGCGGTCTTTATTGTCGAGCGCCCAGAGCGTCGCGGGTATGAGGTAGGCAAAGCTTTTTCCGACTCCGGTTCCCGCCTCGAAGGCTCCGATCGAGCCTTCGTTGAACGCGCGCGCGACAGAGCGCGAAAGTTCTATTTGAGACGGTCTCGTTTCGTAGTTCTCCGAGAGCGCGGCCAAAGGGCCGGTCTCGTCGAGATAAGCCGCGATCACGTCTTCACAAAGATACTTTTTTTCCCGGTTGAGCACCGGCTCGACGACGACATACACTTCCGACGCATCGTTGTTGACGATATAAAAGCCAAGGCCTGACTCGGCCGTTCTCGACGCGATATCGAGATCAGGATCGCTCGGGGTCAAGAGCCCCGACGGATGGTTGTGTATCAGAACTTCTGCGTGATCGACTGCCGAGCTGATGACGGGAACGGCCGATTCATTGCCGCGGGAAGCGACCTCGACTGCGAGAATCCTTCCCTCGCCGTCCAGATTGGCGACGAAAAAAACCTCGTTCCCGCCAGCGTCGGCAATGGCGCGCTCAATTTCCGCACGCGCTTCGCGAGAAAAACGGATATCAACGTCATTCATATCCTTAAACCTTGCGCTCCCATCGCGGAGAAAAAAAAAGGTAAGGACCATCGTCCTTACCTTGTGACCCTTGCGGGACCTAGCATCTCCTAGGGGAATTGAACCCCTGTTGTCGGGATGAAAACCCGATGTCCTAACCACTAGACGAAGGAGACATCTCATTGCGAACCCGAGGCACAACCCCGAGAGGCAACGGAATTATTTATAGCAGGCGAGGCCAGTTGTGTCAAGCGTACGTGATATTCTTGCGAAAACTCATACCGAATCGATTTTCTTTACGATCATCATTCGAAGCTTTTTTTCCTCTTCCTTTTTGAAACCGAGCGCAACGGCACGGTCAAGATCAGCAAGCGCCTCGGTATACAGTTCCTGGTTATAGAGCGTCTGAGCCCGCCTGAAATAGACATAGGGTTGATAATGATTGATCTCGAGCGAACGGGTAAATTGCTCGTTTGCTTCCCGCTCCCGTCCCAATATCCCCAGGACAATGCCGATATAGTAATAGGATCTGAAATTATCAGGATTCCGCTCCGCGCTTTTCCGGAAGTCATCAAGGGCTTCCGTATAGAGCGATTGCGCAAAATACGCCATTCCGCGATGCTTGTAGATCACGGAAAGAACCGTGTCATTGGGACCTGCCTCGATTATTTTGGTATAAATCAGGCTCGCCCGGTCGAGCTTTCCGTTGTTATGGGCCTCAATCGCGTCAAGAATCATGTCATCTATCGTGCCCTGCACATACGGAAGAGCTGCGGAGGACCCCTCCCCCGTTGGAACTTCTCCAGGAGATATTATTTTTGTGTTGTTGATATCCGAATTCAGTACTGACTCAATATCCGCCTGTTGATAAAACGCACCGCGCCGCTTGTCCAACTCCCGGTTGAGTTTGTTCTGATAATCGCGGATTTCCTGAAAAATAATGTCCGCAAGACTGAGGCTCGCATTTATCGAGGCGAGTTTGCGCTTGAGGGGCAAATCAAAGGGTGAAAATTCAGATTTGTACACGAGTTCATGCTCGACTTCGGCCCAGGCATCCTGCAAAATCGTTCGCACCTGTATTTCGAAGATCAAACCCTTCGGAAACCGGAGGCCTGCGCTGATGTCATCGGGTATTGCGAGCAGTATATGGGTTGATTCATATCCGAATTCGCGAAAGGTCCGGTCTGCGCCCTTTCGTTCGATTTCATATACGCTAAATTGTGAGCGGAGGCTTCTTTCAACCTCGGTAAGATCCTGCAAGAACGAGCAAATGATCCGTATTCCGATAATATCGGTAATTACGGGAAGATCGTCAGTGAGTTCAACACCGTTGGGTATATTCCTGAGCAATTTGCGGTAGTAACTTCCAAAACCTTTGACCCGTCCCTTGAACGTTGGCGTCGATGAAATGTCGATACACGATCTCAAACGTAATTCAAGACGATCAAGCAGAGTCCCAAAAACTGGTTCATAGGATTCATACAGCTTTTGGAGTTTCTCCCTATTTGGCAGCCAGGGAGCCGATGGAGCCTGGTGATTCATATACATAACAGTATAAACCAGAAATCCGTCATGAAGCAACAAATCATTTAGTATCCGGTGGGAGTTTATGAAGCCATACAAGGGTGGGCAAACAGCGCTTGAGAGAAAAAAAAAGGGACCCGAAGGTCCCTTTTCTGGTTTTCAGAAAACTTACTGCGCCTTGGCCGGTGCTGCAGTTCCCTCGGCAGCGGATCCCTTGGAGGGAGTGAATCCCTTCTCGGTCGCCATCTTTTCCTGTTCGAGGAAGCGGAGAACCTGTGTGCCACCAAAACGGGAAACTTCAATCTGCTTGCGATCGTTTTCCTGCTTGGTCTGGATTCCCCAGAGATCTTCGTCGGCAAAGTCGCGAACGGTGTTCAGAACGGCCTTGTCGTAAATAATCTTGACATCCTTGAAGTAAGCGACGAAATCGCCACCCTGGGTGGCCGCATCGCGGGTTACCAGGAAGCCGATAAACTTCTGGTAGGGCATCGCGGTGGGATATACGGGATAGAGGCGAACTTCACGGGTACGAACTTCAGAAACGTACTCGGGATTCTGCCACTGGAGTTCCCTCCAACCGTCAAACTGGAGATAGCCCATGAAGTAGCGGCGTTCTTCGTTGTACTGGTTCTTGAGGAGAACATAGAGCCCGTGGGGGAAGTTCATGCCATAAGTATTGACCGCGATCGACTTGAGCACGCCGACGTTCTTGACGATACCATAGCCACCCTCGAAACGGGTCTGACCGGAAGCCTTGTCCTCAGCGGTGGGCTGCTGGACGGTTCCGTCATCGGCAACCTGTGCCATCGGTTCGTAGGTCGGAATCTCGAAAGCCGGTTTTACCACGGCATTGGCATTGCTATTCCAGGTGGGGAAATTAACGCGCACACCGAGCAAGGTTTGACCAGCGAAGCTTTTCGCATTCTGGCTAACCGGGGAAGCCTTTGCTTTGGAAACCGAAACGCTTGTAACGTTTCGAGCGGAAGAGTTGAGGACAACTTCCCACTTGTCAATTGCAAGTGAGGTTCTCATCAAGGCCTTCTGCTGATCAGTAAAACTGGCGCCCGCAACGGTAGAATAGTCCATTACAGTTCTGCGGTTCTCGGTCATCTTTCCGTCCGGACCAGCGACGATATCCGCGTTAAGCAGCGAGAAATCGATCATAACCGATTGCTCGGCAACTGCAGAGGCACCAATCAAAAGTAGTGCGCTCGCAACAATTATGAAACTCCTTTTCATTCAAAGCTCCTTTAAAATCCTCGTATTGTAGCCCTGTCAAGTTATAAGTATACGGAAGAAACACCTTTTGTCAACGCTTTTATTTTTTTGCTTTCGCGCCGGCATACGGATTTTCGCTGTATACCTCTATCCCGTCAATGTACACATATATCTTATCAACATTTCTGAAATTTGTACAAACATTTTTTTTAAAAAGTTCGATGCTTTTTCTCGATTCCGTGATACCGGTCGAGGGAAGCAGCGCTTCCGACGAAAGATCGATGTATGCGTCATGCCCGCGGGCAAAACAGCGCTCGAGTTTGACGCCCGAATTGAAAAGCGGTTTAAAATCCGGCTGCATCGAGCCGAGAAGGAGTTCGCTCACAAAACATGAAAGGCGGGCATCCCTGCCATGCACGCGGGGAATGTAGCGAACCTCGGTGCCGATAGCGCCGTTTTTCGCATTTTCGAAAAAGAAGACAGACCGCCTGACCGGCGGATTCGCGAATGAAGCGAAAAAGAGAAAAATGAGGACAGTCATGCATACGGCAAACGCGCCGATTTGCACTGCGGGATGGGTATTCCGGATTTTGACCGCCATATCTTCAACAAAGGCCGCGCTTTGCTTCATAAACCGTGATTCAAGTACAATCCTGAGATAATTCTTCATTGTGCTGACGTAAACCCTCTGGAGCCTTCAAATTGCGAGATAAATCCCGATAAGCCATTATATATACCGGCCGCGCACTTCTGCAAGTAGTCGCTGTCGGCAAGCAGTTTTGCTTCCGCGGGATTACTCACGAAGCCCAGTTCTACCAGGACACTCGGCATGCGGGCATTGCGAACGACAAACCAGGCTTCTTCCTTGATACCCCGATTTTGGCTTTGCTTGCCGATCTGGAGATCAAGCCCGTCAGCGAGGCTTTTTGCGATAAGAATGCTTTCCGTCGTAAACTCTTCTTCCATCATTGAATTCAATATAGGCAGAATTTCACTTGATTCTTCGGTCTTGTCGATTACCGTTCTCCGGTAATCGGGGGTCAGATACCAAACCTCAAAACCGTTTGAGGTCTTGTTAAAGGCTGAGTTGGCATGAATTGAAAGATACAGGATTGCTTCGTGAGGCCCCAATTTGACCGAATTTGCCATTTCAACCCGATCCTCGAGGCTCGGGTAGGTATCCCCGCTCCGGGTCAGGAGAATCTTTTTATCCGGATATTTTGCCGATAGCCGGGCATACACGTCCTTCGCGACATCGAGGACAATATCCTTTTCCTTAATTTCGATTGACTTCCCTCCAACGACCGCCTTTCCGATGGCACCGGGATCCTTTCCGCCGTGACCCGGATCGATGAGAATTGCGCCAACGCGATATGAAACCGCTTTGGGCAGGGTGTCGAAAAACGAATCAAGCCGGGACGCGAAGTTTTCGGAAAGGAAGATCCCCCGCTCGTTACCCGTCGGGGGATCAAGAAGGGCGCATTCCGTATAGTCAAAAAGGACAAGCTCGTCACCTGCGCGAAAATTGGCGATATGTCCGCCTTTCGTGAGGGTTACGGTCCCGCTCAAGGGATCCCAAAATACGCTTGCGCCGAGCTTCTTCGCGACATCGGCAAGGGGAAGCCCGGCCTGCAAGGAAGTTCCGGGCGAAGCGTCCTTGCCTGATGGGGCCGAAGGCGCCGGTGAATCGGCGAAGATAAGCGAGACAGAGGAAAACAGGAGGATCACGGCGAGCGCGATAACCGGTTGCCGGTCAGGTTTGTGCACGGTCATAGACATACACTATTCCCTGAATTCCGCCGCGAAGCAAGGCATTCCAGTATATTACCGAGCGGTTTTCATCGCTTTGAGCCAAAATATCCGCAAGCCGGGGCACAATTTCGATGGCAGATGCGATCGAGACCCGCATGGAGCGTCCCTGCCAGTCTTTCAGCGTATCAAGATGGGGAATGAGCAATTCAGGGACGGGAATAGAGGAATCGGGAGAAATCGTGACCTTGACCGCATTGAGCGGTAGCTTCAGGAGCGGAAGATGAAACGCGTTTGGCGGGAAATCAGTGATATCCGCTGCATGACATGCGAGAAACTCGTCAGTCCGCTCGTTGGGAGCCTTGAGCCTGAGCGTTATTGAACGGCACGCGGTTTCCGCAGCCTGGATCGACGATTCACGATCGGGGGCACACGCGAGGCAGTTACCGCATTTTTCGACATTGTTGACGGGAAAATATACCGGATCTCCTGCGCCCGCGCGGGGAAACACGTCGCGAACAAACGGAACAGAACGCGCATCGTCATACCCCGAAGCAGACTCGACAATTCCCGGAATGGAAATCCACGCCCGTTCGGCCGACACGTTCGTGAGCGTCGGTTCGAGGGATTCCGGCCGTTCGCCGACAGCGAGATCGAGGGCAGCTCCGGTGAGGTCAATTCCCGACGAATAGGGAAAGGTCCAGCCCGACATGAAGCCACCGGAAAGACGGCCGGCTATTTCGCCGATCATCGGACCGCGGGAAGTCAGTTTGACGTCACCTTTTGCCGCCCCGTGCGTAAGGCCGAGCGCGTTGACCCCGTAGGTGAATACCCGCACGAGCTCGTTCATCTCCGATTCGGGAAAACCCGTCGGGATCGTATGGCCCATTTCGATAAAATACGGGGGAAAGAATATATGCCGGTCAGCGAGTCCGGTAAGATGAATTTTTCCGTCGAATACGAGAGCCTCGACCGAAAACTCGGGGCCGTCCATGAACTCTTCGACGATTGCCTGCCCGGTTCGGGAATATTTGATCGCATCGGTAATCGCCGCGTCGAGCGCGTCCCTGGATTCAACCTTTCTGCACCCGCGCGCGCCCATGTTATCGACCGGTTTTACCACAACGGGAAAATTGATCCCTTTCCCTTCAAGCACCGAAAGAATCGCGCTTCGTCCCGCGTCGTTCACGCCGGCGAATCGGGGGGAAGGAACGCCTGCGCGGGCGAAACATTCGCGCATCCTGACCTTGTCGGACGCGTTCCGCGCAGCTTCCAGACTGTGACCCGGCAGTCCGCACGCTTCTGCGATGGCGGAAACCGATGTCGAAAAATCGGTCGCTGCGGTAAACACGCCGTCAAGCCCGCTTGATGCCTTGAGCTGTCTCGAAAAAGAAACAAGCCCGTCGATATGCTTAAGATCGATGGGCTCGAACCGGTCCGCAAGCGGCGCGCAGACGGCATCGGGGTTGCCGTCAACCGCGACGACGCGCCAGCCCCGCTCCTTCGCGCAGCGTATCGCGACGCCCTGCATAAAACCCGCACCAAGCATGAGAAGCGTTTTCTTTTCGTATGTCCGGCGATTCATCGTCAGGCCCCTTCTTTGTAATCAAAAAAAAAATTATTGTATATCGTCGAGGCTGCCGCGCTTTATCGCGTATACCTCGAACGTATCGCCGAGGGCGAAAACCCTCGACAGGAAGGAAACGGCGGCCCAAACAAAGGAGCCCGGTTTCGCGTCTTTCATGAACGGAAAGCGTTCCGGATGATGTCCGGTCGAGACGGTTTTAACGACCGAGAATCCGTGACGGGCGAGCTGCGCGCGTACGGTACGGGGATCCCAGATCGTAAAGTGGTCTTTGGGACTGTTTTGATAAAAAGAGCCCTTCTTCATGCGTCCGGAAATGCCCGCCGCAGAAGGCGTCGAAAAGGCGAAGATGCCGCCGGGAACGAGAAGCCCCCGAATGCGGGCGAAAACCGGTTCAAGATCTTCGAAATGCTCGATGACATACCACAGGGTCACCGCCGCGAAGCGACGCTTTTCAAGGAGTCCGTCCGCGTCGGGAGCGGGAAAGGCCGAAACTGTCGCCGGTATATGGAGCACCTCGCGGACATGGCGAACCGCGTCGTCAGAAATGTCGGTGCCGCACGGAATCCATCCCGAGTCACGGGCCGCGGCGAGAAACGGGCCATACGCGCATCCGATATCCAGAATTGTCCGCTCATCGTCTTTCAGCGGAAGTAGACGCCGCGCTATGCGTGCGATCATCGCGAGCCGTCCCTCGCCTTTTTGCCTGATCGAGTCAAAATCCTCAAGGTAGGTCTTTCCGTATTGCGAGCGATATTCCTCGAAAAAATACGAACGTGAATACACACGGTTTTCCGCGACGATGAATGAAAGGTGCGTCATGCCGCATGACGGACATCGGGAGACCGTGCGGTCGGGATAGCGCGCGATGGCGCGCACGCACGAGGCGCCGCAAAGCGGGCACGGACGCGATGAACCCCGCGCGATCCGGTCGATTTCCGTCGCCCCCTCGAGTTTTCCCGTCGCGGGTGTGATGATTTCCGGCACGCGAAGGCCGTCGTCGAGAATTCTCTTGATCGACTGGAGCGATGTCTCGCCCGGGGGAAGCGCGGAAAAACCGTGCTCGATTGCGAGCCGGTAATGATATTTTGTGGGAGAAAGGAGGAGTACGCGGCACCCGGCGGCCAGGGCCTCGAAGGCGGTAAAGCCGTAATGGGTTACCACGAGGTCATAGCGAAAAAGGGTCTCGCGAAGGGACGGCACCGGGCCCGATATGGTCAATCCCGACCGCTCGAGAATAGCGTCAGTCGCCAGGGGATCGATCACGGTCACTTCGGGAAAAAGAGCGGCGAAGGCGCGTCCTACAGGGAGCGCAAGACCGGCGGCATTTTCCCCGCCTGCAAGGACGAGAACCGAATGTATTGCCTGGACCGCTTCTTTTTTTCGCGTCGCGGGCAGGGGCAAAAGCCTCGGTTCGAGCAGATTGGGAGGGGCCGACCGGTAAGGCAGCGAGGGTATGATGTCGAGGAGGTAATCTGCCCCCGCACGACCCTTCCCTCCTTCGTCAATCGCGAGCACCGGGCCGATTTTTCTGAAATCGCACATATCGCGCTCGGCGGACCTGAATCGGTCAAGGATTACGAGATGTGCTGTAGACGGAAGGCTGCGGACAACCTCTCCCGAAAATTCATTTGGCAGAGAGGGAGACTCATCGAGGCTGTCGGGAATATACAGAAGACATCGCCAGACGCCCGAAAGATTCTGGATGAGCGATACGGTCCGGGTAAAATGACCCGTGCCCTCGCCTTTTTTAATTGTCGGTATAAAGAGGAGCGGATTGTCCGCATACTGGGCCGCTTCGATAATCGCCGCATCCTGCGCGGGAAGCGCAATCCCTGAGCGCATGAGGTGACGGGCCATCACGCGGCAGCGCGCGTAATCTTCCGGCGTGTCGATCGTCGTCCGGAGCTCGGGATGATACCATTGCTCGGGAGACACCTCGCGGATCGAGACGAATTTATCCGGATGGTTATAAAGCGCCGGCCCCACGTGCTCGCGGTCATAGGGGGAATCGTTGCCTGATGCCGCCTCGAGAAGCCGGGGACCGGAAAACACCTCGATGCCGCTCCCGTGAGGCAAGCCGGTCAGGGTAAAGTAATCGGCGGGAACGGTTCTCTCCCGGAGCGCTGCAAAGCGTTTGAGGCTTGCCTCGGCGGCACCCGCGAAAAGGTAGGGGTTGTCACCGGTCGCACGAAGCACGACGTCGGCGCCCGTCTCCCGGATCACCTTGCAAAAACGCTCGAGCACGTCGTCCTTGGGACCGGCTATGCAAATAAAGCCGCAGCTCTCGGCAAGCGGTGAGAGCTCGCGCTCGGAATCGTAATCGCACGCGAGAATCCGCATGTCAGCCTCGATTTGCGCGAGAGACTCCATCACCCTGACGATGACGGGCTTTCCCGCGAGATCGAGAAGCGCTTTCCGGGGAAGGCGTGTAGAGTCGAGCCTGGCTTGCAGGATAATCGCGGTCATTGGATGGAAGGCTCCCAGCCCGCGGTAAGGGATTGCGCGTCATGCTTGAAGCGATATTTATTGAGGCTTACCCATTTTCTCGCCTGACGGAACGAGCTCAGGGAATCGAAGATATTCGTGCCCGATTTTCCCGCGTACCGGAAAAAAGCCGACGAGGGAATCACGGCCTCGTCTCTCCGCAAAACGGGCGCGAGGTTCTTGAGGTAAAAACGGATATACGACGAGTCCACGCTCACGTTTTCACGGGGCACTTCTCCGTCGTACGAAAGGCGAAACGCGCTTGAAATGAGAATGCGTTCGCCCCACAAATGCGACCGGAAACCAAAATCAAGATTCTGCCAGTAGGGGTTTTCGATCGTATGATCAAAGCCGCCCATCCGGATGAATTTGTCGCGGTTGTAAATTCCGGTATAGTCAAAGGGATACACCGTCGGGAGGCTGTCCTTGAAGCAGGGCATCGGCTCTACCTGAAAAGAGTTCCGGTTAAGGGCAGGAACCATCTGAACCGGAAGGTTTTCCATTTTCTGGCTCGTAAGCACCGGCGCGAAGCAAAGAACGTCTTCCTCGGAAAGGCGGGCTATGAGACGCGGGGGAATCGAAGTAGGAGTTACCCGGATGTCGTTCCAGACGACGAACACGAACGGGGATGAGGTTTCCGCGATGCCGGTATTGATCATCTCGCCGACAGAGACGGTTTCCAGGGGAACGAGGAACTTGACTTCGGGAAAGCGTATCGAGAGGTTTTCGATATCGTACGGGGCGGCAGAGAGCTCTATCGAGATGACGGAGGTAAAGCCCGCGCTTTCGAGGCTCTGGAAGACGGCGGAACGGTAATACCGGCCGCCCCGGTTGAGGAGGATGACGGTGAACGGGGACTGGTCCTCGTCGCTTTTTTTCACCTTGCCGCCCACGATCGTGTGCGGCACCTTTCGTTCGTTAAAAATTATAGGTATAGTATTCATCGCAGGCTCCGCACATTCCTTCATAGATGCATTTCACGTGTTGTTCGTATCCGGGGCCGTTTTTCTTCCAAATATCCGGAAGCTCGTCCCTGAAAGCGTTTCCGCACGCTTGCGTCGCGTAAAGATCCTCGCGACAAAGCGGTACGGTCCCGTCTATCAGTATAGTCATGTCTCGCTTCAGATGCCAGCACGGGCCGCGAACGAGGGGCGAAAGGTCGGCCACCCGCTGATCGGCGATGCTCCGGCAAAAATGGTCGTGTTTCTGGATAATGACCTGCCCGTATTTCTGCTTCCAGAAGCGGTAAAAGGTCTCGAGCTCGATTTCGTTCCCCTTCATGCGTACCATCTGGGGCCATACCGCACCCGGGAAAAGGCCGGTCAGCCGCTCGGTGAGGCCTAGCGCCTCCCGCAAAAAGGCATCCGCGCGCTCGTTCACGCCCGGGGCTCCGGCAACACCTGATTCGCTTGCAGGCGAGATTCCATGCGCCTGCGCATAGCACCCCATACCCGCCGCATCGAGGGAAATGATCCAGATAACCGGTTTTTGTCCGTTTGTACGGGGAATCGCCTTTTCCGCCGCCTGGGCGATAGCCTGAATATCCTCGGTTCGCCAGCCAATTCCCGTCGTTTCGATCAGAACCGAAAGCCCCGGGTGAGCGAGAACCGCCTGAACGAGCGAGGCAATTTCAGGATGATAGGAACATTCGCCCCACAGCGAAAGCGATACGACCGCGTCATCCGAAAAGGACGCGATTTGATCGACTATCCGGGCGAACTGCGGAAAAGCCATCATATCACTGCGATCCGTCGCCCCAATTCCGGGAGATATCCCCTTCCCGCTCCGGCAAAACGCGGGATACGGGCAATATGAGCATTCGAAGGGGCATTTTCCCGATACCTGTATGCCGTAAAAAGAGGGAAGAGTCCGCAACATTGAAGCGCGCTCTGCTACGAGAACGCCATAGTTTTCCGCGTCGATCCCGTCAAGGCTTTCGCAGAGCGCCTGATTGCGTTTTGTATCGCAGGCAAGGGTGAGCCTGAGTTGTCTGAGATCCACCGGCGCGATGTCGGTTTCGATATCAAAGGAATTGATATCTTTCTTGATTGTCTCGAAAAGCGAGTTCCGCGCAACCGGTTCCGCACTTTCCTTCGAAAGACCCGCGATGATGGGAAGAATGCCGCGAGCGAGAATTTCGGGCGCAAGCCCTGCCGGGTATCCGTCTGCAAACGAGTATTCTGCGGCGTATTTGCGGTGATTCTCAAAAAGGCGGTCGGTAAACCGGGCGTCGAGGAAGGGATAGTCGGCCATTGAAAGAAATACGTGATCAAAACCCTCTGATTCATCAGAAATTCGCGCGAAAAATGAACTGACGGTCCAGGCGGGATCCGCGATCACCGAGGTATCAACGGCAGGGGCGAGGCTTTGGCAGGTATCGCGATACCGGTCCACCTCATCGACGCGGGAAACCACGATAATGCGGGCCGCATCCGGTACGCGGGAAGCCCAGCGCAGCGAGCGTTCGAAAGCGGACGGACCGCCCGATATCGGGCAGAGGGCCATGGGCGTATTATTTCCGGCAAAGAGAACAACGAGATTCTTCATACTGTCTCTAGTATCGGCACGGCTTACTTCGGCTTGAGAAAACTCGCCCGTCGTGGTAGTGTACGCCCATGGACGGCGTCAAACCCCTCAAAATCGCGGAGATTACCTCGCTAATCAAGGAAATCCTCGAAGGATCCTTTCCCCGCATTACCCTCGAGGGTGAAATCTCGAACGTCCGGCCTTCGAGCACCGGGCACCTCTATTTTACCCTCAAGGACGAAACGAGCGCGATATCGGCGGTCATGTTCAAGGGAAAAAGCCGGTATCTCGCCTTTACCCCGAAAGACGGAACCCTCGTCCATGCGACGGGAAGCATCTCGGTTTACGAAACGCGCGGCACCTATCAGATCATCGTCGACTCCATGGACGTTGCGGGCTCGGGCGACATACTGCGGCTCCTCGAAGAGCGGAAGCAGCGTCTTGCGGCCGAAGGTCTTTTTGATTCAGAGCGAAAAAAGCCGATACCCGAATTTCCCACTCGCGTCGCCGTCATCACGAGTCCGACGGGAGCCGCAGTCCGCGACATTCTCCAGATCATCAGGCGGCGTAACCCCGGAATCGACATCACAATCCTTCCCGCGCCCGTTCAGGGGGCGGAAGCGCCCGCAGCCCTCGTCCGGCAAATCGAGACGGCGAACCGCTACCGTATGGCCGACCTCATCATCATCGGACGCGGGGGCGGCTCACTCGAAGACCTCCTCCCCTTTTCCGACGAGGCGCTCGTGAGGGCAGTCGCCGCATCGAAAATCCCGGTCATCAGCGCGGTCGGACACGAAATAGACTGGTCGCTGTGCGACCTCGCGGCGGACCTCCGCGCGCCGACACCCTCTGCCGCAGCGGAGCTCGCAAGCCCGCTCACCTCGGATATTTTCGGACGCGTCGCGCTCGCGCGGGATTCGCTAACCGTCGCCATCGATTCACGCATCGATCGAATCAGGCTCACGCTTTCACCGTTCTCGGCAGAATCGCTCGAACTCCGCTTCAGGAAAATCGAGCAACCGCTTTTGATGCGGTTTGACGACGCAAAAGAATCGCTTCTTGAATCGCTCGAGTCGCGGGTACGAGAATCGAAACACCGGGTGGAACTCCTCCGTGAAAAACTCGAGGGCGCAAACCCCCGAGCAATACTGAGCCGGGGCTACTCACAGGTTCGCGACGCGGAAACGGGAAAAATCATTCGCTCGCCGCGGGATACCGCGGAAGGGCATCGCCTTATCATCATCCCCGAACAGGGCAGCATACGCGCACGGGTGGAGGAACTGACCCATGAAGAAATTTGAAGAGCGGCTTTCGAGACTCGAAGAACTGAGCGAGACGATCCGGGACCCGGATCTCGCGCTCGAGGAAGCGCTGGCCTGTTTCGAGGAAGGGATCAAGCTCGCCAAAGGGCTTGAAAAAGATCTCGAGAAAATCGAGGGGAAGGTTCAGATCCTGATGAACCAGCCGGAAACGCCTGACGAAAAACCCGAGCTCGACCTTTTCTCGCAAGGCGAGGATTGACGCCCGTGGGCGAAACGACAAAAGGCAGCAGTTACCGCCCGATACGCGCGCTCTCGAGCGAGGTCGCGCGAAAGATCGCCGCGGGTGAGGTGATTGACCGGCCGGCGGCGGTGGTGCGAGAGCTTCTCGATAACGCGATCGACTCGGGGGCCACGCGGGTCGCGCTCGAAATAACGGGCGGCGGCATAGACTCGATCCGGGTACTCGACAACGGATCGGGAATGACCGCGGACGACCTTTCGATCTGCACAAAAACGCACACGACGAGCAAGATCACCGTCGAGGATGACCTCCTCACCCTTTCGACCCTCGGTTTTCGCGGAGAGGCCCTCTCTTCCATCCAGGCGGTAAGTCGTCTGGAAATTACCACGACGCGCGACGGTCGCGAAGCATGGAAACTCGAGGCAGGCTCGGTAACTCCTGCCCGCCTTTCGGCAGGAACAATCGTCCAGGTTTCTTCCCTCTTCGCAAACTTCCCCGCGCGCCGTCAGTTTCTCAAACGCCCCGCCGCGGAATCCGCACTCTGCCGGCAAATCTTCGTGGAAAAAGCGCTCGCATGGCCGGGCGTCGAATTTCGACTTTCGGTCGACGGCGTCCAGAAAATGATTCTCCCCGCAGTCCCGACCCTTCTCGAGCGCTGTCTTGGCGCCCTGACTCCGGCTGAAAGCGAAAGCTTTTTTCACGAGATCGCGGGAGCCGGCACCGGCTTTACCTTCGCGGCTGTTCTCGGAAATCCCGACGTCGTTCGCAGCGACCGGCGCGATCTGATGGTATTCGTCAACGGCAGACGCATCATGGAATACGGCCTCATCCAGGCGATGGAATACGGCGCCGAAGGACACTTCCCGAACGGCGCGCATCCCGTCGGCTGCCTCTTCGTCACGATCGACCCTGCCCTCGTCGACTTCAACATCCACCCCGCCAAGCGCGAAGCGCGCTTTCGCGATGCGGCGAGCCTTCACCACGCGGTGAGTTCCACGGTTCGCGAATTCTTTCGCCGATGGACGGTCGCGTCCCTCGCGCGCGAGGCTGCAAGCGGCGACGGGAACGCGAATGAGCTTCCGCTCTCCGGCGCGGAGAACTTTCCTGAACGCTCACCTGAAACCGGATACGCCCGTGAAAGTGGCTACGCTCGTACGAGCGGATACCCGGGCGCTTCATTTCGCCCGCGCGCCGAATTGCGCACTGACTATTCATTTGAAAGCGGAATGCGCTATTCGTCAGAAAGCGACGCAGAGCCTGCAGACTCACCCACGGGCGATTTTCGCTATCTCGGGCAAGTGCTCGGAACCTTTCTCGCGGTCGAGCGAAAGGGGATCTTTTATCTCGTTGACCAGCATGCCGCGCATGAGCGAATTCTTTTCGACGGAATCAGGGCACGGCGCGGCATGACGCAGGAACTGCTCGTTCCCTACCGCATCGAAACGGATTCAAAACAAACGGACCTTATGCTCAAGCACCGGTGCGCGGAGCTGAAAAAAGCGGGCTTTAGCGTGGAAGAAGAGGGAGACGGTATTTGGCAGATCACCGCCGTTCCCGTCGGGTGGAACGGGACCCGGAAGGATCTCGAGGAAGATATCCTCGATCCCGCGGTGAATCCCGACTCGCTCGCGGATCACCTGTGGGCGACCGCGGCGTGCAGGGCCGCATGCAAGGACGGCGACGTACTCGATAATGGAACCGCGCAGGATATCGTCCGGCGCGCGTTTGCCCTTCCCGAACCGGTCTGCCCGCACGGCAGGCCTGTGTGGATAGCGATCACCCGGGAAGAACTTTTCGCGCGCATCAAGCGCACCTGATATTTCGCTCCTGTTTATCGCGCACCTGCAATCCGCAGGCGCGCTTTTTTTTTCTAAAGCGTATTGATCAGCGACTGAACCTCGCCCGCCTTCGGGTAATCGGGCTTCTTTCTCAGAAGATCCTGGAGCGTCGACTTCGCGCTCGCCTTGTCGCCAAGACTTGCATAGAGCTTTCCGAGTTCGTAGTAGGCGTCCCAACGGGACGGATCGATCTTGATAAGATCGACGTAGGTATCGCGCGCCTTCTCTGAAAGCCCCGCGCTGATGTACGCGCTCGCGAGATTCGCCCGCACCTCGCCGTCCTTCGGATTCTTCGCTACCGCCTTCGCGTAATGCTCGACCGATTTGTCGTACATTTTCTTGAGGCCGTACGCCTTTCCGAGATTGTTGTTCACCTCGAAATTGTCTTTCTCCACGTTATACGCCGCGACGAATTGCGCAAGCGCGTCGTCCGTGCGATCCGCCTCGAGATACATATTTCCGAGGTTGATGCGCGGCTTCACATACTTCGGGTCGGCCGTGATAGACTTCGCGTATTGCTGCAAGGCGACGTCGGGCATGCCGTTGCGCTCTCCGGCGAGGCCGTAGGTATACAGGTACACGGCGTTGGACCCGTCCGAGTCGACCGCTTTCTTCGCGTAGTCGAGCGCGCTCTGGCTCTTCCCGAGCTCAAGCTCGACCGTTGCCATATTGTAGTTCGTCTGCGCGTCATCCGAGCCAAGCGTGAGTGCCTCGCGGAAATACCGCTCTGCCTCGCCGAACTTTCCGTTCTTGCTGTAAATTGCGGCCATCTCGCGAAGCGCCGAAACATTCGAGGGCTCGATCTTGAGCGCGCTACCGTACGCTGCTATCGCGCCGGAAGAATCGCCCTTGCGGTCGAGAACGCGGGCAATTTCAACATACGCGCGCACGTAATCCGGCTTGATCACGGTCGCCTGCCTGAATGCGGCGAGCGCCTCGTCGGCTGAGCCGAGCGCCTTGCAGGAAAGGCCAAGATTGAAAAACGCGGGCTCGAATTTCGGCGCGAGCTTCGTAACCGTCTGGAAGCATTGCCTGGCTTCGGCAAAGCGCCGTTGCAGGTAGTACATCTTGCCGAGCTCGTACGCGTACAAATAGTTCTGGGGATCGAGCCGTACCGCTTCCTTGAGGTCCTGGAGCGCAAGATCTCCTTTTTTCTGATCCGCGTAAATCTTCGCGCGGATATAGCGGGCAGACGCGAGGCCAGCGTCTGCCTCAACTGCCTTGTTCGCGTACTCAAGCGCGGCAGAGAGCGCCTCGTTTTTTACGGTGCTGTCCGTGGCATTCTCGGCGATTTCATAGAGCGATTCCGCCATTTCGGCGTATTTTTGCGCGGCGAAGCCTTTCTCTCCGTCGGGAAGCGCGCGTTCGGCGTCATCAAAATTCGCAAGCGCCGACCGGAGGCTTCCGGAAGCGGCGGCGTCCTTGCCCTTCGCTATCGCGGCATTTACCGCGAGAATCTTTTTCTGGTTTTCGCCGTTCTTTCGAGCGAGCTCGTCTTCAAGCGCCTTCCGTTTTGCCTCATCGGCGGCAGCCTGCTCTTTCTTCTGGCGGTCCGCCTCGGCCTGCGAATCCACGTCCTGAACTGATTGACCGGAAGTACCCGCGCCCGCTTTTTTTCCGGACGTCGTGCCTTCGTCAAGCGCGCCCGATTCGTCGCCGGTCGCACCCTTTTTCCGCCTGTCGGCGTCTGCCGCGGACATGCGGGTCGCGGCGCGCTGGGCTTCGTCCGCAGCCTTCGCGATTCGGGCCGCAGCGCTTCGGGCATCCGCGAGGGCGCGGTCTATTTCCGCAGAATCCATTCCGGTTCCCGATTCACGCGCTTCCTTCGCCTTTTTCGCCGCAAGGACGATATCGAGCAGCTCTGACGCCTCGGTATCATCGGGATTCTGGATGAGAAGCCCCTCAAGGAGGCTGAGTGCGCGGTCAAATTCTTCTTTTTCTACATATGTGCGAACGAGCGTCAGGGTATTGAGCCTGAACTTCGCGGGGTCTTTTGCATTTGCACTGTCGGAAAGCCCGCGATAGAGCATAAAGCCCCCGACCGAAAGCAGGAGCGCGATGATGATACCGGCGATGACGCCGGTTACGGTTTTTTGCCTGTTATTCAAGTTGTCCTTCCTCGTTGTAGCCCATCACGTCTTCCGAACCCGCTGACAGCGTGCTTGCGTTGTCGACCGCCTGAAGGGACGCGCTGACGTCGTCCATCAATTTTTTATACCGTTCGGCAGCTGCCTGCTTTTCGGCTTCGTTCGCGGCCTTGTCCGCCTCGGCGCGAAGCGCCGCGTCCTTGCGCGCGAGCACCTCGCCGGAAAGAAGCGCGATGAGCTGCTGGATCGAATCCTTCTGCCAGGTCGCGGGATCGAGGGTCAGATACGTCGAATAGTCGCTGACAGCCTCGGCAAACTGCTCGAGCTTTACCCGCGCGTTCGCCCGGTTAAGAAAAGCCGGCGCGTAGGCCGAATCGATTCCGATCGCGCGCGTGTACATCGTTACCGCTTCCGGGAATGAATTCTGGGTAAAATACACCTTTCCCGCGTTAAAGAAAAGTATTTTCCGGTCAGTGCCCGGTACCGAGGTCCCTTTCATGAAGGTGCTGATTGCGTCCGCGTACTTTCCCGTCTGCTGGTAGCAAAGGCCGAGGTAGACAAAGACCCGGGGATCGACGCCCTTTACGAGCGAAGCCTGATACAGGAGCGGTGCTGCCTCGGCGGGTTTGTTTTCGCGGAACAGGCGTTCGCCGTCCGCGAAATAATCCAGGGCGGACACGGGCAGCGCGGTCCAGACGAAAAGCGCGAGAAAAACGAGAGTCAAAGCGTTATGCGTCGTGCGTTCTTTCATATTTGACAATACCCCATAAAAGCTATAATCTTCTACTATGTCATCAATGTTCATCGGTATTATACTGATTCTCGGCACGGGTGTGGCCGTTCTTCTGGTATTCGTGGTCAAATCCGTCGTCGCCCCGAAAAAAATCGCCGGCATCCGGAAATTGATCGATACCGGCAAATACACCCAGGCCATCAAGCAAACCAAACTCCTGATTACGCGAAACCCGCGAGATGCAGAAGCGCGTTACCTTTTGGGCCGCGCATACCTCGCGGACGGAAAGCCCGAACTCGCGCTCATGGAATTCAAGGCCGTGAACGCAACCGCAATCTTCAGCAAGACCATCCCCGAACCCGAATTCCGCAAAACCATAGCAGGACTGTACATCAAGTATAACCAACCCGAGGAAGCGCTGAAAGAGTATCTTCTCCTCGTCAAGCTCGAACCGTTCCAGGCTGACCATTATTATAACGCGGCGACGCTGTTCGAACAACGGGAAAACAGCGAACAGGCCCTTTCGCTCTACCGGAAGGCAGTCGAAACCGACCCCAAGCACGCGGCGGCCCATGCGGCGCTCGCCTTTCTTCTTTTCCGGAACAAGCAGATGGCAGACGCGAAACAGGAAATTGCCATCGCGCTCCGCCTCGATCCCAAAAACACCAAGGCTTACTATTATCAGGGAAAGCTGCTTCGCGAAAGCCATGACTACGCAAACGCACTCGTCTCTTTCGAAAAGGTTCTTCGGGACACCGAACTCAAGCAAAAAGCGCTCATCGAACGCGGCTGCTGCTATCTCGAGGCAAACAGCCTGGAAAAGGCCGTCATCGAATTCGACCGCGCCATCAAGTCTTCCACCGACGACGCCGGGAACGATACCCTTCACGCCCGGTATTTCCTCGCATCCTGCTACGAAAAAAACCGCGATATCGACCAGGCAATTACCCAATGGGAGCAAATATTCGCGAAAAAGCGGAGTTTCCGCGACGTCGGCGAAAAACTTTCCCAATACCAGGAACTCCGGTCGAACGACCACATGAAGGAATACCTCACCGCCGGCAAGGAAGATTTTTTCACGATCTGCAAGGCGATCACCAACACCGGTCTCGAACTCGCGGTTCGCGACATCCGCGAGACGAAATTCGGCTGCGCGCTCATCGCGGTGGAAAACGACGCCGAAAAATGGCGCAACGTCCGCAAGCAACCGCGCCTCATCCTTTTTTATCGCGATCCGAACATGATCGAAGACGCGTTCCTCAGAACCCTGCAGGAAGACATGAAAAAGCAGTCGATCATCCGTGGCATCGTCATCACGAGTTCCGGCTTTACCCGCGCGGCCCTCGAATTCGCGGAAAGCAGGCCGATTGAGCTTATAAACAAGGACAAGCTTGAACAGATGCTCGCGCAAACCACCCTCTTCGGCAAGAAATAAACGCTGTAATGAAAATCCTGTGCGTGTCCGACCAGATCGATCCTCTTGTCTACAGCAGTAACATCAAGGAACGCTACAAGGATATCGATCTCGTCATTTCGGCAGGCGACCTTCCGATGGAATATCTCGATTTCATCGTATCTTCCTTAAATAAGCCCGTATATTTTGTTTTCGGGAACCATAACCTCACCGAATTTGGCCTGTATCACCGGATCGCCGGATCCATTCCGAAGGGACTACCTGCCGACAACTGCCTTAACCCCGAAGGTTGCCACGGCACCACGTATATCGGGTTCAAAAATATCCGCGAGGGAAATCTCCTGATAGCCGGGGTTTCAGGTTCGCTCCGCTACAACGACGGGTTAAACCAGTACACCGACAAACAGATGAAACGACAGCTCCTTTCCCTGGTGCCGCGTCTCGTCCTGAACAAGATTCGCTACGGACGGTATCTCGACATTCTGGTAACCCACGCATCGCCGGCCGGTATCCACGACAAGAACGATCCGTGCCATCAGGGTTTTTCCTCCTTTTTGTGGTTCATGAAAGCGTTCCGCCCGCGCTATCTCATCCATGGACACATACATCTCTACGATTTGCAGGATATTCGGGTATCCCGTTTTCTCGACACAACCGTCATCAACGCGTATAGCCACTACATCCTTGACACCGGAGCGACAGCGACATGAGCAACTTTGTGCAAAATCAGGCGGGGGACGACTTCAGCAAAGCCCGCAACAAGGCCCTTTTCAACGAAATGCAGCATTTTCTCACGCCGGACAAACGGAGACTTCTTTCGTTTCACGACGTCAAACAGATACTCAAGCCCCGAAACGAAGTATACGTCGGCATGCAAACCGTCCCGATCGACAAAATTGTCGGCAGCGAGGGGCGGTATCAGGATTTTGACAACCACTTTCTTCCCCGCGCGAGCAACCTCCGCCAAAGATGGGAACGCGTGGACGAGGCACACCTGACCGACACGGTGCTTCCGCCGATACAGCTCTATGAACTCGGGGGACTCTATTTTGTGCGCGACGGCAACCACCGGGTATCGGTCGCGAAGGCACAAGGCGTCGATTTTATCGACGCAGAGGTGATATCGCTGAAAAGCGAGATAATTCTCAAGAAAGACATTACCCGGGAGTCGATCCTCACCGAGGTCATTAAATTCGAGAAACGGGTTTTTTACACGGAAACCGGATTTGGGGACATTACCGACTACTGGAATCTCGATTTCACGACAGCCGGACAGTATGATGTCATCTACAACCACATCCTGGTCCATAAATACTACATCAACGAAAGCAGGACCGACGAGATACCGTTTGCCGAGGCAGTCCTTTCCTGGTACCAGAACGTCTACCTTCCGGTAATGCACGTCATCAAGAAACACCGGATGCTCAAGAGGTTCCGCACGAGAACGGCGAGCGACCTCTATGTCTGGATCATCAAGCAATGGGATGACCTCAAGCAGAAATACGGCGTTGAGTACAGCCTCGACGAAGCAACAAGGACGCTCGCTGCCGCCTCGCAAAAGAGTTTCTTCGCCCGTATAGCCTTAAAAGTCAAAAAATACTTTCAAACTTGACGAAAGCAAATTTTCGGTGCTACACTTGCCTATAATGCAAACAGCACTTCTTGATTCATTCGCTATTCTGCCCCTTGCTGCCAGTCTGCTTGCGCAGGGAATCGCTGGGTTCTTCATTTTCCGGATTGCGAAAAATTCCCCCGAGAAATTTCATGACCCGATTTTCATCAAACTTGCCACGATTTTCGTCGCCGTTCTCGGCATCGGAAGCATCGTCGCGGTTTTTCTGCCGGGCCTTCTGGTCTACTCGATCGCTGTTTTCATCGCGAGCGTCATTGTGCTCGTCGGTTTTATCCTCCTCAACTCCTTTATTCCCGAAATTGTTGAAGAGGCAGTTCCCGTAGCACCGATCGCCGAACCAGAGGAAGCGAAAGACGATCCGCTCATTTCAATTGGACAGGACTTTCTTTCGCACGTCGCGGATTCCATGGCCGGCGAGATCAATCTTGTCAGGCTCCTTGATTTTATCAACGAAACCTTGATGAAAAACACGGGAGCGGACGGTGGCGTCGTATTCCTGGCGGATGACTTCGAGGACATCATTACCTCGAAATCCTTCACCGGCAAGTTTCCCCCGCCTTACAAACTTCCATCGGATCTTCCCCATAAACCCGTTCGTGTCGAAACCAACTTTCGCTATGCCCAGTTCAATCTCGGCGAAACCGTATTCGGCGAGGTTGCCGCATCGGGCAAGCCGATCCTTATCGAGGATGGCATCCAGGATTCGCGCGTCGTCGTGAATGGCCCCGAGGATTTCCTCAAGCCCGGCAGCTATATCGTCGTACCCCTCATGGTAAAGGATCGTGTTGTCGGCGTTTCCGGCATCTCGCGCATCCCTGAAAACAAGGCATTCAGCCAGGAAGACTTCCGCATCGCCAAAGCAATTGCCCAGTATGCGGGTTCCGCAATCAATAACGTCTACGGCGTGCAGGAAATCCTTGAGCACGCGGACCTTGAGCGGGAGGCAAGCATTGCCTCAAAAATCCAGAAGACGCTCCATCCCAAGCGGCTCCCCGATCTTCCCGAGGCAGGTTTCGGCTCTTTTTTCAACGCAACCAAGGGAGTTTGCGGCGACTACTATGACATTATCCTCGCCAGGCGCGACCGTATCGCCATTGCTATCGCCGACGTAGCCGGCAAGGGAATCCAGTCGAGCATGGTCATGATCATGCTTCGTTCGGTTCTCCATCTCGTAACCAACACGACCAAATCCGCCGGAACGATACTCGATTGGGTAAACAAGGGCATTACGGGCAAGATCGACATGGATCATTACGCCACGCTCGCTTTCTTGAGCTACTGTCCCGCAGACAAAACGATCGAATACTCAAGCGCGGGCCACCAGCCCCTGCTTCACTACAAGTCTTCTACCGGAAAAATGGAAATACTCCATCAAAAAACGGATCCGATCGGCGTTGAGCGCAGTTCCGTCTACGAGGATATGAAGTTGACAGTCAGTCAAGGAGATATTATTATACTCTATACTGACGGCCTTATTGAGGCTCTTAATCAAGAAGGCAAACAGTACGGCCTGGCATCACTTACAAAAGTAATTCTTGAAAGTAAATCAATGACAGCAAAAGAGATAGCAACCGAGGTAAAACACAACATTCAAGCGTTCGTCGGGTCCGCAAGCCTTCACGACGATCAAACTCTTGTGGTCATGAAGATCAAGGCATAATGCAGAGGGGAAAGGAGCAGCACCAGTATGGAACTTAAAATCAGGAAAAATGGCGAAGTATACATCATAGATGTAAACGGAGAGATGGACCTTTACAATTCCTATAAACTCAAAGAACTCGTCATGAAGATGCTCGAGAAGAACGTGCAATCCTTCATCATCAACCTTGAACAGGTCGATTACATCGACTCTTCCGGAATCGGAGCGCTTATTTATATCTGCTCGACGGTTAAAAAGATGAACTTGAAACTCGCTATCACGAATATTCATGGTTCCGTAAAAAAAGTTATCGAGCTTACCAAACTCATGGGATATTTCCCGATAACCAATAGCATCGAAGAAGCCCTCCAGCAGATGGAAGGCTAACCATTAAAGGTCAGGAGATACGAGCAATGAACCCAATTAAAGAACTGCGCGCTGACGGAAGTGACCCTCTTTTCGATAAAACCAATATGCTCTATAAGGAATTCCCCTCGGACTTCCGCCAAATCAGATATTTTACCCTTTTAATCGTGCAGTCTGCCCCGCTCGAAATTAAGGAAATCAATCTTCTTGAACAGCAGATCAGCGAAATCATCAAAAATGCGGTCAAGCACGGAAACGACTGCGATCTCAATAAAAAGGTTCGCGTATGGTATTCATTCAGTTCAACCCATGCGCACCTTATCGTCGAGGACGAGGGTTCCGGTTTTAAGGACCTCGAAAAATGGAACGACTTTAATCGCAAGAGACTCGAATGCCTCTATCAGCAGGATTTCGAGCACCTTGGATCGTATGTTTCGTTCCGCACCAACAAAAGCGACGAGCAGGACGGCGGTAATGCCCTCTTTGCCGCTCTTGAATACTGGAACGGCGGATTCGTCTATAACGAAAAACGGAATGGCGTTGCGATGCTGAAAAAGTATCCCCAAAGACGCCATGGAATCTCGATCGACGGAGAATAATGCACGTAATCGTCATGATTAACCGTCAGATCCATAAAGCGCCCGGAAACGGGCGTTTTTTTTATTTCCTGATTCAGGTAGAGAACAATTACTGATATTTTTGACGATACATCCGCTCGAACAAAAAGCGTTTGTCTTCTTCTTTAAGGTCTTTCAGGGAAAAACAGTACACGGAAAGGCTTTCCCGTACCGGAATAATCCCGGATATCGAAGCGCGGACGTCGATGGAGCGGGTTCCGAGCTCAATGGCAAGATTGACCGGCGCGTGGGCCGCAAGGGCTTCCCCTTCTGTCGGCGCAGGATTACTGAATGAGGCAAGGGCAAACCGGTGGTCGATAAATATGAAGGAATTGATTGCGGTACCAATTGCGCTTTCGGGTTTCGAGAAGGAATCCAGGTACTCGAAAAGCCGATAAACGGCCGAGCTTGAACCGTCCCTGATTCCCGCCTTTTTCGATATCTTGTCGAGGACGTGTTTTTTCTCCTGCAAGAGTTCAGGGTCCGGAATCACGAAATCAATCGGAAAGGCGGATACGGATACCGCATCGGAAAAACTGCCGCCATAGATGCACGACACCGAGGCGGAGCTTTCCATACCTGCATCTATTTCCTCGAGAAACACTTTTTCCGGAAGCACAAAGAATGCATTTCCGTTTGAAAATGTGTCGCCGGCGAGATCAAAAAACATCCCTCGTCGTTTATGAAAAAAACAAAATCGAAGAGGGGAACGGTGAACGCCGCCAAGAGCTGAAAGAGCCTCCCCGAAGAGCTCGAACCTACCGTCCGCGCATGCCCACTCATCCGCGGGAATCTGAATAAAACGGGGCCCGGATAGGACGGAAAAAGGAGGCCTTGCCTCCTCCAGAGTCTTCAGGATATATTCGCGTTCAATTCTGCTGAGCGGCGTCGGCATACGAAAGTCCGTCAAAGATGATGTCGTCAATTCTCGCTGCCTCATTGGCACCGGAGACGAGAACCGTGAGAAATACGTATTTCCGCGTGCCGTCTACCGTCACAGTGAGCCGATAGCGGACCGACGAAAGTTCCGGGCCAAGGTTTTCTGCCCGCGAGTAGAGAACCTGTTCAATTTCGGGCAGTTTGTCGAGTTTATACACCGAAAGCGGCGAAAGAAAGGGCCGGTCTGAGCTGCACAGTTCGGTCTTGACGTTTTTTTCCATAAAACCGGCGGCAATATCGTCAAGAAACTGATACTCACTTGGCGCCAAGCCTGAATAATCGATTGGTCCGAGCCCTTCGGCCTCGGGATAGATCGCGTCAACGCCGGGAGCGCGCGTTGCCTTGAGTGTTACAAACGTCTCGTCGCCACCGGGAAGTTCGCTTGCAGGTATTGCGGTATGGGGAAGAGATTCAGCCTGAATGGCCCACTGGTTCATCATAAAATGCAAATTTGCGCGCTCCCGAACCGTTTCGGGATATATCGCCTGGAACGTGACAATGAGCGTCAGAATGGAAATATGCGCCATGACAAGTCGCACTTTTTGCATTCTAAAACTATACCATACAACGAGGATATGGACAATCTCGGGTTAACGGGGTACAGTATGGCTAAATAAACCCCTTAAATCAGCAGGAGACGCAGTATGGCCCTTACCCTTACCGAAAAAATCCTCCAAAAACACCTTGTCGAGCCGACTGGCACCCTTCCCGAGCGCGGAAAGGATATCGCGATCAGAATCGATCAGACCCTTACCCAGGACGCCACGGGAACCATGGCCTACCTTCAGTTTGAAACAATAGGCCTTGACCGCGTAAAAACCGAGCTCTCCGTTTCCTACATTGACCATAACACCCTGCAAGAAGACTATAAAAACATGGATGACCACCGGTATCTCCAGAGCATCGCATCGAAATACGGGCTTTGGTTTTCCCGGGCGGGAAACGGGATTTGCCACCAGGTTCATCTCGAGCGCTTCGGCGCCCCCGGCAAGACCCTCCTCGGTTCCGACTCCCATACCCCGACCGGCGGCGGAATCGGCATGATCGCGATCGGAGCGGGCGGACTTGACGTTGCGGTTGCCATGGGCGGCGGTGCGTTTCACCTTGCCATGCCGCGCGTCTTCGGCGTCAAGCTCACCGGAAAGCTCCGCACGGGCGTCTCCGCGAAAGACATCATCCTTGAAGTGCTTCGCCGGGAAACCGTCAAGGGCGGCGTCGGTTCCGTCTATGAATACTTTGGACCCGGGGTTGCAAACCTGACCGTACCCCAGCGGGCGACGATTACGAACATGGGAGCCGAGCTCGGGGCGACCTGCAGCGTGTTTCCCTCTGACGAAAATACCCGCGCGTTCATGGAAGCCATGTGCCGCGCCGAGGATTACGTGCCGCTCGCGGCTGACGAAGGCGCCGTCTACGACAAGATCATTGAAATCGACCTTGCGTCTCTCGAGCCCCTTGCCGCGTGCCCGCATTCACCCGACGCGGTCGCATCCATCCAGAGCCTTGCCGGCAAAAAAGTCTCCCAGGTCGCGATCGGTTCATGCACGAACAGCTCCCTTTCAGACCTCACCGCGGTCGCGGCTATCGTCAAGGGAAAGCACGTCGCGCCAGGCGTCGAAGCCGGCATCTCCCCGGGAAGCAGGCAGACGCTGATGCAGGCAGAAAAGACCGGCGTTCTCGGTGAGCTCATCCGCGCGGGATTCCGTATCCTCGAAAGCGCCTGCGGCCCGTGCATCGGAATGGGCTTTGCGCCGAATTCGGAAGGCGTGACCTTGCGAACCTTTAACCGCAACTTCAAGGGCCGCTCGGGCACACCCGACGCAGGCGTCTATCTCGTTTCTCCCGAGACAGCGGCAATCGCGGCGATCACGGGAATAATTGCCGACCCCACGACGGCGAAAGAAAGCATTTTGGCGAATATGCCGCTTTTCGCCGGAAACGTTGCCGAATGCGCGCGCGACGACGGCATGCTCATCGCACCGCTCCCGCTTGCGGAAGCAAAAAAGGTCGAAATCCTTCGCGGACCGAACATCAAGCCCTGCCCTGCAAGCCCCGAACTCGCGGACTCGCTCACCCTTCCGGTCATGCTCAAGGCGGGCGACAACGTTTCCACCGACGACATCATGCCCGCGGGAGCGAAAGTTCTCCCGCTCCGCTCGAACATCCCGGAAATATCACGCTTTACCTTCGAGCGCCTCGATACCGGCTTTTACGCACGCGCGAAAGCGGGAGCAGGCTGCTTCGTACTCGGCGGTGAAAACTACGGACAGGGTTCCTCGCGGGAACACGCGGCCCTCGCGCCGATGTACCTCGGTGTCCGCGCGGTTATCGTCAAATCCTTCGCGCGCATTCACAAGGCGAATCTCGTGAACTACGGAATCGTTCCTCTCGTGCTCGAAGACGCGCCGGCATACGACAAAATCGTCCTTGACGACACGATCGAGTTTACCGGCATCAAGAAATCCCTCGAGACGGGAACGCCCTTTACGCTCAGGAGAAAATCGGACGGTTTCGCGTTTACCGCGAAAAACGACCTTGACGACCGTTCGCGAAAAATACTGCTTGCCGGTGGATTGGCAGCATACACCCGCCAGGGCGGGCAATAAGCTTAACCGTCAATGAATCCGCGCACCCTGATCGACGAATCAAGATTCAGCGAACCTGTCCGGGATCCGGTGTGGCACCATATCTGGCTCACACCGGAACTTCGGGACATAACGCGATCGGAAGCGTTTCTCAGGCTCTACCGGATCAAGCAGCTCGGCCCGACCGAGTTGGTCTATCCGGGGGCGACGCACTCGCGCGCATCACATTCGCTCGGCGTATATCACGTCGCATATCGCATGCTTCGCGCGCTCATCGCGCGCGGTGCTGACTCCTGGGTAACCAGCGAAGGATGCGCGTCCTTTCTCGCCGCAGCCCTTCTCCACGATCTCGGGCACTTTCCCTTTACACATTCCCTCAAGGAACTTCCGCTCGAGGATCACGAGACGCTCACCGCGCGCGCGATGCTCTCGGGGCCGCTTTCCGAGCTTATCGCGCGATCGGGCGCCGATCCAGAAATGGCCGCATCGATCGTTGACAAGTCCTTACCGATCAAGGGCTCTGTCTCCGACGAAACCGTTTTTTTCCGGAAGATACTTTCCGGCGTACTCGATCCCGACAAGCTTGACTATCTCAATCGCGACGCCTATTACTGCGGCGTTCCCTACGGCATCCAGGATACGGATTTTATTCTTTCGTGCGTAATGCCCGACAGGACACGCGGAATCGTGCTTGACCGCAAGTCGATCATGTCGATAGAAAGCGTTCTTTTCTCGAAGTACCTCATGTACCGATCGGTGTATTGGCACCCGAAAGTCAGGATAGCGACAGCCATGATGAAGAAGGCCATCTATTCGGCGCTCGAACGGGGCCTGATTGCAGGGAGTACTCTCTACAGCCTTGATGATGCCGGTATTTATGCTCTCATCGATTCGCTCGATTTTCCCGAAAAGAACCTCGCCTCAGACATCAGAAACAGGAGGTTCTATTCAATCGTAGCCGAGATACCGTTCGATGCGGAAAACAAAGAAATCAGCGAGCTCGAAGATCTCGGTTCCCGCTCATCGGCCGAAACGAAACTCGCGGAATACCTTTCCCGGGAACTTTCGTGCGCGGTATCTCCGTCCCACGTCCTCATCGACATACCCGAACGTATTACTTTCGAAAGCGACCTATTTATACAGGACGAAAACGCTGTATTCAGCGCGAGCTCGACGGTCTTTTCAAGCGACGTCGTGTCCCGGTTTACCGCCTCGTTACGCATGCTCCGGGTAGCCGTTCACCCGACGGTTTTCGAGCTCATTGCCGCCGTCCCGGGTCTCCCGGATAAACTTGCCAAATACCCCCATGTGGGTTAAACTTTTTTTAGCTACTACTTGATTCTGGTTCCCCGGAGGATCCCATGAACGTGCATAATTTGATGGAAGAACTCGTCTATACCGAGGTTAACGACCTTTTCGATGCGGCACGGGCGAACAATGCTTCCTGGCTCACCTGCAGTTGTACGCAATGCAGGCTGGACACGATTTGCTACGTACTCAACCGGATCCCGCCACGCTATATAAAATCAGGCAGAGGCCTTGTATACAACCAAAACGAAGAATCCTTCGACAAGCAGCAACTGACCGCCGATATCAGCAAAATCGGGCTTGAGGGGATGAAGCAAGTGCTGTCATCCCGCAGACCGCATTGCACAACCGAAGTTGACTTGCCCGTATCACCCGTTTTCAACTTTCCCACCTTCGTCGGACGCGTACTCGACGGCCTGACCTTCGAGCCGCTCAAGAACATTTCCGTCGAGCTCCTCCTCGACTCGAAACCTGCTGTTTCCATCGATTCATCCTGGGAAAATCCCTACTCAATATCAAGCCACACACCCGGAACCTATACCTTTTGGGTCATGCCCGAAAGCACGAAAAAAGAAGGAATCAAGAAAGTTTTTTCATGGGAAATCCACATTGAAAAAGCCGGCTTCGACCCGATTCATTATTTTTTCGAACTGGGAATCGAGAGCGAATCGGTCATCAGAACCGCGTACAGCGCCGAGCATTCGTTCATACTTCCCGATCTCCATCTCTTTCCCGCCGACGACAAGGACGACGAGCAGCATCGCTAAAAGCCTTGCCTTGACACGTCAATATGATTTGTTTAAAGTAGGAATCTCACGGGATGTAGCCTAGTGGCTAAGGCGTCTGGTTTGGGACCAGAAGATCGGGGGTTCGAATCCCTTCATCCCGATCCGGGATCATAGCTCATCCGGATAGAGCAACTGCCTTCTAAGCAGTAGGTAGGGGGTTCGAGTCCCTCTGGTCCCGCATTGTTTACTTGCATTCGGTTATCGCAACTTCACGGCAACGAGCCTCGTAAAGGCTAACACAAAATCATTATCAGCGCCCGGACTCGCGCATACAAAAGGACGGGACATGAAAACGAAAAAACATTCCCCCGGCTTCGGGGCGCTTGATATCCTCAAATACATAGGTCCCGGTCTTCTCGTCACCGTCGGTTTTATCGATCCTGGCAATTGGGCGTCCAACCTCTCTGCCGGAGGGAGTTATGGATACACGCTCCTTTGGATGGTAACCCTCTCCACGATCATGCTCATCGTGCTCCAGCATAACGTCGCGCATCTGGGAATCGTAACGGGTCTGTGCCTTTCAGAGGCTACTACCGCCCACGTCAAAAAACCCGTCGCGCGCGCGTTTCTCTCGTCCGCGATGGCTGCCGCAGTCTCGACCGCCCTCGCGGAAATTCTTGGCGGCGGAATCGCCCTCAATATGCTCTTTGCCATTCCGATCAGGATAGGCTCGGTACTCGTTACCGTATTCGTCCTTATCATGCTCTTTACCAATACGTATCGCGTGATAGAAAAATGGATTATCGCGTTCGTCTCCGTGATCGGGCTATCATTTCTCTACGAACTTTCGCTTTCACGAATTGCCTGGCCTGAGGCAGCCATGGCATGGGTGACGCCCTCCATCCCGGCAGGCTCGATCGTAATCGTCATGAGCGTTCTCGGCGCGGTGGTAATGCCTCACAACCTCTTTCTCCATTCCGAAATCATTCAGACGCGTCAATGGAATCTTGCGGACGACCGCGTGATAAAAAAACAGCTTCGCTACGAATTCCTCGATACGCTCCTTTCCATGCTCGTCGGGTGGGCGATCAACAGCGCGATGATAATTCTCGCGGCTGCCACTTTTTACCGCTCGGGTACTTATATCACCGAACTTCCCCAAGCAGGAGCCCTGCTCGCCCCTATTCTCGGCAATCATGCGTCGGTTGTTTTTGCCGCGGCGCTTCTCCTTTCGGGCGTATCATCATCGATTACATCCGGAATGGCTGCGGGCAGCATCTGGGCCGGTCTCTTCGGGGAACCCTACGATATCAAGGATAGCCATTCCAAGGCAGGTGTGGCGCTCACGCTGGCCGCCGCCTTATGCCTGATTTTTTTCATCAAGGATCCCTTTACCGGCTTGATTCTTTCGCAGATGGCATTGAGCATCCAGTTACCGTTTACGGTCTTTCTGCAGGTGTATCTGACGTCATCCAAACGCGTTATGGGAAAGTTCAAAAACACTCATTTTACCAACGTGATTCTCCTTATCCTCGGCGCCGTCGTAACTGCCCTCAACGGACTTCTTTTCTTTCATTTGCTCACCAACCGCTAGCATCTCCTGATCGCAATTCTGTGGCGAAAGAAAATATCGCATGGTATAATAATACCCTAGAAACCGATATATGCCGCTTGCGCGTAAAGACATTACGCGCGCGAGGAGAATACCATGTCCAAGATATCAATTACTTTTCCTGACGACTCCATCGAGGAATTCGATTCGCCCATCACGGGCGCAAAGCTCATCGGCCATTTTAATACCGGGAAGCATCCCGTAGTCGCGATCCGCGTCAACAATGAGCTTTTCTCGCTCTCCCGAACGATCGACGTCCGCGCGCGCGTCGAGGCGGTCACGAACGAAACGACCGAGGGTTCGAACGTCTGCAGGCGAACGCTATGCTTGGTACTCGCCGCCGCCGCCCGGGAACTGTATCCCGAACTCCGGCTCCTCGTTGGCCATAGTCTTGGGTACGGTTATTATTATACGCTCGAATCAGGCGGTAAAAACATCTCGATAGACCTCAAGAAGCTCGAGGCAAAAATGCGCGAGATCATACATTCAGACATGCCCGTCGAGACGAAATACGTTTCTTATGAGGAAGCGCTCGGGATTTTCAGCAATACAAACCAACCCGACACCTATCGCCTGATCAACCATACGAGCAAACCGAAAATTCTCATCAATCGCATCGGCTCATATGCCGACCTCTATATTCAGCCTCTGCTCGACAGAACCGGAATCCTTGCCGTCTTCGAGCTTCGCACCTACGGCGAGGGTTTCCTTCTCCGTTTCCCCCCCACGCTCCATCCCGACCGATTGAGCGAGTTCGAGGATATCCCGCAACTTTTCACTATTTACAGCCAATCAAAAAAATGGGGAAAGCTGATCGGCGTTTCCTCCGTCGGTCAGCTCAATGAGCTTGTCGGAACGCGAAAGTCGAAAGATTATGTCGAAATCACCGAAACGCTGCAAAATAAGAAAATCGCCGAAATCGCGGACAAGATAGCCGAACGCGCGACCGTCAAGGTGGTTTTGATCGCAGGTCCTTCAAGCTCCGGCAAGACGACAACGTCTAAAAAACTTTCGATGCAGCTTCGCGTACTTGGATACGAGCCGACCGTTATCAGTCTTGACGACTATTACAGAGGCGTTGACAACACCCCGAAAGACGAAGAAGGCAAACCCGACTTTGAATGCCTCGAAGCCCTCGACGTGCCCCTTTTAAACGAAATACTCGTCTCTCTTTTCCGTGGCGACGAGGTCGAGCTCCCGACCTTCGACTTCAAAACCAGTTCGCGAAAATATACCGGAAAGAAATTCAGAATGAATGATCGCTCGATTCTCATCCTCGAAGGCATTCACGGACTCAACGACAAACTCACGCCGCTTGTACCCAAAGAGTACAAATACAAAATATACCTTTCTGCCCTGACGCAGCTTAACCTTGATGACCATAACCGCATTCCCACGTCGGACAACCGCCTTATCAGGCGTATCGTCAGGGACGCGCAATTCCGCGGAAAGGGCGCGGCCGGCACCATCGCGATGTGGGGCAGCGTTCAGCGCGGCGAACGGCTGCATATCTTCCCCTTCCAGGACAAGGCCGACGTGATGTTCAATACGGCGCTTGATTACGAACTTTCCGCTCTCAAGATTTACGCCGAACCTCTCCTCCGCGCCGTAAAGCCGACGGAAAGGGAATACAGCGAGGCGTCACGGCTTCTCGTATTCCTCAACAATTTCTCGCCCATACCGTCGTCGTATATACCCGGCCAGTCCATCCTGCGCGAGTTTATCGGCGATAGCGATTTCAAGTATTCGTGATTGGGGATATGAATCAGTTTTTAGGGGAAGTTTACTGACCGCTGACGGATGCGGAATTCCCGCGCGCGTTTACGATATCGTCAAGAACCGCGGCTTCGTCCGACAGATATTTTCTCCGCCAGGAAGCTTCCTTCTTCTCGCGCAACTTCGAAATGATCTGACGGTCTTTGGTCGCCTCAAGATACACGCCGCGCGTTCGTTCCACGACGAGTTCGCAGGCGGCAAGATCCTCAATGAGTTTTTCCTTCTTTGCGTCGAGCCTCGCGATGTATCGCTCGATCGCGAGTAGATCCTGCACGGAAGCCGAACCGCCGCGCTCGAAAGCGGCCGTCACGCGTTTTTGGGCAACTGATTCAAGATCGAGCTGTACCGCGTCGCGCGCGGCATTCGCCTTTCCGAGCTCAATCTCTGCCTGCTTTTCCCGGAATTCCCTGAGATTCAAAAGCTTCTGGAGCGAAAACTGAAAACGCTTCACACCTTATTCCTGCCAATCGCCCTGATCGTATTTTTCCGCACTTTCCGCAGCTGGCATGAATTTCGGTTTCGCGCCGGGACCGTGTATGCCCGCTTCTTCCTCGGGGATTTCCATGTCCGCGACGGCTGCCATCGCTTTCAGCGTATCCTGAATCGGTGCGGGGTCGCTCACTTCCTGGTTAAGGAATTCTTCGATCTTTTGATGATGGGCGATTGCCTCGTCGATTGCGGGATTGGATCCCTTCTGATACGCGCCGACGTTGATCATGTCCTCGGATTCCTCGTATGAGGCCATGAGCCGACGGATATATCCCGCGGCTTTTTTTGATACGGCTCCCGATACGCGATTCGCAAGACGGGAGACGCTCGCAAGCACGTCGACAGCGGGATAGTGATACCGCTGGGCGAGCTTCCGCGAGAGGATGATATGCCCGTCAAGGATACCGCGAACGGTATCCGATATCGGCTCGTCCATGTCGTCGCCGTCGACGAGCACGGTATAAAATCCGGTAATGGAACCCTTGTCCGAAGTACCGCTTCTCTCCAGAAGTTTCGGAAGCGTCTCGAAAACGCTCGGCGTGTAGCCTCGCGTCGCAGGCGGCTCACCGATTGCAAGTCCGATTTCCCGCTGCGCTTTCGCGAATCGGGTGACGGAGTCGAACATCAGCATGACGTCCTTTCCCTGATCGCGAAAATACTCGGCGACGGCCGTCGCGACATAGGCGCCGCGGATGCGGGAAAGCGGGGACTGATCCGAAGTCGCGACTACGACAACCGATCGCTTGAGACCTTCGGGTCCGAGATCGTTTTCGATAAAATCGACAACCTCGCGACCGCGCTCGCCGATAAGCGCGATTACGTTTACGTCCGCGTTAGTATTACGTGCAACCATGCCGAGAAGCGTCGATTTGCCGACGCCCGAACCGGCGAAAATGCCGAGACGTTGACCGCGGCCTACCGCGAGAAGACCGTCTATGGCGCGCACGCCGGTAACGATGCGATCGGTTATGGGTCGCCTTTTCATCGGATCGGGAGGAGATGCAATCGCGGGATAGTAGAGATTGGAAAATATTTCGCCCTTGCTGTCGTACGCCTTTCCCATTGAGTCCATGACGCGCCCAAGAAGCGCATTCCCGACGGGAACAGAAAGGACCGAGCCGGATGCTATTACTGTGCAGCCGATCTCGATTCCCTGAACGTCGCCATAGCTCATGAGCTGAACCGTAGTGCCGTGAAGCCCCACGACTTCGGCGAAGACCGGCTCATTCCCCCGCGAAAGAATTATCTGGCATACCTCGCCGATTACCGCCTGAGGCCCAGCGCTCTCGATGAGCATTCCGCGCACGCGGCTTACGACGCCGGTATATTTAATGGGATCGACTTCTTCTACTGCCTGAACGTACTTGTCGAAAATATCAATCATCGACGCTTATTCCTGCGAGGCCGCGCTCGCCGTTTTGATTCTGGCGCGTATCGGCGATACCTCAAGTATGCGTTGTTCGATTTCGTTAAGCTGGCTGATGATTTTTGCGTCTATCGAGCCGAAATCCGTTTCGATAAGGCAGCCGCCCCTGTCGACGGTTGAATCCTCGACGACCGTAATATTCTTGATGTTCTCTGCGGCCGAAAGGAAATCCTTTATATGCTGCGTCGTCATCGCGACGTCATTGAGGTTAACCCGAATGATTACCTCGCCCCTGCCCTTCACCTTGCGGAGAGCCTGAACGACATTGGATACGACAACGTTTCTCTGATTTTCGGAAATAACCTTGACGATTTTGCGGGTCATAAGGAGCACGAGATCGACGATCTGCTGCTCGGTCTCGGCAAGAATTTCCTGCCGCTTGTCCATCATGCGCTCGATAATCGTATGAAGACGGTCGGTCAGGCGCTGAGCTTCGAGGTTACCCTCGCGAAAGCCCGCTTCCTGTCCTTTCTTGAACCCGTCGTTATAGCCTTCCTTGAGCTGCTCGTCCATCTTCGCGCGTGACTCTGCGACGATTTCCGCAGCCCGAGCCTCGGCTTCGGAAAGAATTCTTGCCGCCTCGTCCTGGGCTTGCTGCCTGATAACCTGTGCCTGATCGGTTTTCCTTTTTACTTCCTCGAAAGCCGCGCGCTCCGCGTCCTTGACGATCGTCTGAGCCTCGGATTGCGATTCGGTCATCATGTCGGCCTTTTCGCGTTCCCATTGCTCGCGCCAGCGATCGGCTTCTATCCGAAGGTCGTCAACAGTCGGCCCGTCATAAACCGGCTCCTCGACAACCTCGACAACGGGCGCTTCCTCCACGAATTTCTTCGACAGTTGAAGCAACACATGGTCTTCGGACTTCTTAACTTCATTAGGACGAAAAACGTTTTTTGCCATAGCTACCCGCCGTTACACAACAAGTTCGTCCTCGCCGGAACGGGCGATAACGATCTCGCCGGTGTCCTCGAGGTGACGTATTATCGACACTATTTTCTGCTGCGCCTCTTCCACGTCCTTAAGCCGGACCGGGCCCATGTATTCCATATCTTCCTTGAGCATTCCGGCCGCCCGTTTTGACATGTTGCGGAATATCTTGTCCTGAACTTCCGTATCGACGGATTTGAGGGCTTTCGCGAGTTCCTGCGTGTCGACTTCGCGAAGTACCTTCTGGATGGCGCGGTCGTCGAGCATAACGATATCTTCGAACACGAACATTCTCTTCTTGATTTCCTCGGCAAGGTCCGGATCTTCGTCCTCGAGCGCTTCGATGATCGACTTTTCCGACGAACGGTCGACGAGGTTGAGAATTTCGACGATGCTTTCGACACCGCCCGCGGCCGTATAGTCTTCGCTCGAGAGCGTGGAAAGTTTCTTTTCCAGAACGCGCTCGACTTCGCGGAGAACGTCCGGCGAGGTGCGGTCCATCGTCGCGATGCGGCGAGCTACCTCGCTCTGTATTTCGTCCGGAAGGTTTTGAAGAATGACAGAGGCCTTTGCGGGCTCGAGGTAGGCGAGAATAAGCGCGATGGTCTGCGGATGTTCCTGCTGGATAAAGTTAAGCAGATGCGCAGGATCGGTTCGCCTGATAAAGTCGAACGGTCTGACCTGGAGGGAGCTCGTAAGCCGGTTGATGATGTCGATCGCCTTCTGGCTTCCGACAGATTTCTCGAGAAGCTCGCGCGCGTAGTCGATACCGCCGGTCGTGATGAAGTTCTGGGCCATCATAAGGTCCTGGAACTCCTGCAATATCGCGTCCTTGAACTCGGGTTCGACGGTTTCAAGCCGCGCGATTTCGAACGTCAGCGTCTCTATCTCGTCCTCGCGAAGATGCTTGAAGATCTCGGCGGAAATTTCCGAACCGAGCGAAACGAGAAATATAGCGGCCTTTTGCCGGCCGGTCAGCGCCTTGACGTCCTTCGCCTTTTTTGAAGAAGAGGCGCCGGCGCCGGGCTTGTCCTTGGATGACGATGCAGCTGGTGCCATTTTCTATTCCTCCATGAGCCAGGTGCGTATGAGCAGGGCAACATCCTCGGGATGTTCCTTGGCCATATTGATCGCGTTTTCCTGAAGCTCGAGCCGTTTTCTCTCTTCGACGGACATGGAAACTTCCATTCCCGCCTGCTCCGCTTCCCAGAGCGTCTTCTCGCGCTCCATCTGGTGCTTTCTGAGCAGTTCTTCTTCCTTGAGACGGCGTCTCCGCTCCAGCTCGCGGGTAATCATGCGGTAGAAAATGAACGCCACAAGTATTATTGCGAGTGCGATGAGGGAGATGAGAATCGTCTGCTGGGTCTGCATCTTTTGCAGATAGGCCGAATCCTCTTTCTCGAACTGCGCGGTACGGTCGAATTTAATGTTGAGAACGCTTACCGAGTCGCCGCGCGATCGGTTGTATCCGATTGCGTCCTGGACGGCCTTTGCCGCTTCCTTGAGCTCGTCCTCGCCGATGGCAACGTATTCGCGGTCTATCGAGCCTTCCTTGATGACGAAGTTACCCTTGTCATCCCGTTTCTTTTTCCACACGCCGTCGATGTTGACGGAAACCGTTCGCCTTCCCATGGACGGGCTTACCGTCTCGGTGGTATCGCGCTGGCCGACGAGCTCGTTTTTCTTGACGATGGACTGCTCGGAAAGGCCGTAGAGGTTCGACATGTCTTTGTATGCGGGCGCGGTCTGTCCCTCGACGCCCGCGGGCCCTTCGGGATTATAGCCCGAACCCTGCCACCGGGTTGTCGAAGTTTCGGAAGAAAGCGTTACTGACTGAACGACCTCGGAGTCGTCGTACGGAGTGTCGGGATTGTCCGGTTTGATGACGGTCGGCAGATAATCACGCTGCTGCACCGCCTTGTCGGACATGTCCATCTCGATCTTGAGGTTAAGGTCGCGAACGCGGTCAATGCCGTAAATTGCCTGAAGCGCGTTCAGGATCTTTGCGCGGTATTGGGCCTCAAGCTGCGCGATGAGCTTCTGTTCCTTTTCGATTCGGGTAAGCCGGTCAAAGTCCGCCATTCCCTTGAAATCGTTGATGACCGTGCCCGTGCTGTCGGTAATCGTGATGTTTTCGTCCTTGAGTCCCTCGACGGCGAACTTCAGGAGTTTCTGGATTCCCTCGACCTTCTTGCGGTTCGTGGTGATATCGCTACCCGGTTTCTGGTAGAGGATAACGCTCGCGGTTACCTGATTCTGGTCTTCGGCGAACAGCGTCTTTTCGGGAATATTGACGACGACGCTCGCGTCGTCGATATCATCAAGCGCCTTGATATGCTGCCTGACTTCCTCGATGATCGCGCGCCGCTTGTTTACGTTTCGTTCGAAGTCGGTCGTGGTCCAGCGCTCGACGTCGAAAATCGCCCAGGGGTCAACGTTCTTCGGAATCAAATCCTCGCGAATCAAAATAGCGCGCATTTTACGCGCGGTCTTTTCATCGGGTACAGAAATAACTCCCGCGGCAGTTACCGAGGTTCTTACGTTTTCTTCGTTAAGTCTGACGATTATTTTCTCGCGAGCCGTCTCGTCGGTGATCGGTGCGTCAATGAGCGGCACCATGGTCGGCGCCGAAGAAACGGAGAAAAGGACAACGACCGCGATAATCGCGGCCGCCACTATCCCGCCCAGAATCAGTTTCTGGACGAGCGTCCATTTACCCCAGAGTATAGAAATTTGCGAAATGAGCTTTTTCAGCCATTCGTTCATGCTCCCCTCCCGTTACAGAACGAACCTGTGACTATTTTATTGCATATAATACCATATTATAGCATCTAATCATAGCACATTTCAGCGAGTTGTGGTGATTTCGTTCCAGCCTTTTATCACGCGATCGATCACGGACTGAGCAATCTTGAGGGAAAGATTTGCTTCGGCCATGGCAATCGTCACGTCGTGCACATCGACCGATTCGGGGTTGACCATCATCTTTTGGGCAAGGTCGTCGGTCGTCTGCTGCTTCTCGTTCATCTTGTCGAAGGCGGCGAGCAGGGTTTGCTCGAAGCTCGCAACTTCGGGTTTTGAGGCGTTATCAATCTGATCGGTGTTGGACACCATCTTTGAGCGAAAATTGTCGACGGTTACCGGAGTAACCTGCGGATTGATGGTCATTTACTTACCTCCCGATCTCGAGTGCGCGGAGAAACATCTCTTTCGAGCCCTGAATGACCGAAGAGTTCGCCTCGTAGGACCGTGAGGCGGATATGAGATCGACCATTTCGGTCACGATATTCACGTTCGGGTATTCGACATAGCCGGTTTTGGGGCCTGATTTGATCGCGTCCGGATGCGTCGGGTCGTACACGAGGCGGAGCTCAGAGTTATCCTTTTCCACGCCGACGACCTTCACGCCCTTGCCCGGTCCCCGGTCAATATCCTCCGGGGTAAAGGGCGTGCGCCAATCAATTCCGTTTTCCTTTTGGGAAAGAACGACGCGGCTTCTCCGGAAGGCGCCGCCGTCCTGGGTTCGCGTCGTCGAAGCGTTCGCGATATTGTCGGAAATGACATCGGTTCTGAGGCGCTCTGCGCTCATTCCGGAAGCGGCGATATTAATGCTGGTAAAAAGTCCCATTTTTTATTCCTTCCTTACTTCAAAACCGTCTGGCACTGGGAGAATTCAAAGCTCGTGAGCTGGGTCATCATCTGGTAGTTGAGCTGAATGCGGAGAAGATCCATGGCTTCCTGTTCGGGATCGACGTTGTTGCCGTTCGCCTTGGCCGTGGTGGTATAGTCGAGAACCCGGCGGGGTTCCACCGTGCGATAATCTATGACGCCATCGCTCGGGATGTGCCGGTCATCGGAAACGGCGAGCTGAAACTGGCCCTTCGCGTTTTTCTCGGAATCAAGCGCGCGCTTGAGTTCGGTCTCGAAATTAACCTGGGTGCGCTTGAAATTGGGAACATCCGAATTGGAGAGGTTATTCGCCGACGTGCTGTATCTGAGCGCCTGGACGTCCAGAGAGCGGTGCAAAAGGTCTGTCGTTCTCGAAAAACTGTTCATTTTCTATCCCCCACCCTCTGATTTTCGGCAATAAAACGACCTGTATTGAGCGTTTTCTAGAGTATATACCGGGACAGATCCTGGTCCTGCACAATTCCCTTGAGCTTTTCATCCACGTATTCCGTCGTGATTTCAATATTCTGCCCGGCCATCTCGCTTGCATTAAATGAAAGTTCCTCGAGAAGCATCTCCATGATCGTATGAAGCCGTCTGGCTCCGATGTTTTCCATCCGGGAATTTACTTCTGCAGCGAGAAAGCTCATGCGATCGATGGAACCGGGGGTAAATTTGATGGTGACCCCTTCAGTGGAAAGAAGGTCCGCGTACTGCTTTGTGAGCGCGTTCTTCGGTTCGAGGAGTATCCGTTTGAAATCCTCCGCATGGAGGGATTCAAGTTCGACCCGGAGCGGAAACCGGCCCTGAAGCTCGGGGATCAGGTCGCTCGGCTTTGAAATATTGAACGCGCCGGCGGCGATAAAGAGAATATGCGTCGTGTCGATAACGCCGTATTTCGTGTTGACGTTCGATCCTTCGACGATCGGAAGAATGTCGCGCTGGACGCCCTCGCGGGAGACATCCTGCCCACCGCCGCGTTCACCCCGCGTCGCGATCTTGTCGATCTCGTCGATAAAGATGATCCCCGTCTGCTGGACGCGGTCGCGCGCTTCCTCGGTGATCTTTTCGTTGTCCACAAGCTTGTCGAGCTGTTCGGCAATGATGATGTCGCGTGCTTCGCGCACCGTTACCGATTTTCGCTTGCTCTTGTTGCCGGTTATCATGTTCGTGATGTTCGCGACGCTCATCTCGAGATCCTCGAGGTTGGAAGAGCCGGCGAAAAGCTCGAATGAAGGAACTCCGGATTTTTGCACGCTTATCTCGACCACGCGATCCTCGAGTTTTCCGTCCCGAAGCATCGCCCGGAATTTTTCCCGCGTCGTGCCGTCCGTTCCCGCAGCTTGCTTGCCATCCGTTCCCGCTCCGCTTGTGGCAGCGCTAGCATCGGGGAGCGCGATAACGGTTTCCGTGCTGTCCTGCGCGCCCTCGAATCCGGTTTTTTTCCGCATACCGGGAAGCAGCAAGTCAAGAATGGCTTCTTCGGTGCGCTTTTCGGCTTCTTCGCGCAGGTTCGCCTGCATTTCCGCCTTCACCATCGAGTACCCGACAGCCATGAGGTCACGGATCATCGACTCCACGTCCCGGCCGACATAGCCGACCTCGGTGTATTTCGTTGCCTCTACCTTGAGAAAGGGAGCGCCGCAGAGTTTCGCGAGGCGCCGCGCGATCTCGGTCTTGCCGACTCCCGTCGGCCCTATCATCAAAATATTTTTCGGCGCGATTTCTTCCCTCGTTGCCTCCGGAAGCTTCAGCCTTCTCGTCCGGTTCCTGAGTGCTATCGCGACTGCGCGCTTGGCCTTGTTCTGGCCGATTATGTATTTATCAAGCTCCGCGACGATGAGGCGGGGCGTGAGCGATTCGAGTCCTTCCATTGCCCGTCAAAGCTCCTCGACCAGGATGTGGTCATTGGTGTAAATGCAAATTTGTCCCGCGATCTCGAGGCTTTTCTGCGCGATCTCCACCGCGGTAAGCTCCGTCGATTCGAGGTACGCAAGGGCGGCGGCGTACGCGTAATTTCCGCCCGAGCCGATCGCGAGCGCATCAGCGGCGGGTTCTATCACGTCGCCCGTTCCCGATATGAGGAGGGTCTTTTCCGCGTCGGCCACGAGCAAAAGAGCCTGAAGGTTCCTGAGCGCCTTGTCCGTCCTCCAGTCCTTTGCAAGCTCGACGGCTGCCCGGGTGAGGTCACCGGCGAATTCCTTTACCTTCGACTCGAATTTTTCGAGCAGGGTAAAAGCGTCCGCGGTAGCTCCCGCGAATCCGGTGAGAATCCTTCCGTCGTATATCTTTCGAACCTTTCGCGCGTTCGGCTTCATGACCGTATCGCCCATCGTTACCTGTCCGTCGCCCGCCATGGCAACCTTTCCGCCGCGGCGTACCGCGATGACTGTCGTGCTTCGTATTCTTTCGTTTTTCACTTTAGTCTCCTTTATCCATGGGGATGCGCCTGATGATAGAGCTTCTTCAGCCGTTCCCCGGTCACATGCGTGTAGCGTTGCGTAGTCGATATGCTCGCATGTCCAAGCAGTTCCTGGACGACGCGTATGTCGGCCCCGCGCGTAATCATCGTCGTTGCGAACGAGTGTCTGAGCGCGTGCGGCGACAAGTGTCGCATATCCTTTGCCGTATCCGTGTAATGCGCGAGAATAAACTGAATGCCGCGAACGGAAAGCGGCTTTCCACGGGCCGAAAGAAAAAGGGCGGCCTTTGCCGCCTCGTTCTCCTGCATCCGGGAAAGAAGCGATGAGCGTTCCCCAAGGTATTCCGCGAGTGCCTTCCGCGCAAGTTGCGCGAAAAAAACGCGGCGTTCCTTGTTTCCCTTTCCCGTTACCACCGCGGAAGAAAGATCCTTTTCCAGGTCGCGCATCGAAAGACGGGCGATCTCCGAAACGCGGCAACCGCTCGTGTACAAAGAGGCGATGAGGGCTTCGTCGCGCGCGGGCCACAGCGCGTGCGCAAGCGTTCCCGAATCCTTTGATCCTGCACCGGCTTTCTTCCCCGACGCAGCCTTTCCCGGCATTGCGCACAGGCGCTCTGCGTCGGCTGCGAAAAGGAATTCCGGTAATTTCTTTGGTACTTTCAGATTGCGTATCGCGGATGAAGGATTGTCCTGCCGGAGGCCAAACCGCGTCGCGTATCGGAAAAAACCGCGGACGGACGCGAGTATTCTGTTGAGGCTCGAGCTTTCGTAGCCCTTTGCGCCAAGATCGGAAATAAAAAGCCTGATGTCCCCCGAGGAAAGGCCAAGGGCACTTGAGTCTGCGGTGAATCCCTGTGACGAGACCCACCGATCGAGGAGAACAAGATCGCGGCGGTAGCTCTCAACGGTATTCCGAGAAAGGTTCCTCACGCCCGAAACGTACGCGAGATACTCCTCGAAATACCGGTTCATTCATCGCCTTCCGAGTCGGCGTCGGTTGTTACCTCGATCACCTCTTCCTGGGTATGCAGATAGTCGCATTCCGGGTTTATGCACGACTTGAACGATCCGTTTTTCTTGTCGTATTTCTCGACCAGGAACTGACCGCATTTGGGGCATGCCGCGTTGATCGGCTTGAAGTGGCTGATAAAGTCGCACTCGGGATAGTTCGTGCATCCGAAAAATTCCTTGCTCCGACCCTTGGTCCTGCGCGAAACGATTTCGCCGTTGCATCCCGGGCGCGGGCACTTTGCGAGCGGAATCGAGCGGGTATTGCGGCACTCGGGAAAGCCTGAGCACGCAAGGAAGAAACCGAAGCGGCCGAGTTTTTTGAGCATCGGCTTGCCGCAGAGTTCGCACACGTAATCGGTCGACTCGTCGAGCCTGCCCTTCATGCTGTCCAGGGTCTCCATGACCTCGTCCACGCGTCCCTTGAAAGGTTTGAAGAAGGTACCGATCATCTGGGGCCATTCGATTTTGTTTTCCTCGACCTCGTCGAGCTGCGTTTCCACGGTTGCGGTAAAATTGACATTCACGACATTGGGAAAATACCCGACGAGAATGTCGTTGATTATCCGTCCGAGTTGCGTGGGCACGAGCTGCTTGTTTGACCGGGTGACGTAATAGCGCTCAAGAAGAACCGAGATTATCGGTGCGTACGTTGAAGGCCGGCCAATACCCTTTTCTTCCAGGGTCTTGACGATCGACGCATCGGTAAAGCGCGACGGTCCCTGGGTAAAATGCTGCTCGGGATGAAAACCTTCAACATCCAGAGTCTCTCCTACCTTCATCTCGGGAAGCGGTTTTTCTTTTTCATCCTTCGAGATAAGGGTTTTGATGACCTTGTAAAAACCCTTTTCAAACACGCGCGTCGTCGAAATACGGAAAATTCCCTCACCGGCGCGAATGTCGAGACTTGCAGTTCGGCTCTTCGCGGGATTCATCTGGCTCGACACGAAGCGCTCCCAGATGATGGTATAAAGCCTCAGCTGGTCACGGGTCAGGAATTCCTTGACGTACTCGGGGGTATACTGCACATAGGTTGGCCGGATTGCCTCATGGGCGTCCTGCGCTTTCTTTTCGACTGAATACTCGTTTACCACGGCAGGAAGCTCGGCGGGATATTTTTCGCCGATCCATTTCCGTACTTCGTCGAGGGCCACGGTCGAGATGCGGACAGAGTCAGTTCGCATGTAGGTGATAAGACCGACGCGGGTCGAGCCGATGTTGATACCTTCGTACAGTTGCTGGGCAATCTGCATCGTCTTCTTCGAAGTATAGCCGAGCCTGTTGGCGGCCATCTGCTGAAGCTTCGACGTGGTGAAAGGCGCCTTCGGCCTGATCGTTTTCTCGGTGGTCTTGATGTCTTCGATCACGCACGAGCTTGATTTTATCGCAGCGATTATTTTCTGAACCGATTCTTCATTCTTGAGTTCGGGTTTCTCGCCCTTATAGGTTACCAGCTGCGCAGAAAATTCGTGCTTGCCTTTCTTGAAGTCCGCATCGAGCGTCCAGTATTCCTCAGGGATAAATTCCTCTACTTCGCGTTCACGCTCGCAGATGAGCCTGAGCGCGACAGACTGAACGCGGCCGGCTGAAAGCCCGTTCTTAACTTTTTTCCACAGAAGGGGGGAAAGGTTATAACCGACAAGCCGGTCAAGGACGCGGCGTGCCTTTTGCGCGTTTACCTTGGACTCGTCGATGTCTATCGGATGGAGAACCGCTTCCTTGATGGCCTGCGGAGTAATTTCGTTGAACACGATCCGCTTGATCGGAACCGGGTATTTTGAATTGATGGAATTTCTGAGATGCCAGGCAATAGCCTCTCCCTCGCGGTCATTATCACTTGCGAGGAGCACTTCGCGCGATTTCTTCGCGTCCATCTGGAGTTCCTTGAGGAGCTTCGCCCGACCTCGCACGGTGATGTATTCCGGCTGGTAGTTGTCGTCCACGTTTATCGCGAGCCGTGACTTCGGAAGATCGATGAGATGGCCCATCGACGCTTTGACGATGTACCCATGACCGAGATACTTCTCGATGGTCTTTGCCTTCGCGGGAGACTCCACGATCACGAGCGTGGCCTTTTCGTCCTTCTTGGATGCTGCCTTCTTGGAGGCCATATTACGTTCTCCTCAACGGACCCGTATGTTTTCGATACGGTCCAGTTCTTTTTCGAATTCAAGCGCGAGTTGCCGGCCGGTAAAACCCGGATCCCGTCGCGCAGGGTCTCCATTCACCGCGAAAGGTGCCGTACCCTGATCGTTTTCGCCTTTGCCGGCCTGCCTTCGCGCGGAGTCTTCGTATCCCCACGTCGAGAGCACCCCTTGGGCCGAATCAACTGCCTGCGCGCCTTCAAAAGCAAGTCGTTTGGTGCCGGCTCCTCGAGGCGAATCAAGGGTCCCCGCATACACAAAAATATCCCGGCCCTGCTCGAGGGCAAAATCCGCCGTTATCAGGGCACCTGATTTTTCCGGAGCCTCGACGACAACAACCGCGCGCGCAAGTCCCGAAATAATCCGGTTCCGCTCGGGAAAGCGGTATTTGAGCGGGGTTTCGCCGGGTGGATACTCCCCGATTATTGCTCCACCGCGCTCAAGAAGCCTCCCTGCGAGCGCCGCATTGCTCCTCGGGTAAATCTGGTCAATTCCGCACGCAAGGACTGCTATGGACCTTCCAAACGCATCCACGCATCCCCGATGCGCGAATGCGTCAATCCCGCGGGCAAGACCGGAAATGACCGGCACTCCCGCTTCCGCAAATTCACGGCCGAACCGGGCAGCGGCAAGAGCTCCTGTCCCCGTCGGTTCCCTGGTTCCGACAACCGCAGCAAGCGGCTTTTCCGGATCAGGGAGCGTTCCACGCCAAAAAAGGACGAAGGGGGGATCATGAAGCTCCCTCAGTAGCGGAGGATAGCCCTCGTCGAGTATCGAAACGGCCCTGATTCCGTACTGATCCATCGAGCGAAGGTCGCGTTCGACCGTATCGATGACTGTTTCGGGGTTCCAAGAGCGGGTGCCGATGCGTCTGCGCACACTTATGCAGATATCTTCTATTGAAAGTACTGTAAGGGATTCAAGGTTGTCAAGTTTTTTTGCCAAAAACTCCTTCTCGGCGCAGGTGAGAAAGGTACATCTCGCGAGCGCCAGAAGAAGCGGTTCAATGCTCATAGGCCTTTTCGAGGACGGTTGCCTTGTTCGCTTCGGCTTCCGCCTTGCGTTCTTTGTCGATGGAAATCGAAAGAATGCGGTCATACATCGCGACTGACTGGTCATATTTTCCCGTCACGTAGTACGCGCGGGCAATGACGAACATAGCTTCGACATTGCGCTGTTCGGCGGCAAGAACCCGTTCAAGGTAGGGTATCGCCTCTTCCGGACGGTTGAACTCGAATACATAGAGCACCGAAAGACCATAGAGCGCGCGCACGTACTTCGGTTCAAGCTCGATCGCGTGCAAATAGGACGATTCGGCAAGTTTCCAGTAATTATCACGCTGGGCAAGGGAACCCGTCGCGTCGAAATCGAGGGCGGACTTCGCCATATACCCGGCGCAAACGCCGACATAGTAGTAAATGTTTTGATTGTTCGGATAATACTCAAGAGCTTTCCGGAACGTGTCCAGGGCCTTTCCGTACATACCCTCGTCGAGATAACGCGTGCCGAGAATCTTGTACCAGATCGCGATTTTTGTCTCCGCGTTGATGATATCCTCAACGCGATACTCGTATTTCCTGATCGCCTCGGTCAATTCAGGGACGGTAGTCGGGCTATCGACGCCCTCCTCGATCGCCTGCATCCGCCTGATGGTCTTTACGTTCGGGCCGCAGGATTCCAAAACAAACGAGATGACGAGCAGAATAATCGCTAGTGTGCGCTGATGTTTCACGATACCATCTCCTTAAGCTTGCTTTATACGCTAATTTTCGCCTTCTGGCCGATAATTATCAAAGTAATCTGCATGATAGACCTTCAGGGAGTCATTCTCAACATGGGTATATATTTGCGTCGTCGAAACGTCCGCGTGACCCAAAAGATCCTGCACCGAACGGAGGTCAGCTCCTCCTGAAAGGAGATGGGTCGCGAAAGAATGCCTGAGGGTATGCACTTTTGCCGTTACACCCGAACGCACCTCAATGTCCTGAAAGCGGAGCCATATGCCCTTGCGGGAAAGCCGGCCTCCCCGCGCATTGACAAAAACGGCGCTAGACACCCGGTTATGCAAAAGCTCAGGCCTCGCGCCTTCAAGATATTCCTTGAGCCATTTTTTCGCGTCGTCCCCGAAGGGCACCATGCGTTCCTTGCTGCCCTTGCCGTGCACGAGTATCACGCGTTCCTTGAAATGGATGTCGGAAAGGGAAAGGGTGACAGCCTCGCTCGCGCGAAGCCCGCAAGAATAGATGAGTTCGAAAAGCGCGCGGTCGCGAATTCCGTTTGGCGTATCGAGCGGAATGGCCTGCAAAAAAGAATCGATGTCTTCGGGAGAGAGCACGCGGGGAAGGCTTGTGCCGCGCGAAGGTGATTCAAGGGTATCCGCGGGATTATCGGGTCTGAGCCGTTCAAGGATCGCGAAACGAAAAAAAGACCTGAGCGCGGCGATGTCGCGCGCGACGGTCTTTCCTGAAATGCCCGAATCCGAGCGCGCTATCACAAAGTCGACGCAGTCGTCATTCGATGCGGTCTTTTCATTTGTGCCGCGGGAATCGAGCCATGAAAGAAACGCGCGGACGGTCGTCGCGTAGGTTTCCGCAGTAAGGCGCGAACGCGCCTCTCCGGTAACCAGGAATGCCATGAATGACCGTACGAGCGGCTCGTTCAGTTCTGTACCTTTTGTTGCATTCGAACGACGGTCGGCGTGTCGAGATCATCCCCTGCCGAAGGAGCGCTTACGCTCGGCATGGAAGCCGGCGCGTTTCGCGTGCCAAGCCCGGACACCGGCCGCTGTGCGCGGTCATTGAGTTCCTTCCATTCCCTGCCGGTCATGAAATCGCCCGATGCGGAAGAAGAAGCCTTATCGGACCGGGCCGCTACCGCGCTCCGGTCGATCGAGACCTGATAGCGGTTCGTCACGAAGCCCGTCGCGATGACGGTCACGCTGATCCGGTCGCCCATCGAATTGTCGATTGCGGTTCCGTAAATTATCAGCGCGTCGGGGTCTGCGTTCGCGGTCACGATCTTGACGATCTCTTCGACCTCGATAAGCGTCATGTCCTCGCTGCCGGTAATGTTGATCAGTATGTGGTTTGCGCCTTCGATGTGCGAATCCTCGAGAAGCGGGTTATTGATCGCGTTGGTCGCGGCGTCGACGGAGCGGTTGTCGCCCTCTCCGGTGCCGACGCCCATAATCGCGTCGCCCTGGCCTTCCATCGTGGTCTTTACGTCCGCGAAATCGATATTGATGAGTCCGGGATGGGTGATGAGGTCGGAGATTCCCTGCACGGCTTGCCTGAGCACGTCGTCCGCCATGATGAACGCCTGCTTGATGGGCGTACGCCGGTCGACGAGTTTGAGGAGATGCTGGTTCGGGATGACGATGAGGGTATCCACTGCCCTTCTGAGCTTTTCAAGCCCTTCTTCGGCGAGACGCTGTTTGACCTTTCCCTCGAAATCGAAGGGACGGGTGACCACGCCGACGGTGAGGGCTCCCTGACTCCGCGCAATCTCCGCGATAACGGGAACTGCGCCGGTACCGGTTCCGCCGCCCATTCCCGCGGTTACGAAAACCATGTCCGCGCCGCGTATTGCGTTCGTGATCATTTCGGTGTCTTCGACAGCCGCCTTCTCGCCGACTTCGGGCTTGCCGCCCGCGCCGAGTCCGCCGGTCAGCTTCGAGCCGATCGCGAGCTTCGTCGGTGCCTTCGAGTAGTTGAGCGCCTGCACGTCGGTGTTCGCGACGACGAAGTCGACGTTTTCCAGACCGCATTCCATCATGCGATTCACCGCGTTCGATCCGCCGCCGCCGGCTCCGATTACCTTTATTACCGTGGGGTTTATTTCCCTGTGTTGAAGAATTTCGTATTCCATGTAGTTTTCCCCTCCCAGAAAAAACCGACTAGTCGCTTGCATTATAGCATGGTAACTAGAAAAATTCCTTAAGCCATCCGCGAATGCGCCCAATTACGGGCTTCGACACGGTTTCTTCCGGCCCATTTTCGGGAATCTCGTCCTTTTTTCGCTCATAGGCGGCAAGGACGAGTCCGAGAACGGTTGCATAGTCCGGGCTCCGGTATTCGCCGGTCAGCCCTCCGAAATTTCCCGGTATGCCGATTCTCACTGCCTGGGTGTTAAACACCTCCGACGCAAGCTCGACCGCGCCGGGAAGGAGCGCTCCCCCACCCGACAGAATCACGTTGCCCGAAAGCTGGCGCGATTTTGTCACCGGGGCGATTTTTTCCTTTACCATTGAAAATATCTCTGCCATGCGAGGCTGAACAATCTCGCAGATTTCCGCGCGCGGAATCACGACGGGGGGCCTGCCTCCGACGCCGGGAAGGATCACTTCCTCGTTTTCCTCGATGAGCGGGAGCCAGCAGCAGCCCGCGTCGAGCTTGATGCGTTCCGCGGTTTCTACCGATATGCCTTTTACGATTGAAATGTCGTTTGTTACCTGAATACCGCCGACGGGGATGACCGCGGTCAAAAGCGGCGCGCCGTCCGCCATGACGAGCACGTCCGTGGTGCCACCGCCCAAATCAATGAGAATCGAGCCAAGTTCGCGCTCGTCCTGGGTCATGACCGATTTTACGGCGGCAAGCGAATGAAGCATGTATTCATCGACTGAAAGGGATGCCCGGTTGACGCATTTAACCATGTTTTGGACCGAGGTAACCGATCCGGTGATAATATGAACCTCGGCTTCGAGCCTGACGCCGATCATGTTTCGCGGGTCCCGGACGCCTTTTTGCTCGTCGACGATGTAAGACTGGGGGATTACGTGGAGGACCTGCCGGTCCATGGGGATGACGACCGCTTTGGCGGCGTCGATGACGCGATTGATGTCTTCCTGACCGATTTCGCGGTTATCGCGGCCCTTTCCGGTCACGGCGACGACGCCGCGGGAATTGAGGCCATCGATATGGGTACCGCCGATGCCGATCATGCACCGGGTAACTTCTATTCCGCTCATCATTTCCGCGGCCTCGACGGCCTGCGCGATGGCGCGAACGGTATTCTCTATATTTACGACAACGCCCTTGCGCAATCCTGTCGACGGACTCGTACCGACGCCGGTAATCTGGAATACGTGCGAATCGGATATTTCACCGATCAGCGCCCGGATCCGGCTGGTTCCAATATCGAGCCCGACAACAACCTCGCTCAAAGCGTCTCCCCCTTCGCCCGGTACGAAACGGTACCGGCCCTGATGTCGATTTCGTCGATAGACGGATCAAGAGTCTTCACGACATCCAGTACGAGCATCATATACTGTAATGCGTCTTCGTTCAACGCCTTGTCGGTGCGAACGCGGACGGGGGTATGGACGGGGTACACCACGAGATCGTAGCCGCCATAGGCTTTTTCGTCGATCTTGATCTCCGAAACGGATGCAAGGAGGACGGGGTTTTTCGCCTCGATATCGGCGAGGTTTTCGAGAAGCGGGCGAAGCCTCGAGTCAAGGCGCATTCCCGCGACGGGATTTTCGAAGGTCAGGCCCGTGACGAGCGGAAGCGTCGATTTTGCGGGAAGGCGGCCGATCCTGAACGCGACGCCCTTGCGGTCAATTTCCACCGGTACGGTTCGGCCATCGATGACGCCGAGGGAAACGGCGACCGGGATGCGTTCTTTTACGGAGATAACCACGCGATCGGGAAATTTCTTCTCTACCGTCACGGACTCAAAAAGGGGATTTGACGCGAGGCGCGCGGCAGTGGACGCGGTATTGAACCTGATCCATTTCTCGCTTCCGTCAAGGCCGGCGATGGAGCACAGCTCGTCGTAGCCGACGGAAGGTGCTCCTTCAACGGTAAGGCGAACCGTCGACGTCGTGGGGATCACGACGAGGTAGAACGCGAGTTCTGCAAGCAAAAAAACCACGAGAAAGCCGACGAGGACTTTCAGCGCGACCGGTTTCCAGTCATCAGTCCTGCCCCTGTGGGCAACTTCCGCGGTTAAGGTATTAATCATGTTGTATCTCCCCTTCCGGCATGAACCGGGATACGTTAATTATCAAAGCGCACAAACAAAGCGTAATCAGCAAAGAAGAGCCTCCGGAAGAAAAAAACGGAAGCGGTATTCCGGTAGCGGGAAACGCGCGGACGACGACGCCCGCGTTCATGAGCGACTGCACGAGGATGATCATCGTGCAGCCAAAAGCGAGCAGGCTTTTGAAGCGGTCCTTGACCGAGAAAGAAATGAGAAAGCCCCGCCACGCGAAGGCAAACAAAATGGCGAAGTACCCCAACACGCCGATAAAGCCCATTTCTTCGGCCCAGACGGCGAAGATAAAATCGGATTGAACCTCGGGGATGCTCGATACTTTGCGAATGCCGTTCCCGAGCCCGAGACCCCAAAAGCCGCCATCGGTAATCGCCTGAATGGCCGCGTTCACCTGGTAACCGAAACTCAGGGGATAGCGCTCGGGGTAGATATAGGCGAGGATGCGCTTGACGCGATATTCCTCGCTCAAAACCATCAGGGCAACGAGCGGAAGAGACAGCAGGCAAAACTTTACGAACCAGCTGACCCGCACGCCCGCGACGAAAAAAACCGAAAGCGCGATAACGATAAGAAGGATCGCCGTGGAAAAGTTCCGTTGGAGATACACGGTCGCAACGAGTACCGAAGTCATGACGGCCGCGGGATAGACGGAGACTTCCGGCTCGTCGAGCCGGTCGTGTTTCTTCGCGAAGAGGTTCGCAAGAAAAAAAACAAGTACGAGCTTGACGAGTTCGGACGGCTGGAAGGTCGCAGGTCCGATCCCGATCCACCGGGATGCGCCGTTTTTGGTAATCCCGATTCCGGGAAGAAAAGTCAGGAACGACAGGACGATGGTAAAGGCGACTATCTTGGGAAGGTGTTTGCGAATCACTTCGAGGTTTACCGCAGAAAGAACCACCATCGCAATAATACCCGCGACCAGGTTTACTGCCTGTCGTTTTACGAAGTAAAACTGGTCGTTGAAAATTCGCTCGCCGTATCCGAGAGAGCCGGAATACAGCGTGGTAAAGCCGATACCGGCAAGGACCACGACGAGAAGGATAAACGGAAGATCTATCCGCTCCGGAACCCGATTTTTTTCCGCGATGATCGAATAACCGCGCATAGCCTAATGGCCCCCGTGAGAATTGACGGCAGATTTGCCGACGAGGGCCGGGCATACCCGCTCAAGCGCCATGCCGCGGGAACCCTTGATGAAAACAAAATCGCCGTCGCGTTTTTCGCCCGCAAGCGAAAGCGAAAGTTTATCGATATCCGTGTGAAACTCTACCGGAATGTCGCCCCAATCGGTCGCTGCGCCCGAGTCGACCATTTCCTGACCGAAGAGATATACGCGGTCAGGGCGTGCGCCGCGTGCGAGAGCGCAAATCTTGCGGTGTGCAACAGCTGACTCCTCGCCGAGCTCAAGCATGGAACCGAGCACGAAAAGTTTCCGGCCGTTCCATTCGAGGTCGCGGCAAAACTCTATCGCGCTTTCCATGGAATCAGGATTTGCATTATAACAATCCTGCATGACGGTCACGTCGCCACGGATAATTTCCGCGCGGCCGAAAAGCGGTTTGACCGATTCAATCCCGGCCTTTATTTTATCAGCCCCGATGCCCGCGTGGCGTGCGAGCGCCATCGCGCCAAGCGCGTTTTTCAGATTGTAGGGTCCGGGAAGCGGGAAGCGGATCTCGCGTCCTTCGTATCGGATGAGCGTTCCGTCGATTCCGAGGCTTTCCGCTCCGGCGAACCCGAGTGTGCTTGAATGACCATACTGCAGGACCGATCCGCACTTTACGTCAGAAAGAAAATCTTTCCACTCGTCATCCTCGGGAACAAAGCCGACCGAGTCGCGTGCGAAAAACGAGAATATTTCTTTTTTTTCTTCAGCTATCGCCTGTTGCGAGCCGAGAATTCCGATATGGGCAGTTCCGACATTCGTGATCAAGGCAAGGGACGGACAAAGCACCCGCGCGATTTCGGCGATTTCACCCTTGCGGTTCATGCCAAGCTCGAAAATCCCGACTTCATGTTCTTTCCGCACTTTAAAAACCGACAGGGGTAGTCCCGTTTCGGAATTGAGATTTCCTTCGTTCATCACGACCCGGTATTTCTGCGAGAAAATCGCTCCCGTGATTTCTTTGGTCGTCGTCTTGCCGCTTGATCCGGTAATCCCGATCTTCAGGAGCTTCGGAAATTTTGCCAGATACGCGCCGGCTGCATCCTGAAGCGCGCGAAGCGTATTTTCTACCACGATGATGGCGGCGTTATACTGTTTTCCCAGCGTACAGAAAAGACTCGCAGAACCCGCCCCGTGCGCCGCATCGACGAATATTACCGAGGCGCCGAGCTCGAGTGCCTTGTTGATAAACGTATGCCCGTCGCGGAATTCGCCCATGAGGGGCACAAAAAGCGAACCCGGCAGCACGTTTCGGCTGTCGGTCGCGACGGAGGAAAACCCGTTATGAGGGGAATAATCGCACAGTACCGTGCCATGGACTGCTACAGCGAGATCGCCAACCGCCATGAGAGTCAGGGATTCAACCACCGAGGTCCCCCTTCTTGAGCGCTATCCGCATGATCTCGTTAGCGTGCGCCTTGCGCATTTTAAGATCCTCAGTCGCGACGCGTTCTATCCGCTCAGGGGTCGACAGCACCGTGATTCCGGAAATCAGTCGCCTGTTTATCGTAATTATCTCGTCCTGCTTGCGATCAAGCTCGCGTACCTCACGGTCGAGGTCGCCATACCTGCTTGTCTGCCAGACGAGCGAAAAGAGCATAACGGGAATCGCGAGTGCAAGGACAAAGGCTGCGATATTTCTTATCATTGCTGTGCATCTCCATACGCGATCTTCCGCACGACCCTCAGGCGCGCGCTGCGCGACGGGGAATTGCGGGAAATTTCTTCTTCGGTCGGGCCTACGGCCTTCTTGGTCAGAAGCTCGGCGCGGGGCCTGCCTCCACATTTACATATCGGCGCTTCCGGCGGACAAATACAGGCTTTCGCGAGGTTCCGAAAGCAATTTTTTACGATTCGGTCTTCAAGCGAGTGAAAGGTAATCACGCCGAGCTTGCCGGTTGCGGAAAGGGACGCGAAGGCAAGATCAAGCAGTTTCGGCAGGCGACTCAGTTCTTCGTTCACGGCGATCCTGAGCGCCTGGAACGTTTTCGTCGCGGGGTGAATTCTGCCGTGCCGGTAGTTTGCAGGAACCGCGCTGTAGATGCAGTCGGCGAGCGAACGCGCGGTCGCGAACTTCGACGAACGGCGCGCCTCGACGATGGCGTGCGCGATGCGGCGTGAATACTGCTCTTCGCCATACTGGTAGATAAGGTTGGCGAGCGGTTCTTCCTTCATCGTGTTGACGATGTCGGCGGCGCTTTCGCCCGATTCGGGATCAAGGCGCATATCAAGCGGCTCGTCAGTGCGGAAACTGAAACCGAGGCCGGATTTTTCGTAATGGAAAAGGGAAATTCCGAGATCAAGCAGGATTATGTCAGGACGCTTTTGATCCGCGGGATACTCGCGGAAAAAACCGTCAGACCAGCCAAGATGGAAGAGGATACGGTCGCCAAAGGGAGCGAGTCGTTCGCGGGCGCGGGCCTGGATTCGGGCGTCGGCGTCGATGCCGATAATTCTGAGATCGGGGAACGCGGTCAGGAACGCCTCGGTATGCCCACCCTCTCCGAGGGTGCCGTCGACCATCAGAGCCGGCTTTGTTTCCGGCGCCAGATACGCGAGGCATTCATTTAATAATACCGATGTATGAACTATCTCCATAACCCGTTAAAGGCAGATATTCCCGAGTCCTTCTGTGGCCCCCCGGAAATCAGCCTCGCTCTCCCCCAGATATTTTTCGTATTCGTTCGAATCCCACAATTCGAAATACTTATTGATCCCCAGAAATATGCAGTCTTTCCCAAGCCCGGCGAATTCGCGCAGGCTCTGCGGTATCGATATGCGTCCGGCTTTGTCGATTTCAACCTCCTGGGCTGGAGCGACAAGACGGCGCAGTACCGAACGGGACTGGGACTGAAACAGTGAAGCGGATTCCATAACCTTGTCGGACAGAATCTTCCACTGATCCGGGGGGAAGAGCCATAAACAGCGGTCTATCCCGCGTGTCAGAATGAGCGCAGAACCGGAAAGCTCGGATCGCAACCGGACGGGAAACATGATCCGTCCTTTTTCATCGAGAGTGTTGCGATATTCTCCGGTCAACAGTCCTGCATCCACTTTTTACTACTTTCTCCCACTTTTTCCCACGTAAGACCATTTTAACACCAAAATTCTGAATGTCAACAGCTTTTGGAGAAAAAGTGAAAAAAAGCGCAAGAAAGCGTAAAAAACAGGTTTACAGAGGACAAGACTGGTCGATATAGTCACAATATGACTCTCTATGAATACCATCTTGTCTTTCCGGAAGGCGAAACCCAGGAAATTGAGCACCAACTGACGATCAATCAGATAGTCGACGTCAACGGGCAACCGCTCCCGCTCCCCCTCCCCACCAATCGCATGCTTGCCTATCATGTCGCGCGCAAGCGTACCGCCGAGGAAAAAGGGCTGGTGGTCACCTGGTATTTCCTCGAGCAATTAAGTGCGTCTGATCTTCTGGAATATGTATGATCAATACCTGGAATGAAAGCCTTCTCCATGAAGAATTGAAGGACTACTTTTCGGGAAACACCGGCATCACTGAAGTACCAGTCGACGGTTCAATTTGCGACGTCGTCCTGGACGACGGCTCCGTCGTGGAAGTTCAAACGAAAAACCTGGGAAAGCTGAAAAGAAAACTTGAAAAGCTTCTTGAAACCCGAAAGGTCAATCTCGTCTACCCGATCGCCGTCAATACCACGATCGAAACATACGAACCCTCAGGTGAGCTGAAAACGCGAAGAAAAAGCCCCAAGCATGGAAAGATATTTCAGCTCTTCTCGGAACTTACCGGAATTTGGCACCTGATCGGCCACGAAAATCTTACGATAACGGCGGTTTTTACGGATAACCTGGAACTGCGGCTGGCCGACGGAGAAGGATCCTGGAGAAGAAAAGGTGTTAGCATCAGCGACCGAAAGCTGCTGAAAATCCATGAAACGATAGCGCTTTCCTCAAAGGCCGATTATGCCGCCCTGGTCCCCCGGGAAGTCCCGGAAAACTTCACGGTTGCAGACCTATCGCAAGCCGGTGCTGGCGCATATGCGGGAAAAATGGCGTGGGTGTTGGGAAAAACGGGGATTGCGGTTCGAACCGGTAAAGCCGGGCGGGCGTTTACCTATCAGTTAACAGAAAAAATATCGAACAGAAGTAATTGCTGACCGATGAAATTGCCCGTCACGCTGTTTCAAGGACAAAGCGAGCAGAAAACCGGACAGGTTTGATCACATAATGGCAGGCAAGTCGATTCTGACTGTGGTACCCGCGCCTTCCTTCGAGGTCAGCGAAACCTCTCCGTGATGGGCTTCGACGATATTCTTGATTATTACCATCCCGAGTCCCGTGCCGCCAGCGGTCGAGGCAGAATAGAAAGGTTCAAAGCAATGCTTCAAGACTTCCTCGCTCATACCACGCCCGGTGTCTTTGACTTCGATTAACAGCCGTTCCGCCTCAATCCATGAACGAATTTGTATAGTCCCGCCCAAAGGCATTGCCTTGCATGCATTCTCACCGATGTTGACGAGAACGCGCAGCATTCTGTCCTCATCGAGCGCCACTTGTTCTTTCGCGGTATTCTCGAGATATATCGAGACCCCGAGAGCGGTCGCCTTGAGCGACATACTCTCCCGAAAACGTTCCAGGAGTTCTCCTACATCGCATACGGACATTTTGAGCCGTATCTCGCCCCGGGCATAATCGAGAAACTCGGCAGAAATCGTTTCCATCCGTGAAATATCGCTCTGTATCTTGGTGATGGCATTGTCAAAATACGAAGGATTACCCCGCTGCATGGAAAGAAGCTCGATTCTCGTTTTGAGCGCAGAAAGAGGGTTCCGGATGTCGTGAAGTATCAATGACGAGAATTTCCCCACAACGGAAAGCCGTTCCCGACTCACCAATTCTTCCTGGGCAGCGGCAAGATCCGCATAGGCTCGCGCGAGTTCACGGTTTTGCCGGTCCAGATCGGCAATATGCGACTCATTTGAACGCCTGACCATCAGGGTAACTGCCTTGAGAATCGTCACGCAAATCGCGGTATCCGTCAGCAAAAGACGGCTGAAATCGGTGGCAGCAAGCTCCAGTACTCGCGAACGACTTCGAGCCCGTACTGTCGCGCTTCTTGGCTGCTCGTCAATCAGGGCCATTTCCCCGACAGGCTGACCTTTTCCGCTGACGCCAAGCAAAACGCCGTCTTGCTGCCCATACCGTTTCCAAATTTCAAGTTCACCGTCAAGAATGATAAAAAAGCGGTCTCCGGGCATACCTTCGAAAAACAACACGGCTTCTGCCTCATAGTCCCGCTCGGTACAAAGCTGAAAAATTTTCCAGAGTGATTCATCGGGCATTGCATGAAAAAAATAGATATTTTTCAGAAACTCAAGAATTCCCGCATCAGCCGGAGGTATGACCATGCCTGGACTGGTGTCGCCTGGTTGCTTCGGGGTCTCTTCTTTTTTGAACATAGTGTCCAATCCTTTTGTTAATAAAAAAAGCCGCCTTTGGAAGGCGGCTTTCCGTATCATGCATGGATAAACAGAATCTTACCAGTTATCATACATGTCGTCGACGTCGCGTGCTTCCATCTCATAGAGGTCAGAAACGCAGCGAAGATCATCGAGATACATATAATAGCTGCCGTACGCATCGGTGGGATCACATTCAATCTTGAAACCGACTACCTTAAGACCCATGCGGGTGCTGTAATGGTAATCTTTCTGAATGATACCCGATTTTCCGTCAGGGTTCTGCGGCGGAATCGCGACTGTCATGAGCTTCCAGCCGGAGTGATTCAGCTTGCCAACATACAGCTCGAAGTTATGTCCCCAGTAATCCTGAAGAAGAACCTTGAGCGTGTGGTTATAATTGCGGCCAACGACCCAAATATTGAGCGTTTTCGCGATTCCCTCAACGGGAAGCGGCTTGGTCGCGGTTACCGTAAAAGTATTATATCCACGGCGGAAGAAATCGACGCGAACGCCGTAAACCATTTCATCCTTGAGATTCATGTTAGCTTCGGCAGGAATCGGTTTCTTGCCGGACGGCGAACCATTGAACAGGCGACCCTTGATCACGCCTTCATCTGCGGACATTGCGGCAACCCAGGTTCCTTCGGTCTCGAACTTGTCGACCGAAATTTCCTTGAGCTTCTGTTCAGCGGAATCGGTGCCGATCAATGCGGGATTAGCCGCATCAAGATTCATGTCAGCTGTCGTGGACTGAGTGGCTTGTGCGGGCTGAGCGGTCTGAGCAAAGACTACCGCGGCAAAAAGGCAGCAAATGGCCCCGAATACAACCTTTTTCATTGACCGCTCTCCTTCTGTGTATCATCAAATGGCTTGTTAACAAGCTCAAACCCGTCGTAGGAAGGCATATACGTATTGGTCAGAGCCTTGAACTGGTCAAAGAAGATCTTGAAATCGTCCACACGCTCGGTCGGGCGGGTACGGAGGCGGAATGCAACAAACGTCGCATACTGCTGGCCATTCAAGTACGGAGATACCTGCTGAAGGTTATTCGGCATGGCAACGGACATATTCTTCCATCCCTCGTGAGTTACGGGACCAAACTCAAGGGTATGAACGCGACCATTACAGTCACGAACGAGTGCCTCAAGTTCATACGCGTAATTCGCACCCCAAACCCACAGATCAAGGCGGGCAATCCGGCCCTTGAACGGGATTTCAAACGGAGCATCTTTTCCTTCGGCGTTCTTCTTCATCGGAACGATGTCGACCCAGTTGTCGCCTTTACGGTCAAACTTGACTTCCATGCCAAGAAACTGGTATTTGCCGGCAGGATCTGCTTGCGTAACGCGAATAGCGTTCGGCATACCATCAAAGTATTTCAGTTGGGGATAGCCTTTAGTAACGAACTTGCTTCCTGCAGCGAGCCATGTCCATTCCGTACCCTGTGAATCAAAATTGTCCACTATATACGTTTCATAGTTCACGTGCGGATCTTCTGCCATTACCGGCATCACGATCATGGTGAACATAAGGACAAGGCCTGCGATGATTAAACCGCCTTGTTTCATCCCATACTCCTTTTAACTACTCTATCATCGGACAAAATACAGCCAGTTATTATTATATGGTGAAGGTTTCGCTTTGTCAAACCGTTTATTTTGTTGTATTGACCAAAACAGAGGTTATCTCTACAATTATTATACGATATTAACGATAAAGGAGTGTCTTATGACCAGCTATAAAGATCTCGGTCTCGTAAACACCAAGGACATGTTCGCGAAAGCAGTCAAGGGCGGATTCGCCATTCCTGCCTACAACTTCAACAACATGGAACAGATGCAGGCCATCATCCAGGCATGCGTTGAAACCAAATCACCGGTTATTCTGCAGGTTTCTGCCGGAGCGCGCAAGTACGCGAACTCCAACCTTCTCCGCAACATGGCCCGTGGCGCAGTGGAATACGCCCACGAGCTCGGCTGCGATATCCCGATCGTCCTTCACCTCGATCACGGTGACAGCTTCGAACTCTGCAAAGATTGCATCGAGTCCGGCTTTTCCTCTGTCATGATCGACGGTTCGCACCTCTCCTACGAAGAAAACGTTGCGCTTACCAAGAAAGTTTGCGACTTTGCCCACTCCCAGAAGGCATACGTAACCGTCGAGGGAGAGCTTGGCGTTCTCGCAGGCGTTGAGGACGAAGTTTCCCACGAACACTCGAACTACACCCAGCCCGAAGAAGTCGAAGACTTTGTCAAGAAGACCGGCGTTGACTCCCTCGCCATCTCCATCGGCACCAGCCATGGCGCGACCAAGTTCAAGCCCGAGCAGTGCACCCGGAATGCCGACGGCGTCCTTATTCCGCCGGAGCTCCGCTTTGATATCCTCGAGGCGATCGAGAAGCGCATCCCCGGCTTCCCCATCGTTCTCCACGGATCTTCTTCCGTTCCCGTCCAGTACACCAAGATGATCGAGCAGTTCGGTGGCAAGATGAAAGACACCGTCGGTATCCCCGAAGAGCAGCTCCGCAGGGCCGCGAAGAGCGCCGTCTGCAAGATCAACATCGACTCCGACGGCCGCCTCGCCATGACCGCGATCATCCGCAAGGTTTTCGCCGAGAACCCCGCCGAATTCGATCCCCGCAAGTACCTCGGACCGGCTCGCGACGAGCTCAAGAAACTATACTCGCACAAGAACAAGGAAGTCCTGGGATCGGCTGGTCAGGCGTAAGCCTGGTCAAAGATACGCAGTAATTTGATTGTTGCATGAAAAACCTCCGATGTTCATCGGAGGTTTTTTTGTTGAAGGCTATATTTACGGAATGGTGGTGGAAATCACCAACGGTTGGCTAGAAAGGAACGAATAATTTCCCGTAGGCCCTGAGCCGCGCATAAAGCGCCAACAGCGGGATCGCAAGAAAGAACGGAAGCCAGACCCAGAACGGAAAGCAAAAATACCAGAGGGTTTTATAGAGGTCGGAAGCGATAAGCATCGCGAGAACCGGAAGGACTGCCATGAAAAAATCCATAAAATCGGTCGCCCGGTTAATTGACTCCACATACCGGCGAAGGCAATATTCAGCAAGAAATATGGCAGAAAGAACCATGAGCGGTACCCCGACAAGGACCGCAAGGTCGGGATAATCGTACCGGTTAATCATTATATAGGGTAGATAAATGCTCGCAATTCCAAAAAGATGAATTTTGATTTGAGAAAACCGCTCCTTCACCGAGGAAACTGACAGGAAAAAGAGGGCAACGGGGGCAAGAATGTACGGAACAAGGCTTTCGGAGAAAAACACCATGGCAAGTTTCACAAAAAAATGTTCCGTAGCCTGGGGAAAGAGTTGATAAAAAATGCCATTGACAATAATGGCGCAAACTCCCGCGGCAAGTCCCGCGAGATACCCGGTTTTTTTTCCCTCAATGCCGGCATCGCGGAATCCCGCCAAATAATAGACAAATGCTGCAGGAGCAAGCAGAAATATCAAAAAATGCATGATTTACCGTAGCATACTAGAAGTATTCTGTGCAAGTCTTGTCGTTACCTTGACAGTAAATGCGGCTTTTTGTTATAGTAGCGATTGTAACTCTGCTTGAGAACATACGAGTTTCGGGCTCGTATATAAGGGGGATCGTTGGCGGACAATACGAATTTACGGATAAATGAACAGATCCGTGTACGCGAGGTCAGACTTATTGATGATAAAGGCGAACAAAAGGGTATAGTCCCTACCCTCGAGGCGCTGACTATGGCTCGTGAACTCAGTCTTGACCTGGTAGAAGTTGCACCGACGGCAAATCCGCCCGCTTGCAAGATTCTTGATTACGGCAAGTATCGTTTCGAAATGGAGAAGAAGCTCCGCGAATCCAAGAAGAAACAGAAATTGCAGGAACTCAAGGAAATTCGTATGCAACCCAAAATCGATGATCACGATCTCGATTTTAAGTCCAAGCATGTGAAAGAATTTCTTGCAGACGGGGACAAAGTTAAGGTAACGATCCGGTTTCGTGGACGCGAACTGGCTCATACCGAACTTGGCCTTGTGGTTCTCAAAGATGTGTTAAGCAAGCTTGGTGACGATTACGTAATCGAAAAGCAGCCCGCTATGGAAGGCCGCTTCATGTCGATGACGCTCGCCCCCAAAGCAAAAAAATGATGAGGTAGTGGTATCATGCCAAAGATGAAAAGCAAACGATGCGCCGCGAAGCGCTTTTCCTTCACCGCGAGCGGGAAGGTCAAGTACAAGAAGATGAACCTGCGCCATATTCTTACCAAGAAGAGCACCAAGCGCAAGAGAAACCTTCGCCACAGTGGTATCCTTTCGGAAGCTGATTCGGCCAAAATCCGCAAACAGCTCTTGCCCTACGGTTAATATTTTTTCAGGAGAAGCAAAATGCCCAGAGCGATAGATGGCAGCAAGCGAAAGGATCACCGCAAGAAGATCCTCAAGCTGGCCAAAGGTTTCCGCGGACGCCGCGGTACGAGTTTCAAGGCGGCAAAAGACGCCGTTGTAAAGTCACTGACACACGCCTACGAGTCGCGCCGCGACCGCAAGGGCGACATGCGGAGCATCTGGATCGCGCGTATTAACGCTGCGGTTCGCGAGGAAGGTCTTTCCTACTCCCGCTTTATCGACGGTCTCACCAAGGCTGGCGTCATCATCAATCGCAAGGCTCTCTCGAACATGGCGATTGAGGATCCGGCCGCCTTCAAGACCATCGTAGCGACCTCCAAAAAGGCACTCGGAGTCTAAGCGATGCTCAGTCTCGATCAGGTCCGTCTTCTTGAAAACAGGGTTGTTAAGGCCGTCGGCAAAATTGAATCGCTGACGGACGAGAACACCCGCTTGAAAACCCAGCTATCAGGACTTCAGGCACGCGTCAGCGAGCTTGAGGGTCTTGTACGCTCATTCAAGGATGACCAAGGCAGGATCGAGGAAGGAATCCTGAACGCGCTCGATCGTTTGAGCGCGTTCGAGGATTCTGTTTATTCAGGCCGCGATAACGCGGCTGTACCGGAAATCGCATCCACGCCCAGCGCTGGATACGCGCACAAAGCATCCGGCGAATCCCTGGAAACCGTGCGTGAAACGGCGATACACCATACAGAAAAAGTCACGGAGACCGCTCCGCAGACAGAAATCGAGGCAGACTGGAACTCTTCCGGAGAGGAAACGCCAAGTGCTGCTTCTCCCGAAAACGGACAGATGGATATATTCTGACGGGCAGGAGTCCTATGGCAAAGGGTAGTTTGCAGATTGACGTGCTTGGCACCTCTTTTGCCATTCAAGCCGACGAAAAGCCTGAATATCTTTCCGCGCTTTATTCCCATTATAAAAAAACGGTCGAACAAATTGAGGCCACTTCCGGCTTGAACGATTCCCTTAAAATCGCAATCATCGCGGGCATTCTGCTCAGCGACGAGTTATACAAAGAAAAAATGAGACATCCCGGCCCTGCGCAAGAACTTGACCTCGCCGAGGCCGAAAAACTCGCGCTCGGAATGATTTCCAAAATAGAGCAGGTAATATAGCCGTATGCAAAATTTCTTGATACTGAAAAACACCATACAAACCTACGTCTGGGGCTCTTTTGACGGAATTCCTGCCTTTACCGGTATCGTGAATACCGATGATGAACCCATGGCAGAACTTTGGATGGGCGCTCATCCTGCCGCTCCGAGCAGGGTTCGTATCGGAAAAGGGGATTCGGTCCCGCTCGACAAGTTTATCACCGAACATTCCGTCGAAATTCTCGGAAAAGAAACGTTTGATCGATACGGGGCGACACTCCCCTTTCTCTTTAAGGTACTATCAGCCGCCAATCCCCTGTCGCTCCAGGTTCATCCGACAAAGGCACAGGCGGAAACAGGATGGAAGCGCGAGAATGATTCAGCCATTCCCCTTTTATCCCCAAACCGCAACTATAAAGACAACAATCACAAGCAAGAAATACTCCTGGCGATTACTCCCTTTACCGTCATGTGCGGTTTTCGTTCACCGGACAAAATCAGGGAACTTTTGAGCCTCGTCGATTCGCCCATTATTCGCGAATCGCTCGCGCGCCTTGAGCGCGATGGCTATCACGGGTTGTGCCAATTTCTCCTCGAGCTTACCCCCGAGGAACGGAGCGCATCGATCGCGAGCGTTATTGCAGCGGGACCTTACGCGCCGTCCGGCGAAGCGCGGTCAACCTTTACGCTTGTCGCCCGGCTATTTGCTCATTTTCCCCATGACGTCGGATGCCTTGCCCCGCTGTATCTGAACGTGATTACGCTCAAACCCGGCGAGGTCATCTATCTTCCCGAAGGAATCATGCACACCTATATTCAGGGAACCGGCCTTGAGCTCATGTCCAATTCCGACAATACGCTTCGCGGAGGACTGACTGCAAAACACCTCGATGTTCCCGAGCTCCTGAAAATTCTTTATCCGGCTCCCTATACTCCTGAAATCCTCAAACCCGCATCCGAGAACAGCTCTTGCACCTATAAAACTGACGCCAAGGATTGCGAGCTTACCCTGATTCGCCTGAACAAGAGCGAATTCACCTATCAGGCGACGGCACCCGCTATCGTTGTAGGAGCCACCGGCGACATAACCGCGACAAACCAATCCGGAGAGACCTGCCCGATCGGACGGGGAGCATTTATCCTCATCCCCGCTTCCGGCAGCCGGATTACTTTTTCCGGCACGGGCGTCTGTTACCTTGCTTCGACACCGGGAACTACTGACTGATGATTATCTGGGTTGACGCGGATTCTTGTCCGCGTCAGGTACGCGACCTTATCTGCAAAACGGGCGAACGGCTGAAGATTCCGGTCACGTTTGTCGCAAACCGAAAAATTCCTATCCCCGAATCCCCGCTCTTTTCCATGGAACTCGCCAGCCTGTCTCCGGATGCCGCCGATGATTATATCGTCGAGCACTCAGGTATCGGGGATATGGTCATTACGCGTGACATCCCGCTTGCCAAACGACTTGTTGACCTTTCAATACGGGTTCTCAATGATCGGGGAATCGTGTATACGAATGAAAATATCAATGAGCGCCTTTCGCTGAGAAACCTGATGCTTGATTTGTACCAAAACGGTATGGTGCCGGATAAAACTGGCCAATTCGGGAAAAAGGAACTCCAGAGTTTCGCGAACGCGCTTGACCGGGAAATAACCCGGCTCGCAAAAACGGCGAGCCAGGTGAGCCAAGCGAATCAGAAAGTTTAGCCCTCAACGTCCGGAAATCGTTCCCGTATCGCCTGGATGGACGGCAAAATCTCGAAAAATGCGTCAACGACCGCGGGGTCGAATTTGGTACCGCGAAGGTTTCGTATCTCGTCGAGAACCTTGTCTTCGGTCCAGGGTTCTTTATACACGCGTTTGCACGAAAGCGCGTCGTACACGTCGGCAAGCGCGACAATGCGACCAGATATCGGGATTTCTTCTGCAATAAGCCCTTTAGCCTTTCCCGTAACGGAATCGGCAACCTCGACCGCGCCGGTATCGACGAATACCCGACCGGGATAGCCGGTGCCATCCCAATTTTCATGATGGGTAAGCGCCACTTCCCGCGCAATCCGGTCGACGGACGACTCAATCTCGTTAAAAAGCTTTGCCCCGAGCCAGGTATGGCCCTGCATGATCAGATATTCTTCCTCGGTGAACCTCGACGGTTTTTTAAGGATCAGATCCGAGATGGCGACCTTTCCGACGTCGTGCAACATCGAGGCAATCTTGAGCGTATCGCGGAATTTCTTGCTCTCGTTTTCGTCAACCGCATTATTAAAAGCCCAACGATCGTAGATTTCAACCGCGTAGCTCGACACGCGGTTGACGTGTGGTCCCGTTTCTTTCGGATCGCGCAATTCTGACATGCGAATCATCCGGAGAACCATGGAACGGGTGAGGTGCGCATGCTCGAGCGCCGTCGTCGCATTCGCGGCGAAATGGCTCATATAGAGCTCGTCATCCTTATCGAAGGCGATTACGTTGCCCGAACTGTCAAGCGCGTTAATAACCTGAAGGACGCCTAAAATCGTGCCACCCGAAGTATGCAGGGGAATCGTCAGGTTGGATATGGTTCGATATCCGGATACGGCATCGGTTTGACGACCGAATTTATAGGGCTTTTCCGGCGAAATCTCGTAAACATCGGTCTCGTTGACGAGCTGGTTAGTCAATGCGCTATAGCCGGCAATTGTTTTTTCGTTAATCGGAAAGGAAAAATAGGAATACACGACCTTTTGCCCCGGGGGAAGCTGCTTTTGGAGCGTGTCGTTTTGGGCATAATGAATGGACAGGCGATCGCCGTCGCGCACGTAGATAGACCCCGCGTCCGCGTTGACGACTTTTCGGGCTTCGGTCAATATCAGTTCCATAAGGACGTCCACGTCCTGAATCTTGTTCAGGAGTGCTTCGGTTTCTATGATGCCGGCGAGTATTTCTTCTCGTGTTCTTCTCTTGTATGCCATCGCGGGGAACTCCTGGATAATCTAGAAGCCGAATTCTACATCAGTTTTTTTTTTGCGTCCAGTGTCTTGTTCATGATATACTATACAACATGATTCAATGTGTTTCACAGATAGAAAAGGATTTTTTGGTTAAAACCGTCATGGATAACGAGCAACCCGTCCGATTCCACGGGATATCCACAACCGGCACGGGCTTGATCACCGCGATCGACCGATCAATAGTCTCGGTAACCCTCCTCAACACCTTCGATGACGCCGCTTTTTCGGTATGTGAGCATATCACCGGCTATTTCGACTTTCACGGCAAGACCTACGCCTTCGAGACTACGGTTCGCGATTCCTCAAGCAAAATCCTTCGCATCGATCCCCCAACCAAATTACTGAGAAGCCTCCAACGGAAATATGTGCGGGTAAAAAGACCGCGAGGAGTGAACGTCCGGTTGAGCCTCGCAAACGAGGACATCAAGCTCGACTATCCGGTATGCCCCGAGTATGTAAGCGTGGAAAAATCTTCCGCGGAGAATTCCTTTTCCGGAAAAAAACTCACCGACATGATCGCGCTTTTTCAGGCAGAACTTTCCGCCCGGAATGCCGAACAGACGATCGTCATGTTCAGGTCGCGAAAACCCGAACGCTTTGAGGAAGAGCTTATCTCTGCAACCGGCAAAGTGCTCTTTATTCCGTCAACCTCGGTTTCGCTTCCAAAAAAAGATCCGTACCCCGAGGGGCGAATCATTACCGAAACGCTCGAGGAAACGTTTGAAGACCCGAATTATTTTGTCGAAGGCTCGCGTTTTGAGCGCGTGCAGACTGAAAAACGGGCTGACGGCATTACGTCCGAGATTTGGTGTCCCATAGTTTTCTATCAGTATGTCGTCGGCTATATTTATGCAGGGAGCCGCACCGGCGAATCTTTTGATATCTCGATGGTCGACTACCTCTGGGATTTCGCCCGGGTACTCGCCTATCAACTCAAGGAAACGGGTTACTTCAAGAACGAGGAAACATGTTCCGCCGCGCCGGGACACTGCGCAAAAATCGTGGATATGAGCCCCAGTGGAATGCTGATCGCGCTCCCGACTTCCGAAATAAGAACTCCGATAAAAGAAGGATCTTTTTTTTCGGTTGAAATCTCGTTTGGCAAGTCAGTCGTTACTTGCTCGGCAAAAGTAATGCGCAGATTTGAAGAGAACGGAATGCATTGTTACGGAACCTTCTTCTGCAACCTTTCAGGAACGGACATCATGACGCTCTATGAAGTCCTCTATCGCAGACCTTTCGCGAACGATGATCCGCTCGCCTATGAGCAAAAAGCGCTGGAAATGGCTTAACAAAACAGGCTCCCGATCATCACGAGAGCGGCTTCGCGCGTTTTCTGAGGAGCGAATAATAGATGGGCCCGGATCCTTCGGCCCGGTCAGGCAAAATGTGACAACCGAATTTCGTCTTCTCGCCGAGAGACGCATACCCTTCCCCGATGCATGACAAGTCGGGCGAAACAGAATCAGCATCATCATATTTCCGCACCAGACGCGCGACGACGTCGTCGTTTTCCGCTTCCGAAAGCGCGCACGTCGAATAGACGAGAAACCCGCCTTCCTTGAGCACAAGCCATGCACCCGACAGCAGTGCCCACTGTCTGAGCGCGAGATTTTTCACACGGGCAGGCGACCATTCGGCAAGATACGAAGGAGACGAAAGCACGTGCCGTTCCGACGAGCACGGTGCGTCGAGCAGGATTCGGTCGTACGTTCCCTTTTCGAAGCGGGACCATCGCGCGGCGTCGTATCCGGTGACAGAGATACGCGCGCGAAGGTCGCCCGGAAGATGCTGATCGAGAACGGAGATGAGCCGAGCCCTCCGGTCGCGTGAAAGCTCGTTGGCGGTTATCGCCGAGCCGGAAGCGAGAGAAGATGCAAGAACGAGGGTTTTACCGCCGGGAGCCGCGCACATGTCAAGCACGCGACCGTCCTCGACCGGGGGCAAGGCGCGGGCAGCCTCGACGCTCGCGCTGTCGAGCCAGTAGGGTTTGGTTATCGGAGACGGGAGAGAGACCTGACGCGCGGGAGCGAGAAGCGCCTCGCGGAGTGCAGGCCAGCGGACGCCGAAACGCTCCGCATAATACGATTCAAAAGCTTCAGCGCCCGACACTGCCTGCTTTTTCGCCATCATTCCACCGCGGCAAAAGCAGCCCAGAGATTATCAGGATCGCGCACAGGCGCGACGATGGTGATAACGTCGTGCGTGACGGGATGGGTAAACTGGATGCTGTACGCATGAAGCCTGATTCCCCCCAGAGGGTCACTTCTCTTCGCGCCATATTTGAGATCGCCTTTTATCGGCATGCCGACCAAAGAAAGCTGCGCGCGTATCTGGTGCGTGCGCCCGGTTTCGGGAACAACTTCGAGAAAGGAATACCGGTCGCCTGAACCCGCGAGATGCCATTCGAGGGACGCACGCTTCCACTCGGGTCCCGGACTTCTGATGTCTTCTTCCCGGGCCGCCGTTGCCTTGTGGTGCTTCTGGTCAAAACGGATCATGTGCTCGAGTCTTCCGCCCGTTGAATCAATCAAGGGGGAGCCTTCACGACGCTCGACGATTGCGCGGTATTTTTTCCGAATTCTGCCCGAGGCGAACTGCGCCGAAAGAGCTGCATGAGCCTCGCGCGAGAGTGCGACAAGGACGCAGCCGGTTACCGGCTGGTCGATACGATGAACCGCCTCGAGAAAGTCGATTTTTTTTCCGGCACTTTCCTCAAGTTCATGGCGAAGATTTCCCACGAGCGAAAGCGACGCGTCGGTCGCATCCGATTCGCAAACCTCACCGCGGTTCTTGTATACCACCGCGAGAAACCCGTCACACCACAGAATGCGCGACTGTGCGCTTGCGTCATTTTCCATTCATTTCCCCAAGTATCTTTTCGGCCTTGAGACGCTCGGCCAGGAGCCGTTCGTCCAGGACAGACTGAACGCCGGATTGTGCACCATGCACACCCCCCATCATCGAGAGAGCCAATCGCTCGTGCGCGGTCCATACATTTCCCGACTTCACCTTTATCGCGACAACGCGGCTGACTGCCTCGTCGAGTCTTTTGCTGAATGCAGGGTCCCGCTCGGCCTCGCGCGCAATGGCATTTGAGATCTTGCGGATATCGGGAGCCGAGGTCATTATCATATCACAACCCGCCCGGAGCGCCAACACGGCGGCCTTTTCGGCTGTATACCCGTTTCCGGAAAGCGCCGACATCGCGACATCGTCGGTAATCACGAGTCCGTCAAAGCGAAGACTTTTTCGCAGTATACCCGTAACCCCTTTTTCCGAAAGGCAAAAAGGACGTTCCGGATCGACGGCAGTGACGATCACGTGGGAGACGAGCACCGCATCGGGTTTCGCGGCGAGCGTCTTTTTAAACGGTTCGACATACCGCTCTTTGAGTATTTTCAGGGACACATCAAGGCGCGGCAACCCGCGATGGGGATCGCCAATTCCGTTTCCCGGAAAATGCTTGATGGCGCACGAGACTCCGGCGGACTGGAATCCCGAAACCGCGGCGGTAGCGTACCGGGCAACCGTCTCGGGGGAATCGCCGTAGGTACGCGTGCCGAGAAAGGCTTCATTATCCTTTGTGCGGGGTTCGGTAACCGGGGCAAGATTAAGGCCGATGCCAAGATTCAAAAGCTGCGCGCCGGATGCTCGATAGAGATCCTGTGCGCGATGGGGAGAAAGGGACTGCGCAACCTTGCGTGCCGAAGGAAGACGCGAGGTTATCCCCGCTGTCCTGAATACGTCTCCGCCTTCGTTATCGATTGCGTAAAGCGCGGGGAAAGGAGAACCCAACCCGAAAAAAGCAAAATCGCAATCAGATAAAAAAAAGCGGACCGACTGCGCCGAGTCCGCAATGTTATGCCTGAAAAGGAGTATCGCGCCGGGAACGATATCCCGGTAATGACTGCGCAGGAGCGGAGAGAATGAGGTCTTGCCGTCCATGCCCGTCATGAGAACGAGGGAAGATTTTTCCGCGGTCGTGAGCGACTTCTCGATTATCGCTGCCTCATGCGCAAGATAGTCGCGTTGCGGAATTACCCTGACAGTTCGCAAAGCGCAGGATACCGAAAGGGTGGAAAAAACCAGGGTGAGAAAAAGTGCGATGACTGAGGGTGCTGCGCGCATGATTGGCCTTTATTTTGAACGTGTTTGAAAGTATATGAAAAATGCGTTTGTTGTTCAATAATAACGCCCAATCTTGTTCAAGGCACCCAAAACAGGTATAATTTGGTTTACAGTTTCGACAAAAGGAGCACCCATCAATTATGGATACCAAGACAATACTTGCCCGGGCTGAGGCCTATATTTCCGAGGAAAAAGACGCGAAATTCTCCCAGGAGATACGCGATCTCGTTGCCAAGAACGACATGAAAGAACTCGAAGACCGTTTTTACCAGGATCTGGAATTCGGGACGGGCGGGCTTCGCGGTATCATCGGTGGCGGAACGAACCGCATGAACACCTTCGTCATAAATCGCGCGACGCAGGGCCTTGCGAATTACTTTTTGAAAACCTTTCCCGCAAAGGCGAAGGACGGCACGCTGAGCGCCGTCATCGCCTATGACTCCCGCCGCTATTCCGACGTATTCGCCGAAGCGACCGCGCTCATCTTCGCGGCGAACGGATTCAAGACCTACCTCTTTACCGGCCTCCGCCCCACGCCCGAACTCTCCTACGCGATCCGTACGCTCGGATGCGACACCGGCGTCGTCGTCACCGCGTCTCACAATCCGCCCCAGTACAACGGCTACAAGGCCTACTGGAACGACGGTGCCCAGGTTACCGAGCCTCATGACGATGGGATCATAACCGAAGTCAACGCGGTCAAAACCGTCAAGACCGTCACGCGTGACGAGGCGATCAAGTCCGGCAAACTCATCCTTATCGACAGCGTTGTCGACGAAAAATACTGGTCCATGGTCAAGTCGAAACTCTTCCGGCCCGAGCTCATCAAGGCGAAAGCGAAGGAAGTCAAGATCGTCTACACGCCGCTCCATGGAACGGGCGCGATGCACGTCGAGCGCGTGCTCGGAGATCTCGGACTGACGGTCATTACCGTACCCGAGCAGCAAAAACCCGACGGGAACTTCCCGACCGTTTCCTATCCCAACCCCGAAGAAGCTGCCGCGCTCAAGATGGCCGTCGAACTCGGCGAAAAGGAAAAAGCCGACGTCGTCATGGCAACCGATCCGGACGCGGACCGTTTCGGCAGCGCGGTTCCCGGAAAGGACGGCAAGTTCGTCCTTATCTCGGGTAACCAGATGGGTGCCCTCCTCACCGACTACATTTGCCTTTCGCTCAAGGAAACGGGCAAGATGCCCGCCAACCCTGCGATGATCCGCTCAATCGTCACCTCCGCCCTCGGCGACCGCATAGCCGCCTCCTATGGCGTCAAGACCGTCGAATGCCTGACCGGATTCAAATGGATCGCGGCGGTCATGGCGGATTTCGAGAAGTCGGGAAAATGCAATTACGTTTTCGGCTACGAAGAAAGCTACGGCTATAACGTCGAAACGGAAGTGCGCGACAAGGACGGCGTTTCCGCCGCAGCCATGTGCTCTGAAATGACCCTGTACTGGCGGAGCATGGGGAAGAGCCTCCTCGACCGCATGAACGAACTTTTCATCGAACACGGGTATTTTGAGGAACGCGCGATCAGCAAGGGTTTCCCCGGCGCATCCGGCGGCGAGACCATGAAAAAGCTCATGGCGAACCTTCGCTCGGAAGGGCTTTCGTCGATCGGCGGCAAAAAAGTCGTCTCGATCCGCGACGTCAAGGAAGGCACGGTCTATAACCCCGCCAATCCTGCCAAGAAAGATAAGATCACGCTTCCTTCAAGCAACGTTCTCCAGTTCTTCCTCGAGGACGGAACGGTCGTAAGCGCGCGCCCGAGCGGAACCGAACCGAAAATCAAGTTCTATATCTCCTGCCCCGTCGCGGTCGCAAATCGTAACGTCGAAGAAGCGAAAAAGGCCGCGGGTACGGTTCTCTCGGCGATCGAGGGCGAGATCCGGGCCATCCTCGAGAAGGCTTAAACGATGTCGCAATTTGACTGGCTCGTCGGCGCGTTTCCCTGGACGGTCTTTACGGTCTTTGACACGGAAACGACCGGACTCGAGCCGAAGCTCAACCGCGTCGTCGAGGCTGGAGCCATCAGGTTCGACTCGCGCGGTATCGCGGCGCGTTTTAACACCCTCATCAACCCGAAGGTACCGATGCCGCCGGAAGTCACCAAGATAAACGGCATCACCGACGCAATGCTCATGAAGGAAAGGGACGCCGCCGCGGCGCTCCCCGACTTTATCGAGTTTCTCGGCGACACGCCGATCATCGCGCATAACGCGCCCTTCGACGTCGCGTTCATCAACGAAGAGCTCGCGCGACTCGGGAAGGAACCGCTGAAAAACCGCGTTATCGACACCCGCATCTTCGCGAAAGAAATTTTTCCCTCGCTTCCAAACTACCGTCTTCAGGATCTCGCGAAACACTTCAACATAGAGGCGATCGACGCCCACCGGGCCGAAGACGACGCGCGCGTGTGCATGGAACTCTTTCTCGTGTGCCTCGCGCGCCTTCGGGAAATGCGGCCGGACCTCGTCAAGGCGGCTGATAACCCCGCCGAGGCGCCTGACCGCGATACCGCGAAAAGCGATGTGGCGCCTGCGCGCGCGGACGCGGAAACCTCGCGAAAAATTGAATCGGCCCCGACCAGCAGCGACCCGTGGCAGGATGATCTTTTCTCGGGAGAGGAAGAGGCGGACGGTATATCGGAAGACGAACAGGAATGAAATTGAAAAGGGTTACGCCAGTCGCGTAACCCTTTTTTTAGTCCTCGTAGAAGGCTTCGAGCACATCCTGGCCTCGAAGCTTCCCGATCGCTTTACCCTGGATTTGCCTGACGCGCTCGCGCGTGATTCCGAGCAATTTACCCGTCTCCTCAAGCGTAAGCGGGCCCTTGTCGGTCAAGCCAAACCGGAGCTTGATGATCTTCATCTCGCGCTCGGTCAGCTGACTCAACACGTCATCCATCGTTTCCTGCAGCGTCGCGGTAAAAACGAGCTCGAACGGCTCGATGAGCGTGTCGTCGCTGATGAGGTCGGAAAGGCGGGTATTATTGTCGTCATCGACGGTTGTGTCGAGACTGGTTGTTTCCTGCGAAAGGCTCATGATTTCCCGGATGCGAGCCGGAGGTATCTCGAGATATTGCGAGATTTCCTCGGGTGTCGGGTCGCGCCCGTAATCCTGGGTAAGCTGCTTGGCGATAAAAAAACACTTGCTGATGGTATTGAGCATGTGGATCGGAATACGGATAATCCGTCCCTTGTCGGCAAGGCTCTTGATGATTGCCTGCCTGATCCACCAGGTTCCATAGGTTGAAAAACGGCAACCCCGGGTATAGTCAAAGCGCTCGACGGCCTCGATGAGACCGATGTTTCCCTCGTCGATAAGATCGAGGAGACCGAGCCCGCGGTGCTGGTAATTTTTTGCGATCGAGACGACGAGCCTGAGGTTCGCCGTGATCATGCGGTTCTTGAGATCGCGCAGCGATGCCTCGAGCTTGGCGGATTCTCGAATAAAAGCGGGATCCGCAGGACGGTCCTGATACGCTTCCTTGAGCGAGATAAGTGCGAGTTTGGCGTGCTGGATTTTCTGTCCGATATCCTGTTCGTCCTCGATACCGAGGAGCGGATACCGTGAAATTTGCTTGAGATATAACGCGAGAGGATCGGTGTCCTTTGCTGGATGAACCTTTTTCGCGGACTTCCGCTCAAGATCGGCGTTTTTTTTCGCGCGAGGTTTTTCTTTATCGCTCGTTTCCGCTTTCATCTTTTTGGTATCTCGGTCCTTATCGTTTTAATATCCGCGTGGGGCCTTCGCGGGATCAACGGGCACATCTTTATTATACACCATAAAATACAGACGAGGTTGTCCGGAAAGCGAATCCGCTCCGATTGTTCCAATTTCGTCTCCAAAGGCAAGGGACTGTCCGGGATGGGGAGTAATGGCGTCAAGCCCCCCATACACGTAAATATAACCCGTCTTTGCCTGCAAAAAAAGTACCTGGCCGAATCCGCGATACGGTCCGATCGATAAAACCGTTCCGGACGTGATCGATTTGACCCGTTCACCGCGAGAAGACGCTATCGAAACGCCGTATACCTTTCCGGAAAGATACGCGACTTCTTTTGCCTGTACGGGCCAGATTATTGAAGTATCGACTTTTTTTGACTCGAACGACCGGGGATCCTCGATCGGTTTTTGCGGAATGATATCGCTAACCGGTGCGGGGGACGGCGATTTCGCGACCCCGCCTTGGGAAGCGGGAATATAGAGGTTTTGCCCAGCCTTGAGGGTATCGTCCTTTGAAAGCTTGTTGGCGGAAATGAGCGTATCCACGGGAACGGAAAGCTTGCGGGCGATTCCATACAGGGTATCACCCTTTTGGACGGTATATACGCCGGGAATTTTCAGTTTTTGTCCGGCCTTGAGGCGATCCGGATCCGAAAGCCCGTTAAAGTTCATGATCGCGTCCGGCGGCACGTTATAGCGCCGGCTGACGGCATACAGGGTCTCCCCCTTCTGCAGCACATGCACAAGTTCTTCCGCAAAAAGCGCGGGGGAGAGGATAATGAGCGCGAACGCCAGTAAACGGGTACCTATGAGTTTTTTCATATACATCCGTTTGATTGTCGGCTCATTTCGGGGTCTTCCTTATAAGCAGAAAGGGAAAAAAAACACGAATGACGGGATGTTCAATGCGCAAGAATATCGTCAACCGTCGGGGGGAACAGCGCTTTCAGCGATTCGAGATCCTCGGCAGAAACGAGGAATTCCTTTTCGTAGGCGATAACCTCATTGGAGGCCCGAAGCTTCTCGAGGAGGCCGAAAACGATATAGGTCATGATGACGAGACCCGCGCGCGGATGGGAATTCACGTACGCGGCGAATTTTTCCCGGGAAAGCGCCATTATAAGCGACAGGGTATTCGCACGCACTGTTGCAGTGCTCGGTTCGTTCTTGAATATCGAGGTTTCACCAAACGTAGACCCGTTTGCAAGGGTATTGATCTTGATCAATTCCTTCATCTGTCCCTTTTTCAGGATATCAACTTCGCCGGACAGAAGGGTAAAGATGCTGGAACTGTACGAGCCTTCGACAATGATCAGTTCACCGGGTTCATATGAGTAGAGATCGCATATTCCGGGTAAGTCATCGAGATCTGCGCGCTCAATCTGTGAAAACATCGGTATGTCAATGAGGCTTGAAAAAAGCGCTTCCGGAAAAATATCGACTTTCGTCATGTCATGCTCCCGCTATCAATGGTTGTTATATATTATCACATTCTTCACTAAAAATGGTATACACTGGTACTAATGAAGAGAATAGTCCTTTTTTTTATTTTTGCAATAGTTTTACCGAATCTTTTGTCCCCGCTCTTTGCGCAATCGGCCGGTAATCAGGTCTCCCTGCGGTACTCGGGAAGCGGAACCTATTACCTCGTCGAGCGTTCAAACTGGTCACAATACATCAATGGAGCCTATATCGGGCTGACTCACCGGGAGACCCGGGCAAATATTACCGCGCTTGCTTTGGGTTCTGATGGACAACGATTCTCCGGCTTTTTCTATGTGCTTGAGGAAACCCTCCGTGATATGTCCAAATCCGCCCGGGGGCTCGACGAAACGCGCGAGGCGGCCTTTACCGTCGCTCCCGACGGAAGGATGCGCTTTACGAAAGACCCGGGGTATCCCGCGCTCCGCGAGTTTCCGGTATATCCCGAAAATCCGGTGAGTCCCGGCGACACCTGGCAAGCAGCCGGCACGCGCATTATCGATCCCCGCAATGACGGAAAGAAAAGCGTCCTTCCGATCATGGTTGAATACCAGTTTGTCGGCGAAGAAACCTGGCAAGGCCGCGACGTTTTCAGGCTCAGGGCAAAATTCGCCACGAGAATCAACAAATACCTGAAGGCGAAAACCGACGATCCCGACCTCAAGGACGCGACGGGTACGCATGACGTTGATATTCTCGTAGATGCCGACAATGGCGCTGCCATCCTGATCCTTGACCGCCTTGACGAAACCTTTATGTACACGGACGGAAGCTCGGTCAGATTCAAGGGAAACACCGCGCTCTTTACCGAGGCTCCCGTTCCCGTTGACCATAAAGCGCTTATGCCAAAAATCGCCAGCATTTCAGAAAAGGCCGAAAGTCCGGCTCCGCTCAAGACGCAGCGCGGACAAACTGCCCAATCAGGCCAAACCATGAAAGAAGATACTTTCAGCGGGATCGCGCTCGCGCCGAGCAAGACCCCTCCCCCGCCCGCAACAACAAGCACGCCCACAACTGCCACCCCACCGGTAACTGCCACCCCGCCTGCGGCTGCTTCCAACCCGCCTGGGGCAACAACCTCAAGCGGAGATAAAACTCAAGGCGCTGATGAGGAGCCATTCAAAGTCGAAGAGACGGCGCAGGGAATCAGGCTTTCCGTTCGGGACATCCGGTTTGCGCCCGACAGCGACTCGATCCTCGAGGCGGAAACATGGCGGCTTGACGCCATTGCGGCGGCTTTAAAACTCGTACCCGGGGGGAAATTCCTCGTTGAGGGACATACGGCGGCAGTCGGTAAGCCCGCGGGCGAAAAGGAACTTTCCGTCGCGCGCGCAAAAAAAATTGTCGACGAACTCGTGCGGCGGGGACTCCTTGCCGAACAGTTCATGTACGCAGGATCAGGCGGCACGAAGCCGGTCGCCGACAACGCGACTCCCGCGGGTCGAGCCCAGAACCGCCGGGTCGAGATAACGATACTGGAATAAACAAAACTGAGTATCAGGCGCAGCGCGCATCAGGCGTGACGGGTTGAGCTCAAGGGAACTCGCGGAAAAAAGCGTGGATGTCAATTCCGCACACGGGCTTTCCCTCGGGATACAAGGCGAGAATGTTTCGCTTTCCGTCGCGGAGATGATTCGAGGAAATTCCATAATTGATTGAACTCCACGCCTCCACGAAAGCCGAGATATGATCGGCGGCCCGCACGAGTTTTCCGTCTACCGGGCAATAGCGCGCTTCGTTGTAGTTCGACTGAAGATCTTCAAACCCTACCGCGACGGTTTTTCCGGTTGAATCCTTGATGCGGTTCTCGAATTCATTCGAGGTAAAGTAGATGAGCTCGTCGCGAAACGACGGGTCCATCAGGGGCAATAGTTCATGCTCGACGATACGGTCCTCGATTCCCTTGACGATAAAGGGAAGATGATCGGTCGCCTGCTTTACCGGCGAGATGATATCGCGCGTCACCGCCTCGGGAAGGTCGTGAAAGAGCGCCGAGAAAAAGTCGTTAAAGCGTCGTTCCTGGCAGAGCCCGAGATCCCTTCCCATGAGAAGGGTCAGTACGGCGACAAAATAGGAATGTCCAAGCACGCTCGTCCTCGGCACGCGCGGAGTCTGGTTCCACCGGGTCTGAAACCTGAGACGCTCCACCTCAACGAGGAATTCCCAGGGCTGCTGCTTCGCGACGAGAAGCTGAAGGCCCCTGAGGTCAAGAAAACTCTCGATATCCTTGTTGATCCCGCGCTCGATACCGACGATCCGGAACGGCTCGTTAACCATGCGAATCATCTCGAGCTCGCGCATCGTCGAGTATTTATGCGCCGCGCGAAGTACGCGCCAGGTCACGTCGGTTTCATCTTTCGGTCCGCACACATACTCCGAGAATTCTTCGAGAAGATCCGGGTCAGTAATTACCGAGCGGTATTGGTCGACGACCCAGCGGTTGAGCTTCGCGAATTCCTCGGGATGCTCGTCCCGGATCATCCGCTGCACGGGAGCCTTGATATCGCAGAGCGCGATTTTCTTTAAAAGATCGAAGAAGGAACCGTAAATGATTTTGTCCCAGTTAATCGGGTTGCCCCGCTTTTCTTCCATTTTTCCGATGATGTAGGCAAGGACGGTTTTTTCCGCGGATTTGTCCATCTCGATAATCTCGAACGGCCTGACGAGGTCGTTCCATCGCTCGATGGAAAAACCCTCGAATATCTTCAGGACAAAATTGCGGTCAAACATAGGTCACTATCTCCGAGGCGGGCATGCGGATCTTCTCGCGCGGCGCCTCTTCCGCGGAGTACCCAAAAACGGTCACAATCCCGGTTTCCCATTTCCCGGCGTCCATTCCGAGCAGCTCGAGGACGGCGAGGTTATCATACCCTTCGATGGCGCATGAGTCGATCCCCGCACTCGCAGCTCCCGTCATCATATTCGCCGACGCGATATAGCACTGCGCGCGGGCCCAATGGTCGGTAAGACTGTTCGCTGCGAGATAGTTATAATAACCGCGGTAATCGTCTCGAAAGACCGAAAGCCCGCCGGGGAACCGGCAGCCGCGCGACGCTATGAAAGATCCGTCGGGATCATAGGCCCATTCCCTCCGTGCGAGAGCGACGACCACGAGGGAGGCAGTCCCAACCGCGTCCTGATCAAAGCATGCTTTTTTCAGGCGAGCGACCACATCCCGCGATCGTACGGCGAAAAGATGCCAATGCTCGAGGCCGAAGGAAGACGGTGAAAGCCGGGCGCACTCGAGAATGAATTCCGTGTCGGCATCGGAAAGTGAGCGCGACTCGTCATAGAGTTTGCACGCATACCGTCTCCGGAGAACGGCGAGAAATTTTTCTTCGGTTTCTTCTATTTCTTCGCTTTCTGCGCTCATCGTGATTCCTCCGCGGCGACGTCGAGGGCAACCTCGAACATCGAGTGCAGTGCCGTAAGGCGCTCGCTTTCCGCAAGCCCCTCGCCCGTCACGCAGGAATCCGTATGCGTGAGGATGGATAAGGCACGCTTGCCAAGATAGTGGGCGTTGCAGTAAAGCGCATACGTCTCCATGTCCTGCACGAGGCAGCCCATGCGCGCCCAGGGTTTCCAGGAGTCCTCTGCACCGAGGGCGTTATATGAAGAAAAAAAGTCTGAGGAAAATACACCGCCTGAACGAAACGCGAAGGCACGCTTTCTCGCGGAGGCAATCGCGCGTTCAAGGAGTACTGAATCCGCGCAGGGAGAAAAGGTTCCCGGAAGGGAATACTGGCGCGCATAGGCCGAATCGGTACTTGCCGTCATCGCAAACACGATCGAGGGAACGGGCAAGTCTGATTGAAGTCCGCCGGCAGTCCCGATCCTGATAATCCGTTCGACACCGTAAAATTTGAAAAGCTCAAAGGAATAGATACCCGCGGAAGGGCCGCCCATACCCGATCCCATAACGGTAAGCGGCTTACCCTCCCAGGTGCCGGTAAAGCCGAGCATGCCGCGCACCGCGGTCACCTGAACCGAATCGCTCAGGTAGCGATTCGCGATATAGCGAGCGCGCAAGGGGTCTCCGGGAAAAAGAACCGTCTTCGCGATGTCGGTCGTTTCGGCCGCGTTATGAGGAGTCGCCATACTAGCTCGAACCTTTTTCGTACGGCTTTCCGGCCGCGAGAGGCGCATAGTTTTTTCCGCTGAATATAACGAGCGTGAGCAGCGTGATCGCGTACGGCATGATGTTGAAAACTTCTTTCGGGAGGCTCCGAAGTATCGTATAGTCGTTCGCGATAATCGAGAACGCAAGCGCGGTTCCGAAAAGAAGAGAAGCACCCGTTATGCCAAGCGGTTTCCACCTGCCGAACGAAACGACCGCGAGGGCGATAAAGCCGTGGCCGTTGACCGTCGTCGAGTTGAACTGCGTATTCGTCGTGAGGACGAGGCAGCTTCCCGCGAGCCCGCCGAGAAAGCCCGAGGCAAGAACCGCGGCATATCGAATTCCCAGAACGTTTATTCCGACGGACGACGCTGCCTGAGGATTCTCTCCGCACGCGCGAAGCCTGAGGCCAAAGGGCCTTCGGTACAGCACGAACCAAACGATGAGTATCACGCCAAGGGCAATCCAAGCGGTCGGGTATATCCCGCCCGGTCCCGGCATCATGCCGAGCATGAACTGCTTTGTGCGGTCCTGCTTGAAAAAAATCTGCGAGAGGAAAATCGTCACGCCGCTCGCGAGGAGATTGATGCCTGTTCCCGAAACCGTCTGGTCGGCATTGAGGGAAATCGACGCGAACGCATGGATGGAGGAGAACGTCATCCCGAAGAGGGCTCCTACCATGAGTGACACCCACACCGAAGAGGGGCCGAGTACTGGCTCAAGGAAAAAGTGCGTCGTCGCCGCGGCGAAGGCGCCGAACACCATGAGTCCCTCAAGGGCGATGTTTACGACGCCTGAGCGTTCGCAGATCATGCCACCGGTCGCGGTTATGAGAATGGGGGACACGAGCATGAGAATGGTTGGAATTTTTCCAAATATGCTATTCATCATTTGCGGTCTCCCTTACTGCTTTTTTCCTCATTGAGTACTTGATGAAAATACGGAACCCTACCCGGATCGCTATAAACACGACGACGAGGCCCTGTATGATAAACGTGATTTCTTTCGGTATGCGGTTCGACTCCATCAACGGTTGGGCTGATGAAAGCATTCCGAAAAGAAGACCTGCGAGAAGCGTGCCGATCGCGGTGTTGTTACCGACGAGAGCGACTGCGATACCCGAGAATCCGTATCCGTCATTTCCCGAAAGAACGCGGCCGAACTTGAAGGAGCCAAGGGCGACGATACCGCCACCGAGACCCGCAAACGCGCCCGCGATCGCCATGGAAAGCACGATGCTTTTTACCACGGGGATTCCGCTCGCGCGCGCGGCTTCCTTGTTGAAACCGGTCGCCCTCAAGCCGAAACCGAGACGCGTCTTTTCGATAATGAACCAATACGCCATGACGGAGAGAACGACGAAAATGATTCCGAGATTGAGCGTCGAACCGCTCGTGATTTTCGTGAGAAAATCCGAACCGAGAAGCGCCGTCGCCGGATAGTCCGGTGTCTTGTAGGTATTGGTTCCGGGAATGCGCATGATAATGATGCGCGACGCATACAGCGCGATGTAGTTGAGCATGATCGTCGCGACGACTTCGGAGACCTCGAATCTCGCCTTGAGCCAGCCGACGATACCGCCCCAGAAGGCGCCTGCGACCATCGCAAGGGTGAGCGCGAGCATCCAGTGAAGAACCGGTACCTGCGGTCCGAGAAGCGCGACAACTTGCGCGACCGTGAGACCCACGACGTACTGACCCTCGCCTCCGATATTGAAAAGGCCCGTCTTCGCCGCGAAAGCCATCGAAAGTCCGCACAGGATAAACGGCATTGACTGGGCAAGCCATTCGCCAATATAGCGCACATAAAAGCGCTGCCGGTCAATGTTGAATCCGGTAAGTACCTGAAGGATAGCCTTGTACATGCCGACGGGATTCCGCCCGACGGCCAGTATCAATATAGTCCCGCAGAGAAACCCGAGAAGCACGACCATGACTGAAATAGCCCCGTCGGAAGTCATCAGGAGTTCCCGCAACGTTCTTTTTACCTTCGGCGTTTTTGCCATCTTACGCACGCTCCTTGATCGCATTTTCGCTTTTCGAGCCAGCCATCATGAATCCTATCTGATGCTCGTCAACCTCGCCCTGGCCAAACACGCCGACGATCTCTCCCTTCGAGATGATCGCGATCCTGTCGCAAAGGTTCATGATCTCGTCGAGCTCGAAGGAGACGAGAAGCACCGCCCTGCCCTTGTCGCGTTCGGCGACGATTCTTTTTCTGATATATTCGATCGCACCGACGTCGAGTCCTCGCGTTGGCTGCGCAACGACGAGAACCGCGGGCGACAGATCTATCTCTCGGGCGATGATAACCTTTTGCTGGTTTCCACCCGACATATTGCGGGCTTTCATCGCGGGGCCTTCGCCGGCGCGAATGTCATACTGCTCGATGAGACCGGCCGCATGAGCCGTGATCTCGCCTTTGGCAAGAATTCCGAGTGGTGAAGAAAAAGGAGAATGGTCGTAACTTTTGAGGACGCAATTTTCCGCCACCGAGAAATCGAGCACGAGTCCGTGCCTATGCCGGTCTTCGGGAATGTGGCCGATCCCGGCAAGTATTCGTTCCTTGACGCTCATGCGCGCAACGTCGCGGCCCTTCACGAGTATCCGTCCGGATTCAGCGCGCGCGAGTCCGGTAATCGCGTATATAAGCTCGGTCTGACCGTTACCGTCAACGCCGGCGATACCGACGATTTCGCCCGAGCGAACCTCAAGCGAGAGGTTCTTGACGCCCTGAGCTCCGCGCGCTGTTCTGACGTTGAGTTTCTCGATCGCAAGGAGAACTTCTCCCGGTTTCGCCGGTGACTTCTCGATCTCGAACTTTATTGCGCGACCGACCATCATCTCGGCCATCTCTTCTTCGCTGACGCCAGCCACATCCACCGTGCCGATATATTTTCCGCGCCTGAGCACGGTACAGCGCTCGGCGACAGCCTTTATTTCCTTGAGTTTGTGGGTGATGAGAATTATCGTCTTTCCCTCAGCCTTGAGCCGCCTGATGATATCCATGAGCTCGTCGATTTCCTGCGGGGTGAGGACGGCGCTCGGCTCGTCCAGTATGAGTATCTCCGCGTTGCGGTACAGCGTCTTCAGGATTTCGACCCGCTGCTGCATACCGACCGAGATATCCTCAATCTTGTCGCGCGGGTTTACCTTGAGACCGTAGCGCTCGGAAATCTCCGCCACCCGTTTCTCCGCTGCCTTAAGATCAAGCATCCCGAACCGGTCACGCGTCTCGATGCCAAGAACGATGTTCTCGGTTACCGTGTAGTTGTTCACGAGCTTGAAATGCTGGTGAACCATGCCGATCCCGAGCGCCGTTGCCGCGTTGGGGTCCTTGATCTTAACTTCTTTTCCGCGGATCTTTATCGTTCCCTCGTCGGGGTCGTACGATCCGAAAAGAATGGACATGAGGGTTGATTTTCCCGCGCCGTTTTCGCCGAGGAGAGCGTGTACTTCGTTTTCCCGCACGGAAAGGTTCACGTGGTCATTCGCCACCACGCCGGGAAACTTTTTTGTAATGCCGAGCATTTCGATTGCGATTGAATCCATCAGAAACTCCATTCGCCCAAACAACCGTCAGGCTGGATGTACGTGAAAAAAGGGCTGTCCGGCAGATATTGCCGGACAGCCCCCTTGCCTGATTCTCAGGCTGTTACATCAGTTATCTTTCGCGCCGAGCCCTTCGGGAACGGCCTTTGCGGCAAGCGCTTCCTTATAGGTCGCGTACACCTTGATCTTGCCGTCGATGATATCTTTCTTCGCGGCGTTAACCTTCGCGACGATATCTGCGCCAAGCTCGGGGTTCTTGTCGGAGAAACCGATACCGTCGGCCTTCATGTCGAGGACAACGACTCCGGGTGCGTAGGTCTTGGTCGCGACCGCCTTGAGGGCGGTGGTAGTCGCGGTTTCGACGCGCTTGAGCATGGAGGTGAGAACCGCGGACTTGCCGTCGGTATAAATACCTTCCTCGAACTGGTCGGAATCAACACCGATCGCCCATACGTTCTTTCCCTGGCTCCGGTATTCCTTGGCCTGCGCGATGGTACCGTTTCCGGTTCCGCCCGCTGCCGAGTAAATCACGTATACACCGGAGTCAAACCAGTTCTTGGCCTGCGCCTTGGCGAGCTCGGGCTTACCCCAGTCGTTCGCATAATAGTCGACGATGGTTGCGTTCGGGATGACGGACTTGATGCCCATGATGTAGCCAATCTCGAATTTCGTGATGACTGCGCCGGGAACTCCGCCGATGAAACCGAACTTCGGGTTCTTGATTCCGTCCGCCTGCGCCTTGAGGGCAGCAGCGACACCGACGAGGTATGAACCTTCGTGCTCGGAGAACGTGAACTGCATGACGTTGGGAGCGCTGACCCAGTCAACGTCGACGATCATGTACTTCTGGTTCGGATAGAGCTTCGAAACCTCACCGAGAGCGTCGGCGAAGGTAAAGCCGGTCACGCAGATGAGGTCGTATCCCTCGTCCGATGCCTGCTTCAGGTTCGGGATGTACTTGTCCTGGGTCTGGCAGGTTACGACATCGTAGAGCTTGCCACGGCTGGCCTGGTTCTCCCAGGTATCACCGTAAAACGCGAGGATACCCCGCCACGCAGCGGCGTTGAACGATTTATCGTCGATTCCGGTTGCGTCCGTGATAAGGCGGATCGTCGGCTTGTCCGATTTTGCATCGGCTTTCTTGGCGCATCCGGTAACCGCGGTGAACGCGATGAGCACTACCAGAGCACATGCAATAATTTTCTTCATATTGCCTCCTGATTATGGTTTGCCCTTTTATTTACCAGGGCTATCATAACGCATAGTATAATGGTTTTCACAGTATAACTCAATGGAAGGGAGCGTAGAAGGGAGAAACGAAGAAATCGACTGTTTTTTCCTGACGCCTATCGAACGTCGCCATACCGGCGAAGGGAAGCCTCAAGTTGATCCCAGAAACGGGCGGAATCGACAGAAAGTGCGACAAACGCGTTCGCTTCCTTGCCGGTAACACCCACTGAATCGACGACCGTTCTGCCGCGCGTGTAGGCGCCTGAAAGCTCTATCTCGACTGCGAGCTTCTCTACTTGCATGATAGCAGGATCGCTTGCGTACGCAATGCAGCACGGATCGTGCATGGCCGGGCATTCCCCCGAGTATTTCTTGCACGCAGCGGAATAGCGATCCATGCTCGCGCCAAAGATCACTGCCGCGCGCCCGGGTATTCTTCGGAGGGAAGCGAGGCGTGAATCGTCAAGAACGACGGTTGTCGTCACGTCGAGGCCGATCATGGTGATATTCGCCCCCGAGGCGAACACGATCGAGGCAGCTTCCGGATCGGCGTGAATATTGAACTCCGCGGAAGGCGTGACGTTTCCCCTGCCCATCGAGCCGCCCATAAGGATGAGTTCGCGAAGCCTCGCCGCGATCAAAGGCTCGAGCCTGAGCGCCATGGCAACGTTGGAAAGCGGCCCGACGGCCACGAGCGTGATCTCGCCCTGAGGTGCGGCCATGATCGTTTCAATGATAAAATTGACCGCGTGCTGCTTTTCGCTCACCTTGTCGCAGGAGTCGAATACCGGCCCGTCGAAACCCGACTCACCGTGAATGAGCCCTGCGGGCGCGAGCTCCGCAAGAAGCGGCCGCGTCATGCCGGCAAAAACGGGAGCCTCTATCTTGAGTGCCGAGCAAAGATTAAGCGTGTTTCGAAGGGTTTTGGGAAGACTCTGGTTTCCGGCGGTTACGGTAATCCCTTCGAGCGCGAGTGCGGGATCCCGCGCGGCCATCATGATGGCGACCGCATCGTCGTGCCCGGTATCAACGTCGAGGATAATCCGCCTGCCGCTCATTTTTTCTGGGCCTCGCTCTTTTTGTGATCGGTCTCCATCTTGCCTTTCCAGATATCAGCCTTCTTTTTCGCTTCCTCGGCGGCGTCGCGCTCGTTGAGGATCAGGTGAATTCTTCTGAGGGCGAGAAGATAGTTTATTGCGAGACGGAAGTCGTCAATTCGGCCGGTAGAAAGCTCGTACTTTTCGCGGTACCGGTCCGCCGCCTGCTGCAAAAGGCGCTTGACGAGCCTGAGGTGGTAAACCGTGTCGTCGTAATCGGCCGAATGCGGGTCAAGCCCGTCCTTCGAGGCTGTCTTGAGGTCAAGGATATTCTTGGAGACCGTCGCGAAACGGGCCTCGAGCTCGACAAAGGTCCAACGCCACTTGGTATTGTCCCCGTATGCGTCCATGATCTGCCTGATGGCGAGCCCGAGCTTTCTGACGAGGTAATACCGCTTTGATTCAGGAAGGTTCCGTATCTCTGAAACCTTGTCCTCGTAGTCCGAATACGGCACGTCGATATAATTCGTCACGACCTCTTCGAGGTAGATAACGGCTTTGTAGAGGGTTTTTCGCGCGTCATTGAGCGCGTCTTCGTTTTTGACGCCGAGCATTGCCACGGAAAGATTGTGTTTCGCAAGATAGAGCGTGGTGAGATACAGCATCTCGTCGGTGAGCATGAGTCGCTTGTATGAGGCGCCGGTCGGATCCTTCTCTATCATCATGAGCATAGTTTTCTCTCTGATAAGAAGGGCATCGATTTGCTGCTGGTACGCCGAGATCTGCTCTCCGTAGATCTGCCGCGCCTCGTCGGTAACTTTTGCCATACTCTCTCCTAGAGCCGCATCCCCTTACGGAAATGACTTTTTTAAGTCGCGTATTTGCCGAGAAGCTCCTCAGCGTGCTGCATGGACGCAGCGCTGAAACCGTCGCCGGCAAGCATTCGCGCGATTTCCTCGACGCGGTCTTTTCCGGTTACGTGAAAAGCCCGGGTAACGGTCTTTCCCGACTCCGACGACTTTTCGATCTTTATCTGATTATCGGCACGAACTGCGATGCTCGCGAGATGCGTTATGCATAAAATTTGCTTTCTTCCCGACAGTTCCTTGAGATGCCCGCCCACTGCAAGCGCGACCTCACCGCCGATTCCGGTGTCTATTTCGTCGAAAATGAGCGTTCCCGCCTCGTCAGCGTCGGCAAGCACGGTCTTGAGCGCGAGCATAACCCGCGAAAGCTCGCCCCCGGAAGCAATCCGGGCAAGCGGCCGGAGCGGTTCACCCGGGTTCGCGCTGATCATGAACTCGATATTGTCGAAGCCGTAGGGGCCCGAGCGCTGCATGGTGTCGTTTCCCTCGCGCAGGGCTATGTCGACCACGAAACGGGTTCCTGCCATGCCGAGCGAGCGGAGAATCGATTCGACGCCCGATTGAAGCGCCGATGAAGCCCTTTTCCGTTTTTCCGAAAGGCTTGAGCCCGAGCGATAGAGCGCTTTCTCGAGTTCCGCGATCTCCGCGTCGACGTTCGTCCGGTTTGCCTCCCACCGGGAAAGCTGTTCCAGCTGAGCCTCGGCGTCCGCGCCGTACTCGAGCACTTCGGCTATGCTTGCGCCGTATTTTTTCTTCAGCCGATAGAGAAGCGAAAGCCGCTCTTCAACTGCCTCAAGGCGCGCCGGATCGAAGGACAGCGAATCGCGATATTGCCTGAGCGTCTCGGTGATATCCTCAAGTTCATACCAGGTGTTTTCAAACCTGCCGAAGGGGCTTTCGAGACCGGAGTCGATTGCGGCGGCGCTTTCGAGCGCGGCGCGGGTTCGCTTGAGAATCGGCAGGCACCCTTCTTCCGCCATGAGCGCGCCGACGATCTGGTCCGCGAGGGCGAAAAGCTTTTCATGCTGGGAAAGCCGCTGTTCCTCGGCCTGGAGCTCTTCTTCCTCGTTCGCCCGCAAACCTGCCTTGCGTATCTCGTCTGCCGCGAATGAAAGAAGCTCTATTTTTTGTGCGCGTTCGCGCTCCGAGGTATTCATCTCGTCGCGCGCTTTTCGCTTCGCGGCAAGAGCGGAATATTGGGCGGTAAAATCCGCGACCTCTGCCTCTATGCCGGCGTAGGAATCGAGAAAGCGGCGATGCTCGTCAACTTTCAGAAGGGACTGATGGTCGTGCTGGCCGTGAATATCAACGGCAAATGACGTAAAATCTGCGAGCTCCGCGCGGGTAATCGGCGCGTCCTGAATCCAGGTACCGCTTTTGCCGTTTGCGCGAAGCGTTCGCCTGAGAAGCACGCGGTCTCCCTCGGGTTCAATGCCACGTTCTTTTAGCCAGGCGCGGGCCATCGTCGCCTCCGGCTCGAGGTATACGGTTCCCGAAACGCGGGCTTCTTCGCAGCCCGTCCTGATAGAATCAGAGCTCGCCTTGCCGCCGAGGAGAAAGGTCAGAGAGCCAATCAGTATGGACTTACCCGCTCCGGTTTCACCCGACAAAATATTGAGTCCGCGTCCGAATTCGAGCGAGACCGAGTCGATGAGCGCGAAATCCTTAACGGCAAGATCTTCAAGCATGACGCTCTCCGGATGATTCGTTTTTGTCTGCCGCGTGGTTCAATACCGGCGCACCCGACCAGTTGAGCTTCGAGCGGAGCGCACTGTAGAACACATCCTCGTCGCAGCCGATAAGCCGCGCGCGGTCCGGCGCCTCGTTGACGAACACCGCGTCTCCCCGTTGAAGCGGAAAAGTCTCCTGACCGTCGATGGTCAAAATAGTCTCCTTGTGCCTCATCTCGAGGACGGTAATTTTCATCGTGCCCGTTGACGGAAGGACGATCGGCCGGTTCGAAAGGGAGAACGGGCAAATCGGGTTGAGCACGAAGGCCGAAAGATCGGGTGCGAGGATTGGTCCTCCATTCGCCGCCGAGTAGGCAGTCGATCCGGTCGGAGTCGACACGATTATACCGTCTGCCTTGTACGCGCCGAAGGACATGCCGTTGAACAGCACCTCGAGCCTGATCATCTTTGCGATGCCCGAGCCCGCGATAACCACATCATTGAGCGCGTCGGCGGAAAAAAGCGTACTTCCCGCGCGTTCAACGCGCGCGTTCAGGAGCATCCGGGAATTCGTATACCGGGTCCCGCCGAGAAACTCGTTGAGCGGCCCCTTCCAGTTTCCCGGTTGTATACCGGCGATAAAACCGAATTCACCGAGATTGACCGGGAAAATCGGTATTTTTTTCCGCGCGCAATGACGGGCTGCAAAAAGCACGGTTCCGTCGCCGCCGAGGGTAATCGCGAAATCATACGAATCAAAAGGATCTTCCATCGAAATACCGTCATAGGTATATATGTCGCAAACGATGTTTTTGGCCATGAGCTCGGCGCGAATTTCTTCGGCGATCTCCTTGGCTTCGTTTTTCCAGGGATTGACTATTGCTATTGCTCGCTCGAGCCCATGCATTTGCTCAGGTCTCCTTATCGCCGCGGGGACGCCTTACGGCAGCGTCGCGAGGATCTTCGCGATCTTTGCTGCGTTGCCGTTCCCGAGCCGCGGATAAAGCGGAAACAGGATACAGCGCATCAGAAGGCTTTTTGCATTATTCGCGCCTTCAAGGGAATCGCCGAGCTTTGCCGCGACTGACGCGGAGAACGCGCTTTCGATCTCGATTTCCTTGCGGCCGACGTACTGCTTTACTTCCTTGAGCCCGCTTGAAAGGACAACCGGGAACGCATACACCGCGTTCACGCCGTCGCCGCCTTGCGTAAACGACTTGTGCCTGCCCTGCATGAGGGAATTGAGGTACATGGTCTGAATTTCCTTGCGGAGTTCGGCGTTGCGGGCAAGCTCCTTGAGCTGCACGTAACCAAGCGCGGAGTTTATGTCGGGGAGGATGTCCGTCACCGGGGCTTCCTCGGTAAGTTTCTTGAGTACGATTGCCTCGCGCTTTGCCGGAGCAAAGAGAACGGCGCCGCCGCCCGCGGTCAAAAGATCACGTTCTTCGAGACCGAGAATCGAGAAAACGCCAAACTGACCGGCCTGTTTCTCGCCGATAAGCGCGCCGGCGCTCTGCGAAAGATCCTCGATGACCGGGATATTGAGCGCGAGAAGCGCCTGCATGTCGGGTATAAAGCCCAGGGTCTCATGGAGCAAGAGAAGCCGTCCCCCGCGGGAAATGGCGTCCTCGACTATCTGCGGAGTGACGAGCGCGGAATCCGGGTCGACGTCCGTGATTACCGGAACGAAGCCCAGGGCCGTGACTGCGTGATAATGCCAATCGGGCGCAAGCGCGGAAATTATGATACCCGAACCCGGGGGAAAGTCCAGGGCTTTGAGGGCATACTGGAGCGCGATCGCCCCGCTACGGAAAGCGGTTGCGCCTTCCACGGCAAACGACTCGCGGACGAGTTGCGTAAGTTTCTGATTCATCTCGCCGGGACCGATTTTTTCCGCGACCATGCAGGTCAGGACGGCGTCCATCTCCTTGCGGCGGATTGTTGAGCTATAAACTGGTAATTTCATGTGCACCAAACGCTTTTTTCTGGATTTTCAAAAGGAGTATATCACAAACTGGCAAGTTTCTGCAGTTCTTTCGGGTTGAAAAGCCTGCGGATGTCGAGGACGATAAGGTACCCCGACTCTTGCCTGACGACGCCATTGATGTACTCGGCACCGATACCGCTGATCATCTGGGGAGGAGGCTGAATCTCGCTCTGCTGAACCATGACAACCCGCGCAATGCGGTCGATGATGATCCCGAGCTTGTTTCCTTCGATGTTGAGGATGATAAATCCACCCAGGTATTCATCCCCTTCGTCAAGCAAAGCCTTTTTCAGATGAAAACGCTTATGCAAATTGATGATCGGGATAATCTCGCTGCGGAGGTTAAAGATACCCTCGACGTAATAAGGCGCGTTCGGTATCGTGCGGATATCCTGTATCCGGACGATTTCCTTCACGTCCATGATATCGACGCCGTACAATTCCTCACCGAGCTGAAAAGTAACGAGTTGAAACTGAGAATCGCCTACAGCCATAGAAACCTCCGCATAGCCAGTTCAAGAATACTATGGATTAGGTAAATCTTCAAGAAGAAGCGGGGAAAAATGGACAGAGGACGCCATCGGAAGCTTACATCTTGAGCTTTTCAACCTGACGGGCGACAAGATCATCCTTTTCGGCAAGGGAAAGTTTCTTGGTTGCCTGGGATACCGCGTCGACTACCTCTGAACCGTCCTTTTTTAGCAAGGCGGTCAGCTCACCTGAAAGTTCATCGTTAAACCAGCGGGAGGCGGTCACAAAAAGAAATGTTTTCGATCCGGCAAGATCAGGCGAACGCTTGAGCCAGTCCCGAACGGGTGATTTCGCGTTAAAAGCCATAACCATGCTATGGATTACGATAGCCCGATACTGGGAAATGTCCACGGAATCGGCGTTCCCCGCGGCTACTTCGTCAAATGCGATGCCGGTGTCCCGAAACACGGATCGAAATCGCTCTTCGAAGGCAGTCGGACCATTTTGCTCCCCGTCATGGACGAAGAGAATCTTTCGGGTATCGGTCGAAACCGTTTCCGGATATACTGCCTGGACGAAGTTCGCGCAAAAAAGAAAAACCGCGACAAAGCCAATCCAAACGAATTTCATGTGCGTTACTCCTCTTCCTCAGGTATAACACCCTGGCCACCACAATAGTGACTTTTTTTTTCCTTCTATATTTGCTGAAGGTCTGCTAATATTACACCTGATGGAGGAGATATCGTGACCGGTTCCGGGAAAAGAGACAGGGCAGACCGCAACAAAATCGCGCTCATATCGGGCGTCGAGCTCTTTTCAACGCTTCTCGACGACGATCTCGCCTATGTGGCTTCACGCGCCGGTTTCCGCCGAATTTCCGAGGGTACTTCCCTCTTCAAGGCCGGGGACACCGCAAAAGAGTTTTTTGTCGTCAAGTCAGGTACCGTTGCCGTCACTACCCCTCCGGGCCCCAAAGGCTCCCAGGAACTTGCCCGGTATGTCCCCGGTGACGTATTCGGTGATTTCCATTTCGTCATTTCGGGCGAATACAACGCCGCCGCGCGGGCAATCGAAGACACAGAGTTGCTCGTTTTCCCCGGCGACGGCTTCAGCTTCGAGCGCCTCTGCGAGGAAAAACCCGATACTGCGTCGCGCATACTGCTCAAGTCAATTTCAATGATTGAATCACGGCTCCGCTCAACCCGTCAGCTGATCGCGGAAAATGCCCCCTGGATACGGGAACTCCGCAAGCAGGTCTTTATCGATCCCGCGACCGGCCTTTGGAACCGTTCTTTTATGGATAGCGAACTGCCGCACCTGCTTTCGGGAACCGTCGCGATAATCATGTTCAAGCCGGATAACTTCAAGGAACTCAATGACACGCTCGGCCATATCGCGGGCGACGATATCCTCAAGCGCATGGCTGAACTCGTGATCGCGGAAGCGACCCGTTGCCGGGGATGGGCAATCAGACTCAGGAGCAACGAAATGTGCCTCGTCATTCCCGTATCCGGCGATACTGACGCGATTGGCGCTGCGCAAAAAATTCAGCTGAGCCTCCCTTCCGCGGTTCCTTTCGACGAGTTCAAGGTACACTTTCTCCTTACTGCCAGCGCAGCGCTCGGGATGTGGCCTGAGGATGACAAGAACTGGCAGAGACTCACTGAACGTACCAATGACACGATGCTGCAAGTCTGGAAAAATGGCGGTAAACGGCTTGCCCTCCTGAAAGAGAGCACGCAATGAGAAAAGCTGACTCGCTCAAGGCCATGCCGCTTTTTTCCGACATGACCCCGCTTGAGCTCAACGCGATTGCGGAACTGCTTGAAACAAGGGACTATGCTGCGGGAAGGGCGATCTACACCGAAGGCGAAAAAGGAACCGAGATGTTTTTCATCCGGACGGGGTCGGTCGGATTCTATACCGTCAACAGCAGCGGAAAACGACACGAATCAAAACCGCTCGGACCCTTGAACTTTTTCGGGGAGATGTCTCTAGTCTCGGGCGAAGCGCATATCAGAAGCGCATATGCGATCAGCAACTCAAGTTTCTTCGTGCTTTCCGGCCTCAGTTTTCACAGCATGGTGTGGGACACTCCGATGCTCGGCGTGAAGTTTCTCAAGGCAATGGCTGCGCTCAGGATCACGCAGCTTGAAAAAGCAAACAGTTTTCTCGATGACATGGTCCGGTGGGGAGAGACCGCAAGACGGCGTGCGGTCACGGATGACCTTTCCGGTCTCTTCAATCGCCGGTTCGTCGAGGAGGCAGTCACTGCGAGATTTTCACGCGGTTTCGGCGAGACAGGCTCATGCGCACTCGTCATGATCGACTTCGACCGGTTCCGCGACATAAACAATGAATACGGTGCGGTCGCCGGTGACGCGGTGATCAGCAATGTAGGGGCGACCATCCAGCGCCTCGTCGGCGACTCGCATATCGCCGCACGGTTATCGGGCGACGAGTTCGCGATATTTCTTCCCGATGCGGACATGGACGAAGCACTGGATCTCGCCCGCGAGCTTCAGGAAGAAACCGCATCCCTCTTTCTTGAATTCAGAACCGCGCCCGGAGCCACTTCCAGCCAGGTTTGCCTTACGCTCAGCATCGGAGTCGCCTCGAGTCCCGATTGCGCGCAAACGAGTGTGGACCTTTTCAACGCAGCCGATCGCGCACTGTACCGCGCGAAGGAAGAAGGGCGCAATCGGGTCTGCCGTTTCCAAAGCTGATCCCGCGACGTTTTTATAGTGTCCCACCCCTGTGAAATCGTTATTTCAGGCTTATACTCTAGTTACTATGAATTATATCATGAAAACCTATACCGCTTTGTTTATCGATGTATATCGCCAGTCTGATATCCGCATACAAAAAAAGGCACGCATACTTGCCCCGACGGTAATCGTGATCACGGCGTTAACACTGATGCTCATAGGAGTTATGTCTCTTACCGGGGCGCTTGCGGTCGCGGGGATACTTTCATGTCTGCTCTTTTTTTGCGCTGTCGTTCTTTTTTTCCTCTCGAAAGCACGCTATGAAATTGCGTCTTCAATTTTCCTGTACGGCCTGCTTTTGGTCATGTTCGCCGCTATCAAATTTGACGCGTATCAGAACGTGTATGAAACCTATGTATTCGCCTCTCTTGGCCTTTTTTTATGCTTCTTGTCAGTCTGGTGGGCGCACGACAGTTTCATGCGCTCGTGGCAACGATCGGGACGATTCTCGGCATATTCGTCATCTATTATTTTGATGCGTATCCCAAAGACGGCAATACGGTGACGCTCCTTGCGATACAAAACCTTTCTACGTGCAGCATCATCGTTATCGCCGGCGGATTCCTTTCCAGCATGACGATTACGATGCAAAACACCCTGGTTAACGAAACCCTGACTCTGGCAACGCGCGCGCGAACTCAATACGAGGAATTGATGATCGCCGTATCAAAGGCAAACGACGCGGCGTATGGTATTGGAAATAAGTTGGCAGAAGCCTCTGAATCCCTTTCCGCGTCGATCAATCAATTTCGCATTTCACTGTCGGAGGAAACTTCGGGTCTCCAAACGCTTGACGAGACGCTTGCGACGAACGCAAAGAAAGAGGAAGACGTTATTGTCTCGCAGGATCGCGTCCTTGCTTCCCTTGGAGCGTATTCAAACAAGGTACTTGAAGCAGGCGTTTCGATTGAACAGATGATTCGTTCCATTGAGGAAATCGGGCATTCCGCCGAACGCCGGCAAGAGGGCATAAACCTGCTTACCAAGCTTTCCCTCGACGGAAAAGAACGCGTATCGGATCTGGAACACACCATACAAACGATAGTCGACGCGACAGCGCACATGGACGAAGCGAACACCCTCATCGGAGATGTTGCCCGGCAAACAAACCTGCTCGGCATGAATGCGTCGATTGAAGCCGCGCACGCGGGAGCCGCCGGCAAAGGATTCGCGGTCGTCGCGGAAGAAATCCGCAATTTGTCCCAACAAGCAGAAGAGGGCTCCCATTCGATCGGAACCATTCTCAGCGAAACCGAAAAAGCAGTTGCCGGGGCAACCAGCGCTACCGCGCAAACGAATGTTTTTTTCTCCCGCATGACCGATGAAATACATCAGGTCGCGGAAACACTCGTTGACTTGCTCGTACGCTTACGCGAACTGTCTGCGGGAACGGCGGAAATCAGCAAGGCGGTGGAAGGATTTTCCGGGCTCGCCGCAAACACCGTCAAAGAAGCAGAAGAAACCGGGAACTCGCTCAGAGAAGCCGCAAGTTTCTCAAAAGCTTCACGGGACGTCGCGTATAATATGCGTAACGACGCGCAAACCATGCTTCAGTCATGCGATGCACTTTTAAGCAAGGCAGGAACCGTCAGCGAGTTAGGACGCGACAATATCCGTCAAATGGAAGAACTCAAATCTACCGTACAAGCTATGTCTCTCAAATAACGCAATCATTGGTTTGTATTTAAACGCCGCAAACGTTTAAAATAAAAAAGCCTGGCAGCCACCCGAGAAACCGCGATCGCGGTTTCTCCTGGAGAAGAATGCCGAGGAATAACTTTGCATCTTCCGGGACTACCATAGCCGGCATTCTTCTCATAGGTATCCTTAGACCAATATATTTTAAAGGCCCGCCAAAACGGCGGGCCTTTAAAATAAAAAAGCCTGGCAGCTACCTACTTTCCCACTTTGCAGCAGTATCATCGGCGTAAGAGAGCTTGACTTCCGTGTTCGAGATGGGAACGGGTATTGCCTCTCCACTATGGCCACCAGGCATTATTAACAATGCTTGTCGTCCTCTTTTTTTTATTTCACGCTTAAGGGTTTCCCCTTTCACGCGGCGCGAGGTTAGACCTCCTCGCGATGTTTCCGACAAGTGATTCTCGGGATACGATATTTTTTCAAGTAGATACTTTTCCGAACCGTAACCGGTCGGCTTATAAAACGATAATATGGTCAAGCCTCACGACTTATTAGTATTGGTCGGCTGAACACATTACTATGCTTAGACCTCCAACCTATCAACCTGGTAGTCTCCCAGGAGTCTTCAGGGGGGTTGAACCCCCAGGGATGATTTATCTTGAGGTGGGCTTCCCACTTAGATGCCTTCAGCGGTTATCCCTTCCGAACTTAGCTACCCTGCACTTGCCCTTGGCAGGACAACAGGTACACCAGAGGTTCGTCCACTTCGGTCCTCTCGTACTAAAAGCAGCTCCTCTCAATCATCCAACGCCCACAGCAGATAGGGACCGAACTGTCTCGCGACGTTCTGAACCCAGCTCACGTACCGCTTTAATTGGCGAACAGCCAAACCCTTGGGACCTGCTTCAGCCCCAGGATGCGATGAGCCGACATCGAGGTGCCAAACTTTCCCGTCGATGTGAACTCTTGGGGAAAATCAGCCTGTTATCCCCGGAGTACCTTTTGTCCGTTAAGTGACGGCGCTTCCACTCGCTACCGCCAGATCACTAAGACCTACTTTCGTACCTGCTCGACCTGTCAGTCTTGCAGTCAAGCCACCTTGTGCCTTTACACTTGTGCGCCGATTTCCAACCGGCGTAAGGTGACCTTCGCGCACCTCCGTTACTCTTTTGGAGGCGACCGCCCCAGTCAAACCGCCCACCTATCATTGTCCCCAATCCAGATTCATGGACAAGGTTAGAAACCTAAATCAGCAAGGGTGGTATTTCACTTTACGACTCCACGCAACCTGACGGCCACGTCTCATAGTCTCCCACCTATTCTACACATGCTAATTCAAGTCCCAATAATAAGTTACGGTGAAGGTTCACGGGGTCTTTCCGTCTAACTGTGGGTAATCGGCTTCTTTACCGATATATAAATTTCACCGAGTCTCGCGTTGAGACAGTGCCCAGAATCGTTACACCATTCGTGCGGGTCGGAACTTACCCGACAAGGAATTTCGCTACCTTAGGACCGTTATAGTTACGGCCGCCGTTTACTGGGGCTTCGATTCAAAGCTTCGGGGCTCCCCTAACCTCTCCTCTTAACCTTCCAGCACCGGGCAGGTGTCACCACCTATACGTCCCATTACTGGTTCGCAGATGGCTGTGTTTTTGATAAACAGTCGCCTGGGCCTGCTCTGTGCCACCCCCACTCTTTAACCAAACAGGGGCCACACTTCTTCCGAAGTTACGTGTGCATTTTGCCGAGTTCCTTAACGCGAGTTCTCTCGAGCGCCTTAGATTTCTCATCTCACCTACGTGTGTCCGATTACGGTACGGTCTTCATTAGCCTAGCCTTAGACAGTATTTCTCGGCACCTTGATTACGTCCGCTTCGCTCAGCCGTAGCTTCGCTCGCTGTCACAGCTCATCTCAGGTAACGGATTTGCCTATCACCCTCATCAACTCGCTGCTTTGACCGGGACAACCGTCGCCCGGCCGGATTTCACCTCATGCGTCCTGCCCTCGAAACTAACAAAGGTACTGGAGTATGAACCAGTTTCCCATCGACTACGACTTTCGTCCTCGCCTTAGGGGCCGACTTACCCTGGGCAGATGACCTTTACCCAGGAAACCTTAGGTTTTCGGCGGGAGGGAATCTCACCCTCCTTTTCGTATACTTATACCTGCATTCTCTCTTCCATCCCCTCCAGTGCCCCTCACAGGTACACCTTCATCGGTCCATGGAATGCTCCCCTACCATCAAGCGCTTGCGCACTTGGTCCGTAGCTTCGGTATACTGCTTAGCCCCGTTACATTATCTGCGCACGAACACTCGACCAGTGAGCTATTACGCACTCTTTAAAGGAATGGCTGCTTCTAAGCCAACCTCCTGGCTGTCTTTGTATTCGCACCTCATTTTACACTGAGCAGTATTTCGGGACCTTAGCTGACGGTCTGGGCTGTTTCCCTCTTGACTATGAACCTTATCGCACACAGTCTCACTCCCATACGTTGACTTTCGGCATTCAGAGTTTGATTGGGTTTGGTAGACGGTGAAGTCCCCTAGTCCATCCAGTGCTTTACCTCCGAAAGTTTTGTATGAGGCTGTCCCTAAAGGCATTTCGGGGAGAGCCAGCTATTTCCAGGTTTGTTTAGCCTTTCACTCCTAGTCACGAATCATCCATACCTTTTTTAACAGATTATAGTTCGGTCCTCCACAGGGTATTACCCCGGCTTCAACCTGTTCGTAACTAGATCACCTTGGCTTCGGGTCTACGACATGCAACTGAGCGCCCTTTTCAGACTCGGTTTCCCTCCGGCTCCGGATCTTCAAATCCTTAACCTCGCTGCATACCGTAACTCGCAGGCTCATTCTACAAAAGGCACGCTACTACCCTTTCGGGCTGTAACATCTTGTTAGTGTATGGTTTCAGGTTCTATTTCACTCCCCTCACCGGGGTTCTTTTCGCCTTTCCCTCACGGTACTTCTGCACTATCGGTAGCTACGGAGTATTTAGCCTTGGATCGTGGTCGACCCAGATTCCGACCGGGTTTCTCGTGCCCTGCCGTACTCAGGTACCGCATCATGGAGACCAATGCATGTCGCGTACGGGGATTTCACCCTCTGTGTCCGGCCTTCCCAGAACCGTTCCGCTATACATTGATTTTTTCTCAACTCCACGGGTTATCCCCATGCGGCCCTACAACCCCGTGTAAACACGGTTTGGGCTCTTCCGATTTCGCTCGCCGCTACTTTCGGAATCTCCGGGGGATCGCTCCCCTTCTTGATTTCTTTTCCCGGATTACTTAGATGGTTCAGTTCATCCAGTGTGGCTTCCGTACCCTATTTTATTCAGATATCGGATACTGAGATCGCTCCCAGTGGGTTACCCCATTCGGCTATCCAGGGATCACAGGATATGTGCTCCTACCCCTGGCTTTTCGCAGCTTATCACGGCCTTCTTCGCCTCGTAGCTCCAAGGCATCCACCATACACCTATATTCGCTTGACCATATTATCGTTTCATCTTAACCCCGCAACGCTCGCTCATAAGGTTTCCCTTACTCGCTGCCTTGAAACTCCCCTTCTTTGGTCAAGCTTGCCGAGCAGGCAATCTTCCAGGTGGGTTCTTTCACAGGTTTTAAGATTTGTATCTACTTAAAGTCCTCTTCGCGTTTATCACGCGCTTAAGGTCTTTTTCGTATCCCTTCCCTTGTCATGTCAAATATCTCGTAGCGTTCCCGCTCGTGCATTTCGCACGCTCGTTCTGCGCCATCAACGGGCCTTTTTCTTAGCTTTATCAGCCAGTTGTGCTGGGCCTGATTAGAGTTGAACTAATGACCCCTTCCTTATCAGAGAAGTGCTCTAACCAACTGAGCTACAGGCCCGTTTGAAACATACCCCTCATTGCTGAAGACTATCTTTCAAAGGTAGTAAAAAAAAGGTTGGGGAAAGAAGGCAATGGTATTGCAGTTAATCGGGGTTCGTCGGGGACGAACCGGTTGAGATTCTTGCGAACCTCAGTTTGCCCCGTGTACTTCGGGGACTTATGTGTAACAATCGACTCTTTCGAGCCGTTTGCGAAACTCTCTCGTTAGATCGAGTTTCTATTGAAGTTCTTGACGTCTTCGACCCGATGTTTTGAACCGTTAGGTTCGAAACTCGCTGTCGAAGGTCGCAGACCTTCGACCTTTCTCTTAGAAAGGAGGTGATCCAGCCGCACCTTCCGGTACGGCTACCTTGTTACGACTTCACCCTCCTTACCAAACGTACCTTCGGCGCCGCCCCCCCTTGCGGGTTAGACTAGCGACTTCGGGTACCTTCAACTCGGATGGTGTGACGGGCGGTGTGTACAAGGCCCGGGAACGTATTCACCGCGCCGTGCTGATGCGCGATTACTAGCGATTCCAACTTCATGAAGTCGGGTTTCAGACTTCAATCCGAACTACGGTAGCTTTTTTGCGCTTTGCGTGACCTCGCGGTTTAGCATCGCTTTGTAGCTACCATTGTAGCACGTGTGTAGCCCTGGACATAAGGGCCATGATGACTTGACGTCATCCCCACCTTCCTCCGGTTTGTCACCGGCAGTTCCGCCAGAGTCCTCAGCATAACCTGTTAGTAACTGGCAGTAGGGGTTGCGCTCGTTGCGGGACTTAACCCAACACCTCACGGCACGAGCTGACGACAGCCATGCAGCACCTGTCAAGCGGCGTATTGCTACGCTGATATATCTCTATACCATTCCACTTGATGTCAAACCCAGGTAAGGTTTCTCGCGTACCATCGAATTAAACCACATGCTCCACCGCTTGTGCGGGCCCCCGTCAATTCCTTTGAGTTTCACCCTTGCGAGCATACTTCCCAGGCGGTACACTTATTGCGTTAGCTTTGGCACAGAGACTCATGCCCCTACACCTAGTGTACATCGTTTACGGTGCGGACTACCAGGGTATCTAATCCTGTTTGCTCCCCGCACTTTCGCACCTCAGCGTCAATCATCAGCTAGAAACCCGCCTTCGCCACCGGTATTCTTCCAGATATCTACAGATTCCACCCCTACACCTGGAATTCTAGTTTCCCCTCTGTGATTCAAGTCTCGCAGTACCCAATGCAATTCTACAGTTAAGCTGCAGGATTTCACACCAGGCTTACAAAACCGCCTACATGCCCTTTACGCCCAATAATTCCGAACAACGCTTGCCCCCTACGTGTTACCGCGGCTGCTGGCACGTAGTTAGCCGGGGCTTATTCACCGACTAATGTCATCATGCGGTCATTCCCTACCACACTTATTCTTCATCAGCAAAAGGATTTTACAACCTTTCGGCCTTCTTCATCCACGCGGCGTCGCTCCGTCAGACTTTCGTCCATTGCGGAATATTCTTAGCTGCTGCCTCCCGTAGGAGTTTGGGCCGTATCTCAGTCCCAATGTGTCCGTACACCCTCTCAGGCCGGATACCCATCGTCGCCTTGGTGGGCCGTTACCTCACCAACTAGCTAATGGGACGCGGGCCCATCCTCGAGCGGAGCCGTAGCTCCTTTCATCGCATCACCAAAGTGACAGCGATCGTATTCGGTATTATCCACTATTTCTAATGGCTATCCCCAACTCAAGGGTAGGTCACCCACGTGTTACTCACCAGTCCGCCACTCTAGGGGTATTGCTACCCTTGCCGTCCGACTTGCATGCTTAAGACGCGCCGCCAGCGTTCGTTCTGAGCCAGGATCAAACTCTCCATGATATATTCTCAAACCCCTTGCGGGGCCTGATATCATTTCAAGCCTAATCCCTTTAATTCTATTAAAGGAATTTGTGTTTGACGTCCGGTATAATCCTTTCATCATTCACGGCTTATTTCGATCACTTGCGTCGATTGTCGTTTCCCTTGCGGTCCACTCCAACCGTGGAGTTTTCGTGAAAAAACTCCTAGTAAATCGCGTGAGCGATTTACCAACCTCACCATTTGATTTTTCGGTTACTGTATTTCTACAATCTCCGACGCTTCAAATAGCGTCCTTCTTTCCCTTCCCTTTAGTTTCAAAGACCATTATTGCCGTCCGCGCGTTAGCGGTGAAGACAGCGTATCAATCTGCGGTTTGCGTTTCCGCTTGCCGGATTTTCAGAGTGTATCGTTCTTGATTGGGATTACTCGGATATCGAACTTCCGGTGGAATCACCGGTGCACAAACCGTAAGCACTCTCAAAGAACTGCAGCGTTTTCCGGTTGGTAACCTTCGTCGCTGCAACGTAGATAGTTATAACAACTGGGGAAAAAAAGGTCAATAGCCTTTTTCATTTTTTTCTCCGGAAGTTTCTTTTTCCGCGCGAAGTGCCGCGGTATTGCGCCTCTTCGCGATTTCCTCATTAATTTTTTCTATATCACCCATAAGAGAGACGATTTCCGGATCGGTGAAGTCTGGAACGCTTCCCTCGGCGAGCGGACGATAGACCGCCCTTCCGAGAAGCGCGTATCGGCTCTCTGCGCGTTTCTCCAGGCGGACAATATCGATTTTCTCAATCGCCTGGTCATTCATGGTCTTCAGCGAGTCACACGCTTTCGCGGTAAATTTCAGGAACGAATCCATACCGCTGTACACGTAGTCGTCAAATCCACGCTTGTCGCTTTCCATCATTCCTTCCCTTTACCTGCCATCTTACCGCTTTCTGATTCCCAATATCGTCAGGTCATCATACTGGGCGTCTTCCTTGACGTTCGTGTAATAGAGATACTCATCGTGCTCGGGATGGTCCTTCCGCATTCCGCAATAGGTTGCGTACTGGATAAAATGTCTGTTCAGGAAAAGGTCGACTTTTCTGTCAACCTGTACGCGGTTGAACTCGGTCGCCTTGGGATCCCGATACATGCGGAATATTTTTTCTACGGATACGAGCGCGATGATCGCTTCCTCGATGGTGCCTTCGCATGACGAGAAGTCGAAATCATAGGTTGCATCCTGCTCGGGATTATGCCATTTCGAGAAAGAGTACTTGCGGCGATTGAGAACCGCCTCGATGATGGCATTAACCCGCTCGGGACCGAGCTCCTCGTTGTCCTGGCCGACCGAGTGATTCCCGTGCGGGGCTTCTTTCTCGAGCCCGCTCTCCGCGCAGGTATACACCTCGAGGTCCGGCGTCCGGAAAAGGCGCTTCGCTTCCTCAATACCGTCAGTATAGAAGAATGCGACGTCTCCGGGATTAAGGCGATGCTTGACGACCTTGAAGCCGCCCTTCATGTCCACCATGAACGAGGGAAAGACGCCCGCAGCCGAACACTCGGGAAGCGTCACGATTTTCATTTTGCGCGCGGCCGAGTCGTAGATGTGCATGAGATTATCACCCGCGTTGCAGACATGCATGTCGCCCGAGACAGAATCAAATATTGCCATCGTGAAAGCCGCGAAACGACCCTTGAATCCGCGGGACTCGATGAGGTCATTGATGCGCGACACGACGATGTCAATCCGGTATCCCTGCTTCTCGTACTTCCAGTCCTTGAAGTAATCGAGGAAAAGAGTCGCAACCTCGACCATGATGAGTGCGGCGGGAACTCCCTTACCCGCGACGTCGCACTTGATGAGCGAGTAATGGCGGTCGTCGAGCTTGATGTAGTCGAAATAGTCACCGGAAACGCCCTTTGCGCCCTCGTAGTAGCCGAAGAACTCCGCGTTGGCGTCGCTTGAGCTGCCGCTGGTGAGCTTCTTTCCCGACGAATCCATCTCGAGCGGGATAAACATCTTCTGCACTTCCTTACCGACGGTAAGGTCCTTCGATGCGGCGGCTGCCTTGACGAGACCATGGGTCATGTCATTGATCGTCTCTCCGAGAAGGCCGATCTCGTCGCGGGAGCGGAGCTTGATATCCTTGCCTTCAAGTTTTTCCTTATCCTCCGTGTCGCGGATCATTGCGACGTGGGAGGCGAGTTTTCTGATCGGGGAAATGATGATCGACGCGAGCACGAGCGCTCCGGCGATACCGATGAGAACCGCGATGAGCGCGATGAGCGCGGTCGCGCCGATAAGGGCGCGCCGTTCATTGATGACGGACTTGAGCAGCGTTTCGGTCGAGATTTCGACGCGAACGGTTCCGCGCACGTACGTTTTCTCCGAACCCTGGCGGAAGAGTACCGGCTTATAGAAAACGTATCGGGTCACATCGCGGGATAGCGCAACCGGGTTATATTCGGGATACGAGCCCATCCCCTTCACGGAAAGACGCGCAAGTTCTGCATTGAGCTTTTCTTCAAGCTGTCGCGTAATCGTCTGAATCTCGTCGCGCCGGCTAACCGATTCGGCGTCCGTCTTGAGCGCGAGCTTGATTCCTTCTTGCGTCAGCGAGGTAATACCGGTCGAAAGCTCGCCGACCGCCCGCTCTGCTTCGTCATCGAGAACCTTGACGCGCGACTCGATCTCGGTATTCTCCGGGCTCGAGTACTTCGAGCGGCCGGGTGAGTATTCTGCCGTGTCGATCTTTTGCGCGATCAGCGTATCGTTGGTCGCCCAGACAAAATCGATTCCCGTCGCCTGGCCGTCAAGACCGACACCGGTGATGGTCGCACTCTTCGCTTCGTCGAGCGCGGACATCTGCGCCGGGAGAAAACCGAGCTCGAGGACGTTCTGGCTCGGCAAATACGCCCGTGCGCCGGAGGCAAGGCTTTCGAGCAATACCTGTACGCGGGACTCAAGTCCCTGCGCAAGCGTTTTTTCCTGGTTCGCGGAAAACCGGAGCCCGAGCGGAATCGACACGATGAGGACGACCGAAATGACGAGCGAAGCCGTGAAAAAGCCAAGCTTGAACCTGAGCCCCATACCCTTCTTCTTGAGTTGTACGGATCGTTTTTTCTTTTCTGACGGCATAATGTCTCCTGTGATGAGGGCAAGGACCTCGGCGCGGATGGCGATGGAATCCCGCGCGGTAGACGCGATTCCCCGCATCGACGCGAAAAGCGCGACGAGCGCGAACGCAAGCAGCGAATAGAGTAAAATGGTATCGGCGCGAAGCGGTTGCGCACGCTCGGCGGCGGCAACCTTCCACGGCGGCGTAAAGTCATAGCGATAATCGCCGAATTTGATCGTGCCGGACGAGGTCACCGCAAGGGACGGCTTCGAGAACGAAAGACCGCGCGCGGGATGAGCGACACCGATGCGGTACTCGCCGACCTCGATGTCCTGAAGCGTTATCCCGGTGATCAGGCGATCGTTCGCGACGGTAAAGCGGCCGTCCTTTCTCGAAAGAGTGATGTCATAGGGGGCCTTACCGTCCTTGTCGAGATAGATATCCGAAAGAAGCCCGCCTTCCGCAAAGCCCCGTCCGATAATCGAAAGGGATACGGCGCCCGCCTCATCAACCTTGCTGTCAACATACGTGATATAGGTAAAGGGAACGTACTTGTTCAACACGAAATACCGCACGCCCGGCGCGCTGATATTGCCGACGGAGTCTATCGCGGAAACGGAAAGCGCATAAATGCCGTTATCCATGTTACTGAACGACGCGACCGGATCCTTCGTCATGATATGTGACGGAGGTACGGGCGCCTTGAAGCGGAGCGCGGCCGCCGATTCGAAATCGAATGATGAGGGAGGAACGATACGCCGGGACCCAGCCTGCATTGCATTTCCCGCGGATCCCCCGCTTGCGAGCACGGCAAGATACTCGGGTGGCGCGATATAGTCAAAACTCCACGCATATCCGGCGATGTCGTCGTATTCAGACTGACGCCAGGAGAGATTGAAAGTATTCGAAGCCAGATAACCGTCGCCGTCAGTATCGGGGCGTTCAATTATCGGAGAGGCCGGAGGCGTCGTGTCACGGGTATAGGCGATGTACACGGGAGGAGACCAGTTCCCTGCATAGTCGGCAGCCCGAACGCCGAGATGCCAGGTACCGTCTGCGGTCGCGTCCATTGGCGGCAGCTTTTCCTGGGGAAGATGTCCTATCTCCTTCGGAATATCGGGCTGAATGCCTACACCCCATGCCCATGAATAGCCGGCTATCCCCGAAGAATCACCGGGCAATTCCAGGGACACACGCGCCAATTCACCGCGACCCTTTCCACCAGCCGCAAAATTATCCGCGCTGAGGCGAGGCCGACCGACGGTTTTATCCGGCGCGAGCCGTACAATGCGAAATGCGTTCTTGCCGACCGTTTCTTGCCAGTACACTTCGAGCGAATCAGCCGAATTGACGATACGGGCGAACACCGACTCGGGAGCGTTTTTTGACAGATCGGTTTCGGCCCAGAGAAGACCTTCCTTGCGGGCCATATACACGCGGTTCGAGCCGCGCCGGTTATCAAACCAGACCACGGTCGGCGTTCCGGCCGAAACGATGATTTCGGGATCGTAGCAAAAACCGTCACCCGAGGAGACGCGCTCGACGGGACCGAGGACCTCTCCTTTCGATCCGATGGGAGAATAGTAAATGGCGTAACGCTCGGTGGTCACCCGTGCGCGCTCCCACACGAGGGAGAGGGTTTTCCCGACCCGCATGAGCTGTGCGCGCTGATTATGCCAACCCTCGGGCGCCGCTGCCTGAGTTCCCGCCTCGGCGCCCGGTTCCGAAAAACCGGTAATCATTGCGGGTGCGGACCAGGAAAGGCCCCGATCGGTCGAGACTGTTGAATAGAGTTGATACGTCGACCGGTTATTTACATCGAGAAAAGCCTGAAACACGACGACGTCATTCTTCCCGTCCGAGGCGCATGTCGGCAAGAACGCGCGTTTTTTTCCGGTTGCCGGGGCGAACGGTACGAGCTGGGTCCATTCGGTTCCGTTCTCCGAACGCGAGTACACGAGGGTAAAATTATCCTCGCCACCGCGGGTCGCGAAAAGAAGATAGCCCCCGTCAACGCGCGCGAAAATCCGCGGGGCAAGCACTTTATCCGTCTCGCCCCTGATATTCGCCGTGGTAAAGCTCGCGCCCCAGTCATTCGAACTCCATACGGAGATCTCGTTGACGGCAGAGGCCGCCGAAACGAGAATGCGATTTTTCTGGTCAATGGTGACCGAGGCAACCGAAGGGACGTCGCCCGCAAAGGGGATAGGACCTGCAAAGCGTTCATGTACACGCCAGGTGGACCCGTCAAACACGCGGGCGGAAAGCCAGATGGAACCGGTGCTGTCGGGGCCTTTTTGAATTTCCTGCCAAATGACGACCGACGCCGAGCCGTTCGAAGCAGAGGACGGAAACCGTGAATCCGTCTTCCCGACCTGTTCCGGATTTTCCCAGTAATAGTCAACCGCGAACGCGCACTGCGCAATGAGTAAGAAGGCGATGAGCGCTCGATATATTTTCGTTCTCATAACTGGGAATCAATCCTTTTCTTGAGATCCTGTATCTTGGCAGATTTTTGGGTCTTCGGATTCTGGAGAAGCTGCTCGACCAGGGCCGATGCGGTAATCTTGTTGCCTTTCTGCAGCTCCTGAACCGCTTGCTGATATTTGCTCTCGTCAACCGAAGAAAGAACCGCGACGGAAGCGCCGCCCATCGATGTCTGGATACGGTCCTTGAGCGCAACCGCCACCTGGTTGTCGGGATTGAGCTTGACTGCCTCGTCGAGCTGCTGGACCGCGACGGTGAAAAGGCTTCGCGAGTTTGCGTCGTAAATTTTCTTCGCCTGTCGCGTAAGTTCGGTCGAGCGGGCGATTGCCTGCGGGTCGGGCGGCGGAAGCTTGATGCCAAGATAGATCTCAACTTCATCAAGCAGCTGCTTGATGCCGGGATAATTCGAGTTAATCTGATAAAGATCGAGGAGATCGCTGTACGCGACCTGACGCTCGCTCTTGTAGTTCTGCCTGATCAAATCAACCTTCTGGCTGAAAAAGAGTTTGAAGGCCGCGGGATCGATAAGCTGATCGATGCGAAGCGACAGCTGTCCCGCGTCCTGGTTCATCGGGTACACGAGCTGAAGCTGCTGAAGCTTTTCTTTCGCCGACGTGAGAACGGTCACGCCTTCGGTATGCCTGCCGGCGTCAAGCAACAGTTTTCCCTGATCGAACAGCTGGTTTGCGCTCGAGAGAATCTGGCTCATCTGCGGATACAGCGGCGCCGAGACAGGAATGGTCCGTCCCGTCTTCATCGAGAGCGCGGTATTGATGATATCAAGCCAGTTGTTGACTTCGGAGTTCGGCTCGACGTTCGTAACGCTCCACCGGGTCTTTGCGCGGACGAAGAGCTCTTCTGCCTGGTCCATATTACCCAGATAGTAAAAATTCTTTCCTGACGAAATATACGCACGAACCTCGCGGACGACCGACTCGTTCTCGATTCGCGTGATCTCCGCGCCGAGAGATTCGAGCTTGCGGTCACTGTCCGCCCTGAGCGCGGGAGCTTCCTGGAACGCAAGGGACTGATTGACCTTTTCGCGCGAACGCTGGAGATTCTCGCGCGCTGCGTCGAAGTCGCTTTTCCGCAGCGCGTTCTGCGCCTGCGCAAACCGGAGATCATATTCCTGCCGCGCGAGGCTCGCCTGCAAGATGCGGGAGTTTGCGCGCGTAAGCTCGCTTGCCGCGGTCACGTTGAGCGCGTCGAGCCCGTCGAGGGTTTTGCGAAGGCCCGCGACCGATGCTGACCACGTCCCGTCTGCCTGTACCGCGCGCGGGGCGGTTTCAAGCGCCGTTATCGCGGCCGTGATCGACTTCCGGTCCTGGGCTATCCCCGAGCGGGCGCGGTTGAAGGCTGCAAGGCTTTCCGCCGGATAATAGAGTTTTTGCCCGTCTGCCTGCTGAACGCCGTCGAGAAGGGCCGTGCCGTCCGAAACGGTCTTCTGCCACTCCGAAAGCGCAAGGGAGGCCGAGGTATCCTGAAAACTCGCAGAGGACTGATAGAGCGAAAGGGTGTCCGAGCTGATCGACGCAATAAGATTGCCCCGGATAGTCGCGAACTCCTCGGAATACACCGGTATCTGGTCAAGTTGCGCGACCGTCGTTCCGAGCCGGTTCGTCTTTGCAAGGAGCGCATCATATTCCGCGATGAGGCCCGTCCAGGTTTTAACGCGCGGGGATACCGGCTGCGTCCGGATGTCCTGAGCCGCGGGTTCTACAGCGGAAGCGGCACGGGCACGGTTCTTGATCGCAAAATCGGCGTCGAAGCTGTTCCCGAGCTCGAGGAGGGCAGCGAAAACAGCGCCGGTATTCGTATAGCGCCTCGACTCCGCTGCGATGTTGCGCGTTCCGTACGTGTCAGGCCGCATGACAAGTCGTTTCGCGGCCTGGGGAACAGTACTGCCGAAATCAGTGAATCGCATACCGCCTTTCAGGCTCGCGACCCCCGTCTCTACCCCGCCCGATTCGATCGAGGCGAAACCGCCCGTCCAGTTTTTTCGGATCGTCCCATCCGTCGCGCGTTCTATACGGTCGATAACCGAGTTGTATTGTGCGTCAAATGATCCGAGCACGCCCTCAAAGCGACCTGCGGTTTTGCGGCCGAGGGTAAAACGCCAGGCGAAGGGCAAAAAGGAATTCTCGGTGACCGTGTCTGCCCCACCCTGCGCGGCGGTAAACGAGTCTGCAAAATACCAGCCTGAATCCGCAATCTGGTTGCGCACCCGCGCAAGGCGCGCGAGCTCCGCGTCGAGGGTGGCCCACGCGGCTTGTGAAGCGGCGACGTCGCCCGATGCGATAGCGGCTTCGCACGCTGCGGTCGCGGCTTCAAGCGATACCTGGATGTCGGTGGCGGAACCTATCGCGGATACGATTCCCCCGAGGTTTGAATTGACCTTCGAGATCGTTTCGGGGCTCGCAGTGTCGTCAAATTCCTGTTTGTAGAAAACGAACCCTTCAGTAAATTTCCGGGAAGCATCGATGAATTTTCCCTCGTCGATCAGTTTGTCGCCGGTCGTCATGATTTCGTCGAATTTTGCCCGGTAATAGGTAAATTGGGCAGCTTGCTTGGTATTCCCGATGAAATCCTGTGTTGACTGGTTCGGGTTTTTCTCGAGTCCCTCGAGGTAGGTGATCATGTCGAGTTTTTTCTTGTCGTTTGTCGGCTCGTTCACGAGGACCATGAGCAGCTCGAGCGCAGTAGCGTTATAGCTTTCCCGCATCGTGATGATTTTCCGGATACGCCGCTGGGCGCCGTCAAAGTCATCGGGATTATCCGTCATGTAGGAAGCGAGTTCGAGGATAGCGGCGTTATAGTTACGCTCCTTGATGAGACGATCCACCTTCGGGAGTCCCACCTCGGGATTTCCCCCGGCGAAAAGCATCGCCGGTAAAAGCATTGAGAAGATGATCATTATCAGAAACGCACGTTTTTTAATCACTGTCTTTCAGTTTAAAAGTACTCCTCTCTTACGAATTTCGGCAGATAAAAAGCCGCAATCCAGTAAAAAAGAGCAGAAAAACACCCGAATATACAATATACTATAGGTGAAAAATGAGTATCCGACGCTTTCTCGCATTTGTGCTTCTCACCCTCATACCGGGAGTTACCCTTGCGGCACTTGATCTGTCGGATCCCTATAACTATCTGTCCGGCATCTTTGAGCCGCTCATCGACGAAAACGAGGGACGAACAGCATTCCGTTCCCTGATGATACCCGGCGGCGGACGGGCAGAAGCAATGGGATCTGCTTTCAGTGCGCTCGCGAACGACATCGGCTTTTTCGAGCACAATGCGGCGGGAAGTTCCACGATGAAGAATACCGAACTTGCGGTATTCCATAACAGCTGGATCGCGGATTCGCGCCTTGAAACAGTCTCCTTCACCACGCGAAACGAAAATTTCGGATACGGAGCCTCACTTCGCTGTTTCTACGTCCCCTTTACGGAGTATAACACGTTCGGTGAACGCGTCTCCCGGGGATATTACACCGAGACCTTCGCAGTATTCAACGTTTCATACAATTTTCTCGCCGGATATTATTTTAAGGGAATCGCGACCGGAGCAAACCTGAAAGTCGGCTACCGGGGCGTTCCCGATTATTCCGACAACGAGGGAAACCTGCTCCAGGGTTCCGGTTTCGACCAATCTGCCCTCGCCATAATGGCCGACCTCGGGTTCCAGACCCGTTTCAACTTCCTCAAACTGTATAACTCGCGCGACCCGAACTCCTTCGTCGGCCTTACCTTCAGGAATTTCGGCCCACCGGTCAAGGACGAGGCGATGCCGAGCGAGATTACCTTAGGCGCCGCATACAAGCCGGCGAACCCGATCGCAATCTCGGCCGAAATCCAGAAGCCGATCAACCTCCTGGACTTTGCCGAGTCCGGAGCCCTTGTCTATGGAGCGGGCGTTTCCGTCGAACTGACCAAGTTCTTTACCTTCCTCGGCGGTTTCCAGCTCAAGGGCGCCAATCCGCGCTTCAGCATCGGCGGAGAGGCAAGCGTCAAGGATCTTCAGTTCAATATCAATTACACCCTCGACCTTACCACACAGGCGGCGATCTTTAACCGTATCAGTCTCGCGGCAAAGCTCAACCTCGGAGACCGCGGACGGGCCAACCGACAAAAACAGGTAGAAGAACTCTATATTAACGGATTGAAGCTCTATGCGAGCGGTAACCTTGAGGGAGCCATCGCCATATGGAACGAAGCGCTCAGGATAGACAAGCGGTTTGATCCCGCCATCGAGGGCGTTGAAACGGCAAGTTTGAGCCTCGACATCCAGCGAAAAATCCAGGAAATCCAGCAACTCGAATAGCGGTGTAGTTCAAGGTCAGTCTTATTTTCTCTTTCTGAACACGCGATAATTGATTTCGGGAAACAGGGTATGGCTCTTTTCCGCATTCGTCAACCATTCGGTGCTGATAAAGTTCGAGCCGAGAGACTCGTAGACGACGGTAAAAGCGCGAACACTCGACTCGAACCGCGAGCGGGCATATTCGACCGAGCTCGTCTCGTTCATCAGGGTAAACCACTCCATCGATTGCGCGAGAAGCAGTTCGCGCGCCGCCATGTTGAGCGAGCGTTCCTTGAGGCCCGAATCGTCGGGAAACCGCTCGGCGAGGTCTATCATCCGCTTGACGGCCTTGCGGATATACGGATACATCCAGTCATTCGCGCTATTGAGCACCTCTTCCGCATACCCGCTTTCCGTCCAGGACGAGAAGCAGGGATTTACGGTATTCACTGCGGGAACACGCTGGGAAACGCGAACAGACGGGAATGAGAACGACGCATCAGGGTTCGTGGCAGCCGCACGATATACGTTCTCAAGCCAGGCAATCCCCTCATACCAGTCCTGACCGAAGAGCGAGGCGGGAAACGCGCACACCAGCGTTACCGGAGCTCCTTCCATTGCCGCTGAGGCTTTGTTAAGAGAAGCGACGCGGGCATCGAGAAAGCGGGTCGCGTCCGAGACTGCCTGCATGTGCGCCTTGGCGGGCTCGTAGAAACCGCCTGCGCCCTGATTACCCCGGGACCAATACCGGAACCCGGTGATGCGCCGTCCGAGCGATACGTTGAAAATCCCGGCGAGTTTCTCTTCCTCAAGCTCGAAGCCGATATCGCGGTCCACATCAAGATATTCGCCGCACTTGAGGTAACCCGACTCGCGGGACGAAACCTCGCGGCATGCGAGGGTATCGCGGGCAAATACGGTAAAACCGTTTGCGCAGGTTCCGGGAGCGAAAATGCCGGTATCGGGAACGGAGTCGGAAAATAAAAAGCCGTGGGACTCGAGTATGGTGTACTGAAAGCCGTAGGATTTCAGTATCTGTTCCATCCCGGTAGCCCAGGCCATCGCGGGAAGCCAGAATCCCGAGGGAATGGCGGTAAAATGCTTGCGGTAGATCACGAGGCCTGTCTCGATCTGTGCGTTGATAGCCTCGGGAATGTCGATATACAGGGGCAGGAAACACGAGGTTGCCGTGGTCGCGAGGATCTCGAGGTAACCGCGGTTCGCAAAATAGTCGAATTTCTTCAGGATGTTCCGGTCATAGATTTCGATAAAGTCGCGCCGGTTCAGCTGAATCTCGTCGAGATGGAGCTTGACGAGCTCGCGGGTGCGCGCGTCGTTTCCGAGGCGGTCAAACTCCGCCAGTCCATAGTCAATCGCGCGATCGAGGCTTTCGATATAGCGGTTCTGCAGGAGCGGGTCGACGAGCATCTCGCAGAGCGTCGGAGAAAAGGCAATGGCAAGCTTGAAGGGAACGCCTTCGGTTTCGAGCGCGGTGCAGGACCTCAGCAAGGGCAGATAGGTATACGAAATGGCGTTGAAAAGCCGCGTTTCTTCCACGCATCCCGGCGTTTCGGGATGCCTGATGTAGGGGAGAGAGGCGTCGAGCACGAATATGAGCGATGTATCAGCCATGGGTTCTCCGGATGTGTCGGTCAGTCAAAGGACTGACGATGGTTTCTGAAATGGTTTTTCCTCAGCTCGGCGATGCCCGAAAGCTCGACGAGCGGAGAACTTCTCCGCTTGACCATCGCCGCGGGATCGCTGATCGCCGAGGCTGGCAGGGGGAGCTCGGCCGAACGGATGATCAGCTCCTCCTTTTCCTGCTGGTATCTGCAATAGAGATCGATGCGGCAGGCGGGCGCATGGCCCGAAAGATGGACATACCACTTCCGGTCGCCGAGGCCAACGTCGACGTCGAAGAAATCAAGGACCGTCGAAGGCTTCGCCCCGGAAAGGAAATTGACACGAAGGAAAAAACTCTCGAAATGATGGTTTCCCGTAAGGGCACTTATCAGGTTGGTCTGGAAATCCCAGCACACGAACACCCAACCCGGGTCGCGGAGCAACACGGTTATCTGGTTTTCGTTATAGGTTTCAGGAAGGACGTCAGGGGGCGCGACGTATTCGGCCTCGACAAGCGCACTGGGGTCTGCCCGGTCCGCAGTCGATTCCTCATCGGCTTCGAGCAACTCGCCGATAATGAAGCGCCGGTTGAGGCCCTCCGGAATATCGATCCCGTAGTCGTCCGCAAGCCTTACCAGATCGGTCGTAGACAATGTCTCGAGATATGCCCTGCCCAGTGGTGTATTATCCATAATGTTTGACGTATGATGGCCAAAACCGCTTACCGTGTCAAGGGTTCGGCCATTCCGTAAGCCTGGAGACAGGAGATCATATGCTCGGGAAGAGGGACGGTGAAGCGCGTCCGCTTGCCCGCGACGGGGATTTCAAGCGAGACGGCCGCGAGCTGGAGCTTGCGAATTCCGTGCAAAGACCGGGCTTCGCGGTTTTTTTTGAAGTCGCCGTATTTGTCGTCGGCGATGATAGGACACGCGAGAGTCGCCAGATGCATGCGTATCTGGTGCATCCGGCCGGTCATGAGCGTGAGCGACAGGAGGGACGCGCCCTCCCCGGTGGTTTCCACCCGATACGCCGTTTCGGCGGGCTTTTCGCTGCCGTGCCGGCCGGCGGGGACGGTAATGAGGCCGGAAGCACGGGCAGGCGAGCCGAAACAAACCGCCTGATAGCGCTTGTCGAGCGCGCCCGAGGCGATAAGGAGCGAATATTCGGCGGCGGCGCGGGAATTCCGCGCGAGGACCAGAATCCCGGCGGTATCCTTGTCAAGACGGTGAACGGGATATATCCTTTGCCCTGTCTGCCGCTCGAGAATATCGAGTATAGTGACCGTGACGCCCTCGCCTCCCTGGCAGGCTATTCCGCACGGTTTGTTGACGATCAGGATGTCCGGGTTTTCATACAGTACCGGAATTTCTTTCATGGAGGCATCATACAATGAACGGAAAAAAAAATCAGGGGAACAGACAGGCACGAAGCAGGACAGGTGCAAAAATTACATTCATGGCACTCGTTATCCTCGCGCTTCCGGTCCTGGCCTTTTCCCTCGAGCTTGGCTCGCCTGAATGGGGCTATGCCCTTGACCTCCCCGAGGGATTCGAGCTCACCGAGCGGAACGGAAGCGAGCGGTACCATTTTACCCACTCCCTGTACCCCGTGGACCTCCAGATAGCGCTGTATGCCCGTGACCGGTTTCCCGACGCCGCAACCGCGCTTACCTACGTTGCAGAACAGTTCAAGTCGCAAGGGCACCAGGTCAACTTCTCCTGGCGGAACCGGGGAGCGGCGATCGAACAGCTTTCATTCCCCTCGTCCGCGGGATGGGCCGAAGCCCTCGAGCTCGCGAATAAAAAGGGCTGGCTCGTCATGGCCGTCTATACCGACGAAAAGAAAGCCACTGCGCTCGAGCCACTGCTCATCTCGACACTCGACGCGGTTTTTACCGATGACGGTGCGTATTTCGAATCCGGACCGATGACGGCATTTGCCTGGGGAAAGGAAAAAGGCATTACGGCGGATTATGACGACGGGTCGACGAAGGTCGCGCTCCCGTTCGACTCAATTGACGCCTCCGCGAACCAATCAATCGTTGACCGGGAGTTTTCCCTGCTGACCGCATACCTCGACACCCCCTTCGTGTACGATGCCTGGAAGCGCTATTACCGGCTCATCTGGCGCGATGCCTGGTCGCGCTTTGAAAAACCCGCGTTTATCCTTGAAAACCGGATGCCGAGCGATCCCGCGGAGCTTACCGCGAAACTGCTCGCATGGACGCAAAACTTTACGTATGAGCGGAATTTCGAAGGAAGCGATTTCGTCAATCTGCCCGAGGCATTTGCGTCAAAAACCGGGGACTGCGACAGCCGAGCCCTCCTTCTGGTTCTCTTGCTCAACGAAATGGGCGTCGACGCGGTTCTCCTCGTTTCGCCCGAGTACAGCCACGCCCTTGCGGCAGTCGACTGTCCCGGCCCGGGTGCCCGCTTCGACACCGGCGGGAAAAAATACCTTATCGCCGACACAACCTCAAAAACAAAGGCGGGCCTCATCGCCGCCGATATGGCTGATCCCGCAAAATGGTTTGCGGTCGATTTTTACGCCTTTCCCCGAATCCCTTTAAAAAAGACGAACTGACAACTGTCAGGCCGCGCAGGCGTACTGCCGCGCGTGTGTGTTTCGATGAACGGTTAAAAAAAAGGCCCTCTGAAAGTTTTCTTTCAGGGGGCCTTTTCATACGTTCCGTGCATTCTTTTTGAAGTAGCGTTTGTGCTCAGGCTTTCGCTTTGCGTTAACCCTTCGCGATGAGGAGGTTATACGCCGCGAGCGAGTTCTCCGCGGCAAGAAGACCCTCGCGAAGCGCCGGGTTTTTCAGCTTGCTCGAAAAAAACGAAAGCGTCTGAAGGTAGTATGAATGCTGGTTATACGCCGCGGCAATCATGAAAAGGAGCCTGACCGGAACATCGTCGATTGTCTGGAAGTCGATGATGTCGTGCTTGCAAAGGCCGACTGCCATTACGAGGTCAGTAACGGAGGAAAGCCGCACGTGCGGTATCGCGATGCCGCGACCGATTGCGGTCGACATGAGCTCTTCGCGCTTGAGAATCTCGACCGACAGTTCCTGACGGTTCTTGATCTGGGGCGCGGTGCCGAGCGTTTCCGCGAGTGCAACCAGGGCGTCGTGGCGGGTTGAGTGGTTCAGAATGACGATCCGGTCGGGTGACAGAATGTTTTGGACCTGGACGAGCTGATTGTTCAGGGGAGCTTTGACCGAGGCGGTCAGCCGCTCGTTAACCCATTTTTCAATCTCGTCTTTCTTGAAGCGCCATACGGTACCGATTTTACCGGCGGGAATTTCGCCTTTTTGGGCCCAATCGTAGACTGTTCGTTCCGAAACCCGAAGATATTTTGCAACTTCTTCAATCGTCAGTATATCGTCTGCCAAAGCACTATCTCCTGTTCTAAATATGACATCATTTTGCATCATACAGTACTATATGTCAAGCATTATCAAAAAGAACGCTCAATTTCAGGTTTTTTTGGGGCTTTTGACATTTTTGGGAGTTACCGGATTCCGGCGAGTATCGAGCGCCGGTTATTGGGCGTCACCGGCAAGCTCATGGAGGGCATCGAAGGGAAAAAGGACGCCGATGGTTGTATGCACGGCACGGTCAAAATCGGGACCGAAGACAACCGGGGTATCCGGGCTCATAAACTCGGAGAGAACCTGACGGCAGGCGCCGCATGGGCTTACCGGATAATCGGAATCGGGGGTCGCAATGGCGATGGCCTGAAAACGGCGGTGACCCGCCGAAACTGCCGCATACACCGCGCTTCGCTCCGCGCAGTTGGTAAGGCCGAAGGAACGGTTTTCCACATTGACGCCCGTAACGACGGAACCGTCCTCCAGCAGGAGGGCTGCGCCCACGCGAAAACGCGAATACGGCGCATATGCTCCCGTTGCCGCGCTATGCGCGAGTTCGTAGAGTTCCCGGTATTGTATTGCATTTTCCATTTTCCTATTATACCATTGGAAACCATGAACATCAAAGGAAATATCAGATACATCGTAACCGGCTCCGTCATTTTCCTCGCCATATATATGTTCGTCGCGGCGATTCCCATCGGTCCCGACGTATCATTCAGCCCGGTCTGGACCCGGGATATCACCGGCGCGCCGGCTCTCCCGGTCGCTGGCGTCGAAAACAAGAACGCGGCAAGCGCCGGCTCTTTCAAGGCCGCAGGTTATGAGCCGTTCGTGCTCGGAAACCGTTTTGGCTATTTTCGTCCCGACGGAACCATCCTCGGATGCACGCAAACCGACTCGCGCATAAGCGCTTCGGCAAACGCCTGGACGGTTTATTCCGGAAACGCGCGCAATACGAACGTATACAATCCCGACGGCAGCCTCAGGATGACCGTCCCGGGGAGCGGTTTCGTGCATCTCGACGGGGAGCGCACCTATCTCTTTATTCCCGGAGGCGACGCGGTAAGCCAGTTTTCCCCCGACGGAAAGGCGCTGTGGACGCGTGAACACACCGCACCGATCACTGCATTCAACTCCTCTCCTTCCGGAACCGTAATCGGCTACGCCGACGGCATGCTCGCGCTCATGCGCGCGGAAGGCAGCGAGGCGTTCGCCTTCTATCCCGGTGGCAGCAACTACGAAATCATACTTGGCGCAGCGATTTCCGAGGACGGCTCGCTCGTCGCCTGCGTTTCCGGCATCGACCGCCAGCGGTTCATTCTCATATCGGTCAAGGACGGTCAGCACAAGATCATCTATCACGTATGGCTTGAAGGCGACGTACGCGAGCAGGCATTCGTCGACTTTGAAAAAAACGGAAACTTCGCGTTTTTCCAGACAGCCAAGGGACTCGGTATCGCCGACGTGAAAAAGAGAACGGTTGAGTTCGTCTCGCTCCCCGGAACGGTCCATGCCGTGGGTGAGTGCCCGGGCGACTCGCTCTTCGTCGTCCTTTCCGGCCTTGAAGACTCCTACATCCTCTCGGCGATCGAGCGGCCGAATCACCTGATCGCGAAAATGACCTTTCGCGCAAAAGACGCATTCCTCATCCAGCGGGAGACCAACATATTCCTTGGCCTTGACGGGGCAATTTCGCGCATCGACATCAGGGGGGTAAAATGAAAACATCCCGCGCGTTCGTAACGCACTTCGCGTTCCTTTCGGCCGCGTTCCTTTCGGCCGCGAGCCTCGCGGCCCTCGAGTGGCCGGTGGCAGAAGTCAGGATCAGGGGTTTTTTCGGCCAGAGGGAAGAGACGAGAATCAGCCGGGGAATAGGGCTTGACGGCGCCGACATCGTCAGGGCAGCCGGCAACGGGCAACGGGTTATCTCCATCATCCAAAACAGAAACATGACCGGATTTCCGAGCGCACTCGGAAACGCCGTGATCATCGCGCACGACGACGGTCTCCTTTCCGTGTACGGGAACCTCGCTTCGGTTGACCGGGTATCAGTCCATAACGCATTCGAAACCGGCGCTATCCTCGGTTCCGCAGGCTCCAGCGGATGGGCAAAGGACGGAGAGCTCCTGTTCCAGGTGATCGACAAGGAACGGAAAACAGTCCTCAATCCCATGCTCGTGCTTCCCGCTCGTCCCGACTCACGCGGACCGGTAATCAAAAACGTCATCGCCGTCTCGGACGGCAACCAGACAGCCGCTCTCGGCGCGGCGAAATACGTGCGTCAGGGGCAATACCGCCTGTACGCAGACATCTCGGACACCGTTGACGGATCGCAAACCCTTCTCGCGCCCTTCAGGGTCAGCGTGCTCGTAAACGGAAGCGAAGCGCAGGCTATACCGTTCGAGGTACTTCGCGCTGAGGGCGGCAAACTCTTCCTCGACTCACCCGAATATACAACGGCGACGCTCTATGCCGATGCCGAGCGCATGTTCCTCGGGGAAATCACGCTGAACCGGGGACGGGCAGACATCACGGTTATTGCGCGCGATACCGCGGGCAATGAGCGTAGCGTCCTTTTCAGCCTCCAGATAGAATAAAAAAAAGCGGTATCCTGAAAAGCGGATGGCTCGCGTTTTTAAGCCACCTTCAATTCAGAATCCGCCTGTCAGGAGATTACTCTCCGTACAGATGCTCGAGCTGATGCAGGAGCTCGAGTGTGCGCTCCTTGCAGCCGCCGCACGCCGTGCCGATCTTCGTTCGCGCCTGAAGGTCATCCCAGGTGCGGTCCCCGGCCTTGTACGCTTCCTCGATGTCGCGGTCGGTCACGTTGAGGCAATTGCAAATCACTTCGACTTTCTCGAGCCCCTTGAGAGGTGGAAGCTTGTTCCGCGCAAGGTAATCATCGATCGCCGCGCGCAGGGCCTTGTCTCCGAGAACCGAGCAGTGAATCTTGTTTGCCGGAAGGCCGCCAAGTTTCGCGACAATATCCTCGGGCTTGAGGATATAGGCGTCTTCGAGCTTCATTCCCTTGATCGCCTCGGAGAGAATCGAGGTTGACGCAAGCGCGCTCGCGCAGCCATACGTCTTCCAGCGGCAGTCGTCAATTTTGCCGTCTTTGATGCGAATGAGAATCAGCATCTGATCCCCGCACTTTATGTTTCCGACAATCCCGCGCCCGTCACAGGGCCAGGTCGATTCGTCAACCTCAAGGACGTTCCGGGGATGCATGAAATGATCCTTCACGACGTCCGTATATAGCCATTCACTCATACGTGCTCCTTGCTTGATACCGTTGAGAAACCGCGAAGTTTTTTGATAACCTGCGGCACTTCCTTCAATAAGTAATCGACGTCCTCTTCCGTGCTGTACTGTCCCAGGCTGAACCGGATCGATCCATGGGCAAGCTCGGGACCCACCCCGGTTGCCATGAGCACGTGACTCGGCTCGAGGCTCCCCGAGGCGCATGCGGAGCCCGTGGAAACGGAGATGCCGAGAATGTCGAGCATGAGGAGAATCGCTTCTCCCTCCGCGCCGGGAAACGAAACATCGAGCGTGTTCGGGAGAACTTTCTCGGGATGCCCGTTGATCCTGATGTCCGGAACGCCCGCGAGAAATCCGTCGCGAAGCCGGTTCCGCAAACCTTGAGTACGCTTTGCATAATCGGGAAGCCGCTCCTTCGCAAGGCGCGCCGCCTCCCCGAAGGCAACGATGGACGGCGAATTGTAGGTACCCGCCCTGAGTCCCGCTTCCTGGTGCCCGCCGCGGATAAAGGCCTCAACCGGCGCTCCCTTTCGGGCGTAAAGCGCACCGACGCCTTTCGGCCCGTAGATCTTGTGGCACGACATGGTCAGGTAATCAACGCCGAGAGCTGCGACGTCCACGGGAATCTTTCCGACTGCCTGCACGGCGTCGGTGTGGAAGAGCGCTCCCGCCTCATGCGCAAGACGCGCGAGAAGCGCGATATCCTGAATCGTTCCGATCTCGTTATTCGCCATCATGATGGATACGAGAAGCGGCCGCTCGGTAACGTTTCCGCTCCGCTCGCCCCGGGCAAGAAGTTCACGATAGCGATCGAGATCAACGATACCATCGGAGTCTACCGGAAGGTAATGCACTTCCATACCGAGCGATTCGAGGCGTTTCGCGGATTCCATCACACAGGGATGCTCGATCGCGCTCGTTATCACGGTCTTTCGGCCGCCGTATAATGCCTTGAGTGTAGTTGTCTTCGTAAGCGCGGGGCTCACCATCGTATTGAAAACCGTATTGTTCGATTCAGACCCGCCCGACGTAAAGATGATTTCCGCAGGGGCCGCATTGATGAGGGACGCAACGTGCTCGCGGGCCGTGAAAATATCCTTCGCGACGCGTCTTCCATCCTCGTGCATACTTGACCCGTTTGCGTACTCGTCGAGCGCAGCAATAAAATATTTCCGCACCTCGGGATCAAGCGGAGTGGTCGCATTATAGTCCATATATATTCGTTTGCTCATGAAAATGTAAGCTCCTTAACTCATTTTTTTTAGGGCCATTACAAATCAAATATACACAAATCGAAACTGATTGCCAATCGGAAAGATATGAAATCACGGGACATTTGAGCGGTCGTAAACACTACTTTACAAACGACTGCAATTGAGGATTTTCTCGGTCCATGGTAGAATCCGTGACCGGAGGACTCATATGGCATCATCGTCTTGTACACCCTTTACTTTCGGCGACCCGGACATGGTCCCGCTTTCCGCCGCCCTTCCTTCCCGTGCGGACCTTGACGCAGCGTTCGCGCCGCTTATCCTTTCAGCTTCCGGTTGGAGAAAGATTTTCGCCATTGGGTCTGACGAAGAAAGCCTTTCGCCCGAGATCGGAGACGCAAACCGGGTGCTCGCCGCGCACATGGCAGATGTCTTCGCCGATTACCTCATCGGATCAGGTGTCACAAAAGACGTGCTCCTCGGCCGCGACACGCGGCCAACCGGGGACGCGATCGCAGACGTAATGTGCCGGGCACTCCTTTCGCGCGGTATCGCGGTTCGCTACCTCGGCGCCTGCGCCGCGCCCGAGATCATGGCCTATGCCCGGGAGTACGGAGCTTTCGCCTACGTTTCGGCGAGCCACAATCCCGTCGCGCACAACGGCGTCAAGTTCGGCCTTTCCGACGGAGGCGTCCTTGAAGGCGGCGAAACCGCCAAGCTCATCAAATGCTACCGCAACGCGGTCGCAAGTCCCGACGCGGCGAAGAAAGCCCGCATCCTCATGGCATCCTGCCCGAAAGAGGCGCTCAAGGCCGTAACGGAAAGCGTCAATGCGGAAAAATCCCGCGCGCTCGAGTCCTATCGTGCTTTTTCACTGAGCGTTCTTTCGGGAGAAAGCGATCCGGAAAAAGGCAAAGCGTTTTTCTCAAAGATCGCCGACAGCGCGAAAAAACTTTCCCGCGACGGGAAGCCCGTGTCTATCCTTGCCGATTTTAACGGCAGCGCCCGGGCAGCATCCATCGACCGTTCATTTTTTGAATCCTTTGGCATGCATTTTTCTGCAATCAACGCGATACCGGGAACCATTGCGCATCGCATCGTCCCCGAAGGCTCGAGCCTTTCGTTTTGCGCCCGGGAAATCGAGCGACTCAGAAAGGAAGGAGTCGCCGCAGAGGAACGATCAACTGCGCTTGGCTACATGCCCGACTGCGACGGCGACCGGGGAAACATCGTGTGCTGGAACGAGACCAAAAAGATAGCCGAACCGCTTGAAGCACAGGAAGTTTTCGCGCTTTCGGTAATCGCGGAGCTCGCGCATCTCGTCTGGCTCGGCTCTGTTTCCTGCACGCCGGGAAAGGACGCGACGCCTCCGGTAGCAGTTGCCGTCAACGACCCCACATCCCTCCGCGTTGAAACGATCGCGCGCGCGTTCGGCGCCCGCGTGGCGCGAGCCGAGGTCGGGGAAGCGAACGTCGTAAACCTCGCCCGAAAGCTCAGGGCTGAAGGCGCAATAGTCCGCATACTCGGCGAAGGCTCGAACGGCGGCAACATTACCCATCCCGCCGCGGTCCGCGATCCGCTCAATACGGTGTTCGCCCTCCTCAAACTCCTCATCATCCGGGACGAAGGCGGAAAGAAAGGACTATTCCACATTTGGTGCTCGCTTTCGGGACAGGAAGACGCCTACAAGGAAAACTTTGATCTCACCGACATCCGCGCGACGCTTCCGCCTTTCGTGACCACGTCGGTTTACGAGCCCGAAGCAATGCTTGCGATCGGGACGACCGACCACGCAGTCCTCAAGCGCAAGTTCCAGAAAGTTTTTCTCGGAGAATGGGAAACCGCGCGGTCAGGATTCCTCCGCGAGCTCGGCATCAAATCCTGGCAAGCAATATGCAACAACGGTATCGCCGAGACGCGCGGCATCGAGGACTTCGGTCTTTCCGGCAAGGGCGGCCTCAAAATCCAGTTCTTCGACGGAACGGGCGCCGAATGCGCGTATATCTGGATGCGCGGCTCGGGAACGGAAAGCGTGTTCCGCATCCTCGCCGACGCACGGGGAAGCGACGTCCAGGCGGAACGAAAACTCCTTGCCTGGCTTACCGCCATGGTACTTGTTGCCGACCGGGCTTAAAACATACCCGGGCAACCCTGTCAGGAAAGCCGTTGTTGCGCGGTGAAGAAACGCGGCTTACAATGGTACTTGAGGCGCTCGGGGAAATATTGTACTATCAGCCTTTAAGGAAGGATAAACATGGGTGTACGCGGAGAACTCTTTACCACCGAGATATCGCTTGATAACCGGACCTACTTCTTCAACGTGAAGGAAAACCGGACGGGCGACGTTTTTCTCCAGGTAGTCGAGAGCAAGAACACGGAGGGAGCGGGCTTTGACCGCCATGCTATCGTCGTTTTCGAGGATGACATGCAGAAGTTCCTCCAGGGACTCGAGAGCACGCTCAAATTCATCGAGAAAAACCGGAAGACTAAGCTGAAAGAGGCGACCGAGCGCGGCGAGAAACCGCGGAAAAAAATCATTCGCAGGGCCCCCGGCACCGATGGCGCATCCGCCAAGCCGATAAACGAGCATGACAAACCGCGGCCGGCCAAGACCACGCCGAAACGGGTCAAGGTCATCTCACGAAAGGATCTCAAGAAGGACTCATACTAGTTTTTCGGAAGGATCTTTTTAACGCGCGTGCCGTAAATAGGCCTCGCGATCAGAAAAGTCCGAGCTGGCCTTCATTCTTGAGGCGGAACGTCTTCCGCTGAATGGGTGAAGGCCCGTTTATTTTTAAAGCGTCGATATGCATCTTTGTCGGGTAGCCCTTATGCCGGGAATATCCGTACTCCGGGTACAGCCAGTCGTACCGTTCCATCATGCGGTCGCGCGCGGTCTTTGCGAGAATCGACGCCGCCATTACCGCGGGACAGAGGCCGTCGGCGCGGGGAAAAGCGCGCATCTCGGGAACGGTGATGTCCGGGCAATACAGGCCGTCGACGATAACCTCGATCGGCGGATGGTCCGGAGGAAGGGAAAGCTCAACCCCTTCCCACGCGCGCTTCATCGCGAGAAGCGATGCCCGCAGAATATTGATCTCGTCAATTTCCGCCGCAGACGCCCACGCGACGCACCAAAAGCTCGCCTTGAGATATATCTCGCGCATGGCGATATCGCGTTTTTTTTCGCTGAGTTTCTTTGAGTCGTCAAGAAGGGTTATGTCGAAGTCATCCGGAAGGATGACCGCAGCCGCGCAGACAGGGCCGGCCATCGGTCCCCTCCCCGCTTCATCAAGGCCGCACACGAGCTTCAATTTTTCGCACCCGCTCACGGTCAGCGTACTCCCTTTTCGCGCTCACGCCAAAAACCGCGCGAGACGACGTCCGTTTCCGCAAGCACGCGACTTTTCGCGTCCAGCCAGAACGCGGTGTCCATGTTTTTCTCGGCGTCGATTCCCGTTGCAGGATTTTTTCGCTCAAGCGTAACGTCGGCAAGGGTGAGATTCGAGGCCCATGCTTCGATCGCGCGCGCAGCTCCTTGCGGAATCACCGTGAGGGTCGACGCCTTGATCTCCGCCCGTGAGCCGGTAAGGACGAGGACGGAAGCGTTTCGAGCGGAACAGACCAGCGACGACGAGACAAGTCCGATCGATGAATCCGCAATATCGAAAAGCTGCGCATAGTCTCCCCCGTCAAGCCTGAAGCGCGAGGAAGCGCAATCAATGCGCGAGAGCGTTGCGCGAAGAAGGCACGCGTTGCCTTTTGCCGTCATCGCAATGTCCATGTCGCGAAGGCGCAGTGAACCATTTTTCGCCGTCAGAAAGGCGAACGGGAGACCCGTCATCACGACGGGCCCTGTCTCTTCCGTACCTCCGGTTTTCCGCAGTGTTGCAGAAGCAAGCGTAAGCGAGCCGCCCTCTACCGAAATAGAGGCTGCCTCGGACGCCGTGATTGACGCGCCCTTCCCTTCTATCGAAACGTTTCCCGTAATCCGGTATGCGCGCGCGAGAGGCACGTTTCCGTGCGCGATAATGCGCCAGGCCCCCTGCTCTGCCAGAGCGAGCGCGTCATCAAGGGACGCGAACGGAGTGGAAGGACTGCCGTCGCCAGAGGTCGCCTTAACGCGCGAAGCGTTTTCGGCATCTCCGACGTATGCGGTATTGAGCTCGACGGTAAGGCGGGTTGTCGCCGAGTCGCTTCTGTTCCCCGCGCGATCGACGGAAGAAACGGTGACGGTATAGTCAACGGCATTGCCAAAGACGCCATCGAGAACCCAATCGTTCCCGGCACGCGAGAAGACCGGCGGTGTTATCGATATTTCGGTAGAGTCCTCTCCCCGCGGAGAAAATTGAACAGGGGTGCGCGACCATGTGGGTCTTGATTCAAGGCCTGTTGAGGGGGTGCGCGGCGGCTTTCTGTCAATGGCAAAATTGGTTACGAGTTCTCCTTGAACCAGGCCATCGTACTCCGCGCGCACGCGAACGGTAAAGTCAGCTTCGGCGCCGGAAGGGATCTCGACAAGAAGCCCGTTCCCGAGCTCCGCAGAATCCGCGTCCGGCGCCTTCGGATAGAACGCGGAGCCGACGGTATAGCGAAATGTCATCGGGCTTTTTCCGGCGGAAAGGAAAACCGGGGACGAGGTCACCTCGCCTGCATGTATGCCTTGAAGAACGGGTTTGGCCGGAAGCGTGATCTTTTGCCGCGCGCCGTTTTTCCAGCCAGGCGAATACCAGTAGAGGGCTGCGTCACGCGAGCGATCGACAAACACCGGCGCTTTGTACTGCTTCCAGGAAGATCCGTCGAGCGACCAATAGAGGGGGCTGTCATAGGAAAGGGAAACGAAATACCAGTCATGAATCCGCACGATCGGGCTGTTGGCCGGGGGAGTAGCCTCATTCGCCGTGCTTGTTGCAGCCGGCGTACTTGCTGCTGCGGCAGGCGTGCTTGCTGCTGTTACCGGCGTGCTCGTGCCATCAATTTCGGCAGGCTCGGGAGATGCAGGCACCGCAGACATATCAGAAGATGCAATGGCCTCGAGAGGCGCAGATGGTGCGGGTGTTTCGGGTACTGCCGTGGGCGCGAGTACTGCCGGTCGCGCGCCGTTTTCGATGATATACCGCCATCGATGATTTCCGTCCGAAAGGACGATCGGATAGAGGCGGACTGCTCCCCGCACGGCGGAGACTGCGATGGTTTTTCCGCCCGAAACGGAAGGAATCCCGTCGCCAAAAGTCCAGGAAAAACCGTCGGGTATGGTAATCTCGGTAAACTCGCCACCGCCCGTAATCGCACTTTTTTCGGGGAAGCCTGCGGGACCCTGAATGTTTTCTTCCGCGACGGTGTAGATGCACTGCGACGGATATCGTTTGCCGTTCCGGTCAATGGCCAAAATGCGAAGCGTCACCAAACCGGACTTGTCAAGGAGAATCGGGCCGTCGTAGGCGAGACCGGAAAGCGCGGGATCGGAGCCGTCAACCGAGTAGAGAATTTCCGTGCCGACTGACTGCTCGACGACGAGAGCCTGACGGTTTGCCCACGAGCCGGGCACGGGACTTATGACGCGAAAGGGTACGGGAGACGCGAGAGCGAGCGAGGGGTCAGGACTCACCGGATCGCTCCGGTTACCCGCCTCGTCTTCCGCATAGGCGACGAGGGTCGCGCCGTCGGGGAGAAAAAGACTTTCACCCGAAGAGAGGGTACCCTGCGAAGAAGATTTCGAGAACGGATGCCACATCCGGAAGCTGACCTTGCCTGATTCCTTCAGGGTTGCCGTGATTGCAAGCCCGCCTTCGCGCGGTGATGCCGAAAGAACAGGAGGGAGCGGCGATTTCCGGTCTATGCGCCAGAGAAAGGACGAACTCGTTTCGGGTATTGAGCTCGGTGCAAGGGAATAAAGCCGCGCTTCAACCCGGTACTCCTTCTCCTCGCCCTTTTCGGCGCTGAAAAGGACGGGGGATGAAAGATCCTCGAAAGGATAGCCGTTTACACTGATCTCGATGCGTTTTCCGGCGGGACAGGGAAAGGAGACGAGTACGGGAGCGTTATAGATTCCCGGTGCGGGAGACGGAAGCGGAACCGAAAGGGACGACGCGAGAGCGGCCGCGTTGAGCGAAACGATAAAGGTTTCGAGCACAACGAGAATCATGATTAGCAGCGTGCGTCCGCGCGGTCGCCCCAATCTCATTATCGCTTCTCGTTCATGACCGAAAGGATGTGCTTGAGTTCGGGATCATCCCGATAGTAGTACTCCTCGAGCTCCTTGTCGGAAAGCCCGATAAGCTCGTGACTCATGTAGTGAATCCAGCAGTCGTCCTCGGGATTCGCGATATCGTGCTTGCGGCACCAATAGTCGGGCTGTATGGGCAGCTGTTCCTCGTGAAAGGAAAAATACTTGTAGTCGTGTACGGCTACCTTGATGTCCTTTCTCGGGATGCCCTTTTCGAGGAGAATTTCAACGAGATGGTTGATGGTCTTTCCCGTATCGAAAATATCGTCGACGAGGAGGATTTTATCCCCGTGACGGAGATGCTCGGGTGAATAGGTCCAACCGTCGACCATGACGCGGTCGTGCTGACGGATGTCGGAATACGAGCGCGCGACCACCGCGGCATAGAGAACCGGATGCGCTTCCTTTCGGACAATCTTGAAATATTCGCTGATAACGTTCGCGAGATACGCGCCCCCCCTGAGGGAAACGTAGATAACGTCCGGTATGAAACCGTCCTGATGAATCTTGTATGCCATCTTGAGGGCATTATTGCGTACCTTGTCGTACGGAAGAAATTCCTTGTGCATGCTCTTTCCAAACCTCTGAAAAAATTCCCTATTCGGGTATATACCTATCGTAACCGTTTTTTATCGAATACTCAAGTAAAAGAAAAGGCCCGGCTCCCCTCCCCGCCCCCATCGGGCGAAGAAAGGGCACCGGGCCCCCATTCTCACTGACGCGCTGAGCCTTTGCAGGCTGGCGCTTATAGCTTACCGTTTGTAGCGCATGGTCGAAACAGTCTGACCGTCCCGAACCACGTCAAACCAGATTTCCTTGGACGAGCGATCCGAAAGGCGCGCAAAAAAGTCCGAAAGTCCGGTCACGTCCTTGTCGTTCACCCGGGTAATAATGTCGCCGGGGCGAAGGCCCATCACCGCCGCAGGACTCTTTGCCTGCACGCTCGAAACGGCAACTCCCTTGACCTTTTCGTCGAGCTTGAGTTGCTTGCGGATATCGCCGTCAATCGCGAGCGGAATAAAGCCGGGCCAGAGTTTTCCGGCGTCCGACACGTTCGTCTCGTTTCGCTCCCCGATCTTCACCGTAAGGTCCATGGCCTTTCCGTTGCGGATAATCCCGAATTTGGCGGGTTTGCCGCTTTCAAGATCTCCGACGTCGCGGACGAGCTGGTCGACCGTTTTTACTTCCTTGCCGTTAAGCGACACAACGAAGTCTCCGGGAAGAAGGCCTGCGGTCTCCGCGGGTGAACCGATGAATATCTGCGAAGCGAGCGCGCCTTTCTTGCCGGCAAGACCGAGTTCGTCGAGGGCGTTTTTATCCACTTCCATGAGCGACACGCCGAGCCAGCCGTATTTGATCTTTCCGCCGGCGATAAAATCGTCAATCGGTTTCTTGACGTTATTGATCGGTATTGAGAAGCCGAGTCCCTGAGATCCGCCCGTTTGCGATGCTATCCATGAATTGATCCCGATGACTTCGCCGTAAATATTGACGAGCGGGCCGCCGGAGTTTCCCTGGTTGATCGCCGCGTCGGTCTGGATAAAGTCATTGATGTTGTTGTTCGGTCCGCCCGAGCGTCCGACCGCGCTGACGATACCCTGCGTCACCGAGGACATGTAGCCGAGGGGGGAGCCGACGGCAAACACTATGTCACCGGGCTGAACGGTATCAGAGTCGCCCATCTTCGCGACGGGGATGTCGGTCGCGTCGGTATCGAACGAAACGAGGGCGATATCCTTGCGCTCGTCGCCGCCGATGAGCTTGCCGGGAAATTCGCGTCCGTCTGAAAGCTTGACCGAGATATCATTCGATGCGCCCGCCACATGCTCGTTGGTAAGCACGTAGTAAGTCTTGCCGGTCTTTCGTACGACGACGCCGGAGCCGAGGCCCTCGGATTTGTATTCGCGCTTCGGCGCGTTTTTCCCGTTTTCCTGATCGCTTCCTTGCCCTTCCTGACCGGGCTGGCCGAAGAAAAACCAGGGAAATGAATCGCTCTGGTTTCCCTGAACGGTTTTCGTCTCGACCACGTCGAGCGTCACGACCGAGGGAAGGATCAGCTGCGAGATGGCGCGATTCGCCTTTTGCATTCCCTCGAGGAAGCTCACTGATTCTGCGTCGAGCCCGGTTACTGGGCGGTTATCGGCAAACGCGGTTTGCGCCGATCCCGGCGCCCTTGCGCAAAAATACACGACAAGCGAAAAAGAAAGCAGAGCGCCAAACGTCACGATCGCCGCCTTGCCGGTATTCTTCGTAAAAAGCTTCATACATAACCTCCGGATGATATACACCATCTAATGTGACAGTAAAACGCAAAAGAACCTGAGACGGTTACACCGTTCGTTACTCTTCGCCGGGGGCGAGAATGGTCAGGATTTCGGTATGGTCCGTAAAGACGGCGACCGTATGCTCCATGTGCGCGGACGGTTTGCCGTCGGCCGTGACCACGGTCCACCCGTCGTCAAGCACGTCGACGTCGGCGGTTCCGAGGTTGATCATGGGCTCAATCGCGAGCACCATCCCCGGCACAATGCGCGGATTCGGACCCCGTTCGGGAACGTTCGGTATCTGCGGGTCCTCATGGACCGAAAGCCCCACGCCGTGCCCGCAGTATTCGTAGACGACGCCGAACTTCGCCTTCGTCGCGATGTCGTACACCGCGCGTGATATGTCCCCGATACGGTTCCCGGACCGGCACGCGGCGATTCCCGCCGCAAGACAGCGGGTCGTTGTTTCAAGCAGCTCGAGCTCTCGCGTGCCCACGGAGCCTACGGGGACCGTCACCGCCGAGTCGCTGATAAATCCCGCAAGGTCGATTCCGATATCCAGCGAAACGAGATCGCCCGATTTTATCACGCGGGACTTCGAGGGGATTCCGTGGATGACTTCCTCATTGATGGAAATGCACGCGGCGCCGGGAAATTTTTCGGCGTACCAGGCAGGCTTGCCGCCCGCCTTTTTGATGAAATCGACGCAAAACGCGTCGAGGTCGCCGGTCGTGTTCCCCTCCTGAACAAGGGGGATAAGCGCGCGATAAAGCCGCGCGAGTGTCTTGCAGGATTCCCTAATGCCGTCTATCTGCTTTTCGTTTTTTATCCTGATCATTGTACTCTCCTTCTTTTTGTACCGATTGTTCTCATGCGTCGAGCCTTCTTTTGAGCTCCCGGATGCCGGCGAGTTTCGGGTCAAGGCGCAGGGCTTCCTCGAGGCACAGCCGCGCGGTATGAAAATCGCCGAGCCGCTCATAGGCCTGCGCCATGAGCTTGAGCGCGACGGCGTCGTCTTTCTTGCCAAACCCGAGCTCGAGCGACTGCTCGAGAGAATCGAGAAGAAGCTCGTCCGCGACCGAACCGGGAAGCTTTCCCCTGAGAATGTCGCGCGTCAGTATGATCACCTCGGGAAAAAAATGCCTGAAGTACGGCCGCGCGCGCTCGAGCCTGATCACCTGCGCGAGGAGGAGGAACGACTCGTAGTGCTCGTCGCGGGCGGTAAGCTCCTCGGCGAGTATAAAGCCGCAATCCATAAAATCCTCGCGGTCGAAATACGAGGCGAGGTTGAATCCCCCGGGAGCGGCGCGCTGCGCGAGATATTCCTTGCACGCTTCTCCGTCCAGTCCGTGCAGAAGGTCGAAGAAAACGAGCTTGGCCCGGCTTTCCTTGTCGTCCCGGGACATGAGCCACCGGCGGTAGTCGAACCCCGCTCCGGCGTCGGTTCCCTCGGCGTAGCGCTTGAACTGAACCCAGGTCGCGTCGAATTCAGCGCGGCGAGAGGGCTCCGAAAGGGTCTCGTATGCGCGGATGAGATCGCGCATGAGGCTGTCGTTGTCGTCGCCCGAAACGGTATTTGAGGGTATGTCGGGATGGAGCGATTTCGCCTTCAGGCGGAACGCGCGCTTTATCTCGGCAGCCGACGCCGAGGGCCTGACGCCCAGTATGCGGTAACAGTCTTCCACGATCTTACGGTCAGCCTATTTTCGTTCCCGCGTATGCCGCGTGGTCTGCGCTTCTGATAACGTCGAAATAATCGAGCTTGACGCCCTCCGCTTCGAGCGTCTCCATGAGATTCGCGCACGCCTTGCCGGACAGAAAGCCCGATTTGATGACGAGCGCACAACCCTTCTTTCCGCCGATCGTTCCCGACGCGGCGAGAAATTCCCGCACGCGCGAAGGAACCCGTGCGGATAAGGCGCCGGGCGAGTTAATGACAACCGCGATATAATCAAACATGGTAAGCCGAACGGAACCGATATCGGAATTGCCGTCGATGAGGTCAACCCGGTTTCCGCGCGACGAGGACGCGGCCTCGAGCCGCTTCAGTATTTCTTTTGACCTTCCGTCCCGCGCGGGGCAGAAGGAGATGAGCGCGACGTGCATAGAATTACATCTCCCTTGAATATATCGCTTATGCGAGCTTGTACAGTTGCTCGACCATCCGTTCCCTGACTACGAGAAGCGAGCAGCGCGCGTGCGCGAGCACCGATTTGAACGTCGATGACGCGATTTCGTTCGATCCTCCCGCCTCAGTTCCGCAGCTGCCGATGAGAATGACATCGATCTTTCGTTCTGCCGCCATCGCGATTGTCTCTGACCAGATGGCGCCTCGCCTGAGCTCGGTTTCGATCACGACGCCCTTCGCATTGCCGATCTCCCTGACATACGCGAGATTACGCTCGCCGTTATCCGCAAGGCTCCGCTCGTAGGCGACGCTTTCATCCTCGACAAAAATCCGGTTAAGCGCGAGAAGCTTGATGGTCGCCGTATCGACGACATAGAGCGCGTGCACGCGGCTTCGATACAGCTTTGCCATGAGAACCGCGTACCTGACCGCGTTGAACGAAGCTTCCGTCCCGTTGACCATGACGAGCACATTCTGAAAAAGGGGCTTTATCATGACGACATGCCTCCGCTTCTTGCTTTCAGTGCCTTGAGAACGAACACGCTCTCCCGTTCACGCTCTTCGAGCACGCCTTCGATATACGCCTTTGTCTCGCGCGTCTGCGGGATCACCTGCTTGTCCAGCGCATTCACCCGCCGCTGCGTTTTCTTGACCTCGCGCGCGAGGCGCCACACGATCGTCCGTATCGTTGCCATGTCGGTAAGGAGCCGCAAGAGCTCGAAAAAGTCGATCATGACGCGATCGCAATCAGCCCAGGAACCGAGATACGACCAGGCAAGACGCCGTTCGGGCAGCTCGACCGACAGGGTCGGGAAATTGATCCCGGCAATGACCGTCCTGCGCTGCGAAACATTATAGTCATACGAGACGGTCTTAGCAACACGTTCGGCCCGGTCGCGACCGACTGCCATGAACATCCGCCGGAGCGATGGATAGGCAATATCGAGCTGACGCTCGATATCGGTTTCGAGAAGCTTTACCCGCTCGACCGTTTGCATGAGCTCCATGACGAGAATTTCCCGCTTTTGCTCGAGAAGGTCGTATCCGTCCTCGGCAATGGCAAGCTGGTCCTTGACGGCGAGAAGGTTTGACCTCGTCGGTGCGACAGGAAGACGCGCCATGGTTACTCCTTTCCTGCCTGCGCAGGCGCAAGCGCAGACGCAGGCCGGGCATCAAGGGAAGCCTGCATGTACCGGTCAATATATTCGTCCTTGATCCGGTAGAGGTCTCCCCGCGGAAGCGTCGAAAGCAACGTCCAGCCGATATCGAGCGTCTCGGCGATCGTGCGGTCCTCGAATTCTCCCTGGGTAAGAAACTCCGCCTCGAAGCGTTCACCGAAGCGGAGATAGATCCGGTCGGTTTCCGTCAGCTCTTCCTCGCCGATAATGGCCGAAAGGTTTCTGATTCCCTTTACGCGCGAGTAGGCTGCGAAAAGCTGGCTCGACACGTCCTTATGGTCTTCGCGCGTCATGCCGCGTCCGATTCCGTCCTTCATGAGCCGCGACAGGCTCGGAAGTCCCGCGACCGGGGGATAAATACCCTTCTGAAAAAGCTCGCGGTCAAGCACTATCTGCCCTTCGGTGATATAGCCGGTGAGGTCCGGTATCGGATGGCTGATGTCGTCGTTGGGCATCGTGAGTATCGGTATTTGCGTGATCGAGCCCGTGGAGCCCTTTATCTTGCCCGCTCGCTCGTAAAGCTCGGCGAGGTCCGAATAGAGATACCCCGGATAGCCTTTGCGGCCGGGGACTTCTCCGCGCGTCGTCGATATCTCGCGGAGTGCCTCGCAGTAGTTGGTCATGTCGGTCATCACGACGAGCACGTGCATGCCCCGCTCGTAGGCGAGGTATTCTGCGGCGGTAAGCGCGCACCGGGGAGTGACGATGCGCTCGATTGACGGCGCGTCGGCGAGCGACAGGTACATGACGACCCGCGAAAGCGCGCCCGAGCGCTCGAAGGCGTCGACGAAAAAACTCGCGACGTCGTGCTTTATCCCCATCCCCGCGAAGACGATCACGAAGCCCTCGTCGGATGAAAGGAGACTCGCCTGGCGAATTATCTGCGCCGTGAGTCTGTTGTGCGGAAGACCGTTACCCGAGAACACCGGGAGCTTCTGGCCGCGGATCAGCGTGTTCATTCCGTCGATGGCGGAAATGCCGGTCTGGATAAAGTCACGCGGGTACACGCGCGCGAAAGGATTGATCGGGTATCCGTTGACGCTCACCTTTTTCGACGAGTACAGTTCCGGGTAGCCGTCGATGGGCACGCCGAGCCCGTTGAACACGCGACCCAAAAGCGCGTCCGACACGCGCATTTCCATGGGCTTCTCGAGATACTCGACGGACGCCCCCTCGAGGCCGAGGCCCGACGTGGAACCGAATATCTGCAGCACGCAATATTCTTCCGACACGTCGATGACGCGTCCCGTTCTCACGATATCAGTTCCGTCCCGGATATGGGCGATCTCCCCGAAAAAGGTATTCTCCCGCCGCTTCACGATGACGATCGGGCCGTCAACCGACGCGATTCCGCGGTATTCCACACCCCTCATACGGCACCTCCCTTTCGATAGAGCTTCTCGAGCCCGTCGAGCTCATCGTTCATCCTGTCCTCGGCCGCGCGTATGCCGGCACTGTCCTCGTTCTTGAAGGTTGTTTTTATCCTGATGATTTCATCGCGCGACTTCAGGGCCACGATGCGCGAAAGAGGCGCTCCCGATTTGATGATCGCAAGCGAGCGCTCGTACCATTCCATGATTATCGAGAGAATCTGAATTTGCTTTTCGGGAACCGAGTACATGTCGATTTCGTCGAAGGCGCTTTGCTGGAGAAATCCGTTTTTGATCATCTCCGCCGCGATGAGTATGACGCGCTCAGTGTCCGGAAGCGCGTCCGGCCCGATAAGCCGCACAATCTGCTGGAGCCGCTGTTCGCGCTTGAGCAATTCGAGCGCCTCGCGCCTGACCGTCGCCCACCGCTGATCGAGCCTGTCCCACCAGGGCCTGACTTCCTCGGCGTATTCGGAGTAGGACTCTATCCAGCCGATTGCCGGGTAATGGCGCGCGTTGGCGAGATCCCGGTCGAGAGCCCAGAAGCAGCGGATAAACCGTTTTGTGTGCTGCGTCACCGGCTCGGAAAAATCCCCTCCCGGTGGAGAGACCGCGCCGATAACCGACACCGATCCCTCACGGCCGGAAAGCGAATCGACTCTTCCTGCGCGCTCGTAGAATTCGGCGAGGCGAGTCGGAAGGTAGGCAGGAAATCCTTCCTCGGCGGGCATCTCTTCCATGCGACCCGAAAGCTCGCGCAAGGCCTCGGCCCACCGGCTCGTGGAGTCGGCCATCACCGCCACGGCAAAGCCCATGTCCCGATAGTATTCGGCGAGCGTGATCCCCGAGTAGAGGGACACCTCGCGCGCGGCGACGGGCATGTTCGACGTGTTCGCAATGAGCACCGTCCGCTCCATGAGCGACCTTCCCGTGCGGGGATCGACGAGGGCAGGAAACTCGGTAAGAACGTCGGTCATTTCGTTGCCGCGTTCTCCGCAGCCGATATACACGATGATGTCGGCGTCGCACCATTTGGCGACCGCGTGCTGGGTCATCGTCTTTCCCGTACCGAATCCTCCGGGAATCGCCGCGGTCCCGCCCTTCGAAAGCGGGAAGAAGACGTCGATCACCCGCTGTCCGGTGATGAGCGGTTCTGACGAGGAAAGGCGCCTCCGGAACGGGCGCGCGGTGCGTACGGGCCACCAATGGGCAAGAAATAGCGGCTCGTCGAGTTCGGTTCGCCCTATCTCGTCGTCGACGGTATACTCGCCTTCTCCCACGAAGTGCGCGAGGATGCGACCGCGAACCGTGGGCGGCACCATAATGCGATGGAGAACCGAAGGGGTCTCGTTGACCGAGCCGAGCGTCATGCCGGGGGATATCGCGCTTCCCGCGGCTATGGCCGGGTCGTGAGTAAAATGCCATTTCTTTTTGGGGTCGAGGGGATCGCTCCGCTCACCGGGAGAGAGAAAGGCGCCAGAAGAAGCGAAGAGCGTTTCGAGCGGCCGCTGAATACCGTCGTAAATAGTGCCAATGAGCCCGGGACCAAGGCGAACGGAAAGCGGGCGACGGCGGCACACGACGGGCTCTCCGGTTCTCATGCCGGTAACGTCTTCGTACACTTGAGCCGTCACCGTCGTTCCCTTCATCCGGATAATCTCGCCGATGAGTCCCGCATCTCCGACGTCGACGACGTCATAGAGCCCGCAAGAAGCGAGTCCCTCAATGTACACGATCGGGCCCGAGATTCGCGTTACCCGTCCGGCTATTGCAGTGCGTTCGCTCATTCCGGAAGCCTCCCGCCGAACAGCGACTCGGCAAGTTCCTGTCGCCAGTCCTCAAGGATCCCGCGCAAAAGCTCCTCTCGCGTCGCGCGGCACAAAACGGCGCGATCTTCAGTTTCAATTACGAAACCATCGGAAAATCCCGCGCGCGCCGCTTCAGCTTTTTCAAGGAGGACTACGGGCGGCGCGGACAGAGGCGCCGCTGATACCGGCGCAAGAGCGCGGGCGACAAGCGCGCCCACCGCATCGATTGAATACCCCGCACACGAAACATTTACGCGCTTACCTGCAAGAACGGTCTTGTATCGCGCGAGAAGGCTTTCATACAGGGCAAGCCGTCTGTCCGCGCCAATTCCTTCAAACCACGCGTCAAGCGCCGCGCGTACCGATGAATCGATAAAAGAAGCGATCAGGCGTTCCTTCTCGAGCGGGAGCCGCGACTCGGCGTCGCTTCGATAGTGCGCAAGGTTTTCCGCGGCAATCTTTTCTTTTTCCGAGCGCGTCACGGCGATGCGGGACGCGACGGTAGCGGCTATCGTCACACATTCCGCGTCGGCATCTTTAAGGATTTTTTCGGCCTTTCGTCGGGCGTCGTCCCGTATCTCGCGGTCGAGCGTTTCAGTCGAGCGAAGTTCTTCCATTTTTTGTAACCCTGCTTTCCTTTTTTTACACCCGTATTCCGATCGCCTCGCGGATCGATTCCGTGAGCGTTTTCCTTCCCGGAAGATGTCCATGCAATCCCGGTATCTCGACGATGAGGGGGAAATCACCCGTCATCTGCCACTCGCGCACCTCGTCCTCAAGCATTGCGGCGACTTCCTCGGTCATGATGAGTACCAGCGCGCGTTCCTCTTCCCGCGGTGCGGCCGCCGCGAGTGAAGACAGTGAAGACACCTGGCGCGTCGCTTCGCGAAACGCCTCAAGCGCCTCGTCCCGCGTACTCGCAACCGTTCCCTCAATACCCACGAGGGAAAAGCCGAGAACAAGCTCGCGTTCGCCGATGATGCAGTATTTCATCAGGACTTGTCCCGATCGCCGGTCATAAAAGAATGATCAGAAGGGCAACAAGAAAGCCCCAGAGACATATTCCCTCGGCAAGGCCGACGAAGGGCAGTGCCTTTCCGGAAAGCTCGGGGTTCTCGCTCATTGCCCCCATCGCGGCGGCTCCTATGCGCCCGACGGCCATACCGCCCGCGATGCAGGCGAATCCCACCGCAAGGGCTGCGGCGAGATACTTTATCGCCGCCGTTACCCCGCTGCCCGACTGCGCGGATACAGGCGCGGCGCTTTGCGAAAAAGACGCGGCAAGAACAACAAAGGCGAGCGCCAGTATGGCAACGGTTTTTTTTCGGTTCATCCTATTTCTCCTTGTAGACAAATTTAAATGGCTTGAATTCCCTTCCGGTCTCGGTAAAGAATTTCGAGAAGAACTCGTAATATTGAAGACGCACAACCTGGATCGCGACGATCAACCCTTCGAGAAAAATTATCACGGCGTTTCCAAAAATAATTACCGCGAGGCCTCCGGCGGAAAATGTCCCCCCGACCAAATCGGTCATGGTGAAAACAATGTAACTTAACACCGCATGGGAAAGCGCGAAGGCACCGACACGGAGAAAACTCACCGAGTTCGAGATGACCGTCGAGACCGTTTCGAGGAGCTCGACGAAACCCTCTATTGCCGCGGCGAAAATCCCGTTTTCGAGAACGGGGCGATCGCCCTCGATAAAACGCGTGATCGGCGTCGAGAAAAAAAGAAGCGCGAGCGGAATCGAGAGGCACACGGCGTCGTACCACGCGAAAGCCCCGCGGGTAACGGCGACTCTGCAGGCGGCAAAGACGACGTACCAGAAGAAGAACGCGCCACACAATCCCGTCTTGCTGAAAATCGCGCGCGCGGGGCGCTTCAGTGCAAACTGGTTCATGATGTTGATGACGAGCCCGAGAGAGTTGATGATAAATCCGATGAAGAGGGTAAAAGCGAAAAAGTACAGGAGCTTGCCCATCGCACCCCGGGTCGGCATGAGCTCAAGCACACGGTCGCGCCCTTCGCCGAATTGCGACGTGATTGCCCTTCCCATCGGCTTCAGAATCTCGCTGTTCGCAAAAACCTCGCCGGTAAGAAGGCCCATCGAAACGCTTGCGAGCCCGATCGTCGCAAAGAGGGGGCCGAAATGCCTCCAGCGGGAAAGTGCGGGGAATCTCCCCGAGACAAGCGCGAGGCCGAGGAGGAAAAAAACGCCCCCCTGCCCCACGTCGCCGAACATGATCCCGAAAAGAAGCGTGAAAAAGAACGCGACGATCGGTGTCGGGTCGATGGTTCCGTAAAGCGGCGCGCCATAGCTGAACACCATGCGCTCGAAACTTTTCACGATCGGCCCGTGGCGAAGCTTGACCGGAACCTTTTCCCTTCCGTCGCGGATCGACTGAACCTCATCGGGCGAGTATGAGCGAATCGCAACGCGGCCATCGGTCTGCGTCTCGAGCTCGCGCATGAGGCCAGGAGCGTCTTCCTCGGCGATCCATCCCATGACGCGATAGACGAGCTGCGTGCCTTCAAGCGTATCCCGAACCGAGAGAACCTGAGACAGAAGGGTGAATGATTCAAGGAGCCGCAGTATCTCATCGCCATGCGCGCGGGCAAAGGATCGCTTTTCTGCCTCGATGGCCTCAAGTGATCCGCGCGCGTCCGCGGCCTGTCGTTCGAGCCCGGCAAGGACATCGTCGGGTATCCCCAAAAAATCTTTCGGGACTGCAAGCGGGATAAAGCCGAACCGCTTGAGTTCGGAATCGAGGGCAAAGCGTCCCTTTTTCGACGAGGCTGCAAGCACGCGAGTCCTGTCTTCCCCGAGCGGGACGATGACCGCGCGCTCTCCGAGCGCGACTGCGAGCGGTGCGATATTTTCAGGATCGATCTTTCCGATTCTCAGCGTCAGAAAAGAAAGGTGCTCGAATTCCGAATAGGAGACCTTGAGCGCGGCAAACGCGCGGGCTTCATCAAGCGCCGCACGAACGCGTTTTTCTCCCTCGGCCGCTTCTTTTTCCCGATCCCGGATGACTGCAACGGCGGCGACGAGATTGAGCGCGTCACTCGAATCCTTTTCAGACGGTATCGTGGCCGACCCGCTAAAGCGTTCGAGATCGGTGATGTCGAGATACAAACGGGCAAGCTCAAGATTGGCCAGCGTCTCGCGCCGCGCAGTATCGTGCGGCAAAATCGTATGATCTTCTTCCCCGCGGATCTGGAAACTTTCTTTTTTTCCCAGGTACTCGAGAACGCGATCAACGTCCTCGTGAAGTACCATGAGTTCAAGAAGCTTCATCCGCGCGGTTTTAAGCATTCTCGTCATCTCCCAGAAAGTCCCGCATCTGGCCCTCGTTGGCGCCCAGGCGCAATCCCTCAGACGCAACCCTGATCATCTGAACCTCAAGCATTTTAATCCTGAAAAAAGAAACGAGGGTGCCGACGGTAAACGGCGCATGATGAAATTGCGCGCGCGCAAGGCGATACAAGTACCGGTCGGACGAAAGCTCGACCCACCGGGGATCGACCGCCCAGGGAACGCCTTCTTCGTGCGGGTTAAGAAGCCACGCATATTTCCAGGCGGACCACGCGTCCCATGAGTCGAGCGGTTTTTCGAGAATCGCGACGGCGGGAGAAGAAAGAAACGCGCACTCGCCCTCATTCCGTTGTCCGTGCGCAAGAAGCGGAATGATCGCCTTTGCGTCCATGCCGTAATACACGCGGAGCCTCAGCGCCCAGCCGATGTTCTGGAGGATGATTTCCTCCCTGATGAGCTTTTCGGCTGAAGCTCGGTCTTTGGACGAAAGAGACTCAAGCGCCTCCCAGAGCATCCGGTAATACTGATGGTCAAGCCGGATTTCCATCGCGACAAGATCAGGCGGTTCCGGCACCGCGTCTAACCATGATACCACGGTATTCCGCGTCATGGCCGCAAGGTCCGGCCATTTCTTCCAGTTAATGAATGAAAACCGTCCGATGTCGACGCGATAAGGCTCCTCCGTATTCCGGAGCGAGAGGGCGGCGATCGCCCCTTTCAGGTTGGCATACTCATAGCGGGAAATAAGGGCGAGAGAGACGGGATCGCACGAGTCATACGCGGAAAGAAGGTTGGCAAAGCTGCGCACGGCGCGCTCTTCGCTTTTCCGCTCGATTTGACGGGCAAGAAGTCCTTCGGGAAGGAGCGGCACGTCTTCGGCATAGAGGAGCGCCCAAAGATCCTGAAGCCGCGTGGCCGCAAAAAGGGGACGCGAGCGCAGCCCTATCCAGGACCGTGCGTACAGGCCGCAAGCTTTTGCGTAGACAAATGCGTCGGCGCCGATACGATCCATGCGCTTTACCGTCCCAAAAATGAATCAAGACGGGTGTTAAAGGAGGCCCGGTCCTGACTCATCGCGTCGAGATGCGCGGTAAACGCGGAAAAGTCCCGCTTGACCGTCTCGTCGCATTCCGCGCAAGAAGCGGCATACGAGCGGTCTATGTCGTCGATTACTTTTCCGGCGGCAGCACGATACTCATCGTCAGCTGCATCCCGCGCGGCTTTTTTGCGCCTGTCCGCCTCGGTTAGCGCTTCGAGCATGAGATCTGATGCCTGACGCTCGACGTCAATCAGGTGCCCAATCACGTCCCGTTCAACCACATCAACCTCCTTGCGATCACAGTTGTCGGGCGGAATTTCCAAAAAAGGAAAACCATAAAACCGCACCTGTAATGCAGTATCGATCAATCACATGGAAGATGCCAGTATGCTCTCGTATTTGCACACGGTGGCGTATACGCCCCCGCGATCTTTTTGGGCAAGAATTTCAGGAAGGAAATCAATGTTTTCGAGAAGAATGGCAAGACGCCTGAGAGTTCTGAGGTGGAGGGCACTGCCTTCGGCTGAGGCAAGAATCATGAAGACGACATGGACAGGTTTCCCGTCAAGAGAGTCATAATCAACGCCGGGAACGGAAATGCCGATTATTCCCTGCACGCCGTAAACCTCGTCGGTTTGCGCGTGCGGGATCGCGATGCCCGCTTTTATTCCCGTTGAAAGCTTTTCTTCCCGGCTTCGGATCGCGTCAAGGATTCCCTGACGCGAGGCCAACAGTTCCGGTTTTGAGGATACATAGAGATCGACGAGTTCTTCGAAGATCTCTTCTTTATCCTCTCCCTCCAAACCCATCTTGATAAGGTCCGGAGAGAACACGCTTCCAAGGACCACTGCGGGCTACCTGTTACTGCGCGGGCGCGGTATCCGGTGCGTCTGCGGCGGGAGCGGTTGTATCGGCTGCGGGAGCGGTAGCATCTCCGGCAGGGGCAGTTGCCTTGGTTGCGTCCTCGGTCTTGGTATCGTTATTCCACCACTCGTTCGCGGCAGAACCCTGCTCGATACGGGCAGCTTCCTCAATTCCCTTGTCGCTCGGCGATTTGTTGACAAACGCGAGGAAGAAGGTAACAACGAAGAAAAGCGTCACGACCACATAGGTTGCTTTGGTAAGCACGCTGGCAGAGCGGGAACCGAAAGCGGAACTGCTTCCACCGGCAAAAAGGCCGCCAAGACCGCCGCCATCCTCGTTCTGAATGAGAACCAGGGTGATAATGAGCGCACACACGATCACAAAGACAACCAGCAATACGATACCAATAATACCCATTTGTATAACTCCAAAGTATAATTCAGTCTCAATATACCCCAAAGACCCTTCTTGTGCAAGTACAGAAAATACGGAGATTCCAAGCGGAAGGACGCAAGTATTCACTGTCAGGGACGCGATAAGCCGTCCCTGACAGTGAAACGGCGCCGCACGGGGTCATGCGGTCACCGGATTACACAGGAAAAAGCCTTTTCTTACTTACAAAGGGCGATCGGCTTGAAAAGCTCGGTCTTGAGCGCAGCGCCGCCGATGAGTCCGCCGTCGATGTTCTCCTTCGCGAGGAGAGCCTGGGCGTTCTCGGCCTTCATCGATCCACCGTACTGGATGATGATCTCGTCGGCAGCGGCTTTACCGTACATGTCGGCGATGATTTTGCGGATAAAGGCGTGAATCGCGTCCGCATCCTCGGGGGTTGCGGTCTTGCCGGTTCCGATGGCCCAGACGGGCTCGTAGGCGATAGTGACTTTCTTGAGATCTGCTGCCGTAACGCCGGCGAGACCAAGGCGAGTCTGGCTTTCGCATACTTTCTCGGCCTTTCCGGCCTCGCGCTCCTCGAGGAGCTCGCCGACGCAGAGGATTACCTCAAGACCATGGGAAAGGGCAAGCTTGACCTTCTTGTTGATCATCGTGTCGTCTTCTTTATAGGTGTGGCGGCGCTCGGAATGGCCGAGGATGACAACCTGGACGCCGAGGTCCTTGAGCTGAAGGACGGATACTTCGCCGGTGTGGGCTCCCGCTTCATCGGTGCTCATGTTCTGGGCTCCGAGGAGGATGTTGGTTCCCTTGACGACCTTCGACACGGCGTCGAGCGCGGTGAACGAGGGGGCGATCATGTACTTGTTGGGTCCACCCTTGAGCTCCTTGACGAGCTCGGAGGCGAGGGCGATTGCTTCGGAAGTGGTCTTGTGCATCTTCCAGTTACCGGCGATAAAATATTTCCGCATAGAATGCTCCTTAAACAAAATCAAACAGGATGTAAAATAGTAGCAAATTTACCGGATAGGTTCAATCGATCGGCTAAAAAACTTGCCGCCGGCCGGTTTTGGCGGTAAAATGACACACAAAAGGTATGATTACATAATGGCCGACAAGCTGCGCATCCAGACTCATAATTGGTTTAACACCCTGATTAAATGCACCGTAGGGCTTCTCCTCCGCGGAAAATACGACCTCCATGCCGATAATACTGAGGTCCTTTCCGAAATCAAGCCGCCGTACATACTCCTGCCGACTCACGCAAACCTCTGGGACCCCTTTTTCCTCAATTACTTCGTCCATCACCCCATTTTCTTCGTCACGAGCGACGCCCTGTTCCGGAACCGCTTCAGCTCCTACTGGCTCCGCCAGTTCGGCTGCATCCCGAAAAGTCAGGCAATCCCCGACATCGAGACGATCAGAAACATCATGGCAGTGATCAAACGGGGAGACGTCCTTTGCATCTATCCCGAGGGAATGCAAACCTGGGACGGGACGACGCTGCCGCTCAACCCGAACACGGCCAGGCTCCTCAAGCTCCTGAAAGTGCCGGTAATCCGCGTCATTTCCCATGGAGCGTTTTCCACCTGCCCCCGCTGGAGTCGCAATCGCCGGCAAGGACGGGTCACCCTCGATTTCAAGAAAATCCTGACTGCGGAGGATATCCGCACAACACCGGTCGGGGAGATTGACCGCATAATCCAGCAGGAGCTGTCATACAACGAATGGGACTGGCTCGCGGCGTCGCACCGGTATTTCAACAATTTTTTCGGCGCACTCGGGATGGAAAAAGTTCTCTACGGATGTCCGTCCTGCGGTTCGTCGGGGTCAATGCGCAGCGCGCTTAACATCGTCCGCTGCGCCAAGTGCGGATTCATTGCGCGATTCAACAACAAGGGAAGGTTCGTGAATCACCAACTTGCCGGAGTGCCCGAGAATCTCCATGAGTGGAACAAGATACAGAAGAAACACCTCAAGCTCTCCATCCTCAAGGCATTGCATTCAGGCTCAGGCAATTCTGCAGCCGGAGGCGATTCGATCATGAGCAACAACGTTCTCGCGTTTACCGGCTATCGGATCAACCCGATGAAAAAACACGCCACCGGCGTACTTATCCTCCACACGGACCGTCTCGTCTTCAAGCCCGACGCGATCGAGTTCAGGTCTTTCGCGTTTCCGATCGACCGTATCGAAGGGCTCGCCTTTCTCCGCCGCCACATCGAATTCTACGTTGACAAAACGCTCTATCGCTTCCGGTTTCTCTCGAAATACGGATCAAGCCTGAAGTGGAACGATGCGATCGGGATACTCAAGGATTACAGCCTTACCGACAACCTTGTGACGACGGAACAACGCCGGCCCGCACTCACCGTATTTTAGCGCGGTGTTTCGCAATTAGTCCGTTTTATCCCTTTTTTTTGAGTTTTCCGCTGTATAATCTTATGGATGATCCGGACACGACTTTCCCTCATGATCGCCTGCGCCATTGTTGTCGGCTCTTTTTTTTGCGCGTCATGTACCGACCAAAAGGCAAAAACGGTAACAATTCGCTTTGCCCGTTGGGCCCGCGTAGAGGACGCCCAGCGGTTTCAGTATCTCATCAATCAATTTGAAAAAGATAATCCGCACATAACCGTTAAGGCAGAATACCTTCCGGTAGATCCCTATTTGGAGAAGACGACGATTTCCCTCCAAACAGGAGACGCTCCGGATGTCTTCATGATGTCGAGTACCATGACGGCACAATTCGTTTCCAGTGCAATCCCGTTACAGCGGCTTGATCACCTTGATCTCCATAACACCTTCAGCGGATTCTCCCCGCGAATCCTCGCCCCGATCACCAAGTACGGTGCGCGGTATGGAATACCGGTCGAGCTTGGGATGAGAGTCCTTTTCTATAACAAAGACATCCTGCGCAAAGAAGGAATTCCGATGCCCTCGGAAACGAATCCGATGACCTGGGACGAATTCGCACACCTCCTTGAACGGCTCAAAAAGGTCAATCCTTCCGGCACGGTATATCCGCTCCGCATGGACTCAGGAGACCTCCTCGAATGCCTCCTGAACGCCTATCAGACGCCGCTATTCGGAGACGCAGTCGCCCAGGACACTTCGGTACTCGTTCGCGAGCGTGCGGTACGCGCCTTCACGATGCTTGATAGCCTGTACCGGAAGGACCTTTTGCCGCCGTCCGGCGAGGGGCAAGACAATGAGAGTTTCGGGATGGCAGATACCGCACTGGCGGGCAACAACGTGGCGTTCATGTACTCGGGGCTCTGGTCGCTGCCAGTCCTGCAAGCAGCCCACATCGACATCGGGACCATTCCCATGCCGCAAGCCGTCGCGAAAGCCGCGACCGCGGAGATACACTATCTCATTATGTCCCCCGAAAGCCCGAACAAGGAAGCGGCGTGGACCATGATCGAATGGTTCGCCACGAAAGGACAATTGCTTCTCGGTACCAACAGTGATTATCCCGCCCGTATTGGATACGACCCGATGGCCGTCGCGCGAAACGCGAGCAACGGACTCTATCGCACACTTGCCGTGGAAGCGGAGAGTATCGTCCCCTCGCTTTCGATACTGAACCCGCGGATACGGGAGGAATACGACCGTTGCCTCAAGGGCGTCGTCGAAGGGACACTCAGCCCGGAGCAGGCAGTATCCGGGCTCATAGACGTCATGTCACAGGAAGTCGGAAAGGGGGTCATCAGTGAATGAGTATGCCCTCCCGCGATATCGTCACCTCAGGACAGGATTGCTCGGAACCATCATCGTCGCCGGTTTTGCGGCGATACTCGGGGGAATGCTGTTCGCGTTCATTGGCGTCTCCCAGATACTCGCCATGCGTGAAGATCTCTCGCGAATGACGGAAAATGCCAGCCGGCTCAATTCGCTGTCCAAGGACCTTCTCATCACGGAGAATCTCTTTCGTACCTTCGGGGAATGGCGCGAATGCAGGGCCGAGCTCGAGACGGACATCGTCGCATTTATGGAAAGCACGCAAGCCCGCAGGTACCTGAGGACCAAAGAGGGAAACAAGCAGGAGACAAACACGCGACGGCTCCTGAAGCTCATATCGCCGAAGATGGATGCCGTCGAGAACATAACGCTGTATTTCATTCAGAGAAATCCGGCATTTCCGTCGGGACTTCTCGACGCGAGCAAAGGCGCTGATGCCACGCTTAAAGACGAGGACATCAGGACAATAAAAAGCTTTTCCCTCTATATCGGCGATCTCCTTTCCGTTCGGGTAAGTAACCTCAGCGCGTTCATGATCGCCAAAAGCCAGGGCGAATTGCGCCTGGTCTTTTTTGCGTTGAACGGCACCGCGCTCGTCATTTTTCTCGTAATCATGATCGTCCTGAGGGCACTCGCGTCAGCGCAGATTCTGAACGAGGAGAACACGGAATATCTCGAAAGCATCCTTACCGCCATTTACGACATATCCGGACAGGGATTCCTCACCTACGATCCGACGCTTCGCGTCGACACGAGCATCTCCCGACAATCCGCACGGCTCCTGGGCCAGGATCCGGGTAACCGGCATATCGAGGAACTTCTGTGGGAGGATCAGGTTGCGCGCGAGGATTTTCGGCAGGGAATGGCGCTGGTTTTTTCCGGCAAGGCGAAGCCCGAGGTCGTGTTCGATCTCTTCGAAAAGGAAGTAACCGCGGGCGAGCGCTTCCTCAGAATCAATTTTCGGTATCTTTCGACAAAGCGCATCATGCTCGCGCTCACCGACATGAGCCGCGAACACGCGCTCCGGGAAATGCTGAAAAACGAGGAACACCGAAAGACCTTGATCCTGAAGGTCGTATCGAACCGCCTGGACTTCGCCGCGTTTATCCATGAGGCAAAGGCGCTCTTTACGGTTCTGGAGGGTGTCGGTGCGGGAAACGCGCGCGAGTGCAACCTCGAGGCGCTCATGAGGCAGGTACATACCCTCAAGGGAAATGCGGGATTTTTTGGCTTTACCGAAACAGCGGAGGCGGCTCACGACCTCGAGTACCATATCTCCGATGCGCAAGTACTCGGTCTGGAAATTGACGTACCCCAATATCGAGACACCCTCAAATCCCGCTTCGACGCCGAGCTGCTTCACATCACCGACTTCCTCGGCGAGTCATGGCTCGGTGACCTCGATACTATCCACATCCCGCGACCCGCATTCCTTCACCTCGAGCGCGAGCTTTCCGTTCGCTGCCATGGTGACAAAACCCTCCTCCAACGATACAGGTCGTTCCGGAGCGTCCCCATGCGGGATCTCTTCGCGCGATACCCTTCAATGATCGACGATCTTGCGGAAAAGAACGGGAAGTTGATAAACCATACGTCGATAGAGGGTGGCGACTTCCGGGTATTGCCCGACTCTTTCGAAACGCTCATGGCGGCCTTCGTTCACGTCATCAGGAACATCGTCGATCACGGTATCGAGACGCCGGCGGAACGCGAGCTCGCGCAGAAGGACCGGTTCGGTAACGTGACCATCAGACTCGAGAAAGGTGACGGTCTCATTCATATACACGCATCCGACGACGGACGCGGAATCAGGCTTGACAGTCTTGAGCGAAAGGCTCGTGAAAAAGGCCTTCTCTCGGCAAATCAAAGCGCCGACGCGGAAACACTTTTTGGTTTCCTCTTGACTCCCGGCTTATCGACGGCAAGCGAGGTAACGATGCTTTCGGGCCGTGGCGCGGGTCTTCCGGCAGTATACGAAGCCGTCGTCTCCTATGGTGGCACCATGAAAATCACGTCAAGTGCCGGCGTCGGCACCAGTTTTGACATAGGTATTCCTACAAAGAAGGGTAAGAAATGAAAGCAGAATTCGCGAATCCGTTTATCAAGGCGGCGGTTGACGTCGTGGCAAGCGAGTTAAAGGTCAAGCTGAGCCGCAAAGAACTCAAACTCAAGACAAAACCGGAACCGACATTGCCGACATTCATCATCATCGGCGTGACCGGGTTCGTACAGGGCCAGGTCGTGTACGCAATGGACTCGAACTTCTCCTATGAAGTTGCGAAGGCAATGCTCCCGGGAAAGTTACCGGCGGACCTCAAGAAGCTCGAGCATAGCGCCATCTGCGAGCTTGCAAACATGATAACCGGCAAGGCGAGCATCGATCTCGCCGGAGAGCAGAATGTCATCAACATCACGCCACCTGCGGTTTTTACGGGAGACGCCATCAAGATAGATTTTCTCAACCTTCCGACGATCTCGTTGAGCTTTATTTCGAGCGTGGGTGTCATCGAGGTCAATATCGCGCTTACTCAAGCGTGATGAAGGAGTGAACACATGAAAAAGGGAATTATAGTCGACGACGCGACCGTTATGCGCATGAGGCTTCGGGATATACTCGAGAAAAAATATGAAATCGTCGGCGAGGCGGAGGACGGCAAGAAGGCGCTCGCGCTGTATCTCGCGATGAAGCCCGACTTCATCACTTTGGATATCTCGATGCCGAACGTAGACGGGCTCGAGGCCCTTAACCTGATCCTTTCGGCGGATCCGGCGGCGCGTGTGGTTATCGTGTCGGCGGTTGGACAGAAACAAATCGTATTCTCCGCGCTTTCGCAGGGTGCCAAGGATTTCATCGTCAAGCCGTTCGATCCCGAACGAGTGCTCCTCTCGATCGATCGACTTTTCAGCTAAAGGCGTCGCGCGCGGAATCCGCTGAATGAAAACTGCGGACTGACCGAAAGCCGAAGGACCCGGAGCGAAAACCGGGCGCGAGCGGCCGATGGTACCTTCCCTTCCGCACTCCTGGTCCTCGCGAGACGGTTTGCGAGCAACGCGATAAGCGAGCAGAGCACGAAATAGACCACGGCGATAAAGAGAAATATTTCCTTGGGGTAGATGATCTCCCGCGTATTGATTTGGCTTGCCGTCATGGTCAGCTCGCTGACGTTCATGATGAACGCGAGCGACGTATCCTTGACCAGGGACGCAAACAAGGCAACGTAGGAAGGAACGAGATTTCGCAGAGCTTGCGGCAGCAAAATGGAAAAGATCTTTGCGGCGATGGCCTTTGCGAAATCAGCATCATAAACGACTGTTTCGCTGGTCTTCTCGTCGATCAGGCCAAACGGCGAATTCTGGTCACTTACGGCGACTTAAGGATGCCGGCTTTTTTTTACTATCGCCAAGCTGAACCGGCATTACCCCAGCCACGCCAACAATGCCAAGAGACAGAACCACCAGGGCAACTGCTTTCTTGAAAACAACGATAGGATACTCCTTGTCGCTCGCCTTGTAGCATGTTCATCGTGATAATCAACTTTTCCCAGCGCGTTGATAGGTTTTATTTTACTGCTCGGTTGAAAACTCGCATTATTCAGATAACCCGCACGAGCCTACATCCGAACCCACCAGATTTTCTGCCCATTCTCTGCGGTTCCATAAGGCGCAGCCACCTGCGGTTTCCGCAAGCTCTCCGTGATGAGAGCGGATCTTGCCGAGAAGCGGTGATCGGAGCGCCTCCGCCAACGAAGAATCCCGCGCGCTCGTGTCGCCAAAAGGCGCGAAGGGACAGGCCTCGAGACTGCCGTCGGGCGCGACGTGCACAAAGCCGCGTCCGGCCGAAAGGCAGCCGCCAAATTTGTCCTCGTCTCCGGGAAACGCGAGAAAGACCGCACGGCGCCGCCTTTTGTGCTCCTCAAGCGCGCGCAAAAGCTGGGCACGCTCGGCCGGGTCAATGCAGAGGGACTCAGTTCCTTCCGCGATCGGAGTGTACTCGTTGTAGAAAAACAAACCCGCACCTGCGCGCATGAGGCCGTCGACAAAACTGTCCGAAACAAGTTCCCGAACATTCCCCTTCATGACCGTCAGCGATACCCCGAAAAAAACGCCGGCACGCGAAAGAGACCGCATCCGGGCAAACGCTTGCTCGTACACGCCCGAACCCCGGCGGCCATCGGTACTCGAGGCGCCGCCTTCCACGCTCAAAACCGGTATGAGATTCCGGCATTTGGCAAACGAGCGGATCATCGCATCGTCGATCAGGGTGCCGTTCGTGAACACGGGAAAAATCACCCGCGGGTTCGACCGCGCCATTTCGATGACTTCACTCGCCCGCACGAGCGGCTCACCTCCGGCGATGAGCATAAAGGAAACGCCAAGATCCGCCCCCTCGCGGATTATGCGGGAAAGGTTTGCGGTATCGAGCTCCCCGGGACGTCCCGCATCTTTTTCGCGCGAAGCCGAGGCGTGTGAATAGCAGCCGACGCATTTGAGGTTACAGCGGCGGGTGACGCTTACGATGAGGAACGCGGGTACCGAAAGACCGCGTGCGCGATGGGAAGCGCGAAGGAGCGACGCGCGCTTTTGACTGCACGCAAGCTGAAAAAAGGTCGGAAAACTTGCCGGATATCGCCAGGCGACCCGGCTTGCCTGCCATACCAGGCGACCGATACCTGTGTCCATCATCGAGAGAAAGGGATCGTTCATGATTTCGCGCTCCTCGTTACTGTATTAAACACACAACACAGTTCATTGATGTACTATAAAATACAATCCGTGCCTTGAGACCCCGGAAAGACACCAAAAAAACGTTTTTTTTATACCAAACCGGAAAATTTACCTATATCGGCGGCGGGATATATAGTATATCGTTATAAAAACTTAAGGAGATTTCCATGACTTTAGCGAAACAAGCACTCTTGCTCCCCTTTGCATTGCTCGCCATGCTGCTTCCCACCTTGACGGGCTGCGAAAAGCGAACACCGGGGACGCCATTGATTACTTCGATCTGGACTGCAGATCCTTCGGCGCACGTTTTCGCCGGAAAACTGTATATATACCCCTCGCATGACCTTGAAAAGAACAAGGCTTACAAGGGCGACGGCGACCAGTACGACATGGAAGACTATCACGTACTGTCCCTGAAGAGTCCCTCGGCGAACGCGATCGATACGGGCGAAGCACTTAATATGAAAGACGTTCCGTGGGCTGGTTCACAAATGTGGGCTCCCGATGCCGCAACCAAAAACGGCACGTATTATCTGTACTTCCCGGCAAAAGACAAGGACGGCATCTTCAGGATCGGCGTCGCTTCCGCGACAACCCCCACGGGTCCGTTCAAGGCGAATGCAACCCCGATCGAGGGCAGCTTCAGCATGGATCCCGCCGTGTTGGTCGACACTGACGGATCTGCCTACATGGTTTTCGGCGGTCTCTGGGGCGGCCAGCTCGAGCGCTGGCAGACGGGCACCTACGACACGGCAGGACAGGCCCCGACGGGCGCTGCCAACGCACTCGGCCCCCGCATTGCGAAGCTCGACGGAACCATGACCGCTTTTGACGGACCGGTGAGCGAAATATCCATCGTTGATGCATCGGGGAAACCGCTACGCGCAAGCGACGAACGCCGACGCTTTTTCGAGGGCGCCTGGCTCCATAAATACAAGGGAAAATATTACCTTTCCTATTCGACCGGAACCTCGCACCTACTTGCCTACGCGACGAGCGATACGGTTATGGGACCCTACACTTTTCAGGGAACGATTCTCGATCCGGTTGCCGGCTGGACGACCCATCACTCCATCGTCGAATGGAAGGGAAAATGGTATCTCTTTTACCACGACGCAAGCCTTTCGAAAAAAGATAACCTGCGCACGGTAAAGATGGCCGAACTCTTTTACGAAAAAGACGGTACCATCAGGAAAGTCACCCCGAACAAGGCACCGGTCAAGTAACCAGCAGACAGCAGCAAAAAATCAAGAGGCCCGTTCCGGACAAAACCGGAACGGGCCTTTTTTTATCTGCACGCTTTTCTCGCAGACTCTACTTCGCGCGCGCGTTTTTCTTGCGCTCAATCTCGGTCAGGATTATCTTGCGCACGCGGATGGACTTCGGCGTCACTTCGACCATCTCGTCCTCATGCAGGAGGAGTATCGCGCGCTCGAGCGTCATCGGCTGAATCGGCGTAAGCGTGAGCGCCTCGTCCTTGGTGGTAGACCGCATGTTCGAAAGCTTTTTTTCCTTGGACGGATTGACCACGAGATCATACTGCAGATTGTGCTGACCGACGATCATTCCTTCGTAGACAGGCTCCCCTGCGATGATGAAGAGATAGCCATGAGGCTCAAGGTGATACAGGCCGTACGTCACGCCGACGCCGTTATGATCGGAAACAAGGAAGCCGTTGGTAAACTCGTTGAAGTCGCCGCGGTATTCCTCGAAGCCCGAGATAATCGCGTTCATGATGCCGGTACCCTTTGTGTCCGTGAGGAACCGGTCGCGATACCCGAGGAGGGCGCGCGAGGGAACCGAGAACTCGAGATGAACGCGTCCGCCGCCGTGACTCGTGTACGTGAGCATGCGGCCCTTATGCCCGGCGAGCTCCATGGTGACGTTTCCCGCATACACTTCTGCGCAATCGATGTACACGTGCTCGATCGGTTCGAGCTTCACGCCGTTTTCATATTTGAAAATAACCTCGGGCCTCGTCACGCCAAGCTCGTAGCCTTCGCGACGCAGCGTCTCGATCAAAATGACGAGCTGGAATTCTCCGCGGCCGCGCACGAGAAAGCCGCCGCCGATGTTTTCGCTGTCCACGAGGAGCGACACGTTTTTAAGCGTTTCTTTTTTTAATCGTTCCAGTAGCTGCGTCGACGTAGGGTTCTTTCCCTCGGTTCCGGCGAGCGGAGAGGTGTTCACGGAAAAACGCATCGACACGGTCGGTTCGTCGATAACGATGCGCGGCAGGGCTTTCGGCGCGTCGCGCGTGCAGATGGTGTCTCCGATCTTGACGTCCTCGATTCCGGAAAGAACGATGATATCCCCGCTTTCTGCCGTCTCCGCGTCGATGAGCTTGATGCCCTCGTGGGTTTGAAGTTTCGTGATGCTCAAATTTCTCCGCACGTCACCCTCGCCGATGCACACGAGCGCGTCTTTCGAGTGTGCCCTTCCGTTTATGACCTTCCCGATGGCTTGACGCCCGAAAAAGTCGGAATACGAAAGATCGGAAACGAGCATCTGGAAAGGCTCACCGGTCAAGAATTTCGGGGCGGGCAGTTTATCAAGGATCATGTCAAACAGTGGCGTAAGGTCGCCGGTCTCGTAATCGCCCTCAAGGGCGGCGCGCGCGATGCCCCGCTTCCCGACTGCATAGAGATACGGAAAGTCGAGCTGCTCGTCGTTCGCGCCGAGATCGATAAAAAGATCGTACACGTCGCTCAAGACCTCTTTCGCTCGCGCGTCGCCCCGGTCAATTTTGTTGATCACGACGATGACGGAGCATCCGAGGGAAAGCGCCTTGCCGAGCACAAAACGGGTCTGGGGCAGCGGCCCCTCGCACGCGTCGACGAGAAGAATGACGCCGTCGACCATCGACAGGGCTCTCTCGACTTCACCGCCGAAATCGGCGTGACCGGGAGTATCGAGGATATTTACCTTGACGCCCTTCCATACGACCGAGCAGTTTTTCGCCGCTATCGTGATTCCCCTCTCGCGTTCGAGGTCCATGCTGTCCATGAAGCGTTCGGGAACGTCCTGCCCTGCGCGAAAAGCGCCGGCCTGACCAAGCATCGCGTCGACGAGTGTGGTTTTACCGTGATCGACGTGGGCGATTATCGCTATATTGCGAATCGCCGGATTTGTGGCGTCTGAGTGAATCAACGAAGTGTCCTGATTACCCGTTTCCGGGCGAGAAAGAGATGTGCTCCACTATACCGCGCACGGGGTTTAAAGTATACCTCGCGCGCGGCACCGTTCGTAAAATGGATCAATGATTAAAAAAAAACGGCCCGTTCCGGACAAAGCCGGAACGGGCCGTTTTCATGAAAGGAGTATTACTTGGTCTCGAGAACCGCGATCCCCGGGAGAGTCTTGCCCTCGAGGAACTCAAGCGACGCGCCACCACCGGTGGATACGTGGCTCATCTTGTCTGCAAGGTTGAATTTGTTGACGGCCGCGACGGAGTCTCCGCCGCCGACGACGCTGACCGCGCCCTTACCGGTCGCTTCGGCAACGAGGTGTGCAACCTCGGAGGTTCCCTTGGCGAAGGCGTCGAACTCGAACACGCCAACCGGTCCGTTCCAGACGATGGACTTTGACGAGAGGATGGTTTCCTTGTAGATGGCGAGGGTCTTGGGACCGACGTCCATGCCCATCTGACCGTCGGGAATGTCGAGACCGGCCACAGCGAGCACTTTGGCGTCGGGCGAGAAGGTATCCGCGCAGACATGGTCGACGGGGAGGATGATCTTGACGCCCTTGGCGGCGGCGGCGGAAAGAAGCTTCTTCGCGGTATCGATAAAGTCGTCCTCGACGAGGGACTTGCCGATCGTGTGACCCTGGGCCTTGAGGAAGGTGTATGCCATACCGCCGCCGATGATGAGGGCGGACGCGTTCTTGAGGAGGCTCTCGAGTACGGCGATCTTGGAGGAAACCTTCGCGCCGCCGATGATCGCGACCATCGGTTTCGGGGGATTGGTAACCATCGGCTCGAGGTACTTTACCTCTTTTTCCATGAGGAAGCCGCCGACCGAAATCTTCATGAACTTCGCGATCGTCGCGGTAGAGGCGTGGGCGCGGTGCGCGGTACCGAAGGCGTCGTTGACGAAGATGTCGCCGTAGGAAGCGAGTTCCTTGGCGAGGGGTTCCTGTCCGGCTTCGTCCTTCGCGGTCTCTTCTTTGTGGAAACGGGTGTTCTCGAGCATGAGGACGGAACCCGCGGCGAGGGCGTCGATCTTCGCTTTCTGGCCGAAGCAGGAATCGGCGAACTGAACCGGCTTTCCGAGCTTGCCTTCAAGGTACTTGGAGACGTTTGCCATGCGGTGCTTTCCGGCGATGTATTTTTCCTTGTCGAAGGCCTTTCCGTCCTTCTCGGCTTTTTCCTGGGCTTTCTTGGCGTCCTTGTCGGGATCGCCGAGATGGCTCATGAGAACGAGGGACTTCGGGCTCTGCTCGAGGATGTATTTGATGGTGGGGAGCGCGGCCATAATTCGGGTATCGTCCTGGACGACACCGTCTTTCATCGGCACGTTAAAGTCGACGCGCATGATGATGCGCTTGCCCTTGAGGTCAACGTCTTTCACTGTCTTGATCATGGAAAATTCCTCCTGGAAGATATGGTGAGCTGGATGGCCGGCTCAGGCCGACGACCCCGGATACGAGCGATACGGGCTCTATCCTTACAAAAATGCGTGTAGCCTATCTATAAAAATATAGCAATTTGGACGGCTCTTGTAAATAGCGGCACTTACCCGGCATACTGAAGCCACCTATGGAACACGGTATACTCGCTATTTTCCTGATAACCCTGATCGCCGGCCTCATCTCCCTTTTCAACGCCGTCGCGATCTTTTGGCGAACTCGGGATACGGTTATCCGGTATTTCGCGATTCTGTTTTCCGGTCTTTCCTCCCAGATACTCGCCCACCTCGCCCTCGCGTATTTTCTCATCGCGGGAGGAAACGTGACAGGTCCCCTTTTCCACGCGCTTGTCGCAAGCGTCGGCCTTTCCATTTGCCTGATGACGTTCGCGGTTGTCCGCGCGACCGAGCTCATCTGCGGGGGACGGGGCTCAGAGCCACGGGTTGTCGCGGCGCTCATCGTGTCATCGCTCGCCTTTTTCCTCTGCCTTTTCTCCGCCACCGTCGATCCCGTAACTCGCATTGTCCGCTTCAATGCCCTCGCGTTGTCCCTTTTAGTCCTTCCCGCCGCTATCCTCTACGCGATCGCGAGAGGCTTCCGTTTTATCCGGACTGAACGCACGGGCGAAAACCGGGAGTGCATCAAAACCATGACCCTCCTTGCCCTCGTTTTCTTCCCCTTCTTCTGCCTTTCGTTTCTCCGTCCGGTACTATCACGGTCGCTTGCCATCGGCGTCAACATGTTTTCGATACTGCCCTTCTCCGCGTTCTATATCGCCGTCTGCGCGGCCTTTACGGTCTTCGTCAACCGAAAATATCTCGCTCATCTTTGCGGCGCCCGTTTCCCGTCGATTCCCGACGAGGACTTCTTTCGCGATTACGGAATCACCCCGAGAGAACGAGAGGTCATGGCCCTCATCCTCGAGGGTGACGACAACAAATCGATCGCGCGAAAACTCGGAATAGCCGTCAATACCGTCAAGGTACATACCGCAAGCCTGTTCCGCAAACTCAATGTGCAAAGCCGGTTCAGTTTGACGAAATTCTGCTCGTATCGCGAACCTTCCGCGAAAACCGACTCACACTAATCCCAAAGAACTACCTTTATAATACGAACGGCATATTGCGATATCTCCGCGCTCACCCGAGAATGGTACCATCTGATTCTCGGGGGAGTATTTTCATGAAAAATAAAACGCTTTTTGCCTGCTCACTCATCGGGTGCGCTTTGCTTGCCTCATCCTTGCCCCTGTTCGCGGCGGATAAAGGCGCAATCGACCCGGAAGGCACTCAGGCACCGATTTTTTCCGTGAGGTCCGGGGACCGAAAGACGCTCGTGAACGCGGACGTCGCCGGAAAGGTCATCGTCTGTTTTTACGAAACAGATTCCACGGCGACCGTGAACAACAGGCTGAAAGAAGAGCTGCGCAAAGTAATGGAAGATGAACAGGCGACGGGACACGAGCCGGACGCGGGGATTCCGTACGTCCTCGCCGTCGCTGACTGCTCGAAGGCGAAATGGCCGTGCATCCCGCTCTGGGAAAGCGCGCTCCGCTCCCGATCGAAATCAATCGGTTACACGCTTTGGGGAGACTGGAGCGGCGCGATGCGCGAGGATTACCGGTTCGCCGAGGATGAAGCGAACTTCGCTTTGATTGACCGGGACGGGCGAATCCGCTACCAATCGGCCGGCAAAGCCGAAAGCCGCACGATCGCGGAAATAGTCGCGCTCACCGTACGCCTGATGGAGGAACCGAAATGAAGGAGCACAAAACCGTCGTGTGTTATTTTACGGGAACGGGCAACTCGCTCTCCATTGCCCGGCGGATCGCGCATGAATTTGACGGAGCGGAAATTCTCAACATCGCGCTCATGCCGAACGCGGCGCCACTAGCGGGCGCGGCTCCGCTTGCGGGCGCTGCCCGTATCATCGTCGTTTTCCCGGTCTATATTTGGGGCCTTCCCCGCATTATCCGGGAGTTCTTCGAGAATCTCGAGACGGACGAAAACGCGGAACTCTGGGTCGCCGTGACGAACGGCGGGCTCGCGGGAGACCCGATCGCAATGATACGGAAGATCGGTGAGAAAAAAAGATTCACCCTCGCGTCGGGTTTTCTCGTCTGGACACCGGAAAACTTCGTCGTTCGCTACCCGATGTGGCCCGCATGGATGAACCGGATCGCGCTCGCCTCTTCCCGCCGGAAAACCGACCGTATTATCGCACGCATACGCGCGGGGACCAAAGGAACGTTCGAGCACAGCTTTTTTCTCGTTAATGGACTTCTTTCGCACCTGCACTTCACCCTCATGAGAAAAATTTACGTCGAGCACGCGATGCCAGTCAAAGAACTTTTTTGGGTAACCGACGCGTGCGTTTCCTGCGGTGCGTGCGCGCGCATTTGCCCGAAGAAAAATATTACTTTCGTTGACGGCAAACCCGTATGGGCTAGCGACTGTGAAATCTGCGTCGCCTGCGTTCAGTGGTGCCCCCAAAAAGCGATTCAGGCCGGAAAGAAAACCGAAGGGCGAACGCGATATCATCATCCGGAAATTTCACTTTCTGATATGCTTGTCCGCTAGAAGCCCCCCTTCTCCGTTTTCGTTATTGACAATTCTTTGCCAGTGCCTTTATAATACACGTGTATTATGAAAGCTCGCATGATTTACCAGATCGAAGAAACCCGCACCCGGATACTCGCCGAAGCCCGAAAAATGTTCATTAATGCAGGGCTTTCCGCCGTCCAGATGCAGGACGTCGCCAAAGCGGTCGGAATCAGCAGGGCAAGCCTCTATCGGTATTATGAGGACAAATTCGACCTTGCCGTCAGCGTGCTCGCGGTAATCTGGCAGGAATTGAACGACGACTGGAATAATAGAAGCGTCGCGATCCTCGCCGAGGGGAAAACCGCCCTGGACCGCGTTGCCCTCTACCTCAAGAAGTTTTGGCTTTCCCCCCGCTACGGCACAGAACTCCTCTTTCTCGCGGAGTTCGACGCCTATTACTCGGGAGCGCGAATACCGGAAAACTTTCCCGAGCGCGTTTCCGCCATATTCGCGGATGGATCAACGCTACCGATCGAGCGGCTCCTTGCCGAAGGCATTGCAGACGGATCGGTCAGGCGCGACACCGATCCCCATCTTGCGGGAATTACGATTCTCAACGCAGTCCGCGGGCTCCAGCAGCGCGTATCCCTTCGCGGAAAAGCGCTCGTCGAGACTGACGGAAAGATACTTTCAAAAATGACCGATGAACTTGTACGGCTTCTCATCGCAGCGCTCGGGCGATAAATGAGCGCCACGCAATCGCCAGGACCTCAGGAGGTTTTCCATGCCATTCGCAATCACCGACAAAAAGGCGTTTATCGCGTCCATGACGCTTGAAGAAAAAGCGTCTCTCCTTTCCGGCAAGGATTTTTGGTACACCAAGAGCCTTCCCCGGCTCGGGATCGAATCATGGATGATGACCGACGGCCCCCACGGCCTTCGCAAGCAGTCGACCTCCGCCGAGAAGGTCGGGCTCCTGCAAAGCGTTCCGGCTACCTGCTTCCCCTCGGGCGCGGGCTTTGCCTCGACGTGGAACCCCGAGCTCGTCGGCGAGATGGGACGCGCCATGGGCGTTGAGGCGCGGTGCGAAGGCGTGCGCGTGCTTCTCGGACCCGCGGTCAATATCAAGCGGAGTCCCCTGTGCGGCCGAAATTTCGAGTATCTTTCCGAGGATCCCTTTCTCGCCGGAGAAATCGCGAAGGCGCACATCAGGGGCATTCAGTCCGTCGGCGTCGGCACCTCGATCAAGCACTTCGCCGTCAACAACCAGGAAAAATTCCGCATGGCGGTAGACGCGATCATTGACGAGCGCACCATGCGGGAAATATACCTGCCCGCATTCGAGAAGGCGATCAAGGACGCGAAACCGTGGACGGTCATGTGCGCGTACAACAAGGTTAACGGAACCTACTGCTCGCAAAACAAAAAGCTCCTCACCGATATTCTTCGGGACGAATGGGGCTATGATGGGGTTCTGGTAACCGACTGGACCGCGTGCGACGATCGCGTCGCGGGGCTTCTCGCGGGCCAGGATCTCGAGATGCCCGGCAACGGCGGCATCAACGACCGCCTTGTCGTCGAAGCGGTGGGGTCGGGAAAGATATCCGAATCGGACCTTGATCCCGCATTGACGCGGCTCCTCACGCTGCATGAACGCGCAATGGCGAGCGACAGCATGGAACGCGTTTCGTTTGACAAGGACGCGCATCACGCGCTTGCCCGCAAAGTCGCCTCGGAAGCCGCAGTTCTCCTCAAAAACGAGAACGCACTCCTCCCTCTCGCGAAAGGAAAGAAAGTCGCGCTCATCGGCGCCTTCGCCGAAAGGCCCCGCTATCAGGGAGGAGGAAGCTCACATATTCAGCCGACTCGGGTTTCAACGCTCCGCGAAGCTCTCGAAGGCGCCTTCGCAGAACTTTCGTATGCAAGCGGTTACAAGATTGAAAGTGACATTCCCGACCGTGAGCTTATCGCGGAAGCGGTTGCCGCGGCGAAGAGCGCGGACGTTGCTGTCATCTGCGCGGGGCTCACCGACGTCTATGAGTCCGAGGGATTCGATCGAACCCACATGAGGCTCCCTGAATCGCACACCGCGCTCATCGAGGCAGTACTCGCCGCGCAAAGCGAAACGGCCATCGTGCTCAGTAACGGATCTCCGGTTGAAATGCCCTGGGTCGGTCGCGTACCGGCGATTCTCGAAGCCTATCTCGCCGGTCAGGCGGGAAGCCTCGCAATTGCCGATATCCTTACCGGGAAAACGAACCCCTCGGGCAAGCTCGCCGAAACCTTCCCGCTCAGAATTGAAGACACTCCGTGCTATCTCAATTTTCCCGGGACCCGGGAGCGCGCGGAATACCGTGAGGGGGTCTTTGTCGGTTACCGGCATTACGACTCGGTAAAGCGCGAAGTTCTCTTCCCGTTCGGTCACGGACTTTCATACACGAGCTTCGCGTATTCGGATCTCATCGTGTCGGGCAGTCCCGACGGCGGCGGAAAAGTTACCGTGTCCTTTACGGTGACAAATACCGGGATGGTTGCGGGAAAGGAAACCGCGCAGTGTTACGTAAGCCCGAAAGCGCGCGAAGTTCCGCGTCCCGAACAGGAACTCAAGGGCTTTGCAAAGGTATCTCTCGATCCGGGCGAATCAACGCGCGTGTCGATTACGCTCGACGCGCGCGCCTTTTCCTGGTATGACTCAGGCAGTGCTTCCTGGCGCATATCGCCGGGAGCGTACGAGATTCGCGTCTCCTCCTCGTCCCGTGACGTAAAGCTCCGCGCGGAGATCGCGTCTTCGGGGACACCCCGACCCGTGCGCGACTGGAAGCGAACCGATACCGTACACGACATACTCCTCTATCCCGAGTTCGCAGCCGAGGCTGCCGAGCTTCTTTCTTTCGCACGAGCCATGTTTGCGGGAAGCGCGGAACCGGGAACGCCCGAGGACATCATGAACGAAGCAATGTTTCTGGAAATGCCGCTCCGCGGTATCGGGCAATTCGGCGGCAAGGACGGAGAGGCAATGCTCACGCGCGTCCTTGCGAAGCTCAACGGGACCCGGTGATACCGGATGACTTGATTTAGTTTTTTTTGAGGAAAGAGATCATGGCTTTCGCCGCAAGCGCTCCGTCGGAAACTGCCTTTGCGACCTGATAGAACCCGCCGACGCAATCGCCCGCGGCGAATAGCCCGGGCAAGTTTGTCATGAAGTCACCGTCGACGACGATATTCTCGCCTTCGACGGCAAGGCCGATTTTTGCGGCAAAGTCCGTAGCACCCGCAGTTCCGATGGCGACGAAAGCACCGGCAACCGGATACCGCTTTCCGTCCGCGGTACAGACCGCCTCGAGCCGATCAGCGCCCTCAAATCTATCGATCGGTGAGTCGACGCGAGTGATTCCATCGGGAAACGAATTTGTAGTAACCTTCGCCCCATTTGTAAAGAGCGTAACATCCTTGGTAAAATGAAACAGTTCGCCAAGCTCTGCGGCGGCGTATTCGCCCGAGCCGATTACCGCGAGCGGCTTTCCCTTGTAGAAAAACCCGTCGCAGGTCGCGCAAAAACTGATGCCCTTTCCGCGCAATTCCTCGAATCCCGCTGCCTTGACGGCAACGCGCGATTTGCCCGATGCGATGATCACCGTCCGCGCGCGGTATTCGCCTTTTGCCGCTTTAATGACGAAAACGTCCTCAAGCGAAAGGCCGACTATCTCCTCGGTGCGTACTTCGACTCCGACGCGTTCGGCCTGCTTGATGCCGAACGAAACGAGATCGCTTCCGCTGATCGCTTCCGGAAAACCGTAGTAGTTTTCAATTTTTTCGGCGCGTTCGAGGGCGCCTCCGTCTTTCCCGCAGGCAAGAACCGAGAGCCCCGCCCTCGCAAGATAGATCGCCGCGGACATTCCCGCGGGCCCCTTTCCGATTACAAATGCGTCATATTGCATACGGTAACTATCATCATTTTCCGGCAAAAAGTAAAGCGTTGCCGCACGTTCCGCGGCTGCTTCTTTCCCGTATTTACGCTTCCGTTCTTCCCCGTATTTACGCTTCCGCTTCTTCCCCGAGCCCGACGCGGATGACCGATGCGACTTTTTGCACGCACGGAAGTCCCTCGATCTCGTTGAGCGCGGCGCGCATCTTCGCCTCGGCGACCGGATGCGTGATTATCGTGATCGTCGCGCTTCCTTCCTTCGCGTCCATTTGCTGGAGACTCTGGATGCTCACCGAGTTTTTCGCGAAGATATTTGCGAGGTTTGCGAGCACGCCCGCGGTATCGTCGACGACGCACCTGACGAAGAAGCTCGTCACGCATTCATTGATCGACATGACCGCGCGCTCGTTGAGCGCGTAATCGGTATCGCGGTCAAAGCCCGACCTTCCGCGAAACGCGAGGTTCATGACGTCACCGACAACCGCGGACGCGGTCGGAAGCTCTCCTGCTCCCCTGCCATAGAGCATCGCGTCCCCGAGGCTCGATCCGCGGATGAAGATTGCGTTGAAAACATCATTGACCGTCGCGAGGGGATGGGAGTTCTCGACCATGACGGGATGCACGCGAAGCTCGATCGAGTTTTCGTGATTGATGCCCATGGCGAGAATTTTGATGGTATAGCCGAACTGGCGGGCGGCAATGATGTCGGCCGAGGTTATGTTCGTAATTCCCTCGCGGTAGATGTCGTTGTAATCAACCGTGCAGCGGAACGCGAGGCCGGCGAGAATCGACAGCTTGTAAGCCGCGTCATAGCCTTCCACGTCGTTTTTCGGGTTTGCTTCCGCGTAGCCGAGCGCCTGCGCTTCTTTGAGCGTCTCGGAAAAATCCGCGCCCGACGCGGTCATCTTCGAGAGGATGTAATTCGTCGTCCCGTTCACGATGCCGTATATTCGCTCGATATTGTTCGCGGAAAGGGAATTCCTGATTGACTGAAGAACGGGGATGCCGCCGCCGACCGCTGCCTCATAGAGGAGGGTACAGTCATGCGCTTTCGCGAGTTCCGTAAAACGCTTGCCATGTTTCGCAATGACTTCCTTGTTGGAAGTCACGACGTTTTTTCCTGCCTCGAGCGCGGCTTCGATGAACTTGCGCGCGGGATTCTCCCCGCCGATAACCTCGATGACGGTATTGATTGAAGTGTCGCCGAGAATGTCGTTGATATCCTTGCTCAGTAGCCCATCGGGTATTTTTACGCCGCGATCGGTCGTGATGTCGAGGTCGACGATGCGCTTGAGCTCAACGGCGCAACCGGCCCGCTGCTCGAGCATTGCGCGGTCTTTCAAAAGTATTTTCGCGACGCCCGTGCCGACTGTCCCGAATCCGATCATTCCGATAATAACGTCCGACATGATAACTCCTGTGGTAATTTCCTGATGCATTGCCTTTTATAGCTATCATAGCATGGCATCGGTCAGGAGGAAAGGCGGATTTTTTAAAATATTTTCACCTTCGACTGCGAAGCCGTTCGCTCCCTGACTTAAAAACTGATTGTCGTGTGCGCTTCGACGGTTACCGTGTCCGAGCCCATGAAGCGGGTAAACTCGCCGTTGTCCCGTCCGCCTGCCCAGGAAAGCGAGAGCGTAAACGGAACCAGGCGGGGGAACGAGAGGATTTCAGCAAACTTTACCCGCAAGGAACCTTCCTCGATATTCGAAAGTGCGCTCAATTCGGGGGCGAGATACGGCGACAGAAACTCGGTCGCGGCAATCGACGCGTACCCGTAGAGCTTTCCCTGATAGAGGGAAACGCGTTTTTCCGCAGGGAGTCCTGCATATTCCACGGGACTCAATCCCGAAAGATCATCACCCGGGGAGTTGTAAAAAAACTCCCCCGAAAGCGTCCATCGTTTAAGGGAGTCAAGCGTTCGGGCAAAACCGAGGCTTGCGAGAAGCTTGTCGTCATACCCCGAATAAGCAGGCGCATACGAGCACTCTCCGTATACGCTCGTCGCGAAAATCCTTCCCGATGCGTCAACGCCCAAGCGACCTTGCGATGCGTATCCGTCATAACCGGTCAAGCCAAACTCGAAACTCCCGGCGGTAAAATCAAGCCGGCCGCCGACATTGACGGTTTTGTACGGGTCGCCATACGTTCCGTCACTCGTCATATCCGAAAAATCCGCAAACAAAAACGCATTGCCATGGGCAAACGGCGCGTGAAGCCGTAAGGCCGGCTTTCCCTGCCTCACGTCGAGCGTCGTAAAAGAATCTTCCTTTTCGAGATTGATAAAATCGACGGGAGTCCACACCCTGGACGGTCCCCAGGAGATGAGCTGGTTGCCGAGCCGGACAAAGATCTTTTTACCGACATCGAAACTGTAATAGGCCTCGGAGAGCGCCCACTCAGGCTCGTAGGGATTTTGCGCCTCGGGAGCTTCGCGAGTACCTGAATACCCCTGAAAAAAGCGATCGATAACTGAATACGAAAGAAAGAGAGATCCGTAATCGGGAACGGTAACTTTTCCGAAAAGTTTTCCCCGGGCATCCGCCTGCGTAAGACTCGAGTCTTCGCTCGCCGAACCCGAAAGGCTGACGGCAACGGTTCCTCCCACGAGATACTCTGTCTTTGCCCGCTCGCCGCCGGTTACGCGCGCGTCAAAAGAGTCTCCCCCGTCTTTCGGCGTATTGACGTCACCCGTTCCGCCTGAACCGAAAATTGAATTCTCGAAATCCTGCGACGCTGCCGCGTCCTGCGGCACTGATGAATCCTGCGCCGCAAGGGAAGTGGCAGAAAGAAGGAAGCACACAATAGATGCCGCGAAAACACGCCGTGAAGAGACACAGGGTTTCATTTGAACTTTTTTTGACATGGGTCCCCTCGCTTACCGGGATTGCTCTTCAAGATAAGCCTTCGAAAAAGTATAGTCCGGAATTGCTGCCGTCACTATTCCCTCATTTGAAAGAAATGTCTGCTGGCCCTTTTCGAGCGCGTCAACGCCGAGTAACTTCGTAAATATAAATTTACCGCGCGCGACTTCCTTGTAATCGACGTAATACGTTGTCCGCATGAGTGTTCCCGACGCGCTCATGTTCTCGACCTTGATCGGAAGTCCATCGCTTCGTCTTACATACCAGCGCTGCTTCGGGTATGACACATCGAGTTTTTTCGCGTCATAGCGAATCACGTCGCATTCCATCTTCGCGATGGTTGCTGTCCCATCGAGATTGAGCCAGTATTGGGATTCTGCATCGGCCTTTCCGAAAAGATCCGTGCGCACGTCGGCCCCTCCGACATCGTCCTTCCGGTTTCGGTAGACGAACTCGCGCGTCGAGGGAAGGTACAGATAGAGGTCATTCTTGTTACGCCAGTAACCCTTTCCTTTCTCGCTGTCCGGATACTGGAATATCAGGGTGAAGTTATCGGATGAGTCGCGGCGGTATACCCTGATTTGTAAAACCTTGTCGGCCTCCCCCGCCCTCTTTTGGACGAGCGTAAAAGTATTCGTCACGTCAACGCCGACGAGATTGAGCTTTTCCTCATACGCGTTCACGATTTTCACCGCGGCGGGATCGCTCGAAAGGACGGCAGCAGATTGAGCTTCGGCAAGACGCGGGCTCAGTATCGCGACAAGCGCGCAAACGATGACCGGGAAAAACCGACGACTTGTCTTTGCCTGCGGTATTTCCTGCATCAGTATCCATTTATTCATGATTGAGCCTCCTTTTCAAATAATTCGAAAGGTCAGAATGTCTTTGTCAGCGCCTCGACAGGAGGGATTGCTCCGCCCCGACGGGCCGGGAAAAAAGAAAAGACCGCGGCAAACAAAGCAATGAGCGCCATCACAGCGAGAACCGACGCTATATTGGGCGCAAGCGCAAGATGCCCGCCATCCAGGAAAAGCCCGAGGTTCCCTCCTGCGGGAAACGTCGGAGCGAATCGAAGCGCTACCGAGAGCGCAACGGCAAGAAGCGCCCCTGCGGCCGAAAACATCAGTGCCAGAATTACGCTTTCGCACACGAAGAGCGACGTCACTCCGCTTGCGTACACGCCCATCGCCCGAAGCGTCCCGATTTCCCGAAGGCGTTCGTTGACCGTCATTCTGAGATTGATGAAAACAGAGGTCGCGATTACGAAGAGCATCACCGCGGTAATCAGCGCGCCGACCGCGTTGACAGCCTTGAGCACGCTCCGCACGATTCCGAGAACCTCATCCAGTGTCGAAAGCGTCAGCATCACGCGATCGCGTCCTTCGCGGTCTTCCTCGTATTTCTGGCTTGCCGACGATATTGCGGCTATTGCCTCCGTGTCGCTCTTCGGCGCGCTCACGACAAAGCCGCGCGAAGCGAGCTCTTTCGAAAGAAGGTCCCGCTTTGCGGAGAGGGCGGACGCGGAAGGCAAATACACGAAAATCGAGGTGGACGATCCCGTATCGGCGAGATCAAGCGACTTGAGGCAATCGAAATGGGCAAGCACGAGGCTCCGCGCAAAATAATTGTCGCTTTCGTATATTCCGCGAACGACGAGTATACCGGTATTGAATGCGCCAAAACGCGTTCGAAGCGAGATCACTATTTCATCTCCCGGCTTGAGGCCGAAATACTGTGCGTCCTCCGCGGGGATCAAAACGCCTGAAGGATCGCCCGCGAAATCTTTCCATGATCCGGAAAGGACGTGCATTTGCGACGCAAGACCCGTTTCGCTTTGTGCGTCGATGCCCGCAAACGAGAGTCGCTTTGACGCTCCCTGATAGTATACCGTCGACTTGAGCGAATAGCGAACGAGCGTTTGCGCCTGATCGCCGAACACCGTCCTCACGGCGCCGACGATATCCGGAGTCCTGAGCATCCCGTTATAAATGCGACCGGACGAGGCGAATTGACCGGTAACCGTTATGTGACCTGCCGTGGACCTGACGAGACTCGTCGAAATATTCCGCGCCGCTCCCCGAGAGAACGCGAAAAGCAGAACGAGGATAAACGCTACGATCGCGTAGTTGACTCCCAGCGTGAAGCTCCGCTTCTTTTGGCGAAACACGTTCTTGAACGCAAGAAACAGAAATTGCAGCATGTTTCCCCCTTACCGCTCTGCCATCGCCTCTTGGGGCGCGATGGAACTCGCCACGCTCGCCGGATACACCGTCGCGAGCACGGACACTACCAGTACCGACAAAAACGCGACAATAAAAGGCGTCGCGCTCAAGGCAAGCGGCAATGGCCCGCCCCCGATGAGAAACTGCGAGATCGACTCGGGAAGCGGAAATCCCGTTCCTTTGGTAAGTGCGAAAAGCGCGAGCGATGCGAGCATCCCGAGAGCCGCAGACGGTACATTGAGAATGAGCGTCTCAGCGACGAGCACCGACTTGATAAAAGACTTTTCCGCTCCGAGCGCGCGCATGGTGCCTATTTCGCCCGTTCGCTCGACCACATTGATGATAAGGGTATTCATGAAGATCATTACGACGACGAGAAAGACAAGACCGGTCGCGATAAAGATGAACGCCTGAAGGGCAGCGGCTATCTTTGCGTAAAAGCCCGAAGCCACGTCCCATCGCGCGACCTTGACGCCGAGTGCGGTGTCGGCAAGAAGAGCCGCCATAGCTACTGATGAATCCGCGTGATCCTTCATCCGAACGGCGGCCATCGTATAACCGGATAAGGTCTCGCTCTTGAGAGACGAAAGGTCGAGAGATGAAAGGGACTCACTCGATGCAAGGCCAAAGATCCCCTCATCGCCTGAATCCGCGCTCGCGAGCGCGGTGTTGAAACTTTCGGGCAGCGACTCGACGCCGGTATAGTTGAAAAGAGAAGCGTATGTTTTTTCATCCATGAAATTGATGTAGTTAAAAACGCTCGTGTAATGAATGGGCGTGAACGTTCCTTCAAGGGAGGAGCTTACCGTGTTCACGCCGCCTTCGGTCAGGCCGAGAATCTTTACCGGTTCTCCCGACACGAGGCGAACGCCATAGTTTTTCTCGTATTGAGATGACTGGAAATCGCTGATAAGAACGCCACGTGTTTTCGAAATCGCGTCGGTTCCATCTCCGTCGCCGTTTCCGGTTCCAAAGAAAGAGCCGTCCTTCATTTTCACATTGTCGAACACGCGCCTGAATGACTCGGGCTCGATAGCGTAAAAGATAAACGGGAGATCGACCTTGCGCCCGTTTCGCTCTGCTTCGAGTATCGCGTAGTTCTGCGCATAAAAGGTAAAGGCATCGACGCCTTTCAAAGCAGAAAGAGCGGCAGAAATGTCTGCAGAGTTACGCATGACGGGTAGCGGCGTGTTGAACGCGAACGGGGACGGCAAATCGCGCGAAGACGCCGAATACACAATGAAGTCACCGGTAAAATTATGGATTATCGAATCGCGGGAAGCGACTGCCGCGGAGTGCGCGAACATGCCGCCAAAAGTGAGAAGGAAGGACCCGAATGCGACAAGGAGACCGATGAGCGCCATGCGGGCTTTGCGCCGCATGATCGTCCGGAACGCAAGTTTTACGGCGAGCATCGCTCACTCTCCCGCGCCGGGTGCCGCGCCGGAAGCCGCTCCGGAATCGCTTGCGACCACAAGGCCGTCCCTGATCCTGACGACGCGCTTTGCCTCTGCGACGATGCGCGAGTCATGCGTCGAAAAGATAAACGTCGTGCCTTCCTCCGCGTTGATGCGCTTCATCAGCTCGATGATGCGCGAGCCCGTTTCCGTGTCGAGGTTCGCCGTCGGCTCGTCGGCGAGAACGATCACCGGATGCGTGACGAGCGCGCGCGCAATCGCGACGCGCTGCCTCTGGCCGCCCGATAGTTCCGCGCTCTTGTTTTCCATTCGGTCGGCAAGGCCTACTTCCTCGATTGCGCGCGTCACGCGATCGTGCCGTTCCTTGCGCGAAATACTTCGCTGCAAAAGGAGGGGAAACTCTATGTTTTCGTAGACGTTCAGCACGGGAATAAGATTGAAGGATTGGAATATGAAAGAGACGGTTGTTCTGCGATACCGCGTGAGTTCGCGGTCGCTCATGCGCGACGTGTCGACGCCGCCTACGCGCACGGTCCCTTCCGACGGATGGTCGATACAGCCGAACATATTGAGCATTGTGCTTTTTCCGGATCCGGAAGGCCCGGCGATGGCGAGGAATTCGCCTTTACCGATCGAAAGGGACACGCCCCTGAGCGCGTCTACCCGCGTTTGTCCCAGCATATAAAACTTTTTTACGTTCTCGAGTTCGACGACGTTCATTCTCGCCTCCCGTGCATACTTTCAAATATACCCATGAAGGTTTCATTTGTAAAGAAAGATTAACATTTCGGGAAATGTTTGCGCGAACGATTTGCCAATAAAAAACCGCCGGTTTTCACCGGCGGCCTTCTTGAAATCTGCGTAATGTCTGGTCGCGAAAATTACTTCGCGATAACGCGGACCATCTCGCAAACCTTGTTGGAATAACCCCACTCGTTGTCATACCAGGAGATCAGTTTGACGAAGTTGGAGTCGAGGGAGATTCCTGCCTCGGCGTCGAAGATCGAGGTGCGGGGATCGTTGCGGAAGTCGGTGGAGACAACAGCGTCTTCGGTGTAACCGAGGATGCCTTTGAGCTCGCCCTCGGAAGCCTTCTTCATGGCAGCCTTGATTTCGTCCATGGTGGCGGGCTTTACGAGAACCGCGGTGAGGTCAACGACGGAAACGTCGGAGGTCGGAACGCGGAAGGACATTCCGGTAAGTTTCTTGTTAAGGGCGGGGAGAACCTTTCCCACGGCCTTCGCAGCACCGGTCGAGGACGGGATGATGTTCTCGAGGATACCGCGTCCACCGCGCCAGTCCTTCATGGACGGACCGTCGACGGTCTTCTGGGTAGCGGTAGCGGCGTGCACGGTGGTCATCAGTCCCTTCTCGATCCCGAAGTTGTCCTGGAGGACTTTCGCGAGCGGTGCGAGACAGTTGGTGGTGCAAGATGCGTTGGAGATGATGTCCTGGCCCTTGTATTCCTTGTGGTTTACGCCGTACACGAACATCGGGGTATCGTCCTTGGAAGGAGCGGAGAGAACAACTTTCTTGGCTCCGGCAGTGATGTGCTTGCGAGCGGTCGCGTCATCAAGGAAGAAACCGGTGGACTCGACGACTACGTCGGCTCCGACTTCGTTCCACTTGAGGTTGGCGGGATCCTTCTCGGCGGTGAGGCGAATCTTGTTGCCGTTGACGGTCATGAAGTTGCCTTCGATCTTCACTTCACCCTTGAACTCGCCGTGTACGGAGTCGTACTTGAGCATGTATGCGAGATAATCGGGGTCGAGAAGGTCGTTGATTCCGACGATCTGAATATCCTTGCTGAAGTTTTCGACAGCAGCGCGGAAGACCATGCGGCCAATGCGGCCAAAACCGTTAATACCTACTTTGATCATAAGGATCTCCTAAATCTGTAAAAGTGTTATCTAGAATATAGTCATACGAGGGTTTTCAGTCAATGGTTCACCGGAAAATCTTGCGGTTTACCTGAAATGTGCCATGTTTTCCGTCGGTTTCCCGCAGACGGGTTTCGGAAAACGCGGGGTTATTGCTTCATTTTTTGCGCGCCCGAGAGCTGCCCGATCACCGGAAAGGGGCGCTAATTATCGCGGTTATCGATTCTGCGACAGAGAAAACCCGAGTCTTCGAGGTATTGCCTGCGGGAGATGACGAGCTGGATCAATTCCTGGTACATGTCGAAATTGACCTCGAGGGCGATCGGAAAGATATAGAGTTCGGTTTCTTCGCAGTACCGCTCGATGAACTCGGGGTTCGTGACAAAGCCGAGGCTGATCATGTTGCTGATCCGGTCGGCGCACTTGAGCACCTTTGCCTTGTGCGAGCCCTTCTCGATGATGCGCTTGAGGTAGTCGCTTTTCAGCTGTCCTTCCTGCTTGGTTACTTCCATGACGAGGTCGTAGACCTGGCCGGACTCGGAGTCTATCTCCAGAATCTGGTTGCAGTTAAAGTCCGGGATGTCCTCGATTACGTCATGGATAACCGAGGCCTTGAGGAGTACGGAATCGATGTACCCGTAATCAAGAAGAATCCCCATCGTGTCGATCTGATGGCGGAACATGTTGCCACCGGCATGCCGCTGCTTGCCGATCAAGGCAGTAGCGAGCTGCATGTAGGGAGCGAGGTATATGCCTTTCAGAACGAGCATGTCCTGGTTATTCATCGTGTTTGCCGTGACGACCCCTTTACTTCAAATCTTCGACGTAACCGGAAAGTTTTGCAATTCTTCGGCGCATTTCGGACAGTTTTTCCCGTTCCACGGCGACGACCTCGGCGGGCGCGTTCGCGACGAAAGCCGCATTCGAGAGCTTACCCTCGAGTCGGGCGATATTCTGGGTTTCCTTCTCGATTTCCTTGGCAAAGCGCACTTTGAGCTGTTCTGGATCGACGCCCTCCCCGATCACGACGAAGGCTTCATAGCCCTTGCCAACCGAGCCAATCGCGCCTTTCGGGCGGTCCCGGGGTGACGCGAGGAATTCAATGCCAGCGAGACCCGCGAGCAGCTGGATGACGTCTGCCTTCTCGCGCGCGGCCTCGGCATCGCTGCCTTTTTCGACGAAAAGCGCGATGCGAATCTTGAGCGCCGGGTCAATTCCGCATTCGGTCCTGAGCGCGCGGATCGAGCGAACGATGTCCTGGAGCGATGAAAAGCGCGCCTCGGCTTTCTCGTCCTTGCGAACGGCCGACGGCTCGGGGTACTGCGCGCTGATGAGCATTCCCGCCCTTGCGCCCGTTCCTGCGACCGCGTCCGAAAGGGGCGCACAGTTTGCGGGAAGGAATCCATAGATCTCCTCGGTAACGAAGGGAAGGTACGGATGGAGAAGCCTGAGCGATTCTTCGAGCACGGCAAGGAGGACCGAGACCGCGCGGTTCTTTTCCGCGTCGTCCCCGTTCCTGAACGATAGCTTTGACGCCTCGACGTACCAGTCGCAGAAGTCGTTCCAGAAAAACTCGTAGAGCGCCTGAGCGCCGTCGTTATAGCGATAGCTTTCGAGCGCGGCGCGGCAAACCTGCGCCGTAGCGTCGATGCGATGGTAAATCCAGCGGTCAAGCTCGGTGAGCGCGTCCCGCGGAACCGCGACGATCTCGCGGCCCTCGAGGTTTCCGAGAATGTAGCGCGAGGCGTTCCATATTTTGTTCGCGAAGCGCGAGCCGAGCTTGAAGCTTTCCTTGTCGACGAGGATGTCCTGACCCTGCGCGCACATGAATGCGAGAGTGAACTTGAGCGCGTCCGCGCCGTACTCGTTTACGATCTCAAGGGGATCAAGCCCGTTACCGAGCGACTTGGACATCTTGCGTCCCTGCTTGTCGCGGACGAGTCCGTGAATGTAAATGTCGCGGAACGGAACTTCGCCGGTGAACTCGAGTCCCGCCATGATCATGCGCGCGACCCAGAAGAATATGATGTCGTACGCGGTGACGAGGGCGGCCGTCGGATAGAACGCCTTGAGGTCGTCGGTTTTCTGGGGCCAGCCGAGCGTGGAGAACGGCCAGAGCCAGCTCGAGAACCAGGTGTCGAGAACGTCTGAGTCCTGACGGAGTTTCTTTGAATGACATTTCGGGCATGATGAAGGGTCAATGCGGGTGACGATCATCTCGCCGCAATCCTCGCAGTACCATACCGGAATGCGGTGACCCCACCACAGCTGGCGCGAGATGCACCAGTCGCGGATATTTTCCATCCAGTGCGAGTAGGTATTTTCCCATTTTTGCGGATAGAAACGGATCTCGCCTTTCTTCCATGCGGCGAGCGCCTTGTCGGCGAGCGGGCGCATCTTGACGAACCACTGGTCTGAAAGATAGGGCTCGACGACGGTATTGCAGCGGTAGCACTTGCCGACCGCGTGGGTGATTTTCTTTTCTTCTTTGTAGAGACCGAGCGCTTCGAGGTCGGCGATCACTTCCTTGCGGGCGACGGGGCACTTCATCCCGCGATATTTTTCCGGCACGTTCTCGTTGAGCGTTCCGTCGGGATTGAGGATGTTGATGACGGCGAGGTTCTGCCGCTTCGCCACTTCCCAGTCGTTCGGGTCGTGCGCGGGGGTAATCTTGACCATGCCGGTGCCGAACGCGCGGTCGACGTAGGAGTCGGCGACTATCGGAATTTCACGGCCGGTAAGCGGGAGCTTTACCATTTTGCCGACGAGCGCGGCGTATCGGTCGTCCTCGGGATTGACGGCGACGGCGGTATCGCCGAGAAGGGTTTCAGGGCGCGTGGTCGCGATCTCGATACGCGTTGAGCCGTCGGGAAGCGTGACGCCATCGGCGAGCTCGTACCATATGTGGTACATCGCGCCGTTCGTGTCCTCGTGCTCGACCTCGTCGTCGGCGAGCGCCGTTCCGCAGCTCGTGCACCAGTTGACGAGATAGTTTCCGCGATAGACGAGTCCGCGCTCATAAAGGGTTACGAAAACTTCGCGGACGGCGCGCGAAAGGCCGTCATCGAGGGTAAAGCGCTCTCTCGTCCAGTCGACGCTCGCGCCGATTTTTTTCAGCTGGTTCGTGATGATCGCGTGATGCTCGTTCTTTACTTCCCAGGTCTTTTTGACAAAGGCCTCGCGGCCGAGGTCATGACGGGTCTTCCCTTCTTTTTTCAGCCGTTTTTCGACGACGTTCTGCGTCGCGATGCCTGCGTGATCGGTACCCGGAACCCACAGCGTCGGCTCGCCGCGCATGCGGTGGTAGCGCACCACGATGTCCTGGAGGGAATTATTGAGGCCGTGACCCATGTGGAGAACGCCGGTTACGTTCGGCGGAGGAATGACGACGACGAAGGGCTTCGCCCCATACGCGGACGTCGCGGGGCCTGAGGCGGAAGCGCCAGAGTCTGCAGCGGCTTTCGGCTTGAAAAAACCGCCGGTTTCCCATCCCGCGTACACGCGGTCCTCAAAATCTTTCGGGTTATACGCCTTCTCGAGTTCGATTGCCTTCATATGTCGTTATTCCTTATGACAAAATATTATACTTTTTGGAGAGCTTGTTCAACCGCGTCGATAACCTCGTCGGGAGTGGAAGCACCCGCCGTTATCCCGATCCGCTCGATGTCGAACGCTTCGGCCGGTATTTCCTCCGGCCTCTCGATATGCCATGCGCGCGCGCACAGCGTCTTCGCGGTGTTAAAAAGCCGCTGCGTGTTCGCGGAGTTGCGCCCGCCGATTACGATGATGCCGTCGACCTGGCCCGCGAGAGCCTCAAGCGCGTTTTGCCGCTCGAGCGTGGCCGGGCATATCGTGTTAAAGACCGCAAGTTCCGCGATCCGCTTCGAAAGCACCTCGGCGATCGCGTCGTACTCGGACTGTTTGATCGTCGTCTGGCTGATGAGAACCGCCTTCTCCGGAAAGCGCTCAAGCCGCTCGGCGGCCTCGCTCGACTCGAGCACGATGCAGCCGGGAGCGTATCCGGCGATGCCGGTGATTTCCCCGTGGTCAAGGTCCCCCGCAAGAATTACCGTGTAGCCTTTTTCGTGCCAGTCGTACGCGCGCTTTTGGCTTGAAAGAACGCGGGGGCACGTCGCGTCAACGATGAGCGCATGCCGCTTTTCGAGCTCTGCGCGTTCCGCCGGCGGAATGCCGTGCGCGCGAATAACCACCGACGCGCCGTGAAAGTCGTCGGGAAGCGAAACGCCACCCGAGCCGATGATAACGACCCCGGCGCGGGAAAGCCGGTCGAGGGCCGAAGGATTATGGATAAGCGGACCGTAGGTGTACACGGGGCGAACAGGATTGTCGAGAAGAGCCTGCTCGGCGGCCTCTACCGCGCGCCTCACGCCCATGCAGTATCCCATGATGTCCGCGCGGATGATCCTGAGCGTATGATTCATGCACACATTCTACCCGAATACGCGAATAAAAAAAAACCCCTTGAAGCAAACCTTTTTCGAAGGAAAGCCCAAGGGGTACTTACGCGAGCGGTTCACGCCACCTGAACGGTAGCGAAACACGCCGCACGTACGGGAGCGATTGATTACACCAGCTCGCCGGAAACGATCTCTTTCGGTGCCTTTACTTTTTCGGCCAGGCGACCGCCGTCCTTGCGGAAACGGCCGACGAAGGCGATAAAGGCGCTCGCGATATAGATGGTCGAGTACACACCCGACACCATTCCGACGAGAAGCGCGGCGGCGAAATCCTTCATGTCACCGGTGGTGAAGAAGAAAAGAGAGCCGACAGCGAGCATGGTCGCGGCGGACGTGATTATCGTTCGTCCGAGAATCTCGGTCTGCGCGAGGTCAAGAACGTCGACGATCTTCATGTCCGGGTGGAAGCGCATGTTTTCGCGGATGCGGTCGAAGATAACGACCGTATCGTTGATCGAGTATCCGAGGATGGTCAGGATGGCGGCGATCGTCGTCGAGTTAAAGGACATGCGCGTCCAGACGATGAAGGTTACCATGATGAGCGCGTCGTGCAGGATCGCGAGAACACCACCGACAGCGAAGTCCCAGCGGAAGCGGATCGTGCAATATGCCCAGATGAGCACGAGGGTAAGCAGCACGAGCCAGGTTGCCTGACTTGCGAGACCCTTGGAGAAACGCGATCCGACGAAGTCAGTGCCGATAACCGCCACGTTCTCCTCGCCGTACGCCTTCACGAAGGCGGCGTTGAGACCCATGCGGAGCGTCTGGCTCGCCTGGGGATCGGTGCCGTCATCCTCGAGGCGAACCTGGAAAAAGCGTTCTGAAGGATGTCCGATTACCTGCACGGCTGCGTCCGGGAACGCGGAGATTGCCTGCCTGATTTCGTCAGACGAGATCGGCGCGATATCGGAGGGAACGTAATGGAACCGGTAGGCTTTCGCCGAGAGGCGCGAAAGAACTTCGGAATCGGGGAACACGCTCTTGAGCGCGGTCGATTCGGGGGCAGCGAGCGTCACGGTAACGCCGGGGATCGAAACGATCGCGCGGGCAAAATCGCCGACGGTCGGATACGTCGCATAGGGATAGCTGAAGCTCTGATTGTCGCTGTCGACGCCGGTCACGACGACCGTAAGACCTTGCGAGGACTGCGAAACGGTTACCGATTTCGCCCCGTCGTAGGTCAGCGAGAGCGCGGTCGGAGCGATGCGAACTTTCTCGATGAAACCTGCCTGAAAGTCAAGTCCAAGGTTAAAGCCCTTGGTGAAATACCCGAACAGACCGAAGGCGATAATGGAAACGCTCATTATAACGGTCGGGACGAACAGGTTGCTGAACTTGATTACCTTTTTCATTACTTGACCCTCCAGCTGATGCTGACGGTCTTTTTCTTGAACACGTCAGTGGTAATATCGAACATGACGTGCGATACGAAGAGCGCGGTGAATACCGACGAGATAACACCGATCGCGAGGCTGTATGCGAATCCCTTGATGGAACCCGTACCGAGCTGCGAAAGGAACGCGGCCGCGATGAACGTGGTAATGTTGGAGTCCATGATCGCCCAGAACGCGCGGTCGAAGCCCGCGGTAATCGAGGCAGCCCTGCCCTTCTTGAGCCTGAGCTCTTCCTTGATGCGCTCGAAGATAAGAACGTTCGCGTCGACGGCCATACCGATGGTGAGGATCATACCCGCGATGCTCGAAAGCGAGAGGGTGAGGTTAAGTGCCGAAAGGACGGAGAACATGATATAGAAGTTGAGTACCTGGGCGACGACGGCATTGACGCCCGCTCCCCGGTAATACAGAAACATGAAGATGAACACTGCGGCAAGACCGCCGATGATCGCGTAGATACCCTGGTGGATGGCTTCCTGTCCCATGCTGGCTCCGATAACCTGCTGGTTTTCGAGCTGGAGCGGAACGTTGAGCCACGCGGTGCGGAGCACCGCTTTGAGGTTTTCGCCTTCCTCGCGGGAGAAGCCGGAGATCTGTACGTTGCCGGTCGGGATCGCTTCATTGATGGTCGCGTAGGACTTGATCTTGTCGTCCGAGACGATTGCCATCTGCTTCTTGACGTTGGCAGCGGTAAGTTCGCCGAAAATCTTCGTTCCCTCGGGATCGAGGCCGAAGTTTACCGTGGGGCGGCCCATCGAGTCGGACTCGGTGACTGCGCTCTGGATGTGCTTGCCTTCAAGTCCGACATCTTTCTTGAGAACGAGGAAACCGGTGCGCTCGTCGAGTCCGTAAGAATCTTTCTTGTACAAGCCCCGGACCATGGTGTCTGCGGGGATGATCGACGGATCGAGAAGGTTATATTCGGCGTCGAAGGTCGACGTCGGGTGCTGCCGGTAATAGTCCTGGAATGCTGCGGTCGCGTCCTGGTCAACCATATGGAAAGCAAGCATTCCCTTGCCCATGATGATCGAGTTGATACGGTCGGAGTCGGCATTACCCGGCATTTCGATGTAGATGCGGTCTTCGCCCTGCTGGCGGATCACCGGCTCGGAAAGACCGAACTTGTCGATGCGGCTGGTGAGGGTATCCATTGCCTGCTTCATCGCCTCGGCCTTGAACGTCGCCATATTGCCGATCGTTTCCTTCTGGGTCGCGGCCGCAGCGTCAAGGTCAGCCTTGATGATGATGCTCATACCACCCGAAAGGTCAAGACCGAGTTTGACGGCGCTCCCCTGAGTCTGCTTGATCGCGAGGATATGGTCACGGTACCCGTTTTCGATAAAACTCAGGATGTCCGATTCGGACGGATAGGCGGCAAGAAGCGCGCGAGCGGTCCACACTGCGGGGAACTCCTGCTTCATCGCCTTGTAATTCTTTTTTGCCTCGGCAATCAGTGCCGAAAACTTCGGATCGACGGCTTCTTTTTTATCGGCCTTCGCGTCTGCCATAAGCGAGCGCAAATCGGCGACAGCCATATTGCGCGCGTAATCCTTGATCTTTTCGCGCGATCCAAGGGCAAGCGACTGATCGGCTTTCGGGGTCACGTAATACCATTTTACCGAGGGCCACAGGAAGACAAAGCATACTGCGAGAACCAACAGACAGATCAGCAACCGGCTTCGTTTGCTCATATTATTACTCCAGATACGAAATGAACGATATCACGCGGTCGTTTTATTAACAAACCCGAGATATCGTTCGTCGATTATTAGTTATTTATTTTCCGGCGCGGCGGAATCCGACGCGTCAGCCTTGTCTTTCTTGGATGCTTTTGCGGGTTTCTCGCTCTTCTCGTCCTTGACGATGGTAGCGATGGCCGAGCGGCTGAATTCAAGCTTGCACGCTTCGTCAACCTTAACGATAACGGTCTGTTCCTTGGTGGAGACAACCTCTCCGTGAACGCCGCCAATGGTAATGACTTTATCGCCCTTCTTGAGCGCGTTTACCATTTTTTCGGTTTCTTTCTGTTTCTTGTTCTGGGGCCGAATGATAAAGAGGTAAAAAACCACAAAAACGGCACCCATGGTGAGAATGGTGACGAATGTTCCGCCGGACTGCTGGGAACTCACCTGCATAAATGGCATGAAATTCATAAGAACACTTCCTTGGAAAGAAAAATATCTCCGCATAAGGTATCATAGAGAAGGAAACACAGTCAAGGTTAAAAAAAACCGGCGGTCTCCCCCCGAGAGGAGCCGCCGGCCATACGAATCGCACAACAGTCGCCCGCCTGAGCAATCCCTGATTACAGTACAAGAGCCCTTGATACGGTAACCTTCCCGACTCCGAAAAGCCGAGGAATCGCTTCCGGCCGGTACGCAGAACCGGAGACCCGATTATACGACTCAGCAACGAGCGCAAGTTCTTCACTATTTCCCGAATACAGGGCCGAGGCGGCAGCGGCGCGGAAAAACCCCGCCTTGCACAGCTCGGCCGTGGTCATCTGTCCGTATCGCGCACGCGCTGCTCGATCAACGAGCGCCGCGTTACCGTCATATCCGATCGAGGCGATCGCGTCTTCCCTTCCAATCATCAGAGAAACCCCTTTCCTGCAGAAATCACGCTTCCGAGAAGCTGTCTTTACCTGCGCCGCACACCGGACAAACCCAATCTTCGGGCAAATCCTCAAAAGCAGTACCTGGCTTGATTCCGTTATCGGGATCGCCGACGGCAGGATCGTACTCATAGCCGCACAAATCGCACACGTATTTCTTCATGGTTCGCTCCTTATACGTTTGAGTATACGGGTATTTTTTTCAGCGAGCAAGCAATTCGTCGAGTTTTGCCAGAAGTTGCGCGTATTGCCGGTTCGTCGGATCGAGGGCGATTACCTGCTTGAGATAGTATTGCGCCTTCCGGTAATCGGTTTTTGCCGAGTACCATTCATACATGGCGAAAAGGGCGTCTTTATTCCGGGGATCGGCAAGCAGGCTCGACCGGAGGGACGAGAGCTTCGCGTCAGGATCCGAAAGCGTCCGGCTCTCATAATAATAGAGGATACTTTTCAGTTGAGACGAGGCGGAAGAAAGCCGTGCGCCGATGAGCGCACCCGCAGACGAGGCGTCGCCGGTCTCGACAAGCGCCTCAAGATAGAGAGCCGTAATCTCGTCGGTGGGCGTCGCCTGATAGAGAGCGCGCGAAAGGGATACGGCCTTCGCAGTCTGCCCCGCTCCGAGGGTTGCCCGCACGAGGAGAATCTTTGACGAATCGCGCGGGGAAACTGACACGAGTTTTTCGCCGTACTTGACGGCGTTTGCCCAGTCGCCCGAAGCGGTGTAGTCCGCGACGAGAAGAGCGAGCGCTCCGGGATTCGCGGGATTCGCGGCCAGTACGGTCCAGACATAGTCGCGACCCGATTTTTTATTGATCTGCTGCCCGGTTTGATAGCAAACCTCCGCCGAAGCGAGCATTACGTCAAGGTCATCCGGATAGAGCCGCGCGGCTTCCTGGAGAAAACCGGTCGCCGACGCAGGGTTCCGGTTCCACTCCTGCACGACGCGGGAGCGAAGCAGGAGATACTGCTTGTCGCTCCGGTTTCGGGTCGCGTAGGCGTCGAGGAGGGAATTCGCCTTGAGATAGTCCTTGCGCTCGACGAGGATCCGCGCGCGCATCAGGAGGTAATCGGTATTGTCGGGTTCCGCCTTCAGCGCGGCAAGCACGAAGGGATCGGCCAGAGCCCAGTCCCCGGTGGAAAACGCCGCATCGGCGGCAAACCGCGTTACAACCGGAGCCGCGGGATAGCGAACGAGCAATTCCTTCGCGATGAGCAACGCCGACTGACCGTCATCTTTGCGGATAAGGGCACGGCCATACGCAATGCCGGCCGGATAGCAGGAATGGTCGCGCTCCCAGGCGTCGCGGTAATATCCGTCGGCGGCAGGAACCGATCCCTTCCGCACGGCGAGAAGGGCAAGAAGATAGGAAGGAAGAACCGAACGGCCATTTTGGGAAGCCGCCTTTCTGAGGGCGGTTTCGGCGTCCGCATAATAGTCGCCAGGAGCATTGGAAACGGCAAGGACGAGTGAGGGCAATACGAGCGAGAGGAAATCGGCTGATCCTGCGCTATAGTCGTATACGCCCATCCGTGCCGATTTGACCGCATTTACCCAGCTTCCGTCTTCGGGTATAGCAGGCACCGACCAGGTGACCGTTTCAAGCGGATACAGGATTTTCATGAGTTCGCCCGCAATCACGAGCGCAATCCTGTTCTGGTCGGTCATGCCCCGGGGATCGGCGTCGATACGACCAACAGCCGCTCGAATGCTGTCGGGCGAGCCGGTCTCCAAAAGCGCGAGAGTCTGACTGTCGAGGATATTTTTTTTGAGCTGATCCTTGGAAGGCACGGCAAGCACGGTGCCGCCTGTTTCCGTTACCGAAGACGGGGTAACTGCCCCGGATTCACCCGAACCGGTCTTTCCCGAAAGAACGACGGGACTTTCCGATCCGGAAACGGACGGAGCGAGCGACGTGGTCGTCGGGTCGGAGGCGCAACCGGAAAACGCGATGACCCACGCGGCGCAGGCAATCCAGGCACGGCCAGAAATTCGGCTATTCATCACCAGCCCGGTCTTTGCGACCTTTCTGAAATACCCAGACAATAAAGGAAATAAGCGACGGAATGAGGAGAAACGGAAACCACCATAACACGACCGTCGTGAAGGAAATTTTGATCACGCGGGTGGTAAAGAGCAAAAAGAAAAAGCCGAGACCCGCAAAAACGAATGCTGGGGCAAGATAGACAGCCAGGAGCTTTCGATAGTTGAGGAAACCGGCGGCCGAAAACGAAATTCCGACGAAGAGCATGAGAACGGGCCATACCGAAGGAAGATGGACGCGTACGATCCCGATGTCGATCAGGACGAGGAGAGCACCGGTGAGAACAAGAAATGCCCCGGCAAAGAAAAAGCGCATGCGGTTTTCCAGATAGAGACCGGCATACCACAGCACAATGCCAGAAACAATGGTTGGTATGGAGAAAAAGAAGCGGGGAACCGGTAAATTGCCGAGCATGAACAGGGTAATGCCGACGGCGAGAAAGCCGATACTGAGGGGCAGCAAGGGTACCGATACCAGAAGGACGAAACGTTTCAAAAAGGCTTTATTGCTCACGGTATCGATCCTCCGATGTTATTGTATCCCAGAATAACCTATCTTGCCAATACAAACAGGCTCATGCTAGTATCAGTCCCATGCAAAAAGGCCGTTCGCGAGTCATGCCTGTCCGTTCCGCAATGACAGGTGCCCTTTGCCTGGGCATCTGCGCATTATCCCTTTCCGGTTGCGGCAAGGATCGTGGGTATCTCGTCGATACGCTCGGACCCGCACGCGGCGAACAAAAGCAGCTGCTGAAACTCCTCAAAAAGGACAAAAAGGAAAGCGACAGCCGCTTTGCCCTGATGAACCGCATCGCGGGCAACCTCCGCTCCGAGGGCCAAACCGCGAATCTCATCCTGTTCCTTACCTCGTCGGTCGAAGACCACAGCGACGACCCGTACAACGCGTACTGGCTCCTTATGGTTGCCAATACCTATCTAGAGGAAAACGCCCCGAAGGTAGCCGAGTATTATTTCGCGCGGATACTCGACAACTGCGAAGACCTCGAGGTCGCCGGACGGTCGATTCACCTCGCGTGCCTCCAGAACCTCATCAAGATCACCGACTCGCCCGAACTCCAGATCCGCTACTACAGCGACCTCATCACGCGCTTTGCCGACAAGATAGACCTAGGATATTCCTACTTCATGCTCGCGCGCTCGTATGAACGGCTCGGTGAATGGCAGCTCGCTATACAAACATACACGCAGTTCCTCAGTTACGGACGATATGACATTCTGATCCCGGGGGTTCCCGACGCCTACGAATACGCCAAACGGATCGTAGACTATAACACCTCATCGAAGGACTGGACGTTCGAAAATCTTGACGATCTCGTCGCCGCGATCAAATCCGGTATCGACGGCTACGATTACCGGGCCCTAGACCGCTATCGTGCCAAGGTGAATTTCTTCGCGATGTCCTGGAAGCAGGAAGCGAGCGACAATAACGCGCAAGCCGATTTCGACATGCATGACTTTATGGGCGGCAACCGGATAACCTACAGCGCAAACCTCGACACGTCATCGACGCCAAACGAGGCTTACCTGAGAACCTCGGGGTGGAACCAGTATGTGACCGTCTGGTACCTGTATTTCCGCAAGGTCAATTTTCCCGCAGATCCGGACATCCACGGACGATGGGAATGGGCCGGCATTTATTATGGAGAAAAACTCTGAGTATCATGAAAATAGCATCATTCCCGCGCACGCGACTCCTTGCCTTCTTGCTCGCCTGTGCCTGGTTCGCATCATTTTCGCCCCTTCCCGTCATGGCCACGATCCTGGGAGACAAGGCAGGCGAGATTGCGCCAGCTCAGGCCGATAACGCCGCACTTGGCGCAAATGCCGCCAATGGCACAAACGCCACACCGCAAGCCGACGCAAGCGATCAATCCGGCTCGAACGATCAGGAAATCGCGACCAAGGCAAAAAAGGCAAAGAAGCGGGACAAAAACCAGGACGAGAAAACCGACGGCACACAGGCGAACGGCTCCGCGACCGATGCAACCGATACTGCAGACGCTTCAGATGCTGCAGACGCCACTGACAGCCGGATCGATCCGGAAAGGGTGAACGCCATTTCTCCCTTTCCCGCCGTTACCCTCGAGATACCCGATACCGCACTGGTACGGAAATACCGCGCGATGTACACCTCGCCGGACGGACTCAAATACCTCCAGACCGTCATCAAGCGCCCGGCCCTCTACCGCGACTATATCCGCTCGGAGACGGCGCGGCAGGACGTGCCCGAATGCCTTTTCTACCTCCCCGTCATCGAGTCGGGCTTTTCCCAGGGTGCGGTTTCCCGCTCGGGCGCGACCGGTGTCTGGCAATTCATGCGGAACAGCATCTCCGGCTACGGCATCAGGATCAACGACTGGATGGACGAGCGGCGCGACCCGTGGATCACGACGACAGCGGCCATCAAGAAACTCAAGGATAACTATAACGATCTCGGGGACTGGTACCTTGCCCTCGCCGCCTATAACTGCGGCCTCGGAGCCACGCGAAAGGCGATCAAAAAGGCGGGAACGGCGGACTACTGGTACCTGGCCGAGCACGGCTTCTTTAAAACCGAAACCGTGCATTACGTGCCGAAATTCCTCGCCATTGCCGAGATACTCTCCAAGAGCGATGAATACGGAATCGACTGGGGAGATTCTCCGATGGACTCGGGACTCACCACGATTCCGGTAAAGAGGCCGGTCGACATTTCTGTCCTCGCGAAAGAAACCGGCATGGACGCAAATCTCCTCAAGGCAGTCAATCCCGCGCTCTTTTATTCGATCACTCCGCCCGATACCCTCTATGCGCTCAGGATACCCCTCGGTCAGGAAGAGATCGTCAAGACCGTGCTCGACGACCGGACAAAGATGCTCCTTGAATACTATATGTACAAAATCAAGTCTGGCGACACCCTCTACGCGCTCGCGCTCCATTATGGAGTCGGGGTAGACATGATCCTGCAATACAATCCCGGACTCAAGGCGAACACGCTCAAAATCGGCAAGAACATCGTCATTCCCGCGATCAAGGAAGTCGGGACCTATCAGGGCAAAAAAGACTCAAACGACCTTAATTTTTCGGGAACCTATCTCGTCAAGCAGGGCGACACCCTGTGGTCAATCGCCCTCGCATACGACATACAGGTCGAAACCCTTGCCAACCGGAACAATATCGACGTAAATACCGTACTCAAGTTGGGAAAAGTGCTCCGCGTGCCGATATTATGACAATGACGGGAAACGGAACCATAACACGCCTGCGCGCGGCGACTATCGCGGCGGGAATAGCGGCGCTAATCACTGTCTCGATGACGACGGTCAGCGCGGAGGAAAAGCCGATTACCGCGCACTCGGCGATCGACTGGAAACTCGAACGGATCAATTCAAGGCTCTCGCTTGATACCGCGAAAAGCGGCATCATCCTCCCGACCGGACGCAACGCCGCCCTCCAAATGCTCGAAATGGAAACGCCGGCGCTCCTCAAGGATGCGTTTTTCGCAGTCCTCGTCGATTCCTCGTCGCGAGTTGGCGACACGGTCGAGAGGGGCGAACTTTCCTTGAGCGACCTCAATACCATCATCGATGCAGGACGCACGACGCCTCCCGCTTTTTCGACGGATCTGAAAACCATTTCGATGACCCACACCATCAGCCTTTTTGACCTCGCGAGCCTCTATATCAAGGGAAAGGCACCGTACGAACCGAAACCCCCGCTTGAAACCGCGCCGACGCGCGAGTTTACCGGCATTCTCATCGATGCGCGGGGCGCGCTTCCCGTCCACGGCGAATACGGCTCGGCGTCCCTTTCGCCGTGTCTCTTTCCCAAACTGTGGAGCGCGGAAATGGATCCGCTTTTCGACAAAAGCATGGTGATTCCGGCAATCGCGCGAAAGCGCGGAATCGTTCAATATTCCGCGAGCATGGACGAAAGCAAGTATCGGGACCTTATCGGAAACGACCCCTTGCGCATCGTCGCGCGCGAGATCTACGGAAAAAACCGCACGGATCCCGTCATTTCGAAGGATGATTACCTCAAGATCGTCTCCCTCAAGGCGAACCGGAAAATCCTTACCGAGGGAAAAGTCGTGATTATCTGCGATTCAGCGATGCTTGATTCGCACGAAACCGGTATTACCCGGGACAAGGAATGGTGGTTCGTCCGCGGCGAAATCGGCGCGAAACTCGAGAAAAAGCCGATTCGGGACGTCGAGCTCACCGATTCATGGGAAGGGCTCAAACTGATGGTCTACGACGTCAGGTTCGAAGCCGACACCGCGCGGGTGCTCAGCGAGGAACGCGGAAGGCTCGATGCCATCGCTGAGGCGCTCAAGGAAGCCGGTCCCGACGCCCGGTTCATGATCGAAGGCCACACGGCGAGCGTCGGCAAGCCTTCGGGCGAGTTGCAGCTTTCCGTCGAGCGCGCGCGCATTATCGCTGCGGAGCTTGCCGCACGGGGCATAGACAAAGACCATATCGGATTCTCGGGCGTGGGCGGAAGCCGTCCCGTGGCGCCGAACGACTCGGATGAAGGGCGCGCGCGGAACCGCCGCGTCGAGATTACCATAACGCCATAGACTGAACAAAAGACGAGCGCGCGGCTACGTTGACGACGCCTTTCGCGCGTGTTACTATGTATAAAGACAAAAAAGGGGGCTCCTTGCATGTCTGACCTAACCGAGAAAGTGTACGGAATCGATTTTGAAACGGAAACCGAGGGCGACGAGGGTTTTGACTCCGGCAAGATTTATTGCGCCAATTGCATTCATTGCAAGCTCGTGCCGGCTCCCGCCGACGTAACCGGTCAATTTTATCTCCGGGTTCGCTGTGATTCGGGCAAATGGAAGAAAAAATTGGGCGGGGAAAAGCAATACAAGTATTTTACCGTTACCAGACGAAGCATCGATTGTTGTGATGCATACGAGGATATGGGCGAGCCGCAAGACTTTATCCGTGACCTCAGGAAAACGCTTCCCATACGGGACGAAGTATACGACAAGGAATAAGGACCTACATGAAACGGAATTTGCTGATAGCGTCGCTCGCCGCGTCGCTCGTACTCGCCGCGTCAGGCTGCCAATCCGTACCCGACCCCGCCTCAATCCCGGCCGAAACAACGGTCGCGGAATTGAGCCAAAGCGGTCAGTCGGCTCTGGACGATAATCACATTAAAGCCGCCGAGGTTTATTATCAGATGATAATTGACCGCTATGGCGACGACCTCGGTGCGCGCACTGCCGCCGAATTCGAGATCGCGCACCTTCGCCTCAAGGCAAAAAAGTGGGCCGACGCAACCGCACGGCTCGACGCGATCATCGCGCGCTACGAAACGACCGGTGGAGCCGGAATCCCCCCGGAATACCTCGTGCTCGCGAAAAACGATCGCGCACGCATTCCGGCGCAAAAAGCCAAATAACCGAACATTCACATGCAAAAAAAACGGGTCCCCAAAAGGGATCCGTTTTTTTTTAACGTCTTGCCAGCAGCAATAGCCAGTTCGCGCGCTGCGATCAATAGGTCTCGCCGTGGGGGAGGATTATCACGTTCAGCTGAACGCCTTGCTCCCGCGATGCCTCGTCTATCATGTCCTTCGTCACCTCGCCGCGCGGCTTCGGGTGCGGCGGCGCGTCGCCGATGAGAATGATCTTTTTATCAGCCGCCGGATTCCAGGGAAGGCTTAACGCGCCATCAAGGGCTTCGTAGACCGCCTCGGGAATATCGCGCCCGCCCTGGACGCGGAACGACCAGAGCGCTTTTTTGAACACCTGGAGATCTGAGGTAAAGACGCATGCATTCTTGACGATAAAATCCTCGTCGTAATCCTTGTAGAGCAGAAGGCTCACCCGCCAGGCCGGATAACCGGCAAGGCATTCGTCGAGCGTCGGAGCGAGTGACTGGCGAACTTTCGCGATATCGTCCTGCATGCTCTCGGTCGAGTCGATGACGATTACGAGGTCGAGGGATTTGTCCCCCGGGGGAACGAGGAGCGTACGAACAAGGGGAACAATGTCGTCAGGGCCCTTCGCGTACAGCGTTTTGCCCTTCGACATCTCGGCGAGCTCGGTAAAGCTCGACACGGTATCTTTCATATATGAGACGTTAGCCGGAGGCACCGGCTCGATCTCGGGCGGATCTTTTTTGGGCGGCGGCACGGCCGGCGGCGGGAGGACGCGCACGACGGGTTTTTGCGTAACCTGAATCTTGAACGGATTATCCGCGAAGGCGCCCGAATAATCGCCGTAGGGTTTCGCAAAGGCGCGGATATTGATGAAGGTACCGTCGCGGATCTCTATCTCGCCGTTTCGCGACCAGGGGTATCCGTATTGGAGCACATACGGAATCCATATATGAAACGCTTCCCCGATGGGCGTGTCCTTTTCCGTCGTCGAGTCAATGAGGCTCCAGATTTTCTTTTCCGGAGGGATTATGGCGCCGTCGAGCATGCGCTTTTCGTCGCCGTTTACCGCGTTCCATTCACCCGCTCGATAGGCGTAATTCGATTCCTTGAGCTTGGGGTCTTTCGTCGTTTCGGTGAGCAGAACCGACTGAATGTCGGCCTTTTTCCTGATGTAGAGGTGATACCCGCCTTCCGGGCTCTGGATGATGAGGACGTCGTCCTTGTCCACGGAGAGGTCAAGGGCGGAAAGCGAGACGAGCGCGAAAGCGAGAAAAAAGGAAGCAATCGTGATCTTCATGCATTGAGTATCGGAATGAATCTTCCCGAAAATGAAAAAAACCGGATTCCTGCCAGAATCCGGCCTATATTACCGCAACTACCTTAAAAACGCCTGAAGCCACGGGTGCCCGAGGCAACGGCGAAACGCCCCGTGAAACATTCCCAGTAATCTGATCCGATCGCGATTTCGACGAGTTCCCCTTCAGTCACGGTTATTCTCGCAATTGCGTTCGAGTCGGTCAGAAAATTTCCGCCGGAACCGTCAATATAGGCGATCATATAGTCTCCCGGATCAAGGTCAACATTAATGTATTTCTGCCATAGCAGTGGATCCGGAAACAGTAAATCGGAACTAGCCGGCGTCTTCGCGTTAGCGTTATACGGTTCGATATAGAGGGCTACTATCGTGTGACCGCTATCGTTGATTACCTGAATCGTTCCGCCCGATTTGTCGTCTTCCTTCGTACACCCGACAAGCGACAGACACAGCCCCACCGCGAAAACCGCCATTACAACCGCTTTTTTACCCATTTTTGTCCCTGCCCTTTCAAATGTGCTTTGCTGTAACACCAGTGTAATAGCCCTGCCCCCCCCCCGTCAAAGCAATTCGTCCGGTAACCCCGTCTTGATACATAACCCCGACAGATGCTACTATTCCGTTACTATGGATAATAACGCTAAAAAACGGATTCTTACCGGAGACAGACCGACTGGCCGCCTCCATCTGGGTCACTACGTCGGTTCGATCGCGAACCGGGTCCGTCTTCAGGACGAATACGAGTGTTTCTTCATCATAGCCGACCTTCACACGCTTACCACGAAGCCCGAGAAAGAGCATATCGAAGAGCTTGCGACCAACGTGCGAGAGATGGTTCTCGACTACCTTGCATGCGGGATTGACCCCGCGAAGTCGACGATCTACCTTCAATCTGCAGTGCCCGAGGTTACCGAGCTCAACCTCTTCTTCATGGACCTCGTCACCGTGCCGCGCATGAACCGTATCCCCTCGCTCAAGGAAATGGCGAAAAATGCCCACCTGAACGAGATGCCGCTCGGCCTTCTCGGCTACCCCGTCCTCCAGGCTGCGGATATCCTGATGTGCCGATCAACCCTCGTGCCCGTCGGCAAGGATAACGAAAGCCACGTCGAGCTGACCCGCGAGATCGCCAAGCGTTTCAACTTTATGTACGGCGACGTGTTCCCGATCCCGGACGTAATGGTCTCGGACTTCGGCTCGCTCGTCGGCACCGACGGACAGGCCAAAATGTCGAAGAGCCTCAATAACGCGATCTTCCTTTCGGACGACGAAAAGACCGTCAACAAGAAAGTAAACGGCATGTACACCGACCCCAACCGGACGAGCGCAGACGTGCCCGGCCGCGTCGAGGGAAACCCCGTGTTCATCTACCACGACGCGTTCAACCCGAACAAGGCAGAAGTCGAAGACCTGAAAGCGCGCTACCTTACCGGCAAGGTCGGCGACGTCGAGGTAAAGCAGAAACTCAGCGTTGCGCTCAACAATTTCCTGGGTCCAATCCGCGAGCGACGCGCAATGTACGAAAAGCAGTCGGGCCTCGTCGACGAGATCATCTATAACGGCACGCTCAAGATGCGCGAGGAAGCGCGCGAAACCCTCAGCCTCGCCAAAAAGGCGATGGGGCTTTCGGCCGTGTGGAACCGCATCAGCCGCAAGGCCGAGGACACGCGCAAGAAACGCGAAAAGGGAGAATAAATCCAAGTGGCAGGAAACACCTTCGGTACGCTTTTCAGGATAACGACCTTCGGCGAAAGCCACGGAGTAGCTCTTGGCGTGACGGTCGACGGCTGCCCCGCGGGCATCGCGCTCGACGAGCGGATTATCCAGAAAGAGCTTGACCGGAGGCGGCCCGGAGCCCACTCGGAAACCTCCGACGGAATTCCGTGCGACCCGAAGCACAACCCCGCGTCCACCGCGCGGAAGGAAGCGGACGCCTGCGAAATCCTTTCAGGTACGTTTAACGGGCGCACCACGGGAACCCCGATCGCGATACTCATCCGCAACACAAACCAGAAATCCGAAGACTACGGCGACATCGTGACGAAGTTCCGTCCCGGCCACGCGGACTATACCTTTTTCAAAAAATACGGCGTGCGCGACTATCGCGGGGGCGGCCGCTCCTCTGGCCGCGAAACCGCTGCGCGCGTTGCCGCAGGCGCCATCGCGAAAGCCTACCTCGGGGCCAAAGGAATCACCTGCACAGCCTGGACCGCGGAAGCGGCCGGCATCGCGTGCGAAACCTTCAACGAAGCAGTAATCGAGTCTAACCAGCTGCGCGCATGCGACGCGAAGGCCGCGGAAAAAATGCTCGCGCGCGTCATCGAGCTCAAGAAAGCGGGCGACAGCGCGGGCGGAAAAGTGACCTGCCGCGTAAGCGGCGTGCCTGCAGGCCTCGGCGAGCCGGTCTTCGACAAGCTCGACGCGGAACTCGCGAAGGCGATTCTTTCGATCGGCGCAGTCAAGGGCATCGAGTTCGGTTCAGGCTTTGAAAGCGCGCGCATGCTCGGAAGCGAATGGAACGACCCGATGCGGGCGGACGGCGCGACCGGAGAAGCGCGCTTTGAAAGCAACCACGCAGGCGGCATCCTCGGCGGTATTTCAAGCGGCGCCGACATCGTCTTCAGCGCGGCCATCAAGCCGGTTCCCTCGATCAGCATTCCCCAAAAAACGGTCGACGTCTCCGGGAACGAGTGCGATATCGAAATTCACGGAAGGCACGACGTATGCCTGTGCCCGCGCATCGTCCCCGTCATCGAGTCCATGACCGCCCTCGTCATCGCCGATCTCTACCTCCGCCAGGCGGCCTGCCGGGGCTAACTTTACGGCTCCCGATAAGCGTGCTATCCTGTCCCCATGACAATCATTGAAGTGCAAAAGGCGATCGAGGCCGAAACAGTCGAAGGAACCGGACGGGACGACGTCCAGATCCTTTCGGCCTGCGGAGCCGACCTCATGAGCGACGTGATGGCCTTCGTGAAAGACCAGGTGCTCCTGATGACCGGCCTTATCAACGTCCAGGTAGTCAGGACCGCGATGCTCATGGACATCCAGGCGATTTGCTTCGTCCGCGGCAAAATGCCGAGCGACGATATGATCGAGATGGCGAAGGAAAACGGCATAGTCCTCCTCAAGACAAAGCTGCCCATGTTCCTCGCGTGCGGAAAGCTCTATCAGGCCGGCGTCCATCAAGGTGGCGTGCGGGAAATCGACTAAAGACGGAATCGCGTGAAATACCACTATGACGTCAGCGGCGATGATTTTTCCCGGGCGGGAAACGCGTCGTCCGAAATGAAAAAAATACTCCAACGGCTCGGCATTCAGGCAGACGTGATCAAACGGACCGCGGTCGCCATGTACGAAGCCGAAATCAACATGGTGGTACATGCGCACGGGGGCGAGGCCGACATCTCGATCGATCCGGGCGCGATCACGATCGTGATGCGGGACGAAGGCCCGGGAATTGCGGATATCGATCTCGCGATGAAGGACGGATACTCCACGGCGCCCGAAATGGTGCGGGAACTCGGATTCGGCGCGGGAATGGGACTGACGAACATGAAGCGAAACACGGACGAAATGACCATTGAATCGACGGTCGGCAAAGGCACGACCGTGACCATGAAGATACTGATACCGGGGGCATGATGGGAGATTCCGGCGACGACGGCGCGAAGCGGTTCCATTCGGTGATCCTCGACGAAGAAGCCTGCAAGGGTTGCACGGTGTGCGTAACAACCTGCCCCGTCGAGGCTATCCGCGTGCGGGACGGCAAGGCACGCATACTCGCCGGAAGGTGCATCGACTGCGGCGAGTGCATCAGGCGGTGCCCGAACCGCGCCAAGCGCGCCCGCGCCGACTCCCTCGCCGAGCTTTCAGGCTCAGGCGAGTTTTCCCGCTACGACTGGAAGATCGCCCTCCCCGCACCCTCTCTCTACGGCCAATTCCACGAAGCATTCAGCGTCGACGCCATTCACGAAGCCCTCATTGCAATCGGCTTCGACGCCGTTTTTCCCGTCTCCCGCGCGACCCCTTTTATCGCCCGCGCCGCGCGCGGTCTTCTGGACACGAACAGCGTTCCCCGGCCGCTCATCTCGTCAAGCTGCCCGACCATCGTAAAAGTCATCCAGATACGCTTTCCAACACTCCTTGACCACATAGCACCAATCATCGCGCCGATGGAGCTTGCGGGCCGCCTCGCGCGCGAGGAAGCGCTTGCATCACATCCCGACAAGAAGCGTGTCGGCTGCTTTTTCATATCCCCTTGCTCGGGAAAAATTACCGAAGCGAAGGCGCCGATCGGAGACGAAACCTCCTCGATCGACGGCGTTTTCAGCATGACGGACATACACCTTCCCCTCCTCGTCGCCCTCGGCAAAACAGGCAAAACTCCATCCGAAAAAACTGAGACCGTCTCCGACGCAAAAAACCCAGGCGGCACGCGTAGCGATCTCGCCACCGAAATTGCCTGGGGCCGTGCGGGAGGAGAAGCCGAAGCGACCGTCGAAGGCCGAAAGATCGCCTGGCTTGCCGTGGACGGCATGGACCAATGCGCGAAAATCCTCGAAGCGGTCGAAGACGGCAAACTCGACGGCGTCGAACTCCTCGAACTCATGGCCTGCACGGGCGGCTGCGTCGGCGGCCCCCTTTCAGTCGAAAATCCCTCACTCGCGCGTCATTCGCTCAATCTCCGCGAAACGTCCCTCAATGGCTCACCCGGAGAGAAACCTTTCCACGAAAAGCCGGCGCCGCCGGAAAAAAATGAGCGGACAGGCCCGTTCGACTGCCTTCGCGCGAACGCGTTTCCCGCGCGTCCTGCCCTCCTTCTCGACGAGGATTACCAGAAGGCAATCTCGATGATGGAAGAAATGGAAGCGATCAGCGAAGAACTCCCCGGACTCGATTGCGGCTGCTGCGGCGCGCCGAACTGCCATGCGCTCGCGGAGGATATCGTGCGCGGAAACGCGAGCAGGTCGGACTGCGTCATCATCCTCAAGGAGCAATACCGGAGCCTCCTTGAAAAACGGGGAACCAAAGAAGCATGAAAGGCGAAATCCGGACCTGCATGCGCGCCCTGCTCGGGGCTTTGAGGGAAACAGTATACCTACCGGTAGGTATAGGAAGCAGAAAAAGCACAACCACGCCATCCATCCCGGACGGAACCAAAACCCTTTTCGCCTATCTTGCACACGGAGGCGAAATCGACCCTTCAAGACTCATCGACGACGCGATTGAGCGCGGAATCACCGTTGCCGCCCCTGCCATCCTTTCAAACAAGGAACTCGAGTTTCGTACAATTGACTCAAGCGCGGGTCCCTTCCGGACCGGAGCGTTCGAAATCCGCGAACCCCTCACGGATGCAAAAACGGTTTGGCCGGGCACGCTCCAGGATGCGGACTTTCCCCTCGTCATCCTCGTTCCCGGCCTTGCCTTTGCACAAACGGGCGCGCGCCTCGGTCGCGGTGCGGGTTACTATGACCGTTTTCTTTCCCGCTTTCTCGCCGAAAACGAGAGCCAACAGGACAACATCATCCTCATCGGCGCCTGCCACTCCTTCCAGATCGTCGACTCCCTGCCCGCAGAGCCCCACGATGTCCCCGTTGATTGCATCCTGACCGAAAATGGTTGTATAGTATGTACATACAGCGGGGAGGAATAATATGGGAGAAATACGATCGGCAATCGATATCGCGCTTGAAAAGACCGCCCATATCGAAGGCGATCCAAAAAGCGCCGACAATCGCGACCTCAAAAACTCGGGGAAAAAAGCCGCAGGCGATTTTCTTTCTCAAGGAAAACCCGAGCTTCTTGCAGCCGCACTTGAGGGAAAAGAAGCAGGCGCGCGAGGCCTCATCATCGAGGGAATGGTTTCGATATTCCTTGCCGCCTTCCACCTCCCTGCAGCCGAACCCGACCTCAAAAAAACCGCCCTGATCGGCGACGGACTCGAAGCCGCGCTTCCCGGCAAGGGACTCGCACAACTTTTTGGCCAGGTAGGCCAAATACTCGGGCAATACCTCACCGAAACGGACCAGCTCACGAAAGCCCTCGAACAGCAATTCGCGCCCCGTCTCCGCGCCAAACAGCAGGAAATGGAAAGACGCTACGGCAAATCCGTACCGATGGACATCCATCAGGATCCCGAATTCGCCAGCGCCCTCTCGAAAAACCGCCGGATGCTCGAGGACAAATACGAAGCAGTTATTGACGAAGTCCGCGCCCGCGTCCGCGAGATCGCCGGCATCGCCGAAGCGTGAGAGAACTTTACGGAAAAATGCGCGCCTGAAAAAGGCCAATCTCCCCGATCGGGGGCTCTTGACTTTTTTTTGCGAGTAGGATAATTTGATTCTCGCCTGATACTTCAGGCAGTGCGAAAGCACATTCCCCTGTAGCTCAGTCGGCAGAGCAAGTGGCTGTTAACCACTTTGTCCGGTGTTCAATTCACCGCGGGGGAGCAACAGAACCCATCCGAAAGGATGGGTTTTTCTTTATATATCAAGGATTTAGCCCATCCGTCACCGAGTGACAGAATTATTTTTTCTGTCACACAAAGCTCGTGACAACATAACTGTCAACAAAATGTCAACAAAAAATGCTTGCTTCAAAAGGAGCACAAGCATGGCTGTGACTGTCGGCAGGTATCACCTCTTCCAACGCAAGATCTCAACAGGCACCTTCTACTACTACTGGTACGAACACCAGGGAAAGCGAGTGCAGAAGGCGTGCGGTTCGAAGTGCGAAACGAAACGCGAAGCCGTCGCGTATCTCGAGCAAATCTTTAAAGAAGAACTGAGCGAAACAAAACGTCAGAATGCTTTACAGAAAATCACGCTCGGCGAATACGCGAAGGATATGTTCATCGAAGGTGCGCCACATCTTATTCGGTGGGCAGCGAAAGGACGCGTTCTTAAAAGACAAACGATACACCAAAACAGAAGACTTCTCGAACGGTATATCATTCCACGATTCGGACACCTACAATTTCAGGATATCAAACCAACACTTGTTGAAGACTTCTTGCTGGAACAGAAGCTCTCCAATTCATGTCGCAACACTATCACCTATACGCTCAAGACAATCATGCGAGAAGCGAGACGAGCAGGCATCATCGATATGATTCCGGAGTTCGAACCCTTCAAACGAAACGGACGAAGGCAAGACACGCTTTCGAGCGCGGAACTCACTGCCCTCTTTCCGTCTGATTACGATGAACTCATTCGCGTATGGCGACGACCGAAGTACATGCGCGAGGAACCGGAAGAGCTTTCATTGATGTTCGGGACGCTCTTCTGTCTGACCGTATCGGCAGGACTTCGATCAGGCGAAGTACGTGCGATTAATCGCGAGCAGATCTGCGAATCGAGAAGCGGACTCATTATCGATCGAGCCGTCGATGACCTCGGGATTATTGGTCCTCTCAAAAAAGCAACGGCGGAGGATCCACGAAGCAGAGCCGTCATCATCCCGGAAATCACCTTGAAGATGCTCGAACGATGGCTCCGGGTTATGCCTGAAACCGAGACGTTTCCGGGGCTGGTATTTCCATATCATGATAAACCGATCGCAAGTTATTACTTGATCGATCGCTTCAGATACGGACTTGATAATGTTGGAATCGATCATGTCACACGAAAACTCACCGTTCATTGCCTTCGCTACACATACAACACCAGGATGCGCACGCTGCTCTCGGAGCAGGTCTTACGTGAGTTCGTGGGACACCGTTCTGTCGCGATGACGGACCATTATGACAATCCGATATTGCTAGAGAGGCTGACGTCGTATCAGGAGGTGAAGCCATCCGTGGAGAAATTCTGGGGGAAATAGATATAACGGGCGGACTTCATATCCGCCCCTAAATATACTTTCGTTTTGACAAATGAATAAGTATACAGCAGTATTTCTATTATGAAGAACGATAGCAAACCATCTCTCGAGTTTGGTACGTGCTCATGGAATTACGACTCATGGATCGGCCTCGTATATTCAAAGAAGGCTCCTTATTCAGCGGCCTACCTGAAGGAATATTCGCAAAAATACCCGACGGTAGAAGTCGATAGCTGGTTCTATAAAGTTCCTGAAATATCCGACGTAACCGAGTATCGAACACTGGTTCCAGAATCATTCTCGTTCGCTTGTAAGGTAACCGAATCTATATCATTGACACATAAACGATCCAGAGACAAGAACGCACCATTAATTCCGAATCCATCATATCTTTCTCCAGATTATTTTAAGGAGTATACCGAAGCTCTCAAACCAATCGCGAACAATATCTTTTTGATCGAACTCGAGTTCGAATATCTCAATAAGCAGAAAATGAGGAACATCACGGAGTTTATGAAAGGACTCGAACGATTTGTCACGTCAATCGATCGAAGCATTTCTCTCGGGGTCGAGACCCGAAACGGAAACTACCTTACCAAAGAATACTTCGAGTTTTTAAAGGATCACGACATCGCGCACGTATTTTCGGAAAAAATCTATATGCCATATATTTATGAAGTCTTTGAGAAATATGGCGATCTGATAGGTGACCGAGTAGCGATCAGGCTCTTAGGCGGAGATCGTAAGGAGATTGAGGAAAAAACAAAGGAAAACTGGAACGAAATCGTCGATCCAAAACTCGATCTATCTGAAATCGCTTCGATGATACGAAGTCTTGCGAACGGAAGCCATATTGTCAAAGTATACTTAAATAACCATTATGAAGGCTCAGCACCGAAGAGCATCGAGCGGATTCGTGAATTGATCGGTTAATAATCTACCGATAGTTATCACGAATCTCCCAAAACCTACCTAATCAGACCGAACTCAAGACAAACCTTAATTCCGTGTTGATACGTCGAAAAGTATGCTGATCTTCCTTCAAAAGGATGGAAAGATGCTGTCTAGGAAAGATATGACTTTTTATGATGTTTTTTAGACTATGTAGTCTATTTTGGTTTTATCATCTTTTTCTATATAAGTAATGACCTGCATAAGCTTGATTGCTATATAATGGCAATATTTAATTAAAATGCTGCCTCAATTAATCTTTTTATTTACTTTTTATACCATATAGTCTATTATATTTTATATGCCTATTTCAAATGACAATTGTAATAATCACATAAATACTTCACGTAAACGAAAAAAAAGCTTCATTGACGAGACAAAACTACTAAATCAGAATACCGATGAGAGCAATGCTAATTCATTCGATATTCGCATTGATCGTTTTATTAATGAACTGAAAAGCAGGGGACAAATTGCATCGATTTATACATCAGGAGCAATGACAAGTCGTATCGTTAAAGCTAGGTCAATGAGTATACATGCTTTTTATAAGTGTTTTGAACGTATGCATATTGGTAAAGGGCTTTTAACAGATCCGATTCTACTAAGCGCAGTTTTGACTGATTGCTCCTATCCTGCTGATTACATTTTCAGAGAGAACGAATCAACGTATCAAGCACAAACAGAATTACTAGTTAGTGAATATACGATTCAAGTGATTCAAGATGCAGTAATTAAAGCAATTAATCATAAAGAAAAAAAAGATAAAACTAATGATTCAATACTAAAGAAGATGAGCTTAGCAACCACCATACTCAATCAATGCACACTTATGTATGAACAACCAAGCATACTTATGTTTAGCCATCAAAACTTAATTATGAATATTGCCTTAAAGAACCCTCAATACTACCCAATCGGCAAATCTAAAAACATGGAAGCAATAAGTTCCCTCTGTTACTTCTATTATGATTATGTAGATAAGTTATCAGAATTAATCACTGATTATTCTAAACTTCTTTGTATGTCCTTTCTTATTCATGAAATTAGGATGTTACTTCTTAGTTATCAGTCATACGGATATAAAAAAATAAGTACCGAAAGTAAAAAAAATATGGTCTTTCGTGGAATTGAATATGAAGAAAACCTTGATCAGAAACAACTGAACTTTTCAATGGATAGTTTACTTGAAAGCAATTACAAAGCAGTAACTAAATATTGTAGCAAACAGCGTTGGAAACCTAACACAGTAACTCTTAGTAATTTGTATTCCGAACTCCTTACTTTACTAACCAGAATAATACAACTCGAACCGGAAGGATTAGGCGAATCGCCATCGAAAGGTGAAATTTTCTTTAAGACCCAAATACTAAAAAGCTTCGAAGGAACGATATTCTATAAAAAAAGAATCACAAAAGAACTCATTAATAACTTTGATTCAATAATCAAACTATATGATAACTTAATCAATCCAGTAAGCCGTTTATAGGACAATCGCATATAGTACCTTACTTTATTCTGACTAGTTTCTTATGAGTTAACAATAATACCAAGTATAATTTTTGCTAACATAAAGTAATTACTTTTTGTAACTTAGGCTCTTATGATTATAAAGTCTATAAAAATATTCTCAATCAAATATTTCTGCTTACTTAATGTTCCACTTTTTTTATATACACCCCCCAACAAATGAATAACCAGTTACTAGTATAGGGGGATTAATATGGACAAGTATGTTTTTAATGACATAGATCTTACTACTTACCAAGTTTTATTTGCAGGATGGCATCAATCAGAAGATAATGATACCAGTGAATACTTTGATGGGGAATACCTATTTCCAGATGCAAGCAATGAGTCTTGCGCGACTTATTTACTCACCATAAGCTATTTACCTCAAGTCCAGAAAATGTTCACAGAACTGACCGAACAAACCGGGCAATCGATAATTGATAATGGGGTATGGCAACTATCGGTCGATAATATTGGACTTGAAATACCACGAGAGGCACTACAGGGCAATCGATTCAAAGACTATCGTTCAATGCCTGAGTATAATTTTGTCTTCCCCAACCAGAAAGTATATCTGCACATCCATCCTGAGTGGTATCCTAACATATCGGTTCATTGTGAACGTGTTTTTTCTGCATTAATTGATTTGTGTATTCAAGGTTTATTTACCTATGATTATTCGTTAGCACTATATGAACTGATCAATTCATATCAAAACAGTGCTAGTAAAGACAAAATTACGACTTTAGCTCTGAACATCAACAAGCTCTTTCCGTTCTTAGGTCTTGAAGTCGCGATGGATTTCTGTCATGCAAGGTTACTAAAACACATCGATCTGAATGATTTTCATAGATATGATACAACATATTATTCTTCAAAGGATTATCATATATATAAACGGAAGAGTGGTATCCGTAAAGGGGAAACCAAAGGCAGGCAGCCTTCCTTTATTACCATATATGACTGGAAGAAAAAACATCATGGCAAGATTCCAAAAACACGCCTTGAGTTTGGATTTTATGGTAAATACAAAAAGCTAATCCCAATGGATATTCTTGGAAACGAAACAGAACCGCTCTGCCGTGAATTATTTCCAGCGATTAAGCACCAAGTCTGGAAATTGACAACCCCCCGAAATCTCGTCTTCTTTAATCGATGGCTAGATCCTTTTCATTTCCCGCTTTTCTATCAATTATTCTTATTTCTGGATTGGAGAAACTTACAAAGAGGTGATTTACTTAAGAGGCGGAGGAAGACAAAAAAAATAGAGAAACGCAATTCTTGGGGGCTCCGTTAATATAGTATATATATAAATTAATACGGTTTTTGATTTTTCCATGCCCATTCCCTTTTATTAAAAAATATTCCGACCACAACATTCCATTGAGCAAAGAGAATAGAAAAAAAACTTTCTTCCTGCTCAAAGGAATGTTTACAGATGAAAAGAGCTAACTTACTCAATCTGATGGAAAATGGTATTGATCACATGCTTATTCAAGGATCAGCAGGAACTGGAAAAACACATTTGATCAACCAGTTTCTTGTAAAAACGAATAAATCTGTGATCGCGGTGGGACCAACAGGATTGTCTGCATCCCATTTTGGAGGATCAACAATTCATTCAGCTTTCAAGTTTAAGCCATCATTAATCATTCCTGAAGAACTTGAGGAGCAACCTCTCTTTACTGCCTTGGAAGTTCTCATCATTGATGAGATTTCAATGGTTTCCTGTAATCTCCTTGACGGTATCGATCGGGCACTAAAAATATCCCGAGGAAATGAAGAACCGTTTGGAGGAGTTAGGCTGATACTAGTAGGAGATGTATACCAACTTGGACCCGTTATTAGGGAATCCGACAGGAAGTTTTTATATTTACTCAATCAAAACTATAAGAAATCAGCATATTTCTTTAACGCTGAAGCATTCAAGATAATTGATCAAAACCTCAGAGTCTTTAATTTAGTGAAGAACTATCGACAATGCCATGATTACCTCTTTTATTCATTGCTTGAGAAAATAAAAACAGGCTCATGTGACGACAAAGACCTGGAAATGCTTCATTTCCACACCAGGATTCCAACAGTGGACTCAACCATACTAGCTTTGACAAATGACACAGTCAACTTCTATAACGCACTTGCCTGCATGAATATTAATAAACAACATTACTTGAGTACACCTCAAATAATCACGATGGATCCTGAATGTTTTAGGGATGTACTTGATAACCCAGCTGCTGAACCGCAATTATTTGTAGAAGATTCCTTGGTTATCTTTACTCGGAACAGCAAAACCGAAGGATATTCGAACGGTACACAAGGACGCATCCGGAACATCGAAGCAAGTTCTATCAAAGATGATCCAATAAGTTCAATAGAGGTTGAAATACTGACAGGAGACCAAAGAGGAAGAACAGTTACGCTACATAAGCAGGAGATGTGCCTCATGAGGCCAAGCCTCAACAGGAAGACAAAAAAATTGCATACGATCATCGCCGGGAAAATTATCCATTTCCCGCTTAGGAGCGCTCAAGCATTAACTATTCACAAAGCACAAGGGCTCACACTTGATAAGATATGTATAGATAAGGGTAGCCAAGCCTTCGCCTCGGGACAGATTTATACCGCGCTCTCCCGGGCGCCTTCTTTAGCGAATGTGTACCTAAAGGAAGAGATAACCAAAGAGGATATCTTCGCGGATCCTTCGATCCTGGAGTTTATGAAGTCACATACAACCATAGATGTAGAGTAAGAGGAACTGACTGCCGGAGTCTTATTTCCGGCAGTCAGTATTGACTCACGCCGCCGTGCTCATAGGCATGATCACGGCGACGGTTTCCTTGCCATCGACCGCCCTCTTGAACACGAGTGGTCGGTTTTTCGCTTCGAGGGAGAAGAGCTGCCATTCCTTTTTGGGAAGGTCATCGAGATACCGGAGGTTAACCACCTCCCCGGTTTTCTCGATGAGCTGCGCAAAGGCAAGGGAAAAGCCGGCATTGAGGGAGAGGTTCTTTCCCGTTGAGGTCTTTTCCAGGTTGAACGATCCCCGATCCAAACCATCTTCCGGGACAACCCGTTTCCAGTTCGGAAATGATCCAGCATCGATTGGTCCTTTGAGGATGATCTCATTCTTTGTCGTCACCGGTTTGTAGTCGCCGGCGGGGATTTTTATGGAGATATCCGCGTAATGAAGACGTCTCCCGTCCGTACACACCAGACGGCTCCCCTGCTCTGCTTCCTCGACATGAATCACGCACATAAATGGCCGGGATTCATCGTCGGACATCGATTTCAGAACGAACAACGCGTTCTCGTAATCAAGGACGGTCCCTGCTTCATTCTTAATCTCATACATACACTCCTCCTAGTTGAGTGAACCACGTATCCAGGTAAACCGATGGTAGCAATTGAGACAAAGATACCGCTGTATCATGCTGCCATCGTCTTCTTCGCTTGTAAGCGCAACTCCAGCGATTGCCCCGGACACAACACCGGTAAGGATCACTGGAATATCCTGAGAATCGATCGAAGGCGTTTCGTTTCTGGTTCCTAGCCAGGATAGAAGGCCTCCGATCCCTGCGCAAATGCCAGCACTTACCAACGTCTTTTTCGAGAGCGATACCAAATTTCTCGAATAACAGCGAGAACAATGCGGCTTAAGATTGCTTGGTAGTCCATGTATCAAAAACAATGCCTCCTTATGCCGCCTCGGCCTTCTTCAGAATCGTATGCTCCTTGTCGCCGGTGACATAGAGTTCTTCCGAACCGGAAACTAAATCGACACCAGGGATGAAACGGCCCTCAACCAGGGCTTTTTTGACCATACTCCGGGAGAGAGTCTTCTTCGTTTCAACTGCTTCAGGAATGTGCTGCTCGCAATACTCGATTGCGGCCGTCTCATCGTCGATTTCGGCTTTGTCCGGCAATTTCCTCATCGAAATACTTACCCCGAAGTACTTCAAGGTTTTTCCTTTCTTGAGACTTCGGATCTCGGATATCGCGAAAGGCTTAAGCATACCCAGGAGATACTCGATAGACGCGCGGTCTTCGCGAATTGTTCGTTCAAACCATTCGTCGATCCTCCGCTTGTATTCGTCTGCAATCGCTTTCTGGTGCTCAATACGGGACTCCGCTTCGACGATCTTTCGACCGGCCCATGAAGCTTTGTCAGGGGTATCGATGCAGAATCCGGATACTTGCGGAGATACCGTTCCTTCGATACTGAAGAGAATGGCTTCAAGCTCATCGAGATCGTGGCGTTCTTGATCATTCATGATCAACCTCCTAAAAGATGGGTATCTCCTGCTTCTTTCCTGCAGGCAGCTGAGAAATGGGAATCCTGATTTTCTGAGACCGAACCGGATACTGACGCTTAATGGTTTGCTTCCGTGGCGGCTCATTCGAATCGCCGCCCGATTCGATTACACCCTGAAGATGTTTCAAGAGCCCGCGTAACTGGGATTCAGTTTTCTCCTGTCGGAGTTGATTCTCGATCCATTCAAGATGCGTTTGAGAGAGCATTTCTTTATGCTCCATCGCAAGTTTATGAATCACCTCGACTAAGGCGACGACGCTCGATTCCGTCGCATTCTTGACGGTTTCAGTGCGTGTCTGCCCCTGTTTGATTGGCACTGATACCGGCTTATCCCCATCCGGTAATTCGGCGCTTTCGTAAGGCATCCCCCCGATTTCGTTGGCGAAGCATAATCGAAAACCCTGACTGATCGCGACCTTCTTCAGTTGAAACCGCGGCATTCGTTCCCAAAACGTTGAGACAATCCCATTCGCGTCCTTCTGCACGGCTTCGGACCAATACACTTCATGCAAGAACGGACTTCCCCAGTCTTTTCGGCGTATCTCGACGATAGCCCGTAAGCCCTCTCCGGAACCTTCAGTCCAGGCTTTCCATCCATCGAGAAGCCCTGTCTGTTCCGCTTTCTTGAGATACACCTCGTATCCGGTGATGATACGAATACCGACCACGCCATTTTCACGCGTAATCTTAAGATGGATCTCCCGCTTGAAAGGGTTAAGTTGGGAAGCTATCGCCGTCCCTATGAACCGTTCCCGTTCAGTCTGGGATAGAAGCTGGGATCCTTCTAAACAGTCGAGATAATGTGCTATCAATTCACGGTCAATGGACGGTGAATTACCCTGATCGCGATCGTCCGAGATCCTTGACGTTTCATCCATGAGAACCTCCTTTAAAATTAAAAGAGCGCGGGACAGAAGCCCGCGCTCTTGGATTGAGGAACTGATTTGTGCGTCAGTTAATCATTGTTACTGTCTTTTTTTCATCTCAAGACGTTTTGCCGGCGTATTTCCTTCATAATCAGGAACGGGAATCATGGCATTCGGATCAGCGCCAAGAGATATGAGATATTGATAGTTCTCGAGTACGACAGAACGGGTTGCGGTATCTGACGATAAATCCGCAAGGGTATACAACAAGGTTTCGTCATGCGGTGCATACAGGGGTAAGTACTCCTTATTAATGTCAAATCCGTACTTCATAAAAAGATCGACCACCTCTTTGAACTGAGTGGATTGAGCAAACGTAGAAATGTACCAACCCGCGGTCACCGGTTCATTGTAGGCCCCCTTTTTTCCATCGGGGGTAAGCCCGCTTTCCAACAATACCTTAACAACTGGCAGTTCGATGTGACGCTCAGAGAAATCCTTAGTATCTCTACTATCGACCCTGGCATATTGTTTTGTAAGCACCGTTTCCTTATCCTCTGTCATAGGCTCGTTGTACACGGAATTCTTCGCATACTTTCCAACCAGTGAAAGGATTTGTTGCTTTTCAGCTTCGTCATTCGATAGATAATATGCCTGAATAATCTGATCAAGATCATCGGGAGACGGCTTATACCCGGCCTTATCAAGGCTTTCAATCATCTGTAGCGTCGGGGGCTCACGAAAGAAAATCGCTCGATTCACAGAACCATCAAGATCCGGCGTATACTTCATCAGAAGATCGACCATCTCTTGATTTTTAAGTTTCATCGCGATAGCGAGACAATTCTCCGAATCCCTCGGATTCGGGTTTGCCTTCTTTTTCAAGAGCATGTCAGCAATTGCTACATTGTTCTTCTCAACGGCTATCGTTAGGGGAAACTTTAGGTACTTTGAAGATGTGTTAACGTCAGCCCCGCTTTTCAAACATGCTTCAACAAACTTGGGATCATCGCTTTGAACCGCCATCACGAGGATGGTATTTCCGCTTTCGTCGATCGCATCAATCCCATTCTCTTTCAGGAACGTGATCCAGATTCGCGCCGGTTCGGTATTAATCTTCTTCAGTACTTTTATTACCGGTCCCACGTTGTTACACGAGGTAAGGCTAAAAGCGATAAACAAGACGAGAAAACCATACAGGAACTTCTTCATTTTCTAATTCTCCTTTACTATTTTCCAGCCAATGGCTGTGTTTTACATATCGTAATCAGCTTGGACATGACTCAACCTGCCAAGTGATCACCATCACTGGCGTGGTTCTGAGACATCCCAACTACGAGCAATATTGGTAGTGTATATAACCCAAAGAACTATCTTAAGGCTATATACTATTATAGCTTTTGGCTAATTGCAAGCACTTCCTTATGGCTTAATTATGTACTAGCTACAGGAAGGTAAGGGATGGATACCAAAGCTATTCTTGCAAAAAACATAAAGGACGCACGGGCTCGATTAGGTCTTAGCCAGGCCAAATTGGCCGAAAGAGCAAAAACATCTGTCGCTTTTATCGGGGAAATTGAGATTGGTCGCAAAAGTCCCAGTTTAGATAACCTCGGAAGGATAGCAGACGCCTTGGGTATGCAGGTTTATCAGCTCTTCCTTCTAGACGGTCCTTCCGAGGTTGCAGATCGACAATCTATGCTCACGGACTTGAAAAGGGAACTTACGGAAAAGATTACCAAAAACATTGATGAGACAATTCAAGACTATCTGATCAAATAAGCCATTATCGAGACCCGTTCCAGGATTATAACAGCCCTCCCTCCAAAAACGAAAAGAACCCGTTTCCTGATAGGATTAAGTGATCCAATACCGGAATACCGAGAAGTTGCCCCGCATCAACGAGACGCTTAGTGATGGCCTTATCCTCTTCGGAGGGTTCAAGCTGGCCAGATGGGTGGTTATGGGCTATGATCACGGCTACAGAGCCATCCTGAATCGCCGGGAGGAATACCTCCCGGGGATGAACGATGCAGCGATTCATAATACCAATCGAGACGATCCTGAGCCGAATAACTTCGTGTGCGCCATTCAGTGTAAGCACGAGGAAGTGTTCCTTCCGGGCACGATGAAAGCGCTTGGTCGCGTCCCAGACATCCTGCGCTTTCCCGATCTTGGTATCAGGGCCCTTTCGTTCCGCTACGAGGTCGTACCGCATAGTCAGTCCTCCCCTTCGAGCATGATCGTAATTACAGGTTCACCCGTATCCCCGCCGTTCACGAGTGCCCATACCTGAACATTCTCATTCCTGGAACCAGGCATTCGAAATTGGACCGAATAATGCAGTTCATTCGATAGACCTTTACTGGCCTTGATGTTCATCGCGAGCAATGAAAGGACGTCATGAAGACGTCCTTCCTCGCTCTGTTCTGAATCCTGAAACGATTCGGGTACCACAATGTACTGTTCATACAGAGACTCCGTTACTGCTACCGGATACTTGAATCCGATCTTCTTCGCAGCAGCGGAAACATCCACCAGGACGCCATCGGCTAACGCCTGCGCCCGAGAATATGAATGGATAACTTCAAATCCGTCCATATCTTCCTCCTTTCTGAAATACGTATACGGGTGCTTACAGTTCCAACCCGCGTTTCAGAAGGGGAATATCTAATTGAATAGAGGATTAATCCAAGATTAGGAAGGGATTGCGAAGGGCAATTCAGGGAGGGAAATACGAGAAAGCTGTATATGACTATACCGCGCCGTCATTCCCGCAGTATGACCTGTTAACAGACGCACGGTCTCAGGATTCATACCAGACTCTATTAGTCTAGTATTGAAGGTGTGACGATACGAATGAAACGTGATATTCCGTCGTAAACGTTCCGTTGGCGGGATACCAATCCCATTCAATGCCGCGCTAAAATGTTTGTAGACAGTTTTATGATCAATCGGTGTTGACCCAGGTGAAAACACGTATGATTGTGAATCCCTTCCAAACGCCAACCGATCGATCAATTTACCCAGTACCTCGGGAATCGGTATTTCACGAACCTTTCCGTTCTTTGTGCTCTTGAGACCATCAAGCGGATTCCAGGCATTTGCGACCGTAATGACGTTTCCATTGACCATACAGATCCGAAGACCGAGAAGTTCACCAAGGCGCATTCCCGTGACCGCTGCAGTCATATTCAAAGCGAAATGAGCCTCGGACTTCCAGAGTGACAGGTCATACCTCTTGAAGAGCCTTTCTAGTTCGTCATTCGTGAATATGCCCTTCTCTCTTGTCATCAAGGCGAAGGGCTCGATATGTTCGCAGGGATTCTCCTCGATCAAGCGTTCCTTGACCGCGAATCCGAACACGATCTTCAGAATGGTTATGACATGATTGATCGTTTTAGCCCCTTTCCTTTCAGCTCGAAGAGACATGACCCAGTCATCGATTTCACGTTCCGTGATCTCTCTTAAATCACGGTCAGTGAAGTGAGGTTGAATCATTCCAACCAAGATACGCCGTTCCTGAGCTGCCCAGGAACGCGAGTAAGTTTTGCCTTTCATTAGTCGATTCTGGATATAGGGGCATTCCTCATAGATAAATAAATGTTCAGTAAAAGTTGAAAAGGCATATTGCTTCTCGGTTAGTAACTGGCCTTTTTTGAGCAGGCTCCGGCAGACTTTTATAGCACCTTCATAGGTCGTTTCTCCGGTACTTCGGAACTTCCGCTTCCCGTCAGAATCATAGGTCCAGTAGTAGTAAATCTCTTTCCCGTTCCCCAATTTCCTTGGGAAAACACCATAATCGCCGTTTCGTGGCCGCATAGTTCACTCCAATGGCAGATTTGCCATTGAGATGTCCCAGTGGTTTTAGTTTGTTAAAAATGTTAGTAACAGTTTTCACCAATACAAACTATCAGTTCAAACATGATGTTAAAAAGCCTACATTCAAGTACTAAGTGCAACGATGTTGTCCAAAAAAGGGAGAATTGCGATACTACGAATATCCTGCTCCCGCAAAGAAAAGGAATACATCGTTGAAGTACCAGCAACTCTCCCAGGAAGAACGATATCTTATTATCGCCCTTCTGAAAACCCACATAACCATGGCAGATGTGGGTCGTAGAATAGGTCGTTCGACCTCAACCATTAGCCGTGAGCTATCCCGGAACCTTCGGCCAAGCGGTTATTATGCAGCCTCTGTCGCTCATGAGTATGCAATAGCTCGGCGCCATAAATCACGGCGTGGATCGCAGTTTTCTGAAGAGCAATGGCAGATCATCCTGTTTTTGATTCGACTTGATTTCAGTCCGGAGCAGATCAGTAATACGCTTAAAAGGTTAGCTTTGTTTTCTATTAGCTATGAGACTATTTACCAATATCTTCTCTATGATAAGAAGAAGGGGGGGGCGCTTTATAAACACCTGCGGTTTGTTCCGAAAAGAAGACGAAAAAGATACAATTCCCACGATTCCAGGGGCCGTCTTGACGGTAAGAGCTACATTTCTGAGCGTCCGGCGTATATAAACAACCGCTCAGAGGTTGGTCATTGGGAAGGCGATACTGTTATTGGTCGTGATCGACACCATTGTATTGTGACTCTTGTTGAACGCAAAACAGGGTTTGTTATCATCAAAAAGATCTCTGCTCGCACCGCTGAACAGGTAACGGCTGCCTGTATTCAGGCAATCAAAGAACATAGGCGAATGTTCAAAACAATTACTTTTGATAACGGTACTGAGTTCCACAGTTACAAAAAAATAGAAGCAAAGACATCAGTGAAGTGCTACTTTGCGGCACCATATCATTCTTGGGAACGAGGAACAAACGAGAATACGAATGGGTTAATCAGACAGTATTTGCCAAAGAGATCTTGTATGAAAGGAATCACACAAGCCGACTGTGACCGTATTGCATATCGTTTGAACACACGTCCAAGAAAAAGGCATTGTTATAAAACGCCTGAAGAATTATATTACGGTAAAGACTCAGCGTTGCACTTGCTGCTTGAAGCTAGGAAGGTGCTTCAACACATTTCAATATATCTTTTCGTATTTCTAATGCATTTCCTGCAAGATTAACCGTTAAGAAGCGTATACAGTGTCCATCAAGGACTATCGCCTCATCGTACCTACGGTCAATCGCCGGATGAAGGAGAATACCGGTTGAACAGAGAGATGCTGCATCCTCTTTGTTCTCCTGAGTCCGCAGATACGCATATATTTGATACAGATAACCGCTCTTTAATGTTTCGTCACGATACCAGCCGGAACATACGATATCCGTGAATTTCGTATCAATAATCGTTTGGTACTTTGTCACCTTGTTTTCCAAATAGATATCAGTCTTCATACAAGGCATAATCGAATCTATGGATTCTGTTTTCTGACTAATCTGCCAGGATAGTTTCTTTCCACATTGAACATTCCACTCTCTATAATCAAGTCCATGCATAAAGAAACCACCAACTGATCTCTCGAATAGCCTACGTATCCATTGCTCTTCTCTCTCAGGAGAGTTCAATGCATTCTTTCCCGATACTTCCGTTGGAAGTGCTAGATCAAACGCCAACCGCGCTAGCGAAACCATTATGAGATCCGCAGCGTCATTTCTTCCAAAGGTTTCTGTTGAAATATCTGCACGTTCAGGCTGCTGACCGGTAACACCTGCCGAAAAAAGCCGGGCAGATAAAGAAGTACACTTTTTTCGTAAATGGGCAGCCTTTACTACTCTTGAAAGATGTTGTAGTGCAGAGCGAACATACCTATTGCGCGGCGTATCAATGGTCAATTCCTCATATCGACAAGCGATTTTCCCCCGTTCGAGAAGCAGATGCGATTCTGTTTGTATGAAATTGATTCTACCCCTAACACGGCTCTGGACGGCATCGGTCATACGATAACCGGCGGATAAATTCCGTATCAAACGCTTTTCCACTGTATGCACGAGGAGTTCCGCTATTAAATCCGGTATATCGTCCGGATTTTCTTCAACGGAGTATTTACCATGTTCAAGAACACGGTAAATATCCGAAGCATATAACATGAGAAGCCAGATATTGCGAATCGGGATACGCCCAACGTAACCCTCTCGATGAGATTCCATCAAATACCTTTCAGCAATTGATCCCGCGCCATTGCTGCTTTATCGAGCTGATCAAACCAGTACTCATTGAGCAAGGGACCAATCTGGGTTTCCACGATTTGGCGAAACCATTCGGATGAATCAAGTATTTCATTTGAAATTGACGGGGTAAAGAAACTGTGCCCGATACGGAACTGCTTTCCAAGGCTTTGGTCCGACTCGATAGTCGTATTCAGATTGCGGATACGCCCCTCGATCTCTGCCAGCATATTTTCCGATATCGGTATTTTTGCCCGCACCCACTTTCTCCATTGCTCATCGAATACAGGTTCAAGCTCAATGAACGCGAAACGACGACGTAAAGCAAGATCGACCAACGCCAGTGATCGATCCGCGATATTCATCGTTCCGATAATGTAGACATTACCGGGGACACTTACCCGTTCACCAGGGTACTTTCGATAACTCAACTCGAGCGACTCATCCGGCGTGCGTTTATCAGCTTCCATGAGGGTAAGCATTTCTCCAAAAATCTGTGCCGGGTTCCCCCTGTTGATCTCTTCGATCACTAATACGTGCACATTCTCCGGTTGCTTTGACGCAGCCTGCACAATTTCCATGAAAGGACCGTCAACTATTTCAAGCTTTCCCTGTCCGTTAGGACGATAGCCGCGGATAAAATCCTCATATGTCAGGTTTGGGTGGAATTGCACTGATCGTAATTTCGACTCATCTTTTTGTCCCATCAGTGCATATCCCAGGCGTTTTGCGAGCCATGTCTTCCCTGTTCCAGGCGCGCCCTGGAGCACAAGATTTTTTTTAGACCTCAGGGATTTCAGGATAAACTCAAGCATGTCGCGTGACAGGAAACATCCATCCGAGATTATTGAGTCCAGCGTATAGGATTCAAGGACGGTTGATGCTGAAGAAATTACCGTTTCATCTTCGGATTCTAAGCCTTCCTGTTCTATTGAATCACCGATTTCTGGTTTTTTATATTGCCATGCAGCGAGAGATAACTCCGGGAAAGAATGGACTGGATATCCATCCTCAAGAAAACGCGTTTTTAACGTATCGAGTAGTGTCAGGTAATCATCAGAGCTGCATCGACCTTTAGCCCCGGTTTTACCAATTTTGATATTTAGCTTACTCTGAATATATACTTGCGACTGGCTGTCTAGCGTAGGAAACACCCAGGGACGTATCCAGTACAGACCCATGGAAAGATTCCATCCTACGCAGTATACCCGGGATGTCTCAGTAAAGGCTTCAATAAAATCGGAACGTGTATCAGCATCATCCTGATCGGCAAAGGATAGAGCTTTTTCAAACATGTCCCATAGCCTATCGATATCTCTGTCTTTTCGATCTGGTGTATATCCAAAAAACATGGATTTTTGCTGATTAAGTACGGGTATTCCATCAAAACGGTCTGGTACTGGCACGGTTACTCCAAGTAATTGAGCGAGTTCTCGCGCTGCCTGTTTTCTGTTTTCGTCGGTCGTTCCCCGATTAAAAATACCCATTACAGTGAATGGACAAATATCAGTCAGAGGAACTATGCTTCCGTCCTGTTTCGCGTCATGTAGATAGCTCATACACTCAATACGAGACGCGATATCATTTAAGCCATTGATCAACTCGGATCGTTTGTCTTTGTATGTTAGAAGTCCATCCGCAATTGCTTCATAAAACGTTGACCATTCAAATCGTCGATTTCCCGAGTCCATATCTCCGAAGCGTTGCCTCCAGAAGGGAGCGTTGCGGAATTTATCAGTTTCCTGCTCCTTACCTTCAAAAGTAAATGCAATCAAAGAATCGTTATACCAATCGCCTGGCATGATTTTCCAGACAGTTTTTTGATACGTATAAAAATACCATTCTCGAATGGGTTCTACCGGTTTCCAGTCTACTTTAAGGGTTCGCCCATCGCCGAGATTCTCCGTAACAACGCCGATAGCCTTGATTGCCATCACCGATACGGAATTTCCGTGTGTATCGAAGGTAAATCCTTTCTTTCTGACGTATGCGGCCTTAATGGCAATCCGGTCACCCGGAAGAACCGATTTTATATGCTCAAGATAGCGATCTTTATAGCCATTCTCCCATATTCCTTCGGCGATAAAACGAGGAGTTTGATCCTGATCATGATTGTACGCAGCGCCGACAAACCAACATGGTCTCATTGACGAACCAGAACTATTCATTTTCGAACTCCTTCATGTTATTTCAAACTCATATTTCAATCGACTATATTCTCTCTCTGTAAGGTATCCAAAAGACCACCAAAGAATCCCGCAGTTTTCCATAAGTCGGCATTTCCTACCACATATAGGCATTCTCTGGCACGAGTAACAGCAACGTTTATCAGATTAGGTGTACTTCCGGCCCATTGCCTCGCGCCTCTTTGATTCTCATTCGGTGCACCTAAAACAAAGAAAACGGCATCGGCTTCTCGGCCTTGGACAGTGTGGACTGTACCTATTCTCTCGGAAATCCAATCAGGAAAGTCAGATATTTTTTCGCTCAGAATTGCACTTGACTTGAATAGTGACTTGAGCCCTTCTGTAACTTGCACAAATGGCGAAATGATATAGAGATTGAGACTGATTCCAGATGAAGCCAAGGCCTCGCATTGACGCAAAACAAACAATCCCTCTTCACTGCACCACTTGCTTGTTCCCGTGCCTTTAATATCGATCCATCTTGATGGCCCCACTTTTGACAGAATCAGGGATGTCTTACTAGTTTTTGCGTTAACCATTTGATTCCCATAGGCAATTCGATTGGAAATTGAAAACATGGGATTCGAGCAACGTCGATGAACCAATAACGGAATGCCAACAGATCGTGTGCCATTGTGCGAGGAGAACTGTGAGACAAATCGGTTTGCACGGTCGGATAGTGTTTGCACAGAGGCAATTGGTGCGCAATATATTAAATATTCAACCCCTAAATACTTTGAAATCGTTTCTACCATATTTTCGGAAATGCCAACCACGGGCGGAATTTGCAAAGGGTCACCGACTATAACAGCTCGTCTTGATCGAAGGAGTGCGCCAACAACTTGCTGGGGCTTTGCTTGACCTGCTTCGTCGACAACCAACCAGCCGATCGATTCTCGCGGAAATGAGCCAAGCATTCGATACACCGAGGCAAAGGTCGTGGAAACGCATGGAACGATCAAGAAAAGGCTCGTGATCATATCCCTGACTAATCCATCTGTCATACCCTGGCATGTTTCTCCATCAAGTAGCTTAAGTGTGAAAATCAAATTTTTCCTCAAAGGTTCAGCGGCGGCGTCTATAAAAGCACGATGGACGCATAGAGCACTCTGAAACAACTCATCCCGAAGGCGATGTTCTTCCATTGAAAACCAAGGACCTATAGCTTGGGCGTAATCACGCTTGGTATTCCATAAGTCATCTGTAAACGGCTCAAAGGATATTGTTTGGAGTTCAGTTTCCAATGATGACTTGAGTATGTCTATGGATTGGTTAATACGTTCATATCGAGATGTTTTACTGAACTTCCGGCAGACGGATTCCTGTATGTACTCTTGCACCATAGAGGGCAAGAATTTGATAATATCACTTGATTTAAGAATCTTGCACAATCCGGCGCAAGCGGTTTCATCTAGTGACTTCCACGTACGATAATCGGATGTTCGAAAAAGTCGCTTGAGTATTCTTGGTCGAGTCCGAGTGAGTGTCTCTCTTTGGCTGATCAATTTGATAATGTCCGGCAAGAAACATATTCGCTGTCTGAGTTCTTCTCTCTTGGAGAATATATCATCCAGTTTTTGTTTTAGCGCCATATATCGCTGTTTTGACTCAATCCAACGCGAGACTGCCTCGGAATGATTAATCGCTTGCAAGTAAGATTGAAGCCCTGTCTCTTTATTAAACCAAAATTGATCTTTAAAGTTTTTTCTGTTCGTGCTATTTCCCAAAACCGCTGCGATGAGTCCCCATGTATCAGTTTTCAGCAATTCGTCCGAAACTGTCTTGAAGTATCGGAGTTCCGTTGCGTCATCGGCAATTGCTTTTATTCCAGGCAGTTCCCTTGATACGTTCTCGACGGCTTTATTATTCGATGATGAAATAATGATTTCGTAGCCACGTAATTTTTGGTCCATTGAGTAGGGCCTAACACGATATGATCCAACGGGAAATTGTTCATTTGCGGGTACGAAAGCTTTTTCAGGGTCATCGTACTGTACCATGATAGAAGCACGCTTTTCCACAAGTGAGGCTACGATGTCGCGCAACAATGTCGTTTTCCCGGTACCCGGGGGACCATTAACCGCAAGTATTTCTCCCTCTGCCATGTGTCCGGCAAGATTGACCGCTGCTTGCTGCAAGGTCGCAAGAGGGAACCGTCCAGGTCCTGGCCAACGGGCTAATGGGTATCGTGAGGGTGCAAGGGTTTGCTCAAGGGCACCTTTCGTGTTCAGTATATCGACAGGCGATTCCTTATGATTTCCTTCAAGATACCATGTAACGAGTCTCGGTAGTTTCCCCTGTTCTTGGGCCGTTCTGGCAAGAACCAAGTCTTCGACATAAAAACTGTTTAAAAGCAGTAATTCTGGTGTCTCTTTCTTCTTTTCCGAGCATTGTATCCGAAAGGTAATAGAGGGTTGACAACACAGAGCTTCAGGAATCTCGAGGTTTATAACTAATGAATGAAAGGCCGAATTAAGGAGAGTTAGCGATATTGGTTCGTTATCGTCTACATCGTTTTTTTGTATTAAAGCATCAGATAATATCTTCTTTAGTTTTATATTTTCATCTGGCCATGCGCTTAATCGCGTAAAGTCTTTTTTCATTGCTTTTGAAAACGCCCAGCAAAAACTGGAAACATTGATATCGTTTTTTGATGTTGGTCTGCCGTTTGAGTCCACCAAAAACGTAGCTAATGGTGCAAATCTTTTGGTTGATGGCCGTTCGGGTCTGGTATCAGGAAATGATTTATTAATCAGTTCACTTGCTTCATCAAGCTTAACCGAACCGAGAATTACTTCGTAGTAGTCCTGAAAACCGTCTTTTGATTGCTGACGATTCGTTTGCTCCCATGGTAAGGCGGATGAAAATCTTACAGTCTTTCTTGAGGATCCTTTTTCCAAGTCTTCAGGTTCATCATATGAAGCTCCAGCCTCAAGAACTTCCAGAGCAATCCAGGTGTCCAGAATGCGTTGTGTTGAATTGTTGCTCAAACCATTTTCCCCCATCCCTCTATCTATTCAAACCATTCAGAATAGTAAGGAACTCCTGCGCACGTCTTGCATAGTCAGCATCATTTCCCCGTGACATTCTGGAATTGATTACATATCTTAATGCGTCTGGAATATCTCTCCGTTCAATAATTCTGAGAAGAGAGTTTACGCGTGTTGTTGTTCCTCCGATATCTGAATCCCTTCCTGTTTCTTCAAATATTCTCTGAATGATTTCTCTTTTGTATAAGGGCTCATTTTGAATCCGCTGTAAATTTGTATAGAGTTCTTGGCTGTATCCACCTACGAACCATGCACCTGCAGATTCAATATCCCGTTTTGTTCTTGCATCCATAATAAGTTCCTCTTTATTTATTCCTACGCTTCATCCGTTGCGATATCCTCTACCAGTAGTTTATTAGCCGTTGCGGCCGGAAGTTCCTGTACGTCCCGTAACTTCCGCTCTATCGCTCGTGAACGAACACTTGCTACATCCATTTCTTTGCTTGCGGCATCGATCTTTTGTTTAGTTTTCTCAAGTACTTCGCCGAAATTTCCGAATTCTTTTTTAACATCGCTAAGAAGCTGCCAAATCTCGCTCGTTCTTTTTTCAACTGCGAGGCTACGGAAGCCCATTTGTAAACTCGAGAGAAACGCTGAAATGGTTGTTGGCCCGGTAATAGTGATTTTGTAGGTGCGTTGAATACTTTCAAACAGCCCGGGTATTCGAAGTACTTCAGCAAACAGTCCTTCGAATGGTAAAAACATGATTGCGAAATCGGTCGTGTTCGGCGGATCGATATATTTGGTATTGATGTCCTTCGCGAACTTCTCGATTTTCCCTTTAAGTGCTTTCGTACCGGCCTCAATCTCTGCAACGTCGCCCAGGTCGTATGCGTTCATAAGCCGTGTGTAATCCTCAGTCGGGAACTTTGCGTCAATCGGAAGCCAAAGAACTCGCGATGAATCCTCTTTGCTCGGAATCTTCACGGCGAACTCGACAAGGTCGTTCGAGCCTTTCTTTGTTTTAACGTTCGGCTCATATTGGGCGGGCGTCAACAATTGCTCAAGGATGGCGCCAAGCTGATACTCGCCAAGAACGCCTTTTGTTTTCACGTTCGAAAGAACTTTCTTGAGGTCGCCTACTCCGGTCGCGAGTGTCTGCATTTCCCCAAGGCCTTTTTGTACGAGTTCAAGCCGTTCGCTTACGAGTTTGAACGATTCGCCAAGTCTGGTCTCGAGGGTCTTATGGAGTTTCTCGTCGACGGTCTCGCGCATTTTCTCGAGTTTGGCGCTGTTGTCTTCCTGGATCGCGGCGAGTTTTTTCTCGACGGCGTCGCGCATTCCGTCGACTTTCCCCTCAAATGATTTGAGCGATACCCCGAGTTCTTCGCGGTTTTGTTTGCCCGATAGGTTGACCGCGTCCTGTATTCCGGTCAGTTTTTGGTCAAGGAGACTTGAGAATTTCGTGAATGTCCCGGTGAGTTCTTCACGGGCTATTGATGCCGATTTTGCGGTCTCGTCCCGGTTCCGGGAAAATTCTTCGCGCAGCACGGTCTCGTTCTTGTCGAGTCGTTTCTCGTATTCTTCGAATTTTCGAACCACTTGTTCCTGCGATCCATTCGTTGTCTTTTTGAGTAAAACTAGAATGACTGCGAACTGGGCTACAACGACAACAAGTATAAGAACTACAATAATGGTTATCATATTTTATATCTCCTTTTTAAAATAACATACACTCGATGAGAAATATCGAGGCAGAGGGCGCGACGTTGGCGACCTATGTTCCTCGGAGCCCCCTCGAACGAAAGTCCATGAAGGGGCGATATCATTTTCATCAATTTAAAAAACCCTCTTTCCCTGTCCCAGGGAAATTGTGTCTTCTTTTATATCGACTAGATGGGCTGGATGAAAATCCTTAGTCTGCCTGTTGATACAACCAGCCGCGATTTCGGGCATGATTGGCGAGGACGCTTGCAGTCTTTACGATTGCTGAAGTACCTAGGGCCGTAAAATCTATCGATATGTGTGCGGGATGCCCGATCGAATCCTCGATTAATGGTAACAGCGCGGCCTCGCATTCGTCTTTCGTGATTGCCATCACCCCGGCGGAAGAGCATCGTGGTTGCGATGTAAAAAAACGCCATGATTCTTCAGCGCTTACACGATCGCCATTAAAGCAGGAAAGCATCTTTTCGTCTTTTGACGTTGGCTTGAATGCTTGCGAGGTTACCCTGTCCGCCTGGATAAATACAGGATTGATCTGCCTCATAAGGTATGTGCTTCCGATCATTGTGCACCCCCGCCAATGAACGCGGCGATGCACTTATTGATAGTTTCCCAATCTCCGGGAGAATCCAAATGCAATATGATCTCTTTCGTCTCATCAGTCTGAATATTCACGCTGACGAGTATCGCTTCCTTTTTGACGAGGTCGATTCCCATCGTTACCTCGGTTGTGGAAATCGACCATTCTGCCTGTAATCCGCCTTCTGGTGTGGGGTAGAGCCAAGGAAGGGGTAGATCAGGATCGTAACGGGTCTCGAATTCATTCGCGAACCAGTCAAGCTGATCCGAATCCGGAATTTGTCCCTTTCCATCCAACCAGCCAACAGACAGTGCGCGTATATCATCAAGCCTGCTATCGATATCCAGGGGATCAAGTATGGTGATAGTCTCGATCGATTCAATCGCCTTTATCTTGCTGAAGCGACTTTTGATGATCGTTCCATGCAATAGAATTTTCTTAGTAGTATTAAAGTCCGAGAATATATCAAAAATAGTTTCTTTTTGCTCCTTTGAAACAGGAGCTTTGATACGTGTTCCATCCCTCAATTGGAATAGGAATGTCATTTCCGTCTTGTCAAGTTCGGATATTACGCCCCGTAATGAGGCTTCTTCTGTCCATTCTTCGATTCCCGATGCTTCAATCAGTTTTCCTCTGGTTTGAGGGGTGTATTTAATCACGTTCGTCCCGCGCATGAATTCGATAGCTTCGTCATTCCGTAAGCTTCGCCCGAAACGATCAAAATACGTAAGAATATGCTTAGGTAGGGCAATCTCACGTGTCTGCGCGCCGTTTGACATATCCATCGAGATCAGGATTTCTTCTCTTGCTTGTTCAAAAAAAAGAACATTTTCCGGGGGGAAAAGCAGGGAAAATGATAAAACTATAACAGGAATCGCGCTTCCTTCATCAATGCCACTCATTTTCAAGGAAATATCATCAAAAAAACCGCGCGGGATACGTTTTCGCTCCGGGTGGGTGAGGAAAAATTGCCATTTTGCCGTTTCCTTGATCATTTGTTCCAAAACGGCAAGATCCTGGAGGAATTCAAGGGGAATGCTATGTTCGTCAAATCGTTTCCCGATGAGTCTTGGCTTCAGAAAGACATCTTCGCTCATGGTTTCCCCCTTTTTCACTATATAATGTTCGGTTCTTGAATAAGGTAACATAACATCCTCATGAAATGAAATACCCTACCATTTCAAAACATCTCTCCCTGTCCTTCAGCCGTTTTCGTCTTCTTTCCTTTCTTCGCGCCGCCCGTTTCTTTCTTCTTCAGTACTTTACCGTTCTCGTCCACGAGTCCGGCGGCGACTTCTTCCGCATGGCGCGTGTGATTGAGTTTGAGCAATTCCGTGAGGATGACCTTGCGCGCGGCGTTGGAGACGGTGTAGCGAACTCGGTCATTTTCGGGGAGGAATTCGAGTTCGTGGAAACCGTGCTGAAGCGGGATGTCTTGCCAGCCGTAGGCGTCACGGACGGTTTCGTCGATCGCTGTGTGGAGTTCGCGCAAGGCGACGATCTTCTCTACTGCCCACGTCGCGTCGGCTTCGGGACACTTCGCTTCCTTGACAACTACGGGCACGGAGAGGTCCGGGTCATGGTAGAGGTTGTAGAGCTTGGTAAGCCCTATATCGATCTTCAACATAATCTCACGGCGGTCCGTATCAAGCCGCTCCCCGAGAAAGTCGAGGCGTTCACGAATTAGCGGGTCATTCTTCGAGTCGTCATCATTCGGCTCGAATCCGTGCGGGAAGGGGAAAGTATCAAAATTAACTGTTGGGGTATAGATTAATCGGCTACCCCGAAACGATCCATATTTTCTCGCCCATACTAAGTTAATATCACTTTGAAGAATTGCGAGATATCGAAACTGTGCGAATGCAAAAACTATTGTATTAGAACTGAATACATAGTTTTCTTTATAAAACGTAAAAGCAACAGGTTGTGATTGTTGTGGAACAACAATAAATCTTGGTAACGTAGAAATTTTAGAATATAACTTACTAGCTTTTTCAGCGAATTGCCACCAAAAGTTTACTCGTGCGGCTCGATTACCCTTCATTCGTTCTGGCTTCACTAATTTTTCAACGATATCGAGGCAATCCGGATAATCTGAGGCTACAGGTCCCATATACTCCTCCGGTGCCTCCTGATGATTAAGCGGCCAATCGTGGAAGTTTATCACCCAGCGACTTGGACTTTGATCAGGGCGAGTATTCAAGTCGTCCCCAATTAGAAAAGGAAATAATACATCTTTATTTACTGGATTCTTTTTAACAAGAGATTCTGCGTGTAAAGGCTCTAGAACAAATCCCATCCCAAGAACAATTGAGCCTTGGAAACTTCTCTCATAATTCGCAAACAACGGTAGTGGATTTTTTAGTGTCTCTTGCTCATCAAAATATGATGAAATGAAATTAACTTGACGACCATCTATCATGCGTTGTCCTGACCAAGGACCTTTCGTTATTGCTGCAAGACTTACATTTACATTTGCAACTCCAGGCCAAGGCCTACTTCGAACGCCCATGATAATAGTGCCGTTGTTATCATCTATTACCTCTAAGCATCCTTTTCTTGTCGAACCTTGAATAATTGCATCAGTAGCCAGAGTACCAAGAGATCTGTTCTCTTTTAATAAATTATAATTTCGCCTCACAAAATACCCAACAAGGTCCATCGAACCAGCGGGTGCGTAGGCAACCTTCATATACTCAAGATACCGCTTCCCGAAACTGCCCGATAGCTTTTGCCCACCCAAGAACGGCGGGTTGCCGAGGAAGCAGTCAAATCCTCCTTCCTGCATCACCTCGGCGAACTCAAGAAACCAATGAAAGAAACGGCGGTTACCAGCTACGACTGCGGCGCTTTCGGCGACGGGGTGATCGGAAATGTCATTGTTGCCATTCAGAAAGGCGCGGTATACTTGCTCCGTCGCAACTGGAGTACTTTGCGTTTTAGGTAGGAAAAACGAGGAAAGCTTGATGTCCGCGAGAGCTTTCAGCTTACGCCAAGACTCGCCTTCAGTGGCGAGGTAATACGCATTCTTCTTGTTCTGCGTTTCTTCAGGTGTGGAATCGGGCATACGGGAAACGATCTTGAGTGTTTCGATGATGCCCTTCAGGTTGTCGCCGACCTGCGTTCTCCAATCGAGCATCGCCTGATTCACCCCGGCCTCAAGAAGCTCCTTTTTATGCCGCTTACGGAGCTCCGTCGCCCACTCCTTGTCGTCGCCATCCCGCTGGGCAAATGCGGCTTCGGGGATTGGCTCGAGGAGCTCGCTTGCCTGGGTGATACCAACGAGACTGTCGCCGCATTTGATGTGGTGATCGAGGAAACCAAGACTCTCGCCGGGATTGTGGCTCTCGAGCCAGAGTGCCACCTTGCAGAGGCGCACCGCTTGTGGATTGAAGTCAACCCCATAGATACAACGCTCGATCACCTCGCGAAGTGCCTTCCGGTAACTTGCAGGATCGGGATTGTCGGCTTTCGTGCGGATGCGTGAAAGCTCAAGCGCCACGCGGCGTGCCGCATTTAGAAGAATGTGGCCTGAACCGCAGGCATCGTCACAAATTTTAAGAGATAGCAAGGCCTGTTCGGGCTCTGCTTTCGCCAGGCATTGTTCGATAAGCGGATCGAGCGCATGCTCGATCAATGGCTGAACGAGTTCCTCCGGGGTGTAATGGCTTCCGCTCTTTCCACGGTCATCGCCTGTCTTGAAATCGAAATGGAACCGTCCCTCGGCTTTATGGATCGTCGCGTCGAACTCAAGAAGACCTTCGTAGATCGAACCGAACTCTTCAACGTTCAACGCCGCATAGTTAACCCGAACCGGCACACCGCGCTTTTCGTCATCGTAGGAGTCGAGCATATTGAGGCCGCGCGCGAAGGAGCCGTTATCCATCGATAGATCGCGGAACAGGGCGAAAGAGTCTCCAGAGAAGAGATCGCCGGCAAGGGGCTTAAGGGCGAGCAACTCAGCGCGTTCGCCGTCCTCGTGAAGCGAAAAACAATCCATGAGTGTTGCCCAGAAATCGGAGAATCGTCCTTCCTCGTTCCAGATATGACGGCAACGTTCGCGGATCGAAGAAAGTGAATAATAATCGCGGTAGAGCTTTTTCAAATCAGCATTGGCGTTTTCCTGATGCGTCAAGTCGCGCTCCTCAATGACGAGGAGAAAGAGCACCCGGTACACCAGCGTGAGAAGCGTATCGTACATTTGGCGCGGAGCCATTGTATCGGCACGAACAAGTGAGCGAAGCTGTGCGTTATCAGGATGATTGAGGAGACCGTCAGCCCAGTACTTGATCGCGTCGATGACCGCGCCCGAGAGCTTGTCTCGAATACGGCTCCCGTTCTCCAGGCTGTCCTGATGATAGACTTCAAGGAGGCATTCCGAGGCAGTATCGGCGTCGGTCGGCCAGCGGCTGATATGCAGGAGGCGGAAGAGAAGCGCGAAGTCGGAAAAGAGTTCTTCCTCGAACATCCGCTCAAGGTTGAACTCAAGATAAGAAAGCTTGATGAGCCGGCTCGAATCGCGCAAGAGGCGGATCGTCAGTCCATTCGTTACCAGAGCATAGAGCGTGTCGGACAGGTTGATGTATTCCTGCACAAGACTGTGGGGGCTCGCTTTCGCGCCTTCGCGTTTCCGGTCGAGACTTTCGTTGAAACCGACGATATGAACTGGGCAGATGTGCCCTGCGGCGCGATGGCTGATCGCGAAGCTTTTCCCCGCAACCTCCACGGCGTTCGCGTTTTCGAGTTCGTAGCCGAGGAGCGAAAGAAAGGGGATAATCCAGGACTGCCGGGTACGGCTCGTTCCGTATGGATCCTTACCGTCTTCGCGTAAGCGGCGGGTCGAAAAGAGCGACCACTGAGCCTTCGCCTCGGCCCAGGACTCGAGTATCTCGTCGCGTACTTTCCCTTTTAGGCCGAAGTCCCCGCTTTTCTGACCCTTGATTGCGTTTTCGTCGGAGATTTTGTCGAGCGTCTCGGGACCGATCAGGGCACCTTCCCAGTTGATTGCTTCGTATTTCATGCCTTGCCTCCGGGAACGAAGATGTAAACGCCGAGGATGTCCATCGGAATGACCGGCTCGACCACGCGGAAGCGTGCGGATTTCGTTTCAGCTCCTAATGCTTTATGGTAGCGTTCGTGCTGTTTGATCAGTTCTTCGGCACGCTCGAAGGCGAGCTCATCGAAGCGGGGGTGGAATTCCGGGATAACGGTAAGTTCGCGCTCAAGTTGTTTTTCCTGCATCTCGAGCGGAAGGTCGCCGGTCGCGTCGGGCTTTTCCATCAGGCTATTGATGACATCGATCGGAACCGGTGTGCGTTCCGCTCCGGATACGCCGTAAAGGAGCACCTCTTCTGCTACCAGATGGTTTTTCGCACGGACGTCTTCGATGACATGGCGGGCACGAAGGATATAGATGACCGTCCGCTCCTTTACCGCGCCCGAAAGCACGACGGCCGCGCGGGAAGCGTTATTGCTCTTGCGTTCGGGATTGAGTGACTCCGAAAGCACCGTCCGGCACAAAGCCTCAACGGCGTTATGGTTACGTCCCCAGTAGGTAAAACCTTCATTCACCGGGGAACGGAACGCAAGCTGCGCGTTACCTTTTCCGGCCGAAAGATCGAGCCAGTGGCGTAGTTTTTCAGGGAAAGCCGATCGATGCACGATGAGTTCAAGATCGTCCGCGTCGCGCTCTACCTTCATTCCGAAAAGCTGATCGAAGGCGGAACTCACAAAGCGATAGACCGTCTCGGGCCGTCCTACGGCCTCGTCGGTCACGGCGAGATCCTCCTCGATATCCTGCGCCTTGATCGACGCCTGCGCGAAGATCGAACGGAGCGCGGCTTCCTTTTTTTCACTCACCGTAATGAGCTTGTCGAGCGCTTCCTCGGAACGAACCATGTCCTCAAGGGCGAAGAGTTCCATCTGGGAAACCGGCTTTTGCTTCTTTTCAGCCTCGGCGAGAACCGCCTTGAAGATGGTGTCGAGGAACACCTTGGAGTCTTCCGGGAATGGAATGCTCACGCCGATATTGTCGCGGATCGTGCGTGCCTTGCGGTAGAGCACCTTGAGCACCACCTGATCCATCGGATTGTCCTTGCCGTAGAGAAGACAGGTTTGTATTTCCGGTTTGGTCTGTCCGAATCGGTCAACGCGGCCTTCGCGCTGTTCAAGGCGATTCGGGTTCCAGGGAAGGTCATAATGCAGAACGGCGTCAAAAAGATTCTGCAAGTTAATACCTTCCGAAAGACAGTCGGTCGCGACGAGTACCCGAATCTTCTTGCCGGACTGGTCTGGTGCCATCTTGTTGATGCGATCGCGTCTGACTTCGTCCGGGTCTTCGCTCGTCACGCATTCGATGAGGGCATTCTTGCCGAGCGCCTCGGTAAGTTTAAGGGCGACATACTTGGCGGTCTCAATGTAGCGGCAGAAAATGATAGGACTATAGCCGGACTTGTGCCATTTCTGGATCTGCAGGATGCACGCGGCAATCTTGTTGTCCGCTGTCTGATTTTCAAGTGTGCGTAGCCGTGCAGCAAATTTCACGAAAGCCGTCCGGTCGCCTTCAGAAGCGTCTGATTGTTCAAGGAGTGGAAGCGGCAGTTCATCGTCTGTTGTTTCTATTCGCTCAAAATGCGGATTCTCCGTCGCTGCATTATCTTCTGTTTCATCAGTCTTTGTTCCGATGCGGTTTTCGAGCATCAGGGCTCCGGCGCTCGGGCTCGACATGATGCCGCGCAAGAGCGCAAGCGCGGTCCAGTAGCGGAAGCGTTTCTGGTTTTCCGTTCCTGCAGCACGGGCCATCATCTTCGAGGTATACAAAAGCATTTCGTCATAGAGAGACTGATACGCGCTAGTCAGATCATAGGGAAGTTCGAGCGGCGTCCGCTTAGGGAACGGAGTACACTCGTCCATCCACATAGCTATATTTGCGCGCTTGCGCTGGACAAAGTGGCGGGCAAGCTCGTTCCGAAAATTCTGTTTGGCCGATTCACTTTCCGTTTCGCTTTCGCTGTCCCATTCATGGGTTTCAAAATCGCTCTTGAGGAGTCCCAAGAGGGATCGGAACTCGCCTTCCTTCCCGGAATGCGGGGTGGCGGTAACGAGGATCAAGTGCTGGTCAGGTTTCTTCGCGATCTCGCTGAGAAGGCGGTGCCTGAGCTGCTGGCTGCTTGACGTTTGCCCCTGCGGGCGGGCGCAGGAATGCGCTTCGTCGACGATCACCAGTTCGGGCGCCTGCGAGGCGAACACCGAGTAGCGGTTATCGCTTTTGATATAATCAATGCTGATGACCTGGAAAGGAAAATACTGGAACACGCTCATGTCGCCGGGAACTTGCCGGTCAAGACTTGCCTGCGTTCCCGTGCGGAGGATTACTGCGTCAATCTGGAATTTGTCCTTGAGTTCCAGTTGCCACTGTTCACACAGGTGCGGCGGGCAGAGTACCGCGAATCGTTTGATCTCGCGCCGTTCAATCAGTTCTTTCGCTATCAGGATAGCTTCCACCGTTTTACCGATACCGACATCGTCGGCGATAAGGAGTCGTACCGGTTCCTTTTGCTTGAGTGCCATGATGAGCGGAACCATCTGGTAGCTTCGCGGCCGGAAGCCAAGCTTTGCCGCGCATCGGAAAGGACCGGCTGCCGAGCGGAGCGACAGGCGGGACGCATCGAAAAGGAGCCGCGCGGCGCGAACACTGCCGAGGTCTTTAACCGTCGGAGGGTTGAACTGCGAAGGACGGATGTCTCCTTCTTTCGTCAACGGGATAAAAATGCCGGCGACGTCTTCCTCGCGGCCGTCGAGCGGCTTGAGTCTGAGGAGATCGTTCCGTTCTGAGGGGAGCACGACCCAGTCGCGGCCGCGGGCATGTACGAGCGTTCCAGTTTTATAGTCCATTATGCATTACCGTACCTTCCGAAAAATATCGGGCCGCTTAGAGACCAGATCATCGAGTGAATTGAGATAGTGATATACGATGTAGTCCTGCCCCATATCGAGAATCGCCTCGCGCTGTTTTACGTCACGCGTCATAACCGTTTCCGTATCATGCGGCGTTCCGTCGCAAAAGACGTGTACCGGTAGGGGATTCTGGCCCTGCTTTGGCTCGTAATAAAAATCCGGCTGACAGTAGAGTCCCTCGACGCGTTTCTGCGCTTCATCGGGCAGGCGTAGTCCCCGCTCATGGAGGTAGTCGAGGAACTTCTTCTCGGTCGAGCTTGTCGTGTCGTATTCAGTCAGGAGCCGCTGATATTGTTCATCGTAGGTTCCGCTCTCCCGTGCGCCTACCTCAATCCGAGCGGAGCGGAGCCGCTCGAGGGTTTGCTTGATAAGGAAACGGTCGATTACCGGATGATCGGGCTGATTATAATAGCTCAAAAGATCCTTGTAGCTTGCCTTGTCGAGATACTCCGCTTCATCATATCGGCAGAGTTCCCATGCCTCATCGATGACTCGCTGCCAAGCATCTTTCTCGCGTACCATCGACGCCATAACGCCGAGGCTACCCTCTGAAGATTCAAACATCAGGAGGTTCGGCGAATCGGGATTACCAATCGGCGTAATGCCCAGCTCCGAGCTTTCCACCTGAAACACGCGTTCTACGGCGGTCTTGAGTGCGTACTGAAGCGTTACGCGTCCGCCATAATCAAGTTCAAGTACCTTCAATGGTTCGATATAGAGCGCATCCGCCGTATCCGTCGTATAGAGTTTGACGACCTTCAGGTCATCAGCCTTCATCCGCGTATTCTTCTCTTTGCCGTCCATCAGTCGCTGACGGAATCCGTGGGATTTCCAGTGGCCGGAAACCTTGTTAAGAACGAATCCGTCATCATTGTTAGCCCGCCATTTCATGTTCACGTAGAAAAGCTCTGCAGATGGTATGTAGCGCATGCGAAGGAGAACGTCGTCGCCGCCCATCAGCCGGATTTCATCCAGTTTTGAAAAGTCGCCATTATACCGGAACCATGTGTTGATCTGATATCCGAGTCGTTGTCGCTCTTCTTCCTCGCAAGTTATGTGCTGAGATTTCTCTGCAATACCATCAGGAAGCACAAGAAGGTCGGATATGGTTTGCGTACGGCTTTCAAGCGAGGAACCGGTCCATGGATCGGTGTTTCTTCCTTGGTCATTGTTGATAAGGATGTACCCTGAATCGACGCAAACCGTTGCCTGATCGCATTCGTTCGCCGTTTCCTGAATCTGTGCACGCGTGACCTTGTACTTAGAGCCTGAGTGGTAGATGATATTTTCCGGCCCCATCTCGCGAATCGCGAGGACTCGGTCACGACTGATTGACTCCGATCCCTTCTCTCCGTCGAGCATGAGCCGGACCGGTAAGCGGGTAAAGTTATAGCCGGGAAGGAAGCCTTCGCTCGCGAGGTAGCGGAAACTGTAGAACTCGGACATCGATTCGTTGAATGCCTCATTCAAAAGGAGACCGCGTAGTTTGTAGGCCAGAGCCTCGTTCCGTTTTGCTTCCTTGAACTCCTGGCTTGTCTGTTTGATCATATTGTTGTCAAGAACGCGCCGTGCGGCTTCTGTTTGTTTCTTGTACTGCCGGAACAAAGTCCTCCAACGATTGAGTGAAGAGTCGAACGACGATTGCATGCCGCGATACGCAGTATGATTCCATTCATCGGAATACCAGGAAGTCTTCGCTAGACGCGGCTTGAGGTCGCGAACAACCTTTTGCCACTTGGCGATAACGTTTTCCTCGGAGCTTGACCCGTTCGCGAAACGCGCTTTGGTTTCGCTTCGCAATGGCATATCGGGATTTTCGATATCGAGAACCGAATCGATGTGTCCTTCCTCGATTCCCTGTATGCCCACCGCCGAAACATAGAGCGCGTTGAAGTGGCTTTTCAAGAGGTCCGCGTTAAGAAGGTCGAGACGCGGCGCGGTTACTTGCCCCGAAACCATACCGTTCCGGTCATCAAAGAAATGTGTGTCGTGCGCTGACTGGCGGCTGCAGTTCGTAAATACGAGCGCCGGCTGTCCACTTCGACCGGCGCGGCCGGATCGTTGCGCATAGTTTGCAGGGTTTGGAGGTACGTTCCTCATGTGCACGACAGAAAGGTCGGCAATATCGATTCCGAGTTCCATGGTCGGCGAGCAGAAAAGCGCCGCAAGATTTCCCGCGCGGAAGGTTTCCTCAAGTTCCTTTCGGATATCCTTGTTCACCTGTCCGGTGTGTTCTTTTGCCTTGATGCGAGCGCCAAACGAAGCGGTCTCGTAAAGATTTCGGTAAAACTCGTTCGGTTTTCGTTCGGTACCCCGTGTGTTTTGCCGGAACACCGGATCGGCGGGAACAGTCCCGTCGCCTAACGTCCAGATAATTTGATCCGCTTTCAACCGATAAGCTTTTTCCCCATCGCTGCTGGCGATTTTCATGCATGTTAGCCAGGTTCCGTCCATGATATGCAAAACCTGATCGATGAAATCACGATATGCTTTGCTATCGATCTTGCCATCCTTGCTGTCTCTGCCAAGCTGTCGTCTAACATACAAGCCAAGCCGGCTCAACGGACCGATAGATTGCGCATAACCTTGCCCGCGCGGCAGGATCATTTTCTTGGCCATAAGCCAGTCCGGAACCAGAAGCTCGCGGTCCTCGGGGCACCAGTCCGGATTCAGGGTATCCTTGAACTGTTCCATGTTCCGCCTGATCGCGTCATCGGTAAAATAGGACTGACTATCGATTGCGACCATTTTGCGGAAGGTTTCCAGAATGTTGTAGATGATACCTTCAAACTGTGCGCCTGCCTCGGCGCAGATATCTCGTATCGGCTGCCAGTGACTATCTTTGATTACCTCATCCCAATCGCGGTACGCGATCTTCAGTAAGCCGCACGTTTCAAGTCCGGGCAGGTTAACACGCCATGAGTTTCCCAAATCCGCGATAATCCTGTATTTGAGCAGGCTTTTCATCATTGCCTGTATACCACGAATACGGGAATCCATAATGATTCCGTCTTCGCTTACTTTGGCGTATTCGCTTATTTCCAGTTCAAGACTATCGAATACTTTTGCGTCGATGTCATTGAACTCTATATGTTTCTCTTTCTTGAGCGCCTTTACTAGAGCCGACCGCAGTCGAACAGTCGAGACAAAATCGTTGAAGTGTCCTGCCTGCAGCGACGAGTCCTGCCTGTTGTCCGCGAAGCTTAAAACCTTTGTATCCTTCTCGGAGAATCCGAGATCGCGCATGGTATCCAGAATCCCGAGTGAAAGAACCGTCGTCGTCGTGGAGCGTCCTTCCAACCCGACGCGTGAGAGCTTCGTATATTCGCTGGTCTGCCGGTGATACAAATCACCGCTCGTCGGATCATAGATGAATCCTATGGGTACATACCATCCAATGAAGCCGTTCCTGAGCGACGTCCCGTCAGATTCGCTGAATGTTCCGTCCGTGAGATAGGATATCCGCGTAGGGAATAATTTCTTGTATTCTTTTTTGATTACCGGACGTCCGCCTTCATCCTTGATATATTCTTGCGGGACATTCCATAAATCGTCATCGGGATTCCATGCGTTCTCGTCCGGCAGCAAATAACCACACTCGAAATGCTCTTCGTCTTCCTCGGAGATCCAGCTATCGTTAAAGTCCCGTCCTTCAAGTTTTCCGTCGACATAGTTCTTCTTTACGCAAAGGAATGGTTTCCCCGACGAGCGATTGAATACGACCGGATACAGGGGATACTGCACGTCACCCTTATTTTTGGTCGGAAGCCCGTCGAAATCGATCAGACGCTCGTCTCCCCGATGCAGAGATACTGAAATGGAGGCCGATTGCGCAATAAATTGATGCAACTTGAACGGCAGAATAAACGGTTTCCGGGCTCCTGTCCGATCATTATCTATAGCGATTGATTCGTTGACTTTCCCGATCCGATTGAACAAATCGATTAACGCCACTTCGCACTCCGAAACTTCGCGACCGGTTTGCGAAGCAAGGTCAGTGGCGATCTCGTTGATTGTCCGCGCAATACCTCGCTGGAATCGTGCACCGTCGAATCTCAGCGCGATCGAGCGTTCGAGCCATCTAAAGAGCGCCGTTGCTATCAATTCATCTGCGGTTTCCGCAACAAGCGGTCGAGTCACTGCCTTCTCCAGCTCTTCACGCGAGGGATCGCTAAAATCGCTCGAAATCGCCCGGAGAGATTCCTCGATCACCTGATCCGCGCTGAACGGACTCCCGAAAAAGGATGTTGCTACTTCGGCAACTTTGGTTTTCCGCTCCAGTGCAGTTGCGCCGCCTGCCATCGTGGCTGATGTACCGATACAGACAATCTCATTTCGGCATTCTGCCTTGATGCGCCGAATTAGCATCGCAACATCCGCGCCCTGCCTTCCCCGGAAGGTATGAAGCTCATCAAAGGCGATAAATTTCAGATTGGCAAATATCGCGTCCCGAATCGTCAAATCCCGGCTCCGGGTAAGCATCAGCTCAAGCATCATGTAGTTCGTCAGCAGAATATGTGGCGGATCCTTTCTCATTTCGTCCCGCCGGTCTTCGTCCTCTTGTCCGGTAAACTGCCCGAAAGTGACCGGAAAATCCCTGCCGCACGAAGCCTTATACCGCTCCGCGTGCTTCCGGATCTCTCCCGATTGCGAGTTGATGAGCGCATTCATCGGGTATACGACAAGCCCGACCACACCGGGCCCCGGGTTTTTGAGTACTTCGTTAAAAATGGTTCCGAGGAAGGTAAGCGACTTACCCGAGCCCGTTCCGGATGTTACAACAAATCCCTTTCCGGCTGTTCCCAGCCTGAGCGCCTCTTCCTGATGCCGGTGTAGCGAGAAGTCCTTGAAAACTGACGCCATATCAGGGGTCAAAATACTCTCAGCAACCAAAGATTCCGCGCTTGCGCCTTGTTCATATGACGGATTGAACTGAATAAGAGGATCGGGCCACATTGTCTTCAGCCGACCCTCGGCTTGTAATTCCTGTTCTATCTGGGGATCGTCAATATCGAGAAAGCTCTTGGAAAAAGACTGATACCGGTCCATCACATCCCGATGAAACCGAAAAATATCGATTGATTTGCTCATATTTTATATCCTTTAAGTTTTCATACAATTTCTAGATTATTTTATCATAGTTTATTGCGCAATGTGTTATAAATACATGAGTACATGACTATTCCCAGATTCGGAAAACTGATTAGTTATTGAACCACTCTACCCATTCTTTTCTACATCGTAACAATATTTGCATGCCATTCTCATCATTTATCAGTGGGAGGCCAGTACAATTTTCCACAGCCGACGCGCAGGGTGCTAACTTGTTTATTATTACCCTCTAATCTGCCTGAGAAGAGACTGGGTTTTAAATCGATAGCATTCCTCTTGAATACGGCGATTCTCTGATAGTCTGGCGTCGCCAGCCAAGTATGTCCATCAATCTCGTCGGTGACGATCCGATAAAGTCCGGCAGGAGCAGCAACCATGGTATCTAGATGCCGCTTGTAGTGTTCGACAGACCATCTCTGAATACCACTGCTTAGAGCATCGGTTCGGAATCGCGCCCAAAGGGCTGCTGTATCAGGCGTTGGCCAGTCGCCAACTTTTGTACAGGCTACTATTTCGTCGGATTCAAGCCAATTACGCATTTCAGCTGGCGTGATGAATGCAGATTTCACAGTATTTATTGCCGCAATTGCCGCGCGTCGCGACGGAAGCCCTGCGCGGATCAGCATCGACATCATGAACCGAGGGACACCAGTTTCAAGTACAGCTGCAGCGCCGCCAGAAATCTTGTCCGGCGACCAGCCGTGGGACAGACGCCGGGTACGGACAGCCTCTAGTGCCCAAACCAAACGATACGTAAAAGCCTCTTCGATGATTCGCATATTCTGCGGCCCGATTATTGTGACATCATCGCCTATTATCCAGCTACGCATTATGTCTTTCCAGTTTTCTGGAAGCGAGTTAGACTTGTCCGATTTGAAAGGCCTCATGAACAGCAAACGTTCACCAAGAACACCGAGAGCACCTAATAGTTCTTCAGTATCACCACTCAGAGCTGCTGTATCTGCACGGTCGAGGAATTTAGCTAGCTCATCAGCCATGCTATCAATTGTAAGACCGGCTTCAAGTCCGACACCCATCGCAAAATGTCCATGCCGATCCTCTGCTGTGGTGGATTTCCAGATTAGATCGGCGCGAGCCTCAAACAACATTTTATGTAATTGAGCGACGGATTCATTCTCGCGAGCTATCTGGCGGGCCCAGAGCGACCCCTTGAGTGCATCATCTAAAAGCTTAGGTAGGTCGGTACGGTCAGCATCAAGCGATTCGACTAACCCAAACACAGTTGTATCGAGACGTTCGACAATTTGAGAAAGAGGTTCTTCATCTATGGTTACTTCCTCATCATCGTCACTACTCTCTTCATCGCCTTCAGAATCATATTCCACCCTGTCCGCAAGATGCTCGACCACATCCGATTCTTCTTTTGATGAATGCCATGCTTCACGTGAGTTGGCAAGATATTCCCAGGCGTCATCTCGATCTAGAACACCTTCGCGAGAAAGCCGCTCAAGGATCGCACCAACGATCTGGATAAGTCCACTTTTTAGCGTGCGGGCTTTGGCGGAAAAGACTAACTTTCGCCATTCTCTTTTTCGCCATTCGATTTTGTCGAACATCACATGAACAATGAGACCCTCGACGTCCACAAAGGCTCGCCCTGCCCGGCCCGCAACGTTCGCGAACTCCTCACCCTTGATATTTTCTCCGTTTCGAACTAGATACGGAACCAGCATGACTGCAGCGTTAAGATTGAGTCCCTGTGATAAAGTCGGCGATGCAACAATGACCTTTAAAACCCCTTCGGACAACAGAGCTTCCAACTCACGTAAGAACGGACTAGGCAACTGACCGTGATGTATAGCCACACCTTGCTGCAAGCATGCAACGGCGGGATGGTCCTTGCCCAACCACTCCCGGCCAACTCCTAGAGCGCGTGCAATCAGAGCTTCATCTTCTAACAAAGAGTGCAGGTATCCGCGTTTACAGAGGTCTACGATCTGTTTGCCATAACTTTCGACCCAATTCGCTTGCGTGGAAAAGATTAAGGTTCGCTTGCCTTGGGTAGCGAACTTCCATGCTGCGAATAGAGTGAGATGTGAGTTCTTGCGCGGATATGGTTTCGTTTCCCTCCCAAGAGCAGGTTTCTCCATGACAAACTTATCAATGAACGGACCATTGTCATCGAGGTCAAAACGGAGCAAAGAGTCTTTACCACTCCAAGTAAGCGAACCAAATCTTTGTCGTGTCGGACGCCATTCAGAGCGAATAGGCTCACCTGGTTCATCAGAACGTATCCACGCAGTGAGATCATCCAATTCATCACCACTCGGCAAGATTGCTGAGAGACAGATAATCCGTCGATCGCTCGCATCCACACGTCGGAGTAGTCGTTGCACAAGTGTTTCGTAGCGAATCTCACGATCGCTCGGGCCGATCATATGGCCTTCATCGAGAACGATTAGTCCAACATCATCAATCACTGTCGGGTCGCTTCGCAAAGCAAAATCTATCTTTTCAGGTGTTGCAATGATGATGTCACAGGTACGAAGAGTGTCTTCATCTCCTGCTGAAAGACCGCTGGCACCGTAAAGAGATGAAACGCTAAATCCGAGAGGTGCAAAGGTCTTCCTGAAAGATCGTTCGGTCTGTGCTGACAAGGCGCGTAAAGGTGTGACAATCAAAACACGGCGCGCTGACGACAGAGTCATAAGCGCTGCGATCTCGGCAACCCTTGTCTTTCCAGCACTGGTGGGCAATGCGACTACAAGGTCATCCGTGACGTCGATGGAACGCCGGGCCGCTTCGCGCTGTGAGGGCCATAGCTCAACTTCGGAAATCTTTCGAGCATATAGTGAAGAAATGAACAACCGACGCAAGTCCGGGTATCTTTCTTCAGTTCCTTTAGGCGGTTGAGTTGGTAAGTTCTGATGAAGAGAATGTTGCCACAAGTCGTCTATTAGGTTGTTGCAGAGATTCGTTATCCACCACAGAGGAACATTCTCCGCATTGTCCGCCAGTCTAAGCGCAGAGTCAAGCAATTCCCGTGCGGTCTCGAATGGTTCTGATTCGCCTGTTTCAAGCGAAAAATCAAAATACGCCAATGATCGGCAGATTGTTGTATTAATAATTGTCGATAGTACAACATCGATATCTAACTCGTTACCCAGTATCTTCTCGGAGAGATGTTCATCATGGTGAGTATCATCATCCAGCCACGTACGAAGAAATCCACGTAATTGGTCAAAATCTCGCAAAATCAGGCACCGGATTGCTGTTTCACCGGGTGACATATTTAGGTCTTCAGTTGTTTCATTGAAAAGCGAATATGCAACGGCTGAGAAGCCAGCAAGATGGTATGCGGCGGCCGCTACAGTGCGCCGAAAGCCACGATCAGGAGACTTCGGATCGCCATTCCGAGCAAGTGCTTCAAAGGCGTTGGCTGCGCGTTCGAATGTTATATTGATCAAATCCGAACTGCCGGTTTGAGCACGCAGGGCCATCGCGCCACGAAGTAGAGCGAAAGCATATTCGGCAAGATCAGTATCGATCGTCTCGCCAAGAGGCGGCGCATTCTGGGGCAACACACCATTCTCACGCATCAGAGACCATGCTGTGCCACGATAGAGAAGTCGACCAAGTATACCGTCAACAGTCGCAGTTGTCAGAAAAGAGGTCAGCTCGTCAATCGTCTCCAAGATTTTCCGCCTCCTGGTACATAGCTGCAATGAAATCCTGATGATCTTCGATATGAATGTTTACAACATACTGGTCTCGATTTGTCCCTGTCGCATCGAGATCCTGTTTCAATGAAGGATGAGGACCATTACCAGATACGGTAAAAAGCATGTGGCTGATACGATTCTGGTTGAGGGACTTCAAGCCCACTTCATCACGAAGGCGACGGCCCAGCATATTATCGACTGGGTTGTTGCTCTCCAATAAGCGATTGGCAATGAACAGTAGTGAATCGGGTGTACAATGACCATTGTCGCGGTTGAGCACCTTACGAGCGCTCGTAACCGTACTCTTGCCAAGTTTCTTGTTGCTCTTAGCTTCTCCTTTCAAGAGCCAGAGCTTCTTGGTCTGATCATCATATCTGACACCGATGAAGTCATCGCCACGCATAGCCATGTTACGACCATCCTTATAGCGAAGACGGCGTATGGGGACACATAGGCCGATCTCTTCATCGACTAGCTCAGTCGCAAGTATCTCACCGAGATCCCCAGACCGGGCTTTGCGAGTCTGAGGCATAGCCTTACTGAGGATCTCCGCCGCAACCTTATAGCCCAGCCGATCTACGTCTTCAGCAATACGTTCCAGTCGGTCATAATGCAAGCGAATAGTCTTAGCCAAGTCATCACAGATCTGGTCACGACCGCCATTCTTCTCGACATAAGTCCAATAATACTGGCGATTGTTTTGTAACTTGGTGGCTTCACACCACGTTTTATAAAGGCGCACAGCGTTTCTCCATTAGATAAGCCTGCCGAGCTGAACAAGATTGTTCTTTAAACAAGGTCCCAAGCATCAAGATTCATGAAAGGACATTTTTTTTATTGTTACCTAACATGTTATTTTCATGGTATTCTTCGAACTTTTAGCGCCCTCATCTTATTTACTAAATATCATTCTACCCCCACTTTTTGGAGATTTCAATCAATTTCTCACCCCTCAACTGTCAACAAAACTGTCAACAAAATGGCTTGCTCAATGTCTATGTTCTCAGTATACTAAAACAGGGTTTTAGAGTAATAAACCCTTATATTACAAGCATTTACGTGCGTTTTTTGACAGCATTCGGAAGGGTATCCCAGAGCCTGTTAACCACTTTGTCCGGTGTTCAATTCACCGCGGGGGAGCGAAAAAAAAACCATCCGTAACAGGATGGTTTTTTGTTTTTAAACCGGAAAAGCAGGAAAGAGCGATTCTATAAGAACAAAGTATGGGCGCGCCGGGATTGTCCGGAAAGCCGCCTTGCAAGGCAGGCGAAACGCGTGCATCAAGACAAGGAAAACGCCGTTCGGTACCGGTGCGCTGTGCGTATGCTTGTGAATACCACACATTGTGGATAATCCAGTTTTCATTATATTTTTCTTTATCGCTTAATCCGGAACAACGTATATACTACATACGCTCAATGAATCTTTATGGGCATAAAAACATGAGGCATGTGATGAAAAGTATAACAACGCGGCATCTGGCGATGGCGATCCTTACCGGGACGGCATCCTTCCTGAGCATAGTAATCATGATGACCGGATGTAGCTCGGCGAAGAACCCTCCGCAAACACAAGGCACGGTGAACGGCTCAATACAAATCGGCGCGAAAGAATACGCAAAGGAAATCGTAATTGTCCCGCAGGGTACGCAAGCGCTCGTTGCAATGACCGGTGACACGCACTGGAATGCCTTCTACAGCGGAAACAAGGATTACTTTAAGGGGGTGTTCCTGAACGGCCGCGCGGTAACGCTCAATCCGTTTGTGATGAGTCAGTACGAAGTGACGCAGGAACTATACGCGGCAGTTCTTGCCACTGACGCGGAGTCGAACAATAGCCCGAGCACCTTTGCGGAAAACCCGCCCATCGGGGAAAACCAGGAGAAGAGACCGGTGGAGAGCGTGACGTGGTACGACGCGGTGTATTTCTCCAACGCGCTTACGCGGGCGACCATGTCAAAAACCGACTGCGTGTACGCGATCCGTAACATCGTGCGGGATCCTGCCACCAGGCACATCACGAGCGCGGACGTGAAAATGAACCTGAAAAAGAAAGGTTTCCGTCTGCCGACGGAAGCCGAATGGGAATTCGCGGCGCGTGGAGGAGACACGAAAACGGCTACGTGGAACTATGCTTTCGCGGGTCTTGGGTCAGCCGGCGGCAAAAAAATCCATGACGAAGCAGAGAACTTGGTGGACACGAACCTGGCGGTGGTCGGCTGGTACTACTACAACAGCAACAGCGACAAGACCGCTCGCAAAACGCATGAAACGGGACTCAAGCTGCCGAACGCGCTCGGCCTCTACGATATGTCCGGAAACGTGTGGGAATGGTGCTGGGACAAATGGGGCGATATCCCCGCAGGCGAGACGGTCACCGACCCCCGTGGCACCGCATCGGGACGAACCCGCGTCTCCCGGGGCGGCGCCTGGTGCTACTACGCAAGCAGCTGCGCGGTGTCCTACCGGGACTTCGTGGATCCTTCATGCCCCTTACACTACCTCGGCTTCCGGGTCTGCCGGTCCGTGCGCTAGCGGCGCCTTTGGACCACCCGCTGGAATGCACATCATGGTAGTTCGATACGCGTGAGTTGTAAACATCGTTTGTATATACCCCTCCTTCAGAACTTTTTGTGATCGCCCCTTAATCCTGTTAGCCACTTTGTCCGGCGTTCAATTCAGCGCGGGAGAGCGAAAAAAAACCATCCGCAAAAGGATTGTTTTTTGTTTTAAACCGGAAAAACAGGAAAGAAAGGCAACGTTCGCCGGAATGGTAATAAAAGGAAAAGTATTTGGGCGTGCCGGAAGAGAACGGCGGCAAGCCTTTCAGGCGAGCTCATCACGGTGAGCCGGCCGGGCTTTCCATTCCAATCTTTGAGGCTGTCGCCCTGCCGGGTCGCCAGCCACAAAGGATTTCCATTCCAATCCCTCGCGCAAGAAAGAAAGACGCGCTCGGGTGCTGAGTGGAAATTTATCCACGTGCACGTTCTCGCGGGGCTGCGAACGCGCTTTGGATCCCTCGCGCAAGAAAGAAAGACGCGCTCGGGTGTTGAGTGGAAATTTATCCACGTGCACGTTCTCGCGGGGCTGCGAACGCGCTTTGGATCCCTCGCGCAAGAAAGAAAGACGCGCTCGGGTGTTGAGTGGAAATTTATCCACGTGCACGTTCTCGCGGGGCTGCGAACGCGCTTTGGATCCCTCGCGCAAGAAAGAAAGACGCGCTCGGGTGCTGAGTGGAAATTTATCCACGTGCACGTTCTCGCGGGGCTGCGAACGCGCTTTGGATCCCTCGCGCAAGAAAGAAAGACGCGCTCGGGTGCTGAGTGGAAATTTATCCACGTGCACGTTCTCGCGGGGCTGCGAACGCGCTAAGGACCCCGAGTGATCAAATCCCGGTTATTTATCCTTCCGCCTTGTAGAAATGCCGAACGGCAAGTAGAGCGGGCAAACACCAACTACCGCAGTTGCGAGCGGAATGATGGCGATAAGGCCGAGCCAATTCCGGAAATAAATCCCTGCAGCTGCAATGGCAAGCCCTGCAACGATCCGAACGATCCTGTCCACCGTACCGACATTAAGTTTCATGGTATTCTCCTTGAGGCGTCCTTACCGGACGCTACAATACAAATATACGACATGATTGACTGTCCGAACCGTGACATCATCACCGATCGCTCATTATAACGCTCGCTCGCGCGAGCGTCTCTCCGTTTTCCCGTTTCCATGAACCCATTGATCAAACCACACGGCTTTGGCACAATACCCCCACGGAGGCTGAGCCCATGAGATTACCCTTGACCCGCCGGCGAGGACAGCGAATGTTTATCCCCTCGACCAATAGTTTCAACTTCGCCTCCGTCGCTCACTTCAAGGGATGTATCGAACTCGAAGCCCTGGACGAAGCCCTCCGGAAACTCGGAAAGCGCTACCCCATGCTGATCGCCCGGGTTCTGGTAGAGGAAAGCGGAGAAGTCTACTTCACCGACGCATTCACCCAGCCCATGAAGGCGACTTATGTTCCCAAGACCTCCCCCGACTCATGGATCCAGGTCACGGACCAGGCCCTGCGGGTCAGGCCGAATTTCGTCAACGGCCCCCTGGCTTCCTGTATCCTGGTCCAGGACAGCGCGAGTGCCGACCTCATCCTGGTCAACGACCACAGCACCGCCGACGGCAGCTCCGCGATGCTGGCGATGCACGACCTCCTCGCTTTCCTGGGCGACCCCGGTCTGGAGCTCCCCGCAACCTCCCCCGTCCCCATTGCCCAGGCCCTGCCGGACGAGGTTCTCCGCGAGATCAAGGCGATGGAGGCTGCTGTCCCCCCCGATGCCCCGCCCCCGGGACCCTGGCCCTTCAAGGCCCCGACCCATCCCCGCCAGTTCGTGCCGATGAACCTGTCCATAGAGGAGACCTCCCGGCTCGGCGAAAAATGCCGTATGGAGGGGACCTCGGTGCAGGGTGCTCTCTGCGCCGCCTTCATCGCCCCCTTCGTCGAACGCTACCCCGACCGGGAAAAGCACTACGCGGAGATTCCCGTGAACCTCCGCCGCTTCCTGAAGGACGGCTCCAGCCCCGCCCATCCGATCTGCACGGGCCTGGCCATGGTCGAGATCGAGAGTGTCGGGGACCTCTGGGAAACGGCGCGCAAGGCCAAGACCGCGATGGATAAGGCCATCACCCCGGCCCTCTTCATCCAGGGCCAGGTCGTCAGCTCCATCGTGGAGAAGATGCCCGCCATCCCCGCCTTTACCGTGGACTACGACCTCTCGATCAGCAATATCGGCCGCCTCGACTGGCCGAGCGCTTACGGCAAGCTCGAGTTTCTGGGCCTTCACGCCCCCATCTTCAACGTCAACCAGGCCGGCCATCGCGTCATGGGCGCCAACACGAGCGCGGGGCGCCTCCACCTCACCTACATCTCCCACGACCCCGAGGCGCCTTGGCTCGCCTCCCGGGGAATGGAGCTGCTCCGGTCGATGCTGGGGTGATGTTCATCAAAGCCAGTAGTGAAAAGGGTTTCAAACAGATACCGTGATTTAGTATTATCTTCATGAATTATCCGTTGCGGTCGCAGGCCACACCGTGACCTCGTCACCGACGGGCCAGGCCATGGCATGCTATAATCAGTACAACACCATAAGGAGACACCAATGGATACGAAAATACTCTGGATACTCACGCTCACCGTCGCGGTGATCTACGTTACCCTGCGCCGCCTCACGAGGCGCAAGGCACAGTCTTCCGTCATACAGCAAAAAATCGCCCAGGGAGCGCTCATCATCGACGTGCGCACCGTGAGCGAATTTGCAATGCGTTCTTTTCCCAAAGCAATAAACATCCCGCTCGACGCCCTCGCCTCACGGCTCGGAGAACTTTCCAAAACCAAGCCGATCATCCTCTACTGCGCATCGGGCGCCCGCGCGACGCAAGCCGCCGCCATCCTCACGCGCGCAGGCTTCGCTGACGTGGTGAACGCAGGGGGAATTGCAGATATGCTGGCGACGGGATCCGGTTCGTAATAGCTACTTCCAGTAATTGTATGCCGCGTTCAGAAGCGGGATAAAATCGGCGGTTGCCTTATTGTTTCCCGTCGCATCCGGATGATCGTTCGCTGAAATAGAATGGTATGGCGACATTCCGTCGTATGACGCGTCCCATACATGGGTCTCGGCGCCTGCAGTAACCGTGTGATGCGAACCCGTTTCCGAAAGCGTGCAGTAAAAATCGTAGACGAGCACGTTCTTGTGCGCGTAGTCCTTGAGCCATCCCGATTCGCGGTTGACGAGCCAGTCGCAAAGCCCTTTCGTCAGCGCGGAGCTTGAGACCTCGGTCTCCCCCGGAGGCGTGATCAGGACGAAAAGCTTGTCCTGATGCGCGGCGAAATAGGTGAGCAGTCCGCTATAGACCGCCTTCTCGTCGTCGATGCTTGCGCCAACCTCGCTCAAGGGATAGCAGGACTTGAACATGACGATCTCGTTCTCTCCCGCCGGCTGCGCGATATCGTTCCCGTCCCAAGTCGAGTGAGATGCCGTCGCATATACATACTGCATCTTCGTGTCGTTGAACCACAAAGGCCAATCAGCTGTATTGGTATTGTTCCCGAGATTGTCGCCCGGTTCGGCGTTCCATCCATAACTCGTGTCGCTTACGTAATAATTGTTGTCGTTGAGCGCGTCACCGAGACTACCACCGTATGATGAGTCCGTATCGGAAAGCCAATTCTGTCCGCACGAGTGATGGATAAAAACGAGCCGTACGGGAGACGCGGGTTTTGTCACGTCGAGCGATGCAGTCCATCCGGTTATTCCGCCAGTGTGCGTCGTGGTGTCAGTGGTGGTGTCAGTTGTAGCGTTAGAAGTGGTATCGTTGCTTCCGGCAGTTCCCGTGGCGTCTGTTTTACCCGAGCTTCCGGTATCACATGACGAGAGCGCAACCAGGAAGATCACCGAGAGTGCCACAACCTTTACTTCCTTTCTCATGAATAGCCTCCTAAAAAAAAATGCGTGTGCTGACCATGATTGCCTTTTCAGGGACATTCTAGTTCACTATGCTTTTTTTTTAAGGAAAACCCGCAGAAACTTTTATCACATGCCGGCTCCGGCTTCTGCAGAGGCGAGCGTCCCTCGCGTATCAACCGGCTAAAAAACGGTCACGGCCCGATTGCTTTGCGCGATACATAAGATCGTCAGCGCGTTTGACCATGGAATCCGCCGTGTCGTCGCTCATGCACTCGACGATGCCGCCGCTGACCGTGATCGCCCTCGGTATGGAAGGATCCGCTACCCGCAAGTAAGTACGCACGCGCTCGCCGACCGTGACGGCGGATTCGAGGCCTGTTTCCGGCAAAATCAGGATGAACTCCTCGCCCCCATACCGGATCGTCACGTCGAATGTGCGGGAACACCGCTTGAGACAGGCCGAAAAGTATACGATGACGTCGTCACCGGCCTGATGACCGAACTCGTCGTTAATGCGCTTGAACCAATCGAGGTCCATCATGATGACGGAAAGGCGGCGACCGTATCTATGAGATTTCGCGATTTCTTCATCGAGCCGGATAATGCCATGTGCGTGGTTTACGAGCCCCGTCATCGCGTCTGTCTGCACGAGAACCTCGAGGGTTTTTGAGTACTTCTCTATGCGCGCGAAGTCCTTGTGGTGCTGGGACACGTACGTCCTCAGGATGAGGTAATTCCCGATCACCGCGATGACCATGGACGTCGCGATATCCAGGTATCTGATCCTTTTATCCGCGTACGTGTAGATGAGTTCAGGCCGGTTATACTCGAGCCACAAAAGTAAGCACACGACGGCGATCAGGGCGCACACCGCGATTCCGGCGACAATCCGCTCGCGGAGGCGTGCCTCGTCACCGGTCGCGAGCACGACGATAAACGAATCGAAAAGGATGACGACGTATGCGGTACCACTCGACGTCCCCCCGTTGAAAACCCAGATCGCGGGTATAAAGACAAACAGGAGGAACACAGGCCCCGCGAGCCAACTCGCGTCGGTCCGCCCCAATACGCGCGAGAGTACGTACAACAGGGCGAACAATCCTGAAAACGCGAAATTTACCGCGACGACATACGGTGAAAGTGCGGCTACCAAGGATTGGCAGGCGGCGAATATCCCGAATAAAAACGAGACAAAACAGAGAATGTTGTAAATCTGGTTCGGCGACGTGCCCTTCCCCGCAATATATAAGCGAATGTCCCGATAGCGCATGGTACAAGTATAGGAGCGGGCGAGAAAGCATGCAAATCGCGCGCGAGCGGCGCAGAACCGGCGCTATCTCTTCTCGACGAGACTCACCGAATCGATCCAGACCGTCCTTCTCCGTTTGGAGAAACCGATCGTCTACACGAAGAGGCACCAGCGCACGCCGAAACGGTCGATGAACTCGGTCATGAACTCGCTGTAGAACACAGGCCCGGGAGGGTACAGGACGGTCGCGCCCGATTTGAGGAACTCGAAGGCGCGGAGCACGAGGTCCTTCTCGTCCGCGCGGAAATGGAGGCAAAGCTCCATCGTACTTCCCGTCACGGGTTCCGGGTCGGCTAGTTCGCTGATCGCGAGGATCTGGCCGCCGAGGTCGAGTTCGGTATGAATATTGCCCCCTTCAGGCGAAAGAGTTTGCGTAACTTGCGTCGCGCCGAATGCAGCGCGGTAGGACTCGACAGCGACGAGTGAATCGCGGACGTAGCATTGAAATAAAGTCCTCAGCATGGAAGCCTCCTCGTTCCCTTCATTCACCGGCACTAGCTCTTTATTGCAATTCAAGCCATTCCATGGCGGCGGGGACAGAATCAAAGACCTGCGCATTGATTCCCGCTGCCCTGTATTGCGCTACGATATAATTCATGCTGTTCGTTCCTGTCTGTTTTTCGGGCAGAACCATAGCCCAATGCCTCCATCCGGCATGAATGGTTCGCGGAAACCAGACCTTGCGGCCCCAGACACTGTCTTCTTCGGTCAGTGCTGAATAATTCCGGTCATCAGAAAGCCATTTGGAACCTTTGTGCGCTCCAAGATAATCGCTTGCACCAAGCATCATATCCTGAAAAACTTTTCCGGAACAAAATTTTTTCCATCGGTGGTGAATTATCCCCTTTTCGGGGTAATAAAGGATCGTCGCATACTCATTATCACATACCGTCTCGCTAACCATGAGGTTACTCCTCGAACTATCTATTGCATCTACTATAATAACCTCTCTGTAAAGAAAATGGTTAAATATTTATTTCAAAAAGAAGAATCCCCGCATGATTGCCGGCGCAAGCGATTTTGACTTGGATAAAAAAAAGCCGTCTGCGGTAACTACCGCAGACGGCTTCGTCACATACTAAAAAAACTGTTAACCGTTCGGTGACTCTTTCCGGAACCTGAACCATGTCGGCAAAGCAAGGGAGAATTTTCCGCTGCCGCGCATCCACACGACAACGCTTTGCAGGACGATGAAGATGTAGAGCAAGAGTCCGCTCACGATCGCCTGGAAGTTTGAGTTGACGCCCGCCGCGCGGATGAGCTCGTTGATCGTCAGAAGGGTGAGCGCGCCGATAGGCGATCCGAAGAGGTTTCCCACACCACCGGTAAGCATCGTGCCGCCGATGATCGCCGCGGCTATCGCTTTCATCTCGAAGCCCGACGCGTTTCCGACGTTTCCCGCTCCCGTCGTCATGATGTACACAAAGCCAGCGATACCCGAAAGAGCGCCGCACAGAAGGTACGAAAGGAACTTCGTCTTACGCACGTTGATTCCGAGCATCAACGCGCTTTGGCTGTTCCCTCCGACGGCGTAGAGATTCCGCCCGAAGCGGGACCACTTCATGAGGATGACGAGGAGGATGATCAGGGCCATGGCCACCACGGTGCCGAGCTTTATCTCGAGCGGAATGAAATTGCCGAGCCGGTTGTGGTTGCCCAAAAAGGGAATCACGATGTTGAAATCCCGGAGCGCAACGAAACCTTCGTGGGTCACGTTGATCGGATCCTTGTGGATCGTCGTCAAAAGTCCGTTTGCGAGGAACATTCCGGCGAGCGTGATGATGAACGGCTGAATCTCGAGATACGAAATCAGAAATCCCTGCAGGAGACCGAACGCAACGCCGATCGCGAGCGCGAGGAGCAGCGCCCCGCCGATGCTTCCGCCCTTCGATTCGAGCAATACCGCGCAGCACATGGTCACGAGGCCGGTCACCGCGCCGACTGAAATGTCGATACCGCCGCCGATCATGACGATGCTGATGCCGAGCGTCAGGATGATGAGCGGCGCGTTCAGGCTGAAGAGATCAAAGAAAGTCTGACACTGCAGAAAACTTCCCGGGTAGCGCAGGATGGCAAACCCGTACATCAGAACGAATATAACCGCCGCGATGATGAACAGAAGATTTGAATTCGACAGCGCTTCTTTTGATTTGGGTGTTTTTATCGATGGCACCTTACGCCTCCTTTTTCACGATGTCGCCAACGGAAGCGGCGCTAGCCCGTATTTTCGCTCTCGCAAAATACTCCCTCACCACGGGAGACGAGATTACCATGAGTATGATAATGAACACTGCCTTGAAAGCCTTGATCGTCTCTGTGCCAACCTCCAGCCGGAGGAGAGTGCGACTGAGCATCTCGATGGTGTACGCGCCGATAATCGAACCGGTAATGCTGAATTTGCCGCCCGAGAGCGCGTTTCCGCCAATAGCGACGGCGAGAATCGCGTCCATCTCGATGAACTTGAGAATGTTGACGCTGTCGTGCCTGCCCGCCTTGGTAACCGCGATGAAACCCGCGACCGCGCAACACACTCCGAGGAGCATGTAGGTCAGGAACTTGATCTGCACCGGGTTGATGCCGTTGAGCCGCGCCGCTTTCTCGTTGATTCCCACCGTCTCCGCATAGAGCCGGAGGTTGGTGGTCTTGAGGAATATCGCGACGATCACGATAAAGATGGCGGTCAGGATTATCGGCGTTTGTATCGGGAGTCCCGGCATGACGCCGCCGAGCTGGCTCGTCAGGTCGTTCGCGAGGACGGGAGAAAGTTTTCCGTCGATCATGAAGGAGATGGACCGGCCCGCCGTAAACAGGATCAAGGTCGCCACCATCGGCTGTACCTTGAATATCGCTACGAGGGATCCGTTGAACGCACCGATGAGCACGCCGACTCCGCAGCTCGCGAGGAAGCCGATAAAAATGGTCATCCACGTGATAGTGCCCGCATGAAGCAGTATCTGAACGAATACGGCGGACGTAATGGCCGCCGCAACGCCGACGCTGATGTCCTGTCCGCGGGACGACGCGGTGACAAGGGTCATGCCTATCGCAAGGATTACCAGCTCCGAGGCGCCGAACAGCATATTCGGAATATTCCCGTAAAGCGCACCGTTGATCATCGTAACGCTGAAGTAGTCTGCGCCCTTAATCAGGTTGATTATGATGAGGATCGCAAGAACGGACAGGGGAAGCAGGAGATGCGACAGTTGTTCTTTCAGTTTGCCCAGTATCATACGTTACCCCCCGCTATCACGTGCATGACGTCTTTTTGCGTCAAATTTTCCCCGGTAAGCTCGCCCACGATTTGACGGTCCTTCATGACGATCAGCCGTGAACAGGTTCGAAGCATTTCTTCGATCTCCGAAGATATGAAGGTCACGCTGACTCCCTCTGCGGCAAGCCCGAGCACGAGCTTCTGAATTTCAACCTTGGTTCCGACATCGATTCCCCGCGTGGGTTCATCGAGGATCAGATACTTTGGGTTTGTCAGGAGCCACCGGCCGAGAATTACCTTTTGCTGATTGCCGCCGGAAAGCGACCTGATCGGCGTATTGATGGACGCGGTCTTGATATTGAGGCGCTTGATGTATTCGTCGGCGAAGGCTTCAGCCTGTTTCTTTGAAATGGGCTTGAAAAATCCTTTCATGACCTGCATGGCAAGGATTATGTTATCGCGCACCGAAAGGTCGGCGATGATCCCGTCACCCTTGCGGTCCTCGGGCAAATACCCGATTCCCTGTTTCATCGCGTCTATCGGCTCTTCGATTCGCGCTTTTTTCCCGTTCATTTTTACGGCGCCGCCGGTAACTTTGTCAGCGGCGTAAATCGCCCGGACGCTTTCGCTCCGCCCGCTGCCCAGAAGACCGATAAAGCCGTTTACCTCACCCTTGCGAATCGTATAGTCAAATGGTTTTACGCCTGCGTTGCTCGTAAGCCCCGCGGCCTCGAACACGGGCTCTTCGCCAGAGTACGACGAGACATCCCTTTTCTTTATCGTTTCCGCGTCTTCCAGCGCCTTTCCCATCATCTTGGAGACCAGTTCGAATTGGGGAAGCAAAGAAGCTTCATATTCTCCGATCAGTTCACCGTTCCGAAGCACGGTAATCCTGTCGCTGATTTCATATACCTGATCGAGAAAGTGGGTAATAAAAACAATACCTACGCCTCTCGACTTGAGTTCCCGCATAAGCTCGAATAATTTCCGCACCTCATCCTCGTCAAGAGAGGACGTCGGCTCGTCAAGGACGAGAATTTTACAGTCCATATCGATCGCACGGGCAATCGCTATCATCTGCTGAACCGCGAGCGAACAGCTTGAAAGTTGCTGGGTAGGACGCGCCGGAATACCGAGCGAGTCGAGCAGTTTCGCGGCTTTCGCGTTCATGCGCTTCCATTGAACAAACGTATACTTGCCCCGACCGATATACATATTTTCCGCGACGGTCAAATTGGGGCACAGAGTGATTTCCTGATAGACTGTTCCTATTCCGCTGTTTTGCGCCTCTTGCGGCGACTTGAAGTGAACAGCCCTTCCTTCAACTGCAATATGACCTGCGTCTTTTTCATAGACACCCGTCATGACCTTAACCAGAGTTGATTTGCCTGCCCCGTTCTCGCCCATAAGGGCATGGATTTCACCCTTTCGAAGGGTGAAGTTAACGTTAGCCAGAGCCCTGACCCCTGGAAAGGTCTTGCAGATTCCCTGCATTTCAAGCACCTTTTCCGACTGCAATTAGAGACCTCCTTCGGGTACCTGTACAAATTAGAAGCGGTGCTGTATACAGCACCGCCCGGTGCCGGCGTGCCGCTTTCGAGGCGAACGCCGCACCGCTTAAGACTTACCTGATGATAGTGAATTATATCCTTGCGGAATAATTACTTGGTCACCACTCCCTTTCCGGGATCGGCGTTGAGGCCGAAGTTCTTGATGATGTCGTCGGTGATCGACGCAGTGTCAGCATAGATTTCTTTCTGGAAGACGATTCCGGTGGGGAGAGCCTTTCCGGCAGCGGCATCCTTGATCCATGCGGCAATCTGGCCAGCCTGGCGCGGGCTGCACTGGACATCGCAATCCCAGTAGCCGGCCTGAACGTTGCGGAGCGCGAAGCGGTTGAAGTCAAATCCGAGGACCTTGACCTTGCCGTTCTTGCCATGGGTGATTCCGGCAGCGTCGAGAGCCTGAACAGCACCCTGAGCCATACCGTCATTCTCGGCATAGATTACGTTGAAATCTTTCTTGGCAGCAATCGCGGCTTCCACCACTTTGCGTGCTTCTTCAAGGCTCCAGCTGTCTCCACCGGTTCCGTCGGCAACGATGGTGATCTTTCCGGCGTCGCGAGCGGCAAGCGCGGCAGCGCTGCGTCCGAGCTCAGCGGCAGAACCAAGCTGTCCGCGGATGAGGATCACATTGTACTTGGGGAGCTTCTGGGCGAGTACCCAGTTCATGGCGGTGTTTCCCTCGGTCTTCATGTCGGAGACGAGAGCAGCCTGATAGTTACCGGCAGCGGTGTCGATAAGGCGGTCAAAAAGGAAAACCTTGACGCCAGCTTTGTTGGCGGACTTCAGGACGTTGTCCCAACCGGACGCGTTCGCGGCCGAGATAAGGAGATAGTCAACGCCGTCACGAATGTAACCCTGAGCGGCAGCGATCTGCTCGCTGTTGTCGCCGGTGTTGGTCTGCTTCGCATCGAAGCCGTTCGCTTTCGAGAAAACATTGTTCATGTCTTCAACGTTGGCCTGGCGATATCCGGATTCTTCCGGCGGCAGGTTAACGATACCGACCTTGATTGCGCCCTTTCCGGCGGCAAAAACTGTCGCAGGAGCCAGCATGGCCACGGCCATCACGGCCAGGATGGCGATCTTTGTAATCTTTTTCATCTTTCTTCCTCCACTTTCATTACGTTCCAGGGCTTATGCCCCTGTAATCATTAAGAGGCCACTTTCCCGTGGGCGCTACCTACATCCTTTCGCACTTGGTACGTTTTTTTCTGCCTTATTGGCTCCCCTTCACGGATAACTGGACTATTTTACGGAAATACTACGATTTTATTGGAAACAACACACAAGCGAGTTTTTGGTTGCGATCTCCGACAGGTATGGTACAATGAGGATTCGGGAAGGTTATTGCATGGTTCGCCACATCCGCATAGTTCTCATTATTCTCTGTATCCTGACCATTTCCGCCTGCAACCGCAGTGCACGGACTGATGGCACGGACAAACCGATTGTACTCGGGTATTCCCAGCTCGGGGATGAAAGCACCTGGAGAACCCGGAACAGTCTTTCCATTACCACCGCTGCAAAGAAGGCGGGAATCAAGATCATGTTCGAAGACGCCATGCAGGATCAGGCAAACCAGATCAAGGCGCTTCGCTCATTCATCGCATATAAGGTAGACGTGATCGCGTTCTCGCCGCTCGTGGAAACCGGCTGGGATACGGTGCTCGGCGAGGCAAAGGCGGCCGGCATTCCGGTAATTCTCGTTGACCGGATGATAGAAACGGCGGATGAAAGCCTCTATACGTGCGCGCTCTCCTCCGACTTCAAGCTTGAGGGCCGCCGCGCGGGTGAATTCCTCCTGAAAAAATACAAGAACGCACCGGGTCCCATCAATATCGTGGAAATCGCCGGAACGGCAAAATCGACTCCCGCCATTGGGCGGTTCGAGGGCTTCAGGGAGGTTCTTGCCCCCTACCCGAAATTCCGCGTGATCTTCAGCGAGGATGGCGACTTCATGGCGAGCAAGGGCCGGGAGCTCATGCAAAAGATTCTTGGCCGCTACAACCCCAAAGAAATCAACGTACTGTATTCACACAATGACGACATGACATTCGGAGCCATTGAGGTGATGCGCGAGGCGGGGATCAAGCCCGGCAAGGACATCGCGATCATTTCGGTGGACGCGACCCAACGGAGCATCAATTACCTCAAGGTCGGGCTCATCAACTGCGTCATAGAGTGCAACCCGAACAGCGGCCCCCAGGTGATGGAACTGGCGCGGAACGTCGTCTCCAAAAAGCCGGTGCCAAAACGCACGTACATTGAAGAGATGCGGTTCGACGAATTCGGCGCCGTGGACACAATTGAAAACCGGGGATACTGATATCAAGGACCCACGATAATGCGCACGAACAGCATCCGCAAAACGCTCAAGTTCACGAACATCGTCATCATCCTCGCGTCCATCGTCCCCTTCTTTATCAACACGCTGTACTACAACATCGCGCTCAACCAATACGAGGGAATCATCGAGAACGTGTACAGCGCCAACAGCCTCTCGAGCAGGCTCAAGGGCGAGATATATACCACCATGTGGAATGTCGTGACGGGCAAGACCGCGTTCAGGGAGAATACCCAGTACGAGCTGATCGCCAGGATCAGGACCAATCTTGACCAGCTCAAGGAAAATGCAAACAGCGCGGACAACGAGTATCTCGTGCAGGTCGCGCGAAACACGCTCGAGACCATGGAAGGCTACGTGGACAAGATCGGCGACAACATCGCCCACGACAGACCCGTCCGCGAGAACGAGAAAATACTCGCAGAGATCACCGCCGTGAGCGACCTCCTCTATGACGTCATCCAGAAATTCGTCGCCGCGGAGATGGAACTGGCGCATATCCAGAACACGAGAATAAGGCGATCGCTGGATTTTATGACCTTCACGCAGATACTCATTTTCCTGTCCATACTCCTCTTTCTCCTGCGCAATTACCGGCAGCTCAACCGGAGCATCAACGAGCCGATCTGGCGGCTCAAGACCATGGCCTCCCGGATCGCGCAAGGAGACCTTTCCATTCGCGTCGAGAAGCCGGAGATCAGCGAACTCGACGAGCTCACGGACAGCCTCAACATCATGGCCGAAAAGCTGATCGAGCTCATCGAGCAAAACGTCCAGAAACAGCGGAACCTCCAGAAAGCCGAGATGAAAGCCCTGCAGGCGCAGATCGCCCCGCACTTCATGTACAATACGCTCGGAACCATACTCTCCCTCGCGGAGGACGGGCAGACCGAAAACGTCGTGACCACGACGCTCGCCCTTTCGAGTTTTTTCCGCCTGTCGCTGAACAAGGGCAGGGACTGGGTCACGGTGGCGGAAGAAAAAGCCCACGTGGAAAATTACCTTGCCATACAGAAGATGCGATACGGTGCTATCCTCGAGTACAACATGGATTTCTCCCCGGAAATACTGGAAGAATCCATGCTCAAGCTCCTCCTCCAGCCCCTCGTCGAAAACGCGATATACCACGGGATAAAAAATGCCCGCAGACGCGGCCACATCGCGCTCAAGGGTTACCGGTCCGGCGATCACATGATCTTTACGGTCACAGACAATGGCATAGGGATGACAGCCGAGGGACTTGCGAAACTCAAAGGGAGCCTTTCGCACTATGACGTTTCAAGCCCCGGCACCGGATTCGGGCTCTATAACGTGTACAAGCGCATAGAGCTCTATTACGAGACCGACGATGGCCTGACGGTTGAAAGCGAATACGACAAGGGCTGCACGATCACCCTGCGCCTGCCCATACTGAAGACGCCCATCCTGCCGCAAGCGGCGCCGACCGAAGGAGTTTGAAATTCATGTATACGGTTTTTCTCGTCGAGGACGAGCCCCTGATTCGCCAGAACATGCGCAATACAATCGAAAACGGGGACGAACCCTTTACCTGCATCGGCGAGGCCGGTGACGGAGAGCTCGCTCTCACGATCATACAGGACCTCAAGCCCGATATCCTCATCACCGACATCAAGATGCCCTTCATGGACGGGCTTACCCTCGCCCGTCACGCGAAGGCGATCATTCCATGGCTCCGCATCATCATCGTCTCAGGCTATGACGATTTTTCCCTCGCGCGCGAGGCTATCGGCATCGGCGTCGATCAGTACATTTTAAAACCGATGGCGAGCAAGGATCTCTTTGCCGCGCTGCGCGTCGCGAGCGAGAAAATCGCCGAGCATAAAAAACAGAGCGTGTCGTTCCTGAAAGACCTGTCGAACGATGAAATGGTAAAGAATACGCTCGTCGGCTCCTTTCTGGAAGAGCTCTGCAACGGCGAGATCGACGCCGACGAGGCGCTTCGCCGCGCGGGCGAACTGAAGATAGGGCTTTTGAGCATGAACTACGCGGTGGTAATCGCGCAGTGCGAGACGAAGGGAGGATACCCCAACCGTCAGGCGATTTCCTCGAAGGTCAAATACTCGCTCGTGGACGACCCGGATGTCCTCTATTTCATGAGCGGCTCGGATCACGTCGTGCTGATCGTCAAGGGCTCTACCGATATCGACACCACGGGGAAGGCGTATCATGTTGCCCAGACGCTGAAGCACGAGATCGAGGACGATGGCCGCACCGTACTGACCGTCGGCATTTCGGGCGTGACCAACCGCATCTCGGGCATCCGGGACGCATACCGCGAAGCTGGAGTCTTGCTGAAAACATTCGCCCAAGCGCACAGCGGACGCATCTTCTGCTCGGGCGACCTTGGCCGCGTTGACTCATCCGTCGTCCCCACGCTCGATGACCTCTTTGAGGCCGACGTGGAAAGCAAGCTCAAGTTTGCCACGCCCGATGACGTTCCCGCCATCGTCAGGGATCTTGCCAAGAACATCGATACCGACGAGATGCAGGGAGTCCTCTATCGTTATTACATTCTCATGGACCTTACGGCAGCCGCGATGCGCATCATGCGCAACTTCAATCCGACGATGCCGAGCGCCGAGCTTTCCCGGCATTTCGCGGGTCGCAAGCAAGTATTCGACTCGTCCATATCGGCCGAGGAGTTTACCGAGCTCGCAACCCGGATATGCCTCAAGTTCATCGAACTCCGGGACTCGGGCAACAGCTGCCATCACCGCAAGCTCGTACGCAAGGCATGCGACTACATCAAGGAGAATTACAACAACCCCGATATTTCGCTCAACACCGTCGCCGCGCACGTCTCCTTGAGTCCGACGCATTTCAGCACGATCTTCGCGCAGGAGATGTCCGTGACGTTCATAGATTACCTGACCGCGGTCAGGATCGAAAAGGTCAAGGAACTCCTCGTGTCCACCGACGAGAAGATCGTCAGCATCGCCTTTAACGTCGGGTACAACGAACCCAATTACCTCAGCTATCTTTTCAAGAAGCGAGAGGGCTTGAGCCCGAAGGAATACCGCCAGCAGAAAAAGGCTTAAGCGCGAATGAGCCATCGCCGAAATCACGTTGCGAATCGGTGACGACTTACGGCGCCTTTACGAGCGGGACGCACCAGGACTGTCCCATGTTCGCAGCGTCATGCCGTTGAAACGTAATTCCTGTGCGGTCTATCTCGTAGCCAGCGCCCGGGGCGAACGACTCGACGGCTTCCTTGAGCGCAGCCCAGACAGCCGCATCCTCGGTGTCGAAATCGTATGGCGGGTGATGAAACACCGCATAGGTTGTCTCGGGCACATCGAGAAGCTCCATGCCCTCGGGCACAGATCCCGCATAGTCGGAGTCAACCTCGACGCCGTACAGGTAGCCCGGGACGCCGTCGCGGCGCTGCCAGCCACCTACCTGCATGATCGCCGTCAGGCTTGCAAGCGTGCCCTCAACGACGCCACAATCAACGCCGCGTGCGGCGAGGATTCCCCAAAAATCGAGATAGTCCGTCGCGTTCGCGACCCAGATGCCAAGAAATCGCCGCGCGGGCGCCGTCTGCAGCGTCCGGGAAATTTCTCCCGGGATTGCTGTTACCATAATCGTGCCTCCTTCGTGCTCGAAGGGGGACCACGGATGCGCCTGAGTCGTGAGCGGTATCGGCTTTCCGGATTTTCTCCAGGCGCCGGGACTCGTTCCCCACGCGTCGACGAACGCCCGCGTGAATGCCTCCTGCGACGAAAACCCGAACTCGAAAGCGACGTCGAGAATTCCGCGTCGGCTGTCCCGAAGCGCGATCGCCGCCTCGCTGAGCCTGCGCATCCTGACGTATGATCTGAGGCTTTTCCCGCATACGCGGCTGAATTGCCTCGTGCACCACCACGGCGAATATCCGAGCCGCCTCGCGACGCCCGCGAGGGTTATGTCCCCCCGGAGGTTTCGCTCGACGTAATCGATCATTCGCTGCACGTTCAAGTTCCAGTCATGCATTGTCCGTATTCCCCTTCGTCCTCGAGGATAGCCCGGGACACCTGCAAGCGTTTTGACCGAACGTGCGTTTTTTGCGCACGGGTAGCGCTAGATTCTGCGGCTTCGCCCTGCTCCGCTCACCTGCTCCGTTCGACTACTCCGCGCCGAGCTTCGAGTAGTCGAGGCCGAGCGCCTTGAGGATAGCCGTCAGGATAAAGTTGAAGGGCTTGTTGTAGTGCGGGAGGAAATAGACGTCCGTAAAGGCAATTTCGGGCAGCGTCATTCCTTTCTGGATCGCGAGCGCGAGGAAGTAGATCGACTCGGTGTGGTTTACCGCTCCGTAACTTCCCACCTGAGCGCCGACGAGGCGGAGTCCTGCCTTTTCGTACACGAGTTTTATCTTCACCGTGCCATAATCGCTCATGAACTCGGGACGGTCAGCGTCTTCGACGAAGCTCGACGCAACGTCGAGGCCCGCGGCACGGGCGGCTGCTTCCGAAAGGCCCGTCGAAGCGAGGTTGTTGCCGAACACGCAGATCGCGTTTGTCCCGACGACGTTCGCGACTTCCACGCCCGCGATTCCGTTGATGTCGCTCGCGCAGGCGATGCCCGACTTTACCGCGTTCGTCGCGAGGGCTACCTGCTGGTGCCTTTTAAGCGCGGCGTGATAAAGCGCGACCGAATCGCCGATCGCGTAGACGTCCGGTACGGAGGTACGCATATGACCGTCGACGACGAGGGCTCCGTTCGGCGTCTTCTCCGCGTCCGCGAGCAGGCCGGTATTCGGCTTGAAGCCGACGGAGACGATGACGAGGTCGGCCGCATACCGCCCCTTGTCGGTAATGACCTCGGTGACCTTTCCTTCCTTCCCCGCGAAGTCGACAACCTTTTCGCCGAGGGCCAAGACGATACCACTCTTTCGCATGTCGGACTCGAGGGTGTCGGTAAACTCGGGGTCGAAGTAGCGCGGCACCACCCTGCCCTCGAAGTCGATGAGGGCGACGCTCTTTCCGCGTTTCCGGTATGCCTCTGCGAGCTCGATGCCGATGTAGCCCGCGCCGATGACGGCAACGTTCTTGATCGATGAGTCCTTCGCGCGCTCGATGAGTTCCTCGGCATGCTGGTAGAGTTTGCAGAACATTACGTTTTTGAGGGACGCTGACCGCTCGCTGAGGCCGGGTATGGGGAGCGGCCAGCTTCCCGCCGCGTACACGAGCTTGTCGTAAGTATCCTCGAACTCGCGACCGGATTTGAGGTCGCGTACGCGCACGGTCTTCCCTGCGGGATCAACGGAGACAACGTCATGTTCCATAAAAACTTTCGCCCCCATTTTCCCGAGCGTGGCGGGATCGCAATAAAAAAGGTCATCGAGGCGGTTAACCGTTCCACCCACGGCGAGGGCGATGCCACAGCCAAGGAAACTGATATTCGTATTGCGGTCGTATGCGGTTATCGAGAGAGCGGGATTTTGCGCGAGCATGGTTCTGATCGCGGATGTCCCCGCGTGATTGATTCCTATTACAATTACCTTGGTAGCTTTCTCCATTATGTCTCCTTTTCGCCCGGATGGCGCGTTCGTTGCTTTTTAAATATACGCCAGAGGCGAACCAAAGGCCAATTTTTTCTACCTTGGGCGCAACACCGAAAGCCGCTTCCCGAGAAGGCGGTTAATCGCGTTCGCTATGTCGGCATTGAGCGGGATGAGCGGCTTGATCAGCTCGACGCGGCGGTCCCGTACCCTCACGAGAATGTGGGCAAAGCGGTCGCCTTCTTTCGCGCGAAGGAGGCGTTTGAGTTCCTTCGCGAGGGGTGGATCACCTTCCGGAAAGACAATAAAGGCGCCGAGCCAGTTCGGATTTCGTCTGCCCCGAAGGCGGGCAAGCGCGCGACCAGCGCGGCTCGTGCGCATCTGGATGTGGGTAAAAAAATCGACTCCGATGCAAGCCGAGCCCAAGGCAAGAGTCAGCGTAGCCGGCTCGAAAAAATTGGCGTGCAGGCCGAAACCGGAAAGCTCGAATTTCGAGTCTCCCGTAGTCCGGGACTCCCAACTGGAAACGAGAGGCGGCCCGTATTCCACCTCGCGCGCGTTGATGAGGTTCCGCTCGATGTCCGCGCGCGCGCAAGCCGCGCACGGGATGAAGCGCCATGCAAGATCGGTCAGTTTCTTTTCCCAGTACCCCGGATCACCGCCACTTCCCGAGATTCCTTGCTCGCCTGAAAGGCCGAGTATCCTGATGATCCGGGACTCGGGTCCGGGAACGACCTTGCCGAAACGGTCCCATTCGGGCGACACCTGGATGTGGGCGGTGCAGGGTCCGGGCAGGGGCCCGTGGCTTTTCCAGGAAGAGCCGGGTATGCGCACGGGACGCGAGCCTTTTTCGAGGCGAACGATCGGCGCGATTCCTTCATAGGGCGGAAGGCTGTGCGGCACATATTCGGCGAGGGGGTTTCCGCCAGCGATGTCAAAATCGTATTCGATGGTCCACACACCATTCGGCGCGATAAAGGCGAGCACGCTCCCCGAGGCGTTGATCCCGGAGGTGAGCCCTGCAATGTCGCCCCTTGCAGGAAGAAGCCGGCCATGCTCGGGCGAGGGAAAGGCATAGGCCCAGTCGCCCGGTGTCCACGGATCGTTATGGTGAATGAGGGTATCGCGCGCGGAAAGACAGTACATGTGATCGATAAAGCGGCTATGCCGGTTTCCGTCAAGGTCGGTCGTCCACATCGTGGACCATTCCTTGCAGGAACTGAAGCAAAGATCGTGATAGCCCCGCCTGACGTGCATTTGCGGCCCCTCGTCGAAGGGCCAGCCCCAGCTTTTCCTCCAAAAGAACTTGTCGGGATCGCTTTCGAACGTGTCGAGCACCCGGTAAACGAGCCCGCCCTCGACGATCGCGAGGAGGACGTCGTTATCCATGTCGAGCCGGGATATGGGCCGGTCAGGGTCATGCCGGAACGAGTCCACGGGACGGCCGGTCTTGCCGAAGCGCTTCCAAGAGCCGCTTACCCCCGAAACCGCGGTATTGGGCCGGAAAAAAAGCCTGCCTGCGTCAGGGCCCTCCCGTGCCAGGGCGAACATCCAGTAATTATTGCATTGAAGCCAATCCGAGGTAAACGATACGGAGTCGGGAAACGCGTTTGTCATCTTTTTTCTCCCTGTGGCAAGAGATGCAACATCATGGTACAATTAAAGAGTCTGATTCTGTCAAGCAGAAGGTGTTCATGAAAACAGGAAAGTCAAATTTCTTCATCGTACTCATTCCCATAACGGTCATTACGCTTGCCGTGTTCGCAATCCTTGAATCATGCGTCAATCCCGTTTTTTTTAATCCGAAAGCCCTCCTGGGCCGGGTGGATCTTACCTCCTGGTCCTTCGCCGATCAGCTCCCGATCCCTCTCGATGGAGACTGGGAATTTTTCCCCGGAGAACTCGTTTCACCGAATCAGGCAAACGGCCCCGCAACCGAATCTTTCGTGGCTATCCCGGACGAGGGACTTTGGCAGAACGTAAAACAAGGCGGCAAACGCCTGTCGCCCTACGGATGCGCGACCTACCGGCTCACGCTCACCTTCCCCGAAAACTCAGGCGACATCTCCATTAAAATCCCCGAGTTTTTCTCTGCCTCGGCCATCTACCTGAACGGAGAAAAAATATTCTCCGCGGGAACCATCGGAACTGATGCCACTACTACAAAACCGCAATACCGCACCGGCGTCGTGCACCTGGGCGCAAAGCCGGGAAACAACGTTCTGGTCATCCAGATCGCCAATTTCTCCGAGCGGCGCGGCGGCTTTAACAAAAGCATTTTCATCGGCAACGAGCGCGCGATCCAAAACCTGTATATCAAAAGCCTCGCGATGGACCTGATCATATTCGGCTCCCTTTTGACAATCGGTCTCTATCACCTGTGCCTTTTCTGGCTTCGCAAAAAAGACCACTCCACGCTCTGGTTCGGCATTTTCTGCATCATCATCGCGCTCAGGAGTCTCATCTACGGCGAGCGCTTTATCTTCAACTATCTTCCGCAAGTTCCCTGGGTATTTTTCAACCGGCTGGACCACCTCACATTCTACGTCGGAATCCCGATATTCAGCGCGTACATCATGACCATCTTCAGCCGCGATATCTCGCGAATCTCGATGCACGTCTACCAGGCGCTCGGTTGCATTTTCGCGCTCTTTCTCTTTTTCCCGCCCGCCGTTTTCAACACGACGGTTTCGTTTTACGAAATCATCACGGGAGGATTCGCGCTCTATCTTCTTTTCGTCATCATCCGCGCGCTCTTCCGGCGTCGCGAAGGCGCGATGACGACCATGATCGGCATCGGTATATTCGTGTGCTTCGGGGTGAACGAGATTCTTTTCAATATGGGACTCATCAACACGTTCAATTCGCTTTCGATCGGCCTCGTCCTCTTTCTCTTTACCCAGTCGCTCCTCATCGCGATGCGCTTTTCCAAGGCATTCGACGAGTCAGAGCACCTCGGCAAGACCCTCCTTTCCACGAACGAGTCGCTCAGGCGTTTCATTCCCCAGGAATTCTTCATGCTGCTCAAGCGGGCGGAAGTAGGCGAGATCAGGCTTGGTGACCAGATCGAGAAAAACATGTCGATCATGTTCTCGGATATCAGACGATTCACCGCGCTCGCCGAGCAACTCGGCGCCGCGAAAACTTTCGAATTCCTGAACGACTACTTCAGCCGCGTCGGCGAGGTAATCCGCGAAAACGGAGGCTTCGTGGACAAGTACCTCGGAGACGGCATCATCGCTTTGTTTCCCCGCTCACCGGACGCCGCGCTCAAAACCGCCATCGGCATTCAGCGCGTGGTCTCGGCGTTCAACGAATCCCGCGCCAACGAACCGTACCCACCTATCGAAGTCGGCATCGGTCTCAACTATGGAACGCTCATCCTCGGCACGGTCGGCGAAGAGCACCGCATGGACACCACGGTCATTGCGGACTCGGTTAACCTGTGCAGCCGTCTCGAGGGTCTTTGCAAGCTCTACGGAAAGGGCATCATCGTCCCGTTCGAATTCCTCGACACCCTCGAAAACCCCGACGAGTATCACTGGCGTTACCTTGGCCTCATCCGGGTTCAGGGACGAAAAAAACCGGTCGAGATCGTGCATATTTACGACGGCCTTCCTGACGAAGACTTCAACCGCTTTCACTCGACGAAGACCCGCTTCGAGGACGCGCTCCACCTGTACCGGAACAGCGAATACGAGCGCGCGATGGAAGAGTTCAGAAAACTTGCAACCGAGAATCCCGACGATCCGGCGCTCTTCACCTTCATGACGCAAATACACCGCCTGATCGCTTCCGGCCTCGGCGACGAATGGGACGGGATCGAAAGCGCACCGGTCAAATAAGCGGGCGAGAGACACGTGCGGACTTGTCTCACAGGCGGAAATAGCACACTTTTATGCTGACATGTAATCATGTGTAAAAAAAAAGGAGCTTGGAATGAAACTAAAAGTATTTGTATTTTTGGCGCTGGTTCTCGCAGCTTTCATGATGCAGTCCTGCGATACGGGCAGTTCGGACAACGCGACGCTCGACATCAAAGAAACGGACAAAGATTCCTCGTCGACCATGCGTAGCCCTCTCGCAAGCGACAGGCTCCCTGCTCCGCTTGCCTCGAACGCTTGGTACCGTTTCGCGAACGACGTTTACGGCATGGCGATTACGGGCGTCTCTTTTTCCTATAACGCAAGCTCCTTTACGGAAACATGTTACTATTGGGATGGCGACTCATGGGAGACATTCATGGCCCTCAAGGGGACTCTCGCCAAGGTCTCGGGCACCGAATACGACGCGACGCTAACGGGCATCTACATTACAGGCTCTTCAGGTCTCGCCTGGTATGAATCATTTACGACCGACTTTGCCAACAACCGCTCATACGTTTGGTCAAAAAAAAGCAACACCGCACGAATATCCCTCGCGGACTCGGGTTCAACCCTCGAGTACAAGCGCGACCAAAACGGCGACAATTCGGTTTCATCATCAGTAGACTATGCAGCCTCGTTTACGACGACACCATCGACATCGCTCAGTGGTCACGGAAAATATCCATATACTCAATATGCCAGTTGGGCCTTCCAGGGAAACGGAAACAGGGCCTATTCTTCCATCCAGCCCTTTTCCATCCTCGGCGCTGTGATCGATTCCTCCTCGGAATCCGTTGTTTCAAGCATCACCGGACGCGCAAAGGACCAGAACGGAAATAGCTGGGGATCGTTTACCTATTCCTGGAATCCCACCGATAACGAATGGGAAGGACAGTATTTCGTTACCGGCACCGGCGGGCTCTGGTGGCTTTCGGAGATCGTTATAAACTACAAGAATGGCGCGACGGCGACCTATACGGCATCCGATCCCTGGACGCACTATCAGATGAGCTACAAGACCGATACCGGCTATACTCAAACGGCCGCAACCAGCAATCTTCTCCCCGGTCAGGACTATATGCCTCCGGTCATCCCGGGCACGGGGAATACGTTCATGTATATCAGAACCTTCCCGAACGGGTCCTCGCCATCAACCCCCGAGCACTACACCGACACCAGGATATACATCTATTCCTCAAGCGACACTACCAGGTGGCTCGCCGCGAACGATGACTGGTGCAGTGAGTTCGGCGATTACAACCTCTATTCCACGATCAAGTATCCGTTCAAGACGGGAGAGACATATTATATCAAGGTTGAGGACCTCAACGACAATGACGACGCGTACAGCATAATCGCGCAAGCGGATTATGCGATTACTCCGGCGACGCTTGCCGCAGCCCTTTCCGCCATGCCTGCAAGCCCTGACAGTCACGAAGAGGATGATACCCCGGCGACGGCAACGGCGCTCATCGCAAATACGGCGCAAGACCATACGTATACGGCGGGAGATGCCGACTGGATGAAGGTTACGTTCTGACCTTGAGACTCTTTTCATAGATAAAACATATCCACACAAGGCCGCCCCGTTTGGGCGGTCTTTATCGTGATATGAAGGAGTCCCGTGGAGACCTGACGCTGGACGCGATCGCTTATATCCTCATGATTCTGCGAAGCGCATAGAGCGCAGGGGCGTACCAGGTACCGCGAAGCGCAATTGCCTTGCGCGGGCAGCAGTAATTACAAAGATAACAGTTGAGACAGCGATTACGGTCAATCACGATACTGCCGTTCGCACTGCCGCCGTCATGCAAGGAGATCGCGCCCAGGGGACAGGCGTCCTCACAGACACCGCAGCGGTTGCACCTGCGCTCCATGATGACGGGCTTCACCGCTATTATACGGTACAGGGCATCACGCTCTTTCGGCTCTTCCCCGTGCTTCTCGGGGAGTCGATACGGAATCAGCGGAATCGACAGCCGGTCGCCGAGGAATAAAGGCACGGCGTCCGCAGGTATGAGGCCGCGGGCTATCCCCGAGACGATACTTTCTACCTCGAACGGGTCAAGGCCGATTATGCGAGAGGCCGCGCAGTCGACGGCGAAGGGATTTTCCGAAACGAGCAGCAGTCCCGTTTCCCGCGGCTTTCCGGTCGCGGCAGGGCCAAATCCCTCAAGACCCGTTATCGCGTCCATCACCGTTAGCGAGCGCGGAACCATCGCCGCGATGTCCGCAAGCTTTTCGCCGAAGTCGGCGCGCGTGTAGCCTCCGATAAAGTGATACTCGTACTTCGCGCCGCCAGGCACGAGGCCGAAGAGGTTTTTTACCGCACCGCTCAACCGGAAGAACGAATGCGTCTTGAGCTTCGGAACGTTGACCAAAAAGTCCGTCTCGTCGAGAGCCCGCGCAAGGAGTATATCCTTGAGGACGGAGTTCTCGCACCGGTAGTGCATCCTGCCGCCTTCTTCCTCGAACGCGACGAGTGAAGCCCCGAAGCGCGATGCAACCTTTGCCATCCCGCTTGTCACGAACGCGCGGCGCGTGTTTCCCGGTTGCCAGAAAGCCGACGAGTCGCCGATCATAATCGCACAGCCGTTGTCGCGAAGGAACGAGCAGATTGCGGCCACGACAGCCGGATGCGTCGTCGCGCATTGACGGGGACTGTTTTGCGCGAGAAGGTTCGGCTTTACGAGTACGCGCGCGTTATGGGGAATGCCGAGGGCGAGCGCGTCGAGGGCCAGAGTTATCTTTGCGGCAATCAGGGTTTCGTCATACTCGGCCACATCCATAATAGCAACTTCTGCTTTCATGGCTCACCTCCTCGCAGTCTTGAAAGCGATGGCGATAAGAAAGTCGAGGATTCGGTCCGGCAAAAGGGTTTCAATCGCGCTCAAAATCGGTGACTTCGTGACGATATACCGTGCATGCGGCCGCTTTCGCGCGACGCGATCTGCCATCATGCGCGCGGCGACTCCAGGAGAAAGACCCCGGTTCCCGCCCGCGACAAAGGAAGCGCCGACTTCTTCAAATACCGCGCGATACCGCGTTCCTATAAGCGGCAGAAAGTCGCGCCTGATGCGTTCCCAGCTCGAGTTCCAGATGGGCGTCGCGACAGCCGCAGGTTCAAAAAGAATCGTCTTTACGCCGAATGTCGCCATCTCCCGGCGAAGGGAATCGGCAAAGCCTTCCATCGCGAATTTCGAGGAAACATACGGCGAAAAATACGGCAGCGCAATGCGACCCGCGAGAGAGCCGACGAGAACTATCCTCGACCGGTCAGAGAGTATCGCAGGAATCAGGTGCCGGGTCAGTAAATACGCGCCGAAGAAGTTAACCTCGAACGCCTCGCGGAGCGCCGCGATCGGCACGTTTTCAACCGGAGACGCGACAACCGTTCCGGCGTTTTGCACGACTGCGTAGAGGGCAAGGCCATCCTTCAGGTTGTCAAGTGCGGCGCCCGCGAAGGCTGTAATCGATTTCTCCGAGCGGAGATCGAGCGGAAAGGGCACATGCCTCGACGACGCCGGTTCGGGAAGGCTGCCGAAATACCCCGCGAGCACCGTATGCCCCCGCGCAAGATAGAGATCGCACAGAGCCGCGCCGATACCGCTGTCGCACCCGGTAATCACGGTCAAACAAGGCCTTTCTTCGCTTTTCATCGCCGTTTTCTCCTTTTGCCACAAATACAGTGTAATTTGCCCGCCTGTCGGCGCACAAATATTTTGCGAAATATGAATACGCCATCTATACTTCTAGGTAACAAACTGTCACACGGGGGTATGTATGTCCGATGACGAGATAAAGAAGTCGCCTCTTACGCCATCCACGAACGAGTTATTGGGAATGAACGCGGAATCGCTGAAAAAAGCATTCGTCAATCATATGGAATATTCGCTCGGCAAGGATCAGTTCAGCTCCACGGACAACGACTGCTATATGAGTCTTGCCCTGGCGACGCGCGACCGGCTCATCGAGCGATGGATCGCGACCCAGCAAACCTACTATAATAAGGACGCAAAACGCGTTTATTACCTTTCCCTCGAATTCCTGATCGGCCGTTCGCTCGGCAACAGTCTCGTCAACCTCGATCTCTACGACGCTGCCTCAAAATCAATGACCAAGCTCGGCTACGACCTCGAGGATCTCCGCGAGCGCGAATGGGACGCAGGGCTCGGGAACGGCGGTCTCGGTCGGCTCGCTGCCTGCTTTATGGACTCCCTCGCGACCCTCGAACTCCCCGCGGTGGGCTACGGCATCCGCTACGATTATGGGATTTTTTTCCAGAGCATCCGCGACGGCTGGCAGGTCGAAACACCGGACAACTGGCTCAGGCTCGGAAACGTGTGGGAATTTCCCCGCCCCGAGTTTACCTACGTCGTCAATTTCTACGGTACCGTAGAAACCGTTATCGACGAGAACGGCAATGCGCGGAAAAATTGGGCTAATGCCGAGGAAATCATCGCGATCGGGTATGACACTCCCGTGCCCGGATTTCACAACAACACGGTAAACAACCTTCGCCTCTGGTCCGCGAAGGCGTCCCGGGAATTCGACCTCAATTACTTTAACCACGGCGACTACATCAAAGCCGTATCGGAAAAATCCGTTTCGGAAAATATCACGAAGGTTCTCTATCCGAACGACAACATGTTCGAGGGCAAGGAACTCCGCCTCAAGCAGGAATATTTCTTCGTGTCGGCGACGATACAGGACATCATGCGCCGGTTCAAAAAATACCACACGGACTTTTCCGAATTTCCCGACCAGGTCGCGATTCAGCTCAATGACACGCATCCGGCCATCGCGATCCCGGAGCTCATGCGAATTCTTCTCGACGTTGAGGGTCTCGATTGGGAAAAGGCGTGGGACGTCACCGTAAAGACCTTTGGCTATACCAATCACACGATACTGCCCGAGGCGCTCGAGCGCTGGTCAGTCGACCTCCTCGCCCGCGTGCTCCCCCGCCATCTCGAAATCATTTTCGAAATCAACCGTCGCTTCCTCGACCGCGTGCGCGACTTCCTTCCGGGTAACAACGACATACTCCGGGAGCTTTCAATCATTGAGGAAGGTGACGAAAAAAAAGTGCGCATGGCGAACCTCGCGATCGTCGGAAGCCATTCGGTAAACGGCGTGGCGGCGCTTCACACGGAGATCCTCAAGGCGCGCGTCTTCAAGGGATTTTTCCTCCTGTGGCCCGAACGGTTCAACAACAAGACGAACGGAGTCACGCAGCGCCGCTGGCTGAGGCTCTGCAACCCCGAGCTCTCACAGCTGATTACCGATACGATCGGCGAAAAATGGGTAACCGATCTTTTTGAACTGAAGAAACTCATTCCCCACGCGGAAAATGCGGAGTTCCGCAAAAAGTGGCTTGAAGTCAAAAAGCAAAAAAAACAGTTCCTCGCAAAGTACATCCAGAAACGAAACGGCATCGCGATAAACGTCGATTCCCTTTTCGACATCCACGTAAAGCGCATGCACGAATACAAACGGCAACTCCTGAACTGTCTCCACGTGATCACGCTGTACAACCGCATCCGGGAACACCCCGGCGAAGACTATGTGCCCCGCACGGTCATCTTCGCGGGAAAGGCCGCGCCGGGATACTGGATGGCCAAGCTCATCATCAAGCTCATTACCTCGGTGGCGGAAACGGTCAACTCCGACCCCGTCATCGGGGACAGGCTCAAGGTCGTATTCCTCCGGAACTACGCCGTCTCCAACGCCGAAAAGATCATCCCCGCCGCCGATCTTTCCGAGCAAATTTCAACGGCAGGCACCGAGGCGTCGGGAACGGGCAACATGAAGTTTGCCCTGAACGGCGCGCTCACGATCGGCACCCTCGACGGAGCGAACATCGAGATCATGGAAGAAGTCGGCCGCGACAACATCTTTATTTTCGGGCTCGATGCCGACGGGGTAACGGAGGCAAAAAAGGCGGGCTACGATCCCCAGCATTACTACTACAAGAACCTCGAGCTCAAGCGGGTTATCAGCCAGATACAGCAGGGTTATTTCTCGAAGGACGAACCGGACCGCTTCAAGCCCATCGTCGACGCCCTGATCCACTCAGGCGACCAGTACATGCTCCTCGCGGATTACGAGTCCTACGTCGCCTGCCAGAAACGGGTTAGCGAAGCATTCCGGGACCGGGACCAGTGGGCGCGCATGTCGATCCTCAATACCGCGAATATGGGGAAATTCTCGACCGACCGGACAATTCAGGAATACGCGAACGATATTTGGGGGATAAAGCCGGTCAAAATCAAGATCTGATATCAAAAAACGCATTTTCAGTACCGGGATGTATCCCGGATTTTGCTTATCCGGTGCCTGTCTGAACTGCCCTCTCTGAAAGGAGACCCGGCAGAGGGGCAGTTCACGGATAAGCCTTTTTTTTTATCGGCAGGGACAAAACCCCTTGAAAAAGTATTCCGGATGCGGTACATAATACGCAAACGATTGCGCAATCGTTTGCCATTCAAAGAAGAGGTGTTTTATGATGAAAAAAGACGGAATCAATCGCTCAATCCTGAGAATCGGCCTTCCGATTTTCGCCGGAATGCTCGTCGGGCAAATACAGCAAATCACCGATCAGGCATTTCTGGGCCATGCCTCCGCGCAATACCTTTCCGCAGTCGGAAACGCGGGATTTACGATCTGGACAACCATCTCCTTTCTTTTTTCGCTCGGAACGGGAACGGCCATCCTCGTCAGCCAGAAACTCGGCGAGAAAAAGAGCGAAGAAGCCGAACGGATACTCGGCTCGACCTTTGTATTTTCGAGTATTTTCTCCTTACTGATATTTCTGCTCTGGGCTTTCGGCAACCGGGCTATCTTTACCCTGATGGGCCTTTCGGATCCTATCCTCGGATATACCGCCCTCTATGCGCGCATCTGTACGATCAGCGTCCTGATTTCGGGCTTTTCGTCGGCTGCCCAGGCGGTTTACAACGGTTCCGGCAGCACGAAGCCCATCATGATCACCTCGATTCTCCGCGCGGGAATTAACGCCGGTCTCGACTGGGTTCTCATCTTCGGGCATTTCGGATTTCCCGCGATGGGAATCGCCGGAGCCGCGATCGCAACGCTGACGGCCGACCTCATCGGTGGCGCGTATTCCATCTCGCAGGCTTTTTCGAAGAAACTCCCGGTCAGGCTTTCGCTTTCCTCGATCCGGAAGGCAAGCTTCACAACCTACATTTCGGTCATTCGTATCGGAATACCCGCAGGCCTCGAAGAATTCGCGTGGAACGCGGGAAACATTATGCTCATCAGGATACTGAACGGCATCGATCCGATGGCGGCGGGTATTTACACGATCATAATGTCGATCACCTTTATCCCGTCGATTTATTATATGGCGACCGGTTCCGCCTCAATGACCCTCGCAGGAAGAAAAACCGGCGAGGGAAAGCCGAGCGAGATCGCGCTTACCAACCGAAAAGCGATGATCCAGTGCATGGCTGTCTCTGGGGTATTCCTTGTCCTGTTCGCTTTGATTCCCGATCGCTTTCTCGGCATATTCACCCAGGACGCGCGCGTAATCGCGCTTGCGTCTCCCATGCTCCTCATTTGCGCGTTGACGCTCTTCCCGAAGGCGATGAACATTATTTACGGCGGGGGAATCCGCGGCATGGGCGACACCAAATGGATGCTCGCAAGCCAGGCCTTCGGCACTCTCTTCGTGATCGCCGTCGCCTATCTCATGATATTCGCCTTCAAGCTGAGCCTCGCCGGTCTTTTCGTCGCGGTGCTCGTGGACGAGGCGGTACGTGCCGCGATAAACGGCTTCTGGTTCCATCACAAGGTGAAAACGGCTTCTTCCCTCGCCCTCGATCTCGAACGGGAAGCGGTGTAGGTATGGCAACCATCAAGGACGTCGCGGCAATCGCGGGTGTTTCGTTCACTACCGTTTCGCATGTAATCAACGGCACGCGTGCCGTCGCGCCCGAAACAAGGGCGCGCGTTGAGGAAGCGATCAAAAAGCTCGGATACTCGCCGAGCGTCGTCGCCCGGTCACTCCGTTCGGGCGAGTCGAAAACCGTCGGCGTCGTGAGCATCGCGAACTCGGACCCCTACTTCACCCAGGTTTTGCACGGCATTCAGGAGCGCGGATGGGAAGCGGGCTTCGGTGTGTATATTTCCCACACGGAGCTCATCGACGTCTGCGCGACCGACGCGATCATCCCCGACAACGATTGCCTCGCGGACCGGGAAGATCAACACCTAGGGGACCTTTCCCGCCGCAACGTTCAGGGAGTAATTCTCAACTCGCTGCAAACCGACGCCCGCCTTTCTAAAACGCTTGAACGCCTCGAGCTTCCGTGCATCCTGTTTCAGCGCCTCATCACCGGACCCCGATGGGACAACTTCATGTGCGACGACTTTCAGGGAACGAGCGAGGCAATGGCCCACCTCCTGTCACTCGGGCACAGCAAGATCGCCCTCGTCGAGGGATTCGGTTATGAAAGCCATTCAGTAAAATTCCGCAAGCAAGCCTGGAATGATTCGCTCATTGCCGCGGGCTTCAAGGCAAACCCCGCGTTCATCGCGGACGGTCAATACGACCCGGTCGCCTGTTTCCGCGTGACGAAAGAACTTTTATCGGCGAAAGAGCGCCCCACCGCCATCATCTATTATTCCGACATGATGGCGCTCGCAGGCATACGCGCCGCGTACGACCTTGGGCTCGAGGTGCCGAAAGACCTTTCCGTCATCGGCTACGACAACCTCACGATCGACACCTTTACCGTTCCGCGCATGACATCGGTCAGCCAGCAGAGCGTGCGGATCGGGCGCGACATGATGAGCCGGCTCGCCGAACGAATCGCGCACCCCGAGATCGAACCCCTCGTCAGGACTTACCCGCAGGAACTCATCGTCCGCGAATCGACCGGCCCCGTTCCCGTTTGACACTTTCGAACCGGGATGATAGTATAAACATGCTTTGTGTCGCCAAGACATATTTTAGCGGATGTCGTATAACGGCTATTACGTAGTTTGTCATGCGGCTTACAGGTAAGACATATTTTAGCGGATGTCGTATAACGGCTATTACCCGAGCTTCCCAAGCTCGTGACGGGGGTTCGACTCCCCTCATCCGCTAAAATATGTTTTTTTATTTATCCGCATGACAAACTCAAAGCTTCCCAAGCTCGGTGCCGTCCAAAGCTTCGCTTCGGGGTTAGACCGCTCGAAGCTTCGCTGCGGGAGCCCCTCATCCGCTACAATATGTTTTTTTTATTTTTTCCGGGCAAGCGAAAAGACGAGCCTGACGGCGGTTCCTTCTCCGGGTAAGAGCTCAAGGTCGGCGCCGATCTGGCGGGAAAGAGAATGGATCAAAATCCAGCCGAGAGATTTGGCAGTATCAACCGAAAAACCTTGCGGAAGACCGCAGCCCGAATCACTCACCGTCATGGTAACGATCTCTCCCGAGCGTCTGACTTCCACCGCAACAGTGCCGGTCGTCAATCCGGGAAAGGCATACTGAAAGCTGTTTGAAACGAGTTCGTTTACGATCAGCCCGATGGGAAGCGCGGTTTCCGGCTGCACAAGAACACTGTCCATATCAAGCTTCACTTCGATCTGCTCGGCGCATACGGCGAGCGCAACCTTGAGATTCCGCACGATCTCGCCAATATACTCGCCGATATTTATGGACGAACAATCCTCGGAGCGATAGACGAGATTATGAAGATAGGCCATGGTATGGATGCGCCGCTGCGTTTCCTGCATGAGGAACCGGTCTGCATCGTCGCGGAAAAGATCCGCCTGCAAGGCAATCAGGCTCGATATTACCTGGAGGTTATTCTTGACGCGATGGTGAATCTCGCGAATGAGAATTTCCTTTTCCTGAAGATGTGCGAGCAGGGCTTCTTCGTGAAGGATCCGCTCGGTAATGTCCCGCGCGATATAGAGCGCGTGCGCGGAATCGAGATTCACGATACGGAATTCGAATGACCGCTTGCCCGAAGGAGTCTCGAGCGTCAACTCGAGGGAACCCGGCTCACCGGTATCGAGTACCACGGATATTGTCTCCAGCATACGCGAGGCAGAAGAAGCGTCATAATAGTCAGCGACGCGTTTTCCGATGATACCGTCCGCGGGGAACCCGAGTGGCGCCCGCTCGGGCGAGGAATAGTCGATGATAACCCCTTCGCGGGTGACGATATAAACAGAGTCGGGAAACGCGCGAAGGAAGGCCTTGCTGATCCGCTCCTTTTCCTCGAAGGTTCTCACCCTGTCGAGCGACTTGCGTTTCATGCTCAGGATGAAATGAAAGGCGACGACACCCGATACGGCAAGAGCGATTCCTGCGATGGACAAAACGCGCCATACGTCAATGACAGGCGATTGCGGACCGGCAGTGGATTCCGCAACGAGAAAAAGCGGCGCGCAGACGCCGAGACACAGCGCATACGATGACAAGATTATTGCGCGATCTTTCATGCATACAGTATAGTCGAATTCCGGGAGTTTGCGAGATGGAATATCATAAAGAGACGGAACGAAATGCGTTTGGCGCGCCGATATGGCACATCGCGGAAACGGCGAGTACGATGGACGACGCGAAAGAGGTTGCATCCCGCGGTGCGGCAGACGGCACCGTCATGTACGCGGACTACCAGACGTCAGGCAGAGGCAGGATCGAAGGGCGCGTGTGGGAATCGCCTGCGGGCGAAAGTCTCCTCTGCACGGTTATCTTGCGCCGGCCCGCCGTGCAGGGTTTTACCCTTCGCGTGGGTCTTGCCGTCTCGAGAACCTTTGACGCCTTTTTGCCCGAAAGTCGCAAAACCGCCATAAAATGGCCGAACGACGTCCTCCTTGAAGGCAAGAAACTCGCCGGGGTTCTCTGCGAGACTTCAGGGGAAACGCTCCTAGTCGGAACCGGATTAAACCTCGGTCAGAAATCCTTCTCCGAAGCCCTTTCCTCCCGGGCAACCTCGCTCGCCCTCGCGCTTGCCGGCACGGGCATTCCCCTTCCCCCGCGCGACGCCGTTCTCGAATGCTATCTCGAAAACTTGCGGGAATCGCTTGCGGAAAAGGATTGGAATGAGGCCGTCTCCGCACGCCTTTGGCGGAAAGGGGAACTTGTCTCGTTTCTTTCAGGCGATCCCGCGCGGAACGAGCTTTGCGAAGGGTATGTCGAGGGAATCGGTCCTTCAGGCGAGCTTCTTTTCCGTCCCGGGGCCATGAACACCGGTAAAGCATCCCTGACGGAACCGAATACCGAGGGAAGTATCGTGCGCTTTTTTTCAGGTGAAATCCCGTACTGACTCAGGCTCGGGTGAAAACCCCTTGAACCTTTGCTGCGCTCCGCGATATTATCTTTACATTATGTTAGATTACCGTTATATCAAGGAAAATCTTGACGCCGTTAAGGCCAATATCAAGGCGCGAAACATGACCGCCGACGCAGACGCGGTCGTCGCACTTTTTGACAAGCGAACCGAGCTTGTCACCTCGCTCCAGGCGCTCCAGACAAAGCGTAACGAAAACGCCAAGTCGATGAAGGGCAAACTCTCGGACGACGAGCGCAAAAAGCTCATTGACGAGGGAAAGGCCATCAAGGACGAGATAGCCGCCGCCGAGCTCGCACTCACTCAGTCCGAGCAGGCTCTCGACGTCGCCGGACGCACCATCCCGAACATGGCCCACCCGGCCGCTCCCGTCGGCAAGGAAGACAATGAAAATGCCGAAGTCAAGCGCGTCGGGGAACCGACGAAATTTTCGTTTACTCCCAAAGATCACGTTCAGCTCGGAGAGGAACTCGACCTCATCGACTTCGACGCGGGCACCAAGGTCTCGGGCGTCAAGTTCTACTACCTCAAGAACGAAGCCGTCTTCCTCGAGCAAGCCCTCATCATGTACGCGCTCAACATCCTGCGCAAGCACGGCTTTACGCCGTTTATCACGCCCGACGTCGCCAAGGAAGAAATCCTTCAGGGCATCGGCTTCAATCCGCGCGGCAAGGAATCGAACGTCTACAACATCGAGGAAGAAGGCAGTTGCCTCGTCGCGACCGCCGAGATCACCCTGGGTGGTTACCACAAGGACGAAATCCTCCCCCGCGAAAAGCTCCCGCTCTTTTATTGCGGACTTTCCCACTGCTTCCGCCGCGAAGCCGGCGCCGCGGGTCAGTTCTCCAAGGGACTCTACCGCGTTCACCAGTTCAACAAACTTGAAATGTTCGTCTATTGCCTGCCCGAAGACTCGGACAAAATCCACGAAAACCTCCGCCTCATCGAGGAGGAAATATTCAAGGGTCTCGGCATCCCGTTCCGCGTCGTTGACACTTGCACCGGAGATCTCGGCGCACCCGCCTACCGCAAATGGGATCTCGAGGCGTGGATGCCCGGCCGCAACGGCGGCGACTGGGGAGAGGTCACCTCGACCTCGAACTGCACCGACTTCCAGGCCCGCAGGCTCAACGTCCGCTTCAAGGACGAGGACGGCAAGAACAAGTACGTGCACATGCTCAACGGAACGGCGATCGCGCTTTCCCGCGCAATGATCGCCGTACTCGAGAACTTCCAGGAGGCCGACGGTTCGATCCGGATACCCGCCCCGCTCGTCCCCTTCTGCGGATTCGACGTCATCAAGAGTAAAAAATAACCGTTACGTCATAAAAGAAAAGCCGCCATCAGGCGGCTTTCTTTTTATTCGCTTTAGTCACTCGCTTTTTTTAAGATTGATCAATTCCAGATATTCCTTGGTGAACACCTCGTCCGGCAATTTTGTAATCGCCGGATTTGAAAACGTAATCTGCGTTTTCTCTCCTGCCTTCAGGTTATTGACGATCAGCATGCTTTCAGGAATTTCTTTTCCGGCGACCGTTTGATATTTCGCGTACGCTATTGTGCGGAGCAACCTTCCCGAAACCGAGTATTGCTCTTCCTTGAGCGGAACGGAGCTGTCGGCCCGTATCCACATCTTTCGTTTCGCGACCGGAACGCGCGTATTCTTCGCGACGAGGGTTATCTCGTACACGTCATAAGAGCCGAGCGCGGAAAGCGTATGCTCGGTCAGGGAATATTCCTTCGCGAACTTGCTCGATGAAAAGTCCGAGTTCTGCGCGACCGAGTCCCGAAAGCTGTCCTTGAGCGACCAAAACGCGAACTCCCGGCTTTCAGGATCGTAATACCACAGATCCTTACCAATGCTGGAATACCCTTGACCCTTTACGCTTTCCGGAGCCAGCATGACGATGGTAAACTTGTCTCCTGCGTCCCGCCTGAAATAGCGGGCGATGAACGTCGAGTCCCCTTTTCCGTCCTTCTTCGACACCACCGTTATTTCTGCCGAAAAATCGCTGTCTCCGAAATTCCCGAGTTCATCCATACGCTCGAGGAGCGTTGACCAATCGGGCTCCGCGGCAAAAATCGGTTTCTGAACAAACGTAGCGCCCACAAGCAGGGCACATGCGACAAAGGCTTTATACCGGCCGTTTCGTTTCATACTCTCTCCTTTCTCTCTCTCTCTTATTCACAGCCTTGTTTTTTTTATTAGAGTTGCGTCCTCAGCGCCGTCGCCGGCTCCATTCGCGCAGCTTTACGCGCCGGAAAAACCGCCGCGAGCAGGGTGACAATGATAACCGTAAGCGCCGAAAGCGCGAGCAGGAGCGGGCTTACCGCGAAGGCGAGATGCCCGCCGTCGAGAAAGAGCGCAAGCTCGGGAAACGCCTCGAACCTGAAAAGCCTGATCGTAAAAAGGGCCGCCATGCCAACGCAAAATCCGGGAACGATTCCCGCAATGCCGAGGAACATTGCCTCGCAGAGAAACAGGTTCCGGATTTCGTTTCTCTGAGCGCCGAGCGCCCGCATCGTGCCAATCTCGCGCATGCGCTCATAGACGACGATCCTGAACGTATTCACGAGACCGACCATGATGACCGCGAGAATTGCCAGGAACAGAAAAAAACTGCCCTGCTGAACGGCGGTAAGAATTCCGACTATCGGGCCAAGCTCGTTATTCAGGTTCGTGACGATTGTCTTTTGCCCGGTAAATTGTTCGTCCTCAAGTTCAAGCAAAAGCTCGCCCGTCCGCCTTCCCGAAATCTTCGCGTACGGTACAAGATCGAAACGCTTTTTGAGAGCCGAGTATATTTTCCTGGTTTTTCCCTCGAGGTTCGAGAAATTCTCAAGCGTGATGGCGCAAATAGTAAACGATCCTTCGGGCATGGCGAGAACGGAATCAAGGAGACCCCGGTCGACATACGCCGAATAATCCATTTGAGCCCTGAATATCGCGGCCACGCGAAACTCCGCGACGTTGTCCTGCCCGTTGATCGTCTTGAGCTTGACGAGTACCGTTTCACCGATCGCCTTTTGGGCATCAAGCGCCTGTTTCTCCGCGCGCGTTTTAACGAGTGCCGCGGTCTCCCGGGAAATTTCGCGTTCGAGGTCGAAACGTTTTCCCCCTTCCTTCCAGCGAATCTTGATCTCGCGCCTGAGAGCAGCCCCTTCAGCATAGGTGAGATTTTTCCGCTGGATAAGGGCAACGCTTTCCGCAAGGGCATCCGAAATGACTATTCCGTCAGAACCCGCCATGAAACGGGTGTCCCCCGCGATGACGTCGAGTGTCCCGCCGAACGCAGACTCGTCTTCCCAACGCACGCCCGCTATCTGGCGGTTCGCGTAATCCCCCGAGTAAATGACGGAACCGGAAGTCACGGTGCGTCGCGTAACTGCAGTGTATTTTATCTTTGAGGCCTTTATCGCCTCCAGAAGCTCCGTGTCGTCACGCGACACGCTGACAAGCATTCCGTCTTCGCCCTTTTCTGCCTGCATGAAAAAAACATCACCGGCGGCAAGACCGGAGAAATTTTTCTGAAGGCTTGCGATAAGGCCGCCCGTCACTCCGTTTATTATCACGAGGATACACATGCCAAACGAGAGAGCGCCTCCCAGGAGAACGCTTCGTCTTTTTTGCCTCGTCAAATTTCGAAACGCTATTTTTCCCACGATCATGATTGTCTCCTATTCCGCAGAAATAGCCTTGATCGGGCTGATCCTCAGCGCGACGAGGACCGGATAAATCCACGAGGTGAGCGCTATGAGGCACATGAACGACAGCGACAGCACGACGGACTGAAAGTCTATGCTCGGGCGCAACACACCGCCGCCGAGAAACCTGAGGGCATCGGTGTCGGTATTAATGCCGATGCGGTTAAGAATCAGAATCGCGATGGCGCCGAGAGCCATTCCCGCAAATCCGAAAACGAACGTGATTATTCCCGTTTCCGCGATAAAAAGCCGCGCGATGAAAGACTTCCGCGCACCGAGGGCGCGCATGGTCCCGATCTCGCTCGTGCGCTCCATTACCGAGACGACAAGCGTATTCATGATGATGATGATCGACACGAACCCGAGAATGAATATCGCGAAATTGAAGAGAAGCTGGAATCCCGAATACGTCAGGGAATCGGGAGTAGCGGAGACCCACCAACCCTGCGCGCGGAGAAGGAGGTCGCGCTCGTCAAACTGTTTGTTAAGGTCCTTGATGAGCGCCTTTACGTTGACGCCGTCCTCGCACCTGATGAGGATAAAGTGCCAGTGCGGGCTTATGGTTCCGTCTTCCTTGTTTGCATCTTTCGGGGAGGAGGCCTCTCCGGTACTGCCCAGAATGTCGTATACGTTGTCCGCGGTAATTGCGCTGCCTGCGTTTCCGCTTCCCTTGTCGTGACCACTTCCACTTCCGCCTGCCGGCTCCGGTGCGGAGGCAGAGAAAAGGCTGTCAATGTCGGCGTCGAGAAGGGAGCTTGCTTCGGGGGCGACGTCGACCTTCTCGGTCGAACCTGAATTCTTCCCCAGGAGAAAAGAGAGCGTCCTCGCGTCGAGAAAGCTCATCGGAAAAAGGCGCTTGTTGCCGTACGGAAATTTGAAAATGCCGACAATGGGAACCTCGCGAATTTTCAGGCCGCCCGAGCCGAAACAGTTGAGCTGAATCCGGTCGCCAACCCGATAGTCCACGTTGCGCGTTTCCTTGATTCGCTTCCAGATATCATGGTGAAGGAGCACTCCTTCCTCGCCTGAAGCAAGCATCCGTCCCGAGAGAATCTCGATGCCCGGCATCGTCTTGAAATAACTTTCAGGCTCGACGCCAAAAAAGCAGGCATACTCCATGCCTGCGCGGTCGAGGTTGATGAGCGCGTATCCGGAGAGCTGCCTCGTGACCGACTTAACGCCGCGAAGATCACCGACGATCCGCATGGCCTCGTCGTAATCAGCAAGCGTCGGGATTACGGGAAAACCCTTCACCTCTTCGGAGGACGTGCCAAAGACGCCCGCCCCGAGGGTTTCGGTGGAGGTTATGAGAATGTCGCCGGTATAGTAGTCGGTGAAGATGTGCGAGATATTCCCGATCACCGAATCGATGAACGCGTTCCCCGCAAAAGAAAGCATAATGCCGATCGCGACGAGCGCGCCGATGATACAGGTCTTTGCCTTGTGCTGCCAGAGGTTTCGCAGCGCTATTGCCCAAATCATGCGCGGCTACCCGATTCGGGCGAATCCCTTCGGGTATTCTCGACGATGAGCCCGTCCTTGAGGCGAATTACGTGATCCGCCATATCGACGATCTTGCCGTCATGGGTGGAAAAAACGAACGTTGTATTCAGGTCCCGGTTTACCCGCTTCATGAGCGCGAGAATTTGCTCGCCGGTAACCGAGTCAAGATTCGCCGTGGGCTCGTCGGCGAGCACGACGCTTGGCTTCGCGACGAGGGCACGCGCGATCGCCACACGTTGGCGTTGCCCGCCCGAGAGCTCGTTCGTTCGATGCTTCTGGTGTCCGGAAAGGCCAACCTCTTCGATGAGATAATCAATCCAGTCCCGCTTTTCCGCCGTAATTCGCGGCTTCTTTCCGAGGAGGAGCGGAAACTCGATATTTTCGCGCACGGTAAGAACCGGGATCAGGTTAAAACTCTGGAAGATAAAACCGATAAAATCATGCCTGAGATCGGTGAGCGCGCGGTCGCAGAGCCGGGAGGTTGGCTCACCCGCGATAAAAACCTCTCCCGCGCTCGGGGTATCGATCAGCCCGATCATGTTGAGGATGGTCGACTTTCCCGATCCGGATGGCCCGGCGATGGAAACGAAGTCTCCGGCCTCAATGCGAATATCAACGCCGCGCACGGCCTCGACGACGGTCCGGCCGAGCATGTAATTTTTTTTCGCTTCTCGCAGCTCGATGATGCCCATACGCTCTCCTGAAATAAAGTCGCTTCACACTATACCATACTTAAAAAAAAGAGGCAGGTTCCGCGGAACCCGCCTCTGAAAGTTGTCATCATATTGTCCCTTCGGGACGAGGCATCACTTTACCTGACTAAAGCTGCCGGATATATCGTTTCTCCATTCTGCGCGGTCGTCGCGGCGTTCCCACTCGATTGTCCTGACGATCTTGAACTTCCGGGTATCCACGGGATTCTCGAAAAACATGACCGCAAAACGGCCCTGTCCGACGTACACGATTTTTTCGTTAAGGCCGAGGTTTTCGGCGCCCTCGAGAAATTTCACCACGCAATCAAAATGTACCGGCGCTCCGGTATCCTTGTCGCCGAGAGCCGAGGTGATGTCCTGTATCGGCTCGCCGCATTTCACGCATGTGGGGGTCGGAAGTTTTGGAAGAGGAGGAAGGGGTTCCTGCCTCTTTTCGCGGCGGTCGTCACGATTCCGGCTCTCGCCCTGACCTCTCCCATCGCGTCGCCCAGCTCCCGAGTTTTGGCCGCCCTGATTCGCCTGACCCGCCTGAGACGCCGGACGCGGCTGACCGCCTCCGCGCTGCTGGCCGCCCGCTTCCGCTGAACGTCCGCTTCCTCTATGCCTTCTGTGCCGGTCGCGCCGGCGCGATGATTCAGTAGTGTCGCTCATGATCGGTTTCCTTCACGTCTATCAGTCTGTCACTCAAGACGAGGGCAATGCGCTGAATGGCCCCCTGGATATAGCCGTCGTCCTTAATTTTTTCCCGCAGCTCGCGGATTCTCGGGTCTTCAGCTATTGTCGTCTTTGTCATTGTACACGCTCCGAAAAGGCATCTCTGAGGTGACGGAACCGGTATCCGCCGTCCGCCCGTGGCGCGGAACTTGCGAGGATTACGTCAAACCGAACATACATACCACTATATTGTCGATGCGTGTCGAGAAAACATTTAGCCGTTTCCGCTATTCTTTTTCTCTTGAGGGGCCCGATCGCGAGGGCAAGATCGTCGTCGGTCCCGTGGGGCCACGTCTTTACCTCGACGAACACGATCGTGTCGCCGTCGAGGCCTATTATATCAATTTCCCCGCATCGTGTCCTCCAGTTGCGGCCAAGAATGGCCCAACCATCACGCGAAAGCTCAAGGGCTGCCTGTTCCTCGCCGGCCCTGCCCGTCTCGGCGCTCGTAGGCCTTTCCGTCACCGGGACTTCTGGTACTCGGAAGGGTCTATGGCCCGCGCGATGAACATGGTGTGATTATCCATGAGATCGACCATTTCGCCCTCGTTCTGGGTATATGCCTTCGCGAACTCGTCGATCAGTATCCTGATCTTGGGGCGTAGCGGCGCCTCGCGATGGCTTTCGATAACCCGCGCGATGGAAGAATTGTTCATGAGTACGATCGAACCGACGGGATAGATGCCCATACTCTGGATCATCGCCTTGATTATGTCGGGATCAAAGCGGCGGGCATTGTCCGAAAGGAGGTTTTTCATCGCCTGATACCCGACCATCGAATCGCGCCAGGCTTTCGGCGAAACCATCGCCTCGAAGGCGTCGGCGACCGAGATGATCCGCGCACCGATGTCGATATTCGATCCCGCGAGCCGGGCGGGATAGCCCTCGCCGTCCCAGCGCTCGTGATGCTGCGCGGCGGACTTGCCGACTTCGTCAGCATAGAGAAGATCGTTCACGATGAGCTTGTACCCGTAGAACGGATGAGACCGCATGATTTGCGTTTCGTTATCGTCGAGTTTGCCCTCTTTGCTGACGATCGACTCGGGTATCTTGAGCATGCCGATATCGTGGAGAAGCGCGCCCGTCGCCACCTGCAGCAGGCGATGCCGGGGAAGACCCAGATGCTCGCCGATAATGATGGAAAGAATCGCGGTATTGATGGAGTTCTTTGCGAGCTCCATTTCCTCGACGTCGCCGCCGAGGATAAAGCCGACTATCCCGGAGCGTTCGTGCTGCAAAACGGTCAAGAGCTCGCTGACGATGCGATCGATGCTCCGCGTCTTGACGTCACGCTGTTTCTTTATGTCCGTGAATACCGTATCGAGGTCCCGGATAAGGTCGCTGTAGGTTTTATAGAGGGTGTTGTTCGCAAGCACTTCGGGAAGCTTGATTATCTGCTCCGACGTGTATTCCAGGTCGTCAAGGCCTACCTTCTCGCCTTTTGCGGCGGGATTGACGGTTTCGGGAGCATCAACCGATTCCATCTCGTCAAGATCCGAAAGCTCCTCGGGTTCGTCCACTGTTTCGATCTTTTCGCCTTCGCGCAGGGCGTTTCCGGCGGTAAGGACGAAGGGAATTTTCCAGCGATCAAGCGCCATGAGCTCTCGAGCCTTGATCGGAACACCCTTGCTGACGAGCATGTTTTCTCCGTCATCGAAAAAAACTGGCGCGGAAAAGCGCATACCCTCGGTTATCTCGTTGCGAAACACTTTTTTTAGCATAGAAACCTCTGTACTACTTTTTCTCGGTTTGAAGCGTCAAAAGACCCCATCGGCGATTCCCTTTTCAAGAAACGCGAATATCGCCGCGACGGCCCCGTACGTTTCCGGAGGAATGCACGAGCCGATGTCGGCCTCTCCTAGGATATCGGCAAGAATCGGGTCATGTATTATCTCAATTCCGCATTCTGCTGCTATCTCGAGCATCCGGCGGGCCATTTCGCCCTTTCCGCTCGCGATAACGGTCGGCGCGTCCATTTCAAGGCCATATTTCAGGGCGACGGCGTTAAGAGCGTTCTTCATACCCGCACGTCTACCTTTGGCATCCCGCCCGTATCGGTCCGCGCGTCGCGCCGAAAAACCTGCGTGATGCCCGATCCTTCGAGCGCCTTCCGTAAATATAGCTGAATTTCAGGGTCTGGGACAGCCTCGCTCTCGGGGGTCGCGTCGTACACGCAGGTGCCCTCAGCGAGGGTAAAATCCCAGCATCGCATGCCGTCAAGACATGTTATTCGCGTTTCCCGGACACAGGAGCGTTCAAGATCAAGGAGGAACCGGACCGAGCCGCAACAGCTTCTTCCGGAAAGGATCACGCTGAACGGAATCACCACCCAATGCAAGTCGCTCCCCTTCTTCGCATTCACGAATGAAAGGAACCGCTTTGCGTCAGCGAAAGACCCGGCATCGTCCGCGCCGCGTCCACCGCTATCATCCGCGCCAGGGCCACTGCCACTGCCAGGACTGCCACTGCCAGGACTGTCACTGCCTGGGCCGCCGCGATCACCAGTATCGCCTGCGTGGCCCGAGGAGGAGCCGTCATGTCCCGTAGCAGCACTCTCTTCGCCGGAAGCGCTTCCCTCCATGCAGGCAAGGAGTCGTGCAACCGAATTTTCGTCAGGTTCGATTCCCCGTTCCGCGAGAATTGCGGCAGCTTCTGCGGCGCGCGCTTCGCGTCCGGGAAACCGCGCGGCGAGGGACGAAAGGCCTTTCAGAAGAACGGGATCGAGCTTTGCGCCCAGAGACCGAAAGAAGGCGATCAGGCGGGCGGTAACCGCGTTGTCCGGGAGACCGAGGAGGTTTGTGTACGCGCTGCCCTGCGAGGCTGCTGTTGCTTCATCATTGGTGAGCGGAGTCAGGAGAATGGACCCTGAGGAAAAACTCACCCGGGCGCGAAAGGCGTCGCCCGCTGTCACGCCGCGGATGTCGGAGGCGGTGACGACATGCCCCGCAACCCTTATGCGGACGCGGGATGCGGACGAGCCTTCGAGCACCTCGACGCGCACGACCTCGCCGTCGCGTAAGCGGTGCGCAGCTCCATCGGTTCCAGAAAGCGTTACGATTTCCCGAAAGGCACGGTCAGGACGTATCACGGCACTTGCTCCTTTCTTTTCCCACGCGCGCAAAAAAAAGAAAAAGCCGGACACGAGGGTCCGGCTTTCGGTTCAAAGCCGAACGGTTCGGCTTTCAGGCAATCAGGCTTCGCTGCCTTCTTTTCTTTCGATAAGGGTTTTGATCTTCGCAGCCTTACCGATCTTCTCGCGGATGTAGTAGAGCTTGGCGCGGCGGACCTTACCGGGGCGAACGAGCTCGACAGTCGCGATACGGGGTGAGTGGAGCGGGAAAACGCGCTCAACGCCGACGCCGTACGAGTTCTTGCGAACGGTGAAAGTCTTGCCGATACCGGCGTTCTTGAAGCAGACGACGAGTCCTTCGTAAATCTGGATTCGCTCGGTCTTTCCTTCAACGATCTTGAAGTGAACCTTCACGGTGTCTCCGACCTTGAATGCCGGAACTTCCGCTTTCTTCTGGCCCGCTTCGATTGTCTTGATCAGGTCAATTGCCATTTTCGATCTCCTTGATGATCGACTCCGCCTCTTTTGAAAGGGTACCGGAGTCCCTGGCCTTCTTGATGAGGTCAGGCCTGACGATGAGCGTTTTCTCGATACGTTTCCGTAAACGCCAACGTCTGATTTTTTCATGATGCCCCGAAAGGAGCATCTCCGGGACGGTCAAGCCCCGGAATATCTCAGGTCTCGTGTATTGCGGGTATTCAAGGAGCCCGTCGGAGAAGCTTTCTTCCTCGAGGGACTCGCTCGAAATAACGCCGTCGATAAGCCGGTACACGGTGTCTATGATGACGGTCGCCGCGAGCTCTCCCGACGACATCACATAGTCGCCGATCGAGATCTCGTCATCGACGAACAGGTCAATGACCCGCTGATCGATGCCCTCATAGCGGCCGCACACGAACACGAGCTCTTCCTCGCGGGAAAGCTCTGCGGCAAGCGCTTGCGTGAGCGGCTTTCCGGACGGGGTCACGTAAATGACCCGCTTCCGTTTCGCCGTCTCGCGACTCTGCCCCGCGCGTTCATCCGCCTCAGCGTCTGATTCCGGACAAGGACGGTTCAGGGGAACCGCCCCGACGGACTCAAGCGCGAGCGAGAGCGGCTCGGGAAGCATCAGCATCCCGGGCACGTGCTTTTCGCCGACGGCTCCGTAGGGTTTGTCGTCGCACGAGCGATGCTTGTTAAAGGCAAAGTCGCGGACGTTCACCAGATTGTAGGCAATAATTCCCCGTTCAACTGCTTTCGCCATTATCGAACTTTCGAAAAAGGCGCGCGGTATCTCGGGAAACAAGGTCAGCACATGGAACTTCATGGAGATTATTCCAGAATCCAGCGGTGCATCAGCTCTACGGTCTTTGCCTTAATGTCGACTTTCCCGACAAATTCCTTTCGAAACGGCACGAGACACGAACGTTTGGAAAGCTCCAAACTCAAGCCCTCGGTTAGGGTAACCTCGAGAAGGTCACCTGCCCCGCCTTCCATTACATCGGTGATGGTACCCATCGGAGTACCTTTATACACAAGAACACACTGACAAAGATCATTGACATAGTACTCGCCCGCATGTACGGGACAAGCCTTGTCGCGGGGTACGAGGATTTCCATACCGGCAAGGTCTTTTGCCTTTTCCGGCGTATCCACGCCCCGAAATTTGACGAGGAGGCAATGGGCGGTTCCTTCGACGGTCTCTATTTCATACCGTTTTCCCGGATCACCCGAAGACGCTTGCCTGCCTGCACGCAAAATCACGTCAGAAAGCGTAGCGAAGTGTTCAACCTCGCCGGACGAACTTTCCACTTTAACAAATCCGCCCAGACCATGTGCCGAACGGATTACCCCGGTAACCAGTAAATCCATCAGTCAAGGATTTCCAGGGTAACTCTCTTGCCGGACTTGCCGGACGAGGCGCTCAGCACCGTACGCATTGCCTTCGCGATGCGTCCGTACTTGCCGATTACCTTGCCGATATCCTCTTGTGCGACTCGGAGTTCGAGAATCGTGGACTTGTCGCCCTCGACTTCGCTCACCGATACCGCACCGGGATCGTCTACCAGGGATTTAGCGATATATTCGACCAAATCTTTTTCCACGCGCTATGCCTTTCCCCGGACTACAGGGTAAAGTTCTTGCGGTTCAGGAGTCCGCGGACGGTATCGGACGGCTGAGCGCCGTTATCGAGCCACTTGCGGATCTTGTCGGAATCGAAGGAAACCTGCTTTTCCTCGGCCTCAATCGGGTGATAGATGCCGACTTCGTCGATGGTGCGGCCGTCGCGGGGTTCCCGCGCGTCCTGAACCACGATGCGGTAATAGGGACGTGCCTTGCTTCCGAACTTCTTCAATCTGATTTTAACGCTCACTGTATATCCTCCTGGGTACTCTTCGCCCATAAATTCACGTAACTAGACGAGCTATCGTTATACCTGAAAAGGAAAAAACCGTCAATACGCGAGAAAGACAGGCAAAGCCATGCACGGGAAAAAAGCGTATGCTATACTTACAGTATGGCAAAACTCCCGAAAAAACATAAAAAATTCCTCCTTGTTACGGAACGAAAGCCTGTCTGGACGATCGCAACGCGAACGGCGCTAATTTATCTGATATTTGGCCTCATCTGGATATTGTTTTCGGATATCGCGGTTCAAACTCTCGTCAGAAACATCCATCTCCAGAATATCATTTCCATCGGTAAGGGATTCGTCTATGTTTTCCTGAGCACCGCACTCATTTATGTCCTGATTGGCACTGCCTTCCGGAAGCTCAGCGACAGTGAACAGATAATCGAGGAAAGCAAAAGCGATCTCAAGGCGATGGCGTATTATGACCATCTTACCGGACTGTCGAACCGCAGGCGGCTTATAGACCGTTTTCCCGACTACCTTCTGGAAGAGGGAAAGGGGACGGCAAAGGCAATTCTTTTTATCGACGTCGACAACATCAAACTGATAAACGACACGATGGGACACGTTTTCGGGGACGAACTCATCGTCCGGATCGCCGAACGGCTGCACTCCCACGTTTCGCTTCCCGATGAACTTTACCGCCTCGGCGGAGATGAATTCGTCGTTCTTGCCAGGTTCGGCGAAATCCCGGAAATCAGCGCGAAATGCGACCGCATCCTCAGGCTCTTCAACGCGCCGTTTTCAATCGAGAAAAGCCTTATTCACAGCACAGTCAGCATCGGCATCGCCCTCTACCCGCTCCACTCGGCAGACCCGAACGAGCTCCTCAAATACGCCGATATCGCGATGTACCAGGCGAAAAAAGCCGGCAAAAACAGGGTGTGCCTTTTCAACGCGGCGATGATGAGCCCCGTCGACAATCGCATGCGAATGGGCGAACAGCTCCACGAAGCGCTGGTCAACCGCGAGCTCGAAGTCTATTTCCAACCGCAGATCGACGTGAGGACCCGCCGTATCGCGAGTTACGAAGCCCTGCTTCGCTGGAACAATCTTGCGCTCGGAAGCGTCCCTCCCGACAAATTCATCCCGGTCGCGGAAGAAACGCACCTCATTGTGCCCATTGGCGAATGGGTGCTCGAGCAGTCATGCCGCTTTCTCGCCCGCATGCACGGCATGGGCTACAACGAGCTCGTCATGTCGGTAAACGTCTCGATCATCCAGCTTCTCCAGGAAAACTTTACCGCGACCGTTATGCGTATCCTCGCGGAGACAGGGCTCCGTCCCGAGTATCTCGAACTCGAGATCACCGAAACGGTGCTGATGGAGTCCTACGCGCTCATCGCGGATCACCTTGAAAAGCTCAAATCGCTCGGCATTTCGATTGCGCTCGACGATTTTGGCAAGGGATATTCCTCCCTGAGCTACCTCGAATCCCTTCCGATTTCGGTACTGAAAATCGACAAGACGTTTATCGACGCGATCACGGTAGACAACGCCGGGCACACGATCACGGGAAACATCGTTGGCATGGGAAAGAGGCTCGGGCTCAAGGTCATCGCCGAGGGCGTCGAGACGGAAATGCAGTTTGCCTTTCTCGCCGAGCGTGAATGCGACCTGATTCAGGGTTGGCTTTTCAGCAAGGCGCTACCCGCCCGGGAAGCCGAGGAATACACGAAAAAAAACCTCGCGGTCGGGGCATCAAGCCGCTAATCCGCGAATGCCTTATTCCGAGAAACGCTTCAGGAAGCCTTTCGTCCGCTCGTTGCGGGGATTGTTGATAACCTCGCTTGCCTTGCCTTCCTCGATAATCACGCCCTCATCCATGAAAATAACCCGGTCGGCGACGTCCCGCGCGAAAGCCATCTCGTGCGTCACGATCACCATCGTCATGCGCTCCGCCGCAAGGGAACGGATAACCTTGAGGATCTCTCCGGTAAGCTCGGGATCAAGCGCGCTCGTCGGCTCGTCAAAAAAGAGAACGGCAGGGTCGAGCGCGAGGGCCCGGGCAATGGACACGCGTTGCTGCTGTCCGCCGGAAAGTTCGCACGGGTATGAATCGGCCTTGGCGGAAAGCCCTGTCTTTTCGAGGAGCGACCGCGCGCGCGTTTCTGCCTCGCGCGGGCTTCGCCCAAGTACGCGAACTTGAGCCTCGGTGATATTCCGCAAAACGGAAAAATGGGGAAAGAGATTGAAATTCTGGAATACGAGCCCGACCTTGAGGCAAATGGCGCGAAGCGTGGCGGCATCGGCATAGACGCCGTCGGTTACCATGCGCGAGGACGCGACCTCGATGGTACCGCCCGAAACTTCCTCGAGATGGGTGATCGAGCGAAGGAGCGTCGACTTTCCCGAGCCCGACGGGCCGATGATCGCGAGGACTTCGCCTTCGTGAACCGAGAACGATATGTCCTTGATGACCTCGAGGGTGCCGAATGATTTTGAAAGGTGTTCTACCTTGATGATTTCCATACCAGATTCTCGCTCCCTGATTCTCACGGGCCTTGCCGGCGTAGCCGGCTTAACGGTAATACGACAGCTTCCGCTCCGCTCGCGCGAACGCGGCGGAAACCGCCCAATTCATGACAAAATAAAAAAGGCCCGCGATGAAAATCGGGAGCGTTGAAAACTGCCGGGCAGACGCGTTTTGCGCGACGCGGAAAAGCTCGGCGACGCCGATAGTCTGCGCGAGCGCGGTATCCTTGACGAGGGTTATCACCTCGTTGGCCGACGACGGCAGGATGCGCTTGATCACCTGGGGCAGCACAATGCGGAAAAATGTCTGGCTGCGGGTAAAGCCGAGAACCTTCGCGGCCTCGTATTGGCCGCGGGGAACGGCCTCGATGCCACCGCGGTAGATCTCGGCGAAATACGCGGCGTAGTTGATGACAAAGGCAACGATGACCGCGATAAAGCGATCGTAGGATACGCCGAACAGGTAATACGGCGCGAAGTATACGAAAATGAGCTGAAGGATGAGCGGGGTTCCGCGCATGACGAGAAGATACCCGTTTACCGCGCCGGAGATGAGGCGCGACCGGCTCATGCGACCGAGCGCTATCGGAAGCGCAAGCGGAAGTGAAAACAGCAGGGTGAGGAAAAAAACCTCAAGAGAAACGAGCGAGCCCTGAAGCATCGCTTCCAGCATCTTTTGCAAAAAAAACTCTCCCCGCCGCAAGGCGTGCATGGGTCCCAGTTTCCTGAATTGCAGTGACTCACTTGGGTCCTCGCGGGAAAAGGCTTTGCCTTTTCCCGCTGCGGAATCGTTCATCACTGCAATTCATGACGTCCCATGCACGCCTTGCGGCGTAATAGTAAAAAAGGCGCGAATCGGTAGAATCGCACCTTATGGATGAATTACTTTCCGACTACGGAGATGTCGGCGCCGAACCATTTGACGGCGATCGGGGTGATTGCGCCGTCTTTGGCCATTGCATCAAGGGATTCCTGAACTTTGGTCATGAGCGCGATGTCGCCCTTGCGGAAACCGACTCCGTAATCCTCGGGAGAGAGGGACTCTTCGAGAATAACGTAGGGCTTGCCGGAGCGCTTGATGTTGTCGTTTGCGACCAGGAGATCCATGACGACCGCGTCGACGCCCTTGACTTCGAGGTCCATGAGCGCGGTGAGGTTATCCTTGAATTCGACGACGCCCTTGAGGCTCGCCTTGAAGTCCTTGGCGGATTCGAGCGCGTCTGCGGCTGAGGATCCTGCCTGGAGTCCGACGGACTTGCCTGCGAGATCCGCGAGCTTTTTGTAGGGAGAATCAGAGCGAACGACGACGACCTGCGCGTTCTTGAGGTACGGCTTGGTGAAGGTCAAGGCTTCGGCGCGTTCGGCGGTAATTGTGAAACCGTTCCAGATGCAGTCGATCTTGCCGGTGTTGAGCTCCTGCTCCTTGGCGTTCCAGTCGATCGGCTGGAGGACGAGCTCAACGCCCATCCGCTTGGCAACTTCGCGTGCGAGGTCAATATCATAACCGACGATTTCGTTGTTCTCGTCGCGGAATCCCATCGGGGGGAAGGAATCGTCGAGGCCGAGCACGAAGGTTTTCTTCTCCATGATTTTCTTGAGGGATTCGTCCTTGCCGGCAGAACCGGACTTCGAGCAGGAAACAAATACGGTTGCGGCGAGTGCGATAAGAGCCGCGATTGCTATAGTCTTTTTCATTGGGTTTACTCCTGACCCGTATAGTACCGTTTTTCGGCGGGTCTGTAAACGCCAGGCGGTTCCTGAACCGCAAGGTTCGGGAACCGCACGGGATCAGTCCGCGCTGCCCCGGAGCGCGAGGGCAAGTTCCTTCCAGACGACCTTGTCCGCGTCGGAAAGTCCTGCGAAATCGGCCTGGCGACCCCAGGCGGAAAACTCGACAAAGTTCCCCGCGCGTTCGAGAAGCTGCTCGAACTTTTTTTCCTGAAAGCCGGTAAGCCACTCGGGGGGCTTTTTTTCCAGCCGGAGGAGCGCGCGGTAATGGGGGACGCAGAGCCCGCCCGACGCGGTAAAAAAGCGAACAAACTCTTCCTCGGAATTTTCGGCGATAAAACCGAGAAATTCACGCTCCACCCGATCGGTCTCGACGCAGGCAGGGCACTGCCCTTTTACCGCCGGGACCTTCCGCTTTTTGAGCGAGGGCAGGATATCGGAAAGGACGTCGACGCCGAGTATCGCGACCGCAAGCCCGTCCCGGTAAGAATCGAGGCTTCGCGCGTGCTTGCGGCAAAAGCCCCCTGCCTCGCGGTAGCGGGCGCGAAATCCGCGGTCCGACACGTGCTCGAAAAGCATGTTGTCGATATACCGGCTTGAGCGGTCGGCGACGATAGTGCAAAGCGGGCAACCCGGCAGAGAGCAAGCCTTTTCCAGCGCAAACCAGTTAACGTGTCGTTCAGCCACGGATACTTCCTTGTTCGTTCGATGATATCAGACGATGTAGTCGGCGACGATCCGGTCGAGCCTGACCTTACCGACGTATTCGCTCACCTTGACGTGGTCGGGATGCACGGCGTAGCTGTCGAGGTCTTCCTTCGTCGCGAACTCGGTGAGAAGCACGAGGTCCGCCGACATCGGCGACGGAAACTCGTTGATGCCGACTTCCAGCTTGCGGATAAGCGATATTTTCGCAGGCAAGGCCTCGAGCCGTTCCTTGACGAGCCTGCAATTCTCCGCGCGGGTCTTACCCTCCGCCTCGTCCTTGAATTTCCACATGACAATATGCTTAAGCATGATTTCCTCCAGAAAACGTACCGGATGATTTTCCGTCAGTATACCTGATTATCCCGGGAAGGTCACCTTAAAAAAAGGCGTTGACGGCTTCCCGCGCACTCATAGAGCAGCGCGCATTCATATAGATGTGCGCATTCGCATTGCCGCTGCTCAGTTGCCCCCGCTCGCATAGTTTCGGATGCCGGCCTTCCAGAGGCGCGAGGCAAGAAAGCCGAAAAGGACCGGGGCGACGAGTCCCCAGACAAAGAAGACCGGCGGCATGCGGCCAAGCGCGAAGAGCGCGGGAAAATTCGTGACGAGGAATATCGGGATGACGAAGGTACCGAACGCCTGACCGACGCGGTTGTAGACAACCATCGGCACGTTGTTGAAGTCCCAGAACGTGTCGGCGAGTCCCGCGATCGCGTCGGCCCGGACGATCCTGAACACGAGCGTGAGCGGGATGAGCCAGAGGGCGTAGCCGACGGCGGCTCCCGCGGCCGCGAAGAGCGACCAGCCGAGAACGCCCACGAGGTCGAAGCCGACTCCCATACGGACGAGGCCAAGCGCGACCATGGCGATTCCGGCAAGGGTGTCGAAGATGAACGGTCCCATGTCCGAGCGCCTGAATGTCGCGAGGAACTGCGTGTTGACCGGCTTTATGAGAAGGAGGTCGAACAAGCCGTCGCGCACGAGGCCCGAAAGCTGAAAGAGATTCATCGCAAACACGCCTGAGTAAAAGCCGGTTACCGCAACGTAGCTGCCGACGAAGACGAGGATCTCGTCCGGACCATAGCCTGCGATCGTTCTTCCCGCCCGGTACGCGACGATGACGTACATGATTTTTGCGAAGAGGTAGCCCGCCTCCATGAGGATGCCCGTCACGAAGTTCGCGCGGTATTCCATCTGGCTCATGAAATTGATCCTGACGAGCATGAGCCAAATCTTGAAGTGTCTGATGATTTCGCGCATGGTTGTTCAGCTCCCGACGGCCGCGAAACGGCGGATGCCCCGGCGCCAGATGATCTGGCCGAGGAGTGCAAGGACGACGATCCAGGCTGCGGCAAGCGCAAATGACGGGAGAATGGCTGACGCGCCGATGCGGCCAGCGAGCAGCTCCGTCGGAAACTGGATGGTAAAGCGGAACGGGAGGAACGAAAGGACGCGCTCGGGACCGGAGCCGAAAACCGCGAGGGGAAGGATGCCGCCCGAAAGCGCGACGATCACGATGCGAACCGCTTCGAAGAGAAAACCGATTTCGGTAAGCCAGAATCCAGAAAGAGCGACGCACCAGAACACGAGAAAGTTGAGCGTGAAGGCGATCACCATCGCGAGAACGAAAAGCGCGACGGACGAGGGCGTTACCGAAAAGCCGAGCACGGCAGAAAGAAGGGCGACCGCGACGGCGAGAAGCGCGCCCATGACGGCGCCCTGCACGGCCTTGTCGCCGAGAAACGCGAAGAGCCGGTAGCCGAAGTAGCCGATCGGCTTGACGAGGTAGCGGTCCAGGCTACCCGACCTGATTTCGTTGTTTATGTCGTACTCGAAGCCCGTGCGCACCAGGCGCGCGACGAGCTGGGCGATTACGGTATAGGCGACCATCTGGACGAAGGTAAAGCCGAACATCGACTGCGAGGGATCGCTCCCGTAGAGGGCAATCCACATCGCCGTCTGGATGACGACCGGCGCAATCGCCCCGGCCACGGAAAACCAGACATTCGCGCGGTACTCGAGCCCGGCCTTGACGCCAACCCCGAAGCACTTCGCGTATTTGAGCGCGACGCTTGACTCAGACATGGAGGGCCTCCGCGCGATACAGGCGCGCTATCCCCTCCTCGAGCGGCATGTCCTCGATCGTGAGGTCCGTTACCGGAAGCTCGTCGAGGGCGCGGCGGGAGAAGTTGCGCACGTCGGCGCGGTCGATCTCGAAGACAGCGCGTGAATCCTCAATAGCCCGGAAACCGGGATAGCGCGACAGGACCGTCTCTCCCACGTCCTCCGAGAGCACGAGGCGGACCGTCTTGCGGTCGGCGAGCGTCTCGTTGACCCCGGAAAGCGCGCCGTCGTACACGACGCTGCCATGATTGATGAGGACGATCCGTTCGCAAAGGTCCTCGATGTCGGAAAGATAGTGGCTCGTGAGCATCACCGTCGTGCCAAAGCGCGCGTTCAGTCCCTTGAGGAGTTCACGGATCGCGCGCTGGGAGATAATGTCGAGCCCGATCGTCGGCTCGTCAAGGAAGAGAACCTCGGGCTTGTGCAGGAGCGACGCGATGATTTCCATTTTCATGCGCTCGCCGAGCGAGAGGCGGCGCACCTGCACCTTGAGCTCGTCGGCAATGCCGAAGAGCGAGACGAGCTCGTCGAGGGTACGCCGGTATTCAGTGCGGTCTATCTCGTAGATCGCGCGGTTGAGGTCAAAGGATTCGAGGGCGGGAAGGTCGGGCCACAGCTGGCTCCGCTGCCCCATCACGATCGCAATGCGGCGGCGAAAATCCTTTTTCCGCGCCCAGGGCACGTGGCCGAGCACGCGGGCGGTTCCCGAACTCGGGTGCATGATGCCGGAAAGCATCTTGAGCGTCGTCGTCTTGCCGGCCCCGTTCGGCCCGAGAAAACCGACCGTCGTGCCCGCCTCGATCGAAAAGCTCACGTCCTTGACGGCTTCCTTGACGAGGGTTTTTCTTGACACGAAATTTCGCAGGGATCCCCTGATCCCCTCGGCTTTCTCGTAATACGCAAAACTCCTGCTTAAAGCTTCGACCTCGATAATCGACATGATCGCTCCTCCGCACCCTATCGTAGCACCGGGTGTGCGCATTCCGCCATTCGGAATTTTCCCTGATCCCCGGCTCGGTGATACAGTAAGGGTACAGTCATTTGTTGCTCATGTCAACATATTAAGAGACTTTTCTTTGATTGCGTGAGGGATTGCAATAAAAATGGGTTGCGCACGGGCGACAAGCCCGGACGCAACCCATTGAAATGGAAAGCCCGTCGCCTTTCGTTCCGCGCATGCGCGAAACGAAAGGCAGCACGACCGTTATTTCTCTGCTAGTATTTCGGTTTTCGGGGCGAGACCGTTCCGGCGCGCGCGAGCTCCTCGATCATTTCGTCGAGTTTGTCCTGTTCGAAAAAGGCGGCGTGATGCGCCGAGGTGACCGAAGTTCCGGTTTCGACGTGCTTGAGCGGACACCAGCTCGACTCGATCTGCTCGAGGTTGGCAGCGAGGGAATACGCGTAAATCTTCGCGCCGCGAAGCAGGGTACGAAGGGCAAATGAATGAGTGCCCGCATAGGCCGCACCCTTGAGCTCTGCGCGGATTTCGCCGAGCTTGACGATGTGCATGCCGAGGAAGAGCGCGATGATGACGAAAAGGATTTTGCTCAGGATAAAGCTGAAAAAGAGGAACGCGGCGAGACAGACGGCATACAAGGCGACGACGATCTTCGCGAAAAAATTTCCTTTTTTGAAATCGGCCTTGCTGAGCTCGTCGAGTTCGTCATTCCACATCTTCGCCGTTCCGTTCGCATACGCGCAGAACTGGCAGTTGATCTTGTCGAAGGCGCGCATCCGGCTCACCTTGCCGCGATCAAAAAGGAGGTAGTCGGCTATTCTGAACCGTTTCAAATTGAAAAGGGGCGCGAGCATTACCCGATAGAGCACCACGATAACCGTCAAATGAAGCATCACGAACTCGAACACGCTCAGGTATTGGAGAAAGCCCCCGAAAAGGGTGCGCAAGAACCCGATGCGCTTTACATGGGTCCAAAAAATGGACGCCGCGATATGCGGTCGTTTGCCAGGCACCGGCGCGTTCCCCGCTTCCGTTTCCCCTGCCCGCGATTCGCCCGTTCCGTCTTTCATGCCTGTCTCCTTAACATATCTCGTATTACCACCGTTCGCGCTTCGCGGGATGGAAAAAAGAGTATACCAGAAAAGTCGGCCGCTGGCGCCTAAAATTGTTCGCGTGATACATAAAAAAAGCCGTCCGGGTCAAAATCCGGACGGCGAATCGCAAACCTTTCCGGTGTTAGCGAAATACCGCCCGGAGAAACGGCACGTAGCTTTCGGCTATCATGGCATCGGTGACCAGGTGCCCCGCGTTGTATTCGCGAATCTCCACGGGCACGCCCGCCTTTGCCATACGGTCAGCTATAAAGCGGGTCCCGCGAATTATCCAGCCGTACCCGTCACGATTCCCGTACGCGAGCGAAACGAGTTTCAGCTTATTTGGCTGCTGAGCATAGACCGCGAGCCGCTCGTCGACGCTCCCGAAACCCTTGCGCCAGTTGGCCGCGATCGCGTTGTCTTCGCTCGTGCCGTCGAGTTTCGGGATCCGGGCATAGGGAGGGGCAAGCGAAAGGTCGGGCGCAAAGGCCGCGCCATACGCGTTCCGGTACGTCGAGTTCCAGCCGGAAAGAGTATCGGCAAGCCCGTTTTCGTCCCAGGCGCCGGGGCAGGCAGACCATGCGCCGCAAAAGAGGTCTGGACGGGATAAGGCGATGTGCCAGGAACCGAAGCCGCCCATCGAGTAGCCGGCGAGGACGCGGCCTTCGCGGCTCGCAATCGTGCGGAATTTCCGGTCGACGAGGGAAATTGCCTCGCTCGTTATGAGGTCTTCCCAATTTCCGGTCGCGGGCGAGTTCGCGTAGAAGGAACCGCCAAGGCTGTTCCCGCACTCCACGCCGACGATGATGACCTCGGGAACGTCAGCGCCCGCGGAGCCCTTGCCGCGAAGGGTAAGGATCATCGACATGCCCCCGTCGCCAAAGCCGTGAAGGGCATACACGACCGGGTAGCGCCGATCGCCCGACGAGCGGTACGAGTCCGGTAGCGAAACGAAGAGCGTAGCCTCGGGACTCTTTTCAAGCTTCCCCTGAACGATTGCCTTCGACTCAAATCTGAATTTCACGAGGGTGTCGGTCCGCTTCGTTTCCTCGAGCACGCGAAGACCTGATTCACCGCACGAGACGGCCAGCGACATGACGGCGATCCAAAGGATCGCGAATACGGGTATTTTCATGCCCCCACTATACCTCTTTTGACAAATCCCGAATGAACCGTTCTTGCGCGTTTTCGCCTTAGACTGGTACAATCGAAGGCATGCGCGATCATTATCAGGGCGCTCTCAAACGCGTCGTCAGCCTTGTCGAGCGATCCCTTACCGAACCGCTCGCGCTCGACGAGCTTTCGGCCGAGGCGGGCCTCTCGAAGTTTCACCTCCACAGGGTATTCCGTGCGCTCACCGGATACCCGCTCGCGGAATACGTGCGGCGCCGCCGCTTAAGCGAAAGCCTCGAATACCTCAGGGACGATGCGCATTCCGTCCTCGACGCCGCCCTTGCAAGCGGCTTTGCCCATGAGCAAAGCTACGCTCGCGCCTTTAAGGCCCGCTGGGGACTTTCGCCCGGGGCGTGGCGGACGGGAAAAACGCTCCTTGAAATCACGGAGCCGATCACGCCGGGAGAGATCCTCCCCGTCGGAACCGAAAGCGCCCTCCTCGCCCCGCGTCTCGTCGCGCGGCCGCCGATGGCGCTCTGCGGCATCAGGCACTTCATCACCGACGCAGAAAACATCGCCGAGGACACCGTTGCCCGAATCGCGAACCGCTTCGTCTCCGAGGAAAGGCCCCGCATCGGCGATCCCCTCTTCCCCCGGCGCTACGTCGGCTACATCGAACATTGCGCAAACCCGAACGACAACCTGTACCACACCTGCGCGGAACTCCGGGCTTCCCCCAAGTTTCCCGCGCCCGACGGAATGCGGCACATCGCGATCGAGGAAGGCACGTTTCGCGAATTTCTCCTCGTCTCGCGCGTCCACCCCATGCGTCTCCTCTGGTCGGACGTCGCCGCCCTGTACGACGCAGTCTTCCGCGACTGGCTCCCCCATAATCCCGAAGGAGATCGCGCGGGATGGCATCTCGAGTACGTCGATCTCGCGAACGCAGCGGACGACTATGGAGAGTTCCGGATACTCATACCGGTTGAGTGATATACCTCACGCGATTTTTTCTTCGCGTGAGGGACTGAAATGGAAATCCTTTAAGGATGGAGCCACGCGAGGGGCTCCGGCCGCAAAGATTGGAATGGAAGGCCCGACCTCAGGAGGAGCGCTCCGCGCGATGCTTGAGGACACGCCCAAATAAAAATTCCCATCGGATAAAAAAAACCGCGAACCCTTACAGGCCCGCGGCTTTTGATAAATCGCTTACAAACGGTTCGTGGAGAATTTCGGCTCCGCCGAAATTCTCCGAGAAAAAATAATCGCTACTGCGATTATTTTTTCATAGCTTCCGAGATCGCGACCGCGACCGACACCGAAGCGCCGACCATCGGATTGTTTCCCATACCGATGAGACCCATCATCTCGACGTGCGCGGGAACCGAAGAGGATCCGGCGAACTGCGCGTCAGAGTGCATGCGGCCCATGGTGTCGGTCATGCCGTAGGAGGCAGGGCCGGCGGCCATGTTATCGGGATGGAGGGTGCGTCCGGTACCGCCGCCGGAAGCGACGGAGAAATACTTCTTGCCCTTGTCGTTGGTTTCCTTTTTGTAGGTACCGGCGACGGGGTGCTGGAAGCGCGTGGGGTTGGTGGAGTTTCCGGTGATGGAAACGTCGACGCCTTCCTTCCACATGATCGCGACGCCCTCGCGGACATCGTCTGCGCCGTAGCAGCGAACGGCTGCTTTCTCGCCCTCGGAGTACTTGTACTCTTTGACGATCTTGAGCTCGCTCGTGTAGTAGTCGAACTGGGTCTGCACATAGGTAAAGCCGTTGATGCGGCTGATGATCTGCGCGGCGTCCTTTCCGAGTCCGTTCAGGCATACCTTGAGCGGAGTCTTGCGGGCGCGGTTGGCGCTCCGCGCGATACCGATGGCGCCTTCGGCGGCAGCAAAGGATTCGTGACCGGCGAGGAAGCAAAAGCACTTCGTCTCGTCGGAAAGAAGCATTGCAGCCAAGTTTCCGTGACCGAGTCCGACCTTGCGATCGTCCGCGACGGAACCGGGGATGCAGAACGCCTGGAGGCCCTCACCGAGGGTCTTGGCGACGGAAACCGCGTCCTTCTCGCCCTTCTTGATTGCGATAGCGGCTCCAACAATGTAGCCCCATTTCGCGTTCTCGAAGCAGATGGGCTGAATTTTCGTGACGATGTCGCCAACGTCAACGCCCTTTTCATCGCAGACTTTCTTCGCGTCTTCGATGGAATTAATACCATATTTCTTCAGCAGGGGAAGAATCTGGTCAACTCTGCGCTCGTAGCTTTCAAATAATGCCATATATTCCTCCCTTCCTTACTCGTGCCTGGGGTCAAGCTGCTTCGCGGCTTCCGCGAAACGACCGTAGGTACCCTTCGCCTTGGCGAGTGCCTCGTTGGCGTCGGTTCCCTTCTTGATCGCGTCCATGAACTTGCCAAGGCTGACGAATTCATAACCGATGATTGCGCCTTCTTTGTCGACGCCAATGCGGGTCACGTAGCCTTCGGCCATCTCGAGGTAGCGCGGGCCCTTCTTGAGGGTTGCGTACATCGTGCCGACCTGGCTGCGGAGTCCCTTTCCGAGGTCCTCAAGACCGGCTCCGATCGGGAGTCCGCCTTCGGAGAAGGCCGACTGGGAGCGGCCATAGATGATCTGGAGGAAGAGCTCGCGCATTGCGGTGTTGATCGCGTCGCACACGAGGTCAGTGTTCATCGCCTCGATGATCGTCTTCCCGATAAGGATTTCGGCAGCCATTGCCGCGGAGTGGGTCATGCCCGAGCAGCCGATCGTCTCGACGAGGGCTTCCTGGATGATTCCTTCCTTGATGTTGAGGCTGAGCTTGCACGCGCCCTGCTGGGGTGCGCACCAACCCACGCCGTGGGTGAATCCGGAAATGTCCTTCACTTCCTTCGCCTGTACCCACTTTCCCTCTTCCGGGATCGGGGCGGGACCATGGTAGGCCGCCTTGGCGAGAGGACACATGTGTTCCACTTCAGTGGTATAAAGCATGCTTTTCTCCTTAGATAATAAGTTTGAAAACCTATTGGTAGTTCAAGTTTGGAGGTAATTGTATAAAAAAAGGTCAATAAAAGCTAGGGAGGGAGCGCTTTTTTAGGTGAACGAACGGAAACCTTCGCGTATTGCAGAAAGTCCTTGAATCACTGCATTTTTCTCATGGCGTACGCTGACCGTACGCAATAGTATGCCTATATTCGGCTACTCCCAGGAGGCATATTTTGAATTGTAGGAAGCTTGCGATCGCTTTATGCGCATTGTCCCTTATCATGACCGGGTGCTCGCAATGGAAGAAGATCATCCAGACGGAACCGCAGCAGGATATGCTCAATACGGCCATGCTCTTCGACAAGGAACACGGTTTGGCTGTCGGAGAGTTCAATATCACGCGATACACGAAGAACGGCGGAAAGAACTGGATCGCGACCATGGGATCGAAAACTCATATGTTCGCCCTCTATGGCTGTTCCATGCTCGACGAGAAAAATGTTTTCGCGACGGGAAACAGCAAACAGGCCTTTTACTCGACGAATGCCGGCGAAAGCTGGCACTCCATGAGCGACATCGAGGGCATCGGCAAGAGTATTTCCTTTTGCTCGCAAAACGAGGGATGGGTCGCTACGAAAACCTGGTTCGCCAGAACGACCGATCGAGGGGCAACATGGAAGGCCCTGCCGCTCCCTCAGGACGCGACCGCCGTCGAGGCCATCTGCATGACCGCGCCCGGCGCCGGCTATCTCGTTTCTGAACGCAAGGACGTCTTCTATACCCAGGATTCCGGCGCGCATTGGGAAAAACGGGCCAATCCCTTCCCCGATCTCGACAGCTCCTTCAAGCCGCTTCTGTGCAGGGGGACCCAGGGGATCGCGATCGGGATGGCAGGCGATACCGGCGTCATTGCCTGCATCGGGCTCGTCGACAAAGAGTCGAAGATCATCCTGACCAGCACGGACGACGGCGGAAAGACCTGGCGAAAACCGGTAATGCGCGCGCTCAAAAAGGAGCCTAAAACCATCAACGCAAGCGTGAACGGTATCGTCTCGGTGCTCAACAAGGATATCTCGCTCACGGTCTTCGCGCGTTAATAATAAAATCGCCGACAGGGCTTTGCCTCGAATACGACTTCCCGAGGCGAAGCTTCAGGATACCGGCAGGATTCTCTCAGGGTTTTCACTGATTCGTAAACGGTTTCCTTGACAGAACAATCGGCCCCCTTGATACTCACGTAATCATAGAGACGGACAGGCGCCTTGCGGACGCCCACGATCGCGCTTCGTTATGCACGACATGCCGTCAAGAGCTATGCAAAGGGAGATTAACGATGGAAACTCGCGCTGACGCGTCGCTCAAGGACGCCCGTTGGAAACTCGCCTGGATCGCCACGCTCGCGCTTGGCGTCTTCATGGTCTTCTTCAGGATCGGGTCGGACTCGCTCTGGTACGACGAGAGTTACTCCGCCGCGGCGGCCCGGCACCCGGTCGCGGAAATGGTCCCGATAATCGCGGCCGACAGCCATCCGCCGCTGTATTATCTCCTCCTTCGCGCGATCACCCTCGTGGCAGGCGATTCCGAGGCGGCCGTGCGAAGCCTTTCGGCGATCGGCGTCCTCGCGCTCGCGGGCCTCGGTTTTTTCCCCTTGCGCAAACTCTGGGGTAATCGGGGCGGACTTTTCTTCTCACTCGCGATCCTCGCGACGCCGATGGCCATCGCCGCGGGAAGGGAGGCGCGCATGTATACCCTCCTTGCCTTCTTCGTCACCGCCACGGTGATCGCGGGATTCTTCGCGCTCAAGCGCTCGCGCGCGCGGGACTGGGTCGCGCTTTCCGCGCTGACCCTCGGCGCCGCCTACACCCACTACTACGGGCTCGTCGCGGTCGCCCTCTATTGGTTCATCCTCCTCGTCGCGGTCATCGTCGGTCGCGCGGAAGCGAAGGGAGGAAAGCGGCTCAAGGCATCGTTTATCACCGCCCTCGTCACCGTCGCGCTCTACGCGCCCTGGCTCACCTTCCTCGTACGGCAGGCCGCGCGGGTGAAGAGCAACTTCTGGATCCCGCCGGTCGACTTCGTCTCGGCGATCCACGCGCTCACGTACCCCTTCATGCAGCGCTTCGCCTGGGGTCTCAATCCTTTCGCGACCGCGCTCTTCCTCGCCGTGTTCGGCCTCGGCGTCTTCGCGGCCGTTCGCGCGGTGCGGTCAAAAAAGGAAGACGCCTTCCTCGCGGTCTCCGCGCTCGCGACCTATCTTGCCCTCTTCACCGCCGCGATCGTCCTCTCGGTCGCCTATAAACCGATCCTCTACGATCGCTACTTTACCGCGGCGCTCGGGCTCTTGATCCTCGCTTTCGCCTACTGCATCCAGGGTTTCCGGAAGAATGCCGTCGTCGCGGCAATTTTCGCCTGCTACGCCCTCGCCTGCGCGCCGACCCTTGCCCGCGTGTATACAGAGGAGGTCAACGGGCCGGCGGGCGTCGCCAAGCAGGACCTGGCCCCGCTCGTGAAACCCGGCGACGTCTTCGTGCACGGCAGCGAACACACCTTCGGGATCTTCCGCTACTACTTCCCGAATAACGAGCACTACCTCTATATCCCCGCGGGATTCGTCCCGTTCGGAAACCACGCGGTATTCTGGCCGAACGCATCCTTCGGGCCCGACCTCACGCGCTTCAACGACCGGCCCGTCACGATCTGGTTCGTTAACCGCAAAGGTGAATACTATACGACCCCTGCGGCGAGAGTCATCGAAGGCCGCCATCGGAGGCCGGTGGGGAGCGCGAGGCGGTATCACAAGGAACCTGGATGGCTTACCTTCTCGGTGCAGGAAGTCGCTTACGATCCCGTGAAGACGAGCGACGGTGCGGCGAGTTCCGGATCGGGAACCCTCACCCTTAAGGTCGAGGGACTCGACGCCTCGCGCGGCGGTCAGATCGTCTACTCCGTGTACACGAGCGACCCGATCTCGCCCGACAACTTCATCACCTCGGGCTCGGCGGATTGTACCGAAGGGACGGCAACCTTCTCAATCAAGGATATACCGTACGGTCCCTGCGCGATCTTCGTGTTCCACGACGCGAACAAGAATTTCGATCCCGACTTCAAGAAAGGCGCTCCAACGGAAGGCATCACGATGGGCATCGACCTTTCAGCGCTCTTGAGCGATTTCTCGTTCGACAACGTCAAGTTCGATTTCGGCGAGGGTAAGACGGAGCGAACATTCAAGATCGCTTACCCCCAATAACCCGCCGCGGGCACGTCGCCGGAAACGGCACCGGATATGTCGATTACCGTCTTTACGCCCAAGAACCGGTAAAGCGCTCGGGCGTATTCTAGGCAATTCCGCGTAAAAACGGTATATCTTTGCCTACGATGGAAAAGGAAAAGCCGGACATACCGGGCATGGGCGAAGCCGCCCTTACCGAAGCGCTCGCACGCGCGTACGGCAAGGGCCGCTATCATGCGCAGGGCGTCATCGAGACCCTGTACTCAACGGGGAGCCTCTATTCGCTCTCACAATCGCCGCGCTTTACTGACAATCCAACACTCGCGGAAAAAATCCGCGCCGACTTCCTGTGCGCGTTGCCGCCCGTCGCGCACGTACTTGAAGAAGCGGGCACGAGGAAATTCACCCTCGCACTTCACGACGGAATGGAGATCGAGTCGGTTATCATCCCGATGAAAGCGCACACAACCCTGTGCGTCTCGTCGCAGGTCGGCTGCGCGCGCGCGTGTGCGTTTTGTCGAACAGCACGGATGGGTTTCGTCCGAAACCTGACGACTGCCGAAATCGTCGCGCAATATCTGACAGCCCGTTTCGCCTTCGGCGCCGATATCAGAAACATCGTTTTTATGGGCATGGGCGAACCGCTCGACAACCTCGACGCGGTCCTTGCAAGCGTCGACATACTCACCGATCCGCGCGGGGCCGCTATCCTCGCGCGACGCATATCGATCTCGACATGCGCTCCGCCCGGCGGTCTCGAGCGATTCGCCGAACGCATCAAAGACGAGCCTGAAAAAGGGTACCGTCTCGTGACGCTCGGCGTGAGCCTCCACGCGGCGAATGACGAAACGAGAAGCGCTCTCATGCCGGTAAACCGCCTCAATCCGCTGGGTGGAGTGCGGCGCTCTCTCATGGCACTTCCCCACGCAAGCGACAAGGACAAGATTTATTTCGAGTACATGGTAATCCCGTCGGTGAACGACCGCGAGGAAGACGCCCAGGCGTTACGCGATTTCATCGCCGGTTTTCGCGCGAAGGTTAACCTGATCGCGTTCAATCCGCCTGAGGGAAGCCCTTTGCCCGGAGCGACGGATGAGGACGTCGACCGTTTCTGGAAGCGCCTTCGCGCTCATGACCTCGCGTGCTACAGCCGTTCGGGCAAGGGAAGCTCGATCCAGGCTTCGTGTGGCCAGCTCGCGACGAGGATACCCCGGTAGCGCGAAAAATGCTCAGGAGAGGATGCTACCTGCCGATAGCCTCGACAGAAAGTTTTTCAAAAGCCGAACGGTTGGCGAGAAAGGCCTCCCGAATCCTTTTTTCCTCCGGCGTTCCGGCGAATTTTTCCGGCAGGATGTGCCAATAAAATATCTCGCCGACAGAATAGCCGAGTGTGATTATTTTCAATCTGATGGCTTGCGGATCGAGGTATCCCCCGGGAAGCACGATCATATCAAAGCGGTCCGCTTCAAGCATTTTCTCAATATTTTGATACGCTGAAATCTCCACGAAATTCTTCGAGCCGGTCAGCTCCGCTAATTGCATGGTGGCCGGAATTCCCAAAAGGACGCCAACCCGGGGTTTGGCCACCGAGAACGATCGCTCCATTTTTCGACTTCCGATGCGCGAACCCACGCAACTCCCCGTTCGCGGCGCACCGAAGCGGGGGAAGAACTTCGACAATCAGGTCAATTCCGGCATCCTTGTATGTTTTCACAAACAGGGCGAACATCTCCGGGTCATCCCGCTGCGTGGCCATCGTCGGTGTCTCGGCGGAAAAACATACCGCGAAAAGCGATAATGCAACTACGATGCAACAGCGTCTCATGAATCCCCCGTTACTTGGTCCTTGCGTAAAGGATAATCCAAGTGCGCCAAATTTGCGCGCCATCACAGCGGATCGAGAGTAGCTGGTCCGCTTTTGTTTACAGCACTACTCCTTCAGTATTAGCGAATTCTCATCATTCCTGGAAAACGATCGCTACGCTATAGAGACTGGTTCCGCCATCATATTTCCGTTCAACATAGTAGGCATGCGTATTTCCGACGGCGTCTTCCAGATACAGCTTCGTATAATGGTAAAACACTTGGGTTCCTGACGGTAATATTGTTTGTAAAGGTCCGACAATACCGCCGGTCGTCGGGATTCCGGTAACCGTGACTGTGCATCCACACCCGCTGAAGTTCGCGGTAACCGGCGTCGTCTGTACTGACGACTGCTGGGTGCAGGTCACGGATTGCATGCCGCTTTCACTATCATAGCACGGCCCCATGATGAACTGCGTCGAAGTCGCATTCGAGACGTCCAGAGACGGAAGATGCGGGCCGGCAAGGTCTATGGTAATACCGCCAGCCACGGTAGTCGTAAGCCCATACTCATTGCCGACGGTCAGCCTTATCGTCGTTGGCACGCCATCGCTCAGGCCCGATATATCCAGGCCGCTGATGGTCATGGAACAGTAACCGTTCATCGGGCTTGAAACGAGCGTGAGCGTATTCCCCGAACGCGTGCAGGAATATTGCGTTCCGTTAATGCGGACGATCGCATCGGCAAGGCTGATCACGCCCGAAGAGGCAGTGACCGTTATCGTTTTGTAAAATGCGCAATCCTCATCTATATTGCAATCGATCGAAATGTCGCCGTTGGTAAATCCCGTATCTCCGTAACTCGAGTCATACACCGCCATATCCTCGACCACCGGGCCGGTTTGGTCCGACGTAATCGAGCCGGCGGATGAAAGGCTGACGTTACCCGCGGCGTCTGAAACCGTCAGCCCTATCGAGTAACTGCTCGAAGGGGCAGGAAGCGTTACGTTCCTTATTTCGAACGGTATGGCAGAGCCGGTAACCGGGGCCAAGAGCGTAACGGTCTTGAGCGAGTCGGAATAGGTAAAGCCGACGCTTGAACCGTTTACGTATACCGAGGCGGCGGCAAGCGTCGCCACGCTTCCGGTCAGATTGAACCGATATACGCCGCTTCCGGTGTCACCGATCGTACCCTTGATCACGATCAATCCATCGGTAGTATGCGCGTGCCCCAAAGCGTCGGCAAGATTATATGCGCCCAGCGTCGGCAGACTCGACTCGACGGTCACCGTGGCGACCGCTTCCGTGGTCGACACTCCGTTCCCGCACGTAATCGTCGCGCCCACGCTCCTCGTACCGTTACCCAAGGGAAGAATAATATCCGAAATGACGATGGCGGCGTTCGGCTGGTTAACCGGCGTCGGGAACGTAAGCGTAGTACCCGATACCGTGCACCCATACGAAACCCCGTCGACCTTCACCGTCGGCGAGAACCCGGAAAACGAACCCGAGAGGGTAATCGACGCAATGCCGTCGTATGCATTGACGACCGACAAATTCATCTGCACGACGTTATCAGCCGAATACCCGGGATACCCCATGGACGGATTGGCCATTGATGCTGAAATAATAAAAGGAAGCGACGAAAGCCGCCACACCGCATACAAGGTGACGTCCGCCGCGCCATACGTGTAGGCATATCCCGCCGGGTAGTCGGCGCTCGTCGCTGCAGGATTTACCGACCATCCAAGGAAGGCATACCCCGCACGGGTAAATCCGTTTCCCGAAAGCTGAACGCTCGTTCCCTCAGCACCTTTTTGCGCTGTCACGCTTCCCGAACCGCCGTTTCCGTCATACGTAATCGAGCGTTGCTCGACTATAGTCGCCGTAAAGGAACCGTCGACTCCGGAACCGGTAAACTCGACGTACGCGTAGTAGCAGTCGTCACCCGTCCAGGAAACCGTGCGGGTAAGCGATTCGCCGGTTAAAAGCGTCTGAGAGACATTCTCTCGCGAGAGACGCCCGCCGAGTGAATCATATAAACCGATTCCGGTAATAATAGCCGGATCTGCCGAGGAGTTTGAGAGCTTCATCGTCAGGACTTTTTCCGCGGTCGCCGTCGCAGACGCGAAGCGGGACACTAAACCGGAAAGCCGGACGAAACGCCGGGAAACGCCTGAGCCTGACGGGGAAAGGGAAATGAATCCGTCAGTATTCGGAACAAGCGCCGTCGTCGGTATAAGACATGCCGATATGGTATTATTCGCACCCCATACAATGGTGAAATTCTCGATAAGACTGATCGAGGACGACGAGCTAAGCGAGGGGCTATCGGCCAGCGTTTGCTGCATTGAAAGGCGCAATCCGTCGACCGTCGCCGACGATGGAATGATCGGGCTGAGCGGTGCAGGGGCAAGTTCCGGAAGGAAAACAAGAACCATGGCGGGATACGTCGCGGCGGGAATATCCTTTACCAGCGCAGTTGTTCCGGCGGTAACGGGAAACGGTCCATAAAGTTTCGCGGTTTCGGCGGTTAGCCCCGTTTGAAGGTAAATAAAACCCGAATTGGCGGAAATGGCACGACCGGAATCATTTCCCTGAGATGTTGCGGCTCCGGAAAGGTTCACGGACACCGAACCGGTGCGCTCATGTCCGGCCGGATCAAGATTAAAGGTACAGGAAACGAGCGCTAGCGCAAGTGCGCCAATCAACACGAAATTGAACCGAATACCTGCAAAACGGATATGTGCCATAACCTTCTCCCGGGTTTCCCGACTTATGACGATAATTCGCCTGAAACAAGGTTGATATGGTAAGTATCTCGCTTTATCAGACAATATATTTTACACAGATTTTACAACGGCGATTCCGGTTTATCCAGTTCACGTTTGTAAATTTTTCCTTGACAGCCCTTCCCCCTGCCTCCATACTGAACTCGAACTGTCGATAAAACTGACCAGTCAGTTTTTTATTTTATACCATACGGGAAGCGCATGAACGAACCGAAACATCCTAAAGGACAAAACACCCAGGAAGCCATACTCAAGGAATCCGCCCGGCAGTTTTCGCACGAGGGTTTCCACGCAACGGGAATCGATGACATCGCGCGCAGCCTCGGCATCGCGAAGGGAACGCTCTATCAATATTTTTCGGGCAAAGAAGATCTCGCCGTCAAGTCGATCATCTGGAGCGAATCGCTTTTGCTCAAATCGCTTGACTCCCTCGAAATCGGTGAACGGGAGGACGCGGAAACGGTCATGATCAAGATCGCGAAAGTGTTTTTCCATCACCTCTCGGTGTATGGCGACTTCATCAAAATCTATTTCTCCGTTTCCCCTGAAGTTACCGAAAGCTATCGGGTACACGGGCATCCCTTTACCCGGATCGTCGGGACGATTGAGCCCCTGCTCCGGAAGCATTGTTCGGGATTTTCCAAAAGCCTCACTGAACATGAGCTTGGGATTCTCGCATTCATGAACCTGGAATCCTTCCGTATGGAAACCGAAGGAAAACCAATCACCGGTAAACACATCGATACCGCGATCAAACGACGCATGCACTTTTTTACACATGGAATTCTACAGAATACAAAAGGAGATTAAAGATGGAAAATCACAATTCCGTTTCGCGTGATTCCGTTTCGCGGAATGCCACGATCAGGAATAGTATCTGGGTTGCCGTGCTTGCGCTCGGCGTTTTCATGACCTTCTTCCGTATCGGGAACGATTCGCTCTGGTACGACGAAAGCTATTCCGTCGCGGCGGCGCGGCATACCGTCGCCGAGATGATTCCGATTATCGCGGACGACAGCCATCCCCCGCTCTACTACCTCATGCTCCGTGCTGTCACGCTCGTCCTCGGGAATTCCGAAACCGCAGTACGAAGCCTATCCGCGATCGGCCTTCTCGCGCTCGCCGGTCTCGGTTTCTTTCCGCTCAAAAAACTCTGGGGTAACCGCGGAGGACTCGTTTTCTCCCTCGCGGTTCTCTTTACCCCCATGTCAATCGCGGCGTCCCACGAGGCGCGCATGTACACCTGGCTCGCCTTCTTCGTCACAGCGATGGTCATCGCAGGGTTTTACGCGCAAAAAAACGGCAGAGTGCGCGATTGGGTAGCCCTCTCGGTCCTCACGCTCGGCGCGTCTTACACGCACTATTATGGCCTCATGGCATCCGGTCTTTACTGGCTCATTCTCGCGCTTTCGATCGTCACCCGAACGCGCGAGGCAGAAGGAGGCAAGCGTCTTCGCGCCGCGCTCGTGACCGCAGGCATTACGGTCCTCGCGTACGCACCCTGGATCGCCTGCCTCGCTCGCCAGGCTTCGCGCGTCGCAAAAAACTACTGGATACCGCCGGTGGACGTCTTCACCGTCTTCCGCGTTTTCGGCTATCCGTACATGCAGCGCTTCTCCTGGAATTTCAATCCGTACGCCATCGCGATTTTTCTCACCGTGCTTACCCTCGGCGTCATCGGCGTGATTCGTGCAGTTCGCTCGCGCAAGGAAGACGCGTTCCTCGTCGCGTCCGCGCTTTCCGTATACGCCCTCACCTTTCTCACTGCCCTCGTCCTTTCAGTGACGTACAGACCGATTCTCTACGAACGCTACTTTATCGCTGCGATGGGCCTTTTGATACTGTGCTTTTCATACTTTGTCCGGACTCTCGCCTCAAGGCGCGGAGCCGCCATCGCGATCACGCTCTACGCCCTCGCGTCTCTTCCCGTTCTCGGGAAAATCTATACTGAACAAGTAAACGGACCGCTCGACATTGCAGAGGCTGACCTCGCTCCGCGCGTCAAGCCCGGTGACGTTTTCGTCCACGGAAGCGAGCACACGCTCGGGCTGTTCCGCTACGCGTTCCCGAATAACGAGCATTACCTCTACCTACCGGAAGGCTTTGTTCCATTTGGCAACCATGCGGTTTTCGCGCCGAACGCTTCCTTTGGATCGGACCTCACCCGGTACAACGACAAGCCGGTGACGATCTGGCTGACCGGGCGGTCCGGGGAGTATTACACAACGCCGATAGAAAGAATAACGAGCGCAGCGCACCGCAAGGTGATCGGGCAACCGCACCGCTACGTCAAGGCACCGGGGTGGCTTAACATCACCGTGTACGAGGTCGCCTATGATCCTGAAAAAACCGAAAGCAGTGCCGCAGACGCGGTAACCGGGACAGGCACGCTTTCGGTGACGATCGAAGGGGTCAAGCCTGCGCTCGGAGGCAAGATTCTGTATGCGCTCTATGACCGGGATCCGATCGGACCGAACACGTTCATCGCCTCGGGCTCAGCCGACCCCACGGGTGAATCTGTAACCATTTCGCTCGAAAAACTTCCCTACGGAACCTACGCCCTGACGGTATTCCACGACGTGAACAATAATTTCGCACCAGACTTCAAGAAGGGTAAGCCCGTTGAAGGAATTGCATTCGGGATCGATCCCGCCGCATTGACGGGTCCGCTTTCATTTGCCGACATGAAATTTGATTTTACCGAAAAAGAAACCAAGCGGCAGCTCAAGATTTTCTATCCGGAATAAAATGCGCGCTCAAGAAAACCGTGTTACGCATCCGTGATCGGGGGAATCGGGTCTTCAGGCCTGACGAACTCGACGCGGTTGCGTCCCGCTCTCTTGGCGGCCGCGAGCGCTGCGTCCACGCGGGAAAAAACGGTTTCAAGCGTATCGCCCGCCGCGAGCATGCCAACGCCTGCACTGATGGTGACTTGCCAGGGCACGGTGCCAAGACGGGAAGAGGCGACGGTTTCCTTAAGTTTATTCGCCACGAGAAGCGCGTTGTCCAGGGACGTGCGCGGAAGGAGTACGGTAAACTCCTCTCCTCCGGTTCGCGCAACGAGATCCGAGTCCCGAATGTGGGTCACAATGATCGAGACGAATTCCTTGAGCGCCGCGTCGCCTGTCACGCGCCCGAGTTTTTCGTTGATCACCCTGAACGAATCGATATCCAGTAACAGTATCGCGATCGCATCCCCATAGCGCTTGATGCAGCGCATCTGGCTCGCCAGGTATTCGTCGATAAAAATCCGGTTATACGCGCCGGTAAGCCGGTCCCTCACGAGCGCGTCCTTGAGCTCGCGATCCCGGTCATCAAGCTCAAGCGAGAGAACGTCCGCTATCTCGCGGGTACGCTGAAGGTACACGCCGAACGCGAGACTTACGGCGGCGATAAAGCCCACCTCAGCGAAGTCGATTTTTCCTGCGCGCTCGTGCATTACGAAAGCATACGCCGCGGCAAAAAGCAGGGAAAGCCAGGCCTCAAGGAGGACATACACCCAGGTTTCTGCATTGAGCACTGCGCACACCCCTACAGCCGCGACGAGTATCGCGGCAAGGTTTTGGCGGGTAAAATAGTCGAGGGTGGAAAGCGAGACGCCAAAAGCGATGACGAGAAATGAAAAAATAATCGCGGCGAGATTTACGACGCGCGCGGAACGCCTGCCATATATCGCAAGGAAAAAGACAAGAAAAAGCGACGCGGCAGCAAACCCAGAGGAATATACCGCCAGATACGCCCGCGCGAGCAATGTATTGCGACGTGGATCGGGAAGCAAAAGGTTCAACAGCAAAAACGAGAGGGAGAACGCGAGAAGCAATGCGGATACAAGGAGAAATCCGTAATAATTCCGTACCGCGCGACCTGCTTCGAGATCGGCGAAATGCGATACGACAGTCCTTTTCCGAATGCCCGCGATCGTCATTGAACCTCCGGTTTATAAATGTTCATTTACCGCTTCAAGCATAATGCCTTGAGCCCCGCCGGCGCAAATCAATCGAATGAATTCTATAGTGCTTTTGCTCGGGTTCCCCAGTTTACCTCGATCGAGCAGAATTCATCCGGGCCCGACCTGATGGAATGGCGTGAAATTGCCGTTTCGGAAGCCGTCTCGACAAAGACTGAATGAACCGCGGCCTCAATGCCAAGGGCGAGTTCTTTGCGATAGTGGGCGCGCATGGATACGGGCGAGCGAGCAAGGAGAACCTCTGCCGGCAGCGAATCGAGAGCCCATTCAATATAGGAAACGTTATTTACGTGCCGGTTCGTGTCTATGTCGCTTGCCGCGGCGCGCACCGGGACAACGAGTCTTTCGTCTTCGGTGAGCGGTCCGGCTTCTGCGAGCGGTTCAACATCGGCGATCGCGACGAAAGAAGCCTCGCTTTCCGTGGTGACGCCGAATCTGCCATACTGGTCCTCGGCGATCCGTATCGGGCGCCTTCGCGCGGTATCCACGAAAACCCAATTGGACCTCGCCTCGGCGAGAATCGTCCCGTCGGAAGCACAGAGCGCATACACGCGGTCGGCGAGAAAGCGCTTCATGGCGTGCACCCGCGTCGTGACGTGGACGGCCTCGGCGAATCGGGGAAGTTTGCGAATGGCAACGTCCCACTTCATAAGCATCCATCCGCACGAATTATTCTCGTAGTAGTCAAGCCCAAGGCCGAGACTTTCACTGTGAAGGATCGCAATGTCCTCGAAGTAGCGCATAAGCGACGGAAGCGTCAGCCGCCGATCGCTGTCGGCTTCATAATAGTGCACCAGATATTCGCGCGAGTAATCCATTTGACGAACTCCTTGAATGCATTACGCTACCATGTTTCGAGCCTGTCTCACAATAAACTCACCATAATCTCACCATGTTTTACCTTTTTTCTCATCACTGTCTCACGCAAGGTGATCAAGATTCCAATCATGAAAATAGGTATTGCGATAAACGGCGAAGGCCGCGGGCATCTTTCGCGCGCAAGAGCGCTTGCCGAGCTCCTTCGCGAACGCTACGATCTTGTTTTTTGGGCTCCCGAACACCTGACGGCAGAGCTGCGGGATCTCTTTCCGGAAGCGGATATCAGGGAGATTCCCTACCTGAAATTCGTTCAGCGAGGGTTCACGCTCGATTACGGCGCAACCGTTGCTGCGAACGCGGCGCTCATGCTGAACCCCTATCGCGCATGCGCGCGTATCGCGAAGGAGATGCGCGAAGCTTCCGTCTCGATGCTTCTTTCAGACTTCGAGCCCTTCTCGTCGCGCGCGGCGAAAGCCATCGGAATTCCCGTCCTCCAGCTCAACCATCCATCAGTCATCACCCGCTATTTCCCGCGCGATCCGTCTGCGTTCTTCCATCAGCTTGCGGCAATCGCCGTTTCCCGGTACATGACCGCGCATTCCGACCGGACAATCGTCTGCTCGTTTTTCGACGGCGATGTCGGGCCGATCATCCGTAAATCCTTGCGGGAACTGCGCGCGGAGCGGGGAAACTATTTCGTGGTTTATATGAAGCCGCTGTACCGCGATTGGCTTGAAAGCGCGCTTGACAAGATCGGCCGGGGCCTCTTCAGAGTATTTCCCGACCCCCATTCCGATTATGACAAGGCACTTGCCGGCGCCCGCGCGCTCATAGCGCCCGCGGGTCACCAAAGCGTTTCGGAAGCGCTCGCGCTCGGCAAGCCCGTGTTCGCGATCCCCGTCTCGGGTCAGGGAGAACAGACGCTTAACGCCGCAAAACTCCGCGAATCGGGCTTCGGCGACTGGGCGAAGTTCGAGGACATAGCAGAGGCGCTTCCCCGCTTTATCGCGAACACGGAATTGTACGAAGACGCGATCGCGAAAAGCCGCCTCGCGGCAAAAAGAAACGACCGCGCGGGATTTTGCTGCGAGGACCAGACCTTTCGGGCCGCGTGCATGGTCGAAAATTTCATACTCGAGAGCAAGGTGCGTCCCGAGTGGAAACGGAAGAGCCCTGCCCTTTCGCTCATCCCCGTTTTTTTCTGAAAAGCAGCGCACTTCCCGTATTGGTCGATCGCTGGTATAGTAAGGCACATGTCAGCTGCAAACCTTCGCCCATTCGCGCTTCTCGCCGCGCTCGCATGTCTCTCGGCAGTTTCCTGCGTGTCTGTCCCGCAGGGAGAACCCGCCGTGCCCTCGCAGGCAGTATCCCCGCGCGCCTCGATACTCGAGAGTAAAGCTCCCGCGGCAACCGTGTCGCGCGTACGCGAAATAGATTTTTCCTCCGATCGCGTTCCGCAGTCGCTCGACGGGTATCGCATCGTCTTCGTCTCCGACATACATTTCAGGAACCGCTACTCCCGTGCGCGGCTCAATGCGCTTTTCTCCGAGATCAACGCGCAAAAAGCCGACTGCATAATTCTCGGCGGCGACCTTACGCTCGGTAAGGCAGAGATCCCGGAATTCTGCGAAGCGGCTTCATCCCTCAGCGCAACGGAAGGCGTGTATGCAACGATCGGCAATCATGATTACTATAACGGGAAGGCGACGGCCATCGCGCAATTGCGCAAAAGCGGAATTGCCGTTCTTGACGCGGCGACGATCATCACGCCGCGCGGACTCGGCGTTGCGGGAATCTCCGACTTCCGCGACGAGTTCCCCCCCATGAAACATTTTGTCGAAACAATTCCCGATTCCGGGTTTACCGTTCTCGCTTCTCACAATCCTGATTTTATGGAAAAAGCAACTGCTGAAGACCTCGCTCGCTTTGACCTCGTACTCTCGGGCCACCTGCACGGGGGACAGATCACGTTCTTCGGCTACGCTCCGATATTGCCCTCCGAGTACGCACAGCGCTACCGGACGGGCACGGTGTTCAAGGGAAACGTTCCGGTCATTGTCTCAAACGGAGCGGGCTACAGCGGAGAGCGTTTCCGGTTCAGGTTTTGCGCCCCATCCGACTTTCTTTTGATAACGTTACGGAAACCCGCCCCGCCGAAAGTTCCGTGATTCCGCCGGCGAGCGAGGCGGCGGACGTTTCCCGCACGGCGCCCGATACCGATATCGCGACGGCGAAGTCCTCGCGCTCAACGCAAGCGTCGAGCTCTGCAAGAAGCCGCTTAGCCCGTTCATACAGGTCGTACGGAATCTCGAAGGAGAAATCGCGCATCGCGACGAGTTCCTCCGTCTGAACGGAAGCAAGAACGGCCTTGACCGCATCGCCGTACGCCTTGACGAGTCCTCCGGTGCCAAGAAGCGTTCCCCCGAACCAGCGGGTAACGGTCACCATGACGTTGGTGATCCCCGAACCTTTAAGTATCTCGAGCGACGGGCGACCCGCAGTTCCCGGCGGTTCACCGTCGTCAGAGGATCCGAGGATTTCCGCCTGAGGCCCGATGACGAATGCGTGCACGACATGCGCCGCGTCTTTATAGTCTTCTTTTTTCGCCTTGAGCGCCGCGCGCGCCGCTTCCTGGGCGGAGACGGGAAACGCCTCCGCGAGGAAGCGCGAATTTTTGACGTTGATCTCCGCGGATGCGGGAGCCGTGAGTATGCGCATGATATCCCTTTTCCCGAACCTTACTTCGTCGTCATGTTGATAATATCGGTCCAGTCATCGGGAACCCCGTCTCGAAGCAAGGTCTTCACGCGATCGAGAAAGATCCCGGAAGCAGCGTCATCGGGCGCGAGCTCCACGCATTTGGTAAAGAGAAGGAACGAGTCCTTGAAGCGTTTTTCGCGATAGGCATCGATCGCGAGGTTAAACCGGTCGACGAGCGCGACCGCCTGAGCCGATGCCTCCGAGCGAACGGCGAGCACGTTATAGAGCTGTACGGGAGTCTCTATTCCGACAACGCGCACGCGATCGAGCTTTCGCCCGAGGAACATCCCGTTCGTTTCCTTCCACGTCGACTCCGAAACGAGTATCCACGAACCGTATTGCTTGTTCACTCCCTCGAGTCGGGCAGCTAGGTTCACGTCATTGCCCATGATCGTGTAATTCATCTTGTTGTCCGTACCCATGTTGCCGACAACCATCGAGCCGGTATTGACGCCAATGCGCGTATAGATCGGCATCGGAGACTGACCAGTGGCGAGCATATCTTCGTTGAGCTTCTTTTCCGCTTCCTTCATCCGTACCGCGGCGAGGCATGCGCGCGTCGCGTGGTCAGGCAAGTCGATCGGCGCGCCGAAGAACGACACGATCGCGTCTCCGATGTATTTATCGATTGTACCCTTCTGCTCGAGCACGATATCGCTCATTACGGTCAGGTAGCGATTGAGAATTTCGACGAGGTGTTCCGGTGTTACCTTCTCCGAGAGCGTCGAGAAACTCTTGATATCGGTAAAGAGCGCGGTAATTTGCTTCTCATGGCCACCGAGTTTGAGGAGCGACGGATCGGCGACGATCTGATTGACGACGTCCGAGGAAAGATACATCGTGAACGCCTTCCGGAGAAAGCTCTTCTCCTGCTCGGAAAAAATAAAACGGAGAATGGTAATAAGAAGAAACGACGTCGCGACGGTGAGAAACGGAACGAACAGCTCGATGTACACGCGCGTCGATGCGAAGACGAGCGCGATGCCGACAAATACCGCGAGCGAAGATCCGACACCGAAGGCCAGCCTTCCCTGCATCGACTTGATTCGCCTGAACGCGAGCGCGCTCGCGAGGCTGAGGACGAACGCGAGCGCCCAGGAAACCCAGCGCGGAAGCGGCGTGATGAAGCTTTCGTTCATGATCGTGTTATAGATATTCGCGTGCGTTCCGACGTTCGCGTAGGCAGACGCAAACGGGTTGATACCGAGATCCGAGGTTCCGAGCCCCGTCCAGCCGATGAGGCAGAACGAGCCCGAGCATTTTTTTTCGAGCGTGGCGCAGTGCTCGGAATAAAGTTTATAGTCTGTTCGGTAAATGTTGAAGTTTTTCCTCACGTTCGCCTCGTACTCGAGGTACTGCTTCTCGCCGCTCGATGCCGCGATCCGCTCGAAGGTATCGTAAATCTCCGTGTCGTACCCACCGTCGAGAAACTGCCCGTACTTCGCGAAAAAGTCCTTGCGCGAAGCGAAGTACGCGTCGTAATCGTCGCGAGTTCCGTCCATGAGAGACTGCTTCCACACGCCGAGGGCCTTATACGAGTCAAGAAGCGCCGTCGCTGCGTCATTGTAGGAAAGGTAACCGTTTGCGGTCTTTATCCCGAGCGACAGTATCGAGCCCAGATTGTCGATAAGCTTCGCCTCGATGTCGTCGGCTGCCTTGAGCGCGTTCACGGACATTTGCCGGAAACTCATGTTATCGGCATTTTTCGTGTCGATGAAATCACGGTGCAGCCAGTCGATGAGGAAATATCCGCGCTCGTCGAGAGGAATGACGATATCCTTCCGTTTTCCGGATTCGAGATTCGCCGGGTCGAGGGCGTTCACGAGCGTGAGGCGCTGACCGTGCCTGACGATTTTCTCGGGCTTGAGGATATCGAGAACCGGAGCGAAGACGAGCTGGGCGACATAGGCGCCGTCATACTCAACGAGCAGCTGGATGCGACGCCTCACGCCATCGGCGTCGATTACCACGTTGGGGAAACCCGCGCCGGCGGATTCCTTCAGGAGGGGCATGATTGCAGGCGCTATCCCGCGGTCATAGTCGCTGTTCCTGAATGACCAATCGTTTTCTTTTTTTATTTTACCCGCAAGATCATCGACGTTCGTAAAGAGCTTGTGGTCACGCGCATATTTGTTGAGTTCCTGGGTACCCGGTCCCGTGTTGATCATCTCCGCGTTGATGGTCGTATACGCGTGGCCGAAAAACTTTAGCGCCTTCGCGAAGTACTCGTCGTTGTCGCGGAATATGTTCTGAGAGATCGAGCCTGAAAGGTCGCCCATACGCTGATCGAGATACCCGGACATTTCGCCGCCTACCTCGCGTACCGAGGAAAGCGGAATATTCCGCGTGGCGATCGCGTCCGAAAAATCCTTGATGTACTGGAGCATCTCGCCCTTGATGCCGGAATACTCCGCGGGAAAAATGTTCTTGACGTAGTCACGGTTAACGCCGGCCTGTCCGGGCGTCATATACTCGACATCGAAGACGACCGTCTTTCCTCCCATCTCGCGGAGGCGGATGAGAGCGTCCGCAATGACGTCGCGCGTCCAGGGAAACGCACCGATCTGCTCGATGGCTTCGTCATCGATGTTTACGAGGAGTACGTCGCTTCGCTCCCGAATTTCGGGCTTGATCTTTAAAAGGGTGTCGTACATCCCGAGTTCATTTTTTACGCCCGTATCGGTAAGCGAAAGCGAGAAAAAAAGGAGAAAAGCGAGAAGCGCGACGAAGTACTCGAGCTTGCCTTTTATATAATCGCCGATATTCGCCTTTCTTTTCATGGTTACCCCCAGAACTTTTTCACGGCAATGACCACCAAAGTATAGCACAAGTATATTCAAGGAAACAAACGCTCCCCTTTTTTTGCCCGAATACTTGGTGTATACTTAAGAATACCTGAATCGAACGCGAGGAGGCAGGGGCATGATGAAAAAAAGTACGGTGATCGCAATTATGGCACTTGTAGCCACCTGTGGCGCCTACGCCGAAACCCTTACCTGGAGGGCGGTCGCCGGACAACAGTATGAAAGGAAGACGACGATCAATGAATCCGTCACCGGCCCCGATACCGTGACGGCAAAGCCGCCAAAATCGACGGCTGCGACCCTGTCCCAGGAAGACGCTGCCGCGCGGCAGAGCACCATACCATGGATTGAATCCGTACCATCCTTTCCGCGCGTCGCCGTAGAAAACGGGGCCAAATGGCAAGCGAATGCCACCGTCATCTATGACCTTTCAGCTTTCGGCTACAGCGATCCGGTAAAGGTCTCTGTTCCGGTTTCATACACGCTCGCCGGACTTTCAGAATCGGAAAACCGCACGTATTTTCATATTATAGCCGAATGGTATCCCCTTTCAGTGCTCCCGAACGCAATCGCGAAACGAACCGGCATCGCCCGTTTGAGCGGGCACTCGAAGCTCGACCTTTTCTGGGACAACCGGTCGGGTAGCCCCAAGAGATCAACGCTCACCGAGGAAATCCAGTACCGCTTTACCAATGCTTCGAGCCTTCTGGTTACCCGGGAGACGAGCGAGGACATCAAGACCGTCACCGACATTGTGCGCGAGCGCGACATCAAGCAGCTGAGCAGCCAGATTCAAAGCAAGAAAGTCGCGAACGTTGAGGTCAAGCAGGCGGAAGAAGGAATCATCCTTTCGATCGAGAACATCCAGTTCGAAGCCGAGTCCGCAGTCCTTACCGATTCCGAAAAGGCCAAGCTGACAAACATCGGGACGATGCTCGCCTCGCTCAAGAACCGCAAGCTCAGCATCGTCGGGCACGCGGCGAATCCCGCAGGCTCCGACGAAAAGGAACTTCTCGCGCTTTCGGCCGATCGCGCCAAATCGGTCGCGGACTTCCTCGTCGCCTCCGGTTTCCGCACGAAGGATTCCGTCGTAACCCGCGGCATGGGCGGAGCCAAACCGATAGCGTCAAATGACACGGCAGAAGGCCGGAGCAAAAACCGGCGCGTCGAGATCGTCATCGGCGACGAGGGGGTGGAATGATGAAAAAGCTGATCATCGCGGCGTTTGCCGCACTGCTGGCGCTTCCCGCCTGCGCGCAAAGCGCGACGGAGATTTCCCGCATCCTCGAGAAAAATGCCACGAACGCGATTGACTTCTCCTATCTCGTCGCCTCAAGCGCCGGGCTTGATTGCACGCCGTTCGAGGCATACGCCTGGTGCGACCGGTTTAATACCTTTCCGCTCACCGCGACCATGAACTCTCCGGCGACGCCGAAAGCCGTTTCCCATTTCCTCATGGCGAACTATCAGCTCACCGGCGGGATCATGTGGTCCCTTACCGGCAACGCGCGGTACGCCTACAAGGAGCTGAAGTCCCGCGGCTTCTGGAAGCAGGGAACCGACCCGGACACCGTCCTTTCCGGCCGCGACCTCGTGCGCGCGGTCAGGCAATTTTATCTGGACTATCCCGACGCCCTGCCCCGCAGGCCCGAAGCCCCGGCCCCTGAACGCCGCTGGATCGATGCCTTGCTTTCGACCAAGGAGGCGACCAAATGAACGCATCCGCAAAGATTCTCTCCACGATCGCCTGTTTATTGCTCGCCGCCATTCCCTCCTTCGCCTTCGATTGGGGCGTCGAGCTCTCGAACGAGGCGGGCATCGACTATTCGAGCGACATGGAATGGTATACCGACAACCAGGCAGCGCTCTGGCTCACGTCCCCGCTTAACCGCGACAATACGAGTTCCCTCGCCGTCGAAGGGCGGCTCTACGGAGCACGTCGGGCCGAATCGGAAGACTTTACCACGTACCTCAACCTCGAACTCTGCCGCATTTCCTTTGTTCCCGTATCGGATACGAGCAAAAGAATCGCCATTGACGCAGGTCGCGTGCGTTCCGCCGACATAACCGGCTATGTCCTTAACCAGGCAATAGACGGGGCTGAACTGCACGGTAACTTCTCCTTCGGAAACGTCGATGCCCTCGTAGGCTACACAGGGCTCCTTAACGCCCGCAAGACCGGCGCACTCATGAGCCAGGACGATTATCTCGACATGGCGACGGACGACCTCTATGCCCTCGGGGCAAAGCGACTCGTCGGCAAGGCGACGGTACAGATACCGGAACTCGTCGGGAAGTTTGACCTCATCGCCGAGATTATCGGGCAGTATGATCTTCGCGATACCCTTGAATCGGATCCAAACCAGATCATACACACCGGTTACGGAACCCTCTCGCTGAGCGGGCCCTTGAATCCCCGTGTTTACCTGACTGCAAGCGGCGTCGTGCAGACGGGCGTACTCACGGACGACAAGGATTATTCCGAAAATGCGTATCTCGCGCTTGGCCGCCTTGACTGGTTTGCCGGAAACAAGGCGAAAATCTTTACCGAAGTCGTGTACACCTCGGCGGAAAACGATTTTTTCACCTCGTTCCTCCCGATCACCTTTCAGTCCGCCGGAGACCTTTTTACCGAAGGGTACGGAAACCTTTTCAAGGTACAAGCCGGCGCAATCTGGAACCCGGTGAATATCGTCAACCTCGACCTCTCGGGACGCGCGTACATGTATCCCAAAGAGATCGTCTCGGGCGACGGAATCTATCGCGCTTCAGAGTTTCTTGCGGGCCTCACCTTTCTGGTTCGCAGCGACCTCAGGCTCAGGTGCGAAGGCGTGATGTATATGCCGAAAGACGAGGATTCGCTCTATCAGGCCTCATTAAAAGCCGTTTTGGATCTATAATTAGGATAAGGAGGAAAACCCATGAAACTTACCAAGATGTGCATAGCCGTACTGACTCTTGCCGTTTCCATTACCCCGGCGTTCGCACTCGCGGGCCAGATCGTGACCGTATCGGGAAAGGTCGAAATGCAGTCGACGGGCGGAACATGGAAACCACTGAAAGCGGGTGATACGCTCGAGGCGGGCAGCATGATCTCGACGGGATTCAAGTCCGAGGCAACCATCAAGCTGGGTGCCTCCATCCTCACCGTGAGGCCCTTAACCCGCATGACACTGAATCAGCTCGTTGAAAAGGAAGATACCGTCGAAACCGAAGTGTATCTCGAAGTCGGAAACGTCAAGGCAGAGGTCAATTCCCTCAATAACAAGAAAAATGGTTTCTCGGTTAAAAGCCCCGTCGCGACCGCATCTGTCCGCGGCACGGTGCTCGAAGTCGGAGACTTTCTCGTGGTCTACGAGGGAACGGTTCAATACGAAAGCGTTACGGGACAAAAAAGGCATGGAACGCCGGGAAATGAGCTGAGTATCGTATCCGGAGCCATCACGAGCCCGGTTAACCAGCTCGTAACCAGCATGAACATCATTCCGCTCAGCGTTACCCCGATGAGCGAAAACCTCTCGCCGATTCTCGCGACTGCTCCCAGCTTCGCGCCAATCTCGCCGGACGTCGGTGCAGGAACCGTCGCCCCGATGGCCGAAACCATCACTTCTTTCGAAATTAACTGATTCACGGCTTTAACACCCGTTTTCCCTGACCTGAAAAGCTGTCCGGTACCTACCGGGCAGTTTTTTTTTGAAAAAGGTTGACATGTTTGATTGTGCGCGTTATATTCACTTTACAACGCAAAGCGCTTTGCGTAAGGAGTATTTTATGAACGACATTCACTCTGAACAGCAAAAAGCGATCAAGGATCTCGAAACGATCAAAACCTTCCTCGAAGAAGGACAAAAGAACCTTCGGGACACCGGCTTCCATTTCATGTTTTGGGGTCTGTTTATTCCCGCCTCACTCGCCGTCTTTTATCTTTTGGTCGCACGTCCCGGCACGCCTGAGTATATCATCACCGGATTTTGGCCCGTCGTATGCGGCATTGGCGCGCTGGTATCCTTGATCGCCGGAATTCGCTCCGACAAACAGGGGCGTGCAAAGAGTTTTGCATCCGAGGTGCATTCCCTTCTTTGGGTCGGCATCCTCATGGCGATCGGTGTGACCTTCCTTGTCCAGTTTATTGGGGCCAAAAGCTTCGATTCCCTCTTTATTGCCCACATCGCGATCATACTCGGAATCGGATACTGGATTCACGGAACCCTTATTCAGCTCACCTGGTTCAGGCTCGTCGGACTCTTGTGGATACTTGCCGCCGTCGGTATCTCCTTACTGGGGCTTTCGGCCGCATCCGGCATAATGGGAGGGGCGACCTTCATCTGTTCGTTTATCCCCGGCCTCATCCTCCACCGGAGCCAGTCTCCCAGGAGTTAAGCCATGGAAACAGAAAGCCAGGACCCGTTCAATTACCGGAACCTTGACTCACTCCTCAATTCACCGATCAGGCTCGCGGTCATGAGCCTGCTCATGGGAAGCGGTGAAGCGGAGTTCACCTTTATCCGGGACAAGGTCGGGACGACTGACGGAAACCTCAGCCGCCACCTCGCAAAGCTCGAGGAAAGCGGCATGATCGAAGTGCGGAAAGCCTTTGACGGAAAGAAACCGGTCACCTACCAGAAGGCTACCGAGCAGGGGAAAATCGCGCTTCGTGAATACGTCACCCATCTTGAAGCCCTGATCGTTTCGATCAAGGACGAAAAAAAAGAAGATGGCAAATGATAAAAAGGAGATAGCGTGAAAATACCATTTACCTTGGAACAATTCCTCAATGTATTTAAAATGTATAATCAAGCTATTGGACCCACACCGCTCATTTTGTCCATTCTTGCATTGGGTATACTGGTTTGTGTCGGACAAAAGAACTGGTCATCAAAGATTCCGGTATTTTTCCTTTCCTTCTTGTGGGCATGGACTGGAATTGTGTATCACGGGCTGTTTTTTTCAACGATCAATCCAGGCGCGAAAATATTTGGCATTATGTGCGTTCTCCAGGCGGTTGGATTTTTCGTGTATGGTGCAGGTACAAAAGAAATCTACTTTAAATTTGAAAACAAAGCTGCAACAGTTATTGGCATTCTGCTGATAATGTATGCGGTAGTACTGTATCCAACGCTTGGGTTTTTATTCGGTCATAGGTATCCTGAATCACCAAGCTTTGGCGCACCTTGCCCTTCGACAATCTATACATTTGGAATATTACTCTTGAGTTTCCGAAAGGTTCCTGCATGGTTATTCATTATTCCAGTATTGTGGGCTTTGATTGGATTCAATGCAGCTCTGTCATTCACAATATACGAAGACTATGGCTTATTGGTATCCGGGGTAATTGCTGTAGTATCAATTTTTTCACGAAAAAATAACGCCCCGAGTTCGTGAGTTCCCGGGGCGCTTTCTTTGTGTGCATGCGACGCGCCTTTTACTTGGGGTCGCGCGCATACCGCTATTTCTTTTTGGGCGTCGCCTTTTTTACGGTTGAGGCTTTTGTAGCCTTTCCCTTTTTTGCGCTTTGGCCCTTCTCGGCCACTCGTGACGCCGCTGCCTTCAATCCCTTTCCCGTCGCCTTCCCCGCTTTCGCGCTCGAGGCAGCCGTTTTTTTTGCAGCCGGTTTTGTAGGGGGTTTGGCGCCGCCTTTTGCCTGCGACGTTTTCGCTGCCGACTTCCTCGCGGGGACATTGCCGGTTTCACCGTCATCGTCAAAGAGGGTCGCTTCTTCCTTCGCGACACGGGAAGCGGCCTTTTTGAGCCCACCGCCCGATTCGGTCTCGTCGACAGTCACCGAAACCGCGGTGCGGGACGAGAGCTTGACGCCGAGGGTCTTGAGCCCTTTCTCCGGGAAATCAAGCGGCTTGAACGTTTCCTCGCGGATTTTTATGCGTGCCTTCGGTTCGTAATGAACGGTGAAGCTCAGTTTATCCTTGGTTCCGATATAGAGCACCTCGACGTTATCGGGCACGATGAGGTAATCGCGATTGAGGATATACCCGTCGATGTGGCAGCGCTTGATATACGGATGCCCGGTCTTCGGATCCTTATACACGATCGTGAAGACGACCTTCGAGAGGATCTCCTTGTCGGAGAAGCCGCAGTACCACATGTTCTTGTCGACAAAAAGCCGGTCGGGCACGTCCATGACCGTGTATACGCCGCTCTTTCTGAGGACGATAACCCGGTCGTAGGGCGTTACCTTGAGCACTTCGACGCCGCCCGATACGGTCGTTCCGAGATAGCCGCCTTCCGCATCGTAGCGGAGGCTCGTGTCGCGGGTTACCGCTTCCTTGACGTCGATCTTGGTGAAGCGGGAAAGAACGGTCTTTCTCGCGGTCGCCTTGGGGTCGAGCTTGGCGAGTATTCCGTCGAGCGTCGCGATCGCGTAATCGACGAGGTTCTTCAGGAGCTTGTTGATCTCCTTGATGCGCGCGTTGATCTCCGCGACTTCCGCGCGGTTCTTGTTGATGTCATACAGCGATATGCGTCTGATCGGTATCTTCAGGAGGCGATCGACGTCATCTTCGGTCGGCTCGCGGATAAGCTCTTTCGCGAACGGCTCGAAGCCTTTGAGGACCGCGCTCACCACGCCTTCGGCCGTCTTCATCGTCTCGATCTTCTTGTAGATCCTCTCCTCGATGAATATCCGCTCGAGCGTGCGCATGTGGAGCCGGTCGATGAGGTTCGCCTTCTCGAGTTCGAGCTCTTCCTTCAGGATCTTCACGAGTTTCTTCGCGTGATCCTTGACGATGTCCGTCGCGGTCATCACGACGGGAAGGTTATCCCTGATGACGAGAAGGTTGCACGATATGGACTGCTCGCAGTCGGTAAACGCGTACAGCGAGTCGACTGCGTCGGCCGCGTATACGCCTCGCTGGAGCTTTATCTCGATTTCCACCGTGTCGGTGGTGAAGTCGTTTATTTCGGAAACCTTGACCTTTCCCGAGCGCGCAGCGTTCTCGATCGACGCGATGAGGCTTTCGGTCGAGCTGCCGAAGGGAAGTTCGCGCACGAGGATGCGCTTCTCGTCGGAGACGTCGAGCTTCGCGCGAACGAGCACCTTGCCGTTGCCGTCCTCGTAGCCCGACACGTCCACAAGACCGCCTGTCGGGAAATCAGGATACAGCTGGAACCGCTTGCCCGCGAGACAGGCTTTTTCAGCCTCGATTATCTCGCGGATATTGTGCGGAAGAATTTTCGTCGACATACCGACGGCGATACCTTCCGCGCCGATCGCGAGCACGATCGGGAGCTTCGCGCGAAACGCGGTCGGCTCCTGGTTGCGTCCGTCGTACGACGGTATGTATCCCGTGATCGCGGGATTGTACATGAGGTACTTCGCGAGCGCCGTGGCACGGCACTCGATATACCTCGCCGCCGACGCCGAGTCTCCGGTGAAAATGTTTCCGAAGTTTCCCTGCTTCTCGATGAAGATTTCCTTGTTCGCGAGCACGACGAGCGCGTCGCCGATCGAGGCATCACCGTGAGGATGGTACTTCATGCACTGGCCGACCACGTTCGCGACCTTATGAAATTTTCCGTCGTCGATCTCGAAAAGGGTATGGAGAATGCGGCGCTGCACGGGCTTAAGGCCGTCCTCAAGATCGGGTATTGCCCGGTCGCGGATAACGTAGCTCGCGTACTCCAGGAAATTCTTGTTGAAAAGGCTCTTTATGTAATCCATGTTATGCGTCCACCTCGGGAAGGAGATTATTCATGATGAACTCCCGGCGCTCGGGCGTGTTCTTTCCCATGTAAAACTCGAGTATACCGGGAATGGTCTTGAGGCTCTGAACCGTCACGGGCAAAAGCCGTATGTCTCCGCCGATAAACTGGCCGAACTCGCTCGGGTTGATCTCTCCGAGTCCCTTGAACCGGGTTACCTCGCTCGTTGTGCCGAGTCTTTTCACGCTCGCGTCGCGTTCCTTTTCCGAGTAGCAGTACACGGTCTCTTTCTTGTTGCGCACGCGGAAGAGCGGGGTCTCGAGTATGTACATGCGGCCTGATGTCACGAGCTCCTCGAAAAAGCTGAGGAAGAACGTGAGAAGGAGGTTCCGGATATGGAAACCGTCGTTATCGGCATCGGTCGCAATGATGATTTTCGCGTATCTGAGCCCTTCGATATCGTTCTCGATTCCGAGGGCCATCATGACGTTATAGAGCTCGGCGTTTTTATATATCTCGGCGCGCTTTTTTCCGTACATGTTCTCGCACTTTCCGCGCAAGCTGAAAATCGCCTGCGTATACACGTCGCGGCTCGAGACCATGGAGCCCGACGCCGAGTCTCCCTCCGTGAGGAAGATCATCGTGTTCTCGCCTTTCTTTACGTCGCCGAGATGGAATTTGCAATCCTTGAGCTTCGGGATCTTGAGCGCGATTTTCTTGGCCGCTTCCTTCGCTTCTTTCTTTACGGAATTGAGCTCGGTGCGAAGTTTCTCGTTCGCGAGAATCTTCTGCTCGAGGAACCTTGCGGCTTCCGGATTTTTGTGGAGCCATTCGTCGACGCCGGACTTCGTCTCGTTAACGATCCACGCGCGGATTTCCGTGTTACCGAGCTTGTTCTTCGTCTGGCTCTCGAACACCGGTGACTGAATCTTTACGGCGACTGCGGCCGCCGTTCCCTCGCGCACGTCCTCGCTCTTGTAGTTCTTGCGGAAGTACTCGTTGATTCCCTTCAAGAAGCCTTCCTTGAAGGCTGAAAGGTGCGTGCCGCCGTCCGAGGTATACTGGCCGTTAACGAACGAGAAATAATTCTCGCCGTAATTGTTCGAGTGCGTGAACGCGAACTCGAGCTGTTTGCCCTTATAGTAGCCGACCGGATAGATGTGGTCGGTATCGATTTCAGCGTCGAGAAGATCGAGAAGCCCGTTCTCGGAAATATACTTCTCTCCGTTAAAATTGAGCGTGAGTCCGGTATTCAGATACGCGTAATTCCAGATGCGCCTCTGAAGAAACTCGACGTTGAATTCATAGTCGCCGAAAAGATCCTCGTCGGGAATGAACTCGACAAGCGTACCGTTCTTAACGTCGCCCTTGACGGTTCCCTTCCGCTCGCTCTTGAGTTTGCCCCGCTCGAAAACAGCCTCGGCGCATTTGCCGTCGCGGACGGCCATGACCCGAAACCAGCTCGAAAGCGCGTTGACGGCCTTCGTACCCACGCCGTTGAGACCGACGGAAAACTGGAAGACCTCGTCGTTGTACTTCGCGCCCGTGTTTATTACGGAAACGCATTCCACGATCTTGCCGAGCGGTATTCCGCGACCGAAATCGCGCACGGAAACCTTATTGTCTTTGAGGGTAATGTCGACGTGCCGGCCGTTGCCCATGATAAACTCGTCAATCGAGTTGTCTATCACTTCCTTGACGAGAATATAAATTCCGTCGTCGGGGTTTGAACCGTCCCCGAGGCGTCCGATATACATACCCGTTCTGAGCCGAATATGCTCGAGCGAGCTGAGCGTCTTGATCTTCGATTCATCATAATCAGCGGTTTTTTTAGCCATAACGCGGGCAGTATAGCAGAAAAGAGGGCCCGTCGCCAGTGCCGACCGCCGAGATACCGCCCCCGCAAGGGAAAGATACAAGCTCCTTTCTGGAGAAGCCTACAAGCTCTTTTCGAGGTTTTCCCGTGTCTCCGTGAGACGGGAAATTTCGACTCCCGCCTCGGCAACATTGCGATCGAATTTCGCGATCTGATCGGTAAGTGCGTCGATCTTTCGAACGGCTTCATCCCGCGAGCGCTTCCAGGCGGTAATGTTACGCTCGAGCGTGTCAATTCTGATTCCGGTCTCGAGAATTTCGATCTTTGTCCTCAAGCCGGCAATTTCTGATCGAAGCCGCGAGGCTTCCTCGAGCTGCCAGGAATACGCGCCCATATCGCTGAATGAATTGCCGTCAGAGCCACCGCCGAGCGTTGAAAGGCCTTCTTCGCTCACGAATTTATCGCAATACTCGCGGGCGGAAAGGGCGACGATCGCGTCTATCCGTTTATCGGTCTCCCTGATCTTGTGCCTGAGCTCTTCAATGCGGCGGGACGGATTTTCCGCCGCCCCGTGCAGTTCAAGCGACGACTGTATCGAAGCCTGGTCCGATTCAAGCGACGCAGCCCGTTTCCGCAATTCTTCCCGCCGTAAGTCAATTTCCTTGATCGCGCGATAGCGTCCCGCCGATTCATCGTCGAGCGCTCCCGATTCATGGGTGCGCGCGATAAAGCCTTTCGCGATCAGGCGCTCGGCGCCCGTTGACAATATGGACGCCAGGCGAGCCTTGTGCTGGCGAACGTTTGACGCGAGGCCGGCCATCCTGAACTGAACGAGCATCTGCCCGAAAAATCCCGATTCCTCGAGCTCGAACCGGAGCCGCTCCTGCTTTTCCTCGAGCCGCGCAAGCGCATTTCCCTCGGTCGTTGCGCGCTCGAACGCGTCGCCGAATTCCCCCGAGGCTGTGTCAGCGTATTCGTCATATCGCGCATATATCGAGCGGCCGAGTCCGGCGAGTTCTTCGCGGTATTGCGCCGTTTCCTCGCCAAGATTGCGGTCCAGCTCTTTCCTGAAGTGATTGAGTTCCTGAGCACGTCCCAGCGCGGACTTTATTTCCAGAATCGACTGGGTATCCCTTTCCCGCGTGGACATGAGCGCTTTCCAGGATTCCACCCGTTCCAGGGGAACCGGTGGCGCGAGGCACGCCGCGTCCGCAGAATCGCCGAGAAGCCGCGAACCGAACTGTCCGTAAAAGGAGGCAAGTTCGCCGCGTTTTTCATCAAGGGACCGCGCGAGCCCCTGTATCGTTTTCCGCTGTAAATCCATACATATATAGTAATGATATATTATTTTCTTGACAATACAATGAAAACGAACTTAGGATAAAAGCACATACACGATCGCTTAACTGGATGCAGGAGGAGAGCTTATGGGTTATTCAACTGACGCAGTTCGAACCATCGCAATCGCCGGTCACGGTCAAACCGGTAAAACAACCTTCATTGAACAATTACTCCTCGCCGCGGGTTTGATTCCCAAAGCCGAATCCGTCGCTTCCGGAAAAACAACGAGCGACTGGACGCCCGAAGAAATCGAGCGGAAGATTTCCATCTACGCAAGCCTCTCACACCTTCCCTGGAAAGACACACTGTTGAATTTTTGGGATACGCCCGGTTCATCAGATTTTATCGGCGAAGTAATCGCGGCGTTCCGCGCATCTGAACTCGCGCTCATGATGATCGACTCGAAGGCCGGAGTCCAGATCGAAACGATCAAACTTTGGCGAATGCTCGACCGGCGCAACAAGCCCCGAATCGTTTTCATGAATCACATGGACGACGAGCGCGCGGATTTTTATAAATGCGTGCAGGACGTGCACAACCAGTTCGAGGTTGAAGTGTGCCCCGTCACGATACCGATGGGAAAGGGATCCTCTTTCCGCGGCGTTATCGACGTACTCCACGAAGTCGCGTACGAAAGCTCTGGCGGCGTGGAACGTCAAATACCGATCCCTCCCGAGTATACGGACGAATATACCCGAGCGCGCGAGATTCTCGCAGGAGCCGCGGCAGAAGGCGACGAGGAGCTCCTCGTCAAATTTATCGACGAGGCGGGACTCTCCGACGACGACATCGTCAAGGGCCTTTCGCTCGCGATAGCCGACAACCGCATCGTGCCCGCATTCGCCGGCTGCGCCCTCACCGGTGCCGGAGTCCACGCCGTGCTCGACTTTATCCCGGCGATTGTACCCTCGCCCCTTGGCGCCCTCGAGCTCGCACTTTCCAAGGACGAAAGCGAAGTGTCGGTTAAAATCGATCCCGCTGCCCCGCTCACCGCGTTCGTGATCAAAACGTCCAACGACCAGTTCTCCGGGAAACTTTCTTTCATCAAGGTAATCGGCGGAACGCTCGTCGCCGACTCGGAGATTTACAACGTCACCGAAAACAAGAAAGAAAAAATCGGAAAGCTCTTCCGCGCAATCGGAAAAAAACTCGTAGACACGAAGGAACTCGTGGCCGGCGACGTCGGCATCGCGTCGAAACTTCCCGTCGCGAGAACAAACGACACCCTCGCGTCATCCTCCGACGCGCTCCCGTTCGTAAACTTGAGAACGCCGAATCCCGTATATTCAATGGCAGTCGCGGCAAAGGACAAGAAAGACGACGACAAGATCGGCGAGTACCTCGTTCGCGCCTGCGAAGAGGACAAGACGCTCTCGTTCGCCTTCAACTCCGAGACAAAGCAGAACGTGCTTTCGGGAATGGGCGACCTGCACATCAACATCGTGCTCAACCGGATAAAGGCGCAGACGAAAGTCGACATCGTCACCTCGGTACCGCGTATCGCCTACCGCGAGACGATTCAGCGAAAGGCGCAATCCGAATACACGCACAAAAAGCAGTCGGGCGGGCACGGACAGTACGCGCGCGTCGTCCTCTCCATCGACGCGCTTCAGCGCGGCGAAAACTACTCGTTCACCAACGCCGTCTTCGGCGGCGCAATATCGAAGGGATACATTCCCGGCATCGAGAAAGGCGTCAAGGAAGCAATGGAATCGGGCGTCCTTGCCGGATACCCCGTCGTTGACACCGGCGTCACGATTCTTGACGGAAAGGAACATCCGGTCGACTCGTCGGAAATGGCGTTCAAGATAGCCGCGCGAAACGCGTTCAAGGACTCGATGAGAAACGCAGGCCCCATCCTCCTCGAACCGATCATGAACCTGACGGTATTCGTCGACGCCCACTATCTCGGAGACATCATGAGCGACCTTTCCGGCAGGCGCGGGCACATTCTCGGGCAAACGAGCCTCGGCGGAGGCATAGAGGAAATCCGCGCGCAGGTTCCCCACCACGAACTCCTGAAATACGCGATAGACCTTCGCTCGATGACGAGCGGTACGGGTTCGTTCGACATGACATTCGACCACTATAGCCCCATCTCCGGCAAGATAGCGGACGACGTCATTACCGCCGCGAAGGAATTCATCAAGCAGCAGACCGAAGACGAATGAATAGTAAAGCCTGACAGAGAAAAATAATCCCTGTATGTCAAAAAAAAAGGCCGGTTACCCAAAAGGTAATCGGCTTTTTTTGTGGAATGTTTGGCGCGCCGGAGCGCGCGGTATTATCAGTTGCGGTCGTCGAGCTTGACGTACTGCCGGGACTCGCCAACTTGCTTGAACGCGGGGCGATAGATCCTGCCGCCCGACACGATTTCCTCAAGCCGGTGTGCTGCCCATCCGGAAATTCGCGACACGGCGAAAATCGGCGTATAGAGTTCCCGGGGAATACCGAGCATGGAATACACGAATCCCGAATAGAAGTCGACGTTCGTGCAAATCTTCTTGTCTCCGCCCTTTTCTTCCTTGAAGATGTCCGGGAAGATCCGTTCGATGAGGCAATATAGCCCGAACTCCTCGGTGCACTTCTTGACCTCGGCGAGTTTTCCCGCCTTATCCCGGAGGAGTATCGCGCGGGGATCGGAAATGGTATAGACCGCGTGGCCCTGACCGTACACGAGACCGGTGCGGTCGAAGGCTTCCTTCCGGATGATTTTCCGCAGGTATGCGCCAACTTCCTTTTCGCTTGACCAGTCCTGCACGTTCGCCTTGATATCGTCCATCATCTCCGCGACCTTGATGTTCGCGCCGCCGTGCCTCCTGCCCTTGAGCGAGCCGACCGCGGCGCCGATCGCCGAGTAGGTATCGGTATCCGCGGAAGAAACGACGTGGACGGTGAGCGAAGAGTTGTTTCCGCCACCGTGCTCGGCGTGAAGGATAAACGCGAGGTCAAGAAGCTCGGCCTCGAGGCGGTCATAGTTCTTGTCGGCGCGAATGAGCCTGAGAAAGTTTTCCGCGGTCGAAAGGTTCGGAAGCGGATTATGGAGGTACATGCTCTTGCCGTCGTAGTGACGTCTTTTTGCCTGATAGCCGTAGGCGACCATGGCGGGAAAGCGCGCAATGAGCTGAATGCACTGGTATAGGTTATTCGCGATGGTCTGGTCTTCCGGGTTCGGGTCGTAGGAATACGAGACGAGCACCGAGCGGGCGAGCTTGTTCATGATGTCGGACGAGGGCGACTTGAGGATCATGTCCTCGACGAAGTTGTTCGGCAGATCGCGGAACTCTCCGAGGAGCGCGTCGAATTCGGCCAGCTGGGAGGCGTTCGGAAGTTCACCGAAAAGCAGGAGGTAGATAACCTGCTCGAAACCGAACTGCTCGCTCGACTCGATATCATGGATGATGTCCTCGACGTCGTAGCCGCGATAAATAAGTTTTCCGGGAACGGCGACGGGCTTGCCGCCGACGACATCGTACCCATATACGTTTCCGATCCGGGTAAGTCCCACGAGAACGCCCTTGCCGTCCGCGTCACGGAGGCCGCGCTTCACGTCGAATTTCGTATAGAGGTCAGGATCGATGTAATCATTTTTCTCGGCAAGAGTGGCGAGATTATCGATCATTGACTTGTGTTTTGACTCGAACTGCATAATATTCAGCCTCCGGTACTTGTATATGCATATTTATACAGCAAGGCAGAAAAAAAAACAAGCAGGCAATACCGGCTAACAAATCGAAAATATTATGATTTTGCAATTTTTTGTATTTTTATTCACTTTTTACCATTTTTATGCATATATCGGTTGATGGCAGTCAGAAACCTTTGACGTACACAGACAAAAATGATAGTCTTTCTTACCATGAAAACAACTCTTATCAAGGATTTTCTCGTATCGGAACCCGATGGGCGTGAAGTAACTATATATGGATGGGTTCGCACTAAACGCGAGACCAAAAACCTCATTTTCGTCCAGATCAACGACGGATCCTGCTTTGCCTCAATCCAGGTTACCTTCGACCGTGACACGGGCATTTCTGCCGAAACCGAGGCGGAAATCAAACGCATCACAACCGGCGCGTCCGTCATCGCAAAGGGAAAGCTCGTCGCGTCCCCTGCCTCCGGTCAGGCGGTAGAGGTTTCCGGAGCTTCGGTTACCGTACTCGGCGAAGCCCCGGTCGACACCTTTCCCCTCCAGAAAAAAAATCACTCGATGGAGTTTCTCCGCGAGATCGCGCATCTGAGACCCCGAACCAATACCTTCGCCGCAGTCGCGCGCATGCGAAGCCAGATGGCCTACGCCATCCACGTGTTCTTCCAGGAGCGCGGCTTCAATTACGTCCACACCCCGATCATCACCGCGAGCGACGCCGAGGGCGCGGGCGAAATGTTTCAGGTTACGACCCTCGACCTCGAGCGAATCGCCAAGGACGGAGCTGCCCGCATCGCGCGCGGGGAAAGCGGCGTCGACTTCTCGAAGGACTTCTTCGGCAAGCCCGCTAACCTCACCGTCTCCGGCCAGCTTGAGGCCGAAACCTATGCAACGGCTCTTTCCCGCGTCTACACCTTTGGCCCGACCTTCCGCGCGGAAAACTCGAACACCACACGGCACCTCGCCGAGTTCTGGATGGTCGAGCCCGAAGTTGCCTTTAACGATCTCGACGCAAACATGGATCTCGCCGAGGACTTCGTCAAATTCCTGATGAAGTGGGCGCTTGAAAAATGCGGCGAGGACATGAAGTTCTTCAACGACCGCATTCAGCCGGGAATCGTCGAAACGATGACCAAGGTCGCGAACGCGGACTTCGGCCGCGTTTCCTACACCGACGCGATGAAGGAACTCGAGAAGAACGCGGACCAGTTCGAGTTCAAGCCGTATTGGGGATGCGATCTCCAGAGCGAGCACGAGCGCTACCTCACCGAAAAGGTCTACGGAAAACCGGTGATGGTGTATAACTATCCGAAAGAGATCAAAGCCTTTTACATGAAACTGAACGACGACGGCAAGACCGTGCGCGCAGTGGACGTCCTCGTCCCCGGCCTCGGCGAGCTCATCGGCGGTTCCGAGCGCGAAGAAAACCTCGACCGCCTCGAAAAGCGCATCACGGAGCTCGGCCTCGACGTCGCGGACTACTGGTGGTACCTTGATCTTCGCCGCTACGGCACCGTGCCCCACGCGGGCTTCGGTCTCGGCTTCGAGCGACTGCTTCTGTACATCACGGGCATGGGCAATATTCGCGATGTCATCCCCTATCCGAGGGCTCCGAAACTTGCCGACTTCTAAAGAAAAAAATCCCGTCACGGGTACAAAAAACGCCGCACGCCACAGCCGCGCGGCGTTTTTTCTTGTCACCATATCAATACTCGCACTCTTCGCGTGTTTCCTCGCAGGCTTAACCGCGTTTCGCCTCAATGCACGGGCCGTTCCTGTGCCCGCTGCCGACAAGGAAAAGGCGATCGGAGCATACGAGGAAGCGCACTGGGCGTCGCTCCATCCATTCCCGTCTGCCCGGGATCTGTATCCCTGGACCTGGGAAGGAACGGGCGGCACGGTGTATCCCTCGGCGGAAGCAGTCGCCCTCGACGTCAACGCGCGCTCGGCAATTCTTGTCGACGCCGCGACGGGTGCGGTGCTCTTCGAAAAAAATGCCGACGAGCTCATACCTCCGGCATCAATGACGAAGCTCGTCACCATGTACACGGCCTTCCGCGCAATTCAGAAGGGCGAGATATCGCTCGACGACGAGATAAGCCCGCCGAGCGAATCCTGGGCGATCAACATTCCCGCAGGTTCCTCGCTGATGTTCCTGGCCCCCGGGCAACGCCTTACCGTCAGGGAACTGCTCCTTGGCATGGCAGTAGTTTCGGGGAACGACGCAGCCATCGCCGTCGCGTGTCACGTATCGGGTTCCGTGCCTGCCTTCGTGGAACGCATGAATGCGGAGGTCGCGTCTCTGGGACTTACCCACACCCATTTCGTCGAACCCTCGGGCCTCAGCGAGCTGAACGTCACGACCGCGCGCGAGTTCGCCGACTTCGCTCGGGTGTATGTCGCGTCTTATCCGGAAGCCCTTGCCCAGTTTCATTCCGCGCGCTCTCTTTCCTATCCGCTCGAAAAAAACCTTCCTGCAGGATCGAAGGAGCATCCGATCGAGCAGGAAGCGACGAACAAGCTTCTCGGCGTTCTCGACGGATGCGACGGGCTCAAAACCGGCTTTATCAGGGAGTCGGGTTTCAATCTTTCGCTTACGGCGAGCCGGAACGGTAACCGTTTTATTTCAGTATCCCTCGGCGGACCGGGTGCGACGAATGCCGAAGGGAGCATGCTCCGCTCGAAAGACGGCACACTCCTGATGGAATGGGCGTTTGCGAACTTCCGCACCGCGCGCCCCGAGCGTGCGCATCCGGTGAGCGTTACGGTATGGAAAGGAGAGGCAGGCGCGATCGAAGCAATCCCTGCGGGAAGCGAGGACTTCACCGTTCCCGCCGACGCGTTTCAGTCTTCCCCGTCGGGAACCGGGACAGCTTCTATCGAGTACGACGTTCCGCGCGCGATCCGCTCTCCCGTTCATGCGGGTGACCGCCTCGGAACCGTCAGATACTCGATTGGCGGCTTTACCGTCCACGAGATGCCGCTCGTCGCCGACCGAACCGTCCATACGGCAGGTATTGTGCGAAGGGCGCTTGATAAGGCTGCCATGTTCGCGGCGAAATTTTTTCCGCGCGCCTCAACAGAAACTTTTCGCCGCTAAGTCGTGAAATAATAACAACAGGGGAATACACTTCTTCGTAAATCAAATTCGAAAGAGGTGTATTTCCCATGGCTAGAATACTGACCCTGTGTGTACTGTGCGCGTGTATGTTTATTTTCTCCACATGCGACTCGAATTCAACTCCGGCCTCTGATACCGATAACCCCACCGACACAACAACAGATCCCGGCACAACTACTGACCCCGACACAACTACTGACCCCGGCACAACTACTGACCCCGGCACAACAACCGACCCCGGCACAACAACCGACCCCGGCACAACAACCGGAACAACCACGGAGAACTACCAGCTGGTTCTTGATGTTCACGGGCCCTCATTCAGTCCCGCTGCCGTCTATACATGCTGGATCGAAGATGAAAGCGGGATGAATATCCAGAATGTATATGTGTGCAACTCGATAGTCGGAATCGGCAAATCGCTGACCGGAGATGCGCTTCCATATTGGAAGACTGTGAAGTATCCCGCTCATGCCGCGATTGACGGGATCACCGGTGCGTCGGTTCAACCCAATGTCGGCCTGAGCGTTACACGAACCATCCCCTCCGGCACGCCAACAAAATTCCGCGTCTGCTTCGAGATCGACCGTTCGCTGAATGATAACGATAATTTTGGGGACCGGCCGAGCTTTATCTACCGAAGCGATATCATTGACGTCGGAAGTCTTTCCGCATCCCCGTATAACCTCACGCTCTACGGGTGGATGTCAAACGGCACCGATTCGGGAACGTACAGTCAAAAACCGAATACTACAATCCCCGGCTATGCGACTTATAAACTCATGACCGATCTTACGTGGATATCCAACAAAGTAACCGACACCATCAACATGGTAAGCACTCTCACCGCAACGATCTCTAAGCCTTAAAAAAAAGGCATCCCGCAAGGGATGCCGCCTTTCATTCTTCGTAATACACGTATCGCAACGCCCATCGCGTACTGCACGAGTCAGTTACCGCGCGTTCTTGATAAGCTCGTCTACCGAAACGATATCGTAACCGTCCTCGATAAGCGCATTGATGAGAACTTCGATTTTATTATAAAGATAATCGGGCCGCGAGCCTTCGCTCTTGCCGATTCTCACGGGAATGATCGAGCCCGGTTTTTTTGCGGCGAGAATGTCCTCGATGATGGTCGCAGAATCCTTGCAAAGACCGGGGAGAGAGCGATTGTTTTCCGCAGTTACCCAGTCAAGCACGCTCACGTCCGAAGCAACATATCGATACCCCGCTTTTTCTCCGGCCTCGTCGATCATCGGCGAGTCGACGTAATAGGGCGCGTGCCACAGCAGCGTGAGTTCCTGTCCCGTCGCATTGTAGAAATCATCCTCGTTCCGCGAAAGACCGCGCACGATGAAGTCGCCGTCAATACGGTACTTGGTGCCGGAAAGATCCCACGTCGTAAAAAAGAGCGAGGCCGTCTGGTGTCCCGCTTTCACGATCTCGTTGACCGCAGCGGGATGCTGGCGAATAAATTCCCCGTTAATGAAGAAGGTCGCGCGTATCTTGTAACGTTCGAGCGTTTCGAGAATCACGGGAAGGCCGTCGAGCGAATCCATCGCGTCGAAGGTAAGCGCAACAACGCGTGCTGCCGCCCGGGAGCCGTGACTGAACGTTCCTGTACCGGGGACAGAGGCGTCCGCGCGCGAAGCGTAATCGGCGGGCCTGTCAAGTTTTTTATCCGGTTCCCGAATCAGCGGGACCGTTCCGCCCGGTGTCGTCGCCGAGCGAACGAACAGCATGTTCGCGAAATATCCGGCAGAAGAATCGGGGTAAATTCTCCAGGAAGCGTTTCCGCTCGCCGCGGGTCTGATGCTCCGCGCAAGAGACGGAACCCAGCGCATGTTTCCCGCAAAGGAATACCGCGTGCCCCGTCCGGTTTCCGCAATCACGGCCTCTCCCTGCTCGTCCCAGCCCGAAGATGCGGCCGCAGCGATGAGAAGCATCGACGATGAACCGGTTGATGAGTTCCATTTCCGCACCGTGTCCGCGCCACCGACAAAGAGATTGGGCTCGTCCGCCCAGCACGCCGAAACGACGCGCTCATCGCGATAGGACGCACTTTCCTTCCAGGTAACCGTGTCATACACGGAAAGAGAACTCGCGGCCTTGAAGGCGACGAGGGCGCCTGACTTCGATACCGAAACATCAGACGTTCCGGGGGGAATATCGAGCGGCGAAAAAATCTTGCCTGCAGGGAGTTCCACGAGCTTCCATGCCTTGACCGTTTTCTTTCCGTCCTCGACCGAGTATGCGAACACGGTCGGTATTCCGTCCTTGATCCACGCCGGCTGAACGCGCGCGGTGTTGCCGGGAAGCAAAAGATACGGAAGGAGAGCCGGACGGGTTTGAGACGAGTAATCGTCGCCCGAAAGGGTGCAGTAATACACGTTTCGCCCGTCCTTCGCGTATAACACGGAAGAACCGTCGGGGGATCCCGCGAAAGTATCCTCGGAAGGATTGAAGGGACACGGAAGTTTGCCGGCGAGCTCGCCTACCCCGATGAGGGGACTGTACAGGGAACGCGCGAACAGCTCCGATGCCTGGACACGGTAAACCGAAGTTCCCGTCACGTACAAAAAGCGGCCGGGAGCATACCAGCTGACGGCGTTAACCGTACCCGCGCCGAGCGTCCGGTACTGAGCGTCAACGGCGGAAACGGAAAAGAAGGATTCAGGCCGCGCGAAATACAGGATGCCCTTGACCGCATACACGAGCACGGAGGAGTCGGGTGACCAGGTGACCGGTACGGCGCCGCGGTCGACCGAGTCGGCGATGATAAAGCGAAGGGATTTTACGGTATCGTAGATGACGAGCCTTCCGCGCGCGGCGGAAACAGACTCGATCGATATCTGCCAACGGCCGTCGGGACTCGGCGCAACCGGGGCAAGGCTTCCGAACCCTGCAAGGCCGCCTGAATAGAACGGCCGATAGTCGTCAATCCACGCAAAGGAATCAGAGCGGGTGTCGTAGCGGCCGGTACCAAACCGCGAGCGAATCTGGAGGACGCTGCCGCCTGAAAGGGACTCCATGGCCTCGGGATAGAACGTAAGCTGCTCGAGCTTTCCCGTCGCGATATCCTTGAGAAACAGGGTATCATAGCTGCCCTTTCCCGGCACGCTCGCCTTGACGGTAAAGAGAACCGAGCTCTTTGTATTGATATCAGGATTCGTAAACGAGATTTCGGCTTCGAGAACCGCCGCGGATAAGAAGGCGACCAGTGAGACAAGCAAGGCACATTTGACCGTTTTTTTCATAAGTTTTTTCCTGTCAGGAGGTATGGGATTCCGAAAGCAACTCGGAAAGCGCGCGATCAAGACATGCGAGTTCGTTTTCCATGCGATCGAACCGGGAATCGGTCCACGCGGTCTGGAGTACTGAAAGCTCTTCGCACACGGCGTCGATTCTTCCGGATATTTCCGGCATCGAATCAGCGGATGACTGAGCCGCGGTCCCGCACCAGGGACAAAAGAAAAACGCTCCGTCGATCGTCCGGCCGCATGCATGGCAAATCGCTACCTTGTCCATTGGGTCTTCCTTCTCTTCAAGTATACCATATTTCTCAGTTGAGCACCGAAAGGGGATCCATCATCTTTCCGTTCTTGTACAGCGACAAGTGGAGATGACTGCCGGTCGAATAGCCGGTGTTGCCGACTTTTCCGATAACGGCGCCCTGGGCAACGTATTGCCCGCGCGAGACGCCGATAGCGCTCAGGTGACCGTACAGGGTCTGGAAACCCGCATCGTGGGAAATGATGATGTAGTTTCCGAATACCGACGAAAAACCGGTCGTGGCGATCCTTCCGTCAAGCGTCGCCTTGACCGGGGTTCCGATGGGAGCCGCAAGGTCGATACCGGTATGATAGGTCCTGACCCCGGTAAAGGGATCGGGCCGCCAGCCGAACCGTGACGTCAGCCTTCCCTTGACCGGATAGATAAACAGCTCGCCCATGGCGCGGCGGAGTTCCGTCGGGGAAAGGCTCGCGCCGGGAATAAAGAGTTTTTGGCCCGCGATCACGGTCGAGGCGGAAAGATCGTTCGCGTCGAGGATAGCCGTTACCGGAACCGCGTACCGCGAGGCAATCCGCCCGAGGGAATCTCCCCGCGTGACCGTATGGACAAGACCGTCCATTGAGGGAATCGTGAGCGTCTGACCGACCGTGAGGCGGCGCGCATTGGTTATCCCGTTGAACGACAGAATCGTGCTCATGTTGCGGAGGCCGAACCGCGAAAGGATGCCGCCGAGAGTATCCCCCGAGCGCACGCGCCAGGTGGAATAGCTTACGCTCCGAATTACCGCGGGCAGTTCTGCGTCCGCGCTCGCGGCGAGCAGGGACGCGTCGGGTTCCGGCGTCACGAGAAGGCGCATCGCGCTTTCATTGCTCGAGTCGGCGGGAAAATCCATCCGGTCGAGGCGATACAGGCCGAATCGATGCTCGAAAACGGGCGCGAGCGACACGAGTACGCTCATCGCGAGAATCATGAGAATGGGAAACGAGAACGACGCGGGGTTTTCGCGCGCGAGGGCAAAGGATGGCAAAACCCTGCCGGGCGACGGCGCGCGCTCTGAGCGAAAGACGGGATCGATCAGGGGCTTTCGAAAGGGAAGCGCGCCGGAAAGGGCGTTCAAGGCCCGTTCTTTACGGTAACCCTCGCGGGAAACGTGTGGTTTATCCCGCGAAAGAGGACCTGCCTGAGTGCGGGCGCGCGTAATATGGTTTTCGGGCCGAATGGTACTTATAACATCCATACGGTAAGTATCGACACGGAAACACAAGATAATTAGAATGGAATAAACATGATGAGGTCACTCCGTCCAATCCTAACGTTTTTCGCCGTGTTTTTTGCGGCGCTCATCCTCAAACTCTTCGTCATCGACGTCCGGCCCATATCGGGCCCTTCCATGAAACCGACGCTCACGGGAGATTCCTTCATCGTCGAGTACAAGCTCGCCTGGGGCATTCCCGTCCCCTTCAGGAACCGATACCTCGTGCGGTGGGGAAGCCCGGAGGTCGGGGATATCGTCGTGTATCCCTGGCGGGACCGTTACGTCGTCAAGCGCTGCATCGCGCGGGAAAGCACCCCGCTGGCTTTTTCGTCCGATACGGGATATAGTGTACGGGTCGGTGAGCGGACGATCCCCCTCACGCGCGAACAATATCAAAATTTGAAGGACGCTGAGCAGGTTCCGGACGGAATGCTGTTCGCCCTGGGAGATAACATGGCCGAATCCCGCGATTCAAGGGACTATGGATTCGTTTCGCTCGACAGCGTGCGCGGAAAGGTGCTATGGCGCTAAACGGCTTTGTGTCGGTCAAAAGGCTTATCTTTCTCGGCTCCATTACCGCCCTGGTTTTCCTCGTGATCGTTTCCGCCTATGCCCGTCATATGCTGTTCAGACAGCCGGACGCGGCAAGCCTGAGCATCCCGATGGAACGCGGTTCCATCCTCGATCGCAACGGCAAGATTCTCGCCATCGAAACGACTCTCTATAATATCGCCATTACCCGCTCGGCAATAACCGACAAGCCGCTTTTCGCCGAACTCCTGGCGCCGGCCGTCGGCCTCGAACAAAACGACCTGCTCGCCCGAATCGAGGGCCCCGGTAACGATTTCTTCTACCTCAAGAAAAAAATCAGCGAAGGCGAAAAGGAAGCGATCGAGGAAATTGTCCACGAATCCCGTCTCCGCGGAATAAGGCTCGAGCCGCTCATGAGCCGAACCTACCCCGAAAACCAGCTTGCTTCCCACATCGTCGGCTTTCTCGGCGACGACGGCAGCGGGCTTACCGGCGTCGAATACTCTTTCCAGGACATCCTTTCACCCCAAGGGGTAAAGGCCGAAGGCAAGGGCATTCCGTATAACGTAATGCTCACGATCGACGGGAACATCCAGTACGAGCTCGAAAAAATTGCCCGCAAGACCATGGACGACACGAAGGCGGAAGCCGTGATGATGATTGCGGCCGAGGCAAAAACCGGGGAGATTCTCGCGTACATCAGCGAGCCCTCGGCAAACCTCAACGGATTTACCCGGGAAAGCGACACTGCCCGCTTCGATCGTCCGGCCCTGTATGCCTACGAGCCGGGTTCGGTCTTCAAGGTCTTTTCCATCGCCGCGCTTCTGGACATGGGAGCGGCTCAAGACAGGCAAAGCTTTTTTTGCGACGGCGCCTACACCCTCACGACCGCGCGCGGCGAGCGGGTAAACATCAAATGCCTTGATCACCATGGATGGGTTACCCCGCGAGAGATCATCAAGCTCTCGTGCAACGACGGAACCGCGCAGATGACCGAGGGGGCCTCGTCCGCCACCTTCGAGGCAAAGCTCCGCGCGTTCGGGTTCGGCGCAAAAACCGGGATCGAGCTTCCGGGAGAAACGACCGGCCTTTTCTATTCAACCGACTCCTGGTCAATCCGCTCCAAACCGACGATAGCGATCGGGCAGGAAATCTCGGTGTCGGCCCTGCAGATGGTCGAGGCAGCCACGGTGCTCGCGAACGGCGGAAAGCGGGTCAAGCTGACCCTCCTTTCAAAACTCTTTACCCCGGAAGGGTCCGTCGCGTACGAGCACGTACCGAAGGAGCTCGACCAGGTTATTTCGAGCGGAACGGCGAGCCTCATGCTCTCCTACATGCAAACAACGTCAGAGTCGGGAACCGGAACGAGAGCCTCGGTCGGTGACGTGCCGATGGCAGTAAAAACGGGAACCGCGCAGATGCTCAACACGGAAAAAAACGGATACAGCCAGAGCGACTATATATCGAGCTGCATCGGCATCTTCCCCGCGAACGACCCCGCGGTGATTCTGTACATCGCGATCGTGAAACCGGTCGGCGAAACCTACGGCGGACGCGTCGCGGCTCCCGTCATCTCGACGGCCGCAAACTCGATCATCGACTACCTCGGAATCGGCCGCGCGCACGCAACCTCGGTAAAGCACACCGGAATCATCCCCGTCCAGGGTAACCGGGCTGCCGAAATCGGAGAGACAATGCCGAACCTCACGGGAGTTTCCAAACGGATGCTCACGCCGCTTTTGGCGCGCGAGGACATTACCGTCGTCATCGAAGGCGACGGCTACGTCGTCTCGCAATCACCCGATCCCGGCACCACAATCGAAAAAGGAATGACCATTGAGCTGCGCCTTGAATGAGACGCTGAGGGATAACTGCGCTTCCTTCTCGCGGCGTTTCCCCGAGCTCGCGCACATCATCGGGCTCGACTCAGATAACGGGATCGAAGCCCTCGCGGCCATGGTCCCCGAAGACTACCGTCTCGTGCCCGCAGCGTCGGGAGACGCGACTCTTTCCGTCCGCAGAACCTTTCTCCATTCGCGCTACGCACCGCGCCGCGACGCGGAACGGGAACTTTCAGCACTTTCAGAAATGGACAGCGCTGCAGAAGGGAACATCGCCGACGGAAGGGATATCACCGCCGGTTGTGTCTTCGCCGGAATCGGACTCGCCTACTTGCCTGAGCTTTTTGCCGCGCGGTTCCCGCATGCAGCTCTCATCCTCGTCGAGCCCGATCTTTTCATACTCGCTCTGCTCCTCGCCTCAAGGCCGCTCGATACCCTGTTCGCCCACGAAGGCCTCGTCATTCTCGCCGGAACCCGGCCGCGGGAGGTCGCCTCATTCATCGAAAGTACGGGCATGGACGGCCTTCACATCCATGAGCCGCCCGCGCTCACCGCGACGACGAAGCCCTGGTTCAGCGAATTCGCGGCTATCCGCAAGCGAAACCGGGAGCGGCGCGAAATCAATGCAAACACGCTCAGGCGCTTCGGTGACCTGTGGCTCTCGAATATGTGCAAGAACCTCGATCGACTCCGCGACCTGCCGGGCATTTCGTCGTTCGAGGGAATACTCTCCGGCATCCCGACGCTCGTGCTCGCCGCGGGCCCGTCTCTTGACCGGATACTTCCCGAACTTCCCCGGCTCAGGGAGTATTGCGCAATAATCGCCGTCGACACGGCAGTCCGCGCATGCGTGCGCGCAGGGGTCGAGCCTGACTTCATCGTCCTCGTAGACCCGCAGTACTGGAACTGGCGGCACCTTGACGGTCTTTCCTGCCCCGAAAGCGTTCTCATCACCGAGTCTGCCGCCTGGCCCGCCGTCTTCCGCTTTACCGCGCGCGCGACGTGCCTGTGCTCGTCCCTTTTTCCGCTTGGCAAGTTCCTAGAGTCGCGAACGGCGTGCCGGGGCGAACTCGGAGCCGGCGGATCGGTCTCGACGACTGCGTGGGATTTCGCGCGGCATCTCGGAAGCGAGCGCATCGTGATGGCAGGCCTTGACCTCGGGTTTCCCGACCGGAAGACGCATTTTACCGGAAGCATTTTCGAGGAACGCGCGCACACCGCGTCAGGCAGGCTCGCGCCGGCCGAAACCGCAGGCTATCACGCGCTCTATGGCGCGGGCCCCTACCCGGTAAGCGATTATGAAGGAAATCCCGTCCTCACCGACAAACGGCTCATCCTTTATGCCTGGTGGTTCGAAAGCCGCCTTGCTTCGTATCCCGAAAACAAAACCGCGACCCTCACCCCCGAAGGAGTGCGCATTCCCGGCTTTTCGGTTACGACTGCAGACGAATTGGCGTCAGGAAAGAAAGTCCGTTCACTGATCGAAGAACGAATCAGCTCGGCGCTTTCCGGAGCCGAAATCCCCGACGAAGCGAGGTTCGCCTCCGCGCTCGACGAGCTGAAAAAAGCCCTTGCCGACATCGCGCGGATTGCGGGCGACGGCATCAGGGAGTGCGACGCATGGAAGCGCGCACAGGCGAGAACGGGTGAAAAAAATGTGAGCTATGAAACGATCAAACGACTCGACCGCATAGACCGGCTCATTCTCGGCCATCCGGCCAAGGAAGTCGCGGCGATGGTCTTTTCCGCGGCATTGGGGGCCGGGGGCGCAGAGCTTCGCGCAGCAGACCCGATAACGGCGTCAAGGAACCTCTACAGCCTTATTATCGAAGCGGCGAAAAAAAACACGAGCATGATGGAAAAATTCGCCTAAAGGTTCCGTGAACTTCAGCCGATACTTAAAATGTTGGTTGAGCTTCAATAACGGCGAACGAGAGTGACGTCCAGTCGCCGTTTCAGGCTGGCTATCGGGTCGTATCGAAAGAGATACGACCATTTTTTTTACCCTTACGCGTAAAGCCAGGCAGTCGCCTCACCGATCAGCTTTCCAAGAATTACAACCTGCATGTCTGCCTTCGCTTCTTCAACGTATTGATTCCAGCGATTCCGGGGAAAGGCAGATCCGACGCGAGATTTCGCCTCGGCTGCCGCTGCGGAAAGCTCATCGCTCAAGCCTGCAAGGCTCTTGGCGAGGACCATCCCGCAAAGGAATCCTGAAAGAAGGGCAATCAGGGGATCGCGGGCGGCGCGCGCGAGAGGGAGCAGGATTCCGGCGGCGTCTTCGGGTCTTGACCCAAGGTGACGGGCAAAGCCCGCGTAGAATGCGCGCCATTCCCGGCTTTCCCAACCGGCGTCGCGACACGGAGCGGTCGCGATCCGGTACGCGCCTTCGAGGTCGCCCGAGAGCACCGAAGCGGCGGCGAATCGCGGCGAAAAAAGGGAGAACAGTGCGGGCTTACCCGTTTCAAGTGTCGCCGACAGTCGCTTGATTCCCGGGAAGTCACTGAGAAGGATAAGGGAGTCGCAATAAAGCCTGACCGTTCGCCGGGAAAAGTACTTCTTCCCGATAATGCGCCCTTCAAGATGACGGGCGAGTGCGGGCCAGTCTTCGCGCTCGAGATACGAAAGCATTTTCCACTGGGAAAGAAAGAGCGCGTTCACGAAAGTGAGCACGACGAGGAAAATGCCGCCGAAATACCAGTTCTTGCGCCAGAACTCAAGCATGAATGCGCCGTCGAGAAGAAAAAGAGGAAGCAAAAAAATAGTAAGAAATGACAGAATTAAGACGATATTAAATATGACGAAAAGGGCTTTAAATTTCATTAAAAGGCTCCTAGTATTAGTAAGACAATTGTACTACAGGGGATGAGATAAGTGAATACGTTTAACGTTACCGATCTTCCGGACGGTTATTACTTTACCGAAGACGCGTATCTCGACAAGAAATACCTTCTCCTTACCCCGGGCGTGCCGATCAGCGATTCGTTCACAAAGGCGCTTCGCGACTGGGAATTCATCAAGGTATATTCCGAGGGACACACGTCAGAACAGGCAGTAGTGCATTCCCAAGTCAACCTTAAAGACGCAAATCTCGAGGAAGACGGTGAACAGGAAAAAAAGGAAGCCGCGGACGCAGAACCGGCAGCCCTGCTTTCGGACGACGCCCAGTTCGCCGTGATCGAGAAGCAGTATTACGAATATCAGGATTTTATCGCCGAAACCTATACCCGCTATGCCACGCGCAAGGAACTCCAGCTTGCCCAGATATCAAACCGCGTCAAGGACATGTGCGAGTTCATCAAGACGAACAAGCGTTTTGTCCTGCGCGTTCAGCCATCCCAGGAAAACCGGGAGAAAAACTATCTCGTCATCCATTCGATGCGGTCAACCGTCTTCACGATCGTCATCGGCCTTCAGCTGAAATTCCCGATCCATAAACTGATCGAGCTCGGTGTCTCGAGCATACTCCACGAAATCGGCATGATCCGCCTCCCGCCGCAACTCTACATGGGAAACAAGGTTCTCACGCCTGTGGAAAAAAACGCGATATTCACGCATCCGGTCATTTCATATAACATTCTTCGCGAGTTCTCGTTTCCGCTGAATATTTGCCTCGGCGTTCTTGAACACCACGAGAGAGAGAACGGCGACGGATACCCGCGCAGGCTCACCAAGGAAAAAATCTCGATATATGCGAAGATCATCGCGGTTGCCTGCTCCTACGAAGCGGTAACCGCTCCTCGCCCCTACAAAGAGGCGCGGGACGCGTATACGGGCATCATCGACATCATGAAAAACCAGGGAAAGCAATACGACGAGACGGTCATCAGGGCGCTGCTCTTCTCGCTCTCGCTATACCCCATTGGCCTTTATGTTCTCCTGTCGAACAACAAGATCGGACAGGTGACCGACGTGAATCCCGAAAACCCGAAATTCCCGATTGTGCAGATTTATGGCGAGCTCAAGCCCGACGGAAAACCCAAGATCGTCGAAACGAGCGAATACGGAATCACCATCGCAAGGCCGCTTACGAAAGAAGAAGGCGCGCGACTCGTCGAACGCGGTTAACAGCGCGTGCCACGATACCGGTGCATGTCGTGAGGGCGACGGTAATTACCTGATTACTGCATGTGATCGTTTCTAGAAAAACAGCGTTACATCGCCTGATTCAATAGTATTGAGTTCGCTCGCTTCCACGTCAAAGCCGCCAATTTTTCCGGCGGCTTCTTTATGAGAGGTGATCGTGAACTGGGTAACCAGATCGCGGAGACGCCCATTGTGGATCGCCCAGGTCTCAAGTCCGTTCCGCGCGAAAATCTCGTCCCGTTCCTTCCTGTTTTCTTCAACCGCCTGCTGAAACTCCGCCGATATTCCCGCTATTGCCGTCAGTATCTTCTTGAGCGAGGAGATATGCCCGTCAACTTCCACGCACATTGCCTGGAATGAGTCTGGATACACCCGAAGAGACGATACGGAGCGCGCTAGTTCCGCCTGATAGTCCTGCATTTTGCGAAAGAACGCCATCTTCTCGAGCTTGATGCGCTCGAGCGTCCGGTTATCGATCTCGGCTTCCGCGGAAAATCCCTTGGTAAGCTCGTCAATTCCCTTGATAAATTCCTCGAGTTCTTTTCGGGTATCCTGCACGCGTTTGTCTGCCTGCACGATAAGCTCGCTCATGTAATTGACGGTATCCTGGACAGAGCTGATCGCCGCATTTTTTGCGACCTCTATCTGCTGCGTGATCCTGACGTGCTGCAGGCGCGATATGATCGGCCTGATGTTGTCGAAGATTACCCGAAGGTGCTTGACCTCGGATACAATCGTCGCGCTGTCGGCGACCATGGTCTTCTGTCCCCGCTGGTACACGCCGATATGCGCAATATAATCGGAAAAGCCCGCCGTCATGACCTCGAGAAGAATCGGAATCGACGTCGCACGGGATTTTTTATCGAGGTACTTCGCGATAAAGGAAAGACGTGACTCCTCGACCGAATCGAGTATCTCATGCACTCGTCCCCAATTTTTGGAGAAACTCTCGATTGAACGCTCGATGTTCGCGCTGATGTCGTTGCTGATCTTTACGCAAATCTCGAGCAGTTCGATATCGAAGGTAAGCTGATCGAGCCGTTCTTCGTCGGAATGAGACTCCGTGATCCCCGAAAGATCCTTGAGCGCGAGCTGTATCTGATCGATGGATTGCCTGATGATGTCCTGAAGCTGGATTCCCGACATTGCCTCGCGAATCGGTGAGGTGATGAGGGCAGCGCTTTCGCTCATGCGGTCAAGACTGGACTCCGCCTCGCGCAATATCGGAACGATGTCGACACCGTTGCTTCCGGTTCCCAGCAGGGAAACCTCGCTCTGCGCGCCGAGAAGAGAGGTGAACGAATCCTTGAGACTCGCGTTCTTTTCGACCAGACGCCGTTCCTCGACCAGAAGGTCATTGGAAAGCGCGATCATGCGTGCGGAAAGTCGCTTGAGATTCTCCGTGATGCAGGAAAAGGCCCTGCCCTTCTCTCCCGACTTGATGGAGATGACCATCGCGTTCAAGGAGATGATCTCAAGTTCCTCGGAATCGCTTCTGATGGAAAAGACCCGGTCGTTGATCCGGTCGAGTGCGGTCATCCGTTCGTTGAGCTGCTCGAAAAGCGCCGCGTTTCTTGCGTTATACTCGGAAAAGAAACCGACTTCCTCGCTTCCGCTGGATTCGAACCCCGCCGAAAGAGAGGTAAACAGATCCTTGAGTGCGGGAAGGGACGAGGTTCCGCCAGATCCGGTGATGGATAATAGAGCCGGGAAACATGCCCCGAGCCTTGTGTAGAGCTGTTCAGTGCCAGCACTGCATTTCTGCATGTCTTCCTGAAACCTGGTGATATTCATTACCACTAATAATAATGCAGTGTCGCGGGGTTGTACAGTAAAAATCCCGCTATATCCACAACAGCCCTGCCTCCCGGGCAAAAACGTAAAATCATCCTGCGATTTCGGGCATTTTCATCGGTCATTTCGTATAGTTAAATGTATGAAAATAGTGCCCAACGCAAATGCTGAAGCCGTCGTGAGCGCGCTTGCCGCCAAAATACTCGCGCGGATAGGCCGCAACATGCCGGTATTACTTCTGGTTTCAGGCGGAACGTGCGAGGACGCCGCGATCGGAGTCCTTTCCACCGTCGCGAGTTCCCTGGCGCAGGAACGGGGAAAGCTCAAAATGCTTTTTACCTTCGGACTCACCGACGAGCGATTCGGTGAAACGGGTCATCAGGATTCGATCTGGAGACAGCTCATCGATAAAGGACTAGACCCTTCACTGTGCAACATGATGCCCATGCTCGCCGATTCACGCGATAAAAAGGACGATCTTGATGAAGCGGTTGCCCGCTACAATGATTTTCTTTCACTCGCAATCCGCAAGCGCGCGGAAGGAAAGCTCTATATCGCGACCCTCCTCGGAATTGGCGAAGACGGCCATATTGCGGGAATTCTTCCCGAAAGCCCGGCAAGTCGCGTTGACGGCAATGATTCTCCGCTCGTCACCGGTTACCGTTCGGCGTTGTTTCCCCGGGTCACCGTCACGCCCGCGTTCTTCCGCTCGATCGACTATGCCGCGGTTTGGATGGCGAACCATTCGTCACTGCCGTCACTCGACCGGCTCTCGGAAAAACTTCCGATTGAACGGCATCCGGCCCAACTGATCAAGACGGTCGCCGAGGCGGAAGTATTCGCCGGAATGGATTTACCCGAACGCATTCTGAAATGGGCATAACGCCCGTCGAGTATTTTTTCGTGGTATGGACTTTATCACTTTCCGGCAGGACAAACCTCGATGCATATCCCGCAAACGGCTCCCCTCCCGACTGCCTGATACGCTTTTTTCATCCATGTACTGCAGCGTTCCCGGTCGACGCCCTGAAGTCCTATAGCCTTCGCGGGGCAGGCGGCAATACACTTTCCGCATGTGGTGCATACCGAAGAAAGAATCCGCTCATTAGATGGTCCTTCATCGGACGTCGTGGACGCAAGGTACGCAGATGCCTTGCACGCGGGCCAATCGGTAAAAATCGTTCCGAGCCGGACGCGTGGCCCCCACTGTTTATGGAGGAAAAGTCCATTTCTCCCGATCGAGCCAAGCCCGGAAAGGCATGCGGCTTTTTTATGCGAATACCGCGCCTCGAAGGGAGAGTCGGGACGGCTTTGGGAAGCGGCGACGGTAATATAGCGGGCGCCCTGTCCCTGGAGCCATAAACCGCACTTGAGAAGCATTTGATCGATCAGGGAGTTAACGCTTCTATAATGGTTAAAATAGGTGTAGGTCGGACCCGCTGCGGGCGAGATCTCGTCGAGGATGGCAGGCGAAAGCGGAATGGCGACCGAAAGCGCGTACGGCAAACCGCCGGGACCATCACCCGGACACGCAAGCCCTGCGTCTCCCGCGCCAAGATTCAGCGCAAACTCGAGTAACTCTTTTGCCGAAGCGTGTTCATTCATCATTGCGGTATTCTATCGCCACCGGCCGTTATTGGGCAATATCGGAGTTTATTGTTGACCGTGACCCCCAATTCGAGTACCTTTTCTCGTATACCCGTATTCCCAAGTTTTTTTTGTATGGAGGAATCTCATGAGCAAGGGCATCAAAACGCTTCTGATCGTCGTAGCGGTCGTCGCGGTAATCGGTTTCGGCCTCTACCAGTTTTTCGGCGGAAACTACAATACAATGGTCGCAATGGACGAGGAAGTAATGAGCCAGTGGGGCCAGGTTGAAAACGTGTATCAGCGCCGTCTCGACCTCATCCCGAATCTCGTGGAAACGGTCAAAGGGTACGCCAAGCACGAATCAAAGGTATTCACCGACATCGCCGAAGCGCGGTCGAAAGCAGGCGGAGTCATGAAGGTTTCCGACGAGGTTCTCAATAATCCCGAGTCCTTCAAAAAATTCCAGCAAGCCCAGGGCGAGCTCAGCGGCGCGCTCCAGAGGCTCCTCGTCGTCACCGAGAACTATCCCGAGCTCAAGGCAAACGCAAACTTCATGGCACTCCAGGATCAGCTCGAAGGAACGGAAAACCGTATAACGGTTGAACGCAAGCGCTTTAACGATGTCGTCAAAATCTACAATACGTTCATCCGCCAGTTTCCCCGCTCGATCATTGCGAACATGAACGGCTTCCGCGCAAAGCAATATTTCGAAGCGACCGAAGGTGCGGACAAAGCGCCCCAGGTATCGTTTGAATGACAGCACACGGGATACTCCGTCGGCTGAAGCTGACGGAAAGCGACCTTACCTCTATCCAGGCATCGGTACGCGAAGCCGAGGTTAGCACGTCGGGGGAAATCGCACTCGCGGCAATCCCCGAGAGCTCCGACTATTCATTCCGCGAGCTTCTCGCCTCGGTCATTCTCGGAGCGATTACCTTCACCGTGATGCTCCCTTTCCATGACGCCATCGTGGCGTTCCTTGACCGTATCTTCTGGCACCTGCCGGCGTGGTACATTACCGCGTTTTATGGAATCGCTTTTTTCGCGGTCACCGGCGTCTCATTTCTCTTTGCGAACCTTCCCGCCATCGATCGTCTGATCGTTCCGCGTGCGGAGCGATCACGGGCGGTGTACGAGCGTGCACTCAGACACTTTACGGAAAGCGGCGTCTACGCAACAAAGGAGCGTACGGGCATTCTCGTGTTCGTCTCGCTTATGGAAAAGGAAGTCCGGATCGTCGCCGATACGGGCATCAGCGCGCGCATCGCGCAAAGCGAGTGGGACTCGATCGCACATGACCTCGCCCTCGGCATCAAGGCGGGAAAATCGGGAGATGCCATCGTAACCGCCGTTAACCGCTGCGGAAGCATCCTCACGGATAATTTCCCCGCTCACCGTGAAAACCCGAACGAACTTGAGGACGGCCTCGTTCTCCTGGAGGCAAGGCGATGAGATCCCGCAAACACGCACTCAATAAAAGCGTTGTGGCCTTGCTTGCGCTATTCTTTGTCGCCGTACACGCCGCGTTCGCGCTCGAGATTCCCGAAATGCGCGGGCCCGTCAATGACCTCGCAGGAATTCTCTCTGCAAATGAACGCACGGAACTTGACTCCTATCTTTCCACGGTTAATGACCAGACCGGTGTTCAGGTAGCGGTTCTTACCGTCCGCTCTCTCGAGGGAGCCTCCATCGAGGATTTCTCGATGCGCGTCGCCGAAAAATGGAAACTCGGGCAAGCCGACAAGGATAACGGCGCGCTCCTCGTCATTTCACTGGAAGACCGCGCCATCCGTATTGAAGTCGGCTACGGTCTCGAACAGTCGCTTACGGATATTAAGTGCGGACTCATTATCCGATCGGTGATCGCCCCCCTCTTTCGCTCCGGTCAATACGGACAGGGCATCATCGCCGGCGCGAAAAACGTTGTCGGTATCGCCACCGACAACGCGGAGATCGTTTCCAACGAAGTACTCAATCCCGATAAAGCGGGATCAAGTTCGGGAAGCGGAATCGGCGGCATCGTCATATTCATCATCTTCATGATTCTCATGTCCATGGGTGGCATGCAGCGCAGAGGTGGTGGTGCTGGCGGCCTTTTCTGGGGCTTACTGCTCGGCAGCATGCTTTCATCATCCGGCAGAAACGGTCACGGATCCGGTAACTCAAGCGGCTTTGGCGGGGGTTTTTCCGGTGGTGGTGGCGGATTCGGCGGCGGCGGCGCGTCGGGAGGCTGGTAAAAGCCTGATCACTGTTCGCGTTTTTTTTATTACCAATAATCAAAAGCCCGCATGAGTTTTTTCTCATGCGGGCTTCTTTTATTGCGGGCTTGATGTATCGCGGGTCTTACCGCGAGCGAGCGTTTCCAGCCCTTCAGGCTTCGATCTTGAGAACGAGCGGCTTGACCGCGGATTTTTCCCAGTCGCCGCGCGCGAGCAGCACGTCCGGTATCGCCTCGTTGAGCTTCTTCGTCATGTCGAGGAACTTGCCGCGAATATTGTTCGCCTGCAGCGCGACGTCCTGTATCTCTACCGACGGCATCGGCTTTTGCGGCTCGATGAGCGACGCGATCCGGTCGAGCATCGTCAGCACCACGCGATTGAGCGGGTCCATCTGATCCTTCGTCTTGTCGAGGTGCTTGCCCAGGTTGTTCACGTCCGTCACCGTCAGCGGGAATATCCGGTATCCTTCCTCGGGTACGTGATAGCACACCGTCAAAAGCCCGTAAATGATCACGAGCGCCTTCGGATATACCTCTCCCGCCTTCCACCCGGTGAGCATCCGGAAGCATTCCTTTATCATGAACGTATTGAACTGGATCGTTCCCATCAGGCGAGACGCGTCCTTATCCCCCACGAGCGTGTCGATCACCCACGGGTTCCCCGCTTCGATCAGCCGGAAGAAGATCGGGTAGTTGTCCGGATTGAGCCCGACCGTGTTCTCCATATAATTCGCAAACGCGATAGCCGCGAACACTGCCGATCCCTCGCGGCTCTCGATTATCTCCTTGAGATATCCGAGCGACAGAGCATCTATCTCTTTATCCGACCACAAGGGCCATGCCGTTCCGGCCATTCGCTCACCTCCGTCCGTCTTTTGTCATTCACCCGCATACCGCGCGACACCGCACTATACTGCGCGATCCGGTCGCGGGTCGCGGGTCGCAGGTAACCGGTATGGAAAATCACCTTCGTTCGGGTGCGGTTACCGCTTCCCCGAGCGAAGGCAATTCCGCCCTTACGCGTTCGCCTTTGCGCCTTCAGCCTCGGCAAGCGGCACGCGGTTACGCGGCATCACGTCCTTGTCCAGGTTCGGCTCGAGTCTCAGCTGTACCTCGGGGATTACGTCCACCAGATGCTTCTTCGAGTCGAAGAAGTTGTTCCGGATGTTGTGCGAGTGCACCGCGAGATCTTCCATATCCTCATCGATGTTCTGTCCCTCGAGGCTCGCCATCTTGTCCAGGATATCGAGGATACTCCGGTTCAAAAGATCGTCCTGGCCCTTCTCCTCGTTCAGGTGCTTGCCGAGCGAGTTCACGTCGGCCACCGACGGCGGATAAATCTTGTATCCGTCGAGCGGCGAATTGTACGTCGCCTGAAAAACGCCGAGGATGATTCCGAGCGTCTTCGGATAGATCTCCGCCTTCCGGTACTTCGTCAGGATCGCGAAGCACGTCGACACGATAAAGTAGTTCGGCTGTATCGAACTCATGAAGAGGAACGGATCCCGTGTTCCGAGCAGTGCGTCGATCACGTTGTGATTGCGCACCGTCAGGATGTTCAGGAACACCGGGTAATTCCCGTTCGTGATTCCCGTGAAATTGAGATAGCTCGCGTACGTGATCGCCGACTCGACCGCCTCGGTCGTCCGGCATCCGAGTATCCCCTTCAGAAGGCTGTATTCTATCTGCTGGATCTCCGTTTCGGTCCAGTCCTGCTTTTTCTCAAACAACTCTTTCATACGGTTTCTCCTTAACCCTTACCGGTTTCGTCAGTCGACGTAGAGCTGCCGCGGCGCGGTCTCTTTCGCGATGTAGTCCGACTTGACCAGCAATACCTGCGGGATCACGTCTTCCATCTTCTTCCGCTTGTCGAAGTAGAACGTCCGGATGTTGTTCGCCTGCCTGGCCATCTGCTCCTTGTCCGGATTCGTCGACGTTCCCGCGAGGGACCCGAGCCGGTCGAGGATATCCAGGATACAGCGGTTGTTCGGGTCGTCCTGCCCGAGTTCCTTATTGAGGTGCTTGCCCAAATTATTGACGTCGTTGATCGACACCGCGAAGATCTTGAATCCGTCCTTCGGCGACGCATACGCGGCCTGAAGAATCCCGAGCACGACTGATAGCGTCACCGGATATATCCCTCCCGGATGCCAGTTTGTCAGCAGCTTGAATCCCGTGTAACCGAGATAGCTGTTTGGCTGAATGGGAGACAGCAGCAGGAAGGGATCCTTCTTGCCCACCATCGTGTCGATTACCCAATGGTTCTCGACCTCGAGAAGCTTCAGGAAGAACGGGTAGTTGTCGTTGTTCAGCACCGACAGGCTCAGGAACCTGGCGAAACATATCGACCCCTCTACCGCTTCCTCGGTTCTGGACCCGAGCATGTTCTGCACGATCCCCAGCTCGACCTGCATTATCGTCTCTTTTGACCAGGTCCGTTCAATAACCCGTTCGGTCTGCTTGTCCATTTCGCTCCTCCATCCGGCAGTTTTCTGAGATGGCATTTTTTCTTTTACTGCCGTTTCAAATTGTAATTCACCAAACATGCCTGTCAATAGAGACAGGATTAAAACGCTTCGCGCCGTATTGCGCGCCGATATCCGTGCAAGAAATCATCGCTTTTTATTGTGCATATCGAGAAAACTCTGCCCGAAGGCGAGGTAGTCGTTGTCGTGGCCGGTATTCTCGGTCGCTTGTGCCGACTTGAACATCAGGCGGAAATAGCGGTCGACGTATTCGCGGCGGCGGAGAAAATTGCGCGTTACCATCGTCGCGGTCGCTTCGGGATCAGGACACCACGATTTGAACGCGCTCTTCGCGATCAGGAGAAAATCGTTCGTACCGACATCGGCGAAGGCTTTTAGCCGCGCGTCGAAGTCGGCAATTGAAACGCCCTCAAAATTATCCGGACGCAAGAGCGTCAGAAATCGGGTCTTCTCGGTCCTGAGCCAGCCAAATTTTTCTTCCATCCCGGTAATCTTCATCGCCTCGGAAAGCATGTCTGCCTTGTCGTAATCGATGGCGACGACGAAGGGCTTATTCGCTTTGTTACTGATAACGAGATAGTTGTTGGGATTTCTGTCCTCATCGAAATAGATCCACCGATTCACGAGATCGGCGCGGAGTATCCCGATAAAGGGGGCTTCCATGTAATTATAGGAGCTGATTTGCACGGCGCTGCGGACTACTTTCGTGATGCGGTATTTCTTTCCATCGATGAGCACCGCAGTAGTCGGGGCTGCGAGCGTCCCCGTCTCGTGATCAAGAAGGTAGGCGAGCATGCAAGACCGGTGATACATCATTTCCTCGTCGGTCGCCACGGGTTTAACAATCCACGGATCTCCCGCCTCGTCCTTCGCTGCAAGATAGCTTTTTACCTGTGCGTTAAACGGGACGTCATCCTGCGACTCGACGAGTTCAAACTTCATCGAATCGAGCATGTCGACAATTTCCGAAGGTTTCTTGTCGAGATAGAAATACCGTATCAAGTCCGCGTCGGCCAGCTCAGACGCGAGGCGATCTCTCTCACCCATAATGATAAACCTCCGGTTCTGACGTTTTTGCGAATTTCACGCTCATTTCGTCGCCGATAAAAGTGATATAGGGCGCGACACTCCCGTACCCTGAATACAGTATGTGATGGTTTTTTATCCCGATCACGTTGAGCCACACGCCGGTCTTGTTGCCGTCGCTCCATATCGGGTTATGTCCAACGATAAAATGAGTGTCGCCCGGCATATCAAGGAGATCGAGCGCGAGACGAAGATCCTTCTCGCCGTATTCCTTGAGACTCGGATTTCCTCCGTGAAATTCATTCACCCTCGTCCAGATAAGCTGATGCATTTTTTCGGGATAGTTGCGTATGTTCACGAGCTCGTCGCGAACGATACCGCCGCGCGGCGGACCCGCATGGGTGATCACGAATTTATTTCCGATGATAAAATACGGTAACGAGTCGAAAAGCCTCGAAACAGCGTCGACGTATTTATCGCCGCGCGATGAAAGAAGTTGCTTCTTGAACTCGAGTCCCTGGTAGATACCGCTTTTCCTGAGTCGCTCATCGAACGTATCGTGGTTTCCCTTGATGTAATATACGCTTCCGGGATACGTGACGATAAGATCAAGGAGGTCATCGAGTATCTCGACAGAGGAAACCATATCCTTCATATGTCCAGTACGGTCATCATGAAAGGCATCGCCGAGAATGATACAGGCGGCGCGGCCGGAGTCGAGGTCCGCGCGATTGGAGTCGTGATCGAGAATGAGCCTGAGGTTCTCGCGGTTAGCGTGAAGGTCCCCGATAATGATGGGCCGCTTCTTGTCGGAAAACATGACGAGCCCGCCGGGCTTTCCGTCCGATGCGGCGATTCTTCCCGGAAGACGTTCCATCTCGGTAATCACCCGCTCGACGAGTGCGATACCTTCCGGCTTGACGCCATTTCTCTTTTCCGGCGCGACACGCGGGATGTCTCCCTTCACTGCCAGCTCTGCGTCATCTTGTTTCTTTCGTGGCATGAGACCTCCCGCTCAGTTCTTCTTGTCGAAGCGACCATGAATATCGCGCTTTATCTGCCGTCTGTTCGAAACGAGATCGGCATAGTCCTCCTCGGGAGGTACGCCGGTAATATCGTTCATCCTGACGAGCAGCGGTTCCGGAATCGCGTCGACCAGATCGCGTGTATGATCGAAGTATGCATACCGTACGTTGAACGCGTGTTTCGATATCACGCTCTTGTCCTGTCCGCCGTAATATTCGCCGACATGGGTGATCCGGTCCAGAATCTCGAGCAGCATCTTGTTGAGCGGATAGTCCTGGGCCTTGTCCTTGATGAGATATTTTCCGAGCGCGTTTATGTCCATTATCGAGAGCCGTCTGATTCTCCAGCCGTCATCAGGATCGAAGTACGCGTTCTGAATGATCCCGAGCACGCTCTCGAGCGATTTTTCGTAAATCTCGTCCGGATGCCGCGAAAAAAGCATTTCGAAGGCGGCATCGATCAATTCGCAATCGGGCCTGATCGTCGAAAAAAGAAGCCTTGGAATACGATCGTGCAACAGCTCGTCGACAACCCAGGGATTATTCGTCATCACGAGCCTCAGGTAAACCCAGAAGTTATCGTTGGTGAGCCCGGCGAAACTGAGATACCGCGCGAATGCCACGGCACATTCTACCTGTTGCCGCGTCGTACACGCGAACAGCGCTTCCCTGACCGTATGGGAATTATCCCTGATAAGCTGTTCGTCCATTTCGAGCAATAGAAAACCCGTTCGAGGATGCGCTCCCAACGCGTTCCTCGTCCGCTCTTCTCCGATATTTTCTTTGCCAGACTCATGGATCGAGTCATCCGGGACAAACATGCTGTCTAGTCTCCTATTATTACCTCAGAGCTTGTTACGCTCACGCTGACATAATTTTGTGGACGACATAATGGCCGCGTCCGAGCCGTTTTGCCTTTTTGAGCGCCTCCCGTGCGTTCGCCAGGATATTGTCACCTTCGGAAACAGGCCCCGCTGCCGCGCCAACCGATCCGCCGATCCAGATAACCCCCGAAGGAAGTTCAACCGGTCGTTGTATCAGCTCCGCGAGCTTTCCCGCCTGCTCCGCCGCGTATTCCGTATAATTGCCGGGAACCACGGTCGCAATCGCCGCAAACTCATCGCCGTTCGTCCTCGCGGCGATTCCCTCCGATCCCGTACAGGTCGCGACGCGACGCGCAACCTCGATAAGAACCTCTTCCGAAACTTCCTTTCCGTGGGCACTCTCGATTTTGTCGAAATCCTCAAGATCCGCGGTAACGATGATGATGCCCTTTCCGTCGGCCGCGATGCGCGCGCCCTTCTCGGAAAGCCACGCCATAAGTCCGTTTTCGTTCGCGAGACCGGTTAACGGATCGAGTCTGTCGGGAGGTATAACCTCTTTTCGCTCGCCCTTTTCGATCGATGCGGGAAGCGCATCCATGACCTGAGAAACGGGAGGAGCGACGAAAAGGTAAAACACCGAGAGAATCGCGCATGAAGCAACCGCTATCACGAACGAGAGCGCGATTCCAAACCGAAGCGCAATAACACCTGAAAGCACTCCGGTGAGCAGCACGCAGACAACCGACGCGATTCGCACAGAATCAAGTTTAGTTCCTTTCGATTTAGTGACACTCATATATTCAGTATCGATTCTGCGGCGCTGAAATGCAAATTTCGCTCTGCTGCATTACCCGTGCGGCGCTTCGGTAGTACCGGTCAACCGGCTGAGCGTATGCCATGATTCGACGCGCATCCTTCCGAAAAAAACAAACACCGCGATCGGCGTGTCGTCCACTGAACCGGCAAGGACGGTGAGCAAATCATGAAGGCCACGGGTGATGCTTTCGCCCCCGCGAAAAATGAGGATGAGCGGGCGTGATTTCCGCGAGAATGCGCGAATGACCGCCAATATCGCGCGATGGGTTTCGGGCGAGAGCCAGTCAGTTTGCCTGTTCTGAGCGAGAGGCGCTTTTCCGAGAGCGCGATACAGCCGGTTATCGAGATAAAGTCCGGCAGGATCCGCGGCGATTGCCCTGCGGGCAAGATATCGCTTGGAGCCGGGACTTTCCGCCTGTATCGCGCGTGCGAGAGCCTTTTGCGTCATTTCCGTAAAATTCCGCAAGTCGGCTGTACCATACCGGGTAAATGTTCCGGCATTCACGTAAAGGTACCGGCCCGATAAACCCGCAAGCAGGTCAAACAAACCGTTCGGCGCAAAATACTCCTGCGGTTCCTCGATAAAACGAAAACTTCCATGACCAGTCTCCGCAAGCTTTGCGGCCCGCGAGACAATTTCCTTGATATCAAAAATGCGAATTCGATGCCGCGTCCATTCCCGTGCCATCACTCCCGTTGCATGAGAGGCGCCTTCGTTTCCGACAAACACCTGATCGATCTTTCCCTCAATTACCGGCGCGTTGGCCTTGTCGCCCGTTTCCGTCTGAGCAAGGCTCACCGGCACACTCTTTTCTGCGATAACATCCTGCTTGCCGGGGGCGTCATGCTTGCCGGGAGCGTCATGCGTGCCGGGAGCGGTCATTTCATCCCCGCGCTGCACGGTCCCTGGCGATTCATTGAGGCGCGACTCTCTCCGGGCGACTACCGTTTCTTCTTCGGTTACATCGATCTGCCCGAAACCGGTTTTTGCCACAACCTTTTTCTCATAGTCCTTTCCGAAGACGGCTTTCATCCCGTACGCCAGATAATCTTCGACCGTCCACCGCGCTTCCTCTTTCAGGATGGCATAATCGTCGCCTGATTGCCGTGCATGGCCGCCCTGGCGGTCGGGATACCGGGGCGTTGTCTTCGAAATTGATTCTCCGGCAGCGAGTTTTTTTTCTTCCTGACTGACGGTAAGCGAAGCAAAATAATCTACGCTTTCGAATGTCGGTACCACGGCTTTTGCCGCGGGTTCGGACGATTCATCCATTTCCTTTTTCAGCGATGAGAGCACCGCACGGAGCTGCGCTATTACTTCAGCGCAGGACGCCTGGCGCGACTCAGGTTCGCGCATCAGGGCGCGAATGACGATAGCAACGAGGTCTTCCGGAATTTCGCACCGGATCAGCGCGACTACCGCATACCTGAGTGACGGTCCGTTCTTTGCAATCGCTTCGGTATCGTCGGGATACGGAAGGCATCCGGTAAACAGGCGAAACAGATGCATACCAAGGGAAAATATGTCTCCCTCGACGCGCACAGCGCCATTGCTTTTATACTCGGGCGGAATATAGGAAAAGGATTCGCACACGTCATGGCTGTTCGATCCCGTCAGTTCCAGCAAGGGGAGAAAACTCGGTTTTCTGATTTTTACGATCGGTGTTTGTTCGCCACGCTCGATGATGAGTACGCTTTCCGCGCTTAAATTCCCGTACGCAATTTCAAGCGCGTGAAATGACTCGAGCGCGTCGGCGAGCGCGATTACCGCATTCGCGATCTGCGAAAGGGACCATTGCCTTCCGCTCTCGATCTCGCGAAGGAGACTTATTTCGTCATTGTATTCCGATGAAATGAAAAAGCGGCCTTCAAAGGTTTCAAGCTCGACGAAATCGGCAATTGACGGCCCTCTGACCCGGTATGATCGCATTGCATCCCCGTGAAGCCGCGCAACGAACTCCGCAGAGTCTTTGCCTTCCCGGAGGAATCTGAGCACAAATCGCTTCGCGGAAAAAATGGCGGTCGCGAGCCAATGCTCGGTATACGCATCTTCACCGATCGCCGATTGAAGAATATAGCAATCATTAACTACCGTTTTTTCCTGAAGCATTGTATTGGCCCGTTACCTGCTTTTCATTACCACGGGAACTCAGAAACTCGGATTTGAGTTCCCGTACCATGTAACCGCGGGCTTGATTTATTGCATTAGTTACCGCGAGCGAGCGCTTCCAGCCCTTCAGGCTTCGATCTTGAGAACGAGCGGCTTGACCGCGGATTTTTCCCAGTCGCCGCGCGCGAGCAGCACGTCCGGTATCGCCTCGTTGAGCTTCTTCGTCATGTCGAGGAACTTGCCGCGAATATTGTTCGCCTGCAGCGCGACGTCCTGTATCTCGACTGACGGCATCGGCTTTTGCGGCTCGATGAGCGACGCGATCCGGTCGAGCATCGTCAGCACCACGCGATTGAGCGGGTCCATCTGATCCTTCGTCTTGTCGAGATGCTTTCCCAGGTTGTTCACGTCCGTCACCGTCAGCGGGAATATCCGGTATCCTTCCTCGGGTACGTGATAGCACACCGTCAAAAGCCCGTAAATGATCACGAGCGCCTTCGGATATACCTCTCCCGCCTTCCACCCGGTGAGCATCCGGAAGCATTCCTTTATCATGAACGTATTGAACTGGATCGTTCCCATCAGGCGAGACGCGTCCTTATCCCCCACGAGCGTGTCGATCACCCACGGGTTCCCCGCTTCGATCAGCCGGAAGAAGATCGGGTAGTTGTCCGGATTGAGCCCGACCGTGTTCTCCATATAATTCGCAAACGCGATAGCCGCGAACACTGCCGATCCCTCGCGGCTCTCGATTATCTCCTTGAGATATCCGAGCGACAGAGCATCTATCTCTTTATCCGACCACAAGGGCCATGCCGTTCCGGCCATTCGCTCACCTCCGTCCGTCTTTTGTCATTCACCCGCATACCGCGCGACACCGCACTATACTGCGCGATCCGGTCGCGGGTCGCGGGTCGCAGGTAACCGGTATGGAAAATCACCTTCGTTCGGGTGCGGTTACCGCTTCCCCGAGCGAAGGCAATTCCGCCCTTACGCGTTCGCCTTTGCGCCTTCAGCCTCGGCAAGCGGCACGCGGTTACGCGGCATCACGTCCTTGTCCAGGTTCGGCTCGAGTCTCAGCTGTACCTCGGGGATTACGTCCACCAGATGCTTCTTCGAGTCGAAGAAGTTGTTCCGGATGTTGTGCGAGTGTACCGCGAGATCTTCCATATCCTCGTCGATGTTCTGTCCCTCGAGGCTCGCCATCTTGTCCAGGATATCGAGGATACTCCGGTTCAAAAGATCGTCCTGTCCCTTCTCCTCGTTCAGGTGCTTGCCCAGCGAGTTCACGTCGGCTACCGACGGCGGATAAATCTTGTATCCGTCGAGCGGCGAATTGTACGTCGCCTGAAAAACGCCGAGGATGATTCCGAGCGTCTTCGGATAGATCTCCGCCTTCCGGTACTTTGTCAGGATCGCGAAGCACGTCGACACGATAAAGTAGTTCGGCTGTATCGAACTCATGAAGAGGAACGGATCCCGCGTCCCGAGCAGCGCGTCGATCACGTTGTGATTGCGCACCGTCAGGATGTTCAGGAACACCGGGTAATTCCCGTTCGTGATTCCCGTGAAATTGAGATAGCTCGCGTACGTGATCGCCGACTCGACCGCCTCGGTCGTCCGGCATCCGAGTATCCCCTTCAGAAGGCTGTATTCTATCTGCTGGATCTCCGTTTCGGTCCAGTCCTGCTTTTTCTCAAACAACTCTTTCATACGGTTTCTCCTTAACCCTTACCGGTTTCGTCAGTCGACGTAGAGCTGCCGCGGCGCGGTCTCTTTCGCGATGTAGTCCGACTTGACCAGCAATACCTGCGGGATCACGTCTTCCATCTTCTTCCGCTTGTCGAAGTAGAACGTCCGGATGTTGTTCGCCTGCCTGGCCATCTGCTCCTTGTCCGGATTCGTCGACGTTCCCGCGAGGGACCCGAGCCGGTCGAGGATATCCAGGATGCAGCGGTTGTTCGGGTCGTCCTGCCCGAGTTCCTTATTGAGGTGCTTGCCCAAATTATTGACGTCGTTGATCGACACCGCGAATATCTTGAATCCGTCCTTCGGCGACGCATACGCGGCCTGAAGAATTCCGAGCACGACTGATAGCGTCACCGGATATATCCCTCCCGGATGCCAGTTTGTCAGCAGCTTGAATCCCGTGTAACCGAGATAGCTGTTTGGCTGAATGGGAGACAGGAGCAGAAAGGGATCCTTCTTGCCCACCATCGTGTCGATTACCCAATGGTTCTCGACCTCGAGAAGCTTCAGGAAGAACGGGTAGTTGTCGTTGTTCAGCACCGACAGGCTCAGGAACCTGGCGAAACATATCGACCCCTCTACCGCTTCCTCGGTTCTGGACCCGAGCATGTTCTGCACGATCCCCAGCTCGACCTGCATTATCGTCTCTTTTGACCAGGTCCGTTCAATAACCCGTTCGGTCTGCTTGTCCATTTCGCTCCTCCATCCGGCAGTTTTACCTATCTATTTTCCTGCCTGCTAGCTCAAAGTGTAATTCTCCATTTTCAGCTGTCAATAGTTTGGGGGAAAAATGCTGATTAAGCGGTTTGAATTCGGCTCGAAATCGGAAAAAACGCTCTCATCTCGAAAACAACAGCAAAAAAGGGGCGTAAATGAGACCAAAGCAAATGAGCGTGACCGGATGACGACATCGGTTTTTTTCCATGAACGAAGCACCAATACTTTTGGTATTGCAGAAAACACTCCTTTCCGTCTTTCCCGCCGGTTAAAATGTTCCCCTATCCTGACATCAGGAAGGAGTGCAATCCATGAACAACTTATCAAAATTACGCAATCTGGCTATGGCGGTGGCGGCAGCGGCAATACTCGCATCCTGCGCGGAAGCGGGAGCGGGAGTAAAAACCGACTCGACCGGCGACAATGGGGACAGAGCGGTGCAGACCTCGGCGCTCTGGGCATCGATGGATGCAGATTCATCGGCGTGGAACAAGGCAACCTGGTCGAACGGCGGAATGTTCAACTGCGGATTCAAGGCAGACCATGCCTATTTCTCGGGCGGAAATCTCGTGCTCAAGCTCGACAACGTCTCGAGCTCAGGCAAACCCTACTCGAGCGGAGAGTACCGCACCAATAACACCTTCAGCTACGGAACCTACGAAGTCAACATGAAGGCCGCCAAGGCGTCCGGAACCGTAACGTCCTTCTTCACCTACACCGGCAGTCCCTGGGACGAGATCGACGTCGAGATCCTCGGAAAGGACACCACGAAGGTCCAGTTCAACTACTACGTGAACGGCGTCGGCGGTCACGAGAAAATCATCAACCTCGGTTTCGACGCCTCCCAGGGATTCCACAAGTACGCGATCGAGTACGGCAACGGCTACATCAACTGGTACGTCGACGGCAACTGGAAGTGGGGAGTCAACAACAACGGCATGAACGTCCCGAAGGGATCCGCGATGCCGAGCCATCCCATGCAGATCATGGTAAACCTCTGGCCCGGTACCGGCGTCGACAGCTGGCTTGGTGCCTTCCGCTATTCGAGCCCGCTTTACGCCTACTACGACTACGTAAAGTTCACCCCGAAATAACCATAAGCTTCTATAAAAGCAGTTGCTGACTCTGGAGAACCATCCGAAAGCGTCAAACGTTTCGGGTGGCTCTTTTTCGTTTTTTCCAATACCTTTTGTACTGGTTCGGGTGCACCTTCAGGATTCTCGCAAACCAGGCCGATACACAGTATACTCGAGGAAGGTATCCATTCAAACAGTCGTTTATCCATCTCCACAAAGGTCGTAAACGCTGGTATGATTGCCACCGACTCAAAGACACTCTGGACAATGTCACTGGTGAACCAAAAAATAAGGAGCTCTCAATGAACGCATACTCAACCGCGCGACTCTCGCGCGTATCTGCCGTAAGCCGCCTTCCCGATCTTTTCCCCGGTGTGGCGGTTACCGCCTGCGATGCGGTTTTTTCCGACAGCTCCGAGACCCTCGTTGCGGGCGTCTCGGGTCTCGCGTTCCGCGCACCGGTCATGACGGAGCTTTTCTCCGCTCCCGCTTTCTCGCACTTCGCAACGGATCTCTTTCGTGCAGGAAAATCGCTTCTCATCACCGCTTCAACGAAAGACGGAGCTCCCGCTTTCTACGCCTCACATAATGGTTCAGTCGAAAAAATCATGCCTGAAGCGGGCATCGTATCGATAGTACGCGCCACACTCGAAGCCGCGCCGCATTGGGCAGGTCACCTTGCCCAGGACGGAAGCCATGCCATTGCGCTCACCGGTCCCGTTCCGGGCCCGCACTTCGCGGTGAACCTCCTCCTCGGAAACCGCGAGGGCTTTTCATTCCCGCTCCAGACGACGCCGAAAAGCGTCGTTGACCGCCTCGGTCGTGGCAGTTTCCGCTCCCACGCCGCAACGCAGGTACTCGCGACGCGCTGGGATTTCAGGCAGGAAGAAAACGGCTTTCCCTGCAATCGCCAGTTCTACCTGACCGAAAACGGCGAGCGGATCTTTTATTCGGGAGATCCGGCGGACAGTCGGGTTGTCTCGGGCGAATGCGTCCACGCGCAAAACCGCACGGTCATTACGTACAAGCTTTCCTGCGGACTTGAAATCGTCCGCACCATTTTCATCCTGCCCCAGGAAAAAGATTTACCGCTTGCCTGTGAGGCGCAGCGCATCGAGATTCGCAACCAGGGACCTGATCGCCGCGAGCTCAGGCTCGTCGCCGTCGGCATGTTCGGGCCCTCGAAGCCCGGCGCGCTCCAGGAAGACGTCCTCTACAGTACGATCATCATGGAAGGCGGTCTCCTCCGCGACAGTGAGGGAAACATCCTCGCCGTAAGCCCGCGATACCAGCCCGAGCAGGACCGCTATGACCGGCGCTTTTCTTCGCTCGTGGCGCATACCGATAAAGGTCGCGCCTTCCCGAGAGAATACTCGCTCGACTATACGGCCTTCGTCGGATCAGGCACGCTCGAGCATCCCGACTCGGTGCCCTTCCTCGGCAACAGGCCAAACCGCAAAGGCCCGGGCTTTTTCGCACTCGCCGTCCCCCTTACGATCGAACCCGCCGCGCACGCCGTTGCCGACAGCCTCACCGGCCTTGTCTCGTCCAGGGGAAATCCCGACTACTGCGACGAAAGCCTCGATCTTGAGGTCTCGGCGCTCCTCGAACGCTACGGCGCCCCTGATGCGGTACCCCGCGCGCTCGATCGCGTGATTGCCTTTCAGGAAGCGCACGCATCATTCCTTACCCTCGACTCGGGCGACAAGGACTTCTCGGTATACGCATCGCGCAACCTTCCCTTTCAGGCGCTCTACCAATCCTTCGTCTCGCGCTCGTTCGCGCAAACCCAAAAGGGTTATCGCGAAATCGGCTTCCGCGAGATTCAGGATCTTTTCGCCTCGATGTACTACTTCGCCGCACGCGGAAAGGCGTCCCTCGTGAGGACGCTCATTCTCGACTGGGCCGCGCAGGTCTACGACTTCGGCTACGCGAACCACAATTTCTTCTGGGAAGGAAAGGAAGGGGGAAAGTGGTCTGACGACGCGCTGTGGCTCCATCAGGCAGTCGCGCGATACGTGCTCCTTACCGGTGACGTGTCGATACTTTCGGCCGAGACCGCAACAGCGGACTCAAGCGGAAAGAAAAAGCCGCTCCTCGAAACGCTGAAGGCGGCGCTCCGCTACTCCACGGAGATTTCCGTCGGACCGCACGGCATACCCCTCCTCGACCTCGCGGACTGGAACGATTGCCTCAAGATTGACCGGGATTATGAAAGCGGCCCGGTAAAAGAAAAGATATGGAAGGAAACCGGCAAGTACTCGTCGAAGGGAACTGAAAGCGTCATGAACGGTTTCCTCGCGGTTACCGCAGCGCGCGACCTCGCGACGCTCGCGCGCACCACGGGCGACACCGACACTGAAGCCTGGGCAGACGCAATTGCCGAGCGCATGGCGAAGAACCTCCGCGAAAGCGCGTGGATCGGGGCCAATTATGCGCGTCTCCTCCTCAACAAATACCCGCCTTTCACCTACGCGGGAGCGGATGGCGACGGACTCGACACGGACGGCTCGGGCGGCACCTTCTTCCTGAACAGCTTCTCGTGGTCGGTGCTCTCGGGAGTCGCAAGCGATGAGGAAATCAAGTCGATGCTCGGGGAGGTCAGACGCAAACTCAAAACTCCCTACGGGCTCAAGCTCGTGTCGCCGATGGACCTTTCGCGCCTTGTGCCGGGAGTGGCAACTTCCGAGTACTTCCCCGGCGACCGCGAAAATGGTGCGGTGTTCAAGCACGCCGCCATGATGGCTGTCTCGGCCCTCTTCGACGCGGCAAAAACGGTGAAGAGCCGGGAGCTCGCGCAAGAGCTCGCGCGCGAAGCATGGGAAATGGTTGACCTCGCGTGCCCCGCGCGTTCAATGCGCGACCCGTTCGTGCTCGCAGGAAATCCCCGGTTCTGCACCCAGTACAACAACAGCGAAACGGGAGAGAACATCGGACCGCTCCTGAGCGGTACCGCTTCCTGGATGATCCTTTCCCTCCTCAAGGGATACGGCATCGAGCACACGGCCGAAGGACTCAAGGTCGACCCCGTGCTCCGCGAGGGGGACACGTCAGTTCACCTTACGGTTCGCGCAGGCGACCTGACGCTCGAGATCGCGTTTTCGAAACGCGAGGGATTCACGCGCGCTGCGGACGGCGGGTTCTCGCTTACCGTTGACGGCGCGCATGTCTCGGGCAATGCGGTGTCGCTTGCCGGAAAGAAAGGCACGGTAAAGATAACGGGAATGTTCAGCTAAAGGATTTTTTCGAAGCAAACGAGGTCTAACGCGAGGCCGAATTTGAAACCGACCTCGCGATAGAGCGCGCATTCCGAGTAGCCTGCGCGCAAAAAGAGTTTCCGGCTCGCCTCGTTGTTGCCGGTCACCAGCGCAATGAGCGCGTGGAGGCCTGCGCTTCGGGCTGCTTCCTCGAGGCGCGCGAGCATCAAGTGCCCGAGGCCCCGTCCGGTGAGATCGTGCGCAAGATACACGGTCACTTCAGCGGTGCGGTCAAACGCCTCCCGTTCCTTGAAACGGGTGAGGATACCGTAACCCGCGAAGGCGCCATCCGAAAGGAGGGCGAACGACCGGTAGCGGGGAAGCGGAAAAAAAAGAAGCGACCGCATCTGGTCAAGCGTCGGCTCGGCGATCTGAAAGGTCGCGGTTGTGTTCAGCACATACCAGCGATACACCGCAAGCGCGTCGCCGAGATAACGTTCATCCATTGGAACAATTTCATTCATGGCATCACTGCTTTCATTCATGACATTCCCCTAACCTTCAAGTCCTTCACCCACAAGCGCGGCGATCTCGACATCGGTAAGCTGCCGATACGAGCCCGGCTCAAGGGATGGGTCGAGCACAAGCGGGCCCATCGAAACGCGCTTGAGGTAGATGACTTCGTTTTCGACAGCCTTGAACATCCGCTTTACCTGATGGAACTTTCCCTCCTGAATCGTCAGGAGCACCGATGCGAACGAGCCGTTCCCGATCACGGAAGACGGCAAGGATGCGTCCGCGCGCGTGAGTATCGCGGGAAGCGTCGTGTATCCGTCGGAAAAGGAAACGCCGTTGCGAAAACGTGCGACATATTCGGCAAAGCGCGAGTCGGAAACGGGATCGCGCAAAATCGCGAAATAGGTTTTGTCGACGCCGGTTTTCGGCGACGTGAGTCGGTGGGTAAGCGGGCCGTCGTTCGTGATGACGAGGAGTCCCTCCGTGTCAACGTCGAGTCGCCCGATCGGGAAGAGGCTCATGCGCGACCAGGGCTCGTCGAAAAGATCCATCACGGTGCGGTGCAAGGGATCGTCCGTCGAGGTGACGACGCCTGAAGGTTTGTTGAGCATGAGGTAGACGGTTTCCCGAAGCTCGAGCGGCTTTCCGCCGAGCGCGATGTCGTCAGATTCGGGATCGACGATCATTCCGGGATCGACGCAGATAATGCCGTTCACCGTAATCGCGCGTTCACGGAGGATTCGTTTGACGTCGCGCCTCGTGCCGTACCCCGATGTCGAGAGTATCTTATCGAGTCGGCTTTTCATACGAGGTCACTTCGATCTTGATGAGCTTGCCCGCCTTCTGGAGGGTTTCCGTCAGGCGGTTGTAGTCGACATGAGAAGGGATATGCGCCTGAAGCGTCAGCTTTATCCGGTCGGACGAAACGGTCTTCGCCATGTCTATGTTACCGGTTACGATTCGCTCGGAAAGGAGTTCCTTTTCAAGGCGTGAATAATCGAACCGGGATTCTTCGTACACGAGATAGAGCACCTTGATATTTTTTGCGGGGAAGAGGCTCGACTCGAAGCGTTCCATGCCGACGAGGGTGACGAGAACCGCGACGAGCGTTATCGCCGCCGGAACGTACGCGCCTACGCCGATGGAGAGCCCGATCGCGGCCGCGACCCAAATCGTCGCAGCAGTCGTGAGTCCCTTGATGTTAAAACCCTGCCTGATGATCGCGCCGCCTCCGAGAAAGCCGATGCCCGATATCACCTGCGCGGCAAAGCGGCCGGGGTCGCCAAGGAGTCGCGCCCCGCCGGAAAGCACGTCGAGCCCTCCGGCGAGAATAAGCGAAATGAGCATGAGGAGCGTCGAGCCGACGCAGATGAGGATATGGGTCTTGAGCCCGGCGGGCTGGCGGTGAATCTGGCGCTCGAGTCCCAAAAGGAAACCCGCGACGACACTGATCGCGATGCGCTCAAATACGGGAAAAAAATCGGTCATGAAAATCAGTATAGCACACCGGTCACCCTTTCGTCCCGGGGCGGACGAGCAGAATATATGCGTGACCTAGCGACGGACGCGGCCCGATGCGTCTCCTTTCAGGAGGGCTTCGATCTCGTCTTTCGAGACGAGGTTAAAGTCGCCTGAAACGGTATGCTTGAGGCAGGACGCCGCTGTCGCGAACTCGAGGGCGCTCCGGTCGTCGCCCGGGCGCTCGAGCAGCGCGAAGATAAGGCCCGCGGAAAATGCGTCCCCGCCTCCCACGCGGTCGACGATGTCGCTGATGGAATATTTCCGCGACGCGAGAAGACCCGAGGGCGTCGACATAATCGCGGACCAGCCGTTCCGGTCGGCCGAGAGGGATTCGCGAAGGGTTACGGCGATCCGGGTTACGGAAGGAAATTCCGAGCGGACGCGGTCGAGGAGCGTCACGTACGCAGCGGGGTCAAGCGATCCCGAGGCTACGTCAATTCCGTCTCCTTCGATTCCGAGACAGTTCTGGATGTCCTCTTCGTTGGCAATGAGAACGTCGGCAAGAGATGCAAGCGGCCGCATGATCTCCGGCGGGCGCTTCCCGTAGTTCCAGAGTTTTTTCCGGTAGTTGAGGTCAACCGACACGGGTAGACCCAAGTCGCGTGCGGCGCGAGCGGCTTCGATGGTAAGGTCCGCGCAACCCTGACTCAGCGCGGGGGTAATCCCCGACACGTGAAACCACCGTGCGCCTTTGAATATTTCCTTCCAATCAAAATCACCCGGTGCCGACAGGGCGATGGAACTTCCGTCCCGATCGTAGGTCACCGTCGAGGCGCGCTGGTCGGCGCCGTTTTCAAGATAGTACACGCCGACGCGGCCCTTTTTCCGGATTACCCGGGAAACGTCCACGCCATAGCGGGCAAGCTCGCGAAGGGCGGCATTCCCGATGGGATTTTCCGGCAATGCGGTCACGTACGCTGCGTCCGCGCCGAGAAGGGAAAGAGACACCGCGACGTTTGCCTCTCCGCCGCCAAAAGTAGCTTCAAGCTCGGGACGCTGGAAGAGCCGCCCGGAACCGGGCGATTTGAGACGGAGCATGATTTCCCCGAACGTAACTATCTTTCCCATAACGCATCCCCCCAGCACAATCGTTTTCTTTTAGGATCAGTCTACCCCATCGATCACTGGCCGTCAAACCGAAAGCGGCTTACGGTTTTATGCCCTTCACCCCCGGCAGCTTTTATCCGATACTGAAAGTGCGGAGGAAGACCCATGAACCCAATGACAGAAAAACTCGCCGGGATCGGAATCATTCCGGTGATAAAGATAGAAAGCGCGCAAAAAGCCGTACCCCTCGTCGAAGCCCTCGAGCGGGGTGGCCTTCCCTGCGCCGAATTCACGTTCCGTACCGATGCCGCGGCGGACTCGATCCGCGCGGTCGCGAAGGCGAAACCCGACTTTCCCGTAGGAGCCGGAACCGTCATCAACCGGGAACTCGCAGAACGCGCCGTGGATTCAGGCGCGCGTTTTATCGTCTCGCCGGGTTTTAATCCCGCTGTCGTTGACTGGTGCCTCGCGAAAGGGATTCCGGTCATCCCGGGCATCAATACCCCGAGCGACATAGAAGCCGCCCTCGAACGCGGACTCGACGTCCTGAAATTTTTCCCCGCCGAAGCTTCGGGCGGAGTTGCCATGCTCGACGCCTTCGCAGGTCCCTTCCCGCGCGTATCGTTCATCCCGACGGGAGGAGTCGACCTCTCGAATCTGGGTGACTACGCGCGGAGAGGCAACGTGCTCGCGATCGGCGGAACCTGGATGGTAAAACCCGAATTGATCGAGCGCGCCGACTGGGCGCAAATCGAAACGCTCACGCTCGAGGCGTCGACCGCGATTCAGGGATTCAGCTTCGCCCACGTCGGAATCAACTGTAACGGAGAAGAAGAAGCCCGGTCGGTTTCAGGTTTCTTCGGTACTCTCGGCCTCGCGCCCAAAGAAGGCGCTTCGTCCATTTTCAACGATACGACCATCGAGGTCATGAAGTCGCCGTTCCGCGGAGAAAAGGGCCATATCGGTTTCCGGTGCTGGAACGTCGAGCGCTCGCTAAAGTACCTCGAACGACTCGGATATCAGGCGGTTCCCGAAACGGTAAAATCCGAAAACGGCCGACTCACCGTCGCCTATCTTGACCGCGCAGTGGGTGGGTTCGCCGTCCATCTTGTCCGCGCCAAATAGGGCCTCGAGGCTCGGGGAAGAACGGAGCGAAACGGTTTTTCGCTAGCCAGAGACGTCTTTTTCAAGTTATACTTAAAGAATATGGATATAGATCAATTCCTGAATGAAACCCACAGTACCATTGACCACATCCAGGCACCGGATCAGGTATCGACGGACATCGTCGTACTCAACGCGCAGGAGCGGACACTCGTCAACCGTGTGTTCGAGAACCTCCGCGTATACTCGCCCGAAACGATGGTGGGCGTCGCGACGCGCATCATGGACCTCGAGCGCCTCGCCGTATCCATATCCCGCTATCCGTCAATGCATGAACGCGGTTTTCTCGCGGGCCAGGACGGCACGTCGGAAACCCTCATCGATACCCTGTGCACATTCGGAGACGGAGAGCGACTCCTGACCCTCCCGACCAAGGCAATCCTCGGACAGGGATTCCTCGTCGCGAAATTCCACGCTTTCGTCGCGGTCACCAAGGTCGCCATCAATTCCTTTTTCTCGGACACCGACATCCAGGAGCTCAGACAGGCGACGCTCAACATCATGTTCACCCTGATGGCCGAAGACGTGTACATGTCGCTCCTCGACGACCCGAACCTCCATCCCGACGTCAGACGCGACGTCGCCCAGTCCCTCGCGGAACTGTGGGAACACCGCCTTGACCAGCACGTCACGAGCGTCGCTCCGGTTCTCGACGCGGTATGGACCGTGCGCGACCAGATCGCGCCGAACTTCGGCACGATGATCGGGACGAGCGAACTCCTCCTGCTTTCCATCGCGCTCGACAATACCTGGCAGAAATTCATTTCGAGCCGGCTCGGGGACAACGACGTGGCCGCAGCCATGGAAGAATTCCTTTTCGGTCTCTCGCACGAAGACATCACCCTGATCCGCAAGGAACTCAAGGCACGCGGACTTTCGGCAATCGGTCGCGACGAGGTTCCCGGCATCGTCGGGCACAAGGCGCAGCTGTCAAATGAAGATCCGCGCATATTCTTCCGCGCCTACACCCAGCGCCGCAATAACGCCGACTCGCGCAAGCGGCTCGCATCGCCCGGACCGAAGAAAACACTCGAAGACCATTACATGCAGTTTATTTTCGAGCATGCAAGGGAGATGCAGAAAAATGTCAACCAATAGGACGCCGTTCCGTTTCGGGGAAAAGATCCGCACCGTTCGCGAACGGAAAGGCTACACGCTCAAGGTCGTCGCTCAGGCGGCGGGCGTGAGCGAAAGCCTCGTCTCGCAGATCGAACGAAACCGCGTCTCGCCCGCGATCGATACCCTCCTCGCCCTCGCCGACGCGCTCGAGATCGATCTCGAATACCTTTTTGAGGAATACCGCCGCGAACGCCCCGTCAGGCTCATCCGCGCGGACGAGCGCCGAAAAATCGAAGAGAGCGACATCCTGTACGAAGAAATAGTCCGCCCCGTCGAGGGAGATGGCGCTCACGCGATCGAATCCTACTACATCACGATTCCGCCGGGGGGCGAAACCAAACGCGGTTCCTACGGTCACCTGGGACGCGAGTTCGGTATCGTTACCGAAGGATCAGGCGAGCTTCATTATGAAACGAAGGTGTACGCACTCGGGAAGGGCGACAGCATTTCCTTTTCGGCGACGGCACCGCATACCCTCGTGAACAGCAGCAAGGAAACCTTCCGTGCCCTGTGGGTCGTAACCCCGCCCCAACGCTTCTCCTGATCCGTCATATTGTAAACTCATTGTAAAAGTCGGGACGCGTGCTATACTTACCGTATGATCCACTCTTTTTAAGGAGCCATACATGAAAGTAATGCGCAAAAAACCGTCTTTAATCGCGATCGCCTGCGCGATGCTTTTCGCCGTCGCCGCCACGGCGGGACTCGGCGCGGAAGACAAATCGGGAATCGCGAAGTATTGGAAGGACGCGGGAAAATCGTACCCCGCCACTGCCAAATTCGCGAAAGCGGAAAAATGGGTGCCCGGACAGTACATCATTACCGGCACGACGACCAAGGGAAAATACGAATCCGTTTCGCGAACGCTCATCGTGCGCAAGGAAGCGGGCGGCTGGGTGATAGAAACGACTAATACCGACCGAAAGGGAAAAGAAACCGCGAGCCAGATGCTCCTCAAAAACTACGATGAAGCCATCAAGGCGGGCAACCCTGCGATGATCGAGCTCGGATGGATGAAGATGCGCGACGAGGACGGTAACATCCAGACGATCGAAGGCGACCAGATGGCGCTCTTCAATACCTTCGCGAAGTCTTCCTACGAAAATCTCATCGTCAACATCGCGACCTATACCGACGGCGGAGCCGTTACCGTTCCCGCCGGTGCTTTCGCCGGCTGTACCTACAACAAGGCGACCGTCAAGGTTATGGGAATGAAGATCACCACGGAAAACTGGTACCACCCCTCGGTACCCGTAAACGGCCTCGTGAAATACCAGACCGAGGACGGAAAGTCCGTCACCGAACTTCTTTCGTTCGGTACCGACGGAAAACCGGTCATCGAATAACCAAGCCGCCTGACGCGCAAGCCCGGGCGACGAAAAAAAAACCGCAGGACTCATGTTCCTGCGGTTTTTTTTCGTCTCAGTGCGAATCGGCTAGTTGAGCATCGCCCTGATTTCGTCGCGGGAATAGTGATAGACGCTCCCGCAGTTATGGCACACGACTTCGGTCGGGTCGCTTCCGTTTTCCGCCATGTCGGCGAGCTCCGCACGGTCAAGACCCGCGATGCGCGCGGCATAGAGCTCACGCGAACAGGGGCAGTCAAAGCGGATATCGCGCTCGAGGGCGACGATCGGGTCCATGCCGCGAAAGAGGCCGAAGATAATATCTTCACGGTCTCCACCCTCGGCAAACCATTGACCGAGCGAGGGAGCTGCCGCGAACGCGCGCTCGGCGGCGAGAACGAGATCGGGGTCTGCTCCGGGCATGGTCTGGAGGAAAAGCCCTCCCGCTCCCGCAACACGACCCTCCTTGTCAAACTGGATGCCGGTGTTGAACGCCGTTTGCGTCTGCTCGGAAGCGTGAAAATATTCGGCGAGGTCCCGCGCGATGTTCCGGTGCTTGATCGGCACCGAACCGGTTACCGGCTCGCGCGCGCCTTCGGGAAAGCGGATAACCGAGACGATACCCTCGCCGAAGTACGGGGCGAGATCCCAGCTATCGGGGGTCTTTTCGACCGGAATCGGGTCCTGAAGGAGAAAACCGCGGACATAGCCTTCGCTGTTCGCCTCGATTGAAAAACCGGCGGCAGGCCCGTTCGTGTCATAGCGAAAAATCGCGCGGTCGTGGCCTTTCATCGTCGGGATGAGAAGCGCGCCAGAAAGAGATGCCTGGCCGAGGACCATCGTCTCGAGGAGCCCGAGGTTGTGCTGGGCGCGCATGCGGGAGACAAAGCGGGTTCCGTGAAAAAAGGCGCCGCGGAGTTCCCCTTTGCCGAGAAGAAATATCGTCATCCCGTCGGGATGCATGGTCCTGAAACGCTCTTCGAGGACCGGATCGGAAATCGGTACGGTAATCATGAATGCGAGTATAGTAAATACCCTCTATGGACGCAAGTAACGATAATCGATACACTGCTCGAATATTATGACATCTTCAACAAATGAACCCGCCAAGAAAGGCACGGTAATCGAGAACAGGGCCGCCCTGCCGATGATCGCGCTCACGCTCCCCATAATGCTCGAACAGCTCCTTCGGGTACTCATCTCGTCGGTCGATACGATCATGCTCAGTTCCTTCTCCCAGGAAGCAGTCGCCGGCGTCGGGATGATGGGTCAGTATATTTTCTTCATCCAGATCCTCTTCAATGTCATCTGCATCGGAACGAGCATCGTGCTTGCCCAATACCTCGGCGCAAAGCGCATGGACGACGCGCGGCACGTCGCTCAAGGAAGCGCGGTAATGACCCTTATTGTCGCGATCACGATCGGAATCACGATAATCCTGAGCGCCCGCCCCCTTCTATCGCTCTACACCCTCGATCCTGACGTCAGGGAATACGCAATCCAGTTCTTTATGATCTACGGCGGCGTAAGCGCGGTCTTTATGGCCTTCAACATGCTCCAGGGCACGATTCTCCGTTCCTACGGCTATACCCGGGACGCGATGTACATCGCGATCGCGACCAACATAATCAACGTTATCGGCAACTCATTCGCCCTCTACGGCTGGTTTGGACTGCCGGTTACCGGCGTCATTGGCGTCGCAACCTCCTCGACCTTCGCCCAGCTCGCGGCGTGCTTTCTCATGGCCTGGCGCATCAGGCTCCACCCCGACGTCCAGTTCCCGCTCAAAGGCTGGCGGAAGGTGCCGAAAAGCATTTACCGGACCATTCTTTCCGTCGGCGTCCCGACCGCGGGTGAAAACATGTCCTACAATGTCGCCCAGATCGTCATCATGGCCATGGTTTCAACCCTCGGCACCCTCGCGATGTCGGCAATGGTCTATACCCAGACGATAGCCCGGTTTGTGTTTATCGTCGCGCTCTCGATCGGAAACGCGGTGCAGATCAAAACCGGCTACTTCGTCGGCGCGAAACAGCCGGAATCAGCCTACCGGAGGCTCTACCGCTACCAGATCATCGGAACGGCGGTTTCCATTTCCATGATCCTCGTGATCAACCTCTTCAAGGGCTCGATAATCGGCCTTTTTACGCAAAGCCAGGAAATTGCCGCCCTCACCTCAACCCTCCTCCTCTTTTCTATCTATATCGAAACGGGCCGCTCGCTCAACCTCGTCACCATCCCGGGGCTCAAGGGCGCCGGCGACGTGAAATTCCCCGTCCTCTACGGCATTTTCTCGATGTGGTTCTTTATGGTCGCCGGCGGCTGGCTCCTCGGCTTCCATCTGGGACTCGGCCTCATCGGCATCTGGATCGCCATCGGCACCGACGAAACCCTCCGCGGCATCGTCATGCTCTTCCGCTGGAAGTCAAAGAGGTGGATGCTGAAAGCAATCGCTTAAGCGATTGCTTTCAGCAAGCGTCCCGAACGAAGTGAGGGCGCATGACCAAAGCGATCAACTGAAGGTTGATCGCATGGATAAAACCATCGCCTGACGGCAATGGCTTTCTTCGGAGTTTACGTCGGAACGACGTAAACTCCACGGATCTCTTATCGCCTTCAAGCAAGCGCTTAACCTTCTCCGAGTTCCCGGGGAAGGGTTTTTTATCGGGAAATTCGGGGTTTGAAGGTAAAATATGCTCAATTTCCCCGTGAAAGGCACCCTGAAAGGGTGATATTTTTCTTACAGACTTGACGCCTCAAGAAAGGCGTGCTAGAGTTTCCGTATCGAACGAGATCTTTCTTTACATTTTATGAAGTGTCCGATGCCTGTAGTCTGCTTCTGTATCTTGCCTGACTTGTGCGTGATCCAGCATACCTCGAGTTTCCGGTTTCCATTCCATAAAACAAAAGCAAGACCGTTGATGTACTGCTTGTTTATAGCAGTAGCACTAAGTATTACCGGAAACCGGTAAAGGATTTGTATGTCACAGAAGATTTATGTCGGAAACATGAACTACGCAACCACCGAGCAGGCGCTCACCAACCTCTTTGGCCAGTATGGCGAAGTGGTTTCCTCCACCATCATCAAAGACCGCTATACCCAGCAGTCCAAGGGCTTCGGCTTCGTTGAGATGGCAGATGCACAGGCAGCAGAAGCAGCAATCGCGACCCTGAACAATCAGGAGTTCGAAGGCCGCCGCCTCCGCGTCAACGTCGCGGAAAACAAGCCCCGCGAGTCCCGCCCCCGCTTTAACAACGATCGCGGTGGTTACGGCAACGACCGCTATTAATTATCGCTAGGTAATTAACGAAAGGAGTTTACGCGTGATGCGTAAACTCTTTTTTTTTATTGCGCGTCGAGGAGTCCTTTGATGCAGTTCTTTCACCTGAAATCCGCCCGATGGGCCCTTCTCGCGCTCATTCCTGCCGCCGCCATACTTTTGTGCCTCTTCCTTCCGCGGAAAATCGCGGTATCGGATGAGCTCATGAAGCGCGTTACCCTCCCTCCCGCTCCCTGGGGCTATGTTATCGTGCGGGACATGGACGAAAAGACCGAAAACGCGTACGCAAGGCGCGGACGGCTCGCGCTCACCATACGGGAAACGGATACCCTGAGCCCCACGGATGCATGCGTTTCGCCTGATAATGCCCCTCCATCCACCGGCGGAATCGTCAGATCCTACCTGTTCGCGCGTGACCGTCTTGTCACGGTCACCACAGACGGAAAAACGACGAGAAAACCCCTTTCCAGCCTGGGCACGGACGAGCGCATTGTGTATGCCTCGACGTTGAGTGTCACAGACCCCGATTATCCCCTTTTTATCAGCCGTGTCGCGACATGCCGCTTCACATCGGCCAATATCCCTGAACGCCTTGAAAAATGGCTCACCCGCTCGTTTCCGGAGCCGGAGGTTGATGACACCGTGTTCATCGGCGCCGTGGGCGACCTGATGCCGGGACGCGGCGTCGAGCGCATTCTTAAAACGAGTGAAGGCGAAAAAAGCGGGCTTGAGCGCGTGTTCGGCGATACCCTTTCCGTTCTCGGGATATCCGACATCATGATCGGCAACCTCGAAGGCGCCGTCACGGACGGAAGCGCCAAGGCGACAAAATCCTACACTTTCAAATACAAATCCGATATCCTGCCCTTCCTGAAAGACGCAGGTTTTACCTACCTCATGCTCACAAACAACCATTCATTCGACTACGGTCAGGAAGGATTCACCGACACGCTCGACGAAGTCAAAAAGGCGGGATTCGCGACCTCAGGTGCCGGCATGAACTCAAGGGAAGCGGAAGTATTCTGGAGAACAACGATACGGGGACAAAATTTTTCGGTGCTCTCGTGCGGCGCGTATCCGGTCGAGAAAACCGGTTTCGACGGGGCGAAAACCGCGGCCGCGACGGATGTAAAGCCGGGAATCCTCTGGGAATCACCGCGTGTCGCTGAACTCGTGAAAAAGGAAAAGGAAAGCGGCGCCTTCGTCATCGTGTGCGTGCACGGGGGCGAAGAATACCGGACACTCCCTTCCGCGCGGCAACAGACGTTTTATCGCTCGCTCGCGGACTCGGGCGCGGACGTCGTCTTCGGCTCCCATCCGCACGTTCTCCAGCCGATCGAGCAATACGGGAAATGCCTCATCGTCTACTCGCTCGGGAATTTCCTGTTCCCCGGAATGGGCGGCATGCCGGGCGCCGAGGAATCGATGATCGTCAGGCTCGGCGTTTCCCGCGGGACGATCATCCTGAAGGAAACCTATCCCGCGCGGCTTTCGGGAACCCGCGTCGCACTCGACAAACAGTGATATACTGATCGGCATGGAAGGCGAAAGCGAACTCCCGGAATCTTCGACACTCCCGGCATCCTCGACCCTCGAGGCGTTTCTCTCTCAAGGAATCGACCGCGCGCTCTTTATTTCGGCCTGGCTGAGGGCGCGGGATATTCCCCACAGCGTCGTTCCCCTCGCGGGAAGAAAGCACGTCGTGATACGATTCGAGCAAGGCGCCTACAATCCGCTTTTCAGGATGAAAACCCTCGTCGCCCACTACGACCGGGCGGAAGGAACGCCGGGCGCGAACGACAACAGCGCAGCCTGCTTTCAGCTCATGCTTCTCGCGGAGCGGCTCGCGCGCGGTGAGGGCGTGAGCGCTCACGGCGGCACCCACAACGTCAGGATTATTTTTACCGACGGAGAAGAAGCCGCAGGCACAAAGGGAGTGGCGGGCCAGGGAGCGTACGCGCTCGGCTCGGGATTCCGAAAGCTGAAAATGACCGATGACGACGTGTACGTCCTCGACGCGACCGGCCGGGGCGACGTCCTCGTTCTCTCGACCGCGTGCGTCTCGAAAAAGAAGCCGGGTGTCCTCGACGCGCGGCTCGCGGCCCTTCACGAGTCGGCGGCAAAAGTCGCGCAAGCGGCCTCGCCCTCTTCGTGGATGACCCTTCACACGCCCTACAGCGACGACGCGGGATTTCTCGCTGCGGGAATCGCGGCACAGGTGGTTACCGTGCTCCCGCGCGCGGAAGCAGAAACGCTTACCCGCGCAATCGCGGACGCAAAGCCCGCGGGTGAAATTGAAAAAATGATAAGCCTGAACCGGAGAATACCTGCGGGGTCCCCGCTTGAACGGGTGATTCCGGAAACCTGGCGACTCATGCACACGGAAGGCGACAGCGCGCCAACCCTGACGAGCGACGCCTTCGTCCTCATGGCGCGGTTTCTCGACGCCCTCGCGTCCTCACTGTCGCCGGTGATTTAAGCGAAAATCCCGTCAGGCGCCGGGCCATCAGGCGCCGGGCCGTGAGCCCCACTCGATTGCAAGCCTGAGGAGTTCCTGGGACGAACCGCACTTGAGCTTCAGCTTGAGCTGTTCCTTGTGGGACTCTACCGTCTTCCGGCTGATCGAAAGTTCCTCGGCGATCTCGACCGTTCCGTGTCCCTTGCCAAGAAGCCTCAGGATCTGGAGCTGACGAGTCGTGAGTCCGTCAGTCATGTCCGTGCGAATGCCCATGCGGTCCGCGCGCGGAGAGGAATAGGCCGCGTCAATGATGCGGCTCTGTTCCGCAGCGCTCAGCCATACTCTCCCCTCAAGAACGGTATTCATGGCTTCGAGAAGCGTCGACGCGGCTTCTTCTTTCATGACATAACCGCGGGCGCCCGACGCGAGCGCGCGCTCAGCCCAATACCGTTCGTTCCGCATCGAGAGCGCGAGCGACTTGACCGCGGGATAGAGGTCGCGAATCCGCGCGATGAGGTCAAGCCCGTCTTCATCGCCGAGATTGAGGTCGACGAGGGCGAGGTCAGGTGACTCCCGCGCGATGAGCGCGAGTGATTCGCGGGCATTGGTCGCGAACCCTGCCACCTCGAATCCCGGCTGATTGTCGATGACGAGCGAAAGCCCCTGTATAAACATCGAATGGTCATCAACGATGACGACGCGCTTTTTTGTCATATTCCTGTCCCCCCGTTTGAAATCCTCACCTCTATCGTCGTTCCGACGCCGGGCGACGAGAGCGCCGTAAAGGCAGCTCCCAACCGATGCGACCGGTATTCCATCGAGCGCATCCCGAGCCCGCGCGGCCGCCGTGCCGGCTCCTCCTTGAAGGCGATGCCTGAAAGACCGGAATCGCCCGTGCCGTCGTCCGATACGCGAAGAACGACCGAACCTTCCTCGATTTCAAGCGATACGGAGCACGAGCTCGCTTTCGCGTGACAGAGCGCATTATTGATCGCTTCCTTCGCTATCCGGAAAAGATCTATCTTCTGGTCCCGCGAGAAGAGGTCGTCTATTCTTTCGTCGCATGAGAAGATGAGCGCGCAGCTCGCAGTGCCATCGAGCTCCACGCACAGCTGGCGAAGCGATTCCGTCAAATCCATCGAATCGAGCTCGAAGGGAAACGAGTCGTGCGCGTAGCGACGGGTGCGCTGGAGCGTGCCGGTCGCCATGTCGAGGAGCATTCCCATCGCCGGATCGCGGTCGGAAAAATTCTTGCAGACCATCGTCATCGCGGCAAGCCGCTGACAAATGTCGTCGTGAAGATCGACGCTGAACCGGAGCCGCTCAAGATCGCTGATACGGAGCACTTCTTCCTCAACCTCCATTCGCCGCCTCGATTCAGCCTCGAGCAGAGCCGTTCTCCGCGCCACTTCGGCTTCGAGGTCACGGGCGCGTTCCCGCTCGCGCTCGAGCGTCTCAAGTCGCTTGAGCGTATGGGCGAGGTACGCGCAGCACCCGCTCATGAAGGGGTGAGACGATTCTTCCGTCTCGTAAAGCGCCATTCCCAGGCACTCAGACCCCGAGCGAATGAGAACGCACGACGCCTTGAACGGAAGGCCGGTATTCTCAGGGGAGCCGCGATTCGCCCGGGCGAGCGCCGACGCGATGAAATCGACGAGGACAACCGTCCGGGAAGCCTCGCCTGAAGAAAGGGAGGGCTCCGAGTGAAAGGTATACGCGAGAGAACCCGTTTCGCTCACGGTCTCCCCGGGAGACGGGAAAACGATCAGGGAAAAAGAGCGCGCGCCCATGACCGAAAGAAAATCGGTAAGTGGCCGTTTGATCGACTCGATGTCCTGCGCGGCCATGAGCTCCTGCCCGAGCCGGCTCGAGTCGGCGAGCTGCTGCGCCCGAAACACCTCGAGATCGCCCGAGACCCCGGAAAAAGCGGGCACGAAGCGGGTGCAGCCGCAGGAATTTCTCGGAACGAAGGACGCGTGGATATCGGTCAGCATTGCGACCGGCTCTCCCCTGATCATCCGGACAACCGTCGAAAGTGCGCGGCGGCCAAGCTCTTCAAGGGGCTGGCTCACCGTGGTAAGCGCGAAGGTCGCCGTTCCCGCAAGCGGTATGTCGTCGATGCCCGTCACGGGGCAATCGCGCCAGGCCGGATCGGCGCTTCGCCTGAGATATTTCAGGATGCCCATGGCCATGTCATCGCTGCCGGCAAGAATCGCGTCGGGCGCGGCTCCGGGTGAGCTTTTCGCGCATTCGGTGACGAGGCGCTTTCCCTCAACCTCGCTGAAAAGGTCACCGTTCATCGCGTCGAGGGTACATCCGAGAGAAGCGCGGTCGGGCCGGGACAATTCGTCCCGAAGCACCGCCTCGCGAGCCGCGTTGTCGCCGTTCGACGCCGGTCCTCCGAGGTAGAGAAACCGGCGATAACCGTGCTCTTCTGCGAGATGGGACACGAGCTCGCGGAGCGCGCGTTCCACATCGACGACCAGAGAAGGAAAACCGTCGAGCGCGACGCCAAGGGAAACGACCGGTACGTCCGGAAGTGACGCCCGGAGAATCGCCGACAGATCGGGATCCTGATGGTCGGTGAAGAGCGAGGTGAGCACGAGTATTCCGTCGAGCGGAACGGCGAAAGCGAGGGAAAAAATTCCGGACTTCGCCTGAAATTCCCGTTCGAAAGCTTCACCCTGAACACAAACCAAATTTACGCCAAGCTTCCCGGCCTCGCAGGCAACGCCGTGCCAAATCGAAGTTTGATATTCTTCGTCAAGATATTTCAGGATCAGGGCGACCGTCACGTATTTACCGCCAGCGTCAGGAAATTTGCCGATCCGTATCGGCTTGCGCCGAATGCGCGTTACGGCTAGTATACCCCCCCGGACAGTATTAGTCACCGGGAATTTTCTCGGGGCTTAGGTATATTTACCTAGACGTATCCCGCGTTTAATCCGGTATGGTTTTGGGTTAGTTCGCTGATTTCACGCGGGTCTTACCTCCCCTAGAATAATCTTCAGGAGGAATGAATGAAAAAAGCGATACTTCCCGCTTTGATGATGGTGGTATTTACTATGGCATGCATCGCGCCGCTCGCATCTGAATCTTCCGCAGATTATCCCAAACCGGATAAAATTTGCGCGTTAACCTTCGATGACGGCCCGGACGTGGAGAAAACCGCGCTCGTGCTCGACAAGCTCGAAAAATACGGCGTCGTCGCGACCTTTATGATGGTCGGGCAAAACGTGAACGACAATACCAAGCCGGTTATCGACCGCATCGTTTCCATGAAATGCGAAATCGGCAACCATTCCTGGGCATGGGACAGCATGAACCAGAAGACCCCTGCCGAGATCAAGGACTCGATAAAAAAGACAACCGTGGCGATCAAGAAATACTCGGGTGAAAAGCCGAAGTTCTTCCGTCCGCCGAATCTTGCCGTCGGTGACGTCATGTACGATAACGTCGGACTCCCGTTCGTCGAAGGCGTGCTTGGCTTTGACTGGGCAGGATGCAACACCACAGCCGAGCAACGCGCCAACAACGTGATTTCCGGAATGAAGGACGGGGCGATCATTCTCCTCCATGACGTTCAGCCCTATCCGCATCCCACGCCCGAAGCGCTCGACATCCTTATCCCGGAACTCAAAAAACAGGGATATGAATTCGTCACGCTGAGCGAACTCTTCGCGCGCAAAGGTGTAAAGCCTGACCCGAAGGCTCACCGGATGTGGAAATACGTAGAGTAAGCGGTTTGGGATAACGGCGTCCCGCCGCGATCCCGACAGGCGATTCCCGGTATTCGATCCTTAAAAAGGTCGGGTACCGGGTTTTTTTTTCACGCCGCGATCGGCGCCCGATTACTCTCGATGCTCCAGTAATCTGCCTGCGCGCTCGAGAGCGTCGGGATCGGTGCCCGTGACCGGAAGACCGAGCGCATCTGCGCCGGGAGGCGGATTGTACGGAAGGAATTGAACCCGTGAAAACCCTTCGTCCGCGCAGAAGCGGGATAGGGCCGAGAGGGACGAATCGGTATCGGTGATGCCGGGAACGAGCACGAGACGCGGGATTACTTCGGCGCCTGCCCTCCGCAAGAGGGCGAGGTTATCCGTAAGGATACTCTGACTCACGCCGGTTACGCGCCGGTATTCTGCCGCCTCTGGATGCTTGATGTCGACGAGCCACAGCGACACGCGAGATGCGAGGGAAAGAAGGCCTTCGGGAAGCGCTTCCGACTGCGGAACGCGAACGGCAAGGGAAGTTTCAAGCGCGATGTGAACACCGGTATCGGCGAGGATGCCCCCGACCGAGTCAAGGTAGCGCGCATGAACGAGCGGCTCTCCCCCGGAAAAAGTCACGCCCCCCTCACCCCGCCCGCCCTGGGTGCGCCACCATGAGGCATCCTCGAGAAGACGAGTCGCGAGAGCACGTGACTCAAGCTGAAATCCGTTCAGGCGCCGGGCGCGCGCGTAACAGGGAAGATTCCGCTCGCAATCCCCGCAGCCAAGACATCGGGAACGATCGACCACAGTCTCAGGATCCGCCTTTCTTGACGAAGGATATTGGCACCACAGGCATTCAAGCGGACAGCCCAAAAGAGTCACGACGGTTCTGACTCCCGGGCCGTCGACGAAACTCGGGCAATGGATGCCCGCGATCCAGGGGAGCGGGTCCCGATCCCCGTCAGTCAGGTCTGAAGATATGGAGGACATGCTGTGACAGATAGGCGAACTTCAGGAGATAGTTGATGTTCCCGCTGAACGAAAGTTTGTTGTCGAGGATAGCCGAAAAAATATCGCTTCCGCCCGAAAGCAAAAACGAGTAGAGCGCCTCGCCGTTCTTGAACCTGAGCGTGACATTGGGATTCACTGCCGGCTCCTCGCTGACTTTCATGCGCGTGCCGAAAAAGGGCGAACGCACGAACGCGACGGAGGTGTGGATGTCGCCGTCATCGCTGAGAAACTGGTAACTTCCCCGGAACCCGCGAACGCTTTTCCGCCAGAACGGCGCGAACAGCATGAGAAGAGACAGGGCATCGAGAAGGAGCGAGAAAAAATCATTCATCGCCTCGCCGGCGATCTCCTCGGCCCAGCTTTCCTCGAGCTTCGCGAATTTTTTCCTGGGGGAATACCAGCTGAGCCGGTACTTCGACGACTCGTCAGTTCGCATCGAGCACCTCCTTTACGGCTTTGGCAGGTGAGGCTGACGGCGCAAGCGGGACGAAGGCACCGCTTGAAAGGTCGTACTGACTGCGCCTGATGAGCTCGTCCTTCATGTGCGCGTTCAGGGACTTGAACCACGCCGAATATCCCGACACACGAACGAGCACGTCGTCATTGCCTGCGGGATCGTCCTTTATCGCCTGAAGCGTCCGGTAATCGTGAAAGTTGAATTGGGCTTGCTGGCCGCCTTTTTCAAAGTACGTCTCGAAGAACGACGCGAGCTTTCCGGCTATTTCAGGCGAGGCTTCCGCCGGGGAGAATTTCATGTTGAGCGCGTACGCGCCCGGGATCTTCTCGCCGGCGAGGCGCGCGACCGCCTGAAACTCCGTGGCCGTGTCTATTTCCAGCTGGCTCACCGGAGTGATGCCGCTCGAGAAAACCTCTTTCGCGCGTCGGCCGTTCGGCGTCGCTTGCGTCACCGAGCCATAACCGGCGTGGTTGGTCATCGTCCAGTATGCGACGCGGTAGTTTCCGTCGCGGTAGTTCTTTTTGCCGTTGAACGCGCGGTACACGAGGTCGACGACGCGCGAAGCGTTCCGCGCAGCGCGCTCGTTCGAGGTTCCGTACTTCGGCGCCATATTCCGGCAATACGCTAAAAGCCGGGTGTCGCCCGCCCAGTCCGCGTCGACCTTTGCGACGAACGAAGCGGGATCGAGGTGCATGGCGCGGTTATCCGGATTGAAGCACACGTCCTCGATCGCGCTGATCGAGTCGACGACGTCCGCGAAGCCGATGATCGTGACACCCGATGCGTTATAGACCGCGCCCCCGTCCACGACATCGCGGCCCTTCTCCGCCGTTCCCTCGAAGACCGCCGAAAGGAGCGGCGTCGGAAGCCACTCCCGGTGCTGTTCGCCGAAAAGGTTATTGAGTCCCGTCGTCCGCATTGCCATCCACTCGAGCTGGATCTCGAACGCCTTCCAGAAGCCTTCCATGCCGGCAAGCTCTCCCGCTTCCCCGGTCGCGGGTCCCACTTGCCGGTCTTTCGTCACGGGAGTGCGCCCGTTGTGGAGGGCCATGTAGAGAACCGTATAGAGCATGATGAAAAGCGACGAACTCGCCGAAAAATCGCGTCCGGCGCTCGCGAGCTCCACGCAGCCGACGACCGCGTAATCGCGCGCGTGTTCGGGCGTTTGCCCCTGCGAGACGAGAGCCGTAACGTTCGCTTCGTCGTTGTAGACGGCCGGTATTGCGCGCGTCGAAAGGATTACCCGCGCAACCTCGTCACGATACTCGCGCGGGTTGACCGTGCGGTGCACGCGCGCGTTCACGTTCGGGTCGCGAATCGGCATGAGCTCGGTTACCTTGAGGAAAAGCCAGGTGAGCTCGTTGACCGCGTCCTTGCCCTCGGCATCGACGCCGCCGAGGGTAACGGCGGGAACCGCTCCCGCGCCGCCAAAGAGACGCTCCGCCGCCTCGGGAACGAGATTCACGTTGTCACCGAGCTTGAGCCACAGGCAACCGGCGATCTTGAGCGCCTCGTCGACGGAAAGTCTTCCTGCGTCCCGGTCGGCGCGGAAATACGGAAGGAGGATCTGGTCGATGCGGCCCGGATTGAGCGCCATGTTCGAGCTTTCGGCGAGAATCGCTGCGTGGGTTATCCAGAGGGAATTGACCGCCTCCCGGAAAGTCCTCGCGGGTTTTTCGGGTACGCGGTCAAGCACGTCCGCCATGGCGAGCCACTCGGCCTTGCCGCTCGCGCTTCGCTCTGCCTTCGCGCGCCTGCGGGCTTCCCGCGCGAGGCGTGCGGCGTAAACAATGAGCGACTCGAGGGCAATCACCGCGGACCGGTGGTAGTCGGCTTCTTTTTTTGTCAGAGCGCGCGCCGCACGCGTAGACGCTTCCACGATCATCGCGCGGGCGCCTTTTTCGAGAATCATGCGATACGACGGCGTCGTGTGCGATATGACGGCAGCCTTGGAGATCGTGTAGATGACCATCCGGTTCAGGAGGTCGATCCCGTCCTCGTCCAGGGGCCTGACCCGTTCGACGATGGTTCGGTCCATCCAGTATGGGAGGATCTCGAAGTTGAGCGTGTCCGAGTCGGCATGACTGAGCGCCTGCGGATTGAACTCGCGCTCGCCGATCGTGTCGAGCTCGGGCCAGATTCCCATCCCGGTCAGGAATTCGGGATAGAGGGGCGCGCCGAGATGCTTTGCCGTGCTTCCGCCTGCGAGGAGGTTCGCGTCGGGAAAGGCGATGGTGCGGCGCTGCATGTACGCTTTCATGGCGCGTGCGCGGGTAATTCCCATGGACTCATTCGACTTTTCGCGCGCCTTCAGCGTTCGCGTATACCAGAGCGCACGCTCAATGTCGATTTCCACGCGGGCATTGCGAAAATCCGCAAGGAGCCCATGCAAGTCGCTCAAGCGCTCCTTGAAGTTTTTTGGTGTATAGCCCGCAAGCTCCGCGCGCAAGTCATCAATGCTCTGTCCCATAGAGTTCCTCCTCATGCGGTAAGCCCCTCACGCACCGCGCCGCAAAGGGAAAATGAGTTCAAGGTTACTACTTTCTCTCGAGGGCAAACCAGCCGGCAAAATGGAGCCCGTCCCTCCGCTCGAAATAATACCCGCCAATCATGATTCCCGATTCCACGACACGAAGCCGGTCGCGCATCGCGCCGAACACGATATTTTTATGCATTCCCTTGGAGTAATCAAGCGTTACGAACGGGTTATCCGGGGAGGACGCGATAACGCGAAACCAGCCAAAACGGACAAAGCCCAGTGCGCGGTTATTTCCCCTAAAATCGGTTCCCGGTACAAATGCGGGAAAATCCTTGCAATGACCGATCCAGCTGAAATTCGGAACCGGACCGGTAAGCATGCGAACCGTCCAGGACCCGGTAAAATCCGCACATTCAGGAATGTGCGAAGACTCCCAAAGCGCGCGAAGCGCGGCATTGCCGCGCGGATACGGATAGCGTTTCATACTGTCGTCCCCCCTGAAAATCGTTCATGGAGCAAGGTAGTCAATACGACCTTAAGGTATACGGGCATGCGCGGGAATTCCATTTCGAAATACTCGCTCGCGAGTCTGTCGTCAAGCCCCTTCCGGGAAGTAGCTCCCTTCACCGCTTTTTGCCGTTTGGCCATCGACCGGTAAATGCGGTGAACATCGGGCTCGCCGTGATGCGTTTCCAGTGCCCGGTCGAACTCTTCAAGAAAAGCGCGATGCGCGTCCTGCCGCTTCGCAAAGAGCTCTTCCGCGGCGGCGGCTCCCCTGACGCCGTTCGTATGGCTGTCGGCGACTATATCGATGGCGCCGTCCGAAGCGAGAGACTTGAAAAAACCGAGAGCCTTCCCGGTAGCCTCCGAATCCGAATCCGGCCACAGGGGATATATCGTGAAAGTCTCGTCAGCGGTAAAAAGAGCCCGATGCTCCGGAATGTAAAACGAAACGTGATCGGGGCTGTGTCCCCGTGTCGGGATCGCGACCATCGCGTCATCGACGAGGTATTGCTCGGAATAGCCTCCACCCACGGGACTCCCGGCTCGCGGGAGGGATTCAAGCGGCTCTGCCGTCTCCGGAGACGGATCGAGCGGCTTGAATTTCGAGATCGTGCCCGCGATAAAATGCCGATGCGCCCTCGGGTGAATCCTCGACCACAGCATCCACGGCGCGATCAAAATCGACCAGGGAAAGGTGATCACCTCGAAGATGGTACACCAGGGATTGAGAGCCCCGGTAACCCGCGTGAAAGAAGTCACGTAATCGAGACCCTCTATACCACACGCGGAAATCAAATGCCGCTTGCGCGTGCAGTCGATTTCTCCAAGAATGCCGTTATTCGCCGTATGATCGGGATGGCTGTGCGTATTGAGCACGCAAAGTCCCGAAAATGGCCTGAGCGTTTCTATGGCATCCTTGAGAAAGCGGCGAAATTGTTTCCCGCATCCGGTATCGATCACATACACCGTATCATTCTTTTTGTAGATCAGGGATGAAGCAACGTCGCCTTCGGTTAATCCCGTACGGGGTTCCCGACCCTCCAAATAAATCAAGTTATCAGCCAGTTGTTTTTTTTCTCCAAACATTTGTAGTCAGTATAGATTCCCGTCCGATAGCCAGTCAAGAATAATCGCGAAAAGGGACTTTATGGCGGCTTGATTTTTCGGATAGCGGAATCAAATCAGCTATGCTATACTTGGTTTCTATTGAAAGCAACACACAATAGGTAAACCAAAGATACGCTCGACAGGTAGGACTTTCGTGATCAAACTGGACAACTACACGCTTCTGCAATTGGTATACGAAAACGCTAATACGCTCATTTATCGCGGAAAACGCGATTCTGACGACCTTCCGGTCATCGCTAAACTTATCCGAAAACAATACCCGACACGAGAAGAACTGCAAAAACTCGAGCAGGAATTCCGTCTCATCCAGGAACTCTCCCATCCCGGAATCGTAAAATATTTGGACCTCGTTTCCTTCCAGTCAAGCAAGGCAATCGTCATGGAGGAAAACCAGTCCGTAACTCTTTCCGAGTACATTCACAAATCAAAGCCGGATCTTGCAGCCCTCGTGGATCTTGCCTGCCAGATCGTGGACGTCGTGGTATATGCCCATGGCAAGGGACTCGTACTCCGGGACATCAAAAGCGCAAACATCATCGTCGAGGCGACCGGACCGCACGCGCGTTTTATTGATTTCGGGCTCGCGACCATGCTTCGCCACGAAATACAGGAACTCCTCAGCTACGAGAATCTCCAGGGAACGCTCGCGTATATGTCTCCCGAACAGACGGGCCGGATCAACAAACCCATGGATTTCCGCTCCGACCTGTATTCGCTCGGCGTAACGCTGTACGAAATGTTTACCGGAGGGCTCCCGTTTCGCTACACCGAGCCGATGGAACTCGTGCACGCGCATCTGGCAATTACCCCGGTCGCGCCGCACAAGCGAAAGCAGTCAGTTCCCCGCCAGATATCCGCGATCATCCTCAAGCTCCTCGAAAAGGAGCCCGCGCTTCGCTATCAAACGGCGATTGGACTCAAGGCGGACCTCGTCGCCTGTCGCGATTCACTCACCGCAGACGGGGAAATTGAATGTTTCGATCTCGCGCGGGAAGACTTCTCGTCGGAGTTCCTCCTTCCCGAGCAGATTTTCGGACGCGAAACCGAAATTGATCTTGTCATGCAGGAATTCGCCCGCGCGGCGAGCGGCGAAAACCGCATGCTCGTGTTTACCGGCCCGCCGGGAATCGGAAAGTCGCGGGTTATCGGCGAAGTACGCAAGCCGCTGACCGAACAGACCGGGCGGCTCATCTCGGGAAAGTTCGAGCAATACCGCCGGGATATTCCCTACAGCGCCTGGATACAGTGCTTTGAGCATCTGGTTCGCCAGATTCTCGCTGATCCGGAAAGCCGACTGAAGGAAATCCGCGAGGATATCCTCGACCGCGTCGGGGAGAACGGACAGATACTCGTCGAGCTCGTACCCGACATGGCTACGGTAATCGGGCCTCAAAGGCCGCTGCCGGAGCTTGGGTCAAACGAAAACCAGGCGCGGTTCGTCCGCGTGCTCATCTCGTTCATCAAGACATTCACGAAGCGGGGATCGCCGCTCGTCATCCTCCTCGACGACATTCACTGGGCCGACCAGGCGAGCCTTTCGCTCATCAACGATCTGCTCGCGGACATGAGCATACACAATCTCCTTATCATCACGAGCTACCGGAGCGAGGAAATCACCGAGCTCCATCCGGTCGCGACCTTTTTCCGCCAACTCGACACCGCAGGTATTCATTGGTGGCAGCGCTGCGAGCTCAATCCCCTCGCAAGCGAGGCAACTGACCGGATGATCGCGGAAACGCTTCACCGGAGCGTCGAAGAAGTCGCCGACATAGCCGAGACGATCCGGAACAAAACCGGAAACAATCCGTTCTTCGTGCGCGAGTTCCTCATCAGCCTCCAGAAATCCGGCTGCATCACATTCGATCGCGGCTGGAAATGGGACGTAAACAAAGTAAGAACCGCGCGCATGAGCGACACGATCGCGGATCTTTTGACGGACAGGATCAGGACCTTCGGTCCCGAGGTTGTCGAAACGCTCGGAACACTTGCCTGCATGGGCAACGAAGTCGAGATCGGCTTCGCCGCGCTCATCCTCGGCGTTACGCGCGACGAGCTGCCCTCGATTCTCGCGCCCGCGTTCAACGAGGGCATCCTCGAGAAATCCGGATCGCAGATCCGCTTCAGCCACGACAGAATCATCGAGGCGCTCACCGTCGCGATGAACCCTGACCAGAAAATCCGCGAGCACCGCCGGATCGCCGAATACATGCTCGCCACTCTTTCCCCCGGAGAGCGTGACGAGCGGCTCTTCGAGCTCGTGCATCAACTCAACTCCGCGCGCGAGTCCATCACCGATCCCGACATCAGGCTCCAGACGGCGAACCTCGATATCCGCGCGGGCAGAAAAGCGTTCAAGTCCGGCGCGTACGAGTCCGCGTTCACCTTCTACGAAATCGCCGACTCTCTCATCCCCCCGGAACGCTGGCACGGCGACCGGATTTTTATGGCAGAGTTCGCAACCGACTTCGGCGAAATCCTGTATCTCACCGGGCGTATCGCCCGCGCGGAGGAGCAGTTCTCGCTAGTGCTCGCCCACACCGTCGACATTCTCGAGCGCGTGCGCGTGTACGAAATCATGATCACCTGCTACACCTCGGTGTATCGGCTCGACGAAGCGATAGACGTCGGCCGCGAGGCGCTCGCGCAGCTCGGCGTGTTCATCCCGCGCAAACCCGACAATCTGCTCACGATCGCGCTTCTGTGCAACGTCCTTCTCGCAAACCGGAAACTCCCCCCCGAGGGAATCGTGGGACTGCCGACGATGACCGAGCACAAGCAACTCGCGATCATGCAGCTCCTGATGGCGACGACCGAGCCCGCGTACCTCGGCAATCCCGCGTACCTCGGCATCCTCGTTTTCATCATGGTCATAAGAACCGTAAAGTACGGCAACTGCCCATGGAGCGCGTATTCCTGGTCGGGGTTTGCGGTCATCGTCACGAACGTGCTCAGAAACCCCGAGCTCGGAACGCGCTACGCCGAAGCCGCGCTCGCGCTCTCCACCTCGTTCGAGGATAAAACGATCAGGTGCAAGGTCAGCTTTATGTTCGGCGACATGATCAGGCATTGGACTGCACACCTCCGGGACAGCCTTCCGTATCTCCTCGATTCCTACCACGCCGGAAACGAAACGGGCAATCACCTGTGGGCTTCCTATGCGCTCAACAACTACCTTTTCTACACGTTCTTCAAAGGCGACTCGCTCCTTTCCGTCCAGCAGAAATTCGAGCGGTATTATCCGGTGATGCGGAAATTCGACCAGCAGCACGCCCGCGAATGTTACGAACTGTGGTACCAGATGACGATCTCGACGCTTTCGGACGATGACCGCATAAAACTCGACGGCGACGTCTTTGACGAGAAGAGCGCAGTCGAGCGATGGAGGCACGGAAGCGCACAGTCCGCCCTCGGGTACTACGCAGTCGCCCGCCTCATCACCGCATTTTTTAACGGTGACTGGAAAGGCGGAATCAAGGCCGCCGAGGAAAGCAAGAGCACACTGGGCGCTCTCATGGGAATGTTCTTCACCGTGGAATATCATTTCTATCTCGCGCTTAACCACATCTCCCTCGGAATCGAGACGCGTCACCCCCGGCTTGCGATCATTCAGGCAAAGCGGAGCCTCGCCGTACTTTCTCGCCTCGCGGAAACCTCGCCCGACGTCGTGCACAAGGCCGCGATCGTTCGCGGAGGAATATTGATCCTTTCGCGCAAATTCAGCGAAGCGACGACGATACTCGATCGTGCGGTCTCCGGTGCGCGAACGACAGGGTACAGCCAGGATGCGGCAATCGCGAGCGAACTCGCCGCCCACGCGTTCATGACGATCGACGCCCAATCGCTCGCACGCGCGTGCATGACCGAGGCCTACGGCAACTACCTTGCCTGGGGCATCGTCTCGAAGGCGAAACGACTCCTCGAGAAATACGATTACCTCATCTCCAAAAGACCCGGGCCCGTCGATGACACCAAGGCGGACGCGACCAGCGTCCACATCACCGGCGATACGGCAGGATCAGCGAGCGGCTCGGAAAACCTCGACCTCACGTCAATCATCAAGGCTGCCAATATCCTCAACGGAACGATCGTGCTCGACGAACTGCTCGAACGGTTGATTCGCGTCGTCATGGAAAACGCGGGCGCGCAGCGGTCGGTTCTCCTCCTCAGGAACGAGAACGGGTATCAGGTCGTCGTCGAGGGAACGAGCGGCGAAACGCTCCAGATCCGCAACCACAACACCTCGCTTGAACGGTACAGCGAGATACCGTCGAGCGCGATCGCCTATGGAGTGCGCACCCGGCAGCGGCTTCTCATCAATCGCGGAGAGATGGAAGAAATGTTCCAGCGAGATCCCTACATCAAGGAGTTCAATCCCGGCTCGATGCTCGTACAGCCGCTCCTTCACCAGGGAAACCTCGTCGGCATTCTCTATCTCGAGCACCGCCAGACGAGCAAGGCGTTCACGCCAAAGAACCTTCAGATACTCAGCATGCTCTCGACGCAGATTGCGATCTCGGTCGACAATGCGATGCTGTACCGCGAACAGCGCCTCCTCACGGAAAGCTACAGCCGCTTCGTGCCCCGTGAGTTCATTACCTTCCTCGGGAAGGACAGCATCCTCGACGTTTCGCTCGGCGATCAGACACAGCGCGAAATGACGATCCTTTTCTCGGACATGCGGAATTTCACCAGCATCAGCGAGACGATGACGCCCGAGGACAATTTCAACTTCCTGAACGAGTATCTCGCCCGCGTAAGCCCGATCGTCCGCACAAACGAGGGATTCATCGACAAATACATCGGCGACGCGATCATGGCTCTTTTCCCCAAGCACCCCGTCGACGCGGTCAATACCGCAGTCGGCATCCAGGCGGAAATCAGGCGCTACAACGCAACGCTCCCGGCAGGGTCTCCGGCGCGACTCGAGATCGGCATCGGCATCCACGGCGGAAGCCTCATGCTCGGAACGATTGGTGAAAAAGAACGGATGGAAACGACTGTCATCTCTGACGCGGTCAACGTCGCATCCCGCCTCGAGAACCTCACCAAGACGTACGGCACGCCGATCATCGTGAGCGAGGCGGTCGTAGGAGCGCTCGATCCGTCTGACCGGTTCATGTGTCGCTATCTCGACACCGTCCGTCCGGTGGGAAAAACGCGTGCGATCGAGCTTTGGGAAATCATCGACGGCAGCACGAACGAGACGCGCGAGCTCAAGCTCGCGAGCAAGCCCGCCTTCGACGAGGGACTGAGGCTCTATCGCGAAAGAAAGTTCGCCGAGGCCGCGACGATATTCCGCAACATCTATCTCGAAAATCCCGGCGACACGCCGGCGAGAATCTACCGGGACCGTTGCGCCTATTGGGCGACGCACCAGATCAACGAAAACTGGGACGGTGTTCAAATACTGCGAAATAAATAAGGGGGAGAATCATGGCGGCAATCACGCTCACGCCGGTCGAATTCACGCTGCTCGTTATCACAGGTATCGCAATCGTATATCTGGCGGTATCCCTTTTCTTCGCCTTTATCATCGTCCATCCGCACCGACAGCCGGTAGCGCTCACCCCGGGGGACTACGGTATGGAATACGAGGACGTCACGTTTCGCTCACGCGACGGTCTTTCCATCCGAGGCTGGTTTATCCCCGGGCAAAAAAAAGCCCTCATCATCCAGACTCACCCGAATCCGTTTAACCGCACCGGCTTCAATCCGAAAAAACAGGGCTTTCCCCCGCTCTACCGGACGCCGGTCGACCTGATCGCGAACATGCGCGTACTCCACGAAGCCGGCTACGCGGTGCTCGCCTTCGACTTCCGGAACGCAGGAGAAAGCGACTCGGGAAAAACCGCGATCGGGCTTACCGAATGGCAGGATGTCGCGGGCGCGCTTGACTGGGCGGCAACCGATCCGCGAACGGGGGAACTCCCCGTCGCGTTCGCAAGTTTTTGCCTCGGCGCGGACTCAACGATCATCGCAGCATCTCGCGCAAAGGACGCCTTCGCGCGCGTACGGTGCGTCTTCGCAGTACAGCCGATTTCTGCGAAAGTGTTCATCGAGTGCTATCTCAAGAAAGTATATTCACCCCTCTCGCTCGTCCTCGTTCCCGCCGTAAGCCTTTTCACGAAAGCACTCGGCTCATATCCGCTCAAAGACATGACCCCGATTCCATCAAGCAGGGATCTCACCTGTCCGGCCCTCTTTCTCCAGGCGAGAACCGATCCCTGGACGCGCCTTTCTGACATCGAGGCGATCGAGCGGGAAACGGGAAGCGCCGACAAACGGCTTGTCTATCTTGAGGAAAAATTGGGACGGTTCGATACCTATAACTGGGTCCACGAGCATCCGGATCTCATGCTCGACTTTTTCTCCGCGCACTTGAAATAAACAAGCAGGGAAATCCTTTCGCTCACCGCTCAGAGAATCTCGAACGAGCGCATCGAAATGCTTCCGTTCTGTATTTCCTCATAGAGCGTATGGGCGGTCCGTCCGGGCCCATTCATCGCGAGAATATAGAGGAGCGGCAAAAAGTGCTCGTCGGTCGGTACCGCCTGCTTCCATCCCGGCATGCAGGTCCGGTACTCGATGAGTTCACCCGCGTTTCCGTCCGCGATTCTCGACGCGATCCATGCGTCAGCTTCAATCGCCCAGGGGAACGCGCGTGCTTCGGAATCGAACGAGACGTTTCTGAGGTTGTGAACCGCGTTACCGCTACCCATCACAAGAATCCCGCGATCCGACAGGGCCGCAAGCCTTTTTCCGAACTCGTAATGCTCGCGCTCGCTCTTGTTGTAATCAAGGCTCAGCTCGAGAAGCGGAATGTCGTGCTGCGGATACATATGACGCGCCACGGCCCAACCGGCATGGTCGATGCCCCGCGTCTCGTCGACCCTGATCTCCCGAAACTCCTCCGCAATGGAACGCGCAAGAGCCGGATCTCCCCGGGGCGCATAGACGAGCGAATAGAGCTCGTCGGGAAAACCATAAAAATCATACATCTGCTCGGGGGTTTCGGCTCCCGTGATCCGCGTGCCATCCGTTTGCCAATGGGCCGACACGACCACAATCGCGCTCGGACGCGCGATGGAGAGCGCATAGTCCCTGAGAAAGGCTGAATAGCGGTTGTCCTCTATCGCGTTCATCGGGGAACCATGGCCGATGAAAACCGGATTGATTCTCTGTGTCTCCATTGAGCCTTGCCTCCCTTACGCCTTTTTGCCGTGCTTGATAAAGGTACCGTCATCGAGTTCGCGAAACGCGAGATCAAGTTCCTCTGCCGTATTCATTACGATCGGACCGCCCCAGGCAATCGGTTCGCCGAGCGGGAGGCCCGAAAAAAGAACGCACCTTGCCGGAGAGGAAGGTCCCGCGCGGAGGCTCACTGCCTCTCCCTCTGAAAGAAGGACGGCGGTTTTCTGCTCGATAGCGCCCTCGCCGTCGCCGAACGAGACGGATCCTTCAAGAATATAGACGAACACCGTTTCGCCCGAAGCGACGGGAACCTCGCAGGCGGCGCCCGGCTCGAGCGCCAGGGAAAGCATGGTGGCACAGACGTAGTCACCCTGCATCGCGCCTTTTTTCCCCCGGTATTCCCCGGCGATAACGAAAACGCATGCCCCATTTTCCTCGACGACGGGAATACTTTCCGCGGGAAGATCATGGTAGGCAGGTGAGGACATTTTATTCGCGGCAGGCATATTGAGCCAAAGCTGGAGGCCGAGCATTCGCGGCGCTCGCTTGGGCATTTCCTGATGGATAATGCCGCTTCCCGCGGTCATCCACTGGCAACCGCCCGAACGAATGACTCCCGAATTGCCGAGACTGTCTCCGTGCTCGATGATGCCTTCCGCGAGGTAGGTGACGGTCTCGATTCCGCGATGGGGATGCCAGGGGAATCCCTTTTCGTAATCCGGGGGATTCACCGAATCAAACGCGTCGAGCATCAAAAACGGATCGAAATCGCGCACGTCTTTATTCCCGATCACGCGCACGAGGCGAACCCCGGCGCCGTCGATCGCGGGCTTTCCGGTAACCGTCTTGATAACTCGCCGGTGCTTTCCGGATACGCTCATGTCAGGCTTCTCCGTTTTTGCACGGACTGTCGTCATCGCCCAGCCGGAAGTTCTCCGAATCGAAGGGCTTCGTGCACACGAAAGCGGGTTTCGTTCCGTCAACGGTTTTTTCACCCTTTCCGTCAGGTTTCGCGCCAGTGGCGGCAATTACTTTTTCTTCCATAGTTTTTCCTCCCGAGGTGTGATACCTCTAGTATACTCCGCAGGTATCACAAAGGAAAGTGAATTGTTATCCTCGGCAAACTTGAAATCATTGCACGGGGTAAAAAAAGGGACATCCCTCCAGGAATGTCCCTTTTCGAAGTGACTTGCAGATCGCGGCGATCTACAGATCACCGCGGTTATTAAATCCCGAAAATCTTTGCGTAGGCTTTGAGGGTATCGTCCATGTCTCCCGAGAGCACTTTCTTGGTGAGGACCTTGCCGAGCTGAACGCCTTCCTGGTCAAAGCTGTTGAGGTTCCAGACAAAACCCTGGAACATGATTTTGTTTTCGTAATGAGCGAGGAGGCTGCCGAGCGCTTTCGGGGAAAGCTCCTTTCCGTAAATGAGGCTCGAGGGTCGCTCGCCGGGGAAGTTCTTGTTCGGGTTCGCGTCCTTCTTTCCCTTCGCGAACGCGACAATCTGGGCCGCGAGGTTGGCGCACAGTTTCTTCTGGCTCGTCGAGCCGTCGACGGTGATGTCGAGACCGCCCTGACTTTCGGTAAAGCCGATGAACTGGAGCGGGATCACGTCGGTTCCCTGATGGAGAAGCTGGAAGAAGGAGTGCTGGCCGTTCGTGCCGGGTTCGCCGAGGAGAACCGGGCCGGTCGCGTAGTCAACCGGATCGCCCGCGCGGTTCACCTGCTTGCCGTTCGACTCCATGTCCGTCTGCTGGAGGTGCGCGGGGAAGCGTGAGAGCGCCTGGCTATAGGGAAGGATGGCGGTCGAGGGAAAGCCGAGCGCGTTTCGCTCGTAAATGCCGATGAGCGCGTCGAGGAGCGCGGGGTTCTTGCGGATGTCTTTCTCGAGTCCGGTCTTGTCGGCTGCGGCAGCGCCCGAAAGAAAGTCAGCGAACACATCGGGACCGAAGGCGAGCGAGAGGATCGCGCCACCGACAGCGGAGGATGACGAGTAGCGGCCACCGATAAAGTCGTCCATGTAGAACGAGGCAAGGTAGCCGGGATTGTTCGCAAGCGGGCTCGTCTCGCTCGTAACGGCGATCATGTGCTTGGCCGGATCGAGACCTGCCTTCTTGAGGAATTCCTTGACGAACAGTTCGTTCGAAAGGGTTTCCTGGGTCGTTCCGCTCTTGGACACAAGAATAAAAAGGGTCGAGGCGAGATTGACCGAAGCGATGACGGCGACCGCATCGTCGGGGTCGACGTTGGAGATAAAGCGCGCGTCCATTTTCTTGGTTCCGTTCTTGACCGCCCACGAGTCCATCGCGAGATAGAGGGCGCGCGGACCGAGGTCGGAGCCGCCGATACCGATCTGGACGGCGGTGGTAAACTTGTCGCCCTTTGAACCTTTGATGTCTCCCGCGTGCACTTTCTTCGCGAAAGAAGCGATCTTGTCCTGCTGCTCGGCATAGAACTTCCGGAGGTTTTTTCCCTCGAAAACAACGTCACCCTTAAGCTGTCCGCGGGCGAGCTGATGGAGAACCTTGCGGTTCTCGCCGGTATTGATCACCTCTCCGGCGAGCAGGGCTTCGTACTTTTCGACGAGCTGCTGTTCCTCGCTGATCTCCTGAAGGACAGTGAGTATCGGCTCGTTTACCTGCTTTGCTGCATAATTATACGTCAGGCCGGCGGCCATCGGGACTTCATACTTTTTTACCCGGTCGGCGGTAAGCGCGTCCGCGAGTTTTACCTGGCCCTTGAGGGACAGCATTTTCTTGTACGATGCGAGGGCATCAAGATTGTTCCAGTTGATCATGTGAGTCTCCTATATAATAAGTATACTGATAGTAGCGCGATGTTGGCGTAAACGGAGCAATGCGCGAAAGAGCGCGCAGGTGAAAGGAGCATAAACGGGGAGCCCGCTATTCGTCCAGTTCCGGGATTTTGAGCTTCAGGGTATCGAAAAAGTCCTCGCCCGAGACGCCTTCGCGAAGGCACACGAATACGCAGTTGTCGCGTCCCGAAATGCAGCCAAGCACTTCGTCAAGATTCATGCTGTCGATGGAGGTTGCGACGACGTCCGAATGGCCGGAATAGGTCTTGATGACGACCATGTTGCCCGAAAAATCGATCGAAACGTAGCCCCGAAGGAAATCCTGGACAACGGTTTGCTCGGATTCCTGCCGTTCCTCGTCGCCGGGAAGGGTATACACGTACCCGTTGTGGCCGTCCGAGAGCTTTCCGACCTTGAGAAGCTTGAGATCGCGGGAAAGAGTTGCCTGGGTAACGGCGAAGCCCTCGCGCGAAAGGTATCCGAGCAGGGCTTCCTGGGATTCAATCCGGTAAGTTTTGATGAGGCGGCGGATTGTCTTGAGACGCGTCAGTCGTTCTTTCACTAAAATTCCTGCCATTTAACCGTGAATAATTATGCACTTATAATGAATAAAGATAGCGGTAATGTCAAGCGAATAGCGTGCCGATCATGGAAAGGGAGAAGGCTAGTGTCCAAGAAACTGAAACAGAAAAGGGATGTCCCGACGCACAAAGAGGACGCGGAAAGAGACGAAAAAGACGTCGACGCGGACGAAACGAAGGCAGAAGAAGCGGGCATTTCAGCTGACGGCGCGGCCGATAAAGAAAAATCCGCAACGGGCAGTGCCGAATCGGGCGACAACAACTTGAGCCTCATTATCCGCCAGGGTGACCAAAAATCAGGCTATGCCGAGGTATCGATAGCATCCGACGGAATATCCGTATCGGCGTCGTTCTTCCCGCCTTCCCAAAACGGCGACTTTCTCACCTACCCGCTCGTTGCCCAAAGACTCGAGGACGCCGGAATCGTGAGCGGAATCATTCACGATGCGATTCAGGACGCGATCCTGAAGGCGAATTCTGCCAGAATCCCGGTCAAGAATATCATCATCGCGCAATCCATACGGCCAACGCCCGAAATTCCCGAACATTTCGTCATCCGCAAGGACTTTCTTGACCGCAAACCCGAAATAGACCCGAACGCCGCGCGTATCGACTGGCATTCAATCAGCGCGTTTTCCATCGTCCAGTTCAAGGAACCGATCGCGCGCCGCATCCTGAAGGTTGAAGGAAAGAACGGCACCGACATCTGGGGCAAGGAACTTCCCTTCCGCGTCGAGAAGATGCAGGATTTCAGCGCGGGAACCAATATCATCACGCACGAAACGGGCCTTTTCGCCGGCAAAAGCGGCAGGCTCTCGATCGACTCGAAGGGCGTCGTCTCCGTCGAAGATGTGCTCGTCCTCAAAAAAGGCGTCGACTTCTCGACCGGAAACATCACCTTTCCCGGCGACGTAATCCTCCACGGCAAGATCGCCGACGGCTTCAAGATCTATTCCTCCGGCTCATTCGTCTCGAGCGAAATCGTAGACGTGACCGAAATCGTGTGCAAAAAGGACATGATCGTACAAGGCGGGATCGAGGGCCGGGTAAATGGCGCGATCCGCGTCGGCGGAAACCTCCATGCACGGTTCATCCAGAACTGCCGGGTCGCCGTCAGGGGAGACATAGTCGTGCCGGGAAGCATCATGCAGTCGACGGTGTACTCGATGGGCATGATAAAGATGGGAGAGACGGGGAAGCTCGTCGGCTGCGAATGCATCGTCATCGGTGGCGTCCAGGCTTTCGAAATCGGGAGCCCGAGGGGCACGAGGACGAGAGTGCGCTGCGGCACGGACTTCACGATCCAGCAGGAACTCGACATCGCGAACGAACAGCTGAAGGTTATCGCGATCAAGCTCCAGAAAGCTGAAGACATGTACCGGGAAGAACCGCTCGACGAAATCGCGAAGCATATCGAAACCCTGAAGGCAAAGCGAGCCGAGATCAACGCGCGCATCCCCACCTTCCTCCCGAAGATTGACCGGAACGAAACGGCATTCATCGAAGTTCGCGGAAGCATCTATCCGGGAACCGACATCGAAATCTGCCACGTGCCCTTTGCCGTAACCGAAGTTCACAAATCAGTGACGTTCCGTCTCGACAAATCCCGGGGCATGATCGTCATCGAACCCTACAAAAAACAATAAGCGAAGTTCAGTCAATCCGCGGACCCGTCAGCTTATCGCCCCGCATGTAGCTCTCACCCCGCGGCCCGCCCACGTTATTCAGCCGATCCGCGGACCCGTTAGCTTTTCGCCCTGCATGTAGCTCTCACCCCGCGGCTATTTCATCGTCACGATTGTCTTTCCGGTGCCGCCTTCCTCGGGGCGCGCGAAGTGATATTCGCTCACCGCGGCATAGCGCGAGAGCATGTCCTGCGCGGCCGTCTGAAGAACGCCGTTCCCCTTGCCGTGCACGATCGAGAATTCCTTGAGACCCTTCATCGAGGCGAGGTCGAGCTGGCGCTCGAGCGCCTTCATCGCTTCGTCATGGCGCATGCCGATGAGGCGGAGCTCGAAAGCGGGAACGTCGCCTTCGCCCATGTCCGCCTGATACTCGACGGTCACGCGCTTTTTTTGTCCGTTCACGGGTACTGCGGAAATATCCGCTTCCTTGACGGTCATCTTGAGGGTGCCGACCGTCACGATCCATTGGCCCTTCTTTTCCGCACGAACGAGGGTTCCGCGGCTCCGTGACGCGCCGACGTATACCTCGACGCCCGGGGCAAAGTCGGGCACGAACTCGAAGCCCGCCGTCTGGGTGCCGTATCTCGCGCCGCGCAAATCGGCGGAACCCGCATCCTTTCCCGACTTCGTCTTGCCCGATGCGAATTTTCCGCCCTTTGCCTGCCGGCCTTCCCGCACTCGTTCCGCTTCGTCGCTTTTCGCGCGCTCGGCTATTTCGCGGCCGAGGGAAGAAGTCTCCTCGCGCGAGGAGGCAAGACCTGCGTATTCCGCGTTCACGCGCCCTTCGAGGTCGGCCATCCATGCCTTCACCTCGAGTGTCTTGTCGCGGGTGAGCTCCCCTTCGCGAAGTTCGCGGACGAGATTCTCGAGCTGCTTCCGGCTTTCGGCGAGCAGGTTTTCGAGCCGGCGATAACCCTGGCCACGGAGCTCGTTTTCTTTTTGCCTCAGCTGCAGTTCCCGCAAGTCGCTCTTCCGCCTGAGTTCGCGAAGCGCTTCTTCCTCGGACTTTTTGTCGCGTTCGAAGCGGTCAAGCTCTTCGTGTTTTTCGGTAAGCCCCTTTATCAGGGCCGAAACGTCGGCGCGTTCCTCGATGAGATAGCTCCGCGCCTGATCCACGATTTTTCCGTCGAGCCCGTTGCGTGCGGCGATGTCGAGGGCGTGGCTTTCGCCGGGAACGCCCATGAGAATGCGGTAGGTGGGCGAGAGGGTGTTTTCGTCAAAGTCTACCGAGGCGTTCACGCACGCGCGGTGGGTGTAGCCGTAATTCTTGAGAATACCGTGATGGGTTGTCGCGAGGACGACCGCGCCCCGCTCGAGGAGGGCGTCGAGAACTGCCATCGCGATCGCGCTTCCCTCCTGCGGGTCGGTGCCGCTTCCGAGCTCGTCAAGAAGAATGAGACTTTTCCGTCCCGCCTTGCCCATCATGGAAGCGATGTTTTTCATGTGTCCCGAAAACGTCGAGAGGGACTGATCGAGCGACTGTTCGTCGCCGATATCGCAGCCGATAAAATCAAAAACGGGCAGCGCGGTGCCTTCGCCTGAAGGGATCGGCCAGCCTGACTGGTTGAGAAGCGCGAAGAGCGCGACGGTTTTGAGCGTTACCGTTTTACCGCCGGTGTTTGGCCCGGTGACGATGAGCACGCGACCGCCGGGAGTGAGAATGAGGTCTATCGGGACGGCGCGTTCCTCGAGGAGGGGATGACGCCCCTGCCTGATGGCAACGAGCGGGGTATCTTCTCCCTCGGAAAATGGGCGCTCACATGCGAAGACGCCGCGCGTCTGCCGTCCCCAGCGGGCTGCGGCCCCGACGCTGTCGAAAAACACCATGAGCTCGAGCGCTTCCGCGAGTTCGTCGCCGCTCGGCGCGAGGCTTGCCGTGACCTCACGGAGAATGCGCGCGACCTCGCGCGAAAGACGATGCTCCTCGGTGACGAGGTCGTTGTTCCGGTCGACGACGTCCTCGGGCTCGACGTATACCGTCTGACCCGACTGCGACACTTCGTGCACGATGCCGCGAACCCGGCTCTTCACGCTCGCGCGAATCGCGATAACCTGCCTGCCGTCGCGAATGGTCGGAAGCGTTGACTGAAGCGCGCCGCGAAGGCCTTCGTCGGAAAGGTATCGGCCGACGAGCCGCTCGATGTCCTGCCTGATCTTCAGTATTCCCTGCCTGATCGCGCGAAGCTCGGGCAAGTCGCGGATTTCGCCCGACCGGTCGATGACGCGGAAAATCGCGTCCGCGCAGGGTGTGAGGTCGGGTACGGCAAGCGCACTCGCGATGACTGGGCCGTCCGCGGTGAGCAAGGCTGAACCTGCTTCCCGAAGTGCCGAGGCAATCCGCGCAGGGATTGAGGCCGTTGACTCACCGACTTCCGCCTCGCCCGCGACATCCGCGCTACTCGCGCCGCCTGAGACTGCGGTCATGAGGTCACGCTTTCCCGACGCTGCCTGCCGGGAGCGGAATTCAGCCCAGGCGCGAAGCTTGACGGCCGCGTCGCAGAAAAGACCGAGTGAGTACAATTCTTCGATCGAAAGGGATGCGCCTTCGACGCGCACGCGCGCGAGAAGGTGGCGAACGGGAGGCCAGCCGACAAAAGCAGGCGGCGTCTCCGCGGAAAGGGCGGCGAGATACGAGGATGAAAGGTTTTTCAGAAGGCGTATCTCGGAAAGGTCGGAAGAAGGCTCACGCTCGAGCAGCCGTGCCTTTCCCTCCGCGCTCATGCAAAGCCCGGCAATCGTTTCCCTGATGCGGGGATACTCGAGTACCTCAAGTGTTCGTTTTTCCATTGGTTTAGTCGCTCCGGTCAATCGGACCAGCTACCGGTTTCTATCTCTTCCCGGATTCGCTGCCAGCTCTCATATCGCTGTTCGTGGATGATGCCGGCGTAGACCGCTTCGAGAATCTTGCAGCCGGGTTCGCTTTCGTGCGAGCACGAGTGGCCCCAGGTGCACTTGCCGACCAGGGGTTCCATCTCGCGAAAATAGAGAACGAGATCCTTTGCGGGGATATCGTGGAGAATAAAGCGCCTGACGCCCGGCGTGTCGACGATCGACGCGCACGATCCGTCTGCGTCTGCGGGAAGGTGAAAGAGCATACCCTTCGTCGTCGTGTGCGTGCCGCGGCCGAACTTTTCCGAAAGCCCGCTCGTCCTGAGCGCGAGGCGGGTATCGAGGGCGTTGAGAAGGCTCGACTTCCCGACGCCGGACTGGCCGACGAAGGCGGAAAGTTTTCCGGAAAGCGCCTCGGCAAGAGTATCCATCCCCTCGCCCGTTTTCGCGGACACGCGGAGCGTCCGGTAGCCGAGACGGGCCCAATCGGTCATGCGGTCATCCGCGTCCGGGTCAGCCTTGAGGTCGCTCTTGTTCAGGAGGATCAGGGGCTCGATATGCTCGGCGTCCGCCTGGATGAGCGCGCGGTCGACAAAGCGCGGACGGAACGGGGGCTCGGAGGGTGTGGTCACGATTACCGCGAGGTCGAGGTTCGCCGCGAGAAGCTGGGGCGCGTTTCCCTTATGGTTCCATCTCACGAAGTGGTTTCGCCGCGGGATGAGCGAGATGATCTGGCCCCGTTTCGCGTCGCCTTCATCTTCGGCTACCATCACGTGGTCGCCCGGCGCAAGCGGGTTGTAATAGCCTTCGACGTCCTTGAGAATTTTTCCCTTGATCACGCAGAGCCTGACCGTACCGTCGGGCATCTCAGTCTCGAACTGGTTATTCGTGCCGCCAAGAACGAGCGCTTCGGTCAAAGAACGCCTCCCCATGATATGTCGAAAAGGCGCGCGTAGGTTTTATAGAGCGCGTCCATCTCGGGCGAGAGATTTCCGGTCACATAGCAGGCTCCCTCGCGGTGATTGAGCTCGCGCGGCGCGACGACGCGAAGCGCCTGCTGCGCGACTCCCTCGCGGGAGTCGATAATTTCTATGCCGGGACCGGCGACCTCGCGGAATTCTTCGCTGAGATGGAGAAAATGCGTACAGGCAAGAACGATGGTGTCGACGCCCGCGTCGCGGAAACGGTCTATCGAGGGCTTTACCGCCGCAAGGCGCACGGCGCGGGGCGCAGTGACGAGCTCGCGCTCGATCCGGGAAATGAGCGACGAGTCGCCGATCCTGACGATCTCGCAGTCTTGCGCAAAACGCGCGATGAGCTCGTCGGTATAGGGGTCGCGAACGGTCCGCTCGGTCGCGAGGAGGCCGATCCTCCGGTTCTTCGAGCGGGAGGAGGCGAGCTTTATGGCGGGAACGGTGCCGACGAAGGGCACGGGAAAGCGTTCGCGGAGCGCGGCGAGGGCGGCGACCGAAATCGTGTTGCAGGCGACGACGACGAGCTCGGGACGAAAGCGCTCGAGGAGGCGGGCGACTGTCGCGCAGGCGAACTCGATCACCTCGTCGCGCGATTTCTCGCCATAGGGAAAATGGGCCGTGTCGGCGACATAGACGCAGGATGCCTCGGGGGCGTGGCCCTTGAGCTGGGCGAGATACGGAAAGCCCCCCGAACCGGAATCGAGAAAGGCATATTGATACAAAACGTCAACGCTGTTTTCCATGATAAAAAGATATCGCTCCCTATGAATTGAAAAGGTCGTCGAAGGCGGATCGGGCCGACTGATCACCCGGGGAATTGCCGGAATTTTTTCCCGAAATCGCGTGGTCGACCCGGAACTCCGCCTTCAGGCGGAAGGAATCGCAGAAGTTCGCGCGTTCCTTGTCGCGAACTGCCTCGTCGACGCGCTCGGCGCAGTCGTGATACGAGCCGGGTGAGAAAAAACCGCAGTTTTTGCAGGAACGAACGTCGGCGCCGCACGAAGCGCAGGCAAGCGTCCTTCCGGCGGGACCGTCAAGGACGATCCCCTTTCCGCATTTCCAGCACATGCGACCATCATAACCCATTTGACCAAAATCGCGCAATGACCTACAGTGTAGCAATGTTCACCCTCAACCGGGATATCGCGAAGAACGCCCAAAACGGAATTCTCGAATCGAACGAAACCATACACAGCGTGGATTTTTTCGGGATCGAGCTGCGCGATGCGGATCTCTCGGGAAAGTCCTTCATCGGCTGCAACTTCGCCCGCGCGGTGTTTCAGAACGTAAAATTCGACGGCTGCCGCTTCCGGATGTGCTTCTTCGACTTCGCGCGCTTTTCCCGCTGTTCCCTTAAAAGAACCGACATCCAGTTCTCGAGCTTCGGCGGGGTGCATATCAACGATTCATCCTTCGAAAACTCGGACCTTCTCCACGACAACTTTAACGGGCTTCTCTCGGGGAACACCTCGTTCAACGACTCCGACCTCTACAATTCCCGGTTCGTCATGGCGACGCTCAAGGACACCTCGTTCCAGAACTGCAACCTGAAAAAAACCATGTTTTGCCAGACAATCCGCGAAAAGGTCTCGTTCAAGTCATCCAATACCCGCGAGGCAATTTTCAGCAAGGGAGAGAATCCGGAATGAAGGTTTACTTCCACTATTCCCCCGACGGATTTTCCAACGGCTATCTCGTCGGCAACGAGCGCACGGGAGAAGCGATTCTCGTCGACCCCGGCGTGATGGATCGCGCGGTACTCGACCACATCGAGAAAAACCATTTCAAGCTTGTCGCGGTGCTCGTCACCCATAACCACGAAACGCACCACAAAGGTCTCCTGACCCTCTTGAGTATCTATCAGCTGAAGGTCTACGCGGCGGATGCCGAGCTACACGGAAAGAAAACGGTACTCCTCCAGGGAGACGGAACCTTCGCGGCGGCGGGCTTTGCCGTGCGCTACTACGCGACCCCGGGGCATTCGCCCGACTCGGTTATGTTCCAGATCGAGAACATGCTCTTTACCGGCGACGCGCTTTCCGCCGGAAGGCTCGGCGTGACGAACAATATGTACGGAAAACGGAATCTCCTGATCAACCTCAAGAACAAGCTATTGTCGCAGGATGACGCGACGATCGTGATGCCCGGCCACGGGCCTCCTTCGACCGTCGGAGTCGAGCGCCTTTTCAACTTCGAGCTGATGGGCGGAACCGACGGCGAAGACGAGCGGCACGAGTCCGCGCGGATTTTCTGACAAAAGCGTTAAGCCTTATTCCCCGACGTAGAGCCCTACCCTTCCCCCCGCGATTCCCCAGCGGGAAAACACATAGCCGTTCAGCTCAGTCGCTGCCCGCTGGAACTCGGATGCCCCGGTCGACGCGATATACGATAGGAGCTCAGCGTCTCCGCCATGCTTGCGGTAGCGATCGCTGATGACTCCGGAAAAATAGGGCCCAACGCGATCGAGCGGCTGCTGCAGCATGTAGGCCATAAACTCGTTTTCCATCAGATAGGGATCGTCGGTGTCGTAACCGAGCGAATCGAAAACCGAAAAATAGGATTCAAGAAAGCGAATCGCGCGCGCGTCCATCGACCGGTACACGCGAGAGACCTCGGCGCGAAAATCCGGATCGACGAAGTAAATGCCGTGATACCCCTCGTGCGCGATGAAGAGGTAGCGAAGATACGAGACCGACTCGCGGGATATCGAGATCACCGCGCCCGCGCCGGGTGCGTAGCCCTTTCCGCGGGCGACGATCACGCCTTCGGTCACGAGGATGTCCCGAAGCGCGAGTTCAAGATCCCCGAGCGCGAATGACGCGCTCGCGGCCGCGTCAAAGAACGACGCAAGGCTTTCCGCGCGATAATCGTGCGCGTTATAGGCGTGAAGGCCCTGAAGTTCGGCGTCCGAGAGGAGCTTCCCCTTATACCCTTCCTTTTCCACAAAGAACGCGAGCCTTTTAAACAGCTTGTCCTGCACGGCATAATCGGCCGTATCGAAAATGAGAACCGTCGGAAAACTGTCCCAGGAGAAAAACTCGAACTCTGCTCTTCTCCAGCGGCTTTGCGGCCACTCGACGACAAGCGAAGGATCCGCGATTATCGGGCTCGGCTTGTTTCCCGGAGCCACAACCGGAAGGCTTTCTCCATGGGATACCGCAATGCCCGCAAGATCCCCGGATCCCGCGTCGGGCGAAAGAAACACATCGCCCGTCTCCGTGCCGTATCCCGAAAACGCGAATGACGGAATTGAAGCGCGATGCGGCCCGGGAGTATTGCGGACACTGAAGGTAGAACGGCCCGCCCTGAACGACGCGCGCGACTGCGCCTCAAGGGTTCCGATCGAATCGCCCGATGGCGCAAAATCGAGGGTGACAAACGATCCTTCCGGCACGAGAACGCGCGGGTGAATGCCCTGCCGCAAATCATCCGCGTTTATCCGCCCGCCCGCCGCCGACGGCACAAAGCCGATCCTGCCGTCGCGAACTGACCAATAGGACACGGGGCGACCGACCTGCGCCGAAAGTATTTTCACGCGCGAGGCGTTGCCGCCCCTCACGCCGACGACAAAGCCGCGTACTTCGTTTTCCTTCGCAGTTCCGTCGGTAACCGGCACGCAAAGGCCGATCGTCGCTTCTCCCGTGATCGCCTCGAGGGCCGCGAGCGGCCGCTTTCCCGGTTTCAGGGCAAGCTTCCCGTCGGGTCCGACGTCGGAGCCGGTAACCGCGCCGAAGGAAACCGTCACGCTCTCGCCAGCCTCGCACGAAAGGGAAACCGAAAGCGCGCATTCTGCAGGGGCGCTCCGTTCTCCCGTGCCCTTTGCATCGCGCGTTACGAGCCCCGAGTGCACAGGGTTGAAGGCAAAGTACGCGATACCGTCCGCGCCCGTGACGACGCCATCCCGGGCCTCGGGTGAAAGCGCCCGGAGGGTAAGCTTACGTCCGTCGAGCGCGGTCATCGGAACCGACGAGCGGGGAAGGCCGCATGAGGCGAAAAGAAGCGACGCCGCGAGCGTGGCAAAAAGCACGGAGCAAAACGGTATGCGTTTCGCGGCGCGCCGTGCGGCGAAGTGTGCAGGGATACAAAACGACCGGGCCTTATCAGCCCGGTCAAACGTGTGATGAAAAAGGCCGCGCGGGGGTTTCATAAATTCACGATACTCCGCGCGATGAGCTTCGCGATCTCGTACTTCCGCGCAGGGGGAAGCTCGGAGTCGGGCCTGAGAAAACTTTCAAACCGTCCGGCAAAATCGTCGGGCTGGGTTTTGAGATCGGCGACCTGCGAGAGATAGCCGCGATGGGAGGGTTCGAACTGTCCGTTTTCCATGAAGAGCGCGGCACAGGCGTATTTGATGAAGTTCGACGCGGAAATCATGTAATGGAACGCGTCTTCCCGGAGGATCGACGCGCCGAGGTCGGCGAGGTAATGGTCCATGGTCGATTCGTAAAAACGGCGCATCCCTGACCAAAAATCGTCGCCGAGGCCGGAAAGCTTGCCCGTCTCGGTGACGAGCCAATCGCCGCGCTGATACAGCGGCTTGCAATGCACGAGGCGATAGAACACGTAGGTGCCCGAGTCGCGGATTTTCCACAGATCGCTTCCCGCGCGAAGCGAGATCGCAATGAGCTCCTCGATGCGGGGAATCGACTTGTACTCTATCCTGACGGGAAAATCTCCGACGAGAAACCGGTCCTTGGTGCCGGTCGGCGACGTCTCGAACAGGGTGTGCTCGGGATACGCCGATATGCGCACACTCTCCCCCGGGACGGAAGAGCGGACATAGACGTCCAGGATCAGCGCGAAATAAGGATCGAGCGTGTCCGCGGCGCCCGCCTCGTTCAGGCAGACGCACTCAACCGCATCCCAGGTGGAAATCGCCTCGACGAGACTGTCGGCAAGTGCGCGAACTTTCGGTTTCATGCTATACTTCATACCGTAATTTTACCATATCGGCGGACACTTTGGAAACAAAAACGGATCAAAAGGAACACATCTCCTTCGAGGGCCTCTTTCTCCATGACACGCAAATGGCCCATCTCTTTTGTCTCCAGCGCGCCCTTGGTGCGGCGTTCGCCCGCCTCGCGCCCGTTAATCCCCTTCCCTTCAGGTGTATGATCCCCTTTTGTCCCGCGCCGGACACGGCGACGGTTGCAGTGCAGGGCACCGTACAGGAGCCCTCCGGTCGAACGCGGCTCGGCGTCGGCTCGCTGACAGACGATTCGGGCTGGATCATTCTCCCCGTCTCACCCGCCGCAAAGGCGCCAGGCAAGCGGCCATCCTTTCCCGGCTATCCCCCCTTGCCCGAAACGCAGGGCTTTATCCTCGGGTATGCAGGCCCCCTCGCCGAAAAACTCATCGAGGGAATCATCGGGTCAGAGGCCGCGCGCGAAGCGAGTGAGTTCACCGTCACCGCCCGGTACCGTGCGACGGTTACCGTTGCAGTTACGCTGAATGAAGGTTCCCTCTCCGTCGTGTACTCACTCGGAAAGGCGACCTGGGAAAAATAAAAGAACTCACGCATTTTTCACGCAACGCTCACCGCGCCGTAATCCGCACGCGGTACGTTCGTTTCATGATGTATTACACGCATCTTCTTCTCGCGGACGCGCTCCTTCCCGCCATCGAGGAAACCTGGGGCGTAAAACTGAGCCGAAAGCGGTTTCGCTCCGGGTCGGTCAAACCAGACACGAGTTCGCTCATTGTCCGTCACCCGCATTTCTGGAGACTCTCGCGGAAGTTCGCCTTCAAAAAAATCGTAAAACTATCGCGGAAAGTTCTGAAGGCGGACTCGAAGAACAAACGATTCAGCGAGGAGCTCGGGATCGCCCTCCACTACGTCGCGGACTTTTTTACCTCGGCGCACAACGTGAGACCGAACCGCCTGAAGGCACACCTCGCCTCCGAAGCCGCTCTGCACGAGGAGTTCTCCCGGCTCGTGAGCGCGGACTCCGTGAGAACTTCGATGCGCATGGTGCTCGGCACCGGCGCCCGCGGCGCGTGGGGTAGAGGCGAAAAGGCGGGACGCGACGGCGAGCGCATCAGGGCTGTCCTCAAGGAACTCCATGACCGCTTTGTGCCCGCTCCGGCCGATCCGGTCTCCGACATACGCGAAATCCTCGTCGCCTGTCTGACGGTCACCGCATTCGTCATGGAAATGGCGACTGCCGGGATGCGCGCGGACGCAGCGAGAGAAGCCACACTCGCAAGCGTTTCCCGCCGTTAGCGCTGCGAGGCAGAATTTTCGAGCGCGTCCCAGTCGGGAACGCCGATCTCTCCCCGCGCGAGCGTGACGAGGCCGCAAGACTCGAGTTCCTTGAGCTGACGGTTCACTGTTTCCCGTGAAAGGCCCACCGCTTCGGCGAGCGTTGCCTGCGTAAGGCTGAGCCGCGCGCGGTCGAGCCCGGCGATACTCGCCCGGCGGGACGCGAGGTAAGCGATGATTTTTTCGCGTGCGTCCGCGGACGCGATGAGCCGGTGAAGGGCGAAGACTTCCCGGGAAAGGCTTTGCGCGATAAAGGAGGCGGTATCGCCTCGAGCGAGCGCGACCTCGATGCTTCTCTTGCCGAAGGCAATGGCCCGGCATTCAGTGAGCGCGACCGCGTCGAAGAGACACGGCAAGCCGCCCGTGATCTCCGCGAGACCGATCCAGCAAGGGCCCGCTAGCTCGGGAAGATCGAAGGGCTTTCCGTCGGAAGCGAACTTCACCGGGCGAACGCGGCCCGCGACAAGCCAATAGGCTTCGCGGGGGGCGTCGTCCTGCCAGAAAAATGCGCGCCCCTCGCGAATCGTCACTTCCTGCCCGACGCGCGCGAGCTCCGCAGGTAACTCAAGGCGGTCCACGCGCTATCTCCCGAGCGCCGGAAGATGCGGCGCGATGAGTCCCTGGGGATACACCACATCCATGCGGCTACCGTCAGCGCGCGTAAAGCGCGCAATCAAAATCATCCGAGAGCGGTTATCTTTAGTTTTATAGAAGGGCTTGTCCGAAAAGACAACGGGCTCGGCGCCCGCGTCCATGCCGATCCTGAGGTCACCCGCGTCGAGCCAGGCGTTCCTGAGGCACGCGAGGGTAATTTCGAGACCGTCGTCACCGGGAACGCTTTGCCTCCCCGCGTCACGAGCTATCTGAAAGGGGATTTCGTCGCCCTCGCCAAGCCGCATCGCGGCCCAGGCGCGCACGCCCTCGAGAACATCGCCTTCAAGGCGAACGCGAGAGGCACCGGATTCGACGAGGAAGGTCTCGGGCATCCGCGCGCGCACCTCGCGATCGTATGCGCGAACCCTTCGTGCGGGCGTAAAGGCGGCGAAAGAAAGTTCCTTGCCCGCGATGTCGTCGAGCCATTCTCCGTAATTCAACTGGTCAACGAGGGAAAGCTCCCAGCCGGAAAACTCAGGTAAACGTGCCTGCCAGCCGCGAAGAAAATCGAGGTGAATGTCGGCAAACCGGGTAATCGCGCGCTTGGTAAAGCAGTCGGGCATCCTGAAATTATAGTCCTTGACCGGCTCGGCCGAGTAGCCGGGAGCGAGGGCCGCGCCGGTCGTGCGGGGAAAGCTCCCCGCAGGAAGGCTGGCGGTAAGGGTCTCTATCCTGATTCCCATGTTCTCGCCGATAACCGCGACCTTCCCCGACGCGACGGGTATCCCCGCAACGACGAGATCCGCGTCGCAGGTGCTGCCGACTGCGCGATCGAGATTGACAAGAGACGAAACGCCGGTTCCGTCAAGATCGCGGAGGCGTACCCGTATCGAGCCGAGCCTGATCGCGAAGGGAAGGAGCTCGCTCGCGCGGTCGCCGCGGCGCGGCGGCGAAAGGCGCGCTTCGCTTTCCTCGAGGGAGTCGATAAAGGCTCCGAGAACCGCGCCCCCGTTCCCCGGAAGATCAATAACGACGGCCGAGCCTTGCGCGAAGAACGCGCCGTTAAGCGATATCGGACAGCCGGTTCCGGCCTCGGTGACAGATCGCACAACGGAACCGGGGATGAGCCCTTCAAGCTCATACCGGGATATCCAGCCGGTGCCTGCGTCTACTGCGAGCACGGCTTCTTCATCAATCCATGTTTTCATGTTCTGACCTCCTCATCTCACTTACCTGAGTATAGGACACGCGGTTCGGCAAGTCGGTGATGCGCGAGTGTGACGCGCATCACACATACGTCAGCGGCGAACGAGCGGACGGAGCAAAAACTCGAGGCCGTTCACCTTGATTTCCTCGATGGCGCGAAGCTGATCGCCGATCTTCCCCGAAGGATAGCCTTTTCCCTTGAACCAAAGGACATAGGTCTCGGGGAGATCGATGAGAAGGCTGCCCGCATATTTGCCGAACGGCATCCGCGCGTTCGCGAGCTCGGCGAGTTCCGCAGCTGATGCGGCGTCCTCGCCATCCGCTTCGCGCGAAGAGAGCGAAAACGCGTCAGGATCGAACGGGGGAACAAAGGACTCGGGGGGATCGTCGATAGGGGTCATGGGGGTTTTCCTTGAGCTCATGCGCGATGCCGGTGCATCCAGCCGATCACGCGGCCCTCGACGCGAAACTGCTCGAGGTCGACGCCCGCAACCCGGCGCGGGGCATACTGGGGATTTTCGCTGATAACTTCGACCGAAGGGCCGAGGGGGTCAAAATGAAGGCGCTTGACGAGCAACTGGCTTCCGATCGAAATGACGTGGACGCCGTCGCCCGAGCGCTCGTCGGTGGCAAAAAGAACGATGTCCCGATCGGCGAGCCCGATACCGGTCATTGAGTCGCCCCGAACCTCGACCGCACGCACGCGCTCGGGACGCCGGGGCGCAATGAAATCGCGGGGAACCGGAAACCGCTCGGTCGCGGCGTAATCGTCAATCTCGGCGCCGCGGCCCGCGGCGGCTTCCTGCCGGACAAATTCAATTTCGACGAGGGATCCTGACCCGTCCATGTCCGACGAAGAAGACAGGGACGCAGCCGCAGTCCCGGTTAACAGCCAGGTAATGTCCACCCCGTACGCGCGGGCGAGCTTGACGAGCACCTCTCGCGAGGGTTCGCGCTTGCCGAGTTCGATGTCCCCGGAGACAACCGGGTGAATGCCGAGGGAATCCGCAAATGCCTTTTTTGAAAGCCCTGACCGCGCGCGTACCTGCGCAAAGCGCGCCGAGACCGGTTCCATTCCCGTTTCCATATCCATACGCCCCTCCGGAATGAAGTAAGCATTATGCTTAAGTATTGAGAATAGCAGGGAACGGTACGCTTGTCCATCGGATTTCCGCATAAAAGCATCTTGACTTGTAAGCATTTTGCTTATATGCTAAGCATAAAGGCTAGGAACTATGGCAGGAGAAACCGGCTTTCCGTCACCCGCGCAAGGGTACGAAGCCACAACGATCAACCTGAACGCGCTTCTCGTCCACAACCCACCCGCTACCTTCTTCATGCGGATGAAGGGGCGGCATCTCGCGTATCGCGGGATCATTGCGGACGACCTGCTCGTGGTGGACCGTTCCCGTCCGCCCGTTCCCGGCTGTCTCGTCGTCTTCAGGGCGGACGAGGAATTTTCCTGCCGCGAACTCGTGCGCGACGGGAATTGCCTTGTTCTCGCCGACGGAGCGGGAAACCGCGTCGCGGTCAGCGAGGAAACGGAAATTTTCGGAACGGTAACCGGAGTGGTGAGAAACCTATGATCTTCCATGTCGACGCCAACAGTTTTTACGCCTCGTGCGAGCGGCTTTTCAGGCCGGACCTTGAAGGCAAGCCCATCATCGTGCTGTCGAACAACGACGGCATCGTCATCGCCCTCAACGCGGAAGCGAAAGAAAAGGGCTTCCGGCGCGGGGACGCGTATTTCAAGATCGCCGAAGCTTGCGACCACAAGGGCGTTTCGGTGTTCAGCTCGAACTACACCCTCTACGCGGACATCAGCGCGCGACTCGTGTGCATCTATAACCGCCTGTGCCCGGAGGTCGAAATCTACTCGATCGACGAATGCTTTCTCTATTACCCGGACTGGGCGCACGCGGACTTTACCGGCATCGCGCGCCACATAAAGGAAACCGTCCAGAAGGAAACCGGCATGCCCGTCACCGTCGGCGTCGCGCCGACGAGAACCCTCGCGAAGCTCTGCAACAAGCTCGCGAAAAAACGGGGCGGCGTCTTTTCCTGGCTCGACGCGGACGGGGAAGCCGAACTCGAATCCTGTCCCGCAGGAGAGGTCTGGGGGATCGGCTGGTCAAAGGAAACGACGCTCGCGCGGCACGGCATCCGCTCCGCGCGCGACTTGCGCGACTGGCCCCTCCACCTCGCGAAGAAACATCTCACCATTACCGGCATGAGGACCATTCAGGAACTCGCCGGAATTCCGGCGAACGAGCGGATCGAGCGCGAGAAAAAGCAGAACATCTGCGCCTCGAAGTCTTTTGCCGAAGCGGTCTTTACCCTCGGGGAACTCGAAGAAGCGCTCGCCTCCTATACCCACGAAGCGGTGCGCCGCCTCCGCGACCAGGGAAGCGCCGCCCGCTATGTGTCGATATACCTCATGACGAACCCGTGGGACGAAACGGGACCGCAGTACGCGAGCCAGCTTTCGGCCGCGCTCCCGAAGGCGACCTCCTACCTTCCCGACATACTCGGTACCGCGATAGCGCTTCTCCGCCAGCTGTACCGCGAGGGATACCGCTACCGCAAGATCATGGTGAACCTCCTCGGGCTCGAAAGCGACATCATCTGCCAGAAAGATCTCTTCGAGGAAGACCTTGCGCGGCCGCGTCAGGAAGCCCTGATGCGCTGCTTCGACTCCGTTACCGCGCGCTATGGCCAGAGCATCCTCCGCACGGCGGGAAACGTCCTCGCCCCGAGGAACTGGAACATGCGGCGAAAGTTCCTTTCCCCCGCATACACCACTGACATCGCGCGAATACCCGAGGTACACTAAACACCATGGCAGAAATCCTCGTCGGTACCTCGGGATACGACTATCCCGAGTGGCGCGGCGTCCTCTATCCCCACGAGCTTCCCCGCGAGGAATTCCTCGCCTTCTACGCGGAACAGTTTTCCGCGCTCGAGCTCAACTACACCTACTACGGCATGCCCGACGAGACGCAGATGGCCTCGATGGTAAAACGCTCGAACGGCAAACTCCGCTTCTCGGTCAAGGCGCACCGGAGCCTCACCCACGAGGTATCGGTGTCCGCCTGGCGTTCGGACGCGCGCGCGTTCAGGGAGGCGATGCGCCCGCTCGCGAGCCGGGGGCTCCTCCTTTCGGTCCTTCTCCAGTTTCCGCAAAGCTTCCATTACGCGGTTGACGAGCGGCGCTACCTTGACGGGCTCATCGGAGAACTCCGCGACCTGCCGATCGTCGTCGAATTCCGGCACGCGTCCTGGCAAAACGCGCGCGTGTACGAGGCCTTCGGAAAACGGGGACTCGGCTGGTGCGTCACCGACATGCCATCGCTTCGCAACCTTCCCGCACGCGCCGCCATCGTCACCGCGAAATCAGCCTATGTCCGCTTTCACGGACGGAACGCCGAAAACTGGCACGGCACGAATGCCCGAAGCCGCTACGAGTACCTGTACACGGATTCGGAGCTCGCCGAGTATGTCCCGCTCATCGCCGACATAGCGCAAACCGCCACGCTTGTCCAGATCTACTTCAACAATCACGCGAAGGGACACGCCGTCGTGAACGCGCAGAAAATGCGCATCCTTTCCGCAGGAATCTGACGGCGGAAATCTGACCGCGGCAATCTGGCTGCAGGTTTCCTGCGGAATATCGCACATATCAACTTTTCCGCACATTTGACGCAAATTTGGCGCACAGTTCTCTTGACCGCACGTTTTTCCCGCATTATATTTGCTAGTAGCAACTATTTATCAAAAACGGAGGATGCGCGGAAATGGTCGATCTTTGTTCAATCAGGAAAATACAGGTTGCGCTCAGACGATTCGAGGAATCGCTCAAGGAAGAAACGGGGCTTTCCCTCAACGACGCGATGTGCCTGTGCGCGATCGAAAAAGGCTACGCGGAGCCGGGTCTCCTTGCCGTGCAGCTCGAGCTTTCGCCCTCGCGCCTTTCGCGCGTGCTCGATTCCCTCGAGGCGAGAAACTTGATCGCGCGGAACGTTGCCGAGGGAGACCGGAGAAATATCACGGTAAGCCTCACAAAGGCAGGCACGCGGCTCATCGCAAAATACAAGTGCGCGGAGGTCAATCTTCCGGCCGAGCTTGCATTTACCCAGAATTAAGCGAGAATTTCAACTGTAACGAATGGATGATATACCTTAAGGAGGTTTTTGATATGGCAACTTATGTTATTGTCGGCGGAGTAGCCGGCGGCGCGGGAACGGCGGCACGGCTTCGCAGACTTGATGAAAAAGCCGAGATTCTCATGTTCGAGCGCGGCGAGTACATCAGCTACGCAAACTGCGGCCTCCCCTACTATGCGGGCGGAACCATAACCGAGCGCTCGCGCCTTTTTATCATGACCCCCGAAAAGTTCAAAGAAGCGCTTAATGTCGAGGCGAAAACGCAACACGAAGTCATCTCGATCAATCGCGCGGCGAAAACGGTGCGGGTGCGAAACCTCAAGACCGCAGCCGAGTTCGATCAGGCATACGACACCCTCATCCTTAGCCCGGGTGCGTCTCCCGTGCGCCCGCCGATTCCGGGCATTGAAGACCCTGCGATACTGACACTCCGCTCGGTCGCGGACGTTGACGCCATCAAGGCAAAGCTTGACCGCACGGAAACAAAACGGGCGGTCGTCGTCGGCGCGGGATTCATCGGTCTCGAGATGGCCGAAAGCCTCAAGGAACGCGGTCTCGAAGTCACCGTCATCGAGGCGCTCGACCAGGTAATGAACGTTATCGACTACGACATGGCGTCGATCGTCCAGCAGCATCTCCGCGACAAGGGCGTCTCCCTCAAGCTCAAGGACGGCGTCGCATCCTTCGAGCGCCGGGGATCAAGCCTCACCGTCAAGCTCTCATCGGGCGCCGCGGTCGACACGGACGTCGTCATCCTTTCGATCGGTGTTCGGCCCGATACCGCGATCGCGCGCGACGCGGGCCTTTCCCTCGCGCAAAACGGGGCGATCAAGGTCGACCGTTTTTTCACGACCTCGGATCCCGCGATCCGCGCGGTCGGCGACGCAATCGAGTTCGAAAGCCCGCTCCACGGACAGGCAGTCACCGTCCCGCTCGCCGGGCCTGCGAACAAGCAGGCCAGGCTGTGCGCCGACAACATCGTGCTCGGCAACGTCCGTCCCTACGGCGGCACAATAGCCACGAGCATCGCGAAAGTATTCGATCTCTCCGTCGCGTCGACGGGCCTGACCGAAAAGGCGCTCGTGAAGGCGGGCCTTCCCTTCGCGGTGGCCGTCACGCACGCAGGAAGCCACGCCGGCTACTACCCGAAGTCGCTCCAGATCGCGGTAAAAATTCTCTATCACCCCGAAACGGGAAAACTCTGGGGCGCGCAGGCAGTCGGCTTCGACGGCGTTGACAAGCGAATCGACGTCATCTCGGCGTACATAAAGAAGGCAGGCACGGTGCGCGACCTCGCGGAATTCGAGCAAGCCTACGCGCCCCCTTATTCAAGCGCAAAGGACCCGGTCAACATGGTCGGCTTCATCGCCGAAAATTCTCTCGACGGCATGACGAAAACAATTTCCTGGCGGGATGTCGGCGCCTGGCGCGAACGGGGCGCGTTTTTCCTCGACGTCCGCTCGCGCGAGGAATTCGCGCTCGGCTCGCTGCCGGGAGCGTACAACGTCCCGCACACGGAACTCCGAAGCCGGCTCTCCGAAATACCGCACGACAAACCGGTCGTCATCAACTGCGCGATCGGGCTCCGCGGCTACCTTGCAGAGCGCATGCTCCGCATGAACGGGTATGCGGACGTCGCGAACCTCACCGGAGGCTACAAGACCTGGAAGGCGGCAAGTTCCGAGATCGAGCTTCTCGGCGACAAGTCAATACCGGCTGACGTTTCGCGCGAAACGACGGGACCCAAGTTCGACCGCGCAATATCGGTCTCTACCGAAGACGGAAGCCCGCGCGGAAGCGGGAGCGGAAAAAGCTTTACGGTCGACGCCTGCGGACTTCAGTGCCCGGGCCCGATCATGCGGCTCAAGAAAGAAATCGACGCGCTTGATCCCGGCGACCGCCTCCTCATCAAGGCGACCGATCCCGGTTTCGCGCGCGACGTCAAATCCTGGTGCTCGCTCACCGGCAACGAACTCGTCTCCCTCGATTCGGTGAACGGAATCATCGAGGCCGTTATCGGGAAAGGAGGCGAAGACCGTGACGGAAAATCTTCGTCCTCAAGCGCCGCGTCGACCGCAGGCGGAAACGGCGCGACCTTCATCGTCTTCTCGAACGACTTTGACCGGGCACTCGCGTCCTTCGTGCTCGCGAACGGAGCGGCGGCGACCGGAAAAGACGTGACGATGTTCTTCACGTTCTGGGGTCTTTCCGTCTTGCGGAAAAAAGCGCGCGGCGTGAAAAAGGATTTACTCGGGAAAATGTTCGGGATGATGCTCCCGAAAAGCATGAACTCCCTCGCTCTTTCGTCGATGAACTTTGGCGGGATGGGTCCGGTGATGATGAAGTACCGGATGCGAAAGAAAAACGTGGACCAGCTCGAGACGATGTTCGCCCAGGCGCGCGCGGCAGGAGTGCGCATGATCGCGTGTCAGATGTCCATGGACATCATGGGTATCGCCCCCGAAGAGCTTGTCGACGGCGTCGAGATCGGCGGCGTTGCGACCTACATGGAAGCCGCTTCCATGGGCAGGGTCAACCTCTTCATCTGAGCCTGAGTCAGCTGCGCGTCTGCCTGTCTGCCTGTCTGCCCGTCTGCCCGTCTGCCCGCCTGCGTAAAAGCGTGCGGGCGGGCAGCCTGATTGCGGCGCGCTGAACCGCAATTGCCGCTCAGCGCGTTATGGCCTTATTCTGCCGTGTAGCGCGACCACAGAAGGGACGCGACGACGAGATCGACCGACAGGGTCATGAGCCAGCTCCAGAAATTGGGATGAAAGAGGATACCGTCGCTCCGGAGATCAATCGCGCCGAAGAATTCGCTGATGACAATCCTGAGCGCCCAGAGGCACATGATGACGATGATGACCAGCATCGAAGTCTTTCGGGGAATGCGCTTGAACGAATCCACGAGAAAGAAAATACCGCACATGACCTCGATCACGCCGAATACGATTTCGAGAACCGTCTGATTCTTGCTGAGGCTGAAAATGCCCTCGCCTGCCTGCGGGATGATCCCGACAATACCGAGCGCGACGAAGAAAAAACCCAACGCGATCTGAACGAGGGTCGACGACGAGACGATCTTACCCTTTGACTTGCCCTTGGCCATACTCAGGTCCTCCTTGCTCCATCCGGTTTTTATCCGGACTGGTTCCTTCATAGTAGACCCAGGTTAGCCCGTTTATCAACAAAAAACCCCGGCTCGTCGCCGGGGTTCAAATTCATGTTCGTGAGCGCTTATGTTCGCAAAGATGACTGCAATCTGCAAAGACGCCGTCAGTCAGCCTTTCGCGCGCCAAGGACGTGCTTGTCCATGAACATGACGCCGAACGAATTGTTTCCGGCCATGCCAAGCTGATCGATCAGGTCGCGCGCATTCTTTTCTTCCTCGACCTGTTCATTGATGAACCAGTGCAGCATGAGCTCCGTTTTCGGGTCGTTCTCCGCCTTCGCAAGATCGTAAATCGCGTTAATCGAAGCCGTGACCGTTTTCTCGTGCTCGAGAACCGTCTCGAATATTTCCTTCGGAGTGCCGTATTTTGCCGGTGGAACAGTGATTGCCTTGAGCTCGACTGCCGCGCCGACTTCATAGAGGTATTCGTAGAATTTCATCCCGTGACCCCATTCTTCCGAAGCCTGGGTCTTCATCCACGACGCAAATCCGGGGAGAGCAATGGAATCAAAATGCGCTGCCATCGCGAGATACAGATACGAAGAGTAGAATTCCTTGTTTATCTGCTCATTGATCGCTTTTACCAATTTTTCACTTATCATTGTAATCCTCCTGTAACAAATATACGGTTTTACCGCGTATGAAGCAAATTTCATGAATGCGGATTTTTTCTTGCAGAGTGGGGGGGACATACCTATACTCTAAAATAGATATGATAAATCAGGAGGTTTGCCATGAATGAAACACAGAAATGCTGTTCGCCTTTCGACCCGAAGCCCTGGGACGGGATAACCCATGAGTGGAAGGACAAACCCTTCATCACCGACTCAGTACCGCTATTCATGCACATCCCCTTACCCGGAGCGATGGACAAAATGATGAGACGGCTCATGAAAAAGGCCGAGGATCTCGGCATTGCGCCGGACGAAAAGAATTATCTTTTGCTCTCGAGCGACACGTCGCCCTGGAAATCTGAATACTACCTCGCCGTAGCGAAGGAGCATCCCGACGCAAACGTGACAAAACTCTCGGGAAAGTTCATGAGCCGGGTATTCGACGGACCGTATAGCAAAGTGCCGGTATTTCTCAAGGAGATGGAAGTCTCGGTCAAGGCAGAGGACTACTCCGCGCTCAAGTACTATCTCTATTACACGTATTGCCCTTCGTGCGCGAAGAAATACGGACACAACTACATCGTGGTGGTCGCCGAGGTTTTGCGGTAGCGGAACGATGACGAAAGTAGACAAGCCCCGGCGTTCAGGCACGGGGCTTATGCCTTCTTTTTTTTCGCAGAACTTTTCTTGTGCAGGATATCCCGTGCCTTCTGCTCGAACATCGCCGCCATCTCGGGAACCTTTTGCAACCGGTAAATTGCGGCAATTTCCTGCCAACCCCGCACGTCGGCGGGGTATTTGTCTATCACCCGGCGAAAGACGGCAAGCGCGCCGTCGAAATCATCCGAGCGCGCGAGGAGCCGCCCCTCGATCAGGAACGAGCCTGCGTCGGGTTTGAAAATCTTGTTCGCTTCGCGCATGATCGCGACGGCTGATTTTGTCTCTCCCATGCGGTCGAGGCAAAACACGAGATTCGCGAGCAGCGCCCGGTCGTCTGGTTTCGCACGGAGCATTTTCCGGTACAGGATCGCCGCCTGGCGAAACTGGCCTGCCTTGCGCCGGTAGAACGCGAGTTGCCGGTCGTACTGGCCGATCGGCGCAAAGCGCTCGAGTGCCTCGACCTGATCCGCCGCTTCCTCCCATGTCTCGCCCGAGACGAGAAACCGGATAAACTCCTCGCGGATTTTGCTGTTGTCCCCCCAGGACGAAAGATAGTCTCGATACGCCTGTTTGAGCGCTTCTGCGTCCCCGAGGTCTTCGCAGCACGCGATGTACCCGAGGCTCGACGCCTCGTCCTCAGGATCGAGCGCGAGCGCCTTCTGGTACCACCCGATCGCGAGTTCCGAAAGCCCGAGACGGTAATAGGTGTGCGCGAGGGCCTGCACGAGTTCGGGAACCGCGCCGTGCTCGTGGACTTCCCGCTGCACGAGCGGCAGCAGGGACTGCGGATCTGCGTCGAGGTTCGCCTCGGCGAGGGTTCGGTAATACCTGATGGACTCCGCGTCGCAGCCGGCCCTTTCCGCCCGGGCAAGCTCGGTTTTAAGCGTCGGCCAGTCGCGCGCAGCGAGGAGCACCATGAGCACTCCGTACCAGGGCGCGGGGTTTCCCTTTTCGAGATCGAGCGCCCGACGGAAATGGTTGAGGGACTGCTCGCGGTTCCCGAGGTTCCGCTGGGCCTCGCCCATGAGCGCGTGAAAGCGCGCGTCGCTCCCGAATGTCTTTATCGCGTTCCGCGCCGCCTGAGCCGCCTGCGGCCATTCCTCGCGGTCGAGGTGCCCCTTGATGATGCGCATGCTGATCGCGCAAGGGTCGAGCTCGGCCGCTCCCGAAGTCTCGCCGAGTTCCGTAAGAATTTCCCCGGCGGCCGCCGTGTCTCCCATCTCGAGGAGTACTTGCGCGGGATACCAGCGCAGGGACTCGTCGTCGGGCGCAAATTGACGCGCGGCTTCATATTGCCCGAGCGACTCGGGAAGGTAGCCGAGATCGCGGAGCGCGTGCGCAAGATACAGGCGCGGGACGACGCCGTCGATGTCGTTGTTGATAAGGAAGGTAAGCATCTGCCGCGCGGACTCCGCGTCGCCGAGCTTGTAGGTTCTCACCGCCTCGACGAACAGCGCGTTCAGATAGCCCTGATTGAGCCGCGCGTCGTCCGGTGCAAGGGTAAGAGCGGCCTCGAATGCCTGTCGCGCGAGCGTGGGCTTGCGGCCCTTGAGATACGCCATGCCGAGCAGGGTCCGCGCGTCAATTGACGAAGGAGCGACCTCGATGCTTTTTTTCAGGCAGCCGACCGCGCGCGCGAAGGAACCGGCGGCAAAATGGGAACGCCCGAGAAAAAACCAGCCCGAGCCGTCGGACGGATTGAGCGCGATATAGGAGCGGGCACAGGAGACCGAGCGGGCGTACATGCCCTCGGCATGCCAGGCACGGGCGAGATAGAGGTAAATCTCCGGATGCGCGCAACGCTCGCAATAGCCCTCACCCCGTTCGCCGTCATCCGGCTCTGCTGCGTCCGTCTTCGAGTCCGCAAAACGCGAGGGATCAGCGCTTCCGTCGGCATAACCGCGCGCGGCGAGATCCTCGAGAATCGCAATGGATTTTCGATAATCGCGTTTGGCGCCCGATGCGAGCGCGCGGGAAAATTGGGTCTCGTACCAGGTTTTTTTCATACGATTTGGCGATTATACCATAAAGAGGCGGATGACGCTCTCCTACTTTTTTAATCTTCCGGTTCTTGACACCGCTTGTTGGCGGTAGTACAGTAATTCCTGATAACATACCAACCGGTCGGTTTGTATTCATAGTGCAGAATACCACTGAGGTAAACCTCTCCGGACGTGTAAAAAAAAGGAGACCATCATGGGGAAAAAGATTCTTGTCGTGTATTTCAGCGGTACCGGCGGAACGCGAAAAGCCGCCGAAACCGTCGCAGCAGCATTCTCGGCCCAATCGTGCGACGTTCATCTTTTCAGCCTCGACGATCTTGCAAGCCCCGAAAAATTTGACGCCATGACGGTGTTTCTTGCAAGCGCGGACGCACTGGTTCTCCTCTATGCAGTTCATGCGTTGGACGCGCCCGAACCCGTCTACTCCTGGATCGCGCGTCTCGGAGAAAGACTGGTGCGCGAAACCGGACACGAAATTCCGGCGATGGTTCTTTCGGTCTCAGGCGGCGGTGAAGCCTGGCCCAACACAACCTGCCGGCAAGCGTGCATCGCCTCGCTCGAAAAGAAGGGCTTTCGCGTCGACTACGAGGATATGCTCGTCATGCCCTGTAACTGGGTGTTCACGCTCGACGAAAAGCTTTCAATGCACCTTATACGGGTACTTCCCGGCTTCGCCGATTTGTTCGTCAAAGAATTCCTTTCCGGAGAACGGCACCGGCTCCCGCCGAGAAAACCCGACATCCTCCAGAAAAACCTCCCCTCGATGGAAAAAAAGGGAGTCCACAGGTTCCCCGAAACGATTACCGTCAGTTCCGCCTGCACCGCCTGCGCCTGGTGCGCCACCCACTGTCCGACCGGCAATATCACGATGGAAGCGGCTCGCCCCCGTTTCGGATCTTCCTGCGTTGCCTGCTTCAGGTGCATCTACGGCTGTCCCGCGCACGCGATGACATCCGGTAATTTCATGGTCCTCAAAAAAGGATTCAGCTTCGAAAAACTCGAAGAACGGCTCGCCGCCATCGAACGCTCAGGCGACAGCGAAAACGCCCTCGGCGATTACAGCAAACTCGTGAAGGGACTTCTCTTCAAATCACTCAAAAAATACCTCGACAGAGGCTACGCGGCGCTCCGTGACCGGGGCACACCCGCATGAGCGCACGCGATGCGATTCTCGAAAAGTCATACGCGCTGTTCGTCGCGGCAGGGTATCGCGCTGCCACGGTCAGCGACATCTGCGCTTCTGCGCACGTAACCAAGGGCGCGTTCTATCACCACTGGGAAAGCAAGGAAGCGCTCTTTCGCGACCTGCTCATGAACCACTATCTGCCGCATCTCGACCAAATCCGCGATTCATGCGCCCTTGGCGGCAAAAACCCCGCCGCCGAGTTCCTCACGGTATTTCGGCTCATGGGCGAAGCGGTTGCAGCTCTCAACGCGGAGCAAGGCCTTCCCGGAGCGCAATTTGGCGCTTATTACCTTCTTCTCGAAGGGCTCAATTACGAGCCTTCCTTCCGCGACGCGGTCGCTTCGTATTACGAGGACATCGTGCGCATCGTCAGCGGCATCGTCGAGAGGGGCGTGTCTTCGGGCGCTTTTCGTTCCGGCCTCGACGCCAGGGCAGAAGCGTTCGCGGCGATCGCCGGCATCGAGGGCGCAGGCATCCTCGTCATGACGATGCGGGGACAGGATCCGGTAAGCCTCATGGAAACGCTTGGCGCCGCGCATCTCGAGAAAATTCTTGCACGATGAAGCGCCTTCGTGCACAATAGGCGATAGTGACCGTGAGGAGAACCGATGGGCAACACCGACCTGTTTCATTTTTACCCGGCTCAAGACCGACCCGCGTCTGTCCGGCTCGAAACCCTGGGCGAGGCACGAAGTGCGCGCGAAAAGGGCGGGTTTGTCTGGATCGCCTGCGTTTCGCCCGAGCGCAGTGAGCTCGAGGAAATTGCCCGCGAATTCTCCATCCACCCGCTGTCGATCGAGGACTGCTTCGACGAGGACCAGATACCGAAGGTCGACGTCTTTCCCGAGTACGCCGAGATACTTTTCAACGACATCCATATCACCGATTTTTCCGGTTCCATCGCAATTGATGAGATCAACCTCTTTTTCGGGAATGACTTCGTCGTGTCGGTATTCCGGGACGAGACGGCGCGGCGCGTTTCCGCAGACTCGATTGCCGAAAGCGTCGCGCGCGCAAATCCGCATGGTGCGCACGGAAGCGACCGGATCGTCCACGCAATACTCGACCGCATCATCGACCTGACATTTACCGCGGTTGACTCACTCAGCGACGCCGTCACCGAGCTCGAGGAAGAGTGCCTCACACGCGAAGCGGCGATCGATCCCGCGAAAACCCACGCTATCAGGCAGGATCTTGCCCTCGTGCGAAAATGCCTCTTTCACGAACGGGAACTTCTCGCGCGCCTTTCCCGCAAGGACTCGCCGGTCGTCCCCGGCGAAAGCATCGTTTTTTTCTGCGACCTCTACGACCACGTCGCGAAATTTCTCGGTACCGTCGAAACCGATCGCGACACGGTCGCGAACCTCGCGCAGTTTTCGCTCGCGCTTTCCGGAAACGAGATGGCGAAGCAGGCGGCGAAAACCAACCGGTCGATGACGAGACTCACCTTCATCACGACGATTTTCATGCCCCTGACGCTTATTGCCGGAATCGGCGGTATGTCGGAATGGACCATGATGACCGGAGCCGAAAACTGGAAGACCGCGTACGCCATCCTCGTCGGCGCGATGGCCACCGCCGGAGTCGCGAATTATCTCGTGCTCAAATGGCTAAACCGGAGGAAGTAAGGCGTGGAGAAACGACAGAATTCCGTGAGCGGGACAAACGACAAAAAAAAGCCTCAGGGTTTCCCCCGCGTAAAAGTTACGGCCGCGATCCTTTTTTTGCTTTCGCTCGCGCTTGCGACCGGATGCCTCCCCCGCTCATGGACCCAATGGACCTCGAGGGCAGAAAGCAGATCCTCCGCCGTTTCCGAGCCGTAACCGGTAAGGGCCGAAAGGCCGTTAATCCGTGCGGTCGCGTACGGATGCGATTATGTAATAGCGCAAAAAAAAAGAACGGTTCGGGACCTAGCCCGTACCGTTCTTTTTTATTTTTCAGGCGGCAGTACCGCGCGGGATGAGCGTTTACTTCTTTCCTGCCTGCACGAGGGTGACGGATGCAGTCGTGACGATGTCGTCGACCGAGCAGCCGCGCGAGAGGTCGGATATCGGCTTCGCGAAACCCTGAAGGAAGGGGCCGTATGCGTTGGCTCCCGCGAGACGCTGGACGAGCTTGTAGCCGATGTTGCCTGCGCCAAGATCGGGGAACACGATGGTGTTGACCCGGCCGGAAATCGGGCTGCCCGGAGCCTTTTTCTGGGTGACGGACGGCACGAGCGCGGCGTCTGCCTGGAGTTCGCCGTCATAGACGAAATCGGGCTTGCGCTCGCCGATGAGCTTTACCGCATCCTGCACGCGAACGACGTTCGCATCGGATCCACCCGAACCTTTGGTCGAGAACGAAAGCATCGCGACGACCGGCCCGGCGCCGATGAACTCGCGGCAGCTTTTCGCCGCGGAAAAGGCGATGTCCGCGAGCTGTTCGGAACTCGGTACCGGAATGACCGCGCAATCAGAGAAAATCATGAGTCCGTCGACACCCCATTTCTTGTCCTGCATCTCCATGACAAAGCACGAAGAGGCGGTCTTGGTTCCCGGCACGGTGCCGATAACGGTAAGGCCTGCGCGAAGAACGTCTGCGGTCGTGTTTTCGGCGCCACCGACCATCGAATCGGCAAATCCCTTGGCAACCATCATGGCGCCGAAGCGGAGAACGCCTGACATATCGATTTTGGCCTGTTCGGGAGTCATACCCTTGGATTTGCGTTTTTCATAGTAGGCGTTGGCAAAGTCCTCAAGGAGGGGCGATTTGGCGGGATTTACGACATGGATGCCGTCAAGGGAAACGCCAGAGGCCTTCGCGGTCTGGGCAACGGCGACTTCATCGCCGAGAAGCGTAACCTGCGCCGCAATCTTCTCATCCATAATTTTCCGGGCGGCCTGGACCGTCCTCGGTTCGGTACCCTCGGGAAGAACGAGCTTGTTCTGGTAACTTTTCGCCTTCGCCTTCATGGATTCTACAAAACTCATATTTTGACTCCTTGGAATAGGGAAAATAGGTGCGATGACCAACAGCATACTCCCGGATGACGCGTTTGGGCAAGTATTAATGAGGATAAAGGGGAAAAGAGACGGGAAAAACACCCGGCAAACGCATTTTTTTCGTTCAGTCCGGGTGTTCGTCGGGAAAAATGGTTTTTACAGGTACTTTTTCAGCCAGGAATCGATTTCTGCGCGAACCCGGTCCCGGGTCGACTGATCGGTCACGAGCTCGTCTCCATGCGGTGTAGCGTCGAGCGCAATCACCGTTTTCGGGTCGTTCAAAACGCTTTCATAGACCTTTTTCTGGGTATTGACGTATCCCTCGCCAAGATGGTCCTTGAGGGAATAGATACCCAAAATCGGCGCATGTTTTGCCGGAGGCGAGTACTGCTCGGACATTGAAAGGAAAACAAGCGCTTTTACCGTCAAGGGCAGTTTTGCCTCGAGGGCGCCGAGCATCTTGATCCCCCCATGGCAACCGCCGACAAACGCCGTTCTCTTGAGGTCGAGCCGATTGCCCCAACGTTCCGATACGGTGTCGAAGTTTTTCCTGAAATCCGCAGCGCCCTTGAAATCGGTCCAGCCCATGTTGACCACGGCATAGCCCTTCCCGGTGAGTTCCTCGGGGTAGTCGCCCCAATCTTCCTTGGTCTGATTGCCGTTATGCGCAAAAAACACGACGGGCAGCTTTCCTTTCCCGGCGGGAATAATCACGCGCATCCCGTCAACGGTAACGTCGACCCGCTCGTATGCAGGGCTCATAAAGCCGATGACGATGAAGACAAGGGCACCGAGCACGACGAGCGCGATCGGGACAAGAATGAATTTTTTCATAAAACACCTCCAAAAGTCCGCAATAGTGTCAGGATCAGTGTGTCATGCCCCGAAAGGGATTTACAGGGACAATTTGCAGCGTGCCATGGACAAATTGCAATTTGTTGGCGCTTTCTTGACAGACGGGCCCAATCCCTTTAGTTTAGGCAAATGAGTAATGTCGGAATCCTCGGGCTCGGACGCTTCGGCAAGTTCTGGGCCACTGTTCTTTCCCACGCACATACCGTCTACGGCTTTAACCGGAGCGTTCCGGCCGAGCCGAACTGCACCCTCGTCAGCCTCGAGGAACTGTGCCGCCTCCCCGTCATCTTTATCTGCGTCCCGATGCGAACCGTCCCCGAAATGCTTTCAAAAATCGCACCGCACCTCTTGCCGGGAACGCTCATCGTCGACACCTGTTCGGTCAAAATGGAACCGGTCCGCTGGATGAAGGAAATTCTCCCCGCGCACGTCGACATTCTCGCGACCCATCCGATGTTCGGACCCGAGTCCGCCAAGGAAGGGCTCACGGGGCTGCCGATGATGATGCACCCGATCAGAATGCAGACAGGCCAGTACGAGCGCTGGGCCCAGTATTTCCGCTCGCTCGGCATCATGGTCGTCGAAATGACGCCCGAAGAGCACGACCGGCAGGCGGCGTTAAGCCAGGCGCTCACCCACATGATCGGACGGACGCTCAACACGATGGGAATCGAAGAAACCCCGATTGGCACCCTCTGGTACCGCAAGCTCCTCGCGATCGCGAAACAGGTAGAAAAGGATTCGCCCGAGCTCTTCGACGACATGCAAACCCTCAATCCGTATGCCCCGGACATGCGGCGCGACTTCGAGAACGCCTGGCGCCAGGTATGCTCAGGCTTGACCGAAAGCGTCCATCGCGGCTAAAGTATTCAATTATGGTAGACAACAAGGACAACGACCTCCTGGATCTCGACGAGGAGGATTACGATACCGTTCTCGCGCCGGACATCGATTTTACCGGAACGATCCAGTTCGCCGAGCCTTTCATGATCAAGGGAAAAGTTTCGGGCAAGATAGACGCGACGAGCGACCTGCTCGTAGACTCGGGTGCCGAGGTAAAGGCGAACATCAACGCCGCGCGCGTAATCATCAAGGGCTCCGTGACCGGCGACGTTACCGCGACGCAAATGGTGCACGTTTTTAGCTCAGGTCGGCTGAACGGCGACGTCACCGCGCCCGAGGTAATCCTCGAAAGCGGCTGCTTCTTTTCCGGCATCTGCACCATGAACAGGTAATAACCATGCAAAAACATACACATGCAGCAGCGCTTTTTCTGTTCCTGTGCCTTCTTGCGGCGGGAAGCTACGCCCAGGAAAAGCTCGACGCGCTCGAGCTCTACCGGGCTGGCCGCTACAGCGAGTCAATCGACGTGTGCCTCGCGGAAATCGCCGAAAACGGGCAAAACCTCGAAAGCCACGTAGTCCTGTGCTGGTCCCTCGTCCAGGCAAAGCGCTACGACGAAGCGGATTCCTGGGCGGAAAAGGGCCGCGCGATATCCAAATACGATCCGCGCATCATCGAAATCCAGGCCGAGGCAAAATACTATCGCGGACAAAACGAACAATCGCTGCGTCTCTTCCAGGAATATATTTCCTACGCGCCGAACGGCAGCCGCATCGCCCCCGTCTATTACTTTATGGGCGAACTTTATCTCCGGATGGCGAAATACCGGCATGCCGACATGGCATTTTCCGCCGCCCTCCAGCTCGAAAACCTGAACGCCCAATGGTGGGTCCGTCTCGGCTACGCGCGCGAAATGGCGAAAGATTACCGTTACGCGCTCGAAGCCTATAACAAGGCGCTCGCCCTCAACGCGAACCTCCAGGACGCGGTCAGGGGCAAGGAACGCGTAACCGGCCTGCTCTAGGGCCGCCTCGCATCCTGACAGGACCCGATGTATCGAATCCGTTTTGAAACCCTTGGCTGCAAGCTGAACCAGATCGAAACCGAATCCCTCGCGCATGCATTCCGCGAGGAAGGTTTCGCGGTCATGGACGAAGATCTCCGCCTCGGGACGGATACAGCAGGATCAACGGTTCCGATTGACGCCGAAGGCGAGTCCCCTCCCTTACCGCAAGCACCCGTTACCCCGACGTACACAGCGCTCAAGGCAGCACCCGACCTCTGCATCGTCAACACCTGCACCGTCACCGGCAAAGCCGAACAAAAGGCCCGACGCCTGATCCGGGGACTTCTGAGGTCATATCCCGGCTCGATCGTTTTGGTGACCGGATGCTACGCCGAAGTCGAAGAAGCCGCCATTCACGCGATAGACCCGCGCGTTGCCGTATTTCCCGGCTCGCGAAAAGGCGCCCTCGCCGACCTCCCGCGCTTTCTTGCATCCAGTGCAGGCACTGGAACCACTGCAAACGATCTCGCCTTTAAAATCCGGGAGTTTTGCCGCCTCCACGCTGTGTCCGCCGCGCCCGCACCTCAGGCAAGCACATCTGCACCTCAGGCAAGCACGCAATCTCAAGCAAACACCCCGGTTCCGGCAAGCACGCCGGTTCCGGCAGATACCGTCATCCCGGAAACGTTCAGGCTTTCCACCGACGATTTTCTCTTTCATTCCCGCGCATCGATCAAAATTCAGGATGGCTGCGATAACCGCTGTTCCTACTGCCGCATCAGGCTCGCGCGCGGCAAGGCGGTGTCCCTTGACGGGAACGAGGTAATCGCGCGCGTAAAAAAAATCGAGGACGCCGGATGGGGCGAGGTAATCCTGAGCGGGGTCAATCTCTCGCAGTACCGATCGGGCGGCGGCGACTTCGCGGGGCTGCTGATGCGCCTTCTTGCGGAAACCGACCGCATCGCGATCCGTATCGGAAGCCTCTACCCCGAGCGGGTCGACGACGCGATTCTTCCCGCCCTTGCGCACGAGCGGATATGCCCGCACTTCCATCTGTCGGTGCAGTCGGGAAGCGACCGGATACTCAAGGCGATGCGGAGACCCTACGCGGCCGACGCCGTAATCCGGGCGACAGAGCGGCTCCGGTCAATCAAGGAAAATCCCTTTCTCGCCTGCGACATCATCACCGGGTTTCCCGGCGAAACGGACGAGGACTTCGCCCAAACATTTGAACTGTGCGAACGAGCCGGTTTCGCGGCCATCCACGCCTTCCCCTTCTCAGCGCGCCCCGGAACCGAGGCCTGGGAAATGAAGCCGCGCATCCCCGAGCGCGTTGCAGGCGAGCGCGTTGCGCGTCTTACCGCTCTCGCGGAGAAAAATCTCCGCGCCTACGGGGAATACTGGATTGGGCGCACGGTTTCCGCGGTCGCCGAAGAAAACCCTGAGGGCAAGCCGGTAACGGCGGTAACTGCAAACTATCTTTCAGTCACGCTCGACGCTGACCCCCGGGAGATTCCCCGGGGAAAGCGGATACAGATCACGATAACCGGAATTGGCCGGGCAAAAATGGCGTGATACCCCTGCCTAGCCTTATACTCTAAGGTAACGGTAGCCCTTCCTTGTTGTGGTTTTCATTCTGTTGAATTACCATTATGTACAGACGGAGGCATGGGATATGAAACGACTGATCACACTGACACTTCTTTCCCTCTCGATTATGCTCCTGACGGTATCGTGCCGTCAGCTTTTTACCACATCGGTGGGCTCATCGCTCGCCCGGGATCATATCACAATCCCCTCCAGCACCTCGGTCGGAGACCTGGTCGATATCGCCCAAAGCGACGACGCGTCCGACCCCGCCCTCGCGAAAGAACTTCTCGGCGTTCTGGCCGGAAAGGACGCGGCGAGCATTCTTGCCCTTTCGGCCGAAGATAAGGCTGCATTACTCAATCTCGCGCCGTCAGCCGCAGTCGACATGAACACGATTACAGGCCTCGCCCTGGACGCGCAAAACGGCGACAGCGACACGCTCGTCACCCAGGCATTCGATTCCTTTGATCCCTCAGTTGACCTGACCGCCATAGAAACGCTCCTTTCCGACACGGAAACGCTTGAAACCGCGCCGGTTGACTCCCTGATCCTCGCGTCCGCGGTCGTTCTTGCCGACGTCGCTTCCGATCTCGGTGACGGTGGCAGCCAGACGATCATGGATATCATGGCGAATCCGTCTACGCTTGCGACCTCGGGCCTCGACGCCGCGCAACAAACCCGGGTGCAGAACATCATCGACGCCGTCGCAGTGCTCGATACCCGGGAAGACGCCGATACAGTCGCCATCGGCGATTTCACGCTGATGGATTTTCTGAGAGGTACGAAAGAATGAGAGCGAAGCGCCATTCACGCCTCCACGCCGCCCGGACAATTCTTGCTGTCCCCTCTCTTTTCTGTGCCGCTTTTCTCGGCGCCCAGTCGTTCTCTTTTGATCCGATTGCGCCCAGAATCGTGTCAGCCCGCCTTGAAGGATCAGGCGGCGCGTACAGCGCCCATGAAACGGGGTTTGATACCCTCGCCGGAAACCCTGCGGCGCTTGCATTCGTCGATCGTGAGTGGTCGTTTGCCCGGCTTGCCTGCGAGGTTTCAGGCCCGCTTTTCGACATTCCCTCCGTATTGGAGGCAGACGACATGACTACCGGCATCCTCGATCTCGTCCAGGAAAACAACGGTGTCTATATCGGAGCCAACATGACCGGCCCGCTCGCATTCGGAAAGGTCGACCGCAACTTCGGTTTCGGCGTCTTTAACCGGACAATCATGAGCGTCAATGTCCCGGCGATCACGAAAGCAAAGCTCCTTACCGGCGAGGAGCTCCTGTTCGTCGGGGGATACGGACTCGTTCTCTACGAGAAGGGACCGCATACCGTATCGGGAGGACTCGAGCTCAAGGGTTTCTTCCAGAGTTTCGTCAGCGAAGACAATACGGCCATCTCCGTCCTTACGACCTTTACCGATTTTAACGTCGACTCGATTCCTGCGGTGCTCTCAACCGGGTTCGGTATCGACGTTGGCGCGATATACCGGTACGACCGGACGCTCAGCGCATCACTGTACTGCAAGGATCTCTATACCCCCGTTTTCTCGACCGAATACGCGAACTACGGCGATTTTCTCGACGGAAATCCCGATTCCGACACCGATTACGAACGTATAACACCGAATCTCACCCTTGGCGCAGCCTACGAGATTCCGCTTCCCGCGGGTTGGACGACCATTTCCCGCTGGAGCTTGATGTTCGACTGGCGGGATACCCTTTCCATCTTTCGGCCCGTCCACCGCAATACCTTCCTTAACTTCGCCATCGGCAGCGAAGTCAAACTCCTCGACGTCGTATACCTTCGGGCAGGTATCCGGGACGCGTATCTTTCGGCCGGTCTCGGACTTGACCTCAGCGCATTTCACATTGATTTCGCCATGTATGGCACCGAACTCGGCCTCGAGCCGGGAGACCGTGCCCTCCTCAACATCGCGCTATCAGTCGCATATCAGTATTGAGTCATTTCTTCCGTTGTCGTCTGTTGACAAAAAAGCCTGATTACTATAATTTGGTTGACGTTGTCAAATGACCCGGGCCATTAGCTCAGTAGGTAGAGCAACGCCCTTTTAAGGCGTGGGTCGCTGGTTCGAATCCAGCATGGCTCAAAAAAGGAATCCGCAAGGATTCCTTTTTTTATTCTTCCATGCCGAATTCGAACCGGAACGCGCGTCCCGCATGGGCCCGACGAAGGAAGCGTCGGGAGCGCATCCCGCATGTTATTGATGCACTAATATATCCATTAGTGTGTTGTCAAATCAAAAAATATCGACTTACACTACATACAGAGTTTATGAGTTAAAAAAAGCGCGCACCCCATCTGCATTATGTTTGGGTGTTGAGGAGGAACAAATCTCGAACAAAACCACGCACCAGCATTACTGTCGGGAATGCCAATGACCACAATCCAACAATATCTGGCACATAACTTGAAAGCACATCGGTCGACTATGGCTCTCACGCAGGCAGGACTCGCGGAAAAAGTCGGAACCTCGGGGAATTACATTGCCCAAATCGAGCGCGGGGAAAAATACCCCTCGCCGGGAATGATAGAACGCATTGCAACGGCCCTTGAGGTCGACCCCTCCGTTCTTTTCGTTCAAAATGGGGTACCCTGACACGAGTAAAATGAAGATTGTATGAACGCGCGAGATATGCTATAGTGAACGAACACATATCAAGAGGAGACATCGTTACCATGAACAAATCGGAACTGATTGACGCGATCGCCGAAGATACCGGCTTGACCAAGAAGGACAGCGAGGCAGCTCTCAAGTCATTCATCGCTACCGTCGGCAAAGAGCTCAAGAAAGGCGGAAACGTCCAGCTCATCGGATTCGGGACCTTTGAAGTCGGAAAGCGCGCTGCGCGCATTGGCCGCAACCCCAAAACCGGCGAAAACATCAAGATCAAGGCGTCCAAGAACCCGAAGTTCAAGGCTGGCAAGGCCCTCAAGGACCTCGTCAACAAGAAGTAAGGGCGCATATTCGGAAAGCTGCGTGAAAATGCGGCTTGCCGGAAGACCTTTACCAGCGCCGGACCTTATAAAGCGGGCAAATGCCTCTTTACTGCAGGTCCGGTTTTTTATTTTAAAAAACACCGCTCCAAGCGCGGTATCTCGTCCCGCCAATAACAAGTAACCAACCACTAACACTATTATCTTGACAGGCTCCCATTCTGTACTGTTATAATGTAAAAACCATCATTTAGCCAAAAAAGTCATCAATACCCTATCTCCCAAGGAGCCTTCCATGCTGATGGCTGATGAAAGCGTGTCCGGTGTCGAACATCATTCCGATGTGTTCGATAACGTACCTATCCCCATAGCGCTCATCGATTCACGGGCGCAAACCATTCTGTACATGAACGATACCTTTTGCAAAATGCTCGGGCGGGAACAATCGGAGCTCATTGGCACGAGTTGGGAAACTTTTACCCATCCGGAGGACATAGAACGGGCGTATCAGGCACTCGAGCCCTTCCTCGGGAACAGGAAGGATACCGTCTCGTTCGAAAAACGGTACATCGCGAAAAACGGGCACGTCATCTGGGCGAACGTAACGATCTTCCGGCAGCAGTCGCCCGTTCCCGTGGCGTTTCATGTGGCGATTGCGAACAACATCACGGCACTCAAGAAAAAGGAAGCGCTGCTCCACTCCAGAACGGTCGACCTCATGCAGACGCGCGAGGCGATCTTCAGCTCGATGGCTATCCTTTCCGAATTCCGGGATCAGGAAACCGGCGAGCACATCCTCAGGACGCGGCTTTATGTCAAGCTTCTCCTCGAAAACCTTCCCGGGGAGCGCCCTTTTTCGAACCGCGCGATTTCGCTCATCTCGAGTTCGGCAATCCTTCACGACATCGGCAAGGTCGGCATTCCGGACACGATCCTCCTCAAGCCCGGAAAGCTCACGAAAGACGAGTTCGAGATCATGAAAACCCACACGACGCTCGGCGCCCACGCGATTTCCCGCACGCAAAAATCCATGCAAAATGACTCGTTCCTCACCTTCGCGAAAGAAATCGCGGAATTTCACCATGAACGCTGGGACGGTACCGGGTACCCCTACGGGCTTTCGGGCGCGGAGATACCCCTGACCGCGCGCGTCATGGCGGTCGCCGATGTCTACGATGCGCTTCGTTCGGATCGGCCCTACAAGGACGCATGCTCCCACGGAGTCGCAGTCAAAACCCTGATCGACGAAGCGGGCTCTCACTTCGATCCGACGGTCATCGGGGTATTCTGGGACTTCCGCGATGAATTCGAGCGCATCGCATCGACGGAAAAAGAACATCTCGAACGGGAACTCGAAGAAACACCCGTCGCGATTTTTGAATAACCGCTTGAAGCGGCTACGTTGCGCTCTTTTTTTGTGTTGCGCATACCCCGAATTACGCCTATACTGAAAACGGAGATCACAGAAGGAGGAATTCATGGCGCTTAAGGCAATGGATTTATTTGAAGCATACAAGCAAAACAAGCTTCCGCTGGATGAAGGCTATATCGTCACCTCGTATTTCAAGCAGGAATCGTCCTACAGCATCTACGAGATAGTCTCCTACTCGGCGGTCAAGGATATCTACGCATCGGGAAACGGAATTACCTTTCAGACCAACGGAAAAAAACTCTTTGTGCTCGTCGAGCCGTCAAGCTACAACCACAAGACGATCGAACCGTACTGTCGGGCAGAGAGCTTCCAGATTCCGCTCCGTTTCAGCGAGGCGAACATCATCACCGCGAGAAACCAGTCGAAGATCATCTTCAACAAGGAACCGCAGCAGGCGATTTCGGCCTTTACCATCCTCCGTCCCGAAGGTATCAACTTCGCGTTTATTTTCTTCAAGCAACCGGGAGTATTCGACTCGATCGAACTTTTCTTCTCGAAAACCCTGAGCGCCGAGGCGGGAATTCCCCAGGCCGACGCCGCGAAGGCAGCCAAGGCGATCGGACAACTTGCCGCGGAAAAGCTGACCTGGCCCAAAGACCGGGAGTAACATGAGGCGAATCCTTGCCGTATACGGGCTGAAAACCCGCGACTACGGCTATCTTTCGCGCTTTTATCCGACAGCGAGACTACTCGAAGCATGCAAAAACCGGAGCATCCCGCTCCGGTTTTTGTTTCCCGCGGACGTTCGGGATTTTCTTGCCGGGGAGCGCCTGCCAGATACGAGCGAGGACACGGTATGCCTCATCCGGGGGGCTGTCCCGATCGGAACAATCGAGCTGCTTGAATCATCTGGCTACGCGTGCGTGAATAGCGCGCAATCGACCCGCCTCGCGAACGACAAATTCGAAACCGCGCAATTTCTCGACACCCTCGGTATTCCGACTCCCCGAACCGCGCGCGCGGAAGACCTCGACAAGGCTTTTGGAAGCCCGCACTACCCGCTCGTCGCGAAGCCACGGCACGGAAGCCGCGGAGTCGGGGTAACGCTCGTGAAAAGTCCGCTTGAGGCCAGGCGCATTGCAGGAACGGAGCTCTCCGAAGGCGAGGAATGGATTTTCCAGGAATATATCGAGTCCTCACGGGGCCGGGACTTGCGCGTTTTTTTCGCAGGTGACCGGATTGTCGCCTGCGTCGAACGCCGCGCGCCCGCCGGAGAATTCGTTTCCAATACTTCGCTGGGGGGCCTCATGTGCGAGCTGGCCGTCGATCACGCTTTCAGGCACGACGGCGGTGAACCCTGGGCTTCAATGGTCCATACAATCGCGCGCGAGACAGGGCTCAAGTACGGCACGGTCGACTTTCTCTATCTCGCAGGGGACGCAGGATTTACCGTCTGCGAAATAAATGCCGCGCCGGGCTTTGAAGGCCTCGAAGGCGCAACCGGTCTCGACATCGCAGGGATCCTCGTCGATCTCCTGATATCCGCCAATCCGTGATTTTTTTTCGCTCTGCCTCTCAATAAAAAACGCTTGAAATTCATGTGGTAATACTGTAAAACAATAGCAAACGATTGCGCAAACGATTGCGCGAAAAACTCGCATTTAATCCAAGGAGGACACCATGCGGAGAAAAACATCGAGTCTTGAGCGCTATATGCTCTTTTTTGGCCGACAGTTTCCCTTGAATTTCGGCTTCAAAACAACCATCGCCGAAACTCTTGATCTGGCAAAAACCCGGGATGCCCTTGCCCGCCTTTCACTCCGCCACTCCCTCCTTTTCGCGCATCAGGAACGAACGCCGCGCAACCAGATGGATATGGTATTCGAGTATACCGGCGCTTTTCCGCTCACCGAGCGGACTGAAACCGCGTCCTGGCAGGAAGTGCTCCTTTCCTGCATGATCAGGAAATTCAACCCGTTTACCGGTCCGCTTTTCAGCCTGGACTGGCGGGCAACAAACGGGGAAACGGAGCTTTTCTTTGTTTTCCAGCACGGGGCCGCAGACGGTATCGCCGCCACCTACTTTATCAATGATTTTCTCACCCTCTATTCGGGCGGAGAAGTCGCCATACCGGAAACGCCGTCCCTGCCAATCCTCTATGAGGTGCTCGACGAGGACCTCTACCAGGAACTCCTGACGCGCCCGCTTCCCGACTGGAAAAAGGAAGAGCCGCCGGAGCCGAAACCCTTTGACATGCCCGATTACAAAGCCCCGGATTTTTACCTCAGGACGTTCGAGATTACCGAAGGGGCTACCGCCCGCCTTGCATCCGAGGCAAAAGAAGCAGGAGTCACCGTCCATAGCTGGCTCGGCGCTCTTTTGATGAAAGAGGCGGCCGCCGTATTCGCAAGCGACTCCGGAATGGAGCGGACCATTCAGTGCCCGGTCGACTTTCGCCAGTATCTCAAGGAAGAATGGAGGCCGATCGTCGGCGTCTATAACGGAATCGTCAAGGTAAAGCTCGACTGCGCAAGTTCCGTGCCCGATATGGCCAAGGCGATCAAGCAGGGTATCCTGTCATTCCGGGAAGGAGCCAAGGACGTCGAGGATTATTTTCACTTCAGGGACTCGTTCGACAATGTTCCCGATCCCGAGTCGCTGATGATGAGCTTTCCGCCCGACATCATCGACTATGATTTCTCGTTTTCAAACCTCGGCAAAACGGTCATCGCGCGCGAGTACGGCGGCGTGTCGGTAAAGGATTTCTACGGGCCCATTTTTACCGCGGTTCACGGAGAGACGGTCATCGGCCTCAACACGACCGCAGGCGCCTTGAGGATGTCGCTCATATTCGACCGTGCGATAGAAAATGCGAAAAAATACGAGATGCTCGGAGAGCGGATCGCCGCGGTGCTCGCGCGCTACTGAGTTAACGCGGATGCTCGCGCGATTCTGAATTGACGCCTGAATCTAGCGTTCGCCGAGGAGGCTTTTCAGTTCCTGGATTTCGCCCGCAAGTCGGGCGCGTTCCATCTTCTGGAACTTTTGCGGCACCATCTCGCGGCTCGTGCATTCGAGGACGGCGACGAGGTTCTGAAGCTCGATCTCGTGGGGATACGCGGGCGGGATAAAGTCGCGGATCGTTTCGTCGAGGTCTTCCTTCGTTACGATCACGCGGTTATCGATCGTCGCGCTCATTTTCGCGCGCACGAGGATGGCTTCGATGTCGGCGCCCGAAACCTCGAACTTGAAATTCCGGAAAATGTCGGCAAGGGGGAAATCCTTGACCTTGATGTCGAGCTTTCGCTGGAGTGTCCGGAAGAGCTCTGCCTTGTCGTCAGCGGTCTCCGGATAAAAGAGCGCAAGGTGCTCCTCGGCGCGGCCCTGCCGCTTGAGGTCGATCGGTATGAGGTCGGGTCGGCACGTGATGAGAAACCAGATGATCTTTCCCCGGTACTCGGTGTTGCCCATGAAATTCGCTATCTGCGCAAACACGCGGCTCGTCGTACCCGAGTCTCCCTCGGTATTCCGGTCGCCGAGAAAGGCGTCCGCCTCGTCGATCATGACGGCGACGGGGGCCATCGCCTTGAGGATGTTGAGCACCTTCTCGAGGTTGCTTTCGGTCGCGCCCTGCCACTTCGAGCGGAAGTTCCGGAGCTTGACCATCGGCACGCCGATCTCGCCCGCGAAGGCGGAAACCATGAAGGTCTTGCCGGTGCCTACGGGGCCGGCGATAAGGTAGCCCATCGGGAGCACGTCGGTCCTGCCCTGCCTGATCGCGCGCGCGGCACGCTGAAATCTTTTTTTGACGAACTCGTGACCCGCGACGAAGGAAAGATCATGGTCGGTGTCGACGAACTCGAGGAGGCCCGCAGCCTCGTTCTCGATGATCGCGCGCTTGCGGTCCCTGAGATAATCGAGGGTGACGGGCTTGTCCTCCTGGAAGGACTCGGCGACGAGCTGGTTGAGGTTCATCAGGTTAAGCCCCGACGTGAGCGCGCCCATGCGCTCGCAGTTGAGTCCCCGCTCGAGAAGGAGCGTCTCGCGTCCCTCGAGGAACTGGAGGAACTGCGTCCGCACCGTCCCGTCGGGAAACGGAATGGTCACCTTTACGGTCGACGGCGAGGATGAAAGCCGGGGATTGATGTCGGTAAGGTTTTCCGTGAGCATGATGACGGACACGTCGCCGCGCGTGAACTGCGGTTCGTGAGACCAGCGATTGAGCGTGACGAGGCAATAGCGATCTACCTCGTCGAGGTTCCCGATCTCGTCGGCGGGCACGATCGTTTCGGCGTAATCGACGATGAGCACGATCCGGAGATCCTTCGGGATATTGATGACGAAATACCGCTCGAGGTAATCGAAGGCCTTCACCGAGTCGCGGGAAAGAAAGTCTTCCTGGGGAACGTCGGGATAGCGCGCGCTCATCGTCTTCAGGTAATCCTTTTCCATCTGCGACATGCAGAACGACACGCCGCTCGATTTGTCGTAGAACACGATGATGTCGCGGTTGCCAAAGAGAACGTCGGAAATGTAATCCTGGATCCGGACGAACATGAACTCGCCCTCGTTCATCTGATGGGGAAGGAAATCGCGGATGTTCCCGTGCACGAAGTAGAGGTTGGCGGTTTTCGAGCAGTACTTTACCGACAGTTCCTGCGCCCACGTCGGTAAAATATTGATGAAATCGAGGTTCTTCTTGATGAGCTGCTGACTCTCGGCCATGGTTCCCCCACTTTCACACTATTTAACACCAGAACATGCAAAAACACAACCTGAATCCCGTACCGGGGATTTTACCGCCATTGTCTTGTATTTTCCGGTGAAATACGGTAATTTTTAATCCATACCAACTGACAAGGAGTCCATATATGGCTTTCAAGATCAATGCCGACGCTTGCATCAACTGCGGCGCCTGCGAGGGCGAGTGCCCCGTAAACGCAATCAGCGAGAAGGGTGACAAGCGCGTCATCGACGGCAACACCTGCGTGAGCTGCGGTGCATGCACCAGCGCCTGCCCCACCGAAGCGATCTCCGAAGAGTAATCGGGAGAGTGTCCCATTAAACCGTAGCGGAAATCTGCTACGGTTATTTTTTTAAAAAAACATAACGCCCGAAAACGGGCAAAAAGAGGATACGGCATGCTGAAGAAAATCGCTCGCGGATACGGCGCGATAGCGCTCGCGATAGTCCGCTTTCTCGCGCTCCTCGCGGTCTCTGTCGGTGCGGGAGCCGTCATTGTCTGGCCGCTGTGGCGACTCGCCGACAAGGATCCGGGCCTGTATACCATCCTCTTCGCCGTCATCTTCCTCGCCATCGTCGCCATCCTTGCCACGGGAAGAATCAAGCAATCCTTTCGCCGTAACCGGCGCGCATTCGGGCTTTCGCTTGCCCGTAAAGTGGTCATCCTCGCAGGCGTTTGCGGCCCCGTTCTCCTCGTACTCGCTCACCGGCGCCTCTTTGCCCTCATAGCCCTCGTCATGGCTTTCGCGGTCTACGGATTCCTCGCTTTCGGGCTTTCGGCAACCGGGCACGAAACCTCCGCCAACTGATGTTCCCCGCCCCGGTCTCCTGCCCCCCGCGCCGCCTGAAAGCGCCAGCCCAGTCGCAAGCCGTGTTGCGAGCCCTGTCGCGGGCCGCGTTGACCGCCTTCCTCATCATCCTCGGCGCGACCGGGTTTTCGCCCTTTGGCCTGTGGGCAGAAGGGGCCGGTGGCGCCCAAATTTCGGTGTATCCCCGCATTCCGAGCCTTTCCTCGCTCGACCCCGTCTTTATCCAGTATTCCGACGATGTGCTCGAAGCCCGCATAGCCCTTGCCGCACCAAAAGAAGGGGTGGCGCCGCCCGTACACCTGTATTCCTACCGCGTAAAGGGTGAGGACACCCTCCTTTCGATCGCCGCACGACTGAGCGTCCCGTACGACGCTATCGCGAGCCTTAACCGCATCGCGAGCGTTTCCGAGTCGCTTACCGGCCGCGTCCTCATCATTCCGACCCTGCCGGGCCTGTACCTTCCGGACAAGGCGGAAAATACGTTCGAAAACCTCCTCCTTTCGTCCTTCGACCCGGATGACCCGACCATCGTAAGCTTCGCGGTCAGGGACGCGAACGCTCAAGCAAAGCGGCCCGTCCACTGCATCCCGGGACTCAGCTTTGACGGCACCGTACGCGCCTTTTTCCTTACCCCGACCTTCCGGTTTCCCCTTCCCGTCGGGGTCGTCACCTCGAGCTTCGGCATACGGAAAAACCCGGTTACCGGCAACCTCGTCTTCCATCACGGGGTAGACCTCGCCGCTCCCCGGGGAACGCCCGTTTCCGCCTGCGCCGCCGGCACGGTTACCTTTACCGGATATGACGCAATTTACGGAAACCACATAATCATCAAGCACGCAGGCGGGCGGGAAAGCGTCTATGGACACCTCCAGACGATAAAAATCGAGTTGCACGATCAGATCAAATCCGGTACTATTATAGGAACGGTCGGATCTACCGGACAATCGACCGGTCCCCATCTTCATTTCGAGTTACATGAAAACGGGATTCCGAAAAATCCGGCTGGATTTATCAAAGGGAATTGACGGATATGAAAACGTTTCGCTCCGCACTTACCGCTGTGCTCCTTCTTCCGGCAATGGCCTTCGTGACCGCGGAACCATTCCGCGTCCGGTCCATGACGCCCATAACGGTCGACGTTCAGCGGCCAGAGGCCCAAACGGCCGAAATTGGCTATAATGACGCGGTTGGTATCATCCTTCCCAAGTCCAACCCCTTCCTGAAAGGCGTTGAAATCGAGGTAAAAATACCCCAGGATATCATCGCCTACCGGAACAGCATGGCTTATGGCCTGTATCGCCTTCCGCAGCCCGCTCCGTCGGACAGGACAATCGATTACCAGGGCGAGCAGATTACCCTGCAGCCGCTTCCTTCAAGGCTTTCCTTTGTCCTCCAGGTTCCGCTCCAGAAGGGCCATGACCTGAAAACCGGTCCCTATTCGACCGTGCTGGCCTATATCCACGACACGTCAAAAGGCGCGCTCATATTCCGCCTGCTTCCCGTCATGAAAGGCCTTCCCGAGAACATCGAAACGCTCACGTTCACGGTCAAGGTAAAACCGATCCTCACGGAGACCGGCGGTTTCCGGCTCAAGATCGACTATCCCGAAACGAAAGCGAAACCGGTCAGCATCCGCATCGACGAGATGCTCGTGACCAATCCCGAAAGCCTCCAGATCCTCGATCCCGGCACGCACCAGCTTTCCATCGTGGCGGACGACTACCGGAACGAAGTGCGGGTATTTACCGTGGAATCGGCCCGGGTAACGGACTTGACCGTCGCGATGCGCGGAACTGCACCGAGAATCTTCCTCGTCGCCCCCGAAAACGCGACCGTGAAGCTCGACGGCTTGCCGATCGAAAACAACCGTGATCCCCGGCCCATCGACAGCGGCGACCACACGATCCTGTTCAAAATTGGCGATTACGAGATAACGAAGCAGATAACGATCGAAAAAGGGCATGACTACACGATTTCCATGCTGATTGACGTTAATTTCACGGAAAACCCGTAATTATCCTCAAGAAAACCGGTCTCACGGCCGAAAAATAAGTATCGGGCAGTTCAGTTCCCCTCCCACCCACTGACTGTCCGATAGCCTGATGGGCGGGCCGGTATCAAGATACCGGCTCTTTTTTTTGCCCGCGCCGACTTCTTGTAACAAAGCCCGGATTATGCTTTTATAGTAGACATGTTTGCGAAGGAAACGCGTAAAATCACCATTCCGGTGCTGCTTCTGATCCTTGCCGCGATTGTGTGCGGCACGTTGCTCGGCTTTGGCCTGGCATTCACCCGGAACCTGAAAAATCAGGAAAATTTCACCGAATTCAATCCCGCATTGCCGACGCGAATTCTCGACGTCCACGGGGATCTCATAACCGAATTCGCCTCGGAAGAAAAGCGCGAGATGATCACGCTCGATCAGCTCCCGCCGCATATGATCAATGCGCTGCTTACCCGCGAGGACCAGATCTTCTACAAGCATCACGGGTACAGCCTGAAGGCAATCGCTCGCGCGTTTTTCGGAAAGCTCACCGGTCGCTCACTCGGCGGCGGAAGCACCATCACGCAGCAGCTCGCGGGAACGCTCTATTGCGACCGGAGCGACTACTCGATAAAGCGAAAGGTGAAGGAACTGTGGTGGGCACTCCAGCTCGAGCGCAGATACTCCAAGACCGAGATCCTCGAGCTGTACCTCAACAAGATGTACTTTGGCGGCGGTACCTACGGCGTCAATGCCGCGTCGAAATTCTACTTCGGCCATGACGCGACCGAGATCACTCCCGCGGAGTCGGCCCTTCTCGTCATCCAGCTCTCCAACCCCGCGTACTACAATCCGTTCGAGCACCCGAACCGCGCGATGGAACGCCAGCAGGAAGTCCTTAACCAGATGGTCTCGCTCGGCTACCTCGACAAGAAAACCGCCGACGATTCCTTCAACGACTATTGGGCAGCCTTCGACTATACCCGCACCGCGAGCTCGGCCTGGCTTACCCGCGACGACAAGGCCCGCTGGTTCTCCGAATACGTCCGGCGCGAACTCGAGACGATGATGTACGGCACGATGGACATCTACTCGGGCGGCTATACCGTGCACACGACGCTCGACCTCAAGCATCAGGAAGCCGCAGACAAGGTGTTCGCGACCTACCTCGACATCGCGAACAAGCGCTTCCGCGCATCGAGCTCGACGCGCTTCGCGCAGGGCGATCAGTACGCAAAGATCACCGAGCTCCTCGCGCTCGCCTTCAATCTGCCCCAGCTCGCCGTCTCGGGCGAACGGACGAACGTCAAGTCGATGTCGTATTACCAGAAAAAGATCAATCCGGTAATCGACGTCATGTCGCTCCTGACCGGCCTCGACACGCTCAAGCTGCAGACGAACCGCGCGAACGCAATGGCGCAGCAGGACGCGCAAAAGACTACGGTCGAAGGCGCGCTCATCAGCATCGAGAACGACACGGGCTACATCACCGCGATGGTCGGCGGCAGCAAGTTCGACCAGTCAAACCAGATGATCCGCGCGACGCAGGCGTCCGTGCAGCCGGGAAGTACTTTCAAGCCGCTTTACTACTCCGCGGCCATCGACTCGCGCAAATACACCGCAGGCTCCCTCATCGAGGATACGCCGGTTGTCTTCTACAACGACGGGGTTCCGTATACTCCGCTTAACTTCAAGGGCGAGTGGAAGGGCACGGTGCTTCTCTGGGAAGCGCTCGCGCATTCCATGAACGTTCCGTCGCTCCGCATTCTTGACGGCATCGGCTTCGACGCCGCCATCGGCCGCGCGTCTACCCTCCTCGGCTACCGGGACAAGGCGACCATCGACCGCGTGTTCCCCCGCGTGTACTCAATCGGCCTCGGAGTCATCTCCGTCTCGCCGATCCAGATGGCGCAGGCCTTCGCGACGTTCGCGAACCAGGGAAAGGAAGTCACGCCGATCGCGATCCGCTCGGTGGAAGACCGGAACGGCAAGACCATCCTCGATCCCGAAAAGGAACTGCGCCTCGAGCAAAAGCGGAAGGGCAGCGCGAGTCAGCTCGTCAGCCCGCAAAACGCGTGGATCATGACGGACCTCCTGAAAAACACGCTCCGCGTCGGAACGCTCGGCTGGGCATCCGGCTTCGAGCAGAAGTTTACGTTCAAGGACGATAACGGAAAGAAGTTCACGATACCGGCAGCGGGTAAAACCGGAACCACCCAGAACTGGGCGGACGCGTGGACGGTCGGATACTCACCGTATTACACCACCGCGATCTGGTTCGGCTTCGACCGCCGCGGCCTTTCGCTCGGCCTCGACAACACGGGAGCAACGCTCGCCGGTCCTGCCTGGGGCGATTACATGAACCTGATACACAACGGGCTTCCGTACCGCGATTTCGTAAAGCCGCAAACAGGGCTTGTCGCCGCGACGGTGTGCCAGAAATCGGGACTCCTGCCGACGGCGAATTGTACCGAAGGAACGGTGACGCTGTACTACCTCGAGGGAACGCAGCCCACGAGCTATTGCGATTATCATGAAAATGGCGAAAACTTGAAGCGTATCGCGGTTGAACGCCTGCAGGGAGAGAACTACTCCTCGGGGCAAAAACCGCTCTCCGTCGATACAGGCGGGCTCACGCTCGACCCGGATCTCTTCAGCGATCCGGCGCCGAAGAACAAGACATTGACACCGAGCGACGACACAGGAACAAACAGTGCCGGCGGCCAAAGCAATCAGGGCCAAAGCCCGGCACCGGTCTTCAATCCGCTCCTTGAATAGGCGAAAGGAATAAAGGGAATGCAAATACCCCTTGAGGACATCACGATCAAGCGACGGGCACGGAAAAAAATGGAGGATATCGAACCGCTCATGGACAGCATGAAGCGCTACGGTCTCCTCAATCCCGTCACGGTCAATTCCCGCTACGTGCTCATCGCCGGCGCGCGCAGGCTCGAGGCGGCGAAATGCCTCGGGTGGAGAACCATCAACGCGATCGTGCTCGAAGGAACCGACCGGGTAAAAGAGCTCGAAATTGAAATCGAGGAAAACACCCAGCGCTCGGATTTTACCGACGAGGAACTCCTTTCCGCGTACAACCGGCTCGAGAAACTGAAAAACCCGAATATTCTTGTACGCATCTGGCGAGCAATCGTCAAATTTTTCAAAAGCCTTTTCGCACCGAAATACTGAAATTCTTATAAAAAAACCGTCTGAACGAACATCGTCCAGGCGGTTTTTTTTCTATTCGCGAGCGATTGCGCGCTTTCGCGACGGTGTTCGTTCGCGTCGATATTATTTCGTGATGACGCGCATGAATTTTTTCTTGCCCGCGCGGAGAATGAGCTCTCCGGTACCGTCAAGAGAATCTTCTCCAATGGTCGCCTTCAAGTCGGTTATGGTTTTTTCCGCAACGACGGCGCCACCTTGCTCGACAAGACGGCGCGCGTCGCTTTTGGTCGCGGCGAGTCCCGCCTCGAAAAAAAGGTCAATTACGCCGATGCCGGAAGCAAACCGCGCCCGCGGCAGTTCTGCCGTAGGCATCGAAGCCTTGTCTCCGCCGCCGCCGAACGCAGCCTTCGCGCCCGCGAGGGCCTTTTCCGCCTCGTCCTTTCCGTGAATGAGTGACGTCACTTCGTACGCGAGGCGCTCTTTCGCGGCATTGACGTTTCCGCCGAGAATCGCGTCGATTTCGGAAACGGGAAGGAAGGTGAAGAGCAACAGGAACTTCCGGACGTCGGCGTCGGTAACGTTCCGCCAGTACTGGAAGAAATCGTACGGCGTGGTAACCGCAGGGTCGAGGAAGAGCGCGCCCTTCTCGGTCTTTCCCATTTTTTTTCCGTCCGAGGTCGTGACGAGGGGAAAGGTGAGCCCGTAGGCTTCGTGGCCGTTGATGCGCCTGATGAGCTCGATTCCCGCAACGATGTTACCCCACTGGTCATCCCCGCCGATCTGGAGGGTCACGCCGTGACGTTCGTTGAGCTGGAGAAAATCATAGCTCTGGAGGAGCTGATAGTTGAACTCGACGAAGGAAAGACCGGTTTCCATGCGCTTGCGGTAGGCTTCGAAAGTGAGCATGCGGTTGACTGAAAAGTGCGAGCCGATGTCGCGGAGAAAGTCGATATAATTGAGGTCGGCGAGCCAGTTCTTGTTATTCTCGGTAAACGCCGTCTTGCCGTCGAAACCGATAAAGCGGTCAAGCTGCGCGCTGATGGACGCCGAATTCGCGTCTATCTGATCGTACGTGATCATCTTGCGCATTTCGGTCTTTCCGGAAGGGTCGCCGATGCGCGCCGTTCCGCCGCCGACGAGGGCAATGCCCCGGTGGCCCGCTTCCCTGAGGTGCCGGAGCGCGAAAAACGGAACCATGTGGCCAATATGAAGGCTCGGGCCCGTCGGATCGCAGCCGACGTAGAAGGTGACGGGGCCTTTTTCCATAAGAGAGGAAAGACCGTCTGCGTCCGTGCACTGCTGGAAAAATCCGCGTTCTTTGAGTGTAACCAAGGCTTTGTTCATAATGAAAAAAAGTATAGCGAATTCGCCCATTTTTGTATACAATTCTTCTATGATACACGGATTTCTACGAGTCGCCACGGCGACGCCCGAATGCACCGTCGGCGACTGCGGCGCGAATACCGCGAGCATTCTTTCCCTTGCCCGCGAAGCCGCAGGCCTTGGAGTCTCGCTTGTCGTCTTTCCCGAATTATGCGTGACCGGCTATACCTGCGGGGATCTGTTCTCGCAGGAATTGCTTTCCCGCGTATCCCTCGCGGCAGTCAGGCTCATCGCCGACAAAACGCGCGACCTTGCGACGACGCTCGTCGTCGGCTTTCCGTTCAGTCGGGGAGCGGCGCGCTATAACTGCGCGGCGGTCATCGCGCGGGGACAGGTAGTCGGAATCGTGCCCAAATCGCACATGCCGAACTACGGAGAGTTTTATGAGCTCCGCCATTTTACCCCGGGCCCCGAAGAAACCGAAATGATTTCTCCAGGCGTCTTCGGCCCGGAAAAAGTTCCCTTTGGCGCGAAAATTCTTTTCTGCGACGAGAAAAACCAGGACATCGCGTTCGCGCTCGAGATCTGTGAAGACCTGTGGGTTCCAAATCCGCCCGCTGCTGCACACGCCGAGGCGGGGGCGCTCGTACTCGCGAACCTTTCCGCAAGCAACGAGATTGTCGGAAAGGCTGACTATCGCCGCACCCTCGTCGCGGGCATTTCGGGCCGCGCGGTTTCCGCCTACCTCTATGCAAACGCCGGTGCGGGCGAGTCGACAACCGACATGGTCTTTTCCGGCCACAGCCTCATCGCGGAAAACGGGGCCATCATCGCCGAAAGCCCGATTTTTTCTTCGGGGCTCCTCGTCACCGATGTCGACCTCGGCCGCCTTCTCCAGGAACGCCGCCGCATGAACACCTATCCGGGTGACGCCGCAGGCTATCACCGCGCGCTCCTTTCCTTTGCCGGATCGGCGGAAAACAGCGCACTGGCGCAGGCATCCGGGATGATCCTTGCACAAACGGCCGCACAGTCCCAGGCGCAAATCCAGAACCCGTCGTCGCAGACCGCGGGGACGAGCGCCGATCCCCGCTCCGCGCAAGCCCTTTACCGGGCAATCGATCCCCTTCCCTTCGTTCCCGCCGCTACCGCAGACCTTTCGAAGCGCTGCGAAGACGTGCTTTCCATCCAGACCGCGGGACTCGTCAAGCGGCTTTCCCATATCGGCGCGAAGTCGGTCGTCATCGGCCTTTCAGGCGGACTTGATTCGACGCTCGCGCTCCTCGTCGCGGTGAGGGCCTTCGACGCGCTCTCGCTCGATCGCTCAGGTGTCCTCGCCATCACGATGCCGGGATTCGGCACGACCCGGCACACGAAATCAAACGCGCTCAAACTCGCCGAGGCGCTCGGGACCCGGACGACCGAGATCGGCATTCACAAGGCGGTCAGGCAGCACTTCGAGGACATCGGACAAAATCCCGAAACGCTCGACATCACGTATGAAAACTCTCAAGCCCGCGAGAGAACCCAGATACTGATGGACAAGGCAAACCAGATCGGCGCGATCGTGATCGGAACCGGGGACCTTTCCGAACTCGCACTCGGCTGGGCGACGTACAACGGCGACCACATGTCCATGTACGCGGTAAACTCATCGATTCCCAAAACACTCGTTCGCCATCTCGTCAGGCACTGCGCGGACGAACCTTCCCGGTACGTGAGGAACCTCGATACCTCGAAGGAAACAGGCGACGGGGCGGGAAAAAAATCTGCAAAGGATCCCGCAAAGGAATTCACGCGCGTGCTCGTGTCCATCCTCGAGACACCGGTAAGCCCCGAGCTCCTTCCGCCCGAGGACGGCAAGATCTCGCAAAAAACCGAACACATCGTCGGGCCCTACGAGCTTCATGACTTTTTTCTCTATTACCTCACGCGGTGGGGCTTCTCGCCCGCGAAAATTCTGTTCCTTGCTGAAAACGCGTTCGCGCCGTGCGAAGGAAAGCGGACCGAAGCTTACGGTCGCGCCGAAATTCTCAAATGGATGAAAGTCTTTTACCGGCGTTTCTTCGCGCAGCAATTCAAGCGTTCGTGCCTGCCGGACGGACCGAAGACGGGAAGCGTCACGCTATCGCCCCGCAGCGACTGGCGCATGCCAAGCGATGCCTCCGCGGCAATTTGGCTCAAGGAACTCGAAAGCGTCAGCGACGAAGGGTAAAAGCCATGGTATACTGGCGGTATGGGAATCTCGAAATACCGCCAGAAAAAAATAGTCGAAACGCTCAGCTTTTCGCTCACCAGTGCCGTAATCGGCGTAGTCTTCGCCGCGCTCCTCAAGCATTTCGTTTTCGCATCTGACACTGATACTTCGCTCGCCCGGTTTGCCCTTCTCGGCGCCCTGACCGGCGGCATCATCTGCATGACCTTCATGCTCATTGACCCCTGGCTCGAGCGGCTCTTCTCATGGCCGCTCCTGGTCGGACTCATCCTCACGCCAATTATATACGCCGGCATCATCGGCCTTGAATACGGCGCAATCTACACCGCCGTGATGGGACTCGAAAGCCTTTTCACGAATTCACTCATCATCCCGACAATCGCGTTTTCTCTTGTCATATCGTTGGTCCTGAGCTTTATCGGGATGATCAGCCGCCTTCTCGGGCACAACGTCCTTTCGGGATTTCTCATCGGGAAGTACCGCCGCCCGGTACGTGAAAACCGCTTTGTCATGTACCTCGACATCGCCGGCTCCACCGCGATTGCCGAGCGGATCGGGAATATCGCCTTCATGTCTTTTCTGAATGATTTTTTCTGTGACATCTCGCGGCCGATCGTTGACTGCCACGGCGACATCCACAAATACGTCGGCGACGAAGCGATCATTACCTGGACAAAAAAGGACGGCGAGTCAAAGGCGTCCGCCATCGAATCGTTCTTCGCCATCGGCGAGAAAATCCGCGCGCGCTCGAGTTACTACGAAGCGAAGTATGGAGAAGTCCCGCGCTTCAGGGCAGGGCTCCATTATGGGGAAGTTATCGTCGGCGAGATGGGAGACGTCAAGCGCGAGATTGCGATCCTCGGCGACGTGATGAATACGGCTTCTCGCATTCAGGGCGAATGCCGCACGCTCGGCGAAGATTTTCTCGTCTCGGGAGAGGCGCTCAGCCTGCTCGAGCCGTTCACGGCCGCCTATTCGGTTTCGAGTCGCGGTAACGCGGAGCTTCGGGGCAAGGAATCGAAAATCTCGCTCCACGCGATACGAATCGCAATGCCGTGAGCGACATTCGCTTTCAGCTTTTAGCGGCAGTCGTCTTTTTTAGAAAGTTACGGTAAAACGCCAGATGTCCGGGAAGGGTTTCCCATGGCTTGAGGCCATAGGGGCACCTCTTTCCGCAAATACCGCACTTCGTGCAAGATTCGATGCGGCCCATGAGTTCCTGCCATTCGACGGTAAGCCACTGCTCGGGCGGTGAGCGGCCGAGGAGCTCGCGCATCCGGTTAGCGTTGCTGATCGGAATGCTTGAGGGGCATGGAAGGCAATAGCCACAGCCGCGGCAGAAACTGCCGGAAAGGGCCGCACGGTCTTTTTCAATTGCTTTGAGAAGTGTTTCGTCAAGCACCGGCGGGTTTCGCTCGAGCTCGAGAAATTCATTGAGCTCAGACTTTCTCTGAATGCCCCAAATCGGGATTACGTTCTCGTATTGCCTGAGCCAGGCGAACGCCCCGCGAACGTTGGAGATAAGACCACCCGCAAGCGCCTTCATGGCAATAAAACCGACATCGCGCTCCGCGCACACGAGAGCGAGATCCACGTCACCTTCGTCCGACAGGCACGAGAACGGATACTGAACCGTATCATACAGAGCCGATTCCGCCGCCTCGCGAACAAGCGCGCGGGAATGGTTTGTCACGCCGAACGCGCGGATTTTTCCCGACTTTTTCGCCTCTGCAAGCGCGTCGTAGAGTCCGTCCTGTCCGCCGGGAACGGGAATGAACGAAGGGTTATGAAGCTGAAAGAGGTCGATGTAATCGGTTGCGAGGCTGTCGAGACTTGTCTCGAGATCGCGCACGAGCGCGTCGGGCGTGCGTGCGACTGTCTTCGTCGCGATGATGACGTCCTTGCGAACTTTCGCGAATGCCTTGCCGAGTTTGTCCTCGCTGTCGGTATACGCACGCGCGGTATCAAAAAAGTTTATCCCGCCGTCATAGGCGGCAAGAATGAGCTCCACCGCTTCCGACATATCAGCCACACGCTGAACGGGAAGCGCGCCAAAGGCCGTGCGAGATACCATAAGGCCCGACTTGCCGAGCGCGACGTATTCCATTTCCTAATTATCCCTTGCGCGAAAGAATGCGCTCGTAAAGGTCGTACCCGACGAGCTCGTCGAAACGATCGGCCATGTCGGGAACGGAAAAAAGCTTTTCAACAAAGAGACCCGCGGCGCCGATCGAAACCGCCTGATCGCCATATTCGGAAAATTCAATTATGAAATTCCGGTCGAGGTTGTACGTCCAGTTATCCTCGATCGCGTTCGCCATGAGATCCTTGAGGTTCTCGGGTCTTGCCGCAAGGTCGCCGGTAAAAACTATCTTGGTAAAGTCCACGCAATTTACCAGAAACGCGAGATTGCCGGCGAGCTCGCGGTACACGTCGCGAAGCATCGCCGTATTCTCCGGAAGTGACTTCAGGTCCTTCCAGGGAACCTTGAACTGTCCCGTTTCCTTTGTTGCGAGAATGCTCCGAAATTCTCCCGCGGTAAAATGGTCGCCGTGGAGAACGCGCTCACGCACCGCGAGGCCGAGGCCGACCGCAAGGCCGTGATAGGCGTTTGACCCTTGAGTCAGCTCGCGGAATTCGCCGAGCACCGCGAGAAAGTTTCTCGTCCGGTTTTCGGGCTTGAACGCAAGCTCGCCCCAACAGCAGCAATTCGCGTCGTTCTCGATGAAAACGCGCTCTTCGATTTCCTTTGAAAGCTCCGCGCGAAGTTCGAGCGGTTCGTGAATGCGAAGTGAATTGGACCGTATGATAACACCCGTATAGGGATCGAGAATGCCGGGAAGACCGACGCCGACGCCGAGGAGAAAAAGTTTTTCGCTCTGTATGTAGACGCGCGCGCGGGCGATGAGGTCAAGAATGTGCAGGGCGAGATTATCGCGGTTTGCCGCGAACGGTCCGCCAAATGAATGGAGGACCTTTCCCGATATCGTCGTCACGACGGCGACGTACCGGGAATCTTGCACCTCGAGGCCGAGAACGACCCCGATGTCGCCGTTAATGCGGAGACTGATCTGTCTCCGCCCGACGCCCGACTGTTCCGTGTTTTTTCCCGCCGTCACGACGAGTCCGCGGTCAAGAATGACCTGCATGATCTTCGTGACGGTGGAACGATCAAGGTCGAGCATTTCCGCGACCTTGATCCTCGAAACGCCGGGATTGAGCCAAATTGTCCTGAGGATACGGGAGGTATTGATCGAGTGAAGCCTGTTGTTGTCTGACATGCGCAATTACCTCCGGTATCCTGAAAAAGACTTGCGGGTGAAATCCCGTCAAACCCTTTTGTATTTCCTGATTTCTTCGCGGATACGCGCAGCGAGATCTTCCCGCTTGATGCGCACCTGTTCCATCGAGTCGCGGAACCTGAGGGTAACGGTGCCGTCTTCCTTGGAATCGTAGTCGACGGTTACGCAGAACGGCGTTCCCACTTCGTCCTGTCGGCGGTAGCGCTTGCCGATTGCTCCCGACTGATCGTAGTCGGTCACGAAGTCTTCCTTCAATTCCTGCCTGATTTCCTGCGCAAGCTCGGCGAGCCCGTCTTTCTTCATGAGCGGGAGCACGGCGACGGTCACGGGCGCGATCGACGGATGGAAGCGGAGAACCGTTCTCCAGTCGTCATCGTTACCCTTGTCGGCAACCTTTTCTTCTTCGTACGCGTCGCACAGGAACATGAGCACGTTGCGCGTAAGACCTGCGCTCGTCTCGATGATGTACGGAATGTATCGCTCGTTGCCGTTATCCTGGTCGATGTACTGAAGATCCTTGCCCGAAAATTTGGTGTGCTGGGTAAGGTCGAAGTCGGTGCGGTTGTGAATGCCTTCGAGCTCCTGGAAGCCCATCGGAAACTGGAACTCGATGTCATACGCGTCTTTCGCGTAGTGCGCGAGCTTTTCGTGATGGTGCCAGCGAAGCTTCTCTGCGCGGATACCGTACTTCGGATAGTAGCTCATGCGCTGCTCGCGCCAGTACTCGAAAAATTTCTCGTCGTCGCCGGGCTTCACGAAAAACTGCATTTCCATCTGCTCGAATTCGCAGGTGCGGAAAATAAAGTTCTTGGTGACGATCTCGTTGCGGAACGCCTTGCCGACCTGCGCGATTCCAAACGGGATCTTGAGGCGGTTCGACTGGGCGATGTTCTTGTAGTTTACGTAGATGCCCTGTGCGGTCTCGGGGCGAAGATAGATGACGGAAGAAGAGTCCTGCGCGGGTCCGATGCTCGTTTTGAACATCAGGTTGAATGCGCGGGGCTCGGTAAGGGGTCCGCCGCATTTCGGGCAGATTCGTTTCTCGACGTTATCCGGCGAAATCTGGGTATCGTCGTCGGCGCGGAAACGGCTTTTGCAGTCCTTGCAGTCAACGAGCGGATCGGAGAAATTCGCGACGTGGCCGGAAGCTTCCCACACGCGGGGATGCATGAGGATCGCGGCGTCGAGGCCAACGATGCTGTCATGGAGTTGGGTCATTTCCCTCCACCATGCTTTCTGAATGTTATTCTTCAGCTCTATACCCAAGGGACCATAGTCCCAGGCGCCATTTTGTCCTCCGTAAATTTCGGAGGACTGAAACACGAAACCGCGCCTCTTGCAGAGGCTGACGATTTTTTCCATCGTAGTCGAACGATCTTCCATTTATGGATGCTCCTTTGCCCCCGCTGGTTACGAGGGACCTATTATAGGAAGAAATAATACCATATTTTGCCGGTATGTGTACAGAAGAAACAAAATGGGAGCAAGTCCCGAAGGCATCTCCGTTCCGTTTTCGCCGGTTCTCTGCTATACTGACCTCATGCCGACTACGCTCTTTTTTGCATTCATCGTTACTTCTACCGGACTCACGGCGCTCGCTTTCGCGTCGATCGCGTTCGCGCGAAAGCCTACCCGCTCAGGCGCGGCGTTTCTTCTCGTCTCGGCTGCATTCTGGCTGCTCACGTTCAAACTGGCCATCAAGGGTTTTTCCTGGCGGACGGGATCGTCGCTGAATCCCTGGTTCACCGGGTTTTCCCTCATAACCGAGCGCATCTGCTGGATTCTCGTTCCGCTTGCGGGAGCCGCCCTTGCGTCCCCACCCGGAAAGACTTTGAAAATGAAGCCGGTCACGGCCATCGCTTTCGTCCTGTCGACCGTGCTTTTGGCATGCGGCGTTCTCGGCGCATTTGGCATTCCCGTTTTCCTGACTGCATTCATGCTTTCCGAACCCGAAACCATTTGGGCCGCAGGATTCGCGTCCATCGCGGTCGCAGCATTCGCGGAACTCGGCTTTGACAGCGAAAGACTCGGCAAGGAAGGATCAATCCCGACCGTCGCCGCATTCGCGGGAATCGCACCGGTCGTCGCCGCAGTCCCCGTCACGTTCAGTGCGTTTCCGCTTCATGCCGATCGCCTGATCCTCGCAGGTTCGGGTATGCTTTCCCTCGCGACATTTATCTCCGTAGCAATCCGTTCCCGAAAGGAATCCGTGAAAGGGAAAGAAACAAAAGCCGATATCGAGGCCGATATCAATGCAGTTCCCGCGAAGCCGGAAGTCCTCGATCGACTGAGTGCGCGCGAAAACGAGATCGCGAACCTCCTGTCCGAAGGAAAGACAAACGGAGAAATCGCCGAAACCCTTTTTATTTCGCAAAAGACGGTCGAAACGCACGTCTACAATATCTTCCGAAAAGTCGGCGTCTCGAACCGCGTTCAACTCGCCCGCACGCTCCTTTCAAGGTCTCAGGGTTAACCCTTAAATTGAGCCACACCGCCCCGATTACGGGTATTCCCCGATAGCGCGCAGCGCATGGACGGAGTAGCCTTGAATCAAACAAGGAGCCAATCATGACAAGGAGTTCTTCTCGCGTCGACAGGGTGATCCCCAGAGCGATCGCCATTGCGTTTGCGATCACCGTTACGTTCGCGTTCACCGCCGCCCTCACCTCGTGCGGATCAGAGTTCAAAAAGACGGCAGCGGCATTGCCTCCTGCCAGAAGCGAGCCGGGCCTTGAGCGAATTGAATTTAAAAGCGCCATCCTCGGAAAAACGATGGCACTCTACGCCTACCTTCCCCCGGGATACACGAAGGACCGTGAATGGCCCGTACTCTACCTTCTCCATGGTTTCGGAAACGACGAGATCGAGTGGTTCGAGTACCACAAGCTCCACGAGGTTGCCGACCGGCTCATTGCGGAGGGCATGATCGAGCCCGTCGTCATCATCACGCCCCGGATGGAAAACAGCTGGGGGCTCGATTCGGGAAAGCCCTCGATGGCAGGACCTACTCCCCGACGTGCGCTCTTTACCGGGCAATACGAGTCGTATTTTCTCAAGGAGGTCATGTACCTCGCGGAAAATCGCTACGGAGCCTCGAAGGACCCGTCACGGCGAAGTCTCGGCGGCATCTCGATGGGTGGATTCTCAGCGCTCCATATCGGTTTCAGGCACCCTGAGGAATTCGCGCGGATCGGGGGACATAGCCCGGCGCTCAGGGGCTCGCAAATCCCCGAATTCTTTCTCTACACAAAATTGACACCGCGCGCCGAGACTGACCCCGTCGAGCTCGCGCAAAAGAAGGATCTCTCGAAGGTCCGGATTTTCCTCGACTGCGGAACCGAAGACTCTCTTTTCGCCGGTACTGAGGAACTCGCCAAAATCCTGAAAGAACGAAATGGCGACGTCACGTTCCATTCTGCTCCCGGCGCGCATAACGCCGACTATTGGCACCCCAACCTCGAGCGGTATCTCATCTTTTACGCGGGTAAAAAAGCAAACTGACAAAAAGAGTCACCGCTTAACCGCGCGTCGCGATAACCTCGATTTCCACGAGGGCGCCTGCCGGAAGAGCGGAGACCGCGATAAAGGTGCGCGCGGGATACTTCTCCGTGAAGTGCTGCTGATACACCGCATTTACCGCGCCGAAATTTTTGATATCGATGACGTATACCGTCGTCTTCACCACCGCGTCGAGTCCGAGTCCCGACTCCTCGAGGACGGCACGAATATTCCCGATTGCACGTGTGGCTTGCGCTTCGACCGTTTCCTCAAGAGTCCCGCTTGCGGGATCGATCCCGAGCATGCCTGAAAGAAAGAGAAACCCTGCCGCCTCGTTCGCGTGCGAATAGGGACCAAGCGCCTTTGGCGCGTTCTTGCTCATGATAACTTTCTTTGCCATGGTAACCTCTTTGCGTATTGAATAATCCGACAGTTAAAAATATGCGCAAGCGCGAGTCCTGTCAATAAATGAACTCGCCTTTTCCGTCGGCGCTGGTTTTATCAGTGCAGAGCGGGCTGCGCGAAAATAAGTTGTGCAGACTTGAGCCGTTCCGCAAGCTCGGCGATGATTCTTTTTTCCGCTTCGACTTCGTGCTCTTCATTCGACACGCCAGGCCCGCCGCCTTCTGTCTCGAAGGTTACCGAAAAGCGGACATAGGGACCTGCCTCGTCCCAGGGAACCGTCGACACGAGTCTCTCGCGGATGAGCCAATCGGAAAAATCTGCCGCGCAGGAAAAGCGCGCGCCGGAAGCGGTTGCGACCGGAGAACGCGCGTAGCAATAAAACGTACCCGCGCTTTTTTCGGCGTCAAACCCCGCCTTGCGGAGCGCGGGGACAAGCAGATCAAATCGCCTTGAGTATCGCGCCCGCGCGCGTTCGGTAAGCTCGGGTTTTCCGAGAACTGCCGCTCCCGCTTTTTGCATGGCGCGAAACTGACCCGAGTCCACATTGTCCTTGACGCAGGCATAGGCCGCGATCGCCTCGGCGTTACCCGCCACGAAACCGAGCCGCCATCCGGTCATGTTGAATGATTTTGAAAGGGAATGAATCTCGACGCCGACGTCCTTCGCCCCGGGAATCGAGAGAAAGCTCAGGGGCTTACGCCCGTCGTACACGAGCGCGCCATAAGCTGCGTCATGGACGACGACGATACGGTTGTCGCGCGCGAAAGCGACGACATCGCGAAAAAAGGATTCGCTTGCCTGAGCGCCGGTCGGGTTATTCGGGTAATTGAGATACAGAAGCTTCGCGCGCGAAAGAACGTCGCGGGGAACGGACGCGAGATCAGGGAGAAATCCGTTTTCCTTTTTGAGCAGAAGGGGAAACGCCTCGCCGCCGAGATAGCGCGCATGGGTGCCGAGGATCGGGTACCCGGGCACTGTAACGAGCGCAACGTCACCCGGATCAATGAACGCGAGCGGCAGCATCGCGTAGGCCGACTTTGTCCCGATCGCATGCATCACCTCGGTCTCAGGGTCTATTCCCGAAACGCCGAATATCCGCTCGAGGTACATCGCCGCGGCGCTCTTGAATTCGGGAATGCCGTTATCCGCGTAAAGCCGGTTCTCCGGGCGGCCAGCCTCGCGCGCGAGCGTTTCGACGGCAAGGGGGGACGCGCTCTCGTCGGGCTCACCTACCCCGAGATCGATAAGCGGGATATCCGGATGGGCTGCGACCGCGGCGCGCTTTGCCCGCTTGATCGCCTCGAACTTGAAGATCTCGACAGATTTTCCGAATGAAGCGCCGCCGATACGGCCCGCAAAACGGTCAGTAAAAAAACTCATGGATTCTCCTTTACCGCGAGATCGGCGAGCACAATCTCGTTCTTGAGCGCACTGAGCGCGCCTTTTCCGTTCGCGAGATCGGCGAGCAGAATCTCATTTTTGAGCGCGCTCTTGAAAAGTTCGACGAGATTGCGCTCGTCGGAAAATAGGCAGCTCGCATCCGCATCTCCTTCGGGCATGTCGCCGGTCAGGACAAAGCGCGAGTCAGCGATTGCGCGAATCTCCGCGGGTTCCGTTTCCGTACCGTGCAATTCCGCGCCGGGAAACTCGCGCGCGAGAACTTGAGATTCGATGGCAGAACGCGCGGTAATGACGACGAGTTTTTTTCCCGCCCGGCAAACGGATACAATCTCTTCCCGATACCGAACAAGGAGGTGCGAGTCGAGCGCGAGATAGAGGCGCTCCTCCGTTTCGAGGATGAGGTGCCGGAGCCGGTCAAGAATTTGCGCGCTTCCCCTGATCGTCACGTACCCACCCGACCGTTCTTTCCGTACCGGCAGGCACGCAAGAAGCCGCGCGCGGGAACCGGTCAGCCGGTGGATGGCGTTCTCGGTAAACTCTCCTGCGGGAACTGCCTTATACCGGACGGGAGAGCCATCTTCCGTCCATGCCGCTCCCTTGTCGACGAGTGATGCGAGCGCGGTATACGCGTTCGAACGCGACAGACCGAGCGACTTTGCCGCCTCGTACCCGTTCATCGCTCCATCGCCGAGAAGCGCGAGATACACCGTCGATTCCTGACGAGTCAGCCCAAAATCCTGCAAGAGTACAAGAGGGTCGCCAGTCGTACAAATTTCTTCAGTATAGGTCATATTAGTGTTCCCTTTTTGGAACACTATTACAGGAACCAGTGTTTGTCAATATCATGCAACAAGATTACATATTGACGCTTTGTGTTCTTTTGTCACATACTTGGCTTACCATCCAAAAGACTGACATCGAGGAACGTACGTATGAACGAGGATATCCAGGCTTACATCTATGAGCACATTCCGATAGTCGAAAAAAATCAATTCAGGATAGAACGGGACGAGTCGCCGTACATACGCGTAAAAGCGCATCTCGCGGACCATGTAAACCACCGCAAGACGGCGTTTGGGGGCAGCATCAGCACTTCGCTGATCGTGTGCTCATGGGCAAGCGTGCGGAGTATCCTCAAAGCCCGCGGGATCGACGACGGGGGCATTGTGATACAAACGCAGCGGGTTGATTTTACCAAACCGGTAACCGGGGATTTTTCGGCGCGCGTCGTACCGCTCCGGGAAGAAACCGTCAACCGCTTTATCGCCATGCTCGAAAAATTCGGAAAGGGAAGGCTCAAAGTCGAAGCGCGCGTAACGCAGGGATCAGACACCGCGAGCCTGGCCCATTTTATCGGGGAATTCGTTGTTCTTCGCGAGAGTTAACCAGTTTCTTCGCCTTCCATCCCTCACCCCACGCGCTCATCACCTCCATGACCGGCTGAAAGCTTTCTCCAAGCTCGGTAAGCCGGTATTCGACACGGGGAGGAACGACGGGGAACGCGGTTCGTTTGACGAGCCCGTCTTCCTCGAGTTCCCGTAGCTGCTGGACAAGCATCTTCGCCGTAATTCCCGGCAACCTCCGCGCAAGAGCCCCGTTGCGGAGCACGGGTTCAAGCATCAGTTCCCATAATATCAAGAGCTTCCATTTTCCCCCGACAAGCCGCATTGTCAGTTCGACCGGACAATCGTTTTTGTCTATATTTCCTGTGGCCATCGCGGTATTCCTCCAATCTTACAAACAAGCTTACACAGTTCGCTATGCGCATCCTTACGTACTTTTTGGATAGTATATACCTTTTTTGTGTGTATTGCGCCATTTATCTTCATGAGGGATACTGCGAACGGAGGAACCAGGCATGAAAACAATCGCGCTCGTGTATGAGTCACGAACAGGACACGTTGATGAAATGGCAAAAGCCGTCGCGGAAGGCATCGAGGCCGCAGGGGCACAAGTCGCCGTAATGACCGTCGAAACTGCCGACTATGAAGCCGTCCGGAAAGCCGACGGGCTTATCGTCGGAAGCTTTACTTCATATGGCCAGATGGCCGGCAAGCTCAAGACGTTTTTTGACAATTCACCGTTCGGAGAATGGAATGGCAAGGCCGGTGGCGCATTTGCCTCGTGCGGACAACTGGGGGGAGGAGGAGAGACGACGGTGCTATCCCTGATGAACGCGCTACTCATCCATGGCATGCGCGTACAAGGCGACACGGCCGGTCCGCATTTCGGCCCGCTGTGCATAGGAAAGCCTGACGAAGCGTCGCTCGATCATTGCCGCAGGCTCGGGCGACGCGTCGTCGGCCTTGCCTGACCCGGCACGAGCCATGGTATACTCGAAGCGGAGAAATCATGAAAAGACGCACTATCGTCCGGCTCGTCGCCGGTGTTGCCACGGCCGCCTTCATTTTCAGCTGTATGTGCATCGCGCTTCGCGTACGGCCGGCAAACAGGCTTGAATACGACCCCGCCTACTGGCCTGCGAAAAGCCTCAAGATGGATGCCTGGTATTGGGGCATCACGCCGAGCGGCATCATCTACAACCTGTACATTCCCCCGGCAGTTGACAGGGATGACGTGACAGAGCGTGTCCCGCTCATCGTGTGCTTCCACGGAAACTCGGGCAAGGCTTTGGTCAAGGACCGGTATGGAAGGCTCTTTACCGATCCCGCGGTCCAGGCGCGCTTTTCACCGTCAGGGGTCGCGGTCCTCGCGGTGCAGTCCCGCATCGAGTATTTCTCGGACCCGCACGCCTACGCCCGTCTCATCAAGAACGTCGCGCTTCAGCATCGATGCATCGACCCCGAGCGCATCGCCGGTTACGGCTTCTCGCAGGGCGCGGCCTTTGTCCAGGAACTCGCGATGTACGATCCGTCCCTTTTCAGGGCAGTCGCTTCCGGCAGTTCCTACTATTCAGCTTCTCTTCCCGAGCTCTTCCGGGCCGCGCGCGTTCGCTTCTGGTGCGCGACGAGCCGGAACGACAAGGGTATCTACGAGCAGGGCCACGCAACGGGACAAATCCTCGCCGCGCTCTGCCCCGACTCGCGCTACGTCGAATATACAACGCGCGGTCACTTTTTCATCGAGCCTTCCGATACGTCGGGCAAGGGTGACGAAACATTTACCGACTGGCTTGTCCGCGCGCTTCGGTAGCGCAAGTCCGCGCGCGTGATTCGAGAAACTCGATGACATCGCGGGCGGAGTAATTAAGCCCGGTCTTTTTGATAAGCAGGCGAAGGGAGTCAAGCTGGTTGCCGACCGTTAAAAGCGGTTTTTCGAGAAGCGATCCCGCGCCTTTCATGCCGAGCCCGATGTTCGCGAGAAGCGCGTTGCACAGGCAGCGCGCCTCGGTCGCCTTTCCCTCTTCCCCGCCTTTCGCCCGATAGGCTGCTTCGCTTTCCGCAGGGCAGCGAAAACCGATCTTTCCCTCAGCCGTCTTGAACGCTTCGCGCAAGAGGCCGACATTGCATACGCGGCGCCTCTCCTTGAACTCGGGAGCCTCGGAAAGGGTCTTGTCGAGCAAGGCGAGCTTGAACGGATAACCGGTCGGCGAGGCTGCCGGATGGGTAAACACGAGCGCCTTTCCGGCGTTCACCGTCTCGAGAAAGCGTCGCTTCAGTTCGGGCAGGAGCCCCGATTCCGCGCAAAACGCGAAAAGCGTGCCGACCTGGATTCCCGCCGCTCCTTCGCTTCCCGCGCGCGACAGGGACTCGTCCATGCTGTACGAACCGCCGAGCCAGAAGGGAACCTTGAGGCCGACCATCTTCGCGTAATCGACCGTGTCTTTCGGGCCGTATATCGGCTCGCCTGCGCCGTCGAGGGCAAGAACGCCCCGAGGAGGCGCGTTGTGTCCGCCGGCGGTATGGTTTTCCACGATGATGCCGTCAACGGTGCCCGACGCGCGGGTCACCATGGTCATCGCGAGAATGTAGGATGAAACAATGGCAAGAAAGTACGGGCGCCTCAGCGTTTCGGGCGGAGTCTCGAGCACACGGGCAGGATTGAAGGATACCGTATGGACTTCGTCTTTCGGGGCGCCTTCTACCTGCACGCGGATCGTTCCTGCCTCGCCACGGGCATACTTGTCCAGGAGACCCGGAATCTCGAGCGGGATTCCCGCGCCCATAAGCACGTAATCGACGCCCGCGAGCATGGCACCATAAATCGCCGCAGGATTGGGCAACTGAACCTTTTCGAGAAAGTTGATGCCGACTGCGCCCGAGTGTCCCTCTTTTGCGAGGTATACTTCGACGAAGTTGGCGGCAACCGTGAGCGCATCCAGCTCGTCGTTTCCGAGCATCGCCGTGGGGTCATTAACCGCCGCGTCCGCCGACACGAGGGAACGCATCGGAAGGGCGGTAAAATCGTGGGTTTCCGCACTTCCGTCGGGCCTGTACCAGGCCGCAAGAATGCGGTCGGCGACCTTCCGGTCGGGAAAGGCTGCAAGCCCGCGCCGCATGTGCCCGCCCTGATCGCCCTGTTCAAGTCGGCGCGCAAGTACGCTGTCGAGCGCGGTTCCCGAAACGACGCCAAGAGCCCCCTGGGAAGCAACCGCATTCGCGAGCTTCCAGTCCGAAACGCCGATTCCCATACCGCCCTGAATTATCCGTGGATGTTCCATATAGTTTCCTTTAAGACAAAGTTTGTCATAGTGTCAGACACTACTATACGGGTAAGGTTGCACGGGGTCAATGAGAAACGAGGTAAAACGGTATGGTTTTGATACGACGCAATATGGTATATTCCCTGAAACGACTGAATTGACGCAGGAGAAACGGATGACAGCCGATGGCGGGATCACACAGGAACTTTATCATGAAATATTCGGTTCGGTACTCGACCGGAAGGAACTGACGCCGTACCTCCTCAGAAACTGCGGAGACTACGAGGCCTCGATGCGCAGCGCAACGCTCATGATGGGAAACCGCGGGTTCATTGTCGAAGACGGAATGCTCGCGCCGGGAGAGAAAGAACGAGCCTCGGCGTACGTGTCCGATGCGATCGACTATATAACAAGCGCCCTTTTCCCCGCGGTCACCAGACAGCTTGTCGCCCTCTCCCGCCTCGAAAGTCCGCTCCATGGCGACTACACGCGAACCCTTGCCGAAATAAAAGAGCTTACTGTCCTCGTTTCTTCGGGCGGCTTCCGCGAGCTCGTCGACGCTGACCCCCGGCACCTCTTCCTTCTCGCCTCGTCGGCAAAATACCCGCATCTTTTTCACGGGAACCCCGACGGTCCCGATCGCGTTCACCCTCGCTGGCGCATGGCCGGCTGCTCCATCCTCAAGCTCTGCCTCCTCATCAAGGCAATCGAGGAAGACAGCGAAGACGTGTATGACTATGCCCGACTCGGAATCTGGTTCGAGTCGCGGGGAATACCGCTTACCGGCATCGCAAAGCTCGACTGGAAAAAAGAGGGAAACGTGCCGGAGGACCTGAACGGACGGCGCGCATACGTCAAGCTCGCCTCCTTTTTCCGCAAACTGTCAGGGTCCCTCACCGGCAGCGCAGAAAACCGGACGCTCACCTTCAACAGCGGCGACGGCGTGAGCGTCGACCTCGTAGCGATCAAGGCCCGGCTGAAAAGCCCCGAAAGCATGTTCGCCAAAATCGGCAAGGCCGCCGCCGAGGAAACCTATAACATCCGCGACATTCTCGCGCTCACCTTCCTCATCAAGAGACGGGAAGACTCGCTCACGCTCTTTCACGCCCTCCAAAAGCAGGGAGTCATCCTCCAGGAAAACATCGAGTCCTCTTCCGTTACCCAGACCCTCTTCGATTCACCCGAGGATATGCGGAGCGCCGTACGCGACCTCATGGCGACCCTCGCGCGACGGGAAGGAATTGAAGGAGAGCCTGACGAGGAAGCAGTCGCGAAAAACGCCGAGGACTTTTTCCGCGCCCTCGGCACCAACGCCCAGGCCAACCCGCATTCATCCGGCCAGCACCGGAAGTTTCAGTGCAAGATCAATTTTTCCGTACCGGTTCAGTACGACCGGGGAACCGGGCGCGTACTCACCGTTCCCGTACCCGGTGCGGTTACCCGTCAGCACACGCTTCCCGTCGAGCTCCGTATCTCGGACATCGCGAGTTGGGAAGCGTCCGAACTCAAGGGAGAAGCCCATCACGAAGCATACAAACTGCGCCAGCACCTCGTGCTCATGAACCGCCTTTTCTCCCCGCTCTTTTCGTTCCCTGATGAAAATTTCGCCAAATTGAGAGCAGACCAGAATACACTGTTCCGGTAAGATCGACCATGCGGCGCCTTTCGGGCGCAGATGCAAGGGCCCATGCCAGAGCAAGTGCTTCCGAAATGCAAAGCGCCCCGCGCCCGAGATTTTTCTCTTTGGGCGCGGGGCACTCTTTTTTTACCGGCACATTCTGTCAGCGAAAATGTATCTTTCCGTAAGTTGTCTTAAAAACGCTCCGCTATAGTCCGCTCGATGCGCGTGACGGCCTTCTCGATGCCGAGAATCTGGATCGACCCGACGAGCGGGGGCGATACGCGGCTTCCGGTAACGGCCATGCGAATCGGCATCATGAGGTCTCCGAGCTTGACGCCGAGGGCTTCGGCAGTTGCATGAAAAAGTTCGTTCGCCGCTTCCTCGGAAAGGCCTGCGATTTTCCCGACGACGACCTTTGCCGCCTCGAGAATTTCGCGTGTCTTCGCGCTGTCGAGTTTTTTCGGGATGATCTCTTCGACCGGCGGGACCGCGGGCTCTCCGAAAAGAAAGCCGACCATCGCAGGCGCGTCGGTGAGAAAGTGGAGCCTCTCCTTGACGAGGGGCATCACCTTCAGGAGGGTTGCCTTCTGTTCGGCAGTCGGGGCAAGGAGGGTCTGGTTCGCAAAAAGGAGTCCCGCGGCCTTCCGCGCGTCTTCCGAATTCGCCTCGCCCGCGGCGCATGACCCGAGGATGCCCGAGTTCGCGATAAAGGGCCAGGTGAGCTCGAAGAGCTCCTCGTCGCTTTTGAGCCGCATGTACTGGCCGTTAAACCATTCGAGTTTCTTGTAGTCGAAAACCGCCGGGGCCTTGTTGATGTGCTCCATCCGGAAAAGACGTCCGAGTTCTTCGAGGGTGTACATGTCGCGGGCATCCTCGTAGGAACAGCCGAGCATCGCGACGTAATTGATCAGGGCTTCCTTGAGGTAGCCGTTGTTGCGAAACTCGTTGCAGCTCGTCGCGCCGTGGCGCTTCGAAAGTTTCTGACCGTCCTGTCCCATGACCATCGGCAGATGGCAGTAACCGGGATAGTCCCAGCCGAAAGCCTTGTACATGACGACGTGGAGCGGCGTGGAGGGAATCCATTCCTGCGCGCGCATGACGTGGGTAATTTCCATAAAATGGTCGTCGACGATGTTCGCGAGGTGATAGGTCGGAAAACCGTCGCTCTTCAAAAGGACGGGGTCCGGGTTGACGTCCTCGTTTTTCCACTCGATGTCGCCGAGAAGCTCGTCGTGGAATTTCGTCGAACCCTCGAGCGGGACGGCGAGCCGGATGACGAAGGGCTTTCCCGCGTCGAGATTCGCCTTCACCTCTTCGGCAGAAAGGGTTCTGCAATGGCGGTCGTAACCCGGCGCCATTTTGTTCATCGTCTGAATCTTGCGGATGCGCTCAAGGCGTTCTTCGTCGCAAAAGCAATAATAGGCCTGGCCCTTTTCGACGAGCTCGAGGGCGTACTTTTTATAGAGGTCAAAGCGCTGGGACTGGACGTAGGGGCCAAACGGGCCACCCTTGTCGCCGCCTTCGTCCCAGTTGATCCCGAGCCACGCCAGGGTATCGTACAGGTTACGGACATACTCCTCGCCGTAGCGGGTCTGGTCGGTATCTTCGATTCGGAGGATGAATTTTCCGCCCATGGAACGGGCATACAGATAATTGAAAAGGGCGGTTCTGACTCCGCCAATGTGCTGCATCCCGGTCGGGGACGGCGCGTAACGTACTCGTACTTCCACTTGAGGTTTCTCCTTCGGATCGTATCGGGAGGGGCGATGAGCCATTTTGACGCGGCCTTAGTCGCCCACCAATCAGGACGGTTATTATAGAAAGTTTTCTCCGATTGGACAAGTGAACTCCCCGTATGGTAAAGTCTCTCCATGAAGAAACCTGCCACCTGCGCCCTGGCCGCGCTCGGAACTGCATCGATGGCGTATTATGTCACCCTGAAGGTGACCGATCCCGGTCCTGTCTTGAGTTTCTCTCTTGTTTGGCCCCTTTTCGGCTTCGGCACCTGGATATGGTTTTTCGCAAGCGCGATGATTTCCCGATACATCCGGAAAAAAGTCCTGACGAGCGAACTCCGGATCGTCGCCGCACGGGGAGTTTGCGCTTCCATCGCCGCCGTCTCCGGCATCTTCCTCGCAATAATCCTTTTTCCCTGCACACCCGGAGCAGAGGCGGCGGCAGGGCAAACGCCCGAATCCCCGGAATACCTTATTGTCCTCGGCGGTGGCCTTCGCCGAAACGGAAACCCGACGACCACGCTCGAATCGAGGCTCAGGAAAGCCGCCGAGGTGTACCGCGAGAACACGGGCCTTACCCTCGTCGTAACCGGAGGAAAGCTTCCTGATACTCCGCTCGCCGAGGCCGACGCAATGGCACGCTACCTTGTCGAGCGCGAAGGGATTCCCGCCGAAGCTATCCTCCGGGAGCCAAAAGCCCGGGATACAATCGAGAATTTCAACTTGAGCCGGGATCTCATCCTCCTTGACGAGGCAGTTATCCATCCCGGGCGGGACATGGAAAAGGATGCGCCGCGCGTCGCCTTGCTCACGAGCGGTTATCACATGAACCGGTCGCTCTTTCTTGCCCGCCGCGCGGGATTCCGCCCCACTGGGGTCTTCCGCGTCCCCTGCCCGCCCCTTCAAGCCCCGAACGGATATCTCCGCGAGGTCGCCGCATACTGGAAACTCTCACTCCGCCTCATCGGGAAAGCCATAACCGGTTCCTGACAGCGGGTAATAAATTCGCATTCGCTTTCCCGATCCATTATAGTTTCACGGGTGAGGAGGCGAAGACGGCATGAAAACACTCATCGTCGAGGACGACTTTACCAGCAGGCTTCTGCTCCAGGGACTGCTTCAGCCCTATGGAATATGCCATATCGCTGTTAACGGTCGGGAAGCTGTCAAAGCGGCCCGCGAAGCGATTTCGGCAAAAGAGCCGTATGGCCTGATCTGCATTGACATCATGATGCCCGAGATGGACGGTCAGGAAGCGCTCAAGGAAATCAGGACGCTTGAGTCCGAGGCAGGAATCCTTTCAAGCGATGGATCGAAAATAATCATGACGACCGCGCTCGACGATAAAAAAAACGTCATGAGCGCCTTTCGCGAGCAATGCGACGCGTACCTTATCAAGCCGATCGATCGAGAAAAGCTTGTGGAAAACCTTCACTCGCTTCATTTGATTGCCTGACAGCGCAAGACCATGAAACTTCCGCGCAAGTACTCGAACGCGCAAATCGAGGAGATAATCCCGGACTCGGTCTTTTTCGACGAGTCCTCTCTCATCGAGGCGGAAAATCGCCGGTACCGCTACGCCGTTGACTCGGTCGATATCGGGGTCTTCGAGTATTACGCGCCAATCGATCATATCGAGGCGAACGACACCTTCTACTCACTCGCCGGCTTTGAGCGGGGAAAGGGACTCAAACGATTTTCCGATCGGGTAAGCAAAAGGGATCGAGGCCGTCTCATCCAGCTCCTCACGCGCGCGACCGACAACGGGCGGGCGTCTTTCGAGTTTCAGTATCATCATCCCGTCATGGGAGACCGCTGGTTCCAGATCGCCGGCAAGGTCATGGCGACCGGAGGGGCCCCGTCAAATCCGCTTCGCTTCGTCGGGATCATCGGCGACATAACCGCGAAAAAAACAAGCGAAACCGAACTCTCCGACCGTGAGAGCCTCATCCGCACCTCGATGGAACGGCTCCCGGTAGGGCTCGTGCTCATAGACGCCGCGACGAACGTCATCGAGCTGGCGAACGAGGCAGCTGCGAAACTCTTCGGAACCGATGCCGGGACAATGCAGGGTAAAAGGTGTCATCACTTTATCTGCAGCGCGCCCGAAGGCTTTTGCCCCGTGTGCAATCTCGGCGAAACGATCGACAACGAGGAACAAACCATCCTTGCCCTCAACGGGAAAAAACTTTCCGTTCTCAGGTCCGTCATCAAGCTTACGCTCGTAACCGGCGACAAACTCCTTGAATGCTTCGTCGACATCTCGTCCCGCAAGCAGATGGAAGAAACGCTCCGCTCGACGACGGAAAGGCTGAGGCTCGCCACGAGGGCCGGTGGTGTCGGCATCTGGGACTATGACATCAAGGGAGATCGCGAGGAATGGGACGACCAGATGTATCGTCTGTACGCGGCAAGGCGGGAGGAATTTCCCGACGGTAATCGCGCATGGAAAGCCCGAGTGCATCCCGACGACCGCGACGCGCAAAACCGGGAAATTACGCGCGCGATCAACGGAGAGCGGGACTTCGACTCGGAATTCAGAATCGTCTGGCCGGACGGGTCCGTTCACATTATCAGGGCAATGGCCATGCTTCATCTCGATCTTATGGGGCAACCGAGCCACCTTATCGGTACCAATTGGGACATAACCGCGCAGAAAAAGGCAGAACAGGAGCTTATCGACAGCAACCGCAACCTCGAGGAAGCCGGAATCCACGCGAACGAACTGATGATACAGGCAGAGACCGCGAATGTCGCAAAAAGCGCATTTCTCGCAACGATCAGCCACGAGATTCGCACGCCGATGAACGGCATCATCGGAATGGCTGACCTGCTCCTTGACACCAACCTCAACGATGAACAGCGCCAATACGCATCGCTCTTGAAAACGAGCGGCAACACCCTGCTCGTGCTGATAAATGACGTGCTCGATCTCTCGAAAATCGAGGCGAAAAAGCTCGAGCTCGAATTGGTCGATTTCGATCTTGTCGAAATCCTGTCCGAAGCAGTCGCAATGATGGACGTGCAGGCACAGGAAAAGCATCTGACGATCAGACTCGAGCAGACGGGAAGAATTCCTCAGCGCGTCGTCGGAGATCCTGGAAGGCTCCGGCAAGTGCTCGTAAACCTCACGGGTAACGCAATCAAATTCACCGAGCATGGCGAGATCGTCATCCGGTGCGAACTTGCGGAGGATGCGGAAGACTCTTCGCTCCTTCTCTTTTCCGTCATTGATACCGGCATCGGGATTCCCCGTGAAAAACAGGGAGACCTCTTTACGCCGTTCATGCAGCTCGACAACACGACCACGCGCAAATACGGCGGCACGGGTTTGGGATTGGCGATATCAAGGCAGCTCGCCGAACTCATGGGCGGAAAAATCGGAGTTGAAAGCGATGTCGGCAAGGGATCAACTTTTTGGTTTACCGTCCGCTTCGGCAAATTGCAAGAAGCCTCCACGGCAGGCAAGGAAACGGTAAAACATAAAGGTAAAGAGCTTGAAAGTTTTCACTTCAAACCGTTTGCGAACCGGTTTCGGGTCCTGCTTGCCGAAGACAATCTGACAAACCAGCTCATCGCGGTAAAGTACCTCGAGAAACTCGGCCTTTCCGTTGACTGCGTCGTTAACGGTAGCGACGCAGTAGTCGCAGTCAAACATTCGGCCATACCCTACGACTTCGTGATAATGGACTGTCAGATGCCCGAGATGGACGGATACGAGGCAACGAGGCGAATCCGCGCGCTCCAGTACACCTGCCCCAACCGGGTGCCGATCGTCGCAATGACGGCCCACGCGCTTCAGGGAGACAGAGAGCGATGCATCGCGGCGGGAATGGACGATTACCTCATGAAACCGGTAAAAATCGCGGATCTCTACCGGGTCATCGCGCGATTTCTCCCCACGGTTGCCGATGCCCCAGAAGATGATTCCGTCAAGGCGGTGCAGACGAAAACCACCAATGACGAAACGAGCGCGGTCTTTGACCAGGAAGCATTCGAGATTCGCACGATGAATGACCGCATCCTCGCAAAACTCGTGATCACGACGTTTACCGAGGACATGCCGGGTCAGCTTGAAAAACTCAAGCACGCAATCGCCGAGCATAACGGCAAAACGATCGAAACACAGGCACATCGCATCCGCGGCGCTGCCGCAAACCTCAGCTGCAGCATTCTGTACAATCGGGCCGCCGAGATGGAAGCCGCGGCAAACGCGCAAAATCTCGGAAAATGCGCGTCTCTCTTGCCGGTATTGATTGAATCATATAACGAAGCATGCGAAAAATTCGGAGCGTATTCATGAAAATATTGATTGCGGACGACGATATCGCGTCAAGAAAAATCCTCGCGGCTATTCTCGAAAAAAACGGACACGAGCCCATGCTTTTTTCGAACGGGAATGACGCATGGGACGCGCTTACTTCTCCCGGCGCCCCGAACATAGTAATTCTCGATTGGCTGATGCCCGGAATCGATGGAGAGGAGCTTTGCCGGAAGGTAAGAACGCTCAAAAATGATATTCCACCGTACATTATCATGCTCACGATCAAGGGCGAAAAAGGCGACATTGTTCGCGGCCTGGAAGCAGGCGCCAACGATTATCTTTCAAAACCGTATGATCCCGGCGAACTTCGCGCACGCGTCGAAGTCGGCAGAAAAATGATCGAGCTGGAGATCGATCGTTTGGCCAGGATTAACTCACTTGAGTTAAACGAGAAAAGAATCAGCACCCTTCTCGCCGAAAAAGACATACTCCTCTATGAAGTTCATCATCGGATCAAGAACAACATGAACATGATCGTCAACATCCTTACAATGCACATTGATCAACTTGGCGACTCGGTTACGTCAACGATACTCAAAAACGCCGTCGGAAGAATCAAGAGCATGGGAATACTGTACGATCGACTGTATCGCTCCGAAAACCTTTCTTCCCTTTCTATTCGGGAATATCTCGTTGCCCTGATCGATGACATTACGGGTATTTTTCCCGACCGCTACCGGATCGATCTTGATGTCGATATCGAAGACGTTGTCATCGACGTTCACAAACTGTCATGCATCGGCATGATTGTAAACGAGCTCGTATTCAATGCGATGAAATATGCGTTCAAGGGAAGGGAATGCGGAAGAATTTCAATAGACGCCTTCCGGAATAAAAACAGAATGATCATAGCGATTGAAGATGACGGAATCGGAATGCCGCCGATCGACACGACACGAACCCCGGAAAGCTTTGGACTCAAACTCGTTCTCGGTCTCACCGAGCAGATAAGCGGAAGATTTGCGCAAGAACCGTGCGAGGGCACGCGATTTGTTATTGAATTCCCGATAAACGGATCATAGGCTATTGTTTTATTTTTCGGGACTACTAAACTTTATTGTATTCAGGAGTTTCGAAAGTAACCATGCCAAAGAACATAGATGACGAGACCAAAGAAATACTTCTTTCATTTATCGCGGAAGGCTATGAACGCCTTGACGATTCTGAAGTGCAACTCTCGAAGCTCGGCGAAGGCGACAACACCGCCCCGCTTAACTCTGTCTTCAGGCTTTTTCATTCAGTTAAAGGATCCGCAGGGTATCTCGGTCTCGATAATATTAAAATGCTCACGCATGAAGCGGAAACACTGCTTGATGTATTCCTCAAGGAAAAAATTACCGTAACGCAAGACGCACTCGACGTTGTCTACGCAACCATCGATGTATTGCGTAATCTCATCGGCATTACCGAGCGCGAGTATTCGGATGAAACTGGCGAAAAGCCTGCTCGCGAGCAAACGGCGAAAATATCCGCGATGATCGCATCTCTTCGCTCGGACAAGGTAAATACTCCCGCAGTCGACACGGGAACAATTCCCAAATCGAAACAAGAGACACTTCCGAATGAAATTTTCCTGACCGATCTCGTCACGAGCGACATGGTACAGCGCTTTATCGGCGAGTGCGCGGACCTTTTGGACCGCACCGAAAAAATCGCACTCTCTGTCAATCCGCGCGAAGCCCCGACCGATCAGGTTCACGACATGTTCAGGGCCATTCACACAATAAAGGGAAACTCCGGATTTTTCGGATACGCATTTCTTGAATCCCTTTGCATGGGTTTTGAAAGCGTTCTCGATGATGAACGAAAGAAAAAAACTCCCTGCGGAGAAGCATTCGTAAACTCGGTCATTCATTTTATCGACCGCGTACGCGCGAGTCTCGGTACGGTAATCATTCACGAACGGACTGAACCGAACGGAGACGCAAAAAACTCGACATCCGCGACGAGCGATGCTCAAACAAGCGGTATAATCGGTGAAAGTGAAAGCATCGGCGAAAAGGACAAAGTAACGACTGACGGCACTGAAACCGCACCCTACAAGCCACTCGGTGAAATTCTCGTTGACATGGGAGCGGTGGCGAATGAAACGATTCGTGATGCCCTGAGCGAACAGGATCGACCAATCGGCGAAATCCTCTTGCAAAAAGGAGTCGTTTCGCAGGAGCATATCGAGGAAGCGCTCAAGATACAGAAAAACCAGAGCCAATCGACGGGAGAGGAACAGCGCGATCTCGTCCGAAAGGAAATTCGCGTCGACACGGCAAAGCTCGACAAACTCTTCGAGCTCGTCGGCGAGCTTATCACTGCCGAATCAATGGTCATGAACAACTCCGACCTCAAGGGACTCAAGCTCGACAATTTCTCGAAGGCATTCGCAAGCCTGAACAAGATCAGCCGGGAAATTCAGGAAACGACGATGATGATCAGAATGATTCCCCTCGACGGACTCTTTCAGAAAATGACCCGCCTCGTTCGCGACCTTTCCCGCAAGATGGACAGGCCCGTCAACTTTATTGTGTCAGGACAGGATACGGAAATGGACAAGAACGTCATCGAGCAAATATCCGATCCCCTCGTCCATATTTTGAGAAACGCGATTGACCATGGAATCGAGCCGAAAGAAAAACGGAAGGCTTCCGGAAAGCCCGAAACCGGAAGCGTGTGGCTCAGCGCACGCTACGAGGGATCAGAGATATGCATAAGCGTCCGTGATGACGGCGGCGGCCTTAATCGCGAGAGGATTCTCGAGAAAGCGATCAGTAAAGGCCTGATTACCGGCGACCCTGCGCTCGTTTCCGATAAAGACGCATATTCGTTTATCTTCGAACCCGGCTTCTCGACGGCGGAAATAATATCCGATGTATCAGGCCGTGGAGTCGGTCTTGACGTCGTGAAAAAAAACCTCGAGCGAATCCGGGGAAGGATCGACATCAAAACCGTGTATACCCAAGGAACCGAGTTCATCCTTCGCATACCGCTTACAATGGCGATTATCGACGGAATCACGGTCAGGGTCGGAAAAAACAAATACTCACTGCCACTCAACGATATTATCGAGTTCCTCAAGATAACGCCCGACCAGATTACCCAGGCGGAGAAAAGCGAAGCGACGGTCAACATTCGCCGCGAATTCCTGCCGCTCATCAAACTCGGAAATATTTTCAACATAGATGACGCGATTATCGACCCGACGGAGGGAATCGTTATTGCAGTGCACAACAACGGAAAAAAAGCCTGTCTCCTCATAGACGAGGTAATCGGCAACCAGCAAATAGTCGTCAAATCGCTTTCCGAATACCTGGGAAAGGTTGACGGTATTTCCGGATGCAGCATTCTCGGAGATGGCGGCGTGAGCTTTATCATAGACACGGGAAAACTTCTATCGCTAAAGCTTGCGTAGATACTATTTCGGCACATACGGTACGGACCGTACCAGGAGGGTTATATGAAAATTCTTGCAAAGTTGCTGCTCAGCTTCATCGCCGTTGCGTCCCTTTGCGCGATCGTCGGGACCGTCGGGCTTAACCAGCTTTCCAGAACAAGGGAAAGCATCAATTTGCTCTCGACGGAAACGATACCAAAGCTGGATTATATCAACAAGATCGACAAGCAGTTCCGAAACATCAAAACCGCGATTCGCTCGCTTACGAATCCTCTTTCCGCAAGCGACGATGAATTCCTGACCCGTCAAATGGAAAATGTTGAAAAAGCGCGGGAAATATACGGAGATAGCCGCAAGAAATTCGAGGCCTTTCCGATGGTTCCCCGTGAAAAGGAACTGTATGACAAAGTCATCAAGAACATAGAGATTGCGGCAGCGTACAATAATTCGGTTATGGCGCTTGCCAAGGAAGCGACTAACGCAAAGGCGGAAGATCGCGGGGCCATATACCAGAAGATGTACGTAAAAATCGCAGGACCCGAGCGACTCGCGATGGACAATCTTCTCACCTCATTCGAAGACCTTTCGACGTATGACCAACAATATTACGGGGTAGACCTACCGAACGAAACGATCAAGACCGTCATGACCGGAAGGATTGTCGTACTGGTGATTACGATTCTCTCATTTATCGTGGCGCTCGCCTTCGGTATCCTTCAGGGACTCATGATCTCCGGCCGCCTCAAGAAAACAGTCAACATCCTTAACAAGATTGCGCATGGGGATCTTTCAGAGCGCTTTGAAATCAAGACGACCGATGAATTTCAGCAGGTCGCGAATTCGCTCAACGGTGTCGAGGAAAACGTCGCAGCCCTCGTCGGGGATACGAACGCGCTCGTGCAGGCGGCCATTGACGGACACCTGTCGGTTCGCGCCGATCCCGAAAAGCATAAAGGCGACTACCAGAAAGTCATCATCGGAATAAACGCGACGCTCGACGCCGTCGTGGGGCCGCTTACGGTTGCGGCAAACTACATCGATCGCATCTCAAAAGGCGACCTTCCCCAAAAAATCGTGGATACTTACAACGGAGACTTCAACAAGATCAAGGACAACCTGAATATCGCCATCGACAGCATCAACGCGCTCGTAGGAGACGCGATGATGCTCTCCGACGCGGCCATCGCGGGTGCCCTTCAAACAAGGTCCGACGCCACGCGTCATCAAGGCGATTACCGGAAGATCGTCGAGGGAGTCAATACAACGCTGGACCTCGTCATTACGCCGATCAACGAGATGATCGAAATTCTCAAGCATCTCGCCGAAGGCGACATGACAATGCGCATGGCAGGCGATTATCGGGGTGACTTTGACATCCTCAAGACATCCTTGAACGAATCTCTCGATGCGATCAGCGACACGCTCGGCCAGATCAACAACGCAGTAGACCAGGTCGCGGAAGGTTCCGTCCAGGTTTCCCAGGCGAGTCAGTCGCTTTCGCAAGGCGCGACCGAACAGGCCTCATCGCTTGAGGAAATCACCTCATCGACAACCGAGATATCGAGCCAAACGAAGCAGAATACCGACAACGCCCTCAAGATGAACAGTCTTGCCAAGGAAGCGCAGGAGAACGCCGAAAAGGGAAACAACCAGATGAAGGAACTTGTTTCCGCGATGACCGACATCAACAAGAGCGCAGAGGAAATCAACAAGGTCGTCAAGACAATCGACGATATCTCGTTCCAGATAAACCTCCTCGCACTCAATGCGAACGTAGAAGCCGCACGTGCGGGAAAATACGGAAAGGGGTTCGCGGTTGTCGCCGAAGAAGTCAGGAACCTCGCTGTACGGAGCGCGAACTCGGTCAAGGAAACTACCCGCATGGTAGAAGAAGTTATCGGCAACATCCAGCGGGGCAACGCCCTTGTCGAGGGTTCCGCAAGCCAGCTTGACGAAATCGTCGGCGGTTCCTCGCAAGTTTCCATCCTTGCAGAAGAGGTCGCAACGGCAGGTCGCGAACAAACTCAGGGACTCGAGCAAATATCGCTCGGCCTCAACCAGATAGACCAGGTTACGCAAAGCAATACCGCAAGCGCCGAGGAAAGCGCGTCTGCGTCCGAGGAACTTTCCTCGCAAGCCCAGCAAGTCAAAGCCATGCTCGCGCGTTTCAGACTGAAAGAAAGCGATCTGAAGCATACGGGAGCAGAACCCGCGGGAAGCAGGCGAGAAGAGCTTATTGCACGCGGACAGCGGAAGCCACTCGCAACCGCCATGCCGGGCGCCGTGAAAAAAACCGCGGCACAGGTTCCCCCGCGGTTCAAATCTGCTACGCTTAACCCCGCGGACGTAATCTCGCTCGACGACAGCAATTTCGGAAAATTCTAGGATACAGGGAGGATACAAGCCATGGCAGACGTAAGAAGAGGCGACATGCATGACGACCTCCTCGACGACGAGGAGAACGAGGATACACAGGCAAACAAGTATCTTTTTTTCAAGATCGGAAAAGAGTCCTATGGCATAGGCATCCGCTCCGTAATCGAAATCATCGAACTCCAGAACATCTCGGAGGTTCCCGACATGCCTTCATACGTGAAAGGCGTGATCAATCTCCGTGGCCGGGTTATTCCGATCGTCGATCTCAGGCTCCGGTTCGACATGGAAGAGCGCGACTACGACAGCAGAACCTGCATTATCGTCACCGAGGTCGACAGAATCCTCGTGGGATGCCTCGTCGACACGGTCGAAGAGGTCATGGAAATTCCCGAAAAGAACATCGAGCCGCCGCCGCGATTCAAGACGGTCTCGGGTCGCGATCAGTACATCTCCGGGATGGGGAAAGTTGGAGACGCGATTAAAATACTTCTCGACGTCGAGAAAATCGTGCGCGACGACAACCTTACGCCGGTCAGTGCCGAATCGGGCGCGCAGGCGCAAGTCGCCGCGACGGCTATGGTTTGAGGCAAAGCATGTACGAGGATCTCGTCCCGCTCAGCGATCGCGAATTCAAATACTTCTCGACCTTGCTCTTCGACCGATTCGGGATTTTCCTCGGCGAGCAAAAACGCGTACTCGTCGCAGGACGACTTTCAAAGCGCCTGCGCGAACTCGAGCTTCCGACCTTTACCGATTACATCGATTACCTTTCAACCGACAGAACGGGAGAAGAACTCACCGAGCTCATCAACCGGATAACCACAAACCACTCATTCTTTTTCCGCGAACGCGATCATTTCGATTTTCTCTCGACGACCGTCCTGCCCGAACTAGAGGCTGCCGGAAGTCAAGGAACCGGGTTCCCCTTGAGAATCTGGAGCGCCGGTTGCGCGACCGGCGAAGAGGTTTACTCGATAAGCATGCTTCTTCGCGAGCGCTATGGCGCGCGTCTTTCGCTGATTGACGCCGGGCTCCTCGCAACCGACATATCCCTCGCCGCCCTCAAAGAAGCTCGAAACGGCGAATACGCCGAAGCGAAACTCCGGGAACTTCCCGCTTCCTATCGCAGTTCGTACTTCATAAAAAAGGATGGCGAAACCTGGGCAATCAATGACGACATTCGGTCCATGGTCATGTTCAAACGGCTCAATCTCATGGCGGAAAACTACCCCATGAAAGGCCTTTTTAACGCGGTCTTCTGCAGAAACGTAATGATCTATTTTAACCAGGAATCGCGCGAAAAAGTGGTCAACGCGCTTTTTCGCTATATCAAGCCCGGTGGCTACCTTTTTATCGGGCATTCTGAATCCCTCAACCGGGAATCATGCCCCTTTGAATATGTAAAACCTGCAGTATACAGAAAAGGAGTCGCATAAGATGTCGCAAAGCCTCAAGCAAACCGGAATGCGCGTCGTCACAGTCGCCAACCGAAAAGGTGGGGTCGGAAAAACTTCGTCGGTCATCCAGATTGCCTCCGGCCTCGCGAGACGGGGAGAGCGCGTCCTCGTGATCGACGGCGACCCCCAGGGAAACCTCACGCTGTTTTTCGGCGGAAAGGAAAAAAAGGATTTCGCCTCCATGCTCGAGTCCATGTCGCGTGACGAGAAGATCAAGGCGGATGAATACGTGAATCGCGGCGTCAGACGGCACCTCGACATCCTTCCGGCAAAAAACCGCAATCTCAGGCTCGAAATCCACGACACGGAAATATCGCGGGCGTTTGATCCCTTCACGCTCTTTATCGATTCGCTCCGTAATTCTTATGACTGGATTCTGATCGATTCATCCCCTTCGAACAGCCCGCTTGAAAGGCTGCTCATTCGCGCGAGCGATGCGGTGATCATTCCGCTCGAGTTCCAGCTTTTCTCCGTCTCCGGGCTTGAATCAATTCTCGAAGAAGTGACTTTTTGCGCAGACGACAGCAAGCGGGACATCAAGGTTCATTCGCTCATCTTTACCAAGGCCGAGAACAGGCTCAATCGCGTAAATACCTACCGCCAGCTTTTCTCGTCATTTCACATTCCCATTTTCGAAATATGCAAATCGGAATACGTAACCCGATCGATCGAAAAATCGCGAACCATCTGGGAATGCGGTCCTTCAAGCTACGCCGCGCGAGACTATGCGCGAGTAATCGATAAAGGATTTTTGGAAACACTATGAATGAAAAAAACAAAAACAAACTCGAGGAAATGACCGGAAACATCTCGCGCGCGATCGAAAAGAACGAGACGCCGCCGGGAGATTACGCGTATTCATCATCACTGACGACGCCCAAGGCCCGCCATCTTGCAGGGCTTTGGAAGGTCGAAGACCATACCGTCGCAGGGGTTCCCTATGCGGAATCCTACGCCCTCGCGACCTTTCACGACAGGCCACACAGTCCCTTGACCTATGAAGCGACGTACGAGTTTACCGGGAATCTCTGCATCAAGCGCGTACTGCTCCATGGGAGCCTCGCCGGTGACGACAAAGAGCTCGACTACGAATACCGCATGAGCGCGGTTCTTACCTGGGAGATTAAACCGGACGTGCTCATCGTACGGCCGGTGCAAGGCTATCAAATCACGAACATTGACGGAGCGCCGGTTGCGGTACGGGAACTTCCGAATTCAGTCGCCGGCATCATCATTCAATACTCCATTGACGGCGATGCGCTCGTCCTCACCGACGGCGATGACATAAAGCGACTCGTGAGGACTCATGCATGAAGTCACCCGGAAATCGCATACGGGTACTGATCGTCGACGACTCCGCAATCGCACGCGACATGCTCGAGCGCGGGCTATCGCAAAACCCCGATATTGAAATTGTGGGAAAGGCATCGGACGCGTATTCCGCCCGCGACAGGATTGTGCTCCTTTCCCCCGACGTGGTAACGCTCGACATCGAAATGCCGGGCATGAACGGGATTGATTTTCTCAGGCGCCTTATTCCCCAGTATCCGATCCCGGTCGTCGTTGTCTCCGCGATTACACTGGAAGGATCGCGAATGGCGCTCGAGGCGCTTGAAGCGGGCGCGGTTGACGTTGTCGCAAAACCGGGAAATCGGGACAAGGGAAACATTGAATCAATGATCGCCGACCTTGGCGAAGCCATAAAGGAAGCGTCATCTGCCGACATGCGAAAGATGCAGCTGCATCGCGCGACCAGGGCACCTGATACCGGCAAGAAGCGCCACATGGCCGACACAAACGCCGAGCAAACGAGAGACAACCGAAGGGTAATCGCGATCGGCGCTTCAACCGGAGGAACCAATGCACTCGATCTGATTGTGCCGCGATTTCCCGCTGAAACGCCGGGCATCGTCATCGTTCAGCACATGCCTCCGGTTTTTACCCGAATGTTCGCACAATCCCTTGACCACGCGTCAAACATGGAGGTCAGGGAAGCCGCAGACGGAGACCGTATTCATCAAGGACTCGTACTCGTCGCGCCCGGCGGCCTCCAGATGACCGTCCACGAAGATCAAACGGGCTGGTTTGTCCGTTGCCGTGAGGGAGAAAAGGTCTCCGGGCATTGCCCGTCCGTCGACGTCCTCCTCCATTCAGTCGCCGAATCTGCTGACACAAGAGCTGTGGGTCTCATCCTTACTGGAATGGGCCGCGACGGCGCCGACGGATTGCTCGCAATGCGCATGGCCGGAGCCCGGTGCTTTGCGCAGGACGAAGAAAGCTCGGTAGTGTATGGAATGCCCAAGGAAGCATGGGACAACGGAGCCGCAGAGCGGAAGGTACCTCTGGACAAGGCCGCTCATGTTCTTATGGCAGCCGCAACACCGAGATACAGGGTAAGGAACGTTTGATGACCGTACATACTGTCGGCATCGGCGAATGGATTGTCGCCTCTGATCCGGAAGACCAGATAAAAACCTACGCCCTCGGATCATGCCTCGCGGTAATCATCACCGACATTAAACTCGGGATAACGGGGATGATTCACATAGCGCTCCCCGAGTCGTCGATAGATCCGGAAAAAGCCAAAGTACTGCCGGGTTACTTCGCGGACTCGGGGATTCCACTCATGATAGAGGAAATGAAAAAGAGGGGAGCGATCCGCGCGAACGTCCGCATAAAGCTTGCAGGAGGAGCGGCCGTAATGGACTCGAAGGGCATATTCGATATCGGGAAACGAAATCTGCTGGCCGCAAAAAAAATCCTCTGGAAAAGTTCCCTCGGTGCGATCGCCGAGGATACCGGAGGGGAAATCAGCAGAACCGTTTGCGTCAAAGTACAAAACGGAGAAACCTTGATCACCTCCGGAAACAAGCAATGGGAAATATAGGAGGCGATATGAGTCACTACAACGCAATCCTGATCGTTGACGACTCGCCAACGTCGCGAATGATCATACAAAGATGCGTCGAAATGTCGGGCATTACTGCCGACTCGTACGTATTCGCGGAGAACGGACTCGACGCGCTTTCCGCCATCAGCGACAATCAGGCAATCGACCTGATTTTCTCGGACATCAATATGCCGAAAATGGACGGTCAAACATTCATCAGGCTTGTGAAAAGCAAGGACGAAACAGCGCGCATCCCCGTGGTCATTACCTCAAGCATCGCGGACGGATCCATCGAAAACGAAATGAAAGCACTCGGCATATCCGGCATCATAAAAAAACCGGTCTCTCCCGAAAAAATCCTGGGTGTTCTTGGAGGGAATTCATGAGCGAAATCTTCAACGCCGAGCGAGCGGTCAGCGTGCTCGCCGATTCTGTCTCTTCGGTTTTCGCCGACATGGCCTTTATTGACGTTGAAAAAACGAAACAGCCAGACACTTCCGGTCTTGCGCCGGCCTCGGAAACCGAGCGACGCGCGGTAATCGATGTCCTGTCGCCGCTTTCCTGCAGAATCGAGCTCACGATAACGACCGCGCTTCGCGACCGTATTCTCGACACGCTCTTTGGCGACCTTGACAAGGATGAACAGCGAAAGACTGCCGAAGACCCGCTCCTTGAAATGCTGAATATCATCGCGGGCTCTTTTCTGTCGGCGTACTTTGGGCCGGGAACAGATATTCAGCTGGAGCTGCCCCGGTATCTCTATTTCAGCGAGTCAACGCAGGGCCAGCAAGTTTCATCGATTACCCTCGACGCGGAAGGTGAACCCCTCAAGGCGAGTATTTCATCAGTACGCTATCGCTATTGAAAGGCGCGATCAAAGTCCGTTATTGATCGCCGCGATCAGGGCTTCCTTCTGAAACGGCTTCACGATAAATCCCCGCGCCCCAAGAGAGAGTGCCTCTTTCTTGAGCGATTCCTCGTCCTGGGTCGTCAGTACGAAGACGGGAATCCCTGAGATAGCGGCGCGGTTTTTTCTTTCCCTGAGAAACTCGATTCCGTTCATCTCGGGCATATTGATATCGAGAATGATGCAATCGACGGTGTTTCCGTTGAGTTTTTCGAGCGCATCGCGTCCATTCTCCGCCTCGACCACCGAGTGACCCGCGCCCGAAAGCGCCAGCGAGATTATTTTTCTCATCGTTGATGAGTCGTCTACCGAAAGGAATTTCATATTTTCACCTCCATCAGTGCGTTCTTTTCGCCTTTTGTCTTCGCGTTACCCGCGAGCCGATTTCTTACCATACTGAAACGGTCTATCTTTTCAACTTCGTTTATCGGTATTCCACACTCGGTAATGCATCCATCCACGCTTCGCCTGAGCTCGTCGAGTATCGCGAGCGATCCCTCGATCATTTGCCGCGTGATGTCCTGAAACTGCATGAACTCAAGCACGCCGTCGAGATCGCGGTTGATGGATTCGCTCATCAACGCGATCTCTTTCGCCAATCCCTGCGAACGGTCACTTGCACCTATTAGCGAGTCTACTGCGTGACTTGCCGCATTCATCTCCCGTTCAACCTTCCGTATTACAGATCCAGCCTTTTCCTCCATGTTTTCAACGAGAATCGTGTTGTAATCCCTGAACCGCGAAAGAAGCCCTGCGACCTTCTTCGAAAAATCCCCGGTTCTTTCATTAAGTTTGTGAAGCTCGGTGATGATGACCTTAAACCCGAGCCCTTTCTCGCCGATTCTTGCAGCTTCGATCGACATATTGAACGCGATGAGTTTTGACCGTTCGGTTATGTCAGAAATCCCGTCGAGAAGCTCGAGCCCGGCCTCAATCTCGCGGCTCATCGCGTCAAGGTGCTCACGGTTTTCCCTGAGGCACAACGTGAGCTCGTGAATAGACTCGCGTTCCTCGGATACGGCCTTTCTCGAATCGTCAGCGGTTTTTGCGACCGACTGATCTCCCGTGGTGTCTTCAAGCTCAAGCCGTATTGACCTCGCGGAAGCGGCAGCCCTTCCGGCGGCCTCCCGCACGACGTTAAATTTATCGAGAACCGCAAATGCCGCTTCCTCCGTTTTTGCGGGAACCGCCTTTGCTACAGCGGTAACAAGCGGTATATATATGAGGCAGTCGAGTATCGCGTGGTCCCGAACGGAAGCGAGAGAATTTTCAGCCTTGACGAGCCTGCCGTGAGCGAACGCGACGCGGTCGGCGAGCTCGGTCGGTGACTGCGCGGAAAGAATGTCGCTGATCAGCGGATAATCGACTATCCTCCTGATTTCCTCGGGGCATTCAGAAATGGTTTTGATGAGACCCGACATGAGAGACGGCACGTGAACTTCAAGACGCGATGCGTCTGGGGCATCTGTTGCGTTCGGGGATACGCCTTTACCCGATCGGGCTCCGAACGAGATAAAAATAGCCAGCGCGAACACGCCTGATAAGGCGGCAAAGAGTACCGCGATAAATTTGTTTTGGACGCCTGAAACGCCTGACGCTAACGCCGATGCGAATGAAAGGCCGGAGGCGGCGAGTGCGAGTATTCCCTGAACTTTCATAAAGTAAAGTATAGGGTATTGTTTTTTCTTTTGCCATTTCTCAATACGATAAAAAAAACGTTCGGGAAAAAGTCCCGAACGGACGATTCCGACGACAGGCGTTACAGACCGGGATCAAAACCGTTTCGCGCGAAGTCGATTACTGCATGTTCGAGTCGCTCAAGGGCCTCCTCAAGCGTCGATCGCGCGCATGCGATATTGATGCGCACAAAACCCTCGCCGCCCTTACCGAACTCATAGCCCTGATTGAGGTAGAGCCGCGCGCGTTCAACAAGAAACCGCTCGAGGGATTGCGGAGTAAGTCCCAGTGCTGAAAGATCGACCCAAAGGAAGTACGTTCCTTCGGGAACGGTAACGCGCGCAGAAGGAACGCCCTTCGCGAGTCGCGCGATGGCATAATCACGGTTCGCTGCAATGTACGAGAGTGCGGCGTCAAGCCACGGGCCACCATGGCGATACGCTGCTTCGCAGGCTTCAGCACTGAAGATATTGAACGAATGAGAGCCGACGGCCTCGCTTTCACGGTCAAACCAGAGCCTGAGGGTTTTGTCGGGTATCACGATGTTCGCTGTCGCGAGCCCTGCGAGGCTGAAGGTTTTGCTCGGCGCAGTGCACACTACCGATATGCGCGCAAAGTCGAGCGCGGCCTGGGAGAAGGGAATGTGAGCAAGACCTGGATACACGATGTCGGCGTGAATCTCGTCGGAGATGACGATCACGCCGAACTCGAGACATATATTGCCAAGGGTTTCGAGCTCCTCCCGGGTGAACACCCGTCCTACGGGGTTATGCGGATTGCAGAGAAGGAGCGCCTTGGGCCGATCGATGACCATTTTCTTGCGCAAGTCGTCAAAGTCCGGGACATACCGACCACCGCGGAACTTCAGGGGATTGTTCACGACGCGGCGCCCTGAGCGTTCAATGATCTTCGGGAACGGATGATAAACCGGCGACTGGATGACGACTCCGTCGCCCCGACCGGTGAACGCCCTGATAGCCGTTGCGATCGCGTTCGTCACCCCGTTCGAGTGCGTGATCCACTCACGCTCGACCCTCCAGCCGTGACGGGTCACGTACCAGTCCATGAGCGCCTCGTAGTATGACTCATTCCGTTTTGCGTAGCCAAAGATCGGATACTCTGCGCGGAGGGCGACAGCCTCGCCGACTTCCCGGGGAGAAGGAAAATCCATATCGGCTATCCAGAGCGGAAGGACATCCGGAATTCCCGTGACTTTCCGCGCGTAATCCCATTTTACCGAGTTATAGCCCTCGCGCCTCGGCGGAGCGTCAAAACAGAAATCCATGCCGTAACTCCTTTCGTACCCGGATCAAATCGCGTAAGTATAATCCGGTATGATCTGCCTGAAGAATTGCTGCGCGCGCACGGTGCGCGGGTTCCGAAAAAAATCACCTGATGGTCCCGTCTCGACTATCACTCCAGAGTCCATGAACGCAACGTCGGTCGCGACCTCCCGCGCAAAGCCCATCTCGTGGGTCACCACGATCATGGTCTGCCCCTCGCGCGCAATATCCTTCATCACCGAGAGAACTTCCTGGACGAGCTCCGGGTCAAGCGCGCTCGTGGGCTCGTCGAAGAGTATTACGTCCGGGTTCATCGCGAGCGCGCGGGCAATGGCGACGCGCTGCTGCTGGCCGCCTGAAAGCTGCGCGGGATAAAAATCTTCCTTGTCAGCGAGTCCTACCTTCGCGAGATATCGCTTTGCCGTAGAAATCGCGTCTTCCTTCCGGGCGCGCTGCACCACAAGAGGTCCCTCGATCACGTTCTCGAGCGCGGTCATGTGGGTGAAAAGGTTATACGACTGGAAAACCATCGCGGTCTTTCGCCTGATTTCCCGCGCGTCCCGCTTGTGCACTGAACCATAGTCAATCAAGACGCCGCCCATCTCGAGCGTCCCCGCCTGGGGGCGCTCAAGGAGATTTATCGAGCGAAGGAGGGTTGATTTTCCCGAACCGCTCGGGCCCAGTATCGCGATGACGCTCCCCTTATCGACATCGAGGTCTATTCCCTTAAGCACCTCCGCCGTTCCAAACGATTTGCGCAAGCCGCGTATCCTGATCATTTCGCCCCTCCCCGTTCATGCTTCCTCAGCCGCCGCTCGCCGTACCGGAGGAGCCGCTCGATGGCGATGCAGATCGCCCAGTACATCAGGGCTGCCACGATATACGCCTCGAAGAACCTCGACGAGCGCGCCGCGGCGATCTTTGCCTGCCCGATGATCTCGGGTACCGACGCCGCGAACGCAAGAGAAGTATCCTTCAGGAGTCCGATGAAGGTATTCCCCAAACCCGGAAGAACGACAACCGCCGCCTGAGGGACGATTATGCGCCTCATGCTTTGTGCGCCCGTCATGCCAAGCGACTCGGCCGCTTCGATTTGACCCTTCCCGACTGAAAGGATCGCGGCGCGTATTGTCTCCGAAAGGTACGCGCCCACGTTCAGCGAAAAGGACACGTACATGAACGCGATCGCGTGGATCGACGAGATGTCGATTTTCCATCCGTAGCGCGCGCCGAGATACCGAAGCACGAGCGGTATTCCGTAGTACGAAAGGAATATCTGAACCAGAAGCGGAGTCCCGCGCATGAATGAAACGTACGCGCGGGCAAGTTGCCGCGCGACCGGGACCCGGTAAATATTCGCGAGCGCGACGGCGAAACCGATCATGATGCCGAACGCGAACGCGACACAGGCTATCGAAAGGGAAACGGGAATGCCGCACGCGACGCGCGGCACAAGGGAGACCATGTATCTCCAATCAAGCAATTCCCGTCCATCCATATCGAGCCTCCGTTATTTCGAGTAGTCCACGCCGAACCAGCTGATGGAAAGCTTGCTGAGCGAGCCATCCTCTTTGATCTTTACGAGCGCAGCATCGATCTTCGCCTTGAGTGCCTCGCCCGCCGCGTCTTTCTTGAGGATAAAGAACGTCGGCTGAGCGGCTGCGCGCTCGCCCACCGGCTCGACCGCAAGATTCTGCGCCTTCGCCTTCGCGACCGCCATGATCGGGTCGTTGAGCGTCGCGTCAATGCGGCCGTTCACGATATCCTGAAGGACTGTCGTGATGTCCTCTTCGTAATAAACTATATCGAGAAGCTTTCCGTTCGCGGCGTTCCAATCCTCGAGCAAGCGGGTGAACGAGTCACCGACCGTAGTGCCGATCTTTTTTCCCTTCAGGTCTGCGAGTCCCTTGATGTCAGTGCGTCCCTTCTTGACGATGAGCTGGCTTACGCACAGGGCATAGGAGTTGTCGGTGAGCAGGTACTTCGCCACGCGGTCGGAATTGCTCGTGATCTGGTTTGCGAGCAGCTGAAACTTGTCGGCGTCGAGGCCGGGGAAAAGCGAATCCCAGGGTCCGGTGACAAACTCGAACTTGATCGAGGGGTCGGCCTTCTCGACCAGGCGAAGGACTTCGATGTCGTATCCGGTCAGGTTATTCTTCGCGTCGACAAAGGTGAACGGCTCGTAGGTTCCCATTGTTCCGACCTTGACGATCTGGGCATCCTTGCCTGATGCTGCGTCCTTCTTTGCCGAGCATCCCGCGAGCAGCGCGACGCTGATGGTCGCCGCAAGGGCGATCGTAATAAACTTCTTCATGTTCGTTCCTCCAAAATAAAAGTGATATTTCCGCACAGGACTACCGCGAAAGGAGCCCTGCGTCGAGTACATATTGACTGCCGGTTACAAAGCGCGATTTCTCGCTCGCAAGAAAGAGAACAGCATGCGCGACGTCCTCAGGCTCGATCCACGGAACGGGCAGGAGATTTCCCGCCGAGCGTTCCGCGATCTCGCGCGCCGTCGTCCCTTCAAGAAACGCGAGGCCGTCGTTCATCGGCGTATTCACCCCGGTCGGGTGAATGCTGATCACCCGCACATTGTGCAGCGCAAGCTCGATCGCGAGCGATTTCGTGAGCCCGACAAGAGCCCACTTCGACGCCGCGTAATGCGAAAGCCTGTTCATGCCGCGAAGACCCGCTATCGACGAGTTATTGATGATCACTCCGCTCTTTTGCGCGATAAAGTGCGGTATCACATACTTCGATGCGAGCCAGGAGCCCTTCAAGTTGATGTCGATCATCGCATCCCATTCCGCTTCGGCAAGTTCGTGCGCAAGTCCGTAGGCGCAAATCCCGGCGTTGTTGAAAAGCACGTCGATCGTGCCGAATGCTTCGACGCCGCGAGACACCGCGCGCTCGAGGTCCTCAGCCCGGCGCACGTCACCGGCGAACGTAACCGCACGGGCGCCGACTGCCTCTATGTCAGCTTTCAGGCGATCCAGGTCCACAGACGAGCCTGCGTTGTACGCCGGATAACTTATTTTCTCCGCGAGATCGAATCCCACAATGTTCGCGCCCTCGCGGGCGAAAGCGAGCGCGACCGCACGTCCCTGCCCTTTCGCCGCTCCGGTTATAAAAACGGTCTTGCCGTCAAACTGTCCCATTACGCTTACCTCCGTGAGTAGCTTTCAAGATATCCGTCGAGATCAACCGAAAGCGCGTTGTTCACGAGATTCGTCGCGATCATCAAGCCGGCAAAAGCCGTGAGGAGCACGATCTCCTCGTCGGTGAACGCCGCCTTGAGCCGTGCATTCAAGCTGGAGTCCACCTTCCTCGCGCCCGAGGCGCAGTGCCTTGCAAAATCGACAAGCAGACGTTCGGTATCACCGAGAACCGGATCGTCAGGATTCTGCCCGCCGTCGATAAGAATCTTCCGGAAAAAAGTCGAGCAAATCAGACACTCGTTTTCGCTCGAGATTGCGTGGCAAAACCAGTTCACCGCCCTCTCCCCGGCGAAAGCGGCTACCGCGTCGCGGAGCGGATACCACTCCATGAGCGCGTGAAAGGCCGGAAGGGAATGGAGCAGCGTCAGCTTCATGTTCGTGATCCGGCCATGCCTGTTAATCTGACGGGTAACCTGCTCCTGAATGGCGGCTCTCGTATCGGCCGGGTCAACAGGTTGTATCAATGGCATATATCTCTCCTAAAAAATTAGTTAGTCTATAGTATTAGTATGTATAGAAAAACAAAAAGAAAGAAAAAAAACGGGAATCCCTCAACCCGGAATACCGGGTTCAGCTCCGGCTTTCAGGATTCCCGTTCAAAAAGAGGCTTACCGGATGAACGTCAGGATCACACCTTTAACGTCAGGATCACACCTTTAACGTCAGGATCACACCTTCGCGAGCGCTTGCTCGAGGTCGGCGATAATGTCGTCGACGTGTTCAATACCGATCGAAAGTCGCACGAGATCCGGGGGAAGGCCACCATCGAGCTGTTCCTTGTCGGAAAGCTGCGAGTGCGTGGTGCTCGCCGAATGGATCGCGAGGCTCTTCGCATCGCCAACGTTCGCGAGGTTCGAGAAAAGCTCAAGAGAGTCGATGAACTTCTGACCCTTCTCGCGTCCGGTTCCCTTCGCATCAGCCTTTATGCCGAACACGACCATGCCGCCAAAACCGTTCTTGAACTGCTTCGAAGCCGTCTTGTACGAAGGATCGTCCTTGAGACCGGGATACCGGACCCACGCGACCTGCGGCTGCGCCTTGAGCCACTCGGCGACCTTGAGAGCGTTCTCGTTATGCCGTGACATGCGAACGTGCAGGCTTTCCGCACCCTGAATGAAGATCCAGGAGTTGTCGGGCGAAAGGCACGCGCCGAGATTTCGCAGGGGATCGGTGCGGAAGCGGAACGCAAACGCGACCGGTGCAAGCGGCTCGGGGAGATCAAAGGCCCAGCGAAGTCCGTGATACGCGGGATCCGGTTCCTTCATGAGCGGCACGTTCGATTTCTTCCAGTCAAACTTTCCGGAATCGATGACGATGCCCCCGATCCCCGCGCCATGACCGCCGATCCATTTGCTCAAACTGTGGATGACGATGTCGGCGCCGTCCTCTATCGGGCGGTAGTTAGTCGGCGGAGTAAAGGTCGAGTCGACGACGAGCGGAATGTTATGCTCGTGCGCGATCTTCGCGATGGCGGCAATGTCGACAACGTCGAGCGAGGGGTTTCCGATCGTTTCAACGAACAGGTACCGCGTCTTCGGCGTAATGGCCTTGCGGAAATTCTCCGGGTCAAGCGCGTCGACGAGCTTTACGTTGATGCCCTGATCCTTGAGGAGCACGGTATACATCGTATATGTGCCGCCATAGAGGTTGCGGGCCGAAACGATTTCGTCGCCGGCGCGCGCAAGGGTGAGCGCGGTATAGTGGATCGCCGCCGTTCCCGACGCAGTCACCACCGCCGCGGCTCCGCCTTCGAGGAGTGCGAGCCGGTTCTCGAGGATCTGCCCCGTCGGGTCGCCGAGCCGGGTGTAGATAAACCCGAGCTCCTTGAGCCCGAAAAGATTCGCGCCATGCTCGGCGGAATTGAAGTTATACGCGGTCGTTCGCCACACCGGCACGCCGCGGGCCTTTGTCGTCGGGTCGGGGGTCTGCCCCCCGTGAACGGCCAAAGTTTCAATATGAAGATTTTTCGCCATGTTTCTCTCCTTTAAATCCGCTGTATCTCTTGAATCAGCAGGGTCACTCTTCCCAGAGCCAGGTCGAAAGATACCGCTCGCCGGTATCGGGCAGGACCGCGACGATCGTCTTTCCCTTGTTCTCGGGCCGTTTGGCGATCGTAAGCGCCGCCTCGAGCGCTGCGCCCGAGGAAATGCCGATCAGAAGACCCTCTTCCTTCGCAGCGCGGCGCGCAATCGTTCCCGCCTTGATGTCGTCGGTAAGGTAGATCTCGTCGATTACCTTGGTATTGATAACGCCGGGCACGAAACCGGGCCCGATGCCCTGGATCTTGTGCGGGCCGGGTTGTCCGCCGGAAAGCACGGGAGACGCCGCGGGCTCTACCACGACAACCTTAATATTCGGGTTCTTCGACTTGAGAAACTCGCCCGCGCCGGTGACGGTTCCGCCGGTTCCCGCGCTCGAGACAAAAATATCTACCTTTCCCTCGCTGTCTTCCCAGATCTCGGGACCGGTGGTCTTCCGATGAATCTCGGGATTGGCGGGGTTATTGAACTGCTGGGGAATAAAGGAGTTGGGGTTTGCCGCGGCAAGCTCTTCCGCCTTCGCGATCGCGCCCTTCATGCCCTTTGCGCCCTCGGTAAGCACGAGTTCGGCGCCGTAAGCCTTGAGGAGTTTCCGGCGTTCGATGCTGAAGGTCTCGGGCATCGTGAGGATAACCCGGTAGCCCTTGACGGCGGCGACGGCAGCGAGCGCGATACCGGTATTACCGCTCGTCGGCTCGATGATCACCGTGTCCTTTTTGAGCTTTCCGTCCCGCTCGGCGGCCTCGATCAGGGCAAGGCCGAGACGGTCCTTGACGCTCGAGAAGGGATTGAAGCTTTCAACCTTGACATACACCTCGGCATCGCTGTCGTTCAGGCGATTGATCCGTAACAAAGGTGTCTTTCCGATCAAGTCCGTAATTTTGTTTACCTTGGCCATATTCCGCTCCTTCTGTTTCTTTTCCTTAAGCGTTTCTCTCATGTCACGCATGAGTGTTGTCATACCCTAGTTGTCTTATAGTCTTTATATTATTAAGGTCGACGGTAAGTGTCAAGTACTTTTTTATTATTTACAGTGTTTTAGTATGTTTTATCATCTTTTCCGGGAAAAAACACCTAGATAAAGTACATATAGGATTCCTCGGGATCGACGGTACCGAGCATCGACGCGAGAGTTATTCGGTCAACGACGGCGGAAACCCGCTCATTAAGCCGGTTATACACCGTTGTGCGTATGCTGCGCTGAATCCGGTTTTCGGTCTCGCCGGAGCGAAGATCATCCACGACGATCATGTCACCCTCGAGAATCCTGAGCGCGTCGCCGATGACAATTTCGGCCGGATCGCGCGCAAGGGTATATCCGCCTGAGGCACCCTTTACCGAGCGGATGTAGCCGGCGCGGCGGAGGATGACGGCGACCTGCTCAAGGTACCGTGCGGAGATGTTCTGCCGTTCTGCGATACTCGCAAGCGCGGCATGGGACTCGTTTGAATGTTCGGCGAGGTCGATCATGAGCCTGATCCCGTACCGCCCTCGGGTCGATATCTTCATATTGCGTACCCCTCTTCGTCTATCTTCTCGTAGGACTCGACCAGATCGACCAGGGAAATCGAATCGATGCAATCGCTGATTTCATGATAGAGCTGAGCCCAGGTATGGCGGGTAATGCACTTCTCCTCGGCGGGACAGGTTCCGCTCGTCAGGCACGCGACCGGCTCGAGCGAACCCTCGACCGCGCGAAGGATGTCGCCCACGGTAATCTCGGCGACAGGACGCCCCGGAAGATAGCCCCCTTGCGCGCCGCGAATTCCACGCACGATCCCGGCCTTCTTCAAGGGGATGAACAGCTGTTCGAGATACCCGTCGGATATGCCGGTATTTTCGGATATCGCGCGGGTACTCGCGAAAGAACCTTCAGGCAGCAAGGCCAGATACAGGAGCGCCTCGAGTGAGTATCGCCCTCGCGTTGAAATGCGCATAATATCTCCTAGTTATTTCGTTGTCTTAATAAAAATACACTCACCCGAGCGCGCGGTCAAGGTCTTCGAGTAAATCCTGAAGATTTTCGATGCCAACCGAAAGCCTGAGCAGCCGGTCAGTAACCCCGGTGCGAAGCCGCATTGCCTCGGGGATAGCCTTGTGCGTTTGCTCGTGGGGGTAGGTAATGAGGGTTTCTACGCCTCCAAGGCTTTCGGCAAAGAGGATAAGGCGGACCTGCTTCAAGACCCGTGGCGCGTCCGCGGCATCCTTTAAATAGAAGGAAATCATGCTGCCGAAGCCGCGGGTTTGAGACGCCGAAAGGGCATACTGGGGATGATCGGGAAAGCCCGTATAAAATACCCGATCAACCTTGGGATGCGACCGAAGCCATTCGGCGATAACGCGGGCATTTTCCGCCTGGGTTTTCATCCGTATCGCAAGGGTTTTGAGGCCGCGCAGCACGAGCCAGGCGTCAAAGGGTCCAAGGGCCGCGCCCTCGCTCATCTGGGCAATGCGGAGGGTTTCGGCAAGCGCATCCGAGTTATGGACGATAAAGCCCGAAAGGGTATCGTTGTGCCCGCCAAGGAATTTCGTACCGCTGTGGACAACGAAGTCCGCGCCAAGCGTGAGAGGATTCTGGAAATACGGGGAAAGGAAGGTATTGTCGACAATGAGCCACGGAACGCCCTTGTCACCCCCGGCGCCTTCAAGAAGGCTTTTGAGACCCCGGATGTCGGAAACCTTCATCATGGGGTTGGAGGGGGTTTCTACAAAAATCGCGCGGGTCGCGGAGTTAAGTGCACGGCGAACGGCGTCAATATCGCTCGTGTCGACCCAGGAAAAGGAGATCCCGTACCGTGCGTAAAAGCCCTCAAAGAGGCGATAGGTGCCTCCATACAGGTCTTCCGAAACGATAACGTGATCTCCCGGCGCAAAAAGTTTGATAAGGCAGGAAATCGCCGCCATGCCACTTGAAAACGCGAGCCCGTACGCGCCCTTTTCAAGGCGCGCAAGGGTATTCTCGAGCTCGAGCCGCGTCGGGTTAAGCCCGCGCGAGTAGTCAAAACCCGTCGACTCGAAAAGAGCCGGATGCCGAAAGGTTGAACTCTGGTAGATCGGCACGCTGATCGCGCCGGTCACCGGATCGAATGGGGTTACCCCGTGCACGAGGGTTGTTTCAATGGCGTAGGTACACTCATCCTGCATGCTCTTCTCCTTTTCAGAATACCGGCACGACGTCGCCGTTCGGCCAGGTCTTGAGGATATAGTCACGGACCTTCTTGCTCTTGAGCGCCTTGACGAGCGCCTGGATGCGGGGATCTTTTTCGTTACCCGCCTTGACGGTCACGATGTTCACGTACGGCGAATCCTTTCCTTCGACAAGGAGGCCGTCTTTCGCGGCGGCAAGCCCTGCGGGAAGCGCATAGTTACCGTTGATGATCGCCGCGTCAACGTCCACGAGCACGCGCGGGAGCGAGGCAGCTTCGATTTCCTTGAACTTGAAACCCTTCTTGTTCGCAACGAGGTCGACCGGAGTCGCGGTGAGTCCTGCTTCTTTCCTGAGCGTCACGAGGCCCGCCGACTGGAGGAGAAGGAGCGCGCGTCCCTCGTTCGTCGGATCGTTCGGGATCGCGATGGAAGCCCCGGAAGGAAGGTCGGCGATTTTTTTATACTTCTTTGAGTAGAGCGCGAGCGGCTCGACGTGGATGCCGGCGACGCTCACCAGATGAAAGCCGCGGTCCTTGTTGAAGGTTTCCTGATAGGGAACGTGCTGGAAAAAATTCGCGTCGATCTGACCGGACTCGACGGCTTCGTTGGGGGTAACATAGTCGGTGAACTCGACAACCTTGAGGGTAATGCCTTCGGCGGCGAGATCGTCCGCGATGAGGTTCAAAAGCTGGGCATGGGGCACCGGGGTCGCACCGACAGTCAACACCGCGGGCTTGTCCTTTCCCTTACCCGCTGCGAATGCGGTAACGGCCAGGACGGCAAAAATAACGCTGATAAGTTTCTTTTTCATGGCAGACTCCTTAGGCTAAAAAATGGGACTTGAACGGTTGGATATCCATGCGGAAATCTTTTCTTACTATACCGATGGGCTTTATCAGTGTCAAGAAGAAAAGACAAAAAACAGCATCCCCTACCCGAGCGCCTTGTCAAAATCGGCAATCAAATCCTCGGTGTCCTCAAGGCCAATGGAAAGGCGGATGAGGGTATCGGTAATCCCGAGCCGTTTACGTTCCTCGCTCGGCATCGACGCATGGCTCATGCGCACAGGATAGGACGCAATCGTCTCGACACCGCCGAGGCTCACCGCAGCCGCGGCAAGGTTCACGTCCGAAAGAAAGCGCGTTGCCTGTCCCGTCGTTTTTGTCTGAAAAGAAAGCACCGCCCCGGGGCCCGAAGCCTGCGCGTCGTGGATCGCCTTTCCGGGGTGGCCATCCAGACCGGGATAATAGACCGCTTCGACGTTCCGATGCCCGCGCAAAAAACGCGCAACTGCCAGAGCGCTCTGCTGCTCGGCTTCGAGGCGAACCTTGAGTGTCCTGATGCCCCGGAGCACGAGCCAGGCATCCCACGGACCCGGCACCGCGCCAAAGCCGTTTTGTACCGCATAGACGCGTTTCCCGAGTTCCTGGGTTTTCGTCACGACGAGGCCGGAAAGGACGTCGCTGTGGCCGCCGAGAAATTTCGTTGCCGAGTGGACGACAATATCGGCGCCAAGTTCGATCGGCCGCTGAAAGTACGGGGTCATAAAGGTATTGTCTACGATGGAGATGAGCCCGGCCTCGGACGCGATGGCGAGGACCGCGCGCAAGTCGGTAACCTTGAGAAGCGGGTTCGAGGGGGTTTCGAGAAAGATGCCCCGGGTATTGCCCCGAATCGCGGAACGTATATCGTCAGGCTTGGATGCGTCGACTGCGGTGACCTCGAGTCCCCATCGCTTGAAGAAGGTATTCAGGATGCGCCATGAGCCGCCATAGACGTCCTCGGCGGCAATGATATGGTCGCCCGCCGAAAAGATCCCGATTGCCGACGACACGGCAGCCATTCCGCTCCCGAATGCGTATCCTTTCGCGCCGCCTTCAAGGGCCGCGATGGTTTCCTCAAGGGCCTTTCGGGTCGGGTTCCCCGAGCGCGCGTAATCGTATTCCCTCGGCTCGTCAAGCGAGCCCTGGTCGAACGTCGATACTTGATAAACCGGAACGCCAAGGGCTCCGGTTTCACGGTCAATCTCGTGGCCGGTATGGATGAGGCGGGTACCAAACTGCATAATTCCTCCAGTATCCGAGTTATTATATATATACTATTATTTTGATAGGATATCAAGAGAGAAAACAACCGATAGAGGCCAGCAAACTGAGGGTAGACCGGGCGAAACCGGATCACACGTCAGCAATGAGGCTCTTTTTTTCTCCCCCACATTGCACAATATACAGTAGAATCAAGGGAACCAAACCAAAGACGACACGGAAGGACAGGTAACCGATGATCATGAACATCATCACCATCAGTTTCAAGATTCTGGGCGCGCTCGGGCTTTTCATGTATGGCATGCAGCTGAGCTCGGACGGAATCCAGCGCGCCGCCGGAGACCGCCTCCAGGGAACGGTCAATTTCATGACCCGAAACCGCTTCTTCGCGGTCTTTACCGGAATCATCGTAACCGTGCTCGTCCAGTCATCCTCGGCCACCTCGGTCATGGTCGTCGCCTTCGTCAACGCGGGTCTCCTGACCCTCATACAGTCCATCGGCGTGATGCTGGGCGCACACATCGGCACGACCTTGACGGGCTGGATCATCGCAGCCGTCGGTGCGCAGAAATTCTCGATAGCCCTCATCGCCGTCCCGCTCTTTGGCATCGGCTACTTCATGTCGCTCATGAAAAAGCGCGGGGACGCGTTCGTCAGCTACGGCGAAGGGCTCATGGGCTTCGCGCTCATCTTCCTCGGCCTCGAGTTTCTCGCGAAGGCGATCCCCGACCCCTCGGGAGATGCCCTCCTCTTTCTGCAGGATTTTTCCGACAAGGGATGGATCGCAATACTCGTGTGCGTCGCCGTCGGTCTCGTGTTCACCATGCTGATCAACGCCTCGAGCGCGACGATAGCCATCGTCATCGGGCTCGCGTCAAAGGGAATACTCACCTTCGACATGGCGGCAGCCCTCGTCCTCGGCTCAAACGTCGGAACAACCTTCGACGCATTCCTCGTGTCCCTCGGCGCGAACACGGACGGCAAGCGCGCTGCCTGGGCGCATATCATGATCAATGTCGTCGGCACCTGCCTGACGCTCCTGTACTTCCATCCATTCATCGCACTCGTCGATCTCCTCACCCCCGGGGCCTACTCGGCCTTGACGGCGGGCGCGCACATCGCCATGTTCCACACGCTTTTCAACGTCGTGAACACGCTCATATTCCTCCCGCTCCTTCCCCGCTACGCCGCAATCCTTACCCGCGTCATCAGGCCCAAGCCCGGCGAGGAAGAGAGAACGAGACTCGTCTACCGCCCGACACCGCTCCTCGGTACGCCCGAACTCAACATCACCAAGGCACGCGCCGACATCGCGGAACTCGCGCGGGTTGCCGAAGAACTCCTCGCCCGGTTCCACGAGGAAATCGCCGCGAAGCGGGAATGGGAAGCCGAAACGATGGAGTGGTTCGCGCGGCACCGCAATTACGCGGCGAGTCTCCGCGAGGGAATATCGGGATTTCTCCTCGAGATCGCGCAGCAGGATATCGCCGACAAAACGCGCGACAATATCGGAATACAGCTGGGGATGATAACGGACTTCGAAGCGATCGCTTCGAGCTGCCAGTCCATGGCGTGCATGCTCGAAAAGAGCGCACGAAAAAAGATAGAGTTCAGCGAAGAGCTCCTCGGTCAGCTCGATCCCTTCACCGAACTCGCCCAGGAGTTCCTCTCGTTCGTCACCTCGAAGATAGGGAAACCGCTCGGCGAGGCGGAACTCACGCTTGCCGTCGAGTACGAGACCCGGGTCGACGCGTGCCGGTCAGGACTCAAAAAGCTCGCGCGAAAACGAATCAAGACCGGTTCGGACGTGCGGGCGGAGCTTCAGTTCATTGACCTTATCAGGCACATCGAGAAGATCGGCGACAATGCGTACTCGGTCGCCGTCGCGCTTCGCGAGATGAAGTGACTTCCGGCGACATTCCAGGCAATGGAGAACATACTGATACCCGCGGAGCACGCGCGATTTCGCGAGGAAAACAATCAATGCAATCGTGATCATGGTGTAACTCTACGCGAGAAGCGGATTCCTTTGGTGAGAAACGCGTCAGAAATCCGTCAATAGCGATCGATAGCGGCAGGATAAAAAAAAGGTCCGGCTCTTCAGCCGGACCTTCCTGTTGCTTTGAACTCGTTACTTCTTCGCGAAGATGTTCTTCACGTACTTGAGTTCCTTGACCTCGGCGTACGACGGGCTCATGCTGTCGAGTTCGCCTTTTTCGATTACGAAGTCCGCGTATCCAAGAGAACCCATCTCCGGGATATCGAGACCGTCAAGCTCTACGGCGGCGGGAACGCGAAGTCCCCATACCTTGTCGAGGAACTTGAACCACACGAACGAGAGGCCGAATCCCCAGACGATGAGGACGCCGACTACGACGAGCTGGGCAACGAACTGCGACGGGTTTCCGTAGAAGAGTCCGGTAACCGGAGTCGCGACACCCCCCCATCCCGCGCCGTAAGAGCCGTCGGCGAACAGGCCGGTCGCAAGAACGCCCCACACGCCGTTTACGCAATGGACCGAAATCGCACCGACGGGGTCGTCGATCTTGAGTACGCGGTCGATAAAGGGAACCGCGAGGCACACAAGAACACCGGCGATGGCGCCGATTACAAACGCAGCCCAGGCGGGAACGAAGGCGCACGGTGCGGTGATCGCAACGAGGCCGGCGAGAGCGCCGTTGATCGTCATTGACGGATCGGGTTTACCGTACCGTGCCCAGACGAAGAACAGGGCAACGAGTCCACCGATTGCACCGGCGATCATCGTGTTGGTCGCAACGACCGCAAGGCGGAAGTCGGTTCCGTTCAGGGTAGAACCGGCGTTGAACGAGAACCAGCAGAAGAACAGGATGATCGTTCCGATAACCGCCATGGGAATATGGTGGGCGGGGAACGCGTTGACAGAGCCGTCCTTCTTGTACTTGCCGATACGCGGCCCGATGACGATCGCTCCGGCGAGCGCCATCATACCACCCATCGCGTGAACGACTGCGGAACCCGCAAAGTCGACACCACCGTTTCCGAGTGCGAAGTTCTTTCCCATCTGTGCGAGCCAGCCGCCACCCCACATCCAGTTGCCGAACAGCGGATAGTAGAACATCGAGACGAAGAACGACGAGATGATAACCGCCGAGTACTTGACGCGTTCGGCCATCGATCCGGTGGGGATGGTTACCGTAGTATCCATGAACACCATCTGGAAGAAGAAGAGCGCGTAGATGCCGACGTCGTACACGCCGCCCGAGGTCAGGAAGAAGCCCTTCGTTCCGATGATGCCACCGAAACCGGGAATCGAGATCGTGCCGTCAAGCGCGTTCGCGACGCCGGTGCCGAGGCTCGTCGGCGCAAGACCTGATGCGCTATACCCGCCGTACTGGAAGGCAAAGCCGCAGATAAAGTAGCCGATGCAGCCTACGAGGAAGACCATGAAGTTCATGGTAATCGTATGCGAGGCATTCTTCGTCCGGCACAGACCGGTCTCGACCATCGCGAAACCGCACTGGAAGAAGAACACCATGAAGCCGGTGATCATGACCCACACGAAGTTGACGCCGTAGGTCGCCGACGCGACTGCCGTCGCGACCGATTGGACGGTCGCGTCCGGGGAAACCGCCGAGGCAGCATATCCCGCCCCCGTTGGATCGGCCCCGCCGACGGCCTGGGCGAAGAGACTGCATCCCACGGCGACCATTGCGGCCATGCTGATGTATTTCATATAAAGAAAAAATCGTTTCATCCTGATTACCTCCGGTCAATGGACAAAAAAAAAGGGACGGTGACCAATGACCCGTATTACCGGATCACTCACCATCCCCCTTGAAGGTGTAACCGCTCTATTTCGGTTTACAGCGCCACGTTTCCGCTCTCGCCGGTCCTGATTCGGACAGCGTTCTCGACGTCAGACACGAAGATCTTTCCGTCACCGTGGGTACCCGTCGCGACCTGCTTGCACAGCTCGTCAACGATCTTCTTTTCCTTTTCGTCAGCCACTACTGTCTCGACCTTGAGTTTGGGTAGAAGATTGACGGTATACTCGGTACCCCGATAAATGTGCGTCGCACCTTTCTGGTTACCGAAACCCATGATGTTCGTTACCATCATGCCGGATGCTCCCGCGTCATTGAGAATGTTCTTCACAACCTCAAGCTTCTCCGGCCGGATGATAATTTCCAGCTTTTTCATGGACACCTCCATTAACAAACATGTCTATAATAGTCCCATGCCTATTGCCGCTATGAATCCCTTCAAATAAAAATGGATTATCCGCCGCAAGTCATCCTGTTGAGCCACGCTCAAAAAACTGGATACCTCGTGAAAATCCGCAGTAATGAACTGCAAGGGGTGCTAACGTCTTTGTTGGTATATCCCTATACTAACGAGAGCTTTCAGCCTCGTCAAGCATATTTATGCATTTTTATGAAATTTTTTCGCATATTTATTCCTGTTTACGGTAACTCACAATCGCCCAGCCATTAAAGACGAGCGCAAAGCAGAAAAGGGCGAGAAAACGCCACTTGAGCTCCCAGAAACCGCTCCCCTTGAGAAAGATCATCCGGAGCGATTCGATCATATACCGGAGCGGACTTGCGTAACTGAGCGCGCGGGCCCAGGCTGGCATGCCGTTCAGCGGGGTATAGAGGCCGCTTATCAGGACAAAGGTAATTATAAAGAAGAACATCATAAACATGGCCTGCTGGAGCGTTTTCGCATAGTTGGAAATGACGAGGCCGAAACCGGACATCGCGAGCACAAAAACCGAGGCAAAAAGATACACGAGCGCGTAGCCTCCGGATGAAACAAGGGAATAGGCGACGGCGGCGAGGACGAACGCGATGGTCAGCGACACGAAGCCGACCGCCCAATAGGGAATGAGCTTCGCAAGAATGAAGGCACCGCGGCGCACGGGCGTGACGTTCATCTGCTCGATCGTGCCTTTTTCCTTTTCGCTGACGATGTTGAGCGCGGGAAGAAACCCTGAGACCATCGCGAGAAGCATTACCATGATCGCGGGCACCATGTACACGGTGTATTTCATGAGCGGGTTATATCGATAGAGCGGGCTGAACGAGAGTGAAGCGGAGCCTGATTCCGAAATGACGCCGCGCGTGACTCCCCGGGACGGGATCTTGCCCGCCTCGCGAAGGAGGCTTCCATTGAAGTCCGCGATGATAAGCGAGAGATACGAGCTTCCGAGCCCGCCCCGGGTCCCGTTCACCGTGTTCGCGCTGATCATCACGCGGGCAAGCCCGTCGCGCACGAGATCGCGGGAAAAACCGCCCGGTATCTCGAGAATGATGTCCGCTTTTCCCCGCTCGACGAGGGCGATCGCATCGTCGTACGAGCGCGTGGCGCCTTGCGAGCGGGCGTCACCCGAAGCGGTAAAATAACCCGATGAGAGAATCTTTTGCGCGAGACGCCTGGAATACTCGCTCCGGTCATGGTCGACGATCGCGATACCGATGTTCTTGATCTCGAAATTCGCCGCAAGGGGAAAGACGAGAATGGTGAGGACCGGAAACATGAGTACAAAACGGGGAAGGAACGAATTCCGGAAAAACTGTTTGAACTCTTTTTCAAGAAGGTATACAAGCATTGCTCACTCCAGTCTGGTCTTGAATTTTCCGAGGCTTACGGCGGTCAGGATTGCGGCCATAGCGGCGAGCACGGAGACCTCCCGCACGACCGACTCGGGGCCGAGGCCCATGATCATGATCTTCCGCACTGCGGTGATGTACCACCGCGCGGGAATGACGTTCGATATCGAGCGAAGAACCGCCGGCATGTTCTCGATGGGAAAGATCATTCCCGAAAGGAGGATTACCGGCATCATGAGACCCATGCCGGACGCGAGCAGGGCGACGAGCTGGGAGGAAGCGATGGCGGAGATCAGGAGCCCGATCGCAAGCGAGACGACGATAAAAAGGAGCGAGACCGCGATCAGCAGCAGGAGGCTTCCCCGTATCGGGATGGCGAGCACGAAAGAAGAAAAAGCGAGTATCGTCGCGAGGTTCACGCAAGAAAGCGCGAAATAGGGAACTGTCTTCGAAAGGATTATCGTGAGCGGCTTCACGGGAGATACGAGCAATACCTCCATCGTTCCCATTTCCTTTTCGCGCGCGATCGAAATCGACGTCATCATCGCGCAGATAAGCATGAGAATCATTCCCATCACGCCGGGCACCGTCGAGTACGCGCCTTTCATCTGCGGGTTGTAGAGAAGCTTTATCTCGGGGATGATCCGGGCAGGCGGAGGCGGCGCGCCGAAGCGCGAAAGAGTGCTTTGCGCGTAGGACGTAACCGTAACGGCCGTATTCGGGTCGGAACCGTCGGCGACGAACTGGACCGCGTCACCTGAAAAAACCACGACGAGCTGGCCGCGTCCTTCGCGGAAAACCTCGTCTATTTCAGAGGGAGAATCGATATATCCTTTCATGGCGAAATACTCGCTCTGCGAAAGCTCCGCGATCATCGCGCCGTTCCGCGCGTCCCTGACGGGATCGAAAACGTACATGCCGATATTGCGAACCTCGGTCGTGATGGCATACCCGAAGAGCACCATCATCACGAAGGGAAGCGCGAGGAGGATGATCATGGTCCACCGGTCGCGAGCGATATGCGAAAACTCTTTTCTCACGAACGCGATAAACTGTTTCATGGGACTACTCTCCCTTCCGCGTCGCGTGCCGTGCGATCGAGCGGAACACCCCGTCCATCGTCGCCTCTCCGTACGCTGCGCGAAGTTCCGACGGCCGGTCGAGCGCCGCGATGTGACCGTCAACCATGATCGACACGCGGTCGCAGTATTCCGCTTCGTCCATGTAATGCGTCGTGACGAATACGGTGATCCCGCGTTCCGCGACCTCGTAGATGAGTTCCCAAAACTGGCGGCGGGCGGCCGGGTCGACCCCTCCGGTCGGCTCGTCGAGAAAGACGATCCGCGGCCCGTGAAACACCGAAACCGAAAACGCGAGTTTCTGCTTCCACCCGAGCGGAAGCGACGAGACCCTCATTCCGCCCTCGTCTAAAAGCCCGAGCCGGGAGAGAAGCTCGTCCGTCTTCCCCGCGATACTCGCGCGCTCTACACCATAAATGCCGGCATAGAGCCTGATATTTTCGCGCACCGTCAGATCGTCGTAGAGGGCGAACTTCTGGCTCATGTAGCCGATGTTTTTTTTGATGAGCTCGCTTTCCGCGCGCACGTCGTATCCCGCGACGCGGGCGTTCCCCTCGGTGGGCTTGCTGAGGCCGGAAAGAATTCGCATCGCGGTCGTCTTCCCCGCGCCGTTCGCGCCGAGAAAGCCGAATATTTCCCCTTCGTCAACCGAGAAGCTGATGTGGTCAACCGCGGTGAATTTTCCGAACCGCTTCGTAAGGCCTTCGGCCCTGATTACTTCGCTCATGACGCGTCCCTTCCCGTGATGTTCATGAAACAATCCTCCATGCCGGGCGCGATCCGCTCGACGCGAGCGCCGGGAAATCCCCTTCCCGCAAGCGATGCCTCGATCGCTTCGGGAGTAAACGAGCCGCGGGAAGCCGTGACGTGATGGGAGTCGCCGAAGGCGTAACACGATTGAACGCCCTCGATCGAGCGGAGCGCGGAAAGAAGGTGAAACATCTTCTCGCCCCTCACCGAAAAAAGCTCGCCCGAAAAGGAGTCCCCGATCGACTGGGGGGTGTCGAGCGCGAGAAACCGTCCGTCCTTGATAAAGGCGACGCGGTCGCACAGGGACGCCTCGTCCATGTACGGCGTCGAGACAACGATACAAAGACCTGCACCGCGCAATCGCGCGAGCATATCCCAGAATTCCTTTCGCGAAACCGGATCGACTCCCGTCGTCGGCTCGTCAAGGAACAAGGCCTCGGGCCGGTGGATGAGCGCGCAGCAGAGCGCGAGCTTTTGCTTCATGCCGCCTGAAAGGGCGCCTGCCCTGCGGTCGGCGAAGGGCTCTATCTGCGCATAAATATCCTCCACGAGATACCGGTTCTCCTCGACGTTCGCGCCGAACACGCTCGCGAAAAACTCGAGGTTCTCGCGCACGGTCAAATCCTGGTAAAGTGAAAAACGGCCGGGCATGTAGCCGACGAGACGGCGGATCTTCCGATATTCGCTGCCCGTATCGAAGCCGCACACCGAAGCATGCCCTGAGTCCTGCACAAGAAGGGTCGCGATGATGCGAAAGAGGGTCGTCTTTCCCGCGCCATCGGGCCCGATGATGCCGAATATCTCCCCCGCTTTCGCGGAGAACGACACGCCGGAGAGGGCCGTGACTTTTCCGTACCGGCGGGCAAGAGACTCGACGGCGACGACGTCATTTGGCACGGGAGCCTTCCCGCGCCGCCTGGTCAAAACGCGCGCTCCCGTACATTCCGATCCTGAGAAAGCCGTCGTTCTCGACCGCGATTTTTACCGCGTACACGAGATTCGCCCGCTCGTCTTTTGTCTGTATCGTCTTGGGCGTGAACTCGGCCTTGCCCGATATCCAGGTAATCCGCCCCGTGTATTCATGCGCGCTTCCGTCGCCCGCCTCGGCAAATACCCTGACATCCTTTCCGACCGTTATCCCCGAAAGCTGCGAGGCCGTCACGTAAGAGCGGAGGTACATGCGGCCGAGGTCAGCGACCTTGAAAAGAGCCTTCCCCGGAACGGCGAGCTCTCCCTTCTCCGCGTATTTTTCAAGCACGGTTCCCGCGATGGGACTTTCGACGCGGCATCGCGCGATCTGGTCGTCAAGCGCGGCGATTTGCCACTCGAGCGCGGCGCTTTCTCCCGTTATCCCGCGGGAACTCGCTTCGAGCGTTGACTTCTGCGCCGCGAGTTGCTTGGTGAGCGTTTCGATTTGCGCGTTCACGTCGTCAAGCTGCTTCTGGCTCGCGGCGTCGGAGTCAAGAAGCTTGATCACGCGCCTTCGCTCGGTTTGGGCGGTCGCGATCTGCTGCTCGGTCGCCGCTATCTGCACCGCGACGTCCGGCCGCCGGCTTTCGACGCTACCCCGGCTCGCGACGAGCTGCCGCTTCTTGAGGGTGAGCTGCATGTCATCGATGTTCCCGACCGTTTCTCCTTCGGCCAGGGAAGTGCCCTCGTCGGCGCCAAACGCGAGAATGCGTCCCGTCGCCTCGGACGAGACGGTGACTTCCGTCGCTTCGAACGTTCCTTGAGCGTCGTCGGCCATGCCGTTTGCGGAGCATGCGACAAGCACAAAGGATACAAGGGCGAGAGCGCCGATGCGGACACGTGCGAAAATCTTGCGGGTAATTGCTTTCATCATCATTTTCCCCTCTTTCCAAGCGCGGTCTCGAGCGAGTACTGGGCGGCAAGGAGCTGTATCTCGTGAAGGCGCTTTGTTTGTTGCGCGAGGTGCTCGGCCGTAATCTCGCGAAGAAGATCGCTCACCGATATCGTACCGTTCTCGTATTTGCTCTCGGCCGATCGCCTGATCGTTTCGCGAAGCGTTATGATCTCGTCGTCGTCACCGATCAGACGAGAATATTTTGCGACGTCCGCTCTTGCCTTGAGCGCGTCCTGCGCAGCGCTCAGCGCAAACGCGTCTCGCCTGAGGTGCGAGAGCTCGGCTTGCCGGTCGGCTTTCTCAAGGTTAAGCGGAAGCGTATAAAAAGCATCAAGCGCCCAATTTGCGCGGAAGCCGATGACCCAGAAGGAAGCCGGATCGCTCGAAAGCATATTGAGCGCCGGTACCCCGTAACCGACTTGCGCGAAGGCAGAAAGACGCGGCATCGCCTGCGCGACGGAGGCAGCCTTCGCGCTCTCGGCAAGATTTTCCTGGGCCGCAAAAAGCGCGAACTCGCCCCGCTCATCAGTGCCGCCTGAAAGGTCCCGAGGGCATGGAGGCATCTCGAAGGATGAGTCTGGGAGAGTGTCACCGATTAATACCGAAAGGCTTCCGACAAGCGCGGCTCGCGTTGCTTCGAGCTCGGTGCGCGACTGGCGGGCCTTGAGAATCTCAACCTCCACGGATGAGAGATCCGACTTGCTCGCGTTCCCCGCATCAACCATCGCCTTGACGCGGGCGCGGTTGACGGCGAGATCTTCCGAGAAAAACGCGTTCTGGGAGAGCTGCGCGTCTGCGAGAATGACGCCGAAGAAAAGTGAGTCGACACGCGAGACGAGGGAATCGAGATCCACGTCGAGCTTCCGTCCGTCTGCGAGCGCACTCGCGCGCGCTCCCTTTTTTTTCGCGGACGAAACGCCGCCGTCATAGAGCGTTTGAGAGATCTCCGCGGTAACCTGGTATTGCTCCGGATCCTGACTGATGGAAAGGCCAATCGGCGGAATCGAGATATCCATCGCGTCCGATTGCGTCGTCGCCTTTGCCGAAAGGCCCACTTTCGGAAAAAGCTCGCGCGTCGCGAGTCCTACCGAAAGATCGCGCGTCCGGTCTATGACCGCGCGCTCCCGGGCGAGCGGGTTTCGCGAGAGTACCGCCGCGCGGCAGGCCGCGAGCGTCACCGGAGAAGCTCCGGCGGTTTCAGTGGTGATAGCGTCCGGCTCGGTGATAGCAGCAGTCTCGGCGAAAAGAACTGCCTGAGCGAAAAGAAGGGCTAGGGCGACCGTCACACAATTCTTGCGCATGCTGAAAACTCCTTTTTTTAATCTCTCGCACGCTCACGCGCGCGTAACCGGCCTTCAGGGCCTTCAGGGCCGTCAGGGCCTCAGACTCCGCAGGATCGTCTCGACCGTTTCCGCGCGCCGGTGGGTGACGAGCTCGGCGAAGGCCTTGTCATCAAGACCCATGACCGAGCGGATGACGGGAGCGGCAATGAAGGTGCTCACGTTTATCGAGATCACGTTCAGGATGAGGTCGAGCGGAGTGATCGGCCTGATCTCTCCTTTCGCGATCGCGGCCTTGAGTTCCTGGTCAAATTGCTCGTACGCCTCAAGAGCGAACGGGATGATGCGGGTTCGAATCCCTTTCACGCGCTCGGGGTTCGTCAAAAGCTCATTGAAGACGAGGAACGGAAGGCGCTGGTTCGCCGAAAGGATGTCGAAATGCGCCTCGATCTTGCGTTTGAGCTTCTCCTCGAACGGAAGATCCTCGCTTCCAATCTTGAGAAAGGCTTTTACGAAGAGTTTGAGTTTTAATTCGAAGATTGCTTCAAATAGCCGGTCTTTCGTCCGGAAGTAATAATGGACGAGGGCTTGATTGCAGCCGGCTTCCTTCGCGATCTCGGTCGTCGAAGTCATCGCGAAACCCCGCTCCGAAAAGAGATTGTCCGCTGCTTCCAGAATCTTCGCTTCCATGTCCTGGTTTCGTTCTGCTGTCATATCGCTCCCATTCCCTCAGGTTAATATCTCTGTTTAATTGCCTAGTTTAATAGCTCTATTACATAACACTATTAGCGCCTGATACTGCAATTGTCAAGGGGAAAATGAAAAAAAAGGGAAAAGGGCGAAGAAAACAAAAAACGCGGGGGTTATCCCGCGTTTTTCGCTTTTTCCAGAGGCGCTACAGACGCCTTACCATAAAAACTCTTGGCTCCCGGTACGATCAATAGGCGTTGCCGAGTCCGCCCTTTTTCACCTCGAAGTGACTGAAGGTCATCGCAAAGGACGCGCGACCTTGAGTTACCGAGCGAAGTGCGGTCGAGAAACCGAACATTTTGGCCATCGGTGCCTGCGCATGGACAACCTCGTTGGCGGGCTTCGACTCGAGACTCGAGATGAGGCCGCCCCGCTGGGTTACCTGGCTCATCGCTTCGCCGACGAAGTCCTTCGGGCAGATGATGTCCACGTTCATGACCGGCTCGAGGAGCTCGGGAGAAGCCTTCCGGCACGCCTCGTCGAAGGCGATCGACGCAGCCGAGGTAAAGGCGAACGGCGTCGAGGTAAGCTCGCTGTAGTCGATCGCGGTAAGCGTCACGCCGACGTCGGCGCACGGATATCCGTACTGGATACCGGAGCCAAAGGCGCTCGTGATCGCAAGCTCGATCGCGTCGAAGATATCCTCGGGAACGCCCTGCGTTTTCTTGACGTCACATCGGTACTGGTTGCCCGAGCCGCGCGGAAGCTGCTCGACACGGAGCGTGACGCCCGCGGTGTTGTCCTTGCCGCCGAGCTGCCGGCTGAAGTTCTCGGTATATTCGGCGACCTGGGTTACCGACTCGCGATAGGTGACCTGCGGGTTACCGACGCGCGCGGCGACCTTGAAGTCGTCTATCATGCGGGTAACGAGCACGTCGAGGTGAAGCTCGCCCATGCCGGAAATGATGAGCTGTCCGGTCTCCGCGTCCTCGCGGCTCGTGAAGGTCGGGTCCTCGCGCGCGAGGATCTCGAGGGTCTCTTTCAGCTTGTCGCGCTCGCTCATGGTCTTCGGTTCGATCGATACCGAAATTACCGGCTCGGGGAAGTGCATTTTTTCGAGTAGGATCGGCATGCCTTCGCTGCCGACGGTGTCGCCGGTTTGCGCAAGCTTGAGTCCGATGATGACGGCAATGTCGCCCGCCTCGACGGAATCAAGCGGATCGCTCTTGTTCGAGTGCATGCGGAGGATGCGGTTGACGCGTTCGCGCTTTTTCTTGCCGACGTTGAATATCTGGTCGCCGGTCTTTATCTTGCCGGAATACATGCGCACGTAGCAAAGAGAACCCGCCTCGCGGTCGTACTGAATCTTGAACACGAGGCCGAGCGGCACGCCGTCAGCCTTGCAGGGAACGCCGATTTCTTCCTCTTTCTTGGTGTGAAAGCCGATCGCGGGCGGAACTTCGTCGGGAGCGGGAAGATAGTCGACGATCGCGTCGATGAGGGGCTGGATGCCCTGATTGCGCCTCGAGGCGCCGCACACGAAGGGGATAAAGTCGCGCGCGATCGTCGCGCGGCGGATTTCTTTCTTGATGAGCTCGGGGGGAAGCTCGGCTCCCTCGAGGATGAGCTCGGTGATCTCGTCGGACGCGGAGGACACCGCGTCGAGCATTTTCTCTCGCCATTCGCGCGCTGCCTCGAGCCGCCCGGGCGCGATGTCGGTCACGTCCATTTTCTCGCCGTCACTCTCCGCGTCCCAGCGGATTTCCTTCATCGTGACAAGATCAATCACGCCCTCATAGTCCGCGCCCTGCCCGATCGGAATCTGGAGCGGCACGCATACGGCGCCGAATTTTTCCCGAACGTCCGTGATCGCGCCAAAGTAATCGGCTCCAACGCGGTCCATCTTGTTGACGAAGCATACGCGGGGAACCTTGTACTGGTCGGCCTGGCGCCACACCGTCTCGGTCTGGGGCTGAACGCCGCCAACCGCGCAAAGGACCGCTACCGCGCCGTCGAGCACGCGGAGCGAACGCTCAACCTCGGCGGTAAAGTCCACGTGGCCGGGTGTGTCGATGATATTGATCTGATGGTCGCGCCAATACGTCGTCGTCGCCGCGCTCTGGATCGTGATGCCGCGTTCCTGCTCTTGCGCCATCCAGTCCATCGTCGCTTCTCCGTCGTCGATCTCGCCGATCCGGTGAATCTTGCCCGTATAGAAAAGGATCCGCTCGGTCGTCGTGGTTTTTCCCGCGTCGATGTGCGCCATGATCCCGATATTCCGCATTTTGTCCATACTCATAGAAAAGCTCCAGTATCACCCTGCCTGAGACGCATGGGCGAATGTCTTCAATATACTGACTTTTCGGGGGTTTCTCAATAGCACCCGGGCGAGGTTCAGCACTGCCTCGTTTCGCACGCGCGCTACAGCGGCAGCTTTTCCTGAAGTTCGTACGCCGGTATCGCCGACACGAATCGCCCGTTTTGCCACGACTCGCGGTGACCGTCCATAAAATAGGCAGCCCATTTGCCGATGTTGCTGATCTTTCCCTCGCGAAAGGCGACGACGCATTCAGTCTTGCCGCACGCGCTCCGTTCGTCGTTCAGGGTTATGATCATTTCGCCCTCATACAGCGCGCCGCGCGAGTCCCTCATGACTTTGTCCTGAAACTCGAGAAGCCGCGAAGGTGTATTCATGACGAAATCTCCTTAAGGACCCTGATGGGGTAAATGCTACCACGGATGAAGGAGCGGGTCAAATGCGCCTGTCGTTTTTACGCGCGTGGATACGAATCCCTCTTGCTTTTTTACCGGAGATGCGTCATATTTGTTTCTTAGAGAAACTTTTATTTTCCGGAGAGATACATGAACACGATTCAACGTCCCTGGCTCGATTCCTCGCTTCCCGTCACCGAGCGGGTCAAGCTCCTCCTCGCCGCGATGACGATCGAAGAAAAGGTCGCCCAGATGGTGCAGATCAGCTACAGCATCGTTCCAAAGGACGACGCGGACAATTGGGCCAGAATCGGCGCAGGTTCATTCCTTCATGTACTCGGCAACAACGCCCGCCGGCTCCAAAAGCTCGCGACGGAAAACCGGCTCGGCATTCCCGTAATCTTCGGGATCGACGCGATTCACGGACACGCTATCCATAACGGCGCGACGGTGTTTCCCTCCCAACTCTCCCTCGCGTCGAGCTGGGACCCCGTACTTGCGGAGAAGATGGGCGAAGTTACCGCGCGCGAAGTGTGCGCGGAAGGCCTTCACTGGACGTTCTCTCCGGTCTTTTGCCTGGGACGGGACCTTCGCTGGGGCCGGATCGATGAAACCTTCGGCGAGGATCCCTTTCTCGCCGGGCGGATGGGAGCCGGCGCCGTGCGCGGCTATCAGGGAAAAAATCCTGCAAGCGCGGATCGCATTATCGCCTGCGCCAAACACTATATCGCCTACGGGGAGAGCACGGGCGGCCGCGACTCCTATGATTCCTCCGTCTCGATGCGCACCGTGCGCGATGTCTTTCTCCCGCCGTTCCGCGAGGCGATCAAGGCCGGCTGCTTTACCGTCATGGCCGGTTACGAGCCGGTCGACCGCGTGCCGTGCTCGGCGCACCGAAAGCTCCTCCGCGACGTACTCAAGGACGAACTCGGTTTCTCAGGCTTCGTCGTAACCGACTGGTCAAACGTGACGAGCCTCGTCGCCCGCCAAAAAGTCGCGAAAGATATAAAGGCTGCGTCAAAAATCGCGATTGACTCGGGGAACGATATGATCATGACGAGTCCCGAATTCTACGAAGCGACGCTCGCGCTCCTCAGGGAAGGAGAAGTTTCCGCGCTCGCGATTGACGAAGCGGTAACCCGCATTCTCTCGGTCAAGTTCAGCGTCGGACTTTTCGACGTGCCTGAAAAGGTAAAGACGCTCAGCCTCGAGGAAGACCCCGAGGCAAAACGCGCCGAGGCGGTGTTCGGCTGCGAAGCGCACCTCGAGGCATCGCTCGATGCCGCAAGAAAGTCTATCGTCCTCCTCAAGAATGAAGAGGTCAAAGGCGTCCCGAGCCTCCCGATCGGAAGCAATGGGCGCCGTGTCAAAACAATCGCGGTAATCGGGCCGAACGCGGACTCCGTGCGCGCGCAGTTCGGCGACTGGACCTTCTTTACCCATCCCCTGCCCCACTACGACGCGATCCCGAATTTCCGCGTAACGACCATGCTCGACGGTATCCGCGCGGAAGCGGTGCGCGAGGGGATCAAGGTCCTCCACGACAAAGGCTGCGACATGTACGACGCGAAAAATGAAACCATCCAGCGAGCGGTCTCGCTCGCGAAAAAAGCGGACGCGGTCTTCGTCGCCCTCGGCGACAGCCTCCCGCAAACCGGCGAAGGCCATGACCGCTCGAACCTCGCGCTCACCGGCGCCCAGGATAAACTTGCCGAAGCGCTCGCGGCCGTGTGCAAAAAGAAAAACATACCGCTCGTCGCAATCCTCGTAAACGGCAAGCCGCTTGAGTTCGCACGGGTTGCCTCGGCTTCGTCCGCCATTCTCGAGACGTTCAACTCTGGCACCCTCGGCGGGCGGGCGGCGGCGGAAATCATCTTCGGCCGCGTCAATCCCCAGGGACGCCTTCCGATCTCGTTCCCCCGCTCGACGGGCCAGCTTCCCGTTTACTACAACCAGATTCCCGGCTGGCACGACGGACGGTACTTCGATTGCGATTCCACGCCGCTATTCGCGTTCGGCGAAGGACTCTCGTACACGTCGTTCCGCTATGACTCGCTGACCCTCTCCTCAAGCCGCGCGCGCGCAGGCGACACGGTCAATGCGATCGTGACGCTCACCAATACAGGCTCCCGCGACGGAGTCGAGACCGTGCAAGTGTACGCAACCGACCGCGTCGCATCCATCATCACTCCGGTGCGCGAGCTCAAAGGCTTTACCCAGGTCGCGATTCCCGCAGGAAAGACCGTTACCGTTTCCGTCCCCATCCCGGTCGATTCCCTATCGATCGTCACCCCGGACGAGAAGACGGTGCTCGAAAGCGGCGAATTCGACATCCAGGCGGGCCATGATTCGAGAACGGAAAGCCTTCTTTTCGCGACGCTTACGGTTGAGTGACCGCTGCCAAAAGGTTTGACCCCGATCCCGGGATGCGCTATCATCGATCCCGATGAGTACCGCGCAATTCGTTCCCATCGAGGCGAAGTCGGGCATTACCCGTGCCCCGCTTCCCGACCCTTTTTTCGCCTGCCTCTACCGCTGCCTCGCGCCCTATCGCGGCTGCGCTCACGCGTGCCGCTATTGCGACGGGCGCGCGGAAAAATACTACGTCGAGGGTGACTTCGAGCGCGACATCGCCGCACGAACAAATTTGAGCGAGCTCGTCGCAAAAAACGTCGAGGCAGGACTCGCCGCGCGCGAGTTTGGCGCAATCGGGCTCGGTTCGGGCGTCACCGACGTGTACCAGCCGATAGAGCGCGAGCTCGGCCTCACGCGGCGCGTCCTCGAAGCCCTCGTCCCCACCGCCCTTCCCATCGTCATTCTCACGAAAAGCGATCTGATTCTCCGCGACTTCGACATCCTCGCGCGCTTTCCCCGCGCGCTTGTCATGGTCACCGTAACGACGACCGACCCCGAAAAGGCGCGAATACTCGAGCCCGGCGCGAGCCCGCCCGATCAAAGACTCGAGGTGATTCGCCGTGCACGGGAAGCGGGCTTCAGGACGGGCGTCATGGCGATGCCGCTGTGCCCGGGCATCACGCTCACTGCGGAAAATACCGAGCCTCTTTTCGCCGCGGCACGCGACGCGGGAGCCGAGTTCATCTATGCAGGAGGGGTCACGCTCAGGCCGGGAAAGCAAAAGGACCTATTTATCGCCGAAGTCGTACGCGCGCATTACGGCGACCTCGAGCCCCTGTACACGGATCTCTTTTCGGAAAACCGCCAATCCGGCATGCCGCGCGCGGCGGACCAGATGCGTTCCGCGAGAGGCATCCACGAAAGCCTTGCCGCCCTCGGGGAGAACGAACTCATCCCCCATTCGATCTACCGCGATATCCTTTGCGCGCCCGACGCGCTTTTTGTCCTCTTCTGCCACATGCAAAGCCTCTTCGCGACGCGCGGTGTGGACGTCAGGCCATTACGCGCCGCGACCGACCGCTACGCCGCCTGGCTATCCTCCGCCCGGTCCGCGCTCGGCAGAAAGAAGGCAAAAGTCGTTGCATCAGATCCCTTTCCCGTTTCCAGAATCCTCTGCGGTATGCTCGAGGATCTTTGCGCCGATAACGGGCGAAAGCTTGAGTCCCTGATCGGCAACGAACGGCTTGCCCGGCTTGCATCTTCATTGGTAGAAAGCGACGGATTTTTTGATTATCCCTCCCTCTCGGTAAAGTTTCCGGCCGTGAAGTAAACTCATCTCTTTTCCCTCAGCAAGTGCTGCCTGAGTGTGCTATCATTACGGGTATGAAAATCCTTCCGAAAAAAATCCCCTTTATCGTCATTCCGCTCGTCATCGCGGCATTTCTCGCGGTCAGCGGATTCGTCCTCGTCCGCGCTGCCTTCGAGCCGCGCTTTTCCGTCTCAACCCTTTCGAAGGTTGACCAGATCAGCAATGACCGGCTCGGCAGACTCGACGCAATCGTCATCCGCTTCAAGGAACCCATCCCCGCGCCCGACGCCATCGGCCGCGCCGCGGCCTTTTCTCCGGCGATCGCCGGATCATGGGCGGTTCGCGACGAGAGGACGGTTGAGTTCACCCCGGAAGATCCGTACCGGAGCCGTTCTTCTTTCAGGCTCTCCATCGATACCGGTCTTCTCGCCGGGAAAGAAAAAGGACTCGAGGGCTTCGTACAAAAATTCGCGGTCAAACCCGCCGACTACTCGGTCGACCCCGAAGGGCTCTACGCAGAAGACCCGGATTCCCGGCTCTTCTCCTTCTCGGGAACCATAACGGCCGACATACCGGTAAGCGAGCGCACGATTCGGTCCATGGTAAGCGCGGGATTCGGAAAAACTGAAAAGGACCGCGGCCTCGCGGTCGAATGGGAACACGCAAAGGGTGCGACCGAGTCGTCCGCCGTATGGCGCTTTACGATCAGGCACATCCCGAGGGAGAAAACCGACCGGGTTCTCACCGTTGCGTGGAAAGGCGGAGCCATCGGCTCTCGCGAGCACGGCAAAAAGAGCTATCTCGTTCCCGCGCTCGAAGACTTCCGCGTTCTCGAAATCGCAAGCGTCGATCCATCGTCGGTCGAAGTCAGGTTTTCCGACCGCATCGATCCCGCTCAGGACATACGCGGTCTCGTCCGCATGGGAGGCGCGGCGGAGATGAACGTCCGCTACAGCGTAGACGCGAACGTGCTCAAGGTGTACGCGGCCGACGGCTGGAAGGGCGACGGGAAGATTACCGTGCTCGAAGGCTTCAAGAGCTCCACCGGAAAGACGCTCATGCGCGAAGCTTCCGCCCGGATGAACGAAGCGTGGGAAATACCGGAAGTGCGTTTTGAGGGAGACGGCGTCATCCTCCCGCCCAATAACGGCGTCGTCGTCCCCGTCGAGACGAAAAACGTCCGCGGCCTGATTATCGAAGCCTATCAGATTTACGGAGACAACATCCTCCAGTTCCTCCAGACAAACGAACTCGACGGCTCGTACGAGCTCCGCCGCGTCGGCGCCCCCGTATGGAGCAAGTCTTTCGACTTCAACTGGGACGACGGCATGAAAAACCGCTACGTTCCGCGCGGCCTTGACCTCACCGAACTCATCAAGAAATTTCCCGGCGGCATGTACCAACTCAGGGTAACCTTCCGCCATCGTCACGTCATGTACGAGTGCACGGCGAACCATCCCGATTTTTCAACCTTTCCCATGCCTTCCGACGAAATCACGGACGACACGCCGAACGAGTACAGCTATTGGGATTGGTACGGCGACATGGACTGGAAAAAAAGACGGACGTACTGGGAATACGAGAACGATCCCTGCCATCCGGCTTTCTATCTGTCAAACTACCACAGTGAGATCGTCGCGAAAAAGAACGTCCTGATATCGAACCTCGGCATCCTCGCAAAAAAGGATCAGGACGGGGCTTACGCGATCACCGTCGCCGACATCGCGAACGCCGCTCCCGTCGCGAACGCCGACGTTGCGCTTTATTCCTACGCGCAAAAAGAACTCGCGCGCGCAAAAACTGACGCGTCGGGTACCGCCCGGTTCGAGCCCGTCGCAGTACCGTACTTCATTACCGCGGGAAAGGAAGGTCAAGTCTCCTATCTTCGCATTGACTCCGGAACCGCGCTCAGCGTCAGTCACTTCGAAGTTGACGGCGACAAGGCGGCAAAAGGCATCAAGGGTTTCATCTACGGTGAGCGCGGAGTTTGGAGACCCGGCGACGACATTCATCTCGTGTTCGTTCTTCAGGATCCCGCAAAGCGACTTCCCGCGAATTTCCCGGTCACCTTCGAGCTTCAGGACCCGATGGGCCGTATCGCGAAATCGGGCGTATACTCCGAAGCGGTCAACGGTTTTTACCGCATCGATACCGCCACGGCGAGCGACGCGGCGACCGGCCTTTGGATCGCACGCGTAAAGGCGGGCGGCCAAACGTGGACACGCAGCCTCAAGATCGAGATGGTCGTCCCGAACCGCCTTTCGATTGACCTCAAGACGTCAAAAGCAATTCTCGGCGCGACGGACAATCCGTTCGTCCTCACCGGAGCATGGCTCCATGGCGCGAAGGCGGCGGGACTCAAGGCCGACGTCGCCGCAATCTTTTTCCCCGGAGACCCGAGCTTCCCCGGATATGCCGATTACACCTTTACGAATCCCGAACGCCGCGTCGAGTCCGAGCGGAAAACGGTCTGGGAAGGAAACCTCGACCAAAACTCAAGTGCTCGCTTCAATCTTTCCCTCAGCGCGGGAGACTCGCTCCCGGGCAAGCTCCGCGCTCAGCTCATCACGCGCATATTCGAGCCTTCCGGCATGTTCTCCATCGAGCAGGCGAGCTTCGACTATTCGCCCTACAATCGCTACGTCGGCATCAGGCTCCCGAAGGGCGACGAAACGCGCGGGATGCTTTTGACCGATCAGAAGCACCGCATGGATATCGCACTCGTCGACGCGGGCGGAAAGCCGGTTACGCAAAACGTCAAGATTCAAATCGCGGTTTACAAACTTCAGTGGCGCTGGTGGTGGGAGAAGGACGCGCTGACCGACGCGACCTACGTGAGCGAGCGCTCCACCGATCTCGTCACAAGCGGCGAGACGCTCGTCAAGGGCGGCAAGGGCTCCTGGGAATTCGAAATCAACTATCCCGAGTGGGGACGCTATCTCGTCGTCGCCTCTGACGAAAAAGGCGGACACAGCACGGCGAAAGTCGTCTATGTCGATTGGCCCGGCTGGGCGGGACGCTCGCAGGAAGCGGGATCGGGAAGCGCCGCAATGCTTACCCTCGTCCGCGACAAGCCTTCGTATAAAACAGGAGAGACCGCGCAGATCAGCTTTGCCTCAGGAGCGGAAGGACGCGCGCTCGTCACCGTCGAGAAAAACGGAAAGATAGCACGGCAGGACTGGCTCGAGACCACGAAGGGAACGACGGTGTACCGTCTTCCGCTTACCGAATCCATGGCACCGAACGTGTATGTCCACATCACGCTCCTCCAGAAACATCTGCAAACCGCGAACAGCCTCCCGATCAGGCTCTACGGAGTCATCCCGGTCATGGTAGAAAATCCCGCGACCCGGCTCGCGCCGGTCATCTCGACTGCTTCGCAGTATGAACCCGGAAAGAAAGCGAGCGTCGAAGTATCGGAATCGTCGGGCAAGGCAATGACCTACACGGTCGCGGTCGTCGATGAGGGGCTGCTCGGACTCACGCGCTTCAAGGCGAACGATCCCTGGAACGAGTTTTACAAGAAAGAAGCGTCCCTCCTCGAAAGCTGGGATCTCTATCGCTACGTCATGAGTGCCTTCGGTGGCAAACTCGAAACCCTCATATCGGTCGGTGGCGCCGAAGAAGGAATGGCCGGAAACAACAAGAAAGCGGAGCGCTTCAAACCCGTTGTGCTTTTCTTCGGACCCTACAACCTGCCCGCGGGCGGGAAGACGGTCACCGAATTCGAAATGCCTCAATACATCGGCGCCGTTCGCGTGATGGTTGTCGCAGGGAGAAGCGGTGCGTACGGAACGGCCGAAAAAACCGTTCCCGTCAAGAGTGACCTCATGGTTCTTCCGACGCTACCGAGATCGCTCGGTCTCGGCGAGACGATCGATATACCGGTCACCGTATTCAATGGACGCGATACGAAGTCGAGCGTCGAGGTTAAACTTGAGGCAACCGGTTCCGTTCAGGCAGAGCTTGCGCAGACGATCAGCGTCGACGCCTCGGGCAACGCGACGGCGACCTTCAGGATCAAGGCTGCAGCCGAGGGAATCGCGAAGTTCGCCATATCTGCGTCCCGCGCAGGAAGCGACGCGACCGAGCCTGGCGCACGGGCAGATGCAGTGACCGAAATAGACGTGCTTTCCCGCGGAAGCCCGATATCCAGCGCGAAGCGGTTCACCGTTCTACCCGGCGAACGCTATCGCGATTACATTCCGAGTCCCGGCGAGAAGGGAAGCCGAACAATGAGCGTCGAGCTCTCGACGCTTCCCGTACTCGACCTCCAGACGCGGCTCAAGTATCTCGTAAATTACCCGCACGGTTGCATCGAGCAAATAACCTCGGGAGGATTCCCCCAGCTCTACGTGCCCGCTCTCATCACGACGACGAGCGAAGAAAACGAGCGCATCAAGAAAAACGTCGCATCGGTCATCGCGCGGTATCCTTCGTATCAGACCGCATCGGGAGGATTCGCATACTGGCCCGGCGAAAAGGAAGAAAGCTATTGGGGCACGAGCTATGCGGGGCACTTCATGGCGGAGGCGAAGAAAGCGGGATACACGGTTCCCGACTCGATTTTCAAGCCATGGCTTACATTCCAGAGCGAAGCCGCGCGCGACTGGCAAGGCGGCAAGAAAAATGACGGGGACACGGATGACGCAACGCTTCAGGCCTACCGGCTTTACACGCTCGCGCTTTCGGGTTTCCCCGAACTCGGCGCGATGAACCGTCTCGCAACCCTGGACGGAGTGTCCGATACGGCTACCTGGCTGCTTGCGGGAAGCTACGCGCTTTCAGGGCATGCCGACAAGGCGAGGGAAATGACCGCAGATCTTGCACTCTCTCCGCGACCATACCGCGAAACCGGTAACACCTGGGGATCGGACTCGCGCGACTCGGCGATAATCCTGAGCGTCCTCGGTGCGATGGGCGACGAAAGACGGGCGGCGGACATGGTCCCGAAAGTCGCCGAAAAACTCGGGTCCGATTCGTGGTACTCAACCCAGGAAACCGCATGGCTCCTCATCGCGCTCGCGCCGTATTATCGCGTCTTTGAAAAATCTCCGGCGACCTACGCGATCGAATGGGACAAGGGCGATACGACGGGCGAAATTTCTCGCGGAGCGGTGATCAGGGAACTTGAGCCGTTCGAATCGCCGACACAGACGATCGTCGTAAAGAACACCGGCGCAAAGAGCATCTACGGCAAGGTTGTGACGCGCGGGCAGGTATTGCCGGGAAAGGAAAAGAAGGTCGAAGAGGGACTTGCCCTTTCCGTCCAGTACCTCGACCCGAATGGAAACGAAATACGGCCGTCAGAAATGAAAAGCGGCGATTCGTTCACCGTCTCCGTACGCGTGACAAACCTTACGGACAAAAAAGTCGAGAACCTTGCGCTGTCGATTCCGATACCGACCACGTGGGAATTCGGCAACGACCGTGTGGGTTCGGACGAAAAAGACGGGGACAAAGCGATCGCGGCAAGTGATGAAGGAGAAGATGACGAAGACGCTTCTTACGACGATGACGATGAGGACAACGAGGACTCCGACTGGAACGCGAAACCGGTCGAACCCCTGTACCGGTATCAGGATATGCGCGACACGAACATTTACACCTACTTCACGCTCGGTTCATCCGAAACGAAGACGTTCACGTTCTATGCGACGGTCGCCTTCGAGGGAAACTATTACGTGCCTGCCTCGCGGGTCGAGGCGATGTACGACGCGGAATATCAGGCGATCAGCCCGGGTCAGGCGGTAACACGCGTATCTCCCGCCAGCGCCGAGTGATTCTCTTCGGATCCTTGTAATGAAACCATCATTTTATTCCGCCGCGCGTCGCGCGGCGGAATTTCTTGCGCGCTTTGGCAGGGGACTCATCCTCTCGTTTTTCGCGGCGCTGCCCCTTTTCGCGCTTTTGACGCTTGCTCCTCCGCGCATGGCGAAACCGCTCTCGTTCGCGATTTACGATCGCGCGGGGAAACTCCTCGGCGCGACGGTTTCATCCGACGGTCAGTGGCGCTTCGCGCCGGGGAAGGTCCCCGAGCGCGTCGCGATCGCCCTTATCACGTTCGAGGATCGCCGTTTTTACTTCCACCCGGGAATCGACCCCCTGTCCCTCGCGCGCGCGGTACTGCAAAACGCCTCCGCGCATCGCGTAGTATCGGGCGGCTCGACGCTCACCATGCAGACTGTCCGCTTATCGCTCGACAATCCTTCCCGAACGCTTCCGCAAAAAATCAGGGAAGCCTTTCTCGCGCTTCTCCTTGAGGCCCGGTACACCAAGCGCGAAATTCTTTCGCTTTACGCGGCCTCAGCCCCGTTTGGCGGCAACGTGGTCGGTCTTGAGGCCGCGTCCTGGCGGTACTTCAACCGCCCGCCCGAAAACCTCACCTGGGCCGAAGCCGCGACACTCGCAGTACTTCCGAATCAGCCCTCGATGGTACATCCCGGAGCTGACCGCGAAAGACTCCTCGAAAAAAGAGACCGGCTTCTCAGGGACCTTTGCGCGCGCGGCTACGTCGCACGAGGAGAACTCGTCCTTTCACTTGACGAAAGCCTGCCCGACGCGCCCTATGCCCTTCCCCGCCTTGCGCCGCAGTATCTCGAGCGCATGAGGGAATCCGGCATGCACGCGACTTCTATCGACCGCAAATTCCAGATCGGGGCAACTGCGATTCTCGAACGGTGGTCAGCCCAATTCGCGCAATCGGGCATCGCGAACGCCGCCGCCATCATCATCGATACGAAAACCGGACAGACGCTTGCGTATGTCGGAAACACCGGACAAGGCCGCGCGGACGGCAAGAATGCCGATGTCGACATCATCGCATCTCAAAGAAGTTCCGGCAGCGTCCTCAAGCCATTTCTCTACGGCGCAATGCTCGACGCGGGACTGCTTCTCCCGAAGGAACTCGTCGTCGACATACCCACGCGAATTGGCAGCTACAAACCTGAGAACAACCTTCCCGACTATCAAGGCGTAATACAGGCGAACGAGGCATTATCCCGTTCGCTCAACGTACCGGCGATCCGCGAGCTTCAGGAATTCGGCATCGCGCCGTTCCTTGATTTTCTCCGGAAATCGGGTTTCACCACGTTTACGAGATCGGCCGACGAGTACGGTTTGCCGCTCGTGCTCGGCGGCGGCGAGATCACCCTCGACGAAACTGTACGCTCGTATGCCGCGATCATGAACCGCGCCTCAAACCGGAAACTCCCCCGCTCGATGAAAACGCCGCTATCAGCGGGAGCTGCCTGGCTCACGCTCGACGCGCTCGTGGACGGCGCGCGCCCCGCCGACGAATCCCTGTGGCAGTCATTTGCCTCGGCGCGAAAAATCGCGTGGAAAACCGGAACGAGCTACGGCAACCGCGATGCCTGGGCAATCGGCGTTACCCCCGCCTACACCGTTGGCGTTTGGGTCGGAAACGCAACGGGAGAGGGACGACCCGAGCTGAAAAGCATAACGACTGCCGCCCCCGTTCTCTTCGACATCTTCTCGATCCTTCCCAGAAGCGGATGGCCCGACCGTCCCGAGACGGACCTTGCGTCGATCGACGCCTGCGCCGACTCGGGATATCCGGCGGGTCCTGATTGCGCGTCGAAGGTCAGGATATCGAAGCCCATGAACGCGAGCGTCGGCCTTCCGTGCCCCTATTGCAGAACCGTCACGCTCACGCCGGACGGTCTTTATCAGGCGACCGCGGATGACCTCACCGGAAAATGGGAAGGGAGCCTTCCCCTCGCGCAAAAAAGATTCGTTCTCCCGCCGGCCATTGAATATTGGTACTCGAGGAGATCGCTTACGTACCAATCGCTTCCGCCATGGATAGCCGGTCACACGGGCGACTCTTCGAAAGGAGAACTCTCGATAGTCTTCCCCGAGCCTGGTGCGCGCGTTTTTATTCCGGTAGAGATCGACGGCAATCCCGGCTCGCTCGTCATGCAGGCAGCGGACCGCGACAAGAGGGCGACGCTCTATTGGGACATTGACGGCGAATATCTCGGCGAGACGAAAGGCTATCACCAGATGGAAACCCGACCCCGACCGGGCAAGCATATTCTCACGGTCACTGATTCACGCGGCACGCGCGTTACCCGTTCATTCGAGGTTCTCGGCGAATAAAAAAAAGGCGCACCGTTTGGCGCGCCTTTTTAGCATCTTGCATTGAGCGATCACTGCTTCTTTTTCTTTCCAAACCCGACGAGCTTCGGCGCCACTTTCGAAAGGGGCTTCTTGCCGCCCTTCGCCTTGGCGTCAGTCTTTGCCGCGCTTTTTTCGCGTACGCCCTTCTTCGCCTTACCCTCAGCTTTTGCCTTACCGTCAGTTTTCTTTTTCGCACTTACTGCGGTCGCGATTTTCTCACTCGCTGCAGTCGGCGCTTTCGCGGCTCTCGTTTTCTTTTCGGGAGGGAACGCAATTTCGACGACGTCTTCCATGCGCGTGACGGGATGGAACTTGATTCCCTTGCGGACGTGCTCCGGAATGTCGTCAAGGTCGCGAACGTTCGCGATCGGAATGATAATTTCCTTTATTCCGTTGCGGTGCGCCGCTACCGTTTTTTCCTTGAGCCCGCCGATCGGCAAAACCTGTCCGGTCAGCGAAAGCTCTCCGGTCATCGCGAGTGCTGGCCTGATGGTGCGGTTCTTGATGAGCGAAAGAAGTGCTGTCGCCATCGTAATGCCGGCGGAAGGCCCGTCTTTCGGAGTCGCACCTTCGGGGATGTGGAGATGGATGAGACGGTTCTCGTACCATTCGGGGAGGACGAGTCCCGTTTCTGTCGCATGGTGCTTGACCCATGACCATGCGATCGACGCGGATTCCTTCATCACGTCGCCCATTTGTCCGGTCAGGCTAAAGCCTTCCTTTCCGGGATTCGTGATGGCTTCGATTATCAGCGTGTCTCCGCCCATGCTCGTCCACGCGAGTCCGACCGAGGTTCCGGGCCGGTCGGCCTTCTTCACGTCGTCGTCGCGGAAATGGGGCTTGCCGAGCAACTTCTCTATCATGACCAAATCAGGATAGAACACCTCGCCTTTCTTTTTTTCGCCAAAAACGATCTCGGTCGCGAACTTCCGGTGAATTTTGTCGAGATTCTTCTCGAAGTTTCTCACTCCCGCCTCGCGCGCATACGCGTTCGCGATGTAAAGGAGTGCCTCGCGCGAATAGCGTGCCTGTTTTTTCTCGAGCCCGTTCCGCTCAAGGCTTCGGGGAACGAGGTACTTCTTCGCGATCTCGAGCTTTTCGGTGTCGATGTATCCCGAAAGCTGAATCACTTCCGCGCGGTCCATGAGCGGCCCGGGAATCGAGTCGAGCGTATTCGCGGTGAGGATGAAAAGGATATTTGAAAGGTCGAACGGCAAGTCGAGGTAATGGTCGCGAAACGCGACGTTCTGCTCGGGGTCGAGAACTTCCAGAAGCGCGCTCGAGGGATCGCCTTGATAGCTTTGTCCCATCTTGTCGATTTCGTCGATCATGAAAACCGGGGCCTTGTTCTTGACGATCTTGAGTCCCTGAATGATCTTGCCGGGCATCGCGCCGATATAGGTGCGCCGGTGTCCCTTGATCTCAGCCTCGTCGCGCATACCGCCGACCGAGAACCGGAAAAAAGGCTTGCCCATCGCGTGCGCAATAGAGCGACCGACGCTGGTTTTTCCCACCCCCGGCGGGCCGACGAGAAGGATGATCGAGCCTTTCGTATCCTTCTTGAGCTTTCTGACGGCGAGGTATTCGATGATGCGTTTCTTTACGTCCTCAAGCCCGTAATGGTCGTCGTCGAGCGCCGCGCGCGCGTCCTTGAGATCGTAGGACTCCTCCGCGGGCAGTGCCCAGGGAAGGTTCACGATCGTCTCGAGGTAATTGCGCGTCACGATGAACTCGCTCGAGTTCGTATCCATGAGGGCGAACTTTTCAAGCTCGCTTTCGACAGCTTCTTTTATCTCGCCCTCGAATTTGAGCGCGTCGACTTTTTCCTTGAATTTCTGGTAATCGGAACTCTTCGCGTCGGTGGTGATGCCGAGCTCTTCCTTGATGGTCTTGAGCTCCTCGCGAAGGAAGTACTCGCGCTGGTTTTTCTCGATGCGGTTATTGATCTCGCTCTGAATCCGCTTCTGCACGCGCAGGAGCTCCTGTTCCTTCTTGATGAACACGAGGACCTGTTCCATTCGCTGACGCACGTTCTGTATTTCGAGAATCCGCTGCTGATCCTGCTTGTCGATGTTCAGGATGCTCGCGATAAAGTCCGCGATCTTTCCCGGCTGATCGATGTTGATCATGTTGAGCCGCATCTCCTCGGAGAAGAGGGGATTGTTCTCGGAAACTTCCTTCATCTCGCCGATGAGCGCGCGGGTAAGTGCCTTAACCTCGAAGGTATCGGCGTCCTCGTCCTCGAGATAGTCGACGATCGCAATCATCGGGTTTCGCTCGTTCACGGTCTTGCGGACGCGATAGCGCTTGAGCGTCGAAATAAAGACGTTCACGCCGCCGTCCGGCAGGTTGATCTTCTTGATGATCCGCGCGACGGTTCCGACCTGGCAGAGATCGGCAACGGTCGTGTGCTCGCTTTCCGTATTGAGCATCGAAATACCGATAAATCCGTCGCCGGTATACGCTTCTTCCACGACCTTCACGTCGTCGCTGTTATTGATCATAACCGGGGTAAAGATGCCGGGAAATATGGGACGCCCCATGAGGGGAATCAGAAAAAGCTTGTTCGGCAGTAATTGTTCAATAGGTACTATCGTTTGTTCAACCATAGCATAAATATCACCAAAAAACGCCTAAAAGTCAAACCACCCCTGGCCCCTCAGGGCTCCCCGCAAACGACAGGGAAGACTTGCAAACGGCAGGGATGCCTTACGGCGAAATTGCGCCGGGCGGGAATTTCATGATAGAATACGTGCGTTCATCAAGACGTAAAAAAAGAAGGCAGGATCAGATAATGGAAAACGACGACGCGAAGACCTACGTCAGACCGAGCTGGGACGAGTACTTTATGGAAGTTTGCCATGCGATCGCAAAACGCGCGACCTGCGACCGGGGAAGATCCGGGTGCGTTATCGCGAGAGACCACCAGATCCTCGTGACCGGCTACGTCGGCTCGCCGAACGGTCTCCCCCACTGCGACGAGGTTGGCCATCAATTCAAGAAAATCCACCATGAAGACGGAACCATAACCGAACACTGCACCAGAACCGTCCATGCCGAACAAAACGCAATCTGTCAGGCAGCGCGGCGCGGTATCTCGATCGAAGGCGCCACCCTCTATTGCCGCATGACACCCTGCAGAACCTGCGCCATGCTCATTATCAATTGCGGCATAACGCGCGTCGTCGCCGAGAGGCGGTATCACGACTCATCGGACACCATCGCGATGTTCTCCCAGGCAGGCGTCACGCTCGAACACCTGATCGACGAAGTCCAGAAATACGAGCGGCAATAAGAAGACTCTTGGGGAGCGGTTATCGCAAATTCGCGACTATCCATTCCCGGAATTTATCATAATCGGCCGTCATCCGTTCGGAGCGGTCAGGAAGCGTCAGAACTTTTTCAAGGCGCTCGGGGATCGAGGGGTCGCGGCCGGTTGCGTCCTTGACCGTCTCCCCGAACTTCGCGGGATGCGCGGTCTCGAGAATCATGCCGATGCATTTTTTGTCAACGCAGTCACGCGCCCATTCGGGTGCGTTCTTTCCCTTGCCACGAAGGCCCGGTGCGCCGGAAGGATTGGCCTTTCCGGAGAGCAAGGCGGCCATGGCGCCCGAGCGCACGTCGTCCCAGGCTTTCCACGCGACCGCCCCATGGGGATCGATGATATACCCGGTCCGGGCATGGCAGGATCTGATCGCATCCATGGTACCCGCGTCGTCAAGCCAATAGCCGGCAATGAGCTTACGCGCTTCCTCAACCGAATACATCGCCTGCATGCGCTCGTAATTGCTCGGTGCGCCCACGTCCATCGCGTTCGAAAGGGTTGCGACCGACGGTCGCGATCGGTACTCGCCCGTTTCGAGCCATTCAGGTATCGTCCTGTTCGAATTCGTCGCTGCGATAAAGCCGCGGATCGGCGCTCCCATTTTCCGGGCCATGAGGCCTGAAGTGAGATTTCCGAAGTTGCCCGAAGGCACCGTCACGATGAGCGAGGGATTTTCTATCTTGCTGTCGTAGGGACCGCGCTCGCGGATAACGAGCGATCCGTAAATATAGTAGAAGGACTGCGGCAGAAGCCGGGAGATATTGATCGAGTTCGCCGAAGAAAGCCTGAGCTTCCCGCGAAGTTTTTCGTCGGTAAACGCCGTCTTCACGAGCTTTTGGCAATCGTCGAAAGTGCCTGAAACGGAAAGCGCGCGTACATTCCCGTCGAAAGTCGAAAGCTGTTTTTCCTGCAACCTGGAAATCTTTCCCTCCGGGTAGAGGATCGTTACGTCTATGCCGGGAACGCCGTAGAACGCGCTTCCGACCGCGCTGCCGGTATCGCCCGAGGTCGCGACGAGTATGTGCAGGGGCGAGTCCTCGCCACGGTTAAAGTATGACATCATCCGCGCCATAAACCGGGCGCCGAAATCCTTGAATGCGCAAGTCGGTCCGTGAAAAAGCTCGAGCACGTAGGTTGTCGGATCTATGGGGGCAACCGGAGCGGTAAACGGATACGCGTCCGCGATGATCTCCATGAGGTCACCGTCCGATATCTCGCCCGCGACGAAGGGCTTCGCGGCTTCGTACGCGATGTCGCGGAACGACGGCGCGGGATTACGAAACAGGAAGGACCGGGGAAGTTCCGGTATTTCGATCGGGATATACAAGCCGCCGGTCACGGGATCCATTCCCTGAAGGACTGCCGTCTTAAACGAAACCTGTCGGGACGCATCCCGCGTATCGCGATATTTCATGTAAATCACTATAGCACAGAAGTGCCCCTAGATCAAACGGTCGCTCACGTACCCCCTCTCTCGTCCAAATATGTTATACTTACCGTATGGAACCAATCAACAGATATCTCGACGCCGCAATCCTCAAGCCCGAACTCACCGAGGCCGAGGTGAAGGCCGCGATCGAAGAAAGCGTGAAATGGAAAACGAAGACCGTCTGCGTGCGGCCCTGCGACATTGCCCTCGCGAAAAAAATGACCGCGGGAACGGAGACCGGCGTCAGCTGCGTGCTCGCCTTTCCCCACGGCGCGACGACGAGCGCGGTAAAGGCCTTCGAGGCCGGCGAATACATCGCGCTCGGCACGGACGAAATCGACATGGTGGCGAACTTCGGGAAGATCCGCTCGGGCGACTGGGACTACGTGGAAAAAGACATTCGCGCGGTCGCGGATGTCTGCACCGCGAAAAAAATCCCGCTCAAGGTTATCTTCGAAACCTGTTTTCTCACCACCGAGGAAATCGCGCGCACGACGGAAATTTGCGTCAAGGCAGGAGCCACGTTCGTCAAAACATCCACGGGCTTTGCCTCTGGGGGCGCGACCGTCGAGGCGGTTCGCACGATGCTCGACACCGCGAAGGGTCGCATCAAGGTGAAACCTTCCGGAGGTATTCGGGACGCGAAAACCGCGGAAGACTACGTCAAGATGGGAGCCGAACGCCTTGGCACGAACTATACCGCGAGCGAAGCCCTTGTAACGGGCAGCTCGCACGGAGTGACGGGCTCGGGCTACTGACGGCTAGCGGTGAGCGCGCCTACACGCGGCTGCACGAGTCCCGTTCGATCAGTTTTGCAGGAACATGGATTATCTCGGGGACCGCAACACCTGCAAGCTTCTTCAGAAGAAGGTCAGCGGACGTCGTACCGATCAACTCGCAGTTTTGCCACATGGTCGTAAGGGGCGGGTTAAGGTATTCATCCATGTCATCGCCGTCAAAACCAATCAGCGAGACATCGTGCGGAACCGCGAGTCCTGCTTCCCCCAGCGCCTTCATCACTCCGCATGCGAGCGTGTCGTTCGACGCGAAAATGGCGGTAAAGTCACGTCTTCGGGAAAGAAGGCGCTTTGCCGCCTCGTAGCCCGCCTCCGTGTGCCAAAAAAGCCCTTCTTCAACAAGTCCTGCATCGAATGGTATCCCGTTTTTTTCAAGACAGGCCTGATAGCCCTTGAGCCGTTCGCCTGCCGCCGGTGCCGAAATGCGCTGAGGCCCCGAGACATACGCTATTTTCCGGTGGCCAAGATCGACGAGATACTGAACCGCCTCTTTCGCGCCCTCGATATTTTCCGTCACCACCGTGCAAATCCCCGGGATCGGCTCATTTGCCGATACGCAGGGACGTCCGCACCCGATAAGTTTCCCCACTTCCTCGTCGCCCGGAACGGGATTCATGATGAGGATACCATCGACGTTCCGGTAATCACAATGCTCGAGGTACGTCATTTGCCGCGCGCCGAGCGTTCGCGACAGAAAAAGGAGGTCGTATCCGGCACTCTCGATTACTTTGCGAAAGCTGTTGAGAATATCGCTGAAAAGCGGATGCTTGAATCCTTTGAGCATGTAGTAGTCTTCGTAAATGACGCCGATAAGCTGAGAGCGATTCGTGCTCAATGAACGGGCCGTCATGTTTGGCGTATAGCCCATATCATGGGCAACCTGCAAGATCAGGGCACGAGTCGCGCCACTTAATCCGCCCGTCCCGTTCAGCGCCTTTGATACGGTCGGCGGCGAAAAGCCGGTCTTTTTGGCAATATCATAAATCGTTACCATAGCCATTTCTGCAGTACCTTCCCGAGACAAACCCTTGAACGTTTTATTACATGCATCAAATAAAAAAAAGCCAAGGTCTTACCGAAATAAAACCTTGGCCGTGCAAATCGGGATACGGACTTTCTCAGTCGTCATGCGGCAACCGCTTCGTAACGCCCGAGCGTCCAGGGGCTGTTACACCCCATCCTGAAAAAGCGCTTTATTCCTTCACGCCACCCATAGTGATACCGGAAATGATAAACCGGGACATGAACGAATAGAAAATAAGAATCGGAATGAGCGATACGGCGATACCAAGGTAGATTCCACCGTACTCGGTGCGGTAGATATCACCACGAAGCATCTGGACAAGCATCGGAAGGGTATACTTCTTGGTGCTCGAAATCAGGACGAACGGGGTAAAGAAGTTGTTCCACGAACCGACAAACGAGAAAATCGACTGAGCCGCGATCGCCGGTGTAATAATCGGCATAATGATCGTGTTGAACGTACGAAACTCTCCGGCGCCGTCAATTCGCGCCGCGTCCACAAGCTCCATCGAAAGCACCGATTGCAGGTATTGCCTCAGGAAGAGGACGGTACCCGCGGACGCGATCGTTGGAATGATGAGCGGAATGTAGCTGTTCAGCAGGTGCAACTTTGCGACGAACTGATAAAAACCGATAAAGGAAAGAGATGCAGGAAGCATCATGATGATCAGGATGGCTCCCCAGAGCAGGTTTTTTCCCTTGAAATTATAGACATGGAGTCCATACGCGGTCATTGCGGAAAAATACACGCCAAAAAGGGTCATCATCACCGCGAGATACGCGCTGTTGAAAAAGCCCTGAGTGATCTGAAACTGCCTGCTCGTGAGCGCGTGCCAGTTATACGCGGCGTTCGTTCCGGGAATCAGGGAGATTCCCGCATTGATCTGCGCGTTTGTTCTCGTCGCGTTGATAAGCAAGAGATAAATCGGCACAACGGCAACAAGAATCAGGGCAACCATGAAAATGTAGATAAAGAAACGCTTGATATTAAGCGCGCTTGTGGCTGATTTCATTTCTCACCTCCGACAGCAATAACGTGTTTCTTTTTGAGGTCACTACGATCTTGCAGGAAGAAGAATATTATCATAGCCAAAGCAACCGTTATAACAAAGACACCGATTGAAATCGCCGCCGCATAGGAATAATCGTTTCGTCCCTGGAATGCCATGTTGTACATATATACAATTGACGTTCGTATCTTAAAGTCAGGTCCTCCACGCATATCGGTGAGCAGGAACGGGATATCGAACATCTGCATACCACCGATCATCGAGGTAACGAGGATGTAGAGCATCATCGGCCTGAGCATCGGAAGGGTAATATACATCGTGGTCTGGCGACTATTGGCGCCGTCAACGACCGCAGATTCATACAGTGAAGCAGAAATACTGGTAATACCTGCCATCAGCATGATAACCGTATTACCATACCACATCCACCATTGGATAAAGGCAACGATTCCGCGCGTCGCGGGTACGCTGCGAAAAAAGTTGAACGCTTGCTGCACGAGCTGTCCATCGAGTTCTACCGTCTGATAGAGACCCAGCGTGCGATTCAGGAACTGATTGATCGGTCCCTGAGGCCATCCGAACAAACTGCGGAAAAGCAGCGCTACGGAAGCAGCGGTAAGCAAGTTTGGCATATAGATAACGGCCCTGAAAAAGCCTTTGCATTTCAGTTTTAGACGGATATCAGAAAGCCATATTGAAAGGATAAGCGCGAGACCGAGCTGGGGAAGGAAGTTCATACCCCAAATAATGAAGGTGTTACCGACAGCACCCCAAAAATACTGGTCCGAGAACAACTTAACAAAATTAATTAATCCTGCGAACTTGAAATCGACACGCAGACCTTTCAGATCGGTGAACGCGAGCATAAAGGTATAAAAAGTCGGATACAAGCTGAAAATCAAATATACTAGAACAAAAGGAAGTACAAAAAGGTAACCCCACCGATTTACCCGGGTTTCGTTGCCTATCGTCTTTTGTTTCATCGGTTTTCCCCTTTACGAAAATATCGACAAAAAAAGGTGCGGATCAGGTTTGAACCATTTCCGCACCTTTTCTTACAAGCCTTTACTCAGGTTTGATTAGAAACCAAGCTGGGCGTTGACCTGGCTCTTGAAGTCTTCAATCGCTTTGTCTTTGGTCTTTTCACCATTGATGAATGCGGTGACGGCTTCGTTGAACAGGCCTTCGATAGCCTGGTCAGAACCCTGCATCAGCTTACCATTGACGCTCGCAGCCATGGTGGCGAAAGCGGCATAGTGGTTCTGTCCACCGAGGAAGGGCTCGGAGTAGCTGTCTTTGATCTTGGCAACAACGGTGTTGTTGGATACGTAGTCACCAGTGTCCTTGGCCCATGCCTCGAGGAAGGTGTCGTCAGTCGCTACGTAGCGGATGAAGTCCTTGGCAGCAACGGGGTTCTTGGTTCCCTTATAAGCGGCAACCCAGGTACCACCCCAGCTGTAACCAGCCGGTCCGGGGCACATTGCCCAGTCGCCAGCGGTGTCAGGAGCATTGGTCTTGAGAACGTAGTGGAGACCCCAGGTCGGGAGGAAGTAGGAGAAAACTTCAACGTCAGCTCCCTTTTCGTCCTTGAGAGTGCCCTTCATACCGGCAAACCAACCCTCGGACCACTGGCCCTGGCGGCCTTCATAGCCTTTCTCTTTGAGAGTCTTGCACATATCCATGTAGGTGACCATGGCGGGATCCATATTGAGCTTGCCATCGACAACCCAGGGAGCCTTGCGAGCGCCCTTGAAGGGCATAAAGAGGTCGCCAGTCGCGGAAACGACTACGCACTTGCCCTTGGAGGTGTCTTTGAGCTTGGCAGCGGTCTCAAGGAACTTGTTGAGGTCAGCGAAGTTCTTCTGGACTTCGGCGGGATCGTCGGTTCCAAGATACTTCTTCGCGAGGCTGCGGCGATAGAACATGGCACCGGGGGTTCCCTGCCAAGAAAGACCGTAGACCTTACCATTGAAGGTACCAACTTCGATCGGATACGCGAGCTCTTTGGCCTTGACGTCATTCGCGACATCGGTGATGTCGAGAAGGAGTCCGGACTCAATGTACTTGCGGACGAAAGCTGCCTCGAGCGCGAAAACGTCGGGGGCACCCTGGCCGGAAGCGAGAACGGGATCAAGCTTGTTGGGGAACTGGTCGGTGGGGGTAAGCGAGTACTCGACCTTGACATCGGGATGCGACGGTCCATAGTACTTGTCGATCATGGTCTTCAGCTCATCGGTGAAGGACCATACGACGAGGGTTCCCGAAGCTTTTGCTTCCTTCTTGGCGCAACCAGTCATAAGAACGACGGCAGCGGCAAGAACGATAAGAAATTTCTTCATCTTTCTCTCCTCTTTTCTGTTTGGCAATGGTTTTTGATTTAAAAATCACAACCGATTGCCTTTCATGTGTTCAATCCTACACCCTTTCGCAAATGACTGTCAAATGTTTTTTCTCAACTTCGTGGCTTGTAAACCGGTTAAATTACTTTCCCGGTACAATACGCCCAAAACCGGTGACATTTATTTCATTTCGAAGGACTTTTCGGATAAAATGACCGGATGGAGTCAAATCGGCGTCCTTCCAACCGCCTTTTCCCTCGCGATCGACATTGAATGCAAGAATTCCCGCATCCTCTCCCTTGTTTCCGACTGCCCAGTTATTCCAGGAAATATTGTGCTTTTGCATAAAAGCGAGCCATTTCATCGAATCCTTCTGGCAAAACACGGAACCGTCGTCTTTCGTGGTTCCCCATTCCGTCACGAACAGCGGTATCCCCTTCGAGAGAGCTGTCTCGGCTTTCTTCATGAGTTCCTTGCCGTGACTTCCCGCATAAATATGAAAGCTGTACATGATGTTCTTCTGGTCAGTGATCGGATTCGCCGCCGCAAGGTCCACGTCCCGGCTCCATGTCGGCGTTCCGACGACGATGATGTTGTCAGGGTCATATTTCCGGATTTCGGCAATTACAGCCTCGGCATAGGGCTTTATGACACCGTCCCAGGTTACTTCCTTTCCATTCGGTTCATTGCAGATCTCATAGATGACATTCGGATATTTCCCGTATTTCTGCGCAATCTCGGAAAAAAAGGCGATCGCCTGCTCCTGATAGAGGACGGGCGTCTGTTCGCGCAAGACATGCCAGTCAACCATAACATAGAGCCCGAGGGCGATCGAGGCATCGATCGAATCGATAACCTTTTCCTTGAGCGCCGGATTGGTGATGTATCCGCCTTCGGAAAGGTAGAGCGCGGGGCGCCAAATCTGCATGTTCCAGTCATCGCGAAGCCACTGGATGACCTGCTTGTTCGCGTACTTGCCATGCCACTGGAGCCCGTGGGAGCTCATACCCCGAAGCTGGACGGGATTACCCGCCTGATCGCAGAGATTTGCCCCGATTACCTGAAGCTGACCATACCGTTCAACAACCGTTTTGCCGGCAGAATCAACTGCAAGACGGGTGTCTTTATCCGCAGCGCACGACGCAAAAAGAGCAAGGACAGCGCACAATCCAACGCATAAAATAGAACGATGATTCATCGATTTCTCCTCAAGACCTGCAGTATACCACAGGTCGAGTAAGTTTCGAAAGAAAACAAATAAACCTGATTATCAAATTCCCGTTTCGTTCCGGAGCACCTTCCGGATAAAGCGGCCGGATTCCGAGAGATCCGAGTCCTTCCAACCACCTTTCGCGTCCCGATCAGCGTTGAAAACCAGAGCCCCCGATTCCTCGCCCTTATTGTTGATCGACCAGTTGATCCAGGAAATGTTCCGCTTTTTCAGAAATAAAAGCCACTCGCGGGATTCCTTGGTAAAGGTTCCGCCCCCACCCGACGCCTCGGAAGTTCCGCATTCCGTCACGAAAATCGGAAGTCCCCTGGAAAGCGCAATGTCGGCCTTGTCCATGAGCTCTTTTCCGTGCGTTCCGGCATAAAAATGAAGGGTGTACATGATGTTTTTCTGGCCGACAATCGGGTCGCTAGCCGCGACATCAACATCCTGGCTCCAGGAAGGAGTACCGACGATGATGATATTGTCGGGATCGATGGCGCGAATCGCGGCGATGACCGCCTCCGCGTACGGCTTGATGTTTCCCGACCAGGTGACGTCCTTCCCGTTCGGTTCATTGCAGATCTCGTAGAGCACGTTTGGCTTGTTGCCGTATTTGGTCGCCATCTCGCGGAAAAACTCGATTGACTGAGCCTGATATGCCTGGGGATTGCGGTCGTTCATTACATGCCAGTCGATGACGACGTACATCCCGAGATCGGTTGCCGCGTCCACTGACTCGATAACCTTGTTCTTGAGTACCGGTGCATTGATATATCCGCCCTGAGTCAGGTACATGGCCGAACGCCATATTTGCACATTCCAGTCGGTCCGGAGCCAGTCAAGCACGTTTTTATTCGCGTATTTCCCGTACCATTGCAGACCGTGAGAACTCATCCCGCGAAGCTGTACGGGCTTTCCCGCCTCGTCGCACAGATTCGTGCCGATTACCTGCAGTTGACCATACCGTTCCACGACGGTACGTCCGGCCTTGTCGACGGAAAGCCGCGTATCAGAATCCTTGCACGAAATAACCGAAAACGCACAGCATGCGATACCCACAACTATTACCCAACGAAGTGACATAGCATATCCTCCAGATGCCACTATAGCATGGATTTTTCGCTTTTTGTTTCTCAAAACAACATTTTACAGTTACGTGAAATCGACGATCTGAAGATAGGTTTTTCGGTAATCAATCGGGGACATTCCGGTACATTTCTTGAAAATGCGGGAAAAATGAAACTGATTTTCGAAACCGAACCAGGTGGCAATCTCGCCGACGGCTTTGTCCGTAGACATCAAAAGACCCGAGGCGCCTTCCACCTTGAGGCGGGTAAAATACTGATGCGGAGTCATGCGGACCTGCGTGCGGAAGATGCGGATAAAGTGTTCTTCGGAAAGCCCGAGTTTCCAGGCAAGATCTTCGACCTTGAGGTTCTCGCGAACCGACTTTTCCATGAGGGACAGGGCTTTTTCGACGTGAACCCTGCTCTTTCGCTCCCCTGCCATATCGGGAAGCACGGAGCCACCCGGGCGATTAGCGGATTGCGGCGAAAGCCGGACAAACCAGCGCCAGAGAAAACTCTCGAGAAGATAGCGCGCCGACTCGCGAAGAGACGGATCGGCGGAACGGGCAAGCTGCAGGAGATCCTCAAACTGGAACCGGAAGTTGTTATTTATAGAAAGAACTGTTTGTCTTTCGGCAAGCGCGTTTTTTAACGCCCCGGAAAGAACCTGGTCTTCCCCCGGAGAAGTGCTTTCCGCAGAAGTCTCATCACCTTGCAGGTGTTCAAGATGGGCGTCTTTCGCTGACGGAAAGGAAAAGAGAATCGCGTAATAGGTAAGAGGGGCGGAAACAGCGTCGGGAACAATTGAATGAAATTCACGTGGCCCGGAAAGGAACAACCTTCCCGCCGATACGGGATACTTTGTCCGGTTGCACAGAAAATACCCCGAGCCCTCGAGAAAAAAATGTATCTCGAATTCACCGGAGCCATGGGCATGGTACCGCCCATGCCAGGAAAGACGGTCACCGCTCGCAAGCCGATAGACAAACACCGCGTCTTCAATTTTCATGGTATAATAATAGCGAAAAAACGGTAAAATATCAATTTTAGATATATAAAATCAGGATCAACTATACCGTTGTTCTCTGGAGCATCTTATACTTATCATGAAAACAGACGGAGGAATAAACAATGAACACTGTAGCCGGAATCGATATGGGAACCCAGAGCATAAAGGTAATCCTCTATGACTGGGAATCCCGCAAAATACTCGCCAAAACGCAGGTACCGATCGACCTGATCGCGGAAAACGACGGAACCCGCGAGCAGAAAGCCGAATGGTACGACGCGGCTCTCGAAAAATGCTTTAAGGAATTTACCCCGGAGCAGCGCAAGACGATCAAGGCGATCGGCGTTTCCGGCCATCAGCACGGCTTTGTCCCGCTCGACGCGGACGGCAAGGCGCTCTATAACGTCAAGCTCTGGAATGACACCTCTACTGTCGAAGAATGCAAGCTTCTTACCGAAGCTGCCGGTGGCGCCGACTCGGTCATTGCCGAAGTCTGCAATTTGATGCTTCCCGGCTTTACCGCCCCGAAAATTTTCTGGCTCAAAAGGCACAAACCCGAGGCATTCGCGAAGCTCCGCTACATCATGCTCCCGCACGACTACCTCAACTTCCTCTTTACCGGCGCATACGTCATGGAAGCGGGCGACGCTTCCGGTATGGCGCTCTTTAACGGAATCAGGCGCGAATGGTCGCAGAAGATCTCGTCGCTCATCGATCCCGGCCTCATCAAGCTCCTTCCGTCCATCATTTCGTCCGACAAGCCCTCCGGCTTCGTGACCGCAAAGGCAGCTGCCCGCTTCGGCATTCCCGAAGGAATCCCGGTTTCCGCGGGCGGCGGCGACAACATGATGGGCGCCATCGGAACCGGTACCGTCCGCGACGGTTTCCTTACGATGAGCCTCGGAACCTCGGGAACCCTCTATGGCTACTCGGACTCACCCGTCTCCGATCCCGTGAAGGGACTCTCCGGCTTTAACTCGTCGACGGGCGGATACCTGCCGCTTCTGTGCACGATGAACTGCACGGTCGCGACCGAAGAAACCCGCGCGCTTTTCAACCTCGAGGTAAAAGAATTCGACGCATGCGCTGCCAAGGCGCCGATCGGCGCCGAGGGCGTCGTGTTCCTCCCCTTCTTCAACGGCGAGCGCACGCCGAACCTGCCGAACGGACGGGCGAGCATCGTGGGGCTCACGTCCGCGAACGTGTCTCGCGAGAACATCGCGCGCGCGGCGATGGAATCGGCGATCTTCGGCATGAGAATCGGACTCGAGGCTTTCCAGGCGCTCGGTTTCCGCGCGAAGGAAATCAGGATCATCGGCGGCGGCTCGAAGAGCGCCCTGTGGCGCGAGATTGCCGCAAACGTGATGAACCTGCCGGTCAAGCGGCCCGACAACGACGAAGCGGCTGCCATGGGCGGCGCGCTCCAGGCGCTGTGGTGCCTCGAGGGAATAGACGCCGTGAAGGCGGGAAAGAGCGTCGACTCGATCGCGAAGCTCACCGACGCGCACATCAAGATCAACGAAGCGGATTGCATCAACCCGAATCCCTCGTCGGTCGCGGCGTACGACAAGGCATACGCGGAATACAACAAGTACCTCGGAGCGCTCGCGCCGCTGTACGTGTAAGGATCAATGGCAACGACGGAACCGGTTTTTGACCGGGATCCGAGAAATATCTTTAGACTTGTTAAGGAAGGAAGACTATGAAAAGACAACTTTCAATGCCGGTGTGGTGCGTCAGAAGTACTTGCGGAGACCCCTTCGGTGGTTCCGTAATGGATTCAATCACCTCTCTCGAGGCCATGGACATTCTCTGCGAAGCGAAAAAAGAAGGTCTCATCGACTTTACCTCTACCCATGACGACGACATCGTCTCCTGGGACCCGGAGCATCCGATGGATGACCAGGATCCCTCGAGCGACTGCTACAAGACCATCCACGCCCTCAAGGAAAAGATGGACAAGGTCGGCCTCAAGATGAAGATGGTCACCTGCTCGCTCCATGGCGACAAGCTCTTCCGCAACGGCGGACTCACCAACCCCGATCCGGAGATTCGTGCCCTCGCCGCGCAGAAGGTCATGAGAACCCTCCGCATCGGTAACTTCTTCGGCGCCGAGTTCTTCACCTACTGGGTAGCGCGCGACGGCTTTGAGTGCCAGTTCGCGGTTGACTGGAAGACCCCGTACAAGTATATCGAGCAGGGCCTCAACCTCGCGACCCGCTATGCCAAGGAGAACAAGCTCTCCATCAAGTACTTCACCATCGAGCCCAAGCCGAACGAGCCCCGCGGAGAGATGTACCTCGCGACCACCGGTCACGCGCTCGGCCTCATCAGCCGACTCGAAGACCCGTCCGTGTGGGGCGTCAATCCCGAGCTCCTCCAGCACGAGGGCATGACCAATCTTTCCGCGTCCAACGCCGCCGCAATGGCGATCCATGCGGGCAAGCTCCCCTTCCTCCACATCGGTAACCAGAAGGCCGGACAGTTCGACAACGACTCCCCGACCCTCACCGGTATGGACGGACTCAAGGAAATGGTCGGTCTCGGCTGGATCCTCGAGAAGCTCGAATGGAAGGGACACATCGAGTTCGACAACCACGTGCTCCGCACCGACGCCGCTCCCGGAAAGGAAAACGCGATCAAGGTCCGCAAGAACTTCATCAAGTTCAACGTTGAGTCCTGGCGCATGGTCGAGAAGAAGGCGGAAGAGCTCGCCGGAAACAAGAACCTCGACAAGGCCCGCGCTGTCGTGCTCGGAAAGACCAGCGAAATCGAGAAGGCTCTCAACTCCTACGACCTCAAGGCCATCCAGGCTGCGAAGATCGACTACAAGAAAGTAAACGAGGTTGTGACCTCGAACGCCGACATCGACATGGCGTTCAACAAGGCTATCCTCGGATTCTAGGAAGCCTGGCCGATCAGTTTCGGCGAGGCGCAGACAAAGCCGCGGTCTTTCGGGATCGCGGCTTTTTTTTTCTAAAGCACTGGGGACAAAAAAAAGCCGACCGGCAACTATGGCCGATCGGCTTTCCCTGATCCTTACGGGATCGAAAAGGTAACGAAACTCATGCGTTTTTTTTTTAAGTATTACTTGTAAGAGCTCAGATCCCAGTCGTAGTCACCTGACTGATCAAAAGGCTGATACACGGCCTGATTGTTAAACGTACCATCGACGGCGCCGACCATACTATAGTGCATCTTGATTCCCGCCTCGGTGACGGTAGTGTTTAGGGTCGAAGTATAAGCAATGGTATAATTGAATACGAGATTGACGGGCGTACCGTCGACGGTAACATCGAGGGTGCCGGCATCATTTTCAGAAACCTTGGTCACGGATACAGTCTCCGTTCCGGTAGACGTCGCGTCAAAACTGACGGTCTCGCTTCCATTAACAATATAAACGCTTCCTGCATCATCCGTGAATTTATAATTTGTAAAGGTATACGTTCCGTTGAAGGATATCTTGCCAGCCGATTCGTCGTAGCTCACCGATCCCTTGAAATAGACAGTGCCGGAGAAAGACTTGTCCTTGACGGTATCTTCGATATCCTGGGTTACGGCAGTGCGCACTGAAGACGCTGCAGAAGAAGCATCCATGGCATCGTTTACTTCCGTAAGAACGGCGCTATTGACTGCCTGAACGGTCACCTGCGCGCTTTTTTCGCTCGGGGTAAGCGGATTGACTGTGGCTTTTTCATCGTCACCGCCCGAACTCGAGCACGACGCGAATACGAACACCGAGAAAATAACAGATGCGCATACGAGCGCACAAAATCCGGCTTTCTTCATCATTGAATCCTCCAATGTAAACTTAATGTAAAGCAGAGTATCCCGATTCGCCCAAGAAAGCAATTAAAAAGAAGTAAAAACAAGTTTTTTCCACTCATTTACAATTACAGGATAAAAAAAAAGCCCGGAACCTAACACGAGTGCTTCATGCACCGCATTGGTTTCCGGGCCCCTACCGCGGGAAAAAACGTTTAGTTATAGAGAATGATAAAGCGCGTCAATTCCGTTTCCTTTTCGTGATATTTGAGAATATCGTCCGAATAGGTTTTGTAATGCTTGAACCCATGTTCTTCCGCGAACTGTTTGACCGTGTCACGAATCATGGAGATCGCGTCGCCCTCGTCAAATGGTAAATACTTGATCGTATATACGACAAGCAGATTCCGGGTCGACTCGGTATATTGGAGATCGATCGTAACGTGCTTTTTCGCGTCTTCTACATGGGACGTCTGAACGTCATATCCTTCAAGAGCCATAAGCGGGAATGTTGAAACCACCGCGAGCGCTGCAAATAAAATGAACCTCTTCATTTTCCCCTCCGAAGGCTCTGTTATAGCCGTTTTTGGCTAAAAACTCAATACGCATCTCTCTAATATCTCTTCTATATTACTGTAAAGAAACACATAGCTTTTTCCGGCGAAAAGCGTAACACTTGCTGTAGATGAAATACGATATTTTTGAGGCATCCTTTCGCGCGTTTATCGCGGAATGCCCCGAGGAAACGATTGACCCCACGGTGCGCTACGTTTTTTTAAGCGACCTGCATATGGGAAACGGGGGAAAACGGGACGACCTCGGAGCAAACCGGGAAATAATCGAAGGAATGCTCGAATCCTGGTATCTTGCCCGCGACTATGTCCTCATTCTGAACGGGGATATCGAGGATTTAAGCAAATTCACCCTCGCATCGATCCGTGCGGCCTGGCCCCGGCTCTTTGAGATTTTCGCCGCTTTCGCCGAACGGGGAAACCTTCGCAAAATTACCGGAAACCACGATATCGATCTTGCCGAAAAAAAAGACTATCCCTGGCCGATGCTGCCCGGCCTCGTGTACCGAGTCGGCGAGAACCGAATTTTTGCGTTTCACGGACATCAGGCCTCGAGTTTCTACGTGAAGTACGATTTCGTGTCGGATTTCCTGATCAGGTATTTTGTGAAGCCACTGAGGATCAGGAATTCCGGGGTATCGAAGGATTCGCGCAGGCGGTACAGCGCGGAACGAAAAATATACCGGGCGGCACGGACGCTCGGCATTATGGCGATCACCGGGCATACGCACCGACCGCTTTTTGAGTCCCTCTCGAAATACGACAACATCAGGATCAAGATAGAGGAAATTCTCTCGCAGCTCGTTGACTCGGGGCCAAAAGAACGGGAAGCGCTCAAGGAACAGGTGCTGCTCTATCGCGATGAAATGCACAAACTCGCATCCGTCACCGATCGGCAGAAAAAAACGCAGAGCCTTTACGGCGCGGGCCCGTTTTTGATTCCCTGTCTTTTCAACTCGGGGTGCGCGACGGGCAAGCACGGTATTACCGCCCTCGAAATCGAGGGCGATCAAATCTCGCTCGTGTACTGGACCCGAAGCGGCATGACAAGACCGTACATCGCGCGGGAAGCAATCGAAACCGAAGAGATCGAGACCGAAGCGGTCGACAAAACACTCAGCCGTTATATTTTGCAGCGAGACCGGCTCGACTCCATCTTTACCCGGATCGACCTGCTCGGCACAGCGGAGCTATAAAACGCGGGCGGGGACTCCCACTGCGGTCGCGCCTGCAGGGATGTCCGAAAGGACTACGCTCTGCGCGCCGATCCGCGCGCGCTCACCGATCTCGATCGCGCCGAGCACCTGGGCGCCCGCGCCGATAACGGCCCCGTCTCCCACGATCGGGTGCCGCCTGCCGGCACGGCCATCCACGCCGCCGAGCGTGACCCCGTGATAGAGCAGCACATCCGAACCGACTATCGCGGTTTCGCCGATAACCGTGCCCATGCCATGATCGATAAAAAGCCCCGGACCGATCACGGCGCCGGGATGAATCTCGATGCCGGTGAGAAAGCGGGAGAGCTGGCTGATAAAGCGCGGGGCGACCGGAATGCGAACGGCGAACAGAAAGTGCGCAAGCCGGTACAGGGCAAGCGCCCAGAATGATGCATAGAGCGGAATCTCCGCGAAGCCGAACGGCATCTGCCGTATCGCAGGATCGCGCGCGATCGCGAGGACATCGCGGGGAAAATAACCGATCGCAAAAAACGCGCGCGCTACGGCAGCGATGTACCGGCGGAACCGGAGCGCAAAGCGTAAGCCGCAAAACTCGAGGAAGGAAGCCGATTTGCGTACTCGCGCGTCATCACCGGAACAGCATATCGTCATTTTTTTTGGTCTCCTTTATAAAGCAAGCAGGTCGAGCACGGATTTCTCCACTTCGCGGTTTTTTCCCTCGAAAGGAAAATCGTGAATGTGAAGCGCGGGATTGAAATTGAGCTCGATGATTCCATAATTTGACCCGGTCGGTTCATCTTCGACTGACTCGACGATCATGTCGACGCCGCAGATCCGGGCACCGACGGCTGCAGCGGCCGCGGCTGCAATGTCGCCGTATCCCGGATGCACCGTGTCGGTAAAGTCCACGCTGTCACCACCAGTCGATATGTTCGAGTTCTTCCGCAAGTAAACGAGCGCTCCCTCCACCGGAACGGAATCGAAGGCGAGCCCCTGCTCGCGGAGGAAGGAGGATTCCTCTGATCCGAGTGCGATTTTTTCGAGCGGGCTCCGGTAACCTGCGCCCCGCCGCGGGTCGAGGTTTTTCCGCGCGACAAGAGACGCGATGCTCGAACATCCGTCGCCCGTTACGTTCGCGGGAACCCGGTGGAGAACGGCGCGGGTGAGGCCGCCGATTACCAGAAAGCGAAACTCCCTCCCCGGGATGAACTCCTCGACGAGAACCGATGAGTCCTCGCGAAAAGCCGCCTCTCCCGCCGCCGCGTATTCAGCTTGCCCGAACGGTGCCTTGAGTATGGCGACCGCGATCCCGAAGTTGGGCGAATTGGGCTTGACGACGATTTCTCCCCGGCCATCCCAATACGGCCAGTCATCGAGGAGCGCACGGGCCGACGAGTAATCGCGGCCAACGGGCACACGGATGCCTGACTCGGCGAGCACGCGCTTCGTCACCTTCTTGTTCTCCATGATGAGCGGCGCGATATAACTGTCGGCCGAAGTGCGCGTCGCCTGCCTGAGATACTCGACCTTCCCGTTCCCGATTATCCTGATAAAGTTCGCGTCGCGGTCGAGCACCTCGACTGCGTGACCGCGAACGATTGCCTCGCGGATAACCCGCTGCGTCGAAAGCTCGAGATCCTCGAATCCCTGAGTCATCCATTCAGCATGCACGCTCATGATACGCCTCCTCTGCCGCGCGAGTGCCGTCGGCGGCACAAATAGAGCCGGCGGCACAAATAGAGCCGAAGGCGGTCCACGAAAGACCGGAGTCGAGAAAAGACCATGCGATGCGAGCCGATACTGACTCGAGGGGGACCATAAGTGCGCGGGAGAATGCGGCAAGCGATGCTTCCCACTCGCGTCCGAGAGCGTGCGCAAAGGGGGCAAGGGATTCGAGCCGCTCCGGAATGCCGGGAACGATTTCCGCCGGCGTTTCGACCAGCGGATCGGCGAGGGCGCTTGAGTCCGCGTGAGCGAGAATTGCGGAAAGCTCGGCGTTCGTTTTGGCCCTCGAGACGCGGGTGAGGCCGTCGAGAATGAAAAGGTGCATAACCCGCAACGCGTCGCCCGAAATGCCCACAGGAGAAAACGGATCGACATCGAAAAAGCGAAGCTCAAGATACTGGATGCCCCGCATCGCAATTGCGTCGAGAACCGATTCGCCCGGACTGACCACCCTTTTGAACCGGATCGGCGCGTAAAATTCTTTTTCTTTCTGGAAGAAGCGCGTATTGAGCTGGACTGGTTTTCCGTCGCGAACCAATCCCATCCGCCTCCAGGATTCGGACTCGGTTCGCATGCCGCGCTCGATACCCGCAAGGTGACCTGCAACGGACGCGAGATTCAAAAAGGGCCGGTATTCCGCGCGCGCATAGCCGAGCGGACTGTTCCGGATGGAGTATGCAGGACGGGAGTGCCTCGCGCCATTACTTGTGCCATCAGTTTCCGCGAACGGTGTCGCACCGAAAGCCATGACGAAAAGCGGCATGTCCTCGATGAGATTCCGCGCAAGCCTGAGGTACCAGCCGTCGCTCTCGCGCGCTTCATTTGCCTCCCCTGCGGAAAGGGGCGCGCGGGAGCGCAAATAGGCAAGCAGTTCGGGACCGAAGGATACGTTGACGTGCACGCCGCAGATCAGCTGGCGCGCCGCGCCGTAACGGCTCGTCAGTCCCGTCCGGTAGCGTTCCGCCGCGCGACCCGCACCGTCGCTCACCATCCGCGCCGTAACGATCTTTCCGTCAGAAGGGAGCCGGGGTGGCATGCTGAATGGCCACAGAAGTTCGCTCCCGATTTCGTGCCGCGCCTCTTCCGTCAGATCAATAAGCTCCTGCATCGTTTCGTCGATTGAGCGGTGGGGTGCGGTGACGAGCTCGAGCTGACTTTCCGCAAAGTCTTTCGTGAATGAAGGTTCTTTGAGTGTTTCAGGATGCAATGCGGGGCTCAAGGACCCGTCGCCCAGAATACGGTGCGTTTCGCGCTCGACCCCCCAAAGCAGATCCTGAAAAGCGTGTTGCGATTCCATCATTCCTCTCCTTAATGGTTCATAGGTGTATAACAATCGAACAATGATAATTAAAAAAAATCAGGCAAAAAAATCCTTGATCGCCGCGATTACTTCCTCATTCACCTTGCAGTGCATCGATTGCCCCTGCCTTTCGCACACGATAAGGTTCGCGTTCTCAAGTTCCTTGAAATGATGGGAAAGCGTCGAACGGGAAATTTCGCATTCCTCGGTCATCCGGGTAAAGGCTTTGAGCACCCCGTCGCAGCAGGTATCAACGCCCTGCCATTCGCGGAGAAGCTGTACGATGCGGAGCCGCTGTTCGCAGCCGAGCGCCTTGAAAACCTTGACCATATCGATTGATTCCATAGTTCGATAATAATCAAACAATACAAACCCGTCAAGAGTTTTTTTGATAAACGATGCGGCTGGCGAGTCATCCCCTCCCCTTTCCAGAACCGCATTGTAAATTGCAGTTTGCGCGTATCGCGAAGACCATGGTATAGTCCTTTCATGCGAATATCCCGCTTTCACGTGCAAAATCTCTTTTCCGATCTCGCGCTCGTACTCCTCTCCGGTATCCTCGGGGCGGGCTTCGCAGAGGTCATGGTTCTCGTCTATGGCGGTAACCCGTTCGGGGAAGAGGGACTCAGATATCTCGCGCTCGGAAGCTTCACCGGTTTGGGGATATCGACTCTCACCTTCGTACAGGAGCGGCTCTTCGCACGATTTAAGCCCCTCCCCTTCTGGTTCGAGTTTCTCGTCTATCCGCTGATCCTCACCCTCCAGATCGTCGTCGTATACAGCGCCATCTTCATCGCAATCTTCGGATTTAAGTCATATCTCGAGGACTCGTGGATAATCCAGACGCTCTGCGTGACCTTCGCCTTCACGACGTTCATCAACTTTATCTCGAACCTGAACCGTATCCTCGGCAAAAACGTGCTCAGGGGACTCATCCTCGGCACCTATCACCATCCGGTCATGGAAAACCGCTTCGTCATGTTCCTCGACATCGCAGGATCGACCTCGATCGCGGAAACCCTCGGCGACCTCAAGTTTCACGCCCTTCTCAACGATTTTTTCCGCGACATCTCCGAACCCATCGTGAATAGCCGCGGCGAGATATACAAATACATGGGCGACGAGGCAATCATCACCTGGAAGGAACGCGACGGCGCGCGCAAGCGGGCGGCGCTCGAGGTGTTCTTTCTCATCGAAAAGGCGATAGAGCGAAAAGCCGGTCAGTATCGCGCGCGGTACGGCCTCATCCCGACCTTCCGGGCAGGTCTTCATTTTGGTCAGCTCGTCGTCGGTGAAATCGGCCTTCAAAAACAGGAAATCGCCTTCTCGGGCGACGTGATGAACACGACCGCGCGCATCCAGGCAGAATGCCGGATTGCGGGAGAATGCCTCCTCGTCTCCGACGATGCGCTCGCGCGGCTTCTCGGCGACGCATCGTGCGCGACCGTTGAAAGCGCGGCGGGTCTTCTCGAGATCTCCTCGCGCGGAAACGCGACGCTCAGGGGAAAGGCGAAGGAGATCGGCATTTCGGCGGCGAGGCACAAGGCTGTCGAAACGGCAAACGCGTAATCATACCGCGAGAGAAACATTCGGTTTTTTGGAGATGGGGGGAGTCGCCCTCCGGTCGCGCACCTCGTGTGCGCTCCTTTCGGGCCGCCTCAGGCACTCAACGGCCATCCATGGCCGCTTTCGCGCCTGAGGTTCGACTCCCCCCCCAAAAGTAAAAAAAACCACCCGTGTGGGTGGTTTTTTTTACTTTTGGAGATGGGGGGAGTCGAACCCCCGTCCTGAAGCGTGAAGCGAGAGCGTCTACAGGTTTAGCGGAGCGAGGTGGTTGTCGGGACCCGGTGGCAGCGCCGCAAGCGTCGGTTCCGTATCCTGGTTGATTTCCCTTCCACCGTTCAGGCCCAGTGGTTGGTAAGTTCCGGTTGGCGTCAGAAGATCCGGTCGCTTCGGAGCAGCAGCGGCCGGTTTCCGTGCTCTGCTACTTACGCAGCGAGAGCAAAACTGTCGTTGTTTTCGGCAGTTATAAGTTTTGCCCGTTCAGAGGACAGGCGGCCTCACCTGCAACCCAGGATCCAGCACATCAGTCGAAACCGGTGCACCCCCGAGAAAAAGAATAAAATCTTGAAAGATTTTATTCTTTTTCTCTTCGAGTTTTCGCCGTTGGCGAAAACTCGTCGACTAAAACACTCAAAACTGAAGGCTTTTACTTTCAGTCCAGCTGACGAGCACGATACGCAATTGGGCTTCCGCTGTCAAGCGCAAGGTTTTTCCCGCTTATACGTACTTCGCCCACCAGGGCTCGGTTCGGGAAAAGAAATAATGTTCGCTCTGCGGGAGCAGATTGATAAAATCGAGCGGGGCAATCTCGGCCAGATGGCCTGCAGCATTGTTCATGATAAGTTCGCGCGTTTTTTCCAAAATGTGTTTCTGGACGGGTAAAAGTCCATGAAACTCGGCATTGACCAAGGCCATGTACTCCTCGGTCCACTCAACTACTTCTGACATATTGTTCATAGAACCCCTCCTGGACACGATGCAGTGCTGGTCACCGAAATCCTGTAAGGAAACCGGTAACATGCCATATTCGACGATTCAGTGAAGGAAACTAAAACGGGAAGGCCTTTGTTAGCCTTGTACTTCAATAATACTCCAATGCGGGCGGAAAATACAGAAAAATCTCCAATTTTTCAAATTCTTGGAAAAGTGGTTATGTTTCTATTGACAGAAACATTTTGGGAGGATAAGATCTGATCATGGGTTGCCGGAACGTCCCGCAGGCGGTGATTGGCTCCCGATACGCTTCAAAAAAAAGGAGTCAATCATGGCAAACGTAACCCAGAAACACATGAGTACCCGCGACATTATCCTTGCCGGCATTCTTCTCGCGGCGGGAGCAGTCATCCGGATGTTCTTCCCGAAACTGCCGGTCACCCCGAACTTCATCATCGCGATGTACTGTCTTACCATCCTCCTCGTCCGGCCCCGTCTTCTCGAGGCACTCGCGATCGGTATCGTCGCGGCGATTCTCTCGCAGCTCACCTCCGGGTCCCCGGTACCGTTCCTCAATTTCGTGTCCGAACCGATGGGCTGCTTTGTCGCGTACCTGCTCACGAGACCGAAGTACCGCCTCGCGATCGGCACCTACACCTTCAAACCGTCACTCGTCACCCTCCTCTCTACAATCGCGTCGGGCTGTACCTTCGTGGTCATCCTTTCGCTCATCCTGATGTCGAAGGGCAAGGGAGCCAAATACGTAATGATCCTGACCGTCGTCCTTCCGACCGCGGTCGCGAACACCGTGATCACCCAGCTGTGCTACGAGCCCCTCAAGCGCGTGCTCCGCATCAAAGACCCGGACTTCGCCTCGTGATCAAACTTGTTAACGTCGGCTTTCGCTACGACGACGACGACCGGAACGCCCTCGAGGGAATCGACCTTGAAGTCGCGCCGGGACGACTCGTGTGCGTGGCCGGCGCCGACCGCTCGGGAAAAACGACACTCTTCCGCCTCCTGAACGGCACCGCGCCGAGGGCCTTTCCGGGCACGCGGGGAGGGACGCTCACCGTCGGAGGCCTCGACCCCGAGGAACACGGACACTCCGCGATCGGCGCGCTCGTGACGAGCGTGTTCGACGATCCCGATTCCCAGATCATCAGCCTTACCGTCGAGGAAGAAGTCGCCTTCGCGCTCGTGCAGCGCGGAATCGACTTCGACGAGATAGCCGCGCGCGTCCGCGAGGCTCTGGATCGCGTCGGCCTTTCGGGCTTCGAGCATCGCGCCACCGGCTCGCTATCCGGCGGACAAAAACAGCGTCTCGTCATGGCTTCCGCCCTCGCCCTCAAACCGAAGGTACTCCTCGTCGACGAAGGAACGAGCGCGCTCGATCCCGAAGGCGCCCGCCACTTTTTCTCCCTCATCCGCGAGATGACCGAGCGCGAAGGAACTGCCGCGGTCGTCATCGAGCGAGACCTCGAGCTTACCCTCGAGTACGCGGACGAAATCATTGTTCTCCATCAGGGCTCTGTCGCATCGCGCGGCGAGCCTGCCGAGATCGCACAAAACCCCGAGCTCCTCGCGGGCCTTGGCTTGCGCATTCCCGCCTGGCTCGAGCTTTCAGCCGAACTCAAACGGCGCGGACTCATTGAAGGCGCGCTCCCCGCGTCCGAGAGCGCAGCCCTCGAACGGTTCTCCACGCTCGCGAAAATCAGGGAGTACGCATGATCCGCATTACGGGCCTTTCGGCCTCGATCAGAAAAACGGAAATCCTCCACGGAGTCTCCGCTCATATCCGCGAAGGCGAGTTCATCGCCCTCGTCGGACCGAACGGCGCCGGAAAGACGACGCTCCTCAAACACCTTAACGGACTGTTAAAACCGACTGAAGGCACCGTGGAAATCGCCGGCGCCGACACGAAAAAAACAAAAACGAGCGAGCTCGCGCGCCGCGTGGGCTTTCTCTTCCAGAATCCTGATCAGCAAATACTCTGCGCGACCGTGCGCGAGGAAATACGCTTCGGCCTCAAGCACTGCGGCGTGCCGAAGGAAGAGTGGGACGCGCGGACCGAAAGCGCGGCAAGCCTTACCGGACTTTCAAGCAAGCTCGACGAAGACCCGCTGCTCCTCACCCGTTCGAAGCGCCAGCGCGTCGCGCTCGCCTCGGTGCTCGCCACCGGCCCCGAAATTCTCGTACTCGACGAACCGACGAGCGCGCAGGACGACGCGGGAACGACGCGCATCATGGAGATCGCGAAAGGCCTCACGCGTGAGGGCAAGACCGTCATTCTCGTGAGCCATGACATGGAACTCGTCGCCAAATACGCGACCCGCGTGCTCACCCTCATCAAGGGCCGCATCGTCCGCGATTGCGCTCCTTCCGAACTTTTCGACGACACCGAACTCCTCTCGCACGCCGCGCTCTCGCGTCCGGGAGTTTACCGTATCGCCGACAGACTCGGTTTTTCCCACGCGGGGAAAATGCTCTCGGTCGCGGCCCTCGCCGACCATATCGAATCCGCTTTTTCGGAGGCCTCGAGATGACGCCGCTTTTCCGTCACCCGCGCCTCATGGCGCCGCTCCTGAAGTTCACCCTCATGATGGGCTTTATCGCCGCAACCTACCTCACCGAAAACCTCGCGCTCATCGCGCTCGTCATCGCGTTTGAAGGACTCATCGCGGCGCTCACGGGCGTCTTCCGCGCCTTCCGCGTGACGATCCTCGCGCTTCTGTTCGGCGCGCTTACCCTGTGCCTCTTCCAGATCTTCACGATTCCGGACGGCACGGTCATCTTCTATCTCTTCCCGTTCTGGAAGGCGGGAGCCGTCACCGACGTCGGGCTTCAAAGCTGCCTCGTCCTCTCGCTCCGCATGATGGCATCCGTCGCGTCGATCCCGCTCATGCTCAGCCTCACGAGCCAGACGCAAGTCGTCTCTCTCATCTCGGGCGACTTCCGGCTTCCCGGCGCATACTCGATCATGCTCGTCACCGCGCTCCGCTTTATCCCGACCTTCGGCGACCGCATGCGAATGGTCTTGCAGGCGGAGGCCTCCCGGGGTTACAATACCGAGACCGGAAACCCGTTCCGGAAAATCGGCATGACCTTACGGCTCTCGCTCCCCCTCCTTGTCTCCTGCGCCCGCGACGTCGACACCCTTGCGCTGTCGATTGAAACCCGCGGCTTTGATCCGAGGAGCACCGTGCGACCGAAAAGGATCAAGCCCGTTGCCGGGGATTTCATTCCGCTCGTCCTGTGCCTCGCGCTCCTGACGGCGATCGTGTTGACGGATAAAGTCTTACTTTAAAAGGTTTTAGGTTCCATCATGAAAACTCTCCTGACCGGCAACGAAGCCGTCGCGCGCGGCGCCTGGGAAGCAGGCGTGAGCGCCGCGTTCGGTTATCCCGGAACGCCTTCCACCGAGATTCTCGAAAATCTCGCCAAGCGCAAAAATGACGTCTACCTCGAGTGGTCGCCGAACGAAAAAGTCGCCTTCGAGGCCGCGACCGGCGCGTCGTACGCGGGAGCGCGCACCATCGTGACGATGAAGCACGTCGGCCTCAACGTCGCCGCCGATCCCCTGATGACCCTTTCCTACGTCGGAAGCGAAGGCGGCATGCTCATCTGCGTCGCCGACGACCCGGGCCAGCATTCCTCGCAAAACGAGCAGGACTCCCGGCACTTCGCGCGCTTCGCGAAGATCCCCGTTCTCGAGCCCGCCGATTCCGACGAGGCGCTCCGCTTTATGCGGTACGGCTTCGAGCTTTCCGAAAAATACAAAACCGCGGTGATGATCCGCCTGACCACGCGCGTGAGTCATTCACGGAGCCTCGTCGAAACGGGTGAGCGCATCGCGCCGAATGCGGCGAACTTCGAGCGAAACCCCGCGCGCTTTTGCCCCCTCCCCGTATGGGGCCGCGAAATGCGAAAAAAAGTCGAAACAAGACTCGAAAACCTTCGCACCGAAGCGGAGACAAGCCCGCTCAACCGGATCGAACCGGGCGACACAAAACTCGGCATCATCGCCGAAGGACTCGCGTACGGATACGTACGGGAAGTATTCCCCGAAGCCTCCGTTCTCAAGCTCGGCTTCGCGTGGCCCTATCCCGACGCACTGATCAAAAAGTTCGCGTCGTCCGTAGACCGGCTCGTCGTCATCGAGGAGAACGAAGAAATTCTCGAAGAGCATGTGCGCGCAATGGGCATCGCCTGCGTCGGCCGCGACATGATTTCCGGCGTCGGAGAACTGTCGGTCCCGAAACTGCTCGCGCTCCGCGATCGCCTCGCAGAATCGCAGGCAGGCATGCAGTCGAAAACAAGCGAGCCCTATGAGATTCCCGCGCCCTCAATCGAAGCTGCGGACTTACCCGCGAGGCCGCCGGTACTCTGCCCGGGATGCCCGCACCGCGGACTTTTCTTCGCGCTCACCAAGCATGATGTCATCGTCACGGGAGACATCGGCTGTTACAGCCTCGCCGTCTTCCCGCCCCTTTCGCGCACCGACACAATCCTGTGCATGGGCGGCGGTTTTTCCGTCGCGCAAGGAATCGACAAGTCGGGAGAAAAGCGGAGAGTCGTCGGCGTGGTCGGCGATTCGACCTTTTTCCATTCGGGCATCACCGGACTCCTCGACGTCGTGTACAACAAGGGAAAGAGCGTGCTCGTCGTGCTCGATAACCGCACGACCGCTATGACCGGCCATCAGGATCACCCGGGAACGGGAACGACGCTCATGGGAGAAGCGACCACCGCCGTCTCCATCGAGGAAGTAGGACGGGCTTGCGGAATGAAACGCGTCACGACCGTAAATCCCTACAACCTGAAAGAAACCGAGAAGGCGGTCGCCGAGGCGCTCGCGTCGGATGAAACGTCCCTCATTGTCACCCGCGCGCCGTGCCCCTTGCGGACAAAAAAACCGGTGAGCGCGCAACGCGTGATCGACCAGGGGAAATGCAAGAGCTGCCTCGCCTGCGTCAAGCTCGGCTGTCCCGCCATTGAAGTAACCGAAAAGGGCCAAAAACCCGCGATCAACGCGGAGATATGCGCCGGATGCAATCTCTGCCAGCAAACGTGCGCCTTCGGCGCCATCGCGCCAATCGGCGGCGCAACGGAGGCGGCGAAATGAGCGACGTTACCAATATTCTCATCGTCGGCGTCGGCGGACAGGGAGCGCTCCTCGTGAGCACGATCATCGCCGAGGCCGCCATCAGAGCAGGCTTCGATGTGAAAACGAACGAAGTGCACGGCATGGCGCAGCGCGGCGGTTCGGTGCTCGCGCAGGTTCGCTACGGGACAAAGGTCTTTAGCCCGCTCGTGTGGGAAGGAACCGCGGACGTGATCATCGCGCTCGAAGAATCGGAGGCGCTCCGCTACGCGCACTTTTTGCGGAAAGGCGGACTCGCCGTCGTCTCCACGCAGCGAATCATCCCGGTAACGGTTTCTTCCGGGAAGGCAAAATACCCGGCTGACATGGAAGCGCGTCTCGCGCGCGCATTCCCGAATCTCCTCCTCGTGGATGCGCTTGCCGTAGCCCACGAAGCGGGAAACGCGAAGGCGGCGAACGTCGTCACGCTCGGAGCGGCCTCGCGCGCGATGGGCGCACTCGCCGAAAACTGGGAAGGCGCCGTCGAGGCGTGCGTCCCCGAAAAGCACCGTGATCTGAACATACGCGCCTTCAAGGCCGGAGGAGAAATTTAAAATGGCAAATCTTTTTTATGAAAAGAAACTCGAAACGATGGGCAGAGCCAAGCTCGAAGCGCTCCAGCTCGCGCGGCTGAAAAAAACCCTCGCGCGAGTCTATGCAAAAAACCCCGCGTACCGGAAGGCCTTCGACGAGGCCGGAGTCAAACCCGCGGATCTGAGGTCGCTTTCCGATCTCGCGAAATTCCCGACCATCAACAAAACAGTTTTCCGCGACACCTACCCGATGGGCCTCATGTGCGTGGACAAAAAAAAGATCGTCGAGATGCACATGTCGTCAGGCTCGACGGGAACCCCGGTCGTGATGCCGTACACGCAGGGCGACCTCGACCAGTGGGCGTCGTGCATGGCGCGCTGCTACGCGATGGCGGGCGCAAAGCCGACCGACGTCGTCCAGATCACCCCGTCCTTCGGCCTCTTTAACGGCGGGTTCGGCATGTATCACGGAGCGAGGAAGTATGGCCTTTTCGTCGTACCGACGGGAGCCGGCAACACCGCGCGCCAGATCAAGCTCGCGCTCGATTTCGGAACGAACGTCTTTACCGGCGTCGTCTCGTACGGCGTGCGCCTGATGGAAGAGCTCGCCGAAGCGAAGGCAAAACTGCCCGACCTCAAGATCGGCATCTTCGGAGCGGAAGCGTTCTCCGACGCGATGAAGAAAAAACTCACCGACGGCCTCGGCATCGAGGTCTTCGATATTTACGGCATGACCGAAACCGGCGGCGTCGGAACGCTCGGGCAGGACTGCTCGGCGCATGACGGCATCCACGTGTGGGAAGACCATTACATCGTGGAAATTCTCGACCGCGACACGCACCAGCCCGTAGCTGACGGCGAGATCGGCGAGCTCACGATTACCGCGCTTACCCGCGAAGCCCTTCCCGTCATCCGCTTTCGCACCGGAGACCTTTCGAAAATCACGAGCCGCGAAACGTGCGCGTGCGGAAGAACTCATCTCAAGATCGCGCAGATCATGGGCCGCGTCGACGACATGCTCATCGTCAAGGGCGTCAACTTTTTCCCGAGCCAGGTTGAGCAGGCCCTCATGTCGATTCCCGGCGTGCTCAACAATTACCAGATCATCCTCGAAGAAACGAACGACGTGATGGACGTGCGCATCAACGTCGAGGCAGAGCCCGGCGTGACCGGCTTTATGGTCGAGAAAGTGCTGAAGGAAACGCTCGGCTTCTCGCCGAAAGGCGACGTCTTCGCCCCCGGTGCCCTCCCCCGTCAGGAAGGAAAGGCAAAGCGGGTTTTCGTCAGACAGGCCGACGGCACCCTGAAATAAAGAATCAATTTCTTCCGGTAAAATGATCCATCGCGCGCGACATGCCGAAGAAGTCGGCGGCGAAGTCCATGACGGAGACGGGCAAGAGGCGGAGCAGAAATACCGAGTACACGAACCGCGGCATGATGAGTCTCTTTTTGCCCCGCGCAATCGCGCGGACGATGCGACTGGCGGCGTACTCGGGTTTCAGGATCGGAAGAAGGAGCGGGAACCGCGTGCGCACACCGGCGAACATCCCGGTGTCGATGAAGAAGGGACACACGACGGTGGTGCGGATTTTTTTGCGCAGGCGGCGGATCTCCATGCGGACAGCCTCGTGAAAACCGAAGGCGGCAAACTTGCTCGCGGAGTAGTCGGCAAGACCGGTCACGCCGACGAGGCCCGCTGCGGAAGCGATCGTGACGAGGTGTCCCGAATTACGCTCGAGCATCCCGGGAAGAAAGGCTTTGACGGTCCAGCAATTCGCGAGGACGTTCACTTCCATCGTCTTGATGATTTTTTCGTCCGGGGTCTCGAGAAGGGTTTTTCCCGACACGACGCCGGCGTTGTTGACGAGAATCTCGACGGGACCGACGGTCGATTCGACCTCTCGCGCAAGCCGGTAGACTGTCTCGCGATCAGTAACGTCGCAGACCATTCCGGTGATCGAAAGCGATGAGACCGCCGATTCTTTTTCGAGTTTTTCGATCGATGCGGGATTGAGGTCCCAGACGATGACACGGGCGCCGCGTGAAGCGAGCTTCTCGGCAACGAGCCGGCCAATGCCGCTTGCCCCGCCGGTAATGAGGGCAACTTTTCCGTCAAGCTTTTTCATAGATTGGCAGTATAGCATAACTTGCGCGACAAATAAACGGTTTTCGTCGTTTTGGCGCGCATTAGCGGTCACTCAAGGCTTTCTCCCTCAAGGGTCCCTGCTCCGACTCCGATAATATTACCAAACGATCGGAGGATTACTGATGATTTCCCACTTTTCCCTGCAGAATGACGATAGAAAGACCCGCACGGCGCGCGAAGGCTCTGCCAGCCGCGATCATCGACTGATACAACGCGGGGCCTTGATGATAAGCATCATTTGTTTCGCCCTCCTCTCATTTCCGCTCGCCGCCGAAAGCGAGATTATCAAGCTCGAGGCGGTTGCCTCGTATTACGGCGAGGAATTTCAGGGACGCCCCACGTCCTCCGGGGAAATTTTCGACATGAACGCACTCACTGCCGCGCACAAGACGCTCCCGTTCGGCACCATGCTCGAAGTGACAAATCTCGAAAACGGACGCAAATCGGTGGTCCGGGTCAATGACCGCGGACCCTTCGTCGCAGGACGCGAACTCGATGTCTCGAAAGCTGCGGCCTACGAGCTCGGTATGGTTTCAACCGGCACGGCGCGGGTTTCGATCAGGCGCATCGGAGGATCCGGGTCCGATACTCTTGCACCGGCAGACGGCACGCAAGTGGCTTCCGCAACTGCGGCGACTGCAGCAACTACGACACCCGCAACACCCGTAGCGACTGCGGCACCCACGGTGACAACAGCTCTTGCAACGACTGCTCCCGCCGGTCAAGCGGCACCGCAACAAATGAGCGGACAGTGGCGAATCCAGCTCGGAAGCTTTTATAAAGAAGAAAACGCGACCCGCCTTTCGGCCCAGCTCATCAAGGACGGTTTCAATCCAGCCTTCGAGCGGAACGGTACGATGATTCGGGTAGTTCTCGCGGGGATTCCGGCAAACAGTCTGCCCGTCCTCAAAAACAAGCTCGATTCTGCCGGATATGGCCCGTATCTCGTGCGGGAGGAATGAGCGTAAAAAGGAATTAGTATACCTACCGGTAGGTATACTAATCCTGATCCCTTCACTATTCATAAAATTCCATTTGTGGTATAGTTTTAAAACATGAAATTTACCGATTTTACCCTCGACGCGGGCCTCCAGGAAGGACTCGCCGAAGCAGGCTACATTACCTGCATGCCTGTCCAGGAACAGGTACTCCAGAACGCCCTTGAAGGGGCCGACCTTTACGTCCAGTCCCAGACCGGGACAGGAAAAACCGCCGCCTACCTTGTTACCATCCTTCAGCGGCTCGCCAGTGACCCCGCCCTCTCCGGCAAAAAAGCGCTTATCATGGTTCCCACCCGCGAACTCGCCGTCCAGGTTGAGGAAGAAGCCAGAATTCTCGGCTCTTGCATGAAGCTCAAGTCAGCGAGCTTTTACGGCGGCGTCGGCTATGGCCGACAGGTCGAGCTGCTCAACGAAGGCGTCGACGTCATCATCGGAACCCCGGGTCGCGTAATCGATCTCCAGGAATCCCGCCAGATGAACCTCTCCCAGGTTGCCTTCCTCGTCATCGACGAAGCCGACCGCATGTTCGACATGGGTTTCTATCCCGACCTCCGCACCCTGATCAAGGTACTCCCTCCCGCAAAAGAGAGACAGACCATGCTCTTCAGCGCGACGCTCAACGCGACGGTGAAAAACCTCGCCTGGGAATACACGGTCGAGGCGAAGGAAATCACGATCGAGTGCGAGAACGTAACCGTCGACGAAATCGACCAGATGCTCTTCCACGTATCGAGCGACCAGAAGATGCGGCTTCTCCTCGGTCTTATCGAGCGGGAAAAACCCGATAGCCTGATCGTCTTTTGCAACACCAAACGCATGAGCGAGGTTGTCGCGAAGCGGCTCCAGATCAACGGCTTCGAGGCCGACTTCATCATCGGCGACCTGCCGCAGTCGAAACGACTCCAGGTCATCGACTCCTTCAAGTCAGGCTCGCTCAAGATGCTCGTGGCGACCGACGTCGCCGCGCGTGGTATCGACGTCGATTCCCTTTCGATGGTCATCAACTACGATCTGCCGAACGAAGCCGAAAATTACGTGCACCGCATCGGCCGCACCGCCCGCGCAGGCAAAACCGGTACCGCTTATTCCTTCTGCTCCGAGCAGGACGTCTATAACCTTCCCGCCATCGAGAAATACGTCGAGGCAAAGGTACCGAGCTGCGTTCCCGGCGAAGACGACTTCGTCGCCGACAAAAGCGCGGGCAAGTACATCCGCACCGACTGCTACGATTCCGACTATTCAGACGAAGGCGGCGATCGCGGATCCCGTGGTCGCTCGGGCGGATCAAGGTCAGGCGGCGGCCGCTCCTCGGGCGGTCGCTCCGGCGGCAGTCGATCAGGCGGCGGACGGCCTTCCGGCGGACGAGCCGATTCACGGGACGGACGAGGACGAACCGATTCACGCGACGGACGCGGACGCACCGGTGAGCGCACTTCCGCAAGCTCGGGCGAAGTCAGGCTTGACGCCGACGCCCGCGCGCGCGCGGTCGCCGACCAGCGCGGACCCGAAGGCATGCCGCGATCGGGCGACAGCCGCCGGAACGAAGATGGCAGAAGGCCCGAAGGCGGAAGACGATTCGAGAATTCCGGACGACCTGATGGCCGCAGAGGCGGACCCCGCAATGACGCAAGGGAGCGTGAAGAACGCGACCTTTCGAAACTTTCTTTCGAAGAGCGCATGGCGTACTACAAGAACAAATACGGTTCGGACGAAGCCGCGAAGGCAGCCGAAAACCAGCGGGAAGCGGCTCACGTCGTTTCCGGCGAATCGATAACCAAAAGCGGAACCAAGGTTCGCGACGCATCACGGCCCCGCGACGCGCGGAACGACCGACACGGCGAAGCCCGTGCCGACGGACGACCAAGGTCGGACAACCGGCCGCGCGGAACCCAGGCGCCCGAGACTGCACGACCGAGATCGGGCAAACCCGACGGTGAGCGGAAGCCCAACGGAGAAAAAGATCGGCAGCCAACGCAGGGACAGCGCGGTGGAAGACCCGCACAGGGCCGGGGCGGACAGGGAAAGCCGGGTGCTGCAAGCAGACCCAATCAGGGAGCGGCCGCCCGAAACGCGGGAGCCCAGCGTCCCGCCGGACAGGGTTCAAATGCGCAAGGCACGAAGAAACCCGCCCAGAAAGGCGTCGGTCTCGGCGCATTCATCCGAAGGCTCTTAGGAAACTGATTTTGTTACGGTTCGCATCGTGCGAAGCACCGACGCGAACCGACAGACCCGGCCAATGGCCGGGTTTTTTTAATTTATAAACGCATGTGCATGACAAGAGGGAATAACGATATGAAAAGCAAAGCAACTCGCTTTCGGATTCTGATCGGAAGCGCCACGGCGGTCACCACGTTGGGCGCGCTTATCCTCATGATATACGCCTCAGGGCTCTTTCCCGGATCAGCCCCGGGCGACACGCCTTACCTTGGCACGACCCTCGCGTACCTCATACTGAGCAACCTGCTCGTCGGTATCGCGTCTCACGCCTTCAGGGCCGACTTCGCCTCGATCGAAAGCGACCAGGACGCATACCTGAAAGCGCTCGACAGGCTCGGAAAGGCCCCGCTGAACGCGATGGTCTTTTTCATCGTCATATCAGGCGCCTATGCGCTCGGCTTCTCTTTTTTATCGGGAAAACTCGGACTCGAGAAAGCCGCCGCCTCATCCATTTCGCTCAGCGTATTCGCCCTTTCACTGCTCGCGGGGGCCTATCTCTACGTGCTCGGCGATCAAGCAGTCTCCCTGACGCTGGGCGACCATAAGCTCGTAACCTATCCGAAAAATCTTCAATACCCCCGGCAGCGAAACAAGAACTTTATTATCCCTTTTTTCATCGCGATCCTTTCAATACTCGCGACGCTCTCCCTCAAGGGAATTCTCGTTATACGGCCAAGCGGCGAAAGCGCGGCGGCAGTGGCGGCTCAGTCAGTCTTTTCGGTTAGTTTCATCTGCGTGTTTCTCATGATCGTGGGGATTCTCATACTGCTGTGGACCCGGGGAAATTCCATGGTGTATCAGACGCTCATCAAACAGCTCATTGAACTTACCGCGAACGAAAAGAACCTCGCGGGGAGGATCAGGATATTTTCCGTCGACGAGCTCGGTTTCATTTCGGGGCGCGTCAACGAATTCTGCCAAGGTCTTTCGGTAAGCATGCTTAATCTCAAGGACGCGCAGGGGAAACTCACCGTTCTCGGCGAGGAGCTCCGCGCCGGCGCGGGAAATTCCGCCGCCGCGAACGGGCAAATCGCCGAAAGCGCGCGGGAAGTTACCGGCCGCGTGAGCGCGCAATCCGAAAGCGTGCAGGAGTCCTCGGGAGCGGTCGAGCAAATCGCGCGCGGCATCGAGTCGCTCGAGCGGCTCATCACCGAGCAGGCGTCGAGCGTCACCGAGGCCTCCGCATCCATCGAGGAAATGGTCGGCAACATCAACTCAATCACCGCGTCGACGAACAAGATGGCGGACCGCTTTACGAAACTCCTTGAGGCTTCGGCCGAGGGTCAGGAGGCGCAGACCGACTCTGACGAGCGCATAAAGCAAATCTCCGAACGGTCGCAAACCCTCTTCGAGGCGAACCAGGTGATATCGGACATCGCGAGCCAGACAAACCTCCTCGCGATGAACGCCGCGATAGAGGCGGCCCACGCAGGGGACGCGGGGCGCGGCTTCTCGGTCGTCGCCGACGAGATCCGCAAACTCGCGGAAACCTCGGCGGAACAGTCGAAAAACATCAGCAAGGAAATAGGTCTCGTTCAGGACGCGATAGACGGCGTCGTATCGACCTCGAAACGGTCGGAAACGGCGTTTTCCCGCGTCGTCGACCTTATCGGCGAAACGGACTCTCTCGTCAAGGAAGTCGAGCAGGCGATGGTCGAGCAAAAAAGCGGGTCGATGGAAATACTCGAGGCGCTCAAGGCGATGAACGCGATCACCCAGCAGGTACAAAGCGATTCCCGCCAGATGAACGCCGGAAACGCGACCGTGCTTTCGGCGATCAGCCGGCTCCGCGACATGTCGGGAGAGATAACGGGGAGCATGGCGCGAATGCGTACCTCGACGGACAATATAAACGCGTATTCCGCGAGACTTACCGAACTCGCCGACGATACCGCAGTGGCAATCGGGATAATGGACGGGTCGGTCGCGAGCTTTAAGACCCACTAGGAGACGCGAGCCATTGGCGCCCACAAAGAGAAAACCCCTGACGCGGACCCAGTCGGTCCTGTACCTCCAATTATCGAACCTCCTCTTCGCGGGCGTCGCCGTCTGCGTGAGCCTCTTCTCCTCCCGCTTTGACGGCTACTTCACGTCGTTCTGCCGCTTCCTCATCGGGCTCGCGATCGGCTTTACCCAACTGCGACTCGAGAAAAAACCCTTCCGGATCGAGCGGTTCAAGCCCTGGCTCGGGCGGGGAATCTTCGGCGCGGCAGGCATGACGCTTTACTATGTGGCCATCGCGCTCGGCAGCCCCGGCCGCGCAAGCCTCTTCAACAACAGCTTCCCGCTCTTCGTCGCGATCATCGCGATCGTCTTTCTCCGCGACCGGGTGCGCATGAACACGATAATCGGACTGCTCATCGCTTTTTCGGGGATCGCCCTCGTGCTCTGGGACGGCTCTCGCGCTCCGCCGGTCGCAGACGTAATCGGACTCGCAAGCGGAATCCTCGCGGGCATTTCGTATCACTTCAACAAGGTCGCGTCGAAAACCGAGGACCCGGTCGTCATCTATCTCGGGGTATGCTTCGTCGGAGTCCTCGCGACAGCCTTCTCTCTTCCCCAGGCGATACGCCTCGATCCCGTGTCATTCACCCTTCTCGTCCTCGCAGCCGCGGGCGCGTACTACGCGCAAATCTGCATCACGATCGGGCTTCGCGATATTCCGACGACGGAGGGAAGCGTCCACACCTTCGCGAAAATCCCGCTCACGGTACTCGCCGGTTGCCTTTTTCTGGGGAACGCGATCACGCTCCGTTTTATCGCGGGAACGGCGCTCCTGTTTGCGGGACTGATTCTGAACCAGCTGAGAGTACGCAACCCGAAAAAAGCCTGACGCGATTCAGGTCGTCAGGCCCGGGTGAGTGAAAGGCTCTCCGCGGTTGCAAACCGTCCCTTTTTCCGGTATTCTTTAGGCATATGATCACAGTAACCGACCTTAGCCTGACCTTCAGCGACAAGCCCCTTTTCAAGGACGTCAACCTCAAATTCACGCCGGGCAATTGCTACGGCATCATCGGCGCAAACGGCGCCGGAAAGTCGACCTTCCTCAAGATCCTTTCGGGAGAACTCGAGCACGACCGGGGCGACGTCATCATCCCCGCCGGACAGCGCATGGCCGTCCTCAAGCAGGACCACTTTGCCTTCGACGCGTATTCCGTCAAGGACACGGTCATGATGGGCTATCCGAAGCTTTTTTCAACGCTCAAAGAACGCGAATCTATTTACGAGAAGGCCGATTTCACCGAAGCCGACGGCATTCGCGCGGCCGATCTCGAAGCCGAATTCGCCGAGCTCGGCGGCTGGGAAGCGGAAAACGAAATTGAAAAAATGCTTTCGGGTCTCGGACTCGAGGAAACCCATCATGACAAAAACATGGGGGAGCTCGACGAAGGGCAGAAAGTGCGCGTGCTTCTCGCGCAGGCGATTTTCGGAACGCCGGACATCCTCCTTCTCGACGAACCGACGAACGGTCTCGACCTTGAGTCGATAACCTGGCTCGAGGATTTCCTGATGGACTTTCCGAACACCGTTATCGTCGTCAGCCATGACCGTCACTTTTTGAACACCGTTTGCACGAACATCTGCGACATCGACTTTGGGAAGATACGCTCGTACTCGGGCAATTACGATTTCTGGTACCAGATGAGCCAGATCATGCAGCGCCAGGCCCGCGACCAGCAGAAAAAGCGCGAGGACAAGATGGCCGACCTCCGCGAGTTCATCCTCCGCTTCTCGGCGAACGCGTCGAAGAGCAAGCAGGCCACGAGCCGCAAGCGCGTCTACGACAAGCTCGCCGTCGAAACCCTCGAAGTCACCACGCGAAAGTTCCCGTACGTCAACTTCAAGCCCGATCGCGAGATCGGCAACAACGTCGTGCGCGCCGAAAAACTCAACTATTCCTACGAGGGCGTCCAGCTCCTGAAGAATTTCGACCTCACCGTAAACCGGGGCGACAAGATCGCCTTCGTCGGCATGGAGCATAACTCAAAAAGCGCGTTTTTCGATATTCTCGCCGGCGAGGTCACGCCCGACTCGGGAGACATATACTGGGGACAGACGGCGAAGTTCACGTACCTCGGCAAGGACAACACGAAGTTTTTCGCGAACGACCTGAACATCACCGACTGGCTCCGCCAGTACTCGCCCGAACAGGACGACGGTTACGTGCGCGGCTTTCTTGGCCGCATGCTCTTTTCGGGCGACGAATCCCTCAAGCCCGTGAAGGTTCTTTCGGGAGGAGAAAAGGTCCGTTGCATGCTTTCGAAGCTGATGCTCTCGGGCGCGAACGTCCTCATCATGGACGAGCCGACCAACCACCTCGACCTCGAGGCGATCACGAGCCTCAACGAAGCGCTCGAGGAATTTCCGGGCGTCGTGCTCTTCAACAGCCACGACCACGAGTTCATCAACTCGATCGCAAACCGCATCGTAGAGATTACTCCAGCCGGAATCATCGATCGCATGATGCCCTTCGACGACTACGCAGCCGACGAGCAGGTAAAGGAAATAAGGCGCGAGCACTACAAAGGCGCGCTCAAAAAGTTCGACATTTAATACCGAAGATTCTGGCGCGGGGGAAACCGTAACGACCCGGAGTCGTTCAAGATCCCGCGCCGGGCGTCTTTCCGTTATTCCTGATTTTTTCAATCTCGTCCCAATGAAAATCAAGCTTCATAAAATCGAAAATCGGTTTTCGCGGCGGTCGACGAAGCGCATTGTGCGCCTTGATCTCCGCGGTAAGGTTTGCAACCTTCGACCGGACAAGATAGGGATCACCGAGCGCGAGTGTCGCGCCGTCGGCAGATAGGGCGAACTTGAGCGGCGTTCGCACAGCCGCTGCCTGACCCGCAAACACAACAGCCGAGGGCTTGAAGGAAAGCGCACCGCCTGACGACGTGAACGTTCCGCTTTCAAAATTGCGGAGCGTCTTTCCCGTGCCGGTAACGCAGGTATACAGCGCGTCCGCGATCCGGATAAACTTCGGAATCGCGAGCGTCGTACCGTCTCGGGCCGCAAAGGATGCCTGCACGTCCTTCGCCCGCGCGTCCGTCATCCAATACCTGACGCGGTAATACTCGCCACCCCTGAAATAGTAGCAATAAAATTCCTGCTCTCCCTCGACTGCGTAGAGCTTCAGTGAATCAACGTTGCCCGCGGCAACCCAAAAACCGTCAAGCCCGGCAGGAGAACTCGCGTCAGCGTTCGCGGAAGCGAATCGCTGATAGAAGCGGAAATACATGCCGTCGCCGATAACCGCGAGCGGGATAGAAGTCTCGCGTTTTTCTTTCGGATAGTGAAGTTTCAGGAGAAAGGATTGGGAGATTGCGCGGCTGCCTTCGGGAGAGGACACGCCTGAGTCGACTGCAGGCGGCTCATTTGCCGTGATGGTCACGCCGAGGGCGTCTGCCGGCGCGATCACGGGAGCTGGGCCCGACGAGGTGTACAGGGTCCGGTCAGCGCCTCCGGAAGGAGTCCCTTCCGCCGCGGGAGTCTCGGGCGCAAACTCAAGCGGCGCTACCGAGTAGGGCATCCATTCGCGGTCTTCGTACACAAAACCGTAATAGCTTTTAAGCACGGTGCGCATCGTACCGTTCCCGGCAAACTCGATAAAGCGGCTGCCGTTTGACCAAACGCCGGTAAGCGGGTTCGCCACTTGCGAGTTAGCTTGCGGGTTCGCCACTTGCGGGAAAACAGCCGTTGCGGCAATGAGAAATGCAAGAATAAACGGAAGGGCGCGCCTCATGCCTACAGAATAGCACGGCACGCGATCAGTTGACAATCTTCCAGGATAAGGGCTCGATCGTTCCGGAAGGTTGAAAGGCGTCCCTTGTCCCCGCGTGCGGCACGCTCGGGTCAAGGAGAATCGCTTCAAGCTCTACCAGTTTGCCCTGAAGGGCGCGCGCCTCGCGTTCGCGGGAATCGGGATAGAACGCAAGCGAACCCGAGCCGTCCTCGAGCGTGAACGCGGAAGTCTCGTGCGGGGCGTTCCCGTACATCATGACGCGCCCGCGAACGGTTACGCGCGTTCCTTCTATATCGCCGTCGACTTTCCCGAGGAACTTGCCTTCGGACGGAACGTCACCGCCTGCTCGCGGAGCGCTATCCTGAAGGACAGTCGCCGTTCGCTCGTTCTGCGCGGAATTCCCGTCGGAGTCGGAACGCGCAGAGCCACAGGAACGCACGGTACTGCAACCGGTCACCGTAATGAGGGCAAGGGGAAGGACAAACGCAAGTGCCGCGCCGTGCAGGGAAATTCTGGTGACCATATCGCGTCGTTTCATCGGACGGCTCCTATTTAATCATGACGTACATCGCGACATCGGGATCAGCCGGAATTGCGATGTCAAAGGAAACGGTTCCGGAAACGCCTATGAGCGCGTTGACGCTCTCGAGGGAAATTCCGTAAGCACTGATCCCGGCGTCGCTCGATAAAAAAATTGAAGGCCCATAGGCGTCTTGACTGGTCGAATCCTTGTTGACGTTCGGAAGAGACCAGATGTCGAACGGGGTAAACGAGTAGGTAAAGGTACCGTTCGAAGTCGACAGGGAGTAATCGGCAGGTTTCCGGTTATACGTATTGACGCTTGCGGGCGCCGATGGTGATGTATAGACAAGCGCCTCGCCGAACTTGAGGAACGCGTCGGTAAAATCAGCGGAAAGGCCGAGCGCCGTAAAGGCACCCGACACCGAGTCTATGCCCGCAGAATCGGTATCCATCATTGCCTCGACGAGTTTCGCCCCGCCGTAGTTTCGCGCAAGATACGCGCCGAACGCGTAGGCAAAGGGATACGAATATTGCGAGACGGTATTGTCGCTCGGCCAATAGGTCAGTCCCGTTCCGCGATAGTAATAGTTAAAATACGCAAAGCGGTATTGCGGATGTTCCTTCGCGGTAAAGCCGATTCCGAGCGTCGGCGAGAGGAGGTCCTCCGTCACCATCGAAAGCATCTCGTTATACCAGGTCGGAACCAGGGACAGATTATTGAGCCTGATGTTCTTCTGGTTGAAATTGATCATGTGCTGGAACTCGTGCGCGAGGGTGGAGTACGCGACGAGGGGATATTTATCCGCGAAAAGCGCGTCGAGGTAAAAAATCTCGGCCTTGTTCGATTTGACGTTCGTCGAGCTGACAGGATTCGCCTCGACGTATGTTCCAAAGTACTCATCGGGAAGAAGATCCTTTGCCCAGAAGTAACCGACCACGCCGTCTTCCTGCGAGGCCGAGGAATCGTAGTTGATGTCGCAGACGAGTATATTGATGCGCGCCTCGCCGTCGACGCCCTTATAGGTTGCGGACGAAGGATCACCGCCGTACTCATAGCCCAGGAGAGCCGTCTCGGGGTAGTAAATCGTATCAAACTTCGCCGCGATCTCCGCAGCCTGCGCACTCTTGATTTTTCCATCAGTAGATTCAGACGAGCTATTGTCGTACAGCGGATCCTCAACCCAGACAAGACAATGAGCGCCGCCTGCGCGAAGCGTGGCATTGACTGTTGTCCAGTATTGGGTAACCCCGTCTGCTTGATACGGGCCTTCAACTGAAAATGACTTTGAATCTCCAAGACTCGGGCTCACATAGACCGCAGATGGCGTGACGAGACTTTCTGCGAGTGTCACCGATCTCGCCCCACGCGCATGGCTTGCAGAGCTGGACGTAAAGTTTCGTGCGTGAATGTTGTCGAGCCGCGTGACGTCCCCGAAGGTACCTGAAACCGCAGACGCGTTTCCTCCCGCGAGCGAAATGCTTCGCCCGGCAAGAGCAGAGTCTGCAGGGGCCGCTGACCTTCCGCTTTCGACGGACGATTCGTCTATCAAGCCGGTCGTTCCCGACTCCGCGTCGCTTGGCGAAAGATTGCATTTTACGAGGAAAACGCTCTTGCCCGAGAGATTACTTACCGTTACATGGAGGGGCCCTGCGCTCGTGTCGAGCTTCGTGACGGGATTCGCGGAGTCGTACGCTATCGGCACGTCCACCGAAGAATCCGAACCGGAACTCTTCTCAAAAAAGACGCATGACGAAAACGCGACGGTGACGGCAAATGCCAGAACACCCGTGAGGAAAAGTCGCCTGAAAAAACCTGATGCCATTGCTTCTCCCCGAGGCAAGACGCGTGGGCTCCGTCTGCAACTCTCGTACAAACCAGTGTAGTACGCCCGGTGCATTTCTTCAAGTTGGGAGCGCGGATACACCGGTCGATACACGATAACTTTTTATAGAAATGAAAGGGCGCAGAGCGCGAGAAGAAGTACGTTACCGGCAAGGGCGACGAGGCGCGACGAACGGTGAACGGCTTTTGAATACTGATTTTTGTCGCATCTCCGATAGATCACGAGGACGGCGTCGAACGCGACGAGTGCAAGGCCGAAAAAAAGCGAGTTCGCGAGGGCGGCCGAAATGAGGCGAAACGCAAGGAGAATCACCAGGGTACAAAGACCGGCGGCAAGAAGAAAAAAGGCAACCGAGAGCCCTTCGCGCAGGCTGTGCGCATTGATGTTCGCCGCCCGATCAGGTGCGACGCGGGAAAGCCCGGAAAGCGTCTTCCAGCCGGGAAGGCAAAGGCGAAGGGCGACGGCGGCGGCGATCGCGCAAAGAGCGCTAAGAGCGCAAATTATCAGCAGGAACATGCGTTTGTTATACCCGCATCGACCGCGCGCCGTCAATCGCCTTAACGCCTCTATTCGTTGAAGAGCGAGGCGATCTCGGCCTTGTACAGCTCGTTGATCCGGTGTCGCATCATCTCCTGCTTGCCGGAAAGTTCGCGTCCGACCTGAAAGGAATCCTTGAGCAGACAGAAGCGAAAAATGAACTCGAAGGGCCTGAATCCCGCGGCGTGGTTTATCCGCGAATCGATCTCGTCACGGAACAGCTGGATGATCTCGGGATTCTCGAGGAGGGCTTCGTAGTCCTCGGCGGGGAGGTCGTCCTCTGCCGCGCGGGCGAGTACCGCATCCTTGACCGGAACGATGAGGGCCGTCAGATATTTTTTGTCCTGCCCGAGCACGACAACCGACTCGACGAGCTCCGATCCCTTGATCGCGCGCTCGATCGGGGCAGGCTCGATATTCTCGCCGCCCAAAAGGACGATCGTGTCCTTCGCGCGCCCGGTGATCTTGATTTCACCGTCCCACGAGAGCATGCCGAGGTCTCCGGTATTGAACCAGCCATTCGCGTCGATCGCTATTTTCGTGAGGTCGGGCCGCTTGAAGTAGCCGTTCATCACCTGCCCGCCGCGGACGACGATCACGCCGTTCTTTCCGGGAGGAAGCGCCTCGGGTATCGTCCAGTCGCCGCCTGCCGCTTCCTCGATCGCGCGGGAAAGGAGCTCCGGATCCACGATGCGGCACTCGGTGTCGGTGAACACGTCGCCGACGCAGCCGGGACGGGGCTTCCACTGATCGCGAAGCGACAGAAGCGGCGCGGTCTCGGTGATCCCGTAACCTTCGATCATGGTCAGCCCGATCGCGCGGTAAAACGCGTCGACTTCGCCCTGGAGCGCGCCGCCGCCCGAGATGCAGATGCGCACGCGTCCGCCGAGCTTCGCCCGGATCTTCGAATAGATGAGCGCGTCGCCCAGGGCGCGAAGGGGAAGGATGAAAAGCCAGGGGATAAAGCCCAGGATGGCGTCGAGGAGACGCGAGCGTTTTTTAAAGCGCGCGACGCGACCGAAGGTCATGTCGCGGAAAACGCAATACCGCTTGCCGACGCCGACGAAGAAGGTAAAAATCGCTTTTTTCACGCCGCCTTCTTTTTTAATCTGCCTGAGGATGCCGGAAGCGAGCGCTTCCCACAAACGGGGAACGCCGGGAATGATGTGCGGCTTCATCGCCGCGATATCAGGAAACATCACCGACGCGACAGGTTTCGAATACACGATACCGCTCGTGCGCTCGAGGGCAATGTACTGCATGAGACGCTCGAAACTGTGCCAGACGGGAAGCACCGAAAGCCACAGATCGCCCGGTTCGCCGTACAGTTTGTCCGGAGTGCGCTCGAGCTGCCAGGTATAGTTCGACTCGGTGAGCATCACGCCCTTGGGTTCCCCGGTCGTTCCGGAGGTGAAGATGACGGTCGCAAGTTCGCTTCCCTTCCCCTTTGCCATCTCGGCTTCGATTTCCTCGGTTTTTCCGTCCCGCTTCGCCTTGCCATCGGCAAGAACGGTCTTGAATGAATGGAGCGTTACCCCGCGCGAGGACGCATGGGCGACGTCTTCTTCCGAGGGATCGTTCATCATGATAATAGCCGTCAGGCGGGGAAGCGTTCCCCGAGAGTTCAGGATTTTGGTGAGCTGGCTCCGGTTTTCCGCGAGGACGAGCGCGCATTCGGTCACCGAGAGGATGAAGGCTATTTCCTTTTCCATTGAATCGCAGCCGCGGGGAACGTCGGCCGCGCCGAGGGCCTGGATTGCGAGATCCGAGATAAGCCATTCCCGCCGGTTATCGGAGATGATGCCGACGCGATCCTCGCGCTTGACGCCGAACGCCTTGAGGGCGGTCGCGAAATCAAGGACATCGCCGTAGAGCTCTCCGTACGTACGCGTGACGAATGTGCCTTTTTCATCTTTCCAGGCTTGAACCAGTATATCAGGATGGGCGATAGCCCGGCGTTTGAATAAAAGGGGAATGGTGGCGTCGATGGACATGAAATACCTCCGGTAGATACTAATACATAAATACGGTTTTTGTCGTATTGTCAACAAATAAGGCTGATTTCATGCAACCAAATCAGAAAAAAGGTGTCATATCCCGCGCAAACTGAACAAACAGGCGCTTTCCTTGACAGTATTTCCTGATTCCCCCATTATACGGGACATGTCGAACCGTTCGTGGAGTTGCGAAGCCCTCGTCCTCTCGCTTTCATCCTTTGGCGAAGGACACCGGGAAGCGCACCTCCTTACCCGGGATAAGGGACTCGTTCGTGCGGCGGTCTTCGGCGGGGCAAAAAGCAAGCTCCGCGCCCTGGTGTCTCCATTTCAGAGCGGCACCGCCTGGCTTTACAGCGACCCGGTAAAAAAATCAACGAGAATCACCGATTTTGACGTTACCTCATGGAGGCCGGGAATCCGGGAAGACCTGATCCGCTCCTGGTGTGCCTCTTTTTGCGCCGAAATCGTCACCCGCAGCCACGGCATCGCGGACTGGCGGCTCGTAAACGCCTATCTCGACGGGATCGCGGTCTCGGGGGAAGATGAATGCCGCCGGGGAACCCTCCGCTTTGTCTGGCGAACCCTCGAGGCAGCGGGCCTATGCCCCGACCTTTCGTCCTGCGTCCGCTGCGGAGACGAGCTTCCCTTCTCCGTGCCCCTGGCAAACCGCAGCGAAACGCCGGCCGAACAAGGCCGCCCCGGCGCCATGAATGGCCAAAAGGGCGAAAATGAGGTAGTATATTATTCACCCGTCGAGGACGCACTCCTGTGCGGGAAGTGCACCCAACCCGGCGAGCGGCGCTTTCCCCTTTCAACGGGATCGCTCGACTACCTGCGCGCAATCGCCTCGGAAAGCCCCGAAGCGGTCAGGCGCATCAGGCTCGAGGCGAAGGAATACGCCGAGCTCAGGACGTTCCTGTTCTTTCTCGTTACCCGGATGGTCGACGGGCCCGTAAAGACCCTTGAGGCCGGCGAAGGCATCCTCTAGCGCGCGCCAAACGCCTGTCGGGCAAAAGGTGCAAAGGAGTTACCCATGAGAGCGGTCGACATCATCATGAAAAAACGCGGTGGCCCCGATGCCCCGCATGGCGCCGAACTTTCCCGCGAGGAAATCGAATTTCTCGTCGGCGGGTATGTTCGCGGCGAAATACCCGAGTATCAGGTCTCGAGCTGGCTCATGTCGGTTTTCTTTAACGGAATGACCTTCGCCGAAACCGGCGTCCTCACCGACGTCATGCTGAGATCGGGCAAAACAATCGATCTCTCGGGCATCGAAGGACCCTTCGTCGACAAGCACTCAACCGGCGGCGTCGGCGACAAGATATCGCTTCCCCTCGCCCCGATCGTGGCAGCCGCTGGCGTCAAGGTCCCGATGATGAGCGGCCGCGCGCTCGGGCACACCGGCGGAACCCTCGACAAGCTCGAGTCGATCACCGGTTACCGCACCGCGCTTTCCGTGCCGGAGTTCCGCGACTATATCTCAAAAACGGGATTTGCCATGACCGGCCAGACGAAGGAAATCGTTCCCGCAGACCGGCTCCTCTATGCGCTCCGCGACGTCACCGGAACCGTCGAGTCGGTCCCGCTCATCACCGCGAGCATCCTCTCGAAAAAAGTCGCCGAGGGCGCGGACGCGCTGGTCTTCGACGTCAAATGCGGCTCGGGCGCCTTTATGAAAAATATCGCGGACGCGACGCGCCTTGCCGAAAGCCTCGCCGGCACCGGAAAGGCGATGGGAAAGAAAGTCGTCGCCCTCATCACCGATATGAGGGAGCCGCTCGGTCGCATGGTCGGAAACTTCCTCGAGATCGAGGAATCGATGGACGTGCTCGAAGGAACGGGACCCGCGGACGTGACCGAGCTCACGCTCGCCTTCGCGGCCTGGATGATCGTTCTCGGAGGGAAGGCAAAAACCTTCGACGAGGGACGCGTTCGCGCCGAAGAAGCGGTGAAGTCCGGCCGCGCGATGGAACTCTTCATGGAAAACGTGAGGCTACAGGGAGGCGACACCGCGAAACTCCTCGCCGACCGGGGCGTGAGGCGAAGCCCTCATCACGCGGAACTCCGCGCGGCTGCCGACGGCTATATCGAGACGATCGAAGCCTTCAAGACAGGACTTGCCGGAGTGTACCTCGGCGTGGGACGAAACCGCACCGACGAAGCCGTGTGCCCGGAAGCCGGCATGATAATCAGGAAACAGAAAGGAGACGCCGTCAAAAAAGGCGAGCTCCTGATGGACGTATACGGAAAGGACGACGCATCCCTCGCGCCCGCGCTTTCGCTACTCGCAGAGGCAGTTCGCGTCGGCCCCGAAAAAGCGCCCCGGGGCGCGCTCATCATCAAGGAAATTACCGCGTTATGATCTGGAACAAAAAAGAAGTTGGACGCGAGCTCGTGCGCGAGCTTACCGCGCGATACGGGTGCGACGCGCTCACCGCCTCAATACTCGCACGCCGCGAGATAATCGAGGGAAAGGACATTCTCTTTTACCTCGAGGACGACCTCCGCTACCTCCACAATCCCTTTCTCTTCAACGCCATGGAAGACGCGGTTGACCGCGTCCTCGACGCGAAGGACGAAGGGGAAAAGGTACTCATATTCGGCGACCGCGACGTCGACGGCATAACGAGCACGACCCTTCTCTATCAGGCGCTTTCCGACCTCGGTCTCGACGTCTCCTGGCGCGTACCGCAGGGTGACGATCCCTACGGGCTCACGATGACCGCGATCGACGAGCACGCCGCGAATTACGGCACGCTCATCATCACCGTCGACTGCGGAATCTCGTGCATCCGCGAAATCGCGCACGCGCGCGAGCTCGGCATCGACGTGATCGTCCTCGACCACCACAACGCGCCCGAAGAAATTCCCGCCGCGGTCGCGATCGTCAATCCGAAGATGGCAGGTTCCGGCTATCCCTTCCGCGATCTCGCCGGCTGCGCGGTCGTCTGGAAATTCATCCAGGCGCTCCGCTTCGCGAATCTCGAACTCTACAAGCAGCAAATCACCCTCCTCAACGTGCGCCCCGCGAACGAGTCGTACGTGATCGAGGCGGTGAAGACCGTCAACATGGCCGAGGTAGACCGCCTGACCGAGACAATCGTTCCCGGCATGGTCAAGGTATCGCAGACACGGCTCCTCCCGTTCCTCCAGGGTCAGCAGATATTCGTATGGGACGGCGAGATGCAAAAAAAGCAGCTCGAGAAAATTTTCGGCAAGGGCGTTGAGTTCAATTTTCTCGACATCGCGCCCGAGGTCGCCCGCGAGATTCCCCAGATTCGCGGCATGAGCCTCATCAAGCTCAAGGACCTTTCGCGCATCGCGCGCTACGGCGACGAGCCGGTGAGCGAGCTTGACGGCTTTCTCAACATCTTCGTCACCTTCGCGCAGCGGAGAAACGCGGTCTTCGGAAAACGCGAAACCGCCGAGCTTCAGCTCGTCGCGCTCGGCACCCTCGCCGACCTCATGCCCCTCAAAAACGAAAACCGCATCCTCGTCAGGCACGGTCTTGCCGCGATAAACGCGAGTCCCTGCGCGGGTCTTTCCGAGCTTCTCGCGCGCCAGGGACTTGCCGGAAAAAAAGTCGGCACGAGCGATCTTGCCTGGCAGATATCCCCGGCTATCAACGCGACGGGCCGCATGGGAAACCCGTCGCTCGCGGTGAAGCTCCTCACGTCGCAGGATCAGGGCGAGAGAAACGGGCTTTCCGAGGAAGTCATCAAGATGAACACGGACCGCAAGCAGCTTGGGAGCGACAGCTGGGCTGTCGTCGAGCCGCTCGCGCGCGAAAGCCTTGAAAGGCTCAACTCGCGCCTCGTGCTCGCCGCAAGCCGGGACATCCACCGGGGCGTTACCGGCATCATGGCAAACCGGCTCTCCTCGTGCTTCAAGGTACCCGCGATCGTCATGTGCTACATGAGCGACGGAACCGCGGTTGGCTCCATGAGATCCTCGCGCGGCTTTACGCTCGAGAACCTTCTCGCGCCCTGCGCCGACCTCTTTATCGATCACGGTGGACACGCCTTTGCCGCGGGCTTCAGCCTGAAGCCGGAAAATATTGAAGAATTCCTTGCGCGCATCGGCCGCCTTTCCGCCTCGATCGAATTTCCCGACGTTGCGCCCGACGAGGAAATCTCCGTCGACGCCGAGCTCCCGCGCGAGTTCCTCACGCCCGCCCTTCTCGAGCTCACCGACCGCTTCGAGCCGTACGGCGAAGGAAACGAACAACTGCGCTTCATGGCGAAGGGAATCCGGATCATGGGCGCCGACATCATGGGAAAAACCGAAAAGCAGCACCTCAAGCTCACCTTCGACTGCGGCAAGTTCAAGTGGCCCGCGATCTTCTGGCAGGCGGCAGAACGGCTTAACCGCGACTTCTCCGTCGGCGATGTCGTCGACGCCGTCTTTCAGGTAAACCGCAATACGTTCAATGGCGCCGAAACCCCGCAGATGATTCTCGACGACGTCAAGCGTCCCGACGCCCCCGTCGCCGGACGGGTCTAGAAAAGGGCAGACGACATGCGAAAAGAATCCGTTCCCGCGCATGCGCCTTTCCCGCCTTTCGCGCGTGCGCCTTTCGCGCTTTTTCTTGCGATCGCCATCCTCGTGCCCACCGCATTCGCCCGGGCGGAAACGCCATGGTCAATCAGTTCGCCCGCAACAAGCTTTCCCGGCGACTGCGTTCCGGTTTTTTTCACCTCAACCGCGCCGCTTTCCTCCGGGAGCGTAACGCTCAAAAATTCCAAAGGCGCCACGGTCGCCCGCGCCCGTGCGTTTGCCGCGCCCCCATCCGCGCACTCCTCTGCGCGCGATACCGCGCAAGATGCAGGACCAACCGCAGAGATAGCCAACCGGCTCGTCGCGCTTCTGGCGCTTCCGTCGACGACAGTGCCCGGATCCTACACCCTCGACGCGTTTGCTCTTTCCGGCACCACCGCAATTACATCTCGCTCATCCATCACGGTTGCACGCCGCGCGTTCAGCGAAGAAAAAATTGAACTCAACGACGCGAACAGCTCGATCAAGGGAAACATCGGACCGGAGCGGCTCGCACAGATCGAATCGCTCAACCGCCTGCTCGCGCGATTTGACTCAAGCGCACCGCGATTCGCCGGCCCTTTCAAAGCTCCGGTTGCCCAGACGAGGCACACGGCCGAATACGGTGACCGGCGAACCTACCGCTACTCGAGCGGCAAGTCCGAACTTGGCATCCACTTCGGAACCGACTACGGCATCCCGACCGGTACCCCGGTATTTGCCGCAGGCGACGGAACGGTCGTCATGGCCGAATCACGGATCTCCACCGGATGGACGGTCGTGATCGAACACCTTCCCGGCGTCTACAGCCTCTACTATCATCTCGACGCGCTCACCTGCTCGGCCGGAGAGTCGGTCAGAACGGGAACCCTTATCGGGCGATCGGGCATGACCGGTCTTGCTACCGGTCCGCATCTCCACCTCGAGTGGCGCGTCAACGGCGAGGCAGTCTCGCCCGCGTGGTTTCTCGGAAAAACGATTTACTGAAATAAATTAAAACCACGCACGCCGCCACCGTCCATGCATGACGACACCGGCCGAGCTTGTCGCAAACGTCCATGCATGCTGCCACCGGCCGAGCTTGTCGCCACGGCCGTACTTGCCTTGCGCGGCTAATTTGCGTATTTTTACATTCATATGCCGCTTTTCTGTTTGAAAGCGATTACCCATGAATTACACAAGGACGGGGAAAAAAATGGAACGCAAAAAAGCGATTATTCTTAACGCGAGTCCTCACACCGCAGGTTCGACTGCATTGGCTCTCGGCATCCTTAACGAACGGCTTTCTCAGACGTATGACGTCGAATGGATCAATGTGGGGGCTTCTTCGATCAAACCTTGTGCCGGATGCTCGAAATGCAGACCCAACGGCACCTGTGTCCTTCCCCGCGACGGCGGCCACGAGATCGGCGAAAAGATCGCGGCAACCGACCTTCTCGTCATCGGCACACCGTGCTACTGGGGCAACGTACCCTCGACGCTCAAAGCGCTCTTCGACCGAAACGTCACCACCTTCGAAAGTTTTGCTAGCGGAATGCCGGTCCCGAAGCTTCGCGGAAAAAAAGCGATCGTCCTCATTACTGCAGGCTCACCGTTCCCGATTTCCCGCCTATCAAGTCAGGCAGGAGGCACCGTCCGCGCAATCAGGACCGTCCTCTCAAGCGGAGGCATCAAGATTATCGGCGTCAGCACGATTGCATCCGCATGGAAACTCGATACACTGCCACTTCGCGCACGCAAGGCGATTGCGAAACTCAGGATTAAATAGAACTGAAAGAGGGAAAGCGAAAATGGATAAAACGATCGAAGATATCATGACCAGACGGAGCGTCCGCTCATTCGATAAACGCCCGGTAAGCCGCGCAGATCTTGAGACGATTACCGAAGCCGCGCTCAGCGCTCCCTCGGCGAGCGGGAGAAAACCCTGGCACGTCGCCGTCATCGAGGACGCGAAAACACGCAAATCCGTCGCAACTGCAATGAAGTGGTTCAAGCCCGTCGCGGACGCGCCCGTTGCCCTCCTCGTGTGCGGAGAACCCGAGAACAGCTTTCAGGGTGACTACTGGCTCGTCGACTGCGCGGCACTTTGCGAGAACGCGCTTCTGGCTGCAAGGGCCCTCGGTCTCGGAAGCGTTTGGTGCGGCATTTCGCCGATCGAGGGTAACGTCGAGCGAATCCGCTCGGTTCTCGATATTCCTGCGAACCTCGTGCCCTTCGCGATGATAGCGATCGGCTATCCCGAAAAGCACGATGCATTCCGCGAACGAAACCGCTCGGGTGACGACGCGCGCCTCTCCTGGAATCCCGACTGGCTCAAGAAATAGAAAGCCGGTTTCGCGCTGCAGTATAAACAAGAAACTTTTGTACGAAACCGGAAAAAACCCGCGGAGGATACCGAGCACAACCTTGACTCATACCGATATCAATTTTATACTTCTACTCGATCAATCGTTTCAGGGAAAAGAAAAGTAAGGCAACGCCCAATGGCCGATAAAATCGCATTTTCACCGAAGTACCACGACTCATTCTTTGACTCCTGCCAGGATAAACTCGATGCCGCCTGCGCGCGCGGTATGAGCGAAAAACGCCTCGAGCAATTTTTCGTCGGCCTCTATACCGACAAAAGCCGCGCGATTAATACCGACGACGTGCAGGACGTCACGATGGGAACGCTCGAGAAAAACATTCTCAGGCCCCGGCAGGACCTGTACGTTTTCATCCTCTACAACTGGATCACGCTCATTTTCATCCCCTCGCTCGAGCCTGCCGTCGCGCGGTCGATTCTCGTTTTCGGAGTCGGGCGAATCTTCTCGGCGTACAGCAACATCGGCGTCCAGTATTGCACCGACGCGGACCTTAATTTCGTCGCCGACGACTCCATCCCGCAACAGGAACTCTCCGCACTCGCAAAGGCAGTCAAGGAACTGAAGGCGCGCATTTGGGATCTCTTCGGCATTATCGTCGAGGTCGACAGCTCCTTTACCGTGCTGAAAGCGAAGGACATCAAGGCGCGTCTCGCCCACCGGGACCGCGACTCCCGCGTCGCCGCAACCCTTTTTTACAAGGGCAACGCGGAAAGCCTTTTCGTCATTCATGACAACCTTCCGATCCGCTCGGAAATATTCGCGCCCATGCGCGAGCTTCCCGACTCGCTTCTTTTCGATAACTTCATCGGCGAGAATCCCGTCAAGACTACGTTTACCCGCCTCAAGGAAGGCCGCGCAAAACTTTCGATCCTTACTGACGACACCCAGCAAAAGGAAAATGTCGACTCGGTCATCGGCACCGGAAAATTTGCCACAAGCTGCCGCCGCCTTGCCGCGATACATCCTGAACTCTACCCGAATGAATGGTGGTTCTCGATGAAGTACTCGGTCAACCGTGTCTACGACTACACAAGCGCAATGCGCCACGCAGGATACGCGCTCAAGGACATCGGCTTTACCGGATCATCCGATCCCGACTACGCGTTCCTGTGCCAATCACACCGATTGATGCTGTTCCTCCAGGAACTCATCCATGTGCGGCTCGACACCTTCAACTATCTCAGCGACTACTCATACATCTCGGCAGACCGCTTCGAAAATTTCATGGCGATGCCAAAATGCTCGCTTCTCAAGGACTTCGACGAAATAGTACTCAGCTCGAACTTCCTTCTCGCGAGCCAGAGAAAGCATTACCTGAGCCTCAAGGAATCGATCAAGGCAAAGGCAAACATCAAATTTTCGCTCAGCGCAAACGACCAAAAAGAACTGACGAAGCAGTTCGGTTTCTCCTTCCGCCATCTCGACGCCGGATCGGGAAGGACGCCCGTCGCGCTCCCCTATACCTGGGGTGGAGCCGGGTTCTACGTATTCAACGCAGTCGAGGAGCGGCTTTCATCGATTGTCGACAGCAAGCTCATTCCTGCGCTCGAAAAGATCTGACGCACGAAAGCGGGAACGCGGGAACAGGGCGAAATTACGTTGTCCGCCCGAGCGCAATCGGCTATACTGTGTGCTATACGCATCGTGCAAAAGGGGTATTCCATGAAACATTCGCGAATCGCTTTCGCCATCGCGCTCTTTGCCCTCGCCATGACCGCGAGCGGCCAGGCGACCACCGACAAAAAAAAGGCCGCCGTGAAACCGCGCGAGGATACCCAGCTTCTCCGCTACGAAATTTCGGTGAGCAATCCGGGAACCCGCAGTGAAGGCTTCAGCGGAAAGGTATTCATCGCGGGAACCGAGGCGCCAGATACTTTCGCGTTCATCGAAGCCTACGGAGTCCGCTACGTAAACGTACCGTTTACCCAGACATGGAAATGGCACGGCTATACCCCCGATATCCAGAGTGATGATCAATCTTCGGCGGACAGCCGTGCGACCGGACGATTTGAGGACGCTGACATAACACGCGGATGGTATGAAGCACGCGTCGATGACATGAAGGCGGGAACGCCCGCAACCTGGATTTTCGCGGGCTCGTCTTCGAACGGTGCCTGGATCGATCCCCTTCGCTTCGCCGATTACTGCGGTGTGAAAGTTAAATAAGCCCCCCGCTTGAATCGCGAGAAGTATCCCCTAGAAACGACTTACCAGCTCGAGGTGCTGCCACCGCCGCCCGAGCTGCCCCCGCCGAAAGACGAGCCCCCGCTGGAACCGCCAGAACTGCTTGACCCGCTCGATGACGATGAACGGGTCAGACGCGGGATAATCGCAACCTTCGAGAATTCGTGTTTGCACGACATACAGGTAAAGACGAGACTCGCCTGACCCGATCTTTCATACGTCGGAGACACCAGGACGAAACGCGCGGTCTGCTTTGCCGTCTGGCCGCCGCACGCGGGGCACAGAGCGTACAAAAAGTAACGCCCGGCGCGATATTTTTCGACCGTCGAGGCCTTGCACGCGGGGCACACCCAGACATCGTAATCCTCTGCCTTGATGCGCTCTTCGGTAATCTGGAACGGTTTGAGATATTTGTCGTCGTCGGTTTCTGAAAGCTTATCCATGACAGCGGAACATTCCGGGCATGAGCGCGGACCCTCGCGCCAGACGTGGATTATCCGTCTTTTTTCCACTACCGCCCACAGAACCGCGCCCGCTGCCGCGAGCGTTCCGGCTGCGGGAACCGAGCCGCCAAAGAGGGCAACCTGGGCGAAATCAAAAAGACCGCTTACCGCAACGCCGATGACGAGAAAGACGCCGCCGAAAGGAATCAGGAAAAGCGGAAGCGTAAAGCCTGCCGCACCGAGACCGCTCCGCTCAAGGCGCGCAATGCGGTCGTATGAATCATATTTTTTTCGTGCGGTCTTTTTCGCGTTCGAAACCGACTGTACAAGAAAGGCGAGACCGAGCAGAACAATGACGAGGCCTGAAACGGCGAAAACGAACGAGCCGACAGCATTATCGCGAAACGCAGCCTTCCTCGCGTAATCGTCCGCAGATGAGCGAACCTCGCCTTGAACCGACGGATCGCGGAGCATGCTCCCTATCGTTTCGAGATAGCTGATCAGGGACTCGCCGTAACGCCCTTCCTTGAAACCGGGAATGACGAGGCTCTCCTGGAGATAGGACAGCATGGCGTCGGTAAAAAGCCCCTCCATCCCGTAACCGGTATGGGTGCGAAACTGATGGCCGCCGATATCGGCAATGACGAGAAGGCCGTTGTCCACGCCCTCTTTGCCGATCTTCCACCGGTCGAAAAGCTCCTGCGCCGTCGAGAAAATATCGTCCCTGAGCGAAGGCACCACGACGACGGCAATTTCCGCGCCCGTGTCCCGCTCGATTCCGTCGATCAATTCATTGATGGCCCTGATCTCGTCTGCGCTCAGATAGTCGCCAATTGACGTCACCCAGCCCGTGCCCTCCTCTGCGGGATTCGGAATGCCGTCGGGGGCAAGCCCGGTTTCGGTCACGGTATCGACCCCGGTAACATCCCCGGCATATACGGGAACGAAAATAAGCGCCGCGAGGGCGCACAGGAAAAAAAACTTTTTCATAATTCAACCGCCTGATACTTTTTGTTATGGAATTATAACCCGACGGCGGTGATTTATGGAAATACTTTCTTCACGGAACGGAGCATGACGCGCGCGGCGGCACTCAATCCTTAGGTCCGCGGCCGCTTTCGGGAGAGGGCATTCCGTTCCCAGAAAACCCCGCCCGAGTACCCTTGAATCTCCGGGTCACTCTCCGCAAGTTCGAGCCGCTTTTCCGCCCAGGCGCAATATTCCTCGTTCTGCTCGATGCCGACAAAATGCCGGCCGAGCTTTTTCGCGACGACCGAGGTGGTACCCGAGCCAAGGAAGGGATCTAGCACGATGCCGCCGGGCGGACAGCTTGCGAGAATGATCTTCGCGATGAGCTTCTCCGGCTTCTGGGTCGGGTGGTCGGTATTCTCGGGCATCGACCAATAGGGCACGGAAATATCATCCCAGAAATTTCCCGGATGCGTGAGGCGGAACCGTCCCTCATCGGTCTCTTCCCAGTCCTTCGGCTCACCGTTCTCCCGGTAGGGCGCGACGACGCGCCGCTTCAGCTTGACCGCGTCTACGTCGAACCAATATTCCTCGCCCGCCGTCGCAAACCAGATATCCTCGGTCGAGTTCTTCCAGTTCGCCTTCGCACCCCGACCCTTCTCCCGCTGCCAGGTGATGCGGTTCCGCACGACGAGAAGCCCCTGCATGGCGCGATAGAGCGAAAGCGCGCTCCTCCAGTCGCCGCAGAGGTACGCCGATCCCGTGGGCTTGAGCGCCTTGCAAACGGGCGCGAGCCAGCTGAGCACATACTCGAGATAGGCCCCGTCGTCCGAGGCGGAAAATTTGAATCCGTGAAAGTCCTTGGCGAGGTTATAGGGTGGATCGATCACGAGAAGATCGGCGAATGAAAGCGGGAGTTTTTTGAGCGCGTCGAAAAGATCCGCATGTACGGTGCGGTCGAGAATTTCGTCAAGGCCAAGGGGTCCGTCGCTTAAGTGAACGAGGCGATCGGCGTAGCGAGAGTATTCGCCCTCGGAAAGCGTGAGCGTGCGGTTTCTCGGCGCGCGTATTTTCTCGGTCATGAAATCCCCCGTTCGTTTTGCGTCTTTTACTATACCCCAAAGCAAGGCCGGTGGCGAGGCCGCATTGACCGGATGGAATGGCGCGGGGTATAGTGCAAGAAACGCAGGGCTTTTTAAAAAACGAACAGGGCCCGTCCGGAGGAATCACCCATGATCGTCGAGATATTCAAATCGGTTACACAATGGTACATGGCCAACATCAACTATGGAACCATCACCTTCCTGATGGCTATCGAAAGCTCTTTCATCCCGTTCCCGTCAGAAATCGTCGTGCCTCCGGCCGCGTTCAAGGCCGCAGCGGGCGAGCTCAACCTGATCCTGGTCATCGTTTCCGCAACCGGAGGGGCAATTCTCGGAGCGCTTTTCAACTACGTCGTCGCGCTCACCCTCGGCCGCCCGATCATTTACCGGCTCGCCGACACCAAGCTCGCGCACCTCATGCTGATCGACCGCGAAGGCGTCGAAAAATCCGAGGAGTTCTTCCGCAAGTTCGGACGGAGCTCAACCTTCATCGGCCGGCTCGTTCCCGCGATCCGCCAGCTCATCTCCCTTCCCGCCGGCCTCGTCCGCATGAACATGCGCGACTTTCTCATTTTTACCTTCCTCGGATCCACGCTCTGGAACGCCATCCTCGCGACGCTCGGCTATTTCCTCTATTCTCAAAAGGAACTGCTCGACCGGTACTATCGGGAAATCTCGCTTGCCTTCCTGGCGCTCGGCTTTCTCTTCGTCCTGTACGTGCTCCTGAAAGTATTCGTGTTTGACAAGTCCGGCAAAAAGGACAAAAAGGAACCTGAGGCTCAGGCGTAGGCTGAAGACGCGCCAGCGCCCGTGAGCGGATAGACCGCGCGTGCTAGCGCTTTCTGAAGTCCCAGGGCGGAACGGGATTTGCATCCTGCCACAGGCCGCGGCCCGCGCTTCGGGCCGCCCGCTCAAGGGCGGCAAGCCGCTCGTCGGTTGAGTATTTCCTGTAATGCCAGGCATAACCCGCTTCGACGAGGCTCGCATTGACGGAGACGCCGCCTGCGCTCACGTCCCCGATATACCGGCCGTAGCGGTCGCGTCCCGTAATGGTCACTTCGACCGTCTTTTTCAGCACGAGCGAAGCCGCATATGCCTTCGCCTTATCGCCCCACGCCTGGTCATGCTCCGGGCAATCAATTCCGTTCAGCCTGATTTTTCGCTCTCCGTCCGGTGCGGAGAAGACCAGGGTATCGCCGTCGGTCACCGACGTCACGGTTCCTTCAATTACGTACGGGTACCCGCCGCCGGTTTCCGCCGCGTCCCGCTCTTGCACGCTCGGGGTTTGCACGGTCCCGACTTGCCCGTCCGGAACCGGAGGCGAGCAGAGTGCGCAAGGCCCGTATCCGCGCGCGATGGCGTCGTCGAGGGTAATCGCAATTTTCGATTTGGCGAGCGCCTTGCATGATTCGGTGTGGTACTTCGCTCCCGATTTCGTCACGAACACGGTGCGATCGTCGGCAGTGCACGAGAAGGCGAGAAGAAGAGAGAAGACGCACGCGAAGGCCATGCGCATGCGTCGGTTCGGGTGTATCATGATTTTCCTCGAAACAATCCTAACACGAAACGGGAGCTTCGCTCAAACCGCGTGCGGCTAGCTCATGCCGCTATACCGCCTTGCACACGAATATTTGGCGGGGCGAACTTGCCTGAAAGACAGACTGGTCGAAGTCGCCGTATTTATTGACGATCCTGAAACCGTTCGACTCGATGTACGTGTCGAGTTCCTGCGGGAAAAACATCCGCATGTCGAGCGGAACTACCGAATGCTCGCTGCCGTCAATGACATAATGCCACTTGATCCGGTTGATCTGCGTGTCGCTTTCGTAGGCCATAGTCTGGTCAATAATGACGTTGCGCCCGTCTGCGGCCGAATATTCCGCAATCCGGGTTCGCCGCTTTTCGTTTTCGCAAATGTAGCGGATATCGGGATTGAAATAATCGAGCAAAAAATGACCGTCACGATTCAGATGGTTCCGGGCGGAATGGAGCGTCTGAAAAAGATCCTCTTTCGAGTAGAGCTGACTGATCGAATTGAAGGGAATGAAAATCGCGCTAAAGGTTTCCTCAAGCGCGAAGAAACGCATGTCGGCTTCGACAAAACGGACGTCCGCCCGCTTTTTTCCGGCCTTGCACCGCGCTTCGCAGAGCATCGCCTCGTTGTTATCAAGGCCGACGATCTTCACGCCCGAGGCCGCAAGGGGAATTGTCAGACGACCCGTGCCGCAGCACAATTCCAGTACCGTGCCCCGATGGGATGAAAACCAGGATTGGTAAAAAGCGAGATCGTCCTGATGATCGTTCAGTCCGTCATAGAGCTTCGCGTCATAGACCAAGTCCCCGACACAATAATCATTTCTCATTTCCATAACCTTTTTTTCTCGCGTCATTTTTTCAATCGTTTTGGAGCAAAACTTTCTTGTTACCGCTATCATAGCACCATTTATCGCCGCGTAAAGTACTATCGCTCAAAAAAAAGCGCAACTTTAGTCAGTTTCCGACAATTATATCCATTTGAGAATGAGCGCAAACACGATCATCGCGAGTACGTCGAAGGCGACAAGCGAGCCAATCACGAGTTTCTGCACCCGGGGTTTCCAGTCATACGCAAAATTAGACATCAGGAAAAAGGGAATATACACGGTGACGAATACGGGGAAGGCGCCCCACCAGGGATAGACCCAATGAAAGCAGGGAGTCCGCGCGAGAAAAATCTCGATTATCGAAAAGAGCGCCGCGTTCCCGATCGCGATCGCAACGCGGTTGTTGATGCCCAGAATCTTCTTTTTGGGATCCGCAGGGAGAATCTTCGAAAAGATGACGCCCGCGACGGCGAACATCACCGAGAGTTCCCATCCCACCCCGATGAGGAGGAGGAATGACGTGCCCGAAGGTACGGTCCACAGCGCATGACCGGAAAAGTGCTGGATCAGGGCATTGCCAATCTCGAAAAACCAGTGCGTCGCGTACAGTGAAAGACCGGCGGCGATTCCTTTCCAGTTTTTCCGCTCGATTTCGGAAAAATACACATACACCGCAAAAGCCAGGAGCGGGATAAAATACCACTGAAACGTCTGTCCGTTCCGGAGAATCCCCAAGGCTTGTCCCGTCAATTCCGGCTGATTTAAAATCATGATTTGCGCCTCCTCTACGTTTCCAGTCTATCACGGTTTTCAGGTTTCATTACTATACCTACCGGTAGGTATACAATACACCCTACAAAGGAATAAGACAGCTTCCACCGCTTCAAACAGTTGACCTTTCCCCCGGTTTTTTGCTATTCTGGCCGAACACTGACGGTCGGACCGAAGGGAGGTGATTTTATATGGCACACATCGTCGTTGACGATTCAGAGAACCTCGAAAAGGCAATCAAGCGTTTCAAGCGCATGGTTGAAAAAGAGGGGATCATTCGCGAATGGAAAAAGCGCGAATACTACGAGAAGCCCTCCACCATCCTTAACCGGAAGAACAAGGCGCTCCGCCGCAAGCTCATGAAAAAGAGCCGGAATCCCAAGGAACACAAAGCCTACTGATTCCCGCCCGAAACACTCACGAGAAGCGAATCCAGGCCCGGCCATTTTTGGTCGGGCTTTTTTTATCCATCGTCCGAAACCAGAGCCTTCCGCCCCGGTTTCAGTTGACCTTTTATTTGCTGACCTCTATTATTGAAAGTAATTATGGGATACGCGACAAGCCAACAACTGGCCCGATACTACGAGCTGTACCAGAACATCGACGTAACCTTCTCAAAGGAAGTGATCAAGGCGACCGGCCTGATCCCGCAACAGGTATACATCAAGGCTCTCGGTGGCCAATGGCCTTGCGTGATCAACTCCGCATCCCTTTCCGGCGCCAAAATCATCTGCGGGATAAAAAGCGGCTTTTACGAGAAGATTCAGCAGGGAAACACCTCGGTCAGCCTCCGCTTTTCATTCCAGGATAGCGACAAAAACGAGCCGATGTCCTTTTTCGTCACGTCCAAGATCACCGGCTTTAACCAGTACGCCGGTTCACCCGACCTTATCATTGTCTGCGTCGCCTTTACCCAGCGTCCGCCTGACGATCTGATCGAAAAACTCGGAGCCCTGCTCGAGGCAAACATCAACTCGACCAAACGGCGGGAAGAGCGCATCGTGATGACTCCCGACGCAATGCGGAAGCTCGGCATCCTCCAGAAGGAAACGGTGATCTTTATCCAGGGAATTCCCCGCCGGTGCATTCTCCGCGACCTGTCGTTCTCGGGCGCGAAGGTTATCATGGTCGGTATCGCGCCGTTTTTGATCAACAAGGAAATCGTGATGCGAATCGATATCGCCGAACCGCGGCTTGCCCTCGGCATCAAGGGAACGATCGTCCGCACCGAGGACGTCGAGGGCCGAAAAGACCTCGTCGCGCTCGCGATCAAATATCACGAAAACGAGATCCCGATGGGATACAAGATGCAGATCAACGCATACCTGTCCCAGATCCGGAAAAGCGCCCTTCGTGAAGCCGAAGGCGCCGAAGGAGAAGCCGCGCAAAAGCCGCATGGAACGGGACATGCGGCAGGTCACGAAAAAGCGGCGAAACCGGCGGATACGGAAAAGCCGGCTGAAGCTGACAAGGACGCGCCTGCCCCGGAAGGTTCCGCAGCGCCCGCCCAGGACGTAAAACCCGATGCGGCGGCTCCCCGCACGGAAGATCATCCCGCAAAGAAATAACTCGGAAAGAGCCTCTCGCCCGCTTAAAAGGGAATGAGCGGCTCGTCCTGAGAATCCACCAGACAACGCTCAGAGGTTTTTATGTCACACCCGCTCGATTCCCTCGTATTCATCACCATTCCCGCCGAACACCATCTTTCACGCGCGTTCCCGGGATTTGACCCTTCCATTCCCCTGCCCGTCCAACTTGCGGCCCCGGACGCCGAGTTCAAGATCACCGAGCTTTCGCGGGAGATGATCCTCGCCGGCATCCTGACCGTTTTTGCCTGGGACGCGGAGAACTCGCAGATCGCCTATTATCGCTCGATTATCAAGGCGGTTCATCCCGGCCTTCGCGAGGAAATGACCGAAGCGGCGATCCTCAAGATCCGCAACGGCGACTTCGACCTCGCAGAGGAAATTTTCCGCTCGCTCCGCGGCCTCGATCCGGACGACAAGACAACCGCGCTCAACCTCGCCCTCCTCATGGACGAGAGAGCCGACGGCATGCGGCAGGCGGGACTCGACGAGGACGCGGAAGCCTTCGACGCGAGCGCGTTCGAGTTTTACCGCGAAGCGATGACGGCCGAACCCCCGATCCCCGAAGCATTTTTCAACGCGGGATTTTTCTACCTCAAGCAGCGCAACTACCGAAAGGCACGCGAGACGCTCGAGACCTATCTCAAGACCGAGACCGCCGAGGGCGACACGCCGAAATACCGCAAGGAAAAGGCCCGCGAAATCGTCGACGGCATCTCCGCGCGCGATCTTGACGATGACCTTTTCAAATCGGCGTACGACTTTATCACGATGGGTGACGAGGAGCGCGCGCTCGAGCAGATCAGGCTCTTTATGGAACACCATCCGCAAGTCTGGAACGCCTGGTTTCTCCTCGGCTGGGCTCTCCGCCGCCTCGAGCGCTGGCAAGACGCGCGCGCGGCATTCATGCAGGCGCTCGAGCTCGGAAAAAAACCGAACTCCGGAATCGATTCCGGATACACCGATATCTGCAACGAGCTTTCAATCTGCCTGATGGAACTCGGCGAGCTCGCCGAAAGCAAGCGCTGGCTCGTCTCCGCCCTCGAAAACGACGGCGAGAACACGAAGATCATCTCCAACCTCGGCATGGTCGCCCTCAGGGAGGGGAACAAAAACGAGGCAGAAGGTTTTTTCAGGACTGTGCTTGAATTTGATCCGAAGGATCGCCTCGCTCTCGAAATGCTCGCGCAGATCGAGGGAGAAAGCTGATCAGAAAAGAACGCTAAGGCGAAAAGAACGCTGACCTCTTACTGTTTTCCCGGTGATGCGGCGACCTTGAGGCTTTCAGCCGAAAGCCGGTCACCGCAGGCGATACCCGCGCGGGCAAACCAGCCCTGGGGAACTTCCAGGGCATAGCGAAGGCTCCGTTCACTTTCGATTACCTCGAGGCTGAAGGGCGTCATGTCGTACATCTCGCGGATTACGCCTTCCGAGTCGATATAGGCAATCGAAAGCGCATGCGGCGTATCCTTCATCCAGAAAAGCATTTTTTTATCCACGGTAAACGCGAAAAGCATGCCGGTTCCGTCGTCAATCGACTTCCGGCCCATATAACCCTTTTCCTGCTCTTTTTCCGTCCGCGCGATCTCGCACTCGAGCGCAACCGGCTCGCCCGACGCACGGACGATCGAAAGTTTTTCCTTCTGAAGCCCCCCGGCGGCGCACGAGAGGGGCATCAGGACAAGAAGGGCGGGCACCAAACAACGGGCAAAGCCCTTGATCCTAAAAGTCACTGATAAAGTTCTCCCGCAAAAGATCGCTCGCCGCCTTATCCGTACCCGAAGCGGCAAGAAGGTCGGTAAAGACCTTTTCGTCGACGTAGCGCACAGTCAGGGGCCGCTCGAGGCTCAGAATGATTTTCCCGTCGTCCCATACCGCCTTGCGGGGATCGAGACTGACGGGTTCTCCGTATTTCGAGACAAGGGTTGAGTACATCGAGTAATAATCGACGCGCTCGCTGTCGAGGGTAAAAGTCATGACATAGAGCTTGTCTTCGTGAAACTGAAACCAGGATCGCTTGATGAAGGACGGTCCGACGGTCTCGATGAGGCTCCGGTTCATGGTCGGCAGGAGTGAAACGTCCCGCTCGCCGCGATAGCCAAAAAGCCCGTCCGCGAGAAGCTGCTCTTTCACCGCGTCCATCGCCATGCCCAAACTGATTTCCCGGTACGACGAGGGAAGCGAGCCGTCTCCCGCCGCATCTTGCGCCGGGACGGGTGTACTTGAGGCGCTCTTCGGCGTGATGTCCTTTTGCACGGTTCCTTTCGGGACCGAACCGGAGGTTTCCGCCATAAGGGGAATAAGCCCCAGGGCGACGAGGAAAAACGCGATGCAGGAAGTGCGTAAACGGGTAGTCATACCCTGAGTTTCGGCAAAAATGCCGCGAAACTCAAGGCCATGAGACGATTAGCGTTCGTCGTAGCAATTCGCGACGACATAGCTGAGAACCTGACGAAACACGTCCATATCCTTCAGCTTTGCTTCGTTATATTTCGTGTAGAAATCGCCGAGCTTGTCAAAATAGATATCGCTATTGACCGTTTTCCACACCGGATACTCGTTGTACACCCGGATGCCGTTACTCGAGGTTTGATATTTGAGCTTTTTCATCAGCATCAGCTCGACGAGCCAACCCGATTTCGTCTCGGTTTTGTAGATGATATCCTTGAACTCGATCGAGAAGTCGCATCGGTGGAACCGAAAATTGATCGAAAGAGGACTCGGGGCGTCCTTTTCGGGAATAATGCCGACTTCCTCGAGCCATTGGTGAAACAGGCGGATTTTGGCGTCGATAACGCCAAGGAGCTCGTTCTGGACGTCCGAGAAAAGTTTCAGCGATTCCTTGAAATTGCCTTCATCAAACTCATATTTAAAACAATCCATTTTTATCTCCTTACAACCCCAATAATAAACCCCCTTTGCAGAAAATGCCAATCGGAAGATTCAAGATGAAACGCCCAAACACCAGCCCGTGGAGCTACAGCATATTCAAACCGTGGAGTATTCTGCGTTATCCGCCCGTGGAGAATTCTGCCGAAGTTTCAGCGTTATCTGCCGTGGAGAATTCTGCCTCCGGCAGAATACTCCAAGCCTACAATGAAAAAAGCCGCTAATGCGGCTTCTTTCATTGTAGGCCCTACCACAGAACCGTGCTGTTCGTTGTCGTCCGGTTTTCGCTCCGGGCGCGCTCGAGGTCCATGAGTTTCTTGCGATACGCGCTTTGCTTGCTGAGCTCGAGCATGTCGGTAACCGAGATGCGGTCATCAACGAGCCGGATGATCGGCTCACGGCAAAAGTCCGAGATACAGCGGTTTGCGCTGTCTTTCGGGATTCCGCACATGTTGGCGAGCTCGGTCGGACCGAAGTCGAAGGAAAAGGATTTCGCCGCCTGAACGGGTATTCGCTGCTTTTCAAGCTGGATAACGAGCATGTCGTACATCCGGCCAACGGGATCATTGATCAGGGTATTCGCGAGCTGTTTGTACATGAGCCAGATACGGTCCGCGAGCGTCGTGGTGAGCCGGGCGACCAGCTGCGGCTGGGTTGCGACCATCTGGTTAAAGTTCTGCCGGTTGACCGCAAGAAGCTGGGAGCCTTCCTGAGCGATCGCGCTCGCCGAGCGGGGTTTGTTCTCGAGCAGGGCCATCTCGCCGAACATGTCGCCGGACTTGAGAACCGCGAGAAGAACCTCGTTCTTGTCGACGATCTTGGTGATCTTCACCTGACCTTTCTGGATGATATAGAGCTCGGCGCCGGGCTGGCACTCGCAGAAAACCATCGACTCGATCGGGTACACGCGAACCATCTCGCCCTGTTTGGGTTCCATGAGGCTCGGGGTGACGCTCACGCCCATCGACTTGAGGGCCATGAAGCGCTCGCGCGCGACGGTGGCATACGGGCCGTTCGGGGCGTTCTTGAGATAGTGATAATACGCATAGAGCGCGAGGTTGTACTGGGAAAGCTTGGCGTAGTATTCGCCGATCGAAAACAAATGGGTGATGTCGCTTTCGACGTTCTTTTTCAGGGTAATACGGGTCAGGGCTTCGTCAAGATAGCGCATCTTCTTGGTGAAGGAATAGATGATCTTCATCGCGACAGGGGTATTTTTTTCGATAAGTTCGGAGAACTGGTCACGCCTGACGGAAATGAGGGTAACGTCCGTCATCGCGATGGCGGTTTCGATCTGGCTATGACCGGACATGCTCGAGACGACACCGATAAAATCTCCGGGCCCGAGTATGTTTCCGCCTTCTTCCGCGACGACTTCGGTTTCCTTGGTAATCTGAACCTTACCGCCCTGGATAATATAAAACCGGTCGGATTCGGCCTTGCCTTCAACGAGGATATAGGAGCCTTTTCTAAAATTGACAAACGCTAGCTGTAACAATCAGGTACCACCCTTAGAAACCAGTATAGATTTGACTCTCCCCGCTTGTCAATTAAAAGTCCAGGAAGGGCGAAAGCCCGTCGTTCCTGAGCATATACTGCTTTTCCGCCGCGCTAAAAAGCGCGACGGACGAGGTCATGGAAACGGAAGCGCGGTTAAACCGGGCGATAAACGCCTTTACGGTCTCGCCTGACGCAAGCGTGCGGTTCATCGCCGACTGGGGAACAAGGGGAATGAGCTCCTGAAGGCGATACCAGCTGATCATCGCGACCGTCATGTCAGGCCTCAGGGAGAGAAGATTCTTGACGACCAGAGGCCGTTCCCGGGCCCAATCCGCCATCGTTCCCGTCGTTTTTCCCGCTTTTGCCTCGGCAAGCCATTTTTTGAGCGTCGGATTCGCGCGGAGAACTGCAGAACCCGATTCAACCTTCGCCTGATAGGAGTCCCAGTTTCCGACAAACTGGTTCATGAAATTGACCGGATCGGCGGCAAAAAGGCCAACGTTATAGTTTTTCCACTTCTCCTGCATCGCCCGCCAGTTTTCCTCGAAATTTCCTTCGGGAAACGAGCCGGTATTGACCGAACCCGACTCGAGAATCTCGACCATCGTGCCGGGAACTGACGAAGCTCCCGTTCCGGAGATACTTGACTGGGTAAGTGAGGAATAGGACGAGCAAGCAACCTCGCCTTCCTTGCAGGCGACGATAACCGAGCCATTGAAGCTCGCGACGGCGAATTCAGTACCCCGAACCCCGAGAACGGCGGTCGGCGCCTTTACCTGAATGGCGGATTTCATGCCCGCAAGCCGCTTTACCTTGAGGTTCACCGAACCTGCCATCAGCTGGGCTTCGTTTGACGGCATACCCGCCACGAGATCTTGCCGGATGAGGGCGGTCGAGCTCGCCGCTATCTGAATCGAGCCGGTGAGGCCAGAAGCTTTCCCGAACGCGATGGAAACAAGACTGTTCGGCGATGTTTTGACCAGATCGAGGTTTTCGATCGGGGTACCAATGTCAACACTGCGTATTTTTTCGCCATTGCGGGTAATTTCAGCCGTACCTTCAATATAATCTACCGTTCCAAGGACCTGCGCCGAAAGGTCGAGCGCGAAAAAAGCGCAAAGCGCAATTCCCAGAGCCATTTTATATTTCATTGCAATGCTCCTTATCATGTAACGTGTTACCGATCCCAATCGCCGGCCATAATCACTTCCGGCTCGAGCGCAAAGCCCGTACGTTCGAGAACCCGGGCACGAACCTCGTCAACCAGAGTCCTGACCTCAAGCGCGGTCGCATGCCCGGTGTTTATCACGATATTCCCATGCCAGGGCGCAACCTGGGCATCGCCGACCCTGAAACCGCACAAGCCCGCTTCGTCGATGATTTTACCCGACGGCTTGCCGAAGGCGTGATTGTTCTTGAACATGCTCCCGGCAGACGGAAAGCGAAAATGACCCTTGCAGTCGCGATCTTTCACATAAGTGGCCATTTCGGCGAGGATCGATTCGCTGTCGCCCAAAAAAAGACGACAGGTCACGGAAAGGAGGATAACCGCGTTTTCACCGATCCTCGCCTGATCGGCCCCGTTCCGCGTTTGGAACGGTGACTTCTTGTAGTCCCAATCGGCCCCGTTGTAAGCCGTTTCTTCAATTGTACACCTTCCATTCCGTAAATACAGGGCTTCTGCGCGATAAAAGACGTCGGAAACCGAGCGATCGTAACACCGCGCGTTCATGAATGTCGCGCCTCCCACCGAGCCGGGAAGGCCGGCAAAGCGCTCAAGTCCGGAAATCCCGTGTTCGGCACACCAGGCGACGAGCGCTTCCATCGAGGAGCCCGAACCCGAGCGGACAAAAACCTGATCACGATCCCCGGGATTGGAACACCCGTCGATACGCTCGATGTTACTCATGCGGGAAAGCGAGAGCACGAGGCCGCGGATGCCGCGATCGGCGACGAGAAGGTTCGAGCCTCCGCCGAGGACGGAAACGGGAATACCCGCAGATGAGCAGAATTCGATGAGCCAGGCGCATTCGCGCGCGTTTTCAGGCTCCGCGAAGCAGTCGGCGGGCCCGCCGATTTTAAAGGTTGTGTGGCTTGCCATCGGTTCGTCAAACCTGATGCGGGAGCCAAAGCCGGGCAGCTCCGCCGTTATATTGCTATTTTCGAGCAATTTCCGTACATTTACCATGTTCCGATTAATATATAGTAAAATTCGGGAAAAATCGATACCGGAGGAAAGCTATGTCGCTCGCGCTATACAACACAATGGGAAGGGAGCTCGAGGAGTTCAAGCCGATTACCGCAGGAAAAGCGGGGTTTTACGGCTGCGGCCCGACCGTCTACAACTACGCGCATATCGGCAACCTCCGTGCCTATGTGTTCCAGGACACGCTCAAGAGGGCACTCCTCTTCCTCGGCTATGAGGTGAAGCACGTGATGAACGTGACCGACATCGGTCACCTCGCCGGAGACGTCGACACCGGAGAGGACAAAATGGTCCGAACCGCGCAAGAACGCGGCACCTCGGTGCTCGAGATCGCGCAGTTCTACACCGACGCGTTCTTCAAGGATACCGAACGGCTCAATATCGTCAGGCCGACGGTCACCTGCAAGGCGACCGACCACGTCCAGGAAATGATAGACCTCATCAAGCGGATCGAGGCGAACGGTCACACGTATATGGCCGGCGGCAACCTCTACTACGACGTGACGAGCCTTCCCGACTACGGAAAGCTCGCGCGGATAAACCTCGACGACCTCAAGGCGGGAGCCCGTATCGACGTCGACGAAAACAAGCGGAGCCCCTACGACTTCGTACTCTGGTTCACCAAGAGCAAATTCGAGAATCAGGCGCTCACCTGGGACTCGCCCTGGGGACGGGGCTATCCGGGCTGGCACATCGAGTGCTCGGCCATGAGCGTGAAGTACCTCGGCGAGCAGTTCGACATCCACACCGGCGGCATCGACCACATCCAGATCCACCACACGAACGAGATTGCCCAAACCGAGGGCGCGACCGGAAAGAAGTGGGTGAACTATTGGCTTCATAACGAATTCCTCGTCATGGACAAGGGCAAGATGTCCAAGTCGAGCGGAAACTTCCTGACCCTGCAGTATGTGATCGATCAGGGCTATGACCCGCTCGACTACCGCTTCTTCCTGCTTGGCGGCCATTACCGGAGCCAGCTCACGTTCTCGTGGGAGTCGATGGAAAGCGCGCGGAACGCACGAAAGAGCCTCGTCAAGCAAATCGCGAAAATCGCGCTCGACGTCAAGAAAGAAAACCCCGACCTGTACCGGAAAATCCTCGCGCTCGACGCAAAAGCCGGAAACCCCTTCGATGCCGCAGTATCCGGCCTCGGCGAGTCGGCGGCCCGGGACTACCTTGCCCGATTCAAGACCGCGATCGAACAGGACCTCAACACCCCGCGCGGCCTTTCGGAAATGCAGGGCCTCGTGCGGGACCAGTCGCTCGAGGGAGCTGACATCCTTGGCTCTCTCGTCGCCATGGACGGCGTCCTCGGCCTGGGCCTTGCGATCGCCGCCGACCGGCTGCTCGAGGAAGAGTCCGCGGCAGCGGCAGAAACCGATCCCCGGCTCGATGCCCTGGTGGCCGAACGGGCGCAAGCGAAAAAGGCAAAAAACTTCGCGCGCGCTGACGAAATCCGTAACCTCCTGAAGGCCGAGGGTATTTTACTTGAAGACGGTCCTGAGGGCACAACCTGGCGACGCGTTGGCGGAGGCAGGGCATGACCTGTAACATCATGGGGGTTCAGTTTGTTTGAACCACCGAAAGCGCTTCATGCCGCCTCGGACGCGGATTTCAGGATAATATACGAAGCGACCATGCCGGTCATCTTCAAGGTCTCCGTCCGCATCGCCGGCAACGAGGAAGCGGCCGAGGACCTGTGCCACGACGCGCTCATCAAGATGAGCGAAAAGGACATGGTGTTTCCGTCGATCAACGACGCGAAATACTGGCTGATCCGCGTGGTCAAGAACGCCTCGCTCAATTACGCGAAGCGGAAGGGCCGCGAGAGGCGCGCCTACGAGCGCGCGCTCAAGGAAGACCGGAGAACCGTCGACTCGGGCGAGATAGAGCTCCTGAAGGGAGACTCCATCAAGCGGGTGCAGGAAGCGCTCGAGAAACTGCCCGATAACCTCCGCACCGTCCTTCACCTGAAGGAATACGCGGAATTGAATTATAAGGAAATCGGCCGCATGCTCGGCATAACCGAAGGTAACGTGAAAGTACGGGTATTCCGCGCACGCGAGCAGCTTTCGAAATTGATAGGAGAGGAAGATGTCTATTTGCCCTGATTCCAACCTTTACTCCGCCTTGGCAGACGGTGAGGTTCCTTCCCCCTGGAAAGAAAAACTCGAGACGCACGTCAAGTCGTGCGCCGCATGTCAAAAACGCGTCGCGCGGTACCAGAACCTGAGATCCCTTTTGCAGAACAGCGGACCGGCGATGACGGGCGAAAAACTCGAGGAATCCTATCTCAAGCTCCTCGCCCGGCGCGAGGCAGCCCTCAATAATCCCGGGGAAACCCGCAAAACCGCAGATGCAGGCGCCGCGAGACCCTTCCTGAAATTTCCCGAATGGGCGCGCGTGTCCATCAGACTTCCGCTTCCCGCGCTCGCCGCTCTTATCGCGATCACCGTTTTCGTCCCCTCCTGGTTCGCGCTCCGCGCCCCTGCGGATTCCCGCGCGAAAGAAGGATATGCGACTATCATTCCCGCCATCAGGGACGCAGGCCAAAGCGGCATGAAGGCGCTCGCGACGTCCAATTCAGTCTACAGCCCGGACCTTCCGCCCGAATCAATCTCGGCAAACTATCTTGACCCCAAGAGCCAGCAGTACTTTACCATGGTCGAATTCGCCCGGCAGTTCGCAAGCGACAAAGACCTGTTCTCCGAAGCAGGCGGAATCGTCATCATCAAGCTCCCCTCCCTCACGCGCTTTAACGCAAAGGGAGATCCATTCCTCGAGAGCGAAGAACCGCTCAGGCAGGCAGCGGGTTTCTATAGATGATACGGCAATACACCGTAAATCTCCTCCGGAAGTCGCCGTTCCTCCGGTTCCTGGCGCTTCCCCTTCTTTTTTGCCTCTTCGTCCTCGCGATCGCAGGGCTTGCAAGCGTTGCGCACAAGGAGCCGGTACTCACCGAGATAACGCCTTCGATCGGCGAACCCGGCGAGGTACTCGTAATACGCGGCAGGCACTTCGGAGCCGAACGCGGCGACGGTTGGGTGGAGATCGCCGGCAACCGGCTCACCTCAAGCTCCTACATCTCCTGGACCGATACGACCATCATGGCGACGCTTCCCCAAACGGTCGACGACGGTCTTGTTACCGTGTACGGCAAAACAGGAAAAAGCAATCCGCTCATATTCGGCAATCGCGACAACCTGCCGGTAGCCCCGCGAGAAAAGCTCGACACGGGGCTTCCCGTCATCGAAAAGCTGGACACTGACAAGGCTGAAGAAGGAAAGCTCGTCGTCATCACCGGAAAAAACTTCGGGATAACGCGCGGAGATTCAGAAGTTCTTTTCGCCTGGCAACTTGACCAGGCAATCCCGGCGTCGGCATCGACGAGAACCGAGGAGCTCAGCGTAGCCTGCTCGGAACGCGACTTCGACTACGAGTCATGGAGCGACCAGGAACTCCGCGTCAGGGTCCCCGACGGCGCAACCTCGGGAGACGTGTATATCAAGACAGACCGGGGACTGAGCAACCCGATCCCGATTCAGATCGCCGTGCAGACGGGAACCAGAAAATACTCGAACCGGAGAACCTACGTCCTCTCGATGCAAGTCGACATAACGGGCGTAGTCGCGGGCGACGGCAACATGCTCTTTGTCCGCGTTCCCGTCCCCGAAAGGACGGCCTCGCAGCGCGACCTGAAAATCACCGCGTCGAGCCCCGAGCCCTACATGGAAAACTACAAGGGAACGATTCTCCATCAGCTGGAAAATCTCAAGACAGGACGAAACGAGCGGATAGCCCATTCGTTCCTGCTCACGAGTTATGCGGTCTCGACCGCGATCAATCCCGCGTTCGTGCGCCAGTACTCGGAGCCGAAAAGCCCGCTCTATCTCGCGTATACCGCAAGCGACCGGATAATCCCGGCGGACAATCAGGAGCTCATTCTCCGCGCGGCGGAGATCATCGGCCAGGAAAAAAATCCGTATCGCAAGGCGAAACTCGTCTACGACTGGGTCACCGCGAACATAAAGCCCACGGCCGTGCAAAACCCCGACCGGACCGCTATCGAGGCGCTCAAGACCAAATCGGGCGACGCATACGACATGGCCATGCTCTTCACCTCGCTCGCGCGCGCGTCGGGTATACCGACGATTCCCGTTGCCGGCATAGTCGTTGACGCCCAGCGCGATTCGCACGTACACTGGTGGGCGGAATTCTATCTTGAGGGTTTCGGTTGGGTTCCCGTGGACCCGGGCCTTGCCGTCAACCTGCCGTTCGCCTCACGCGCCGACGCGCAGGACTGGTACTTCGGCAACCTGGACGCGGGACACATCGCGTTCTCCCTCGGATGGTCCGACCAGAAACCGATGACGACGAAAAGCCGGATCGTGTACAAACCGCGATCCTTTGCCTTTCAGCCGATATGGGAAGAGTCGGGCGGCAACATCAAGGGATACACGTCCTTTTGGGCCGATCCCAAGGTTACCGGAATTTACTGACCTGTTTATTTTTTTCGCCGCATGACGGCTATCTCGGAACGCGCCCGTTTTTTTTCCAAGCGCGTCGCGTTGCAAACTGCTCAAGGGGTATTATTATGGTTACGGTTCTTTCGCTCGGGGGCTCTATCGTCGCCCCGGAAAATCCCGACACGGAATTTCTCGCGTCGTTCGTCTCCCTCGTACGGAGCTGGCTTTCCGAGGACAACTCGCGCAAGCTCATCCTGGTCGTCGGCGGCGGCGGACCTGCGCGCGCATATCAAAAAGCGTTCCGCGCGATCGTCCCGAATTCAAGCAATGACGACGCGGACTGGGTCGGTATCATGGCGACGCGGCTCAACGCCCAGCTTTTAAAGGCGATCTTTGCCGACATCTGCCCCGGAGAGGTTGTCTACGACCCGACGAAGGTGGACGTTTTCGCCGGACGCATCATCGTCGCGGCAGGATGGAAGCCCGGCTTCTCGACCGACAACGACGCGGTGCTCCTCGCCGAGCGCTTTAACGCCAACACCGTCATCAATCTTTCGAACATCGCGAAGGTGTATACCGACGATCCCCGCACGAATCCAGAAGCAAAGCCGATCGACGACATCACCTGGGCCGAGTTTCGCAAGATCGTCGGCGACGAATGGGTGCCGGGCAAGAACGTGCCCTTCGATCCGATCGCGAGCCTCCACGCGGAAAAGGCCACGCTGCGAGTCATCTGCGCCGCCGGACGCGACATCGAAAACTTGCGGAACATCCTTGACGGAAAGAAGTTCACCGGAACGGTGATTCACTGAGACGAAAGCGCGCTCAGGCGAGAATCGCTCAGGGTACAAGTTTTTCTGCTTCGCGCGGAGTCACTCAGGCTCCGCGCTTTTTTTTTCACTTCCGGATTTTCTCGATGAGCTCGGCGAGCTTTGTCCCGTACGCGCGGTCGGCGGCCCAGGTGCCGGAAAGGCTCGCGACGGTCGGGGCCTTTCCCTTCGGGTTGATGTAGCGGTAGCGGGGATCCGCGGCGCCTTGCGCGAGGGGCTTTGCCGTGGCGTAGCCTTTCAGGTGCTGCACATGGGCGCGCACGCCGGTACGCTCGTCGGGAAAGCTCACGCCGGGTTTCCCCGGGCCAATCGAGCCGAGACCGCAAAAATTGTTCATGCTCACGGTGACCAGTCCCCCGAAACGGAGAAAGCCGGTTTCGAGGCACATCTGGGCGAATGCGACGTCCGAGTTCACTCCTTCGGCGGACGATTCCTCGATATAGTACGATGCCATGCGCGAAACCTTCGCGCGGTCAGCCGTACGGTTATTCTCGAAAAAAAACGAAACAAGCCGGGCTTCGCCTGCCTGACCCATTCCCATTATCGCGCCTGCAGATGAGGTATTTCCCGAATAGACGGGAGCGCCCGCTGAGCCGCCGCCCCTTCCCGCGAGCGCACCATACCCGGCAGGTGACCCGGTCGCGCACGACGAGAGCGTTGCGAGGATCGCGGCAATAATCGCGGAGAAAACGCATGCGCGAATCACGGTGAAGGCGCAGGCACGGCGCGCGGAATGGATCATTCGATCGGACAGAGTAATTTCCATAGATAATTCATCGGAAAACGCGGGCAAAACGTGAATTCTGCGCATACAACACAGGGCGAGAGGTGGTTTGATGGAAACCAGAATGAGACCCGACGCACGGGAACGCATCAAGCGGCGCGGCGCGCGGCAGTTAAGCGACAATGATCTCGTCGCGCTCGCGCTCAGAACAGGGACGCACGCGCGGCCGGTACTCGAACTCGCGGCGAAAGTCGTGAACACGCTCGATGCGGCACGTCCCGAGGCAGTGTTCGAGTCGCTCTGCGCGATCGAAGGCATGGGAGAGGGAAAGGCATCGGCGGTCATGGCGGCGCTCGAGCTCGGGCGGCGCTACGCGGGAACTTCGCAAAAAAAAGTCCAGACTGCCGCGGACGTGTATCCCCTCGTGCAGCATTACGCGGACCGCAAGCAGGAACAGTTCATATCGGTATCCCTCAATGGCGCCCACGAAGTGCTCGCCGTCCGCGTGGTAAGCATCGGCATCCTCAACAAAACAATCGTGCATCCCCGCGAGGTGTTCGGCGATCCGCTTTCCGACCGGGCAGCCGCGGTGATTGTCTGCCACAACCACCCTTCGGGCCAGCTTGAACCATCGGACGAGGACCGGAACATCACCCGCAGGCTCTACGAGGCGGGAGAACTCCTCGGCATCGCCCTTCTTGACCATTTGATCCTGAGCCCGCGGGGCGGCTACTTCAGCTTTGTCGAGTCGGGCACGCCGATCTCGTAAGAGCCTTTTACGATTGGGCTTTTCTTTTTGGGGTTCGGGCGCTATCATTACACTCATGAAAAATCCCGTACGAAACTCCCGAGCACCGATTGTCCTCGCGTTCCTCCTTACCACGTTTCTCCTTACCGCGCCCCTTCTTGGCCTGTCGGGCGAAACCGCCGCAAACGCGAACGCAACCGCACCCGGTCCGCGCATCGAAACGACCAAGGCGACCGACGGCTCGAAAATCGCCTCGATGACGGTTGAAACCGACGTTCCCAAAACGGAAGTCTATCTCGACGGGATTTACGAAGGCCTTACCCCGCTCACACTCGATGACGTGAGGCCCGGTATCCGGCTCCTGGCGCTCAAAAAGGACGGCTTCTGGGCGAGCCAATACACGATCGAGATCAAGCCGGGCGAGACAAAGGATATCTACGCGGAACTCGTGCGGGCCTCGGGCTTTCTTTCCGTGCACGACGCGCCCGAAAACGCCGAGATCCTCGTCGACGAAAAAATCGTTTCCGGAACGCTCATCGAGCTCGGGGAAGGAATCCATTCGGTTACAATTCGGGCCTTCGGGTATACCGAGCGCCGCGAGGACGTGCGGATTGTCCGCAAGGAAGAAACCACCCTTTCGCTGATTCTCGACCCCGCGCCCTTTTCGATACGCGACTTCAAGCTGCAACGATCCGCGTTCAATCCTGAAAACCCCGAATCCATCGGAACGGCAAGCGTTTCGTTTACCGTGAGCGCTCCCGGAAAAATCACCCTGCGCATCCTCGACTCCGCACAACGGGAAGTACGCCTCATCGATTCAAAACCGTTCGATACCTGGAAGCAGGCGCTCAAGTGGGACGGACGGGACAGCGCGGGAACCGCGCTTCCCGACGGCGAATACTCGCTTGAGCTTGCGGCGGTAAAAGCAGGATCGACGGGAAGTGAGCCTGCCGGAACCGGAACGGCAAGCGAGATTGTGTACCAAACGACGGTTCGTCTCGACCGGACAATCGCGTATCCCTGGGCGGCGCCCGTCCACGGAATCGGTTCCCATGGACCTGTCGCCTCGGGAACGCTCATGCCGAAGGGCACGCTCATCGTCCTTGCAGACACCGTTTTCGCGAGCAATGTATTCAATCCGGCGCTTTCGGCCCTCGCAGGCGTATCCGACTGGCTTGAAGCCGGCGTCCGCGTCGGAATCCGCGCAGGAGAGGGAAACGAATCGGGCGTTACGGTCGCCGGAGGCGCAAAGGCGGGGCTCCCCGGAGGGCTTGCCGGAGGCGTGATCAGTCCCGCTGTCCATCTTCGTTTCGAAACGGGAGAAGGTATCGCCGCCGGATGCGATGTCGACCTCCGGAAAGGCCGCCTTTCCGCCGGAATCAGCGCAGAATGTCTCTACGGAGACTCTGACGGATATTTTGACGATCCGTTCTTTTCGGCAGGAGCAGGACTCGCTCTCAGATACGCGATCGGGAACCTCTCACTCACCGCCTGGGAACAGTCGAACACCGCGCATTCACCAGAGAACTTCGGGACACCGCTCGAGCATGGCGTCGGCCTTTCCGCGCAATTTCTGGTACCCGACACGAGCCTCATCGTCCTTGGAGAGGCCGGCTGGACGTTTATCCCTAGCGGTGACGACATCCTCCATACCCGGCTCGGTATCGGCTTTTCGCTGTAGAAACGCCCATGACGCAAACGGAATACACGGGATAAACGAGGCTTTTCGCCCCGTTTGAGCCCTTCGCGTACGTATCTTGAAACAGGGGATTCATTTAGGTTATCATGCAGGCGAATTTTCCATTGCATAGTCATTTTATTTACAGGAGATATCTATGAAACTGTCAGCATTGCAGACCGCGCGCTACCAATATGCGCCGAAGCTGCCCTCGATCCTCACCGCGAAGCTCGAAACCATCGCGATCGAGGCCGGAAAGCCCACCCAGTCCATTGCAAACCAGACCGAGCTCAAGAACCTCTTCAAGAACACCTACGGAAAGCCCCTGGTAACCTTCGTCAAGGGAAAAAACAATGACATCAAAAAGGAACTCCGCGTCGGCGTGATCCTTTCCGGCGGTCAGGCGCCCGGCGGACACAACGTCATCGCCGGCATCTACGACGGCCTCAAGAAGGGAAACCCTTCCTCGAAGCTGTACGGCTTCCTCGGCGGCCCGTCCGGCCTTATCGAAGGCAAGTCGGTCGAAATCAAGGATAAGTTCATGGACGAATACCGCAATACCGGCGGATTCGACATCATCGGCTCCGGCCGCACCAAGATCGAGACCGCGGACCAGATCGCCTCTTCCATGGCAACCGCCAAGAAGATGAAGCTCGACGCGATCGTCGTCATCGGCGGCGACGACTCGAACACCAACGCAGCGCTCCTCGCCGAGCACTTCGTCACTTCAGGCATGAAAACCCAGGTAATCGGCGTACCGAAGACCATCGACGGAGACCTCAAGAACGAGATGATCGAGACCTCCTTCGGATTCGACACCGCGACCAAGACCTATTCCGAAGTCATCGGTAACATCGAGCGCGACGCGAACAGCGCCAAGAAATACTGGCACTTCATCAAGCTCATGGGCCGCTCCGCGAGCCACATCGGCCTCGAGTGCGCGCTCCAGACCCAGCCCAACGTCTGCCTGATCTCCGAGGAAGTCGAAGAAAAGAAGATGACCCTCCGCGAGATCACCGACGACCTGTGCGCGATCATCGCCAAGCGCGCCGCAAACGGCGAGAACTTCGGCGTCATCCTCATTCCCGAGGGACTCGTCGAGTTCGTCCCCGAGATGAAGAGCCTCATCTCCGAACTCAACGACTGCATGGCCCAGAAAGCCGAAGTCTTCAACCGCCTCGAAGGCTACGAAGCGCAGGCCACCTGGCTCAACAAGAACCTTTCCAAGGCCTCGGCCGAAACCTTCATGACCCTTCCCGTCGAGATCGCCAAGCAGTTCCTCATGGACCGCGATCCGCACGGAAACGTCCAGGTTTCCCGCATCGAGACCGAAAAGCTCCTCATCAGCCTCGTCGAGGGTCGCCTCAAGGAAATGAAGGAAGAAGGCACCTACAAGGGCAAGTTCAGCTCCTACGCGCACTTCTTCGGCTACGAGGGCCGCTGCGCGTTCCCGTCGAACTTCGACGCCGACTACTGCTACTCCCTCGGCTTTACCGCTTTCCTCCTCATCGCCGGCGGACTCACCGGATACCTTTCCTCCGTGCGCAACCTCACCGCGCCCGCCAAGGACTGGATCGCCGGAGGAGTTCCCCTCACCATGATGATGAACCTGGAACAGCGCCATGGCTCGCAGAAGCCGGTCATCAAAAAAGCCCTCGTCGAACTCGACGGCAAGCCCTTCAAGGAGTTTGCCAAGAACCGCGACGAGTGGGCGATCAAGACCAGCTTCACCTTCCCCGGTGCCATCCAGTATTACGGTCCGGACGAGGTTTGCAACCAGCCGACCCAGACCCTCCTCCTCGAGCGCGGTAAGGGAAAAGCCGCTCCGGCAGCAAAAGCCCCCGCGGCGAAAGCTGACAAGCCTGCTGCAAAAGCCGTTGCCAAGCCCGCCGCAAAAGCCGCTGCAAAGCCTGCTGCGAAACCCGCTGCAAAGCCCGTTGCCAAGCCCGCCGCAAAAGCCGCTGCCAAGCCCGCCGCAAAAGCCGCTGCAAAACCCGTCGCAAAGCCTGCTGCGAAACCCGCTGCAAAAACCGGCAAGAAATAATCCACCGGTTCCGTTAATAAACAAAAAGCCGGAAGTCCTGCAAGGGGCTTCCGGCTTTTTTTTATTGCGCACACCTGCGCACGCGAGGGCTATTCCAGCTTGAACCGCGCGACCTCGACGTCGAGCCGCGCGATGTTCTCCGAATTGCGGATGCCGAGGCTCGAAAGGCTCGAAGCCGCCTGGGCAATTTCCGAAAGGCCGCTCGAGATTTCCTGCGAGCTTTGCTCGTTTTCGCCTGAAAGCTGAGCCACCTGATTCGCCTTCTCGAGGGTAAGCCGGATGCGCTCGCCGATATCGTGCCCGGTGTCGCGGATGCCGACCGTGAGCGTCGAAAGCTCAGAGACCGCGTCGACGATTTGCCCGCTGCCGGTCGATGCCTCGGTGAGGCCGGAAAGGGTCTCTTCCATACCGCCGTCTACCACGGCGATGCCCTCAAGGATTTTCTTGAAGACTTCCTTCGTACGATTCGAGAGATCGGCGCTTCGCTTGATCTTTTCGACGACGCCGCCGAGCGATTTCGCGATGTCCTTCGAATTTCTGTCCGTCGATTCGGCGAGCTTGCGGATTTCATCGGCGACGACGGCGAAGCCCCGACCCGACGATCCCGCGTGCGCCGCCTCTATTGCGGCGTTCATCGCGAGCAGGTTTGTGCTCCGCGACACGTCCGAGATTACGTCGACGAGCGCCATGATATTTTCCGTCGAGCGATCAATTTCCGCAACGGCCTCGGTAATCCCGCCGACGATGCGGTCTCCCTCAGCCCCGTCAGCCTTGAGCGCCTTGACGAGTTCCCGTTTTCCCTTCGTCGCGGACTCGATCGAATTCAAATTGGCGATCAGCTGCTCGATCGCGGCTGACGACTCCTCAACCGCGGATGCCTGATCGTCGATCTTCGAGAGAAAGCTCTTGAGCGCGGAGTCTGCCGCCGAGAGGGCTTCCTGCTGGTCGGCCGCGGAGGAGCGCAGTCCCTCAGTGCGTTTTCGCAATCCCTCCATGGAAGCCGCCATCTGCGTCGCCGCCGCGGACGATTCTTCCGCCGTGGACGCAAGCTCGGTTCCGATCGCGGAGCCTTGGGCGGAAGAGACCTTCACTGACGAGATGCTCGTGCGGAGAAAGCCCATGAGACCGTTGAAATTCTCCGAAAGGGTCCCGATATCGTCCTGCGCGATTATGTCGAGCCTCGTGGTAAGGTCGCCCGAGTCACGGTTCATGGCTTCGAGTTTTCCGTTGATCGTCTTCACGGTCGCTGAAAGGCTTTTCGCGATAAGCCTGAGGATCAGGAAAAGCATCCCGTTCGCGCCGAGTACGAGCAAGAACAAGCACAGAATCGAGCTATCCATGTCGATAAAACCCTTGCGAAGGTAATACATCTGGATAAGCGCCGTGATCGAAAGGTAGAGAAGTACGACGTCGACCCCACCCGCGATGCGGAGCCTGAGGCCGAACCGCACGCGCGGTTTTGCCTTTGCCTCGGCGAGGCCGGGCGAATTGAGAAGCGAGGCGACGGCGAGTTCCGAGCCAAAAAACAGGATCGGCATATCCGCGATGCCGTTAATAAAGCACGAAATTATCGAGAATACCGCGTAGGGAGTTCCGTATTCGACGCCAAAAAACTGACCAAAAAGGAGAATAAGGGGCGCGACGGCGAGCCAGCGGAAGAAAATTGATACCGCTTCGCGCATGGGTAGCGCAAGCAGGGCTTGCCGTGCGGCTTCCGCCTCATCTCCGCCCGGTTTCTTGCCCGTACGGAGCCAGGCAATATACGGCGCCAAAAAAAGCTGCCTGAGAATAAGACCTGCGCCATAGGTTATGCTCACGGTAATGCCGGTCGAGATTAAAAAAGGGACAAGTTTGTCTCCGCCCTTGATGAAACCGACTATTCCATACACGATCAAGGCCGGAGATGCGAACAGATAGCTGAAAAGCTCCGTATTGAGGCCAATACGCCGACAAATGCCTGCGTATTCCCGCGCATCCAAGCGAACTGCGTCATTCTGAACCATACAATTCCCCATCATAAAAAGGTTTTTTATCCCTATCAGTGTAAACTCGATTGGCGATTTATCAAGAATTTATTTCTGCGAAGACCCGCTAATCCGCTTTTTATCAGGATGGCATCGGGTTTGGGGAACAGCGCAAGCCTTCCCTGACAGACCCCGAGTCTTCCCTGATTGCCGAATGGCAGGTTTTTCCTTATATTTGTCGGATAAGGGAGATAAAAAACATGCGTCTCTACAGCAGAAACCAGGTTATCGGCATTGCGTGCGTCGCAGCGGGCCTCGCCTTTTTGGGAGCATACGCGCTCAGGGACGCAGATATGGGACACGCGCTCAGGGCGTTTACCGGTCACGGAAGCGCATCCGCGGCGGATACGATTTCCCCGGCCAAGGCGGATACAGATTCTTCCTTTACCCTTACGACGAACGTTCCCGAGGCTCCCATCACGGTTGCAGACTCTTCGGGCGGCTATACCCAGGACGAAACCCAAAACATCAACGTGTATCAGATGGCCAACGAAGCCGTCGTCAACATCACGACCGAAATAGTCGGCATCAACTGGTTCCTCGAGCCGGTACCGCAGGAAGGCGGTTCGGGATCCGGGTCCATCATCGACACGCGCGGATACATCGTCACGAACAGCCACGTTATCGCGGACGCGGTCAAGATATTCGTCTCGCTTTCCGACGGCAGCCAGTATGAGGGAAAGGTTATCGGCGTCGACCGCGAAAACGACATCGCGATCCTCAAGTTCGACCCGCCGAAAAACGTCCTTCTCAAGACCATCCCCTTCGGCGAATCGGGCGGATTGAAGGTCGGGCAAAAGGTTCTTGCGATCGGCAATCCCTTCGGCCTTGAGCGAACCCTCACGACCGGCATCGTCAGTGCCCTCGGACGCCCCATCAAGACCGAGGCCGGCACGATCATCAAGGACATGATCCAGACTGACACCGCGATCAATCCCGGCAACTCGGGCGGGCCCCTCCTCGACACCCAGGGCCGCATGATCGGCATTAACACCATGATTTACTCGACCTCGGGCAGCTCCGCCGGCATCGGCTTCGCGATCCCGGTCAATACTGCAAAGCGCGTCGTCTCCGAGCTCATCCAGTTCGGCAAGGTGAGGCGCGGTTCGATTGACGCCGAGCTCGTGCAGCTCAATTCGGCAATCGCGAATTACGCGCGCCTCTCGACCGAAAAAGGGCTCCTCGTCTCAAAGGTCGGCTCCGGCAGCAACGCGGAAAAAGCGGGCCTCAAGGGCGGTTCCGACGCCGTCCGCTACGGATCGGGCAGATCAAGCTCGGTCATCTACCTCGGCGGCGACGTGATCACCTCGATCGCGGGAATGAAGGTAGAAAGCCTCACCGACTACTACTCGGCCCTCGAATCGAAAAAGCCGGGAGAGACGGTCGAGATAACCGTGCTTCGCGGCAAGCAGCAAATTTCGCTCAAGCTCACGCTCGCGGAGCGGACTAACTGACATGCGGCCGTTCAGGGTCGTCTCCGAATATGACGCCGCAGGCGACCAGCCCGACGCGATCGCCGCCCTCGCCCGAGGCGTGCTCGCGGGCGACCGCTACCAGACGCTCAAGGGCGTAACCGGTTCGGGCAAAACCTTCACGATGGCGAAGATCATCGAAGCCGTGCAGAAGCCGACCCTCGTGATGAGCCACAACAAAACGCTCGCCGCGCAGCTCTACCGCGAGTTCAAGAGTTTCTTCCCCGACAACGCGGTCGAGTACTTCGTCTCCTATTACGACTACTACCAGCCCGAAGCCTACGTGCCCTCGCGGGACCTGTACATCGAAAAGGACGCGTCGATCAACGACGAGATAGACCGCCTCAGGCTCTCGGCGACTTTCAGCCTCATGGAGCGGCGCGACGTGATCGTCGTGTCGACCGTGTCGTGCATCTACGGACTCGGACTCCCCGAGTCGTACCGCGACATGAGAATCCATCTTGAAAAGGGCGAGAAGGTCGACCTCGGCGAGCTCAAGAAACGGCTCGTGTCCCTCCAGTACGAGCGAAACGACTCAGTGCTCGAGCGCGGCCGTTTCCGCGTGCGCGGCGACACCCTCGAAATATATCCTGCCTACCTCGAGGAAGCGTACCGGATCGAGTTCGACTGGGACGTGCTCGCGCGCATCAAAAGGTTCAACCCCATCTCGGGCGATACGATACTCGAACTTGACGAACTTTCGGTATATCCGGCCAAGCACTTTGTCATGCGCGAGGACGCCGTCCCGAACGCGCTTGCGCGCATCCGCGAAGGGCTCGACGAGCAGCTCGCGCGCTTCAATGCGCAGGGCAAAATTGTCGAGGCGGAACGGCTCAAAACAAGAACCGAATACGACCTCGAAATGCTCGCGGAGATGGGCTACTGCCCCGGCATCGAGAACTACTCGGCGCCGATTGCCGGCCGCGCCGTCGGAGATCCGCCCGCTACCCTCTTTCACTACTTCCCCGACGACTTTCTCCTTTTCATGGACGAAAGCCACGTTACCTTGAGCCAGATCGGCGCGATGTACGAAGGAGACCGCTCGCGAAAGCAAAACCTCGTCGACTTCGGCTTCCGCCTTCCGTGCGCGCTCGACAACCGGCCGCTCAAGATTGCCGAGTTCGAGGGAATGCTCAATCAGGCAATTTTCGTCTCGGCGACGCCGAGGGCGGAAGAGATCAAGCGATCCACCCGCGTTGTGGAGCAGGTAATCCGCCCGACCGGCCTCGTCGACCCGCAGATCGAAGTACGCCCGAGCGAAGGGCAGATGGAAGACATCTTCCGCGAGGTAAAGGCGCGCATCGCGCGCGACGAGCGGAGCCTCATTCTCACCCTGACAAAACGGATGGCCGAAGACCTTACCGACTACCTCACGGGACTCGGTCTCAAGGTCAAGTACATCCATTCCGAAGTCGAGACAATCGAGCGGGTCGAGATCCTCAAGGGACTGCGCATGGGAGAGTTCGACATCCTCGTCGGCATCAACCTTCTTCGAGAGGGCATCGACTTGCCGGAAGTGTCGTTTATCGGCATCCTCGACGCGGACAAGATCGGCTTTCTCCGCTCAACGACGAGTCTCATCCAGATCATCGGGCGCGCGGCGCGAAACGTGAACGGCACGGTCGTCATGTACGCAGACCGCATGAGCGACGCGATGACGGAAGCCATTGCCGAAACCAACCGCAGACGAAAAATCCAGGAAGACTGGAACGAAAGCCATGGCATCACCCCGACAACAATCAAGAAAGCGGTGAACGATCTCCTGACCCGCGAGAGCGAGATCAAAAAGGAAGGAGCCGATACCGAGTCGGGCGTTCTCATCTCGAGCTTCAACCTCCTCATCCCCGAAGAGCGCAAAAAGCTCGTCAAGGAACTGGAAAAACAGATGGCAGAATACGCCGAACTGTTACAATTCGAACAGGCAGCGGTTATCCGCGATCGTATCGAAGAAATCCGTAAAATGTAAATTGAGGCAACAAAACAGGCTAAGACTTTTCCCTGATGAACCCGCCATGACTGCCAAAATCATTTGACGGTTGGATGAAAAGCCATTAATCTATTTATGAGGACATCCGCATGCCAACAAAGAACCGCACCGCCATCATCCCGTTCATAGCAATTGCCCTTACCGGGGCCGCAGCATATATCGCCTATCCCGACATTCCCGCGACGCTCGCGTCGCTTGCCGCATGCGCCGCATCAATAGTCACCGCTGTCTTTTTTTTTGTTTCCGAGTCCCGTCAGGCAAAGCTGAAAGCGGACCTTTCCGGCCCCGTCGCAAAGGCCGCGACGAGGCTTGGGCGGGGAATCTCCACGTTCGCCTCGGGAGACCTCCGCATTCAGGTCCGCCATCCTGACGCAAAACCCGTAACTCCCGAAGGAAAGGCTATCGCCGACCTTCTCGCGACCGACATCAACGACTTCAACTCGTCGACCGCCGTTCCGTCAAAGCGCATTTGCTTTACCGGCGCGAACAGCTACCAGGAAGGAAAAACCGCCGGCGAGAGAATCGCCCGGATACTCAACGGCAAGGGAACCGTTGCCTGCATCATTCCCGCGTTCATCCAGGTCAATCACGTGCTCCGGATGAAAGGGTGCCTCGACTACCTTTCGAACCATCCCGGCATTGTCTGGGCAGGAACGTTCGAGGGAGGCGGCAATCGGGAAACGACGCCCGTCGTAACCGCGGAAATCATTGCGAAAACGCCGACGCTCGACCTTATCTATGTGACCGACGGCCATACACCGGTATCAGTTGAAGAAGCGGTCAGGGCAAAGGCAAAAAGGCCCCTGAAAATAGTTGCGTACGACGCGATGAGCGATAACATGGCTCTCCTCAAGGCCGGGAGGATTGACTGCCTTATCGAGCAAAACTCCTTCGCGCAATCCTATAACGCGCTCATCCATCTGTATAACGCGTGCGAAACTTCGTGGCGGCCAATCAGCCCGAAGCTTTTCATGCCGCCGCTCATCATCGATTCCGATAATTATCGCACCTATTGGGATGACGAAAAAAACGCGCGAATCCTCAAGGATGAAGAAACGGCGCAGCTTGCCGTTCCGGAACCGCGGAAGACGCAAAAACGGTATCGCTTCGGCCTCATCCTCCCGCTTTCAACCGGATTCTTCGAAGGGCTTTCCCGCGGTGGAGAAGCGGCAAAAAAACTTCTCGCGAGCTATAACGTGGAAGTAGAAATCATCGACGTGTTCAACTCCTGGTCCGACTTCGGAAGCGCAACTCGTTTCAATCCTGCGATCGAATCGTGTATCGGCAAGGGCTTCGACGGAATCGCGCTCACAATCAATGACCCCACGATCGTAACCATGGTCAACAAGGCCGTTGACGCGGGGCTCGCGGTCACCACGCTCAACACCGAGCCATTCAGCTTCCGCGAGCTTCTCCTCAACATGATAGAGAACGTCGAAATCCTCGCGGATTCGAGCCACAGTCTCGCTGCCGCGGCCGAAGAGTCGTCACGCTCGACCGTACAAATCGGCGGAGCGATTTCCGGAATCCAGGAAGATATCGGCGAGCAGAAAAACCGCATCGACTCGAGCGACGCGGAACTATCCGGTCTCAACGAAATGATCGGCAGCGTCGTATCCGCGATCGACGAATACGGCTCGCTCGTCGAGAAGATGTCAACCGAGTCGCGCGAAGGTTCCCGCGCGAGCGACGAAACCTATGCCGACACGCAAAAGCTCAAGGGCGCGATCGACGGAATCGCGAGCGAGCTCAATGGCTTCCGGGAAAAAATGAAGGCAGTGGAAAGCTTCGCCGGCACGATAGAGCAGCTCGCCGAGAGCACGAACGTGCTCGCGATCAACGCGTCGATCCAGGCGGCGCGCGCGGGTACCGCGGGAAAATCGTTCGCGGTAGTCGCAGGCGAAGTTCGTTCGCTCGCGGAAAACTCACGCCATACGGCTGAAGCAATCCAGGGCGTCGTCTCCGAAGTCAAAAACAATATGGACGCCATCATCGCCATCAGCGAAAGCGGCTCGAAACAGGTCAACGCAAACCTTGACCGCGCACGGGATACCAAAAACTCGTTCAACTCGATCGTTTCAGTCCTGCAGGATGCGAACGTCTCGATGAAAAAAATCGATACTGCCATCGACGGCATCCGCGCCGCAGGATCGAGTGTAAAGAAAAACATGACCATCATCGAGAATATGAGCAATACGACGAAAAACCGGCTCGACGAAATCACGATCTCTGTCTCGGAGATGAGCCTGCAATCTGAACACCTCTCGAAAACCGCGAATGACCTGAGGGTCATGACGGTTAACCAGAATACGGTCTTCTCGCAAATATCGGTCAAGGACGCGGAGAAAAAAACGTAAGGACAACAGGAAGGCTCGCACTGCGAGTCTTTTTTTTTACACGAATCGGGGATATTCCGGATTTGCCCAAACCCTTAAAAATCGTTACAATATCAGTACATAAGGAATCTTCATGAATACGATACGCAATCCCGTCCTTCCCGGCTTCAATCCGGATCCTTCAATTCTTAGAGTACAAGACGACTACTACATCGCGACATCCACTTTCGAGTGGTTTCCCGGTGTGCAAATTCACCATTCGCGCGATCTCGTGAACTGGCAGCTTATCGCCCACCCGCTTGACGACGCGAAAAAGCTCGACATGATCGGCAACCCCGATTCAGGCGGAGTCTGGGCCCCGTGCCTCTCCTGGTCAAACGGTCTTTTCTGGCTCATCTACACGAACGTGCGCTCGCTCGACGGTATATTCAAGGACACGCCGAACTACCTCGTTACCGCAAAAAAAATCACCGGGCCATGGTCAAAACCGGTATACCTCAACTCATCGGGTTTTGATCCCTCGCTCTTCCACGACGACGACGGGCGTAAATGGCTCGTCAACATGCTGTGGGACCATCGCGCTCCGGCGGGAAAAAACGCCTTCGGCGGAATTCTCCTGCAGGAATACGATGCCCGTAAAAAACGCCTCGTCGGACCGGTAAAAAACATCTATCCGGGAAGCGAGCTGAAGCTGACCGAAGGACCGCACCTCTATAAAAAAGACGGCTGGTATTACCTCATGGTCGCCGAGGGCGGCACGAGTTACGACCACGCCGTCACGCTCGCGCGGGCCCGCGTCATCGAGGGTCCCTACGAAACGATGCCGGAAAACCCGGTCATCAGCTCGCGCGGGAATCCCGGAAACCCCCTCCAGAAAACAGGGCACGGCTCGCTCGTCGAAGTCTCCGACGGTTCAGCGTACATCGCGCACCTCGGCGCGCGCCCCCTGACCGAACGCGGAAACTGTCCGCTAGGCCGCGAAACAGTCCTGACGAAAGTCGAGTGGTTCACTCCCCCGGGAGACTCGGGTCCCTGGCTACGCGTCGCAGGCGGCGGACGCGAGGCTTCGCTCGAGGTTTCCGCACCCAATCTCGCCGAAGCGAAAGTCGAGCGGGAACCTGCCCGGCTCGACTTCGACACGCAGAAACTTTCACTTCACCTCAACTCGCTCAGGCGCCCGATCTCGCGGGACTGGCTCAGCCTGAAAGCGCGTCCCGGATACCTGAGGCTCTACGGAGGCGAAAGCCCCTCGTCAAAATTCCGGCAGAGCATGATCGCGCGCCGCGTGCAAAGCTTTTCGGTACAGGTGGAAACGGCAGTCGACTTCAGACCCGACACCCCGCAGGAAATGGCAGGGCTCATCTGGTATTACAACACCGAACTTTTCAATTGGCTCTATGTGAGCTTTGACGAAAAACTCGGACGGATCGTCAATATCCTTTGCGCGGACGGCAACTCCTGGTCATACCCGATTGGGGACGGCGTCGCAGTGGATTCCGGTGCAGCGATTACCTCGGAGCGCGTGTATCTTCGCGCAGTGTCAAACCGGGAGAGCCTTGAGTTCTTCTGGTCACGCGACGGAAATGCCTGGAATCAGATCGGGGGAAAACTCGATTGCTCGAGGATCTCGGACGAAGGGGCGACGCACTATCCCGCTCCCGGCTGGGGCTTTACCGGAACCTTCGTCGGTCTCCAGTGCACCGACCTCACGGGGGGGAAGCGGCCCGCCGACTTTGACTATCTGGAATACCTCGAACGATAAGAAACCGAAATAAAAAAAAGCCCCCCGATAGCACATGCTTTTCGGGGGGCTTTTTTTTAAGCTGGCGCCGGGAGACGCTCACTCGTCGAGAAGCGCCGTAATCTCTTTCCGGGTCACCGGTTTTCCCATCAGTTTTTGAACCGGTACCTGATGCTGTTTTTTTCCGTAAATGATCGCCCCTACAAGCGTCAAACCCTCACCCTCTGCGGAGTCGCCCGAGCGGGCAAGTATGAACTTTTCATAGCGCTCGCCCGGGGATATGCGCGAAAGCGTTTCATACGCAGACGACACGCTCTCCTCGGGAGTGAGGACAGCCTTTCCGATCGAAAGGAGATCGATGTCGGCAACCTTGAGGGCTGTCTTCGGGACCGTCTGCACATACGGCGTCGCATCGGATGCGGGAATGAGGGAAGATTTTGCAAGTATCGCGCGCGCGGCGACGGGCGCCTGCTCGAGCGCGGCGGGAACGATACCCCATACAACGCCGCAGAATTCCGCGCAATCGCCAACTGCGTAAATAAAAGGGTCACTGGTCAGCATTGACGAGTCGACGACGATGCCGCGGTTCACGGTGAGCCCCGCGCTGACGGCGAGCTCGACGTTGGGGCGCACGCCCATCGAAAAGATCGTCGTGTCGCTCGGAAAGAGCCGCGAGTCTTTGAGTTTGATAAAGCCTGCGCGGCTTCCGTCATCCTCGGCGGGAAGCAATTCCGCGGTTTCGGCGCCACAGACAACCTCGATGCCCATTGCCCGAAAACGGTCCGTGAGGAGATCTCCTCCGGTCGCGTCGAGCTGCCGGGGAAGAAGGCGCGGTGAAAGCTCGAACACGCGCACGGTTTTTGCGCCCGCTTCCTTCAGCGCACGGGCTGCCTCGAGCCCGAGAAGTCCTCCGCCGATTACCGACGCGGTCTCGGGGTGCGAAGCGACGCTCGCGCGGATGCAAGCCACGTTCTCGAGCGTACGCAGGGTGTGGACGCCCGCGAGCTTCGAGCCGGGAATGGGAGGATGATTCGCCGAGGCACCCGTGGCAAGCACGAGATAGTCATACGGGACCGCGGTTCCATCGACCAGCGTGACGCGCTTGCCGGCACTGTCAATCCGGACAACGGGTCTTCCTACCATTACCGAAATATTCTTTTTCTCGTACCATTCGTTTTTATAAAACGTGATGACCTCGGGGCCGCATGCACCGGAAAGAACTTCGGGCAATCGTATCCGCGAGTAAAAGGGATGCGGCTCCGAGGCATAGACCGCTATTTCAAATTCTCCCTGGGGAGAAGCGCTCCTGAGCGCCTGGGCGACGTTAATGCCTGCAATACCGTTCCCGACAATCACAACCCGCATGTTTCACTCCTATTGCAGCATTCCTGAAAGTTCCGAATCAAATTCAGCTCCCGTCAGAGAGCCCGAAAGAAATTCCTTGATCAGCGCCTTGATCTCGCGGGGAAATTTCTTCCAGTACACGCTCGTCCAGTCACCGACAGCCTCGCGGAGCGATGCCTCCTCGGCAAGCGGCATGTTCCCCGCGCTGTATTCGACGAACTGGCAGATCATTGCGTACATGGCTTCGCAGGGAATCCCGTTGATGAGCCCTTTTTTCGCAAGGCCGATATACTGATTTTGACCGCGCCCCGAGGCCCGCTCAAGCGGTATCCCGTCAAGGTCGCCCGACGAGGACGCAACGCGGCCCTTTGTGTCGACCGACATTTCCTCGGGAATCCACGAATCGACAAGATCGCGCATCTGGTCGTCGGTCAGCTCGGGCGCTTCCTGCCTGATCGTCTTGATCGCGAATTCCCGGAATGTTTTCCGTATGCCGTCCATGCTCCCATTTATCGAGGTCCTGACGGTTTCGCTCATTGAGCGCGCGGCACGCGCGGGATCCAGCGATATTACGCCAGATGACGAGGCAAGGTCTTTCCGCCGCCGTTCGACCGCGGTTTCGAGCGCATCAATTTCCCTGATCGTCGAGCGATTCAGGATATAATCGAGTACTGCCATAAACTCGGAAGGTTTTTTCGGCGCGTTCATGCCTTTAAAATACCCGCTCCCGTTTATTTAGGCAAGAAGAAAGGCGTCTATACCTACCGGTAGGCAAACAATACCTTTGTACCACTCGTTATGTGATCAGTTTCTATACCTACCGGTAGGTATAGAATAACCTGCACATCACACTCCATGTATACTTCTATACCTACCGGTAGGTATACTCCAATCTCTTGACCACATACCTTTTACCGCCATACACTGATATCAACTATGGAACTTGAAATTCTCGGATCCGGCACAAGCCACGGCATCCCGGTAATCGGCTGCGATTGCGCAGTCTGCCGCTCGACGGATCCTCGCGATAACCGGCTCCGTTCGAGTGCGCTCGTGCGAACTGACACCGGAGCGAATATCCTGATCGATGCAGGGCCCGAATTCCGCATTCAGGCACTCCGCGCCCATATCTCGCGGATAGACGCACTCCTCGTCACCCATACCCATGCCGACCACATTCACGGTCTTGATGACCTGAGGATCTTCACCCACGAAAAGAGCCTTCCCGTATACGGAAACAAGGCTGCGGTCGACGAGATCGCGGAGCGTTTTTCGTATATTTTCCGTGAAACGCAAAAAGGTGGCGGAAAGCCGCATATCGAGTTGATACCGGTCGCCGGGACCGGGGGAAGTATCTCCGCCGCCTCGCCGATTCTCGTCGCAGGGATCACGGTTATCCCCATCCCGCTCATGCACGGCCGCCTCGAAATTCTTGGCTGGCGAATCGGCGACACGGCATATCTCACCGACTGCAGTGCCGTGCCGGCTCGTTCGCTTGAGCTCCTGTCAGGAGTGCGAAACCTCGTGATAGACGCGCTCCGGGTACGCCCCCACTCGACGCACTTCAGCTTTGCCGAAGCGCTCGAAACGATCGAAAAAATCGGGCCGGAGAAGGCATGGTTTACGCATATTTGCCATGATTTTTCACATACCGGCATCGAGAAATGGATTGCGGAAAACGACATGAGCAAAAAAATAGAGCCCGCACATGACGGGCTCCGTATCACCATAAGGCAATAAGAATGCTAAAGCGTGATTCCCGCGAGGGATCACACCTTTTTGGTTACATAACCGCTTCGCAGGCAGCGAGCGCACATCTTGATGGTCATGGTCGTACCGCCGAGCTCGGTCTTAACCGCGACGATATTCGGCTTCCACAGGCGGCGGGAGTGGTTATAGGACTTACTGACCTTGTTACCGCTCATGGATCCCTTACCGCAAATTTCACATCTCCGGGACATATTAAACCTACCTTTCAGAAAGGGCTACAGAAAGCCCCTGTATTACAAATATATGGAAGCTCATAATAGCAAAAACGGGAGACCATGTAAAGTCCCTCACTGGGCAATTATACGGTTCCTTCGTAAATCAGCTTTTCGCGGGCGTCCAGGGTGACCGTAAAGCCCGGCTCGAGGGTCTTCATGGCTCCGGGAACCTCGGAAAGCCACACGAGATTCGGGTTGATCATGGCCAGGGTTTCCTCGGAAAGATCGGTCGGGTTCTCGACGACGAGGCCGGTAACGACCCGGAGGATGGGCACGAAGGACATGTCGAGGTTGCGGGTTACGAGGATTTCACCGCCCTTTTTCCGCAGTGCGACAAAGGCGTCCTCGAGGGTTTCCGCGCGAACAACCCGTCCGGTTGCCCGGGGAACGGTCTCGACAATTTCGTAATCACCCCGATATCCACCCGATTCAACCGGGAGCCGGCGCGTGCCACCGGCGGATTTTCCGCGCGCAAGCACGTTTCCGACAAAGAGGACGCGGATCGTGTTGACCATCATCGGGCTCACGATCGGCATTCCGGCAACCATGACGACCTTGTCGGAGAGTTTGAGCGTATTCGCGTCAATCGCGACGCGAAGGCTGTTCTGGGTCATTTCTTCGGAATCCTCGGCGATCTTGACGAGCAGCGGGATGACGCCCCAATTGAGGAGAAGCTGCCGCTGAACGGTGTCGTCCGGCGTCGCGGCGAGAATCGGCTGCTCCGGCCGGAAGGTGCTTAAAAGCCGTGCGGTGTTGCCGCTGATCGTCGGGGTCAGGATGGCGGAGGCCTCGATTTCGGTCGCGGTTGAATACGCCGCGTGAGCCATGATTTCGGCGATGCCGCTCGATTTGCGGTCATAGCGGTGAAATTGCCGCATTTTTGCCCGATACTCCTCCGATCCTTCGACGGTCGAGGCAATTTTAGCCATCATCTTGACGGCGTCGACGGGATACGAACCGTTGGCGGTCTCTCCGGAAAGCATGACCGCGTCGGTACCGTCGAAGATCGCGTTCGCGACGTCGGTGAGCTCGGCGCGGGTCGGCCGGGGATTGGTTATCATGGAATCGAGCATCTGGGTCGCCGTGATGACGGGTTTCCCGGCAAGATTGCACGCCTGGATGATCTTTTTCTGCGCGAGCGGAATGCGCTCGGTGGCAAGCTGCACGCCGAGGTCGCCGCGCGCGACCATGACGCCTGCGGACACCGCGATGATCTCGGCGATGTTGTCGAGGCCTTCCTCGTTCTCGATCTTGGAAATCACGCGGACCTTCGAGTTGAACGGTTCGATGAAGCGAAGAATAGACATGACGTCGGACGCGGAACTGACGAAACTCGCGGCAATGTAGTCAATGCCCATCGCTATGCCAAATTCGAGGTCTTTTTTGTCCTGCTCGCTCAAGACCGGTACGTCGGGGTGCACGCCAAGGACGTTTACGTTTTTCCGGGATCCGATCTTTCCGGAATTCATCGCGCGGCAGGTAATGACGCTCTTGCCGTCGGTCTCGAGCACGATCATCTCGATGAGGCCGTCCGCGATAAGGATGCGGCAGTCCTTCTTGATTTCTTCGGGAAGTTTTTTCCAGCTCAGGGAAATTCGGCCGGGCTTGCCCGGGCCTCCGGCTTCGACCGAACCCGCGGCGACGCTCGGGCCGTCGTCGTTCGTCATCAGAAAGGGCTCTCCCGCCGTGATTTCAATTTTACCGTCATCAGGCACGAGGCCAGTGCGGATCTCCGGTCCTTTCGTATCGAGAAGGAGGGCGCAGGGGATTCCCGTAAGGCGCGATGCCTCGCGAACGCGCTCCATGGCGGCCTTATGGTATTCATGGTTACTGTGCGAAAAGTTGAAGCGCGCGACGTTCATTCCGGCCCGAAGAAGGTCCGAGACCACTTCGATCGATTCCGTCGTCGGCCCCATGGAACAGACTATTTTTGTTTTTCTGGAAAGCATATTAACCCCTTGTTCGCCCTATTCGGGCATCCCGAGCATATTTTCTATCATTGAAAGCTCACTCGCGGCAAGGGGGGACCCATCAAGCGCGCGGAGGTTTTCATCCAGCTGGGAAACGGAACTCGCGCCAATAAGCACGGAAGTCGTCGCGTCCTTGCAAAGAAGCCACTTGATCGCGAGGGTGGCAAGGCTCTCTCCCCGGCCGGTTGCGAAGGACGCGAGCGCGTTCAGCTTCGCGAGCATCGCTTCCGTGAGCCGCTCGGGCTTGAGGAACACGGCCTTTGAGGCGCGCGATCCCGGGGGAACCGAGCCTGCGAGGTAACGGTCGCTCAATAACCCTTGAGCGAGCGGCGAGAACCAGATTGCCCCGATACCCTCACCGGCTAAAACAGGAAAGAGCCCTTCTTCGACGTGACGATCGAGCATCGAGTACCGCGCTTGATGGATCAGGCACGGCGTGCCGAGCTCGCGCAAAATCTTTGCCGCGCGCGCCGTGTCGGCCGGACCGTAATTCGAGATACCGACGTACAGTGCCTTGCCGGAGCGCACGAGGTAATCGAGCGCGCCCATCGTCTCCTCAAGGGGAGTTTCGGGGTCGGGACGGTGATGGTAAAAAACGTCGACGTAGTCGAGCTTCATGCGCTTGAGGCTTTGCTCGCAGCTCGACACGAGGTATTTCCGCGAGCCCCAGTCGCCGTAGGGACCGCTCCACATGCCGTAACCCGCCTTCGTCGAAATCACGAGCTCGTCCCGGTAGGGTTTGAGGTCTCCCTCGATGAGGGAGCCAAAAAAGGATTCGGCCGAGCCCGGTGGGGGTCCGTAATTGTTTGCGAGATCAAAATGGGTAATGCCGCGATCAAAGGCCCGAAGCGCAATCGCGCGGCCGGTTTCCGCCGCATCAACGCCGCCGAAATTGTGCCAGAGTCCGAGCGAGATCTCCGGAAGCTTGAGCCCGCTTTTCCCCGAGCGTCGATAGCGCATCGCGCCATAGCGGCCCTCGGCCGCGCCGTAAACGGTCATGTCATGTTCCTCCCGGAATATTCCCGCGCAAGCTTCTCAGCTTGCCATCGGTTTGGCATGCTGGTATCATACCCGAATCTATGAAAACACTGAATGCCCCCGGGGATCTCAATCTTTCGCGCGTGCTCCGACTCATCTGGCAGGTCAAGGGCATCAGCCGCATCGAGATCGCCCAGCAGCTCGGAATCGACAAGTCAACCGTCACCAAGATCGTCGCCTCGCTCGAGGGCATCGGGATCATCCGCGAGTTTGCCCAGGGGAACGCCGGTCCCCAGGGCGGCAGAAAACCGATTCAGCTCGAGATCGTCCCCGAGTTCGGCTGCGCGCTCGGCATCGAGATCAACACCGACGGGTTCCTCGCCGTCCTCGTCAATCTCGCCGGAGAGACGATGGCGAAAGCGCGCGTCGAAATGCCGGTCACCTCGGTGTTCGACGCCTTCGACGCGGCCATCGCCGCGATAGAAGCCGAAATCGAATCCCGAAACATTCCCCTCATCGGCGTGGGCGTCGGCGTGCCCGCGATCGTCAACACGGAAGAGGGAAGCATCCTTCAGTCGATACCCCTAATGATAAGCGACAAGGTCGACTTTTGCGCGCGGGAGCGGGAAAAATACGGAGTCCCGGTCTTTATCGAAAACGACGCGCGCGCCGGAAGCCTTTCGGAGATCACGATCAGGCACGGCGTGAATCTCGAAAACGCGCTGTTTCTCCTCGCGGAAATCCGCAAGATCACCGGCTCCACCGAAAGCCGCCGAAATCTTTCCGCGGGATTCGGCCTCATCCTGAACGGACGGCCGCATTACGGCGCCGAGTTCTCCTCGGGGGAATTCCGGAGCATCCTGTGGGAACCGGGCAACTCGGGCCAATTCCGGTCGAACGATATCGCCGGAGAAAAGGTAGGCCTCGACGTGTCGGTAACGGGCGAGGTTTTCGACGAGCTCGCGCGCCATGTCGCGCTCATCGTCAACGTGCTCAACCTCAATAACGTGTTTATCGGCGGCCTTTCGGGCGAACTCACCGAGACGCTCGCGGAGCGCATCCGCCGGGAGATCGCGCTCAAGTGGGCGTACGCGCTCCCGCAAAACTGCGCCGTCACCGCCGCGTCTCTCGGCGCCGATTCCGTCGCGTACGGCGCCGCCGGCCACTGCCTGCAGCGGTTCTTTTCCCTTCCCGACATCGGCGAAACTTCGCGCTCGGGCCCATCCGTCAAGGAAGTGCTCGCGAGCATGAAGGGTGCGGACTGATCCGGAATAAACTGATTTACAGGGCTTTCAGCGACTCGCGGATGACCACTTCGGTGGGCATCAATACCGATTCGGCCGAGTGCTTGGCGATGAGCGCCGCGAGAGCTTTCGCGGCCGCTTCTCCCTTCTCGAAACCGGGCTGACGGAGCGTCGTGAGCGGCGGGCTCATGAAGGCGGAAAACGGAATATCGTCGAAACCGACGACCGAGATATCTTGCGGAATTGAAAGGCCTTCCTTCGCGCATTCCTCGTACACGCCGAGCGCCTGAATGTCGGCAAGGCAAAGGATCGCGGTAGGCCGCTTCTTTTCTGCGAGGAGCTCGCGGGCGGTAGTCGCGCCCGACTCCTTCGTCGCTTCCGTCGCGCACACGCGAATGCCGGTATGCGAGCCGAATGAAAGCCCGTATTTCGCGAGCGAGCGGCTAAAGCCGCTGAGGCGGTGATCGTTCGTCAGGCTGAAGTGGTCGCCCGATTCGGAAAGCGTGACGTTCTTGAGCATAAAGACCGCGATATCGCGGTGGCCGCGCGAGAGAACCGCGTCCATGAGACCCTCGGCCGCCTTCTCGTCGTCGATGCCGACGTTCACGAGGCCGTCCTTGTCGTCGCCGTCGATGGTGACGAAGGGAAGCCCCCGCTGGCGGAAGAGCTCGAGAACGCTCATGCCGGGCCCGATGCCGAGCGTGATGATCCCGTCGACCGCGGCGTTCCTCACCGTTTGCGAGAGCACGCCCTTGAGGGGCGACAGAACGCCGAGCGAGAGCCCTTCCCGGTCGCAGATATAGCCGATGCCGCGCATGATCTCGGAAATGTAGGGATTCAGGAAAACCTCGTGGATGCCCTGCGGCAGAAGCAGCCCGATCGAGCCGGTCTGCTTCATCGCGAGGGTTCGCGCGACGGGGTCCGGCACGTAGCCGAGCTCCTGCGCGATTTCCATGATTCTCGTGCACGTTTCCCGCGAAATCTTGGACGGATTGTTAAAGGCGAAGGAAACGGTAGTCTTCGAAACCCCCGCCTTACGGGCTATGTCATTGATGGTAGCTCGCATTGATCAACCTTTTACCGCTCCCGCGGCTATTCCCTTGACTATGTACTTCTGGAGAGCCAGATAGAAGATCACGATCGGCAAAGCCGAAAGCGTGAGCGACGCGGTCATCGCGCCGTACTCCTTAAGGAACTGTCCGTTGAACATCATCTGCGCGAGCTGGATCGTTCCCTGCTTGACCACAACGAGGGGAAGAAGAAAGTCGTTCCAGAGCCACAGGGCGTCGATGACGGCGACGGTCGCGATGATTGTCTTGAGCAGCGGAAACACGATGTTGAAAAATATGTAGAACTGACCCGCGCCGTCGATGGCCGCAGACTCCTCAAGCTCGCGCGGCACGCCCTTCACGAATCCATGAAACATGAATATCGCAGTCGGACAGCCGAGCCCCCAGTACATCGGAATAATACCCGGGATACTCATGAGATGCAAGTCGGCGGAGAGCACCGCGATCGGCACCATGATGATCTGAAACGGGATGACGAGCGAGAACGCGAAGAAGCCGTAGATGATCCAGGAAAGCTTCGAGTCCGTCCGTGCGAGAATATACGCCGCCATCGAGCTCGTCAGGATTATCCCGAGGAGTCCGAAAACGGTGATTGCGAGGGTGTTGATAAAGACGCGCGGGAATTCCATCACGGTCCACGCGCGGATAAAGTTCGCGAAATTGGGGTGAGTCGGAAGCCCCATCGGGTTCAGGGTAATCTCGGCGTCAGTCTTGAACGCGTTGAAGAGCACGTAGAGAACCGGATAGAAAAACACGAGCGCGGCGATCACCATGCAGACGGTCAGAGCCCGCCTCAGAATTACGTAGCCTTTTGGCGATATCATTGTTCGACCTCCCGCTTTTTCATGATATAGAGCTGTATCGACGTAATCGCGAAGATGAGAACAAAAAGGAGCATTGCCTTCGCGGTCGCGAGTCCCGCCTGCTTGCGCGCGAACGCGTCGAAGAAGATATCGAGCACGACCGGAACCGTACCGAAGGTGTAGGCGGAGCCCGAGGTCATCGCGTATATCATGTCAAAATTCTTGAGCGCATTCGCGATCGTCAGGAAAAGCGAAATCGTGACAGCCGGCAAAATGAGCGGAAGCGTAATGTTCCGGAAGCGCTGCCAGCTGTTTGCGCCGTCGATCTTCGCGGCCTCGACGACGTCGGGCGGAATGTTCTGGAGACCGGCGAGATACACGATCATGTAATATCCCGCTCCCTGCCAGATCGCGACGAGCACGATGAGCCAGGGCGTCTTCGCGGGATCGCTCAACCACTGGTCAATGCCGGTGAGCTTGGGGAAGAGCTGGAAGAAAAGCATTTTCCAGATGAGGGCGACGATGATCATCGAAAGCACGTTCGGGAGAAAAAATACCGAGCGTAGCGCCTTTTGCCCGTGAATGCCCGAATCGAGGGCAAGGGCGAGAAGGAACGCGAGCACGTTGATTCCGATAACCGAGAAGAAGGCGAAGAAAAGCGTAAAGCCGATGACTCCGAGATCGAAGCCGCGCGACACCCATTTTTCGGAAAGAAGATTCTTGACCGGCGTAAGGGACCAGATGCCCTCGGCGCCCTTTTTCACCGCTTCCGCGCTTTCCGCGGAAAGGGGCACACCCGTTTCGCTTCCGCTCGCGAAAGCCGCCACGGCCTGATCAAAGGTTGCCCGGTCTCCCGCGAGAGACGACTCGCGCGTCTTGTCGATAAAGGCCGTTACGAGATCGGGATCGACGAGCCCTTGCGCGTCTATCTCCGGAATGAGCCAGATCATGTCCTCGTAGGAGAACTCGCTCGCCGCGTCGGAGAGCATGAACGAGTCGGCTTCCTCGGAGTAGGCCGAATCAAAAAGCGCGCGTTCGTCCTTCGTCAGTTTGGAAAGGAATATCCGGTCAAAATCCTTCTTGTCGATTCGCTGGGGAAGCGCCGACGTTCGCGTATAAAAGTTTTTTCCGTACGCGCGGGGATAGAAGGACTCGCTGATTTTTCCCGTCAGGATGTCGCGGTAGTTCTTGATTCCGACAAAGCGGTTCGCGTCCGGCTGATAGCCCGTTTTCGCGATGATCGACTCGGCCCGTCTTCGCTCGAGTCCCGAAAGTGAAAGCCGGCTCCATGAACCGTCCTCGTCATTCTTCGTATATATCGAAAGGAGATAATCCTTGTCTGACTGCTTGGGTAATTTGGCCAGGATTCTACCCTCAAACGTCGAACCGTCAAGAACGATCGGCGCGCGCGGGGTAAGCCCGTCCCAGTTCGTAAGCGATATCTTGAATCCGTTCAGGAACGGAAAAATGAAAAAGGTGGTGTAGAGGACGAGGCAGGGAAGCAGGAAGGCCCAAAAATAGCCGTATCTCCGCATTCGCGATTCTACCATAACTTGCTCCTTGAAATGATACGATGGCTCGTTGACCGAACATTGAAAAAAGGCCGTGACGGCCTAAAGAACCCGTCACGGCCTCGAGGAAAATCAAGCCCGGATGGGCCTCATCTTATTTCTTGACGGCCTTGGCCCAGGTTGAATCGATGCTTTCGATAACCTGATCGCCGGTGACCTTCTTGAACATGTACTGCTGCGCACCGTTCTTGCATCCATCCTCAAACGCGGTCGTCGGGTACGACGCGAACGCCCAGGGATAGGCACCGTTGGCGCTGACGGACGCGAGAAGGTCCTGGAAGGGCTGCTTCATGCTCGACAGGTTTGCGCCCTTGAAGGCGGGAACGAGCTTATAGTCCTCGATCCAGATCTTCTGCGCTTCGGGGGTAGCGAGCCACTCGAGGAACGCAAGCGCTGCAGCCTGCTTGTCCTTGGGCGACTGGGCGGAAACGCCGAAGCAGGAATCGATATCCGCGTACATCTTGTTCAGTTTCGCATTGTCGAAAACCGGGTACGGCACGAAACCGCAGTTCAGGTTGGCATTGGTTCCGATCGCGGCGCCGTAGGACCAAAGGCCCTGCACCATCATCGCAGCCTTTCCTTGCGCGAACGCAGCCTGCTGCTCGTTCCATCCCCACTCGGAAGCCTTGGGATCCATGTTGTCGCGATAGAAATCGAGGGTCGCGAAGAGCTTCGACTTGTCGACGACGCCGTAGCTGGTCTTTCCGGCCTTCATGTCGGCAACGAATTGATCAACGGGAATCTTGTTTTCGCCAACAAGAAGCGAAGTGTGAACGAGGGTGATAAAGTGACCGGCTGACCAGTTTTCGGCAAGGAGGCCGGCAAACGGGGTAATGCCGTTATCTTTGAGGGTCTTGCAGACACGGGCAAGCTCGCGCGCGGTTGTCGGCGCTTTGAGTTTGTACTTGGCGAAAATGTCCTTGTTGTAAATGATACCGATTCCGGCATAGTCCATCGGAAGCGCGTACTGCTTTCCGTTGTAGGTTACCGAAGCTTTTGCGCTGTCGACAACCTTGCCAAGAACGGGCTGCTTGGAAAGATCAAGCACGTAGCCTTTTGAGGCGTATTCCCAGACACGGGCATAGGTCTGCATCTGGAGAATGTCGGGGAGTTTTCCCTGGGCAGCGCGGGCGGACATCGTCGCGTCGGCGTCGTTCGGGACGATCAAGAGCGAAATCTTGACACCGGTCTTGGCGGTATACGCCGCGACGAGTTTCTTGAGTCCTTCCTGGTTTTCCTGCTTGTAGTAGTACATCTCGAGCTCGGTCGCCTGCGCGAAAACCGAACCTGCAACCAGCGCCAGGCTGATGATGGCAAAAAGAATCTTTTTCATGTCTCTCCTCCATACGGTAAGACTTCTTATATTAAAACGGTTTACTTAACCGCTTTACCACATTATTAAACCGGTTTATCAATTTGTCAAGTAAAAGCTGGTCTTTTTTTATCTCAGGAGGACAGGGTCCACCGACCATTCACGAGCGAAAGGCCATACTCGGGACCAAAGAGTGCGAGAAGCCCCTGATGGAGTTCCCCGGCGACAAGTCCCGCACCGGAAACGCCTTCAGTTTTTCCCTCAGTTTTTCCTTCGGGGCAGACTTCGGGCGGCAAGCTTGTCAAAATCGTTTCCATGAGCATTTTTGCCGCGATAAACCGGCGCGTTTTATCCACCGCAAAAATGAGCGGATCGTCGAGAAGCCCGATGATTTCCCAGGTAATCTGCTCGACTTGCGCGTACTTTCCCGCGTCCTTGTCCTGATCGGTAATGCGGAGCGGCAGGGTATAAGGAAGCTCGTCGAGCCGGTCAATAAGCCGATCGAGATCGAAAAGCCCGATCGCGCAGTTAAAGAGCACGGGCTTTCCTTCCTTCTCGAAGTCGAGCACCTCGGAGAACGGGATGCTCGGGCCGATGTCGGCACAGGTAAGTTTTCCGGTGGAATCGGTGACGATGATCCCGCCTTTCACGTCCATCGGGGTTCGCCAGGAGGCTTCAAACGCGGCTTCCTTGCCGGAAAGCGCGAAGATCGCGAGGGAAACAGGATCGACGGTGTAGCCCATGTTATCGATATTACCGAGCCACACGTACCTGATTCCCTGGGCGCGGAGTTTCCGGTATATCGGCGCAAGGATCTCGAAGTTTTGCCCATGGCCGCCGGGCATCGCGATGCCGCAATCGGCCTTTCCGTATGCGCGGTCAAAGACGCGCCGCGGTGAGCCTTCGGACGAATGGGTGATCGCGGCCATCATGGTTTGCGTTTCGGTAAAAATCTCGATCGAAGAACAGCCAATTGAGGTCGCAAGCGGCCGGAGCTCGGGTGACATCGCGTAATTCTTGAATGCCTCGCCGATCGGCCGGTCAGTATGGACGCTCGTCATCTGGAAGGCCGGAAGGATTACCTCGGGAAGCGGCCCTACCCGCTCGAGATACCGTTTTTTGTGCTCGAGGAGCATCCTCAGTTTCAGGAGCAGGAAACTGTACCCGGCGCTTCCGTCGGGATTGATGTACGCAGGGGTGATTCCCTTCGGCTTTCCCCGGCATTCCGCCGCGAGACTTTCAAAGCGTTCCCGATAGCACTCGAAGAGCCCTTCGTCGAGGGCACGGTTTTTCTTGACGTCCACGTACGTCGAGGCGGATCCTCCGTTCAGGACGCCGTACGCCGCCTTCGGGTACAGATGAATGCCGATTTCCTCAAGAGCTGCCTCGTCGAAGGTGAGCATGCGGTCGGCAAGCGAACCCTGCGCGCCTGTAGGAGCCGAGATGGCAGAGGCGACAGAAACAGGGGTGAAAGGAAGGCCAAGCGCGGAAAACCGGGCAATCGCCTCGGCTTCGCTTGAGGTCCAGGAGGCGCCGCCGCGCCTGTCAATTATTGAAGGATTTGAAAGATCGGGAACTGATGCCGGCGAGCCGCCAGAGGGGGTGCCGAATTTTCCCGAGTTGAGATCGTCCAAAAAACGCGTCAGGCGATCGAGGTCAACGCCGTCGGAAACGAGTTGGGTTGCAAGAGGGGGAGCTAAATCAGTCGTTTTCAAGTTTAGTAAACCTCACCAATGATATAAGCATAATTTTAATGGATTTACTTAATAAGTCAACCGAATGCGGGCCCGAAACGGGTATCCGGCAGAAAAGAGAACCGGAGGAAATCCCCATGGATATCGTCAGTTTTGCCCGCAAGGGTTACGCGGGTGAACTTGTTAAGGTAGAAGCCGACCTGCGCCGGGGTATTCCCGCAGTGGACATCGTTGGCCTTCCGGACGGCGCGGTCAGGGAAGCCCGGGAACGGGTACGCGCCGCAATCAGAAACTCCGGACTTGAATACCCGCGCGAGCGGATTCTCATCAACCTGAGCCCCGCAAGCCTGAAAAAGGAAGGAAGTTCCTTCGATCTTGCGATCGCCCTTGCCGTACTCAGCGCCGCCTCTGGCCTTGCCCATCAGGGGATACCCGGTAGCGTCATGGTTGTCGGCGAGCTTGAGCTTTCGGGAACCGTCCGCGCGGTTCCGGGAATTCTCGCCGTCGTTTCCCGCGGCCTTGAAGAAGGTATCGCTCATTTTATCGTACCCTCGGGGAACCGGGCCGAAGCGTCCATCAGGGGAGAGGGCTCGGTCATCGCGGTAGACCGGCTCGCGGACGCCATGACCGCGCTGGAAAACCTTGCCCGGACAGTCGGAAAAAACCGTGAGGCTCACGCGGGGATACCGGCACAGAGGCACCCGATGAAGCCGGATATGCCCCGGAATGCGGAAAGCTTTTCGGTCAAGTGGCCGCGGGGCACGGCGTTCCGGGTTACATCAGCGGTTCAGCCGGCACCGCACAATCCGGAGTTTAGCGTGCCCGAAGCGATTGCCGACATCCCGAATGGCGCGGGGTATGAAGAAGTGCGGGGGCAGGAACGACTGGTTCGCGCGCTCCAGATCGCCGCGGCGGGGGGACATCACCTGATCGCCTATGGTCCTCCGGGTGTGGGAAAAACCCTCGCGCTCAAACGCTTTCCCGTGCTCCTTCCGGAACTCGACGAGAAAACGGCCATCACGGTAACCCGTATTCACGGTATTGCCGGCATCGAGCGGGGCGAAGGGACGGAAACCGGTCTTATTGCCCGTCCGCCCTTTCGCGAACCGCATCAAAACACGAGCCTCGAAGGCATGATCGGCGGCGGGAGGTCATGCCAGCCGGGGGAAATTTCCCTCGCGCACGGCGGCGTTCTCTTTCTCGACGAGGCGACGCAATTCCGCGCGAGCGTCCTCCAGGCCCTCAGGACGCCGCTCGAAACGGGCTCGGTCACCGTCAGCCGCGCCGGCATTTCCGGAACCTTTCCGGCGCGCTTTCAGCTCCTCGCGGCGATCAACCCCTGCCCCTGCGGCAACTTTGGCGCCGAAGGCCGCATCTGCACCTGCGACCCCGTAATAATAGAAAGATACTGGAAAAAAATAACCGCGCCCTTCCTTGACCGGATCGATCTCCGCGTCCAAGTCGGGATTCCCCGGACAGAAGAAATCGCGGGAGTGGAGTGCCGGGAAGGATTTTCGACCGTACGGCTTCGCGAAGGGATCGCGCGGGCGCGTCTCGCCGAACGGGAGAGAAACGGAATGGAGGGAGTGTTGAATGCATCCCTTACGCCCGAGGGAATCGGGGCGCATTGCACGCTTTCAGGAGAGCTTGCGCGCCTCTTCGCCCGTGGACTCAGCGCGGCGCGGATTTCCGGTCGCGGCGCGCACGGCACGCTCAAAGTCGCCCGCACGATAGCGGATATCGAAGGTTCGCGGAATATCGAAAAAGAACATCTTTTCGAGGCGATTCAGCTCCGAAGGTGGTCGCCCGCGGTACCCGATTTTCTCAAGGAATGCTGAAAGCCGGAGACGGTCCAATGATGAAGGGTTCGAGCCCGGCGGGCAAATACCGGTCTTCGATCGCGCGCCGTCCGGCGGTTTTTCCGATCTTGCGGTCAGGCCGCGCGGCTCCGTGAAAATCGCTTCCCGCCGTCACGAAGACACCGAGATCGCCCGCAAGTTTTTCGAGGCGTTCGCAGTCGACGATCCGGGCCGCCGGATGCCAGGCTTCAATGCCCGCGATGCCCCGGTCGCGGAAATTCGCGAGGATACCCGAAAGATGACCCCAGGAAACATAGAGTGAAAGAGGATGCGCGAGAACCGGTATGCCGCCCGCGGCGCGTATGGCCGCGATTCCTTCATCGAGGGGAATGCTCTTCCGGTCAATAAAATAGGGCCGGTCCTTTGCAAGATAGCGGTCAAAGGCTTGCTGCCGGTTTTTGACGACCTTCGTCTCCACGAGAAACTGCGCAAAATGGGGCCTTCCCACCGTACCGCCTGAGGCAATCGCCTCGACGCGCTCGAGGTCGATATCGATTCCCCCGCTCCGCATTTTCGAAACAATCTCGAGATTCCGGTTTTTCCGGTCTTCGTTGAGCCTGACCAGAAGGGCTGCAAGATTTTCGGGAGCTCGAAGGTCGCCATAAGTCCGCCTTTCCCCCTCGCCTGCCGCCTGAGAGCCGATACCGTACCCGAGAAGGTGGCATTCACCCGGCTTCCATTCAATATCAAGTTCGACGCCGGGAATAAAGCCGAGTCCTGCGCTTAGCGCGGCGCGCGCGGCTTCCGCGTTTCCGGCGACGGAATCGTGATCGGTGAGAGCCAGAACCGAAATACCCGCCTGGGCAGCGTGCGCGACGAGATCCTGCGGGGTAAACGAGCCGTCAGAGGCCCGGGAATGCGAATGAAGGTCTATCATAATACTGAAGCCGATACTATCACAAAAAATAGACGAGAGGACAGGTTTTGTGATATACTTTTTTTATATCGAAATCGAGGGAGAATCATGCCAAAAGCTGTTCAGTTCAAGCCCAATTCGGTCATATACTTCGCCGGAGACGTCGATGACCGGGTATTTTTGCTCCAAAAAGGCCGAATAGCGCTCACCTCAACCGATATTGAAACCGGCAAGCAAGTAACCGAGTATATCAAGGAAGGCGAGTTTTTCGGCGTCAAGTCCGCACTCGGCCACTTTGCCCGCGAGGAAAGCGTCATGGTCATGTCCGAGGCCTCCGTCCTTTCCTTCTCCACCATGGAATTCGAAAGCTTCGTTCAGACCAATACCCGCATTATCATGAAGATGCTCAAAGTCTTCTCGAACCAGCTCAGGCACATCCACCGCCAAATCGAGTCGCTCCTCCACAGCGAGGAACAGACGAATCCCGACGATGGCATGTTCTCGGTCGCGAAATGCTTTTTCCAGTCGCAGCAGTACAAGGCTGCCTCCGAAGTCGCCGTCAGGTATCTCAAGCTCTACCCGACCGGCAAGCACATGCAGGAAATGAAGCAGATCGCCCTGAATACCCTTGTTTCGACGCGGGCGTTCGGCGAACACCAGGCAGTGCCCCGGCATGGCGGACCAGTCGGAGGGTCAAACCGGCAGGAAGGCGGGCCCGTCGGAAACGACCCGAACCTCGCCCTCACCCTCGCGGAAGGACTCGCCGGACAGGGCAAATGGGACGAAGCCTACAAGCAATATCACTCGATCATCGAGATCGGCGATTCCCCCGTGCTCGGCAAAGCCTACCTCGGCGCCGGACGGAGCCTTTTCGAGCAGGACGAATATGTTCGCTGCGTGCAGCTTCTCACCGTCTTTATCAGCCACGACCCCAAATCGCCCCAGATGGCAGAAGTGCTCATGTTCATGGGCCTTTGCTACCAGAAAATGGACCAGATCGACAAGGCCAAAGCTTTCTTCGGAAAGGCGCTCAGCATGGCCGGCCCACAGATAGCCCCGAAGCTGCGGGAATTGTACGCATCCTGCGGAGGTTGAACCATGAGTGACGTATTCGCCGCGTTTTCGCGCTTTGCCAAAATATTCCCGAAAGGCTCGGTGATCTTCTCCGAATTCGAACCCGGAGACTGTTTTTACCTTATCCAGTCGGGCCGGGTACAGCTCATCAAGATCGTCAACGGATTCGAAAAAAACCTCGACATCCTGCAACCCTCCGAAATATTCGGCGAGATGGCCATTCTCGAGAACTCGCCGCGATCCGCGACCGCGATCGCCTACGACGACGTAAAGGCGCTCGAGTTCAACAAGGCGAACTTCGAAGTCCTGATGATGGGAAATCCCGCGATCGCGATGAAGCTCCTGAAAACCTTCGTCAAGCGCATCTTCGCGCAGAAAAGACGGTTCATGGTGCTCACCGTGCCCGACCGCCTCGCGCGCGTCGGCGACGTATTCCTCATGCTCGACGAGACGCAACCGAACCTCGACCGCTCAACCGAAATGCGCACCTTTACCACGACGATCGACGAGATCGCGCGCTGGGCAGGCTTGCCGTCCGAAGAAGTCGAGGACGAACTTCGCCGCTACATCGACCAGGGCAAGATGGAACTCTTCGACGACCGCGTCGTCGTCAAGAACATCACCGAACTATCCCGCTTCGTAAACGCCAGACGGAGCAAGGAACAGGCCTGACGGTTTAATCCCCCTGCGCAATTGACTTTCCCCGCGGTAATTTGATACTATTACAGAGTATCACGCCAAGATAGCTCAGTTGGCAGAGCAGCACCCTCGTAACGTGCAGGTCTGCGGTTCGATTCCGCATCTTGGCTTTTCTTAACTCCTTGCGTCGCAAGGAGTTGAGTCACTACCACCACAAAGGACGTGACGCTGAATCCATCTATGTGCAACGAATGTGCAATGAACACATTCGAGCATATTGCTGGAGAAACTCATGCCCGAGTTCATCCTCTCAACACGCGCTCAATCTTCCAATTTGTATGTTTCCTACAAGAATCCGCTCACAGGACAATACGGAACCAAACGTAGTACCGGAACGTCTGACCCAAAACAAGCCGAGAAGATCGCCTACAAATGGCTTCTTACCGGCGAAGCCGAAAAGAAAGATGACTGTTCACAGCGGCACTTACTCGACGCCATCAGACTCGCTTCACTGACACCAAGCGATGTGAGAGAACTTATCGAGATCCTAAAGTATAAGAACCTTATATCCTCCGCCGTCCTGAAATCAGATAAATCAAATATTCCCTTCATCTCATTCCTTGAGAACTTTTGGGATTACGATAATTCGTCCTATGTAAAGGAAAAGCTTCGGAAGAAGCATGGGATTCACAAGCGATATGTCGCCCGCTGTAGCGGCGCGATCAAGAATTACTGGAAGCCATATTTCGGTGACAGAATTCTTGGTTCCATTACCCGCGAAGAGCTTAATTCATTCATCGATATGATTGGCTCACTTGAGAGACCGGCAAGCGCCAAAGGAAAGAATGCGGTTATCAAGGCGGGAACACTCCCCCTCAAGTGGGCTGCGCGAAATGAAATCCTTGAGAAGGACATTACGACAGGTTTCCTTTTATTTAGTGGGGAAGAAAAGAAACGCGAGATACTCACGCCTGAATTGGTTAGAGCTATATTCAGTCGCAAATGGATATCCGAGTCCGCAAAGCTCGCGAATATTCTCGCCATGTGCACGGGACTACGCGCAGGTGAAATCCAAGGCCTCAGAAAATGCGACCTTGGTGAATCATGCTTGTACATTAAACACTCCTGGAATCTCGCGGATGAACTTAAAACGACCAAGAATAACGAAGAGCGAATCGCTGAGATCGTATTTCCAGAAATCATGGCAGCTCTCATCGACCAAGCTAACGCGAATCCCTGGAACGAAGGACTTGAGGGGTACGTATTCTGGGCATCAGTTCCAGGCAAACCCATTGAAGCAAGAGGATGGCTCAAAGAACTTCGCGAAGTCTGCAAAGAGGTTGGAATACAAAACCCTTCTTGGGTGACCTTCCATGCCTGGCGCCATTTCTTTACAACTCACATGAGCGGAAAGGTTGAAAATAAACTTCTTCAAAAAGCAACCGGACATAAAACCGCTGCCATGATGGAGCTTTACGCCAATCATCGCAAACCAGAGGACATCACCACCCTCAAGATTGCGCAGAAAGAAGCATTCGAACCGTTCTTCGGGAAAAACTCCTAGAGTTTTATAACCATTCGTATTATGAGTCTCTTATTTCCACTAATCAAGTATTTTGATTTTTTATAATTGCTAGTTTAGTTTGTGGTGATATAATATCTCTAAAATATTTAATAGAACAACTTATTGTATTGTTAGTCTTATAGACCAGTGGGAAGGTGAGAATATGAAGATCGATATACACGTTCACACTAAGAAAACAAAATCTGGTGACGCACCCACTAGGGACATCGACCCTAAACGGTTTGGGGACATTATAAGAGCCACAGATGTTGGGATTATTGCAGTTACAAATCACAATGATTTTGACTTTGAACAGTATACAAAACTTGCTCTTGTCGTCGAAAGTATATGCCAGGTTTGGCCTGGAGTGGAGTTCGATGTTGTAGATTCAGGATCTCGAAGTCACCTACTAGTCATTGTCTCACCAAAAGTAGCCTCCGCTTTCGATATTCAGATGAAATCAGTTCGCGCAAAAATATCTGCTGATAATTTTGCAATTTCACTAGATGATATTGTTAAAATATTTGATGATCTTGATCCAATTTATGTAGCCCATTACTATTCAAAAAAGCCTGCACTTTCAGATAAGGCTGTGATGTATTTAACAAACCTCGTCAAGCAACCCATGCATATTATTAAAGAAGCAACAGACTCCCTATCAGTTGGGATTTTTATTAGTCATGGACATCGTGCTATCTATGGTTCTGATATACATGATTGGAATGATTATATCAAAGAAGCAACTAATTTACCGGAACTTCGCCTACCAGTTGATAGTTTTGAGCAGTTCGGCCTTCTTCTTTCAAAAGATGAGTCAACCATTAATACGATCTTGAATAAAAAACACCAAGAAACAATTACTATTAAGCCATTCCCTGAAGACAAGCCAATAACATTAACAGTTTTCAACGACATTAATGTCTTCTTCGGTTCAAAGGGTACTGGTAAATCAGATATCCTGCAAGCAATTTGCAAGTACTACAACGACCAAGGACAAAAATGTAGAGTCTATGAAGCAAGCGCCGATCATGTAAACCAAAGATTCGACATCAAAGGTGAAGCCTTTGATGTCGAGTTGAAAAACTTCGGTATTGATGAATGCCGGAAAGAATTCGCATTCATCTATAAAGCGGAAGAATGTTTGGTAACCAGTATCTCAAAATATACCTCTTATTATTCGAATATTATAACCAATTCTCGTGCCAAACGACTCAAGGCCCAAAACTTTCTGCAGGATGATTCTGAAGGCCCTCTTCGCAGATTTGACGATATAAATAAAACACTAGTAAAATTTAACGAATTCATACACTTCCTCTCTAGGAACAAGGAAATTACAACATATATTGATATTAAAATCAAAACTAAAACTCTTAACGCACTTAATGAGATAACAAAGAAACTAACCGAAGCAGCGGAGAAGAAATTTATTGAAGGAAAAACAGCTGAGCTCTTCAATTCCTTTATTGATTTTCTTTCGAATACGGTATCAATGAAAACCGGGAAACCCAGAAAACCTACTGGAACGGGATTTCTTGAGCATGCACGGAATCGGATAAAAATCGAAAAAGCATTAAGAATGATTGTTAGTAATTTGCAGAAACCCATCGAGTTATTACCTGAAATGATAGGTGACCTTGGGGAAAAAGGTGAAATCTTTTGTAAAACGGAAGCTGTTTTTCAGACAGGCGGAATAACAGATAGCAACTTAAAACCGGTTGGAGATATAAAAAAGAATGAACAGAAAAGATTAAGCAAGTCGCTCATGACATTGGTAGAAAAAGTATACACGGATGATCTTTTTGAAATACTCTCAGAGGCACTTCAGGACGAGGATATCCATAAGGTTGATAGTATAAAGGAATTCATTCTTTTCAAGCGTCATTTCATTGTTAACGGAAAACCATACACCCCATCAAGTGGTGAGTCTTCAATGTTACTTTTACATAAGGAATTAAGCGAGGAAAAAGAAATATATCTTTTGGATGAGCCTGAAAAAAGCCTTGGAAACGATTACATCAACGACGTTATAGTTCCAATGCTTAAAGAGTTGGTTCGTAATGGAAAGAAGATTTTCATAGCAACTCATGACGCAAATATCGCTGTTCGAACCCTTCCATACAACTCCATACATAGGAGGCATGGCATCGACGGATATAAGACATATATTGGAAATCCCTTTACAAATTACTTGTCATGCATTGATGAACCGGGCTTAAAAATTGATTGGAAGGAAACAAGCATGAAAACTCTTGAAGGTGGCCGGGATGCCTTTGGCGAGCGGGAAAAAATATATGGAAAAGTTTAACACACGAATTGTAAGTAAGGACGGAGATTTCATCCTCACCATGAAACTGAAAAAAGAAACTGTTGAAATTTCATTAACAGAGGATAAACCAGAGGAAGTAAGAGCAGCTTTCAACAGGCTTATTGTTTTATTGAAAACATCCCCGATAGTTTTAAATTTTCAGAAAGACGGAGATGATCTCTATCAACAAATAGGAGAAGAGTACATTAAACAACTGAATAGAGAATTATCAATAGTTAGGAAGGATCTTGAGGAATATGAGATGGTTTTAGATGATGAGGAGTAAAGAACTAACAACTGTTTCAACCTGAACCAACAATGGCACGATTATTGCCATTCGTCGCTTCGCTCCTTGGTATGAATTGTGGTATTGCGCCTCGCAGGTTAAGCAAATGATAGGCATCCCTTCGTGCAGAGTAGGTTGTAGATTGTGTTGGAGGTTATATGTTCATTCCAGAAGGCCCCATTGATGACATAGAGGATGATATTCTTGGGAGGAAAAGTTTTTCTGTACATTTGTCTGGCGCGCTTAAGAGCTGGACTGAGAAAGATTCATTAGTTATCGCCATCTATGGTGAGTGGGGTTCTGGGAAGACCTCTTTGGTGAACATGGCGACCGGGATTATTCAGAAGACCGCCGATGGACCAGAAAAACCCGGTGTAGTCCGGTTCAATCCTTGGGTCTATTCGGAGAGTCGAGATATTCTGACCAGCTTCATTTCTGAAATTGTCAAGAATATCAAAAAGGACAAGAGGCCCAGTAAACGGCTGATCAAGAACCTTGAATACTACCTGGGAATGATCTCCATAGCTCCAACTCAGGCCGAGCAACAATCCGGCCTAAATGCAGTAATAACAATTTTGGCATTCCTAGGTATCAGCTTTGGGCAAATCGTAGCTAATTCAACCATCGCCTTGAGCGCTTTGATGACTTGGGCCGGCATTGTTGGGTTGGGTTACCTTCTAATAAATGCCGCGCTTAAAAAATTACTTTCATTTCTGAAACTTTCTGAGGCTTACCATACCAAAACAGTCGATGAAGTCAAATCAGATATTTGCTCGGAACTCAGCGCAAGAAATAAGAAACTGCTTATAGTTATTGATGACATCGATCGACTTACCACAGAAGAAATGAGGTCCATTTTTCGGATCATACGGACTAACGCTGACTTTCCTAATACGATTTACCTCTTGTCATTTGACAGAAACGTAGTTGAAAAGAACCTTTCGATTCAAGCGGGGGTGTCGGGAAGAGACTACTTGGAAAAAATCGTACAAGTCTCATTTGATGTCCCTAAGATTTCTGAAGACAAGGTAGCAAAGTACTTGCTGAAAGAGCTTGATCACGTCTTACAGAGCCTGCCAAAGTCAGCTACTCGGTTCTTTGAAAAGTCAGAGGTACATTGGGCCAATGTCTTCAATTCTGGATTTCGCTACTACTTTAGCAATCTTCGAGATGTGAAGCGCTACATCGGCAGTGTAGGATTCAATATCTCGCAGATGTTTATTGGTGGCGAAATGGAGGTCAATCCGATAGACTTTTTTGCAATTGAGTTAATACGCATATTTGAGCCAGAGTTCTATCGTTTCATCTTGAATAACAAGAGTCTTTTTACATCGATAGGTGATGACGGCGCATCGAGAGAAGAAAAGAAAAAAGTAGTCCAAGAGAGCTTTGCTCTTGCTGGAAGTCCAAACAACCTTCGCGAACTTGTCTTCACGCTCTTTCCACAGGTAAAGGGGTTCGCAGATGGATTTGGAAACACGCACTACGACTCCGGCTGGCAGAGTACCTGGACGAAAGAACTACGAATCTGCTCTCACCGTTTTTTTAATGCCTACTTCAACTACATCCCAGCCGGGGATGAAATGGAATTAAGTCAATATGAGCTCGCCTTGATTAGGGAGTCATCTACCAACTTTGAATCATTTTCGAACGTTTTGTCTGAACTGCGGGATAGTGGAAAGATTGAGAAGTTTCTGGATGTAGTACAGTCGTATACTGATGATCCTGGATTCTTTCTCAAGTCGAATTTCAAACTGATAATTCTTGCTCTATTTGAAGCTATGGCTACCTTGCCAAAGGTTGAAACTGGATTTTTTGGTATTGGTCTCGACATTCAAGTTATTCGGATTGTATATCAGTTGTTGAAGCGCAATCCGGATCTTGAGGAAAACTTCCGACTTCTTTCAGAGGTAGCGAACGAGGCAAACTACTTTTATGGTCCAGTATACTTCCTTAGCATCGAACTACAGAAAAGCGAGAAGACCGAAGAGTCCGTCCCAGAACTCATACCGTCCTCTCGAGTGGCGGACGTTCGAGCATTGGCGTTGGGAATAGTCAAAAGAAACAAGGACAAGATTCTCGACTCGGCAGAAATGCTTCCACTTCTATACCGTTGGTTACAATGGGATGGGGAAGATTCAGTTAAATCTTTCCTAAATGAGCGACTAACATTTGACAAGGTTTTTCTTGACTTCCTCTCACGATTTGTATATGAGCAGAAAAGCCAGAGCATAGGTGATAGAGGGTATCGTAAAATTGAGCGATTCAACTATAAGTCATTGAAGGACTTTATTGAGCTAGAAGAGTGTAAGACCCGACTTGAGAATTTGATGACTACGCCGTTGTGGGATCAAGTAGACGACAATATACGTCATATGGGGCAGTTGTTTATGAAAAATTACCAGAACCGTGACAAAGACTGGATGTTCATGGATGATTAAATCAAATCTCTACAATGGAGATGGCTAAGTTTCGCTTAAAATATTTTTCACCCAGCTTTATTTGGGCGTAACGATCCTTGTAAAAGCAAGGCTTGCGCCACCAAAAAAGTAGGTTACAACAGCGCTAGAAAACACCCAGTAATTAGTTATTATACCCCCTCATTTCACCCCCGGCAACCCCAGTTCCTTCAAGAACTTGTTATGGCGTTTCATAGCCTCAGTTATCTTGACGTCAATTTCAACTAATTCCTTATTCACCGCAAGAAGGTCAATTTCTTCCGCTGCGACAGCTGTGTAGATATAGCGCGAAATATTCAGGTTAAAACCGTTCTTCTTGATCTCTTCCATCGAAACGCGGCGGGAATATCGTTCCTGTTCCGTGCGGTGCTTATAGGTATCGACGATTGCATCGATATGCTCATCAGTCAAACGATTTTGCTTCTTGCCCTTCTCGAAGTATTCGGCAGCGTTGATAAAGAGCACGTCATCGTACTTCTTGCACTTTTTCAAAACTAGAATACACACAGGAATACCAGTAGAGAAAAAGAGATTCGCAGGCAAGCCGATCACGGTATCGATATTCCCGTCGGTCAGGAGTTTGGTTCGAATCCGCTCCTCTGCCCCACCTCGAAACAAGACCCCATGCGGCAGAATTATAGCCATCGTTCCTTCCTTGGCAAGGAAGTGAAAACCGTGCAGGAGAAAGGCAAAGTCGGCGGCGGACTTGGGCGCGAGGCCGTGATTCTTGAACCGGAAATCCTCCGCAAGGGCCTCCGTAGGGTCCCAACGATAACTGAACGGTGGATTAGCCACGACGGCGTCAAAGCGCGGTTCCTTGGCCGGATTCAGCTCGCGCAAGTATTCCCAATCGTTCAGAAGAGAATCGCCATGATAAATCTCGAACTCTGAATCCTTCACACCATGGAGCAACATATTCATGCGCGCCAAGTTGTAGGAGGTGATGTTCTTTTCCTGCCCGAAGAGCTTCCCCACGCCATGGGGACCGAGCCCCTTCCGAACATTCAGCAAAAGAGATCCTGAGCCGCAGGCAAAGTCCAACACCTTCTCGAGGCGCTTCTTCTTTCCAGTAGACGGTTCCTGGCTGTCGAGGACCACAATGCCGGAAAGGATGCTTGAAATCTGTTGGGGAGTATAAAACTCGCCTGCCTTCTTACCCGAACCCGCCGCGAATTGGCCGATGAGGTATTCGTAGGCGTCTCCCAGAATATCGCTCCGGGTGGAAAACTTCGCGATTCCCTCGGCGATCTTCTGAATGATTACGCAGAGCTTGGTATTCCGTTCAGTATAGTTCTTGCCGAGTTTTTCCGAGCTTAAGTTTATTTCCGAGAACAAACCCTGAAAGGTGCTTTCAAAGGAATCGTTTTCGATGTGCTTAAAGCCCTCTTCCAGACGATGAAGCAGTTCATCGTCCTGCTTTCGCGCCATTTCGGAAATGCTGGACCACAGATATTTAGGCTTTATCACGTAATGCACCTTTCGGCGCATCTGGTCCTCGAACTGGCTCACGTCATCCTTGTTTGCCTTATACCAGGCAACAAGAGGCGAGAATCCCGAACCGGCTTTCGCCTCGGGGTAATCACTCCCCAACTCCTTCTTCGCGGCCTGCTCGTAGTTATCCGAAAGGTAGCGGAGGAACAGAAATGAAAGCATGTAATCTCGAAAGTCATCGGGGTTCATGGCCCCGCGAAGTTGGTCCGCGATTCCCCACAAAGTATTTCCAAGTTCTTTTCGATCAATGTCGGTCATTTGTTACTCCGGTTCAATATGGTTATCACGATTTGTACCATGATGTCTTTTTCTTCGGGTTTCGATACGGCGATGAGCAGGGTAAGGGCGGCAAGTCCCTCATTGCTGATACGTTGGCGGCCGTCACTCTGGAAAAGGAGTTTATTCCTATCCAGAAAGTAAAGGAAAAGGGCGGCTGCAATCCTCTTGTTGCCGTCCACAAATGAATGGTTCTTTACCACAAGATACAGGAGCATGGCGGCCTTGTGTTCAATACTGGGATACAATTCACGGTTGTCGAAGCACTGGTATATTTGTCGTACCGAACCTTCAAAACTCTGGTCTTTGGGTTTGCCGAATACGTCAGAGTCGAAGTCCCGGCGCATGCCCTCAACGACGGTGAGGAATTCATCACTCCCGATGACTACGGAATCCCGGACGGTCTGGCCCGTATGTTCAAGGCTGTTATGGTCGTAGTCGTCTAGAATCTCAAGCCCGCTGGCGTACGAAGAAAGAACTCGCACCAGGGAGCGGGCGTCGTCAATTGATTCAGCTCTCTCCTCGATTGTACGTTCCAAAAGCTGTATGGCGTTCCTTAGTTGATAAACCTTATCCTTTTGTTCCGCGAGTCTTTGGCGGTTTATGGTGTATCCCTGAACCAGGTGTTCCTTTAGTATCCGGTTTGCCCAGATACGGAACTGAGTGCCGCGCTTTGAATTGACCCGGTAACCTACTGAGAGGATCATGTCGAGGTTATAATGAAAGACCTCTCGCGTAACGTCGCGAGCCCCTTCTTTTCGAACTTGTGCAAATTTTGCACAAGTTGCCGCTTCCTCGAGTTCACCCGTTCCAAGGATATTTTTGATGTGTTTTACTATAGAGGTTCGATCGGTATTAAAAAGTTCTTCCAGCTGGGTCTGGGTCAGCCAGAGGGTTTCCCCTTCCAGGCGGACTTTAGTCTCGACAATTCCGTCGGGGTCGGTATAGATAACTATTTCGCCGCTCATTCCACATTCCTTTCCGGATGGGCGAATCCCCGCCCCACGGCGCTAGTCGCTCGTCCGGCCCGGGCAAAACCATGTGCCATGGTTTTGCAACCGTTTTCGTTAACGCTCAACCGGCCGCGCCGGGCTCCTACGCACTTACCCACCCTTCGCATACCTTAAGCCTCACCCTGAGGGAATAGTTGCTGCATCAAACCCTTCTTGTGTAGCTTGAGGGATTCAATCTTTTCGGTTTGCGCGGCGATCATTGCGTCAAGTGATGAAAGGAAGTCAGCGATTTTTTTCTGCTCGGGGAGAGAGGGTAAAGTAAGAGGGAAAGTTGAATATTCATTACTATTTACACCAGGTTGCCCACTTCTAACAGAAGTGGCATTAATCCATTTCCAATAAAATGATGTGTTTAAGTTATAGTAAATGAAAGCTGAGGAAACCTTCGTTGGATCAGGGCGTATCCGTATTAAGAACCCCGCAAAAACTAGCTCGCCATCATCTTTATTGTATCGATATGACTTACCAACACTTGCACCAGTTCTAGTGAGGACTATATCCCCTTCTTTTAAGTAGTTTTCTTTGGTAACTATCACATTAACAGAAACTTTTTGACTGTCAATAAAGGCACCATCTTCGGAAATATCGGTTATTCGCAAATATGTTGGTAACGAATCCGAGTATTCGACTGCAGGTGCGTTTAATCCGTATTCAAGTTTCGAGACCAAACATTTTCCAAGGGTCGTCACCTCCCACTCTCCCGCGTTCTCAAACTCCGGGAAGCGCAGGCGGGGAACGGTTTCGCCTTCTGCGGGAAAGAGCTGCTGCATCAAACCTTTCTTGTGAGTCTTGAGGACATTGAGCTTCTGCTTATGCGCAGTAATCAGATCGTCCAGCGAAGACAGACAATCCGAGATTTTTTTTTGTTCGGGGAGGGAGGGAAGAAAAGTTGACCACGATTGTAATACAGATAAATACAACCGAGTCCTAGTACCACCTTTCTTCAATTTAAATGCAAATGCTTCAAAGGCGTGACTATCATTAAGCAGACATTGTAAAAAGTAGGGATTCATCGTTGTACTAAAAACTGGGTATTCTTTGCTAACAGCAATACAAGCACCTGTCGTGTTGATGTTGAATTTGAATGTACCATCATCACTCATGTGGCGATATACAAAAAAACCATTAGGCACAATGCCATACTCACTTTCGTTTACTAATTCACGCCCATTATAATATTCTCTTTGAGGAAGCAAGCCTTCACGCGTTGAGCTGTATATAGGAATATTTGTCTCAGCACTAATTCTTTCATTATATGCCATTAAATAATCGTCAAGTTGTTGAGTATCCCACTCCCCCGCATTTTCAAACTCCGGGAATCTCAGTTTGGGTACACTCATATTGTTGTGGTCCTTCTTGCGTCAGGGATTGAAGCGGAATGAGGAACGGCACGCAGGGCTGTTTCTCTTGAAGCGGAAAGCCCAACCCGCCGGAGGCATGGGACGCTCATATTCTTATCATTCATACGCGGATAGCCCCGATACTTCGCGGCCGCCCGAGGCTTTATTGATAAGGGGAAGAAGGTCGTGCATGAGCTCGAGTTCCTTTTGGGAGCGGGCTTTCCAGCCAAGATCCAGGGGTTCAAGAAGACGGGTGAGATTCTCCCCGTCGAACACGAGACGATCGACCATGCCATCCACGAAGCCCTGAAGAGCATTAGGAGTAAGCCCGTGAGCTAGTGCGAGAGTTGCGAGCTCCGCCTTCGTCTTATCCGACTTAAACGCGAGATAGCCTGTCTTGATCGACTCCTCGCTCATACCCGTCTTGACACCGAGCGTATCGATGTACGCGATGATATCATCCCGGTCGTCCATAAACTTCGCGTCCGAAAGGATATAGCGCACCAGCTGTTCCCGCGTCATTTTCTGCGTTTCAGGTGTCGCGTTCGTGTAGCTCGCGATGAGCCGCATGATGTAGTCGTAGTCGATCGTCGCCGAGGCGAAAAGAACGAACTCGAAGTCCAACTGCGGCGCGTCTACAGGTTGATCATTAAAACCGCTCTCGCTCTCCTTGAGGCGCTGTGCGGTTTCAAGATACATGCCTTTATACGCCCAGTGATCCTCCTCGCTCAGGATGGATTCGACCTTCTCCTCGTCCTCAGGGCGCATGTCGATATACTGGTCCAGCTGAGTCTTGAGGCGCTGCACTTCCTTGAACCGGGTGATGAACTCGCTTCGCGCCGCGTCACCTTTCAGATTCGCAACCTCCTCGGGTCGGGCGGGAAGCCCTTGGAGAGCCATGAAGCCCTCGAGCCCCTGCATCGCTTCCGCGAGTTTGTCGATAACCACGGGAGCGGGATCGACAAGCCACACTTCTTTGGCATGGGCGGTATTCTCTCCGGAGAACAGGGCGATTGCCGCGTTCACCGCCTCTTCCTGCTGGCGGAAGTCCAGAATATTACCCAAAGGTTTCGTGTCGTTCAGTACCCGATTGGTTCGTGAAAAGGCCTGGATAAGGCCGTGATACTTGAGGTTCTTGTCCACGTAGAGCGTGTTGAGGTATTTCGAGTCAAAACCGGTAAGGAGCATATCCACCACGATCATGAGGTCGATCTTCTGGTCTCTACCGTAGTCATGGTTGGGATACTGCTGATCCTTAATGCGCTTCTGGACATCCTGATAGTAAAGGTCAAACTCGCCAATGCTATGATTAGTGCCGTAGGCAGTATTATAGTCCGCGATGATTTCCTTGAGGGCGGCCTTCTTTTCCTCAGGCTCTTCCTGGTTGTCGAGCTTCTCCTGAGGCAGGTCTTCCTGAATCTGTTGTACGTCCTTGTTGCCCTCCGCGGGGGGCGAGAATACGCAAGCCACCTTGAGAGGGAGGAAAGTTGGATCTTCCGCCACGCGGGTTGCTTGAATGTCCTTAAAAAGACGGAAATAGCCAATGGCATGGTTGATGGACTGGCAGGCAAGCACGGCGTTGAACTTCCTGCCGTTCGTGCAGGCATCATGCTTTTCGAGAATCGCCTCCACGACGGCCTTTTGGGTATAGGACTCGCCCGGCTTGAGCGGGACTTCCCCGTCAGGCTTAAAGTAGTCAACCTTGAACCGAAGAACGTTCCGGTCCTCGATGGCATGCGTGATCGTATAAGCGTGAAGCTGTTTCTCGAAAATATCCTCGGTTGTCTTCACGGTTTTCTCTTCGCCGACTATCTGCTTGTAGCTCGCGTTATCCGCGAATATAGGCGTTCCGGTAAAGCCGAAGAGCTGGGCACGAGGGAAGAAGGACTTGATAGCCTGATGGTTTTCCCCGAACTGGGAGCGATGGCACTCGTCAAAAATGAAGACAATACGCTTATCTCGTAGGGGCTCAAGCCGTTCTTTATAGCCCTGCACGCTTGTATCGTCCAGGGCAAGTCCCAGTTTCTGAATAGTGGTCACAATCACTTTGTTCGCATAATCATTCGAGAGAAGTCTTGTTACCAGAGTCTCGGTATTGGTATTCTCCTCCACGCACCCCGCCTGGAACTTGTTGAACTCCTCTCGTGTTTGACGATCGAGGTCCTTACGGTCCACCACGAAAAGGCACTTGTCGATGTCGGGATTGTCCTTGAGCAGGGTCGACGTCTTGAATGACGTAAGCGTCTTGCCGCTCCCGGTCGTGTGCCAGATATACCCGTTTCCCCGGTTCTGCCGAATGCATTCCACGATGGCCTGTACCGCGTAAATCTGGTAGGGCCGCATCATGAGAAGCTTTTGTTCAGATGCCACAAGAACCATGTACCGGCTGATCATCTCGCCCAACGTGCACTTAGCGAGGAAGACACGGGCGAACTCGTCGAGTCGCGTAATCTTCTTGTTATTCGGCTCGGCGAACTGATAGAGCGGCAGGAAGCGCTCGTCCGCGTCAAAGCTGAAGTGATTCGCGTTGTTATTGGCGAAGTACCAAGTATCGGAGCGGTTGCTCACGATAAAAAGTTGGATAAAGCAAAGGAGGGTCTTCGTATACCCGTTCCCCGAGTCGTTCTTGTAGTCGACGATTTGCTTGAGCGCCGTGCGGGGAGTTATCTTCAACCCCTTCAGCTCGATCTGCGTAACCGGTACCCCGTTGATGAGGAGTATCACGTCATACCGGTGGCTGCCATAATCGGTGTTCATCCTGAGCTGATTGATCACCTCATAGCTGTTCTTACACCAGTCCTTGATATTTACCAGGGTATAATGAAGGGCCGTTCCGTCATCTCGGGCGAGGGTCTGCCGTTCCCGTAGGGTCTTCGCGGCGGCATAGACGTCCGGCGTTACGATAGTATCCAGAAGACGCGAGAACTCACCATCGGAGAGGGTTACCTTGTTGAGCTCGTCAAACTTGGCGCGGAAATTTCGTTCCAGGGCAGTACGATCGCGGATATCAGTCCGGTAGGTGTATTTTTGATCCACGAGCTGCGCGATAAACGCGTCTTCAATCTGTTTTTCCAATGTCGACATGTATTACCTGCCCACAGTTTTTATTATGAAAGTGTCATGATTCGTTCAATAGAAGTCTCAAGAGCGGTACCGATCTTCTCGATGACCTCAAGGGAAACCCGTTCGTTCTTCCCAAGTTTCGCGATAGTCGAACTTGAAAGACCGGCTTTTTCCTGAAGATCGCCTTTTTTCATACCCTTCTCAGCAAGGGTAGTCCATAACGGTCCAAATTCGATACCCATAGCACCTCAAAACGCACTTCATGATACCGCTTAAATCTTCGAGATGTCAAATATTTCTATGTTATTTACGGAGCGCAATGTAGAAGGACTGAGATTGTCCCTATAACTCCTCTCAAACACGAAAAGAATGAAGATTAGTGAATTGAAAATGAAGCTTCCAGAACATCATAGAAAGAAGAATAAAATAAGTTGAAGTATGTACTCACTACCCTTTTCTAGGTTTCTTCTTGGTCCTAGGTATTTCAGTAAACTTTGTATATTTCTCAATTATCTGGTTAAGGTCTTGCACGATTAGTACAACACCAGGATTATAGGCATTGATTGAATCAGAGGGTGTTAAGTCCTGGTCATCCTCGAATAATTTCCCCGGCGATACTTGTAAGGCGATGGATAACAATTCAATTGTTTTAAATGATGGATAGGTCTTACCGTTCTCAATATAACCCACAAAACTTGGTGAAATATCTAGTAATTCAGAAAGCTTGGCTTGGGTGAAATTCAGTTGTTTTCGGTATTTTCGGACATTTTTTCCGAAAACTAGCTGTAAACTCGACATAAAGTAACTATAAGTTTGTTTTTTTGATCTGGATACACACTGTATATCGTGTTACAATAACGACTATCAGTGTGTTTTCCATTAAATTAACGGGAAACGTAGATTAAACAGTATTCAAAGAAGGAGCACTGTATGAGAAACAGAAACTATCTCTTTGCATGGTTGGTTATCGGAATAATCACAATTTTCAGCACAACATCGTGCTCGTCGGCTAGTGGTGGAAATACCTCAGATGCAGAAGCCAAGTATTCCATAACCTTTGATAGTAATTTCGAAGGAGCAGCTAAAACGACATTAATGTCTGAAAAAGGGGCTCAAGTTGAACAACCGACAGACCCAACCCGTAGTGGATATGATTTCGTAGGTTGGTACACCGAACAAGCGTGTATTAACAAGTTTAACTTCCAAAGTTTAGTAACACAAGATCTAACACTCTATGCTAAATGGGATGATTCTTGCGTATTACAGAGTAATAGCGATCCGGCATTATTTACCGCTGCTGGCATGGCTGAAAAGCTGTTTGGCCCTATGAGCATTAACGGATATTCTGCTGGTAAAAAGTATATGCTCAATGGTTATGCCATACTTATATCAGTAATCGATGATACGGTAGAAAATAAAAGATATATAGCTTTAACCTTTAACTATCCTGCTCCGGCCTCCTTTACGTACAATAATAAAAACTATGCACCTACAACGACCCTGGGTTTTTATATGCATGACGAAGGTCTTGAATTTAGTAATTCCTCAGGTGAACTTTTAATAAGAAGGGCAACAGGGGATGATGGTAGCCAGTCTGGAATAATTATTGATGGTGCTTATCAAAACGATTATGAAATGACAAAGGTTATCGAACAGAAGGGTTATGGTGCTGCATTAATTACCGCGTATGGAAAGAGTTCAATAACGGTAAAGGCATACGGGAATCTTCCTGCTGGTAAATATCTCGCAACAAATTAAACATCATGGACCCAGGGAGAAGCTCCCTGGGTTCATCGAATTCAATCACTTCCTCAACTTCCTACACTTCCTCGGCTTCCTGACCGAAAGTACGCTCATATTTCTCAAGCGCACGTGCTTCCTTCGCGCAGTATTCCTTTGAAGCCTCAACTATTACCGCGTTAACGCTTGTTTGCTTTATACACGCGATCTTTGCCATTTTTTCATATAAAGATGGCTGAATAAGAAGATTCAACCTTTTAGTCTTCCGGTTCTCTTGAGTCCGTCTTTTACCTGAGTTAGCTTCGTTTCTTTGCTTTACTACTGCCTGCTGTCCGACCTGAATAGATTCACCTTCACTTTGCTTAGTTCCTGGAGGCGTTATGAAACTGAAAATCGGATTTGCCGTACCATCTAAAATCGTTTTATTCATGCTCATCCTCGTAGTATTCTGAAAGGAAAGTCAGATAATCCTTTGCACCATTGCAATCCATATCATAGGCGTACATGTCTTGGCGTCTTGCTTGAGATTCCTTTATGGCAATGCTTTCCCTGATTCTGGTCTTGAATACGTGAGTACCAAACTGAGGGGCGGCCTTTTCAAGTTGATCTGCGATTTCTCTGGATAAAACCGTCTGAGCGTTAAACCGAGTCAGAAGAATTCCCGCAATCCGGATCTTAGGATTGCAATACTGCCGAACCGCCTGAACCGATTCAACGACTTGGGTAATTCCTTGCATGCTGTACATGTCGGCCTGAGCAGGAATAATTATATCGTCACAAGCAGTCAGGGCATTGATCGTCAATATCCCCAAAGCAGGAGGCGTATCGATAATCACATAATCATAATCATCGGTAATACTTGAAAGAGCTTCTTTCAGGCGGTACTCTTTCCCTGTTTGATTGATAACCAGATCAGCACTCCCAAGATTTCGTGACGAGGGAATTATGTCACAAGATTTTTGAGCCTGAATTGCGGAGCTTATATCATTCGTTCTAGTTAATACATCGAGGATTGAAGGGCTGCTCATATCTGCATTAAGTGAGTGTGATAAGTTCCCCTGTGCATCAAGATCGATGGCAAGAACCCGATGATTTGCATATCGTAATCCCGCCGAAAGTGCCATTGCAGTCGTACTCTTCGCGACACCACCCTTCTGATTTGATACCGTTATAACCTTCATGTTAATAATCCTTATATACACACGATACACATGCTGTGTACGGTATGTATCATGTGTGTAGTTCTTAGTGAAAACTGTCCCACCAATTACGGAGGCACAGATCCGGTTCAAGAAACCCTTTCTTCACGGACAACGTTGATATTAATTACTCATAGAAAATGCAATAAAGAGCACTTCTTGTTCGTTTGGAACGGTTTTGTAATCTTTATCAAATCCCCATCTTTTCTTTGGTATGATCAACTCTGGAATGTACCCTTCATGCCTCTCCGGGAATCTGTATAATCTGTATGGTGAATACCGTGTGTATCATGTGTATACTTCCAATTATTGTTCATATGGCATCTCCGATAAATTACACCTGAATACTGTCGAAGACAGCGAATACACAGCGCCTTACGGAGTAAGTCGCTAGCATACTAGTGACTTTTTCAAAGTCCCGAGTATGCCAAGGGTTCTACCCTCTGGACACCCGGAGATACCGACGTTTTACCGAAAAAAGGTTCGGTAAAACGTCGGCATCTTTAGAAGACCACCGGGCTACAAGGTGGAGCCCGATGATCTTCTTGTTGGCGCAAGCACATTCAAGATAGAGAGGAACTCTACCTAGAACGCCCTTGATCCTTTTCATCAGGCTCAACGCTTTGTCTTTTTTGCTCCTTTGTCTTCGCGGCATAAGCCTCACGTTGAGCCTGAATCTCCGCTAACGGTATATTGAGAATGATAAACTTCATCTTTACATTCTCGTCTTGCAATTGCTTATTAACCGTTCGCAGCTTCTGAACTTCCGTTATCGCCTTGTTGTACATTACACCCATTGATTCATAGGCTGCCTTAATAGCCTGAAAGGTCTTCGTTACATGCTCTTGCACAGAATTGACCCATTTATTAATTTTCACTTTGTTCAACGTGATAGGAGGAACAGGGATTCGTGGAATGTCTTGATTTGTCCTCTCGGCCATCTTTGCGAATTCCTTTTTTCTTAACTCGAGAACTTTAGAGTCGAATCCGACCTTATATTCCCGCTTGAGCAATTCATTCTCTCTTTCAGAAAGAGCCTTAATCACCGCTGCATTGTGTTGCTGTTGCTCATTTGTGGCAGTTTCCGTTTTATCAAGCGCAAGCTCCCGTTTCATCAACATATCGCGTTGTTCCCGCTCCCAGGACTTATAGTCTTTAAGCTCTTTATGGGACGCGCGCGATCCATATTGTCCCCGTTCAAGACCATACTTCTTACCGACATTTTCATGAAAATCAGTATGCATCTTAATAAGGTCACCCTTCGATCCAAAGAATTCTGAAGCCGAAAACTTCATCTTAGGCTCGTTTGTCGTCTTGTCAAAATATGGCACGAGCGGCACGGAAAGGATATGGCAGTGCGGGGTCAATTCGTCCATATGATAGGTTACGCTTAGCTGGACGTTTCCATGACGTTCCCGTTCCCATTTAACGGCATCTTCAAGATACCTCAGAACCTTTTCTCGAGAAGCATCATTTGTTTTCCAATCCGCGCAAAAGGAGTGACTTGCAGATATTACCATTTCAATCACCCGGCTCGCGTTCTTCTGGATTTTGCGTTCGAGTTTCGCCTGTTCTATCAATCTTTGGTATTCCAGGCAAAATTCTTCGGTTGAGAGGCAGCCATACATTTTGTTATACTTCATCGACTCAGGGTCGATATAAACAGGAATGTTACCAACCTCTTCGACGGCGTGTTCTTGGGAACCAAAAGAGAACTTCAACCTCAGATTATGGATCAAAACAAGACACGCACCAGCAATCGTCATAATCCTCCGATTATGAATAACATGATACATAACGTCACTCATAATCCTCTCCTTTCAGCTTCAACAATAAACAACGCAGATTCATTTGCATCGATGGCTTCAGCGAAGCTCGAGGAAGCCGAGGAACTGATGGATTCGGTGGAAATCCATGAACCATACTTACGCCCCTTCATAACTAATCCTTCATCTTTAAGCTTAGAGAGCGTATTAGACACTGCTTTTGAGCTCCTAGCTATAAAACCTGATATTTGAAGAGGCGTCATTTCGCCATGTTCTTGTAAAACATCAAGAATAGCTTGTCGTTCCGGTGTAGATGCCGTTTCAGAGGATTCCCCTTTGATACTCCACTGATATGTATCTTGGGAAAAAAAGACATCATATTTCTTATCTTCGAAATCACGCCCTATACAGGAAAGAGTTCCATTCCCGGAATTACGTTCTTTCTTTAAGACGAGAATTGCGTCCGCAACTGCCATAGAACCACAGGAGCCGCTAATTTCGTTAAAAACATCTACTTCATCACCCATCTTACGAAGATGATGCACAAGGATTATTGATAGCCGAAATTCATCGGCAACCTCTTTAATAGATCCTATCCAGTCATAATCCTCCTGGAATCCTCCCTTGCCACGCCCCATTGAGAATTTTCCTAAAGTATCAATGATTACGTATTCTATGGCGCGATCATCCGAGAGTATTTTCTGTAATGTCGACACGCCCTCACGTCCTGAAGGAAAAGACGTCGTAATTAAACAGTCATCTCCCGGCTCAAAACCAAGACAATGCATTCGATGGTGTAATCTAGCCTCACTATCCTCTAAGGCAAGGTAAACGCCCTTGCGTTTCTGAAGATCATATCGACCAAGAAATACCCCCGGCTTGCTTAACCGCATACATAAATAAAGAAGGAACCAACTTTTGCACCCTTTGAAAGGTCCGGCAAGAATAGACAAACCATTCAAAGGAATTAGGTTTGGTACAAGAAATGTTAACGGTGGATATTCAGCCTTGAAAATGTCTTTTGCTGTCTTAAATACATACCTTGGAGGTTTGCTCATACTTCCTCCAGTTCTATGACATGCTGAACTACTTCATTGTGCCAGAAATCCCAGGAGACATTTATACCAACCTTACTCGGCATTCCTGGATTCAAAGTGACAGGTAATCCTGTTAGGATGCGAACAGAATCAGGAAACGATTTAATGTACGAGCTAACATCATAATTCGTTATCTGCCTTACTACGATGCCTTGCTGAGCCAGATTAACGAGTTGATTCATGACTTCTATAATTACGTTTACAGAGGCATATCTATTTGTACGTTTCTGAAGCTCAAGTTCATCATTAGAAAAATCAGCAATTGATCGATGACTGTCTTTATACGGACACATCGCGCACCTCCGATATATCCATGTATTTCTCGGTGTGAGTAATCACAATTTTCTGGATACTTCCCGAATGCATCACGAACGACAAGGAAATCTCACCATAGGGACATTCAGAAATATGTTTCTGTATATTACCTATTAGCTTTGCCCAGAAATTACTCATTTGGCCCTCCTTCTCGTTTATTAAGGAGGAACTCTTGAAGATCCTTTTTTAGATACTTCACTGATCGACCGACACGAATTACTGGAAGATTAAACTTCGGCAATGTACTCATGCCACATTTCAAGTAACGACAAGCCTCGGCTTTCGTTAGTACATCAAAGTCATCTACCTTAAACAATTCATCGATTACGCTGTCGGGTTCATCCAGTACGGATCTCTTTTTGGGTGATTCGCTCATATACTGCTCCTTGTATTCAGGTGACTATTTTTGTCCTGAATGTAAGGCGAGAGTACTCAGCAGTATTTCAGAGCACAATCTATGACAGGTTTAGATTTTGATATTTAGCCGTAAAATTAATGGTTCAAGAGAGTCATAGAACATTCTATCAGCTTCAGGACTCATCCTCATAACCACTTCTAGGTATTCAGAATAATCACTTTGGAAAACACTCAATATATTTAATTTGTTCTCAATTTCTTCCTCTTTATGATCTGTCGTTGAATAGAGATTTTGATTATAATTCCTGTAAATCATTAAAGAAATATCTTTTCGTAAACGATCTTGTCCGATTACCTTGTTTTCAAGATATGTTTCTCGTATGAGTAATTCAAATGCTTCTTTTCGTATAGAAACAAATCCCTCTAGTAGTGCTTTCTTCGTTACATTATGTCCTAAGTAAGTATGATAAAGGAATATTATGTGCGTAAGAAAAGTGATGGCTCTATACAAGGAACTACCGTAACCATACTTGTCAGGGAAAATTACTTGATCATAATAGCGATGGCATAACCCACACCTCTCAAGTGTCCCGATCAATGCATTTCTTGCATCGAATAAATACTCTTCATCGGTTTTTCTACCAAACATTTTCCGATACTCTTGATTGATAAATGATACAACAGCTTGTTCCTTAATATACGACTCTCCATTCTCAGCTATGATCGCATATTGAGTGTTTAATTCTCGAAGAAGGTCGAGCATATCTTCAGGATAGACTTCGATTACTCCCCATTTTTGAAGACAACTATATACTTCCCCCCAAAATTCAGTTTTAAAAATATCATTAATTCCAAGTTTGCAAAGATTATATGTAGTACAATAGTCTTTTCTGATTCGTAACTGTTTTTTATCTAATCTAACCGCCATGAAAAAACGAATCCGAAAGATCAACATTGAAAACTTATTTGTTTGAAATGGAAAACCAGTAAACGCATCATTAATATTATGTTCGAAGTCGTTGAGTGCCATTTCGATTATCCTAGGACCACCGGGATAAACCGTAAGTTGGTTCTTAGTTAAATACTTCTTCTCAATTTTTTGTGCTAGACCGAGCAATGTTTCATTATGCGATGAATCAATACTCATTATAGCAATTCGAGAAATTTTAAACATACTCTCTTCTATTTTCTCAAGGATAAAGTCGGTACGGAAACACCACTTCATATCTTCAATAACATCTCGTGGTTTACCATAAAAGCTAAGTTTCTCTGGATATGAGTCATCATAGTAAATCACAATATTTCTCATACAAACTCCTTCAGATGCAATATCTCATAAATCTGTACTGAGAACTATAGAGATATCTAGAGGCATGCACCCTATCAACATACATGTCCAATTTTGTGGACATACAATATCAACAAAAAAACTGTGCAATAAATTGTGCAATCGATTTTTTTGGAATGCTCTGGAATCCTCCAGAATGCTCCTAAATTCTCCAAAATACTGGACAAAAAAGCCATTTTGGATCTAAAATCAATCAAGATTCAGCAAATTCCAAGGATTGACCGAGCTCGTAACGTGCAGGTCTGCGGTTCGATTCCGCATCTTGGCTAAAAACAAAAAACCAGTCGTTTGACTGGTTTTTTATTTTTAAATAGACCAAGATACGGAATCGAACCGAAGGGAACGCCGAGCGAATGCGAGGCCAGAAGCGAGCTGGCGCAGCTTCTGGCGCCATGGATGGCGGCGGCAGTGACCGGATGCGGCCCGTAAGGAGTGAACAGGATGTTCACGACTGGAGGGCGATGGAGCATCTTGGCTTTTCTTAACTCCTTGCGTCGAAAGAAGTTGAGTCATTACCACCACAAAAGGATGTGACGCTGAATCCATTTTTGTGCAACAATGTGCAATGAACACATTTGAGCACGCTTTTCTGAGAAAGTCATGCACGAGGTTATTCTCTCCACCCGCGCTCAATCCTCTAATCTGTATGTTTCCTACAAGAACCCACTAACCGGAAAATATGGAACCAAACGGAACACTGGAATGACCGATCCTAAACAAACGGAAAGACGCCTACAAATAGCTCCTAACCGGTGAGTCCAACAAAAAGAAAATTGCGCTCAACGGCACTTACTCGACACCATTAGACTCGCATCACTGACACCATGCGATGCGAAAGAGATCATCGAGATCTTAAAGTTTAAGAAACTTATTTCCACCACGAAAACTTTTAGGATTACGACAATTCGTCCTAAGTTAAGGAAAAGCTTCGGAAGAAGCATGGGATTCACAAGCGCTATGTCGATCGCTGTAGCGACGCGATCACCTGAGAAACCGGCTAGCGCCAAAGGAATGAATGCATTCATCAAGGCGGGAACACTCCCCTTCAAGTGGGCTGCGCGAAAAGAAACGTTAAATACTCACACTTGAATTGGTACGAGCAATCTTCGGTCGCAAATGGAAATCCCTGTCCACCAAGCTGGCGAATATTCTCGCCGTGTGCACGGGTCTTCGTGCCGGTGAAATCCAAGGCCTCAGAAAATGCGACCTTGGCGAATCTTGTTTGTACGTGAAACACTCCTGCAATCTCGCGGATGGCTCAAAGATCTTCGCGAGGCCTGTAAGGAAGTTGGAATATAAAAACCTTGCAATGCTGGAGCTTTACGCCAATCATCGTAAACCGGAGGACATCACTATGCTCAAGATTGCGCGGAAGAAGGCGTTTGAACCGCTCTTCGGGAACAACTCCAAGTAAAAGAATATACTCGCATTACAAGTCACTTATTCCAATAATCTGGTGATTAACATGTTTAAATAATCAATTGTTTTGATTACGGTGATATACTATCTCTATAATAGGCAAGAAGTACAAAATAATTACTGTTAGAACGTCGCCTTCGGCGCGGCAAAAAAAATTTGAATCAGATTATAATCTGGCAAAAGAGGACTTATTGAAAATTAAAGACTTCAAGTCTCTTCGTTCTGAATACAGGAAAAATATTTATTCAGTTATTTCATATTTTTTTTCTTGTTCGTTTATCGGTTGGATATTTGAAACTACAGAAGTTTTCATTCGAACAGGGAAAATGACGGAGCGCGGTTTATTCTTTGTTATTGACAATGCTGGAAAGTACTTACCATTTTTATCTTTTATTCCATACATCAATAAGCTAAAAATAATATGGGGATTACCAATTATCGAAATTTATGGGATTGGTGGCTGTATTATTGTTTTTGCTTTTGCAAATTTCAAGAAGAACCCGATACTTCTTTTTTTTATTGGTATGTTTTTTATGACGCTGGTTGAGCTTATATCCAGCTATTTTTGTGAATATGTACTCCATCAAAAATATTGGGATTACTCAACGTATTTTTTGAATTATCAAGGACGTATTTGTATAGTTTCATCAATTGCTTGGGGAATATTATCAGTACTAACAATAAAGTACATTAAAAAATACCTCGTAATAATATACACAAAAGAGAAACATGTAAAATACTTCAAAATGAGTATCAATCTACTCGTTATTTATACAGTAATTTGCATTTACTTAAAATATTTCCAAACAGCTGTTCAAAAAGTTATAATGAATTAGTAAATACTAATATTTTTCAAACAACTGATTCAACATGATATTTTCCTTGTCGCATTTTGTACGTCGCTTCCCTCCTGACACACAAAATGCGCCAAGCCCAACAGGCACGAAACGACAGGTCACGCAAATGCAAACTCAGGGACAAAATCCCGGGGTCATCGGCTTCTATCCCTTTTCCGTAAATATTGCTCCTCTTTTTTTTTTAATTACTCCATTCGTCTCTAAAATTTTAAAATAACGTTGTAAACCCGGAGTTTTACGAAATAATGCTACGATAGAAGAAACAGGTATAATCAGTAACCTTGGAGAAAACAACTGGAAAAGTGTATTCAGCATCCTATGTATTTCATACATCTCCTTTTCTTCTTCATTTTCTGGCTCTTTCTCGATTGTACCCAACGCAACCTTTATTTTATTCTTGAAAGTAATCAGATATCCGACAATATCAACTTGTTATTGCAGTTCTTTCACGCAAACTACTCGTGTTAAACATGAAGTTGATGAGAGAAAGGATTCCACGGAGTAATATGGCTTTGGAGTTAGATCTCCGAACGATATTGGATCCTCAGTCGTGATTGTATTTCTATATGCCTTTTCAATTATGTAAACATTCATAAGCCCCCTCTTCTTCTATTAATAACTAATAGTATTTCCTGATGACGATAACATTCACATTATGTCTACATGGCAGTCAAATTCGACAGCAACACGGTAATATGTCTTAACCTGAACTATTTACAAAAAGATCTGTTTCTTCTCACACAACATATCAAATCGGTTATTTTCTTCTTACCCTATAGGGTATTTTCTTGACATATACCCTATAGGGTATTATTATTGGTTATACCTTATGGGGTATGACTTCGATTAAAGGGGGTCTCCATGAATTACTATATTTCCACTCCCATGCAGCTCGCCCATACATTGCGGGACGTTAGAAAATCCCGAGGCTTGAGCCAGGACGCAGCGGGAAAACTCGTGGGACTCCTCCCCAAAACGATTTCCAGCCTGGAAAATCATCCAGAGGGGGCGAGTATCGAGAGCCTATTGAAACTGCTCTCGGCATTGGATCTTGAGCTTATTGTTGCTCACAAGAATAAAGACGAAAAGAATGTGTTGCGGTCGTCGAAAACCAATGAGGATTGGTAACCATGGCTAGACCCTCGAATAAGCGCGCCTTGAGCGTGTGGATGAACGGAATACCCGTCGGAATCTGGTCTCTCGGCGCGAACGGCGTAGACGAATTCCGCTATGAGAGTTCCTGGCTCAAGCACGATCAGGCGAGACCGATATCCCTGTCACTTCCATTGGGCGAAAACGCGCTTCGGGGTAGCGTCGTCTCTTCCTTCTTCGACAATCTCCTGCCCGATTCTACCGACATTCGACAGAGAATCCGAAGCCGGTATGGCGCGGCATCTAGTTCAGCCTTCGACCTCCTTGCGGAAATCGGCCGAGATTGCGTCGGCGCTATCCAACTGCTCCCCGTCGACGAGAGGCCCGCTCAACAAGAAATCATTGAAGGACGAAAAGTCAGCGATCGGGAGATAGCGGAAATCCTCAAGGGATTAACGACGATAGGCGCAGGGGGACGATTATCCGCCGAGGAATTCCGTATCTCGCTGGCGGGGGCTCAAGAAAAAACCGCTTTGCTCCGCGTCAAGAATCGTTGGATGGTTCCTCACGGAACGACACCTTCAACGCATATTCTCAAGTTGCCCCTCGGGAAAATTGGTGGACTCGGACTTGATATGTCGAACTCCGTCGAGAACGAGTGGCTGTGCAGTAAACTTGCGACGGCTATCGGGCTCGCGACGGCGAATTGCGAGATTCGCCGTTTCGATGACGTTACCGCGCTCGTGGTGGAACGCTTCGACCGGCGGTTTACCGAGGGAAAGAAATCGATCGTCAGGATTCCCCAAGAAGATTTCTGCCAACTAACCGGTACGGCTTCAGGCGGTAAATACGAATCCGACGGGGGACCGGGGATACGGGATATCATGGACTTACTGCTCGGTTCGCAAGACGCGGCCAAGGATAGAGAATCATTTTTCTCGACCCAGATTTTCTTTTGGCTTCTTGCCGCGCCGGACGGGCACGCGAAAAACTTCTCGGTCTTTATCGAACGCGGCGGGCGCTTTCGGCTCACCCCGCTCTATGACATCATGTCCGCCTATCCCGTTCTCGGTAAGGGCACGGGCTTCATTCCTCCCCAAAAACTTAAGATGGCGATGTGCTTCACCGGCAAGAATCGGCATTATGAGTGGGAGAGAATTCATCTGCAGCACATTCGGGAAACCGCCCGAATGTGCGGCATGGATAACGCTCTCGATGACATCCTCTCCAAGCTCGTCAGGGAAATCCCCGAAGCGATTGAAGCAACAAACCTATCGCTTCCAAAGGACTTTCCCGCAGAAGTATCAGATACGATATTCCAAGGAATGACAAGGCGAATCTCGGTATTGTCAGCGCAATAATCAAAACAATGGATAATGGAACAGCCTTGCGAGCGTTACTGCACTCACCAAACGTACCCGCCGGATTAAAATAGTATATGCGGGAAGGATATTTTCCCGCCCAATCTTTTCCAATAATGTGACCGTTGCCGCCATGGCGTTATCGATTCGTTTCCGTCTCGTTTGTTCACTAACGAACAGACAGCATCACATCCGTTGAGTACTTTGGTAGAAACCGGATTACAGGAAGGCAGGCATATGAGCGTTTCTATCATTTTTCTTCTATTCATAATCTATAGCGTAGCTGGATGGTTGCTGGAGGTTATCTACTGCTCCATCGTTTCGCATCGCTTTATAAACCGCGGTTTTCTCAAGGGGCCGCTGTGCCCTATATACGGCGTCGGCGGCATTTTGGTTATTTTCGCGCTCAAACCACTGAGCGGGAACATTGTCCTTCTTTTTATCGTCGCAGGAATCGCGACCAGCTGTCTCGAATACGCGACGAGCTGGGTACTGGAATTCCTTTTTGCGACGAAGTGGTGGGACTATTCGGTTAATCGTTTCAACGTGAATGGTCGGGTCTGCCTTCTCAACACGATTGTTTTTGGCATAATCAGTGTGTTAGTGGTGCGTCTTATGGATCCGATGCTCCGCTCGGCGCTTGAATGGGTACCAGCGAGGCCTCTTTTCATCATCACGCTGTCGCTTTTTACGGTCGTTTCCATAGATTTCATTTCCACCATGATCGCCCTTTCGACTTTGGACAAAACGGTTTTGGATCTCAAGTCATTTACCAAGGATCTATACGCGAACACTGGTGATATTTCCTGGTTCGATCCATACAGGCTCGACGTAAGCCTTATCCGCCTCCGACGCCTTTCCCGAAGCGAAGCATCCGAGGCGAACGCTGAATTGCTCGAACGCTTTGAGAAAGTCCTTCAACATTCCCGGGGAATGCAGCGGATTTTCAGTTCTTTTCCCGCTATGCAAAACAGAAAGCATAATTTCAGCTTTGATTCGTTCAGGCAAATAGAAAAGCCGAATGATAATTACATAGAAACGATCGAGACGATAGAAAGCGCGAATATTTCCTGACCAATCGGGCGATTGACGGATCGCGCCGTCAATTGCCCTGCCTATCAATTGCTCGTCATGTATGGCTTTTTTTGCGATTGAACAGAACCGCGAGCACCGCTTTCAGAAGACCGCCCGCCAGGGCGATCCCCTCGACGACGCTTGACGTTCCGGAACCGACGGCGCTGACCGTTCCGACGAGTATGCTGTTCAGCGATCCAACGACGGAACCGACTGAGTCGATTCCGAATCCGAGGCGGCGTGATATCGAATTGACGCTGTTCGTCAGTTCATGCAATTGGGAGATTGTCTTACCGATTGCCTCGCCGTTCGCCTCCGCAAATTTATCGAGCTTCCTTACGAATTTGTTGATGCTTATGATCGTTATAATCAAAAAGATGCACATTATCGCAGAAAGGCAGAAAAGGACAAAGATTCCTATTTCCCTAAAATCAACCATTACGTTCACATTCAGCTCCTTTCCGCTTCTTCTTGCAGCAAGTCATTATCCGAATTCATTTCATTGATTTGACTCGTCATTCTTTTGACCATTTCCGATATTTTCCTCTCGATCATGAGTCTCGAAACCTTTCCCGCCCTTGGTGCCAATAGCATCCCGGCTGCGAGTCCCACGGCGATGCAGATTGTCCCCCCGAGCAATATCCCGTTTCCTCCCGACGTCCTTTTTGGCTGCAGGCTCTTCAACAGTAAATCAAGTTTTGTCATGCTATGTACCTCGATAATAAGATAACGATTCTTCCCTCCCGGTATCGTTCGGCGGCACACATATAACAATGCCAGTCGTTAATAAAAATCTTATGTTCGATCTCGAACAGACCGCTATTCGCGCAATCGCATATATTAGCGTTATGGAACGATGCAAAAAATGCGGCTTTGGCACAAACAAAGGAAGAACCGAATGATTACCCTTACAACCAGAACTAAAGGCAAGGCAATCGCGCCGAGGCCATTACACTATACGCTCGATGCGCTTGCGCCCCATATTTCCGAGAAGACGCTCGCTCTTCATTACGAAGTGATTAACAAGCACTACCTCGAAAGGCTGAATTGGCTAAAGGCCGGAACCGAGTTCTCCGATTTGACGATCGAAGAAATAATTATTCGCACAGCCGGAAAGGATTACCGGATAGAAATGTTTAACAACGCCGCTCAGGCATGGAGCCATGCGTTTTATTGGCAATGCCTCAGGCCTTCGGGTGGAGGCAAGCCGTCCCTCGCGCTGGGGAAAGTACTGAACGATTCATTCGGCTCGTTTGACGCGTGTAAAAAAGAGTTGATCTTAGCCGCTGATTCGCTGTTCGGCAACGGTTGGATATGGCTCGTCCAAGACGACAAGAAGATCAAGGTATTGGCGACGAGTAACGCCGATATGCCGATGACCGATGGATTGAAGCCGCTGATGGGAATCGATATTTGGGAACACGCATACTATCTGGATTACGAGAATCGCCGAGGTGACTACGTGCAGGCTTTGCTCGAACAGCTGATTAACTGGGATTTCGTAGAGTCAAATCTATTAAAATAGGTAAAAGGAGTATTTATGAACGTAAGCATCAACAGAAACAAGTGCCTTAGCTGCGCGCTGTGCTGGTCCGATTGCCCGGAGATATTCAAGCTTGATCAGGATGACAATCGGAGCCGCATTGTGGACGAATTTGAAATTGCCAATAATGTCGCCCGGGGAAAAATTCCGAACAGTCTCAGGAGATTCGCGCAGTCGGCTATCGTCCACTGCCCCGCATCGGTCATCCAGGGGCGATAGCTTTCATGGCACAACAATTCAAAAACGATTGATTGTACCTGATAGAATGCAGCATCTTACCGGTTTCGCAGCAGTTTGAGAATACCGCGGTAATCAAGACGCTTACCCATCAAAAATATCCCTGCGGCGAATATTTTCGAGGATATCCATATTACGCCTGCCGTCGTCGCGAGCATCAGGATTACAGAAAGGATTATTTCCCAATTCGATGCGTCGTTCAGGAGAATGCGCAGAAACATGACCATTGGCGCAGTAAAGGGAAACAGCGAAAGCCCGAGTATGACAGGAGAATGCGGGGCCATGATGATCTGCTTGATCAGCATGACGGGAATGACGAGCAATGCGACAATCGGCCAGGACAACTGCGCAAGATGCTGCTCGTCTTGACTAGCGGCCCCGAGGGCCGCATAGACGGAACAAAAAAGGAAATAGGCAAGGACGAAGAAAAGCGCGATATACGCACCGCCCCCCGCTGTCAGCGAAATTCCCGCTGAATACCCGAATTGTGATCCGACGAAATTTAACACGCATTTGCTGATTCCGATCCAGAATCCCAATTGCAGAAGGCACGCGAACGCCTTGCCGAATATTTTCCCAAACATGAGCTCAAGAGGGCGAACGGACGAAAGCATTATCTCAACAGTCTTGCTCGTCTTCTCCATGAGCACCGATCTCCCGATTATTTGTCCGTAGAGAACCAACGTCATATACAGGCTCACGGAGAAAAAAAGGCCGGTCGTGAGGATTGCAAGAAAATCGGCTCCTCTTACCTTCACGCCGTCCTTTCCCAGCCTCCACATTTCAAACGACGGCCTGAGTGCAATCGTCGCACTTCGGGCGTCAGGAACCCCTGCCGTTCGGAATCTTCGTGAAACAATCGAATTCCCAATAGCATTCTCCAGTTCGCCCATCACCCGGAAATTCAAATACCCCCGCGCTATATACTCGACAGGGTCCGTAGACTGAAGATCGCGCGGAATGAGCACATATCCGTCATACTCGCCGTCTTCGAGTGCCCTATTCCGCTCCTCGGCGGAAAGCTCGACTGCCGCGATGATAATCCCCTTTTCGCGCAACGGCGCGGAGATTTCGTCGATACACTGCGAGTCCGCTCCCGCGACGGCAATTCTCTCCAAAGCGCCGTTATTAAAAGCACCGGACGACGAAAGGGCGCCGGGGAGGATAGCCAGCACCGTGATGAAAAACGGCCCAAGTACCGTGAGCACGACAAATAGCTTACTCATCACGGTAAGGCGAAATTCCATCTTCAATATACGGAATATTTTACTCATCTTCTGCCTTGCCGACGAGGTCGACATAAATCTTGTGCAAGGATGGAGTCAGCACCTCAAATCGCCTGATCGATACCTGATCGATCAACTTTCTCAAGACTGGCTGCAAATATGAGTCATCGATTAATTCCATCTCGATTAGCCTGGGTAACCGCGTAACGTGCCTGACCATTGATGAAATAGTGCTCAGCTCAATATTGCCGTCAAACTCTACCGTTACCGTATTATGCCCGTAGCCCGCCTTGATCTCGGCGAGCGAACCCGATAACACCGCGTGCCCATGGTTGATCACGAGTATTTGCGTGCATATTTTTTCCGCTATTTCCATGTTATGGGTCGATAGCAAAATATTTTTCCCCCGCGAAGCGAGGTCAACGATCGCGTCGGTAAGCATGTCGGTACTGAGCGGGTCGAGTCCTGAGAATGGCTCGTCGAAAAAGATAAACTCTGGATCATGGAGAATCGACGCGATGAACTGTACCTTTTGCGACATTCCCTTGGATAACGTCCTGACTGTCCGGCTTTTCCATTCCATCAGATCGAATCTTTCCAGCCATTCGTTCAGGCGTTTTTCCGCGGCGAGCGTTTCGCCGTTTTTAAGGCTCGCAAGGTATAAAAGCATCTCATTGATCTTTATGTTTTTATATAAGCCCCGTTCCTCGGGAAGGTAGCCGATTCGATCCTTGTCCGAATCCTTAATCGGCTGCCTGTTGTAGAGTATAGCCCCAGAATCGGGCTTGAGAATATTCATCATCATCTTGAGAACGGTCGATTTGCCCGCCCCATTGGGCCCAAGAAGCCCAAATACTTCTCCTTCTTTCATGGCGAAGGAAACCTTGTTCACCGCCCAGTGCGGGCCGAATTGCTTACTGACGGATTGTACTTCGATCAAAGAGCGTTCCTTACGTTGCCGGGAATGATCGTCTCTGCTCGCGATATTCCCGGTCTTGATGATTAGAGACAAAACTCACGGTTTTCTCACGATTACAGAATGCCGACTATGACGATGACGATCAGAACGATCCCCAAGATTGCGAGTATTCCCATGGTAAACTCCTTTCCCGCGATTTCGCGGATTCTCTTCGTACGGTTATCATACCTATATGAAGCGACAACTCTCTGTGCGGTAGAGCACCTACGATGGGAAATTTCTTCCGGTTTGTGTCGACGATTTTATTTAAGCGGGTATACGTGCGTTAACGAACAGAATGATTGACGGTTTGTTCGTACCCTTTGCACTAGCGACGGTAAAGGGGGCTTAAAAAAGGCAACCTCGCAAGGAATAATCGTGAATCATCCCGTTTTCCTCATAAAACGGGAATGTTCGTGCAATGAGTATCAGGAGATCACAATGAAAAAGATCAATCAGGTAATCGGGGCATTGGCACTCTTTGCCTCGCTGACTGCCTGCCAGTCGACAAAGATGGCAAACACCAAATCGGAATCGTTCGAGTCATGGCCAATAGCGCCGGGACAGAGCCTTATCCAAACGGATGTCCTTGGATTTTCGCCCATGGCGGAAACCGGAAGAACTTCCATCGAATTCGCACTCTACTTCGCAAACGCGACGTCAGTTAAGAATTGGACGGTTTCGTTAGCCACTGATGGAGTCACGAAAAAGATTTTCGCCGGAAACAGTTCATATATGCCTTCCATTCTCACTTGGGACGGCAAGGACTCATCGGGGGACATAGCTCCCGAAGGCACGTACATTGCAACATTAAAGGTTAACTACACCAAAAATTACTCCCAAGGAACCGCGAAAAGCACGCAGTTCATTCTCGACAGCACTCGACCGACCGGTAAAATCAGTTTCGCACCTCAGCTTTTTTCGCCTGTTAATCCCACCGACGTAATGACTATAACGATTGACGGCGTATCGGACCTTGCGAGAATCGAAAGCTGGACCATGTACATCTTTGACCCGGGTTGGAATTTATTCAGAACGTACAGCGGTAAATGGCCCAACAACACCGTAGTCTGGGACGGAAAGGACATGAACGGGGAATTGGTCGTATCGGCCGAGGATTATCCGGTCACCGTCAAGTTCCGCGACGAATTCGGAAATATGGGAACGATCCAGTCGCTTCTTCCCATTGACATCATCGTCATCAAGGACGGCACCGGATATCGCATCGAGAATTCCAGGATCTATTTTAAGGATTTTACCGCCAACTATGAAGATGTACCGGCAAACTTGGCGAAGCAAAACATCGTGAGGCTCAATCGCCTGGCGGAGACATTCAAGAAATATCCCGATCATAAAATCAAGATCGTCGGGCATGCGGTTATGATCCATTGGGAAGACAAGACACTCGGGGCAACCGAGCAGGAGAAAGTGCTCATACCGCTTTCGCTGGCTCGCGCGGAAGCAATCAAGAAAGCGCTCATCGAACGAGGGGTTAACCCGAGCATGATAGCGGTTTCAGGCGTTGGAGCGAGCGATCCGCTCGTACCCGACAGTGATTTCCTTAATCGCTGGAGAAATCGCAGAACGGCCTTCTTTCTCGTTAAGTAATAAAATCAGACAAAGGTTACTGCCACCGCGGTTCACTCGCGGTGGCAGTCGCGATTTTTTTTTATTGAAGCAAAGCATAAATGCCGGGATCGGGCGGGCAAACGCGAAATCGCTTGCCCTTATACCCAAGACAACGCATAATGACTGCAAGTGAATGGCAGGAGTCGATAATGATCAGCACAGAAACCAATGGACCGCTTTCCGGTATTACCGACCTCGGTTTCCCCATTGTCGGCATCGGCGCCTCGGCCGGCGGGCTTGCGGCATTCGAGTCCTTTTTTTTGGGAATACCCGCCGGTACGGACTTGGGCATGGCGTTTATTCTCATTCAGCATCTGTCACCCAATCATGAAAGCATCCTCTCGAACCTTATAGGCCATTACACCCGAATGTCCGTCTTCGACGTAAAGGACGGAATGCCGGTACAGGTAAACTGCGTATACATCATCCCGCCAAGCAAAGACATGGCGATAACAAACGGGACGCTGCAATTGCTCGATCCGCTCGAACCGCACGGACATCGGCTTCCCATCGATTTTTTTTTCCGTTCCCTCGCGCGCGATCAGCGTGAAAAATCCATTTGCATCGTGCTGTCGGGCAATGGCTGCGATGGAACGGCGGGGTTACGGGAGATCAAAGCCGAGGGCGGCATGGTAATGGCACAAAGCGCAGCTTCATCAGAATTCAACGGTATGCCCCAGAGCGCCGTCGACACCGGTCTTGTCGACTTCGAGCTTGTGCCATCGGACATGGCCGCAAAACTGCTGGCCTACACAACGCACACCCATCGACACGGCAGCGCCTCAAACGCGATCGCTCCGAGGTCAGGTAACGTGCTGAAGAAAATTCTGCTCTTGCTGCGCGCGCAAACAGGCCACGACTTTTCCCAGTATAAACCAAACACTATTTATCGCCGGATCGAACGCCGCATGGCGGTTCATCAGATAGATTCCGCGGACGATTATTATCTGTACCTTCAGCACGCGCCTGAAGAAATCGATGCTCTTTTCAGCGACCTCTTGATCGGAGTGACAAAATTCTTCCGCGATCCCGACACTTTCAAGATGATCGAAGAAACGATCATACCGAAGCTTTTCTCCGGCAAGATTACCCACAACGGCGTAATACGCATATGGTGCGCAGGATGCTCGACAGGGGAAGAAGCATATTCTTTGGCAATTCTCCTCCACGAGCGCATGGAAATTTTAAAGCAGACATTTCAGGTTCAAATATTCGCAACTGACATCGACACGAGGGCCATCGCATCAGCGCGAACCGGACTCTACCCCGCAAACATCGCCAATGACATTCATGCCGAGAGACTGGTCCATTTCTTCACGCTAGAGCCGGAAAACAACATGTACCGAATTCATAAAAGCATCCGGGATATGGTTATTTTCTCCACGCAGGACGTGATCAAAGACCCTCCTTTTTCGCGACTCGATATGATTAGCTGCCGCAATCTCATGATCTATATGGACAGCGAGCTCCAGAAAAAACTCATTCCACTTTTTCACTACACCCTCAAGCCAGGCGGGATTCTGTTCCTTGGGACGTCAGAGTCTATCGGCGAGTTTAACGACCTTTTCTCCGCAGTGGACGGAAAGCTCAAACTTTACCAACGCAAGCAGGATTATCAGGGAGCCCAACGCATGGCGCTGAACCAATTTCATCCTCCCCTTACGGAGCGAAACACGAACCATCCGGACCGTTCGGGAAAAACCGCGGTGCCCGAAAGGCTTTCCTTACGCGAATTGATCGAGCAGGCACTACTGACGCAATTTTCTCCGTCCGCCGCCCTCGTTAACAGACAGGGCGACATTCTGTACCTCTACGGACGGATGGGAAAGTATCTCGAGCCCGTTCCGGGTGAGACAGGCATCAACAATATCCTGAAAATGGCCCGAGACGGGCTGCAACGGGACATGACCACGCTGCTCCGAAAGACCGCGATAGCGAAAGAGCTGGTCAAAATGCCCAATCTCGCGATTACCACGAACGGTATTGACTCCTTTGTCAACTTGACGATCAAGCCGATTGTTTACGACGATTCGCAAGAGAACGACCAACCCCTTTTTCTCATAATCCTGGAAGAGCTCCCGGTCACTGCGGCGTCAAAGGCGCATTTTGATAATCGCAAGCGGGAGGATGTGTCTTCTCAGTCGGAGCTGAGCGCGCCGGAGGCTACGTTAAAAATCACTGCCCTTACCGAAGAATTACGGGCAAACCGGGAATACCTTCAGGCAATCAACGAAGATCAGGAAATATCAAACGAGGAACTCCAGTCCTCAAACGAAGAAATGCAATCCGTCAACGAGGAACTCCAGTCAACGAACGAAGAGCTTGAAACCTCCAAGGAGGAAATGCAGTCGATTAACGAAGAGCTTTCGACCGTAAACACCGAGCTTCAGACGAAAATCCTTGACCTCTCGCAAGTCAGCAACGACATGAATAACCTTTTGGCAAGCACCGGCATCGGTACGATATTCGTAGATCTCCAGCTTTGCATCATGCGCTTTACCCCGGCGATAACGCAAATAATCAATTTAATCCCGAGCGACATAGGCCGCCCCGTCGCGCACACCGTATCGAACCTCATCGGGTATGATAACCTGATAACCGACGTACAGATCGTGCTTGACTCCCTGATCCCGAAGGAAATCGACGTCGAAACAACCGGCCACAGCTGGTACACCATGCGCATCAGGCCTTATCGCACGCTTGATAACATTATCGAGGGAGCGGTAATCACTTTCGTGGACATCACCGAAATAATTCGCATCAGAACTGATCTGGAGAACGCAAATAAAAAGCTTCGGCTCGCCGCGGTCGCCAGGGACGCCAACGATGCCATAACCGTACATGACCTTGAAGGGAAAATACTCGGCTGGAATCCGGGCGCAGTCAGGCAGTATGGATGGACGGAAGCCGAAGCGCTCACGATGAACGTGCGCGACAGGATTCCCCAGAAAATGTGCGAAAAGGAATTCGAGCGAATCCGCCAATTAGGTCTTTCGGAAATCCTTGAGCCATACCGAACGCAACGTCTCGCGAAAGACGGTGCGATCATTGACATATCCATGACCGCGACGGGTCTGGTTAACGAAAGCGGGCAAATCTACGCAATCGCGACGACTGAAAGGGCCAAGGATAAAAACACCGGACGAGAATAGAGGCATGCGATGGATGATGTACGCGAAAACAACGTCTCCGATTTGCGCCGACAAGCAGAATTGATCGACAGCGAAACCGCATGCCCGAAAGCAGAACGCGCAAATGCGCTTTCCCAGACCGAGACGAAGATCATGCTTCACGAACTGCACGTGCACGAAATTGAGCTTGAAATCCAGAACGAGGAATTGCGGCGCACCCAACTGGAGCTCGAGACATCCCGCTCGAAATACTTTGACCTTTATGATTTGGCCCCCGTTGGATACTGCACCATCAATGACCAAGGACTGATCGTTCAGGCGAATCTCACCGCGACCGCAATTTTCGGAATACCGAGAAGCGCGCTCGTAATGCAGCCCATTACGCGATTCATTGCTAAGAGCGATCAGGACATCCATTACTTGCATCACAAGCGCCTGCTAAGAACCGAAATGCCCCAGCGATATGAATTACACATTCTGAAATCGGACCACACCCAGCCATGGGTGAGAATCGACACCGTCCTCGCGATCGACGCAGGCGGATCCCCCGCCGTTGTTAACATGGCATTAAGCGACGTCAGCGAGGGCAAGGCACTGGAAAAAGCAATACACGAAAGCGAGGAACGCTACCGTACGCTTGTTGAATGGTCCCCCGAGCCGGTCGTGGTCAAGAGAGACGGAAAGATCCTTTACGTCAACCCGTCGGCCATAAATCTGTTCGGAGCGTCGGATGCGCGGGAGCTTGTCGGTAAAAACTTCCTGAGTCAGGTTCATCAGGACTACCACCAGCGTATATTGCTGCGCGAAGAGGGAATTCTCCAGACGAGCCACGGAACGCAGATGGTGCACGAGACATTGCTCAAAATCGACGGTACGCCAATTGACGTTGAAAGCCAAAGCACGCTGATCATGTATGACGGCGAACCCGCGATTCACAGTTCACTGCGTGACGTTACCGAACGAATGAGATTGAATAAAATACTCACCGAAAAAAACATCGAGCTGGAAAAGACAACGTCCTTCGCGGAAAAGGCCAATAACGCGAAATCGGACTTCATTTCCGGAATGAGCCATGACTTGCGCACTCCGCTTAACGCCATCCTCGGATTTGCCCAGCTCATCGATACCGGGTCCCAACCGCTTACTCCGTCGCAGAAACGCAGCATTGACCAGATCCTCAAGGCCGGGTGGTATCTTTTGGACTTGATAAACGACATTCTCGATCTCTCCCTGATCGATTCCGGCAAGCTAATCCTGACGCTCTCCCCCATTTCGCTCAAGGAGGTTATTCAGGAATGCAGCTGCATGGTCGAACCGCAAGCCGACAAGCATGTAATAAAAGTATCGATAACTGCACCGGATTATCCCTTCATCGTTAAGGCCGATCCCATGCGGCTCAGGCAGATCCTTAACAACCTGCTGTCAAACGCGATTAAGTACAACAGACAGGGCGGGTCTGTAACCATCGATTGCGCGAAAGTCGCGACAGATACCGTCCGGATAAGCGTCCGGGATACCGGCGACGGACTGTCGCCCGATCAGATCACCGAACTATTTCAGCCATTCCATCGCATTGGAAAAAAAGCGACAATAGAGCAAGGAACAGGCATAGGGCTCGTGGTCTGCAAACGCCTTGTCGAATCAATGAGCGGCACTATCGGGGTTGAAAGCACCGTTGGAAGCGGCAGCGTTTTTTGGTTCGACCTGAAGCTTGCCGAAGCCGGCGAAACGGGAACCGAAGAACCCGAAGACCCTTCTATTATACAGACCAAAAAAAAGAAAGGAGTGATGCAGCATACACTTCTCTTCATCGAAAGCAAATCCTGTAAGCTCCTGTCGATGTGCGGAGTCATCGCCCTTCGAACCGATATCCGCCTACTAAGCGCGCGGAACGGGGAAAGCGGGCTTGATATCGCGCGCGAATACCTACCCGACGCAATTGTGACGGACATTCGCCTACCCGACATCAGCGGATACGACGTCCAGCGAATACTTGCCGAGAATCCAAAGACGGCGCATACACCGATTATCGCACTGGGCGACGATATGAGCTCAGGCGATATTGAAAGGGCAAAAGCAAGGGGATTCGCGGGATATCTCGCGAGCCCCATCAATGTTACCGATTTTTTTACTACACTTGATTCGATTTTTGATGCACAAAGACGCAAGACGCAGAGCCCGATTGAAGAGGAGAACCTATGATAGTTAGTATCGATGATATTCTTGCAGCGAAGATCCTGATCGTTGACGACCAGGACGCGAACATCAGATTGCTCACCGAGCTTCTTGGCGAGGCAGGATATACTTCCGTTACCTCAACGAGCGAACCGCAGGACGTATGCGCGCTTCATCGCCGAAATCAGTATGACCTGATACTTCTTGACCTGCAAATGCCCGAAATGGACGGATTTCAGGTGATGGAAGCGCTCAAAACGAACAAGGAAGACGCATACTTGCCCGTACTGGTGATAACCGCGCAGCCCGGGCACAAACTTCGCGCGCTCCAATCCGGCGCGAAGGATTTTATCAGCAAACCGTTTGATGTGATCGAGATTAAAACGCGCATATACAACATGCTGGAAGTACGACTGCTCTACCGCAAGCTCGAGAGCTACAACAAGGAGCTTGAGCAAACGGTAAGTGAACGAACCGCCGAATTACAGGAAAGCGAGGCGCGCTATCGCAGCCTCACCGAACTCGCGTCGGACTGGTATTGGGAACAGGACGAGAACATGAAATTTACCAAGGTATCGGGACCGGTCCTCGACATGCTCGGTATCCGAGTGGACAGTATCTCGGGAGACGCATCGTCGGATGGGCAGTTCGGATGGAACGCTGCGGAACTGACGACGCTGAGGGAATTTATCGCGGCAAAACGGCCTTTCCGGGATTTTATCTTCACCAGAGCGATGCGCGACGGGTCAACTCAAAGATATCAGGTAAGCGGAGAGCCGATGTTTGACGAAACATGCAGATGCATCGGATATCGCGGAATCGGATTTGAAGTGAGTCCGAAAACCCCGGATCTCATCATGTGAGTAAACGGTCAGTTTCTCAGCGCGTCAGGCAGAAGGCGGAGAGTCTCTTCCATTACAACGCTATAGCACTCGCATACGCGCGACTCAAGACCCGCGCGGTCCAGGATGATAATGTGCCCACGACTGTAGTGGATCAACCCCGCGCTCTGCAGCTTTCCGGCGGCTTCCGTCACGCCCTCTCGCCTCACGCCCAACATATTGGCGATAAGCTCCTGCGTCATTGTTAGCTCGTTTGACGGCAATCGGTCAAGGCTGAGCAGAAGCCAGCGGCAGAGTTGCTGATCGATCGTATGGTGCCGATTGCATACTGCCGTCTGCGCCATCTGCGACAGGAGCGCCATGGTGTACCGGAGCAGGACGTGCCGTAAAAGACTGGAGCGACCGAACTCCTGCTTCATCACCGATGCGCCCAGGCGGTATGCAAAGCCCTCGCTCTGCACGACGCTTCGATTAAGCATCGTCTCACCGCCCATAAAGACAGCGATACCGATGACTCCGTCATTCCCGACAACCGCGATTTCCGCCGAAGAACCGTTATCCATCACCGCCAGAAGCGAGACAATCGCGGTAGTCGGGAAATACACATAGTTGATCGAACCCCCTGATTCGCCGAGAACCTTTCCGAGCGGCAGGGAAACAAGCTCGAGGTACGGCTTGATGCGATTGAAGTCATCAGACGGAAGAATGGAAAGAAGATGGTTATTCGGGGTATCCACAGCGGTTTGTCGGTCAGTCATCGCAGAGCCTCCTGGACGATTATGTTCTGAATATTCTTAACCGCATGGTGGAATTATCATTTCAGTATAGCAGAAGAAAAGGATGTGTCAATCAAAGTTTATCTGTTCGATGGCGAACAGACCGCCCGAGTCGCCAATGGTACCTTATTCTTGAGTCCCTCGCATTTCCGCTTTTAATCAGGTGGAAACGAGCGACCACAAGGATACACCAATGGAACCGAATATCTGGTACAAACAGACAGGCGAGAAAATACTGAAGGGATTAACGTCCTCGCGAAACGGGTTATCGGCCGATGAAGCATCACGAAGATTAATGCAGAACGGACCGAATGAGCTGAATACGACGGAAAGAGTCAGTCTATCCCGAAAATTGATCTCTCAACTTCCAAACATATTTTTCTTGGTTCTGATCACCGCGCTACTCATATCCGTCTTTCTTGGCGCATGGATCGGGACCGCGATTATTCTCTTCATCGCCATTTCTTATCTGTCAATCCGCGTAGTCCGTGGTCTCGGGGCTATGAAAAAGATTGAACGGTCTGTGGCATTGAATGCAAAGCGCGCCGTTGTTTACCGTGACGGGCAGATCGAGTCGATACCTGCATCCGCAATTGTCACGGGCGACGTGATCGTGCTTAACAAGGGCGATTCCGTCGCTGCAGACGCGAGGATCATCGAGTCTTCCTCGCTTCACTGCGTTGAATCCGCCATAACCGGTGAGACGGATTCCGTGGAGAAAAGATCCGCGACGCTCGAGAGTGATGATATTCCGCTCGACCGCCGCGATAACATGGTGTTCATGGGAACCCATGTTTCGCATGGCAATGGGGTCGCAGTGGTGGTAACGACCGCGCTGAATACCGAATTAGGGCGTACTCCAACCGTCGACCGGACGAGAGCCGCGAGGGCAAGCGCGCGAATTCTGCTCTATATGACGGTATTCATAGCCATGATGCTATTCTCCATCCTGCTGCTTTTCATCGGCATTATGATACTTGGATAGACAGCTCATCCTGTACAAGAGGTTATTCATGGCTAAAAAAGAAACGCGGGTTTCTTCGGAACTACTCGCGAAAATGGACGCTTACTGGCGTGCGGCGAACTATCTGTCTGTCGGACAGTTATACCTGTACGACAACCCGCTTCTTAAAAAGCAGCTTATGACCGAGCACATCAAGCCTACGCTGCTGGGGCACTGGGGCACTACTCCCGGACAAAATTTTATTTACGTGCATCTGAATCGCATAATAAAAAAATTCGATTTGGACATGATCTATATCGCCGGCCCCGGTCATGGCGGCCCTGCGCTCGTCGCCAATACATATCTTGAAGGAACCTATTCCGAAGTTTATCCCGAAATTTCGCAGGACGAATCCGGATTAAAAAAGCTGTTCAGACAATTCTCCTTTCCCGGCGGCATTCCCAGCCATGTCTCGCCCGAATGCCCGGGATCAATACACGAAGGAGGGGAATTGGGATATTCCCTCAGCCATGCATTCGGCGCCGTCTTTGACAATCCATCGCTGATAACCGCTTGCGTGATCGGCGACGGCGAGGCGGAGACTGGTCCGCTCGCAACGTCCTGGCATTCGAACAAATTCCTTAATCCGCTCAGTGACGGCGCTGTCTTGCCAATACTTCACTTGAACGGTTATAAAATCGCGAACCCCGCGGTCCTTGCGCGCATCACGCATAAGGAGCTGAATCAGCTCCTTAGGGGCTACGGCTGGACGCCCTATTTCGTGGACGGGAAAAATCCGAAAAAAATGCATCGACGCATGGCCGCCGTCATGGACAAGGCGATAACCGAGATACGGAAAATTCAACGTATTGCCCGAAACAGCAATGAACCCAAAAGGCCTCGATGGCCGATGATCGTGCTTAAATCACCGAAAGGATGGACTGGTCCCGCAACGGTCGACGGTATTAAGAGCGAAGGTACGTTCCGTTCCCATCAAATCCCGTTCCAGATTGATGCCGACCATCCCGATCATCTCGCGCTGCTCGAGAAATGGATGAAAAGCTATCGCCCCGAAGAGCTCTTCGACGATGAGGGTCGGCTGAAACGAGAACTTGCCGAACTCGCACCTCTCGGCGAAAGACGCATGGGTTCAAATCCGCACGCGAATGGAGGGCGATTGCTCCGCGACCTGCGCTTGCCAAAATTCGCCAACTATGCGGTGGCGATTCCATCGCCCGGATCCGTGTTCGCGGCCGACACGCAAATTCTCGGCGAATACCTTCGCGACGTTATCATGCTCAACCGCGAACAGCGGAATTTTCGCATTTTCGGCCCCGACGAGACTCTTTCGAATCGCTTGAACATGGTTTTCGAGGTTACCGACCGCCAGTGGAATGCCAAAACGGAAAAGGAAGACGAGTTTCTCGCGCCGGACGGCCGCGTAATGGAGATGCTGAGCGAACATCAGTGCGAAGGATGGCTCGAGGGATATCTCCTAACCGGAAGGCACGGCCTTATCAACAGTTATGAAGCGTTTATCCACATCATAGACTCGATGTTCAACCAACATGCAAAATGGCTGAAAGTCTCGACGGAAATTCCATGGCGCGCGAAAATCGCCTCATTGAACTATTTGCTCGCCTCTCACGTCTGGCAGCAGGCGCATAACGGGTTTACCCATCAGGACCCCGGCTTTATCGATCATGTCATCAACAAAAAAGCCTCCGTTGTTCGGGTTTATCTCCCCCCCGACGCAAACTGCCTCCTCTCGGTTTGGGATCACTGCCTTCGCAGCCGTCACTACGTCAATGTCGTCATTGCCGGAAAATACCTTGGGCCGCAGTGGCTCCCTATCGACGACGCTATCGAACATTGCACGAAGGGAATAGGCATCTGGAAATGGGCAAGTAACGAGGGCGACGACGAGCCTGATGTCGTGATGGCCTGCTGCGGGGACGTTCCAACCCTCGAAACGCTGGCGGCGGTCTCAATCCTTCGCGAACGCGTTCCCGAACTGAAAATCCGATTGATTAACGTAGTCGATCTCATGAAACTCGAGCCGGCGTCGGAGCATCCGCATGGACTCGATGACGCGGATTTCGACGCGCTTTTTACGAGGGATAAACCTGTCATCTTCGCGTTTCACGGCTATCCGTCCCTGATCCATCGCCTGACCTATCGGCGCAAGAATCACGACAATATACATGTCAGGGGATACAAGGAAGAGGGAACAATCACAACGACGTTCGACATGACGGTCATGAATGACATTGACCGCTTTCACCTGGTGCTGGACGTTCTCAAACGCCTTAAGAGCCCACAGACAATGAATAGCGACGTTATGGATGCAATGAACGAAAAGCTTTCCGCGCATAAAAAATATATCTACGAGTACGGGAAGGACATGCCCGAGATTCTCGACTGGAAATGGGACAGACAGGATAAAAGGGCATAAGGTCCGGAGGAAGCAGAATGAAAATCAAGCGAGTTCTCATGATCGACCATATCGATCTTCCGCAGAATCTGATCGTGATCGAGAAAGCACCGGGAACAATCTATATCGGGCCTGCGGAATCCGTGGCGCAGAATGGGATGATCGCTAACGATGACGGCGCGGAGGACGTAAATGAAGCTGCCCTTAAGTAATTCCGCAGGCTGCGAGCGGTTGATATCCACGCTTTTCGTAGATATCGGAGGAGTCTTACTCACGGATGGATGGGGTATCACATCCCGAAAACGGGCTGCACAGGAATTCTCCCTTGATTTCGCCGAGATGGAAGCGCGCCATCAAATCATGTTCGAAACATATGAGCTGGGAAAGATCGATCTGGAAGAATACATTGACAGAATGGTATTCTTCGAAAAAAGATCATTCACCTCCCGGCAATTCAGGGAGTACATGTTTTCGCAATCGCAGCCATACCCGGGGATGATCTCGCTTGTCAGTAATATCAAAAAAAAATACGGCCTCAAAATCGTCGTCGTGAGCAACGAGGCTCGGGCACTCAATGATTTCCGTATTGACAAGTTTCAGCTTGACTCGTTCGTCGACGTCTTCATTTCGTCATGCCTCGTTCACATCCGAAAGCCCGACGCTGACATATTCCGCCTGGCGCTCGATCTTTCGCATATCCTTCCCGAGCGCGCGATCTATATAGACAACACGCCGATGTTCGTACAGATTGCCGAGCAGATGGGGATTCAAAGCATACTCCATACGGACTTGAACTCAACGCGCGAAATGCTCTCCTCGTCTGGTTTACACCCATAGCGATTCCGTTGAGCCTCACTACCCAGCCTTATGTTCGTTTACGAACAGACGAGCAACTAGCGCGAGAGTATATTTTGTGTAATCACTTTTCAGGAGGACAGTATGTCATTTATTCAGTTGGTTGTTGTTTTGGTTGCGATCGGATTAGCCATGTGGCTGATAAACAGGTACATTCCGCTACAAGGCACAATACGGGGAATCCTGAATGTTGTCGTCGTAATAACGGTCATTCTGTTGGTATTGAGCGCCTTCGGGTTTATCGGGATATTGCCCGGCATCAGGATTCCGAGGTGAATAAAATGAGCAAGATAAAAACCGATCGCTCTGAGTATATCGCGGCGAAGCAGCGTCAGATAGACGAATGGAACGCCGAAATGGTCATTCTCGAAGGCAAGGCGCTCAAGGGGATGCAGAACGTTCAGGACAAATACCATCAACAGCTTGATGCGGTGCACGCCATCCACGCCGAAGGCGTGAAGAAGCTCGCAGCGGTCAAGGATGCCTCGGAAACATCATGGGAAAAGCTCAAAGCAGAAACCGAGAATGTCTTCGGGGCGTTTCGGGATTCAATCGATATGTTCAAATCGCATTTTTAACTTTACTCATTAATCCGCGATTGAAAAAGATAGCCGGGCAAACGCCCGGCTATTTCATTCTTCGCACCGTCTGCGCCATACAGCGCACCCCGCCAACGAACGCAGGAAAGGCCTAATGCGCGGGTTTCTTTACCATACCTTGATCAATTGTCACCGCAGTCTGAGAGAGAAGCCTGCCGTTTACCGTCGCGCCAGTCGCAAGCGTTATTTCCGTTTGCGACAGCACCGTTCCCTCAAGGTGCGCGGTCGTGTTGAGAACGACGGCCCCGTATGACTGCCAGAAAATATTTTCCGGCGCCGCGCCGCCGGCGAGAATCATCTTTACGCCAGACGCAAGGGTAACATCGCCCGATATCTGGAAAATCCAGACGTCATTTGCGCCGCCGGAAAGCGTAATGTCGGACGCGACCATAAGTCCCGTTCCCCATTTGTACAAACCGGGAACGAGGGTCAAACCGCTAATATCGCCCGAACCCAACTCGGTAAAATCAGGCACGGAACGTCCCGCGGCGTTAGTGTACGCGATTTCCATATCTCCGACGGCCGTTGTCATTTTTGCGGGAGTCGGCGCGCTGTAGTCAGCCGAGTACGCCTTTCCATTGACCTGCGCTGATGTGGAATACTTGCCGCTCGCGTCCATGGCGAGCGAAAACCCCGTCAAATATGTCGCCGCGGCCGGACTTACTCCGATATCACCGGTAATCGCCGAGCCTGGAATGGTATCGATTCCCGATTTGGAAAGAATCGCAAAACTGGCGGCAGTTCCGAGAGCTACCGGTGAGGGGCCTGCGGCCAGCGTCGAACCCGTCGTAAAGCGCCAGGTCTTTTCGGCGTTTAGCGGATTTCCCGCAAGATCCTGAGCCGACGTTTTCATCTGTCCCGTGTACACCGTGTTTATCTCCAGATCGTTCTCGGGCGTAAAGGTCGCAGTCGTTCCCTCATAGGTTACTTTCCCGGCAAGAAGCTGCGTGCCTTTTACAAGCTTATACGTCACGACGTTGATGGTTGAAGGACGCATTTCCTCGCTAAAGGTAACGCTGACGCTCCTGTTGATCGACGCTCCCGCCGAGTCGCCTTCCGGAAACGTCGAAACGACATACGGCAATGTGGCATCGTTCAATCCCCCATCGTTATCCGGGGAGTCCGAGCCCGAATTGGCCGAGCCACAGGCCGCGACGCAGCCGATCATGAGCAAGCCCGTAAAAAACACTGCCGATATTCCCACTATGCTATGCTTCACAGAATTTCTCCTAAATATGTTTTGCGTATCTGCCAGTAACGATCACACCGTCGATACCTGCGGTACTAACACGCTTCCCGCAGGACTGTCGCACTTACCCGGTCAAGGAGCCGGTTGGGTGACGGTACTTGAATCAAGCGTTACCGCGGTATGGGTAAAAAGCCTGCCATTCACCGAAGATCCGGTAGCGAGGCTTATCGCGGTATTCGCAAGAAGGATTCCCTCAAGATGAGCGCCGGTATTAAGCGTGGCCGAATTCGCCTTCCAGAATACGTTCTTTGCCTGAGCGCCGCCCGTGAGCGTCACCTTGACGTCCGAGCCCATGTACAGAACGCCCGTAACCTGGAGAATCCAGATATCATTCGGTCCGCCGTCGAGTGTTACGTCAGACAGCATCGTGATTCCGGTTGACCAGTGATATAATCCCGGTACCAGCGTCAATCCACCGATACTGCCCGAACCCAAATTGGAGTAATCAGGCAGAAGCCTGCCCGATGCATCCGTGTTCGCGTCCGTCATATCGGCGATCGCGACTCCGAGCATTGCCGGAGTGGCGACGGCATAATCCGCGGCGTAGACTTTTCCCGTTACCTGACCGGATTCAGAGAAGGTACCTGCGCCGTTCAGCGTGAGCGCAAAATGGGTTATGTACGAAGAGGCCAATGGGCTCACGCCGATATCGCCGGTAATCACCGAAGTCGGAATAGTGTCGATTCCCGCTTCAGAGAGAATGACGAAATTACCGGCCGTACCGAGCGCGACCCTTGAAGGTCCAATCGGAGTCGTGAACGACCAAGAAACGTTTGTAGCAAGCGCATTGCCCGCCAGATCAAGCGCTCCTGCGGTAACCGTCGCCGTATAGGATTTTCCTCGGGCAAGTTCGCCAGACGCATCGAACGTCGCGGTCTTATCAAGATACGTCACCACACCATCAATATTTGCCGATCCATCATTGACGCAGAAGGTCGCGGACGTTATCGATGAAGGATCCATTGCCTCGCTGAACGTCGCGGTTACGTTTCCGTCAACCTGAAACCCTTTTTCCTGATTCGCAGGAACGGTCGAAAAAACGGCGGGCGCTATTCGGTCGGCAAGAAAGCCTGTCGTAAAACTCCACACCTTATTCGCGCCCATGGTTTTCCCCGCAAGACTCTTGGCGTTTAGGCCGATCGTGACGGTATAGGTCGTGTTGTTCGCAAGATCGTCCGTCGGATTGAACGACGCGGCGTTTCCCGCATAGGTTACCTCGCCTGCGACATTGGCCAATCCATTATTGAGAATAAAGGTCGCGATGGTCACCGAGGACGGATCCATTTCCATGTTGAAAATAGCAGTAATATTTGAGTTGACCGCTACGCCGGTAGAACGATCATCCGGCGTCATGCTCGAGACTACGGGTACCGAGGAATCATCGGTGTCATCTGACCCTGACGAAGAATTGCAGCCTGCAAACAAGCCCGCAACCATGAGTAGAACAAAAACTTTCTTAAAATGCATAATCATGATAGAACCTCCAAAAGTACATTCATATCGCCATGCGTTGCATGGCTTGTGTTTTACCGACCCTCCTCAGGTGCTAAAATGGTTCCATACGAGAATATTGTATGTTCGTTAGCGCTCATTCATTGCGTTATTCACTACTCTTGCCGCGGGCAGTATCAGATCCATTCGTGAAAGCATGGGGCCAAATGTTCGATAACGAACAAACGGCGCTCCGTAATGTATGTATAGTTATCCTGAGCATCACCGCGAAGTTTTTATCACCGTCGGCACTCAGCATGACGGACAAAGAATCGCCCTGATGGCGACGGCTCTCGGTCCTACCAGTTTGAATAAAATCGTATTCAATAGGATTTCCCCCCGACTTTTTTTTAGGCAATCGCACAGGAGAGTTTTATGAAAAATTTCATTGGTATCGCCCTCTTTTCGCTGCTGGTACTGGCTGGATGCAAACAGACCGAAAACGGCATCGGATCGCTTTTCGAACCCATTATCGGAACGTGGAACGCCAGCGTGATCGGGATCCCGACTACGCTCGTTTTCAACGCGGATAAAACCTGGACTGAAACAACCACGGTCGTCGGTATCGGAGTAACCAACAACGGCACCTGGGATGCGAACGATACCATCATTACAAGGACGTATGCGGATGCGAGCACGGACAAGCTCTACTATTCGTTCAACTCCGATTGCACGGAAATGACCGTATCATCGTCCCCGAACGGCGTCGCCACGACGTATACCAAAGATTAATAAGGAGACATTCATGAAGGCAAGCAACGTTATCGGGATACTGTTACTTATTGTCGGAATATTGATTCTGGTGTACGGAGGCTTTAGCTATAACAAGAAAACACGCGAAGCGAAGATCGGCTCGGTTGAGCTTTCCGTCAATCAAAAACAGACCGTGTACATTCCCATTTGGGTCGGAATCATCGCGGTCGTTTCGGGCGGCGGCATCTTGCTCGTAAAGCAGAAGAAATAAGAACCCTCTCGCGGCAAAACCCTCTTTTCGCGCAGAAATAGCGAAAGGAGGGTTTTTGAAGCGGATCGGATTCCGCGCACGATTTCCCCTATTCCAAAAAACATACCGAGGCAAGAATGATTAAGGACAGCATATCAGGCATACGTAACATTTTCCGCAAACGTCCCGACAGTGACGAACTTTTACGGTCGGAACTATTTGGCGTCGATCAAATGCAAGAATATGGCAGGATTCTCGCCATATCGCATACATTGGATCGGAAAAAGGCCCATCGAGACAAACTTCTGTCCCGACTCGTGGATAATGAAAAGGTACTTGATGAAGTTCGCGATATGCTGACCGAGGCGGTTTCTAATAACAGAAGGATCGTTCCCGCGGCCGATTGGCTTCTTGATAATTTCTACCTGGTCGAAGACCATATACGCACGAGCAAGAGAGACCTGCCGAAGGGATACAGCAAGGAATTGCCCCAACTCGCAAATGGCGAACCGCCGGGTCTTCCGCGGGTATATGACATCGCCTTGCAGCGGATTTCGCACTGCGACGGCCTTGTCGATCCCGAGACGTTGCCGGGGTTTCTGAAAGAATACCAATCCGTTTCCATTTTAACCCTTGGCGAATTATGGGCGATTCCAATCATGTTTCGTCTCGCGCTCATTGAAAACCTTCGCCGCATCGCGGCGAGGATTTCCAGGGAAATGCGAGTGCAGGACGAAGCGGGATTTTGGTCCGATCGCATGATCACCCTCGCGGTGTCCGATCCTAAAAGCCTCATTTTACTCGTCGCTGATATGGCCCGCTCCGACCAGCCGCTCGTCGGTACGTTCGTCGCAGAAATCGCGCGTAAATTGCAAGGAAAGGGATCGGCGTTGAATTTGCCCTTAACCTGGATCGAGCAACGCCTGAGCGAGACCGGCCTTACGATAGAACGGCTCGTCCAGGCGGAAATGCAACAACAAGCCGCCGATCAAGTTTCGGTGAGCAATACGATCAGGAGCCTTCGTTCCCTGGGCGCGAAAGACTGGAAAGATTTTGTCGAAAGCACCAGTTTCGTCGAGATCAAACTGCGCGAAGACCCGGCGAAAGCCTACGGAAAAATGGAATTCGCCACGCGAGACAGATACCGCCACGTCATCGAGGAAACGGCCAAAAAGGCCCATGTTCCGGAAATATCGATCGCGGCGTGCTCGATCCAATTGGCGAATGAGCAATTCCTTAACGCCGGGGCCGAGAATCGGGAGACGCATGTCGGATACTATCTGATAGACAAGGGATTCTCCCTGCTCAAGAAAACCGTATCCGTCAGGCGAACCCTTGCGGAATCGATCGGAATCGACGACCGGAGGCTCTCGCTCAAGCTGTATATCGGTCTTATACTCCTTCTGAGCGCGGGGTTGATGGCGATATTCGCGGCGCTTGGCCATAATGGCGGCGCGTCCGTCCCGCTCTTGATTTGCATCGGCTTGCCCTGCTTTATCGCAAGCATCGGATTTTCCGTTACGCTCGTGAATCGGTTCGTGACGGTATTCGCGACCCCCCACCAACTTCCCCGCATGGATTACTCCGCGGGAATACCGCCTGAATCAACCACGCTCGCCGTAATCCCGTCAATGCTTTCAAGCCTCTCCGAAATAGAGTCGCTCGCCGACGATCTGGAAGTAAGATTTCTCGCGAATCGCGACGATAATCTTTTTTTTGGCCTACTCACGGACTTTACGGACGCGGACGCTGAAAAAATGTCGAATGACGCGGAACTCCTTCGCTATGCAACGAGCAGAATTGAAGAGCTTAACTTGCGCTACCATAATCCGGGAGGCGATCAATTCTTCCTTTTCCACAGGCGGAGAACGTGGAATCCCTGCGAACAGAAATGGATGGGATACGAAAGGAAACGCGGAAAACTCGCGGATCTGAACGATCTTGTCGTGAGCGGACGGACCGATATGTTTGACCTGATCGTCGGCAACATAGTTCCCCTTGCGTCGGTAAAGTACGTCCTGACCCTTGATACGGATACGTTGCTGCCTAGAGACTCCGCGCGGCGACTTGCGGAAACCATGGCTCATCCCCTCAATCGCGCCTGTCACGACCCCCGCAAAGGGCGCATCGTCGACGGATATGGCATCCTTCAGCCTCGCGTCGCATCGAGCCTGTCCTGCGAGAATCGCTCCCTGTATGCGCTCCTGAATAACAACGACGAGGGAATCGACCCATATACCCGCGCGATCTCTGACGTATACCAGGATTTATTCGGCGAAGGTTCTTTCATCGGCAAGGGGATTTACGACGTTGACTCGTTCAGCATAACTCTGAAGGACACGCTTCCCGAAAACAGTATTCTCAGCCACGACCTTCTTGAGGGCTGCTACGCGAGAGCAGGCCTTGTGAGCGACATCCAGTTATTCGAAAGGATGCCCCTAACCTACGCCGAGGACGTACAGCGCCGCAAACGATGGCTTCGGGGCGACTGGCAACTTATCCAATGGCTCTTTCCCGGAGTTCCGGGCATTGACGGACGAATGCGAAAAAATCCGCTGTCCGCTCTCTCACGATGGAAAATACTGGATAATCTCCGCCGCAGCGTCTCAACAGCCGCCTTGACAGCGCTCTTCGCCGTGGGATGGGCATGCGTCGCAAATCCGTTCGCGTGGACCATGGCCGTGCTCGCTTTGTTTTTCGTTCCGCCCCTTATCATCTCGCTCCACGGCTATTTTCACAAACCGAAATTCATACGGACATTACCATATCTTTCCACCGCGATGCGCGCGTCGTCCATGCATGTCGGCAACGCGTTTCTCGCCCTCACCTGCTTGCCCTATGAAGCCTTTTACTCGATTAGCACGATAGCGCTCGCGTTCTGGCGCATGGCAGTTACGCATCGCCACCTTCTTGAGTGGACACCCTCAGGGAGACACGATCACGACGCGCGTCCGACGATTCTCTCAACATACTTCGCGATGTGGTTCGCCCCGGCCCTTTCCGCGGCAACGATCACCGCCCTGGCGGTCTTTCTCCCATCGTCCCTCCCGAGCGCGTTCCCCCTTCTTCTCCTCTGGTCAGCGTCTCCGGCCATCATCTGGCTGATGGGAAAACCATTGCCTGACGATAAAGAGGATCTCTCGGACAACCAAAGCGCGTTCTTGCGAAGAGTATCCCGAAAAACATGGGCATTCTTCGAGACGTTCGTCAACGCCGAGGAAAACTGGCTCCCCCCCGACAACTACCAGGAAATACCCGTACGGAAAATTGCGCACCGTACATCTCCCACGAATATAGGGATCTCCCTTCTCGCAAACGTGGCCGCGTGCGACTTCGGATACCTTTCCGCAAAACGCTTGATCGAACGAACATCGGGAACCATTCAAACGATAGAAAGACTCGAGAAGCACCGCAACCATCTTTTTAACTGGTACGACACGAATACTCTTGAACCCCTCGTTCCAAGATATATCTCGACGGTTGACAGCGGAAACCTCGCATCTTCGCTCCTGACAATGAACGCGGCGCTGACGGAGATATCCGATTCCGCCGTCCTGGGAAAAGCGGTATGGCAAGGAATTGAGGATACATGTCTGGTTCTCAAAGAGCTCTTGGAAAATACCGTATTGCCGGCGTTTATCGTTTTCCTGCACGACCTCGATTTCGCGCGCGAGACAAAAACGCAAAACATCCATGATGCATGGACTAGCCTGACGCTTCTTGCAACATCCGCAAGGAAGATCCGCAATTCAATCATTGGCCATGCGGAAGTACGACTTCTCTGGTGGGCGGACTCTCTGATCAGGCAATGCCAGGATCAAATAGACAATCTCGAGTATCTCCTTCCCTGGATTTCTCGCGATAGCTCGTTCGGAACTGAAACGGAATTTCAGGCTATACACGGTACCATTTCACTGCACGATCTGATGATGCTTGAGCGCTGGTTTCTCCGAGCGAAAACGAATTGTTCCCCGGATCTCGGAAAGCTCATCGAGACAGGGCTTGAGCGCGCGAATGAACGAGTATCGACCGTAAAAAACCTCGTTACGCGGGCGGAAACGCTCCTTACGATGGATTTCGCGTTTCTCTACAATCCGACACGCCGTCTTCTTTCTATCGGGTACATGCTCGAGACCCGTCGGCACGATACGGGATTCTATGACCTCCTTGCGTCAGAGGCAAGGCTCACCAGTTTCGTCGCAATAGCCCTTGGTCAAATTCCCCAAGAAAACTGGTTCGCGCTGGGACGCTTGCTTACCGAATCCTCCGGAGAGGCCGTCCTTACCTCATGGAGCGGCTCTATGTTCGAATACCTGATGCCGCTCCTGGTTATGCCTACGTTCAAAAAAACCCTGATTGACAGGACTTGCAAGGCCGCCATCTCCTGCCAAATTGAATACGGACGCATACGCGGGGTTCCATGGGGAATATCCGAGTCCGGATACAATTCATTCGATATCGGCCTTAACTACCAGTATCGCGCCTTTGGGGTTCCCTCTCTTGGACTCAAGCGCGGACTGCTTGACGACCTCGTGGTCGCGCCTTACGCCTCGGCGCTCGCGCTGCTCATGGCGCCCGTAAAGGCATGCCAGAATCTTCAGCGCCTTTCGAGTTCGGGAACCGAGGGAGACTACGGATTTTATGAAGCCATCGACTATACGAAATCGCGCGTACCCGCCGGACGCAGAAGCTCCATCGTGCGTTCCTTCATGACGCATCATCAGGGCATGAGCCTGCTTTCATTTTCTTCGCTCCTACTCGGACAGAAAATGCAAAAGCGATTCGAGTCGATTCCCGCCGTCCGTGCAACCGTCTTGCTGCTCGAGGAAAAAATACCGCAAACAGGGATTATCAACGCAAAAAAAATCGACACCGCGGATTTACGCACGCAATACGCCTCGGTAAAACCGACTGCTCGAACCATTCATACCTACGAAACTCCCATTCCGGAAGTCCAGATGCTTTCAAATGGGCGTTATCACGTGATGGTTACGAACGCAGGCGGAGGATACAGCAGATGGAAGAGCCTGTCGCTTACCCGCTGGCAAGAGGACGCAACCACCGACGACCGGGGAAGTTTCCTATACGTTCGCGATGAAAAATCGGGGGCCTTCTGGTCAAACACCTATCAGCCAACTCTGAAGAAACCTGATAATTACGAAGTCGTGTTTTCCGAGGGACGGGCGGAATTCCGCAGAAGGGACGGCGGTTTTGACACCTATACGGAAATAGTCGTCTCGCCCGAGGACGACATCGAATTGCGAAGGATCAGAATCACCAATCGCTCCCGGTATCAGCGCATGATCGAAGTCACCAGCTTTTCGGAAGTAGTGCTCGCGTCGATCAGAAGCGACGCCGAACATCCCTGCTTTAGCGGACTTTTCATGCAGTCGGAAATAATCGCCGAACGGCAAGCGCTTCTTTTCAGCCGCCGACCCCGATCACCAGATGAAAACTTTCCGGTAATGCTGCACATCATGATCGTTCACGATTCCGAGGTCGTCGGCGTGTCCTATGAAACCGATCGACTGAAGTTCATCGGGCGCGGGAACACCGCGACGGCCCCAAGGGCGCTAACCGCAGCGGGACCCCTTTCGGGAACCCACGGGTCGATACTCGACCCGATAGCTGCCATTCGACAGCGAATAACGCTCGAGGGCGAAGCGTCGGTGACGATTGATGTCGTAACCGGAGTCGGCGACACGCGAGAAGCCGCGCTGCTTCTCGCAGAAAAGTACGGGAGCAAACGGTTCGCGAATCGTGCGTTCGAGCTCGCCCGGACGCACAGCCAGATACTCCTGCAGCAAATCGACGGAACCGAATCCGACGCACACTTATATAGCCGCCTGGCAAACTCGATTCTCTACGCAAGCTCGCATATGAGAACGGACGCCGCAAACGCGCTCGCCAATCGACGGGGCCAATCGGGTCTTTGGGGTTATTCCATCTCGGGCGATTTGCCGATTGTCCTGCTCATGATCAAAGACCCTGCGAACATCCTCCTGGTGCATCAGTTGATACAGGCCCATACCTATTGGCATCAAAAAGGGCTCGAGGTCGATCTCGTTATCTGGAACGAGGAACACGGATCATACCGGCAGCAACTCCAGGAACAGATCCTTTCGCTCGTTACCGCAGAAACGAACGCGGCGGTAAAACCCGGCGGCATCTTTGTACGCTCGGCAGACCAGATATCAGGCGAGGATCGCATCCTCATTCAAAGCGCAGCGCGAGTTGTCATCAGCGACGCGAAAGGAACCCTTGAGCAGCAAGTCGACAAAAAGGAATCGCCGGAGAAGACGGTTCCCCGGCTGATACCACACTTGATGCCCCGTTTGATTCCCCTGATTCCCATGCCCGGACGGACCCCGCACCAGTATGCGCGAAAAACGACAGGATTGCAGGACAACCTTCTTTTCCCGAACGGAATCGGGGGGTATTCGCAGGACGGGCGCGAATACGTCATCACGACGTCGCCGAATCTGGTTACCCCCATGCCATGGGTAAACGTCATCGCGAACGCGCGATTCGGAACGGTTATTTCCGAATCGGGAATGGCGTATACATGGAGCGAAAATTCCCACGAGTTTCGCCTCACGCCATGGTACAACGACCCGGTCACAGACTCGAGCGGGGAGGCGATCTATATCAGGGACGACGAGAGCGGACACTTTTGGTCTCCCGCACCGCTCCCGAAACGGGGCGAGGAGCCGTATACGACGCGCCATGGCTTCGGCTACAGTATCTTCGAGCATACAGGACATGGAATATCCTCAGAATTGTGCGTGTACGTCGCGGAGGAAGCTCCGGTAAAATTCATGCGAATCAAAATACGCAACGACTCGGGCAGAACCAGAAAACTCTCGATCTTTACGTATTCCGAACTCGTACTCGGCGATCAGAGGCAAAAGAACGCAATGCATATCGTCACCGAAATCGATGAAGCCTCTGGCGTTATTTTCGCGAGAAACCGGTATAACACCGGATTCGAGGGACGGTCCGTGTTCCTTGATGCCGCAGGTGCGGGCATGTCCGTAACCGCGGATCGCACGGAGTTTTTGGGCCGAAACGGCAGCATCCGAAATCCGGACGCAATGACGCGAATGAGCCTGTCAGGAAAGACTGGAGCGGAACTTGACCCTTGCCTCGCAGCGCAAATACCGGTAAGCCTGACGGTTGGCCAGGAATTCGAGACGACATTCAAGCTCGGCACGGGAATGGACTCGGCCGAAGCCGCGTCGCTGGTCTCCCGCTTTCGCGTTCCGGGGGCGGCTCAGAAGGAACTTGAAGCGGTAATTTTTTTCTGGGACCACACTCTATCCGCGATTAAAATCGAGACGCCGGATGAGTCGCTCAATGTGCTCACGAACGGATGGCTCGTATATCAGAACATTTCAAGCCGAATGTGGGGACGCAGCGGATTCTACCAATCGGGCGGTGCCTTCGGGTTCCGCGATCAGCTGCAGGACGCGATGGCGCTCGTTCATATCAACCCGACACTTGTTCGGGAGCATCTGCTTCTCTGCGCTTCAAGGCAATTTCCGGAAGGCGACGTGCAGCACTGGTGGCATCCGCCCCTCGGGCAGGGATCGCGTACCCGTTGCTCCGACGACTATCTGTGGCTTCCTCTGTCGGTATCGCGCTATTGCTCCGTCACGGGAGACACCGGCGTGCTCGCCGAGATGGTTCCGTTTCTCGAGGGACCTCCGGTCAACGCGGACGAAGATTCATGCTACGCCCTGCCCTCTCTGTCGAAGGAATCGGCAAGCCTTTACGCTCACTGCATGCGTGCGATCGCGCACAGCTCCGCGCGCGGGGTTCATGAGCTGCCGCTCATGGAATCCGGCGACTGGAACGACGGGATGAACCTTGTTGGAAATAAAGGAAAGGGTGAGAGCGTCTGGCTCGGCTTCTTCCTGTATGAGGTACTCACCCGCTTCTCCGAAACCGCAAAGCGCAACGGGGATGCGAATTTCTCCGTCAAATGCCTCGCCGATGCGCGCAAGCTGAAAAGCTCTATTGATAAAGCAGGATGGGACGGAAAATGGTATCTTCGCGCCTGGTTCGATGACGGAGAGCCGCTCGGCTCGTCGGCCAGCCAAGAATGCAAAATCGACTCGATTGCGCAGAGCTGGTCAGTCCTTTCCGGCGCCGGGGAGAATGCACGATCCCTCATTGCCATGGAATCACTTGATTCACTGCTCGTTCGGCGCGAGTCCGGTCTTATCAAGCTTCTTGATCCGCCCTTTGACAACAGCAAAAGAAACCCGGGTTATATCAAAGGATACGTTCCGGGCATTCGGGAGAATGGAGGGCAGTATACTCACGCGGCAATCTGGGCGGCAATGGCTTTTGCCAAGCTCGGAAACGCGGAGAAAGCCTGGAATCTCGCGAATATCATCAACCCGATCAAGCATTCGAACACACCAGAAAAGATCGCGATATACAAGACCGAACCCTTCGTAATGGCAGCTGACGTTTACTCCGTCTCGCCGCATTCGGGACGCGGGGGATGGACTTGGTACACCGGATCGGCGGGATGGATGTATAGGCTGATCGTCGAATCCCTTTTGGGATTCACCGTCGAAGACGAAACGTTGCGATTCGCGCCGTGCATTCCCACCGACTGGCAAGGATTTGAACTCCATTACCGGCATCACGAAACGATGTACCACATCGCCGTGTCGCGCCCGTCTTCCGGGATCAAAGACCGCGATAACGGGTTCAAGACGATCGTCGACGGCATTGAACAAAAGGATGCGCGGATACGTCTTGCCGATGACCGCGTCGAACATCGAGTCGAAATACTGATACCGAAGGGAGACATGCATGAATAAGGCCGAGCCAACAACCGCGAAGGCGAAAACCGAACACGCATCCCGACTGCTCGAGACGGCGCATGCGGATACGACAACCGTCCTTAAAGAGCTCGGCACCCGGGAAGAAGGGCTAAGCTCCGACAAGGCTGAATCACTGAGAAAGCTTTCGGGTTTTAACGTAATAGCGCAGGAGAAAAAACAATCGCTAATCGTCCGACTGCTGATCAACTTCCGAAACCCGCTCGTCCTCCTGCTGCTTGCATTGGGGATTATTTCCTGGGTCACCGGCGACCGACGTTCCGCGGTCGTCATCTCGGTAATGGTAATCCTCGGCGTTGTATTACGATTCTTCCAGGAACTGCGCGCCGACAAGGCCTCGGAAAAACTCCAGCAAATGGTAAGCAATACCGCTTCGGTACTTCGGGACGGAATCGCGCAAGAGCTTCCGATCAAGAACCTGGTACCCGGAGACGTGATCAAACTCGCCGCAGGCGACATGGTTCCGGCAGACGTACTGGTATTGAATGCGAAAAATCTGTTCATTAACCAGGCAACCCTCACCGGAGAGGCATTGCCAGTCGAAAAGAATGCCGCGCCCGTACCGGCCGATATCAGCGAACCCTTCAACATGGCAAGACTTTGCTTTCTTGGATCAAGCGTGGTAAGCGGGGCAGGAACAGCCGTCGTAATCCATACCGGCAGGAAAACATTCTTTGGCGCCCTTGCCTCGAGCATCGTCGGTAATCGCGAACAAACGGGTTTCGACGAGGGAATCAACAAATTCACCTGGCTGATGATCCGCCTCATCGCCATTATGGTTCCCGCCGTGTTTCTCATCAACGGGCTGCGCTCGCATGACTGGCTCGAGGCATTTCTCTTTGCCACGGCGGTCGCCGTCGGACTGACGCCGGAAATGCTCCCAATGATCGTCACGGTAAACCTGTCAAAGGGCGCGCTCGCGATGGCGCGAAAAAAGGTAATCGTAAAGCGACTCAACTCGATTCAAAATTTCGGGGCAATGGAAGTCCTTTGCACAGACAAGACCGGAACGCTCACGGAAGGAAAGATACTCCTAGAGAAATACCTCGACGTGAATGGCGAGACGAGCGAAAAGGTACTCCATTACGGATATATAAATAGCTATTATCACACAGGACTCAAAAACATACTCGACCAGGCGATACTTGACCACGAAAAACTGAAAGACCATCTTCACATCGACGAAAGGTTCACAAAAATCGACGAAATACCTTTTGACTTCGTACGCAGGCGCATGTCCGTCGTCGTTGAAAACGAAGAGGGCCTCAACACGCTGATCTGCAAGGGAGCCATAGACGAGGTAATGAGCCTCTGTACCCATGTCGAGTCAAAAGGCGAGATCGTCGAGAGCAATCCGGAACATAACGAACAGAGGCGACTCATCGCCGATACCCTGAACGCGCAGGGTTTCCGCGTACTTGCGCTTGCCTATAAGCAAATGCCCGGTGCGACGGACGATCCCGTATACGCGGTAAAGGACGAGGGGGACATGATCCTGCTTGGATTCCTCGCGTTTCTCGACCCGCCCAAAGAGTCAGCGAAAGAAATGCTGACAGCATTGGGTAATCTCCAGGTTAGCGTCAAGGTACTCACCGGTGACAGCGAAATCATCACCGCGTATGTCTGTAAGGAAGTGGGGATTTCAGTCGATCATATCCTGCTCGGGCCAGCGATCGAGACGATGAGCGACGATGAACTTGAGATAGCCGCAGGCGAAACTAGCATTTTCGCCCGACTGACCCCGAGCCACAAGGAACGAATCATACGCGCACTCCAGCGCGCGAAAGCGACAAGCGCAAGCGCTCGGCATTCGGAGGGACGCGTAGTCGGATTCCTTGGCGATGGCATTAACGACGCCCCCGCGCTTAAGGCTGCCGACGTGGGAATATCCGTCGCGACCGCGGTCGATATCGCGAAAGAGTCATCGGATATTATCCTCCTCGAGAACAGCTTGCTCGTATTGCAGCAAGGAGTTCTTGAAGGCCGGAGGGTATTCGGTAATATCGTGAAATATATAAAGATGGCGGCTAGCTCGAATTTCGGGAATATGTTCAGCGTTGTCGGGGCAAGCGCGTTCTTGCCCTTTATTCCCATGTTACCAATACAGGTTCTGACCAACAACCTTCTTTACGACTTCTCCCAAACCACCATACCGACGGACAAGGTCGATGTCGACTGGCTGGTAAAACCGCGCAAGTGGAGAATCCAGAGGCTCTTGCGGTTCATACTGTATATAGGGCCGATAAGCTCGGTCTTTGACGGAATTACGTTCATCGCGCTTCTGTACTTTTTTAACTCCAGGGGAAATCCGGCTCTCTTTCATACCGGATGGTTTATTGAGTCGCTGTGCACGCAAACGATAATAATCCACGTAATAAGAACCAATAAGGTCCCCTTCTTCGAGAGCCTTGCGGGCATGGCGCTTATTGCGAGTTCCCTGGCTGTAGTCGTCGCGGGAATTTTGTTGACCGTTTCGCCGCTTGCGTCGACGCTCGGATTCGTACCGCTCCCTCTTTCTTTCTGGGTCTTTCTGACCGTTATCATTCCCTGCTACGCGACGGTTACGCAACTGGTGAAAACCTGGTTTGTCAAAAGATTCGGGGAAGATTAAAAAAGGATAACCGTGCGCATGGTCGACGCGTCTCGACCATGCCCACATCCACGGAATTTCCTATTCGCGTTTTCCTCTTTCAAAAAACATCGAACTACCGGTGATCATTCCAACAACGCCAAAAGCGATCGGAATGAATGCAATCCTTTTATCGCCGCCAGACAGAAAGCGAAAACCGGAATTCATCTGGTCATTTTTCGACTTATAGCACAGTCCGCCATATACCAGCGCAACGATACCAAATAAAAGAATCATAAATCCAAGCACCCTGACTGTCTTCATATTGCCGTTCCTCCATCCCTTCCGGGCAAACTACTCGCGATCGTAGTTTATCGCGATTCCGTCAGAGGAATCAGAAAGGGTAAGCTTGTTCGCGTTCGTGCTGAACGAATAGTAATGCGCGTCAATAGAACCTTCACCCCATGTTCTAATAACCGTCGTGCCGTTTGAATCCCATTTTCCGTTTTTCGTGGTCGATACCCCAAGAATCGTGACCGTTTCCGTCGTCGACTTATCGGTATTAAAAACCATTTCCGTCTTTACGCCCAACGTGCTTACCATCCAAGTCCCGATAAGGGGATTGAATACCGTCCCTATTACATTGCCCGTATTCTGACAACCGGAAAGGGCGAGCGCCACAACAATCGCGATAACAATTAACCGTTTCATGCAAACCTCCATGCAGTAAACTACATACGTTCGATTTCCTGCCGAAAGCAACCGCAATTCAAATGGCCAGGAACCATTGCCGCTTTTATATAAAATGCATAACGAAGAAAAGAATTGAATCGATATACTCAAGCTCGCGCTTATCAACTTTCGAGCCACATTCGTACGCTGAGAAGCCCGGCGTATTCATGATTTCATCAAAGTATCTGAGCGTCTCGAGGCATTCTTTCCGGCAGACTCCGGATACGCCATTCATCCTAGCACGCACGAGATCGACCATCGCGTTCAAGGCGTCGAACATCCTCCGCTCACGCCCTAGATCGCGTACCTGCCCTAGCAAAACATCCGGGAACATAGGACCATTACCGTCGGCCACCGCTTCAGCCTCGTTCAATAGACACCCCTTCCCGAATCACGAGCCAGCCGTCCGGAGACTTTTCGCACAGGCTTATATGCGGTATACATGGTCTTATCGGTAAAAAAGGCACACAGTATTTCGACGTACTCCCTGTCACCGGCCTTGCCGGACTGCTTCTTGATCTTTTTTTTCCGCATGCTGCTTTTTGTCCCCATGACTGATTCCTTTCCCATAAACGATTCATATCCCGAAAAACAAGCAATTACGCCGGTCGAATTAACTCTTCCATCGGAAAAACATACAAGATGCATAGCGCGACAATCGAATACATCACCGACCTGCGCCCTGCCTTTACTCAAAGTTTCTTTAATAATAAACCTGACCATTCGCGAAGTCTGTTCGGCATCGAACATATGCCGAACCCTCACGATTCGCTAAAAAAGTCGGCAACCCACTTCATCAAGCGTCGATAGCCGTGCAGGTCTGCGATTCGCAACCTAGTTTCAAGCGGGGACCGGCACACGGATGCCCAGCCTGTTCGTAGCGAAGCGAGAACAGGCCGAAAATTGATTTCAAATAAGCAAACGTCCGAATGGACGTATGTGCCGGTAACCGCGAAGGCGGCCCGCAAGGAGTGAACAGGATGTTCACGACTATAGGGCGATGGAGCATCTTGGCTAAAAAAAACAACCGGTCCATTTGGGCCGGTTGTTTTTTTTATGGGACTGTAGAAATCACTCGAACTTCATTACGCTGGCTTTCCCTCCATTCGTCCTGTCGATATAGGCGACGTAGGGCGTACCGCTCAAGTCTATCGTAAGGGAAGTGCAACAGGCCTCTCCTGCCGAGAAGCCGACAGCGCCAACCTGTATCCAGCTTCCCCCCGAATATTTCATCACGCCGGCTTTCTTACCGTTCGCATCATCCCAATATGCCACATAGGGTGTACCACTCGAATCTATAGCAAGCGAGATGTCATTAGCCGTTCCCGCCGTAAAGCCGGCAGTACCCACCTGGACCCAATTTCCTCCCGAGAACTTCATCACACTGGCTTTATTGCTTTTCGCACCGTCACAATAGGCCACGTAGGGCGCACCACTCGAGTCAAAAGCAAGTGAAGAATAACTACCAACCGATCCCGTCGTAAAACCTGCAGTACCAACCTGAACCCAGCTCCCGCCGGAATACTTCATCACGCTTGCTTTTAGGCCTTTTACACCGTCACTATAGGCTACGTAGGGCGTACCACTCGAGTCTATGGCAAAGGAGAGGTAATCAGCTCGACCCGCCGAGAAACCGGCAGAACCTACCAGAACCCAGCTCCCGCCAGAATACTTCATAACGCTGGCCTTATAGCTATTAGATAAATCATTGAAGGCCACATAGGGCGTACCGCTCGAATCAAAAGCTAGTCGATTGTAGCCAACCTCTCCCGTCGTAAAGCCGGCAGCTCCAACTTGTAACCAAGTCCCGCCCGAATACTTCATCACGCTGGCTTTCCGGCTTTTTGTGCTATCCCGATAGGCCACGTAGGGCGTACCGCTCGAGTCAATAGCAAGAGATTCAAAGGTAGCGCCTCCCGCCGAAAAACCGGCTGTGCCAACTTGAACCCAGCTCCCGCCCGAATACTTCATCACGCTGGCTTTGGTTAAATCGTCCTCATATGCCACGTAGAGAGTACCGCTCGAGTCACAAGAGAGCGATGTATATGAAACAACTCCCACCGAGAATCCGGCAGTACCTACCTGTTTCCATAAGGCCCATTTCGCATAGAGCGTCACATCGGCACTTCCCAATGCGAATGTCGCGTTCGTCGCGTAATCGATTCCCGATCCGTCTGCTTTCGTGTTCCAGCTCTTGAAGGAACATCCGGTTTTTACGAGATTCCCCGTGTTTCCAAGAACCGTTACCGTCGCGCCCGAAAGGTAGCTGTTTGAATCTGTCGGAACGGTTCCGCCCGTTGCTCCGTTGTCGTTATAGGTGATCGTGTAGGTTGGCAGCTGGGTCCATACCGCGTAGAACGTCACGTTGGCGCTACCCATAGTATAGGTAGCGTTTCCGGCGTAAGCGCTTCCCGATCCATCGGCTTTTGTATTCCAGCCGGCGAATGTGTATCCGGTTTTCGCGAGACTGCCGGTGTTTCCGAGTACCGTCACGATCGCGGCCTCAAGATAGCCGTTCGTATCCGCGGGAACGGTTCCGCTCGTCGATCCGTTCGCGTCATAGAGGACCGTATAGGTCTGACCGTTTGCTGTCGCCTGATCGGCCTGATCATTGGATGATGAATTTTGGCAAGCAACCGCCAAAAACGCGAAAATAATAACCAAACAGAAAAAACGAATGCGCATAGATTCTCCACTTTCAAATTGAATATATTTTTATCCCGATTACGTCTGATGGATTTAGTCTATGTGGGGTTTTAGTTTCCTGTCAATTCATTCTTCTAGGGTATTTTCTTGACATATACCCTATAGGGTATGCTTCGATTAACGGGGGCTCGGTGAATATCGATAGTCTTTTGAATGCTGATCTCGGCATTGGATCTTGAGCTCACCGTTTCTCGCAAGAATTCATCCAATGAGGATTTTTGAATATGGCACGGCTCTCAAGTAAACATGTCCATGGCGTGTGGATGAACGGAATTCCTTTCTGCATCCGGTCTATAGACACGAGCAGCATGCAGGATTTCCGGCATGCGAATTCTTGGCTTCATCACGATCAGGCAAGACCGATATCTCTCATTATGAGTGGGAGAAATTTCAGCTCCGCCATATTCGCGAAACTGCCCGTCGATGCACAATAATAAGCGCGGCCCAAGTGAACCAGCGAAAATCCTTTTTACGGGACTTTTCAACCGTCAAAAAAAGCGTCTGCAGAAAAGCGCTTGACGGTTTTTTGGAAACGATTCTATACTAATTATCACGTTTAAAGCGAAACTCGCTTACCGAATATTACCTCTTCATAGATGCACTAATTTTAAGCGAGAATTAGGAGAACTTATGCATCCATTATCGAAGAAGAACCTCCAAAAAGGAGAGGTAATCCTCCACAAACCACAATTACATGCAATCATCTTGTTGAAACCCGTGATATTCCTGCTCAGCTTCGCGTTACTGTACGCCATCAGCAGAATTGCCGTAAGCGGAAGCTTCGGCATTCCGTCGATAATCGCGATCACGGGCCTGTTTCTCGTGATTGGGGCGTTTTGCATGGTTGGTGCCCTGGGAGTCGTCGGTGTCTCCGTAATTATCGCGTGCTTCGGAAGCTTGGGCGTTTTCGTCTTGTTGGCCGCAAGCACCGTTTTGATTGCAGCAACGGCGCTCGTTTTCATGCTCAGCGTTTTTTACCTGAGTATTGCCGTTTCTCTTGTTTGGTTCGTTGTCGAAGTGCTCCGGTTTTCCCTTGAGGAATACTATGTCACCAATAAACGTTTGATAACGATGCAGATCCTGCGGGACGGTGTTGTCTCGTCGATCAAGGATATGCCGATCGGCAAGATCGAGAGCGTTCACTGTGACAAGGGCCTTTTCGGGTCTCTTCTCAACTACGGAACCATATCCGTCGCAGGCATAGGCAGCATCAAATTGAAGTACTATTACATTGATAAACCGACTCGAACACGCCGAAAGATTTACGAGGTAATGGAAAAAAACATGGCCGTAACCATCGTCAAGGCTTCAAAGCAAGAACCGACGACCCCCTTGGAATCCTCACCGGGCGCGAGAATAGACTATGGCACTTTCGTTTCCTTGAATACGGATGAGTAAACCTGAATTGAAACGAAGAATGCCATTTGAGGCGAGGTTACCGTCACTCGGGAATCTTGAAACCGGGGAGAACGCGACACTGCCGACGTTCGGACAGGATCGCTCTGCATAGAGCAAAGGATTACAAAAAAGGGAGAGAAGATGAAAAAACGTACGGGTTATTTACTGATGGCGGTATTGTTTTTTGTGGCCGTTCTGGTCGTGATCACGCTGGTAGCAACCTCCAATTCCGTTAGAATCCGGCTTCCAGGCCCACCGATGCCTCCTGATCCGCCGGTAGTGATGCCGGTACCGTTGCCTCCACCGACTCCACCGACTCCTCCAGATATCGCGCTTCGGGTAAACACGGAAACGCCCGGAAGCCTTTCTTCCGAGACCGATGCGGTATCATACTCCGTTACTCTTGACTCGCCCGGATTCGTGATCCTGGATTTCACTCATGAGAATCTCCATAAACAGCGGTTAGGATGGCGAATCCTGCTAACCGACGACAGTTCCGATGGACTTGTTTCATTCGCCTCAAACTGGAACGAGCCGAAGGCCTCAAGTCCCGCCATCGGTCTTCCGGCCGGCACGTATCGGATTACAATCGATTCGCCTCCCTATGGCGCGGCGTATTACTGGAACGCCGCAAGATACGCATTGACGGTACGTTTTACCGCGGCGAGCGATTGGGAGACGGAGTTCAATGGAACCTTCGAAAACGCTGATACCATCGCGATAAACGCGCCGGTAACCGGAACGCTCAGAACGGACACCGACGCCGATTTCTATACTTTCACGCTCGATTCGCCCGCGTACGTTAATCTGGACTTCTCACATGCGAACCTGATTCACCCCCACAAGGGATGGAGAGTGCGACTCTTTGACGATCGTTCCAATGAACTGAGCGGCATCGGTTCCTGTTGGAACGATTCGATATGCTCTACCCCCAATAGACTTCTTCCCTCCGGCACCTATTTTGCCGTTATCGACCGTTACCCTCAATTTGATCTCAATTCATCGTGGAGCGCTGAGAGGTATTCGCTCAGGGTGAGCGTTTCCCCGGACCAACCCGTTTCGGCGGATGACCTTCCGGAAGACATTCTCTCGGAAGGTACAATGCCAAGCGAACGGTTACGAACCTTTCTGCTCAAGAAAAATCCGGCGCTGGAATACTCCTACGCAAGCGAGCTCATCGACCGCTATATTGCCGAAGCGAACGTGGAAGGGGTCAACTACGAGATTGCCTTCGCCCAAATGTGTCTTCACACGAATTATCTTCGATTCACGAAGACCGTCGCGACAAAAGACCAGAATAACTTTTTCGGCCTTGTGTACGACGACAAGAGAACGGCTTACGCGTTTGACTCAATGGAGGTCGGCGTCCGCGCACACATCCAGCACCTGAAAGGTTATGCGACCGCGGAAGAACTCGAACGCGAATGCGTCGACCCGAGATACGGCATTCTCAAACATGGACTGTCCCCGACGATTGGGGGGCTTGAAGGAAGATGGGCTGGCAACGGATATGCGGATAAAATCCGCGCGATTCTCCGTGACATGAGGGGCTGATCGGAATATCGGCATCGCTGACGGGACACCGGAAAAAGAGCCCTACCGCGCGCGGCGTGCGACCCTCAGTCCATATACAACTCCGCGATTCGCAAGGCCGCGTCCCGCACAGCGCCCCGAAGCGCGGAGGGCGACTCGACCCTGACGAGCGTTCCAAGCTGCAGTATCTGCCACAGCGCTTCGTGCTCGTTCGCGAACGTTACTTCGATACGCTTCCAGCCGCCCGAGGCCGCGGCGCTTCGCAGGCTTTCGCCGGCACCGGCCAATAAATCACCCACCACGGTCTCCCCTTCGGAGGCGACGCTTATCGCAACAGGGTAACCATGGAGCGACTCGATGAACGAACCGCTCCACTCTACCCAAAAATCATGCAGATTGAAATTCTCGGCGCGCGTGAAATGGACATCGAGCGGCGTGACGGAATGGATGCGAGAGACGCGAAAGACCCGCATTCCCTTCTCGGTATCGGCGACGAGATACCATACCGCCGCCTTTGCCACAAGCGCATAGGGGCAGATTTCACGGCCGCTCTGGACGGACTTTTTATCGCTATACTCCATCCAGACCTTCTGGTCATGCCACACGCAGTTTTGCAGCTCGTCCAGAAAGCGCGGTTCGTCGCCGCGCGAAAACCAGGACGAGGGATCGAGATAGAGGCGAGAGCGCATGCGGGCCTCGCTTTGACCGAGATCGGGAGGCGCGGCCGAAACGACTTTCAGAACCGCATTTTTCAGTTTTTTGCTGATCGAAAGATCGGCGAGCGGGCCGGGCAACGAGAGTAAAAGCAGAGCCTCGGTCTCTTCGGGAGAAAGACCGGTGAGTTCGGTGCGGTATCCTTCAAGCAGGGAATACCCGCCGCCGGGGCCGCCGTCGGCATACACCGGCACGCCCGAGGTGGAGAGCGAGTCGATATCGCGATAGATCGTCCGCACGGAAACCTCAAGTTCGCTCGCGAGCTCTTCGGCCCGGAGCTTCCCACGGCTTTGCAAGAGCATCATCAGAGATAACAGGCGATCAGCCCTCATAGTCCCGTCCCTCCATCGTCATCATCAGAATTTACTATACCACAATTGACTGACAAAAGATGTCAGTCTAGTTTGATAGAGTACAGACAACTAATAACACATGGGGGATAAGATGTCTGAAACGATCAAAGTAGTCGGAGCCCGGGAGCATAACCTCAAGAACGTCACCATCGAGGTGCCCAAGAACCGCCTGGTGGCGTTCACCGGGGTATCCGGTTCGGGTAAGTCGTCGCTGGTCTTCGGAACCATCTACGCCGAAGCGCAGCGTCAGCTGCTGGAAACCTTCGACGCCTACGCGCGAAGCCGCATGCCAAAGATGGCAAGGCCGAAAGTTGACTCCATCAGCGACCTGCCCGTGGCCATCGTCATAGACCAGAAGCGGCTCGGGGGAAACTCCTCCTCCACCGTGGGGACCGTCACCGAGATTTACAACCATATGCGCCTCCTCTTCTCGCGCTGCGGAGTGCCCGCTATCGGCGACTCGGTCAAGTTCTCGTTCAACCGCCCCGAAGGGATGTGCCCCGAATGCAAGGGAAGCGGCAAGCGTCTGATACTGAACGAGGATGCCCTGATCGACCGGGAGCTGTCGCTTAACGAAGGGGCGATCAGACATCCGCGCTATCAAAAGGGCCACTGGTCCCTGGACAGTATCGTGGCCACGGGGATCTTTGATCCCGACAAAAAACTGAAGGACTACTCGCGGGCGGAACTTGACACCCTCTTCTATTCGGACCGACGAAAGTCGGTAAACAAAACGAAGGATCGACCTTTCAACGTATCCTTTACCGGCGTTGCCACCATGCTGAGAAAACATGTCCCGCTCGACGGGGCGGACGGGGCCGATGGAGTGGACGACGCGGAAGACGAAGCCCGGGATGAAAGGGCCGAAGGCGCGAGCAAGTACTTCGAGATGAGCGAGTGCCCGTCGTGCCATGGATCTCGCCTCAACGAGGAGGCGCGTTCGGTCAAGGTCGGGGGGAAGACCATCCATGAACTGTGCGCGATGGAACTCGGCGACCTGGACGAGTTTCTGCGAAAGCTGCCCGCCTCGATGGACAGGATCGGAGCGAGCATCGCGGATTCCATCGTGACCCGGATCTGCTCGAGGCTCGCGCAGATGATCGAGATCGGGATCGGCTATCTCTCGATCGACCGCCCCACCGCGACGCTCTCCGGCGGCGAGTCGCAGCGCGTCAAGATGTCGCGTCAGCTGGATTGCGACCTGACCGGCCTCGTGTACATCCTCGACGAGCCGAGCATAGGACTCCATCCATCGGACGTAATGAACCTCATCTCGATCATGAGGCGCCTTCGCGACAGGGGCAACACCGTCATCGTGATCGAGCACGATAGCGAGATCATCCGGAGTAGCGACCACGTGATCGACGTAGGTCCAGGAGGCGGCTCGTTCGGGGGCAGGATCGTGTTCGAGGGTGACGTGGAATCTCTCGAGCGATCGGACACGCTTACGGGAACGTACCTCGCGCGAAAGGGCGAACTTGCCGGCGAGGGAAACCGCGCGCTGTGCAGCAGGCCTCCGAAGGGATATTTTGAACTGCGCAACGTCAGCGCGAATAACCTGAAAAATGTCTCGGTGCGGATTCCCAGGGGCGTCCTGACCTGCGTGACGGGAGTTGCCGGCTCTGGAAAGAGCAGCCTCATCAACGGTGCGTTCCGCGCGCGGTATCCCGAGGCCGTGGTAATCGATCAGTCGGCGGTCTCGCGTTCGAGGCGTTCCACGCCCGCGTCGTACACGAAGGTGCTCGACCTGATCCGCAAGGAGTTCGCGAAAGCGACCGGGGCCGACGCGGGAATGTTCAGCTTCAACTCCATCGGTGCCTGCCCCGCCTGCAACGGACTCGGGGAGATCGAGATAGAGATGCACTTTCTGGAGAGCATCTCGGTGCCCTGCGAGCGGTGCAAGGGAAAGCGGTTCAAGGACGAGGTACTGGAGCTGAGGATGAACGGACTCAACATCGCTGAAGTTTTGGACAGCACGATCGACGACGCCATCACGTTCTTTCGGAGCGGCGAGATCGTGCGCCGCCTGAAGATCCTTTCGGACACGGGACTCGGCTACCTGACGCTCGGGCAAAACTTGAGCTCGCTTTCCGGAGGAGAGGCGCAGCGGGTAAAGCTCGGCAGCGAGCTTCGTAAAAGCGGCAACGTCTACATCATGGACGAGCCCACGACCGGCCTCCACATGGCCGACATCGCCCGCCTCTCGCGTCTCATCGATCGCCTGGTGGAAGCGGGCAACAGCGTGATCGTCATCGAGCACAACCTCGAGATTATCTCGGAGGCCGACTGGATCATCGATCTCGGCCCCTGCGGCGGAAGCCGCGGTGGACGCATCGTCGCGCAGGGAACCCCGCAAGAGCTATGCGCGAGCAAAAGCTCGCTGACGGGAAAGTTTCTGCGCGAGTACCTCGGGAAATCGCCTGCGGTATCTTCCTACTCCGCTTCCTCGATCCCCCACCAGGCGAGATCCGTCTGCTCGGGGTAAAAGCCATTGATCGCGGAGACTTGCTCGATGGGAACAAGGGAGTCGGGTGAAAGCTTCCTTGAATACGTCTTTACCTCTTCCTCGTCATCGCTCGAGAAGCTGCCGACCGTCATCTCGGCCTTTCGGGAAAGGTAATCCAGTTTGAGATCCCAGCTTTCGCAGGTGTTTCGTTTGGTCGCGTAGTTTGTATAAGCGACCAGGAAAAAGCCCCCGTTCCGATAACGGAAAGTAAACCAGGTACTCGAGGTATACCATGAGCCTGCGTTTGCCCAGAAGTGATAGCCGATCTGAATGGCCCCGTCCGCAATACTCGCGCCGCCGAAGGGATCGTCGATGCAAGGATCATCGTGGCGCGGCAAAATGTCGTTAGTCTGGATAACCAGTTTATAGCCGCCCTTCTTGAGGGCGAAGGCCACGGCGAGGATTCGGGGATTCGCGTCCCACTCGCGCATCCCGGGGCTGTCGGTTTCGTTGGTCATCATGTTGTCGGGATTGGTCTCTTTCAACACGAGGAGAAGGTCGTCCCGTTTGTCCTTGTTCAAATCGCCTGTCTCCATGACTTCGATTGCCCAACCCTCCGGCACGAACGCCTCGGGCGAGTCCGCGGTCTCGGGTACGGTCGGGTAGACGGCCTCGATAATATCGTACGCGTTCGCCGGGGCGAGAAACGCAAAAGAAAGGACGAGCGAAAACAATGCGCGCGACAGGGGTTTCATGAACGGACCTCCCAACCGGGTAAAATCGGCATGGACCAATTTTGAACCCGCTTCCCCTTGCTGTCAACGTTTGTTTTCTTGACACCACGCCAGTTAAAGAATTGTACCTTCGCACCTGATTGCGTGATATCATGAATTATCGTACAGCATTTTTTTTCCGGAGGTTTTATGAAAGCGGCTTTTACCTGGCAGTACAGACACCTGTGGCGGACGTTCGATCGGATCGTTCGGGACTTTCGCGAGCCTGCGTGGACTGCCGGCGGATTCGGCATCACGACGCCGGCGCGGCTTGCGTATCACATCCTCGAAAGCACGCGCTATTACATCGCGGACAGCGAACCGCTCATGTTCAGAAACGGTAAGGCGATGACGGCACGGAGCAAGGACATCGGGGAAAGCGAGCTTCCGACCCGGGAGGACATCCTTTTCCTCATCGAGTCGATGGTTGCAAAGACCGGGCGCTGGATCGAGGGGCTCGACCTCGGCGCGAAAAATCCTGACTACCCCTGGGCCGGTGACACGAAGGGAAGCGTCGCCCTCTTCCTCATCAGGCACAGTCAGTACCATCTCGGCGAGTTGGACGCGCTCCTCAACGAGCAGGAAAAGGGAAAAGCCCGCGACCATTTCGCCGATTCGGTCGCCGATTCAGCCGCGGACTAAATTGCGATCAAGCTTCTAAACACTCAAATCGCAGCCACGCTCTCGCTTGCGATTTCGCCGGCGCTTTCGGCCATCGCGAGATCCTCTTCCGTGAGAATTTCGCGCATGTTCAGAATCGCGACAAAGCCGTCATCGAGGTGACCCATGCCCTCGATAAAGGATTTTCTGATCCTTGTGCCGATCCTCGGCGGCGGCTCGATGTCGGAGGCCGCGATGGTGACGACCTTCTCCACCGAGTCGGCGAAGACACCGAGCCGAAGAATGCTTTCACCGCCCGCTTCATTGCCCGCTTCCCCGTCGAGCGAAATCTCGACGACGACTATCGCGGTCTTCGGCGTAATCACGGTCTCGCCAATGCCGAACTTGAGTTTCAGGTCAAGGATGGGGACCACGGCTCCGCGCAAGTTCACGACGCCGCGCATGAAATCGGGCATGCGCGGAATGTGCGTTACCTTCGGAACCGTCAGAACCTCGCTGACGCCTGCTACGGAAAGGGCGTAATTCTCGCCTTCCATCATGAATGTCAGATACTGATCGCTGATTTCGCTTTTTATTTCACTCATACCTGAATTCCTTGCTCGCCGCCCAACTTGAAGAACGAGATGGTTTCCTGCATCTGCTCGGCCTGCGACGCGAGCTCCTCGGACATGGACGCCGATTCCTCGGAGGTTGAGGCGTTTTGCTGGACTACCTGATCGAGCTGCAGGATCGCCTGGTTAATCTGCGCGGCGCCGGAGTTCTGCTCGGCGCTTGAGGCGCTGATCTCCTGGACGAGCTCGGCGGTGCGCTTGATATCCGGGACCATATTGTTGATCGTAGCGCCGGCGTTCTCAGCGATCTGCACGCTCCGGGAGGAAAGGGTACTGATCTCGCCCGCTTCCTTTTGGCTTCTCTCGGCAAGCTTCCCGACTTCGGAAGCGACGACCGCAAAACCCTTGCCGTACTCGCCTGCGCGAGCGGCCTCTATCGACGCGTTGAGCGCGAGCATATTCGTCGATCGCGCAATCTCCTCGATAATACCGGTCTTCGCCGCAATCACCTTCATCGCCTCGACAGCCTCTGATACCGCCTTGCCGCCTGCTTCCGCGTCCTGCGCGGCTTTCCGCGCGATCTTCTCGGTCATCTGCGCGTTCTCCGCGTTTTGCCTGATGTTCGAGGTCATCTCTTCCATCGACGACGAGATCTCCTCGACCGAAGCGGCTTGCTCGGTCGCGCCCTGCGACATCTGCTGGCTCGTGGTGCTCAGCTGCAGGCTTCCGGCGGAAACTTGCTCGGACGAGCTCCTGATGCCAACGGCGACTTCCTTGAGCCTGTCGACCATCTGGAGCAGTGCCTTGTGAATGCCGCTCACCGCCAATGCCTTCGAAGTGTCGATCACAAGATCGCCGTCCGCAACCCGATCGGCTATCGACGCAATCTCGGAAGGTTCGCCGCCAACGGTCTTGAGAACCGAGGAGGAAAGGAATACTCCGATGAGGATACCGAGAATCATGGCTCCGAGCATGACCGCTATCAGGATTATCACGCTGTTACGAAAGAGCACGTCGCCCGCATCGCTCAACGTTTTCGCGTTGTTTTCTTTTCTTGACGTTCCGTCCTCTATGAGTACCTCAAGCGCGTTAACCTTCTGGCGTGCGCCTTCATGGGAAAGTTCCAATGCCTCGGAACTCTTGGATAGATCATTGAGGGCGCCAAGCTCGAGCACGCGAGCCGAAACGGGCTTCCACGCATCGAAGGCAGCCTTCGCGTCAGCCATCGTCCTTTGACCTTCTTCGGAATGAAACTTGACGCTCGCCTCGTTGAGAAGCCGTTCAACCTCGACGACGTATTTAGTCCAACTCGCCGTCTGCTTCTCGCGTTCCGCTTGGGTATCCGCGAGCAGGTAACTCTTTTCGGCTCGAACAGCGTATAGAAGACAGATATTCGCCTCTTTGATCAGCGATATGCCGAGCAGTTCCTCATGGTACAAACGAGTCTCGTTATTATTGATCTCGTTCATGTTAACAAGTCCCACGATACCGACCACAACCGACATAACCGCGACGGCGAAAAAACCTGAAATCAGACGTGCCCGAAGTTTCATCAAAATCTCCCTGAAAATTGTATTGAGTGTTGAATTGCGTCAAACCTTCCAAACCCTGACGATATGGGTCTTCCCGGATTCGTTCCCGAGTAAGGGGGATACCATCACGTCGACAGGGACGACACTGCCAGCGCCGTCGATATACCGTTTTCGGGAATAAGCCTGCGGGGCCTTTGCTTCGTACATTTGATAGATCGCGTATACGTCACGCGCGACGTCGTCCAGATGCGTAAAGCGCATCCAGGGCTGCCCGACAATCCGTTCGCGGGAACGCCCCAAAAGCGCGCAATAGGCGTCATTTACCCGCTTGATCCTCCCTGAAACCGAATCGACTATCGCGATTCCGTACGGGACCTTATCGATAGACTCGAAGAATGATGAATCTACCCTTTTCCGTAGTAGTTGCATGGCAGGAAGTACTCCAGACGGTAAATATCGGCAACCCATTCACCAGGTGCCTTTATTCAAGTCTAATTCCTATCAGTTACGTGTCAATACCTTTTGGTTATTTTTCTACTTAAAATGGGGGGAAATGAGTTGCGCGAGGAATACAATTACAGTATAAGTGGTGATATGACTAATATCCAACGCGTTCTGGGACATAATTTGAAGCATTTGCGCGTATCCAGAGGTTGGACGCAGGCGGTGCTCGCAGAGAAAGCTGACACTGTCGGAAATTATATCGCGCTGCTCGAAAACGGCCTGAAATTCCCTTCCGCGGATATGATCGAGCGGCTAGCTGCAGCGCTCGAGGTCGAATCGGTCGCGCTTTTCGCGCCCATTGTCGAGCCCTTCACGAATCCGTGGAACTGGGATGAATCACGCGTTCAATCGTAAAAAGAACCAGTACATACCCCGGTTCGAGGGAGACGGCGACTCCTTCGTACGATAGCCGGTTCGGTAAAACAAACTGAATCACGGTGGCATCTTTTGTCCCGAGCGCTATCGGCGCGAGAATATCGAGCCAATGCCTGAATTCATCGCAGCTTAAGCGAACGCTCGCATTTTTCCCGATCATCGCTTCGCTCGTCGTTTCCAGATACTCACAAAACGGCACGTTAACATCGACGACGGTGTAGTCGACCGGAACGCCTTCCCCGTCGCAGTCAATCCGGTGGAGAGCTGCGGCGCAGGGCATGGTCATGAGCATCTTTCCGATAAAATCACGCGCCGGCATGCGACCGTTGACCCATTGCGCGTCATTCATCCATTGTGTGTCATTCGACTCTTGCCCGCCATCACGCAGATTTCCGGCGACGGAGAACATTGCGAGAAAGATGCCCCGTTCCGGGCTGATCGCCGCAACGCGATAGGTTTCGTTCTTGCGCGGTGAATAGACGGAGATGGTTACCGTTCTTCCCTCGAGCACGGTTGGGGTAAAGACTGAAACCCAATGAAGCGCCTCGCCCTCCGGAAGATATTCCGTGGCCCGCTTTCCGAGTATCGGCGCAGGATCGAACCCGAGCTCCCGGCTAAACCACGAGTTTGCCTCGATCGGGACATAATCGATTGCGTTTCCGCTTTCATCGAAAATCATCCGGTGAACCATGCACGCGCACGGCATTGCGGTAAAGAGCGCACGAAACGCGGGATCGTCTCCTATGGAATAAAAGTTTGCCTCTTGCGTCATATGAAACCGCGCATAGTGGTAACTACAAACATAACGACAAGTATACTCTCTTTGCCCCGAAATGCGTAAGCCGTGCTTATGCGGTATTCCTTTCAATGATCTGAATGGGTTATACTGTTTTTGTGAACACGAGAAAAAAAGCTGATTGCGAGTTCTTCTCGAATATCGATTGTGAATTCTGGCCCTGTCACGGAATCGAGGGTCAGAACTGCCTCTTCTGCTATTGCCCGCTCTACCCCTTCGACTGCGGCGGAACGTACACCATGATTGGAACGGTCAAGGACTGTTCATCGTGCACGCTCGTCCACAGCGAAGGCGGATACGAATACGTAACCGCGCGTCTTAAAGCGATATACGCGAGGCGATAGCCTTACCCAATCGCCTCAGGGCCGCGCTCGCCCGTTCTGATGCGCACGCATTCGGCGAGTTCGTACACGAAAATCTTTCCGTCGCCGAGTTCACCCGTGTGGGCGCCCTTCTGGATGGCGTCGAGACAGGGCTCGACGAATTCCTCGTTCACCGCTATCTCGATACGGATCTTGCGCAAAAGATTTCCCGTTTCCTTCGTTCCCCGATAAAATTCGGTAACGCCCTTTTGCCTGCCGTGTCCGAGTACCTCGGACACCGTGATGAGGTGAATGTCGATCGCGTAGAGCGCTTCCTTGACCTCGTCGAGCCGATACGGCTGGATGATCGCAACTATCATTTTCATACGTGTCTCTCCCTCCGTTATTCGATAACCGTGTATGCCCGCTCGTTATGCTGGGTCGCGTCGAGGCCGATCGCCTCTTCCTTTTCCGTTACGCGCAGTCCTATCGCGCGGTCAACAACCCAAAGAATTGCCGAGCTTCCGAAAAAGGACGCAAAAATCGTGACAAGCGCGGCGAGCGCCTGAACGCCGAAAAGGCTCATGCCGCCGAACGCGAGACCGGCGACGCCGTTTCCACCGTTCATCGCGAAACCGCGGGTAATCGCGGGATCGGCGAGAAGGCCGGTGCCAAGGATGCCGAGAAGGCCCGCGATTCCGTGCACGCCGAAGGCGTCGAGCGAGTCGTCGTAATGGAGCGTATTCTTGACGAACACGACCATGAAATAGCATACGAGGCCTGCTGCGGCGCCGAGCGCCATGGCGCCTGCGACGTTGACGTAACCTGCGGCGGGCGTGATCACGACAAGACCCGCGACTCCTCCGGTCGCGAAACCGAGAATCGTAGGTTTTTTCTGGATTGTCCAGTCAAGCGTCGCCCACACGATTGCCGCGACGGCGCCTGCCATGTTCGTGTTGACGAATGCCTGCGCGGCAAGTCCGTCGGCCGCGAGGGATGAGCCTGCGTTGAAACCGAACCAGCCGAACCAGAGCATCGCCGCGCCGGCGAGCGTATACGTGAGGTCATGCGGCGGAACGCCCCGAAGGTTGCGTCTCCGTCCGAGCGCAAGGGCGCAAGCGAGCGCGCTGAACCCCGAGTTGATCTCGACGACGGTACCGCCGGCAAAATCCGCGAGCCCCATGCGCGCGAACATTCCGTTTGTCGACCACATCATGTGCGTGAGCGGAATGTAAATCACGACCGTCCAGAGCGTAATGAAAAGCACGTAGGCGGGAAACTTCATGCGCTCGGCCATCGCGCCGGAAATAACCGCAGGGGTAATGACCGCGAACATGCACTGGAATATGATGAACGCAAGATGAGGCACGCGGCCGGATGCGTCCGATATAAAGTACGGACTCACATCCATCGGACCGATCCCCGAAAGCATCGCCCACTTGAAGTCGCCAAGAACGCCCGGAACGAGCTCGCTCGGACTGAAGGCGAGGCTGTAACCGAAAGCAACCCAAATAACGCTTACGATGCCAAGGCTCGTGAAGCTCTGCATCATGATATTGAGTACGTTTTTTTTCTTGACGAGGCCGCCGTAAAACATTCCCAGGGCGGGAACGGTCATGAACATGACGAGAGCGGCAGAAAGAAGCACCCAGACGGTATTTGCCCCGCTGATGTGCACAGACAGATCCGAAGTCATATAACCTCCATTGATCATATTACGTGCGTTCAGTACGGTAGAAAATCTCGTCTTTGATTATTCCTACGGACGTGTAAGAAACCATATTAAATAAAAATCAGGGATTTGTTCAATCGGGGAAGGCCGTCTTACGCAGGTAAATTTAACATTCCCCTCAGGCAGAGGGTACCTGAGGCGACAGCGCGGGTATCGAGGTAAGCTCGCGCAAAGCCAGCTCGGTCAGCGCGTCCAATTTGGCACCGGCGAGTTCTGCCCCCGACCAGAGCCTGATCTCGTCAACTTCCGCCCGGTCCGGTGAAAAGGAAACCGTTCGGGGCAGCGTCGCGAGAAACACGAACACGAGTTCGCGCTCGATTGCGGTTTCCCAGATGAATTTCGCGATGAACGTGAGGGAGCCCGGGTCACCAAGCCCGATTTCCTCGCGGGCTTCGCGCCTGAGAGACACTTCCAGATTTTCGCCTGCGGCAACATGGCCGCCGACCGCGCAATCCCATTTTCCCGGCTGAACGAGTTTTCCCCGGGACCGCTTTTGCATCCAGAAATTTCCCGAGCCGTCGGTGAGCCAGAGCCTCACGACCGGATGCAGTGGCTTCGCGCCTCCGGCATGGCAAAGCGGACGCGGCGCCTTTCCGACAACCCGGCCTTCAGGGTCAACCACCGGAAGGATCTCGCCTGAGCCTTCGACCGCATCGGCTGTTCTGTCCGTGCCCGCAGTTCTGCCCGTGCCGGCAGTGCTGCCCATGCCGGCTTGCCGAGCACGGCCTGCGCGAAACCGCATAACCAACGAGGGTATTGTCCAGGCAAGTATGTATATGAAAGAAAGAATCCAGAAAAGCGCACCCGCAATGAAATTCCAGACAGCCGCCGACCACCACAGGGCGGCGGCTGCGGTAAGCGCCGAATGCGCAAGAACGAGAAACCCGAAACCTGCGACCATCGCCGTCATTCGCTTGACGGCTGCTCTGGGGAGTTCTCCCAGGCCGGACTTTCGCTCCAGATAGGGGAGGAAAAACCGGTGTGGGCCGAGAACGCCCACAATCATCATGAGCGCGAGGACGAACCCTGAGACTGCGGGTTTGAGCCTGAAATACACGGGATTGGAAAGTGCCCAGGAAAGAGCGCCCATCGCGACGAGGAGCACGGTGTCGGCAAGGGAAAAGGCGTCGACGCGACGCTCGCGTGCGAGAATGAAAATGAACTCCCCGAGGCCAAGGGCAACGCCCGCCGCAAGACCCGCCGTCTCGCCAAAAAGGGAATCAACTGCAATATATACCAGGATCGGCGCAAAGCCGGGAAGGAACGAAAGAAGCACGTTATTCTGCCGCATGAAAAGCAGTATACCGGCGTTCACTCAAGCGAAACAATACCGGGTAACCGAACATTTGACGCCACGCGCTTTTCAGGGTACGCTCTGCAAGTATCCAATAAGAGGTAACCATGATCGCATATCGCATTCGTTTCCCGCTCGCCGCCGCCCTTTTTTTTATTGCCATTGCCACGCTTCCGGCGGAAACCGATTATTCAAAGCGCGTCAGGATCGCGACAGTCAACGCCGGTATTTACTCAAATGAATACGCGGATGACGCGTACGGAATAAAGCTCTCCGGCTCGGGAACCATGCTCGGCGCATACGCTCAATGGATTGAGCACGGCAAGTTTCAGGCAAATGCCTTCGCGTATTACGTGCCTGACGTGAACGACACGCGGGTCGCGGGGCTTCACCTGAACGCCGACGGGTATTTCCTCGGAAACGCACTTGGGTGCTTCGTCGCGGGACTCGACGCCGAACGGATAAGCCTCGACATGGATGCGGGAGCCTCCATCGCGGGACTCGACGACTTTGCGATGGAAAACGACATTACCGTCGCAATCGCCCGGGCGGGATTCCGCTTTACGGGAAAGCTGTCGCCGAACCTGTCCGTTTCCCTCTTTCCCTACGCGGGCGCCGCCGTGGAGAAGGTCGACGGCAAACTCACGCTCGATCCCGCGGGACCGCCTGCCATGACTCCGCCGATGACGATCGATATCTCCGACGACAATGCGTATCCGGTTTGGGGAGTAAACCTCACCATGCGTGTTTTCCATGCATTTGAATTGACCGGTAAATACCTCGCGCGGGAGTGCGAAGGAGAGCGGCTCGACACGCTGACCGCACAGGTCAACGCGTACCTTCCCTTGCATCTCGTCGCCTCCTGGCAATACAAGCTTATGGACGAAACGAGCGGAACGAGCAGCTATCATCTGTTCGGGATCGGCGCGGCGTTCTAGCAGTACGGCGTTCTAACGAAAGCCATGCGGCGTTCTAACGAAAACCGTGCGACGTTCTGGCAGCGCGAACTACAGCGACGCGCGCACGATCAGGCGCGTGGCGACGGGCGCTTCGGGAGCCTCGCCCGTCATGATGAATTTTGCGGCTTCGACGCCCATCGCGTAAAAATCCGCGGTGAGCACGCTTATGGGTACCGGCAACCGATCATAGAGATGTCCGTCATTGACAATCGCGATGCCGATATCTTTTCCAAGCGCGAGTGAGCGCTCGTTGCATGCGTCGAGCGTCGCGGCCAACAGATGATCGTCGAGCACGATCAGGAGGTCGCCCGCAACGGGGGCGATCTTGCCGTGAATGTCGCGGTCGGAAAACATCGTGTGCCGATGCTCGAAGGTCATGTTCGCGGAATCGGCAAAGCGGGAAAGTCCTTCCTTCATTTCTTCGATGATAGGGTTCGTGTAAAACTTCGTGAGGAAGACGAGCCTGCGGTACTTTGCGAGCGTCGGCATTTCGGCGATGAGCGCGCGATAAAATCCGTTCCGGAAGTCCTGCCAGGACGCCGGATGCTTCAGGCTCGCTATCCGACGGTCAAGGAAAAAAAGATTTCCCGGATTCACGAACTTGAAGAACTCCTCTTCCTGACTCTGCGCCGCGGTGGGAACGACAAGCAGGGCAGCGCAATTCCGCATCGCCTTGTATTTCTCGTAGACGCTTTTCATGATCTCGAAGCTGTCGCCGTGGGTAAAAAGATCGACATAGTAATCGCCCTTGAGCGTGTCGATAAGGCCGAAGTAAATTTTTTCCTTATACGGAGTGAACGAGTCGGAAAGAAAGAGGATGCGCTTGAGGTCGTCACGAAGGAGGACATTGCTGACGAAGCACGCTTTATTCGGCGTCGCCTCGATGATTCCCCGATCCTTGAGTTCCTGATAGGCCTTTACCGCCGTGTCGCGGGAAACCTGGAAATGCGCAATGATCTCGTTTACCGACGGAAGGCGATCCCCGAGCGCGAGGCGCCCGCTGTCGATAAGCTCCCGTATTCGGTCTGCGATCTGAAGGAATTTCGGCTTTCCGCCAGCATCATTTATTCGGCCCAGTTCTTCAGGTGTTAATTTCACAGGATATCCTCGCACTCACCTTTTATAGCTCATCTGACTGTAAACATCAATAAAAAAGTGGCAGAACGGAACAGAATGGTTTATAATGCAGCCAATGGAGACTGAGGACATGCAGGACTTACGCAAACTTTTCCGGATCATCTGCAGCATCGCGCTCGGAGCAACCGTCTTCGCCGCCTCGGCGGAGACCACGACGCTTCAAGCGGCCTATAAAGAGTACTTTCCCATAGGAGCCGCCATAGCAACCGAAAAAAACGGCTTCGACTCACTTACGCGGTATCCCCCTGAATTGCTTGCCGAGTTTTCCTCGCTCGTCGCCGAAAACTGCATGAAGCCGGGCGAGATTGAACCGGCGGAAGGAAGCTTTGCCTGGACGAATCCTGACCGGATAGTCGCGTACGCAAAAGAGCACGGCATGCTCATGCGGGGGCACACCCTCGTGTGGCACAACCAGAGCGCTCCGTGGATGTTTTCCGCGACCGGCCCGGCTGACGATAAAAGAGCGAAAACCCGCGACCGACTCAAGACGTATATCGGAGCAGTCGTCGGTCGCTACCGGAATGACGTGTATTGCTGGGACGTGGTAAACGAAGCGGTGAAAGACGATTGGGACGCAGGTAAATGGCCGTCGATTTACCGCGAAAACTCCCCGTGGTTCGCCGCATACGGCAACGCCTCCTATATCCAGGACGCCTTCGACTTTGCCCGCGAGACTTCCCCCGACGCGAAGCTTTTCTACAACGACTACGGTCTTTGCGGCGCCTCAAAGCGCGCAAGGGCGATCGAGATGATCAAGACGCTCAAGCTCAAGGACCACGGTCTTACCGGCGTCGGCATTCAGGGACACTGGAATCTCTCATGGCCGCCGGTATCCGAGATTCAGGCAACGATCGACGCGTTTGCGGCCCTCGGACTCGAGGTACAGATTACCGAGCTCGACATCGACTGTTACGGAAACGCACCTTCAGAAAAGGGCATTCCCTACGCTCAGGTAGAGGACGCGCTCGCCAAACGGTACGCGGAAATATTCGCGTGCTTCCGCAAAAACTCGGGGAAGATAACCGGCGTAACCTTTTGGGGCGTCGCTGACGATCACACCTGGCTCGACCATTTTTGGCTCGGAGTTTGGCACGAAGGGCGCACCCGCAAAAATTGGCCGCTCCTTTTCGCAGAGGACGGATCGAAGAAAAAAGCGTATTGGGCTGTCGTCGATTTCAAGGAAAACAGGTAAGCGGATTTTCACGGGTTGTTTGGAAAACCCGGAAGAAATATTTCGAAGCGAAGAGGAGAGAAGATGATGATGAAGAAGATTTGCATGATCGCGATTGCAGCCCTTGTCGTGAGCGCCGGCGCGTTCGCGGAAAAAAAAGAAAAAGCCACGGTTACGGCCGCTCCGGCGGGAGTTCTTGCGGGAACCCAGCCCCTCATGGTTCAAGGCGCGTTCTATACGCCCACCTACCAGTGCATTTACCTGAAGGGATACGACACGCTCGAACTCAAGTATGAGGCGAACGCATGGTGCAATTATGCTACCGGCGTCACCAAAAAAACCGTCACCTATGACGGCATGGGCGGAAGCTTCAAGAATATCAACGTAATCCGCATCAAGTCCAATACGAAAAAAACAGCCGAAGAAGTCGTGATTTACATCGACAACGTTACGGTCACTGACCCGAGCGGGAAACCGATCATGACGCTCGACTTTGAAAACGGCGATCCTGCTGGCGTGTTCTTTTCGATGGGCAAACCGCTCGACGGAAACGGAACGGTCGTCGACAAAGATGGAAAGAAGTGCTTCCTCATTCACATGCAATCGGAAAGCATGTACGGCTATAACGGCGTCGAAGTCCAGTGGAACCTTCCCGCAAAATCAGCAACCGAACCCACCTGGGACTTCTCGAAAGAAAATTACGCGGTGAGCTTCGACTATCTCATCGCAGTCAAATAAGGATCATGCCTCGCCTGGTGGAAGCGCGCCCGTCTCCGGGACGCGCTCGAGCCAGTATGCGAGGCACACGAGCAGATTGTCGTGATCGATGGGCTTGGTGATAAAGTCGTTCATTCCGGCGCCGAGAACGCAGTCCCGCACTGCGCTATCGGCGTCCGCCGTAAGCGCGATGATGACGGGCTGAAAGCTGTCTTTCCGCGCACGGATCGAGCGAGCGACGGCAATGCCATCGACATCCGGCATGTGCAGGTCAAGCAGCACGATGTCAAACCGTTCATTCAACGTCTTCTCGATCGTCTCGAGTCCTCCGCTTGCAGAGGTAATCACGAGCCCTGAATCCCTGAGGCACTCTTCAAGTATCATAAGATTGATCTCGTTGTCGTCAACGATGAGCACGGTCCGGTCCCGTATCTGATCATCCCGCGCACCGGAAGTCGTAACCGACGATTCGGCGGCCGGCTGTTCAGCGGCCGACCGTACGGCGTCCGGCAATTTCGCAACATGGGCAACCTCGGCTTCCGCCTCGGGAAACTGCAGGATATCAAAAGAAAATTCGGTGCCAACACCGACCTTGCTCTTGAGCTCTATCGTGCCACCCATCGCCTCGACGAGCGCCTTGCTGATCGCGAGTCCGAGCCCGGTACCGCCATATTCCTTCGTCGTCGATGAATCCGCCTGAGCAAACGCCTTGAAGAGTTTTTTTGTCTGAGCCTCGGAAATGCCGATGCCCGAGTCAATGACGCGAAACCTGAGCTTCATCCCTTCTTGGGCATCCTCGCGGGATACGGCGATTCTGATAAAACCGCTTTTCGTAAACTTGACCGCGTTCATCGAAAGGTTGAGAAGGATCTGACCGAGCCTGAGCTCATCGCCGACGAGCCGATCAGGAAAATCGTCATCGATATGTATTTCGAGTTTGAGCCCCTTGCCCTCGATGAGCGGAAACAGGATGCTTTCTACCCGAGTTATCAGGGCCCTGACCGAATAGGGCTTTTCGCAGAGCTCGAGCTTTCCCGCCTCGATCTTGGAAAAATCGAGAATGTCGTTGATGATCCCGAGGAGCTGCATCGAGGAGTTCCGCATCATCGCGCAATACTTGGACTGTTTGGGGGAAAGCTCGGTTTGCCCCATAAGGTGCGTGAGCCCGACGATCGCGTTGAGCGGCGTCCTGATCTCGTGGCTCATGTGCGCAAGAAAATCGCTTTTCGCCCGGCTCGCGCTATGCGCATTTGCCGTCGCCGCCTCGAGTTTGAACGTACGCTCGCGAACGAGGCCGTCAAGACTCTTGCGGTACTTCATGAGCTCGCGGTTCGCCGTCCTGAGCGATTCGCAGCTGTCCATGAAATGCCGGTCATATTCCATGATCCGCACGAGCGACCCGTGAACGAGTACCGCGATAAGACAGGCGGTCACGCTGACGAAAACCCAGCCCTTGATCATGCTGACCATGGTAAGGAGAGAGGGATCCTTCAGCAAAAATTCCGCAACCAAGTCTGAAAGAAGGATCCAAAGCGATCCGAAAATGAGATAGAGCAAAGCGATTCGGAATGACACCTTGATCGGGATCGACACGGAATCTTTTGAGGGAAAATGACTTGGAGCTCCAGGTAACTCCGGTGTATCAAGATTCTGGATTTTGCCGTCTTTGTTTTGATTTTCCATCGTTAAGTATATTATACGACACCTTTTTAATGCTTACGTGTGCAACCGGTCTTTTTTCTTGTAATTTCGGCCATTTCTGCCTATTTTAGATCTATGGATAAAACGCCAATCATCGAGGTTCGCGACCTCAAGAAATCATACGGCAAAGTGGAAGCCGTCAGGGGCATCTCGTTTTCCATTACCGAAGGGAGTTGCTTCGGCCTCCTCGGCCCGAACGGCGCCGGAAAGACGACGACGATCGAGATGATGGAAGGAATACTTGCCCCCGATGCGGGAAGCGCTCTTTTCCGCGGAAAACCCATCGGGCACCGATTCCGGGAAAAAGTCGGTATCCAGTTCCAGAATACCGCCCTGCCGGAGTTTATCACCGTCAAGGAAACGCTCGAGCTCTTTCGCGCCTTTTACCCCGAGCCGCGGAGTATCGACGAAGTAGTGGAGCTGTGCTCCCTCTCGGACATACTGACCCGCGACAACCGCAAGCTTTCCGGAGGCCAGCGACAGCGAATGCTGCTCGCGATCGCGCTCATCCCGCGCCCCGAAATGCTTTTTCTCGACGAGCCGACAACCGGCCTCGATCCACAGGCGCGGCGCAATTTCTGGGAACTCATCGAAGGCGTCAAGAAGGAAAACACCACGATACTTCTTACCACGCATTACATGGACGAAGCCCAGGCACTGTGCGACCGGATAGCCATCGTCGATCAGGGAAAAATTCTCGAGATCGATACCCCGGACAATCTCCTCAAGGCGCATTTTACCGGCCAGCTCATCTGCCTTCCTTTGCAGGAAGGAAACGGCAAGACGGCGGAAATTCTCTCGTCGCTCGGCGCGCGGCGCACAGTCGATTCATGGGAAATTGACAGCGTCGCCCTCGACGCGACGATGAAAAGCCTCCTCGAGGCGAACCTGAACCTCGACGGTCTTTCCATTCACAAACCGGATCTCGAGGATCTCTTTATCAAACTGACCGGCTCATCGCTGCGGACATAACGGCGCGAAAAGGCCGTGCCGCGACAGGCATGTAGGAGAAAAAAAGATGAGAAAATTTATCGCGGTGCTCAAGGCACGGACCATGGAATTCGTCCGTGACCGTGGAACCTTTTTCTGGAACCTTCTGTTCCCGATCCTGATGGTCGCGGGTTTTTCGTTCGCGTTTTCAGGCGACGGCGGAACACTCTTTAAAGTAGGCATTGTCGGAGACCGCGCGCGTTTTGAAACCGCGAGTGCAGGCGAAACCGATGACGCGCGCGCGATGCGCGCGTTTCTCGCAATCAACGAGCTCAAGCTCATCGAGTACGGGCAAAAGGCGACTGGTGGGCAAGCACAAACCGAAGACGGGATTTCCGTCGCCCTCGACCGGCTTCGCAAGCATCAGCTCGACATGGTCATCGACTTCGACAGCAAGGCCTATTACTTCAACGACCGTTCACCCGGAAGCTCCGTGCTCGCGCGTCTCCTTGCAGGCGAGTCGTCCCGCGCCGGCAGTACGGCGAACAAGGCGGCGGTCTTTACCGCAAAAACAGTCTCCGGCGACTCGATCCGCTACGTGGACTGGCTCGTTCCCGGCGTCATCGGCATGAACATGATGTTCTCGTGCCTCTTCGGCGTCGGCTTCGTACTCGTGCGCTACCGCAAAAACGGCGTGCTCAAAAGGCTCAAGGCGACTCCCGTCGGCGCGCTCAACTTCCTCACCGCCCAGGCGGTTTCCCGCTTCCTCATCGCGTTCGTAACGTCGCTCGTCGTATTTGCCGGCACAAACGCGTTCCTCCATTTCAGGATGGTCGGAAGCTACGCGCTCCTCGTGAGCCTTCTCGCGCTCGGCATCCTCAGCATGATTTCGCTCGGCCTCCTTTTCGCCGCCCGATTCAAAAGCGAAGAACTCGCCTCGGGCGTCATCAACCTCGTAACCTTCCCGATGATGCTTTTCTCCGGAGTATTTTTCTCGATCGAAGGAAGCCCCGCCGCTCTCCGGAACGCGGCGAAAGTATTTCCCCTCACCCACTTCCTCGACGCCTCGCGCGCGGTTATGCTCGACGGCGCGGGAATTGCGGCAGTCTGGCCCGAGATGGCGATTCTTGCCGCGATGAGCGTCGCGTTTCTCGCAATATCAACGGTGTTATTCAAATGGGAGTAGCAATCAAAGACATGCAGCTTATCGGCGAAGGGGCGACCGCGGACGTGTACCGCTATTCCGACGCGACGATACTGAAGCTCTTCAAGAAAGCCTATGGAGCCGAATCGGTTCGCTACGAAGCCTCTATCGCGGAGGCTATCGGAAAGACTGACATCCCGGCGGCGGCATATCGAGGAATCGTTTCGATCGACGGACGGGACGGTATTGTCTACGACTTTGTTCCCGGACCGCTGCTTCTGTTTTCGCTGCTGGGAAGCAATATTCCGGAAGCCGTAGCCATCGCGAAAAAACTTGCCGCGCTGCACGGAGCGATCAACTCGGTCCGCACGGGCGGACTTCCCGGACAAAAAGACCGCATCTCCTACCTCATCGGACGCGCGGAGGGAATCGACGACACGCGCGAAAAAATTCTCGCATGGCTCGCCTCGAGGCCTCAAGGCGGCGCGGTCTGCCACGGGGACCTTCATGCGGGCAACGTCATCGTGTCTGACGGAAACTACGTCGCAATCGACTGGATGAACGCGTACTCGGGCGAGGGAGAGGGAGACGCGCTTCGGAGCTACCTGATGATCATCTCGCCCTATCTCCCGATCCCGATCCCTTTCTGGAAAAAACCGGCATTCACCCTTTTTAAAAAGCTCGTCGCCGAAGCGTACCTCGGCGAATACTTGCGGATCACCGGCGTAAAACGAAAAGACCTTTTTGTATGGTGGCCTGCCATCGCCGCCGCGCGGCTCGCGGACAACGTTCCCGGCGAGCGCGAGTGGCTCGCCCGCAAAATCAAAAAGAACGTCAGGCGCCTGTAATACCCTCGCCCGCCTCGGCGGGATCCAGAACCGAGCCCGGACGGAAACTGAGCGCATTTCGCGTCGCGCACCAGGCGCCGCGCGAAATGGCTTCGTCCATTCCGGCGCCTTGTATCCATACCTGAAAGAAACCCGCGGAAAAAGCGTCGCCGCATCCGATCGGGTTTACCGCGCGAACCGGTTGCACCGAACCGCGATATCCCGTAGAGCGCGAAGACGCGAGGGTATCCTTCGCCCCGCGGGTTACGACAATCGCGCAACCGCACTCGGCGCTTTTCTCCTCGATCCGTGACGCAAGCTCGGCTTCTCCGAGCGGAAAGGCATAGCCGAACGTTCCGCAAAACTCTTCCTCGTTTATCTTGACGACGTCGCACGATCGGCGATCGAGCGCGAGCAAAAGATCGGGGCCGTGAAAGTCCGCCATCGTCTGACAGCCCGCGTCTCGCGCGAGCGAGAGGATACGCGCGGGAAGTCCTTCGGGCCACGAGGCGGGACGGCTCCCCGCAAAAAGGAGGGCGTCAAAGCTCTTGACCATCCCCGCGATCCTTGCGACGAGCCCGTCCGCGATTCCTTCCCAGTCAGCAGCCTCATTTTCCTCACCGACGACGAGTTCCGTCGCGCGGGCGATTCCCGGCTCGACGAGCGTATAGCAATACCGGACGCGGCCCGGAATCTCGACGCTCTCGATCGCAAGACCGTCGCGCGAAGCGAGGGCGAGAAAAAGCGAAGAGTTCTCGATTCCAAGGGGACACAGGGCGACTACCGAGCCCGGTTCGGTCTGATGGAGAACGCGCGCGGCATTCACGGCCTTTCCCGACGCGTCGAGCCGGTAGCCGGTCGAACGGTTTACCGCGTCGAGCGCGAGCTCCCGAAATAGAATGGTTTTCTGAATCGTGGGACTCAAACCCACGGTAAGTATCCGTTTCACGCCAATCCTCCCGATCCCCCATTGTACACGGACTTGAGGAAAAAACGCCACCGATCAGGTGAGCCTTTTTACGCATACCGCGCTATACTGTTCGTATCGGAGGACGAGGAATAATGGCAGAAGGCGAATACGTGTCGGCGACAGAGGCCTGGCACCGGCAGACGTTGGGGGAAGCGGCATGCGCCGCGCTCAAGAAAAACGGATTCGACGCGAAGTACGTCGACTCGGGCGAAAAGGCAGCCGCGCTCATCGAGGCGATGATCAAGCCCGGCATGACGGTCGCCACGGGGGGATCGATAACGCTCGCCGCGCTCCGCATTCACGAGCGGGCAGAAAAACTCGGCGCGAAGCTCCTCAACCATTCCGCGAAAGGACTCACCTCCGAGGAAAAGATGAACGTGATGCGCGCGCAGCTCACGGCCGACCTCATGCTCTCGAGCTCGAACGCGATCACCCTCGACGGGCAGCTATTCAATATTGACGGAAACGGCAACCGCGTGGCCGCTCTTACCTTCGGACCGAAAAAAACCGTCGTCGTCGCCGGATTCAACAAGATCGTCCGCGACATCGCCGAAGCGCGCGCTCATTGCGAGCTGGTCGCTTCCCCGATGAACAACAAGCGGCTCGATACCGGCAACCCGTGCGTCAAGGCGGGAACCTGCGTGGACTGCAAGGGAGAAGGTCGCATCTGCAAGATTTATTCGGTGCTCCGCCAAAAGCCGCGGCTTTCGGACTTCACGGTGATCATCGTCGGCGAGCGGCTCGGCTACTAGTGAGTGGCGACAGGGCACCGGCTACTGACGGTTATGCGTGACCGAATGCGAGTCTGCCCAACGCGACGCCCAATACCGTGCACGCGAGGCACACGGCATTGTTGAGCGCGAAGTTCGCGAGGGCGAGGTACGGCTTTCCTTCCATGACCAGACGCACGGTCTCAAGCGAATACGAAGAGAACGTCGTGTATGCGCCGAGAAATCCGGTTATCCAGAGAAGCCTTGTGGCTTGCGATGCACCGGTGCGGTCGAAGAGCACGAAGAGAAAACCGATCAGGAGAGAGCCCGACGCGTTGACCGCGAGGGTTCCGAACGGAAGAGGATGGTTCACGTTGAGATTGACCGAAAGCGACGCGAAGTAGCGCGCGATGGCGCCCACGGCACCACCGGCCGCGATTGCGATTAGGTTCATGCCCGCAACTCTAGGTGACTACGGGGCGGCGAGTCAAGACTTAAAAAAAAGGCTGACAAGTCTGATAAAGACCGGCTGATGCCGGAAGGAGTGTTTTTTATGCTCGGCGAAGGGGAACTCTCATGGGTCAGATCCCACCTCGAATTTTACGGTAAGCTCGAACCCGTTGACTGCGATGACCTTGAGCGATCCATTGCGAGACTCGCGTTCAAAAAAGGCGAGCGGCTCAGAAGCCGCGACGCGGAATGTCTCGGCGTCCTTTTGGTTCGCACCGGGGAGCTTCGCGTTTTTATCGAGTCGGAAGACGGGAGGGAGGTCACGCTTTTCCGGATCGGACCGGGAGAGCTCTGCGTCCTTTCGGCGTCGTGCATCCTCAACAGCATAACCTTCGATGTCTCGATCGACGCGACGGTCGACACGTCAGTTTTCAGGCTTGGCATGCGGGCGTTCAGCGAGATCATGGCGCGAAATGTCTGGGTCGAAAACTTTTCGTATCGCAATGCGATCGAGCGTTTTTCCGACGTGATGTGGGCGGTCGAGCAGGTGCTCTTCATGCGCTTTGACAAACGGCTCGCGATTTTTCTTCTCGACGAGTCCGCGAAAACCGAGGACGGTTCAATCAAGGCAACACACGACGAGATCGCGAAATACGTCGGAAGCGCCCGCGAAGTCGTATCCCGCATGCTCAAGACCTTCGTCGCCCAGGGCCTCGTTGACCTCGGGCGCGGAGAGATCCGGGTACTCGACCGGCCGGGATTGAAAAAACTGCTCTAAGTGAGCGTAGCGCAGACAGCGAGCCGCAGAAATGCTCCGTGACCAGATCACGGAAACGGTGCGGCAGGGAGCTGTATACTTAGAGTCACAAGGAGATTGACAGTCATGAAAAACGGATTTCTCGCAATCACACTCGCGACCCTTGCAACCTTTACGGTAACCGGAGAGTCACGCAACGCACCGGGTATTATCAACCCCGAAAACGCAAAAAACCTCCTCGCCGAAAATATCGGCGCCGTGCTCCTCGACGTGCGCAATGCTGACGAATACGCAGGCGGCCACATCCCGAAAGCGATACTCCTTCCGTATGATGCGATCAACCGGGAATCAGCGGCAAAGGCGATACCGTCAAAAGAAACCGCGGTGGTCGTGTACTGCCGTTCCGGAAGAAGAAGCGCGATAGCGGCAGAAAGACTCGGGGAACTCGGCTACCTGAAGGTATACGATCTCGGCGGTATCATGAGCTGGCCGTACGAGATCGTGAAATAGCGATTATTGGGCGCAGGGCACCTGTCGGCGTCCGTCTTTTTCTGGTATACTCACCTCATGGAAATCGTGATACTGCTATTCCTGATTCTGCTGAACGGCTTTTTCTCCATGTCTGAAATCGCGCTGGTCTCGAGTAAAACCGGAAAACTCGAAAAAATGGCGCTCGACCGGAAAGGCGGCGCAAAAACCGCGCTCAAGCTCCGGGAAAAGTCTGAAAACTTCCTTTCGGCGATACAGGTCGGAATAACCCTCATCGGAATCGTCACCGGCGTTTACGGCGGAACGAGCATCGCGAACGGCATCTATCCCTTCTTCGAACAGTCCCCCGCCGCCGCGCCCTATGCCTACGAGATCGCGCTTACCCTCACCGTCCTCGCCATCACCTACGTATCAATCGTGTTCGGCGAGCTCGTGCCGAAAACATTCGCCCTGAGCGATCCTGAAAAAACCGCCTGCGCGGTGGCACCGATAATCTATGCATTCAGCACGGCCTTCTTCCCCGTCGTAAAGCTCCTTTCGGGCTCGACCAACGTCATCAACGCAATCATCGGAATCGAAAAAAAGGCCGACGCAGTAACCGAGGAAGAGCTCCGTCACCTTATCAAGACCGCCTCGACCGAGGGCGTCATCGAGGAAGAGCAAAAGTCGATTCACGAAAACCTCTTTTACTTTTCCGACAAGCGCGCGAAGCACCTGATGACCCACCGAACGGAAATCGAGTGGATAGACATCACCGATCCGTTCCCCGTCCTCCTCGCGAAAATCAAGGCAACGAGACACAGCAAGGTTATCTGCTGCGAAGCCGGCCTCGACAACATCGTCGGCTATCTCCTCGTCCGCGACTTTCTCCTCGCGCTTGACACGGAAACGGAGCCGAACATCAGGGCGCTCATCGTCAAGCCCGAGATCGTCACCGAAACCACCGACGCGCAAAGCGTGTTCAACCTCCTCAAACGAAAGCAGGATTATTTCTGCTTTGTCATCGACGAGTACGGCGGATTCGAGGGGATCATCACGCTCTACGATATCGTGGAGAACATCCTCGGGGAAATCCCGGAGGAAGGCGAGACATACGAGCCCGACGTGTTCGTGCGCGAAGACGAATCGGTTCTCGTCAGCGGCGACACGCCGGTCGAGCGACTCACCGAGATTATCGAAGGCTTTACCGTCGACTTCGAGACGATCGACTACTCGACCGTCGCGGGCTACATCCTGAGCCAGATGAACAAGATTCCCGAAATCGGCGACCGCCTCGAAGTTCTCGGCCACTTAATCGAAGTAGTCGACATCGACGCGCACCGCATCGACAAGGTGCTCATCACGCGAACAGGCCCGAAAAAAAAAGACGACTAGCAGTCTGGCTTATTGATTATTCGTGATCGAGCGAGAGAAGATGCCCGAAGCGCTCTTTTTTCGTCTCGAGATATTTCCGGTCCCCTTCGTGAACCGGAAGTTCGTGGTTTACCCGCTCGACGACCGCGATCCCGTTTTTTTCCATCTCCTCGACCTTTTCCGGATTATTGGTCATGAGGCGAACGCTCGACACGCCGAGTTTTTTGAGCATCTCCGCGGGTACCCGGTAATTCCGCTCGTCGGCCGCAAAACCGAGGGCGACATTCGCGTCGATCGTGTCGAACCCCGCGTCCTGGAGGGCATAGGCGCGGATCTTGTTCACGAGCCCGATGCCCCGCCCCTCTTCCTGATGGTACAGCAATATGCCGCGCCCTTCCCGCTCGATGAGCTCAAGCGCAAGATGAAGCTGGGGCCCGCAATCGCAGCGGAGGCTCCCGAGCGAATCCCCGGTCAGACAGGCGGAGTGGACGCGGGTAAGAACGCCCTCTCCGGAGCCGACATCGCCCTTAAGAACGACAATATGGTCCTTGCGGTCCTTGTTATTGACGAAGCCGATAATGCGAAACCGGCCATAGACGGTCGGGAAATCCGCGACGGACACTACTTTCACGCACGTTTCACGCTCGCAGGAAGCGCAGTCGAGCTTCAGCGGGCACTTTCTGAGGGACTCTATATCCTGTGCGATTATTTCTTCTATTTGAGGGATTTCCATGATGTCTCCTTGGCAATTCTTGGCTTTTCTTTTCCCGTATTATACCCCGTAAAACCAACTTCAGGGATTCGTTTCACCCGGCGTTAAAAAAATATGCTATACTGGACGTATACTTAGCCGCACATCGTCGGCGCAATTTTTAAGGAAACGCCATGAAAAAATCGCGTCTTGCCCTCAAAGTAACACTCATATCAATTTTAATGATCCTCGCGATCTACATCGTCATGCAAGTACTTGCCTACTTCCGCGATAATGCCATCCTCGGCTTGACGACGTTCGCAGACCTTCCCGGCTACGTGCGAAACTTCATCGTGATGTACGTGCTCCCGCCAATGGTGATTTGCGGGGGGCTCCTGTATCTGTTTGCCCGGCCACTCGAAAAAACCCTTGAACGCATGCGCGCAGGCGAAAGGCTCGACCCGGAAACGGTAGAAAAAACGCGCCTGAGAATTCTCGGGTTTTCCGGCATCCTTTATGCGCTCAACATGATCGGCTTCGTGCTTGGCTTCGTCATCCTGGTTCTCATCGAAGACGGACCGGCGGGACTTCTGACTCCATACCGGATTCTCATTCTCGTATCGAATATTGCGGGAGCCTGCGTGTACGCCGCATCCCAGTCGTCGCTCGCAAACATCGCCTTCGGCGAGCTCCGCGACCGGCTCGATCTTCGTGAAATCGGAAACCGAAGGCGGGAAACGAGCAGAACCACGCGCCACATACTCGTCGGCGTCACCCTCGTCATTTACACCCTTACCTTCGTTGAATTCAACTCGCACATGCTGACGAGCTACAAAGACCTCGCATTCGGGACGCTCGCCGAACAGCAAGCCGGAACGCTTTCTGAAGGAGACGCCGCCGCGACGTTCCGCAAAAAAATTCCCGAGGTAATCACGGGTGTGCTCGCGCGGCCCGGCTATGATTCCCAAACAGTCCCGCTTCCCTGGGAGAACCGGGAAGCCGAAGAAAGGACCGAAACTATCGTGTACCTCCTTCACGCGCTTTTCATGATCTCGATTGCCTGCCTCATCCACGTGACGACTGCGCTCGAAGTTCGCGACCAGATGAAGGCAATGCGATCACGCCTGCGCGACGTACTCGACGGCGAAGGAGACTTGCGAAAGCGGCTTACGCTCCGATCGATGGACGAATACGGAGAACAAGCCGAGCTCATCAACCGACTCCTTTCGCGCTTTCACGATATGGCGGCGCGAATCACCGCAGCTGCCGCCGAAACCCGCGGGGTAGCCCAATCAATAGACCAGGTACTCCGGGGAGCGGAAACCCTTTCCTCCGACGCCTGCGAGGCAGTTTCGTGCCTGGCCGAATCGCTTGAAACCGAGGCAGAATCGTCCAGAGAACTGACGAAGGCACTCGACTCGTTCCGGGCAGCGGCAAGCGCGGTTGATCAGGCAGTTGAAGAACAGCGCCGCTTCGCCGACGGAACCGCCGCGGCAATGGAAGAAATGTCAGCGAACATCCGTTCGGTCGAAACGATGACCGGCCGCTCGGGAAAACTCACCGGAGAGCTCGCGGCAAAGGGAGAGGAAGGATCACTGGCCGTCCTCGAGACGGGAGCTGCAATCAAGGAAATTGAAGAAGCGTCAGCGGGAGTGCTTCGGGTACTCCAATCGCTTTCGAAAATATCAGGAGACACGAATCTCCTCGCAATGAATGCGGCGATTGAAGCGGCGCACGCAGGTTCCTCGGGAGCCGGTTTCGCCGTTGTCGCCGATGAGGTGCGAAAGCTCGCGACCAACGCCACGCGCGAGACCAAGTCGATCAAGGACCTGATGGCAGCGATGAATGCGCGCGTCAAACGGGGAGTCGAAACCTCAGGGGTTTCGGGAATATCATTTTCCCGGCTCGCGGACGGCATAACGCAGGCCGCTTCGATCTCGAAGGAAATTGAGGAAGCCATGCGCGAGCAGGGCCAGGGAACGAAAGAAGTTGAAAATGCCATCGAGCGCGTGGTCAGCGCAACGGAAACCATCCGCGCGCGAATGGACGAACAGGATGAGCGGACGCGCGCCATGGAACAAAGCCTCGCCGCGACGCTCGACCGCCTCTCGGACCTCGCAGAAGCATCCCGCGCCCAGGTCGACGCGGTTCACCGGCTCGAGGACTCGTTTGCCTCGGTACGCTCGGAAGTCGACCGTAATCTCACCGCGACCGGCATGCTCGAAACGGTACTCGCGGGCCTCAAGGTGTAAGACGGAAACCGTCAGGCGAGATTGGCACCATCTCTGCGCGTGACCTTCCTCGCCACAACGGCACGCGCGAAAATAAAAACACAAAGCACGGTTTACACGCTCGTTAAAACGGGCGACTCCATCATCCGAGCCAATCAATTTCAACAATAACTTCGGTATTGTATTTTTCGTGCCATTCAGGTATACAGGGTTTCTCGAGAGGAAAACAAGCATGAAACATGGAGAAAAAGCGGTCGAATATTTTTGCGAGGGTTATAACTGCGCCCAGTCAACTGCGGCCTCGTTCGCGGAAGACGCAGGGCTCGATCCTAAAGACGTTCTCACGATGATGGCCGGTTTTGGCGGCGGCATCGGGGGAACGCGCGAGATGTGCGGAGCCGTGTGCGGCATGGTGTGGGCATTGGGCATCGCTGAAGGAAATTACCCGCCCCATGACAATGAGGCGAAAACGGAACTCTACAAGAATGTGCGCGAGTCCATCCACGAATTTACGGAAAAGTTCGGTACTACCTGCTGCAGGGAGCTCCTCCTTAAAGCGGGTTGCCTTCCGAAACCGGAACCGTCGGTGCGCAATGCAGAATATTACGCAAAGCGTCCTTGCGCTCACTTCGTCGAAGCCGCCGCCGAGATTGCTTCTGCGCGCATGAAAAAGCGCTGATTTATCGGCGGTATCCTGTTATGATACGAATATGATTATTTCACCGTTCATGCGCGCGCTACTTTTGACGTTGATGGCAGGCCTTGCGACAGGAGCTGGCAGCTTCATCGCCCTTTTGTGCAAACGCACGACTCCGCGTTTTCTTTCCGTTTCGCTCGGTTTCTCGGCAGGGGTTATGATCTTCGTATCGCTCGTAGAGCTTTTTAACGATGCGAGAGAGCAACTTTCGCTGCACTGGGGACTCCAGTGGGGATATTTCGGCGCGATCGCCGGTTTTTTCGGGGGGATGGCGATCATCGCGATCATCGACCATTTCGTTCCTTCCGAGGTGAATCCCCACGAGGCGCGCGAAACCGAAGCCGCCGCTTACGAAGCGACGAATACCCAAGCATGCCCATACCCGTCACCGGGGTCAAAAAGCCACAAATCAAAACTCCTCCGGACCGGCATGCTCACGGCACTGGTCATTGGCCTCCATAATTTCCCGGAAGGAATCGCGACCTTCTTCGCATCCATGCAGGACATAACGCTGGGCGTCACCATCGCGTTCGCGATCGCCATTCACAATATCCCGGAAGGAATAGCCGTTTCAGTTCCCATCTACTACGCAACGGGATCCCGCAAAAAAGCATTCTGGCTATCATTCGCGTCAGGACTTTCGGAGCCGGTTGGAGCCATTATCGGATATCTTATTCTCCAACCGCTTATCGGTGGACCAACCTTCGGCATCGTGCTTGCCGCCGTGGCCGGTATCATGATCTACATTTCCCTCGATGAGCTGCTACCATCCGCCCGTGAATTCGGCGAGAACCATCTTGCCATGGCAGGTCTCGCCGGAGGCATGGCCGTCATGGCGCTCAGTCTCGCGCTCGGCGCCTGATATATGAGTGGTACGATATCCATCGGCAAAATCGGGTAAGTTCAGTCCATCAAACGCGCAATGAACTTATACACCGTTCGCTTTGATTGCGCCAAGGATTCCCTGTACCCGATCAACTTGGGCGGGAAAAAGATCTGCAGGAACCAGGTCGGAACCCGCCGCCATTTTTACCTGATGCCGTGCGCAATCGGAACTATCACCAAGGCAATATTGATTTTTCATCAGTTGGGCCGTTGCGGGTTTTGAGGCCATGCGATCGTTGAAAAAGGGACACTTCGGAAGACATTCACATTCTGCCATCAGATACTCCTTATGAAATAGCGGAGACGCTGGATACCCAAAGTGTAATTGATGGACCAAATCACTGCAAATTATAGAATCCGGGAACAAAGACAGTGAATTGACATCCACCGCTACAAGTCTTATTATGAGCATATGTTCATTTAGGAGTACTTGATGAGTTCAGTTCCACAAAAACAGTATGTTGACGGTATAAAAAAAGTTATTGGCGTCGCAAGCGGTAACGACTGCGATTGCGGAAGCCAGTCCTGCTGCGAATCTTGCGCATCAAATGCCGCGTCCGGTAAATGAGCGCCGCCTGTGTGCGGCAATTCCATCCCGTACATTGAAACCGGCGGGAATCCCCGCACGAAATCTGGAAGAAGTGATTTTGGGTTTCGACGAAGCGGAAGCGCTCAGGCTCGCGGATCTTGAAGGACTCTATCAGGAAGCGGCTGCGCGTCGAATGGGAATATCCCGCCCGACGTTCGGGAGGATTATCGAATCGGCGCACCGCAAGGTCGCTGACGCAATACTAAACGGAAAAGTGATCCGCATCATAGGCGGAGAGGTATGCATAATGCCAAAAGGAGAAACGCGTATGAAAATCGCAGCGCCTTCGCGCAATGGACAGATCGACGAACATTTTGGACACTGCAAGGAATACCTTGTATTTACCGTAAACGGAAAAGACCTGATCCCCGAGGCAAACATTCCCTCACCCGAGGGATGCGGTTGCAAGTCGGGCGTCGCGGTTGACCTTGCCGCAGCGGGCGTCACGCATATGGTCGCGGGAAATATGGGCGGGGGCGCGGTTCGCGTTCTTACCTCGCATGGAATTACCGTAATCAGAGGCGCCTCGGGCGACGCGAAAAAAGCTGTGCAGGCTTTTGTCGACGGAACGCTTGCCGACTCCGGCCTTGGCTGCGCCGGGCATGGAGAAGACGGACACGAATGCTCGCATGAGTGACGTTTGAACAGTCGGACTCAGACATACTCTGAGTCCGGCTGACGCAACACGCAGAGGATTACATCGCGATGATCCGGAAAACTATATCCATAGAAAGTAATAAGGCGTAAGGGTCAAGGGGGTGGCATCTCGCCGCCCCTTGTTACTTTCGCTCATCAGTACTGTTTTTTTCTTATGAAGGTGTTACCCATGAATCAATCAAATATCCGTATACGGCTTTTTTTCATTCTTGCGTTATCGATGATTCCCGCGATTCTTTCAGCCCACCCGCACATGTTCCTGACGAGCACGGAAGAATTCGTATGGGACAAAGCTTCACTCTCCGGTTGTTGGGTTGAATGGACCTTCGACCAGTTTTTCAGCGCGGACATCATCAAAGCGTATGACGCCGACGGAAATGGACGATTCAGCGACGATGAAACCAAACAAGTCTACAACGGCGCTTTCAGCAACCTCAAAAACTATTACTATTTCACTTTTATCCGACAAGGGAAAAAACGTACGAATCCTCCGTCGGTAAGCAAATTCACGGCAGGCATACGGAACGAAAAGATGTGGTATCGTTTCTTCATTGATCTCTCGAAAGCCGAACCCGGTGAAATTTTCCTTTCGGTATACGACTACACCTTTTTCTGCGACATCAGATATCCCGATACGAATCCCGTAAAACTGACCTTTGACGCGAGCCTTGTGCGCCCTTCGTATCAGATCGTGGAAAACAAGGTCTATCCGGTCTATTATAATCCGCTCGGCGCGATAGACGACAATACGATTTACTACACCTGGAAAAAAGGCCTCCAGACGTATTATCCGCGGGAGATCAGGATTACCTATGCGCAGTAGCCGGCAATGTATCGGACGGCTCGCCGCATTCTTCATCGCATGCATTTCGTTTTCTCTGCCGCTCGCCGCGAATCCGTTCATGGGCGCAGGAACCGGCGCAGACGGTACATCCGCCCCGCAGGCATCGCCCGTGCGGACAAGCGCCGCCGACCAAAACCTCGTGACAAAGCAGGCCAACCTGCGCGATTCATTGGGCACTTATTTTTATTCATGGAAAAAAAGCGGATCACCATCGGTATTCTGGGGGATCATCGCCGTCGCCTTTTTATACGGAATCCTTCACGCCTTCGGGCCCGGTCACCGGAAAACGGTAATCTTTTCGCTCTACCTGGCCCGCAAGGCCCCTGCGTGGGAACCGGCAGGAACGGGATTTCTCCTTGCGTTGCTGCATGCCGGGGCCGCCGTCGTCCTCCTGCTTATTTTGCGCGGAGTCTCGGGCGCCATTTCCGGCAAAGCGGACAATATTACCATTTACATGGAAGGATTCGCGTATGTCCTGTTGATCGCGGTCGCGCTGTATCTCGTTTTTCAGGCAATCAGTGATCTTCTGCGCGGTACCGGCAACGCGAAAAGCGACGCGATGAGCCTCGGGACGATTCTCCTTACCGGTATCTATCCCTGCCCGGGGGCAATCCTCGTGCTGGTGCTTTCCCTCACGCTCGAAATCACCGGTATCGGAATTCTCGCCGTGTTCGCCATGTCGCTCGGCATGAGCATCCCGATCATCGCCTCGGGCTACCTTGCCTGGTTCGGCCGCACGGGCATCTTTCTCGCCCTCAAAAGCAATGAAGCAAAACTTGGCCGAATATCAGCGCTCGTCGAGCTTTTCGGTTATTCGTTTCTGCTTCTTTTCGCAATGTATATGGCAGAGCCATTCATACTGAGCCTGTTTCGCATGGCCCATGGATAAAAGAAACCAAAGCTCAATACGTCCAGCCTAGTTCCTGCATCGTAAAGCTGATCCCGGTTGCTTTCATTTTTGCCTCATCACATACGTTCAACTCAGGATGAATCGGGTCAAACCCGATCTGTCATGTACGTGCTGATTGATCCGGTCAAAGTCTACAATTCTGGTACATATTGCCGAAAGGAATCGCGTATCCTGACTTGAGATCAGAAGGCCCGCGTTTGATTCGCAGATACTACTCCTGACCGCTGAAAAGCAGGATTGATGCAGACATTCGGAACCCCCCGGCTCTTCATCGATAAGCAGATAGCGGCTCTGTAGTAAAAAAGATTCTATGGCCCCAATCCGCTTGGAAGCCCGTAACGAGAGCAACTGTACCGGCGACCGTGCATTCACCGAAAGGGGTAGTCCATCGCAATACACGAATCCTTCTGCCGGGCGTTCTCTCCCCGAGACGACCCGCAGGAGAATATTTTTCGCAAGGTAGTTTGTTCCGCTCAGGCCAACAATTTCTCCGGGAAACACATCCATATCGATAGAGCGAAATATCCATTGAGGTATGTTCGTATATCTAAAACCGATATTCCGGGCAACGAGATGCGGATACTCCCCGGAGAAACCGCCCCGACTGTTCATATCGCGCTCAGAACTAGCGGCATTTCGCGCAAATTCCGGACATATATAGCGTATGTGTTTTGATTTCTATTCCGGTATCGCGTTCATATTTACCTATCAGGGCGTTCATCTTGCAGTTTCCAAGATCGGTAAAACGATGACAGCGCTCGCAATGAAACCAGTGGCGATGCGCATGCGCACTATCCCCAACCGTAGCCGAGGCTGTGTAATAGCGCTTCGTACCATGAGAGTCACAATGAAGTATGAACGACTCCGCAAAGCCCTTTTCCTCAAGATAATGCAACGTTCGGTAGACGGTTGCCGGATCTATACCCGCCCCCATTCTGTCATATACGTCGGCGGCGGCTAGCGGCTCGTCGGAGATCAGGAGCAGATCAAGCATTGCCTTACGATTTCTGGTCATTTCGCCTCCACTGCCCGCGGGGAGGCAAGCCCCCACAGTTTCTTCCCGATAATTACGAGTACCAACACGGCCACGGAGACAAGCGCGGTAAATCCGCCCGGCGCGACATTCAAGGACCAGGAAAAGAAAAGGCCAAGCATGATATCGATGATGCTGAACATGACCGAGAAGAGAAGCGTTTTCCGGAAACCTTTTCCCAGCTGAAGCGCCGTCGCGACCGGCAATGCGATCATCGAGCTGAGAACAAGCATCCCGACTATCTTGATCGAAACGGAAATCGCGGAGGCGACCAGGATCGAAAAAACATAGTTCAGCAATTTGACTCGGACGCCCGCGATCTTGGCCGTTTCCTCGTCAAAGGAAACGTACAGCATTTGATGATAGAAAACGATGAGCGTTATGACCGAAAGGGCGCTGAGTATGATTACCGTGACGAGATCGGAGCGCGTCACCGTAAGGATGCTTCCGAACATATAGGCCTCGGCGTTGGTATGCAGTTTTCCCGAGCTCATTATGGTGATCGCGATTCCCACGCTGAGCGAAAGCACGATCGAGAGAATCAGGTCGGTATATTTCTTCAGGAAAGTCCGGAGGAATTCGATGAGCGCGCCCGCGAACGACGTGAACAGAAACGCGCCAACGATGGGATTCCCGCCCGACAGGAGGCCAAGCGTTATGCCGGCGAGTGACGCGTGCGAGAGGGTATCGCCAATCAGGGAATATCTGCGCACGACCAGAAAGGTTCCTATCGCCGGACAGAGAATGGCGATGAAAAATGAAATGATAAAGGCATTTTGCATAAATGCATACTTAAACATTCAGCGCCTCCTGTTGTACCCGAAGGAATTCGGAAACGTATTTATCGGGATTACACATATGGCCATGCCCTTCCGCGAGATGGAATATCAACGTCGAGTTCATGACCGCTGCGTCAAGATTATGTTCGACGGACACGATAGTAATTCCGTTTTCGCGGTTCAGGTTTCGAATGACGGAATACATTTCCCTCTGACTTTTCATGTCGACCCCGGTCGAAGGTTCGTCTAAAACAAGGAGATCGGGCGTTCCGATCAACGCTCTCGCAATAAAAACCTTCTGTGCCTGTCCTCCCGAGAGCGTTCCGATAAGCGCATTCCGAAACTCACCCATCTGCACTCGCTCAAGATTCTCCATGACGCCCCCCTTGTCCTTAAGTCCAAGAAGAGCGCGGTATGAACTGAGCATCTCGTACACCGTCAAGGGGAACTGTGTAGCAAGGAAATCCTTTTTCTGTGGGACATACCCGATCCTTCGGGCATTATTGGTAAGCGTTCCCGCAGAAGGTTTCAACAAGCCCAGAAAGAGCCGTATCAACGTGCTTTTCCCGGATCCGTTTTCCCCTACCACCGAAATATAGTCACCTTTCCGGACCTGCATTGAGACCGCATCCAGAACAAGTGGCGTGCTTTGTGCATATCTAAAAGACAGAACATTCGTTTCAATCAAGACAGACCTTCCTTCACGCTATTGACTTTTCATTTCAGGAGGTATTATATGCAAATGCAAATCATTTGCAAGTGCAAACGACTTGCAAAACAAGGAGAAAGTATGAAAATAAGCAAAATTTGCCTATGCGTGCTGTTTGCCGCATTCGCCGTTACCTCGTGCACCCGAACAGAAAAAGGTCCCGCCGAACGCGCGCGCAAACTCAAAGTGACCGTCACTTTCAACGCCCTGAAAGAAATGGCTCAAGCTGTCGGCGGTGAGTATGCCGAGATTTCGACCATCATTCCCGATGGCATGGAACCGCATGAATTCGAGCCCAAGGCGCAGGACATGGAAGCGCTGAGTACCGCTGATGTCTTTGTCTTCAACGGGTTTGGTCTCGAGAAATGGGCGCCTCAGGCGATTGCCGCGGCCCAAAACAAAAAACTGATCGCCGTTGATTCCTCCGAAGACGCTACTCCCATCGCGCTGGAAGGAGAAGAGGCGAAAGAGCACGGCGGAACAGATCCCCATCTCTGGCTCAGCCTGAAGGGCGCACAGATCCAGACCCGAAATATCGCAAACGCGTTCGGCAAGGCAGATCCCGCACATGCCGATGCGTACGCGAAAAACGCGGACGCGTTCATCGCCGAGCTGGACAAGCTCTATGCCGAATATGCACCGAAGATGAAAGCCGCTCCGTCTCATATCATCGTAACGGGACACGCCGCCTTCGCTTACCTCTGCAGGGATTTCGCTCTGGAGCAGAGCAGCGTCGAGGACGTATTCGCGACAGGAGAGCCGACCGCGCAACAACTAGCGTCGCTGGTAGAATTCGCGAAAGAGAAAAAGGTAAAAACCATTTTTGTCGAGGAGATGGTGAGCCCGGCGGTATCAAAAACGCTCGCGAACGAGATCAGCGCAAAAGTCGCCACAATCTATACGATGGAGAGCGCCGAAGACAATAAAGACTATCTCGCGCGAATGCGCGACAATCTTGACGCGATTTATAAAAGCCTTACTGAATAGTTGACATCCCCCGGCGGCGGATACTCCGGGTGGAGTATCCGCCGCCTTTTCGCTATAATCAGCCGTTCTCGCGGAGGCATCTACCGTTATGAAAATCTGCTCGCCTTTGATACGCTGTCTTCTTTTGCTCTTCTTCGCCGGAAGCGTTTCAGCGATTTCCGCGCAGGAATCTACCGGATGCGGGACACAGGCGGATGTTTCCGACTGGCTTTCCGCCAACATGCAAGCCTACAAGCAAAAATATACGCTCAGCTGCGAAATCGCGCTGATACGCCTTTCCCTCGCCGTCGCGGGAATCCGCGATTTGTCGGAGGACGAAATCCTCGGTTCGATTCCGAAAGGCACCGATCCCGAAACCACGTTCGTCTGCGAGGACATCTCGGCGGGAAGAAAAAATAAAGATGGCAGTATCAGGTGGAACAATTATGGAACGCACGCTCCGGTCGTGGCGAAAACGATAAATGCGTACCTTGAGGAACGTGGGCTCTCGGGGCAATGGGAAGCGCGCGTTCTGAAAGCCGATGACGGGCAGCTTCGTGATTTCATGAAAGACCCGTCCTTCAGGGGCGCCATCATCTGGCTCGTCGGCCATCCGGAGCGATGGGGAGCCAATCCTGCCGTCAATGAGCGAGGGATGGTTCTCGGCGAGCATGTTCGATTCCTCGGACCGAGCCTCTCGTCCGACGATAATTTCCGTATCCACGATCCGGAAACGGGGAAATTCCTCGAATCGCCCTCGGCAGGCGCCTCGCGCGATCTTTTTTCATACCGCATCGTGGGGCTATTCAAAACGGAGGCGAGTAAAGCCATTGTGCAAGGAACCCTCACGGCCACGCAAGGGAATGAACAAACTAGCGGAAGAGACAATTCAGGGGAAAGGATTCGCGTGGGAGCGCCGGACGCGAAATCGCGCTCGGGAGCGATGGTCTCGATCGGTAACACTATCAGGAAATTCATCGAACCTAAAAGCGGCGCGCGCGAACTTCTGCTGCTCGCCCTTCTCGCGCTCGGGTACGGCATATTGCACGCACTCGGGCCGGGACACCAGAAGACGCTCGTTTCAGGATATCTCCTTTCAGAAGGAGGCGGGATTCGAGCGGCGGTCGCCGCCGGAGGTCTTGCCTCGGCAAGCCACGCCGTATCGGTTCTGGGGCTTTTCGCGGTACTTGCGATAATCGGCTCCGGTTTCGGCGTAATGGATATCACAAACGCGAGCAACCTCGTCACCACACTTGCGGGTGTTTTGCTCGTCGCGCTCGCGCTTCTCATGGTGTACCGGAGGACAACCTGCCTTATTAGAATTATCAGAAAAAAGGAAACAGATCATACCGAATGCGATTGCGTTCTTCATCACAACCATCATCACGGTGACGAACACTCACACGATGAAGAGCTCACACGAAAGCGCGGCGCGATTCCATTGCTTATATCCGGCAGCCTTTCGCCGTGTCCGGGGGCCGCGTTCTTTTTGCTCTACGGCTTCCACGAGGGGAATCCGTTTGCGGGAATCATTGCAGTGATCGCAATCTCGTTTGGCATGTGGGTTACATTGATCGCGGTTGGGCTCATCACCGTTTCAGTACGAAAGGCTAGTCTTATGGGAGCGAATCAGGGTAAGTCGAAAATCGCGACATACCTGCCGTCGCTGCTCGGCGTCTGCGGCAGTTGCGTCGTGCTCGCGTTCGCCGTGCTTATGGTCATCCCGTGCTAGATAGCCATCATCCGAGAGCGACATCAAGGAACATCATAATCGCGAAACCGATCATGGCGCCGATGGTTGAATAGTCGGAGCTTCCATGTTGTTGAGCCTCGGGAATCAGCTCCTCGACAACGACATAAATCATCGCGCCGGCGGCGAAAGCCAACGCATACGGAAGAAGCGGCTGAACCACTACGACAAGCAATGCGCCCAGCACGCCGGCGATCGGTTCAACGATTCCCGATGCCTGCCCATAGATAAAACTCTTCGTCCGCGACATTCCTTCCCTTCGAAGGGGAATGGAAACGGCCGCGCCCTCCGGGAAATTCTGAATACCGATGCCGATAGCCAATGCCACCGCGGCCCCGAACGACGCCGAACCGCCGGCAAGTCCGAGGGCCCCAAAGGCGACGCCCACGGCGAGCCCTTCCGGAATATTATGCAGCGTAATTGCCATCACCAAAAGGATACTGCGCTGCCAGGACGTTTTAATTCCCTCGGCCTGATTCGTCTCCAGGCCCGCGTGCAAATGAGGCAAGAGACGATCGACAAGAAACAGGAAAAGCCCGCCGCCAAGGAAACCCGTCACTGCGGGAATGACGGGCTGGATTCCCATCTCGGATGCCATCTCGATCGCGGGATTAAGCAGCGACCAGAAACTGGCCGCGATCATGACTCCGGACGCGAAACCGAGCATACAGTTTAAAACCGTCTGGTTTATCGATTTGAAAAAGAAAACGAGCGCGGAACCAAGTGCGGTTACGCTCCATGTAAACAAAGTCGCGAGAAGCGCAAGGAAAATGGGATTCATGCCCTTAAGAGAATCAAACATAAGAACCTCCACGACAACGAGCCCATACTTACCAGAATACACGATAAAGCACTTTCGCGCACGCGCAAGCAGATGAATCGAAGCAGCAGAAAGACACGCTCATTCAGCCGGGAGAAACCTGATGGCTGAACTTTGGCGCGCTTTCGATTTTTTTTGCCCGAATCGCCGGAACGAGGAATGTTTCTTTCGTTTTTGGATCAGCATAGGATACGGGTTCAAGGAAACCGGTCACGCGGAGTTCTGCGTTCGCATCGGGAATCTTTCCGTCTGTCAACACGAGAAAGCCAATAAAATACATATCGTTTTGACAGCACCATACCAGATCCCGTCCCACCAGAAATTGGCCCTGTGGAAGGTTGTCTTTATCTACGTAGCCCGAAACAGAGATCTCGCGCCCGCTGTATTTTTCGCGGTGATCGTAAATCTCGTCATACCCGAGCGAGAAAGTCCTATCAGAAAGCGCGATGATGCCCGTTGGCGGAACGACTGGCTCGTATTCGTCATTTTTAATGAGTTTATCCACACCCTCATTTCCGACGGTGGCTTGGCGATCCCGCTTGATCGTTTTCAACAAGTCATTGCCGGTGAGTGGGCCCTGATAACCTTCGTGCGGAATACGCTGTAAAAGCGCGATAAGGGCAAGGGCTCCGATGACGATCAGTATGTATTTTACAGAATCAGATCGTTTCATTCCTCATCGTATCAAGGCAGACCCGTCCTGCGCAATACCGCACGCGCGCATATGTAAAAACGGTTGCACCGAATTATATCGAGATGGCACCCATCGGACAGACATGCGTGCATTTACCGCACTTGATGCAGGTTTCCGCATTGATAACGGGAAGGCCATTGCCGGTCTGGGTGATTGCGCCAACGGGACATACCCGAAGGGCCGGACAGGGATGATTCGCGGGACAGCGCCGTTTGTCGATATTCATTCGTTACTCCTTGAAGCTACGCCGATTACATCGGCTTGCTGGACGATTCCTTATCTTTTACCAGCATACCCAATTTCGAAGCCACGATCAGTGACCTGATCACAGGCATTTTCCGTCACCATGAATATACTTATATGATATCAGGAGAATTATATCGTGAATAAGATCTCAAAGATCCAACTGGCACGACGAATCACCCTTGGGTTTGTTCTTGCCGGCATGACCGTTCTGACGATCCTTCATCAGAAGGTGCAAGGCATTCCATCGATTGATGCCCTGGATCCTTTCGGCGGTTTTGAAACGCTCGTGAAATTCATTGCCGGCGGCGAGTTTATCAAAAAGATCGAGCCGGGAAATATCGTGCTTCTCGGCGGCATCGTCGTACTCGGGGTCGTGCTCTCACGCTTTTTTTGCGGATGGTTTTGCGGCTTTGGGACGCTGCAGGGTATTTTCGGATGGCTCGGTAGAAAAACATTCGGGCGCCGCTTTGCCGTTCCGGCAAAACTTGACCGCGTGCTTCGCTTCGTCAAATATCCACTGCTTGTAGCCATAATCTGGCTTACCTGGCAAACGGGTGAACTGATCATTCGTCCCTACGACCCGCTTGCCGCCTATGGACATCTTTCCGCCGGATTCACCGCGGTATGGGCGGAGTTTGCGGTCGGCTTCATATTGCTCGTCGCGACGCTCGTTTTTTCAATGCTGTATGAACGCGCATTCTGCAAGTATCTGTGCCCCCTCGGAGCCATTAACGCGATTCTCGGCCGCATTCCGCTGTTCCGCATCAAGCGCATCGCGGCTACCTGCATATCCTGCGCGAAGTGCGATACGGTGTGCCCGATGAACATTGATATTTCGCACGCAGATGCGATCAACTCAGCTGAATGCATCTTGTGCATGGAATGCGTTACCGCCTGCCCGACGAAAAAAAGCACGCTCGTGGCGACCCTTGCCGGAAAAGCCCTGAAAACAGGTGTCATTGTCTGTATAGGTTTCGCTATTTTTGCCGGCGCCGCCGTAATTGGGCAGGCAACAGGAATGCTGCACTTCGCGGCCCCTTCCCTCCAGTCCTTGGCTAATAAAGGAAAACTGGACATTGCCGACATTAAAGGCTCATCGACATATGAAGCAGTTGCGGAATCTTTCGGGATCGAGCTCGAACGGCTCTATCGCGAAGTTGGCATAAACCTGAAAACCGTTCCCGCAAATACCATGCTGAAAGACACCGGCAAGGCAGCCGGTATCGATGGTTTCGAGGCGGACACGATTCGAATCGCCGTCGCAAAAATCCTTGGCGTTCCCTATGCGGGTGAAGCGGGGAAGCTCGAACCTGCGGGAACAAATGCATCGAAAACCGTAGACGACGTAACCTCAAACACGGATGTTCAGCAGACAATCGCCGTTCCGGCTGGCTTCGCGCTCGAAGGTACGATGAGCATTCAGGATGTCGCAAAAGCGCTGAAAGTTGAAACGGCAACCGTCATCGAGAAACTGGGGTTACCCGCTGACATTCCCGTGGACAAGCCGCTTCGCGACATGAAAGACTCGTATGGGTATTCGATGCCTCAGTTGAAAGAAAAAATCTTGCAGTAACCCCGAGAAGTGCTGTATGGCGAGCGAGACGACGGCGATCATAACCTTTCCGCTTAGCCCCGCGCCGCGATCAATCCGCTCCTCCCTGCGAAAGCCCTCAGCCGCGCGTTGATAAAATTGAAGACGGTCCCGAGGATGATCCCGCCGCCGATCACGATGACGGCGAACTCCGCGAGGTTCGCTTTATTTCCCGCGATAATGGGCGCAGGCGGGTTCATCCCGCCGCCCGAGCCGCTCGCGATAAGCGGCGTAAAGCGCATCAAGAGGAGGTTGTGCATCAGGTATATCTCGAGGGCGATCTTTCCGAGGAATGTCGTCACGGGGTTGATCGACCGCGCCTTCATCATTGCCATGAAGACGAAGACGACGAACGCGGTGACGAGGAAGGTTTGCGTGGCGAGGCAGGCGTACTTATTCCCGAGCCCCAGGCTCCGAACGCCGCCAAACTCGGTCCAATAGGAAAACGTATCCATCACCCGACCGGACGCGAGGTAAAAACCGACGAGCGCGACAAACGACGCGGCGAGCTTAAGCCAGTAGCCCCGCTTCAGCCATGCGACGACGGGACGCTCAAAGCGCGCGAAGAGCATCCCGACGAGGAAAAGGATCGTGGAGTTTATCCACCACTCGCCCTGGTACCACAGCGCGCAGGGCATCATCCACCAGGCTGCGGCCTGGAAACCCGAGGGGTCCTGCCACCAGAAAGGCTTGCCCGCCCACCATGCCAAATGCCCCCAAAGGATGCCGAGGACCATTTGAGCAAACACGAAAAGGCCCATGGCGACGAACGCCTTCCGCTCGGACTTGAGCCGGGTAAAGAAAAAATAGAACGCGACGTATAACAGCGTGATCACGACGATATACCACGCATGGCTATTGATGAGGACGAGGCCGAGTGCTGAAAGAACCCACTGAGACGCGGGCATGCGAACGCCCGAGGCAACGTCGTAGATCGCGAAGGCGAGCGTCATCGTGTAAAACGGGATGAGGACCGTCAGCAGCCGCTTCCTCGGGAAGGTCGTGAGGTAATCGCCCTTTTCGCGCATGCTCTTGATGAGCCCGTACCCGGAGCAGAAAAAGAATATGCCGACAAACCAGAATCCGACCTCTGGAAAGAGGGTCAGCTCCTTCGCCTCCCTGAACGCGGCGGTTTGCGAGACGTGATGCAGCATGACGCACACCGCGCAAATACCCTGCAGGCATTTCGTCGCCTCAAGCGACATAAAATCCTCGTTAAACCGGTCCTTCCCGGCGAACCTCATTCCCCAAACGATCAGGCAAAGCAGCAACGCATACACGACGTAGGACAATTCAGAACTCCTTGACGCAACTCATTTCGTCGGCACACGGCTCGGCGGTTTTCTCACCATACAATAAAAAACCCGAACCGGCAAATGCCGGTTCGGGATAAATGCGCAAAGATTCCGGACGCGATTAACTCAGCGTCAAGTCATCTTACCATTCCGGTAGAGGGGCAGGTTCCGAGTTACCGGTCGTTGCTGACATTTGGGCCGACGCCGCGGATTCGCCGTTGGCATTCACCGCCGTTATGACATAGTAATAATCGGTCCTTTCATCCAAACTCGCATGCACATACGGGCTCGCCGAGACGGAGATTTTGTGTCCCGTCGCGGGAGTTACGCCGGATATTTTCGACCAATACAGGTTGTATCCCGTCGCGCCGTCGACTGCGGACCAGGTAAGGGTAATAGTAATGCCGCTTGCGGAAGTCGCCAGATTGGCAGGCGTCGCTGGAAGCGTCACGGTCGGGGTCGCCGGAAGCGTCACGGCCGGCGTCACGGGGGCGACGGGCTTCGCGGAAATTTCGGCGGACGCCTCAGATTCTCCATCGGCATTTACGGCCGTCACCACGTAATAATACGCAGTCCCGTTTGTCAGGCCCGTCTGGCTATACAAACCGTCCGTAACGGAAATCTTGGTTCCCGTCGCGGGGGTAACGCCTGAGGCAGTCGCCCAGTACAGGTTATAGCCCGTCGCATCACTTACCGTAGTCCAGGTGAGCGCGACGCTGGCGTTTCCGGCTGTGGCCTTGAGGTCTTTCGGCGTAGCGGGCGCCTTTAGGTCAGCGTCTCCTGATGATGATGAGCTCTGGCAACCGATCGCAACGCAAGACGCGGCGACCAAAAGCGCGCACAGCAATTTCGTGAATTTCATACTACCTTCTTTTTTCGCAGAGTTCATTATTGTTAATTACTAATGATACCGTTACTGTAACACCTTTTTTTTACAATTGGCGGTCAGTAAACCGGCAACCCGGCTATTTAACACAGGGTTTACAAATCGGATAAAAGAGACGACCGGAGCAACTGAAAGATCAGGCTCCGCACTGATTCACCGTCGTCGGCATCGCACCCCGAAGGACTTGAGGCGCACGCTCCTGCTCAGGTCAGGCCCGAGAGATGCTGCACTGCAAGCGAGACGACGGCGACGGCGAACCAGCATGCGGAACCGAGGAGAATCGGCCGCCAGCCGCCCGTTACCAGTTTTCGTACGTCAGTCGATAGCCCGATCGCTGCCATCGCCATGACGATCATGAACTTGCCGCACTGCGAAAGCGCATGCGGTACGTCCTGAGGCAGAAAACCGAACGAATTGATCAGCGCGGCAAGCACAAAGCCGATGACAAACCACGGAAATATTTTGACGATATTGAACGAGCCGTTGCTTATCCCCGTCGATTGCGCTTTCCGCGCGGCATGCGCCATGTATATCGCAAGAAAAAGCGTAATCGGGATGATGAGGAGCGTGCGCGTGAGCTTGACGATCGTCGCAAGCGCGAGCGCCGTGCTGTTCCCTGAGACTTCGCTCCAGGCAGAAGATGCCGCCACGACCGAAGAAGTGTCATTGATAGCAGTCCCGGCCCAAAGGCCAAAACCGGAATCGCTTAAGCCCAGAAGCCGCCCGATTGCCGGAAAGATAAACACGGCGATAATGTTAAAAAGAAATATGGTTGAAATCGACTGGGCAATATCCTGATCATTCGCATCGATAACCGGAGCCGTCGCTGCAATGGCAGAGCCTCCGCAAATACAGGTTCCGACACCGATCAGCACCGCCTGTTTTCCCGGCACGCGGATCATGCGATACATGACGGCAGCGACAACAAAAGCGGCCGTGAGCGTAAAAAGCATGACGAGAAGCGACCGGCTTCCAACGGCAAGGACGTTTTTGATCTGCATTTCGAACCCGAGCAGGATGATCGAATACTGGAGTATTTTTTTGCCGGTAAATTTGATTCCCGGCATACACCGGGCCGGCCTGAAAAACTGACCTACGATCAACCCAAAGAGGATTGCGAAAACTGCCCCGCCGATTACCGGAAGGTATTTCCCCGCGATCCAGGAAGGAACGGCAAGTCCCAAAGAAAGCAAGATACCGGGAATAATCGTAATCGGCCGCTTGAAAAAAGATACATGTTGTTTCATAAGTACGGTGATTCTAGACTTTTAAACGGATAATGGCAAATTATATATTTTTCAGATATGATAAGTATATCTTATCGCTTGAAAAGGACCATTTCAGTGACCGATTTCCGTCTTCACACCTTTCTGGCCGTATGCCGTCAAAAGAGCTTCACGCGCGCGGCCGAAACGCTGAACATTACGCAGCCTGCCGTTACCCAACATATCAAGTTTCTGGAAGAGGATCTTGGCCATTCGCTGTTCGCGATACGGGGTCGAACCATCACGCTTACCGCCGAGGGTGAGATTTTACGCCGATATGCGGAAACCGCCGAAGCGGACGCGCGACGCACGCGCGAGAGGATCGCGTTAATATCTTCCCGAAAACAACTGCGGTTTGGCGCAACGCGTACCATCGGAGAATTCGTTATGCCACCCTGTATTGCCGGCTGGATACGCGACTTTCCGGATACGGACATCACCATGCTGGTAGACAATTCCGATACTCTTTTTCAGGCGCTTGAATCGGGTGATCTCGATTTTCTTTTTGTCGAAGGTCCTTTTGACCGGGATTCGTATGCGTCTGACATTCTCTTTGCCGACTCGATGATTCCCGTTTGCGCTCCGACGCATCCACTTGCAGGGAAACACGCGCTATTCGCGCAACTCCTCGGCGAAACGTTGTTACTTCGCGAAAGGGGAAGCGGTGGGCGCCTACTAATCGAACAGGCGCTACTGGCGACAAACCGGAAATGCGAATCATTCAAAGGCGTTCTTGAAATCGGTAATATCGGCGCGATAAAGGAACTCGTCAATACAGGCGTCGGCATTGCCTTTCTCTATGAACGGTCCGTGCTCCGTGAACTCGAAAGCGGGGCCCTATCGCGAGTTCTCGTTGACGACTTCGTGATTTCCCATGACTACGCGTTTGCCTGCCTGAAAGAATCACTGTATGAAAATGAATTTAGAAATTTTCTTGCGTATTGCCGAAAAACGCACGTAAAGGGCCCAGATACCTCAATGCGCGAATAACTAATTCCTGAATCTCGTTTTCGGTATTTCTCAACAGACGATCGGGGAGTATTAAAACGACGAATATCGCCATGATTAAAACCATACTTCATTTCTCCGTAAGTGTGGCATTAACATACAGCCTGTCTACTTCTTTTTGCGGCACTGCGGCCTTCAGCGCAAGCGCGATGACAACAATACCGACAAGATCAATCGCAAGCCGCGAGAATGCAAACCGATAGCCCAGTGCGTGTATTTCGAAAAGCAGCATCGGGATTTTTGTCGTTGACCATGCGCCGATAAATATCAATATATTGGTAAAACTCGCGCCCTTTTTCATCAACACTGCCGCGACGGGAAACGCTCCATAGAGCGGCCCTGCCGCCGCAGAGCCCAGAATAAAACCAAGCAAGGGACCTTTAATACCCGAACCCGGACCCATAAACTTCATCATGGTCTCGCGGGGAACCCACACGTCAAGAAGCCCGAGAAGGAGAAAAATCGGAGGGATAAAGAGCAACATCGTCTTCACCTGATCAAGCAACGAAGCGCCTGTTTTCGGCGCAAGATCGGGAACTGCCAGCATAAAAAAAACCAGTCCGGCGAGAGCCGCAAGCGCGGCGCGATACCGTTTTAATATTCTCATTAATGCCATATCGATACCGCCCAGGTCACGAAAACCGCCGCGACGACGGAAAAAATCAAGGCGAACGAATTACGCAGGACGGCCGTCCGCTTTCCGAAATACGTTATCTCCATCGGAAGCGTGATAATGCCGACCATCATGAGCGACGAGACGAACGTCGCTATCTGCATTACGCCTGCGCCATTTTGCAGGAGCTCGCCCGCGAGGGGAAACGCGACAAATCCGGGAATAAGCGTGATCGCGCCGAGGGTAGCCGCAATCGCAACGCCGATCCATCCGGTACCCGCGCCAAGAAACCGCGAAATGGTTTTCGCATCAAGAACGGTCAGCATGATCGCGATCAGAATCAGCACCGTGATAAACTGGGGCATGATTCCTTCGAGGGACTTGAGTCCCTTTAAAAGCGCCTGTTTCGTTTTCGCCCGGTCTTTCACGAGCGAAACGCCGAAGAGCGCGATGACCACGACATAGAGAATCAGCGTATCCATTCCGCCTCCTTATGGCTGTGCCTTTATACCGACGCGCCGGGAAGAATCGCGTTAAAGAGATATCCTATCGCAATAATCGTAATCGTCATGATCGCGATAAACGCCGCGAGAAGGCGGGGTTTCAAAACTTTACGAAGCAGGATAATCTCGGGCAAACTCAAAGCGGTCACGGCCATCATAAACGAAAGAGCCGTGCCCATCTGCATCCCGAGCCGGGTCAATTCCTTGACGATCGGAATGACACCCGCCGCGTTCGAATAAAGAGGAACGCCGATGCACACCGCGATCACGACGGCTAACGGATTGCCTGGCCCGGCGTATTGCGCGAGAAATCCTGATGGCGCCCAGCCATGCATTGCGCCTCCGATGGCGATTCCGATCACGACATACAGCCATACCTTCCCGATAATCTCGCGGACATAGCGCAACGCATCCACCAGACGTTCTCTCATGGAAGGCTCTGCCATCTCAAGCTTTGCCATCTTGATCGCGTATACGTAATCCTCAACGTACTTTTCCATCTTGAGCCGTCCGATAACGACACCGGCTACAATCGCGGCGATAACGCCGGTAGCGATATATATCAGAGCGATCTTCCAGCCGAACAATCCCCACAGCATGATGAGCGCGACCTCGTTCACCATCGGCGACGAAATCAAAAATGAAAAAGTAATCCCGAGAGGAATCCCGGCTTCCACGAATCCGATAAAAAGGGGAACGGCCGAGCATGAACAAAACGGAGTCACGATTCCCAAAAGAGAGGCGAGGATGTTGCCGATAAAACCGCGCGCCTTGCCCTCGCCCAGAAACCGCTTTGTCTTTTCAGGAGGGAAAAAACTCCGGATAAAAGAAACAATATAGATTATGACCGCGAGAAGCATGAATATTTTCATCGAATCATAGAAAAAGAAATTGACGCCCCCGTACCATTGCTTCGACGCAAAAAATCCCGATGCCCCGGGTATCCATGAAAACGATACATTGAGCACCGCGGTTATTCCCCGTGCGAGCAAATCGGCAGGCCCGGTCAACAGCAAATCGAAAACACTCATACTTCTCATCCCCTTTGATGCATCAGATACGTTGACTCATCTCGAAAGTTACCCGATCAATAACCTCTGCTGTAATCTCGGTCTTCTTTTTTTCGACACCGAAATCCGTCGCGACAAGATGAACGAACGGCAATCCCTTTGCCTCAAATATTTTCCTGCCGCAGGCAACCGGACATCCGTCGATAACAACGTTTGTGTCAGAGGCGCGGGCAGACTCGATAAAACCCGTAAGATCGGCGGCAACGCCCGCAAGGCACGTCATGGCGCCCGTCCCGGCCTGATTCAGTTTCCTCGCGACTTGATCGGCGAGATAGCCGGTATTCGCCGCTCCGGCGCACGCATATATCACTTTATTTGTGGAATCTCCACCGCAGGAACAAGCCATTATTTGTCTCCTCCATTGATAAACCCGGTAATCTGCTCGCTGGTAAGCAGTTTACCGACGCTCTTTACTTTTCCGTCGATAACAAGCGCCGGCGTCATCATTACGCCCATTCCCATTATCGCTTCGATATCCGTCACCTTCTCGATCGTAGCCCCGTTACCGACCGCGTCAACCGCATCATGAGCGGCCTTTTCAAGCTGCCTGCATTTCGGACAGCCGGTTCCCAGAATCTGAATCAACATTTATTTCTCCTCCTTTCTTGTTTCTATTATTGGAAACTTTGCACTTAATGTCAAGAGAAAATATCTGATAACAGTCAATTTCTTGACAAAGTTTCCTAAATTTGCAACTATTAGGGTATGAAAGAATCCGAAAGGAAAAGGCTTGATATGACGGCCGAGCTTTTCAAGGCTATCGGCCACCCCGTCCGCCTCGCAATGCTGGAAAAATTATCAGCTGGCCCCCGATGCGTGTGCGATCTTGCCGCCGACCTTAAACTGAACAAATCCGTCGCGTCAAAACACCTGTCGCTGCTCTACGACGTCGGCCTTCTCGACATAGAAAAGAAAGGAACCCAGGTCATCTACACCCTTGTCGTCCCCTGCGTCATAGAAATGGGACAATGCAGCTACCTCGCGATATTAAACGAAAAGAAAAAAAGACTGGAAGCGTGAGAAGGGGTTGGTAAGATTATCTTGCAGCGTTCTTTTTAGCTAACGCAAATCAGGGCTTCGAATAAATTGAGGCAGAAAGAATCACGCGGGAGATAATCCTCGCGCGGAGCCGCCGCGAGAGAGAGTCAATGAAGGGGCGACAAGATTCAGTGGCGTTTAACCTCAAGCCAGATACTGTCTGACATTAACCATTCCGCAATTTTATTTACTGTAGTGTCGATCTTTTGTAGTTGAGCTTTTCACTTGATTGCGCATTCCCATTGATGATAATCCAGCTTTCGAAATTCTCGATTGCGCCTATAGCCCCGTATTGCTTCGCGCGTTGTATCTCACTTTGTCCGTTCCGCTCAAGGTTGAACTGACGACCGGAGTTCTAATCGCGCCTGCGGAGTCTCATCAATACTTACTAATCTTTTCTTTATTGTTAATTGTCGACTAAATTAAAAATGTATTCGCAATGATACTCGAGAAAAGACTTAGTTCTCTCCGGCACTACTCTGAGTTTTAATTCTGGTGACAGGTTTATCTTTCTGTAATCATCCAACGAGATCTTATCCGAGAGGAGAATTTTACCATTTGTGTCAAACCCTATATATCCTTTGTCAAAGAGCCTATCAACGGTAGGAATCAATAATAATGAGTTATATGGATTTACTCTTTCTTCATTGTTTGAAATTTTCCACGGCTTGATATGAGAAGCAATTAGAATATTCGTTTTAGTAAATCCTGTAAGACTGCACTCATGCCAAAGACGTATTGAATGCTGTCTATATTGTCCTTGCCCAATTCTCGCGCGAATTATCGCATTTTTTTCCGTTTCAGCTAATCCATATTCCTGTTGAATTTCTGCAACAATGTCTTTATATGTAATTTTTTTGTTGACGAGATAAAAAGTAAATTTTGAAGGCCTCTCCTGAAAAATATGATATGAATTTAAAACAACGATTCCTTCGTATGTAAAATGAGTATGGTGTTTTTCTCGATAGAAAACATGAATTGTATCTTGTCTAGCAATTATCCGCTTGTCAGAGGCATGCCCCTGCTCTCCTTCCCAAAACAGGATATCCTGTTCGATATGATCTTCATATTGGGTTAAGGACATTTGTTTTTCTTTGGTAATAAAGAGAACTATAATATTTTGATTCTTGGGTGTGAAAACTCCGCGGCTTAATGCATTGAACGATTGATACCCCCATAACTTTGCTAAATAGGGACGATCGTATGTTTCTCCAACAACCAATTCAGAAAAATCAACCATAAGCGTCTCCAAAATTTATCACTGGTGTCATATTTTGATATTGAAAAAGCAAACTCCGTAAGATGAGTATTATAACTCCTTAATAATGATTAAGATATAATATCTTATAGAACAATGAGATGGAGAGGCTATCATGGCGCTTTATGAATTACAGGTTTTTGATGATGGTGAATGCGCCGTTCGCAAAATAATGCAAAGAACTTCTTACCAAACAAACGTATTGTTTGATTCACAAGACAAACTAGTAGCGTATTTGAAATCTTTCTTATGCATTCGTTGGTCGATCACTGAAGTACTTGAGGCAATCGAATCAGCGAAAAATCATGAATGGGTAGAATTCAAGTAAAAATCTGTGTTGTGTTTCCATCCCCCCTTCCCATCAACCGTCATACGCTCCTGCGTCAAAAAACACTCAAAAAGCGCAAGAGGGGTTGGGCCGGGATCGCCGCGAAGCGGAAGCCCGGACCCAAGGGGAGATGCGACTTTGGAAAAGTCGCCTCCCCTTTGCTCAAAAGATAAAAAAAGGACGGCTAAATCGTTCATTTGCGCAAGGAAATCCCTCGGCATGGGTAAGGTGAGAAAATAGAGAAATTAACGATTTTTGACGAAAAATCTTGATACACCTGAAAAACATGATAAAGTTTTCTTGATCGTTTGTAAGGAATCTTTTTTATGAAAACCAAAGGCCCGCTCCGCGGCTCACTTCGCATGATTCTCCTTGGACCCTTTGTCGTTCTGGTATTGATGCTCACGACAACCATTATCCTTCTTTCTTACTACACGGGAAGAAAGGCGACAACCGAACTGTCGGACAACCTCCTCCGCGAAACGGCGGAGCGCATCGTCCAGGCGGTGGACAGGCACATCGTGGGTTCGGGGGCCGCGCTCGAGGCGGCATTTCCCAATGGCATGCGCGTTAACTCAGACATCCGGGCCGAACTCGATTCGCTCCGCTCCCGATTCTGGATCGCGACTTCCTTGCACACGAATCCGAACAATTACGTTTATTACGGAAACAGGGCCGGCCAGGCGATCGGCGTTTTCAGGTACCCCGGGAACGAGGGGGAACTTCGCCTGAAGCTGAAACCGGAGGAGATGCGGGTGCGGTACAAGTTTACCGGCATCGACGGCGCGCTCCGCTTCGATTCGCGCGAGGAGAAGCTCTTCGATCCCCGACAGCGGCCCTGGTATATCGCGGGGCAAACCGCGACGACCGATACCTGGACGTCCGTATACATCGACTTCGGAACGCGCGAGCTCGTGGCGACGCGGGCAAGGCGGGTCATGGGCGCCGACGGTGAGGTCGAGGGCGTGGTCGCCACGGACATGTCGCTCAAGCGGCTGAACGATTTCGTGAAAAGCCTCAAAGTGTCGGCGAACGGGATCGCGTTCATCATTGAGCCGAGTGGCAACCTCATCGCTTCGTCGGTGGGGGAAAACGTGCACTCCCTCGACGACGGGACCAATCTCCGGATCACCGCAACCCAGAGCGGGAATCCGTTCGTGGAGGAGGTCTATACGGAACTGTACAAGCACCTCTCGCGCACGCCGACGAGCGAGGGCGCGACGGTCTTCAGTTTCCCGGACCCGGCGGGCGGGACCATTCACGCTTCATACGCCACCATCAAGGACCAGGCGGGGCTTGATTGGATTACCGTCGTCGCCATGCCGAGCCGCGACTTTATGGGTAGCCTGACCGAAAGCCTGACGCGCAATATCATCATCGGGATCGTGGCGACGCTGCTCGCGATCGGCATGGGACTCGCGATTCTCAACTGGGTGGCGGGAGACCTTCACCGGCTCTCGCTTGCCGCGCGGCGGTTCGGCGACGGTGAGGTCGACGCGCCCGTCGGCATCAACCGCATTGACGAGATCGGCTCACTTGCCCGCAGCCTTGAAACGATGCAAGCGCGGCTCCTGACGGACCGTCTCACGGGGATCGCGAACCGGGAAAAGCTGATCCGCGCGATTGCGCGAAAGATCAGGGTCTTGAGCATGCGGGGGATCGACAACGTCTCGGGCTCGTTCGGGATTCTCTTCATCGATCTCGACGGATTCAAGCTGGTGAACGACCGGCTCGGTCACGACATGGGCGACCGGGTGCTCGTCGAGATCGCGGAACGGCTTACCGCGAACGTGCGCGCGGGTGACCTCGTGGCGCGGTACGCGGGGGACGAGTTCGTCATCCTCCTCGATACCCTCGCGACGCGGGAAGAGTTCGAATCGCTGAGGGCGCATGTCGAAGCCGTCCTCCAATCGCCTTCGGCCGTCATCCCCCGGGATTCGACGGTGAAAATGGGCGGAAGCGTCGGCGGCGCGCTGTTTCCGGAAGACGGAACCGACGCGGATTCGCTCCTCAAGGCCGCCGATCGGCGCATGTACGCCCGCAAATTCTCGCGACGGCAGGCCCCTGAAGGCGATGAGGGGATAGCGGGAGACCGGAGACGGCGATAGCCGGCTTGAGTCGGCGCAAGCCGACTACAGGCTCGCGCGCAAGGGGAGACTTCCCCTTACCTCAAAAGCTCGCAAGATAAAAAAAAAGACCGCTTCCTTGACGGAAACAGTCTCTTTTACAGGTACAGGCGCCGGACAGAATCGAACTGTCGCATAAAGGTTTTGCAGACCTCTCCCTTACCGCTTGGGTACGGCGCCAAAAATCGCGGAGCGATTTAATTCTATCGCTTCCTTACGACGCCCGAGGGATGCAATCCCGAGGACAGGCGCCATATGAGCGAAAATATACCAAAATGAGCGGGCTTTGGCAAGTACGGCCGGAAGATATACGGAAGTCGGGATTTCGGACGGGAGTTTGACTGCCCGGCGCCCGTTTTCGCCTTTTCAAAAGAACCCAGTTGCTATACCATAGACGCAGGGGTACCTCCGATGTATGAACTGGTTCCAGGCATTTCCGCGAAGGTCAAGAAAGGCGAAGCCTACTACACCGTGATATGGTCGCCCCTGAAAAAGGCCGACAAGTACGAGATTACCCTGAAGGTTCCCTCGGTGGCGGGTTTGTATGAGCTGTATCGCATGGACAAGGAAAAAAAGCTCAATCTCCTTGCCGTCACCCATGCCTGGTACGGGGGCTTGCGGAGTCAGCTCCGTGCGGCGGTTGATCCCGAGCTGACGGAAGATCCGGTACGCAAGGCCCAGATCGAGAACGCCGAGCTCTATTACCGGTATGCACCGTCGGACTCGCTCGACAATATCCTCGACGTGGTCTGGTTTCTCCATTCGACGTATTTTCCCGATGATGTGCGGGTTGACCATTCGGGCCGGTATTCCCGGATGTACTTGAACGAAAAGGCCCCTGACAAGCTTTTTTGGCAGGAATGACGAACAGGCAAAAGCCGTCTTAAAAGCGTTATATTGAATACAGGACAGGTTATTATGGAAAGACTGTACGACATGATCATTATAGGCGGCGGGGCCGCGGGACTTTCGGCGGCGCAATACGCGGGCAGGTCAAACCTCAAGACACTCGTGATCGAGGAAAAAAACGAGGGCGGGCAAGCCGCGCTGATCGGGAGCCTCGAAAACTATCCCGGTTTTGCGGAGCCGATTTCCGGCTACGAGTTTTCGTCGAACATGAAAAAGCAGGCAATGAATTTCGGGGCCGAGTTTACGTACGGCAAGGTTACCGGTCTCGGCAGGCGGGAAAGCAATTTTATCGTGCCGCTCGAAACCGGAGAGGGAGACCCCGTGACGTACGAAGCGCGGACGGTTGTCCTCGCGACGGGCGCTGACCACCGGAAGCTCGGCGTTCCCGGAGAAGCCGAGTTTTATGGCCGCGGAGTTTCGTACTGCGCGACCTGCGACGGTCCCTTTTTCAAGAACCGGCACATCGTTGTCGTCGGCGGCGGAGACGCAGCCTGCGACGAGGCGGGATTCCTCGCCCACCTGACGGACCGCGTTACGATGATTCACCGTCGTGATCACTTCCGCGCGCAAAAGGCTCTCGTCGAGCGCACCCTCAAGAATCCTCACATCAATGCAATTTTCAACTCGATCGTCCGCGAAATAAAGGGAACCGACGGTCCGATGGGAAAGATCAACTCGGTTGTCATCGAGAACGCGACGACGGGCGAGCGCGAAGAGATCGCGTGCGACGCGGTCTTCATCTTTATCGGCATGGACCCGCGCACCGAACTCGCTTCTCTTGCGAAGACCGACGAGAGCGGGTACATCGTCACCGACGAGCGCATGCAAACTTCCATCCGCGGCCTCTTTGCCGCAGGCGATATCCGCGCGAAACCGTTCCGGCAGGTTGTCACCGCGTGCGCAGACGGCGCAATTGCCGCGCACAGCGCCGCGGCCTGCATTGACGAAAATCAGTGCGGCCTGGGTTGAGCGGGCGATGAGAGTTACGACGGGTACCAAACGCAAAAACCTCCGCCTTACCGGACGAGGACTCGTCGCGATCGGGGCGTCTGTCGCCCTTGCCCTCGGCTCGGCTCTTTTTCTCACCGGCGCAAACGAGCCTCCACGCGACTTGCCCAATTTTTGGGACGTGGCAGGAAATGACGAGCTTGCAGACTCCATCGTAAGCCACATGACCGACGAAGAGCTCCTCGCGCAAATCCTGATGTTTGGCTGGGCGGGAACCGAGCCGAGTCCGCTCGTCACCGACTGGGTTGCGAAGCGGAGCCTCGGTAACGTGAAGATTTTCGGATGGAACACGGACGACACGATGAAGGTCGCGTCCTCGGTGACCCTCCTCCAGAAAAAAGCCGAGAATAACCGGTTCCGCATTCCGCTCTTTGTCGCGACTGACCAGGAAGGCGGATGGATTCGCCATATCAAGGGCCGGACCACCGAGACCCCGGGGAATCTCGCGATTGGCGCGTCGGGGCTTCCCGCGGACGCGTGGTATTCCGGCTTTTACATTTCGCGCGAACTCCGCGCCCTCGGCATCAACCTCAACTTCGCGCCGGCTGTCGACCTTTACACCGACCACAACTCCACCGTCATCGGGCCGCGCTCGTTCGGCGAGGACCCCGAGTCCGCCGGCATCCTCGGCGCTTCGTTCGTCGCGGGAAGCCGCGCGGCGGGAGTCCTGACGACGGCCAAGCACTTTCCCGGGCACGGCGACACGGGCTCGGACAGTCACGGAAGGCTCCCGGTCATCGAGATCGGCGAGAAGACGCTCCTCGCGCGCGAGCTCGTTCCCTTCCGCGACCTCGTCGAGGCGGGCGTTCCCGCGATCATGAGCGGTCACTTGAGCTTTCCGTTGGTCACCGGCTCGATGGAGCCCGCAACCTTTTCCAAATACCTTTTGGGCGACATCCTCCGCGGCAAGCTGAAGTTCGACGGCATCATCGTCACCGACGACATGATGATGAACGGCGCGACGATGTACGCGGGAAGCGTTTCCCGCGCGGTCGAGCTCGCGATATCCGCCGGCAATAACGTCATCGAGTCGTCGACGACGCCGGAGTTCGACGATGCGCTGTGGGTCAACACCCTCGCGCGGATGAAAAAATCGGAAGACTTCCACGCGATCGTCGCGGACTCCGCACGCCGCGTCATCCTCGCGAAGCTTACCTACTTCAAGAGCGGGAACTCCGTGCCGGTCTTTCCCGCAACGGAACGGATCGAAAAGCTCGTGCCCGATCCCGAGGGAAAGGAGTTCTTCCTCTCCCAGGCTGTTCGCTCGGTTACCGTCGTGCGCGACAAGCACTTTCCGCTCAAAGAAAGCGGTGCGGGAAAAATTCTCGTCGCGAGTTCTTTCCCCGACTTTCTCGAAGCGGGCAAGCGGCGCTATCCGAAAGCGGATACCGCGAAACTCGACGCAGACCTCCGTGCCAAGGCGCGGGCTCACGACACGGTCATCTTTTGCCTGAGCGGCCACGACAGCCTCGAGGCACTTCAAAATCTCGAGGGCGCATGCCCGAGGATCATCGTGATCTCGGCGCTTTCCCCGGTTCCGCTCGAGGATGTCCCCTGGATCGACACCGCGATCGCGGTCTACAGTTATTCACCCTGGTCGTTTACCGCAGCCTTTTCCGCCCTCGCCGGCGACTTCATTCCCGAAGGAAGGATGCCGCTCAAGGGAATAAAATGAGCCTTGCAGTCCGTCAGGTCGAGAAAGCGTCTCCCCTCTTTGACGCAGCGATCGATTTTTTGATGCCCCGCGAATGGCGCGCGGCTAGCCTTGCGAGCCATCTTGCCGTGGACGGAAAGCCTTCGTATCCGGGAAAGCATATCGCCAGGTTCGCGTGTCTTGTGGACGCGGATGGAGAACGCGTGGAAGGGGTTCTTCTCGGCACCGCATCGGGCATTCTCATGCATTGCTTTTCCGATTGTCTTGACCTTTCGCGCGCGCAAAGCGCACTCGAGGCGTTTGTCGCCAAGGGGACCGTCAGGTGCATTCTCGGCCCGTCGAAGGAAACCCGCTTTCTCGCGTCTCTCCTCTCCGCGCATCCCTACCATACCGTCGACTACCAGCTCATGAGCCTTGCCTCGATCCCGCCGGTCGAACTCGAGTTGCTTCCGCCCGGTCTCGAGATGGGACAGGCGCTCCCCGAAGAGACAAACGCGATCCTCCCCCTCCAGGAAGGCTACGAAAAAGAAGAGGTCATTCCCCCCGGTGACGTGTTTGACCGCACGGCGTGCAAGGCAAACCTTGCGCGTTCGATCGAAAAGCAGAAAATCTACCTCGTCAGGGCGCAGGGACGCCCCGTTGCGAAGGCGGGAACGAATGCCCGAGCCTTCGCCTGCGATCAGCTCGGCGGGGTCTATACCGCGCCCGAGTGGCGGAACAAGGGGCTCGCGACGGCGCTCGTCGCGAAGATCTCGCGGGAACTTGCCGCCGACGGGAGAAAGGTTGTTCTTTTCGTAAAAAAAGGAAATGAGGCGGCCAGAAAGGCCTACGAAAAAGTCGGGTTTACGCCTGAATCGTCCTTTGCAATATCGTACTTTTAACAATGTATCTGTTTAATTTAGTCTGTCAACAAACCTATTCCAGTGTATACTGATAGCAAGGGCAAGGGGTTTTTCTATGTCACCGATACTGGTTGTGGAAGATAACGAAATCAACGCCGAAATCATCACGACACTGCTTGAATCCTACGGCATTCCGAACGAACTCGCGATCGACGGCGTCGACTCCGTGGAAAAGTGTACCGGCAAGGCGAAAGATCACTATTCCCTCATCCTGATGGACATCCACATGCCCCGCATGAACGGCTATGAGGCCGCGCGGAAAATAAAGCGGGAGCTCGCGATGGCAGCCCCCATCATCGCGCAGACGGCGACGCACACCACCGAGGAATCGATCAACGAGCATAAAGACTACATCGCCGATTACCTCTACAAACCCTTCAAACCGGATCAGCTGTATAATCTCATCAAAAAATATGTAGCGGTTTAGCGCCGTGAAGAAATCGCGCACGGGGAAAAAGACCGATGATGAAAAAAAAACGCTTCCTGCAGGCAGGAAGCGCTTTTTTACATTTATGGCACGATGCCATTTTGTTCAGGTTTGACGCTTTATTTTCCGAGTTCGCGAGAGCGATCCCAGGCGGCGAGTGCGGCCTCGATGACCGCGGAACGGAAGCCCTTTTCCTCGAGCTTGGTAACCGCGGCAATCGTGGTTCCCGCGGGAGAGCACACGGAGTCCTTGAGCGCGCCCGGATGCGTTCCGGTCTGGAGAACCATCTCCGCCGCACCCTTGAGCGTTTGGGCCGCATAGCGGATAGCCTGCGCGCGGGGAAGACCCATGCGCACTGCGGCGTCCGCAAGCGCTTCGATAAAAAGGTAGCCATAGGCGGGACCCGATCCCGACACGGCGGTGACTGCGTCCATGAGCGGCTCTCCGGTCAGTTCGGTAAGGCCCGCGCCTGAAAGAAGCCGCTCGAGTTCCTGCGTCTCGCCGGGAAGCACGCCCGGATCGGGCGCTATCGCGATCATCCCGGAGCCGACCGCGGCGGGAGTGTTCGGCATGATGCGGATTATTTTAGGATGTCCCTCAAGATGCTTGCGGATCATTTCGATCTTGACGCCCGCGGCCATGGACACGATTACCGTGTCGGGGGTAAGGGAGCCGGCGATTTCTTCGAGGACGGGCGCGAGATACTGCGGCTTTACCGCGAGGAAAACGTAATCCGAGCCGGAGGCGACTTCCTTGTTCGTCGCGGCGACCGTGCAGCCGTTCTTGCGGCAAAACGCCTCTGCCTTGAGCGCGTCAGTGTCGAAAACGAGTACTTCGGCGGGTCCGGTTACCTTGATCACCGCTTCCATGAGGGCTGAGCCCATCACGCCGGTTCCGATGCATCCAACTTTTTTCTTGCCCATCGATCTCTCCAATATTTCGTCGTTTAGTCGCGTGCGAGGAACATCGTTCCCGGCTGTTTTCCCGCGGCGAGCGCTTCGAGGCAGCGCGCGCGTGAGCCGTTCGCGAGGAGCATCGGGATTCCGTAAACCGTCGTTTTTTCGGCCGCCTCGAGCTTGGTCGCAATGCCGCCGGTACCGAAGCTGTTCGTGGAGCCGATCGAAATCGAACTCTTGAGCGCGGCAAGATCGGGCACTACCTCGATGAGCTTCGCGTCCGCGTGCTCCTTCGGGTTCTTGTCGTAGACACCGTCTATGTCGCTGAACAGTATCAAAAGATCTGCGCTCCACAGGACTGCGGTAAGCGCGGAAAGGTTGTCGTTGTCGCCGATCTTGATCTCGTCGTAGGACACCGAGTCGTTCTCGTTGATGATGGGAACGACGCTCTCGTCGACGAGCGTGAAGATCGTGTTTCTCATGTTCAGCGTGCGCTGGTCGTCGCCGAAATCGTCCTTCGTGAGAAGGAGCTGGCCGATGTGGATGCCGGAGGCCGCAAACGCGGTTCTCCAGTTGTCCATGAGCTCTACCTGACCGATCGCGCAGAGAGCCTGCCGATAGTGAATGTCTTTTTTTCGCGCCCAGCGGTCCAGGGTCGAAAGACCGGCGACCTGCGCGCCCGATGAGACGAGGACGATCTGTTTGCCCTTTTTCATCAGAGCGGCGCACTGTTCGGCGAACTCGCGCATGAAATCCGGATTGATGGTTCCATCCGCTTTCGCGAGGGTATTCGAGCCGATTTTGATGACGATCTTGCGCGCGTCGTGGATTGCCTTCTGTATCATGGGCGAACCTGTCCTTCACCTTCTATGAGGAATTTTGTCGTGGTAAGCGCGGTGAGGCCCATGGGCCCGCGCGCGTGGAGTTTCTGCGTGCTGATTCCGAGTTCCGCGCCCATGCCGAACTGTCCGCCGTCGGTGAACCTGATCGACGCGTTCACGTAGACGCAGGCGGCGTCGACGCGCTCTTGGAAAAGCCGGGCGGACGCGCGGTCCTCGGTGATTATGGTCTCGGAGTGCTTCGTATTATTACTGTTGATATGCGCGATCGCCTCTTCGATGGAGTCGACAACCTTAACCGCGAGAATGTAGTCGAGATACTCGAAGCCCCAGTCGTCGTCGCTCGCGTGAACGACGTTACTGCGCGAGGAAGCCGAAAGGATGGCGTAGGCGCGCTCGTCGCAGCGAAGCTCGACGCCGCCAGGGCGGCCGGTCTTTGCTTCGTATTTGACGAAGGCTTCCGCAAGCGCGGGAAGCAGCGTCTCGGCGCGGTCGCGGTGCACGAGGAGGCACTCGAGCGAATTGCACGCGGCGGGTTTTTGTATCTTGGAATTTTCGGCGATAGCCACGGCCATCGCGTCGTTCCCCGAGGAATCGACGTATACGTGGCAGACGCCCGAGCCGGTTTCGATGACGGGCACGCGGGCGGTTTCGACCACGCGCTTGATGAGCGAAGCGCCTCCCCGGGGGAGCGCGACGTCGATTTTGCCGACGGCACCGAGTATCCAGTCGACATCTGCGTGGGAATCAGTTCCTTCCGCGGGCTCGGAAAGAGCGACCGCACCGGCGATGCCACCGGAGGCGGCAAGACCTGCGCGGATAGCGCCGAGTATCGCCCGGTTCGACTCGAGAGCCGAGGAGCTTCCGCGAAGGAGTACCGCATTGGAGCTTTTATAGGCGAGGGCAAACGCGTCTACCGTCACGTTGGGGCGCGACTCGTAGATGACTGCGGCCACGCCGAGCGGGACGCGAACCTGGCGGATCTCGAGCCCGTTCGGAACTTTCCATCCCGCGACGACCTGCCCGACGGGATCAGTCTGGTCGGCAAGCGCCTTGAGCGCCTCGAGTATTTCGTCGAGTCCTTTTGAGGATAGGGCAAGGCGTGCGAGGATGGTTTCTTTCATGCCGCCTGCGCGGGCGCGGGCAACGTCGCGCACATTCGCGGCGAGTATTTCTTCCCGGGCCGAGTCAAGCGCGCTCGCCACGCCGAGAAGGGCGCGGTTCTTCTCTTCCGCCGTGCACAGCGCAAGACGGTCAGCCGCCTCTTTCAGGCCGGCGCAGACGGAATCGAGATCCATGGGCAAAGCCTCCTAGAAATTAGCGAGAAAGAAAATGCCGAGCAATACCGACGCGCGGCACTTTTCCTCCGACCAATCCTTGTGAGCGGGCAGGCTGTTGATGTAATACCAGAAGAAGCCGAAATCGGGATCGATGCGGACGGCGTACTCGATGAATGAATCGTGCCTGGCAAGCGCCCCGAAAAGGAGATACACGACATCGTGAAGCACGGGAAGGAATTCCGAAAGGGACGTGTGATAGTCGTGACGGGTGAGGTTCTTGCAGAGCGCGCTGATCCTCAGAACCATCTCGTCCTTCATGGTCTCGTCGGCTTTCTCGACCCAGGTCTTTTGCACGAGAAGCTCAATGTTTTTCTGAAAACTGGTAACAAGCTTTTTTTCTGCCTCGTCTCGCGCGGCGTTTTTCGTTCCGACAATGGACGCAAAATCACCCTGATCGCCGAAGGCGGCAGCTAGCTGTACAGCGGTTGACGCGAGTTGCAGATCGTCGGCGGTCTCGATAAAACGGGGCAATACCCCGACGACCGCTTCCTTTACAGCTACCGGCATCGAATCATCGTTCACGAAGATGGTACTTTGCATACCTAAAAATGGATTTTTACGCCTCTTTTGTCAAGGCCATGGACTCATCCCTCCGCCGGAGACGGGACGATTAACCGTTTCACCTGCGCGATTCCATCCAAGTATTTACAATTCGGGCCCCTGACGAGGCCGCCAAGGGGGCAGTTCTTGACCAGTAAAAGCCAAAAACAGTACCTTATAAATATGAATGTACTGCATCTGGGCAATGAAACCCTCAGGCAAAAGGCCGTGCCTGTCGAGGAAATAACCGACGAAATTCGCTCACTCGTAACCGAGATGTTCGAGACGATGGAACGCGAAGAAGGCGTCGGACTCGCCGCGCCGCAAGTCGGCAGAAGTATCCGACTCTTTGTCGTCAAGGCGGACGATGGCATCGAGCGCGCCTTTATCAATCCCCAGATCGTCGCGACATCGCAGGAAACCTGCGTGTACGAGGAAGGGTGCCTGAGCATCCCGAAATATTACGAGGATGTCGTGCGGCCCGAGCGCATCACGGTTCAGGCTCGCAACGAAAAAGGCCGTCGCTTCAACCTCGAGGCGGAAGGCTTCCTCGCCCGCGTAATCCAGCACGAATATGACCATCTTGAAGGCATACTCTTTATCGACCGCATCGATCCCGACAAAAAAGCGAAGATCGAGCAAAAATTCCTGAAAAAAGCCGAAAAAAAGGACGAGTGACCGCTGATGCTCAAGGTACTGTTTGCCGGCACCCCCGAATGCGCCGTTCCCTCGCTTGTTGCACTCGCGCACGCCCAGCGCGTCGTCGCGGTTCTCACGAACCCTCCCGCCCCTGCGGGTCGCTCGGGTGAACCCGTCCCGTCTCCCGTCGAAGAGGCGGCCCGAAAGCTCATTGCCGAGGGAGTCCTCGCGCCCGACACGGCGATACTAACCCCGGCAAAGCTCAACGACGCCGTTCGCGCGCAAATCGCGGAAGCAAAGCCCGACATCATGGCCTGCTTCGCCTACGGCAAAATTTTCGGGCCAAAAACCCTCGCACTTTTCCCCCTCGGCGCGGTAAACCTCCACCCGTCGCTTCTTCCGCGCTGGCGTGGCTGCGCGCCGGTACCCGCCGCGATCCTCGCGCGAGACCGCGAAACCGGCATCACGATCCAGAAAATGGCGCTCGAGATGGACTCGGGCGACGTGATCATCCAGACGAGAATTCCGCTCGACGGCACCGAAACGGCGGAAAGCCTCCTTGCCCGCGCCGCAACCGAGGGCGCGCCGCTTCTCGTAGAGGCGATCGCGCGATTTGAGCGCGGAACCGTCGAGGCGACGGCGCAGGACGCACGGGACGCAACCTATTGCGCGATGCTCCGCAAGGAAGACGGCGAGATCGACTGGACCGCGTCTGCGGAAGAGATTGACGCAAAGATCCGCGCCTACTCGCCCTGGCCGGGTGCGTTCACCGAGGCCGGCGGCAACATCCTTTTGATCCACAAGGGGCACGTACACTCACCTTCCCCGACAACGGCCACTCAGCCCGGCGCTGCGCAGCCCGGTGCTACGCAGCCCGGTGCTGCGCAACCCGGCGCCGTGATCGGCATAGACAAGAAGGCGGGAATTCTGGTACAAACGGGAAACGGCGTACTCGCGCTCGAAACACTCCAGTGGCGCACCAAAAAAACGCTCGATTTCAAGTCATTCCTGAACGGAACCCGGAATTTTCCGGAATTAATACTCGGTTTAAAGACACAGAAGGTTTAAAAGCATGAGATTCGAGATGCCAGACATACATATCGACTTTGAGGCAATAGCCGCACGACTGCGCGAAAATTCGCGCATCATCATCATCTGCGGGGCAACTGCCCTCGTACTCACCGTCGCGGCGTGCATCGTCGTGTTTTCCCTCTCGCTCAAGGGAAGCGAAAAAGTCATGGTACCGGACGTCAGGGGTAAAGACCTCGCGGTCGCCATGCTCGAGATGCAGGCGAAGGAACTCTATCCGAAGCTCCAGATCCGTTATACCGACAAGCCCGAGGACAAAGGGCTCATCATGGAACAGAGTCCCCACGCAGGCTCGATCGTCAAGGCCGGACGGAGGATCAACCTCGTCGTAAGCCGCGGCGTCATCGTTGACCGTGTCGAGAACTTTACCGGACAGAACGTTGACGACGTGAAGATCCACCTTCAGGCGCTCTTCACCTCGACGTCGACCCCGATCCTGTCGATCAAGGAGCCGCCCCTGTACCGGTTCAGCGCGCAGACTGCCGGAACCATCCTCGAGCAGGATCCCGCGCCGGATACCCCGATTACCGGACCCATCCAGCTCTCACTCGTCATCAGCCGCGGACCCGAGAACGACCGCGTCAGCGTACCGGCGATCACCGGGCTTTCGATCACGGACACGCTTTTCGCCATGTCGAGAAGCACGGTCATTTTTGACTTCTCTTCCCGCGCCCCCGAGGGGCACGAGGTAGCCGGCACCGTGGTTTCGCAGATGCCCGGCGAGCGCGCAACGGTCAACTCCTGGTCGCGCGTTTCCGCCGTCATCGCGATGCCCGTCCACGCAACCGACGGAAAAGTCTACGGCATCTTTACCGAAACGCTTCCCGTGTATCCGTACCCCTTCCAGATCAAGCTGGAAGCCGTGACGCCGAAAAACGAGCGCTACGAGCTCGTCTCGATGAAGCATCCCGGCGGCGAGCTTTCCATCCCCTACGCGGTCGAGGAAGGAACGGTGCTCGTGCTCACGATCCTCAACAAGGAAGTCATGAGCCTCGAGGTTCATGCCAAGGAAGGCGAGTAGTACCGGTTTTGCCGGTAACAGCGCCGAAGCCTGGCTGACGCGCGGAAGCCTTTCTGACTGACGCGCGGGACTTCCAGAAAGCGTGAAAGTTTTTGTATACTCAAGGGCAAATGAAGACAAAAATCTGCCTTGTGCTCAACGCTCCCACGCTCAGGGAAAACCTCGCACTGGTCGACCTCTACCGGCACTGGATCGACATCGTCGAGCTTCGCGTGGACTGCCTCGCGCCGGACGAACGGCTCCAGTTTCGGGGCTTTCCCGAAATGGCGGACATCCCGTGCATCCTGACCATCCGCCGGAAATCCGACGGCGGACAGTTTGCCGAGGGAGAGGGTTCCAGAACCGCCCTCCTCGCGCGCGGGCTCGCCTTCGCCGACACCGACCCCCGGAAAAACTTCGCGTACATCGATCTTGAGGAAGACCTCCAGGTCCCGAGCATCGAGGAAGCGGCGCGCGCGTTCGGCACGCGCATCATCCGCAGCGTGCACGACATGGAAGGCTCGATAAACAACATCGCGACGCGCGTGCGCAAACTCCGGAAAACAAAAGACGAAATTGCCAAGATAGCCTTTACGCCGCGAAACCTCGCCGACGTGACAAACCTTTTCCGCGAGGCGAAAACGCTTACCGGAGAGGAGTTCATCCTCATCGCGATGGGCCAATACGGCTTGCCCTCCCGCCTGCTCGCGCCGATCGTCGGCTCGTGCATCACCTTCGTGTCGGGAGAGGAAAGCATCAAGCGCTCGGGGAACAGCCTTGGGCACCTCGATCCCATCACGATCAACGAAGTGTACCGCGTCCGGGAGATCACGGAAAAAACGCGCATCTTCGGCGTTACCGGAAACCCGCTCATCGCAACCTCAAGCCCCGCAATCCATAACGCAGGCTACGCGCGACAGGGCATCAACGCGGTGTATATCCCGATCAAGGCGGAGACGGTCGAAGAAGCGATCGAGTTCGCCGAGGAAACGGGAATCACCGGTCTTTCCGTCACCTTTCCGTTCAAGGAAACCGTCCTCCCGAATCTTGCCGAGCTTTCCGCAGAATCAGGCGAGATCGGCGCGTGCAACACCATCGTCAAGACGGGCGAGGGCTGGAACGGGTATAACACCGACGCACCGGGCTTCTCCCGCGCGCTGCTCGAGTTCCTCGGGCGGCGGGACCTCAAGCGGCTGAGGATCGCAATCATTGGCGCGGGCGGGGCCGCGAAAGCGATCGCGCACGCGGTCAAGGCGCTCGGCGGCAAGGCGTGCATCTTCAACCGGACGACGGACAAGGCGCGCGAGCTCGCGGTGCAATACAACTTCAAGTGGGCGACGCTCGACGCGGGAAACAGAATCCTCCTCGAAACCTATTCCGACGTGATCATCCAGACGACGAACGTCGGCATGTCGCCCGACGTCGAGGACGACCCCATCGAGTTCTACTCGTTCGGCGGGCACGAGGCGGTATACGACATCATTTATCACCCGGAGCGCACCAAGATGCTCAGGCGCGCGCAAAAGGCGGGCTGCAAGGTCTGCAACGGGTACACCATGCTGCAATATCAGGGATACTTGCAGTACAAGCTTTTTACGGGAGTTGACTATGCAGAATTCTGAACATCAGGGGCTCACGCAAGCCGACCAGAAAATCCTCGCGGCGAGACACGCGATCGACGACCTCATCGAGCGCGGACTCATCGCCTCGGGAATGCGGTTAGGCCTCGGCACCGGATCGACCGCCATGCCCGCCGTAACGCGGCTCGCCGAGCGCATCGCGGACGGCACGCTCACCGGAATCCGCGCAGTCGCGACGAGTTTCCAGACGACGATCGCGTGCGAGGAACTCGGCATTCCGGTTTATTCAATGAACGCGCGCGAGATCGGCGGCGCGCTTGACCTCGCGATCGACGGCGCGGACGAAATATCCCCCGAAAAAAACCTCATCAAGGGAGGAGGAGCCGCGCTCCTTCTCGAGAAAATAGTCGCGTACAACGCTCGCGTCTTCGTCATCGTCGCGGACGAGTCGAAAACGGTCGAGCACCTTGGCACGCGCTTCGCCCTTCCCGTCGAGGTAATCTCCGAAGCGAGAACGAGCGTCCAGGCGGCCATCGAGCGCCTCGGAGCGACGGCGGCAATACGACACGGCATCCGCAAGGCAGGTCCGGTGATTACCGACAACGGCAACCTCATCCTTGACTGTCTCTGGCAGGCGGACGCGAAAGGCGCCTCCCCGATAGACCCGGAGAAAATCGAGGACGCGATTGACGGCATCGTCGGCGTCGTCGAGAACGGCTTTTTCACGAAAAAGAAACCGACCGTCTACGTTGCGCACGCAAACGGAAAAGTTGAAATGAGATAAAAAAAAGCGGGTGAAACTTTCGGGTTTCACCCGCTTTTTTTATATCGCGCGTACTATCGCGCGGCGCACTATTGCGCACGCGATCAGGCAGCGTGCCAACCGCTAGAGGTTTCCCTTCTTCATGAGGCGGCCGAGGATCGGATCCTTCTGCCGCCAGTTCTTGTTCACCTTTACCTGCAGGTCAAGGTTTATCCGGTACGGGAATATCTCGTTGAGATCCTTGACCGCCGAAAGCCTGATCTTCTTGATCATCGAGGCACCCTTTCCGATCACCATCGATTTCTGGCTGTCCCGCTCGACGACGAGGAACGCACGCGCCCACAGTTCCTTGCCGTTCTTGCGCATCTCGAGATCGGCGATCTCTACGTAAATCGCGTGAGGGATTTCCTCGCGGGTATTGAGAATCGCCTTCTCCCGGATAATCTCGGCAATGCGAAAGTCGACATCCTGATCGGTGTAGAATTCTTCGGGATACAGCGGCTCACCCTCGGGCGCGAGATCGAAAAGCCTGATGAGCAGCGGATCGATGTTCGTGTCTTTCTCCGCGGAAATCTCGAAGATGCGGTCGTCGCCCACGCGGCGGAGGTTCTGCTGGAGAAAGAGGCGGACAATGCCCGGCCTCGCGTCGGGAAGATCGGTCTTGTTGATCCCGATGACAACCTTGTCCGAGACGGACTCAAGCATCCGGCAAATGACTTCCTCTTCCCTTCCGGGCTCGCGGCTCGCGTCGACGAGATAGAGAATGCAGTCAGCTTCGGGAAGCCGGTCATGCGCGACTGCCTTGAGCATAAGGTTGAATTTTTTATCCGACTCATGATAGCCGGGAGTATCGATAAAAATGAGCTGCCCGCGGCTTCCGTTCACGATGCCGCGAATCGCGTTGCGCGTCGTCTGCGGCATGGGCGAAACGATCGAAACCTTTTCGCCGGAAGCCGTGTTGAGAAAGGTCGATTTTCCGGCAGAGGGCCTGCCGATAATCGCCACAATGGCGGTCCGTTTTTTGGCACCGCCCGTTTCGCTCGCGCCCTGCGCGCTTGTATCCTGCGCGCCTTGCGCGCTTTTGTCCTGCATACCCGGCAGATTACACTGCCTTGACGGTATGTTCAAGGAGTGCGAGGACCTTTGTGGGGCAGTTCTTGACACATTCGCCGCATGAGTCGCAAAGGGCATAGGTCACAACCGGTATTCCGTCCGTCACCTTGATGCACGAGGCGTGGCACACGGTCTCGCACTTGCCGCACTTGATGCATCCGGCCTTGCAGTCTTTTATCACCTGGGCTTTCTTCGCGTTCCGGTTCGAGCACAGGGCGACGGCGCCCGTCCTTGCGGAAGGGATGCGGACAAAGACTTTTTGCGGACACTCGGAGACGCAAATGCCGCACCCGGTGCATTTGCGGTAATCGACAACCGGTAGCCCGTTATCTGCCATCCGGATCGCGCCAAACGGGCACGCACGCGCGCAGTCGCCGAATCCGATACAGGACCAGTCGCAGCGCTTCGTTCCGTTTACCGCGAGTTTTGCGGCGACGCAGGTCTTTACTCCGTTGTAGCGCGCTTTCGGCGCGCAAGACGCGTGCGTTCCCTGACAGAGAAGGACAGCGACCTGATTTTCCGCCTTTCCGTCAACTCCCATGATGGCACCGATCGCTTTCGCGACACTCGCGCCACCGACGGTACAGGAGGCCGCGCCCGCGTCGCCCGAAGCAATCGCGGAAGCGAGCGCGTCACAGCCGGGGTATCCGCATGCACCACAGTTTGCGCCGGGAAGCGCTGCGCGCACCGACTGCTCCGCGGGATCTACGTCTATGTGAAAAAGTTTTTTGAAAGCGCCCAGGAGAAACCCGAGGATTCCTGCGAGGACGAGCGACACGACGAAGGTCGCGACGATGATATGCATGACGGGTCTCCTATTTTATGAGCCCGGCGAATCCGCCGAACGACATCGCCAAAAGGGCTGCAGATATGAAGAGAATCGGCGTCCCCTTGAGAAAGTCCGGGATTGGCGCAATCCTGATCCGCTCGCGAATGCCGGCGAGCAGGAGCAGAGAGAGGGTAAAGCCTGCCGCAACGCCGACAGCGTACGTCATCGCCTGCGCAAAACCGTAGCCCTTCGTGATGACGTCGAAGGTCACCGCGAGGATGGCGCAGTTTGTCGTGATCAGCGTGAGGTACACGCCCATCGAGCTGTAGAGCGCGGGAGCTGCCTTCTTGAGGTAGAACTCGACAAGTTGCACGAGGCTCGCGATTACGAGGATGAACGTGAGGATCTGCAGGAACTCGAGGTTCATCGGCTTGAGGACGTATATATATAGCGGCCAGGTGGCAGCCGTCGCGAGGACGGTGACGAAAAGAACCGCAAGGCTCATCCCGACAGACTTTTTGACATTGTTCGACATCCCGATGAAGGGACACAAGGCAATAAAGCGCATGAGTACGACGTTGTCGATGAGCATCGCGGTAAGGAATATTTTTACGAGATCGTTCATTTTGAATCTCCCTTTTTCTCCATGCGCGAGTTGATCGCGAAGGCAAGCGCGATGAGGAGGCCGAAGACAAGGAACCCGCCCGGCGACTGCGAAAAGAATTTCACCTGAAATTGCTCGGGTAGCACTGCATGGCCGAATAACCTCCCCTCACCGAGAAACTCACGTATGAGCGAGATGGCGCACAGAACCCAGGTATAACCGAGTCCCATGCCGAGCGCGTCGAAGGCGCTTTCTGCAACGGTCCGCTTGTACGAGAAGGATTCGACGCGACCCATGATGATACAGTTCACGACGATGAGGGGGATGAACACGCCCATCGCGCGCGAAAGCTCCGGCGTGTACGCCTTCATCACGAGGTCAACGATCGTGGTGAACGAAGCGATGATGATGATGAACACCGGAATACGGATCGAGTCCGGAATGAGGCGACGAAGCGCGCTGATGATCAGCTCGCTCATGACAAGAACGAAGGTCATCGCCACGCCCATTCCGATTCCGTTCGCGATGTTCGTCGTCACCGCAAGCGAGGAGCACAGCCCGATCATGAGCATCAGGAGCGGGTTTTCTTTCATTATGCCGTTTGTGAAAATCGAAAGATATTTCTTCATGCTGCCATTTCCTTCACTCTTCTTCCGGAATCTGGTTGAGGGCAAACGGCGATGAAGCCGCCTTTCCCTTCGCGCCCGACCCCGACGAGGCAAGATACGCCGCGCCTTCGAATGCCGCAACCTTCGCGATATTCGCGAAACCCATCGATGAAATCGTCGCGCCCGAAAGCGCGTCGACGTCCCCTGATGCATCCGCAGTCGTCACAAAAAAATCGTCATCAACTGACTTGCCCGTAAACTTCCCGTAGAAATCGCTCTCGACCATCGCGAAGCCGTATTTCTTCGAGTCCGTTGTCGCATTGACCCGGACTCCCGCAAGCGTTCTGTCAGGTGCGACGCCGACGAGCAGGGTCGAAGCCTTGTAGGTTTGACCCTTTGCCTGCACGGCGATCCCCGCTACCTTGCCGTCTTTTTTGGCAAGCCAGGCGCCGGTTATCACGATGGAAGACTCGACGGTGTTCGTCACCTTGTCCGAGACGTCAGTAAAGTCTGCTCCGGGAAATAAGTCCGCAAGGGCGGCTTGTCGTTCCATCGGCGCGCTTTCCGCGAGAACGGGCGCGCTTGAGGAGCCCGCAGGCGCACCGTAATTTGCCGCGAGGTATTCGCCCGCGCGGTATCCCGCGAGCTTGAGGATCGAGGCGACGGCCTTGGACGATATCGTCGCCCCGGAGATCGCCTGAACGTCGCTCCCCGCCTTGAAGGAATCATCAATAGACTTTGCCTTGAATTGGTCGATGAAGGACGGTTCGGCCGTCTTGCTTCCGATGCCCGGAGTGTCGGAGTTCGAGATAAAGCGAACAGCGCCGATCGCGCGCGACATTCCGACCGAGACGAGCATCGTCGAGCTCTTGTAGGTAGGCCCGGTCACCTGAAGGACCATGCCGATCGCGGCATCGCCTGACTTCGCGACGTAGGCGCGGTCGATTGTTATCGACTGTGAACCCGAGACGAGGGATCCGGTGACATCGAGAAAATCACTCGCGTCGGGAAAGACTTCACGGAGCGCGGAGTTCACTTCGTTCTGCTTTGAAGCTTCGATGCGCGGCGCGGTGAGATTATAGACAAAGGCGAGGCAGACGCAGGCGACGGACGCATACAGGGCAAGGATAAAGGAAAGCTTGATCATCGTTTTCATTTTTTGCTTCCTCCCCTCTTCGCAGGTCTTACCCGCCCGTACATGCGCGGAATGATTTTGTTGAGGAATGGCACAACCGAGTTCATGATGAGGATACTGAACATGACGCCCTCGGGGTAGCTTCCGTACAGCCGCACCAGGGAGGCAATGAGTCCGCAGCCGGCGCCGAAGAGAAGGCGGCCGACCGGCGTGACGGGACTCGTCGCAAAATCGGTCGCCATGAAAAACGCGCCGAAAAGGAGACCACCGGAAAGAAGCGTGAGCACGGGATCGATACCCCCGATCCACGCGACAAGGGTAGCGGTCGCGATCATCGCGACAGGCGCCCTCCAGTCAATTATCCGCGTCGCGATGAGAACGATCGCGGCGGCGAGAATCAAAAAGATCGCCGATTCGCCGATGCAGCCGGCGCGATGGCCAATGAACATCCGCCAATAGAGTTCAAAGCTCGACTCGAGCCCGAGCTTCGCCGCGAGTTCGCCCGCGCCGAGCACGGTCCCTTCGTAGGGCTTGAGAAACGCGAGCGTCGTCGCGCTCGTCACCGCATCGGTTGAAAGCGCCTGCGCGAAGGTGCTCGCCGAACTTATCGCGTCGGTTGAACGCGGCGCGATCCACGTGGTAAGCGGCTTCGCGAAGCTGACAAACAAAAACGCGCGACCCGAAAGAGCCGGGTTGAATACGTTCGCGCCGAGACCGCCGAAAAACTCCTTCGCGATGACGACGGCAAAAAGCGCGCCCAAGGCAGTCATCCACGGCGGCGTCGTCGGGGGAAGAACGAGGGCGAGAAGGAGACCGGTAATGACGGCCGACCAGTCGCCCGCGCGTACTTCCTTTTTGATCGCGAGGCGAAAGAGCGACTCGAAGACGACGGTCGAGACAACCGAGACGACTATCGTCACAAGCGCGGGCATCCCGTAGAGCACGACGCCGTAGAGCGCGATCGGCAAAAGGCAGAACGCGAAGATGCGCATGATGATCCGGGTCTCGAGGGGCTGTGCGAGATGCGGCGAGGGTGAAAGGTATATTTCGTTCATATCTGACTCGGACATCAGGACTCTCCTTTTTTCGTGGCATTTTCGTGCGCGGCTTTTTCTTGCGCAGCCTTTTCATGCGCGGCTTTCCGGGTCGCGACCCGCTGCCGCTCGGTTCGCACAAGCTGTTTCCCCACGCGGAAATGCTGAATGAACTTGATTCGCGCGGGACACGCATAGGCGCATAGTCCGCACTCGACGCAGTCCATCAATCCGCAGCGCTCGGCCTCGGCGAGGTTACCGTCCTTGAGCGAACGCACGATGAGTACCGGGGAAAGCTTGTACGGGCAGACGCTCATGCAAAAACCGCAGCCGATGCACGGCGTCTCGTCAACGAGGACGGTCTCGCGCGCGGTGAGAAAGAGAACGCCCGAGGTATTTTTCTGGACGGGGAAGCTCGCGCTTTTCATCGAAATGCCCATCATCGGGCCGCCTGCGATAATTTTTGCAACACCGGCACGGAGCGAAACCGGAAGGGGAATCAGGTCGCCGACGAGCGTGCCGAGGGGAACCTCGAGGTTCCGGGGAGTCGCGCACGCGCCGCCGGAGACGGTGAATGCCCGGTCGACGAGCGGCTTTCCCTCGCGAAAGGCCTCGGAAATCGCCTTGAGCGTCGCGACGTTCTGCACGACGCATCCGCAAGCGGCGGGAATTCCCCCGGACGGGACCTCGCGGCCGGTAAGAACCTTGATGAGGGTTTTCTCTCCCCCCTGCGGGTACTTCGCCTTGCACAGGACCACGGAAATATCGTATGCGCCTGAGCCAACGGGAATCGCCCGTTGCTCCGCGATCGCCTTTTCGAGAACGGGGACGAGACTTGCGTTATTGTCCTCGAGGGCGACAAGGCCTTCCGCCGCACCCGTGATGCGCATCGCAATCGCGATGCCGTCGACGACCTTCCGGGCATTTTCGCGCATCAAGCGCGCATCAATGGTAAGGTAGGGCTCGCATTCGGCGCCATTCGCGATAAAATAGTCGATTTTCAGGTCTTTCGGGGGATTGAGCTTTACATGGGTCGGAAACGCGGCGCCACCCATGCCGACGATACCGGCCGCGCGAACGCGCGCGAGCGCTTCATCCCGGGTGCAGGTAAACGGATCGAGCGGGGGCATAAAGTCCGTCCGGCCCTCCCCGTCATCCTCGATGCACGCGCAAACGGCCTCGACATTGCCCGAAACCAGATGATTTTCGATTTTTTTCACGATGCCCGACACTGACGAGTGAACGGGTACCGACATTGGCGACTCGCCGTCAGCTATGATCTGCCCGCGCGAAACCGCGTCACCGACCTTGATACGTGCGGTATTCGGCGCGCCACCCTGGGTCACCGGAATCCAGACTGAACGAGTTGACGGAAAAACGGCCTCAATCGGCAATTCTTCGGTGAATTCCTTGCGGGCGCGGGGATGCGCGCCGCCTGTGAAGGTTTTTATCCTCATAAATTGATACTAAACGCTCCATGATAGCGAGTCAAGTTTGGATACCGACTATATTAATGAAGTTTTTTTCCTTGAGAGGGGCCTATTTCGTAACGATAATCATAAGATATCTGTTTTACCGCGTGATAGTATGACCTTAGGAGGCACACATGAAGATCGGACAGAAGACTATTTCCGGACTCATACTAATACTTCTCGGCGCCCCGGCACTTTTCGCCTACGATCCGCCTGCAGGCGGCGATTCGACGAACTCTTTTCTCTCGGCCGACGCGCTCGGGGGGAATTCAAGCGTAACCGGAGGGGCTTTCGGAAGCGCCCTTCCCGGGGAACTCGCAAGCAATCCCGCTCTCGGCGCCCGCGAGCAGCGGATAACCCTTGACGCGTCCTATGCGGCGATTTTCGGCACCGGCGACGAGACGGACGGTCTCGGCCACATCGTCAACTTTGGCGCCCTGTATCCCACCCGCTGGGCTGTAATCGGAGGCAGCGTCAACTTTCTCTCGTCTCCCTTCGACTCGCTGCCCCTTGAAACCTCTGCGGCGTTCCGCGCCTCGGCCTCGAAGGACTTGACGGACAAAATCGACGTCGGACTCGGGCTGACCGCGAGCACAGGCACATCCTGGGGCATTTCGGGCGACATTGGAGCCCTCTACCGGCTCGGTACCCTCGGTTTCCTCGAAGATTCCCGAATCGGCGTCTCCGTCACCGGAATCGGCCGAACCTTCACGCCGGACAGTCCGGGCGTAAAGGGCGGAAGCGCAACCGGATACGCGTCGGCGTTTACTCCGCGCGCAGGCTTCTCCGCGACGGTCTTCAAGGCCGACGGATTCAAGCTCGGCGCGAACGCAGACTTTTCGGTTCCCTCATTCCAGAATTTTGTGTTCGATACCGGCATTGCGGCCGTCATAAAAGACATCGTCACGATAAAGACCGGATGGACGTACAACGCGACCGAATCGATCAACGACGCGCAAACCTACATGCCCTCGATCGGTATCGGCTTCAACCTCAAGCTCGACGCGAAGGACGAGAACTCCTTCCTCGCCCGAAACGGTTGGGCGCAGAGCGAGATCACGCCGACGGTCGCCGTCAAGCCGCTCTTTAATGACCTCTACGCGGCAGGCGCGGGCGTGAACGTCAAGCTCGGCGTCACCGACACCAAGGCTCCCTCAATCGCGATCGACTATCCCGAACCCCGGTGGTTCTCTCCCAATAACGACGGCGTTCAGGACGACCTCGCCGTCGGCATCAAGATCGACGACCAGCGCTACGTAACCTCGTGGGCCTTCATCGTGGAAGACGCGCAAGGAAATCGCGTGCGCACCATCGCCAACAAGGAAGTGCGGTCCGAAATGCAGGACCTCAAGTCCGTGTGGAAGGCGCTGACGAAAGCAAAGTCGGGCATCGCCCTTCCCGATAACATTCGCTGGGACGGTACCACCGACTCGGGCTCGGTCGCGAGCGACGGCGAATACCGCTTCTTCATGACCGCCGAGGACGACAACGGCAACAAGGCAACCACCGAGCGATATACGGTCCACCTCGACAACACGCCCCCCTCTGTCACCGCATCCGCGCCCTCAGGGGCAAACGCGATGATATTCAGCCCCGACGGCGACGGCAACAAGGACACGTTCCGCGTCGCGCAGTCAGGCTCGGTTGAAGACCTCTGGAAAGCAACCGTGCTCGACGGATCCGGAAACGTCGTGCGTACCGTAGAGACCAAGGGAACGGCTCCCGCGGAATTCCTCTGGGACGGCAAGACGGACTCTGCCCTTGTCGCCCCCGACGGTGTGTATTCCTACAAGATCGCCTCGAAAGACCGCGCAGGAAATTCCGGCGGCGCAAAGGTCGACAACATCATCGTCGACACCGAGAAACCCGCGATCAACGTGACGATCGACACGGGAGCCTTTTCGCCGAACGGCGACGGCGTCCTCGACACGATCACGCTCACACCGAGCGTTCCGGTCGTTACCGGTCTCATCGGCTGGGACCTCTCGATCACCTCACGCTCAGGGAACGTAGTCAAAACCCTTTCCGGTTCCGGCTCCCCCTCCCCCTTCGCCTTTGACGGCAAGGACGGATCGGGCGTAAAGATCGGCGAAGGCGAGTATCAGGCGGTCATTTCCGCGAAGTACGTGAACGGCCATGCGCCGGTCGCGAAATCACCCTTCTTCACCCTCGACGTCACTGCCCCCGAGGCGCAGGTGCGAGCATCCGGAAAGATCTTCTCTCCCGTCGGCGACGGAAAGCTCGACACGGTAACCTTTACCGAAACCGCGAGCGCCGAAACTTCCTGGACCGGCTCCGTGTATGCCCTTTCATCGAACGGCAAGATAGCAGGAGCCGCGATCAGAAGCTTCCCGCTCGGCGGAAATCCGGAAGCCACGCTCGTCTGGGACGGCCGCGACGACTCGGGCAAGCTCGCCTCTGACGGGCACTACGGCTACCGCCTCCAGGCAACCGACCGCGCAGGCAATACCGGATACTCGAACGTCGCCGAGGTTGAGCTCAACACCGAAAAGGCTGACCTCATACTCCAGGCGAACTACTCCGCGTTCTCGCCGAACGGCGACAGCGCGAAGGATTCAATCACCTTCACCCCGATAATCAAGGCTGCGACCGCAGTCGATCACTACGCGCTTGTCATCAAGGACAAGAACGGCAACGCGGTAAAGACCATCGCCGGTACCGGAAAGGTTCCCCAGAACTTCTCGTGGAACGGAATTTCCGACCCGGCCGCGGGTTCCGCGACCGGAGAGCGCGCGCTCGACGGCACGTATTCTGCTTCGCTCGAGGTAACCCTCGTCAACCAGCAAAGCTCGCGCTCGCAGGCTCCTGACTTCGAGATCGACACGAAGTATCCCGCCCTTACAATCTCTGCCGCGTACCTCGTATTCTCGCCGAACGGCGACGGAAAACGCGACACCATCGCGCTCGCGCAAACGTCCTCGAACGAAGACCTGTGGACCGCGCAGTTCACCTCGGACAAAAAAGTCGCCGTCAGGAATTATCGCTGGAACGGCGCCGCGCAGAATGTCGAATGGGACGCGACCGACAACTCGGGTAACCGCGTTGCTGACGGGCTCTATACCTACTCCGCCTCAAGTGAAGACCGCGCGGGCAACAAGACGACGCAAGTTCTTTCTGCGATCAGGGTTGACGCAAGGCTCGCGAAAGCGTACGTCACCGCTGAATCTCCCGCGTTCTCGCCGAACGGCGACGGCATCAAGGATACTGAAAAACTTTCCATCACGACGAACGTGACCGACGGACTCGAGTCCTGGTCACTCCGCATCAAACCGGAATCGACTGACGGCAAGGCAAAGGAAGCCGTTCGCGCCTGGGACTCCACTACCGCGGGGAACTTGCCGGCAAGCGTAAACTGGGACGGCAAGATTGCCTCCGGCGCTGTCGCGCAGGGACGCTTCGTCGCTGAGCTCACGCTTTCGTATACCAAGGGAGACGTCGTTACCGCGACGAGCCCCGTGTTCCTCGCGAACTCGCAGAGCCCGGTGCTCGGCGTAAAGCTCGCCCCGAAATACTTCAGCCCGGACAACGACGGCATCGACGACGAGCTTTTCATCAAGCTGTCGGCGGAGTCTGCTTCCGCGTTCTCGGACTGGTCGTTTGAAATCCGTGAACCCGAAGGAACAGCCGGCAACGTGTTCTGGAAGACCGGCGGAAAGGGAACGATCACCAAGGAAATCATCTGGGACGGACGTTCGCAAAAAGGCGAGCTCGTCCAGGCGGCGACGGACTATCCGTTCACGTTCACCGTAACCGACGAGATCGGCATGACGAGCGTAGTGCGCGGCTACATTCCCGTCGACGTGCTTCTCATCCGCGACGGGGACCGGCTCAAGATAGCCGTTCCGTCGATCATCTTCCGCGAGAACGCGGCCGACTTTAACGGTCTCGACCCCGCGGTCGTCGACAAGAACACCCAGGTGCTCAAGCGCATCGCCGAGATCCTGAACAAGTTCAAGGACTACAAGATCCAGGTCGAGGGACACGCGAACAACGTGACCGGCACGCAAAAGGAAGAGGACTCGGAACTCATTCCCCTCTCGCAATCGCGCGCGAACGCGGTACGCGACTTCCTCATCCGGAACGGTGTTGACGGAGGCCGCCTCTCGACAATCGGCATGGGCGGAACAAAACCCGTCACGGCACGGGCCGACCGCGAGAACTGGTGGAAGAACCGGCGCGTCGAGTTTATCCTGATCAAGTAAGAAACCGGTATTTTCCGGATTGGGCTGCCCGCTAACGGGCAGCCTTTTTTTATCCCTTTTAGTGAAAATTTCCCATTCAGAACATTCTGCGCATTCGACACGGCAAGCTGAAACGACTATCATTTACCGTGAACACGTTACCATAGATCGTGAGGGGTAATTCGTGAAGACGAAAAAGGCTCGACAAGAATACAGCAGGCTCGTCAGTACCAATATGATTATCGCCTTGCTCGGCGGATTTCTCATCATCACATTTACCGGCTTCTATCTTGCCAACGATTACCAACGGAGTCTGTTAGCCGAGCAGGAACGACTGCGAATTCTGACGGCCACGGTCGCGAGTAGGACTCAACTCCTGATCGGCAGGGTTGCGATTACCCTGAAAATCCTCGATGAATGGTGCGCGAGAAATCCCGAAAAGGACCCGCGCTTCGATCCAGAGTTCAACGCGCTCATCGAAGTCTTCAGGAATGAGGTTCACGGAAAAATCGAGATCCGAATGGTAACGGATACAGGCGCGCTTTTTTTCTTTCCGTCGAAAGACGCAAAACCGCTTGCGTTCACCGGCGACAGGGAATATTTTCTCGCGATTCGCGACAGGCCGGAAAATGAAATCTATTTTTCGGCGCCCATCATCGGCCGGGTTACGGGAAAGCCCCAGATCCCGATATCGTACCGGGTACGGAAAAACAAGGCGAACGCGATCCTTTTTTTCGCGGCAGTCACGTTTGAAAGCCTTGACGATGAATTCGCCGATCTTCTCGACTATCCCGAACGATCGATCAGCATCATACGAAAAGACCGCATGGTCCTGTACCGTGATCCGTTCAACGGCGACATCGTCGGCAAGCCGCTCAATTTCACGCCAAGCCCGAAGGGCTATGACGTCATCGACGTTTACGCGCCGCGCCTGATGCGACGCGCGATCTTCTACCAGGAACTCGACGGGCTTCCGCTTTTCGCCCTGGTCGCGGACAGCTACGCGCGGATGCAGCGCGCGTGGCTTAAGGGCGCGGCGCTCAAGGCGCTTGTTGCGATCGCCATACTCGCGGGCTACCTTCTCCTGAACGCGCGTCTTATCAAACTCCTCGGAAAGAACGACGAGATGCAGGCAAAGCTTGAGGTCGCCGCGCGCTTCGATGGTCTGACCGGACTCAAAAACCGGCAATACTTTTTCGAGCGGGTCACGGACGAAACGGAGCGGGCGCATCGCTCAGGGAACCCGATAACCTTCGCGATCGCGGACATCGATCACTTCAAGGACGTCAACGACGGATACGGGCATCCGGCAGGAGACAACATGCTCAAAAAAATCGCGACTGCAATCAACGCGAACGTCAGGGAATACGATATTCTCGGCAGGATCGGCGGCGAGGAATTCGCCATACTATTTAGCGATACCGGTCTATCCGTCGCATTGGATGCCGCGAACCGTATCCGCGAGAGCGTCCGCGATATCGCGGTCGGAACCTGGCACGCAAGCTTGAGCATTGGTCTCGTTGAGTGGCAAGGTCGTTCCGAACCGATCGACAGCCTCGTCAAGCGGGCGGACGACGCGCTGTACGCCGCGAAAAAAGAAGGCCGCAACCGCGTGATCGCCGGATAACGTCACGCGATTACCGGCGACTTTCGCGCAGCTATCGGTTATTTTCGCGAAAGGGTTTCCCCGATGGCGCGCGGGACGAAAACCGAAAGATCGGAAGCGAGCACGCCATACTCCGTCTTTTCCTTCGCGGCGAGTTCTCCGGCGAGTCCGTGGAGGTACACCGCAAGGCACGCCGCATCGAGAGCCCGCACGCCCTGCGCGAGAAACCCGGCAATCATGCCGGTAAGCGCGTCGCCCGAGCCCGCCTTCGCGAGCGCGGAATTTCCCGTCGTGTTGACGAACGTTTTCTCGCCGTCGGTAATAACCGTCCGGTGCCCCTTGAGCACTATGACCGCCCGATATCGCTTCGCGGCGGATTCCGCGCATCCGGTACGGTCCGAGCGGACCGCATCAATGTCGATTTCGAGAAGACGCGCGAGTTCCTTTTCGTGCGGGGTCATCACAAGCGTGCGGGGAAGCGCGAGCGGCTGAAGTTCGGCGAGAAGGTTAAGACCGTCCGCGTCGAGCACTACGGGGACGGATGCGCCTGAAAGAGAGACCATGAGCCGCGTAAAAAAGCGCCTGAGGCTCCGCGTCCCGCCCGAGGCGCTTGAAAGGCCGCAGCCGACCGCGACCGCGCTTGCGCGAACTGACGCGCGCGCGACCGCAGAATACGCGCGCCCCCTGATGCATCCGCCACGGGAGCCGAGCGGGAGAATAACCGCCTCGGGTATGCGCGCGGATACTGCGGAAGCGAGAAACGCCGGACACGCGAGCGTCACATAGCCCGCGCCGACGGCAAGCGCGAGCGCGCTCGAAATCATGGCCGCGCCCCGGTAATTAGCCGACCCCGCGACATTGAGGACGCTTCCGAAGTCAGACTTGCTCGAGTCTTGAGCCCGGGAGGGAAGGAGACTCACGATATATTTTTTATCTAATTCTTTCATGCTATCAGCATACACCCATTACAGCTCACAAATCCATCGATTGCGAAGGGAACCGTCCGCCGCGCCCGAGGGGTGGCGGAGAAACGTTTTTCGCCACGAGCGAAAAACTTTCAAAGCCAGGGGAGCCCGCGATAGATTTCCATTTAAGGTAAGGGAACCAGACGCTTTCTCGCGATCCGGATGGCATGAGTGCCCGAGACAATTCGGCGCAGAAAGAGAACGCCGCTCGTCGAGATGAACGCTCATCGCCGACTCTTGTCGAGGGTCTCCATGCCAACCGGAGCGCGGGGTACGACGCTGGTTCCCCTCTTTTACTTGCGAGCTACGAGCACCATTGTCCGCGCCTTTTCGTTATACGGGGAAAAGTCGAAGTCGCCGTAAATCTCGACGGAGGAAAAGCCCGACGCCATCATGAGCCGTTTGAGCTCGACTGCCGAGTAGAGGCGCTGAACGAACGCGTGATCGAGCTTTCGGCCCGATTCGTCGATGAGCATCCAGCGGGAGCGAAGGCCCTCCCAGGCGCCGACGACGGAGAACTCGGTAAGGACGGTGAAGCCGCCGCGCTCGAACCATTCGCCTTCGGTGAAGTCGCGTACCGCGATCTCCCGGCCGGTCATTTCGAGAACAAACCAGCCGCCCTTCTTGAGCGACGCCGCTATGTTCTTGAGGATTTGCATGTCTTCCTCGATCGTGTCGCAGTAGCCGAAGCTCGTATAGAGGCTCACGGCCGCGTCGAACGCTTCCGGCCGCACGAAGGTGCGAAGGTCCGCCTGTTCAAGATCGAGGGTAACGCCCTCGTCCTCGGCAGACTCAAGCGCGGCATTCAAAAATGGCCTGATGAGGTCGACGCCGGTAACGCGCGCTCCGCGCGAGGCGAGTTCGACCGCAATGCGTCCGGGCCCGCAGCCCGCGTCGAGGATTTTCGGGCCGTCGCTGCCATAGGGACTTTCAGCTTCATGGCGAACGGGAACGCCCGAGTCGAGCGCCGCACTCGCGGTTTCCGCCGCGTTTCCCGCGAGACGCGCGGGCGCGCCGATAATGCGGAGTACGCTCTCGGCGACGTTCGGAGCTTCGGCCCAGCGTTGCGCGTCAAAGAGTACGGGCGAGTATTGAGCCCAGAAGGTTTCGTTTTCAAACCAATCCTGTTTTTTTTCCGACATTTTTCTTCCTCCCCGAGTGATCGCCACCAGTGTACACCGGAAGGCCCCGGCCGCGCTACTCAATTTCCGTAAGGGAAGGCGGACCCGCGGCGTCTTGCAACTTCATTCTATTAGGAGTAAAATCCTGTTTTATTTACCCAATTATTACCTTTTCAGGAGTTTTTTTATGGTCATTCTTACCCTTAACTGCGGAAGCTCTTCGGCAAAATACCAGGTTTTCGACTGGGACAATCAGGACGTACTCGCCTCCGGCGTCGTCGAGCGTGTTACCCAGGAAGGCGGCTCGATCACGCACAATGCGAAGGGCAAAAGCGAATACAAGGTCAACCATGAATGCCCGAACCACACCGTCGCGGTCGAGCTTATCATCCGAACCCTCACCGACCCCGAAGTCGGCGTCATCAAGGACATGAACGTGATCAAGGCCGTCGGACACCGCGTCCTCCACGGCGGCAACAAGTTCACCAAGAGCGTGATCGTCACGCCGGAAATCCTTGAAACCTTCCGCGAGGTTCAGGACCTCGGTCCCCTCCACAACCCTGCGAACATCATGGGCATCGAAGCCGCGCAGAAAGTGCTCCCGAGCGTTCCCCACTGCGCCGTCATGGACACCGCCTGGCACCAGACCATGCCCGACACGAGCTATATGTACGCCGTCCCCTACGAGTGGTACGAGAAGTACGCCGTTCGCCGCTATGGCTTCCACGGAACGAGCTTCCTCTACACCGCCAAGCGCGCGTCGGTTATCCTCGGCAAAAAGCCCGCCGACACCAACGTCATCATCGCGCACATCGGTAACGGCGCTTCCATGTGCTGCGTCAAGGGCGGCACGTGCTTTGACACCTCGATGGGAATCACCCCGCTCGAAGGTCTCGTGATGGGCACCCGCTCCGGCGACTGCGATCCCGCCCTCGCCTTCTACATGATGCGGAAGACCGGCATGACCGTGCAGGAAGTCGACAACGCGCTCAACAAGAAGTCAGGCCTCCTCGGCATCACCGGCAAGTACGTTGACCGACGCGACGTGACCAAGGCAATGGAAGCGGGCGACAAGCGCGCCGGGCTCGCGTTCAACATCGAAGTCTACCGCCTCAGGAAATACATCGGCAGCTACATTGCCGCCATGGGCTCCAAGCCCGACGCGCTCGTCTTCACCGCAGGCGTCGGCGAGTTCGGCAAGCTGATCCGCCTCGCCGTCTGCCAGGGAATCGAGCACCTCGGCATCAAGATCGATCCCGCAAAGAACGACCTCGCGATGACGCGCAATGCCGAAACCTGCATCAGCGCTGACGACTCGCCGATCAAGATCTACGTCATCCCGACGGACGAAGAGCTCGTAATGACCGAGGACGCCTACGCGATCATGAAGGGAACCTACGACGTGCACACGAAGTTCACCTATTCCTTCCAGTCGCCCAATTACGTGAACAAGGCCCGGGAAGAAGGACTGAAGCGCGATCTCGAGAAAAACCCGAAGCTCGCTGACATAATCGTCAAGATCCCCGGCAAAAAGTAATCGCACAGCGCGGTTTCTTTTTCCCGGTAAGCGTTCGAGGGGACGATGATCACGCCCCTTGAGCGCTCACCGACACGGCAAGACCAAAGGAGCCAGACGCATGGACATTCTGGGGATCGGAAACGCACTCCTGGATATCTTCGGTTTTTCTGACGAGGATCTCGCTCTTTCACTCGGGCTTCACCCGAACCGCGGCACGCACGTGAGCCCCGAACGGCTTGACGAACTCCTGCTCGCCGTCCCGAACCCGATCTTCGTGTCCGGCGGAACCGCGGCGAACGCGCTGAAAACCTCTGCCGCGCTCGGACTCGACTGCGCCTTCGTCGGCTGCGTCGGCACCGAGGACCGGGAGGACGACCGGTGGGCGCGACTCTTTACCGCTGACCTTTCAGACGCCCGGGTAGAGGCCATTCTCGAGCGCCGGACAATCCCTACCGGCCGATGCCTCGTCATCCACATGCCCGGAAGCATGAAGTCCATCGCGTGCTCTCCCGGAGCCGCGCCAAAAATCAACCCTGAACAGATAACGGCACAGCTCATCTCCAAAGCGCGCCAGGTATTCGTCGACGGCCAGATACTCAGGAATCCGGATGTTTTCGGAACGGTTGTCCGACTCTGCCGCGACGCGGGAGTTCCCCTCGCCGTCGACGTCGCATCGACCGATATTGCGCGCGAAAAAAGCGCGGTAATCGGGCAGCTGCTCGCGGAATCGGGGGCGACCGTGTTTTTAAACGAAGACGAGGCCCGCGCTCTCGCGTCCGCCCTTGAGCAAACCGTTCCTTCTGATTTTTCGGGCCTTTCCCCGGATGAGCGATGCGACATTATTTTTTCGCACTGCGTACAAGCCGGCTCCGGTGCCGGAGCCGGAGCCGATACCAAGGCCGGAAAGGCCACGATCGTCGTGAAACTCGGCGAGCGCGGCGTCCGGTGCTGGAGCGCGGAAGGAAAAACGGAGACTGCAGCCGAAGCGGTCGATCATCCACTCGACGATACGGGCGCAGGAGACACCTTTGCGGGGGCCTTCCTTGCGGCAAAACTCCGGGGACTCGGTCTCGCCGAATGCCTCGAGACCGCAAACCTCGCCGCCCGCGCAAGCCTTTTTGCGCCGGGAACCCGGCTCGAAGCCGATTCGTTCGACGCACTCAAAAAGCGCTTTCCCCTTTTCGCGCGGGGCTAGCAAAATCCAGGCGTGACTAGCGCGCGAGGATATCGCCTGCGATTCTTTTCGCCTCATCAGGCCCCACAAGGGCGCGGACGAGGGCAAGCGAGAATTCCTCCGCGACGCCCGCAGCGCGTGCGGTAATAAGGTTCCCGTCCACCACGACGCGATCCGCAACCGGCTTGTCGGCGAGGGCGTCTCCCATCCCCGGATAGCAGGTATACCGCCTCCCCGAAAGAAAACCCCACGAGCCGAGAGCCACGGCGGGAGCCGCGCAAATGGCGCCAACGAGCCGTTTCCCCGCAAGCATCCGGCCAATCAACGCCTTAAGCTCGTCCGAAGAAGCGAGGTTTGCGCTTCCCTTACCGCCACCGGGCAGGACGGCAAGATCGGGCAAGGAGAGCGAGAGAACTTCCGGCAACGTGCGATCGCACTCAATGACGATCTTGCGCGCCGAAACCGCGCTTCGAGCCGTCACGCCGACGACGGTAACGGTGACCCCTGCCCTGCGAAGGTAATCAATCGGGGTTATTGCCTCGACTTCCTCAAATCCGTCGGCCAGAAATACATACGCGTTTTTCATGTCTTTTCCCTTTCAAGAATTAATACTCGCCTGTATAATAGTAATGTATGAAACAAGTATTGATAATAGACGAGTCGAATGTTTTTCGCGATTACATCAAAAACAAACTCGAAGCAAAGCACGTATCCCTGGAATTCGGCCGGGGCAAGCTCGACAGCCTCTCGAAAATCCGCAACACCGTCCCGGATCTCATGATTATCGATTACAACACAAGTCGTAATTTTGTCTTTGAGCTCCTCGAGGACAAAAAGGCTGACCCGAACGGTCGCGATATCCCGGTTATCATTCTTGCCCAAAAAATCGAAAAAAACGAGGTTACCCGCCTCTCGGGGTACAACGTCAAAAAAATCATCCCGAAGCCGCTCAAAGTCGACCAGCTTTTCGAGGCGATTTCCGAGATCCTCCACGTCGAGTTCGATATCGACACGACACCGTGCATCATGGAAGCGCGCGTCAACGACAACATCATATTCATCGAGATAGCCCAAGGGTTTAACCGGGAAAAAATCGAGCTCCTGAAATTTCGCGTTCGCGAACTGATCGGACTCTATAACCTCACCGCGCCAAAAATCCTCGTGATGATGACCGATCTCTCGCTTTCCTTCGTGGACGGGCCAAACCTCGAGCTCCTGATGGAAAGCATCATGGCCGACCAGTCGGTTAAAAATAAAAACATCAAGCTCCTTACGCTCGAGGGCTTCGCACGCGATTTTATCGAGGGCAACAAGGCGTACGCGGACATCCAGGTCGTCACCGACCTCACCAAAGCCATCGACTCGCTCCTCCGCGACGCGGTCGGGGTTGCGGATACCTCGACGCTCATCAGCGAGAAAATCCTCCAGTCAAACGGCTCAAGCGAGCGCGACGGCTCGGCGCTCGAGATGCGCTTCAGAAGCGAGATCGAGGCCCTCAAGTCGGTTGCCCACGACATAAAAATAGCGGTCGTCGACGACGACGTGGTGATCAGGACGATACTCGCCAAGACCTTCCAGGCGATCAACGCTACCGTGGATCAGTTCGGGTCCGGAGGCGAGTTCATTCCGCGCGTCCTTGCCGGAACTGCCTACGACCTCATATTCCTCGACCTCATGATGCCCGTGATGAACGGCCTCGAGGTTCTCGCGAAAATGCGGGAGAACGATATCTCGACGCCGATCATCGTCCTTTCGTCGATCAGCCAGCGGGAAGCCGTGCTCAAGGTTCTTTCGACCGGCGTCCGAAGCTACATGATCAAGCCGCTCAAACCGGAAGCGATCCTCACCAAGGCGATTGAAGTGCTGCAGGCGACGATCTGATGTCGACCGACGCGATCCTTCCAGGCGACTATCTCCTGAAATCCCGCGTCCCGGTGATCATTCTCGGCGGGAACGGGGCAATCGAGGCATTCAACAAGGCGGCGGCGGAAATACTTCCGTCTCTTGCGGCGAAGCCCGGCGAAAGCCAAAAGGAAATCGCGAACATTCGGGAAGTCATTCTCCCCAACGCGAAAACCGAGGACGCAATACGCTTCGATTATCTCCTGACGAACGGCATACCGTTTTTCGTTTTCGATTTCGCCCTGACGCGCGAGGAACAAAGCGAGGGATGGTACAAGCTCACGATGAACCGCGAGGAAGACGGCAGGTACCTCGCGCTCGTCGAAGACATCACCGGGCAAAAGCTCAAGGAAAGCCATCTCGTTCAGGCAAAGGAATCCGCCGAAAAGGCGAGCGTCTCCCGCAGTCAGTTCCTCGCGAACATCAGCCACGAGATCCGCACGCCCATTCAGACCATCATCGGAATGATGGAGCTCCTCACCGACACAAAACTCGACGAGGAACAAACCGAATATGCGCGCCAGGTACGATTCAGCGCGGACGTCATGCTCACGCTCATCAACGACATCCTCGACATCTCGAAGGTCGAAGCCGGCCAGATGAAAATAGAAAGCATCGATTACCGTCTTGACGACGTGATCGAGCAGACGGTCGATCTCGTTTCCATGGAGGCGCACCGAAAGGGTCTCGAGCTCTGCATTGACATCGACCCGGCCCTTCCCGAAGTCCTCGTAGGCGACCCGGGAAGACTCCGACAGGTAATCCTCAACCTCGTCAAGAACGCGGTCAAGTTCACCGAATCAGGGTACATTGAGGTCAGGGCCGTTCCCGTTCTCCGCGAAGGTTCCGTCTCGATGAAAAACCCCGGCGGCGGCTACATCCACTTCGAGGTGATCGACTCCGGCATCGGAATCCCGCCGGATATCCAGTCGAAACTTTTCGCCCAGTTCGTGCAAGCCGACTCGTCCACCACGAGAAAATACGGCGGAACGGGACTCGGACTTGCGATCTCGCGAAACATCGTCGAGCTCATGGAAGGAGAGATCGGCGTCCGCTCAGGCGATGATGCGGGCTCGGTATTCTGGTTCGACATCCCGCTCGTACGCGCGGAAAAACAGCCCCCGCGCACGACGCTCCGCCTTTCGCCTTCGACACGGTTTCTCATCGTCGACGACTCCGAGCGCACGCTCGAAACCCTTTCGCGCATACTGTCGACGCTCGGCTACAACCAGGTCACCCGCGCGCAAAGCGGCATGTTCGCGCTCGGAATGCTCCATTCGGCGCGCCAGGCAAAACGGCCCTTCGACATCGTGCTCATCGACATGATGATGCCCGAAATGGACGGTTGGCGTCTCGCGGCGGAGATCAACAAAAACCGCGAGATCAACCAGGCACAGCTGTATCTCATGGTTCCCGAAGGAAGTTTCGGCGCCGAGGCGAAGATGAAACTTCTCGAGTGGTTTAACGGATACCTGTATAAACCGATAAAAAGGCGCATGCTCGCAGACCTTCTCAAGGAACACTATCAGGCTTCCATCGATCTCGAGGTTGTCGAGGACGGCGAAGAAAAGGCAGCCTCGCACCGCGAAGACGACCTCGAAGAACTCTCTCCCGTCGAGGACGTAACGCGCCAGGAGCGCGGAAGTGCCGCACAAGAGGCGAGCGAACCTGCCGCCGGGGGCGCCGAAAGATCGCAGCCCGCCGAAGGGCTCACGGTGCTCGTCGCCGAGGACCATCCGGTCAACCGGAAACTCCTCACCATCTTCCTCGAAAAAGCGGGAGCGCGCGTCATCCAGGCCGCGGACGGACTCGAAGCGACGGAAGCGTTCGGCTCGGCAACAGTCAACCTCGTCTTCATGGATATCCAGATGCCCAGGATGAACGGGTATGAAGCGGCCGCATGGATCAGGGCACACGGGCACGAATGCCCGATCATCGCGTGCACCGCAAGCGCGCAGTCGGACGAACGGGAAAAATGCCTCGAGTCGGGAATGGACGACATCCTGCCCAAACCGTACAAGCGGCAAGACGTGTTCGACGTCATCAAGAAATTTTCAAAGGAAATAGCGACGGAACACAAACCAGAACCGGAGGACGCGAAAACCGCTTCCGACCACGGCGCAACAGCGCCCAACGCTGTCAACAACACCGCCCCCGAAACTTTTGACGAAGAAACGTTCTCGAGCGGCGACCTCACCGAGATCATGATGGGCGACGCCGACGGCGCAAAAGGGCTCATCGCGGAATATCTTGCGCAAACCGCGGAACACCTCGACATACTCGCGGAAGACATCGCGTCGCACTCGCTCGACAGCGCGAGCAAAACTGCGCACCTCATCAAGGGAAGCTCGCTCAACGTCACCGCGCGCCGTCTTGCGGCGGCCGCGCTCAAAATCGAAAAAGATGCTGGCACGCTTTCCCCCGACGAACTCAATCGCGCGCTCGCCGAAGCGCGTTCGGAGTTTGCACGCCTGAGGCGCGCACTCCGCGCATCGGGATACCCCTCATGAGACTCGCGAGCTACCACGTACACACCACGTTCTGCGACGGAACGGAAAGCCCGCGCGCGATGGCGGAAGCCGCATGCGCCGCCGGCATGAGCGACCTTGGCTTTACCGCCCATGCCGCCTGGCCCTTCGCATCCGAATGGCATCTCGACCCGAAAGAGTACGACGAATATGCGCGCGAAATTGCGCAGCTTAAAAACGAGTTCAAGGACAAGCTCAGGATTCTGCATGGCTTCGAGGCCGACTACATCGAAGGCGTCACCGCACCCGACAGCGAATTCTACGCGCGTTTCGCGCCCGAATTTCTCATCGGTTCCGTGCATTATGTCGCGTCTCCCCTTGGCGCTCGCGCGAAGGGAAAGAGCCGAACGGCGTCCGCACATCCCGGCCTTTGGGCGGTTGACGCGCCCGCTCCGGAAGTCGCGCGCGGCATCGAAGCGTGCTTTTCCGGAAACGGCAGGCGCGCGGTAGAAGCGTATTGGTCGACCGTGCGCGACATGGTCGTTTCCTGCGATTTCGATATCGTCGGGCATCTGGACGTTGTGCGCAAAAGAAACGGCACGCTCTCCTTCTTCGACGAGGAAGCCTCCTGGTATCGGCGCGAACTCGAAGCGACGGTCAAGGCAATCGCGCGCGCGGGAAAAATCGTCGAGATCAACACGGGCGGCATCGCGCGAAAGGCAATCGACTCGGTCTATCCGTCCGCAGCCCTTTTATCGCGCCTCAATGCAGCAGGCGTTCCGGTTACCATCAGCTCCGACGCGCACGCGGGGCGCGACCTCACCTGCGCCTACACCTGCGCGCGCGAAGCCGCGCAAAAAGCCGGGTACACAACCCTTACGTTCCGCTCAGGAAACGCCTGGGTACAGGAATCATTGTAATACAGCTTGCAGGAAGGGAACCTTTGTAAAGGCTTCCCTTCCCGCGCCCATCCTTCCAAACACTGCTGACCTTTTGCCTATTCCGTATACCCGAATGCAAGAATCGTAAAGGCGTCCGCTTCGTAACCCTCGGCCATCTTTACCGTAACGACATGAAGCCGCGCAGTATCATCGTCAACGATTACGGTCGTCCACGGATTGTTCCATCCATTTCGCGGCTCGCCGTCGAGCGTAGTGACGACCTCGCCGTCGACGAGGACGTCGGCCATGCCAAACGAATTACCCGCCGGCGATTTCTTGTGAACGATCAAAAGCCGTTTGCACGTAATCGTCATGACGAAGTCGCCTTTCGCTTTTCCCGGCTCCCGGTGCCAATTGTCGGGGAACGCAGGACGCGGAGCCTCGCGATCAAAAAGTTGAAGACTCGTATCCTTCTTGCCAAACGCGCCCGGCTCAACCCTGACCCCGCTCGGCAGATCGGCTGAATCGATCAATCTTACGCCAGAAAAGCGCGACATCACGCTATCCGCGAGCGGCAATCCTTCGTCGCTCCGCTCTGCCTTATCGGCGTCGACTGCCCTGAAAAGATTCTCGATGCAGTCGGCCATCAGGCGGTGCCCCGCGTCAGTCGGGTGAAACGGATCCGAGAAAAACTCCGCATCGGCAAGAGAGCCCGCTTCGAGTGCGGGAACAATCGCATCCCTGATGCTGACCATCGGAAGGCCATAGCGCTCCCCTATCGGGGCAAGACGGTCCTGCAAGTTCCACCGAGACTGAAAGACGGAGAACACGAGAATGACCGCGGGAGCGCTATCCCCTTGAAGGATATCGCGAACGAGACTTTCATAGGCGGCGCCCGAAGTCGGATCGTCGCCGTCGTTGACCGCAAACTCGACGAACACAATGTCAGGGCCCGCCTTGAGGCGGTCCAGCACATCGCGCGTATAGCGAATCATGCCGAGCGTCGAGGGCGTTCCCGCCATGCCCGCATTGAGATACGTCACGTCCGATTTATGGCAGCGAGCAAAAAGGTCGCCGAACGCTGCGCACGAAAGACGCGCCCATGAATGCTCAGGGGACGAAGCATTAAAGCCCTCGGTAATCGAGCCGCCAATGTAGGCAATCGAAACACGCTTACCGGCGCGCGCCTTCGCGATGGCACCTTTGAGCCGATACGTATTCCCGGTCGAGACAAGAGAGCGCGCAATCGCCGCGCGTGATGCGTCGGTATTCATGAATCCCCCCGATCCGGAAACCTTCCCCGCCTGCTCGCCGTACCCTCGAGGAGTAAAGGCCACAAGCGAAACAAGGACGGCAACGAGCGCGATGCCCGATCGGCCTCTTTTTCCCTGTGTTTTCATTATGGATTAGTATACCGCGCAACCGGAGTGTCCCGCCATCGGGAAATCCCCTGTGTCAGTACCGGACAAAAATCATGGGGTGACGGAATGCGCGCTTCCGGGGAATGACGAGGGGGGATCAAAAAAAAGATCATGCCGCCTTTAAGGGGCGGCATGATCTTTGGAGGCAAGGGGCGGTATTGGTCAGCGAAGATTCAAGAGCCGCGACGGGCTCCGCGCTGACACACGTTTACTGCGGGTCGTGACGGGAGAGGAGTCCACCCTCCTACCGGTTCCGTCTCTCGTCGGCGCTCTGGCACTCGATGCACATGAGGGCATAGGGAATCGCCTCGAGCCGTTCCCGGGGAATCTTCTTCCCGCATTTCATGCAAAGGCCGTATTTACCCTGTTCGATGCGGGTAATCGCGGAATCGATGAGCTTCATGCGCTTCATGTCCTTGGATCCGATGGTTTCGAGCATCTTGCGGTCCATGTCGTCGGCGGCAATGTCGGCGAAATCCTTGGGATCGAGTCCCTCGACGATATCGCGGAAGTCTTCGTTATTCGCGATCAGGGTATCTATAATTTCCTTTTTAAGGTTAATAAGAGACTGTTTCATCTTATCGGTGAATTCTTTTTCCATGTACCACACTCCAGTTGACAAAGATAATGATAGACCCTAGAATTATACGAACGAAATCCGCAAAAATCAAATAATTTCTGTCGATTTTCGCATCATTTTTTGGAGGCATCGTGGCGAAGGAAGAAGCTATAGAAGTTGAAGGGGTCGTGAAAGAATCGCTCCCGAATACCATGTTCAGGGTTGAGCTGAAGAACGGTCACGTGATTCTCGCGCACCTGTCGGGAAAAATGCGCAAGCACTACATCAGGATCGTTCCCGGCGATAACGTCAAGGTAGCCCTCTCTCCGTACGACCTCAATCGCGGCCGCATCATCTATCGCGAGAAATAAACCCTACACCAAATCCCTGTTGAGGGATAGATACGCAAAAACTTACAAAAAAGCGGGCCGAATACGCTCCTGACGGGCGTCTCCGGCCTTTTCCTTTTTCGCATCCCTTACTGATGCGATCCCCGCATCAATACCCCATTACACCCGCTTATGGCTCTTTCCGGAGCCGGAACAGCAGCCTGATCGCCCGCACGGTGTTCATGAGACCGCGGCCGATGGCCATCACGCAGATGATGAGACCGAATATGCCGAAAATAAGGGATATGCGGAACAACAGCACCCCGGCCACGACGGTCAGAATGCTCCTGAGAAGCCACTCACGGGCTTCCTGGCGGGTCGGCTCGCGGGGTTCGGGTCTGTGTGTCCCCCCGAACGCGAACGGCCCGTAAAAGGTCCAGCCGTACTGGCCTTCTTCTTCGGAATAGCCTTGAGCGAACGGACCGTAGGGGTTATAGCCCTGAGCCGTTCCGGCACCGGCGTTCTCGTATGCGCCATAACCGCCGAGGTCGTATCGGGATTTTTTTTCCGGATCGCCGATGACGGAATACGCTTCGTTAATTTTCTTGAATTGCTCTTCTGCCTGTGGATTGTCCGGATTACGGTCGGGATGGTATTTGAGCGCGAGTTCCCGAAATGATTTCTTGATTTGCTCCGGCGAGGCGTCGCGCGGGACATTGAGCGTTTCGTAATAGTCGGACATCGATCCCCTTCTGGTTTGCTTGAACTTACTCTACTAAAATACCGAAAATCGGGCGAGGATACAAGGTATTTACTTGAGAATAACCCAGGTTGACCCCGTTCCGCCCGCTTCCTTACCGGAATGTCCCGATTCGCCCGAATGCGGGTTTCTCTCGAGAAACAGGCGAACCATCGGGCCAAGGACGGGATCGTCGGCAGAATGGGTTCCCTTTCCGTGAATGATGAGCACCTTTTCGAGACCCTGCCGCACCGCGCCTGCGAAAAAGGACTCAAGGCGAATCCAGGCGTCGTCGCGGGTAAGCCCGTGAAGGTCTATGACGGCGTCGCACCGCTTCGCGCGAAGCCGGGCTCGCCTTTCAGCGGGAGTTTCGCGCTCGGGAGAATCCGCCGCGAGAGAGTCCTTGTCTTCCGTCCCGTAGCGCCTGAGCCAGGCGTCCATCGGGTTTACCCGGGGATTCGCGGGCGGATCTTTCCGTGGAGCGGCAGATCGTTCGCCAGCCTGATCGCCAGTCTGATCGTCACGCTGTTTGCCAGGCTGCTCGCTGTCCCGACGGGCGTTCCCGGCAATGCGCTTTTTCCCATAGGGTTTCGCGGTTTCCCGGTCCCATTCGTCAAGTATGTCGCCAAAATCCATGTTACTGCTTCTCCGATCCGGTATAGATACTCACCCGGGAAGAAGGAAGCCATCCGCGGAGAGACGTGGGCGTCTGGATATACAGCCAGTCTTGCGCCGTTTTCAGGACAAGGACCGGGGTTCCTTCCCCGAGGCGCTCGACGATGGTCGAACTCGTCTCGGGAATGTGATATAGGGCGGAACGCTCGGAAACGCCGGCTGGATACCGATCCCGTATATACACCGTAGAAGCAAAAATCGCAAGGGCAAGGGACAGCGCAAGCGAAAGATACGCGAAACCAAGAAGGGATCGCGCGCGGAATGAAACGAGCCTGAAAAGAAGGGCGACAGCAAGGAGAAGCGCGACGCCGATGACGGAGATTTGCTTCCATGCGGCCGGCGGGACTTCCTGGGTGACCGAAAGGGAAAGAGAACGCTCGCTTGCCATGCGCGCCTGGCGGTAAGCCCCGGGGAAAAGCCGCTCATGCTCGGCGCGCCTGAGCGCGGAGATCGCGCGGGCATATTTCCCCCCGTTCCAAAGTTCACGAACTGAAGAAGCGGTCACCTTGTCGGGAATAGACGCAAGCTCGACCGGGAGCGGCACGTCGCGAACGGCAAGACTGCCGTCGTCGTCTGAGATCCCTGCAGCATCGGCGCCATCTGCAAGATCGGTAAACGCTTTTTTGAGTGATCGGGGAATTCCGCTTTCCGTTTCCGTTCCGCGACCGGAAGAAACCGTGATTGCGAAAATCGGACTCGCGGCTTTGCGCGATTCGCCTTCGGGCGTCGTGTACTCAAGAACCGCGACGGGGAGCTGCTGGCTTCCCGTCTTGAGCGGTATCCAGTCCCAGGCGGCGACTGCTGACCAGGAACCCTTATCCGTGGAATGACCCGCGCCATTCCCTGCGTCCGTTTCCGTTACGCCTTCGACCGAATCGGGATTGCCGTCCGGGGACGAAAGCGGTACCGTCTCGAGAATCGCGTTCTCCGGCGCGTCGCAGTAAACTGCCTCGGCCCTTCCATATACCGATGCCTCAAGCACAATGCGAAAGGGATCTCCCGCTCGGGCGGTGGTTTGCCCTACTTTCCACCGAAGGTCGGTGTGTCCGCTCGAACGCTGTTCGGCGATCGTAATATGAACGGGGGGAACCGTAACGGTGTCAGCACCGACGTGCACGGCGAAGGGACCGAGAGTAACGCTGCCGCCCTCCGTTGCAATCCACTTTTGCGTAATGACGGTGGCGCTCTCGTAGCCGTTTCCCGTCGCAGCGGGATCTTCGACGCGCTGGCGTTCCTTCCGCGAGGCTGACTGGGCGAGTTCCGCGGGCGCAGAGGAGACTTCGAGGGTGACGTCGCCGGGATCAACGCCGTAGACGGTAAAGCGAAGCTCGACCTCGTCTCCTACCGTCGCTTCGTAGGTGGAAACGAAAAAATCTACGTCAAACGCGAAGACAGACGCGGGCGCGAGAAAAGCGAGAGCCGCTTCGAGCATTGCGACGAGGAGGATCGCGCGGGCGTTCAATAGTCCGCGACGTTTTCGCGGGACGTCTGTTCTTCCTGATTCTTCCATCTATCCTGTTCCTTTTTCCGCACGAGGCTGAATACCGTGTCCGCGTCATCGTCGCCCGACATGCTTCCCGAAAACGACGAGCCGCTTGCGTTGCGCTTTGCTTCCGTCTCGGAAAGGCTTCTCCTGCTGAGCTCGAGATTTATCTTCGCGTCGGTGCGCGAGGAATCGTACTCGAGCGATTTTCTGAACATCGCGGACGCGTCGGCGTATTCGCCCTTCCGGAACGCGACGATGCCTGCCTGATACCAGATTCCCGACCCGATCGCGGTGGAAGAGCCTTCGTCGAGCTCCGAAAGGCGCGCAAGGGCCGCTTCATATTCGTCCTGCGCGAGATAGGTCGACGCGAGGCCATACACCGCATACTGGCGAAGGAGACTGTTCTTTCCGTCGATTGCCGCGCGCTCCGCGTCAAGGAATGAAGAGGCGGCCATCGCCCAGTCGCGGCGCGACCATGCAAGGGATCCCGAGAGTATCGCGAATATGTCGCCAAGCGATGATTTACTCCGCGCTGCGTGCGGGGCAGCTTTGTCGGTCGCCGCAGCTTTTTCGGTCGCGGTGGCTTTGGCAGACGCGGCAACTTTGTCGGTCGCAGGTGAGCGGGCATGGCCGGTGCAGCCGGAAAGGAAAACGACCGCTGCTATTGCTACGACGAGAGCGATTGCACCGGTTGCGCCAATTGCGCCAATCACGTTTGGTGCAACGCGGGACCGCCTCACTTTCTTTTCCATGAAAGCCCTCCGACGAGAACACCTGAACAAAAAAGAGCGAGCGCGCAAACGAGAAACTCGCGGTACCGCGCGACGGGCTCGCTTGAATACACAAGGCGTGAACCCTGATTCTCCGTGTCGAGAATTGCGTCGATTACCCGGAAAGCCGATCCGGTTTCGCTCCCCGACACGTAAAGACTCCGTCCTCCGGCAAGAAGTGCGGCATTCGTCAGAAGGTCCTCGCGGAGCCGGCTTTCCCTCGTCTCCGGATTATCGGTATCGGGATACACCCGTATGCTCGCGCCGTTAACTGACCCGGTACCGACGATCGCGAGCGTCACGCCCGCAGCGCGGCACGCGCGAGCGGCATCCTCGAGCGATGAGGACGTTTCATCTCCGTCGGTAAAGAGAACGATGGTGCGCGATTGCGAGGTCCCGTCGGGAAAGGCCTTTATCGCGAGCGTCACGCCCTTTCCCGGGCTCGATCCGGGACTGGTCAGGAGAGCCGGAGAGAGGGACGCAAGAAGATCCCTGACCGCGCGGTGATCGACGGTCACCGAAAGCGCGAGCACCGCATCTCCTTTGGCAAGAACGACGCCGCACGGCGTTTTCTCCATGCGCTCGGTCAGGAGAGACGCATACCGCGCGGCGTAGGAAAGACGGTTCGGCGCGACATCACTGAGCGTCATGCTCCGCGAAACGTCGACAACGAAAACGACGGACGATCCTTCCTGCCGGTGCGCGACCAGCTTCGTTCCCCAGCGGGGACCTGAGGCCCCGATTGAAAGCATGACCCACGCGAGGGCAAAGCAGGCGCCCCTGACCGCGAGGGCACGCCCGAGCGACATGCGGGGAGACTCGCGGCCTTTTCGCGTCTTCGGCGCGATGAAGGGCTCGAGGGCAGAGACTGCCTTTCTGAGCCTGAAAAAATACACAAGCGCGGCCGGTATTGCCGCGAGCGCGAAAAACAGAAAATGGGGGTTGCCAAATTCAAGGCTCATACGACCGCCTTCAGGAAAAGCCGCGCGATGATCCACGAAAGCGCGAAGAGCAGGAGAGCCGCGAAGATCACGGGAGTCTCGAGCGGGTCCGCGACGGTGCGCGTCCACGATGAGGCAGAGACCGGAACCGATTCGTCGATCGCGGCGAATACGGAGTTGAGTCCCTCGCGGTTCGCGGCCGAGATGTAGGTGCCGTGAGCCTTGAGCGCGATGTCCCGAAGGGCACCCTCGTCGAACTTCGAATCGAGCGTTCCCGAATAACGTTTGCCGGTATCAGGGTCGGTATACTCAAGCGGAACCTCTCCCGAAGTCCCAATCCCGATAACGAAAAGCCCTATTCCCTTATCAGGATAGATGCCCGCCGCGGTCTTCGGGTTTATCTCGCCGGTATTGTTCTCGCCGTCGGTCAGAAGAATTACGCACGCGCGCCCCGGATCGCGTCCCAAAAGATGCGCGGCTGCGACTGCAAGGCCGAGGCCAAGCGCGGTGCCGTCGCCAAGCTCGCCGATCGCGAGAGAATCGAGGCGGGCAAGAAAAGCCCGATGATCCTGGGTAGGAGGCACGAGCAAGGCAGCGTCGCGACCGAGCGCGACGAGACCGAAAGAATCGCCCGGGCGCTTCGCGGCGAACGAGCGGATATACGCGCGGGCGGCATCGAGCCGCGTGTCGTTTCCGATATCGCGGGCCGCCATCGACGGGCTCACGTCAAGCGCGAACACGACGCCCGTTCCGCTCTTCGCGTACACCTGTTCCTCGCGGAATCTGACGGGACCTGCAAGAGCGGCGACGAGCGCGAGAAAGGCAGCGAGCGCGCAGGCGCGATAGAGAAACGACGCGACGCGCACGAGCGGCGAAGACCATTTGAACGGAATCCCGTTCCAGTCTCCGAGGGTAAGAGGAAACTCGATGCGTCCGAGAGCCCCGGATCGGCGAAGCGCAAAAAAAACGGGAACCATCAGGGCGAGGACGAGATACGCGGGGCGCTCAAAGCTGAACATCGCTATCCCCCTTCGCGTCCAGGGCGGCGCCTATTGTTTCTTCGACCGCAAACACAACGGCGCGGGACTCGGCGAGATCCGCTTCGCGCGAGTCGCCTTTTTTCCGCCCGCTGAAACGAATCAAATCGATGGAAGTCAAAAGCATCTCCGCGCGCGAAATCGCCGCGTCGCATTCAGCAGAACCGCCTTGCCCGGAGAGCGGAATTGCGAGCTCCTGCGCTATTTCCCGCGAGGTAGAAGAAAGAAGGCTCGACGGATTTCCCGCGAGGAGCGTGCCAAAGTACCTTCGAAGAGTCACCGCGAAAAGCGCATACCACTCCGTCTCCGGAATTTTATGAATCCGCTTGTCGAGATATTTCAGCTCGCGCATGACGAACTTCGTACGCCGGCTGGAGCGAAACCGCCCCTCGTTGAGCACGAGATAACTTCTGAGCCGCGCGGCCGCGATGGCCGCAAGCGCAACCGCGACCGCGGCAGCCGCGGCAAGCGCGTAGAGAACGAGCGTGGTTCCGGGCACCAGCAAGGGAGACCGCGCGCTTTCGAGCGTCGTGATCCCGGTCTTTTCCGCGAGCGACGATATGCGAACCGGAGGCGGAAGGACGCGGATTTTTTTTAAGGTAAAGGGCGGAAGGCGTAAAAGCCCCGTCGTCCAGGGAACGAAGCGGACAATGACCGTCGAGGAAGAGTCATCCCTTCTCACCGTAATCGAATTGACCGTCGCGTCCGAGGACACGGCAACGTCATCACGGGGGACAGTCACCTCTTCGCCCGGGGCGATCGCCGCGTTGAACGCGCCCGTGGTAAAGCTGAGCTCGGCTGTATCGCCGACGAACACTTCGTGGGGAATGAGTATTCCGCTTCCCGTAGCGGTTCCTTGCGCGCCCTTTTTTCCGGCCTCTGCTGAAAATACGGGGAGGGCGAAAAGCGCGACGAAAAGCGCGAGTAAAAAAGCGAAGGCCAGGCCTGAGGAGGAAAAGCGCTTCACTGAATTCCTCCCTGATACGAGCGGGCATTATTTGCCCCCGGCCGGTACGTTGAAAAAAAGAGCGCAAGATTTCGCGCGGCGTCATCCTCGGTCGAGATGACGAGCGGCGACACGCCGCGGCGGGCGCACACGTGCCGCCAACGGTCAATCGACTCCTGCGACTCGCGCTCCCATTGCTCGCGGAATCCCGCCGAGCCCGTCGCGAAGGACGCGCGGAGTCCGGTCTCGGGATCGACGAACGGAACGTATCCCGCGTCGGGAAGGGCGAAATCGACCGGGGATGCTATCCTGATCGCGAGCGCGTCATGCCGCCTGGCAAGAATACCGAGGGCCTTTTCGTATCCGGTCGCGCGAAAGTCAGAAATGACGGCGACGAGGGACCTCGAGCGGAGCACGCGAGAAGCGCCCGCGATGGCGCTTCCGAGCGCCGTGCCGGCCACTGCGTGCTTCTTGTGGTCGAGAGACGATAGAATTGAAAGAACCTGATCGCGGCCCTGGCGGGGACGGAACACCGTTCCCGTCGCCCCGTCGAAGGCGACCGCTCCAACCGGGTTCGCGCCATATTCCGCGGCGAACGCGATGAGCGCTGCCGTTTCGAGCGCCTTTTCGCGCCGGGTCACGGAAAGAGAGCCTGACTCCATCGACAGTGAAAGGTCCACCACGAGAAAGACGGTAAGCTCCCGTTCCTCGCGGTAGAGTTTGACGAAGGGCTTTCCCGACCGGGCGGTGACGTTCCGGTCAATCGAGCGGATATCGTCGCCGCGCTCGTATTCGCGCACGCCTTCGAAATCCATTCCCTGCCCGCGAAAGAGCGAGCGGAACGAACCCGACTGCATCCCCTCGGAGACGGAAAGAGCGGCGAGCTTGAGATACCGCGCGCGTTCGGCTATGTACGAATGGCTCATCATTTAAAAACCGGATTCCTTACCCGCGCTCATGGAAGGGGAACGACCGAAAGGACCTTCGAGATGATATCGTCGGCGGAAAGACCGTCGGCGCCAGCCTCGTACGAAAGGACCAATCGATGGCGGAGCACCGGATAGGCGGACGACTTGATATCCTCGGGGATCACGAAATCGCGTCCCTCGAAAAAAGCCCGTATCCTCGCGCACTGGGCGAGCGCGATGCTCGCTCGCGGAGATGCGCCGAACGAAATGTACTTGAGGTAGTCGTCACGCTGCCGCCCCGGGCGCTTGGGGTCGGCAAGCGGTCGCGTCGCGGCGGTTATCGAAACGAGATAGGAAAGAAGCGCCTCGTCGCAGCGCACGGAGCGCACGTCCGCGCGAATCCGCTCGAGGTCGTCGCTCGCAATCGCGGGAGAGGGAACCCGTTGCGCATCCGCGCCAGAAGCGGCAAAAAGCGGCAGGTCGGACTCGGAACGAGCCGAGCCCGAAAGGCTCCCCGCCGACGCCTGGCGCACGATTCCCGCTTCCTCTTCGAGCGTCGGGTACGGCACCAAGAGCTTGAGAAGGAAACGGTCAAGCTCCGCTTCGGGAAGGCTATAGGTTCCTTCCTGTTCGATGGGGTTTTGCGTTGCGAGCACGAAAAAAGGCTCGGGCAGGCGATAGGACGCGTCGCCGATGGTCACCTGGCTCTCGGCCATTGCCTCAAGAAGGGCTGACTGAACCTTCGCCGGCGCGCGGTTGATTTCGTCCGCGAGCACGAGGTTCGCGAATACGGGGCCCTTCCGCACCGAAAAATTCATCTTGGCCTGTTCGTACACGAGGGTTCCGATCAGGTCAGCAGGAAGGAGATCGGGAGTGAACTGGATACGCTTGAAACTGAGGGACGAAAGCTCGGCAAACGTCTTGACCGCGAGCGTTTTCGCAAGCCCCGGAACACCCTCGAGGAGGACGTGTCCTCCTGCGATAAAACCGGTCAAAATCCCGTCTATCAGGGCATCCTGCCCGACAATACGCCGTTTCATGCCGGCTCGAGCCCGCTCGATTACCGCGAGACTCCTTTCAAACCGTGCCGAATCTTCCTTCATAGTACACTACCCCGCACCATACAGTATGATTTTCATTGTACCCGCCCTTCCGGCAGATTGACAACCGGTATCTCTCCGTTGTAAACAATACATACCATGGCTAACACTCAAACCACAAACCCGCTGGCTCAGGAACTCAATGCCGTACTCGGCTCATGCATCGCCGGCCGCATGCTGTCGGACCTCGGAGAAAGACTGTACTTTCCGAAGGGAATCATCGCGCAAAGCGGCGAGGCTAAAAAGCTCGGAAAAACCGCCAATGCAACGATCGGAATGGCGTGCAAGGACGGCAAACCCGTCATCCTTTCCTCGCTGAAAGACCAGCTGCCGAGCCTGACATCGGCGGAAGCGGTTGCGTATCCCCCCACCGCGGGAAACGAGGACCTCAGGGCCCTGTGGCTTGAAGCCATCAAAAAGAAAAACCCCGGCCTCGCGGGCGCGAAAATCTCGCTTCCCGTCCTGGTTCCCGGCCTTACCGCCGGCATTTCATACCTTTCTGACCTCTTCCTCGGCGAAGGAACAACCCTCCTGACCGGAGCTCCCGCCTGGGACAACTACGTACTCATCGTCGAAGCCAGGCGCAACGCCACCCTCAGGGGATTCCCGACATTCAAGGGAGACGGCTTTGACCTCGAAGGCTTCCGGGCAGCCGTCATGGAAGAAGCGAAAAAAGGCTCCGTCCGCATGCTCCTCAATTTCCCGCAAAACCCTTCAGGCTACACCCCGACCCGTGCCGAGGCCGCAGGAATCGTCAAGATCGTCACCGAAGCCGCCGACACCGGGGCCGACGTAATGGTCTGGTGCGACGATGCGTACTTCGGACTCGACTACGAGGACAATATAGAGCCTGAGTCTCTTTTCTCCAAACTCGCTGCCTGCCACGAGAAGATTCTCGCGGTCAAGATCGACGGGCCGACAAAGGAAGACTACGTGTGGGGACTCCGCACCGGCTTTATCACCTTCGGCTCGAAGGGAATGACCGACGCGCAGTACGACGCCCTCATCAAGAAGCTCATGGGCGTAATCCGCTCCTCCGTGTCCTGCGCCGCGGCTCCTTCCCAGTCGCTGATGCTCAAGATGATGGCCGACCCGCGCACCGAGGGAGAAAAACTCGCGTTCCGCGCAATGCTCGAAGAGCGCTATCGCATCGTTCGCAAATTCATCGACGCCCATCAGGGACACCGCGTCCTCAAGGCGTTGCCGTTCAACTCGGGGTACTTCATGAGCATGAAGTGCGTCGGAGTCGGCGCCGAAGAACTCCGCGTCAAACTCCTCCACGAGTACGGAATCGGAACCATCTCGATCGACCCGAGCCACCTCCGCGTCGCGTTCTCGTCAGTTGACGCCGAGAAGCTCGAAAGCCTCTACGAGACGATCTTCAAGGTCGCCGAAGAAATGGTGAAATAGCTTTTTCCGCAGAACGAAACGGTACAACGCAACACACTACAAGGTGAAAAAAAAAGGGAGTTTACGCACACGCGTAAACTCCTTTCATTTTAAAGCAGGTATGCTCCGCCGGGGTTTTTATTTTCCCACGAGGTAGCGGCCGATTTCGGAAAGCCCCGGAATGCCGCGGTATACGGGCTTCTCGCCCCCGCTGTGCGCACGGTCGTAGGCGACGGTCTTGAGATAGAGCTCGTTCACGTAGTCGGCGAGAATCGTTACGTTCGCGCCGAAGTTGTTCACTGCCATGTCACGGTATACCTTGTTCGTGTCCTTCATGCTCGTCGAGCCCGAAAGCACCCTGATGTTCGGGATGATCTCGGTGCGGACGAGGTAGACAAACCGCGCGAGCGCCTGGATTTGCGCATAGAGCTCGTCGAGATGGATACCCTGGGCGGTATACGACTCCGAATGGTCGGTAATCTCGGAAAGCTGCCGGCTCAGTTCGTGATCGGCGAGGATGCCGACGAGCAGGGGGCGCATGAAACGCGTCGCGATATTGTTATTGTAATGATCGGCGATTTTCAGGATGATTTCCGGGATCGCAGGATCGTGGATGGTCGTCATGGATTGATTATACAGGCAGAAAACGGGATTGACAACCGGAGTTCTCTGCCAATACAGTAACAGCCATGAAGAAACCGTTTGGAACGAGCCCCCGGGCACATGCGGCGCGACGCGCAAACTATGGGCTCGCGCGATTTTTTGGCACAAGGGCGACGTTTTTTACCTGTTGTATCCTCGTGATGGCGCTTACTGCCTGCAAATCCGAGAAAGAAAACGATATCGCGATCATCTGGACCGACCAGGCAGACTTTGCCTCGTATTCCGAGCTCTTCAACAAAAGCCAGTCCCGCTACCACGTCATCGTGGAATACCGGGAAAACCCCGCTGGCGCGCTCATAGCGGCCAAGGAAACACCGGACATCGTCATCGGACCCTGGCTCAAGGGAGAAAAGGCGCGCTCAAGGCTCGAACCGGTCGACTACCTTTTCAACGAACTTCGCATCAGTTCCAAGCTCTTTTATGGTCCCCTCCTCGACCTCGGCAATGTAGGAGGAAGACAGTTTCTCCTGCCGGTCTGCTTTAACATGCCGGCCCTGATTTTCGCTCCTGAACGTCAAAATCTCGTGCCCAACGACTTCTCGCTCTCCCTCGACGAAATCAAGGCAATCTCGCGGGAATACAACACGCGCCAAAAAGGGCAATACACGAGAATGGGATTCTCCCCGCGCTGGGACCGCGAATTCCTCTATATCACCGCACAATTGTATTCCACCCGCTTTGAGGAAGACTCCCATCTCATCAAATGGAATGAAGATTCCCTTGCAAAAGCCGTCGAGTACCTCTCGGACTGGACAAAATCCTGCAATACATCCTCCCAGGCCGAAGACGATTTCAAGTTCAAGTACCTTTATGACCCGCCCTACAAGCTCGTCACCGGCGGACGCAACCTCTTTTCGTACATCCCGAGCGACGACCTTTTTACCCTGCCCCAGGACAAGCTCCAGAACGTGAACTTTCGCTGGATCACGAAAGACGGCAAGGCAGCGGTCTCCGACGGCATCATCTACCTTGGCATCTGCAAAAAAGCCCGCAACATCGACGCTGCGGAAGCCTTCCTGATATGGTTTTTCAATGAAAAGACGCAAAAGGAACTGCTCGAGCGGAGCCGAAACCTCGGAACCCTCAAGCGAAGCTTCGGCATCTCCGGAGGCTTTTCAGCGTTGAAAACGGTCAACGAAAAGGCGTTTCCGATACTCTATCCCTCGCTCCTCGGACACCTCCCCCCGACGGACAGTCTGCAGGTACCGAAGATCCTCCCGAACAACTGGGAAACGCTCAAGCGTGATCTCGTGATCCCCTATCTTTCGGACGCGGTATCCGACTCGGGCACGAAGGAATCGCTGCACGACCGCATTGGCGACTGGCTCAAAGCCCATTAAATAACGCTCAACCGGCGCCCGAATGCGATAATAAGCTAAACCTCATCCCGTATCTTCCGATAGTAATAATGAGACTGGAGGATACTGAGGATGCTTTCGAACCTTGGCCCTTTGCGGACCATGTCATACACAATGATTCCCGCGATCTCTTCGGGCGGCCGGACCTTTGTACCGGTAAAGCCGAGCATGTACGGGTATGCCCAGTTTCAGTATGTCTCGGGCTATCCGGCACGCAACGGGCAGGAAGGAGTTTCGATCGACAAGATCAAGATTCTCAACACCCTGATCGACCAACTCGTGACCATGAGGCAGAAAAACATTCAGCCCAAGGTCGCTTCGCGCGGGGAAATTTCAGACAACCAGATCGAAGCGCTCATCAAGCAGTATCAAACCCAGATTCAGACTGTCACGGCACAATCGGCAAACCTGCCGTACAAACCCGCTCTTCCCCAAACCGGGGCAGTCGTTAACCTCGTCGCATAAAGGAATTGTAAGCCGGCTATCGTACCCTCCTTACGGTAGGCCGGTTCACAATTCCGCTGATAATCCCGCCCACAATCCCCTTGTAAAATCCCGGCCTCGAAGATTCCGCGCCGCCGGAGAAGCGAAAAAAAAGACTAAAAATTGTCAACCATTCCTTACATATCTTGCATAATTATGCAAAATCCGATACTTTATTATCAATTGAAGTTTTCCCCATTCTTCAACATTTATGTTCATATAAGGAGCTTTTATGACGATCAATGACATCAAGCACCCCAAGGTAAAGGCCTGGGTCGAAGAAGTCGCCAAGATGTGTCAGCCCGACAGCATCTACGTCTGCGATGGAACGCAGGCAGAGTACGACCGCCTCATGAAGGAACTGGTCGATGCCGGTCTCGGTATTCCCCTCAAGAAACGCCCGAACAGCTTTCTTTTCCGCTCCGACGCATCTGACGTCGCCCGCGTCGAAAACCGCACCTACATCGCTTCGAAGAAGAAAGATGCTGCCGGTCCGACAAACAACTGGATCGATCCCAACGAACTCAAAGCGACCATGAAAGGTCTCTATGCCGGCTGCATGAAGGGCCGCACCATGTACGTCATTCCCTTCTCGATGGGCCCGGTCGGCTCCGAAATCGGAAAGATCGGAATCGAGATCACCGACAGCCAGTATGTCGTGTGCAGCATGGACATCATGACCCGCGTCGGAACCAAAGTCCTCGACGTGCTCGGAACCAAGGGTGCATTCGTTCCCTGCCTCCACTCCGTCGGAAAGCCCCTCGCGAAAGGCGAGAAGGATAACGGCAAGTGGCCCTGCGCCCCGCTCGACAGCAAGTACATCTCCCACTTCCCGGAAGAAGGAGCGATCTGGTCATACGGTTCCGGATACGGCGGAAACGCCCTCCTCGGCAAGAAGTGCTTCGCACTCCGCATCGCCTCTGTCCTCGCCAAGAAAGAGGGCTGGCTCGCCGAGCACATGCTCATCCTCAAGCTCACCAACCCCGAAGGCAAGGTTAAGTACGTAACCGGCGCTTTCCCCTCAGCTTGCGGAAAGACCAACCTCGCGATGCTCATCCCCACAATCCCCGGATGGAAGGTTGAGACCATCGGCGACGACATCGCCTGGATGAAGTACGGCAAGGACGGAAGGCTCTACGCGATCAATCCCGAAGCCGGATTCTTCGGCGTTGCCCCCGGTACCTCGAACGATTCCAACAAGAACGCGATGGAATCGATCAAGACCAACACCATCTTCACGAACTGCGCGCTTACCGAAGACGGAGACATCTGGTGGGAAGGCATCGGCTACGACGCCCCCGGCAAGCTCACCGACTGGAAGGGCAACGAATGGGTTCAGGACAAGGGAAACAAGGCTCAGGAGCCCTCTTCTCACCCGAACGCCCGTTTCGCGGCTCCCGCGAAGCAGTGCCCGGCAGTTGCCAAGGAATGGGACGACCCGAAAGGCGTGCCGATAGACGCGATCCTCTTCGGCGGACGCCGCCCCTCGACCATCCCGTTAGTACACCAGGCGACCAGCTGGAACCACGGTGTGTTCCTCGGCTCGATCGTCGGCTCCGAGATCACCGCAGCAGCGCTCGACCTCAAGGTCGGCTCCGTACGCCGCGACCCCTTCGCCATGCTCCCCTTCTGCGGATACAACATGGGCGACTACTTTGCTCACTGGATCAAGATGGGCAAGAAGAGCAAGGAAGACAAGCTCCCGAAAGTATTCTTCGTCAACTGGTTCCGCAAGAACGCAGACGGCAAGTTCATATGGCCCGGATACGGCGAGAACAGCCGCGTCCTCGCGTGGATCTTCGACCGCTGCGACGGCAAGGATAACGCGGTCAAGACCGCTATCGGCTGGATGCCCAAGGACGGCGCGATCAACGTGTCCGGCCTGAACGTCTCCGCCGATGACATGAAGACCATTCTCTCCGTCGACACCGAAGGCTGGAAGAAGGAAATCGCGGACGTCCGCGCCAACCACTATCCGAAGTTCGGCAAGAAGCTCCCGAAAGAGCTCATGAAAGAAATGGAAGGACTGGAAGCCCGGTTGAACGGCTAAAGCCGTTCAACTAGAAGTCGGCGCCCTGCGCCGACTTCACGGCGATCACAGTCACGGTACACGGCTCACGGCTAATAGCCATTGAGCTTAAGTTTACCTGATGAGGGAGTTTACGCGATGTGCGTAAACTCCTTTTTTTATTTGCTAATTATTGGACAGTGCTCTTTCTGCGGCTTCTACGGTCTGGCACATCAATGTCGCGATCGTCATCGGGCCGACGCCGCCGGGAACGGGCGTGTAGGCGGAAGCCTTAGCGTAAGCGGCCTTGTCGACGTCGCCGATCCCGCCTTGATGGTACCCGGCGTCCACGATGACGGCGCCTTCCTTGATCCATCCGCTTTTTACGAAATCAGGTTTTCCGATCGCGGCGACGACGATGTCCGCGTCCCGCACCTCGCGCTCGATATCCCGGGTTTTCGAGTGGCACACCGTGACGGTCGCGTTTTCGTTGAGGAGCAGCATCGCGACGGGCTTTCCCAGTATCGCGCTCCGTCCGAGGACAACTGCTTTCTTTCCTTCGAGGGGAATCCGGTAAGCCTTGAGAAGCTTGATGATTCCGCCGGGAGTCGCCGACACGAACGGATGTAACCCCAGGGCCATCTCTCCGAAACCTTTTGCGCTCACGCCGTCGACGTCCTTCGCCGCGCTGATGCGGTCAAAGCACGCGCGCTCGTCGATATGGGCCGGCACGGGATGCTGCAAAAGAATGCCGAAGATGCTTTCATCGCGGTTGAGTTCATCGATGACGCGAAGCAAGCCAAGAGTCGTCGTCTCCCCGGGGAGCTCTACCTTTCGGCTTCCCAATCCCACGCGACCGCAGGCGTTCCCTTTCATGGTGACGTAAATTTTTGACGATGGATCCGAGCCGACGAGGATGGTTGCAAGCGTTGGCTTCACTCCCGTTTTGTCGACGACCTTTTTCACGCGCGAGGCGAGATCCGATTCAATTTCTGTTGCGAGTTTTTTTCCGTCAAGCACAATTCTTTCCATCACTATCCCCTCATGTCTTTATTTGCAACGTGCGAGCATTCCCATAAAATCGGCGCCCTTAACCGGAAGGGCGGGAAGAAAGTTGACGCCATCCGGAAGCGCCATGATCTCGCGCTCAACAGCGCCAAGAATGGAATCGAAAAACGGCGACTCGAGCGGCACATCCGCGACCGGAGATGCAGAGCCGGTGCCGGTGCGAAATCGCGCGGAGTATTTTGTCAGAAGGGACGGATCGCCGGCCTTTCCGGCGACTACATGCCACAAAAACCATGCGGCATCCGCGCGGTCAATGGTATCGTCGCTCTTCGTCACTTGAGCGCGGGGAATATACGAGGCAGCGGCCAGGTGATTGAAAAGCGCATCCGGCCCGCGGCCTTTCGCGGTCTTGACGCTTGCAGGCAGAGCCGCAGCCTCTTGCGCCAGCGCGCACGCGTCGCGCCAGGTTATCGCGTCTTTTTCCGCGAGAGCCGCCTGATCGGCCGACACCGAAGGATCCAGATCCCGAAGGGACCAGGCGCGATTTCTCTCATTCTTCCAGGCGACCTCATAGAATCCGGGAAGAAGCGGAAAGGCCGCGTCGAAGGCGGCAACGCCTTCGCGATATCGGCGGAGCTCGAGGAGCGTGTTCGCCCGCTCAAGCAAATACTGTCCCGACGAGGGTTCGATCAAAAGAGCCTTTTCGATTCCTTCAAGCCTGAGATTCCCGTCGCGTTCGAGGCGAAGGGAAAGCACGGTCCCCGGAACGTCTCCCGGCAAGAGAGAGCGCGAGCGCTTCGCGAGTTTCTCGGCATCAGCGCGCTTTCCTTCGATGAGCGAAAGACGGCCCGACCACGCGGCGAGGCGGGCTTCGAAAACCGCGTCGCGTATTCCCTTTCGCTCAAGATCGCCGACAAGCGAGCGCGCCTGTATAATGCTTTCAGGAGCGGGGGAAGCTTCAAGCGGGGCGATTGCTTTTTCGAGCGAGTCTATATCCTTGTCGGCAGCCTCGCCTGCGCTTTTTGCAAGGAGGTCGCGCTGAAAGCTCGCGCACGAAGTCGCACTCGCGAGCACGGCAGCGATTACGGCCACGATGAGCAAGGCACGCGCACTATTTTTCACGTTCATTATCGGTGACTCCGTTTTTTTCTGAATTGCCAGCAATACAGCCGGTTGTCGAGTCCGACTCCGGCGCATTCGACCGTTCCGTCGCCGTTCACGTCGGCAATCGCGGGCGTTCCCCATATCGGAAGCGGAAAGCCGTCCATGAGCGCGAAAGCGCGCGTGTAGCCAAAGAGAGCGTTTCCGTCGCCCGACACAAAGATCTCCGGGACGCCGTCACCGTCTACGTCCGAGGCGAGAACCATTCCGTTCTCTGCGGTAAAATCCGGAATCTGCTGGCTCAAGACGGTGCCGTCAAGGGCGACCTTATAGAGAACGCCGCTTGATGAAACCGCCCACAAAAACTCACCGTCATACGCAGGCTGGAAAAAGAACACGCCGGGAAGTCTCACGGGAAACCCTTGAGCTATCCGGCCCGCCTCATCCCGAAGGGTCATTTCTCCGCTCTGCGTCAGGAACGCAAGCTCCATGCCGCGCGCGGAAGGGCACAATACGGGAGAGCCGAACGCGATTCCGCTTACGGAAACAGGCCAGCCGGGAAGAAGCGACCAGGCGCCGTCCATGAGCCAAAGCATTCCCGAAAAACTTTTCGGGTACGCGGCGAAATACCGGCGGGCAGAGGCTTCGGAGGCCGAAGGCGGAGACTTGAGAGGATCGGTAAAGGGAGTGGTTACTTGTGCGACGCTGCCACTCGAGTCAATGGCGCGAAGGGTTCCGTCAGCAAGCGGAAGAAACACGCGGCCCGAGTCCGGCAAGGGAGAGGCGGAAAGCGATTCGCTCGTGCTCACCGGGAAGCCCTTCGTGACTTCGAGATTTCCGGTTACGAGCGAAGTGTCCCCGCGATCGGTTACGACCCACAGCGAGGCTTCCTCGGGCTTTTCGGGATCAAGACCCGAAGAGGGAACGCACCACACCGGGCTTGCGCTGTCGAACGCATACCGCTCGAGCGTCGCGAAATCGACCGAGAGCACGCGCGTGCCGTCCACGACGGTTACGAGGCGCGCCGCGTGACTTGCGCTATATGGAAGCGCGAGAACGTATGTCCCTGCCCTTCCGCCAAGGTCAACCGGATACCCGGGAAGCGGCATGAGGCCTCCGCCCGAGCCGGGGATAACCGAAAGGGTGATGACGACATCGCCTGAATCGACTGAAAGGCACGCGAGGCCCTGACGATAGAGCTGCAGCGCGTGCGACACCGAGCCGCGGCCTTTCAGGAAAAAGGGAATCGCGCGATCGAGCGAGTAAAAAAGCGTCAGCGATTCACGGGGCGGGGACGAGGCGGAAAGGGTTTTCCACGTTTCGTTTTTCTCGAGCGTCTCGCCTTTTTTGATCGCCCCAACTGTCGCGAGAAGGTTTTCAGGCGATTCGGAAAGATATATCCATCCATTCTCTACCAGATAATAGGGAGACGGAACGGATACCTTGAAAAGACCGAGCAAGCCCGAAAGGAAATCAGGCAGCTTGAGGCGGGGAATGCGCACGCCGTCGATGACGAACGAGGAGTCTTCCGTCACCGCGAGTGTGGCGATTGCCGCATCGAACACGGCCTTTCTCTTTTTCTCGTCAGCGACCTTGAGCGCAAAAACGGGACGCGGTCTTCCCTCGAGTCCGAAGACAGCCAGTTCATCTCCCGCCCACGAATAAATGAGCTCATCGAATCCCATACCAAGTACTGATGATGCCGTTTTATCTGCCCGGTCTATAGAGTCCACGATCGACTGCGGAGACACTGCCTTCAGGGCAGAAACCATCTTCTCGCTCGAAATCCCGGTTATCAGGGTCGTATACTGGGCAGAGCCCGGCAATGCCCCGCTAAGCCTGGGCTGGACGGATTCCTTTGCGAGAATCGCGTTGAGTTCCGGCAGCTTGGATGAAATACGCGTCCGGAGCGTCACGTCGATTTTTTTCGGCTGTATTCGAACCGTGAGCGCGAGCTCATCCGCAACGTCAAGCTTCCCGACGATAGAGCCGATCGTCTCGTCGGTTTTCGCAAGAGCGTCAAGCGCGTCCCGGGAGGAGACGAGAAAACCGATATCGTAACTTGAACTGCCCAGACGCCGCGAAAGTTTTCCCGGGTATTCGATCGCATTCGCCGCATTCTCTCCCTGCGCGACCGCAGGAGCATCGAGCGAATCAGTCGCGACAGGGGTGCCGATGTCCTCAGGCACACCTGCATCTTCCCTTGCGAGCTCGGCGTTTTGGGCCACTTCGGCGAGTGATTCATCGTTGGTAAAGATGAGCAAGTTGCGCCGGGGCGTGATATACCAGACCTTACCACCCGGAGACCGGTACTCGAACCGCGAAAGTCCGCCTGACTGCACGAAGTACAGGTTCTTGACAGGAATCCTGTCCGCAAAAAAAGGCGCGAGAGACATAAGCGGCGAAACGAAGCCCAGATCGTACGCAGCGATAATACGGCCGTTTTCAAGTACCGCGCCTTCGAGATTTCCCTTCCCGAGAAGACGGGCAAGCGCGTTTCCTGTTATTCCCGAATCGCGGATTGAGGCGACCGCGGGCGCAAAGGCCGAAAGGGATTGATCCGCCAGGAGATCGGGCAGGCTTTCATGGGCGAGCAGCCGATCCGCAAAGCGTACGGTGTCGGGTATCCTGAAAAACACCGTGAAGGAATCGGGAATGACGGCCTCGGTCGATACGCGACCGACAAACGACAGGCACACCACGGTGACGGGCAATACGACAAAGACGAGCAACGCCGCGACGAGGGCGATGATGAACGGATTCCGGTTTCTTTTCGCGACTTCTTCCATACCCTGATTTTCCCCCGAAAGGGAAAAAAGGTCAATTCATTCTCGCGAGAACAAGAATAAGCGGAAGGTGATCGGAATACCCAGACCCCGAAAAAACCTCATACCGCGCGGGATTCTCGTCCTCATCGGTAAGCGGCGGAGAGCCCATCACCTGAAAGTCCCGCACGCGATACCCGCAGAGCCCTTCAGCCGGAAAGAAAAAGTGGTCAATTCTTTCCCACGCTCCGTCAAACCGGTACGAACCCTCGGGGCCCGAAACCTGACCCGAGGAACACCGCGCAAGCCAGTCGGGCCAGGGACTTTCGCTCTTTTCCTTGCCAAGGATTTCAAACGCTTCCAGCCCCTGATTAAAATCCCCGCACGCGACGTAGAGAACTGAAAGGTCTGCTGTCTCAAGAGATGCTATCCTCGAAGCAAGCACGCGTTCCTGCGCGCGCCTGATCCTTGCCGTATCCCCGTCGCCCGATTTCGATTTCCAGTGCGCGGCGAAAACCGACACACTCCGTCCCTCGGCATCAAGCATTACCTCAAGGAGAGGCCTCACGGATATGCCGGCGGAAGCGACCGAATGGGCTGTCACCGACCTGATCGGATAGCGGGAGAGAACGGCGGACGCGAACGCGCCTCCTTCTTCGGGCGGCACGAAGGCGACGTTCAGATAGCGATTGCGCTGGGGGAGCCGGTTGCAAAGGTCCTCGATCACCCGCGCGTTTTCAATTTCCTCAAGAACGACGATGTCCGCCCCGCGGTCAGGGCCCTCATCGGCGATTCTGCCCGCCGTCAGCAGTGTCTCGCAAAGCCGGTCGAGCCTGATCCCGTACCGCTCGGCCGACCACTTGCTTTTGGAATCCGTGAACTCTTCAAACTCGGACCCCGTTTCCTCGGCGTCAAAGAAGGTTTGCGTATTCCAGGTCATGACCGAAATACTCTCAGGTCCCGGGCCGGTACCTTTTGAGAGCGATTCCGTCCCGTCTGCATCTCCCGAGCTTCGTTCCTCAAGGGGACAGCCGGGCAGGACAAACGCGAATGAAAGCGCAAGCGAAACCGTGAATACAAGTGCTGCAACAGACACGAGGGTGCATCTGACGCGTAAAAGAAAAAGGATCAGAGTCGGCATGAGAGCCTCCTTCTGATCCCCTTTATTCGTGCAAAAAAAGTGTATTGGCTTATTGTCTTTGGTAAATCCTCACGTAATCGACGTCCATGCGGGCCTCGCTCATCTTTTCATCGATGCCTTCCTTCCCGCCCCAGGTGCCGCCGATCGAGAGATTCATGATGAGGTAAAACGGAATGTCGAACGGCCACTCGGCCACGGTTTCCTTCGGATTATCGAAACGATAAAAAGGCGTGCCGTCGACAAACCATTGCAGGTAATCGGGCGTCCACTCAACAGCGTACAGATGGAAACGGTTTGAGACCTTCGGAACCGGTGCGTGGAAGTTTTTTTGCGTGTTTGCCCGCGAGTTAAAGGTAAGGGTATGCGCCGTCGTATTGATTTCGTCCTGCTGATACCCGACGTGTTCCATGATGTCTATTTCGCCCGAGCGGGGCCACTCCCCGTATTTCGCGAAAGTCGGAAGCATCCAGATCGCAGCCCAGGTGCCGACGCCCCGGGGAATTCGCGCGCGAACTTCTATGTAGCCGTAGGTCCAGTCCGCCTTGTACTGCGTTTTGAGCTTGGCGCTTGACCACATGCCGCCATCTTTTCGCGCGACGATGGAAAGCGCGCCGTCTTTCACGAACGAGTTCTCGCGGGTGTTCGTATAGGACTGAACCTCCGCGTTACCCCATCCGTTTCTTCCGCCAACCGTCAATTCCCACTTGGCAGGATCGGGTGCGTCTCCCTGATCGAATTCATCGGACCAGGCGAGTGCATATCCCGCAGGTACCGACGAGACAACTTCTGCTTTTTTAAAGCCGTTTCGTGCAAAGTATACCAGAACCAGCGCTACCAGAATCAAGGCTGCGACAATCGACAGCGTAAGGGCAAGGCCTGCCTTCCATTTCCGTCCCATCTTCACTCCTCAGAAATAACGCCTAGACGTTGAATTTAAAGAACATGACGTCACCGTCGGCGACCTTGTATTCCTTTCCTTCCTGCCGGTAACGGCCCGCTTCACGGATTTTCTGCTCGGTACCGTACTTTACGAAATCGTCGAAACTGTACACCTCGGCCTTGATAAAGCCTTTCTCGAAATCGGTGTGGATGACGCCCGCGGCCTTCGGCGCCGTGTCGCCTGCATGGATGGTCCACGCGCGGCACTCGTCCTCTCCGGCGGTAAAGAAGGTGCGGAGGCCCAAAAGGTGAAAGGCCGCGCGCGCGAGGCTCGTCAGCCCGCTTTCTTTGAGCCCGATCTCCTCGAGGAACGCGAGCTTTTCTTCGGCGCTCTCGAGATCGGCAAGCTCCGCCTCGAATTTTCCGCAGATGACTACCGTGTCGGCGCCTTCCGCCGTGGCGATCTTCCGCACCGTCTCGATGTGCGCGTTACCGTTTTTCATGCCTTCTTCGTCGACGTTGCACACGTACATTTGCGGCTTCATCGTGATAAGGTGGCAGTCGTATATCGCTTCCTTCTCGTCGTCGGTGAGGCTGGCGTTTCGCGCGGCCTTGCCGTCCTGGAGAAGCGGCCTGATCTTGGCGATAGCCGCAAGGACGATCTCGGATTCTTTTTGCGCGTCCTTTCCCTGCACGCGGGCGGCGCGGGTTGCCCGGTCTGCGCGCTTGTCGACCGTGTCGAGATCGGCGAGGGCAAGCTCAATATTGATCGTCTCGATGTCGCTCGCGGGGTCAACCTTGTTGTTCACGTGGATAATGTCGGGGTTCTCGAAGCACCGCACAACCTGGGCGATGACTCCTACCTCGCGGATATGGCTCAAGAACTGGTTCCCGAGACCCTCGCCCTTCGAGGCACCCTTGACGAGGCCGGCGATGTCGACGAACTCGACCGCGGCGGGAATCGTCTTTTTCGGCTTGAACGCAGCTGTAAGAAACGCGAGCCGTTGATCGGGAACGTCAACGATGCCCACGTTCGGGTTGATTGTGCAAAAAGGATAGTTCGCGGCTTCCGCCGGGGCGCTCGTAAGCGCCGAGAAAATTGTCGACTTTCCGACGTTCGGAAGACCGACGATACCGCAATTGATGGCCATACATTCCTCGATAAGAGTCAGAGTTGCTTCATTTTACCGGCGGAAGACGGAAACATCAAGACGGTAAAAATGCGCACTTTATCAAATTCGCGAAACGGTTTATACTGATTCTACGTCATTACTCGTCAATACGAGTTCCGGAGGATCAGAAAATGGCATTCAATCTCGCCATGTACCCCATTTCGTACGTCGCACAGTACAATCCCTCGACGGGAAAATGGGAAGAGCGATGGTTCCAGGCGGATTCAATCACCTGCGAACAACTTTCAAAAATGAGCGTAGCCGAACAAAACGAAGTTTTCGCGAAGCGCAACGTCTTCGGTCTCCCGCTCGTCAACTACACCAGCCAGTACGCGCTCGGCTGCTTTGAAGGAATGAAGGCCTATCCCCGCAAGGATGGCACCCTCACGATCTTCCGCCCCGACCAGAATGCAAAGCGGTTTCGCGCTTCCATGGAAGGCCTGTATGCGCCGGCTTTTCCCGAAGAACTGTACCTGAAAGCCTCGATAGAGTTCCTCAAGAAAAACCGCGAGCTCGGCTATATCCCCGAATATAAAGCTGAATGGGAAAAAGACACCTTCGCGAGCGCCGACGCGGTGTACTTGCGGCCCTTTATGTACTCCGAAGGAGCCATCGGCGTCGGCATCTCGAAAGCGCCCTACGTCATCATCTGCGCAACGACTGTCTCGAGCTACTTCAAGGGCAGCAACACCAAAGCCGTGATCACCAATCGCATCCGCGCGACCGAAAACGGCACGGGATGGATCAAATGCGCCGCGAACTATGTCCCGTCGGCCCTCGCAAAAAAAGAAGCCGAAGAAGCGGGCTACATGGAAGTTATCTTTCTTGACGCAAAAAAAAGGCAATACGTCGAGGAAGGATCTTCCTGCAACATATTCTTCCGCCTGAAAAACGGCGACCTCGTTACCCCCGACCTCTGCGGAACGATTCTTCCCGGCATCACCCGCTCATCGGTAATCGCGCTTGCGAAAGCCGAGGGAGTCAAGGTTGTCGAGCGAAAAATCGCCATTCAGGAAGTCGCAAAAAAATGCGTCGAATGCTTTGTCACGGGAACCGCCGCCGGCATTACCCCGATCGAAAGCATCACCTGGAAGGGCAAGGAATACGTCTTTAACGACCGCGCACCCGGAGAACTCGGTAAACAGCTCCAGGCAAAGCTCAAGGGAACCCAGTACGGTGCGGTCGCTGACGTCAACGGCTGGACGGTCAAAGTCTAAAGCACTTATTTTTAAGGGTAATTCACTATCAGCACAACATGCCGGCCTTTATAGGCCGGCTTTTCTTTTTTTTCGCTCAAACGCGTTATACTACACAGAGGGGGCCTTGCATGGGTGAAACCGGAAAGATTGCATACCGCATTGTCGTGACCGGTCATGTCCAGGGTGTTGGCTTTCGCGCCTTTACGGTATCCTTGGCGCGAAAAAACGGGGTAAGCGGTTTCGTCAGAAACGACGATGACGGTTGCGTCGAAATTATTGCCGAAGCAAACCGTAGGTCCATGGACCGTTTTCTTGAAGGATTACAGGATGGAAACGGCTGGTCAAGAACCGATACCATCACCCATGATCCGATTAACCCCGCCGGAATGACGGGGTTCGAAGTCGAATATTAATACGACATGATGATATGAAAATGGTTCAATATGAATCAGGTGCGTTGAGATCATGTTCCGCACCGGGTAGAAGATTTGCAGGAACCTTTTTATCGCCGAGCGCTTGTTGAATCTTCTCTTCAGAAAGAAATTCCGCAAAGGTCACGGACTGCGCCCGGTTAAAGCAAAGAACCATATAGGCGGAGTTCTGTATCCTTGAACCACCGAGTGTATCTTTGAGTTCGTTATCGGTTTCAGGAATCGTAATCACGAAAAATGGTGATTTATCGATAAACTTGTATCCAAGAGATAGCGCCGGATGCGCCGACCCCTTGCTTCCGAGTTTTATTCCCCAAACAAGCCCTGCAGAAACAGTGCCAAAATCGGCCGAATGATTTCCTTTTTTCTCGAGCGTTTTTGCGTCAAAAGCCTCGCCATATCGAACGATCGCGTCCTGAATTGCCTGTCGGTCCTGTACATCAAGGGATATGGAGGTATTGTTCAGCTGAAACATAAATTGGACGACAACCTGATTCGTTCGCGGGTCCAGCATCAGTATCAGGTTTTTCTGCTCCAGATCCGTCGCGAGGAATCGGTTTACGTTCGCGACAGCCGTCCCCATTTCGAAGGAATCAATATTCGCGAGCATATCAGCATTATTTTTCGGCTCAGGAGCTGATTTGCATGCAAGTACAAGCATGCAGAACAAAAAATTAATAAGAAAGAGTTTAATTATTTTCATAAATACAGCTTACCATCATCGTGAACGTTTCGCAAGACGAACGGCAAATTGAAACTCTCGTCACAAAGACAAAAAAAAACCCCGGCTTTCGCCGGGGGATTACCGTTACGATCAGGTTTCCCTGACCGTATTCAGCAATTAGAACCAGTATTCGCAGATAACGGGGATTGCATATCCGGTATCAGCGGCAGCAGAAATCTCAACACCAGCACCGATCTTGCCGTTGCTGAAACCCTTGGTCACGCCAGCGAAGGCAGTGGTAAGAGCGTCAGTTCCGCCGTTCTTGATGTCGTTGGTGTAGCGAACGTCAGCAGAAATGCCGAGTCCACCAGCGAGGCTGTAGTCAACACCAGCGCCGATGTTGTAACCATCATCGTCCTTGTTGAGATCATAGATCGCAAGGAAGTGGATGGTCGCAGCGGACACTTTGTAGTTGGCATAAGCGGAAATAGTCTTGGTCTCCTGAGCGTGGAAATCGTTGTTGGTGAACATCTTCACACCGATATCGGCATAGAGGTTCTCAACAGCGGTGACCTTGAACGCAACTTCAACAGTCGCATCATTGTCTTTCTTGGTTGCAAGGGTGGTCGTTTCAACGAGCTCGCCAGTTGCAGAATCGAGGGAATAGGTCGTGGACTCAGCAGTTTCGGCAATGTAGTCACCGATGTACTGAGCACGGATCTGACCAATACCGGCGATGGTGTAACCAAACGCATACTGACCGTTGGTTGCAAGAGCTTCGGTAAGACCATCAACACCCTTGAACGACGCAGCGATATAGAGTCCTTCGACGGGCGCTAACGCTACTTCGAATCCCTGGCCTTCAGAATAGATGCGGTCGAAAATTACGTCCTCACCAGTCCAGGTGCCATAGGGGCGGTACCAGTTGAACGAACCAAACGCGGCATTGCCACGGAGGGTATCGTCAAAGTAGTTACCAACGGTAACAGTGACGCCATTAAAGGGCTTCACCCAAATTTTCTGCTGGTCGCCGGTACCAACGTTCTCACCGGTAACATCGACCTGGAAGCCAACATTGTCGGAAACGCCAGAAACGGTGAAACCAACACGGATAAGATCCGCACCCCAAGAAGCAGCGTCAGCAGAGGTTGAATCAACACCACTGGCACCAGAGTTCATAACGGGAACGAACACACCACGGCCCCAAGCACCGAACGTGATCTCGGCGAACGCGGCAGAACCAACGAGCGCGAGAATCATAAGAATCGCAAGAGCTTTCTTCATTTAAGAAATTCCTCCTTAAAGTTTTGAAACAGCCAAACCAACGGTTTTGAGCGCTGTCCCTATCTTTTGAATTAGTATACCTGTGCTTCTTTTAGCCGTCAAGTTTTTTTTTAACAATCTGGCAGATTACCACGACATTTATGATTTTTTTGTCAGAGTTATGTCAAGAATCTCTACCGTTCGGAACGAATAAACGCAATAAAGGCGGCAATAAAGCAAACGAGCGGAAGGTTCTCCGAGACGAGCAGTCCGAGCGAAGTACCGAATAACGCGATTTCGGGGCGGGAAAATAGGCCAAACGCGCGAAGTGTGCGATAGAGAGTGCCAATATATGAAGAAAGAACGCCGACAATTACCAACATCCAGGCAAGGCTTCGGGTTCTCGTCCAGCATACGATCGCGAGAAACGCGGCGACGGCGCCGAGCGCCGTTCTGACCAGAAGTTCTGCCACCGCGCCATCGTTCAGGAAGGGAATGAGTGAGCTCACTTCGTAATCCCGGAGGCAAGAACCTTGAATTCGCCCGTATCGGCGGTAAAGGGGATAATGGAAGGAGTGTGATAATCGGGGGATATGAGTATTCCCCGGTCGAGGCAGGTATTAAAGAACTCCGCATACCGGGAAGGACGCATTTTCGGCACGAGGTACGGGCCACGGCGATCCCAGAACGGCTCGATAAACTTGTCGAAACGGGACCAGTCCGCTTCGGTGCGCTCAAAGAGAGCGGTTGAAAGATCGCACCAGGCGCGCGCAAGGGCGCCCAGGAGGGGCGGCGCGATGGAATCGGAAGGAGGCGGAAGCGGCTTGTCGCCCGGATTGGTGGCGGCGTTCCCGGCAGAACCGGAAAAAGACGCCGTGTCGGTTCCTGAAAAAACCGCGAGGGTGCAGCCGCCCGCGAACGGAAGCGGGGACGCGAGAACCATCGTATCGAGGGTATCGTTCGCATTCCGGAGGAAGGCCTGATCGATCCGCTCGTTCATGGAATAGAAAGCTTCATCGAGCCATGGTCGCCAGATCGGCACGCCGGTAACGTTCCGCGCGGCAGAAAGCGGCGAATCGCCCGAGGGACCGATGTCGACCGAAGCCTCGGGATGGAGGAGCGGGCTTTCGATAAGCGGAATGTCGCTCCAAAGACCGAGATACGAGGCGCACGCAAGACGCGCGTGTTCCCGCGACGAATACCAGCGGACGATCCCGTAATGGGGAAGCACTTCCTGGACGGCGCGGACGAGTTCATCCTCGATTTCCGTCGGGAAAGAACCGGTTATGCCCCGATCAAGAATGTTCTTGAAGGCGAGTTTTGACTTTCCGGACCGCCATCCGAGGATGGCCTCGCCCCCTTCCTGATATAAGTCCAGGAGGCGTATGCCCTTCGCGGTGTACAGGTGATAGTCGTAGGCACGACGAACGGTGCCATAGCGACTCCTGATTGCGTCCTTCAGGTTAATTTCATTCCGGTTTTCCATAGCGTCCATTGTATCGCGTTATTTGATATCCGCAAGCCTTTTTTGCACAAGCGCCGTGGCGGTCGCGGGATTTGCCTGACCCTTCGAGAGCTTCATTACCTGTCCGCAGAGCCAGCCGGAAACGTTGGTCTTTCCCTTCTTCCAGTCCTCGAGTGCCTGAGGATTCGCCGCGAGTACCTCGTCGACGATCTTCTCGATCGCACTCAAGTCGCTTACCTGCGCCATGCCGCGTGCCTTGATGATGGATTCGGGCATTGCGCCTGACTCGAGCATCTCGGCAAACACGTCCTTCGCCTGACGGCTCGTGATGATTCCGTCGGCGACCGCGTTCACGAGGGCAGCGATATGGGAGGGCGTTATCTTGAGGTCTTCAAGGCCCGAGTTCCGGTCGTTGAGGACCGCGAGGACTTCGGCGAGCACCCAGTTCGCGCACCGCTTGGGGTCTTTCGAGGCCTTGGCGGAAAGCTCGAACCATTCGGCAAGCGAGCGGTCGGAGGTCAGGGTATTTACGTCAAAGTCGGAAAGCCCGTACTCGCGTTTGAAGCGATCCCGCTTTTCGGCAGGGCGCTCGCCAACCCGCGCGCGCGCGGCTTCGATAAATTCGTCGCTCAGGGTAAAGGGCTTGATGTCGGGCTCGACGACAAAACGGTAGTCGATGAAGGAATTTTTCGTGCGCTGAACGACGGTGACGCCTGCCGCGTCGTCCCAACCCATCGTGACCTTGAAGCCCTGGCTGAAGATCTGCCGGTCCTCGCGAAACTCTTTGAGCTGGCGGCCGATCTCGTAGGTACAGGCGTCGCGGATAGACTTGAAGGAGTTCATGTTCTTGATCTCGGATATCGGCGTGCGGAATTCCTTGCCATTCTCGATGACGCGCAAGTTGATGTTCGCGTCGCAGCGCATCGAGCCTTCCTCGAGGTTACCGTCGGTCGCGCCGATGTACTTGAGAATCTCGCGGATAGTCTGCATGAAAAGCGAAGCTTCCTCCGGGCTCGACATGTCGGGCTTCGAGACGATCTCGATGAGCGGGACGCCCGAGCGGTTGTAATCGATATAGCTGTGCGTGCCCTCGACGTGAAGGCTCTTGCCGACGTCTTCTTCAAGATGAATCCGCTCGATGCGAACCTTCTTGAGAAGCGGCGCCGCATCCGAGGACGCGAGGTTGATCATCACATGGCCATTCTGGCACAGGGGCAAGTCGTACTGGGTTATCTGGTAGCCCTTCACGAGGTCAGGATAGAAATAGTGCTTGCGGTCGAACTTCGTGAATCGCGCTACTTCGCAGTCGAGCGCAAAGCCCGCGATCGCGCCGAATTCGACGTACTCGCGGCCGACTTTCGGCATCGCGCCGGGAAGGCCGAGACAGACGGGGCACACGCGGGTGTTCGGCATTCCGCCGTAGCGGTTCTCGCAGGAGCAGAACGCTTTCGTCTTCGTCAAAAGTTCGCAGTGGATCTCGCAGCCGATGATCACTTCGTACGCAAGCTCGCTCGCGCCTGTTCCATCGGTATGAATCGCGGCGCCGGGATTAAAGGTAGCAGTCGCGGTCTTGTTGGTATCGCTCATTTCGACGCCTCCCATGCTTTCGCGACCGAGAGGATCTTTTCCTCACCGTAGTGCGCGGCGCAAATCTGAATGCCGACGGGCAATCCCTGCTTCGTCGTTCCGAAGGGAACAGACAGAGACGGAATGCGCGCGAGGTTTACGAAGGTTGTGTAGAGATCCGAAAGATACATCGCGAGGGGATCGTCAACCTTGCTCCCGAGCGGGAACGCAACGGTCGGGCTCGTCGGACAGAGCAGAATATCGTATTTGGAGAGCACGGCGCCGACGTCCTTCTGGATGCGCGCGCGAACCGACATGCCCTTCTTGTAGCAGTCACCGGAGAAATGGGTCGACAGTACGTAGTTGCCGATGACGATGCGCCGCTTTACCTCGGCGTTAAAGCCGTCGGAGCGGGTCGCGACATAGAGTTCGTCATATCCGAGCCCTAAATCCTTGCGCAGGCCATAGCGGATGCCGTCGAAACGAGAAAGGTTGCTCGCAGCCTCGGAAAGCGCGATGACGTAGTAGCAGCCGATCGCAGCCTCGAGTACCGGGATGGAAACCGTCTCTATCGTCGCGCCGCGGGAGCGAAACCACTGGCAGGCAGATTCGAATATTTGCGCGATTTCGGGATCGAGTCCCTTTGCTTCCATGAATTCTTTCGGGAGCGCAATCTTGAGTCCCTTGATCTCGGCAGGAGAAAGTTTCGCGAGCGCCGAAAAATCAAGGTCGGCGCTCGTGTCGTCCCGTTCGTCCTTGCCGGCCATGACCGAAAGGGCGAGACCGATATCGTCAACGTTTTTCGCGAGGATACCGACCTGGTCAAGAGAGGAGCCGAAGGCGACGACGCCATAGCGGCTCAAGGTACCGTACGTCGTCTTGAGCCCGTAGAGGCCGCAGTAGGAAGCGGGAAGGCGGACAGAGCCGCCGGTTTCGGTGCCGAGTGCGAGCGGCGCGTGGCCGCCGGCGACGACGGAAGCAGAGCCGCCCGAGCTTCCGCCGGGAACGAGGTCGCGGTTCACGGGGTTACGGGACGGGCCGTAGCAGGAATATTCGGTGGATGAGCCCATCGCGAACTCGTCCATGTTGGTTCTTCCCATCGGGATGGCACCGGCGGCGATCAGGCGCTCGGTGACGGTCGCGTTGTAGGGCGCGACATACCCGGCGAGAATCTTGCTGCCGCACGTGCACGCTTTTCCCCTGATCGAGATATTGTCCTTCACCGCGAAAGGCAAGCCCAAAAGCGGGCGCGTATCCCCGCGGGCGCGAGCTTCGTCGGCGCGGCGCGCAGCGTCAAGCGCGTCCGAATAGAATTCGATATAACCCTTCAGGGGCTTTTCGGTTTTCTCGTCAGCCTCGTAGGAAGCCTTGTACGCCTCGACGATTTTGAGGCTCGTCAATTCACCCGAGTCAAGTTTCTTCTTGAGATCGGTCAGGCTCATGTCGCATATATTCATGGTTGATTCCTTACCTGCATGAAAAAATCGTTCGGCGACCGCCGAAGCGGAAGAGCTACGCTCCCTCTCGAAGCGGTGAAGCTATGCTCCACCGCCAAGTACTTTCGGAACCCTGAAATAACCGTCCATAAATTCCGGCGTAATCTTTTTAAGGTCGCCCTGTTCGAGCGATTTTCCGACGTCACCCGAGCGAAGGGACTCGACCGTCGTGGCGGGATACGCATCGTATGGATTCTCGTCGCCGGCGTATTGCGAAAGCACGTCGAAGTAATCGACGATCTGCCGGACCTGTCCGGCGAGGATTTCCACGTTCGAGCTTTCGGGGGAAAGCCTCGAAAGGTACAGGAGATTTTCGAAGGTTTTCGCGTCTATCGCGTTTTTCTTCTCGTCCATAATTGATCCTTCTGTATTGTTTTTAGCGGAATAAATCCGCCCGTATCGTCAGTCTTTTAATCCTCGACAAGAAGGAGGTTCTTTGCCTGATACTTCGGCATGAACCGTTTCTCTCCGCCCGACTCGAACTTGACCATGATGATGAGCTCGCTTTCGGCGTAAAAGGATTTTGTGATCATACCATAACCGTAATCGTCATGGAAGAGTTTTCGGCCGGTCTTCCAGCGCTCGGACAAACCGTCGGAGACGGTTTGTCTTGGAGAATCGCCTGAGGCGATTCTCCCGACAGGGTCCAAAGCGATTCTCCCGGTTGCATCCGAGGCGATTCGGCCGGCGAAGGAAGCATAACTTCGTGGGGCGCGGCCAAGGATTTCGAGGCCTGAGGGGTCCATCTCGAAAAGAAACCGGCTTGGCTCCATGAATGCGGTGCGGCCGTACAGCCTGCGCGCCGCGCAACTCGTCAGATAGAGTTCGTCCATTGCCCGCGTGCAACCGACGTACATGAGCCGCCTTTCTTCCTCGAGGTCGTCGCCCGCCTTGTCTTCCCGCGGAAAGACGCCTGCTTCGAGCCCGGTAACGATTACCCGGCGAAACTCGAGGCCTTTGGTATTGTGTACGGTTATCAGCGTTACCGAGTCAGGGTTTTCTTCCTCATTCGCCATCGACCGGTCAAGCTCGATGTGCTCGAGAAATTCGGTCAAGCCTGCGCGGTCGAGGGTATAGAGGCTCGCGGCGTTCACGAGCTCCTGAAGGTTCGCCACCCGTTGGGTTCCGGCGATTTCGTCCTGTCCCTGATGGTACGCGAGGAGTCCTGAAGATTCGATAAGGCGATCGACGAAGGATGCAAGCCCGACGGCGCTTTTTTTGCGCCCCTTTTTCTTGCGTGCCGCCTCGCCTGCAGTCGCGCCCGGAGCATCGGCAGCAGGAACGGTGGTGTCAGTTGTACCGGCAGCGTCGGCGGCGCCAGTTGCATCAGTTGCATCAGTTGTGCCGGTGGTTTCAGTTGTGCCGGTGGTTTCAGCGGCTTCGGGTGCGGCAGGCACCGGAGGAATCCCGGACGCAGGCGATTCGGCGAGCAGCGCCCTGAGCGTCTCGACGGTATGGATAAACTCGGAAAGGCCGGCCTTTGCTTTTTTCGTCATTCCGTCGAGGAGGCGCCTTGAGGCGGAGATGAGGTCGGCCCGTTCGTCAAAGTTGAGCGTGCCGTCGCCGTTGCCGGCTCCCTCAAAGAGAATCCGCCTTGCTTCGTCGACGATTTTATCCTGCGTCACCTCGCCGAGGCCACGGGCGGGTTTGTTGACGATGCGGCGGAAGGCGACTTCATCGCGTCCGTTTGCGACGAGCGCGAGGAGGGACAGGGCGTCCTTGATCTCTTCCCGCTCGTAAAACTTGAGCGATCCGACGACCTTGTACGGAATTTTTCGATGGAGAAACTCGGTTTCAAAGCCGAGCGACTGGGCGTTCATGCGATACAGGATTGCCCAGTCCTCGAACGGGCACCCTTTTTTCTTCGCGTTCAGAATCAGCTCGGCGCAAAACGCGGCTTCGTCATCCTGGTTGCCGAGAAACACGAGCGTCGGCTTCTTGCCCGCGCCCCGTTCGGCGATGAGGGTTTTGCCGAGCCGTCCCTCGTTGTTCGCGACCACCTGGGAAGCGACGTTAAGGATCGGGGCTATCGAGCGATAGTTGCGCTCGAGGCGGACGACTTCGGTGCCGGGAAAGCTTTCGGAAAAGGTCAGAATGTTCCTTACTTCGGCGCCGCGGAACCGGTAGATCGACTGGTCATCGTCGCCGACGACGCAGAGGTAGGTTTCGGGTCCCGTGATCGCCTTTAAAAGCTCGAATTGCGCGACGTTCGAATCCTGGTATTCGTCGACCATCACGACGCGAAAGCGCCGCGTCAGGCGGTCCCGCACTTCGGGATGATCGCGGAGAAGTTTGACGGGAAGGAGGATGAGGTCGCCGAAATCGAGGTTGCCCGTTTCGCGCAGGCGCTTTTCGTAGAGCCGGTATACGTCCGCAAAGTCAGGGTCGGGATCGATCTCGGCAAGAAGCGGACTGTCGGGCGAGAGGCAGTAATCCTTCGCGCGCGATATCTTGTGGACGCAGGCGGAAATCTGCTGCCGCGTAAGCGCCGGAAGCGCCTTTGAAAGGAGCGTTACCCCGTCGTCATCGTCGTAAATGGTAAAATCGGGATCGAGTCCGGCGAGGGCGGCGTTCCGCCTGAGGAGCCAGGCGCCGAATGAATGGAAGGTCCTGAGTATCGAGCGTTCCGCGCGCGGCTCCATGCGGGTTGCGCGCTCGGCCATCTCGCGGGCAGCCTTGTTGGTAAAGGTGACGGCGAGGATCGACTCGGGCTCGACGTTCCGCTCGGCGATGAGCCAGGCGATCTTTGTCGTGATAACCCGCGTCTTGCCGGAACCGGCGCCGGCGAGTATGAGAAGCGGAGAACCCTCATGGGTTACCGCAGCGTATTGTTCCGGATTCAGGACCTTGAGGGAAGACTCGGCGTTCATCGCACCACCGCTTCGATGTCGACCCCATTAACCGCCATGACGACCGCATTCACGACGGAACCCGGCGCGATCGGGGCTCCGTCAAGGTCTTTTTGATTATCCTCAAACTGAAGCACGACCGCCCCGTCAACTTCGGGAGCCTGAAACCAGGCTCGCCCGAGCGCGAGGCGCGATATCGGTACGGCAGTAGAGCGGTCCGCGGTGGATTGAGTCCCGGTTGTTTGAGCTGAAGCCGGTTCCTCGATGAGCTCCTCGACGAGAACCTCAAGGCTCTTCCCGACAAAGCGCGCGAGTTCCTCCGGCGTTATCCTGATCTGGATTTCCTTGAGGGTATCGAGCCGCTTTTGCGCGGTTTTTTTCGGAACGCGCTTTTTCATGTCCGCGGCGGGAGTTCCTTCCTCGCACGACCAGGTAAAGGCACCCGACCACATGCTGCGGATATCGGCGAGAAAACGCGCCGTCGTCTCGAAGGATTCATCGCTCTCGCCGGGGAAGCCGGTGAGTATAGTCGTACGAAGCGCGACCGTGCCGTAGGGGCTTTTCGCGTCGACAAAGGCTTTTCGGATATCTGCCACAAGCTCGCGGTATGCATCGGCCGACCCGCGCCGGTTCATCCGGGAAAGCAGGGCCGCGTCTCCCGACTGGAACGGGATGTCGAAATACGGCAAAAAGCGCGAATCAGAGGTCATAACGGGAAGGATATCGCGGGGAAAGTGATCCGGGTGGATGTAAAGCAGCCTGACGCGGAAGTTTCCCTTGAGGGCGGAAATTCCGGCAAGAAGCCGTGAAAGCGGGCTCGCTGGTGCTTTCCCCGTCGAGGGTGCGATCCCCGTGGCAGCACCGATGGAGTCGGGAACCGGGTGCCCCTCCCCTTCGCCGCAACCGAACGCGGCAAGATCCTGCCCGATCAAGTTGAGCTCCCAGATGCCGCGAGCGACGAGTTCGCGGCATTCCGCGACAATCTCTTCTATTATACGGCTTCTCAATGAGCCGCGGATAATCGGGATAGCGCAAAACGAGCAGCGGTTATCGCAGCCTTCGGTAATCTTTATATATGCCGTGCGGGGAAATGACAGAAGTTCGGGCCGGAGCCCGCCGCACACGCCCTTTTGCTCCGGGACCACGATGGGTCGAACGGCCGGTTCCCGAGCGGACGCGGTCGCAGAAGCGTTCGCGGACGAAGAGGAGGACCCATTTGGCGGGAAAAGCGCGCGTATTACCTCGGGGAGACGGGAAAGATCGCCATTTCCGAAAAACGCGTCGGCCTCGGTCAGGGTGTCGCGGAAATCTTCCGCGTAGCGCTCGGCGAGACAGCCCGCGAGCAGGACTTTGGCTCCGGGATATGCCGCTCGGGCGGTAATGACCGCGTCGATTGATTCGGTTTTTGCGGACTCGATAAAGCCGCATGAATTGACGATTATCAGGGAAGCGTCCTCGGGGACGTCGGTTTTGGCCCAGCCCATGTCGCGGAGAATCCCGATCAGGAGTTCCCCGTCAACCTGGTTTTTCGCGCAGCCGTGCTGGTCAAGAAAAAAGCTCTTTTCAGTCAATATCCATCACCACGAATTTGTAGCGACCGGTCGCTTCGTCCTTGATCCACTTAAGGTCGCGAACGAGAACTTCTCCGGGTCTGCTCACCTCAAGATCAACCGTCTTGCCGCCGGCGATCATCTGGATTTTCACGGAGTTTCCGTTGGATGCCCAGATGCGGATTCCGTTATTCGCCTGAACGGTCAGGAGTTCGGATTTCTGGTAATAGCGTTCCTCGCGGTTTGTGCGGTCGGATTCGAACCGGAACAGGCAATAGCCGCGAAAGGTCGCGTTCATGGTAACCGGATAGGCGGATCCGCCCTCGAAAAGGACGGTCTGTTTTCCCGAAGCTGCGCTTCCGGTCGCAGGGGCGACGGTCACGTCGGCTGCTCCTGCCTGTCCGCCGGAAGCGAGATTGCCGGAGGAAGCAGCTTCGTTCGCGACGCTTTCGTCAGCGTCGATCCTGATATCGGCACCCTTGGAAGGATCATTCTTGAAGAGGTCCGCGACGAAAACCTTGACGTCGTTCTTTCCGTCCGAGGAAAGATCGATGAGCACATCCTGACCGAGCTCGACGACGCGGGCTCCTGCGGGAGTATCAAACTTGACCGCGGGAGAGGTTTCAAGAATGGTCATCTTGAAGACGCCTGCCGGGGTTGTCACGTTCAGAATGTCGCCCGCGTACACACGCTGACGAAAATCGGCGCCGGAAACGGCCCAGGTCATTACGGTGCGCGTCTCGGCGACGGCTTTGGGCTTCGATGCCGCGGAGGCTATCTTCCCGCCGATAAAAAACCCGAGCGAGATGACGAGAATCGCTGCGACGAGGACGCCGCCGATCATGATGGCACGGGTAGTATTGGGCCCGGTGAAAATACGGTCGGTTATCGGCCGCTTGGGCATGAGTTCCTTCAGGGGAATCGGCGTTTCCTGAATTTTCAGGTGCTTGTACGCGCCGATAATCTCGTTGCTGTTGAGCCCGAGATATTCGCAGTAATTGCGGAGAAAGCCCAAAAGATACGGCTCTCCGGGAAATATGCTGAAATCCTCGCGTTCGAGGGCCTCGAGATACCGGCGGGTTATGTTGGTCTCCCGTGAAACCTGGTCAAAATCAAGTCCGCGCGCAGTGCGCGCTTCAGTCAGTTTCCTTCCGAACGCTTCCATATCTATTCATTCTCCACTTTATTCATTAAATAAAAAGTCGTTGAACATATTCGCAGAGGCAGGAGAATCGTATTCGAAGCGGTTCTCGAGTATCCCCTGATCGAGCGCATACCCGGTAAAGTCAAAGCGAATCTGGTCGCCGGAAATCGAGCGTGCGTCGATGCGGCGTACAAGCTTGGTGTCCGGAGAGATCATGAGCCTGATGGTCCGGAACATTTCGGTGGTGGACTTTCGCGCAAGCGAGAGCACGATGACGCGTTCGGAGGAAGTCTCGTCGAGCTGAACGGGATCAGAACCGGTTTCATAGGCAATCGAGTAATATCGTTTGAGGAGGGTAAGCCCCTGCGGCGTCGCGATCGAAGCTCCGGCAGCGCCAGAGTTTTTCTCGACTGACTGGCTCAGGACGACATTATAGGACGGAAGGTAGATCGTCAGGATTTCGCCGTTAAAGACGATGGTCTGGCTGTCGGGATTCGAGAAATCAATCCTGAGCAGGTTCGGTTTCTTGAAGATAACGCGACCGGTCATTGCGTCGGACTTCGAAAGCGACGGCGAGCTGATCGAAAGGTTCGCCGAATAATCCTTCATATTTGCGTATACATCGGAAACCGACGAGAAAAACGCGTCGGCAGTCGTGATTGTCTGTGCTGATAAGGGTAACGCTGAAACAAGGGCGATCAGAAGCGTCGCGAAAAGCGTGCGTACAAGGGACTTCTTCATCCTTTCAGTAAAGCAGAAAGAGTGGGTTCCGTCAATTGTTTGGAGGGAAACGCATTGCGGAACGAAGGGCTTTGGTGGCAGAACGGTGCGCTTCTTGCTGAACGGCACGCCGCCGGCGGAGATGATTCTCCGCCGACAAGGCGCGCATACTGAACAGTGCGTTGTATTTAGCTCTTGTCCGTTTCGGCAGGCCCAGCCTGTCCGGAGAGTCCCGCGAGATTTTCCTCGGCGGCGACGATTTCACCGAACTCCTTGCCTTCCATTATTTCCTTATCGAGGAGCCGCGTCGCGACGTATTCGAGCAGGGGCTTTTTCTCCCTCAGGCGGGAAAGGACAACCGCGTAGCGTTCCGCGATGGCCCGGGCAATTTCCTCGTCAATGTACTGCTGGGTGCTTTCCGCGTAATCCCGCACGAGCTTCGGATCGCCGGAAAGGCCATATCCCGCGCCGTGCTGACTCAAGGCCACGTTGCGGAAGCGGCCGCTCATGCCGTAGTCGGTAATCATGCGGCGAATGATCTCGGTCGCGCGTGAAAGGTCGTTGGATGCGCCGGTTGAAACCTGGTCGAATTCGATTTCTTCCGCAGCGCGACCGCCCAGGAGCACGTCGACTTCGCCGAGAAGTTCCTTTTCGGTCCGGAGATACCGGTCTTCCTCGGGCATCTGGAGGGTATAGCCGAGCGCGGCGATTCCGCGCGGAATGATCGATACCTTGTGAACCTTGTCGGAGCCTTCGGTAAAGGCTGCGGTGAGGGCGTGTCCCGTCTCGTGGAAGGCGACGATACGGCGCTCGTCTTCCTTGATCACGCGGCTTTTTTTCTGCAAGCCCGCGATTCCCTTCTCGACCGCCTCGTTGAGGTCCACCATCTGGACTTCCTTGCGCCCGGCGCGGACGGCAAGCAGAGCCGCCTCGTTGATGATGTTCGCAAGATCGGCTCCCGAGGAACCGCTCGTGGTGCGGGCGATGGCGCCAAGGTCAACATCGCGGGAAAGCTTTACGTTCTTCGCGTGAATCCTGAGAATCTGCTCGCGGCCCTTTACGTCCGGGCGGTCAACGACGACCTGCCGGTCAAAGCGGCCGGGGCGCAGGAGCGCGGGGTCAAGGACGTCCGGGCGGTTCGTCGCCGCGAGGAGGATCAGCCCCGAGCCGACGTCGAAACCGTCCATCTCGACGAGGAGCTGATTCAGGGTCTGCTCGCGCTCGTCATTCGAACTCATTGAATTGATGCGGCTTTTTCCGATTGCGTCGAGCTCGTCGATAAAGACGATGCACGGCGCTTTTTCGCGCGCCTGCTTGAAAAGGTCGCGGACGCGGCTCGCGCCGACACCGACGAACATCTCGACAAAGTCCGAGCCCGAAATGCGGAAGAAGGGAACACCAGCCTCTCCGGCGACTGCGCGCGCGAGGAGGGTTTTACCGGTTCCCGGCGGTCCGACGAGAAGCACGCCGCGCGGAATCTTTCCGCCGATGTCAGTGTATTTTTTCGGGAATTTCAGGAAGTCGACCACCTCGACAAGCTCTTCCTTGGCCTCGTCGACGCCGGCAACGTCGGCAAAGCGGGTCGTCACCTTCCCTTCCTCAACCGCCGCGGAACGAGCTTGCCCTGCCGAGAAAATACTCCCGAGTCCGCCCATTCCGCCGCCACTGCCGCCACCCATGCGCTTCATCAGGAAACGCCACATGAAGAAAAAGATGACGAAAGGAAGCACCCATTGAAGGAGGATGTCGACAAAGACGTTTTTTTCCTCGGCATGGATCGAATACACGACATTGCGCTCGTCAAGAAGCTTGAGGAATCCCTCGGTGGGAAGCCCGACCGTACGATACACCTTGCCCTGGCTCGAGGCTGCGGGCAGCATGCTGAACACCGGCTGTTTTTCGGTCGCTCCGGCAGAAGTCGGAAGCGTGGTATAGCCGGTAAAATATGGCGTCGAAAGCTCAACCCGAACGATTTCGCCCGACGAGACCCGCTGCCGGAATTCCGAAAAAGGAATCGCCTGATCGGTTTTCATCAGGGTGAAATAGTTGAATATCGCCCAAACGGCGAAAACCCCGAGGAGAATTCCCCAAAGCGGGATACGGGGGAATTTTCCATTTTTATCCGAACCGGGTTCAGGACTCAATTTGAAAAAATTGAAAGGGTCATCCGGATTTTTCCGGTCTTTATCGTTCTGGTCTTCAGCGCTCATAGAATTTACGAACCACCTTGTATCTGTTACCTCTATAATAAGAAAAAACCGTGCCAAGGGCGAGTGGTTTTCTCGTATTTTTTTACTGGTATTTTTCCCCGATTTCCTCTAAAGTAGTAAATAACGATGCCGATATGGTAACCAGGGGTGTCATCTACCGAAACCATTTTGGAGAACGAGGGGGCGTTGTGAGTTACAATCAGGCATTAAGTGCATATCGCGAAACGAGAGTCAGGACGGCAAGTCAGGGAACCCTGATCGTCATGCTCTACGACGAAGCCATAAAGCAAACCGGGGCGGCGATAGCTCTTTTCGAGCTCGGCGAACTCAAAAATCCCCGAAATATCGAGGATATGAACAAGCATATCCTGAAAACCCAGGAAATCATCACCGAACTGATGGCTTCTCTCGACATGCAGGCGGGCGGGGAAATCTCAAAAAACCTTCTGGCCTTGTATACATACTTCAACCAGCAGCTGGTTGCGGGAAATATCGAGAAAAAGGTCGAGAAGTTCGAATTCGTGAGAAACATGATGGATCAGCTCAGGTCAGCATGGGTGGAAATCGCGAATACCCAAACGGCACCCGGCGGCCATCCAATACCGTCCGGAATCAACATAGCCGGATAGAGAGCCAAATGACACGGCAGGATCTGACGCAGGACGAGGTCGACCAACGAGTCGCGATTCTGAAGCGGTTCCGCGAGCTCCTTGAGGAGCAACGGACCAAGTTCCGCGAATATCTCACCGTCCTCGAAAAGCAGGCCGAGATGATCTCTACGGAGAACATCGACGCCATGGTCCGGCACACCGAAATCGAGCAATCGATCATTTCGGAAATTTTCACAATCCAGAAAGTAATCGACCCGATGGAGGCCATGTACCGGGAAGCGAATCCCGGCCTTGCCGACGCGGAAATCCCGAAACTGAAAACCGACCTCGATCATTTGAAAAAAGAGGTCATCGCGCAAAACGGTAAAAACCGCGAGCTTCTGAAGTCGCACATGACCGTACTGCGCCAGCAAGTCGTGTCACTCAAAAACCCCTACGCCAAAAGAACAAGCGTGTACGCCTCGGATGGACACACGGCTTCGCGCGTCGATATCTCGCAATAAGAATCACTCAATCGCGCCCGACTCGCCGTCGGGCGTTTTTTTGTATCAAGGCTCGAGCCGCGAACGATCAAAAAACGGACTTGAAACGCCCGAGAACAGTGCAGAAAGCTCCTTCGTTTCCTGAACGTAGCGCCCGGCAAATCCGTCGCTTCCCTCGTCACCATCCCGGCCATTAGTCACGCCGACGACTACCCCGAGAAAATCGATAAAATTATCCACGTCGTCCTTGTTGTCGCCGGAACCGCCTTTTCCGCTCTTCCCGCCCTTTCCGCCGTCAACGAGAACGTTCAGCGACTTTGCAAGAGCGCTCCCTGAAGGCAAAACCACGTGCACAAACCCACCTGAGCCGCCCGAGCCACCGTCCCCGCCGTCGCCGCCGCGAATCGATGTTTCATCCGAGTCGTCTGGAATCTCCCGATCCGCGCCGGATCCGCCCGAACCGCCGGATCCGCCAGAAACGTCGATCGCGATGAGCGAGGTTCCGCTCGCGAGCAGCCACACGCGGCCCGTCGCGTTGTTCCGGACGATCACCAGCGGATTTTGGGCCGCGAGAGCCGTTCCCTTGGTATTGTAGTGGGCGATTTCAAGATCGACATTCTGTCCATTCGTGCCGTCCTCGCCATCTTGGCCGTCATACCCGGTTGACCAGCCGTTGCCGGTCGCCGAATCAGCTCCATTGGATCCATCTTTGCCCCGGAACGACGGAAGCGCTGTCGGGAGAGTGAGAGCAACGTCCTTGGTAACATCCTTGAACGCCGCTCCCGGAAACTGGACGGTTACCGTCGCGCGCGCGTCCTTAAAAATCGTAAAGGGGTCGATTGGCGACGCGAGAGTGGGCATGGACACGATGAACGACTCATTGTCGACCGATACCCGTATACCCTCCGTATTGGAAAGCCGCTTCCATTGCGTCTTCCCGCTCTTTTTTTCCTGCAGGTATTTTATTGCGATGTAATAACGTTCCCCCGGGTTGAGCGCAGACGGCGACACCGGGGCGCCTTTTTCGCCCGTCGTAAGCTCCCAGTCGACGGCGGTAACGCCCTCAATTTTATCGATACTTTTCATCGTTGCGCAGGAAACGAGCGCAAGGGAAAAAACACAGCTTGCAAAAAAATATGCCATATTCCGGCTCATATATCCCTCCCTAATCACTTTATATATGAAGAATAATCCATAATTGCCCATTTTTCAGCGAACCTGTCCGCGCTGAACCGCTCTCCCTTTTATGGTATACTGGCAGCCATGAAGAAACCCATTTACGTACTCGACGCCTACGGGCTTATTTACCGGTCATATTTCGCGTTCATCTCGAAGCCGCTCACCAACCGCGAGGGGAAGAACGTGTCGGCCGTGTTCGGTTTTTTCCGGAATCTCGAGGGCCTGTTCCGTCAGTATAGCCCGGAGCTTTTCGTCGTCGCGCTCGACTCCCGCACGCCGACTTTCCGGCACGAGCTCTATGCCGAGTATAAGGCAACGCGCGCAAAAACGCCCGAGGACCTTCATCCGCAAGTGCCCGTCATCGAAGAAATCCTCACCGCCCTCGGAGTTCCGATCGTACGGCAAGATGGCTTTGAGGCGGACGACATTATCGCGTCGGTCGCCGTGCGCGCGCGGGCCGAGGAAAGGCCGTGCGTGATCATTTCGGGAGACAAGGACCTGATGCAGCTCGTCGGTGGCCCGGTGTCCATCCTGAAGCCGGGGAAGACCGGCGGCTGGGACGCGGTCGACGCCGAGGGCGTGAAGACGGAATGGGGCGTGGGCCCGGAGCTGATGCTCGACCTTCTCTCGCTCACCGGGGATGCGTCGGACAACGTGCCGGGCGTCAAGGGAATCGGCGATAAAACCGCGCTCAAACTCCTCGCCGAATACGGCACGCTCGACGGTATTTACGCGAACGCCGAAAAGCTCACCGGAGCCGTCGGCACGAAGATCGTGTCCGGAAAGGACATGGCGTACTTTTCAAGAAAACTCATCGCGCTGTGCGAGGACGTGCCGCTCGAGGGAAATCTCGAATCGTACTCCTGCGCCTCGGTTGACCGGGTAGCGGCCACGCGCCTTCTCATGCGCGAAGGGCTCCCGAGCGTCGCGAAACTCTGGAGCGCTGAAACGACGAGCGCGGAACAAGCGCCGACTGATAACGCCGGCTCCGGGATAAAAAACCGCGGACAAGAAACTTCCGCGCGCTTTTTTTCGCCGCCCCTTTCGGATGACCTTCCCCAAGTCACCCCGGAGCGAAACACGGGAGACTATCGCGCCGTAACCGATCCGAAGGAACTTGCGCAGATCGTCGACGCCGCGCTCGCGCAGGGCTTCGCCGCGATAGACACCGAGACGACCGGGCTCGACACCGCCTCCGACGCCCTCGTCGGGTTTTCCCTCGCGCTCAAAGAAAAGAGCGCGATATACGTGCCGATCAGGGGACCGACCCCGGAGCTCGGGGAAGACGCTCATCCGCTCATGGCGCTTGACGACGCGCTCGCCGCGCTCAAGAAATTTTTCTCCGCGCCGGGCTTTCTCGCGATCCTCCATAACGCGAAGTTCGACCTCGAGATACTCGGCCGCCACGGACTCTTCGCCGGCATGACCGCCACCCGGCCCGCCTGCAGGCTCTTCGACACGATGATCGCGGCCTGGATTCTCGACCCCGACTGGGGCTCATTTTCCCTCGAGTCGCTCGCGCTCGGACAGCTCGGCCTCGAAACGATCGCGTACGCAGACGTCGTGCCCAAGGGCACAACCTTTGCGGACGTGCCAATACCGCTCGCGGTTCCCTATGCCGCCGAGGACGCTGACCTGACGCTCCGCCTCTACGCCCGCTTCGCGCCCAAACTCGCGGAAACGGGACTCGTCAGTCTTTTCAACGACCTCGAGATGCCCCTCGTTCCCGTCCTCGCCGGGATGGAAACGGCCGGCATCAGGCTCGTCAAGGAAGAGCTAGCCTCGTTTTCCGCCGAGCTATCGGGAAACATCGCGGCGACCGAAAAGGACATCTTCGCCATCGTCGGCCACGAGTTCAATGTCGCCTCGCCCAAGCAGCTCCAGGAAGTGCTCTTTACCGAGCGCAAGCTCTCCCCCGGCAAGAAGACGAAAACCGGCTATTCAACCGACAACTCCGTGCTTGAGGATCTCGCGAGCGAGGACGTGCTTCCCGGAAAAATTCTTGACTACCGGGCCCTCGCAAAACTGAAGTCGACCTACGTCGACGCCCTGCCCGCCCTCGCCGACGCAAACGGGCGCGTGCATACGAGCTTTATCCAGACAGGAACCGCGACGGGGAGGCTCTCGAGCCGGGACCCGAACCTCCAGAACATACCGATCCGCGACGAGAACGGCAGGCGCATCCGCTCGGCGTTCCGCGCGGCAGACGGATTCGAACTCGTCTCCGCCGACTATGCGCAGATCGAACTCGTGATCCTCGCGCATCTTTCCAAGGACGAAAACCTCGTCGCGGCGTTCACGGGAGGACTCGACGTCCACAAACGGACAGCAGCCCTCGTCTTCGGAGTCGACACCGACGCCGTCACGCCCGACATGCGGCGCGTCGCGAAAACAATCAACTTCGGCGTGATGTACGGCATGAGCTCGTTCCGTCTCGCGAACGAACTGCGCATCCCGCGCGGGAAAGCCGCGGAGTTCATCAACGCGTATTTTACGACCTATGCGGGAGTCGCGTCCTTTATCGCGGAAACGAAGGAGAAAGCGAAGGAATGCGGTTTCGTCGAGACAATCATGGGACGCAGGCGCTATATCCGCGCGATCTCGAGCTCGAACAAGCTTGAACTCGCGGGCGCCGAGCGAATCGCCGTAAACACCCCGATCCAGGGCTCGGCCGCCGACATCGTGAAGGCCGCGATGCTCCGGGTTGACTCCGCGCTCCGCGCCGAGGGACTCGCAACGCGGCTCCTCCTCCAGGTACACGACGAACTCATCCTCGAGTCCCCGACCGCAGAGGTTACCCGAGTCCGCGACCTCGTAAAACGCGAGATGGAAGCGGTCATCACCCTCACCGTTCCCCTTCGCGTGAGCGTCGAATCCGGCCCGAGCTGGGGAGCCTTCCATTGAAAAAAGCCCTTCACCGCGCGCCGATCAAAGGATCTCTTCCCGTCATCGGGCTCACCGGGCCGATGTGCTCGGGGAAAAACGCCGCGGGCGGGATCCTCGAGCGTCTCGGCTTTGCCGTCGTCGACGCGGATAAAACCGCCCACGAGGCGCTCCGCGACGTCCAGGACACCGTGATCGAAGCCTTTGATACCCTCGCGCGCGAACGCGGCCTTGCCCTTCTCAAGGCGGACGGAACCCTCGATCGCCGCGCCCTCGGCGCCCTCGTCTTTTCCGATCCCGCCCTCCTTGCCCGGCACGAAGCAATCGTGTATCCGCGGATAAACGATCTTCTCGGCCGCTTTATCGACGACACAAGCCGCCCGAACGGTGGAAGCGCGACGATCCGCGGCATTGTGATCAACGCGCCCCTTCTCCATAAATCCCCGGTACTCGACCGCTGCGACTTCGTCATCTTCGTCGATTCTCCGGCATTCCTCCGCCTTATCCGCGCCAAAAGGCGAGACAAACTCCCCATTCAGCAGATTTTCGCGCGATTTTCCGCGCAAAAGCATCTCTTCGCTCAATACCTTGCGAAAAATGTCGATATTCTGAGGGTACAGAACCGTGGCAGTATCCGGGCCCTCGAAAGGAGGCTCGTCATCCTACTCTCGCGTAGAGGTTATTGAGGCAGATATGGAACAAAAAAAGATTCTTTGGATCGTCGTCGCAATCAGCGTTTTCGTGCTGATCATCTTCGGAACCGCGCTCATCCTGTATGCGCCGTCCCGATCAAGTGTTGCCTCCCGCGAGGGCTCTATTGCCACGCAGGGAAGCGGAAACGCGGGCAAGCAGAATCTCGACCCCGATTCATGGGTTCGCGACCCCAATAAAACACCCGGACTCGATTCCCCGATTCCCGCCGGGCAGGGAGACATCAACCTGACGATCGTCAACGGCGACAATGCCGGAGCGAACTACGGAACCCTCGACGTGAACGGTCTGACGAAAACTCCCTTCGGCAAGCCCGGAGACCCGCTCGTTAAGACTCCCCTGGGGATTCCCGGACAGGACGATCCCGCCGCAACCGGAAAAGCCCCGACCGAGCAGACGACAAGCCAGGCCGCGACCGAAACCACCAAGGTGACGACTACGACCGTAACCACCGAAAAGAACACCAAGGCTCAGGCTACGACCAGGGCGCAATCGGCCAAAGTCACGACCGCAACCGCGAAGACCACGAGCGTTAAAACCGCAACCGGGACTGCGAAGACGGCTCAGGCGAAGCCGGTATCCGTCACCGAATACTGGATCCAGACCGGTTCTTTCTCAAGCAAGATCAACGCGGAAAAGGCGCGCGAAACCCTCGCGGCGCGCTATCTCGCCGCCGAGATTTTCACGAAGGACCAGGCCGGTAAGACCTCGTACCGCGTACGCGTCGGCCCCTACAAAACCAAGACCGAAGCCGATTATTGGCTCGGCACGATCACCGAGATCAAGGACTTCGGCGGAAGCTACGTATCGGAAGTGAAAGCCAAAAAATAACGTCATCGCGCGATTAATCGGGCAAAACTCAGGTTTTACCCGAATAATCGCGCATGAGTTTCACCAAAACCCCGCTCATCGCAGGCATCATACTCCTATTGATCTTTTCCCCACCCGCTTATTCCCGCGACGGCGCACTCACTGTCTCGCAAGAAGCAACCCTGCCCGGCTGGTACGACGCGGAACTCGGCTTCAAAAATCCCCATATCGACGGAACCCTCACCCTCAGGGGAGACGATGCCCTTCCTTCCCCGGAAGACTTTCCGGATAATCCGGTCAATCCCTTTTCCGATCTCGCCGTCCGTACCTGGAGCGTAGCCGTAAAGCCAACCCGCTTCGTGACCCTTACCGGAGGCTCCCTCTCCGTAACCGGGCTTCCCGCCCGGGCGATAAATCCCTTTTTCATCCTTACCCGCCCCCGCTATACTCCGCTCGAACCTTCGCAAAAACCGGTTATTTCGAAAGGAACGTCCCTAAACAGTGACAATCTCGCCCTCGAATGCAGCGGAGCCCGCTGGAAACTCGCTGCCGCAGGCGATCCCGGAAACGGACTTGCCGATCCGGCCTGGCTTCTCGTTTCCCGCCTTTTTGGTTCGAGCGAAGCACGCTGCACGGAAGGCCCTTCGCCAAGGAGGCTTTCCCTTTCACTTTTTGGCGGTGCGAAAACGCTTTTCCGAAACGAAGAAAGCTCCTGGTTTCTCGAAGAACCGCAGAGGCCGAAGACAAATCTCTTCGTCCCGGCAGCCGAGGTGATTTTTTCCGGAAAACTGGTTTCGGGAAGCGCGACCGTCCTTGCGTCATTTGGACCATTTCTCGAGCCCGGGTATCTTATCCGGGGAGAAGGATCGTTTTCCGGCCGTCATCTGGCACTCACGCTTGGCGGAGCCCAATCGACCGAAGAGTTTCTGCCCCTCGACGGAAAAAAGGAATCGCTCATCAGGCGCCTCTTTGCCGCTCCGAGCCTCACGCTCAATGCCGGAAAAAAACAGTTTCCGCAATTCACCCTCGGAGGCCTTTTTATGCAGGATCTCGAACGGCGCGAACATTATTATGAAAAAGACGCACAGGAAGTGACGACGGGCGGTTTTTGCGCGGCAACAGCCGGGAAATCATCGCTCGAATTCCGGTGCATGACAAAAAAGGGCGAAACGGACCTTTCAGGCCGCCTTGTTCTGGACTGCACGAAAAAGGTGCCGCTCGCTTTTGCCGCAAATGCAGAAACTACGCTGACTGGCGGGTCATCAGGGCTTTTCGGGGGAAGGGATCAAAAAGCGTCACTCGGTGTGGTATGGAAGCAAGGGCTTGCCGGAAGCAAAAAGGCTTCTTTCCCCGGAACGACCCTATTTGAAAGCGCGGTTACCGGAACGGCTCTTCGCGCCAAGCCAGATGAAAGCGTCGAGCTTTCGGGAACGCTTTCGCTCGCGTTCACCGTTTCAGGGAGGCATTCCCGCTGGAAAATCAGGACAGAAGCAGGCGTTTCGCAGGTAAAAACGCCCTGGACCGGAGCGCTCAGCCTTGAAACGACCTTCAAGTAGCCCCTTTCCGGGCCTCTATTGCAACTCCTCATTATTTTCGATATACTGCAACTGATTACATGTTTATGAAAACTTTTGCGTTTTTCGCAAAAACAATAATGAGTGAGGTACAGGAATATGGCCTATGATATTTCCAAAATGAGGAATATCGGTATCAGCGCCCACATCGACTCGGGAAAGACAACCCTTTCCGAACGTATTCTCTTTTACTGCAACAAGATCCATGCGATCCATGAAGTTCGCGGTAAAGACGGCGTCGGTGCTGTTATGGACGGAATGGAACTCGAGCGCGAGCGCGGAATCACGATCCAGTCTGCATCAACGCAGGTTCAGTGGAAAGATTACACCATTAACGTTATCGATACCCCCGGACACGTCGACTTCACCATTGAAGTCGAACGTTCTCTTCGCGTTCTCGACGGTGCAATCCTCGTTCTTTGCTCCGTAGGTGGCGTTCAGTCCCAGTCGATTACCGTCGACCGCCAGCTCAAGCGATACCACGTGCCCCGCATCGCGTTCATCAACAAGTGCGACCGCACCGGTGCGAACCCCCTGAAGGTCCGCATGCAGCTCCGCGAGAAGCTTGGTCTTAACGCTTACATGATGCAGCTCCCGATCGGTCTTGAGGACAAAATCGAGGGCGTCGTTGATCTTATCACCCTGAAAGCGATCTATTTCGAGGGAGAGGGCGGCACAGAAATGCGCTTCGCCGAAATCCCTGCGCACCTCGTCGCCGACGCGAAAAAATACCGCGAAGAACTCGTCGACGCGGCTTCCATGTTCTCCGACGAGCTCGCCGAGGCATATCTCGAGGGCGCCGAAACCGAAGACATGATCCATGCCGCCATCCGAAAGGGAACCCTTTCCGAGCAGCTCGTTCCCGTGTTCCTTGGCTCTGCCTACAAGAACAAGGGTATCCAGTGCATGCTCGACGGCGTTACCCGGTATCTGCCGGACCCGACCGAAGTCAAGAACATCGCCCTCGATCTCGACAAGAACGAGGAACCGATTACCCTCAGCTGCGACGAAAAGTCGCCGACCGTTGCCCTCGGCTTCAAGCTCGAAGACGGCAAGTACGGCCAGGTAACCTACGTCCGCATCTATCAGGGACAGATCAAGAAAGGCGACGAGCTCTTCAACACTCGTGCCCGCAAGAGATTCAAAGTTGGACGCCTTGTCCGCATGCACTCCTCGGAAATGCAGGATATCAACGAAGGCGTTCCCGGCGACATCGTTGCGCTCTTCGGTATCGAATGCGCCTCGGGAGATACTTTCTGCGGCGGTGGACTCAACTATGCAATGAGTTCGATGTACGTTCCGAACCCGGTTATCGACCTTTCGATCACCCCGAAGGACAAAAAGTCCTCCGACCAGATGGCGAAGGCCCTCAACCGCTTTACCAAGGAAGACCCGACATTCCATTGCTTCGTCGATCCCGAATCCAACCAGACCATCATCCAGGGAATGGGTGAGCTCCACCTCGAAGTCTACGTCGAGCGCATGAAGCGCGAGTACAACTGCGAAGTCGAGACCGGCCAGCCCCAGGTTGCGTACCGCGAAGCCATTACCCAGCGTGCAGACTTCAACTACACCCACAAGAAACAGACGGGTGGTTCCGGTCAGTACGGCCGCGTAGCGGGCTTCCTCGAACCGATCGAGGAAAAAGACTACGAGTTTGTCGATGCAATCAAGGGAGGATCGATTCCTAACGAATATATCCCCTCTTGCGATAAGGGTTTCAAGGAATCCCTCAAGAAGGGAGCCCTTATCGGATTCCCCATTGTCGGCCTCCGCGCTACCATCAACGACGGTGCTTCTCACCCGGTTGACTCTTCTGATATCGCGTTCCAGCTTGCCGCTATCGGCGGTTTCCGCGAAGCATATCTCAAGGCGAAACCCGCGATCCTCGAACCGATCATGAAAGTGTCGATCGAAGGACCGCAGGAATTCCAGGGAAATATCTTTGGACTGATCAACCAGCGCCGTGGTATAATCCTGTCGTCCACCGAGGATGACAACTTCACCCGCGTTGACTCGGAAGTTCCGCTCAGTGAAATGTTCGGCTTCTCCACAATCCTTCGGTCCTCGACCCAGGGTAAAGCCGAGTTCTCGATGGAATTTGCCAAATATGGCAAAGTGCCCAACAGCGTCGCTGAAACCTTGATCAAAGAGTATGAAGCCAAACGCAGAGCAGAGCAGAAATAAGGAGACGTCGATGGTAAAACAGGATCTTATTGAAAGGAGCCCTGTCAGGAACTTTGAAAAGTCCCTGGGCGGCGGCGTCAAAGCCGGAGAAATCGGCGTTATCGTTTCCAAAAAAGGACTCGGTAAAACGTCCATTCTCGTTCAGCTCGGAATCGACAAGCTTCTTCAGGGAAGCTCCGTCGTGCACGTTTCGTTCAATCAGCAGGCCAACCACGTCATGACCTGGTACGAGGATATCTTCAACGAACTTGCGAAGAAGAAAAACCTCGACAGGGCCGCAGACGTCAAGTCCGAGCTTGTCAGCAAGCGCATTGTACTCAACTTTAACCAGGATTCGGTCAAGACCGTCCAGGTTATCAAGACGATCAAGGCGCTCACCGAGGGTGGATCGAAGCCCGAATCCGTCATCATCGACGGCTTTGACTTCGCGAAAGCCATACCCGAGAGCATGGATCAGATGAAGGCATTCGCCAAGGAAGCGGGAATTACCATCTGGTACAGCGCCAACGCCGAAACCGCGGACAAGGGACTTCCCGCCGCGCTGAAAGCGTTCGAGAAAGATCTCGATGTCGTGCTCTATCTCGAGCCGAAAACCGATTGCATTCAGATCAAGGCGCTCAAGGAACACGGAAAGTCGGATTATACCACTGACCTCAAGCTTGACGTCAAGACTCTTCTCATCGCTGACAAATAAGCTCTTTTGCCTTCTGTGCGAACTGAAAGCAGCAAAAATAAGACCGCCCTCAACCGGGCGGTTTTTTTTACGCAAAGCCTCTTGCGATTTTGGTTCAATTATTTTATAGTATGGTAAACCGGTTTACTGCAGAAACGCAGGCAAGTACCTTTCAAGGAGACTTCCAGATGAAGCTGAAACGTTCGAGCGGAGTGTTGCTCCATCCCACCTCACTACCCCGGACACCGGGTATTGGCACCATCGGAAAAGAGGCATTTCACTTTGTCGACTGGCTCGCGGAAGCAGGCCAGAGCCTTTGGCAAGTGCTCCCGCTCGGACCGACTGGGTATGGGGACTCTCCCTACGCGTCCTTCTCTACCTTCGCAGGAAATCCCTTGCTCATCGACCTTCAAACCCTGGTCGATACCGGCATTCTCCATTCCGAGGACATCATTCCCCCCGACTATATAAAATCAAGCGGTCCGATAGATTTCGGATCGGTCGTCTGGTGGAAAACCCCGCTTCTCCGCATGGCGGCAAAAAACTTTCTCTCCAAGGGCGCATCGCCCGATTTTTTCGACTTCAAGAAAAAGCATGAATCCTGGCTTGATAATTACGCCGTCTTTATGAGCATCAAGGAATTCTACGACGCGCAGGCACGGGATGCGGGTTTGGACGGAAAACTCTGGAATAACTATTGGCCAACCGAACTCGCAACGTTCCAGCACAAGGCCGTACACGCCTGGGGCGAATCCCACGCCGAAGGCATTGAGTGCCACAAGGCGATTCAGTACTTTTTCTTCACACAATGGAAAGCACTCAAGCGCTACGCGAACGACAAGGGAATCTCGATAATCGGAGACATCCCCATTTTCGTCGCATCCGATTCGGCTGACGTTTGGGCAAACCAGCGACTCTTTCAGCTTAATCACGACGGAAAACCAAAGTTCGTCGCGGGTGTGCCGCCTGATTATTTCAGCGCGACCGGCCAGCTGTGGGGCAATCCGCTGTATGACTGGCACGAGATGAAAAAGGACGGCTACGCCTGGTGGACACAGCGCATCAAGGGAATGCTCGACCTCGTCGATTTTATTCGCGTCGACCATTTCCGCGGATTCGAGGCGTATTGGGCCATACCGGCGGGAGAAACGACTGCGATCAACGGCAAGTGGGTCAAGGGACCCGACCACGACTTTTTCAACGCCATACGGAAAAACCTCGGAGAGCTCCCGATCCTTGCGGAGGATCTCGGACTCATTACCGACGAGGTGAAAAGCCTTCGCGACGATTTCGACCTGCCGGGAATGAAGGTCCTGCAGTTTGCGTTTGACGCGAACGAAGCGGGTAAGGACGGTTTTACGAACCCGTTCCTTCCCCATATGTACGGAGAGCATAGCCTGGTGTATACGGGAACGCACGATAACGACACGATGCAAGGATGGATCGATCACGCATCGGAGGCAGAGCTTACCATCATTCGCGACTATCTCGGGGGACACGTGCCGAATGAGGACCTGGTCAATGAGCTCGTCAGGCTTTCCCTCTTGTCGGTCGCCGTCTTCGCGGTCTTCCCGCTTCAGGACATCTACCGACTCGGAAGCGTTGCGCGCATGAATACTCCTTCCACGCTCGGAAGCAACTGGACCTGGCGCATGGACGCGAACCTCCTTGAGCGGTCACGGGCCGCCTGGCTCAAGAAATACGCAAAGCTTTACGCGCGCAACATGCACTGATAAAAACAGAACCCGTTAGCGACCAAATCGAGCCGTCAGCCCTGCCTCGGGAAAAAAGAGCGGAAAAGATTCTGTTTCGTTTTCTTGGTGAGGAATTCTTCATTACCAGAAAATTTCCTGATATGCTCTTCGCTTCCCGCGACGAGCAGGATATCGTCCGCCGTAAAAATATACGTGGGATCGCTGATAAAGAAAAAATCACCCTCGTCGATACTTCGTATCGCGACCACATTGAGGCCATACGTCTTTCGCAAGTTTGCGTCAAAGATAGTCATCCCCACGCATTTGTCATTTGCCCGCACCTCGGCAAGCGCGAGGTTTTCTGAAATTGGCATAAAATTGAAAAGAAGTGACGACGCCAAGATCGGCGTGATTCTCTTGGCAGCCTCGCGGTCAGGATACACAACCTGCGTGGCGCCCACGATCCCGAGAACCTCGCCGTGCTCGTCGGTCTGCGCCTTCGCGATTATCTTTTTGATGCCCATCTTCTTGAGGTAGTTCGTTGCCATGATGGAAGACTCTATCTTTCCCCCGAGGTCGATGATTACCGCATCTATCTCGGGCGGGATGATCTGGGCGAGAGCCCGTTCGTTTATTACGTCGGTTATGTACGCGGCCTTCGCGAGATCCTTATATCGATCAATGATGCTCTTGTCACGGTCGATGATGATAATTTCATTCGTTATCGCCAGTAATTCCTCGAGCATTCGCTGACCGAACGCACCCAAACCGATAATCGCGAATTGTTTCATCTTTTACTCCTAACCTACCAAAACATTTGCCGACGGATACTCGAAAAATCGCTCTTTCTCGCTATGTGCGAAACCGAGCGCCATCGCGAATATACCAGTGCGGCCAATGAACATCGTGGCGATGATCACAGCCTTTCCCGTCACGGAAAGAGACGGGGTCACCCCGAGAGAAAGACCGACGGTCCCGAAAGCAGATACGGACTCGAAAAAAAGATCGAAAACTGAATACTTGCCTGATGCCAACAATCCCCGTTCCGTGCATACGAGAAACGCGAGAGAAATGACAAGAACCAAAATACTCTTCGCCGCGATACCAAAAGCCTTTTCAATGATCGCCGTATCGAGATTCCGTCCGTTCACATTGAGACCCATGCGCTCACTGTTGCCACGAAGGGCATAGATCAGCACGATGGTAAATGTCGTTGTCTTGATTCCTCCCGCGATCGATCCGGGGGACCCACCAATAAACATGAGGACGCTCGTCATGAGGTTCATCACAGGAGAAAAAGACGCTTGCGGTACGACCGAAAACCCCGCTGTCCTCGGCGTTATTGATGAAAACAGAGAAGCAAATATTTTCTCGGATTCGTTTAATCCTGCGAACGCGCCGTTTCGCTCGACAATATAAAAGAGAACAGCTCCACCTGCGATCAAAATGCCCGTCACGGAAAGTACCATGCGGGAGTGATAGCTCAGTCGCCGCTTATCTTTTTTCGTCATCCGTTTGACGATATCCGTCAGTACAATAAAACCGATGCCACCGGAAACGATCAGCACCATGATCACGGTCTCTATCACGTAATTTCCCACAAATGGGCACAGGCTTTCCTGATAGGTTGAAAAACCGGCATTGCAAAAAGCGGATACCGAGTGAAACGCCGCATCGAGGAGCGGTCGGGATGAGCCTTCCTTCATGAACTGGAAATAAAGAATAAGCGCACACAATGACTCTATGATAAAAGTAAAGAAAAGTATCGATCTCAGTATTTTTCGCGGTTCCGTTTCCACATCTTCAATAAAATACTCGCGAAGGACGGTGCGATTAACCAATGACATTTTTCGTTTCGGAACCGCGATATAAAACGATATAAAGATGATAATGCCAAGACCGCCAAGTTCGATAAGGCACATGATAATGATAAATCCCGCGTTACTGTAAAGGTTCATATCTACCGAAGAAAGACCCGTAACGCATACCGCTGAAACCGAAACGAATAACGCGTCAATATACGGCACAGGCTCTCCTGCGGCATATGCGAAGGGACACGAAAGCAAAAGAGAGCCCAGAAAGCAGATCAGTAAAAAATAGGCGAAGAGCTGAACTTTATCCGATGACATTCTTACGCGCATGTAAAAATTATACCCCTTTTATCGCATTCGGTGAAACATTTCTTGAATTTTCCGGCCTCCCGATACCATGCCCGATACAACTCAAACTCCGTATTAACGGTAATTACTGCTTGACAATACAGGCAATCACACGCACCCTTCATACATATTATGAAACCCATATACGTACTGTCTTCAGGCTTATTTTTCTTCATGTTCTCCCTTACGGCGTGTCATGCAGCTGACTATATCGTTACCGGTGCAACCGTGCCGCCGGTCCCTCTGGGCAAATATCACGCCAGCGGTACCCCGTGCGATCCAAAGGCAAGCCGCGAAGCTACAGCCCAATTAGCCTATTTGGCGGCATTGTCGAATGGAACAAAAGAGGGTGTGCTGGTCGGACAGAATATGGGCCACGGAAGTCAGATCCTTGACCGGGCAGGCTTCGCAGGATACGAACCGCTCATCGGGATACTGGAACGTCAAACCGGAGAACTTCCGGCAATTATTGGCCTTGATTATGAACATGACCAGATTTTTACCGCAGCCGAGCTTTCATCTGCAAATGCAGTACTCATCGCTCACGCGGCTAAAAAAGGAATGGTCACGATCAATTGGGCGCCTCACAGTCCATGGCTTAATGACGAAAGCGATCTTGCAAACAAACACGGAACATGGGCGGATACCCGAACCATCAATAAGGATATGAGCGCTATAGATCTGCGACTCCTGCTCGACCCCTCATCTCCGTATTCTGCAATATGGCGGAAAAAGCTTGATCGCATAGCAACTGCCCTGCAAGAACTCCAAGACGCTCACGTTGTCGTACTGTGGCGGCCTCTGCAGGAAATGGACGGAGATTGGTTCTGGTGGGGAACACGGAACGCGAAGTATGATCCGTCGCTCTATATCGCCCTCTGGCGCGATATGTTCCATTATTTCACTGAAACCAAGGGATTGCACAATCTTTTGTGGGTTTTTTCGCCTACCATGCAGAAAACCGTTTCCATCGGCAAACTGTACCCCGGCGCGGAGTATGTTGATATCGTTGCGCCAACCACATATCAGGATGATTTGATAATCGGTGACGTCGCGTTACTCCAACAATACAATAAAGTTCTCGGCATGGGCGAATTTGGATCGCAGTCCTGGCGTGGATGGAATGATTCCAGCGGCTCATACAGCTTGAGAGGCACGTTCGATGACACCCTTTTTGTCAGGCGTTTGGTAAATACCTATCCGAGCATCGCCTATTGGGTGAGTTGGCACAACTGGAGCAATGGCGACGGCACGAGCGAGCATCAGGCACTCGTTTCCAACAAGAATGCCAGTGCGCTCATGAATGATGAGCGTGTCATTACCTTAAGCCGTTTAAGTTGGTGATCGGAGATGGAAAAGTCATTCAGTTGGAGGCGCAACACAATTCACTACCGATAATTTCTGCTATACTACTACAGGAGCATAATCTGACAAAAAGTCCCTGGAGTGATTACTATAAAGCAACGCTCGATAAAGCGCCGAACGATACTACTATATTTGCAGAAAAAACATTCAGAGACCAAATAACCAAATCCGCCCTTGATATTGGCTGCGGCACCGGCTGTGACGCACTCTATTTACTGGAAAATGGATTTAGCGTTAAAGCGCTCGATCAAGATCATAATGCAATAGAAATACTGAAACAAAAAATCGGCAACAATTATCAGGACAAAGTCACCTACGAGCATACATCAATTCAGAACTTCAAAATTGACAGTAACGCATTTGATTTAATCAATGCATCATTTTCATTACCATTTTGCAGCAAAGCAGATTTCAAAATCATCTGGGAATCTATCCATCAGGGATTAAAAAACAATAGCCGCTTTTCGGGGCAACTATTTGGCGTGAACGATGATTGGTCGGTCATACCCGAGATGTCATTCTTTACCAATGAAGAGGTCGATGATCTCTTACAAGGTTTTATTCCGGAATACTACAAAGAAATCGATGAAGATGGCAAAATCGCAGACGGCTCCATAAAACATTGGCATATGTTCAATCTCGTGCTGCGAAAAAAAGACTAGTCTGTTATTCGATCACATCCCGAGAAATCTTTATACCATCATTCTTCTCATAGGAATCTAAAGACCTATATAGTTAAAAGGCCCGTCAAAACGGCGGGCCTTTACAATAAAGCTGAAAGCCATGGAGAATCGCCATAGGCGATTCTCCCGCTTTTTTATTTTAAATGCCACAAACGTTTAAAATAAAAAAGCCTGGCAGCTACCTACTTTCCCACTTTGCAGCAGTATCATCGGCGTAAGAGAGCTTGACTTCCGTGTTCGAGATGGGAACGGGTATTGCCTCTCCACTATGGCCACCAGGCATTATTAACAATGCATGTCGTCTTTTTTTTTCTTTCACGTTTAAGGGTTTCCCCTTTCACGCGGCGCGAGGTTAGACCTCCTCGCGATGTTTCCGACAAGTGATTCTCGGGATACGATATTTTTTCAAGTAGATACTTTTCCGAACCGTAACCGGTCGGCTTATAAAACGATAATATGGTCAAGCCTCACGACTTATTAGTATTGGTCGGCTGAACACATTACTATGCTTAGACCTCCAACCTATCAACCTGGTAGTCTCCCAGGAGTCTTCAGGGGGGTTGAACCCCCAGGGATGATTTATCTTGAGGTGGGCTTCCCACTTAGATGCCTTCAGCGGTTATCCCTTCCGAACTTAGCTACCCTGCACTTGCCCTTGGCAGGACAACAGGTACACCAGAGGTTCGTCCACTTCGGTCCTCTCGTACTAAAAGCAGCTCCTCTCAATCATCCAACGCCCACAGCAGATAGGGACCGAACTGTCTCGCGACGTTCTGAACCCAGCTCACGTACCGCTTTAATTGGCGAACAGCCAAACCCTTGGGACCTGCTTCAGCCCCAGGATGCGATGAGCCGACATCGAGGTGCCAAACTTTCCCGTCGATGTGAACTCTTGGGGAAAATCAGCCTGTTATCCCCGGAGTACCTTTTGTCCGTTAAGTGACGGCGCTTCCACTCGCTACCGCCAGATCACTAAGACCTACTTTCGTACCTGCTCGACCTGTCAGTCTTGCAGTCAAGCCACCTTGTGCCTTTACACTTGTGCGCCGATTTCCAACCGGCGTAAGGTGACCTTCGCGCACCTCCGTTACTCTTTTGGAGGCGACCGCCCCAGTCAAACCGCCCACCTATCATTGTCCCCAATCCAGATTCATGGACAAGGTTAGAAACCTAAATCAGCAAGGGTGGTATTTCACTTTACGACTCCACGCAACCTGACGGCCACGTCTCATAGTCTCCCACCTATTCTACACATGCTAATTCAAGTCCCAATAATAAGTTACGGTGAAGGTTCACGGGGTCTTTCCGTCTAACTGTGGGTAATCGGCTTCTTTACCGATATATAAATTTCACCGAGTCTCGCGTTGAGACAGTGCCCAGAATCGTTACACCATTCGTGCGGGTCGGAACTTACCCGACAAGGAATTTCGCTACCTTAGGACCGTTATAGTTACGGCCGCCGTTTACTGGGGCTTCGATTCAAAGCTTCGGGGCTCCCCTAACCTCTCCTCTTAACCTTCCAGCACCGGGCAGGTGTCACCACCTATACGTCCCATTACTGGTTCGCAGATGGCTGTGTTTTTGATAAACAGTCGCCTGGGCCTGCTCTGTGCCACCCCCACTCTTTAACCAAACAGGGGCCACACTTCTTCCGAAGTTACGTGTGCATTTTGCCGAGTTCCTTAACGCGAGTTCTCTCGAGCGCCTTAGATTTCTCATCTCACCTACGTGTGTCCGATTACGGTACGGTCTTCATTAGCCTAGCCTTAGACAGTATTTCTCGGCACCTTGATTACGTCCGCTTCGCTCAGCCGTAGCTTCGCTCGCTGTCACAGCTCATCTCAGGTAACGGATTTGCCTATCACCCTCATCAACTCGCTGCTTTGACCGGGACAACCGTCGCCCGGCCGGATTTCACCTCATGCGTCCTGCCCTCGAAACTAACAAAGGTACTGGAGTATGAACCAGTTTCCCATCGACTACGACTTTCGTCCTCGCCTTAGGGGCCGACTTACCCTGGGCAGATGACCTTTACCCAGGAAACCTTAGGTTTTCGGCGGGAGGGAATCTCACCCTCCTTTTCGTATACTTATACCTGCATTCTCTCTTCCATCCCCTCCAGTGCCCCTCACAGGTACACCTTCATCGGTCCATGGAATGCTCCCCTACCATCAAGCGCTTGCGCACTTGGTCCGTAGCTTCGGTATACTGCTTAGCCCCGTTACATTATCTGCGCACGAACACTCGACCAGTGAGCTATTACGCACTCTTTAAAGGAATGGCTGCTTCTAAGCCAACCTCCTGGCTGTCTTTGTATTCGCACCTCATTTTACACTGAGCAGTATTTCGGGACCTTAGCTGACGGTCTGGGCTGTTTCCCTCTTGACTATGAACCTTATCGCACACAGTCTCACTCCCATACGTTGACTTTCGGCATTCAGAGTTTGATTGGGTTTGGTAGACGGTGAAGTCCCCTAGTCCATCCAGTGCTTTACCTCCGAAAGTTTTGTATGAGGCTGTCCCTAAAGGCATTTCGGGGAGAGCCAGCTATTTCCAGGTTTGTTTAGCCTTTCACTCCTAGTCACGAATCATCCATACCTTTTTTAACAGATTATAGTTCGGTCCTCCACAGGGTATTACCCCGGCTTCAACCTGTTCGTAACTAGATCACCTTGGCTTCGGGTCTACGACATGCAACTGAGCGCCCTTTTCAGACTCGGTTTCCCTCCGGCTCCGGATCTTCAAATCCTTAACCTCGCTGCATACCGTAACTCGCAGGCTCATTCTACAAAAGGCACGCTACTACCCTTTCGGGCTGTAACATCTTGTTAGTGTATGGTTTCAGGTTCTATTTCACTCCCCTCACCGGGGTTCTTTTCGCCTTTCCCTCACGGTACTTCTGCACTATCGGTAGCTACGGAGTATTTAGCCTTGGATCGTGGTCGACCCAGATTCCGACCGGGTTTCTCGTGCCCTGCCGTACTCAGGTACCGCATCATGGAGACCAATGCATGTCGCGTACGGGGATTTCACCCTCTGTGTCCGGCCTTCCCAGAACCGTTCCGCTATACATTGATTTTTTCTCAACTCCACGGGTTATCCCCATGCGGCCCTACAACCCCGTGTAAACACGGTTTGGGCTCTTCCGATTTCGCTCGCCGCTACTTTCGGAATCTCCGGGGGATCGCTCCCCTTCTTGATTTCTTTTCCCGGATTACTTAGATGGTTCAGTTCATCCAGTGTGGCTTCCGTACCCTATTTTATTCAGATATCGGATACTGAGATCGCTCCCAGTGGGTTACCCCATTCGGCTATCCAGGGATCACAGGATATGTGCTCCTACCCCTGGCTTTTCGCAGCTTATCACGGCCTTCTTCGCCTCGTAGCTCCAAGGCATCCACCATACACCTATATTCGCTTGACCATATTATCGTTTCATCTTAACCCCGCAACGCTCGCTCATAAGGTTTCCCTTACTCGCTGCCTTGAAACTCCCCTTCTTTGGTCAAGCTTGCCGAGCAGGCAATCTTCCAGGTGGGTTCTTTCACAGGTTTTAAGATTTGTATCTACTTAAAGTCCTCTTCGCGTTTATCACGCGCTTAAGGTCTTTTTCGTATCCCTTCCCTTGTCATGTCAAATATCTCGTAGCGTTCCCGCTCGTGCATTTCGCACGCTCGTTCTGCGCCATCAACGGGCCTTTTTCTTAGCTTTATCAGCCAGTTGTGCTGGGCCTGATTAGAGTTGAACTAATGACCCCTTCCTTATCAGAGAAGTGCTCTAACCAACTGAGCTACAGGCCCGTTTGAAACATACCCCTCATTGCTGAAGACTATCTTTCAAAGGTAGTAAAAAAAAGGTTGGGGAAAGAAGGCAATGGTATTGCAGTTAATCGGGGTTCGTCGGGGACGAACCGGTTGAGATTCTTGCGAACCTCAGTTTGCCCCGTGTACTTCGGGGACTTATGTGTAACAATCGACTCTTTCGAGCCGTTTGCGAAACTCTCTCGTTAGATCGAGTTTCTATTGAAGTTCTTGACGTCTTCGACCCGATGTTTTGAACCGTTAGGTTCGAAACTCGCTGTCGAAGGTCGCAGACCTTCGACCTTTCTCTTAGAAAGGAGGTGATCCAGCCGCACCTTCCGGTACGGCTACCTTGTTACGACTTCACCCTCCTTACCAAACGTACCTTCGGCGCCGCCCCCCCTTGCGGGTTAGACTAGCGACTTCGGGTACCTTCAACTCGGATGGTGTGACGGGCGGTGTGTACAAGGCCCGGGAACGTATTCACCGCGCCGTGCTGATGCGCGATTACTAGCGATTCCAACTTCATGAAGTCGGGTTTCAGACTTCAATCCGAACTACGGTAGCTTTTTTGCGCTTTGCGTGACCTCGCGGTTTAGCATCGCTTTGTAGCTACCATTGTAGCACGTGTGTAGCCCTGGACATAAGGGCCATGATGACTTGACGTCATCCCCACCTTCCTCCGGTTTGTCACCGGCAGTTCCGCCAGAGTCCTCAGCATAACCTGTTAGTAACTGGCAGTAGGGGTTGCGCTCGTTGCGGGACTTAACCCAACACCTCACGGCACGAGCTGACGACAGCCATGCAGCACCTGTCAAGCGGCGTATTGCTACGCTGATATATCTCTATACCATTCCACTTGATGTCAAACCCAGGTAAGGTTTCTCGCGTACCATCGAATTAAACCACATGCTCCACCGCTTGTGCGGGCCCCCGTCAATTCCTTTGAGTTTCACCCTTGCGAGCATACTTCCCAGGCGGTACACTTATTGCGTTAGCTTTGGCACAGAGACTCATGCCCCTACACCTAGTGTACATCGTTTACGGTGCGGACTACCAGGGTATCTAATCCTGTTTGCTCCCCGCACTTTCGCACCTCAGCGTCAATCATCAGCTAGAAACCCGCCTTCGCCACCGGTATTCTTCCAGATATCTACAGATTCCACCCCTACACCTGGAATTCTAGTTTCCCCTCTGTGATTCAAGTCTCGCAGTACCCAATGCAATTCTACAGTTAAGCTGCAGGATTTCACACCAGGCTTACAAAACCGCCTACATGCCCTTTACGCCCAATAATTCCGAACAACGCTTGCCCCCTACGTGTTACCGCGGCTGCTGGCACGTAGTTAGCCGGGGCTTATTCACCGACTAATGTCATCATGCGGTCATTCCCTACCACACTTATTCTTCATCAGCAAAAGGATTTTACAACCTTTCGGCCTTCTTCATCCACGCGGCGTCGCTCCGTCAGACTTTCGTCCATTGCGGAATATTCTTAGCTGCTGCCTCCCGTAGGAGTTTGGGCCGTATCTCAGTCCCAATGTGTCCGTACACCCTCTCAGGCCGGATACCCATCGTCGCCTTGGTGGGCCGTTACCTCACCAACTAGCTAATGGGACGCGGGCCCATCCTCGAGCGGAGCCGTAGCTCCTTTCATCGCATCACCAAAGTGACAGCGATCGTATTCGGTATTATCCACTATTTCTAATGGCTATCCCCAACTCAAGGGTAGGTCACCCACGTGTTACTCACCAGTCCGCCACTCTAGGGGTATTGCTACCCTTGCCGTCCGACTTGCATGCTTAAGACGCGCCGCCAGCGTTCGTTCTGAGCCAGGATCAAACTCTCCATGATATATTCTCAAACCCCTTGCGGGGCCTGATATCATTTCAAGCCTAATCCCTTTAATTCTATTAAAGGAATTTGTGTTTGACGTCCGGTATAATCCTTTCATCATTCACGGCTTATTTCGATCACTTGCGTCGATTGTCGTTTCCCTTGCGGTCCACTCCAACCGTGGAGTTTTCGTGAAAAAACTCCTAGTAAATCGCGTGAGCGATTTACCAACCTCACCATTTGATTTTTCGGTTACTGTATTTCTACAATCTCCGACGCTTCAAATAGCGTCCTTCTTTCCCTTCCCTTTAGTTTCAAAGACCATTATTGCCGTCCACAGTTTCCCGTTTCCGGCCTCTTACTCACCCTTTCGTTTAGCGGCGAGTGAATCGACTGTATCATGCTTCTTTTTTCTTTGTCAACCACTCTTTCTCGTTTTCTTGAAGTTTTTCTTTTTTTAGAAGTTTCATTACAAGATTTACAAACACGAGAATTGGCATGGCTTTTATGAAACGCTCTTGTATAAAAGCGTTTCATAAAAAAGCCTGGCAGCTACCTACTTTCCCACTTTGCAGCAGTATCATCGGCGTAAGAGAGCTTGACTTCCGTGTTCGAGATGGGAACGGGTATTGCCTCTCCACTATGGCCACCAGGCATTATTAACAATGCTTGTCGTCCTCTTTTTTTTATTTCACGCTTAAGGGTTTCCCCTTTCACGCGGCGCGAGGTTAGACCTCCTCGCGATGTTTCCGACAAGTGATTCTCGGGATACGATATTTTTTCAAGTAGATACTTTTCCGAACCGTAACCGGTCGGCTTATAAAACGATAATATGGTCAAGCCTCACGACTTATTAGTATTGGTCGGCTGAACACATTACTATGCTTAGACCTCCAACCTATCAACCTGGTAGTCTCCCAGGAGTCTTCAGGGGGGTTGAACCCCCAGGGATGATTTATCTTGAGGTGGGCTTCCCACTTAGATGCCTTCAGCGGTTATCCCTTCCGAACTTAGCTACCCTGCACTTGCCCTTGGCAGGACAACAGGTACACCAGAGGTTCGTCCACTTCGGTCCTCTCGTACTAAAAGCAGCTCCTCTCAATCATCCAACGCCCACAGCAGATAGGGACCGAACTGTCTCGCGACGTTCTGAACCCAGCTCACGTACCGCTTTAATTGGCGAACAGCCAAACCCTTGGGACCTGCTTCAGCCCCAGGATGCGATGAGCCGACATCGAGGTGCCAAACTTTCCCGTCGATGTGAACTCTTGGGGAAAATCAGCCTGTTATCCCCGGAGTACCTTTTGTCCGTTAAGTGACGGCGCTTCCACTCGCTACCGCCAGATCACTAAGACCTACTTTCGTACCTGCTCGACCTGTCAGTCTTGCAGTCAAGCCACCTTGTGCCTTTACACTTGTGCGCCGATTTCCAACCGGCGTAAGGTGACCTTCGCGCACCTCCGTTACTCTTTTGGAGGCGACCGCCCCAGTCAAACCGCCCACCTATCATTGTCCCCAATCCAGATTCATGGACAAGGTTAGAAACCTAAATCAGCAAGGGTGGTATTTCACTTTACGACTCCACGCAACCTGACGGCCACGTCTCATAGTCTCCCACCTATTCTACACATGCTAATTCAAGTCCCAATAATAAGTTACGGTGAAGGTTCACGGGGTCTTTCCGTCTAACTGTGGGTAATCGGCTTCTTTACCGATATATAAATTTCACCGAGTCTCGCGTTGAGACAGTGCCCAGAATCGTTACACCATTCGTGCGGGTCGGAACTTACCCGACAAGGAATTTCGCTACCTTAGGACCGTTATAGTTACGGCCGCCGTTTACTGGGGCTTCGATTCAAAGCTTCGGGGCTCCCCTAACCTCTCCTCTTAACCTTCCAGCACCGGGCAGGTGTCACCACCTATACGTCCCATTACTGGTTCGCAGATGGCTGTGTTTTTGATAAACAGTCGCCTGGGCCTGCTCTGTGCCACCCCCACTCTTTAACCAAACAGGGGCCACACTTCTTCCGAAGTTACGTGTGCATTTTGCCGAGTTCCTTAACGCGAGTTCTCTCGAGCGCCTTAGATTTCTCATCTCACCTACGTGTGTCCGATTACGGTACGGTCTTCATTAGCCTAGCCTTAGACAGTATTTCTCGGCACCTTGATTACGTCCGCTTCGCTCAGCCGTAGCTTCGCTCGCTGTCACAGCTCATCTCAGGTAACGGATTTGCCTATCACCCTCATCAACTCGCTGCTTTGACCGGGACAACCGTCGCCCGGCCGGATTTCACCTCATGCGTCCTGCCCTCGAAACTAACAAAGGTACTGGAGTATGAACCAGTTTCCCATCGACTACGACTTTCGTCCTCGCCTTAGGGGCCGACTTACCCTGGGCAGATGACCTTTACCCAGGAAACCTTAGGTTTTCGGCGGGAGGGAATCTCACCCTCCTTTTCGTATACTTATACCTGCATTCTCTCTTCCATCCCCTCCAGTGCCCCTCACAGGTACACCTTCATCGGTCCATGGAATGCTCCCCTACCATCAAGCGCTTGCGCACTTGGTCCGTAGCTTCGGTATACTGCTTAGCCCCGTTACATTATCTGCGCACGAACACTCGACCAGTGAGCTATTACGCACTCTTTAAAGGAATGGCTGCTTCTAAGCCAACCTCCTGGCTGTCTTTGTATTCGCACCTCATTTTACACTGAGCAGTATTTCGGGACCTTAGCTGACGGTCTGGGCTGTTTCCCTCTTGACTATGAACCTTATCGCACACAGTCTCACTCCCATACGTTGACTTTCGGCATTCAGAGTTTGATTGGGTTTGGTAGACGGTGAAGTCCCCTAGTCCATCCAGTGCTTTACCTCCGAAAGTTTTGTATGAGGCTGTCCCTAAAGGCATTTCGGGGAGAGCCAGCTATTTCCAGGTTTGTTTAGCCTTTCACTCCTAGTCACGAATCATCCATACCTTTTTTAACAGATTATAGTTCGGTCCTCCACAGGGTATTACCCCGGCTTCAACCTGTTCGTAACTAGATCACCTTGGCTTCGGGTCTACGACATGCAACTGAGCGCCCTTTTCAGACTCGGTTTCCCTCCGGCTCCGGATCTTCAAATCCTTAACCTCGCTGCATACTGTAACTCGCAGGCTCATTCTACAAAAGGCACGCTACTACCCTTTCGGGCTGTAACATCTTGTTAGTGTATGGTTTCAGGTTCTATTTCACTCCCCTCACCGGGGTTCTTTTCGCCTTTCCCTCACGGTACTTCTGCACTATCGGTAGCTACGGAGTATTTAGCCTTGGATCGTGGTCGACCCAGATTCCGACCGGGTTTCTCGTGCCCTGCCGTACTCAGGTACCGCATCATGGAGACCAATGCATGTCGCGTACGGGGATTTCACCCTCTGTGTCCGGCCTTCCCAGAACCGTTCCGCTATACATTGATTTTTTCTCAACTCCACGGGTTATCCCCATGCGGCCCTACAACCCCGTGTAAACACGGTTTGGGCTCTTCCGATTTCGCTCGCCGCTACTTTCGGAATCTCCGGGGGATCGCTCCCCTTCTTGATTTCTTTTCCCGGATTACTTAGATGGTTCAGTTCATCCAGTGTGGCTTCCGTACCCTATTTTATTCAGATATCGGATACTGGGATCGCTCCCAGTGGGTTACCCCATTCGGCTATCCAGGGATCACAGGATATGTGCTCCTACCCCTGGCTTTTCGCAGCTTATCACGGCCTTCTTCGCCTCGTAGCTCCAAGGCATCCACCATACACCTATATTCGCTTGACCATATTATCGTTTCATCTTAACCCCGCAACGCTCACTCATAAGGTTTCCCTTACTCGCTGCCTTGAAACTCCCCTTCTTTGGTCAAGCTTGCCGAGCAGGCAATCTTCCAGGTGGGTTCTTTCACAGGTTTTAAGATTTGTATCTACTTAAAGTCCTCTTTCGCGTTTATCACGCGCTTAAGGTCTTTTTCGTATCCCTTCCCTTGTCATGTCAAATATCACTGTTTCTCGAGTCGTTAAACCCTTGAATCATTTGAGGATAAATATCCTCTTTGGAGATAAGGGGATTCGAACCCCTGACCTACGGCTTGCAAAGCCGCCGCTCTAGCCAGCTGAGCTATATCCCCTGGCTGGTGAGAAACCAATTTCTCAGAAACGTATCTCCATCGAAATATGAATTTCTAGATATAAAAGAAAGGTTGGGGAAAGAAGGCAAAGGTTATTGCAGTTAATCGAGGTTCGTCGGGGACGAACCGGTTGAGATTCTTGCGAACCTCAGTTTGCCCCGTGTACTTCGGGGACTTATGTGTAACAATCGACTCTTTCGAGCCGTTTGCGAAACTCTCTCGTTAGATCGAGTTTCTATTGAAGTTCTTGACGTCTTCGACTTGAAGTTTATAAAACGTAGTTTTGTAAACTTCCCAGTCGAAGGTCTTAAGACCTTCGACCTTTCTCTTAGAAAGGAGGTGATCCAGCCGCACCTTCCGGTACGGCTACCTTGTTACGACTTCACCCTCCTTACCAAACGTACCTTCGGCGCCGCCCCCCCTTGCGGGTTAGACTAGCGACTTCGGGTACCTTCAACTCGGATGGTGTGACGGGCGGTGTGTACAAGGCCCGGGAACGTATTCACCGCGCCGTGCTGATGCGCGATTACTAGCGATTCCAACTTCATGAAGTCGGGTTTCAGACTTCAATCCGAACTACGGTAGCTTTTTTGCGCTTTGCGTGACCTCGCGGTTTAGCATCGCTTTGTAGCTACCATTGTAGCACGTGTGTAGCCCTGGACATAAGGGCCATGATGACTTGACGTCATCCCCACCTTCCTCCGGTTTGTCACCGGCAGTTCCGCCAGAGTCCTCAGCATAACCTGTTAGTAACTGGCAGTAGGGGTTGCGCTCGTTGCGGGACTTAACCCAACACCTCACGGCACGAGCTGACGACAGCCATGCAGCACCTGTCAAGCGGCGTATTGCTACGCTGATATATCTCTATACCATTCCACTTGATGTCAAACCCAGGTAAGGTTTCTCGCGTACCATCGAATTAAACCACATGCTCCACCGCTTGTGCGGGCCCCCGTCAATTCCTTTGAGTTTCACCCTTGCGAGCATACTTCCCAGGCGGTACACTTATTGCGTTAGCTTTGGCACAGAGACTCATGCCCCTACACCTAGTGTACATCGTTTACGGTGCGGACTACCAGGGTATCTAATCCTGTTTGCTCCCCGCACTTTCGCACCTCAGCGTCAATCATCAGCTAGAAACCCGCCTTCGCCACCGGTATTCTTCCAGATATCTACAGATTCCACCCCTACACCTGGAATTCTAGTTTCCCCTCTGTGATTCAAGTCTCGCAGTACCCAATGCAATTCTACAGTTAAGCTGCAGGATTTCACACCAGGCTTACAAAACCGCCTACATGCCCTTTACGCCAATAATTCCGAACAACGCTTGCCCCCTACGTGTTACCGCGGCTGCTGGCACGTAGTTAGCCGGGGCTTATTCACCGACTAATGTCATCATGCGGTCATTCCCTACCACACTTATTCTTCATCAGCAAAAGGATTTTACAACCTTTCGGCCTTCTTCATCCACGCGGCGTCGCTCCGTCAGACTTTCGTCCATTGCGGAATATTCTTAGCTGCTGCCTCCCGTAGGAGTTTGGGCCGTATCTCAGTCCCAATGTGTCCGTACACCCTCTCAGGCCGGATACCCATCGTCGCCTTGGTGGGCCGTTACCTCACCAACTAGCTAATGGGACGCGGGCCCATCCTCGAGCGGAGCCGTAGCTCCTTTCATCGCATCACCAAAGTGACAGCGATCGTATTCGGTATTATCCACTATTTCTAATGGCTATCCCCAACTCAAGGGTAGGTCACCCACGTGTTACTCACCAGTCCGCCACTCTAGGGGTATTGCTACCCTTGCCGTCCGACTTGCATGCTTAAGACGCGCCGCCAGCGTTCGTTCTGAGCCAGGATCAAACTCTCCATGATATATTCTCAAACCCCTTGCGGGGCCTGATATCATTTCAAGCCTAATCCCTTTAATTCTATTAAAGGAATTTGTGTTTGACGTCCGGTATAATCCTTTCATCATTCACGGCTTATTTCGATCACTTGCGTCGATTGTCGTTTCCCTTGCGGTCCACTCCAACCGTGGAGTTTTCGTGAAAAAACTCCTAGTAAATCGCGTGAGCGATTTACCAACCTCACCATTTGATTTTTCGGTTACTGTATTTCTACAATCTCCGACGCTTCAAATAGCGTCCTTCTTTCCCTTCCCTTTAGTTTCAAAGACCATTATTGCCGTCCACAGTTTCCCGTTTCCGGCCTCTTACTCACCCTTTCGTTTAGCGGCGAGTGAATCGACTGTATCATGCTTCTTTTTTCTTTGTCAACCACTCTTTCTCGTTTTCTTGAAGTTTTTTCTGGCCGTTAGTGGCGACAGAGTTCATTTCGTAAAAACTGGATTGATAAACCGCAGTGTACTGCAGCAAATCGCAAGGATTTCAAAGAGATGCGCTATCTTCATCCTTTCGGACCAGCGCAACGGAGCAATTTATACCACCATTCCCCACTTTAGGTCAAGTGAAAAAACAGACAAATCGCATAAATCATTTATCGATTTTCGGATTTTTGAGAACGGATGAAAAATGAACGAGATAATCAATGAACGAACCGAGTGATACCACAACCGCGAGGGCATACAGCGCAAGGCCGATGATACGGGCTTGAGCGGAAACCGCCGAGATGTCAAACCCGAGCCGAATGGCCGACTCGATGGCAAGGGAAAATCCGGCCGCGACGATATACAGCACGGTTTTTGTCTTGCCGCCCTTTCGTGCGCCGATCGCGACACCCTGACGGCTCGCGAGCATACGGATAAAACTGATGCCGAGTTCCCGATACAGGAGAACAAGAAAAAGAAACGCGGGAAGATATCCTGAAAGAACGAATACGAACAACACCGTAAGGTTCGCAAGTGTGTCTGCGAACGGATCGAAGAGCTTCCCGAAATCAGAAACTTCCTTATACTTCCTGGCATAATATCCATCGAGAAAATCGGTAAACTCCATGAAGGCAAACAGGGGAATCAGTATATATACCGAAGCCGCGGCGCCAAAGCCGACAAGGCCGGGAAGAAAAAACAAGACAAAAAAAAGCGGTGCAAGCGCGATGCGAACCGCCGTGAAAAAATTCGCCAATTTCATGCCGGTAACTATCCTATTTGACAAAGGAAGTGTCAAGCTATACTATAAAAGCATGGAAAAAAGCATCGTCCGTACCGTGCTTTGCTATTCAGCGATCCAGTTGCTATTTATCTCACTGTTCGGACCAGCGCAAAATGTTTCCGTACTTTCGATTGCGATCTACGGCGGCGCATCGGTCCTTCTGCACATACTGCTCGGTGTATTTCTCATCATATTCAAGAAAGATTTCTTCAATCTGTCTACCGGAAAGCAACTCGGCAAGATAAACATCGCAAACCGGATCACGCTCCTTCGAATTTCGAGTCTGCCTTCGATCGCCTTTCTGCTCCATCACAATGACATCGCGAAAATCCGGCTCATCCTCCCCTTCCTGCTCATCCTAGTATTTCTGACCGATACCTTTGACGGACAAATCGCGCGCAGGCGCAAAGAGATAACCCGCATGGGCTCGATGCTCGATTCCATAAGCGATTACAGCCTCTTGTTCGTCATCTCCATCGTGTACTTCCGGAACAACATCGTCCCGCATTGGTTCTTTTATCTGATATTTTTTCGTCTCTTTCTCCAGGCATTCGGGATGTTCGTGTTTATCGCGCTGCGAAAACCCATCGAGACGAAATCAACCTGGGGCGGCAAGATTACAATCGCAACGACAATGACCCTGTACGTAATAGAGCTCGTACGTCTTTTCCTGCCTGACTCGTACGCGGCAGGATTTCGCGCGATCGAATACGTAAGCGGCGCGGTAATCCTGGTTCTCTGCTTTGAAAAAGCGCAGATCTTTTTCCGTCAGGGAAAAAAAGTCTCACAAGGCCGCAAAGAGCCCTCCTGACGAAACAACCCCGCAATTAAGGATAGGACTTGTAATCCTGAACGATACTGATGCCCGAGGTGACCTTTTTGTCGGGAGCCATCGAACGGGCGACGCCAAGTACCTTCTCGATGACGGCGGAAGAGTCCGCAACGCCATGGAGCGTGATCTCCGACGACGTCGATGACGCCTCGAGAAAATGAACGGGAATCTTCAGATCAAACACGATATGGTTCACGATTTTCTGCGACAGAAGAAGTTCCGCGATGCGGGCAAGACCTTCAGATTCCTGCGCGGCGGTGACGGTTCTTACGCACGCTTCATGGACGATTGCCGCGCCGATTTCGGGCGTTATATCGTCCGTCGTAAGCACGATATTATAGCTTGCCGGATCGTCGTGGTCGATGTTGAAAAAACACTTATGAAAACCGCGCCGGTTGTTGTCGCTTTCCGCCATCAAGGCCTGAGCCTTTTTCTCCGGCCAGGAGAATTCATTCATGAGCCTGCGAACGCGGGTTTCGTCGGTAGAAACAAGCCTGACGGCATAACAGCCGGGAACGCCCTTGAGAATCGCGAAACCGCCGCGCCCGATAAAAACGCAGTTACCGGCAATTGCCCGCTCGTACACGGCCTCGCGGAGATAGTCAAAATACTCGTCTCGATCGCGCGCAAGCGATGCCCAGAAACCGGGCTTTCGTTCATCATACTTCCGCAGCTTCTCCTCGGTTATCCCGTGCTTGAGAAGATCCGCTTCCAGCATCTTCCGGTTAATGAAAGAATAGCCGAGTTGCCGGGATAATTCGGTCGCTACCTCGTCTCCGAATGACGCGATTTGCCGTGAAATGGTGATTATTGCCATACCGAACCTCCTGCAAGTGATGTATCATCCTTCTTATAGGATAGGACCGCAGGGTCAATCTGTCAAAGGAGATTTCCTAACATGAATGAACAAGCGCTTGAATGGCATCCCCTACGCCGGGAAACGGTATTCTCGACGAGGATTTTCGATATTGCGGAAATAACGAGCAGGTCGCCGGAAAACGACGAAAAGACCTTTATTACGCTCCACGCCTCAGACTGGGTAATCGTCGTGCCGGTCATCACGGACGCGGCCGGCAACGAGGAATTCCTGATGGTCAGGCAATGGAGGCACGGATCCGAAATGATCAGCACCGAATTCCCCGGAGGCGTAATCGATCACGGTGAAGCCCCGGAGGATGGCGCGCGAAGGGAACTCCTCGAAGAAACGGGATATCGGGCCGGAAAGCTCGTCCACGCCGCAAGCCTCTCTCCAAACCCCGCAATCATGGACAATACCTGCCATGTCTTTATCGCTGAGGAGCTTGAGAACACGAAGGCTCTTTCGCCGGACGACGACGAGTACCTCGCGATCGAGACCGTCCCTGCGGCCGAGGTCTTTCGCCGCATGGGACAGGAAGGTTTCCGGCATGGCCTCATGGCCGCCGCGATGTTCCTCTATCTCCAAAAAAAAAGGCTGCCCTGACGCAAATGGTCGGGCAGCCGAATAACAAACAGGGATCAGAACGGGAACTACTTCGTCTTTGCCTTCGCCTTTACCTTCGCAAGCGGCTCGTACTTGATCGAAGGATCATACTCGCCGTCGCGAATCTCGCCCGCAATGCTCGGGATCTTCAGGATCGAGCCGGGCATCAGGAGATCAGGATCGGAAGGCCTTGTGAGAGAGGAGCGATTCGCGTCATACAGTTTCTTCCACATAAAGGGATCGCCGTAGATCGCGGGATTCTTCGCGATATTCCACAGGCAATCGCGGGTTGAGCTCCAGGCGCCAACGCGGTACCGGGACGGAAGCGGAAACACTTCGCGGATATCGGCGAGGGCGTTAAGCGCGATTTCGGCCTGCGCCTTCGCTCCCGCGAAATCCTCGGAGGCGAAAAGACCGTCACCCGACTGAACCGCAACGGTCGCAGTCTGAAAGGCTGAGGGGAAATTCTTCTCGGCCTTTTTTTCCGTCGCCCAGGCAAGGCGGGTATGCGCCTTCATGAGCAAGGTCTCGGCATCGGCCCGCACGAGCGCTTTCTCGATAAACGCGCGGGAAAGCTCGGCATTTTTCTCGGCCTCGCTCGCGTACGCCACGGACGCGTCATAATCGCCATCATCATACGCCTTGGCGGCAAGATCGCTATACGCGCGGCTTTTCCGCTGAAACTCGTTATTGTCATAGGTCGCGGCCGAAAGCGGAAGGACCGATACGACGAAGAAAAGGCATGCGGCTATCAGGTTGCACTTTATCATTTGGTTTCCTCCCCTGAGACAGACTCGTCAATCGTAGCGGGCTCGGCGATAGTGGCAGGCTCGTTAATAGAAGTGGACTCATCGATAGTGGCGGGCTCGTCGATAGTGGCGGGCTCGTCCGTGCCGGGCGCGCTCTCTATAGCCTGATCAGGCGATGCTTGAGCAGGATCTGCCTGGGCCGGAGCGGTGTCTGCGGGTGTTGCTTCAGGCGCGGCTTCTGGTGTCGCTTCTGGTGTCACTGCAGGCGCCGCTTCGGGCGTTGCTGCAGGACTTTCACTGGCAGGTTCGACATTGATCGGCTCGTCCGAGAAGCCCGGGGCGTTTTCGGGAAGAGGGGCAACAGAGTCGGCCTTGCGCGCGAGGGCGGAGCTTTCGTCCTGCCGGCTCTTCGCGGCAGCCATGGCGCTTTCCGCGGAATTCCGCTTGAGCGTCGCCGCTTGGTATACGTTGGCGAACGCGACAACCGAGGCTGAATACGACTTGTACGCCGACTCCCACGAATCGTCGCTTGCTGCCTTTGCTGCATCCGCGTAAAGCGAAGCGGCCTTGGCGTAATCATCTTTAACCGCTTTTTTTGCCTTGATCGAATCACACAGCGCGCGGATCTCGTCGGCTTTTTGAATCTCCTCCTGGGAGAGAGCCTTGAAGCCCGCGTTATTTACCTTTGCGTAAAGACCGCAGGATTCCGTCATCGCCTCGAGAGCGGCCGCGTCGGCGGTTCCGTACGAGGAAAGCCCTTCGCCGTATTTCGAATCCGCAAGGGCGTAACTTTCGGCATCGTACTGCACAAAACCGTTCTGGTCGACTTTCTGCTTGAGCGCGAGCGCTTCCCTTCCCTTGGTAAGCGTCTGATACCGGAGGAGCGCGATCTGAGCCATATCGTAGGCTTCCGAATCCTTGCCGTCAGCGCGAAGCGTGCGCGAATCCTGGGCTGCGGTATCGGCGAGGCCAAACTGCTCGGGATAGTAGCCGTCGGCTCCTACCTTGACGGCTGCCTCGCGCGCGGCGACGAGCGCCGCTTCGAGTTCAGCGGAGATCGCCTCGTATGAATTCTTCCTGATTTCTTCGTACTTCGCGATGGCGTCCTCAAAGGATTTCTTCGCGAGATCGTAGTCGGAGCCGTATGCCGCAAGACCTGCCGAACGGGAAGTCTCTGCGACAGCCCAGTCATCGGCCTTGTACGAGTCGAGATGGTATTTCAGGCATTCTGCCCTGAGAGCTTCGGTTTTATCCCGAAGCGCCGTAAGTGCGTCGTCGACCGGCTTCGATTCCGTGGCGGCTAGGGCCGCGTTGCTGGGTCCGGGTGCCGTTTCTGTAGCCTGCGGGGCAGTTTTACAACCCGCGAAGGCAAGGGCGACCGCGAGTGCCGTCACCAGGCAGATCGTTGCTTTCATTTTCTTCATCGGAACCTCCATAACATTTGTCTCAGAGTACACTCAATTGATTTTTATTACAAGAATTTTTTGGGGATATGCTATACTCGAAGGAAATTGGAGAAGCTGAGAGGAGAAGCGACATGGCTGATGACTTCAGTTTTGAGATAATCGAGAAATTCGGAATTCTTTCGGAAGCGAAGGGCGGCTGGACCGTCGAGCTCAACACGGTTTCGTGGGGCGGTCGCCCCGGAAAATACGATATCCGGAGCTGGTCGCCCGATCACCAAAAAATGGGAAAGGGCGTCACGATGACCAAAGAAGAGCTTGTCGCGCTGAAGGCGCTCCTCGACGGCATGAACCTCTAGGAAGCACCTTCGCGCGGAGTGCTGGCGCCTACCGGTGCTTTGCGATCTCTTCCTGCGTGAGGCGGTCGCACACTTCGTTATAATGAATTCCCGCGTGTCCCTTGACCCACACCCAACGGGGATGAGTTTTCGCCGCGAGCTCGTCGAGCACCACCCATAAATCCTGATTCTTTACCGGATCCTTCGACGCGGTGCGCCAGCCATTCCGCTTCCAGCCCGCGATCCATTGCGAAATTCCCTTTTGCACATACTGCGAGTCGGTATAGACCGAAACGGGCCGCCCGGCCCAAGTCTCCGTCACAAGCACGAGCTTGAGCGCCTCGATGACCGCGGACAATTCCATCCGGTTATTCGTGGTCAGCTTCTCGCCGCCGGAACGGATGATCTCCGTTCCCGAGCCCGCCTGGGCGGAGCCGTCGACGATGACGAAGCCCCAACCGCCGGGTCCGGGATTGCCGGAACAGCCGCCGTCAGAATAGATGATAAGAACGTTTTCGGAAGAATCCTCAAAAAGCGAACTCATCGGGCCGAAGCCTTGCCGTCAGCTTCCTTCGAGCCTGCGTGATCGGCCTTGTCGGTACGCTTCGGCACCGTCACGATATTCACCCCTGAGTCCCCCGAGGGAAGCGGTTCGCAATGGTGCTTTTCGCCCAAAAGCTTGTACGCTTCGGCGAGCGCGCTCGCGGTCATGTCCCAGCCAAGGCAGGGATCGGTAATCGAAAGACCGTACTTGAGATCGGAAGGATCCGCGGTGATCGGCTGGGAGCCGGTCTGGAGATAGCTTTCGATCATGCAGCCACACAGCGGGAGAAGCGGATTATCCGCGTCGTTCCGGAGCCTGATCGTCTCGAGAAGGACGCCGATCTGGTTTTCGGGCATTTTCTGCGAGTTGCCGTGAGAGCAGTCAACGACGATAGAGGGCCTGATGCCCGCTTTCTTCAGAAGGCCGATCGCGGAACTCACCGACTCGCGGTCGTAATTCGTCCCGTGCTTGCCGCCGCGAAGGATGAGGTGGCTATCGGGGTTGCCGAGGGTGCGCATGATCGACGCCTTGCCCTCGCGGGTGATGCCGATGAACGCGTGAGCTTGCCGCGAGGACACGATCGCGTTGACGGCGATCTGCACGTCGCCGTCGGTGGCGTTCTTGAAACCGACGGGCATCGAAAGCCCCGAAGCCATCTCGCGGTGAGTCTGGCTTTCGGTCGTGCGGGCACCGATGGACGCCCAGCTGACGAGGTCCGACGTATATTGGGGAACGATGGGGTCGAGCATTTCGGAGCCGGCGGGAAGGCCGAGCCCGTTTACCTCGATAAGGAGCTCGCGCGCCATCTTGAGGCCGCGGCCGATGTCGCTCGTGCCGTCAAGGCCGGGATCGACGATGAGGCCGCGCCAACCGACCGTCGTGCGGGGCTTTTCGAAATACACGCGCATGACGATGCACATGCGGTCTGCATATTTTACCCGCAGCTCGGCGAGGCGTTTCGCGTACTCGATCGCGGATTCGGGATCATGGATAGAGCAGGGTCCGACGACGACGAGGAACCTGTCGTCCTCGCGCCTGAGAATCCGCTGAATCTCTTCGCGTCCCTTAAGCACGGTCTCCGCCGCACGCTCGGTCGCGGGATAGCTTTCGGCCATCGCCTCGGGCGAGAGCAGTGTCTGGGCCTCAAGGATGCGCACATCCCGTAATCGCTTATCGTTTTTCATTACTTTCCGCCGTTAGTTTGTTTCGATACCTTCCGGATATCGTCAAGGATTTCCATCACCATAATGGAATCCGCCCATGTTTGTACAGGGCTTTCCGTTTTTCCTTCAATAAGACAGTTCTCTACCTCGCGGATCTCGTACTCGTACCCGTTGCAGTCGAAGGTGCCGACAAAATGCTCGACCTCGGCGCCCTGGGCGTCAAAAAGCGCGGCCTCCTGCGCCATCCAGAAAAGAGGCAGGATGATGGAACCGGTTTCGCCGATGATCACGGCCGAACGGAGTTCCTCGAGACCCTGAAGGTTGATTGCGCTCGAAAGGTCAGCGATAAACCCGTTATCCCAAACCATATGAGCCTTGTTATAGAGATCAACTCCCGTCGCCCCCGTATGCATGATCGCCGTCAGGTACGAAGGCTTTCTGCTTCCCGCGACGACAAGCGCGCAGGTTACCGGATAAATACCGACGTCCAAGAGGGCACCCCCGCCGAGCGCAGGATCGTAGTACCGGCTTTCCGGATTGAAGGGAGCATCGAGAAAAAAGTCGGACCGGATGAATTTCGGCTCGCCGATATACCCCTCGCCTATCCAGGAAAGCGCCTTCCGGAAGGTCGGGTTGAATTTCATCCACATCGCTTCCATAAAGAAACGATTGTTCCGCTTCGCGGCCTCGATCACCGGCTTGAATTCGTCCAGGGTCAGACTCACCGGTTTTTCGCAAAGAACGGCCTTTCCCGCCTCGAGGGCGGCGATCGAAAGTGACGCATGCGAATGATGCGGGGTCGCGATATAGACCGCATCGATCTCAGGATCGGCGAAGAGCTCGGCATATGAGCCATAATACCGGCCGATATGCCATTGCTTCGCGAAGTCAGCGGCTTTTTTAAGCTCGCGGGACGCAACCGCCTGAATAACACTCCGGCCGGTGCGGGAGGACTCGAAAAGACAGGCTTCCGCGAACTTGGCCGCGATGCCGCCGGTAGCCACAATACCCCATCGAATTTGCTTCATATCGGGTTCCTCCTTAAGAACGTGAACGTAATTACCGGAAAACCGTTGCCGTTCACGCTGTTTTCCAGTATTTTATACGGTAGCCTCATGAATTTAAAGCGGGGCGAAGCATTATTTTATAGTTATACCGGTAACGGTAGCGTAATAAGGAGTATTGAAGATGGCTAAACAGTTGATGTTTAACGAAGAAGCCCGCAAAAAACTGCTTTCCGGCGTCGAGCAAATCTCGCAGGCCGTGAAGGTAACCCTCGGACCCAAAGGTCGCAACGTCCTTCTCGACAAGAAGTTCGGCGCGCCCACCGTCACCAAGGACGGCGTTTCGGTCGCGAAGGAAATCGAGCTTGAGGACGCCTACGAGAACATGGGCGCCCAGCTCCTCAAAGAAGTCGCAACCAAGACCAATGACGTGGCCGGAGACGGTACCACGACCGCGACCGTCCTCGCCTACTCGATGGTTCGCGAAGGCCTCAAGTACGTAGCCGCCGGAATGACCCCGATCGAGCTCAAGCGCGGTATCGACAAAGCGGTAACCATCGCCGTCGAGGAAATCAAGAAAAACTCCAAGGAAATCAAGGGATCGGACGAGGTTGCGCACGTCGCTTCCGTGTCCGCCAACAACGACGAGGAAATCGGAAAGATTCTCGCCGACGCGATCGAAAAAGTCGGCAAGGACGGCGTTATCACCGTCGAAGAAGCCAAGACAATGGAAACCACCACCGACTTCGTCGAGGGTATGCAGTTTGACCGCGGGTACATCTCTTCCTATTTCGTCACCGATCGCGACCGCATGGAAACCGTCTTTGACAATCCCTACATCCTGATCCACGACAAGAAAATCTCCAACATGAAGGACATGCTTCCCCTGCTCGAGAAAATCGCGCAGTCCGGACGCCAGCTCCTCATCATCGCCGAGGACGTTGACGGCGAAGCGCTCGCGACCCTCGTGGTGAACAGCCTCCGCGGAACCCTCAAGACCTGCGCGGTCAAGGCTCCCGGATTCGGCGACAGGCGCAAAGCCATGCTTGAGGACATCGCGATCCTCACCGGCGGAGAGGTCATCACCGAGGAACTCGGGCTCAAGCTCGAGGCGACCGACATCAGCCAGCTCGGACAGGCGAAGAGCGTCAAGATCGACAAGGATAACACCACGATCATCGACGGCGCCGGAAAGGCGAAGGACATCAAGGACCGCGTCGCGCAGATCAAGGCGCAGATCGAGGAATCCTCCTCCGACTACGACAAGGAAAAACTCAAAGAACGCCTCGCGAAACTCGCAGGCGGCGTCGCGGTGATCAACATCGGCGCCGTTACCGAAGTCGAGATGAAGGAAAAGAAGCACAGAGTCGAGGACGCCCTTTCGGCGACCCGCGCCGCGCTCGAGGAAGGAATCGTACCCGGAGGCGGACTCGCGCTCATCCAGGCCGCGACCGCGCTCGAGAAGGCTGACCTTACCGCCCTCACCGACGACGAGAAGATCGGCTTCAAGATCGTCCGCCGTGCCCTTGAGGAACCAATGCGCCAGATCGCGATCAACGCGGGCGCCGACGGCGGAGTCATCGCCGAGCGTGCCAAGAGCGAAAAGAAAGGAATCGGTTTCGACGCCGCGAAGATGGAATGGGTCGACATGGTCAAGGTCGGAATCATCGATCCCGCCAAGGTCACCCGCTCGGCTCTCCAGAATGCCGCGTCCGTCGCGAGCCTTCTCCTCACCACCGAGTGCGCGATCACCGACATCCCCGAGAAGAACCCTCCCGCCATGCCCCAGGGCGGCGGAATGGGTGGAATGGACGGGATGTATTAAGTATTGCTCCACGCATTTTGCTGCGTGAAACGGGCCGCCCGGAAGGGCGGCCTTTTTTGTGTAATGCGCCTGTTACGTGCCGGAGACCTGGCCATACAAGGCCTCGGGAAACTGGATTGCCTTGATACCCATAATGAACGCATCAAGAAGATCGGGATCGAAGCTCACGGCCCGTTCTTTTCTCATGATATCAAGCGCAGTATCGAGGGGCATCGCTTCCTTGTACACGCGCTTGCTTACCAATGCGTCAAAAACGTCGGCAATCGAAACGATACGAGCCTCGAGCGGAATATCCGTTCCGGCAAGGCCGTGAACGTAACCGGACCCCGTCCATTTCTCGTGATGGTAGAGCACGATATTCTTTGCCATGGTGTCGATCGCGCGATCGTCAATGATGCGATACCCGATGCTCACGTGTTCCTTGATATGCTCGAACTCTTCACTCGTGAGCTTTCCCGGTTTTTGCAATATATCCTTCTGCACGCCAACCTTTCCGATGTCGTGGAGCGGCGCATAAAGCTTGACCATCTTGACGAAACCTTCGTCGATACCCGCGCGTTTTCCGATGAACTCCGAGAGGAGCGATATCCGGCGAACGTGATTTCCTGTTTCCTCATCGAAGTACAGGTTCGCGTTTTCAAGGGCTGCGACCATCGCATAGGTCATGCTTTCGATCTTCAGGCTCAGTTCCTCGATCATGCGCCGCTGACGGTAGGAGATGCACGCGTCGCGAATCGTCATGATCATATCCTGCCAGTCCCACGGTTTCGCGATGTATCGATACAGGGCATTATTGTTCACAAGCCTGACAATCGCCTCGATGTCCGCATAGCCCGTAAGCAGAATTTTATGGGTCAGAGGAAGCGTCCGATGAAGTTCGATAAGGAGCTTGTCCCCGGTCATGAGTGGCATGCGCTGATCCGATATAACAACGAGAATTTCGCCACCGTCGGCCATGATATCATCGATCAGCGCGGGCACGGCCTTTGGCGTATCAGATATCTCGATCGAGATATCCTTGAAAAAAGGATCGAGCTTGAGTTCCTGCTTGAGGCTCTGGACGACAACCCGTTCGTCGTCAACACATACGATGTATTCCTTACCCATCAACACTCCGCCTTATCATCTCGGAAAGCTCGTCGGGATTCCATGGTTTCCCGAGAACACCGATTACTGTTTTGTTTGTTTTTATCCGCCCGATCGCGGCTGCGTCTGCCTGACCGGTTATCATCACTGCTTTTATTTCCGGATGCCGCTTTGCGACTACTTCGATGAATTCATCGCCGCGCACTCCCGGCATGAGCCAGTCGGATATTATGATAATAACGCGAATTCCGTCTCGTGCAAGTTCGTCGATAAGCGAGTACGCGGATGTCGCGTCAAGCGCGCGTTCGTATATAAAACGTTCGCCGAAGGTCCGCTTCAGTTCCTGAATGAGGGAAAGGAGGATTATCATTTCATCGTCAACACAGAGAATAGCCCCTTCAGGTTTTGTGCTTTCCATGACTGATCTCCCTTAACCCATGCGTTCCGGCACAGACGCCCCGGATAGATTCCCGGCTGCCTCCGATCCTGACTCATCGACTGAAACCGCGGGGAGCATAACGGTGAACACCGTCCATCCCGGTCGCGACTCGAACGATATCGTTCCATGGTGTGTCTCAACAATCTTCTTGCAAATATCGAGACCAAGTCCCATCCCGTCGCCGGACTTTTTCGTTGTAAAGAACGGCTCAAAAATCTTGTCCCGTATCGACTCGGAAATACCAACCCCCGAATCCTCTACCGTCACAACGGCCATTCCCTCATGAATCGACGTACCGACGGATAGAACGCCGCGAAAGTCCATCGCTTGGGCCGCATTTCTGATAAGGTTCATCCAGACCTGCGAGAGCTTGTCGGACGAACCGAGTACATGGACCCGAGAAAAATCTGTTTTTACCGTGATGCCGTGCTTGAGCATGTTGTGCATCAGGGTCAGTACCTTTGCGATATCTGCGTCGATGTCGACTACCTGGTGTTTTTCCGCGGACTCCGGCATGAGATACGACCGGAGCGCACTGACGACGCTTGCGGCCTTCGCTGCCGACTCACCGATTACCTGAGCCATCCGCCGGGCAATAACCGGTTCACACGCCGCCTGCACAACTTCGAGGTCCCGAGAAGTACCAAACAGGAAAACGAACTCATCTAGAGAGTCCGAGATTCCCACATCACACAGGGAAGATGCAATTGAGTCCGCGTTTGAAACGCCCCGCTCGGAAAGCGTTTTCGCCGCGTCGCGCACGGCGCTTCGCGAGGGAATCGGCAAGGAAAGGGTTTTGTTTTCCCGTATGCCGACATTCATGATCGCGCAAAAAAGATCGATTTCTCTCCGATCGAGTCCGGAAACGAATGAGACCTGGTTTGGCGCCTTCGCATCAAGATAATCAATGAGAATCCGTCCGGACGAACTGATCGCGCCGAGCGGAGTGTTGAGTTCATGCGCCACGCCCGCGGCGAGCTGCCCGAGAGCCGAAAGTTTTCCCGATTCGATGAGGCGATCCTGCAGCAGCCGTTGCTCCGCGAGTGCCGCCTCGAGCTCGACCGTTCGCTCGCTTACGCGTTGCTCGAGCAGTTTATTCATCCCGAGAAGTTGCTGATTCTTGACCTGGATGCTCGCCGCCATTTCGTTGATCATCTTGATTACCGCGTCCATGTCGAGATACCCGGACTCGGGGATTACCCGGTCATACCGACCGCCCGATATCCCGCTGATCCCGTATGCAAGGCGCGCGAACACCCCGTTGATCCGCTGCTGAACGAGATAATGGTTAAAAAGCACGCTTACGAACATGACGGTTAACACGACAATAATAAGCGTGATGACAATGTTCCTGACCATGTCAAAAAGGTCGGTATCGCTGAAACTGAAGCGAACCGAACCGAGACGGATGAGCTTGTAGAGAATATTGCGCGACCGCGGCTCGATCAAAAAGGAAGCTCTCGCGGGCTTTATCTCGAGTATCGTTCCCGAGACGATCGACTCGATCACAATGCCCGAAATGCGCCCCGACGAAACGAGCGCTTCGCCTATTCGCTTTGCCTGACCGTCATCGACGTTATAGAGTGGCTCGACGAGAATCTCGGCAATTTCGTCAGCGGCAAGGTCTGCCTTCCGGTCAAGATCGGCGACCATGTACCAGGTAATCACCGAAATCGAGAAAAGCTGTACCACGACGATCGTGATCGTCGATATCATGAGCGACATCCGGTGGCTCATGTCCATGAGGTTCATTTTCTTCATTTTCCGGTTACCCATCGCATCCTTCCGTCAGTGATATTTTTCGATAAAGCTGTCGACCGAACCGTCCTGGATCAGTTCGGCAAGTGCGCGCTCAAGATCGCCCACGTTCTTCAAAGTCCCTGATTTTTTCGATACACCAATATAAATATCGGTTTTTACCGGCGGAATGTAAGCGGTACGCTCAAATACACCCTTATACCCGAGGCGCTTGATGTCCCAGGAGATATTGGGATCGGTCCCCACTGCCACATCGATCCTGCCAAGGGAAAGAAGCTGGAGTATCTGCGTCTCGCTCGAAAGGTCGACTTTATACAGCCGTATGTCCGAGTTATAGGGCTCAAAATATACGGATTTCATCGATTGGCCAATACGTTTTCCGAACAGGTCGTTGTACGAGGCTATCGAGGGACCCTTTCCTGCAAGGGTATAGAAAACAGGCTGAACCGTATGATAGGAAGGCTTCAGATACTGGATATACCGGGCTCGATCCTCGGACCAGGCGAGTCCGGACATGAGGTCAACTTCACCGTCCCGCATCATTTCCAGGCAGCGAGACCAGGGATGGAGCTCGATCTCGATCGTTACGCCCAATTTTTTTTCGAGTGCGTGAATGAGGTCAATGTCTATACCGCCAAGATTTCCGGCGGCGTCGATCATGCGATACGGAGACCACGGCTCGGTCGCGAGCACAAGCTTGTGCTGGGAAAATATCGGGCCGGAAAAAAAAACAGCCAGGCACCCGATGAAACAGAGCATTTTTGGATACCGCATAGTATTCATATGATCGTAACTCCTCCCGGGCTTGAAGGGTGCCAATCCGGCAAGCGTTGGGTATCCGTCGATCGAAGAAAAATTGATGCCGACGGTCTTTTCATCTGTTACTAATGATAGACGGACTATCGCCTGACGTCAAATTTCATTGTTATCCATTGACTCAAGGAGTGGCTGAAAACTATGCTTTTAAGCAGATAAGACCGCCAAGGTGGATCATGGATGAAAATCTTTGCCAGTGTATTCATTGCTATCGCAATCGTTTCGACTGGAATAGCAGTTTCGGCCCAAACCGTATCCCTGAATGTCGGAGAATGGGAACCATATACCGGAGAGAAGCTCTCCAACGGCGGCATGGCCGTGGAAATCGTCACCGCGGCATACGAGGCTGTCGGCATCAAAACGGAAATCGGCTTTGTGCCCTGGAAGCGGGCTGAAGCGGACGTTGCGAGCGGGAGGGTTTTCGCATCATTTCCGTTTCAGGCAACCCATGAACGGGAAGAACTCTATCGGTTTTCGGACGTTATGTTTACGTCGACCTTCGCCATTGCGTATAAAAGAGGAAGCGTCGCCTCGCGGGATTTCGCCTATTCATCTATTACTGACTTCAAGGGATACCGGATTGGCATGACAGCCGGCACCGATGCGGTCAAAACACCGCTCGAAAAGGCGGGCGCAATCGTCGAAGAAAGCCAAACCCAGGATCAGCTCGTGAAAAAGCTCGAGCAGGATCGCCTGGACTTTATCATCGACGACGGGGCAGTTATCCGCTCGGCAATCGACGCGCTGTATCAGGGCTCGGCGCGAGACCTCTTCGGATTCATTGATAAACCGTTCGGAAAACCTGCATCATTCAGGCTTATGGCGTCGAAAGCGCACCCCGACAGCGTAGCACTTGTGGAAAAATTCAACGAAGGGCTCGAGAAAATCCGCTCGGATGGAAGCTATGATGACATACTTTCCCGGTATGGACTTTCCCGCAAGCGGTAGAGCTAAACCTCGCATTCCGGCGGTAGATGGAGCTTTGCCCGGTCAAGACTCCACCGGGCAACAGTATCTTCCGGATTTTCCGCATTGATCACGGTAAAGGCCGCTTCGGCTTCTGCAAACTTTCCCTCGGAAAGCAGCATGACCGCAGCCTCGAATTTCTTCCGGGTTCCTGCCTTGGCCTGCCGGTTGTTCGCGGTATCCTGATTGAACACCTCGAAAACGCCGACTTGCTCGGCCTTGCCCTTGAAATACGTCGAACCGATATAACGCGCGGAAAACGCGTCGGAATCCTCGAGGCGGTTGTACACTTCGCGGCTGATCAAAAGATGGGCGCCGACGGTCTTGGTCATCGCCTCAAGGCGCGAGGCGAGGTTAACCGAGTCGGCGATGACGGTCGTTTGCATCCGCTCGGCCTCTCCGATTGTTCCCATCATCATGGTGCCGCAATGGATTCCGGTTCCGGTCGCGATCGGCGTTAACGAAGCGCGTTCGCGCTCGATGTTCATCTTCCGGATTTCCTGAATCATGTCGAGTGCGCACAAAACCGCGTCGTCGACCTTGCCCGGAAAAATCGCCATGATCCCGTCGCCGAGATATTTGTCGATAAAGCCGCCATGCCGTCTGATGATCGGGGCGATGCGCGAAAGGTAGTCGTTGAGAAAATTGAACGTCTGCTTCGGCGTCAGATGCTCGGAGATCGCAGTGAAGCCCCGGATGTCGGAGAACATGATCGTCATGTCCTTCTGGATCTGGTCGCCAAGTCCTACTTCGAGGATGCTCTCCTTCGAGAGGAAGGTAAGGAAGGCGTCAGGAACAAAGCGTTCCATAGCCCGGTTGAGCTCGATGAGATGTTCCTGGTAGTTCTGGATCTTGTCGGCCATACCGTTAAAATTCCGCTTGAGGTCGAACAGTTCCTTGATCGACGTATTGAGCGTAACGCGCGAATCGAGGTCAGCGTCGCCAAAGCGCCTGACGGCGTCGGTGAGAAGAATTATCGGCTCGCTGATCCGCCAGGCGAGCAGGAAGGAACCGATGATGATGAGGATGAGCAGAATCCCTGCAATGATAAAAGCGCTCGTGAAGACCGAAGTGATGAACTCAGCGTAATTGGCGTCCGAGATATCGACGCCGAGGAGACCGAGAAAATTGCCGGTCTTTCGGTCAAATATCGGCGCGAGTCCCATGAGCGAGTTCGTCTTGTAGTCAGGATCGCGGATAAACCGGTCACCTACCCGGGGAACCTTCTGGATAAGTGCGGAAACCGTTTCATTCTGGTCATGGATATCGTACTCAAGGTTAAAGCCCGAAATACTGCCAGTTCCGCCGCTTTTCTCCGCCTCCGCGCGAAGGCGGAGCACGTCCGCGTCCACGACGAACCGCGCGCGGTCCGGCTGGGCCGTTGGCGCGAGAATATACACGAAAAGGATGAGCGATGAATTGGTGCTCCGGATCTTGTTGAGGTAATTCGAGACCCTGAGATACTCGCGGCTCTGCTCTGTGCGGAGGGCATCCTCGGCAGATAGATCCTCGCGCAGCTTCCCGACAAGAACGCCCAGATCGTCAGTATTGAGCCCTTCCGCGCCGAGAACGGCGGTCGCCATGAGGCGATCCTGCGTTTCCCGGAAAAGGCGATGCTGGAGACTGACGAAGAGACCTGAAAAGATGATGGAAAGAATAATCAGACTGGAAAGTACGAGAATCGTCCCGATATATACGCGATATTTTATTTCTTTCATAATTCACCTTTTAGCTTACATTTTGGCCGACAACGGTCAATTTGTCAAATAGAAGAGAATGGAGAAAGAGGAGATTAATTTTCGGGTAAAAACGTTTTACAGGGTTTCGATCGGATACAGCACGTCATCCTTGATATCGATAAAACCCTTGTCCTTGAGAATCTGGACGTTCTCGATTTTTACCAGCGGATTCTCGCGGTTAAACGCAAGAAACGCGCGGATCTTGATGCCGTCCTGTCCAGGAAGCAACGAGTCCTTCAAAACCTTGAGCAGGGCTTCTTCATCAGGAGTCATGTTTTTGTACCTCGTATACTACTTTATTATTGATGAAAGTATTGATTGATTTTCCGGCGATGTCAACACTTTCGTCGCCTCTTCTCCGGTACTTTTCACGAAGACGGTTTTCGCGGTACGTTTGGTACAATGCAAAAAACGATTTTGGTCGCAGATGACGAGCGCGCTGTCCGCGAAAGCGTCTCGATGGCGCTCCGGCGCGAAGGGTTCGCTACGGTCGAAGCCGCGGACGGAAACGCGGCATGGCTCTCGATCACCGCAAGGACACCCGATCTCGCCATCCTCGACATCTCGATGCCATTCCTCGAGGGAACGGCGATCCTTGCACGCATACGCGCCGCACACATGAGCGTGCCCGTTATTTACCTTACCTCGCGTGATGAAGAAATCGACCGGATCGCGGGCCTCGAGTCCGGAGCTGACGATTACGTGTCGAAACCGTTTTCTATGGGCGAGCTCCTCGCCCGGGTCAAGGCGGTGCTTCGACGCCTCGAACGGGTAGATACCCCGAACGACGCGACTCGATCGCTCACGCTTTCCGTCAATCCCGATTCCCTTTCCGCGTTCTGGAGCGGCACCGAGCTCGGGCTCACCCTGACCGAATTCCGCATGCTCGAGCGCCTTTTCCGGAGACCCGGCGAAGTCGTCTCGCGCGAACAGCTCATGCATTCAGCCTTTCCGCTTGACGAATATGCGTCGGAGCGCTCGGCGGACAGTCACATCAAGCGGCTCAGGAAAAAGCTCGAGGCAGCCGGAGCCGACAGCGCGCTCATCGAGACGATGTACGGCGCGGGATACCGGATCCGGGAAGAAAAGCAGTGAGACTCATTCCCCTCCTCCGCGGCCCGATCGCACGCCGCCTTTTTCTTTTCAACATCATGCTCGTCTTTATGCCCGTGGCAGGTTTTTTCTCCTTGTCGATCTATGAAGACCGGCTCCTCGCGGACCTCGAGTCGTCGCTCGTCCAGCAAGGCCGCTTTCTCGCCGCCTGGCTCCAGGAAGCACCGCTTTCACGCGATCGTGCAAGCGCGACGGTCGCCGCACTTGAAAAAAAACATACCGCGCGCATCCGCGTTGTCGACAGCGCAGGCGCCCTCCTCGCCGATAGCGCGAATGACGCTACCGCCACGGGCGCCGCTCCGGGCGCCACGGAAAGCGCGTCGCACGAGCGGGTTTCAGCCGCATACGAAACAGCAAGAAAAATTCCTGAGCCAATCAGGAAAAAAGCGGAGACGACGCTCCTCTATCGTGCGCTCAGCCTGCCGGTTCGCGTTGCACGAAAATACCTTGCAAGCCCGCCCGTTCCGCTTGAAAGCGCCGATTATTATTCGGGCAAGACGACGCTCGACGGCGGCGAAATCGCACGAGCTCTTGCAGGCTCGTACGGTGCGATCACCCGCATATCGTCCGGCGGGCAAAATTCGGTAACCCTGTATTCCGCGATCCCGATCATGCGGAATGGAAAGGCCGAAGGCGCAGTACTCGTGTCGCAGTCAACGTACCGCATCCTCGCGAGCCTTTACACATTCAGGCTCGAGACCGGAAAAATATTCATGCTCAGCCTCATCGCCGCCGCGCTTGTTTCGCTCATCCTCGCGGTAACGATATCGAGGCCGCTTTCGCGGCTCAGGGAAGAAGCCGAGTCCGCGATAACAAAGAGAGGGTCTGCCCGTGAACCGAAGGCGTTTCATCTGACCGGACGGAACGACGAAATCGACCGGCTTTCCGCGTCCCTCACCGCGCTTGTCGGCAACCTTGCGCGACAGGTTGCTTTAAGCGAAAACTTTGCGAGCGACGCCGCGCACGAGCTGAGAAACCGCATCTCGGGAATCCGGAACGCGGCGGAACTGATTCCGGGCGCGAGCGAGAGTGAACTCGAAAAGGTCGCGTCTCTTATTGCGGAAAATTCAAGCCGCATGGAACGCGTCGTCGCATCGCTCCGCGAGCTCTCCCGGATCGAAGCCGACTCGGGAAGCGGGGAAACCGATCGCGCACGCGAGGTTATCGGAGGAGTCGTATTCGCCGCGCAGGACAGATATCCGCACGTGCACTTCGCCTTTCCTGCAGGCGCGCATTTTCCCGCCTTCCCTGCAGACGCGCATATTCCCGTCCTCCCCCTTTCCGCAGAGCGGCTCGAAATCGCAATTGAAAACCTCGTCGAAAATGCCGCGTCATTCTCACCGCCAGGGGCCACAGTCACCGTCGAGCTCAAGCGAGCGGGAGATCACGCGATCATTACCGTGCACGATGAGGGCCCCGGAATCCCGGTTGAACACCTCGGCCGTGTCTTTGACCGTTTTTTCTCATGGAGACCCGAGCGCGCAGAAACACGCGACACTGAAATGCACGTCGCAGAAACGCACCATGCGGGAGTCGGGCTTTCGCTTGTCGAGGCGATCATGCGTAAAGCAGGCGGTACGGCCTCGTGCACGAACGGCGACTCTGGCGGCGCGATCTTTACCCTCGACTTTCCCACATGACAAAAACATGACGCGATTCCGCCATACTTTCGCCACAATCGCGTGGCAGAATGAAAGGCGGAGGTACTAAAGTCATGAGTGCAATAAATCCCGCAACCGGCGAAAACGGAAGTGTCCGCCTTGTCCTGAAACTGGTAGTTATTTTTTTTGTGGTGCTTTTTATGATGATACCGATTTCCATGATCGGGAAGATCGGCGAGGAGCGAAAGGAACGCGCGGTCGAAACCGAAAATGAAATCGTTGGTATGTCGGGCGGAAGGCCCGAGATAGCGGGACCGGTTCTCATCGTGCCGGTCAGGATTACGGAACGGGATTCGGACGGCCATCTTGTCGAGACGAGGGCGCATGTCGCGGTACTCGCGAAGGAAATGTCCATCACGGGCGAGTTCCGAAGCGAGGTGCGTACGCGTGGAATCTACCATGTACCACTCATCTCGGGTCCGGTCAGGATCGAGGCGGAATTTTCCGACGTCGCCTCGCTCGTCGACGAAGCGCTCTCGGGGCTCCAGTACCAGGCGGATTTCGTCCTCGCCTGGTATGAGCTCGATTTCGCGGACCGGCGTTCGATCAAGTCGACGCCCGTCATCACGGCAGGCGGGAAAGACTCGGCGATGAAGCTCGGTGACGCGACGCTCAAGGATTCGGGCGGCTCGGTGCGCTCTCAGGTGGTGGACGCGGCTACGGGCGGGAAAGTAAGTGTCACGCTCGAGCTCGGCGGGGGCGGCACGCTTTCGGTGTATCCGCTCGCCCAAAGCGTGCGGTGCGACGTGAGCTCGGACTGGAAATCCCCGTCTTTTTCGGGATACTCGCTTCCCGCGACGCGCGAAGTAGGAGACGCGGGGTTCAAGGCTTCCTGGTATATCGGCGAGTCGGCTTCGCCCTACCCGAGGTCGTTCATCGCGGAGAGAACGGGAGAAAACCTTTCGGCCTCGACGTTCGGCGTAGACTTCTTCCAGCCAATATCGGTGTACCATAAGACCGAACGCGCGCTCAAATACGCGCTTCTTTTTATCGTGATCCCCTTCGTCGTCTTTTTCCTCTTCGAACTTTTCGCGCATCTGCGCATCCATCCGCTTCAGTACGCGCTTATCGGTATCGCGGACGTCCTTTTCTATCTCGTGCTGTTGTCGCTTTCGGAGCATCTGCCCTTTCTTGCCGCATATTCAGGCGGCGCGATCGCGGTATGCGCGCTCGTGTCGTTTTATTCGTCGGCAATACTGAAGGGGGCGAAGCGCGCACTCGCGATGGCGGCGGTGCTCGGCGGCGTGTATCTGTATCTCTATGTCGCGCTTGAATCGGAGGACTACGCGCTCCTCGTGGGAACGGTGGGGGTTTTCGCGATAGTTGCTTTCGTGATGATCATTACACGGAACGTGGACTGGTATTCCCTGCCGGGGAAAGACGCCGCGCCAGGGAGCGAAGCGGAAAGCCCGGATGCCTGACCCTTCGGGGCAGGCACCGTACTTGAAGCGGAGCGCCCGGTCGCCTGAGCGCACGGAACGCGCCTCGCCTGAGCGTCCCGTGCGCTCAGGCGAGGCGCCCTTTTTTTCTAGTAGCCCTGGTAGCGGTTTTCCGCGAGGCTTGCACCGTTCGACTGCATGACGTCGCGGTACCACCAGGCTGAATCCTTGATTGTTCGCTTTTGGGTTTCGAAGTCGACATGGATGAGGCCGAACCGGTCCTTGTAGCCTTCGGCCCACTCGAAGTTGTCCATGAGGCTCCAGTGAAAGTAGCCTGCGATGTTTGCGCCATCAGCTATCGCACGCTCGAGGCCGAGGAGATACCGGCGGGTAAAGTCGATGCGTGCGGTGTCGTGCACCTTGCCGTCCATGAAAACCCAGTCGGTCGAGGAAAGCCCGTTCTCGGTGATGATGACGGGCTTTCCGTAGCGTTCCCACAGCATCCTCGGGCCCCAGCGGAGGGTTTCTTCCTCGACGTGCCATCTGATCGCCGTCTGGGGAAAGCCGGGCCCGTGCGGGACCTCGACGGGATTTCCGTTTTCGTCAGCTTTGACGCGGCGCGCGGAGTAGAGGTTGATACCGCAAAAATCGATCGGCCGGCTGATGACGCCGAGATCTTTTTGCCACCCTGCGGGGAGGTCTTTCTCGATGAGGGGAAGAAGCTCGCTCTGGTACTGCCCGAGAAACACGGGGTCGGTCATGAGCGAGATGGTCCAGATGAGGGAATGAATAGTCGAGTGGCCGAAGAACGCGCGGCGCGCGGCCTCGATGTCGGCCGCAGATTCCGTCGCGGGAACCATGGTCTGGGTCGTCGGTACGTAGCCGATGTTGAAGGAGTCACCGCCGACCGCGCGGAGGGCATCGACGCCTTTTCCGTGAGCGACCAGGGCGTGATGAACCGCCTTGATGACGTCTCCCCGGGGAAGCTTGTAGCCGGGAGCGTGGCGACCGGTTTCAAGGCCCATGCCGACAAAACACTGCGGCTCGTTGAAGGTCATCCAGTTTTTGACGCGGTCCCCGAGGGTTTTCGCGACGGTTGAGGTGTACTCGGCGAAGGCGTCCGAAAGAGACGGGTTGGTCCATCCGCCCTTGTGCTGAAGCGCCATGGGAAGATCCCAATGGTAAAGCGTCGTCCAGGGCTCGATCCCTGCGGCAAGGAGTTCGTCGACGAGCCGTGAATAAAAGTCGAGGCCCTTCTGGTTGACCGCACCCGTTCCGCCGGGGATGACGCGCGGCCAGGCGACCGAAAAGCGGTAGGCGGGAATTCCGATTTCCTTCATGAGGGCAACGTCTTCTTTGTACCGGTGGTAGTGGTCGCACGCGACCCGTCCGGTATCGCCGTTATAGGTGTTTCCCTCCGTCGCGGAAAAATTGTCCCAAATGGACGGGGAACGCCCATCCTCATCCCAGGCACCCTCAATCTGATAGGCAGCGGTTGCGGCACCCCAGACAAAATTCGACGGAAAAGCCATACAATCTCCTCTTCAAGCCTGATAAAAACGGTATCGATCGAAAGACCGACACGAAGCGCCATAACCCGTTCCTGCACGTCGCAGGCGAAGTGTAATCAAGACCAAAAAAAAAGTGAATAGGTTTTATGTTAATTAATTGCGATTTTCAACAAATTGTTGTTTTTTTACTTTTCTGCGGAAAATTCCTCCCGTGATATACTGTTTTTAAGGGAATCTGATCGCGCTCGCCGGTAAAAAGGAAATGTCATGCTGAAAAAATCCGCAATCGAAAAAGCCGCCCCCTTCCTGTATCTCCTCATCGGTCTCGTCCTCCTCTATTTTTCCTTTTTGAATCGGGCAATCCCGATCGCGGCCTGGCTCGCACCGGCTTTTTTGATGCGCTTTTCGCGGAGCAACACGAAGCGCGTATTTCTTGCCGCAGCTATCGTTCCCCTTGCGGTGACCTACTATCTTGTCTGGCGACTGACCATGAAATACCTCGATCCCGTTATCACGGGGATTCTGATCGTCGGTATGGCGCTCATGCTTTCGGCAGCTCTCCTTGCGGACCGCATCCTGAAAAGTCGCCTTTCGCCGCTCGAATCCTGCCTCGTCTTTCCCCTCGCCTGGACGGCGATCGAGTACGGGAGGTCCTTTATCGAAAGCTCGGGCAGCCACGGCTCGCTCGCCTATTCGCAGTTCGGCTGGCTCCCGGTCATGCAAGTCGCGTCGGTGGCAGGAATTTGGGGCATCACCTTCCTTGTCGCGTCCTTCGCGCCGGTGGCCAACCTCATCCTTGATGCGGTCAGAAATCCGGAAAAGCGGAAAAAGGCACGGCTTCCGGTGATCGCGTTCGCATGTCTTCTCGTGGCCTCTCTCGCCTTCGGCTTTGCACGGCAATCGATCGACGCGTCGCGGGAGCGCATGGTGGGGGCGGGTAACGCGGCAGGCACGGGTAACGCGGGCGCAAAAAGCTTTCGCGTTGCGACAATAACGAAAATGAGCACGGTGTCCGAGTTTGCAGGAATCTACGGACAGGGAGCTTTCAAACCCCTGGCCGAATATGGCGCCCTCATCGAGTCGTATTCGGCAAAGGCAGCCGCAGGTGGCGCAAAAGTTCTCTTCTGGCAGGAATATTTCTTTCAGATACCCGAAGAAAAAAAACCGGAGCTTCTTGCACTTCTCAAAAGCGCAGCGAGCCGCTATGGCATCTACGAAATTGCCGGCATTACCCTCTACGATCCCCCGCCGCGAAAAGCGTCGCGCAACACCGCCGTGATAATCGATCCCCGGGGAACGCTCGCCGTCGATTACACAAAAAAGCATCTCGTCGTCGGGATCGAGACGTCGTGCATGCTGAGCGGCAACGGCGTGATGCAGGCGATCGATACGGAATGGGGGCGCTGGACGCTCGCAATTTGCTATGAAAATGATTTTCCCGCCTTCGTCGCCCAGGCAGGACGGATGGGAGCGGATACTCTTTTTATGCCAACCCTGGACTGGCCGGGCCTCGTGCCCTTCCACAGCTACATGAGCGTCTTTCGGGGAATCGAGAACGGGTGCGCGATCGTAAAGTGCGCGGGCTACGGACTCACGCTCGTCGCGGACCGCTATGGCAGGATTATCGCGAGCGAGGACGACACGAAAACGGACGGCACGCTCTTTTTCGCCGACGTTCCCGCCAGGGGAGAGAGTACACTGTATGCGGCAACAGGCGACGCCTTCGCGTGGCTCGCGATCGTCTCTCTCGCCTTTGTAAATGTACGCGCCGTGAAGAGAAAAAAAGAGCGCGAATTTCGCGTAGACAGATGACCCGATTTACGATACCGTTACCTACTATGTTTACGTTTCTGAAGCGGCTTTTACGGCTTACCAAGGCCGATGACATCGATACGGAACTCGAGATCGAGGAATCCTGGCAAACCGACTTCAGCGGGAAAGGCGATGCGCGCTTCGTCGAGGAAGAAGGCGAATTTTACGCCACGCGCCTGACTGATAGCGGCCTCGTCCTTTCACTTTCCAAAAAAAACGTGTACGCATGGAGCGTCGATCCCCTCTATCGCTATCGGGACCTCGTGCTCGAGGGCCTCATCGAATTCCCGAATGACAACACAGGTGAACCGGTCGCTGACACACTCGCACCGGCTGCTGACACAGCCGTGCCGGCCACAGAGGAATCCCCCGCAATGCTGCCAACAGTCGCGCCCGTGCAGGAACCCGACAGCGCGACTCGCGCGGGAAGCTCCGCCGCGGGCTTTCTCTTTCGCTATCTCACCGACAGTACCTTTTACTCGGTCCTCGTCTCCGATCGCGGTATGGTCAGGATGGATGTCGTGGTTAACGGCACCCCCATTGCGATACTCGGCTGGACAGAAACCCGGCGGGGAAACCCGGACCTCGATGTGGGCGCGCTCGACGCTGATGCGGCGCCGTACCTCAAGAGCGACCGCGTGTTCTCCCTCAGGATAATCGCGCGCGGTACGAGCTTTACGATCATCGTAAACGACGCATGGGTTGCCGAGTGCGTGGACGACACGATACAGGCTGCAGGCAAGATCGCCTTCGCCGCGCAAAACTGGGACGGCACGCGGGAAAGCTCCGCGACGCTTTCCGGCATGGCGATCGACTCGGCGCCGCTTGAGGTGGAGGCGATGTACGCCCGGTGGAACCAGTTTCTCCCGATCGCCGCAGGCGCCCACGCTTCTCTCGCACACACCTTGTACGCAATGGGGAAATACGTTCCCGCGATCATCGAGCTCAAGCATGCGTGGAAATCGCGCGATCCCGACGTCGAGGAACTCCTCCTTTCGGGACAGGCATATCTCGCACAGAGACTCTTCGCAGAAGCAGAAGAGCGTGTTCGCGAAGCGCTCGCGCTTGATGCGGCAAATCCCGCGGCGGTTGCCGACCTCGGCGGAATCCTCTATCTTCAAAACCGTTTTGACGAGCTCGAAAAACTTCTTGCTACAGTCTCCCGGGAGGCGATCGAAAACGCGGCGTTCCTCTCGAACCTCGAGGGGCACCTCCTCGCGTGGAAGGGTCTTCACGCCGAAGCCGCCGGGGCATACCTCCGCGCAGCAGAGCGTGCGGAAACCCAGGGCCTTTTTTTCCTCCATGCGGGAATCGAATATGACGCGACCGGACTCAAGGACGAGGCGATAGCCGCGTGGCTCGAGGCCGCGCGCGTCTTCCTTGCCGCGAACGAGTACGGCGACCTCGCGGACGCAGTCGACCGTCTTCTTGAAGTTGAGGGAGACGAAGCCCGAGTTCTCGGTATTGCAGGCAAGTACCACTACGGAGTCGGCGACGAAAAGAAAGCAGAGGGTTTCCTCGCCCGTGCAGTCGCCCAGGGAACGGCGGATTCAGCCGTCTGGTATCTCCACGGCATGATCCTCGCATCGAAGGAAAAACCGGCGAAGGCAATTGACGCATTCCGCAAGGCATGTGAACTCGAGGACGGCTACGGCCTCTATCACTTCAGGCTCGCGGAAACCCTGTATAACGCGGGAAAAGACTGCTCGGCCGAACTTGAACGCGCCCTCGAAACCGGCAGCGACAATGGCTGGGCGTGGAACCTCGCCGCGCTCAAGGCGCTCTCTCGAGGAGATCTCGACGGCGCCGAACGGAACGCCCTGCGCGCGCGAAAGCTCCTTCCGGGAGAGCTCGCCCCGCTCGTGAACCACGCGGAAATCCTCAGGCAAAAAGGACGGCTCGACGAAGCGCTTTCGCTTTTCGATCCCGACGACCCCGACTCCCTCCACGCGCAGGCGAACCTCCTTGTCGAGGACGGCCGGCACGAGGAAGCGGAAGAAGTATACCTCAAGGCGCTCCGCCACAGTCCCTTCGACGCAGGGCTCCTGACCGACCGCGCCGCGAACTGCCTCGAACTCGACCTTCTCAGCGAAGCCGACGACCTTCTCGGGCGCGCGATCGATATCGAGAGCACTCCGCGAATCTACCGGCTCATCGCGTTCCTTTCCGGAAGGAAGGGTGAATACGCCCGCGCCGAAGTTGCGCTCCAGCGAGGGCTCGCGGAATTTCCCGAGGCGACCGACCTCCTCTACGAGCTTGCCTCCGTCTACCACGCGACCGGCAAGCGCGAAAAGGCCGCCGAAACCGCAAAGAAACTGCAGGAACTCGACGATTCGCCCCGCTCCCGGGAACTCGTCGAGGAAATCGCGGAAAGCTCGACCTTCAGGATCGACTGTTCGGTTTGCGGCAGACACTGGAGGGTTCCGAAGGACATTCCGGCGCAGGGATCGCTCCGGCTCACCGCCGAACCGCCGGACGACCAGCCTGCGGGAACCTGCCCGAAGTGCCAGGCAAATTACTGCATCGGCTGCGCAAAGGAAAACCTCGGAGACGACGGCAGGTTCCGCTGCAGAAAATGCGGCGAGCCGCTGAAGCTCATCAATCAGGGTATTATCTGGACGCTTTCCCGCTGGCAGGAAAGCGAAAAAGCGAACCTTTTGCGATAAGCGTGTTACACCCGTGTAAAAAGCCCCCGCTTGAAAAGGCATTGTTCACCGACAATTGTAAAATGTTGTACACTTAGGGAGTAATGAACTGCGACTTCCGTTTGTACCGTGTTATTCCCCTGATCACTCTTCCTCTGTTCGCCATGTTGTCCTGGAGTCAATTCAACTGGCTTGAAGAACTGCATACCCGCGAGCAGAGACGCATCGAAGCCAGCATGGTCAGTTCCGCGCAGTCACTCGCGACCAGACTCAACGAAGAGGTAAATTTTCTTCCCTCGCTTTTCCGGCTGAACGAGGAGGATTTGAACGGTATTGAAACCCTCCTTCCCCAACGATTCCGGTTCTGGCAACAATACGCGATCGATCCCGCAATCCTCAAAGAGATCTACCTCTTTAACGATATCGATAAAACCATCATGCGGTGGGACGTCAACCATTTCAAGCAAATATCCTCGAAAAAAGCGCCGGAACCGCCGTTTATCGGGATGGATGACAATGTCGAAATCCGTATCGTCTCGCCAGTCATCATGTCCCCGAATGGACGGCTCATGGCGGATTTTTCCTTCGACAAGCGGATAATCGTCTCGAGCGTAATCCCCAAACTCGCGAAAAAGAGCCTCGATTCTTCGGGACTCTATCGATACCGAATCATCGACACCGACACCGAAACGGTGATTTACGCCTCCGATGCATTGGGTACCGGCAGAATCGGCAACCCCGATATCGAGATCAAGCTCATTGACGATATTTTCCCGTTTGGCACCCCTGGCCAAAGCCCGCCAAGACCCGGCCTTGATGAAGATCAAGGCGGCGATCGCCATCCGGGTGAAATGCGTCCCTCCGACATCGCCACAAAGGACGAAATACCCAGGGATGGGCGACCACGGCCTCCTACCGACAAAGACGCCCCGAGCCCTTCAAGGGACGCGAGAAGCAAAATCCAAATGCACCGCGCGGAATTCGGAAACGTTATCCTCCAGATATACAACCGGGACGGCTCCCTCGAACGGCTTTCGAAGCGAACCTCGTATATTAACGCAGTGGTCAGCTTCGGAACCTTTTGCCTCCTTGTCCTGCTCATCGCCGCCCTCATCAACACCACCAAGAGATCCCGCAACCTCGCACAGCGGCAGCGGGAATTCATCGCGACGATAACGCATGAGCTCAAGACTCCGCTTTCGGTCATAACGTCAGCCGCCGAGAACCTCAATGACGGACTCGTCCGGGACCAGAGCAAGGCAAAGCAGTACGGCACGATCATCAAAAAAGAAACGGCGCGGCTCGCTCTTTCGATCGATCACTTCCTCCTGTATTCAAAAACGAATTCGAATGTGCGCATGAAACTCCTGCCCTGCGACCTGGGCGACCTCATCAGTACGTCGCTCAAGATAACGGAGAAAGAACGGGAGAAGCTCGGCATGACAACCGAGATATCGATTCCCGAAGAACCCATCATCGTCACGGGCGACCGCCTCGCTCTTGAATCGGTATTTATCAATCTTACGCAAAACGTCGTCCGCCACGCCTCTGGGGGAAAATATCTCGGCATCACGGTTCGTCGGGAAAAAGAACGGAAAAGCGGGAAAAATCCGTCAGAAAGACTGATAATAACAGTGAGGGATAAAGGCCCGGGAATTCCCCTTCGCGAGCAGAAACTGATATTTGAGCCGTTCGCGCGCGGTAAGCGCGCCATGGAAGAGCAGATCCCGGGAAACGGAATCGGTCTCAATCTGGTTAAACGGATAGTCGAAATGCACGGCGGGACCATTACCGTCGAGAGCAAGCCCGATAGCGGAACGACATTCACCGTGTCCTTACCCCCAACGGAGAGGAGCTGAAAATGCCTGGTAAAATATTGATGATTGAGGACGAAAGCGGCCTCGTACTGACCGTCGGAGACCGACTCGTCGCCGATGGATACAAGTTCGAGTCATGCATGAACGGAACCGAGGGAGAAGCCCTCGCCCGGACAGGAGCGTTCGACCTTCTCATCCTTGACGTGATGTTGCCGGGAAAAGACGGTTTCGCGATTTGCAAATCCCTGCGGGATTCAGGGATAAAGGTCCCCATTCTCATGCTGACTGCCCGAAGCAGTACGGACGACCGCGTCTCGGGGCTCAAGATCGGCGCTGACGATTATCTGTGCAAACCCTTCGAGATGGCGGAACTCGAGGCGCGTATCGAGGCGCTGCTCAGGCGAGCAGATGCGGCAACGCAGGGCAATGCGAACGGAAGCGTGAGCAAGGAACTGACGATAGACCTCAAGCGGGGAACCATCACTGCGAAGAACGGGGAACATTCCCTTTCCGCGCAGGAGATCAAGCTGCTGGAATATTTTTATCACCACCAGGGAACGATCATCTCGCGCGAGGAACTGTTAAATACCGTTTGGGGCTACGATTCGAACATCACCACGCGAACGATCGACGTGCACGTCGCGCGCCTCCGGCAAAAGATGGGCGATGTGAAAGACGTTACGCGCTATATACACACGATCCGCGGCATCGGCTACAAATTCACCCCGCCGGCGAACTGAACGAATTGCGAGGGCCAATGACCGCGCTGCAGGACGACCGGGCCTTCCGTTTCTCCTGCGCAAGTCGCGCAACACTGGCGGGGCAGCGCTTCCGACAGCTTTCTCAAATAAGCTGATCTCGAAATGTTCATGCCGCCAAAGCGGGCCATGTGGTCGGTATATACCTGCGAGTCGATCAGGGTGCCGCCCATCTTCCCGAAAAAGTGCGAGGCAAACGCCGCGAACGCCGTTTTTGACGCATCCGTAACGCGGGTGAACATGGACTCCCCGAAAAAAACCGATCCCATGAGCACGCCGTAAAAACCGCCCACGAGCTGACCGTCCATCCATGCCTCGACCGAGTGCGCTATCCCTGCGCGATGGAGCGCGATGTATGCGTCGATGATATCGTCAGTTATCCACGAACCGTCCTGGCCCGGACGGGAGACACCGGAGCAGAAATTGATTACCCGCTCGAACGATGAATCGCACCGAATCGAAAACGGGCTTTTCCGCATCGAGCGCGCGAGGCGAGAAGGAACGCGAAAGGCGTCGGGAAGGATGACGAAGCGCGGATCGGGTGACTGCCAGTACAGGGGATCATCCTCGTTGAACCACGGAAAAATTCCCTGCGAGTAGGCGGACACGAGCATGCCCGGAGAAAGGTTTCCGCCGACGGCGACAACCGTTCCCTCAATTTCCTCGGGGTCGGGAAAGGTAAACCAGTCGCCGATCTCGAGCCAGGGAAAATCAGGGTCCCGTCTCGTCTCGGCGTCAAAGGTCTGCTTCCTGTGCGCCCGCATCGGTCTACTCCGTCCCCGCGGTACCGGTTCCGCTTGCTGATCGGGCTTTCCGCTTCGCGGGAGCCTTTCTCGTTTTTGCCGGAAGGGCGGATTCTTTTCCAACCTCGACTCCGGCACCAGATTCAGCTCCTGCACCGACCACTGAAATCCCGATGCCACCGGGGACAGCCGGATCGACATCGCAGAGCGCGGCGCCTCCTGATGAAAGGGAGCCGAAGAGAACCATGTCGACAAGCGGGGTCGTGACGAGATCCTCGATAACCCGTGCGGCGTTTCTGGCTCCGAACTCGGGAGAATAGCCGCTTTCCGCGATGCGCGTAACAGCCGCGGGCGTTGCATCGAGCGTCACGTTTTTGTCCGCGAGCCGCGTACGCACGGCGTCGAGTTCTTTCCGCACGATCGATTCCATGATCTCCTTCGAGAGATGGCCGAAGCGGACGACCGCGTCAAGGCGGTTGCGGAACTCGGGCGTGAACGTCTTTTCGACCGCCTCGTTGACGGCTTCCTCGGAAACCTCGCGGAGGCCGAAGCCGATCATGGGCTTGCCGATTTCGCGCGCGCCCGCATTGCTCGTCATGATCAGGATGACGTTCCGGAAATCCGCCTTGCGTCCCTGATTGTCCGTGAGCGTCGCGTAATCCATGATCTGAAGCAGTATGTTGAAAACGTCCGAATGTGCTTTTTCAATCTCGTCGAGGAGGACGACCGCGTGAGGCTGCTTGCGCACCGCGTCGGTGAGAAGCCCTCCTTCCTCGAAACCGACATAGCCGGGAGGCGAGCCGATGAGCCGCGAAACGGTGTGCTTTTCCTGGTATTCGCTCATGTCGAAGCGGTGCATCGCGATGCCGAGAACCTCGGAAAGCTTGCGCGCGAGCTCGGTCTTGCCGACGCCGGTCGGTCCGACGAAGAGGAAGTTCGCGACGGGCTTTCCCGGCGCGCGGAATCCGGCGCGCGATCGCTTGACCGCCTTGACCACCGCCTGAACCGCCGCTTCCTGCCCGAAGATCGAGCGCGAAAGAACGGGCTCGAGTTCGCGGAGCCGGTCGGTCTCGCCGGTCGAAACCGAGCGTTCGGGTATCCGCGCTATCTTCGCGACTACCGTCTCGACAAGCGCACGGTCGATGACCGGGATCACGGGAATCGAGGCTACGCGCGATTCGCCTTGCGCTTTCAAAGCGCCTTCCGTGCCTTCTGCGACTTCCGTGCCTTCTGCGACTTCGGCGGCGATAACGACTTCAGTTCCATCTGTCGAAACACGTGCCGCCGCTTTTCTCGGCGCGCCGGGTGCCACGGGCGCGGGATTGTCCCCTGCGGTGAGGCTTCCGGGAACGGGAGAGCCCGCCGCGATGCGCGCGCGCGCGCCTGCCTCGTCAATGATGTCGATGGCCTTGTCGGGAAGGCGGCGCTCGGTGATGAACTGCGATGAAAGACGGACCGCCTGCTCGATAGCTTCGTCGGTATACACGACGCCGTGAAATTCCTCGTAGCGTTTCTTGAGACCGCGAAGGATCGCGATCGCGTCCTCTTCCGTGGGCTCGGGGATATCGATCTTCTGGAATCGCCTTGAGAGCGCGTGATCCTTCTCGAAGTGTTTGTTGTATTCTTCGTACGTGGTCGACCCGATGCACCGGATTTTTCCCGAGGTAAGCACGGGTTTCATCAAATTTGACGCGTCGAGGGTACCGCCGCCGGTCGAGCCCGCGCCGATGAGGGTGTGGATCTCGTCAATGAACAGTATCACCTTTTCCTTGCGCAAAAGATCGTCCATCACGCGCTTGATCCGCTCCTCAAAGTCGCCGCGGAATTTCGTGCCGGCGACGAGGGACCCCATGTCGAGGCTGTATATCTCGTAGCCCCACAAAAGGGGCGGAACCTGACGCGCGACGATGCGCTGCGCAAGGCCCTCGGTTATCGCGGTCTTTCCGACGCCGGCATCGCCGACGTGAATGGGATTGTTCTTCATCCGGCGGCAGAGCACCTGCACGGTCCTCTCAAGCTCTTCTTCCCGTCCGATGAGCGGCTCGAGCTTGCCTGCGCGGGCCAAGGCGGTGAGCTCAACGGTATAGCGCTCGAGCGTGGACCGCTTTTGCGGCTTTTGCCTTCCGGATCCTGCTTCCGCTTCGTCAGGATATTCCGCACCCTCGCCGGGCTCGCCTGATTCCCCGGGATCGGGTGAATCCGCGCTGCCTTCGTTCGGGATGTCTCCCCGCGGAGCGGCCCTGCCAAACGACGCGTCGAAGGAGTCGGACGAGTCGCCCTCGCGCCGACCCTGCCCCTCATCGGCAAGAGACGACGGACCGCGAGAGTCCGCGTCGTCCGCGCCGATACCGCCGTGGCTTATCACCTCGAGGAGGACGAGTCGGTCAAGGCCGCCCCGCCGCATATAGTACGAACAGTAATTCTTGCTTTCATCAATGAGGCTTACGAGGATGTCCGATATCTCGAGCACCGATTTTTCGGCGTTTTCGCAGTGAAGTACCGCGCGCTGGAACACGTTCTGAAAACCGACCGTCTGGAGCGGTTCCCTCCCCGTGAGGACGGGCATGTTCTTGCGCAGATATTCGTCCACGCTGTCATGGATATACGCGATATCCGCCCCGCACATGGAAAGAACCTTGAGCGCCGGGGGATGATCGAGCACCGCGAGCAGGATATGCTCCGGAGTAACGTACTCGTGTCCGCGAACGCGCGCGTCCGCCCATGCCTGGTCCAGGACTTTCTGGACGACGGTGCTGATCTTGATCTTCAAATTTGCTCCATCACGCAGCGAAGCGGAAAGCCGTTCTGGCGAGCCACCTCATGCACCTGAAGGCAACGGGTTGCCGCTATGTCGTACGTATACGCGCCGACTACCCCGCGTCCCTTCTTGTGCACGTCTTCCATGATCACGTGGGCGTCCTCGTGCTTCTTGTGAAAAACCGCCATCAGAACCGCGATGACGAAATCCTTCGTGGTAAAATCATCGTTGAGCAAAACGACGCGGTACTGCAGCGGTTCCTGCAGCTCCTCGGAGAGATCAGTTTCACTCGATATCTTTCTTTCAAATTCCATACACTATAAAAATACTCTAAAAGCCGTCAGGAAACAACAGCTATCCCGCTTGAAAATCGTGAGTTTACTGTGGCATGATGGACACTATGAAAACGATAGTTTCCTGGAACGTAAACGGCATCCGCGCGGTCGAAAAGAAGGGTTTTTTGGACTGGCTTTCCGCCGAGTCCCCCGATGTGCTGTGCCTGCAGGAAACCAAGGCCCACAAGGGACAAGTGAGCATTGAGCTCGCCGAACCCGTCCTTGCTTCGGGCTCGTGGAAATCCTGGTGGAGTTCCGCAAAAAAAGCGGGGTATTCGGGAACCGCGATTTACTCGAAAACCGAACCGCTCGACGTCCGCCTCTCCGGATATCCCGAATTCGACGACGAAGGGCGCATTGTCATCGCCGAATATCCGGAAGCCGCCGTCATCTCGGCATACTTCCCGAATTCCCAGGAAGCGGGAGCCCGGCTTGGCTACAAGCTCGAATACTGCGCGGCGATGCTTGAAATTTGCGGAAAACTCGTCGCCGGGGGAAAAAACGTCATCCTCTGCGGAGACTATAACATCGCCCATAAACCGATCGATCTCGCTAACCCGAAAAGCAACGAAAAGAACCCCGGATACCTGCCCGAAGAACGCGCCTGGATGGACACGTTTACCGGCGCCGGATACGTCGACACCTTCCGCGCCTTTTGCCCCGATCCCGGTCAATACACCTGGTGGAGCTACCGCTTCCATGCCCGGGAAAAAGATATCGGATGGAGGATCGACTATCAGTGCGTCAATCCGTCCTTCATGCCGCGCGTCGCCTCATCGACCATTCTGAAAGACGTCCTGGGCTCGGACCATTGCCCGATCAAGCTGACCCTCACGTGATACCAATGAAAATAAAATATAACGCGCCGACAACGCTCACCTACGCGTTTTTCTGCACCCTCATAGTCGCCCTCGATCAGTCCGTTTTCCATGGCCTTACCCGGGCGTTTTTCACCGTCCCCAACGCCCAGGCCTTTGACCTTGCCAACCCGCTCAACTATGTGCGGCTCTTTACCCACATCGCGGGCCACGCGGACTGGAACCATTTGATCAGCAACCTCGCGTACATCCTCCTTTTGGGTCCCATGCTCGAGGAAACCTACGGGTCGCTGACCATGTTCCTGATGATCATCGTCACCGGATTCGTTACCGGCGTGCTCAATGCCTGCTTTTTCCCTAACCCGCTCCTCGGCGCCTCGGGCGTCGTGTTCATGATGATCCTTCTCGCCTCCTTCACCAACCACGGGTCCGACGACGTTCCGCTCACGTTCATCCTGATCGTCATTCTCTATCTTGGCCGCGAGATCCTGAACGCGTTCAGGGGCGACGACATCTCCCAGTTCGCCCACCTTGCGGGAGGACTGTGCGGAAGCCTCTTCGGCTTTTTCCAGCCAAGCAGGCCTGCCCGCCGCAGGGCTACGTCTTCCGCGTCTTCTTCCACCTCGTCCCGCACCTTGTCACCCGCGCGCATCCCGCAATCAGGCGCGAAGCAAAAAGCCGTGAAGATAACCCTCAAAGGTACTCCGCGGGGTGCGGGAAGCGCAAAGCCCGCTTCCGGCGCGCAAAAGGCCGCTGACCGGGAGCCGAAAAAGAGCCAAGGGACCGCCCGAAAACCGGCAACACCCACCCGAAAGGGACAGGCAACGCCAAGAAAGGGCTAGAGCGACCTCTCGCCGATTGAAGACCTTCCTTCGTTCTGGTATAGTCTCCTCATGCTCGACAGACTTGAACGACTCAAAGCCCGCTTCATCGAAGTGGAGACAGAAATACAAAACCCGAACCTGCTCCGTGACGCCACGCGCTACAAGGACACCATGCGCGAGCATTCTTACCTTGCGCGCCTCATGGAAGAATATTCCCGCTATCGCGAAACCGAAAAAGGCATAGCCGACGCGCGCGAGCTCGTCCGCGAAGCCGACGACGCAGACATGCGCGAGATGGCGAAAGAAGAGCTCAAGGAGCTCGAAGCCCGGCTCGAGGCGAGCGAAAAGGAACTCAAAGTACTCCTTATCCCGCCCGATCCCCTCGAAGAAAAGAACATCATCATGGAAATACGCGGTGGCACCGGCGGCGACGAAGCGGCCCTTTTCGCGGCCGACCTCTTCCGCATGTACACCCGGTATGCCGAAAGCAAGGGATGGAAGTACGAGGTAATCTCCTCGAACGAAACCGAGCTCGGCGGCTACAAGGAAATCACCTTCTCGATAGCGGGAAAATACGTCTACGGCAGCCTCCGCTACGAATCGGGCGTTCACCGCGTCCAACGCGTTCCCGCGACCGAGGCATCGGGGCGCATTCAGACGAGCGCGGCGACGGTAGCCGTACTCCCCGAGGCAGAAGAAACCGAAATCGACATCAGGCCGCAAGACCTCCGCATCGACGTCATGCGCGCCGGCGGGCCCGGCGGCCAGTGCGTCAACACCACCGACTCCGCCGTGCGCCTCACGCATATCCCGACCGGTATCGTCGTCATCCAGCAGGATGAAAAGAGCCAGATCAAAAACAAGGCGAAGGCAATGCGCGTCTTGCGCACGCGGCTTTTCGAGCTCGAGGAAAACAAGAAAAACGCCGAGCGCGCGGCTGACCGGAAAAGCCAGGTTGGCTCGGGCGACCGCTCCGAGCGCATTCGCACCTACAACTTTCCGCAAAACCGCCTGACCGATCACCGCATCAACCTGACGCTCTACAAACTCGACGCCGTCATGCAGGGAGACCTCACCGAACTCGTCGAAGGGCTCGCCATCGCAGCCCGTGAGGATCAGCTCAAAGCCCAGATGGATTAGCGTGCCCTAAGTTTTTCGCTTCGTTGGCATAACGGGCGAAACCTGCTAGAGTCTTGCATATGACGGCATTCGAAGCACGAAAAATCGCCGAGGCCTTTCTCGCGAATCCTTCCGGCTCATGCGAGCCCCGCCTTGTCATGCCCGCTTCCACCGCGCGCCTCATCCCCTCCCCGACCGCGCGGCTCGACGCCGAAATCCTTCTCGCACACCTCCTCGGCGTGAGCAGGTCTTCCCTCGCCGCGCATCCGGAAACTGAACTCCATGATAAAGAAAGCATCTTCTTCTCCCTCGTCGCGCGCCGCGGGACGGGAACGCCCATAGCCTACCTTACCGGCATCCGCGAGTTCTGGGGCTTACCCTTCAAGGTCACCGAGTCCGTGCTCATCCCGAAAGCGGACACTGAAACCCTCGTTGAACGGGCACTCGACCTCATCAAACTACGTGCAGCCGAAACACTCAGGGATTCCGTCAAGGTCATCGATGTCTGCACCGGTTCGGGCTGCATCGCGGTCTCGATCAAACACGACGCACCAAAGACAGAAATGACCGCGACCGATATCTCGCCCGCCGCGCTCTGCGTTGCCCGGGAGAACGCGACGCGCCTCCTCACCGGAAGCCTTGCGGAAAACAGCGGCACGGCAATCGCTCCCATTCACTTTCTCCAGGGCGATCTCCGGGAGGGCATACCGAAAACCGAAGGCGGCTGGGATCTCGTCGTCTCGAACCCTCCCTACGTTCCGGACTCCGTCGCGCAGGATCTCCTCACCGACGGACGGGGAGAGCCGCTTCTCGCGCTTGCAGGCGGCACCGACGGTCTTGACCTCGTGCGCGCGCTTGCCCTCCTTTCGCGCGAAGCCCTGGCCCCGGGGGGGATTCTCCTTGTCGAAACCGGCGAGTATAATGCCAAAGAAGCCGCCGCGTTTTTCCATCAAGCCGGATACGCGGACGTTGTCATCCATCGGGACCTTGAGGGTCAGGACCGCGTCGTGGAAGGAAGAGCACAATGAGCGCACCGATCGATACATTCTTTGCAGACTTTCCGGTTTTTGCCGGAGAAGACCGCGCACGCATCCGCGCTGCCTGGGATTTCATGGAAACGCTCAAGGCAGGCGTCTCGCGCCCGTGCGGTGAGTCCTTCATGGATCATCCGCTTCGCGTCGCCCGCATTCTCTCGGGTCTCAATCTCGACGCGGACTCCGTCATTGCCGCCCTCCTTCACGGCTCGCTCGAGAACCTCGGTTTAAGCCAGGAAGGACTCGAGGAAAAGTTCGGCAAGAGCGTCGCCGGGATCGTCGTGGGTACTTCGCGCATATCCGGCCTCAACATGAAGAACAAAACCGTCCACGAGGCCGAGTCCATCCGCAAAATGTTTTTCGCGATGGTCAGCGACATCCGCGTAATACTCGTCCGCCTGGCCGACCGCCTCGACAAGATGCGGAGCCTCAAAAACTTTCCCGAAGACCAGCGCAAGATCATCGCGCAGGAAACGATCGACATTTGGGCGCCGCTCGCCAACCGGCTCGGTATCTCGTCAATCAAGGACGAGCTCGAGGACCTCAGCCTCAAGTTCGTGAACCGCGAGGTCTATGACCAGATCAAGGCCCTCGTCTCCGCGAAAAAAGGCGAACGCGCGGTATTCCTCGAAAACGCCGAACGGGAATTGCGGGACGCAGCAAAGGCTGCCGGCATGGAGATCTCGGTAAAGTCGCGCGCAAAGCACTTTTGGTCGATTTACCAAAAGATGAAAAAACGCAACAAGGCGGCGGACGAGCTCTTTGACCTGCTCGCCATGCGCGTGCTGTGCCCCACGGCAAACGACTGTTACGCGATGCTCGGCATCGTTCACACGATATGGAAGCCGCTTGACGGAAGGTTCAAGGATTACATCGCGATGCCCAAGCCGAACGGCTACCAGAGTCTCCATACGACCGTCATGGTCGGCGAAGGAAGGCCTCTCGAGATACAGATCCGCACCCACGAGATGCACCAGATCGCGGAGAACGGAGTGGCGAGCCACTGGCTCTATAAGAAGGGTTCGGGCAAGGAACTCGTTGAATCCGGAACCGTCACGATCGTAAACCAGCTGAGGGAACTCTCGAAGAACCGCTTTACCGACGAGGACTTTCTCGCGCACATCAAAAGCGATCTCCTGGGCGACTCCATCTACGTCTTCACGCCCAAGGGCGACATTATCGAGCTTCCCGCAGGCTCGACACCGATAGACTTTGCGTATACCGTCCATTCTGCGGTCGGCGAAAAGATCGTCGGCGCGAAAGCTGACGGCGCGATCATCCCGCTGTCGGAGGCGCTCAAGAACACGCAGGTCGTCGAGGTCATCACCCACCCCCAGGCGCATCCGACGAGAAACCAGTACAACGTGGTGCGAACGGCGAAGGCACGCCAGAAAATCAGGGCCTGGCTTCAGGAACACGATCCCGCGGGAGACTTCGAGAAGAAGGAACAGGCCGAACCCGAAAAACCGGAAGCGACGCGCGAAAAGCCGAGCCATCACAAGGGAGCGCTCGAGCTTGAGGGCACCGGCGAGGAGCCGAGAGAGTTCGACTCTGCCGTTCTCAAGATCAGGATCGGTGACACGACCAACTTCATGATCAAGTTCGCGGCGTGCTGCAAACCCGTCCCGCCCTTCGCGATCGCAGGCTACGTGTCGCGCGGACGCGGCATCATCATCCATCGCGTCGAGTGCCGCAAACTCGCCCGCATTCCCGACATTCAAAACCGCACCATAACGGTTGAATGGGAAGTGCCGAAGGAAGAGGACAAACAGAAAAAACGGAAATAAAAAAAGCGGCGCACATCGCGCCGCTTTTTTTTGTTATCCCGCCTGCATCACTCGCGTTGCAGGCGTCACTTTAGTTATCGTATGTCGACAATCTCGATCGCGAAGGGCTTCACCGCGTCAAGCAGAGACTCTTTCGTGATGTTGCCGACTTTCAGAATGCACATCTTGTTCGTCACGTCGCATCCCTCGCAAATCACGAGCGAGATGACGTTCCCTTCTTTCTCCGCGACCGCGTGCGCGACCTTCTGAAGCTCGCCGGGCTTGTCGGGAAGGTACATGGTAAGCCGCACGCCTTCCTGGCGCGCGCCGAACAAATTGATGAATATCTTGTACAGGTCGCCGTCGGAGACAATCCCGACCAACGCGTCGCCCCGCATGACGGGAAGCGCGCTGATGCTATTGTCGACCATGATGCGTGCGGCCTCTTCCACTACCACGTTTTCGTCGATGGTAATGACCTTCTTCTGCATCACCTTCTCGACTTTCAGCTTCGAGAGAAGATAGCTCATCTCGTACATGTCGAGCGTCGTCGCGACGGACGGACTCGCGTTTATCAGATCGCGTTCGGTCACTATTCCGACGAGCTTGTTGTCCTTGTCGAGAACGGGAAGACGGCCGATCTTTTCCTTTTTCATGAACGCGCGCGCGTCCGGAACCGACATCTCGGGGTGAATATACAAGGGGTTTCGTGTCATCACGTTAGATACCATCATTTGAATCCTCCTCATCCTGCTCGTTACTTAAGTATAGTATCAAAGGCACACAATAAGCCAAAAAAAAATCAACCGCCGAGATATGCCTCGCGCACGGAATCGTCCCGGAGCAAGTCCTTACCCGGGCCTTCCTTGACGATCGTACCCGTTTCGAGAATGTACGCGCGCGTCGCAAGCGAAAGGGCCTTGAAGGCGTTTTGCTCGACGAGAAGGACGGTCGTTCCCGCGGCGTTTATCGTCTTGATGATGTGAAAAATCTCGTCAACGAGAATCGGCGCAAGTCCCATCGAAGGCTCGTCGAGAAGGAGGAGCCGGGGGCTCGTCATGAGCGCGCGCCCAATCGCGAGCATTTGCTGCTCGCCGCCTGAAAGCGTGCCCGCCACCTGCCGGATCCTTTCCTTGAGCCTCGGGAACAGCTCATACACTTTATCCATGTCGGCGGCTATTCCCGCGCGGTCTTTTCTCGTATACGCGCCCATATCAAGATTCTCGCGCACGGTCAGGTTTGCGAATATGCGCCTTCCCTCGGGAACCTGAACGAGACCAGACTTCACGATTTTGTCGGCCTGAGCCGCGGTTATGTCGACTCCGTCAAACGAAACGGTACCGCTCGTTTTCTTGATGATGTTCGAAATCGCGTGAAGCGTCGTGGTTTTTCCCGCCCCGTTCGATCCGATGAGGGTAATGATCTCACCCTGATTTACCTCGAAAGATATTCCGCGAAGCGCTTTTATCGCGCCGTAATGCACTACCAGATTTTCTACCTTAAGCATCGATCATGGCCTCCTCGCCCAGGTACGCCTTGATGACGGCCGGGTTTTGCTTGATCTCTCCCGGAAGACCGGCTGCGATAGTGCGACCGTAATCGAGAACGATAAGCCGCTCACAGATGCCCATGACGAGCTTCATGTCATGCTCGATCAGGAGAATCGTGAGGTTAAACTGCTTTCTGATAAAGGCGATAAGCTCCATGAGTTCCTGCGTTTCCTGCGGGTTCATTCCGGCCGCGGGCTCGTCCAAAAGCAGAAGCCGTGGCATCGTCGCGAGGGCGCGCACGATCTCGAGCTTTCGCTGCTCACCGTAAGGCAGGTTCTTCGCGAGCTCTTCCTTTTTGCCGGCTATTCTGAAAAGCTCGAGCAGTTCCTGGGCCTTTGCGCGGAGGCGCAGTTCGTCCCGGTAGAAACGGGGCGTGCGAAGCACGGCATCGATCGGGTTGATACCGCGCTGCGCGTGCATGGCGATCAGGACGTTATCCTCGACCGAGAGATTTCCGAAAAGCCTGATATTCTGAAAGGTACGCGCGATGCCGATTTTCGAAAGCTGATGCGGCTTCATCGCGTGCGCGTCATGAGTCTTTCCCCGGGAGTCAGTAAAGCATATCGTGCCCTCGGTCGGCGTATACACGCCCGAAAGCATGTTGAACACGGTCGTCTTCCCCGCACCGTTCGGCCCGATGAGTCCGACAAGCTCGCCTGTTTTCAGCTCGCAGGTAAATGAACTCACTGCGCGAAGGCCACCGAACACGATCGAGATATTATCCGCGCTGAGGAGCACGTCGCTCATCTTGCAGCCTTTGGTGTCGCACGCGTTTTTCTTACTTCGAGCCATCTTTCGCCCCCTTCGCGGACGCAACGCGCCGCCATGCGCGGACGAAAGAAAACTCCTTCATTCCGAAAAGTCCCTGCGGACGGAACAGCATTACGAGGATCAGAATCACCGGATAAATCAAAAGCCGGTATTCCTTGAGGAACCGGAGGAATTCCTGGAGATACGTGAGCACGAACGCGGCGAGCACGGAGCCCGTCACGCTTCCCATACCGCCGAGCACGACGTATATGAGGTAATCGACGCTCCGGTTGAACGACGAAAGATCAGGCTTTACGAACCCGATAAACGGCGCATAGAGGGCGCCCGCGATTCCCGCGACGAATGCCGCAACGACGAAGCCGGTCATCTTGTACTTGAAGACGCTGATGCCGTTCGAGTTCGCGGCTATCTCGTCCTCGCGAACGGCCAATATCGCCCGGCCGTACGTAGACCGGAGGAAGTTCTGCAGGAAGATGATTGTCGCGGCTAGCGTGCCGATAATCACGATCCACGCGATGTCCGCGGAAGCCGCAAGAATCGTCGTAAACCGCTTTCCGTTCGCTCCACCGGTGACGCTTTTCAGGTTCACGAAAATGACGCGGAGAATTTCTCCGAAGCCGAGCGTGACGATCGCGAGATAATCACCCGATAGTTTGAGCGTGGGAAAACCGATGAAGAATCCCGCGATCGCGGAAAAGACGGCACCGGTGATGACGGCAAGCGGCAGCGGAAAATGCGCGACCTGCGCGAACCAGATGCAGGTGTACGCGCCGATTGCCATAAAGCCCGCCTGGCCGAGCGAAAGCTGGCCGGTTACGCCGCAGATGATATTCACGCTGATTGCCATGATCGCGTTTATTCCCGCGAGCGTGAATATCTGCGCGGTATAGGCGTCGATCACGCCAAACTTGATAAGGAGGCCGGGGACGAAAACCGCGGCAAGGGCGACGGCGCCGAGGATCAGGAAATCCTGCGTTCTTTTCGTAAGGCTCATACTTTAACCCGCACCTTTGTGCCCATGATTCCCGTTGGCTTCACGAGCAGGATCACGATGAGTATCGAAAAGGATATCGCGTCGGCGAACTGGGACGAAATGAAACCCTTGGTCATGGTTTCCGCGACGCCGAGAATATAGCCGCCGAGCATCGCGCCGGGTACCGAGCCGATCCCGCCCAAAACGGCCGCGACGAAAGCCTTGAGACCGGGCATCGCGCCCATCGTGGGATCTATTTGCGGATATGCCGTCGCGAAAAGAATGCCGCCCGCCGCCGCAAGGACGGAGCCGAGCGCGAAGGTAAACGCGACGACGCGGTTCACCGATATGCCCATAAGGCTTGCGGCACGCATGTCGAAGGAAACTGCGCGCATCGCCTTACCGACCTTCGTCCAGTTGATGATGTAGTTAAGGATGACCATCAGAACGATCGAAACGACGATGACGATGAGCTGTATATTCGAAATCCCGAAGGGACCGATCGGTATATTGACGGTCGGCATCGTGGGAAACTGTCGCGGGTTAGGGCCGACGAACGGCAGGACGCGGGCACCGTTTTGCAGGATAAGCGAGACGGCGATCGCGGTAATAAGCGAGTTCAGCCTCGGCGCGGACCTGAGCGGCCGATATGCAAAGCGCTCAATCGTCACTCCCGCGATTGCGCACACGATCATCGATGCGACGAACGAAAGGGCAAGCGCCTCGGGCGAGGGCCCCATCGCGTGGAGAACATAAAAACCCGTATACGCGCCGACCATAAGAACGTCACCGTGCGCGAAGTTGATCAGCATAACGATGCCGTACACCATGGTGTATCCGAGCGCGATCAGCGCGTAAATACTCCCGAGCGAGAGGCCGTTAATCAGCTGTTGGAAAAAGATGATAAGAAATTCCACCTTAAAAAACTCCTCGATATATAGGCTTTAAGTATACCGGTATATCGTCGATTTTGAAAGCCGCAAAAGAAAGCATAGACTTTAGTGCCACTTAAAAAAATAACCCGCCGAAGCGCCGTATCTTTACGGCCTTGCCTCGTCGGGTTGCATCAAACGCTTTTGCGGCCTCGTGCAGTGCAGGAACCCCGCGTATTGCAGGGAATCCCCGCGAGCAGTGCGCGATCACTCGCACACTGCAGCCGCTTTACAGAAAAAGCAACGTTAGGGATTAACGGTCGTCTTGTAAACGGGAGCAAGCTTTCCGTCTTTCTTGACGATCTCGAGGATAACTGCGCTCTTGGTCGGGTTGCGCTTTGCGTCGAAGGTAAGGTTACCGGTGACGTAGGAGCCCGAGGTCTTCTCGAGGGCAGCCTGGACTTTCACGGAGTCGGTAGAGTTCGCGGCGATCATCGCGTCCTTGATCACGTACATCGCGTCGTATCCGAGCGCGGCGAACGCGGTCGGGGTAGCGGTGTATTTGGCTTTGTACTTCGCGACAAAATCGACGACCTTGGTGTCGGTAGAGTCGGCAGCATAATGGTCGGAGTAGAATCCGTTGAGGACTTCGTCTCCGGCGTTATCGACGATACCACCCCATCCGTCAGCACCAACGATCGGAGCGGAAATGCCCTGAGCGCGAAGCTGCTTGGCGATGAGCGCGACGGTCGAATAGTAATCCGGAAGGTACACGACGTCGGGAGCGGCATTCTTGATCTTGGTGAGCTGGGCGTTGAAGTCCTTGTCGCCGGTGTTGTAACTCTCGGCGGCGACTACGGTGCCGCCCGCGGCTTCAAAGCCGATCTTGAAGTTCTCGAAAAGGCCGACGGAATAATCATTTCCGACGTCATAGAGCACGGCGGCTTTCTTCGCACCGAGGGTTCCCGTTGCAAACTTTGCACCGACGGTTCCCTGGAAGGGATCGATAAAGCAAACGCGGAAGATAAAGTTGCCGGCATCGGTGATGCTCGCCATGGTTGCGGCGGGAGCGACGACGACGACTTTCTGAGCCTGGGCGAGCGAGGTGAACGCCTGGGTGCAGCCGGAGGTAAGGGAACCGATGATGATCTTTACCTGATCCTTGGTGGTGAGCTTCTTGTACGCGTTGACGGTCTTCTCGGGATTGCCCTCGTCGTCTTCGGCGATGAGCTCGAGCTTTCTGCCATTGACGCCGCCGGCAGCGTTGATTTCCTCAACTGCAAGCTCGACGCCATTTTTTGCCTCTACTCCGTACACCGCGACGGCGCCGGAAAGCGGGTAGATTCCGCCAATCTTGATAGTACCGGAATCCGCTTTGGCGCATCCGGCGAAACAAAGCGCCGCAACAAGTGCGAACGCGAACGACACCTTGAGCAGTGTGTTTTTCTTCATGGATATCTCCTCTTTCATGGAAAACTTACATAAAATCATAGTTTTTTCTTGTTAGTGTGTCTATACATTTGTGTAAAAACGGTTTAGTTGCCGACGTTTCGCAGAAATAAAAAACCGTCCCCTGGGGGACGGTTTCAATTACGAAAAGTCGATTGAGGGAAAACCCGTCAAACGGCCTTTCCGTTCTTGATGGCGGCTTTGCAGACCTTACAGATCTTCGCCTTCGCTCCGTTGATTTCCTGCTCGTAAAGAACTTTTACCTGCTCTTTCTTGCAAACGGGGCAAAGACCGCGGCCATGATTCGGGGTGGCACGAATGCCTTTTCCACGGTGTGCTTTAGACATAACTCATTCCTCCGATTTCGCGGGAGCCTTGGCTTTCTTCGGCGCGGTTTTCTTTGCGCCGTCGGCTGCCTTGGGAGCGGCGGCTTTGGGGGCCGCGGCCTTCTTGGCGGCGGGCTTTGCGTCCGCCTTCTTGTCCTCTACGCTCTTCGCATCGGACTTCTTCGCCTTCTTGTCTTCCTTTTCGGAAACATCGAGCTTGTAGTCGACGAGCTCGAGGATTGCAACCTCGGCGGCGTCTCCCTCACGGAACCCGAGCTTGAGAACACGGGTGTAACCACCAGCGCGTTCTTTCATGCGGGGTCCGATCTCGGTGAAGAGCTTCGCGAGCACGGCTTCATCGGAGATAAAGCGCGCTACCTGGCGACGGTTGTGAACCGAGTCGACCTTGGCGCGAGTAATGAGCTTCTCGGCGGTCCTGCGTACTTCAAGTGCCTTCGGCTGTGTTGTCGTAACGCGCTCATATTTGAAAAGCGAGGTTACCATATTGCGATGCATCGCGCGGAGATGCGAGGCATTGCGCGAAAGCGGATTAAAGCCGTTTCTATGCTTCATCTGTTTCTTCCTTCTGCTTGGGCAGCTTGATTGAATTCTTCAGGTGACTGTAATCGGTCATCCCAAGGTTGAGGTTCCACTCAAGGAGCTTCTCCCGGATTTCCTGGAGGCTTTTCTTGCCGAAGTTTCTGGTCTTGGCAATGTCGTCCTCAGTCTTCCTGGTCAATTCGCCAATTGTCCTGATATTTGCGTTTTTGAGGCAATTCGAAGAACGTACAGACAGCTCAAGCTCCTCCACGGGAGTGTTTAAAAGCTGGCGCACGCGCTCGTCTTCCTCGTCAAAATCGTCGTCCTTCCCGATCTCGTTCTCGTTGAAGTTCACGAAAATCGAGAAGTGGTCCTTCGCGATCTTCGCCGCTTCCGCGAGCGCGTTTTCGGGAGAAATCGTACCGTCGGTCCAGATCTCCAGGACGAGCTTGTCATAGTCATTGCGCTGGCCTACGCGGCACGGCTCGATCGCGTACTTGACCTTGATGACGGGGCTGTAAATCGCGTCCATCGGAATGGTACCGACGACTTCGATATAGCGCTCGTTCACCTCGGCGGGCACGTAGCCCCGTCCGAAATCGACCTGAACCTCGAACTCAACCCTGCCGCCTTCCATCATCGTGAAGATGTGGAAAGGCTTGCTCAGGATCTCGAGCTGGCTGTCGCGGGCGAAGGTGTCGCTCGTTACGGTTACCGGTCCCTTGAATTCATACAGGAACGTGTCCTGCTCGACATCCTCGGGAAGCCGCAAACGAATCTGTTTCAGATTATTCAGGACTTCCAGGGTATCTTCCACGACATTCGGAATCGTCTCGAATTCGCTGGAAATATTGTGCGGCACTCCATCGGCGTCATACGAGGTGATTTTTACCGCCGAAATGGCGTAACCCTGTATTGACGACAGAAGTACGCGACGAAGCGTATTTCCGACCGTTGTTCCGAAACCGGTTTCGAAGGGAGAAGCCACAAATTTGCCGTAATCGGACGTCGACTCGTCGTGCTCGAAGGTGAGTCCCTTCGGCTTCTTGAATCCTTTAAGCAGATTTTTGCGGGCCATTCGAACTCCTCTTACTTAGAATAGAGCTCGACCACGAGCTGTTCTTTAATGTCGGCGAGGTCAGTAACGTCGGCGCGCCGGGGCACGGAGACGAACGTTCCCTTACAGGCATCGGCATCAAGGGTGATCCAGGGTGAAACGCCGGACTTGGAAACTTCCTTGAGGGCGTCCTTGATCACATTGAGCTTCTTGCTTGCTTCCTTAACTTCGATCACGTCGCCGGGTTTCACGATGTAACTCGGGATGTTAACCGGTTTGCCGTTAACGAGGACGTGTCCATGACCGACAATCTGCCGGGCCTGGTTACGGTTAGCCGCAAAATGCATGCGGTATGCCACGTTATCGAGTCTGCGCTCGAGGAGGCCAATGAGGTTTTCGCCGGTTACGCCGGGCATGCGAAGCGATTTCTCGAAGAAAATGCGGAACTGCTTTTCGAGCATACCGTACATTCTTTTGATCCGCTGCTTCTCGCGAAGCTGAACGCCGTAGTCCGACCTTTTTCCGGTGCGGGCCTTGGGGTCCTTACCGGGAATCGGGCGCTTTTTGTTAATCGGGCATTTGTCAGTCTTGCAACGATCGCCTTTGAGGAAGAGTTTCTTCTGCTCGGCGCGGCAAAGCCTGCAAAGGGGTCCTGTGTATCTAGCCATCTATCTCTCCTTCGTCAGATGCGCCGTGTCTTGCGCGGGCGGCAGCCATTGTGCGGGATGGGGGTAACGTCGCTGATGGACTTTACCTTCAAACCGAGGGCTCCGAGGGAACGGACGGCGGACTCGCGTCCAACGCCAGGACCCTTCACGTACACGTGCACTTCCCGGAGGCCATAGGTAAGGGCCTTCTGGACCGCAGTTTCAGCGACAGTCTGAGCCGCGAAAGGCGTGCTCTTCTTGGCGCCGTTGAATCCGAGCCCACCGGAAGATGCCCAAGAAAGGGCGTTTCCCTTAAGGTCGGTTATGGTAACGATCGTATTGTTGAACGTCGCCTGGATGTATACATTTCCTTCGTATACGCTTTTCTTTTCTTTCCGCTTTTTTACGGTTGCCACGTTAGTAGTCCCTCCAATTACCGATTACTTCTTCTTGCCGGCAACGGTTTTCTTCTTACCCTTGCGCGTGCGAGAATTTGTCCGGGTTCGCTGACCGCGGACAGGGAGACCCTTTCTGTGCCGGAGGCCCCGGTAACAGCCAATATCCATAAGTCGCTTGATGTTGAGTCCGATTTCCGTTCTCAGGCGTCCCTCGACCTTATACTCGGCATCAATAACCGTCGTAATGGCCTTAAGTTCGTCCTGGGAAAGGTCGTTCATCATCCTCATGGAGTCGATTTTCGCCTTTTCGCAGATGTTATCCGCGGACTGGCGACCGATTCCATAGATGTAAGTCAAAGCAATGTTGACATGCTTATTAGGGAGGTCGACTCCCGCAATTCGAGCCATTCTATACCTCCATCAGCCCTGGCGCTGCTTGTGCTTGGGATTGATGCAGATAATCCTGACGATTCCTCGTCTGCGGATGACCTTGCACTTATCGCATATGGGCTTTACGCTCGTTCGTACCTTCATGATAAATCCTCCGAGAAAGAGGCATATAATACCCCTTTCTCAAATTTCTTTCTACAGGTTGCGAGACCTGATCTTTCCTTTTTTCACCAGACCTTCGTGATGATGCATTTTCAACTGAGCTTCGACCTGGCTCATGGTGTCAAGATCGACGCCCACAAGGATCAGGAGGGAAGTTCCGCCCATCAGCATGGAAATCGTCGAGGGAAACCCGAACAAATTCTGGATGATGGTAGGCAACACCGCGATAAGTGACAGGTACAGCGAACCGGGCAGAATCAGCCGATTCAGGATTCGCTGCATATATTCTTCCGTCTTATCAGTTCGGATGCCGGGAATGGAGCCACCGTTTTCCCGGATCTGTTTCGCGATTTCCGAGGGGTTCAGGGTTACCTGAGTATAGAAATACGCGAAGAAGATAATAAGGAGTACATAAAACAAGTTATACCAGATGCCATGAGGCCTGAGGAACGCCGCGACTGAACTGAGCCACTTGACGTTTGATCCCATGCTTCCGGCGATCTGCAGGGGGAAGGTCAGGAATGAGGAAGCGAAGATGACAGGGATAACACCAGACGGGTTAATCTTGAACGGAATATAGGTATTCTGTCCGCCATACATCTTTCTTCCGACGACCCTCTTTGCGTAATGGACCGGAATCTTCCGCTGACCCTGTTGCTCGTATACGACGAGCGCGATGATAAGCGCGAACATTGCGATCGCAAGAATAACAAATACGAGGTTGAGTTCGCCTTTCTGCACGAGTCGTCCGAGCTCGATGAGAGCCTGGGGCAACCGGGCGACGATACCGGCGAAAATCAGCATCGAGATACCGTTTCCGATACCGCGACTGGTAATCTGCTCGCCCATCCATACGGTAACCATCGTTCCGGTCGTTACGGTAAGCATCGCGATGAGCGTATACGCCGTATGATTGATAACGATAGCACCAGGGATGCTCGCCGCGTACACGGTAACCGCGTACGACTGGATGAGCGCGACGCCGATCGTGGTGATCCGGGTCCATTGCTGGATTTTCCGGCGACCACCGTCTTCTTCCGCGATCTTTTTAAGGCTCGGGAAGATGATCAGCGCGAGCTGCATCAGGATCTGGGTGGAGATATACGGCGTAACGCCAAGCATGAAAATCGCGAAGTTCGAGAACGCTCCGCCCGCGAAGAAGTCCATGTAATCGACGAACGCGTTTCCCTGAACCTGCGACTTGAAGAACGTAGTCAGAGCATGCGGATCAATACCGGGCAGAGTCAGTATCGAACCAAGGCGAAAAACAGCGAGCATAATGACAGTGAAGAGAATCCTCTCGCGAAGTTCCTTGATCCTGAACATATTTACTAATGCATTATTTGCCATGTTTCTACACCCGTCCCCGTTTATTCAGCGTCCCGGATAACCGGTGCGCAGGCCTCGACGACGGAGCCGCCGGCCTTTTCGATCTTCTCCTTCGCAGAGGCAGAAACCTTATCCACGGAAACGGTGACTTTCTTGGTGAAGTCTCCATCGCCGAGAACCTTTACGAGAGCGGAAACCTTCTTGAGAAGGCCCTTCATTACGAGACTCTCGCGATTGACGGTCTCGCCATTCTCATAGCGGACCTCGATCTCTGAAAGGTTAAAAACCTCGTAGTCCTTGCGGAACGGATAGTTTGAAAATCCGCGCTTGGCGATACGGCGGTACAAGGGCATCTGACCGCCCTCGAAACCTACGTATACCTTGCCGCCGGAACGCGACTGCTGACCCTTGTTACCACGACCGGCGGTAGTACCGCGGCCGGATGAGGATCCGCGTCCGACAATGCGCTTCTTCTTGTTTGCCCCTTCCGGAGCGTACAGATTGAAATCAGACATTTACTTGGTCTCCTTGACTTCGACAAGGTGCTTCACGGCGGCGACCATCCCGAGAATCGGGGCGGTTGCCTCGTGCTCTACCGTCGAGTTGAGCTTTTTCAAGCCCAGAGAGCGGACCGTCGCAACGACTTTCGGCTTCTGGCCGATGGTGCTGCGAACGAGCTTAACGCAAATCTTGTTTGCCATATTTATTAACCCCACAGATCCTTCAGGGTCTTGCCCCTGTTCTTGGCGACGGTCTTCGCGTCCATCAATTTCTTGATGGCTTCGAAGGTCGCGCGGATGACGTTCACGGAACTGCTCGCCCCAAGACTCTTGGAAAGAACGTCCGTGGCACCTGCAGCTTCGAGAACCGCGCGAACGGCACCACCGGCGATGAGTCCGGTACCCGAGCAGGCAGGCTTGAGCAGAACTGAGGAGCTCTTGAAATCAGCCTGAATCTCATGGGGAATGGTTCCGTTCTTTAAGGGAACGTACACCATGTTGCGCTTCGCTTTATCGATGCTCTTGCGGATCGCCTCGGTAACGTCGTTTGCCTTGCCGAAACCGAATCCGACTTTGCCCTTCTGGTCTCCGACCACGGTGAGGGCGGAAAAGGAGAACCTGCGTCCACCTTTAACGACCTTCGCGGTGCGGTTGAGCTTAACAAGCTTCTCGACGAATTCCTTCGGCTCTCTCTCTTTATTGTACTCTCTGTGCTCCATAGCCTCTCCTAGAAGTCGATACCCGCTTTGCGGGCACCTTCAGCTATAGCTTTCACTACGCCATGGTAGAGATAGCCGTTACGGTCGAACACGACGGTTGTGATGTTCTTTTCCTTGAGGCGCAGGCCGATTTCCTCGCCTACCTTGGTCCCGGATGCGATGTTCGCCTTGAGGGCCGCAAGGTCTTTTTCCAGCGTGGAAACGGCTGCGAGGGTGGTACCGGCGTCATCATTGATTACCTGCACGAACAGGTTGCTGTTCGAGCGGGTAACCGTCATGCGCGGCCGCTCAGCGGTTCCGTGAACGCGCTTGCGGATGTGCACCTTTCTTTTGAGCCGCTTTCTGTCTTTATCATTAAGTTTCTTGAACATTTCGCTAACCCTTATTTGACGCCGGACTTACCGACTTTCCGCTTGATGACTTCGGTTTCATAGCGGATACCCTTGCCCTTATAGGGTTCGGGACCACGAAGTTTGCGGACCTCTGCGGCGAACTCGCCAACCTGGTCCTTGCGGATACCGGAGATGGTGATCTTGCCTTGTGCGTCGGCTACGACCGTGAGCCCTTCGGGAATCCCGGCGATAAAGTCGTTGGAATATCCAAGGTTGAGGATCAGGAGCTTGCCCTGAACTTCAGCGCGATATCCAACGCCGTTTACCACGAGGCTTTTCGAGAAGCCCGAGCTGACGCCGATGACCATGTTGTTGAGAAGATTCCGGTACAGACCGTGGCTTGCACGGGCCTGCTTGGTATCTTCCTTTCGGGTCACGACGGCTTTCACGCCTTCGACCGCGATCTGGATGATCGGATCGTAAGCCTGAGACAGCTTGCCCTTGGGTCCTTCAACAGTGAAGGAATCCGCGGCGACGGTGACCTTGACTCCCGCCGGAATGGCAACGGGAAGTTTTCCGATTCTTGACATCGATGTTCCCCTTACCAGACCTTGCAGAGCAGCTCGCCGCCGATCTGCTTCTCCTGGGCTTTCTTACCGGTGGTAACGCCCAGAGAGGTGGAAACGATGACCGTTCCGTATCCGTTAAAGACACGGGGGAGGTCCTTGTATCCGGCATACACGCGGCGTCCGGGTGTCGAGACTTTCTCGATACCGTGGATTACCGGCGTGTTCTTGTCGTCATACTTGAGGAAAACGCGGATGCAGTTTGCTCCATCCTGGTTTACCTTCTTGAAATTCTTGATATACCCTTCGGTCTTCAGGATCTTTACGATCTCAAGCTTTAGTTTGGAGGCGGGAATGTCCACTTTTTCATGGCGGGCCATTACCGCATTCCGGACCTTGGTAAGCATATCTGCTACGGGATCTGAAACGCTCATTTTATGTCCTCCCTACTACCAGCTCGACTTAGTAACGCCTGGAATCAGACCTTCACTAGCCAACTTCCGAAAACAGATACGACACATCTGATATTTCCGGAGATATCCGCGCGGCCGTCCGCAAACCCTGCACCGGTTATATTTCCGGGTCGAATACTTCGGGGTCGCATTAGCCTTATTTATCATCGCTGTTGTAGCCATGAACTCCTCACTTCCTGAAGGGCATACCGAACTTGACGAGGAGAGCCTTAGCTTCTGCGTCGGTCCGGGCAGTGGTCACCATATTGATATTCAAACCGGCGATTCTTTCGATCTTGTCGAAGTCAATCTCCGGGAAAATGATCTGTTCGGTGATACCGAGTGAATAATTGCCGTGTCCATCGAACCCGTTCGGGTTGATGCCGCGGAAATCCTTGACGCGCGGAAGCGCTACGTTCACAAAGCGGTCGAGAAACTCGTACATCCTTGCGCCACGAAGCGTTACCATAACGCCCACTTCCTGCCCCTCACGAAGCTTGAAATTCGCGATACTCTTCTTTGCCTTGGTTTTTACAGCTTTCTGCCCTGTGATAAGACCCAGGTCGGTCGCTGCGGCATCAAGGAGTTTCTTGTTCGCGATAGCCTCGCCGATACCCATGCTCACCACGATCTTGGTAAGTTTGGGAGTCTGCATTACAGACTTGAATCCGAGTTCTTTGAAGAGCTCGGGGGCGATTTTCTCCACATAGACTTTCTTAAGCCGAGGTACGTAATTACTCATCACAGTGCTTCCCCACATTTCCGGCAGACGCGGGTCTTCTTGTCGCCGTCAATTTTGTACCCGATCTTGGTCGGTCCGCATTTCTTGCAGACGATCATGACGTTGGATACGTGCATCGGAGCTTCGATCTCGACGATACCGCCGCGATCCTGCTGACTGCGTTTCTTCATTGCCTTCTTGACGAGGTTTGCTCCGTCGACGATGACGCGATCCTTATCACGGATGACGCGCACGATCTTGCCGCGCTTGCCTTTGTCCTTTCCGGCGATGATCTCGACCGTATCGTCCTTCCGGATCTTGAATTTCTTTTCCATGTTCAATCTCCTTAGAGGACTTCCGGAGCGAGTGATACGATCTTCATGTAATCCATATCACGAAGCTCGCGGGCAACAGGTCCGAAAATGCGCTTGCCCTTGGGGTTCTTGTTCGCATCGATGATAACGCAAGCGTTGTCGTCGAAACGGATGTACGTCCCGTCGGGGCGGCGATATTCCTTGGAAATGCGGACGATAACCGCCTTCTCCACGGAACCCTTCTTGATTGTAGACGTCGGAAGCGCGTCTTTGACGGCTACGACGATAATGTCACCGATGCTGGCATAGCGGCGGTGTGAACCACCGATAACCTTTATGCACTCTACGAGCTTGGCTCCCGAGTTGTCGGCAACGTTCAATCTTGACTGCATCTGAATCATTTGCTTTTCCTCGTTTACTTGGCTCGAGCGACGATTTCTACCAGTCGCCAGCACTTGTCTTTGCTTACCGGCCTGCACTCCTGGATACGAACGGTGTCACCGATGTGAGCATCATTCTTCTCGTCGTGCGCCTTGTACTTCTTGCTGCGTGACACGTACTTCTTGTACAGGGGGTGAAGTTTCTTGGTCGAAACAAGGACAGTGATGGTTTTCGCCATCTTGTCGCTGGTCACGATGCCAACAAACTCGCGGTTCCCGGTCGTTTTAGCTTGATCTTCCACGGGCCTGCTCCTACTTGTTTCCCTGCGCTGCGGTATCGTGCAGGTGAATAAGAGTATTCAACTTTGCGATCTCGCGGCGGATGTTCCGCTGCTGCAGAGGATTGTCCAAATGTCCGATAACCTTCTGGAAACGGATATCCATATACTTCTTGTTGAGCTCGTCGCGCGTGGAAACCATTTCGGCGTAAGACAGGGCTTTTACTTCTTTCTTCTTCATCTTATGCCTCCTTTATTCCTGAGCGTTTTTTTCGGCGAACTTGGTCTTGAACGGAAGCTTGCTTCCGGCAAGGTGCATCGCCTCGGCCGCGAGCTCGCGGTCGATACCAGCCATCTCGAAAAGGATGGTGCCGGGTTTTACAACGGCTACCCAGTACTCGGGCGCGCCCTTTCCCTTACCCATTCGAACTTCAAGCGGTTTCTTGCAATACGGTTTATCCGGGAACACGCGAACCCAGAGCTTTCCGCCGCGCTTTACCTTGCGGTTGAGCGCAACGCGTGCTGCTTCAAGCTGACGATTGGTAAGCCAGAACGGCTCAAGGGAAACGAGGGCGAAATCGCCGAAGTCTATGTTGTTTCCCCGAGTTGCGTTGCCTTTTACCCGGCCGCGCTGAACCTTGCGGTATTTTGCTCTCTTCGGGCTAAGTGCCATAGTTTAACTCCTTCCTGCGGGTGCGCGGTCGCCACGGGGCGCTCGCTCGCCGCGGGGGGCGCGATCGGATCGATCGCCGCGCTCTCCGCGCTCGTCATGGTCGCGGCGAGTTTTCTTGAGAAGCGCACCGGCATCCTCTTTCTGCTCGTGACCGTACATCATTCCGTTGTAGACCCATACCTTGACGCCAATCGAGCCATAGGTGGTGTGTGCTTCGGAGAAGCCGTAGTCAATGTCCGCGCGGAGCGTATGGAGAGGAACGCGTCCTTCCTTGTGCTCCTCGGTGCGGGACATTTCTGCGCCGCCGAGACGTCCGGAAACGCGGATCTTTACACCCTGCGCTCCCGCTTTCATCGCTGCGGAGCAAGCCTGCTTGAGAGCCTTGCGGAAAGAACCGCGGTTCATGAGCTGGCGAGCGACGTTCTGCGAAACGAGGGAAGCATTGGTTTCCGAGCGCTTGATTTCCTTGATCTTGATCTGAACTTTCTTGGTGAAGCTCTTCTGGATCTCGTTACCGATCTGCTCAATGTTCGCGCCTTTCACGCCGATGATCACGCCAGGGCGTGCGGTATGAATGACGATGGTAACCCGCTGGGGGTGCCTGACGATCTCGATCTCGGCGATGTCCGCGTTCTTGCACTCGGGCAGGTTCTGAACCATCTTGCGGATCTTGAGATCCTCATGAAGGAGATCTGCGTACTCGCGGGGGTCTGCGTACCAGCGAGAAGACCAGGTTTTGTTGATTCCAAGCCGAAGTCCGATTGGATTTACTTTCTGTCCCACTTTATTCCCCCGCCTTTTCGTCTACGATGACGGTGATATGACACATCCTCTTGAGGAGGGTGTCCGCACGTCCGCGTCCACGGCACCACAATCTCTTGAGGCGCGGACCTTCGTCAATGCGAATCTCCTTAACGAAGAGCATGTCCTCATCGAGCTTTTTATTCCGGTTCAGGGCGTTTGATGCCGCTGATTTCATGGTCTTCGTCAGGAGACGCGCGCCCTTTTGGGGCATGTTCTCGAGAATAGCCATGGCCTCGGAATACGACTTAAGCTTCACGACATCGGCCACAGGGCGAACCTTGGTGGGAGACGCGATAAGAAACTTAGAAGTGGCTATATATCCGGTTTTGTCAGCCATTATATCCACCTATCTCACTTGCCTGTTTTCTTGTCTGAACCCGCGTGACCACGGAAAACCCGGGTCGGCGAAAATTCACCAAGCTTGTGCCCGACGAGGTTCTCGGTGATATACACCGGAATCCACGACTTGCCATTATAAACAGAGATGGTATTACCTACCATTTCAGGGATAATAGTCGAGCAGCGGGAATATGACTTGATCATCTTCCGGTCACTCGCCTTGTTCATCTCGATTACTTTCTTGTAGAGACTCTTCTCGATGAAGGGTCCCTTTTTAACAGATCTTGACACGGTTTACCCTCCTTCTACTTTCGTCTCGAAACAATAAACTTGTCAGAACCCTTGCGTTTGTTACGGGTCTTGTAACCACGGCAGGGCTGTCCCCACGGAGTAACGGGATTGCGTCCCTTACCACGTCCCTCACCACCACCGAGCGGGTGATCGACAGGGTTCATGGACATACCGCGAACGGTCGGTCTGATACCTCTCCACCGTGAACGTCCGGCCTTACCAAGGCTGGTGTTCATGTGGTCTTCGTTACCGACTTCGCCGATCGTGGCGTAGCAGCGCTTGTGAACCATGCGCATTTCGCCGGAGGGAAGCTTTACGGTAACGTAATCACCCTCTTTCGCCGCGACGGTCGCGCTTGCGCCGGCTGAACGGGCCATCTGGCCGCCCCTGCCGATCGAAAGCTCGATGTTGTGCACGGTAAATCCGACCGGGATAGCCTCGAGCGGGAGGGCGTTCGCGACTTCAAGAGTCGCGGTTTCGCCGCTCATCACTTTCTGGCCAACGGTAAGCCCCTTGGGGGCGATGATATAACGCTTGTCGCCGTCGGCATAAAACACGAGGGCGATGTTCGCGCTGCGGTTCGGATCGTACTCGATGGTTTTCACGGTACCGGGAATCCCGAACTTGTTACGCTTGAAATCGATATCGCGGTACTTCTGCTTATGACCGCCGCCCTGATGCCTGACCGAAATCCGTCCGCCAGCGCCGCGACCGCCGTGGGAGTGCTTGCCACTGGTCAGACTCTTTTCGGGTCTGTCGGTGGTGAGCTCATCCCTCCGTAGGTCAATTCGCGTTCTGGTTCCCGGAGTGTAAGGCTTGTATACTTTAAGAGCCATTTGGTTCCCCTTCTTTCACGCGGACTCGAGCGGCGTTACACGCCCTCGAACACCTTGATAGTCTCGCCGGGCGCAAGCCGTACGATCGCTTTTTTCCAAGTGGAAGTCCGGCCCGGTCGCCCGCGCACGCGCTTAATCTTCCCACCTACGTTCATGACGGTGCAATCAACGACTTTGACGTTGAAAAGCTTGCGCACCGCTTCCTTGATTTCTATCTTGCTCGCACGGGGATCTACCTTGAAAACGTATTTTCCCTCTTCACGGAGCGAGTTGGACTTCTCGGAAAGAATCGGCGAAATGAGGATATTTTCGTAAGCCATCACTCAGCCCCCTGTTCTGCACCGTAAAAACCGGCGAGGTTCTTGGCAGCGGACTCGAGCATGATAACCTTTCTTCCGTAGAAGAGGTCATGAGCCCGGAGTCTGTTGTAAGAGAGGAAAGACAGTGTCGGAATGTTTCGTCCGGCCAGCTTGATCTTGGCATCGTCGTCCTTGAGAACGATAACGGTGCGTTCGCCCTGGGCAAATTTGCTCAGGATCTTGATCAAGTCTTTGGTCTTGCCGCTTTCAACGGTAAAATCTTCAACTACGGTGAGCCGATCGTCCTGGGCCTTGAGGCTAAGGATCGACTTCATCGCAAGGCGCTTTACCTTTTTGGGCAAAGCGAAACTATAATCACGCGGGCGGGGCCCGAATATGATACCACCGCCGACGAGTATCGGAGACTTCTTGTCACCGCGTCGAGCGTTACCGGTACCTTTCTGCTTATACGGCTTCTTGTTGGAGCCATGGACCTCAGCACGGGTCTTGGTACAAGCGGTTCCGACGCGCAGATTCGCTAATTCATTGTTGATGGCGTAGTAGATCACGTCTTCATTGACCGGAAGGCCAAATACGTTATCATCGAGATTTATTGTCCTCAGTTCCTTGCCATCGACCGAATAGACTTTCTTTTCCATCGTCTTCTCCTGTCGTTAGAATTCTTTCTTGACTGCGGACTTGATGATCAGCGTACAGTCCTTATTTCCGGGAACGGCGCCGCGAACCATCACTACCTTCAACTCGGGATCAATTTTCTGGATCTTGAGGTTTTGAACGGTAACCCGCTCACGACCCATTCGTCCGGCCATCTTGATGTTTTTGAAGCAGTGTCCGGGGGTCGTGCTGTTTCCAGTACCACCGGCTTCGCGGTGAAACTTGGAACCATGTGATGCGCGTCCACCATGGAAGCCCCAGCGTTTCATGACACCCTGGAATCCCTTTCCTTTGGATGTCGCAGTGACATCGAGGAAACGGGTGGACTCGAAGAGTTCAACGCCGATCTGATCGCCTACGGCGACCTCGCGATCGAAATCGCGGAATTCTTTGAGGTGCCGTTTGGGGGCAACTCCCTCAGGAAACTGGCCCGCATAGGGCTTGGAGGTGCGGGAGGCTTTGATGTCCTCGAGACCGAGCACCACGGCGTCATAGCCGGCGGTTTCCTCTTTCTTGAGCGACACAACGGTGTTGGGCTCGACGTGGATCACGGTTACTGGAACCAGATTACCGCTTTCGTCAAAGACCTGCGTCATGCCGACTTTCTTTGCTATCAGACCTATCATTCTGATTACACTCCTTGGTACGTTATCCCCTGATCCGGGGGACCGTCTACCCTAATAATTACTGCTTGATCTCTACGTCTACGCCAGCGGGAAGCTCAAGTTTCATGAGCGAGTCCATTACTTCCGCAGAGGGTTCGATAATATCGATCAGACGCTTGTGCGTCCGCATTTCAAACTGTTCGCGCGACTTCTTGTTGACGTGGGGTGAACGGAGAACCGTTACCTTGTTGATGCGTGTCGGAAGCGGGATCGGTCCCGAAACCTTCGCGCCGGCCTTTTGGACCGTCTGAACGATAGCTTTCGAGCTCTGGTCAATCAACTCTACGTCGAATCCGCGGAGTCTCACGCGGATCTTTTCCTTAGCCATTTTTCCTCCAGACAGATTGAATGCGGGGCCGGTATTCCGAACCCCGCACGGCGGACGGAAATCCGTCCGCGTTCATCTGTTCAAAAATTACTGAATAACTTCGACAACCTGACCGGAAGCAACGGTGCGTCCGCCTTCGCGGACAGCAAGCTTAAGTCCCTTTTCCATAGCGATCGGGTGAATGAGTTCACCGATGATCTTGACGTTGTCCCCGGGCTTTACCATGTCGACGCCGGCCGGAAGGGTAATCGTTCCGGTGATGTCGGTGGTGCGGAAGTAGAACTGGGGGCGATAGCCGGAGAAGAACGGACTGTGACGTCCACCCTCATCCTTGGAAAGAACGTAGATCTGAGCCTCGAACTTGGTGTGCGGGGTGATCGAACCGGTCTTGGCAAGAACCTGACCGCGCTCAACTTCTTTCTTCTCAACGCCGCGGAGAAGGAGTCCGACGTTATCGCCGGCCATACCGCTGTCGAGGAGCTTGTTGAACATTTCAATACCGGTGATAACGGTCTTCTTGGTCGGCTTGATTCCGACGATTTCGACTTCTTCGTTGATATTGATGATACCGCGCTCGATACGACCGGTAACAACAGTTCCACGTCCGGAGATCGTGAAGATGTCTTCGATCGGCATCAGGAAGGGCTTGTCAGAAGCGCGCTCGGGATCCTTGAAATAGGAGTCCATGGTGTCGAGGAGCTCGTCAATGCACTTGGTGTCTTCGGCGGAAGCGCCGTCGGCCATTGCCTTGAAAGCGGATCCCTTGATGATCGGGGTCTCGCGGGGGAAACCGTAGTAAGCGACAACGTCGCGAACTTCTTCCTCAACGAGTTCCATGAGATCCGGGTCCTCAAGAAGGTCGACCTTGTTAAGGAACACGACGATCGAGGGAACGCCTACCTGGCGGGCAAGCAGGATGTGCTCGCGGGTCTGGGGCATAACGGAGTCAGGAGCAGAAACGACGAGAATCGCACCGTCCATCTGCGCAGCGCCGGTAATCATGTTCTTGATGTAGTCGGCGTGTCCGGGACAGTCGATATGCGCGTAGTGGCGCTTGTCGGACTGATACTCCATGTGGCGGGTATTAATGGTAATACCGCGTGCCTTCTCTTCGGGCGCGTTGTCGATTTCATCATACTTGAGCGCCTTGTCGCCGTACTTCTTTGCGCAATGCATGGTGATAGCGGCGGAAAGAGTGGTCTTACCATGGTCAACGTGACCGATGGTTCCAACGTTCATGTGGGGTTTAGTTCGTTCGAACTTTTCCTTTGCCATTTGATCCTCCTGAAAGATTATAGGCAAGCAATAAAAAAATATTCTCGCATTATAAGCAAACGCAAAAACCTAACCAGATTTTTCGTTTTACCTGAACGCGTTGAGTACCAGAAATACAGTGGGGATATGTTGATGAATAATCAGAAGGGACAGCTGACGCGAGAAGCGCAAACCGTCTGTTTGACGTAAAATCACCCATCATTTTCGGGTAATTTCGGCCGGAACCACCTGATCATCACCAAAACATCCGTTTTGATGACTGGTTTGGTATCCAAAGGAGCCTGGCGAGCGTTACCACTCGCTTCGCCTTCCCCGCTCTACCGCCAAAAGGCTGTTTTGCGCGTAACGACGATCCATTCACCCCTGATACCTGTTTATATATCCAACCGCCAACGGCGTTTGAAAACGACATCAAGGGCTGCGCAATCCTGCCAATCAGTTTCCTGACGGCTTTACGGTCGCGCCCTGGACTCTCAAAGAACACCGAAATATCGACTTTTAAGGCAGATACTTCAATATAGACACGTTTTACACGTTTAAAAGATTTTAGTCAAGTGCCGAGAAACGTGCGAAACGGGCATGGTCATATTTTTAACACAAAAGAGCCAAAATTCGTCATTTTCTTCTATTTTAAGGCTTTATTGCACGACGGACAGGTTTCCGACAACCAGTTCACTTTGGTACCGCACCCGCGGCATGTATACCGCTCGGTAATAAGGCGCTCAAACTCGGGCAAGCCTTTTTCGGCGAGAAGGCGCATGTCTTCCTCGACCGCCAGATGATAGGGATATTTCGGGTCATTCATGAAGCCGGAAAGCATTTCGCAGGGATTTTCGGGGCATTGGCCGCACACGCGAAACCCGCGACCCCGGGCACAATTTTTGATTGCGCAATCGGCGCACCAGGGAGTCAACCGGGAACTGTTGCACCCGTCGCAGGCAAGCGGCGCGCCTTCTTCAGAAAGCACCGGTTTTCCCGCCTGAGTTGCCTGATACATCCCGCAGGCGCCGCAAAAAAGACCGCAATATCCGAGCGTTGTGTCAGCCATGTCCTACCCCCAAAAAATGCATTGGTTATAAAAAAAGAGCCCCTTGCGGAGCTCTTTCGTTTCGAAGCAGGAACGAAAACCGGCCAGGCCGATACTCCGTCTACCATCTGTAATGAGCGAATGCCTTGTTGGCATCTGCCATCTTGTGGGTATCTTCTTTCTTCTTGTATGCGGAACCGGTGTTGTTGAACGCGTCAACGAGTTCGGACGCAAGGCGTTCGGACATTTCGTGACCGCTTCTTCCACGGGCAGCGTTGATGATCCAGCGCATGCCAAGGGCTTCGCGGCGGGTCTCGCGGATTTCGATCGGTACCTGGTAGGTTGCACCACCAACGCGGCGGCTCTTTACCTCGACCATCGGCTTTACGTTATCGAGTGCCTTGAGGAAAACCTCGAGCGGCTCTTTATCGGTTTTTGCCTTGATCTTGTCCATCGCGTCGTAAATGATGCGGACGCTGGTTGCCTTCTGTCCGCTGAGCATCATGCGACTGACGAATTTGGAGACGATAACGCTGTGGTATTTAGCATCGGGGGCAACGGGCCGGTCGATAGACTTATTCTTTCTTCCCATTTTATCCTCTCCTTATGCTTTCGGCCGCTTGGCGCCGTATTTGGAACGACTGCGCTTGCGGTCCGCGACACCAAGCGTATCCTTGGTTCCGCGAATGATATGGTAACGAACACCAGGAAGGTCTTTTACGCGTCCGCCGCGGATAAGAACGACGGAGTGTTCCTGGAGGTTATGCCCGATACCGGGGATATATGCGGTGACTTCGATACCGTTCGAAAGGCGAACGCGCGCGACCTTGCGGAGTGCGGAGTTCGGCTTCTTCGGGGTAACGGTCATAACGCGGGTACAAACCCCGCGGCGCTGGGGGCACGCCTGGAGAGCCGGGCTTTTGGTCCGGTTCTCGACAGCCTTGCGACCCTGCTTTATAAGCTGGTTTATTGTAGGCATCTGCCTTATCTCCTATATCTGATCCGGGCAGCACCCCGGATTGTTTCAATAATACGCGGATTCCATAGTACCGGACACCGCCATCCAATGTCAATGAGTTCCGGCTACGGGCAGGAACTACGTTCCAGTCCGTAGCACTAACTCCTGGAGAATCTGCCTTACGGCCGATTCTTCACAAATCCACTAATCGTTGTCGTCCTGCTCGAATTCGGCGTCGTCCTCAATGGTTTCGGTCGCTTTTTCAAGTTTCCGTCTTTCGAGAATTTCGTTCATCTGCAGATCAAGGTCGGCATTGTTATGGTCAAAGAGCTTCACGTTCCGGTAGGTCTTGATTCCGGTTCCCGCCGGGATCAGGTGACCGATCGCGACGTTTTCCTTCAGGCCGCGGAGGCAGTCAGTCGCTCCGGCGATTGCCGCGTTCGTGAGAACACGGGTGGTTTCCTGGAAGGATGCCGCCGAGATGAAGGAATCGATGTTGAGCGACGCCTTCGTGATTCCCTGGAACATCGGGCGCGCGATCGCGGGCTGTCCACCCTCGCTCATGACCCGGTTATTTTCCTCGTGGAACTTGTATTTGTCGACCTGCTGGCCGTAAATAAAGCGGGTATCGCCGACCGCGACGATCTCGACCTTGCGGAGCATCTGGCGAACGATGACGCCGATGTGCTTGTCGTTGATCGAAACGCCCTGGAGGCGGTACACCTGCTGGATTTCGTCCATAAGGTAGTTCTGGAGCGCATTTTCTCCGGACACCGCGAGGATGTCGTGCGGGTTAAAGGCGCCGTCGCAAAGCTGTTCGCCGGCCTCAACGGTATCACCGTCGCGGACGAGAAGTCGCTTGCTCATGGGCACAAGATGCTTGAAATCCTTACCATACTGATCGCGAACGATCAGGACGCGTTTTCCCTTGAGGATTCCCTTGAAGGAAACGCTTCCGGAAATCTGCGCGAGAACGGCGGGCGACTTCGGCTTTCTGGCTTCGAAGAGTTCGGAAACGCGGGGAAGACCACCGGTGATATCCTTCGTCTTCGCGGATTCCTTGAGCATCTTCGCGATGGTCTGACCGGCCTTGAGGTATGCCTTGTCTTCGACGAGAAGATAACAGCCTCCCGGCAGGTAGTATGAACCGATCGTGTTACCGGATTCGTCGGTAACGAGGATGCGCGGCTGCTTGGTCTCAAGCTGGAACTCGCTGATGCGCTTTTCGATCTTGCCGGTTTCCTCGTCGAGTTCCTCGTTGAGGGTTGAACCGGGGATGATATCCTCGAAGTGAACGTAACCGTTGTATTCGGAGATTATCGGCTCCGAGAAGGGGTCGAAGGTCGCGATCGTCTGCTGCGCGGCAACATAATCGCCCACCTTGATGATCACTTCCGAACCGTTCCTGATCTCGAGCTTCTGGTCCTGGCTGACGAGGTACACTTTCTTGTCGCGAAGCGCGACGTATGCGATGTCGGAAGCGGTAACTTCCTTGCCGTCGCGCACGTAGAGCGACTCGCCCTTGAGAATGCGGTGTCCGTCCTCGACGAGAACCTTGTCTTTCGGTCCGATATCGTACTCGCGGATGACTTTGTTGACGACGATCGAGCCCTTTCTGGTGAAGAGCCAGTTTCCGTTGTCGAGCATGACGTGGGTACCGTAGATATCCTTGATGATCGTCGGGAACTTGAGAAGGATGCGGTTTTCTTCGCTGATCTTCGTTGCCGTACCACCGACGTGGAACGTACGCATCGTCAGCTGGGTACCCGGCTGACCGATCGACTGCGCGGCGATGATACCGACAGCTTCACCGATCTCGATGATCTTGTTGTGCGCAAGGTTGCGTCCATAACACTTGACGCAAACGCCGTGCTTGGATTCGCAGGTAAGAACGGTGCGGAGCTTTACGCTCTCGACACCGGCTGCCTCGATCTCCGCGGCGAGTTCGTCGGTAATGTATTCGTTGACGTCGATGATGACGTCTTTCGTGATCGGGTGCACGACGCGCTCGAGGGTATAGCGACCGACAATGCGGTCCTTGAGAGCCTCGACGATTTCGTCTCCGTCCTTGACCGCTGCATACTCGATACCGTTGATGGTTCCGCAGTCTTCATCATTAACGACGACGTCCTGCGCGATATCGACGAGACGACGGGTAAGGTAACCGGCGTCGGCCGTCTTGAGCGCGGTATCGGAAAGACCCTTACGGGCACCGTTCGTGGAGATGAAGAACTCGATAACGGTCAGGCCTTCCTTGAAGTTCGACCGGATCGGAAGCTCGATGATGTCGCCGTTCGGCTTGGCCATAAGACCGCGCATACCGGCAAGCTGGCGAATCTGGTTGCGGCTACCGCGCGCACCGGAGTTCGCCATCATGAAGATGGTGTTGAAGCCGTCTTTGTCGCCTTCCATGGTCTTCATCATTATGTTGGTCAGGTCTTCGTTCGTCTTCGACCAGACCTCAACGACGCGGTTATAGCGCTCGTCGAGCGTGATATGACCCTGCTGATACTGCTTCTGGATGGCCTCGACTTCCTTGTTCGCCTTGTCGATCATCTCGGGCTTCTCGGGCGGAACGAGGATATCGTCCATCGCGAGGGTGGCGCCGAAGAAGGTGGCGTACTTGTAACCGGTAGCCTTGAGCTTGTCGAGCATCTGGACGGTGAGCCACGGGCCCTTCTCTTTGTGGACCTTTTCGATGAGCTTTCGGATCTGCTTGTCGTCGAGGCAGAGGTTCGTAAAGGGAACGCCGTCGGGCATTTCCTCATTGAATACGAGGCGACCGGGGGTGGTTTCCACTATCTGACCGCGATACTCGACCTTGATGAGCGACTGCCAACCGACGGCGCCGGATTCGGCCGCCATCATGGCTTCGTTATAGTCGGTGTAGCGGTGACCGGTTCCCTTTCCGTTCGGTTTGATCTTGGTCAGGTAATACAGGCCGAGAACCATATCCTGCGACGGATAGACGATGGTCTTTCCGTTCGCGGGGTCAAGGAGGTTGCGGCTCGAGAGCATGAGGGTCCAGCATTCCATCTGCGCAGCCTGCGTGAGCGGAACGTGTACGGCCATCTGGTCACCGTCGAAGTCGGCGTTGAACGCCTTACAAACGAGCGGATGAAGCTTGATCGCCTTTCCTTCCACAAGTACGGGCTCGAAAGCCTGGATACCAAGGCGGTGAAGGGTCGGCGCGCGGTTCAGCATGACCGGGTGCTCGCGGACGACTTCGTCGAGGATCGCGAACACTTCGGGAGACTCCTGCTCGACGAGGAGCTTGGCCTTCTTGATGTTGTATACCACGTCCTTGTCGACGAGTTTCTTCATTATAAAGGGCTTGAAAAGCTCGAGGGCCATTTTGGTCGGGAGACCGCACTGCCAGAGCTTGAGCTCGGGGCCGACGACGATTACGGAGCGTCCGGAATAGTCAACGCGCTTACCGAGAAGGTTCTGGCGGAAACGTCCCTGCTTTCCCTTGAGCATATCGGAAATCGACTTGAGGGGCCGGTTCGAGGCACCCTTGATGACGCGCTTGCGCTTCGAGTTATCGAACAGGGCGTCGACGGCTTCCTGAAGCATGCGCTTCTCGTTGCGGATGATGATGTCGGGCGCGTTGAGGCTCATGAGCCTCTTGAGGCGGTTATTTCTGTTGATGACGCGGCGATAGAGGTCGTTGAGGTCGGAGGTAGCAAAGCGGCCACCGTCGAGCTGGACCATCGGACGGAGTTCCGGCGGAATGACCGGAATTACGTCGAGGATCATCCAGGACGGCTTGTTGGTCGAAGCGCGGAAATTCTCGACGATCTCGATTCGCTTGAGCAGGCGCTTGTCGCTCTTCGGGCCCTTCTCGATCATCTTCGCGCGGAGTTCCGCAGCGAGTTCGTCGAGGTTAAGGTTCTCGAGGAGGGTCTTGATCGCCTCGGCACCCATACCGGCGGTAAACGAGCCGCCGTAGCGCTCGGTCGCCTCGTGGTATTCTTCCTCGGTGAGGAGCTGGTTTTTCTTGAGATCGGTATCGCCCGCATCGATGACGATGTACTTCTCGTAGTAGAGAATCGAGCGGAGAGACGCGACCTGGAGATCAAGCAAAAGGCCCATGCGGCTCGGCACGGAGCGGTAATACCAGATGTGGGAAACGGGAGCCGCGAGCTCGATATGACCCATGCGTTCGCGTCGGACCTTGAAGTGCGTTACTTCTACTCCGCAACGATCGCAAATGACGCCTTTATAGCGTATGGACTTGAACTTGCCGCAATAGCATTCCCACTCTTTCGTGGTACCGAAAATGCGCTCGCAGAAAAGACCGTCCTTCTCCGGACGCAGCGTGCGGTAATTGATCGTTTCCGGTTTCTTGACCTCGCCGTAGGACCATGCGCGGATGGTCTCCGGTGAGGCAAGCTTTATCATTAGGCTGTCGAAATCCTGTATCTCTCTCATATCGTTTCCTTTATAAAAAGGCTAATCAGTACAAACCACGTAAGTTCGTGGAGTTTACCTTCGCAAGAAGGTAAACTCCGGAATTTCCAAGCGCGAAGCGCGCTAGAAATTCGAGCCCGCTTTCGCTATCAGTTCCTCATCGCGTTCAGTAAGCGGAATCTGCTTTCCCTTTGCGTCGTAGATCGTGAAGTCGAGCGCGAGACCGCGAAGTTCCTGAACCATGACGTTAAAGGCCTCGGGGATACCGGCCGCCGTCGAGGGCTCACCCTTGACGATGGATTCGTATATCTTCGAGCGTCCGTTCATGTCGTCCGACTTGATCGTCAGGAGTTCCTGGAGGGTGTTTGCCGCGCCATATGCCTCGAGCGCCCACACTTCCATTTCTCCGAGTCTCTGTCCACCGAACTGCGCCTTTCCACCGAGCGGCTGCTGGGTAACGAGCGAGTACGGTCCGGTCGAGCGCGCGTGCATCTTGTCGTCGACAAGATGGTGCAGCTTCATGAAGTAGATGACACCGACGAATACCGGGTTATCGAATGCCTGACCGGTGCGACCGTCGCGGAGGGTAACCTTCGAGTTGGTCGGGAATCCGGCTTCCTTGAGCTTCGCCTCGATCTGATCGTTCGAGGGAGACTGGAAAACCGGGGACTCGAACCACTGGTCAAGGAACTTGCCGGCGAGGCCAAGTTCCGACTCCATGATCTGTCCGATATTCATTCGGCTCGGAACACCGAGCGGGTTAAGACAAATGTCGAGCGGGGTGCCATCGTCCATGTACGGCATGTCTTCTTCGGGAAGAATGCGCGCGACGATACCCTTGTTACCATGGCGTCCGGCCATCTTGTCACCTTCGCGGAGCTTGCGCTTCGTGGCGATAAGAACCTTGACGACTTCGTCGACGCCGGGGTTAAGGTCGTCGCCCTCGGTCCGCTTGAGGCGCTGGACGTCGATGATCGTACCCTCGACTCCGTGCGGAACACGGAGGGACGAATCGCGAACTTCCTTGGCCTTCTCGCCGAATATCGAGTTGAGGAGCTTGAACTCCGGAGTCGTCTCGGTCTCGCTTTTCGGCGTGACCTTTCCGATCAGGATGTCGCCCGAGCGAACCTTGGCACCGATGCGGATGATACCTTCGGCGTCGAGATTGTCGAGACTCTTCTCGCTCGTATTCGGGATGTCGCGGGTGAGTTTCTCGGGACCAAGTTTGGTCTCGCGGACTTCCGTGACGAATTCCTTGATATGGATGGAAGTGAACATGTCTTCCTTGACCACGCGCTGCGAGATCAGGATGGCGTCTTCGTAGTTATACCCATTCCACGGAACGAATCCGACGAGGATGTTGCGCCCAAGAGCGAGTTCTCCGTGATAGGTTGCCGGTCCGTCGGCGAGCGGTGTGCCCTTCTCGACCTTCTGGCCCGGGAGAACTACCGGCCGCTGGTGATAGCAGGTGTCCTGGTTGGTCCGCTGGTACTTGAGCAGAGGATATTCGTCGTGAGCATCCTTGACGCCCGCGGGCTTGATCACGATTCTGTCGGCCGCAACGTATTCAATGGTACCGGCACGCTTTGCCTTGATGAGAACGCCAGAGTCGTACGCGCACTTTCCTTCCATACCGGTTCCGACGCGGGGCGGTTCGGGGAAAACGAGCGGGACAGCCTGACGCTGCATGTTCGAACCCATGAGCGCGCGGTTTGCGTCGTCGTGCTCGAGGAACGGGATGAGCGAGGCGGAAACGGATATGATCTGCTTCGGAGAGACGTCCATGTACTGGACTTCCTTCGGAGCGCGGGTCGTATAGTCGCCGTGTCTGCGGCAGGAAATCTGGTCAGTGGTGAACCGGCCCTTTTCGTCGATTTCGGTCGACGCCTGCGCGATGTAGTACTTGTCCTCGTCCATGGCGGAAAGATACTCGATCTCGCGCGTGGTCGCGCCGTTCTCGATCTTTACGTACGGCGCTTCGAGGAAACCGTAGTCGTTGACGCGGGTATAGTTCGCGAGCGAAACGATAAGACCGATGTTCGGACCTTCCGGAGTTTCGATCGGGCACATGCGGCCGTAGTGGGTATAGTGAACGTCGCGGACTTCGAAGCCGGCGCGATCGCGGGAAAGACCTCCCGGTCCGAGGGCGTTGAGGCGCCTCTTGTGGGTAAGCTCCGCGAGCGGGTTGACCTGGTCCATGAACTGGGAAAGCTGGCTCGAACCAAAGAATTCCTTGATCGCAGCAACAACGGGCTTTATCGAAATAAGGTCCTGCGGCTTGATCGTCTCGGTTTCCTTGAGACTCATCCGCTCCTTCGCGATGCGTTCCATGCGGGAGAACGCGGTCTTGAGGGTGTTGGTCATGAGCTCGCCGACCGAGCGGACGCGGCGGTTTCCGAGATGGTCGATATCGTCGATGGACTCGTCGCCAACGTATACCTTGATGAGGTACTTCATCGTCGAGATGATGTCCGGCTTGACGAGCGTATACTCGGTAACGGGATCATTGTAGTCGAATTTCTTGTTGAGCTTGTAGCGGCCGACGCGACCGAGGTCGTAGCGGCGGTTCGAGAAGAACATCGAAACGAGGTCTTTCTCGGCGGACTCGACGGTGATCGGCTCTCCGGGCATAAGAACCGAGTAGACCGCGGAAAGAGCGTCTTCCTTGGTCGGCTCGTCGCCCTCGGCATCCTTGCCCGAATAGCGAATTTCTTCGCGCTCGAAGCAGTTGATGACCATCGGGGAATTGAGCGAACCTTCGGCTTCGAAGTCGATGACGGTGATCTCTTTCACCTTGTTCATCACGAGTTCGTCGACGTTGTGCGGATGCATCTTCTCGCCGGCGCGATAGAGCTTCTTGTCGGTTCCGTCCTCAGCCTTGATGAACACGGCGGACGCGAGCACCTTGCCGATGAGCTTATCGCGCACTGCGCGGTCGTCCGAAACCTTGACGGTGCCGGTTTTATAGAAGCAGCGGATGATGTCCTCGCGGGTCTCGTAGCCGAGCGCGCGGAGGAACAGGGTTCCAAGAATGCGCTTCTTGCGGTCGATCTTCGCGTAGATGAGTTCTTTCTTCTGGTCAATCTCGAATTCAAGCCAGCTTCCGCGGTACGGAATGATGCGGCTCGAGTAGATACCCTTCTCGTGGCTGAAAATGACGCCCGGCGAACGGTGAATCTGCGAGACAACGACACGCTCTGCGCCGTTGATGATGAAGGTTCCGCGGTCGGTCATGAGCGGAATATCGCCCATGTATATGTCTTTCTGCCGGATTTCACCGGTCTGCTGGAATATCAGATTTATGCGTGCCTTGAGGGGAACCGCGAAGGTAAGTCCCTTCTGCTTGCACTCAAGCTCGGAAAACTTGATGTTTCCCTCGTCAAGCTCGTAAAATTCATACTCAAGAAGCATGTCACCGTTCGGGCTTTCGATCGGGAAGGTCGAGCGGAAAACGTCCTCGAGTCCGACTTCTTCCGACGAAGACTCAGCGCGGGTCTTGTCGCGCTGAAGAAATTTCTCATATGACGAAAGCTGAATATCAATGAGGTCGGGCAAATCCATGAAATTACGGATATTTTTGCCGATATACTGACGGTTGATCGCCTGGTTCCTTGCGAACATCCCATACCCCCTAAAAAAACGGTAAACTCTCGTTATTCAAAAAACGTAAACGTTTCTTTAATAACTGTTGAATTCCGCGGATCGCCGCGAAATCCTCAGGAAACTGCAAAAAGGCTCCTGCATGTTTCCATACAGGAACCTTTTGGGAAAAATTTAAGAATGCGAGTAGGCGATTCCACCGTAGTGGCGGAATCGCGCCTCAAAATCAAGCAACCTCGACGATACCACCGGCGGCGGTAATCGCGTCCTTGATCTTTGCGGCTTCGTCCTTGGAGACGTTCTCTTTGAGGGTCTTGGGGGCTCCCTCGACGAGGTCTTTCGCTTCCTTGAGGCCGAGACCGGTAACAGTGCGAACTTCCTTGATGACGGCGATCTTCTTGTCGTCGGCGGAAAGTCCCTTGAGGGTTACGGTGAACTCGGTCTGCTCTTCGGCGGGAGCGGCGGCTGCTCCGCCACCTGCCATCACTGCAACGGGAGCGGCGGCGGTTACGCCGAACTTCTCTTCCATCGCCTTTACGAGCTCGGAAACCTCGAGCACGGTCATGCTCGCGATCGCATCCAGAATCTGATCATTTGTTAAAGCTGCCATATTATCTTCTCCTTACGGAATATAATCAGTTCATACGAACTGCTGCCGGATTTAACCGGCTTTTTTCATGCCCAGGACGACAGCGTAGGGTTATCCGACCTTGCGGTCTCGCAACCCTTGAAGCCTGGCCATGTTACGTTTACGCTTCTGAAGCCTTTTTGTCGGCGACAGCCTGCAGAGTGCGCGCGAGCTTGGAAGTGTTTCCGAGCATGGCGGACATAAGCATGGAGATAAGCTCTTTCTTTCCGGGGAGCTTGGAGAACGCTTCCATCTTCTTGGCGTCATAGATCTCGCCATCGATGAGTCCGCCCTTGATCACAAGCGCGGGAGTCTCCTTCGCGAAGTCGAAAAGGATCTTCGCGATGGCGTTTGCGTCTTCCCCGGCGAGCGCGACAGCGGTCGGCCCGACGAGATATCCGGAAACGTCAGCTTTTTTCATTTCCTCGAAAGCGATGCGGGCAAAGTTGTTCTTGACGACTTTGTAGGTGCATCCCTTCGCGCGGAGCTGGCGGCGGAGATTGGTAATCTGCTCCACGGTAAGGCCGCGATACTCGGTGAAAATGTATTCGGAGGCAGCCTCGAACCGTGCCTTGATGTCGGCGATTCCGGCAGTCTTGGCGGCCTGCAGTTTCTTTGCTTTTACTGCCATAATTACTCTCCTACCTTGTAGTCGACCCAAACGCCGGGACCCATGGTCGAGCTGACCGACACGGACTGGACAAAGTCCATCTTCGCGTCGGAGGGCTTCTTGCGCATCATCTCGGTGAGGAAAGCCTCAACGTTCTCGGCGATCTTCGGGGCATCCATGGATACCTTTCCGACTGCGAGGTGGATAACGCCGGTCTTGTCGGCGCGGAACTCGGTCCGGCCTTTCTTGAGCTCCGCAATTGCGGCGCTGATGTCGTTCGTAACGGTACCGGTCTTCGGATTGGGCATAAGACCCTTGCGTCCGAGAACCATACCGAGGCGGCCGACGTCTTTCATCATGTCCGGGGTGGCGACTGCGATATCGAACTCGAGCCATCCGCCCTTTACTTTTTCGATATACTCGTCAGCACCGGCGTAAGCAGCTCCAGCGTCGAGGGCTTCCTTGACGCGGTCTTCCTTACAAAACACCATGACCTTCTTTTCCTCGCGGAACTGATGGGGAAGAACGACGGTGTCGCGGACGGACTGGCTCTTGCCGAGCTTGAGGCTCACGTGGATTTCGACGGTTTCGTCGAACTTGGCGAACTTGAGCTCCTTGACGAGGCCAACGGCCTTCGGAAGGTCGTATGACTTGGTCGAGTCGTATTTCTTAAGCGCGTTGCGATAGTTTTTTCCGTGTTTCATATTATCGCTCCACCTCTACGCCCATGCTGCGTGCGGTACCCGCCACGATTTTCTTCGCAGCCTCAATGTCGTTCGCGTTAACGTCCGGCATCTTGATCTTCGCGATTTCCTCGAGCTTTGCCTTGGAAAGGGTCGCGACTTTGTGGGTCTTGGCGTTCTCGGAAGCTTTCTGAAGATTGCATGCCTTCTTGATAAGAACGGAGGCAGGCGGGGTCTTCAGGATAAACGTGTAAGTTTTGTCCGAGTAGACGGTGATGACAACCGGAATGATGAGCCCGGTTTCCATGGATTTCGTGCGATCGTTGAATTCCTGCACGAACTTCGGAGCACTGACACCATGGGGACCAAGCGCGGGACCGACGGGGGGAGCGGGTGTCGCTTTGCCGGCGGGGCACTGCAGCTTGATGAGGGCAGTGATCTTTTTCTTTGCCATAAGGTTTTCTCCTATGTGGTGATAGCGACGTTCGGAGTAACACTCCGGCTCCGAGTTTTCGGCCCGTAAGGGACGGAAACTCGAAGAAAAAAAACCGGTGAGGTTTTTTTTCGTCTCCCATATGTAAAGACGCAAAGTTCCGCCAAAAGCGGAACTTCCATCCTACAAGCTAGATCTTTTCAACCTGTAATAGATCAACTTCAACCGGAGTAGAGCGGCCGAAAATACCAACCATAACGCGGAGCTTGTTCTTTTCCGCGTTGACTTCTTCTATAGTACCGGTAAACGAATCGAAAGGTCCGTCGATAATCTTGACCGACTCGCCAATCGCGAAAGACTGCTTCATGCGCGGGGCTTTTTCACCCTTGATCTCGCCAGCCTTCTGGAGAATGGCCTTTGCCTCGTCGGAGGAAATCGGCTGAGGCCTGACGCCGCTCGGCGTACCGACGAAACCGGTTACGCCCTGGATCTTGCGGATCGCGGAGCACGTTGCCTTCCAGCCAAGATCGGGAAGTTCCATTTCGATAAGGATATAGCCGGGGAGGAATTTTTTGGTAACACTCCGCTTCTTTCCGTCCTTAACCTCAACAACTTCTTCAATCGGCACCTTAATGTCGAGAACGACACTCGCGGATATATCCCCGGTGTCGATGAGTGAACGGATAGTTCTTTCGATCTTATTCTCATACCCTGAATAGGTATGCAGAATGTACCAACCCTTTGCCATCTATAACGCCTAGAACAACAGGTTCATGCCGGCCACAAGACCAGCATCGAGCAAGCCAAGGATTGCGGCAATGATAATCGTGGAAACCGCGACTACCTTGACGGAAGAGATAACGTCGTCGCGAGTCGGCCAAACGACCTTACGCAGTTCTGCGACGCACTCCTTAAAAAACTGGATGATCTTCGACATGCCAGTCCCCACTCTTTTTACCAGATTCGAACCGAAACGCGCGAAAAACGCGCATTCCCGGCAAACCGGAACCCAAGTTCCGAAAATCGCCTTTAATAGCAGGTCAGGCAGGACTCGAACCCGCAACATTCGGTTTTGGAGACCGACGCTCTACCATTAGAGCTACTGACCTGAGTTTCTGAAAAAGTCACTGACGTGGCTTTTTCAGAAACTCTTGGAGTTTTGCGGCGAGCCGCAAAACTCCACACATACATACGCAATGTCTCCGACGTGGCGGAAACTCCATATACAACAAGGTTTTACGGGTTTTCACCGCAACCCCTATCTACACCTAAAGCCTTCCGGCGGAACCGAAAGGCTTCCCTACCAGCGTACGTAACTGGCGCTTATTTAACCTTGGTTTCCTTGTGAAGGGTGTGCTTTCGGTCAAACGGGCAGTACTTGTTAAGCTCGAGCTTACCCTGGGTGTTTTTGCGATTTTTTGACGTTGTATAATTCTTTCGCTTGCACTCACTGCACTGCATAGCGATAATTTCAACAGAACTCTTCTTTGCCATGACGGATCCCCTTATATTTGGATGATAAAGCTCCCAAACAGAATCGAACTGTTGACCTCAACCTTACCATGGTTGCGCTCTACCGACTGAGCTATAGGAGCAAAAAACAAGCGCGCACCAGCGACTTGCAGATGCTTGGCCAATATAGCGGAGCATATCGGCTTTGTCAAGCGGAGAAATGGACACTGAACGGATATTTTCCCGAAAAACGATAGTCAAAACCCCGCAGTCTCACTATATTCTACCCATGAAGTGGGCATTGATACTCTCGGGCGGAGGCGCCCGGGGACTCGCGCATATTGGCGTCCTCGAAGCGCTCGAAGAACTCAAAGTTCCTCCCCCGGCCCTGATCGCCGGTTGCTCGATGGGAGCCATCGTCGGGGGATTGTATGCCTCGGGGATGAAACCTTTCGAAATGCGCCGCTTTCTCGGGACGAAATTCGACATTACCGACTTTATGAGCGACGCGGCCGTGACACTGCCCCGGGGCCCGCTCAACAAGGTCTTCCAGATCGGCCACGGAGTGAGAAACCTCATATCGGCCGACGGCATCGATTCGGGGGAAAAAGTGCACCGGCTCCTCCTTGAACTGACCCATGGCCTGGAATTCGGGCAGACGACGATCCCGTTTTCCTGCAACGCAACCGACTTATACACGGGAGCCGAGGTGGTATTCAGCAAAGGACCGATTGCTGACGGAATTCGCGCGTCCTCGTCATTTCCCGGGATTTTTTCGCCCTTCGAGCGCGATGGAATGCTCCTCGCGGACGGCTACCTCCGGAACAACACACCCGTGTGGATAGCCCGAAAAAGCGGAATCCGCCACGTGTTTGCCGTGTACTTGGGCCGTTTTGACAAGTTTGACCGCTCGCAGCTAAAAAACGCCGCAGACGTCATCCTCCGCTCGTTTGACTGCGCGGTCTACACGCACAAAAGCGCGCGGCACAACATCCCGACGACCTCGATACTCGTCGACAATGACCGCTCTCCCTTCGACTTTGACCGGCCCGACCTGCAGATAAACTTCGGGTACGAGGCTGCGATGGCGCAAGGGGTTTCGATACACGCATTTTTCGCGAAGGGTCCGCGCGGCATGACTGCGCGAAGATCCCTCGCCCACAACGAACGCAAAGGAGCCCAGCATGAGCAACCTTGACGACCGGATCGAACGAATCCTCACGAGCTACGAAACGACCGGCGGCATCAACCTGACCGACTGCCAAAACTTCCCGAACCGCGAAAGCGTCGTCGCTGCCCTTAACGACATCGAAAACGTCGTCTTCCCCGGCTTCCGCGAGGACAGCGCCCTTGACCGCGACACGCTCCGCTTTGTCACCGGAGAGCGGCTCCACCGGATCGTCCGGAGCCTGACGAACGAAGTGCTCAAGGCGATCAAATACATCTGCATGATGAGCAACCGCGACGGCTCGGGCTGCTACAAATACTCAGAGCAAATCGTCCTCGCGCTCATCGACGAAATCCCCGAATTCCGCCGGCTCGCCTTTGGCGACGCAAAAGCCGCCCTCGACGGCGACCCCGCCGCACGGAGCGTCGAGGAAATCATCCTCTCGTACCCCGGACTCGAAGCCCTGCTCGTCCACCGGATCGCGCACTTTCTCTATGTCAAAGGCGTGCCCGTCATCCCGAGAATCATGAGCGAATACGTGCACGGAAGGACAGGCATCGACATCCACCCCGGCGCCACCATCGGCGAAGGCTGCTTTATCGACCACGGAACCGGCGTCGTAATCGGGGAAACAGCCCAGATCGGCAAAAACGTCAAAATATACCAGGGCGTCACCCTCGGCGCCTTGAGCGTCCGGAAGAACATGGCCGACAAAAAGCGGCACCCGACAATCGAGGACGACGTAACGATTTACGCAGGATCGACGATCCTCGGCGGCGAAACCGTTATCGGCAAAGGGAGCACGATCGGCGGAAACACCTGGATAGTCGAGTCGGTCGCCCCCGGAAGCAAGATTTTCAAGAATCAGGCATGAAGACCAGAGCCCATGACGAGACCGATGCCCCGCAGGACGACACGCAACAAACCAGCGACGCGCGAACCAAACGACGGTCAACAAGGGGTCTCCCCGGCGGGGTTAGGGTGCTTGATCTTTTCATCGTCGCGGTAATCCTCGGCCTCACGGTTTTTTCAGGCTTCGCGATTTACGGGAACCGCGGGGAAAAACCGCGCCTCGTCATTGAATCGCCCGCGGGCCGCTGGCTCTACGACCTCGACTCCGACCTGACCGTGCAAATTACAGGCCCGCTCGGGGACACGACCGTCGAAATCCGCGCAAAACAAGCCCGAATCGTCTCGTCACCCTGCCCCAACCAAACCTGCGTCGCCGCACACGCGATCAGCCGTCCGGGAGCGTGGAACGCATGCCTCCCGAACGAAGTGATGATCCGGGTGGAAAACGCGGGCGGGAAAAAAAAGAGCGGAGAGATAGATGCATTTGTGGAGTGAGTTTTTTTAAGTAATTACTCTATACCTACCGGTAGGTATAGTGAAGGGGCTTTGGTATACCTACCGGTAGGTAGAGCTCAAGGTTTTTAGTGTACCTGCCGGTCGGTGGGTTCGGGTATTTTGTATACATACCGGTAGGTATACAAACACAAAACAGGTAAGAAAATCCACGACAAGCACTCCTCCATCCGGTAAATTTTTCGCTTACATCTGCCGACATTAATGATAAGGGAAACCATTTTCTACGATATAAATGTTTTGAAATTCGTGGAGAGGGGAGTACAATTAAAATCAGGAGTTCCACTACATGAAAAAACTCATACTATCGAAATATATACTCACGGCGGTGATGTTTTTGGCGCTTTCGGGTGGCATGGGAGCGTGGGGGGCGGCATATACGTGGACAGGCGGGGCGGCTGGTGTCTGGGAGAATACCGCAAACTGGAGCGGAGGCGTCATTCCAGGATCCAGTGACACCGTTACGATAAATACGGCGGCGACGATTACGACATCAACGCCAATTACGGTTACAGCAATTAAGATTACCGCGGGTGCTACGTTTAACCTTGGCGCAAATCTCACCGTAACGGGAGATAATTGGGATCCCAACAATAACCTCGACTTCGAATCAAATGGCGTCACGATCAACCTTAACGGCCATACCCTTCTGGCCGATATGACCCTGTATGCATACACAACGCCGAACGCTTCGGTTACGATCAATGGAACCGGAGCATTCACGACTACCAGCTTTGACGCATCTGATACAAATAGTACGTACACGACAATGACAAACGGCGTCGTATTCACAGTCACGAACCTGGCGTATCTGGATTATGTCGTCAATTATTTCTCGGGGGACGGAACTTGCACGGCAGCATTCCCCAACGGAATGGGGTCAGGCTCACTCGTTCAATTCGATAACGTTCTGGTACAAAACGGCGCGAATACCTACACACTCAATACAGCAGGAGCTATTGCCGCCGGACAAACAGTTATCGTAACACTCGGAGGAACTTTCACCTCTACCGTATTCTCTTATATTATCGATGTCGGTACGCCAACGGGCGGCGAAAGCTATGCAATTACCGGTGTAACAACCCCCTCAACCTCAATAAACGACGCTTCGGGAACCGTTACTACAACCGCTTCATCGTTCAGCTTCAATTTTATACTACCAGCCTCGGTTGCCGCAGGCCACGGAGCAACCTTGACCGTGACCATCCCGGGAGCAACTACTCCGATTGCGATCGGCTCGATACAATTTATCCAGAATGCCTCTGATACAGCGTGGATCGGTGGATCCGGCGGAAATGCGTGGAATGTCGCCGCTAACTGGACAAACGGAATGCCAGACAATACACACAACGCAACGATACCGCAAATCGCCAATCCGGCAAATTACCCCGTCATCACCGCGGCCGGGGCCGAGACGGGAACGCTCGTTATCGATTCCGGAGCAACGCTTACTCTCGGCACACAAGGACTCGCAGTCACAACTTCCGTAACCAACAACGGCACAATCTCACTCGATGGCACTGCGGGACAGATTAGCGGCACGCATACAAGCGGACTATCGAGTACCATCGTATACACGGGAGCGGCTGCAGTTCCCACTGCATGGGGCTCGAATTACCGGAATCTCACCGTCGATCCGGGAGCGATTCTCTCGCTGGGAGGGACAAACGTCACCGTCGCAGGAACGCTCGAAAACAATGGCACAATCGTCGTGAACGGTGCCGGAACGATCAACAAGTCAGACAGTTCGGGCGGTACGTTCCAGTATTCGGCGATAGCGACGACTTCGATCCCGACGCTCAGCGGATACAACATACTTGATATCACGAACGGTGCACGGGTACAGACGAACAATTTTAGCGCAAACACACTTATAATAGGCGCCGCCGCGTCATTGACGGTTGGCACCTCGACGCTAACCGTAAACACGGCGCTCACTAATAACAACCTCATCGTTATCGACAGTACCGGCACGATCTCACGATCCGATCCCGCAAACGGCACGTTCCAGTACTCAGGAACCTGCGTCAGCCTTCCCGACCTCAACGGATACCGCAACGTCGAAATCGATGTTGCCGGCACCATCTCCGCGGCGGGAAATCTTGCGATCGGAGGAAATCTCGTTCTTACTGGAGGTGTTTTTCAGAATGGCGCGAACACGGTCTCCGTTACTGGATCAGTCTCTGGCGCGGGGACGTTGACAGGGGGAGCCGGAACGATCACGGTCGGGTCCGGATTCACCCCGGCGAATTTCTCGCAAAGCGGGGGCACGCTCGAGCTCGACGGAACCGTCGGATCGTTCGCCCCGACGGGAACGATCGGGTCGCTAACGCTTGGAGCATCGGCGAACGTCACACTCGGAAGCGATATAACGCTCACCGGAAATTTCAACAATTCGGCGGGCGGCACATTCTCGGCAAACTCGCATGCCGTGAACTTTATGCCGACGACAACGAGCGTCATTTCGGGGACGACGACATTTTATGACCTCACCTGCGCGGGACAGGGAGGAAAAACGCTCACCGTGAATAGCGGCGTCACCGTGAGTAACAATCTCACGCTCACTGGATCGGGCACCTTGAGCAGGCTTTCTGTAAACGGCGCAGGATCGGTAGCGCTTCCTTCAGCCCAAACAAGCGGGCAATATCTCAGCGTTGAGATGAATACCATGCATATCACCGGATTCACCTATACCGCGTACGAAAGTATCCCTACGACAACGCGGGTAGCGACGAGTGGCTGCGGTTGGATACTCGCATCGGGAACGACAACCCAGCCGACCTGGCTCGGATACGTGAGTAATGTATGGACTGACGGCGGAAACTGGGACACGGGCGTCGCGCCGATACCGGGTGACACAGTCACGATACCCGCTCCCGCGGGCACATTCACTCCACTCGCGGACGCCGCCATCGACGTCGCGTCCATAACAATCACGGGAACCGTCGATTTCGCCGCTCAGAGCGTCACGGTAACCTCGCTCACGAACAACGGGAGCGTCTCTCTCGCCGGAGCCTCGGGACAAATCGTCGGTATCCCGACAATCACGAACGGCGCGATGAGCACGGTCACGTACACGGACGCCGCGGCAACAGCTTCATCGGGATGGGGTACGACATATCAAAACCTCACGATCGCAGGGGCGGGGCACCTTACCCTGGGAACAACGTCGATAACGGTTAACGGGACGCTCGACAACAACGGAATAATCGAGATAAACGACTCGGGAATCATAAATAAAACTGACTCAACGGGAGGCATATTCCGCTATTCGACCGTTACAGGGACTATTCCGGTAACCCTTACCGCCTACAACGTGCTTGAGATTTACAGCGGAAATTGGTCGGCGAGCGCGACGACGACGACGACATCGATAACGGTCTATCCGGGAGCGACGTTCGATCTCAACACGCGCCAGATGAATGTCGCCGGCCCATTTGCGAACAACGGCACCGTCATGATATCGGGATCGCAAACGATCGGTGGAACGAAATCGAACGGGGGATCAAGCACCGTTGAGTATTACGGCGCGGGAATGACGCCGACTTCATGGGGCACCGCATTCCAGAATCTTACCGTCTCGGCGGGATCCTTCAGCGCCGGCCCGGGCCTCGCAATCACGGGAAATCTCGTCGTCTCGGGTTCCGCGAGCGCGACATTCAACGCAAACGCGGGTCAGACCACCAATTGCGCGACGGCGGACTTTACCGGCGCCAGCGCGATCACGCTCTGCAACGACGCAGGGGACCATTTTGACGTCACTGCCGGAAGCCTCACCCTATCGAGCGCTGGCACGCCGACATTCGGCATCGCAGGATTCCTCTCAGCGTCAACCGGAATAAATCTCGGCAACAACGTGACGATCAACGCGAGCACCACCTTTTCAAGCGCGGTAACGCTTACCGGAGCGAGTCCCGTCACACTTGCCCTCGGTACCAACTCGCTTACCTTCAACTCGACTTTCGTCGGAGGAGCGATCGCGTTCGTCACGACGGGCACAGGTGCGGTTATTGCAAACGGATCATTCGGCTCATCCTCGACTGGCAATGACGAATTCTACGACCTCACAATTGGCGGAGCGTTTACCTGTAATGGAAACATACTCGTCATGCACAATTTCACGGTTCAAAATTCAGGCTCCTTCACAAATCCAAATCCTCATACGCTCACGCTCGGGGGATCGGGTAGCGCCGCAGGAAATATAACCGACAACCGCTTGGTACCAGTTTCGCTTGGATCGGTCACAATAAACGCTGTGGGAGCGACCACGAAGACGGCAGCAACGGACCTCGTCTTTGAATTACTGACCATCACGGCTGGACCCTTCACTTCCGGGATCCATAACATCACCGCTGCATCCGTTGCCGCATCAGGACAGACCTGGAACGCCTCGGGCGGCACGATTGACGTGAACGGAGATTGCAACATCGGGACACTGGCGACTTCCAGCCCGGTCGCGCTCAATATAACCGGCAATGCTACGTTCTCGACAGTGATGAGCGGAACAAACGTCGCGCTCACGCTCGACGGGACCGGAGCTCAGGCTTTCACGACAGGAGGCAATACGTTCGGTAGCGTCGCGGTGACCACAAATGCCGGACCTGACACGATTACTGTCAACAACGCGCTCATCGTCAACGGCGCGCTCACCGTCGATGCGGGGCAGATACTCTCGCTCGTCTCGACACTTTCCGTCGGCGGAACCGCGACGAACGCAGGGACGATTTCGGGCGGAACTTCGATGGACTTTAACGGAGATTTTACTGGAGGCGGAACTCTCTTGCCCGCCTTCGGCTTAGGCATCACTTTTGCGGCAGACGTGACATTTGGCTCGTTCACCGCAAACGGCAGTACGGTAACGCTCGACGGAAACACCGTAAGCCAGAGCATTAACCTCAACAACCAGATACTCTACAATTTAACCATTGGAAATCATAACGCAGCTTTGCTCGTCGACTTCACCAACCCCCTACAAGTCACAAACATATGGTTGGTCACGGGACCAAACACTTACAATATAACGCTCGGACTGGGAGGATCCTCGACCCAGGCCGTTACGTTTGCCAACACGGGAACGCTCACGATCTCGAGCGGATTCACGTTCTCGGGGGGAGTTACCGCGACGGACCCTATAAAGAATATTACGGGCACTATCAGCGTCCCATCCGGAAACCTTGACTTTACCAATCTTCGAACCGACGTATCCGGATCCGCGACTATCGACTGTCCCGGAACGATCGCGCTCGCGGAAATAGATTCAACGGGCGCCACTGACAGACTTACCATAACGAACGGCGGAAGTACGACTACCATTACAGGAAGAGTGGGAACGACAACAGCGCTCGACGCTCTCATCATAACCGCGAAAACCGGCGGATCGGTGACATTCTCCGACGGTGAAGACGTTTCGGTAAACGATTTCCAGACTGGTACCGGAAATTATGCGATCAACATTTTATCAACAACAGCTAATTTCACCCGTGCGGGAGGCGTCACATTCAACAACACAGGCACCCTCACCCTTGGCGACGACGGATCGGGAACCGACACGCTCACTTTCACAAACGGAGTCACCGCGACCGCGCCGACTAATAAAAACATTGCAGCAATTGTCCAGGCAACTACCGGAACGGCTGCCATAAATCTGGGTGGCAACTCGACGACAATAACGGCTAATTCCCGGATCGGCGGAAGCGCCACGGGATCAATCACACTAGCCGCTGTTTTCATTGATGCCGGAGCGACGCTTACCCTCGGCAACAACGCAGCGAGCCCGGTAACGACAGGCACCATTGCGGGTAGCGTTGCGGGAGCTTCCGTGTTCTTTAACACTTCCGCGACAACAGTTTCCACGATCGCAGGAATCGGGATTAATGTTGGAACACTATCCATTACCCATGTCGGATCCGGGGGATTAACCTTCTCTGGTACCGTCGGTACAGGAGGAAGCCCCGTCGGATCCGTAGTATTCTCAAATACCATCGCAAGCGCGGGAACGATCGCGTTTTCGGGCGCGGTCACCGCGGCAGGCATGACCGTGAACAACGCGGCGGGCCTATATAATGTAGAGTTTAACGGCGGCGGAACCATTTCCGGCGGAGCTGTCAATTTTAATAACGGAGGAACGCTGACTCTCGGAAATGACAGCTCGGATACCATTTCCTTCGCGAACGGACTTTCCACAGGAGCCGCAACGCGGCCTTCGGCGAAAAACATCGCAGGAAACATCCAAGCGACAGCCGGCGCAATCTCGCTCACCGGAACGCTCACAACGGTCACGGACACTGCCACGATCGGCGGATCCTCATCCGGAAACATCTCGCTTTCGAATGCAAGCATCACGGCAGGAGAGACCCTAACGATCGGAGCCGGAAGCGCAAACACGATAACGGCGAGCGCCATTGATGGGCTAGCGAGTTCAGCCGATCTCACGATCAACGTCGCGGATACGGCTATAGCGGGAACCATCGGCCAGATTGGCGCCAATATCGGAACATTCCAAATACAGCAATCGGGCGGAATTACTGTTACGGGCACGACAGCGGCGAATATCGTTACTCTGACCGATACGGCGAGCAGCCGGACCGTAGATTTCCAGGGGAACGCAAGTATCGGGACTCTCAACACGGCAAACCAAGGATACAACGTCAGATTCGGCGGGGGCGGAGCAATCACCGGCGGCGCCGCTACGACCTTTGATAATACGGGAACGCTCACGATCGCAAGCGGATTCTCCTTTCCCCTTGGCGTGACGCACACGGCAGGCGACACGGACCTTTCAGGGACGATTGCGACGACTAACACCCCGGTAAACCTTGCCTCGCTTTCGCTTGGGGGCACTGCCGCGATAGACACGGTAAACTCGGGAACGGGCGGAAACATCACGATCGGAGCCATCTCGAATACGAGCGCACAAACACTTGACCTCACCGCGGGAACCGCAGGCGATATTGATATTTCGGGTGCTGTCGGATCGGTAACAGCGCTCGGCGCGATTACCGTCGTCTCGGCGGATACAACACGATTCCAGAGCACGATCAACGCGCTCAGCCTCACGCAATCTGCGGGAAACGGAACGACGACTTTCCAGGGGAACGTCACGACGAGCGGGGCGACCGCGGTCGATGTCACGACTGCGGGTTCGATTCGATTTGATAACGCCTTAGGGACCACCGTCCAGGCAAATGGTGCGGCGGCGGGAACGGTGCAATTGAACGCGCCCGTCACCCTGGTAAATGGAAGTCTCACAGTAAGCACGACCAATAAGGCCATTTCATGTACCTCGACGATTAACGGCGCTCAAACGCTGATACTCGATGCAGGAACAGCGGTCAGACAACCAGTGACAGTATCAGCCGCGATCGGCGCGACGACAGCGTTATCGTCGCTCTCCATAGACAGCAGCGCAATCGATCTGCACGGGATCGGAAACCTCATACAAAATGGTGTCACGAATACCGTTACCGCGAGGGCAACGGGAATCGCAGGAATTACACTTCACTCAACGGCCGCAAATGGCGGACATTACAAATCGGGCGACGACCAGCTATGGACGGCGGCGAGCGGCGGAGTACGGTACGTGAGCGGAGAAGACGGCACCTGGACCGCGTCAGCGGGCACCATCACCCTCAATACTACGAACACCGATCTCTACCTCGACCACGCGTGGCACACCCTCACGATTGGATGCGCTTTCTCATGCCGCGATCTCATCTTCTACAACGGAACGCTATCCCTGGGTGCATCCCAGTTCGACGCGCGGAATCTTGCGGCGTTCGGAAGCGGCTATAACGCGGATGACCATGAATGGGACGAGGGAGACAACGGGCTCAATATTACCACCGACGACACGCGATTCGCGTATTACTTTCCGTCAGATCCCCTATATACCCCGGCGGGATGCGTTTATAACACAGGTTTGCGTATTTTTACCACGCTTGTAACGACCCCTCAGTCCGCACAGTTTGCATTCTCGACATCGGCGATCACGGTTAGCGGAAACTTCTACGATAACGGCGTGACCTCTACGGGAACATGCACGCTTACCACTCCCTCAAACGCGTCATCCCACCCGACTTTCCACTACGGCGATTCGGCGACGGCAAACCAGTGGGGAATCCCCTATGCCGTCGCGTTCTACATGAATGGAACCGGGATCACGGTCAATCCCACGGGCGGCTACCTCGCGGGCGGCGCAGCTCAAGGCGTCACGACCACGGGATTGGGTAACTGGCAAGCGGTAAGACCGTTGATCAGTACGGTCGAGACCGTCTACGATGACGTAATCCACGTTACCTTCAACATGCTGATTGAAAACTCACATGGCGAAATACACGAGGCGATTTACCACGCAACCGCACCGACTTCCGTACGTCTGGGAGGGGCCTGGTTCAATGCAGGTTCACTCCTTTTCGCCGAAGTATATAAAGACCCCAATTGCAATGACACCCTCGAAGATACTGACGGCGACGTCTTGGACTTCTACATCAAAACAGCAGGCGGTCGTTGGAACACCGACGCGATGGGGACAAGTACTGCAATCATCGCAGGTGTCCCTGCTGCCGGAAACGCGGACAGCACCGACCGCGGACGAGGGGCGACCGCAGCCGCGCACCGGACAACGGTACCCGACCTTTCATTCCTCGAAGGACTCTTCTACGCGGCCGACGGCAAGACGATGTGCGCCAATTACGGCGCTAACACGGCGCTCGCCTACACCGCTACCACCGACCACTGCGCCCCCGTCCTCGTCAGCGTGATGACCGGGCAGGAAGCCCATACCGCTGCCGATAACGACGCGGCGCAGCTCCAGTTCGACGCGCATAACTTCATCGAGTTCCGCTGGTCGGAACCGGTTGATATTCCGGGCGTCCTGCCAAGCGATGTCAACATCCTAGCAACCCCCGGAGCCGGAGCGATCACCGTATCGGGTAGCGGCATCGACATCGCAGGACTCGGAACCATCGCGGCAGGAACGGTCACGGCGGGCGAAAAAGCCTACGGTGCGACCTCGGGGGGACCGAGCACAACCTGCCACGCGCTCTATCGAACCTTCTCGCTCGACGGAACCGCCCCGACATCATACATCCAGCGAGATTGCCGCCTCCGCGTATCGATCGCGGGACACGCGCTACTGGCGTCAGGGCTCGGTGCTACGGGCTATCAGTGGTACTGGCCTGGCTACATTGAATCGGCAACCACTCCTACGGGAGCGGTCACCAACTCCGCGACATTACTCGCAATCGACGACCGGTCAGCCGCAAACAATGCGCTCGCTCCCTTTAATATATTGGGATATCCCCGCGCTGATGTTTCGGTCTCAACCACTGACCCAACCCTCACAGGAACGCCCGCAGTGTTCTACGGCCCCTGGGACACGAAAGGTCCCGTGCCTGTAGCTCTCCGTACGAGCACGGATGCCTGGGGCGACCCGATCACCGCATATGAAGCAGTTCCCGACGCGTCGGGTGGTGTCATCGACCGCATCGAGATGCACTTTTTCGATAACCCGGTCAATTACAACCTTTCAACCGATACCTACGCCTGGCTTTCGAAAAAAGGCTGGTACCTATCGACTGACCTCTCGAAGACAACCCTTTTGCAAACATCGGCTGCGGCCCCGGAATCGTTCGGCGGATCGAGATCCGAGAATTCGCCCACGAACGCATGGGTGCCGACATCAGGTGGAATCCGCGAATGCTCGCTCGATATGGCGATCGGCGGGTTCCGCGTATTCTATAATGATGCGCTCATGACGGTGCAGCCTGCCACGTTCAGCACGAACGTAAGCACCAAGCTTCTCGCGCCACTGAGCAACCAGAACGTTGCGGGCGACCCGTACTTCCGCCTCTATTGGCTCCCCGCCACCCCCAGCGGTCGCCAGATCGCCGGCAGCACGATAAAGGTCTCGTACAACACCGACTCTCCTGCAAACACAGGATACATCACGGATCTCGCAGGCAACATCATGCCCTACTTCTCGAAGATCACGTGCGTCGACCGCACCGCGCCGCGCATCACGTTCTCTCTCGCGGGCGCGAACCGGAATGATCTGTACGTTCTTTTCTCGAAGTCGATCGAGTATACGAATCTCTCCGAACTCGCTCCCGGACTCACCGTCACGCTCGGCGGCACCGAGGTCGCGCTTTCCGGAACGCCCGAGTCAAAGTCCGCGAACAACCGCGCGTTCCTCTATCACCTCGGCTCGAAGGTTAGGGCCACGGATCTCGTCAACGCATCGAGCTCGATTGTGATCAGGGGAACGGGCAACATCATCATAGACCCGGTAACCACGCTGCCAAGCGAGACTTCGTACTTCGTCGACGCGATGGGTAACTACGCAGTCGTGGGCGACACGCATCGCCTTACCGACATCGGCATCGGTCTCACCGAAATTCTTTATGGATCGGACGGCGTCAACGAGCCCGGGCTCCTCGGCGGCCAGAAGGGAGCGCTTCGATCCGAAAGCTTTGACGGCACGGGTCGACTCCTCGACAAAGACATCACGATCGCCACGTGGATCAACCTCCCGACGGCACCGGATTCACTCGCACTTTATTACGACGTAAGCCCGAGCGCCGACACAATGCCGAAATCGTTCAACGACGCAACCGGCTCGTCCCTCGCACTCTGGCTCCCCTCGGTTCTTCCGGGATTCAACCTCTCGGGTAACCAGGAAGCGCGAAACTTGAGCCCGACTGTCATCACCGACTCGGCGCGCCTCTTCCGCAACTTCCTCATCCCCGAGTCGGATTCGGAAATCGTTCCCGGCTCGAAAGTCGAGCTCGTTATGCAGTACGAAGGACTCTTCTGCGCACGGCTCACGGATCAGAACGACATTACCTCGCTCGCTCCCTGGAGTTTCGTCGTCGCGGAAACCCGCCACCAGCGAGGAGGAGTGACGATCCTCAATAACGTAATCGACTCGAACAAGCGGGAAAAGACCATCGTGCAGGTTGAAGTTCCGAAAGCCGGTAACGTCGTCATCCAGGTCTTCACGCTCGACGGCAACATCGTCAAGGTGCTCGAGCGCGGACGCAAGGGTGGCGGAACGTATTCGTATTACTGGGATGGAACGAACGGCGCGGGGAACCCCGTCGCGCGCGGAATCTACTTTATCCGCGTGGTCGGGCCCGACATGGATGAAATCAGGAAGGTACTGGTCGTAAAGGATTAGTGATTCAGATCCCGTCGGGATAAAACCGGAGCTCGGGCTGGGCAAGCAACACGCTTCCCGGCCGGGTCTGGTTAAAGTCAAGAACGAGCGAAAGAACGGGATCGAGCGAGTCTTCGACGAATGCCAGAGCCCCGGGCTTGAGCGTCGCGGTGAGCTTTTGCCATCCGTCGGCCGCCGCGTAGGTCGCGGAAGTTGTCGAAAGATTTATCGTTCCCGCGCATGCGGCCATTTTGACGACGAAGGCGTCGACGGGATATGGAGTTTGAACCGTCGTCGCAAGCGGGTCGGTACACACCCACACGCTGAACGAGTAAGTTCCCGACTCGAGCGCCGGGGTCGAGTCGCTGATCGCGAGATAGAGCCGGAGCTCCATGTTGCCGCTTCTGCCAACGCGGAAATTGTCCACGTACAATTCAGAAAGAATGCTCTTTTCATCTATTGGCTTGAAGGTAAACACAGGCGCGCCTGTAGAGCCGTTATTCAGCGTGTACTTCGCGTAGCCCTTAACTCCTTCACCTGTCGGCTCGAGAGTAATTGCCGAATCACCGTCAACGAGAACGGAGGCAGTGTCAGTCTTTAACAAATATCGAAAGAACAGGTTATAGGTAGCCGCCGAAGTAAAACCCGAAAATCCTGCAAGCGCCATCGAAGAATAGGTTTGGCTTTGCAAAGGTGCAAGATCAACCTTCGCGCAACCCGTCCCGAAAAGCGGCACGGTAGACGTCCAATGCGCGGTCGTGCCCGTTCCGGTCCAATTCTCGACCCCAGTCTCGAAGTTTCCCCCGTCAATCAAGTTGACGACCTCAAGCCGGTACACGGGAGCGCTGGACGCGAGCCCGTCTCCCGTACCAAAGTCCGCCGCTGTGTTTCCGCTGTTGGTAAGGTTAATGTAGTCGTAGCCATCCCAGTCGAGATAGCGATACGAAAGATCCCACTGGCCCGTTACGTAGGTTGAAGGGGCCGGGTTATCGGCGCCGACAAAGCGGTCAAACTGGATGCCCTCGATGAAATTCGCCGTGTAATACACGTCGTCATACAGTTGCTTTGACTGAAAGAGACTGCAACCCGCCAAAAGAATTACTGCGGAAGCCAGCACCGCTACCCGGGCAACCGTTTTTTCGGCCAAGGCCGACGGGGAAATCACCTGTCGCATACCGCGTATCCTTTTCATCATTTCGTACTTTTAGTATATCCCAACATCCCGTTATTGACAAAGGCCCCGAAAAAGCGGATTCTACGGTTCTATATGAGTATCGACAACAGGCTGACCCCGCGTTTCCGCGACTTTGCGCGCGCCAGAATCGACGAATTGTGCAGGCTTCCCGGATTTCTGGAAGACGTAAGCAAAACCGGATGCAAGGTGCGTTTTTCGCATGTAGGCGAAATCGACATCGACCGGGAATATACCCTGACCGTCGTTCCCGCGCTCCGTTCAGGAATCGGCGAGTTCAACCTTACCGTCATGCCCCAGTGGGTTCGCCACGTGGGCGACGCCGTCGAAATCGGGTTTGGGGTGCTCCATTGCCCCGGTATCTGCCGTTTCCTCCGCTACGTCGAAATCCTCGCCGAACTTGAAGTAAACGAAGAATACCAGGAAGCTTACATGTGAAAGAGCTTCCCGGCGCCGCATACCTCGCAGTCCGAGACTTCCAGCAAAACCTTTTTGACGAGCTTTCCATCGACCCTTCCCGTCCGGGCAAGGGTGTTTCCGTCTGGGGAGACCTCGTGTACGACGAAAAGCCGCTTCCCGGCCTGACCGAACGCCCCTTTTGGCAGCGAAACATCCTCGAAAAGCCATTTATCGCCGAATTTGCGAGCATCAAGGAAGCGGCGGACATACTCCGCGCTATCCAGCGAAACTGGGCACACTTTCCCGTCGCCGCCTTTCGCCGCGCGGAGCTGATCAAGGAAAAGCTTCCATATATAAACGACAAACCGCGCGAATTCCCGTATCACATCCCGCGGAGCCCCATGGGAATGTGGAGTCTCCTCGACGACCACACCCTTTTTGCCTCCGCCGTCACCGCAAGCCCCCTTCCCGCAGGCGAAATCCGCTTTGTCGAAGATCACGAAAACCCGCCGAGCCGGGCATACCTCAAAATGTACGAAGCCCTCGCCTGGGCGGACTATCTTGCCGGCGTTCGCGGGGAAACAGAACAACCCTCATACCTCGCTCCCCTTCCCGGCCCCACCTCGCGCGTTATCGACGCAGGCGCCTGCCCCGGCGGATGGACCTGGGTCTTTGACCGCCTCGGCTCGACGGTCACCGCCATCGACCGTTCCCCCCTCCGGGACGACCTCATGGTCAAACCAAACATCTCCTTCCGCAAACACGACGCCTTTACCCTCAAACCCGAAGACTTCGGCCCCCAGGACTGGGTGTGCTCGGACGTCATCTGCTATCCGCCCCGCCTCCTCGAATGGGTCGAAAAATGGCTTGAATCGGGCCTGTGCGGCAACTTTATCTGCACGATCAAAATGCAGGGCACCGCCGACCACGACACAACCCGAGCCTTCGCCCGCATCCCGGGCAGCCGCATCGTCCACCTCTCCGCGAACAAAAACGAACTCACCTGGATACGTTTGAAAGGGGAAGTCTCCCCTTAGGCGCCACATTTTTGGCGCTCCATTCCGTCACACAACACCTGCCTCCCGGGGGCCAAAAATGTCACGCCAACCCCTCTTCGCATACAAATCGTTAAAAGTACTCATTTTTACTGGAACATTCATTCCAGATATGCGATACTCGCATGTATGGGAAGAACGAAAGAATTTGACGAAGACGCGGTCGTCGCCAAGGCAATGCAGGTATTCTGGGAACTCGGCTACGACGGCTCGTCGATGGCGGACATCCTCACCGCCACGGGATTGAGCCGCTCAAGCCTTTACGGCACCTTTGCCGACAAACGAAGCCTCTTTCTCCGCACCGTCTCGGCGTACGCATCCCGGTCAACCGCGGCGCGCCAGGCTGCCTTCGCGAATCCCGAACGCCTTCCCGACTCTCTCGCGCAATACCTTCGCGCCCGGGTCGATGCTCTCGCAAACCCGGAAGGAAAGCCCGCAGGGTGCTACCTTACCGCGATTTCCGCGAGCCTCAAGACCGCCGACGACGAACTCCGCTCCCTCGTCCTCAGCCTGACCCGCCGATCCGAGGAAGACATCCTGGGCGGTTTTACCCGAGCCCTCGCTTCGGGCTCAATCCCGAGCCGCGCGAGCGCAAAGGAATGGGCCGCCCTTTTTCTCGGCCTCATCTGGGGACTCAACGTCGCCGCGCGGATGGGCCGTCCGCGGGAAGTGATGGACGACATGGTCTCGGGGTTTCTCGCCTCGCTCACCGTCTGATTTGCCTGCTTTCGTCTTTTTACCTGTTTGCGTTGTATCGTCCGTTTTTATTTGTGCTTTTCTGGAACGTTTGTTCCAGTTATTCGTTTTGGAACGACAACAAAAGGAGTCTTTCATGAATCAACCGCTCTTTAATAGAGAACACTGCATCGCGTGCGGCACGTGCGCCAAAGCGTGCCCGTTCAGGATCATCGGAATCGATGCCGAAGGCTTTCCCGCATTTCGGGATGACGCGATCGCGTGCATGGCATGCGGCCATTGCGCGGCCGTCTGCCCCGCCGAAGCCGTCACCGTCAGCGCACAGGATCTGGGCGCCGAAGCTTCCGGCCAAAAAAGCGAGATCCCCGCGGACAATCCGGCGCTTGCCCTTATCATGGAAAGGCGAAGCTACCGCTCATTTGCGGAAACGCCCGCACCCCGAAAGCTCATCGAGCGGGCGATCGATGCCGCGCGCTACGCGGCGTCCGCGAAAAACGCGCAAGGGAGTGAATGGACGGTGCTCGAGGGACAAGAACGGATACAAGAAGCGGGACTCGGTTTCACCGCCAAGCTCCGGGAGAATCCCGCGCTCGAAGCGCGCTACAAATACGCGCGAAAAGATGAAGACGCGGTATTCTGGGGAGCGAGCGCGCTCGTCATCGCGCACGGTGATCCTGCGGCATCGCTTTTCCAGGGCGACGGCGTAATCGCGGCGACTGCCTTCGACTACGCCGCGCAAGCCCTCGGCCTCGCAACCTGCTTTTCGGGCACCGCGATGAACGCGCAAAGCCTCGTCAAAAGCCTCGCGGGAATCCCGGAAAGCCACACCGTCTACGCCGTCCTCATGGTCGGCCTTCCCGGCGAGCGCTTTCTCCGCCTTCCCGACCGCAAAGCCGCGCGCGTCACCTGGCGCTGAACACCCTTGCGCAGGGGGAACCGTAAGTTCAAACCCTTATTACAGGGGAAGGGACAATGCCCGGAAGCGGGAGCCGGGACAGCGACACGGACGATTCGGCGGCGTGTTGGCTGCCCAGGACGAAGTCGAATCCCGACGCCGACTCTCGTCCATGAAGTCCCGCCCCGCACGCCCCGCGGGAACTTGCCCAATTTTCCTGACGTGGGGGTAGCCCGGGATCGCCCCGGCCTCCTGGCCGGGGAAGCCCGGGCGCAGGGGGAGCCGCGAGAATTCACCCTTTATATTGGAGAGCAACGTTCACGCGGGGCGTGCTGGGCGGCCGGCGACATGGACGATTCGGCGGAGAGTGTCTTGCCCAGGACGAAGTCGAACACAAGCGCCGATTCTCGTCCATGAAGTCCCGCCCCGCACGCCCCGCGGGGAACTTGCCCCGCTCCCCCTTTACATGAAATAATACGCGCAACTTACGCAAGGCGGGCGTATAAACCGCCGGAGGTTCTCATGTCTGACGTCGTTTCGATCCTTTCCGAGTGCCGGGCCATGCTCACCGGTCATTTTCTGCTTTCGTCGGGAAAGCATTCGTCGCAGTATTTTCAGTGCGCGCGGCTCCTGCAGTATCCGGACCGCGCAGCCGAGGTTATCTCGGGCGTTACCGCGAAGATCGAGGCCGAGATCAAGGCCGGACGACTCGCGGTCGACTCGGTGATCGGGCCCGCGATGGGCGGCATCGTCGTCGCGTACGAGCTTGGCCGTCAGTTGGGGAAACCCGCGTTCTTTACCGAACGGAACGACGACGGCGTCATGGCGCTTCGCCGCGGATTCGAAATCAAGCCCGGTGAAAAAATCATCATCGCCGAAGACGTGGTTACCACCGGCAAGTCCACGCTCGAAACCGCCGAGCAGATAGCTGCGCTCGGTGGCGTCGTGGTCGCCTCCATTTGCGTCGTCGATCGCAGACCCGCGGACGCGGCAGATCCCTTCCCGTGGCCGCTCTTCGCCGCGCTTCGGCAGCCCGCCGTCCTCTGGGACGCAACCGACTGCGAGCTCTGCAAGGAAGGAAAAACGCCCGCGGTGAAACCGGGGTCGAGGAAGATTTTCTGATAGAGCAATAAAACACACGTTACACAAAACCGCGGGCGGCCACCTCAGGCTTTCCCGCGGTTTTTTTTATTCTTCGGATTCGCGCGAACATATGATACAATTAATCAACCGACATATTTCAGCTGCGGAGATTTTTTATGAAAAAGACTGTCTTGTATGGGGCTGCGCTTTCAGCTCTCGTCGTGTCTGCCATACTCCTTGCCGCCTGCTCAACGGGATCGGGAAGCTCGGATGATCCGACGGTAATGACGACCAATACTACGGAGACCACTACGCCGGCGACTACCGCGCCGATGACAACTACGCCGGTAACACCCACTACGCCGACGACGCCTGCAAATACGGTTATCGAGAAGCCAACTCTTTCCGATCTCGTCGGGACATGGAAAATGACCGAACAATCGGAACTAACGGATACAAATGACAAAGACGGTGACAACGACACGACCGAATCGGCGGGAGTTGTTACCTCCGTCGACACGTACACGATCGCTGCGAACGGATCGTACACCCTCGTGTATAATCGCCATTACGAGATGACCGTCTGCGCACCGTATGACGAATCAAGCGGAGAGAAAGGCACGTTAACGCTTACGAATGGGCGATACAAGAAAACGATCGACGCGACGTTTTACGACAGCAACTCCCAGACGACCAATCTCTCCGCCGTTGTGTGGGAACCGGTTGAATCGGCGACGGCCAGTGAAATCGAGGATGAGCTCACCTTAATCGACGGCAAGTTCTACCTGTGGACGTACCGGCGCGAGGGAACCGGGAACGGAATCGACGGAACGTGGTCTCATGTATATATCAGTAGCGAATACGATGAAGATGGCGTAAAGAGCAGCATTTATATAAAAACGAAGCTGGAATTTTCCGGTACGACGGAAAACGTATCTACTTATACCAGCAATACGGGAACATTCAGCGATCCTGTGCACACGGAGAGCAAGGTCATTACCGATAAGGGCGATGGAACCTACACGATCACCCAGTATAATGGAGTTCAAGCTTTTTTCGCCGCGGGGAACGTGCTCGTGTTCGCGACAAACGGGTGGACAAAGCAATAATCTCTCGTGGATAGCAACCGCTCGTGTGCCCGTCTTCTGACGGGGCACGTCGGGCGTTTTCTGTATAACCTGGGGCGGACGCCGGTTTTGGCGTACCGCCCCTTTCTTTTTCTTGATTTCGCCCAAAAGCCATGATATACATAGTAACAATGTAAATTGAAAAAAGGAGTTCACAGTGAAAAAGTCAGGATTTTATGGATTAACGCTTATGGCGTTCATCGCCGCAATCACGCTCTTTGCAGCCTGCTCGACGGGATCGGGAAGTTCGGACGATCCGGCGGTAACGCCATCCGACACCCCGGAGACCACTACACCGGCAACCCCCGTAACACCGGTAACACCGGCAACACCACCGGCGACTGGACAAAAGGATGACACGGCAACACCAACGCTCATCGACATCACGGGAACGTGGAAACACGTTTTCCTCTATTCGAATAATTCGGCCAAAGCGAGTGCCGGTACTATGGACGAAACGGACACAACGAGATTGACGATCAACGCGGACGGAACCTTTTTGCGCTTCGTAACGGAAGAATATTCGTCAGCCGCCAAGTTTAACGTTAGCATCGATAACTGTTTTGCCGAAAAAGGGACGGTCAGCGTCGCTGCAGACGGTACGGTTACCTTTTTCGTGACCCAGACCTATGACAATAATTCTGCGATTGTCACCGACCTCTCAAATGTCACATGGAAAACGGAAACACGTGAAAGTTATAGCTATGCCGCGAAAAAAGGCGGAAAGCTATTCCTGGGGGTTTTCAGGAGGCAGGGAACGGGAACCGGCATCAAGGGTACATGGGTATCCGTGGAAAACGACATTGGTGGTATCGAAAAATACGAGCTTGTCATCGGCGAGAATGACGCAGTCATGAATTACTATTATCCTCAGAACGACAGCTGGGTGTTAGGCGATGACGAGAACGGTACCGAACCCGATACCTATACTTCCTACGACATCTCGAATGGCAAGATCCATTTTTCCGGAACCGATCCATACACCTATGACCTCACCTACACGGACGATTTCCTTGCTCTTGATTCAGGCTTTGAAAGAATATAACCATCGGATAAACTCCGTATGACCCGGGGCGGACGCCGGTTTTGGCGTACCGCCCCTTTCTTTTTCCCTCCCGAAATGTTAAAAATTAAGTTGTATGTCGAAACAATTAACCCAGGCCCAGCTCGTCAGAGCCATGCGGATCAGCATCTTTTCGGGCGCCTCATCGGTGGTCTGGCAGCTCGTCTGCTCGATCCAGCCGATCTTCAACGTCTTTTTCCAGAACTATCTCGGCGCGACCGCGGGCCAGCTCGGCCTCCTTGTTTCGATAATCCAGGCCGCGGCCGTTTTCCAGATCCTCGGCATCTTTCTCTACGGCTGGATCGGACGGCTCAAGCCGATCTTCATGGTCGGTCATATCGTGCACCGCTCGCTCACGGCTATCATCGCCTTCGTCGCCTTCTACGTCGCGCGGGGCGGTTCGAACGAGCGCGGAATCATCGTTATCATCGTCGCGATGGGAATATCCTGGTGCTTCGCGAACGCGACGAGCGCCTGCTGGTGGGGCTGGGTCGCGGATCTTTTTCCCGAACAGATGCGCGGAAGCTTTTTCATGCGCCGCTCTTCCATCATCCAGATCGTCAACATCGCCTGGTTTTTCGTCGCGAGCACCATGCTCGACCTTTTCCCGAAGGACAAGGCGCTCATCGTTTTCGGCGTGATCATTTCCGTCGGCGCCGTCGCCGGACTCCTCGACATCCTCAGCCAGATGGTCACTCCCGAGGTGCTGCCGGACGTAAAGGCAGACTTCGACGCCGACACCGCGTTCGAGCCGCTCAGGAACCGTGACTTCGTCAAGTACGCCGTGGCTATCGGGCTCGCGACCTTTTCGATGAACCTCGTCAGCCCCTTTCAGTCACCGTACGTCGTCAACCCCGCAAAAATCGGCGCGCCGAACACCTGGCTCGGAATCATGCAGATCATCAGCCAGACGCTGTGGGTTCTCGTCGCCCCGTTCTGGGGCGCGGTGATGGACCGCTGGGGCCGCAAGCCCGTCGTCATCTTCGGCACGCTTCTTGTCGCCGGGTGGATCGGGTACCTTTTCCTCACGCCGGGTAATTACTTTATCGTCCTCCCGCTCATCTCGGTCGTGTGCGGTATCCTCGCGCCCGCGTTCTGGGAAGGATCGTACCAGATGATGCTTTCGCTCTCGCCGGTCAAAAACCGCGTCTCGTACGTCGCCTGGTATCTCGCCATCGTCGGCCTCGTGTCCGCGCCCGGCTCGCTCGTCGGCGGTCTTCTTTCCGACGCGCTCCGTACCTTCAGCCTGACGGTCGGTCCCTTCGCGTTCACGAACTTCCACGTAGTACAGCTCCTTTCGATCGTGCTGTGCGCCCTTTGCGCCTTCCTCATTGGCCGCGTGCGCGAGGGTTCCGAACGGCCCTTCGGCTTTGTGATCAGCCAGATCGCGAATCCCCAGATCATCCGTACCTTTCAGCGGCTCGACACGCTCGGCCGCTCGCAGTCGGCGATTTCGAACGCCGAGATCCTCAGGAAATTCGGCTCGGGCTCGGGCAAGCTTCCGCTCCGCGACATCATCGAAAAGCTTGATGATCCCGACTCCACCGTGCAGGAAGAAGCGGCGCGCGCACTCGGGAGAATTCCGTCACCCGAATCCGTCGACGCGCTCATCCTCCGTCTCCTCGACCCTGAATGTGACATCCGCACGCAGGCGGCGCGCGCTCTCGGAAAAATCGGCGACCGCAAGGCCGTCAGCGCGCTCGTCGCTTGCCTCCGGGGTTCGGAAGGCGAGCTTCAGAAGGCATGCCTCGAAGCGCTCGCCGACATCGGTGACGAGGAATCGATCAAGCAGGTAATGAACTTTCTCCGCGAAAGCCAGAGCGACCGGATGCGGCAGATCAGCTCCGCCGCCGCCGCACGGCTCGGCATCTTCGAAGCGGCCTGGGAAATTTTTCCGAATATTTTCCGCGCGCCAAACACCCGCAGCCGCAAGCAGTACGCGATCGCGATGGCAAACCTTCTTGGCAAGGAAGGAGAGTTCTATCAGTACGTGAGCGGGAGCGCGACCATCGTGCAGGGACGGCAAAAGAAGCTCCTCGCGCGCTTTTCGCAAAACATGCAGGAAGTGTACTCGCGCGAACGGAAGAGGACAAAGCTCAAGATCGACGTGATCGAGAAGGTCCGCACGGCGCTTGAGGAAGACCGGAACGTCGACGCGCTCCGCGAGACCGTCGCGTTCTCCGAGCGGCTTTTTGCCGATATCTTCGGGGAAGGGTACGAGCGGGACATGCTCTGGCGAGTCGATCAGCCGCTCGGCATTTTCGCCTGGATGATGGAGCAGGCAAAAGAGTACCTTGCAACGCCAAAGGCTTCAGCGCCTGATAGCGGGGAAATCGCCCGTCTGGTCACCATGCTTTCGGTATATTTCCTCTCTGAATACTAAAAAGCCTGCCCTGGCGCGACAGCGCGTCCAGAGCAGGCCGTTTCCGGTAAAATGCTTCCACTCACTTCCCCGTTGTGGTATACTCACCTTCGTTATGGCCATAGACTCAAGAACCCTTCATCAGGCCGGAAAGCTCTTCAAAAAGACCGTTCCCGGACCCCGAATTCCCGTCAAAACCGCCCGGGCGAACTACGATGCCCTGTTGGGAACCGTCATGCTCCCGAACAATATCGACCGACAGGAAGTAGACGTCGGTCCGGTCATGGCAGACCTTTTAATACCCGAGCTCGCGATCGGAAAAAGAACCATCCTCTATGCCCATGGCGGCGGCTTTACCTCGGGATCGCGCCTTTCCGCGCGAAACCTGTGCGCTTCCATTGCCCACGAAAGCGCGTGCCGTCTCCTGCTCCCCGAATATCGCCTCGCGCCCGAGTACCCCTACCCGACTGCGCTTGAGGACCTCTATAACGCCTATGCATGGCTCCTCCATCAGGGAGTCTCCGCGAGCGACGTGCTTTTCGCCGGCGACGGCGCAGGCGCGGGCCTCGTCATTTCACTCATACACTTTCTCCGCTCGCGGTCGGTCAAGCTCCCTCAGGCGGTGGTCGCGATATCGCCGTGGGTTAATCTCGCGTGCGACGAAGGGTCGTTCCTTGCGCGCAAAAGCGAGGACCCGATCAATACCCGCGAAAGCCTCATGGCGCAGGCAAACCTCTACGTGACCGAGGCAAACGTGACGAACCCGAACGTTTCGCCCATTCACGGAGACTTCCGCGACTTCCCCCCGATTTTTATCCAGTGCGGTTCGGAAGAAATCCTGGTCGACGACGCAAAGCGGCTCGCCCAAAAGGCCGCGAATTCCGGCACTCCGGTTGTCCTCGACATACACGAGGGAATGTGGCACCTCTTCCAGGCAATCGACTCGCTCACGCCCCAAGCGCACCTCGCCGTAAAAAAAATCGGTACCTGGGTTCGCGACGGCACGTTCGAGGGAGACACCGTCGATTCACTGTCTGCAGACGGTGAAGCCCGGTAATGGAGCTCGTCGCCCCTGCGGGGAATATCGAAAAACTCACCTATGCCTGGGAATACGGAGCCGACGCCGCCTACATCGGGCTCAAACGCTTTTCGCTCCGGGTAAAGGCCGATAACTTTCACGCGGAAGAGCACGACGCGATCGCGAGTCTTAAGGCCGAGTATGCCGCGCGCGGCACGCCGAAACGTCTTTTCTGCGCCCTTAACATTTCGTTCCACAACGCGGACATCCGCGCCTTCCTTTCCGAAATCGATTACTTTCGCAAATACCCGATCGACGCCTTTATCATCCAGGACATCGGCATGGTCCGCCTTCTGCAAAAAGAATTTCCCGGAACGCCGCTCCACTTGAGCACGCAGGCAAACTGCGTAAACGCCGAGGCGGCGAAGATGTACCGGGACATGGGCTTCAAGCGCGTCGTGCTCGGCCGCGAAGCGAGCCTCGCCGAAATTCGCGAGATCAAGGACGCCTCACCCGATCTCGAGATCGAGTGCTTTGCGCACGGGGCAATGTGCATCGCGTATTCAGGGAGATGTCTCATGAGCGCGTACCTGACGGGACGAAGCGCCAACGGCGGGCTTTGCACTCATTCGTGCCGCTGGGACTACCGCGTGCTTGAAGAAAAAGAGCGGCCGGGGGAATATTTTCCCATAATCGAGGAAGACGGCTTTACCGCGCTTTTCTCGTCGAAAGACCTGTGCATGATCGACCATCTCGCCGAGATGAAGGCAGCCGGCGTCGATTCCCTCAAGATCGAGGGCCGCATGAAAAGCCTTTACTACACCGCGCTCATCACGCGCGCATACCGCAAGAGGCTCGACGCGCTTGAAGGCCGGATATCCGAAGCCGAGGCTGCTCCTTTTGTCGCCGAGATCGCAAACGTCGCGCACCGCGAGTTCGCCACCGGTTTTTATTTTTCGAAAGACGACGCGAACAAGACGACCGTCGGCGAAACGAGTTCGCCCTATGCGCTTGCAGGAACGATAGGGGCGGAAATCACGTCAGCTTCCACGCATGCCACACTCGCTTCCGCGCCTGCGGCACTCGCTTCCGTGCCGCCAGCGGGTTTCCGTGACTTTGAGTTTGTGTCAATGAACAAGATTGATGCGGGCATTCCGCTTGAATACGTGGGACCCGACCTCGCGTCTATCCGCGACGAGTCGTACACGCTCATCGACGGCGAAACGGGATGCGCGCGCGCGTGGGTTTGCCACGGACACCCTTGCGTCATCCGTACCGACAAACCCGTACACGAGCGCTTTATCGTGCGCGTCAAGACTGGCTCACTCGCCTAGCTTCGGCATCCGGTTCAAGTCGACGAGCTCTCCCTTCACCGTGAAAATCACCCACTCGCAAATCGTCGTGATGTGATCGCCAAGGCGCTCAAGATCCTTGCTGATCGAGATGTACCGGTATATCTGCCGCATCTCTGCCTCTCCCTTCGGATGGAGCATGATGAGCTCGGCGATGATTTCTTTTTTCTGCGCGTCGATCTCGGCGTCGCGCGCGGCGGTTTTCGTCGCGAGCTCCTGGTCATCCTCGATGTACGCGGTAAGCGAGTCGCGGATCATCGCGGCGCCGTTTCGCGCCATGGCAGCGATCCTCGGCACAAAGCGGGGATAGAGCGCGGGGTCACCCTTTACGCACAGTTTTGCGAGATGCGCGGCGTAGTCGCCAATCCGCTCGAGATCGGAGACAACCTTGATCGACGTGACTATCTTGCGAAGGTCGCGCGCGACGGGCGCCTCAAGGAGGAGAAGCATCACGCTTTCCGTTTCGATCTCGACTTGCAGGGCGTCTATCTTCTGGTCAGTTTCGATCAGGGCTTTTGCGGCCTCGATATCCCCGGAGGTAAACGCGTCGGTAACGTCGAGTATATAGCGCTCCACGAGCGATCCCATGTACATGATCTTGCTGTAGTACTCAGAGAGCTTGTCGGTAAATTGCGTTCTGGTGGTCATGCCGTCCCCTTTTCGCCTTCGTTTTTCAGCCGAACCGTCCCGAGATATACGCCTCGGTTTTCTTGTCCCTCGGGTTATAAAACACGTCGCGCGTGTTTCCCATTTCGACGAGGTACCCGCACCGCTCGTCGTTGATCATGAAGAACGCGGTATAGTCGGAAATGCGCGAAGCTTGCTGCATGTTGTGCGTCACGATGATCAGCGTAAAGCGCTCTTTGAGCGTATAGAGGAGATCCTCGATATGCGCCGTCGAGATCGGGTCGAGCGCGCTTGTCGGCTCGTCGAGAAGGATCACCTCGGGCTTTACGGCGAGGGTTCGCGCGATGCAAAGCCGCTGCTGCTGCCCGCCCGAAAGGCCAAGGGCGCTTTTGGAAAGGCGGTCCTTTACCTCATCCCAGAGCGCCGCGTCCCGAAGACTCTGCTCGACCAGGGCGTCGAGATCCGCACGGGACATGCCGCGCGCGTGGAGGCGCGGCCCGTAGGCGACGTTGTCGTAGACGCTCATCGGGAAGGGATTCGGTTTTGGAACACCATGCCTACCTGCGCCCTCAGGTCGAGCACGTCGTAGGCCGAGTAGATGTCGAGGCCCTTGTAGAGCACGCTTCCCTCGACGCGGGTCGCGGGAATGGTGTCGTTCATGCGATTAAGCGTGCGGAGAAACGTTGACTTTCCGCAGCCCGATGGCCCGATAAACGCGGTGATCGCGTTCGCCTGTATGTCCATCTCGATTTTCTCGAGCGCATGGTGACTTCCGTACCAGAAATCCATGTCCCGTACCGAAAAAGTATTCATGAGGCAAATATACCCGGCGCTCGTTACGATCGCGTGAAAGGATTGTTAGAATTCCGTTAATTTCAGGGGTTAAACCCTCAGGATTAACCGAGGGTTTAAGCTGAGGGTTTAACCCTCGGTAAAGTGCCCGAACTTCCTGATCTTCTGGTTGCGGTACCTGACGAGTACAGCCGGGTTTCGCGGCATGAGATCTTCAAGATCGCGTACGATCGTTTCCTTTATGGCAACGCTCGAGGATACGGGATCGAGGTGCGCGCCGCCGACGGGCTCCTTGATGATGCCGTTGCATATCTTGAGTCCGAGCAGGTCCTCGCTCGTGATCTTCATCATGCCTGCGGCATACTTTGCCTGGGATGCGTCGCGAAGCAGGATCGACGCGTAGCCTTCGGGGGAAATGACCGAGTAGACGGCGTTTTCGAGCATGTAGATCTTGTCGCCAACGCCGATGCCGAGAGCTCCGCCGGAGCCGCCCTCACCGATGATGATGCAGATGACCGGGGTTTTGAGCTGGCTGAACTCGCGAAGGTTCATCGCGATCGCCTCTCCGATTCCACGCTCTTCCGCACCGAGCCCGGGATAGGCGCCCTGCGTGTCGATAAGGGTGATGATCGGCCGATGGAATTTTTCCGCCTGCTTCGCGAGCCTGAGCGCCTTTCGGTATCCTTCGGGGTTTGCCATGCCGCCGTTTCGCGCCATGGTTTCCCTGAGGTTGCGGCCCTTCTGGTTTCCGATGATCGTAACCGGAATACCGTTGATAAAACCGATACCGCCGATGAGCGCGGGGTCGTCCCCGAAATAGCGGTCGCCGTGAAGCTCGATAAAATCGTCGCAGATGTTCGCGATGATGTCGAGCGCGCGCGGACGGTCGGGGTTACGGGCGAGCTCGACGCGCTGCCAGGCCTTCGCCGAGTCGGAAGTCTCCGACACCTTCGCCGTTATTTTCCGGATTTCATCGGATATGTCGATTCCTGCTTCAAGCGCGAGTTTTTCAAGTTCCTCGATGCGCTGCGATACTTTCTTTGTGTTACCCATTACTTCCCTCCCGGGCTGGCGCCGTTTTTCTGCGCGCTCGCCTGACGCGGCGACTGTATCGCCCCCGACAAGCCCTCGCCGTATGACGCGCGGGACGCGCAGCCGTGAGCCTTGAGAAGCTTCACGAAAAGCGCGCGCTGGGAGGAACGCGGGGAAATGAGGTCAACGAAACCCTTGTCCTGCTGGAACTCGGCGCGCTGGAATCCGTCGGGGAGAGACTGCTTGATCGTGCCCTCGATAACGCGGGGACCGGCGAATCCGATGAGCGCCTTGGGCTCCGCGATCGTTACGTCGCCGAGCATCGCGAAGCTCGCGGTCACGCCGCCCGTGGTCGGGTCGCAGAGGACGAGGAAGAGCGGCACGCCCGCGCGGTCGAGTTCGGCCGCGGCGGACGCGGTCTTCGCCATTTGCATGAGGGAAAAAATTCCTTCCTGCATGCGCGCTCCGCCCGATGTCGCGTAAATGATTACCGGGGAGCGGCGCTCGACGCCCTTGAGGATGGCGCGGGTGATTTTCTCGCCGACGACTGAGCCCATCGAGCCGCCCATGAAGCTGAAAGACATCACGGCGAGAACGACGGGGATGCCCTCGATCGAGCAGGTTCCCGTCACGACCGCGTCCGACATCGACGACTTCTTTGAAGCTTCGCTCAGCTTTTCGTCATAGCCGTCCATGTCGATCGGGTTCAGGCTCCGCATGTTCTTGCAGAACTCGGCAAAGCTGTCCTTGTCCGCGAGATACGCGATGCGCTCGGACGGCTCCATGCGAAAATGGTATTGGCACGCCGGGCAAACCTTCAGGTTCGCGGCGAGCGTCGTGCTATCGGTTTCCGCCTTGCAGGCGGGGCAGGCGATGGTTTCGCTCAAAGGGTTTCCTCCAATTGGGCGTATAGTCCGGTGCCAAACTGGCCGGACCGGAAAATCTGGTTAGTCAGGATTTTCCGTTGCGTGTCGATATTCACCGGAACGCCTTCGATCTTGAGCTCGTCGAGAGCCCTGACGAGGCGGGCGAGCGCATGGTCGCGGTCGATGTCCCAGACGATGAGCTTGCCGACCATCGAGTCGTAATGCGGCGAAACGGTGGCACCGGTATAGAGAAAGCTGTCAAAGCGGACGCAGGGTCCGCCGGGGATGTCGAGACGGGTGACCTTGCCGGGAGCGAGCGCGTTGATGCGCGCCTCGATCGACCATCCCGTAAGCCGGACGTTCTCGGGATCGATCGACATTTTTTCGCCGATGCAAACGAGGATCTGCTCGCGGATCAAATCGGTACCGGTGACGAATTCGCTTACCGGATGCTCGACCTGGATGCGTGCGTTTACTTCCATAAAGAAGAATTCTTCGCCCGCGACGAGAAACTCGATCGTTCCCGCGCCGCAATATTTGAGGCTGCCGAAAAGATTCCGCGCGCCGTCGCTCATTTTTTTCCGCATCGCCGGAGTTACTCCCGGCGAAGGGCTTTCTTCGATGAGCTTCTGGTGGTTTTTCTGCACGGAGCAGTCGCGCTCGCCCATGATGGCGACGCCGCCCTTTCCGTCAGCGATAACCTGAAGCTCGACGTGCCGGGGGTTCTGGAGGTACTTCTCGATAAAGACCGTGCCGTCCGCGAAGTTCGCGAGCGCCTCGGTCGACGCGATCTTGAGGTTTTCCTCGAGATCCTCGTCCTTCCAGACGATGCGCATTCCCTTGCCGCCGCCGCCGGAAGCAGCCTTGATGATTACCGGGTAGCCGCATGCGCGCGCGACCGGAATGGCTTCTTCTTTTGTGGCGATCGGACCGGGAGAACCGGGCGTGATCGGCAGTCCGTATTTTTTCGCGGTGTCGCGGGCGACAACCTTGTCTCCGAGCATGTCGATGACGTCGGCGTCGGGTCCTATCCAGATGAGTCCCGCTTTTTTGACCTCGCGGGCAAAGTTGGCGTTTTCGGAAAGAAAGCCGACCCCGGGATGAACGGCCTCGCAGCCGGTGCGCACGGCGGTCGTGATGAGCGCGCCGACGGACAGGTAGCTTTGCGCGGATTTCGCCGGTCCTATGCAGACGGCGACGTCGGCCATCTTGACGTGCAGGGCGTCGCGGTCGGCGGTCGAATAGACCGCGACGGTTTCGATGCCGAGCTCCTTGCACGTGCGGATGATCCTGACCGCGATCTCACCGCGATTGGCGATCATGAGCCGCTTGATCATACCGGCTTCACCTCGAATATCGGCTGATCAAACTCTACCATGTCGCCGTTATTGACGAGGAGCTTGACGATTTCGCAGTCGAATTCCGCTTCAAGCGCGTTCATCATCTTCATGGCTTCGATAATGCAGAGCTTCTGTCCCTTGCCGATCCGCTTTCCGACTTCGCTGAAAGGAGGAGCGTCGGGAGAGGCCGCGCGGTAAAAGGTTCCGACGATCGGGCTCTTGATGTACTCGTTGCCGCTGGAAGCCGCGGCGGCGTGCGGCGCCGGGGACGCGGTGTGCGGCGGCTCATGGGCCGACACGGCAACCGTGTGGGCGGCTGGAGAGGCAGCTGCAGGCGCGCTTTGCGCGAACTGAGCGGGCGCGGAAGCGATAAATGCTTCCTTTCGGCGCAACTCGAAGGTGTTTCCGCTTTCGGAAAGCTTCATCTCAACCGCACTCGACTTTTCGAATTTGTCAAAGAGTGCAAGAAGCGTCTTTTCGTCCATCATTATTCTCCTGTTTGAGTATCACAAGGCGCGCGTGATCGCAAATGCATGCGCGACACGGGCGACCCTCTGTTATATTTCGTCCATGCGCGGAACATCCGCGTCGTAGTCAATTCCCGCAACGTCAAAGCCGTTCGCGGCGAGGAAGTCGTGCTTGTAGCCGACGAGATCCCCGAGTTCGGGAAGGTTTTCCTCGGTCACGCGGGCGAGCCGCGCGTCGACTTCCTTCTGCACGCCGGCGTCCATTTCCCAGTCATCGATTCTGATAAGGTGATCCGCGTCGACCGGCACCGCGCTTCCCGCGTAGAGCCGCTCGGCATAGAGTCGCTCGATTTGCTCGATGCAGCCTTCATGCGTGCCCTTCTCCTTCATGACCTTGAAGAGGACCGAGAGGTAAAGGGGAATCACCGGGATAACGGCGCTTGAGCGCGTGACGAGACCCTTGTTGACCGAAACGAACGCGGAGCCGCCGATTGATTTTCCCATCGAGGCGTCGAGTTCGCGCGCGGTTTTTTCAAGATGCTTCTTCGCGCCGCCGATCGTGCCGTCGCGGTAAATCGCGTGGGAGAGATCGGGGCCGATGTAGGAATACGCGACCGTCGCGCAGCCCTTCGAAAGAACGCCCGCGGCAGTGAGCCGGGAAATCCAGCGCGCCCAGTCCTCGCCGCCCATAACCTTGACGGTTTGCGCGGCTTCGTCCTCGTTCGCGGGTTCCGCGCTGATCATCGAGAGCTTGCCGGAAAGCGGATCGACCGTCATGCCGGAGTATGGCTTGCCGAAGGGCTTGAGTACGGATTTATAGAGGACGCCCGTGTCCGGGTCGGTCCTGACGGGACTCGCGAGACTGTAGATGACGGCGTCAAAAGTAACGCCGAGTTTTTTCGCCGCGGCGATCACCTCGGCGCGAACGGCGTCCGAGAACGCGTCGCCGTTGATGGTCACGGACGCGAGGCCCGCCTTCGCCGAGGCGCGGTCGAAGGCCATGTTGTTGTACCAGCCGGGAGTTCCGCTCTTGGTCTCGCTCGCTTCCTTTTCGTAGGACACGCCGACCGTCGCGCTTCCGTACCCGAAAGCCGCCGTTATGCGGCTCGCGAGCCCGTAGCCCGTCGAGCAGCCAAGCACGAGAACTGCCTTGACGGCGCCGCGTGCGTGCGTGCCGCCGGAGACTTCCGCTCCCGGCTTTCTGCCGCGCGCTGCGTTCTTGCCGAGCACGTAGGCGATCTGGTTTTCGACTTCTTTCGCGCAGCCGGCCGGATGCGCGTTGATACAGATATTGCTTCGAATCATCGGTTTCACGATCATGATTATTTCCTTATTTGCTTCCGACGAGGCACATCCATTCCGCCTCCGCCGCTATCTTGTCTCCGACGTACGCGACGCCCGACTGCTTGATCATCCGCGCGGAAACGCGGAGGTTTTTCACGACGATCCTGACTTCATCTCCCGGGCGAACCTGGTTGCGGAACTTTACCTTGTCGAGCGACGCGAAAAAGAAAAGCGCGTCAGTCGGCATGACGCCGCGCTTGACGAGTCCCGCACCGCCTGCCTGGGCCATCGTCTCGCAAAGGATTACGCCGGGCACAACCGGATACTCGGGGAAGTGACCCTTGAAGAAAAACTCGTCTTGAGCGAACACGTGCCGCGCAACGATTTCTTCTTCATTCGTAACGTCGATTGCATCGATAAAAAGAAACGGGTCCCGATGCGGGAGGAGCTTCTCCATGTCCGCACGGGAAGCCGCGCGAGCGGCCTGATCCGAAAGATTTATATCGCTCATGCCTTGTACTTCCTCATCACGACGACGCCGTTATGCCCGCCGAACCCGAGGGATCCGGAAGCGGCGCAGTCGATGTTTCCCTCGACGCCGACGTTCGGCACGTAATCGAGATCGCATCCGTGTTCGACGTCCGGGTTTTCGAGGTTGATCGTCGGCGGATAAAAACCGTCGCCGATCGCCTTGACGCAAATGATCGCCTCAATCGCACCGGCAGCACCGACGCAGTGACCGGTCATGCTCTTGGTGCTCGAAACCTTCATCTTGTGCGCGTGATCCCCGAAGGCGATCTTGATCATCTGGGTCTCGGCGGGATCGTTGATCGGAGTCGAGGTGCCGTGCGCGTTGTAATACTGCACGTCTTCGGGTTTGATTCCCGCGTCCTCGAGCGCCCGCTTGATCGCGAGCGCGCCGCCGGAGCCGTCGGGGTTCGGGCTCGTGATGTGATACGCGTCGCTCGAGCCGCCGTATCCGGCAAGCTCTGCGTAAATCTTCGCGCCGCGCGCCTTCGCGTGCTCAAGCTCTTCGAGGATGAGGATTCCGGCTCCCTCACCCATGATGAATCCCTCGCGGTCGCGGTCGAACGGGCGGCTTGCCTTTTCGGGCGTGTCGTTAAAGCTCGTGGCGAGCGTCTGGAGAACATTGAAGCTTCCGATTCCGAAACCGGTGATCGCGGCTTCGGTTCCGCCGGCGACGCAAATGTCGAGGCGCCCGGAGCGCACGAGATCGAGAGCTGTGCCGAGAGAGTCGGAGCTCGACGCGCACGCGGTCGCGAGCGTCCAGGAAACACCGTTAATCCCGTACAGCATGCTGATGTTGCCCGCGCCCTCGTTGGAGATGAGCATCGGTATGGAAAGCGGCGGAATGCGCTCGTTGCCGGACTCGAAATATTTTTTCATGGAGGCCTCGATGACCTCGAATCCGCCGATACCGTTACCGATCATGACGCCGGATTTTTCTTTCGATATGGTTTCTTTGTCGTAGCCCGCATCCGCGATCGCCTGGGCGGCCGCAACGGAGACGAACTGGCAAAAGCGCGCCATCTTGCGTGCCTCTTTGCGGTCGATCCACGGAGAGGTCTCGAAGTTTTTCACCTCGGCCGCGATCTTGACCTTGAAGGTACTCGCATCAAAAAGGGTGATGGGAGCGACTCCGCTCTTGCCCGAGCGAATCGACTGCCACATCTCGTCAACGGTATTTCCTATGGGGGTTACGGCCCCCAGTCCTGTCACTACAACGCGTCTTTTCATGCTCCCATTCCTCCGTCCACGCCGATAACCTGCGCGGTAATATATTCAGACAGATCCGACGCGAGGAAGACCGCGGAATTCGCGACTTCGGTCGCGCTTCCCGCACGCTTCATCGGTATGGTCTCAAGCCATGCTTTCTTTGCGTCTTCCGGGATGACGTCGGTCATCTCGGTAACGATGAATCCCGGCGCAATCGCGTTTACGCGCACGCCGCGTCCGGCGGTTTCCTTCGCGAGGGCTTTCGTGTAGCCGATGAGGCCGGCCTTGCTCGCCGCGTAGTTCACCTGGCCGCCCTGCCCGTGAAGGCCGACGATGCTCGAAAGGTTGATGATCGACCCGGTCCTCTTACGGATCATGTCCTGCGAGACGATCTGGGTAACGAGGAAGGTACCGGTGAGGTTCACGCGGAGAACCGATTCAAAGTCCTCAAGCTTCATGCGGAACGAAAGCCCGTCCCGCGTAATGCCGGCGTTATTGACGAGAATCGAAAAGCCACCGGAAACTTTGACAGCCTCCGCGATCACCGGTTGCACCGATTCGGCGCTTCCGATGTCGGCGATGAGCTCGGTATAGACCGAACCCCGCTCGGCGGCGTAGGCCTTGAGCTCGTTTGCGCCCTCGGAGGGCTTTGTCGAAAGGCCCCAAACAGTGGCGCCTTCTTCTATAAACCTGCGGGCGATTTCTTTACCGATTCCGCGGCTTGCGCCCGTAACGAGCGCAGTCTTTCCTTTCAGCAGCATGTATTTCTCCGTTATAAGTTCAGCAAATCAGACCGGCGCCGAAAGACAGTCGGCGTACGGTTTCGCGGATCCCGCGAGCTTCGAATCGGCCCAGAGGCCGCTCAATACCTTTCCCGGTCCTACCTCGACGAGGGTAAGACCCGCGCCCTCGGATGCGAAAAGCGAAGCAATCGCCGCCTCTTCGTCAGTCCAGCGGACGGGGTTCGATATATGGAGTACGGCGCACCGTTTTGCCTCGGCGCCGCCGGCCACGCGTGCGCCGGTTACGTTCGAGAAAAGCGGAATCGCGGGATCGGAGAAAGAGACTGCGTCGAGCGTTTTCGAAAAGCGCTCGCCGGCGGCGGCCATCAGGGGCGAATGGAAGGGACCGGCAACCTTGAGCCTGAGCGCGCGGCGCGCACCTGCAGCCTTGAAGGCGCCTTCGGCAAGGCCGAGTGCCTCGGCTGTTCCCGAGACGACGGTCTGGAGGGGACTGTTATAATTTGCGCCGTAGAGTTTGATTTTGCCGGCCGATCCGCCGCCCAGGGAGGCAATCGTCTCGTCGACTTTTTCGGGAGAAAGACCCATAACGGCCGCCATACCGGGGCATGCCGCGGAAAGGGCATCGGCGTCAAGCTCGGCGCCACCGGCAGCTTTTTTAGCCGCAAGGACGGCTTCGGCCGTTATTCCGTCGGCGACTTCCTGCATGATGCGTCCGCGCTCGATCGTGAGCCGGATCGCGTCCGCTTCGGAAATGACGCCCGAAACGGCAAGGGCAGGATATTCGCCGAGGCTGAAACCCGCGCACGCCGAGGGGGTAATACCCTTTGCCTTGAGGGCACGAACGGCCGCAAGGGATGCGACGGTAATGGCTACCTGGCTGATATCGGTTCGTTTGAGGGTGTCCGCGTCTGCGGTAAGAAGATCGCGGATATCCCGCCCGAGAATATCGCTCGCGATGCCAAAGAGCTCGCGAACGCCGGGGATATCGGCTTCATAGAGATCCATTCCCATACCGGTGAACTGGGATCCTTGTCCAGGAAACAAAAAAACGGGCACAGTGGTCCTCCATTCTGACATTTGCCGTCAATACGTCATCATCAGAGATATCGTCATTGTACCTTTTCTATGACAAAAGTCAATACTTATGTCGAAGTGGCAAGCCCCCGAACCGCGAGGGATATCGCGTCCTTTACGTCATCCGCATTCCCGTGGTCGAGTATCGCGATACGGAAAATCGCCGATTCGATAAGTCCATAGAAGAGATCGTTCGCGTCCTTGACGTTTACAATGCGGAATTCGCCGGAATTTTTGCCTGCGATGAGAATTTGCGAAAGGAGGTGCCGGAGGCGGATTGTGCGCCGCTTGACCCGGGGGTCGGGATCCTTGCCGGTCTTTTGCGCCTGCAGGAGGTAGGTAAGCACGACGTTAAAGAGGCGGCGGTTTTCGGCACAGCGGTCGAGAATCGTATGCATGACCGACTCGAGCCGCCTTCCGTGGGTAAGGTCTTCCATCGCCATGGTAGCCCGGAGGTCCTTTTCGATGCTGTCGGTGAGCTGCTTGATGCTCCAGGTAAAGATTTCACGCTTGTTTTTGAAGTAAAGATAGAGCGTGGTACGGGTAATCCCGCACCGGTCGGCGATCTTCTGGAAGGTCGCATCCTCATAACCCTCGTCAATGAAGACATCCAGGGCTTTTTCAAGAATCTCGAAACGCCGTTTCTCGTGCTCGACGACTATCGCCATTCTGGTTAGGTCTCCTTTCCATACATATAAAAGCAGGTGTCCAGGTTGCCGCTTTTGAGCTTTTTCTTCTTGTCGGCGCGTTTGCCGATCGCTTCCTCGAATTCCCCGTGGCTCGTGATAAAGCCGCATTCCCATCCGGGAAATTCACGGAAAATACGGTGCATCGAGGAATACAGGACGCGCGCGGAATCCTTGTCCTCAAGACGCTCTCCCCAGGGAGGATTCGAGATCAGAAGACCCGAATCGTAGGGTGCGGTGAGATCTTCGAACGAAGCTTCGGTAAAGTCGGGCCTGACGATGCGGGAGTCGATTCCCGCGTCCTGAAGCGCCTTTCCGGCAATTGCGCACGCGCGTTCGGCGTTACCCCGGGCCGAAAGGAGCACCTTGGCATCGATATCGCTGCCGGTTACCCGTACGAGACAGTCTGTCCGGATCGCCCTGGCAGCCTTGAGCCGCTCGCCGGCCATCATGGCGCGCGCTTCTTCTCCAATAAAGGGAACGAGAGTTTCAAGGGCAAAATGACGGCCGAGACCGGGGGCGATGTTGTGTGCATAGAGGACCGCTTCGATCGGGATGGTGCCCGAGCCGCAAAAAGCGTCATGGAGCGGGGTTTTCCTCCGCCAGTTCATGAGCTGGAGCAAGACGGCCGCGAGGGTTTCGCGGATCGGAGCCTCGCCGCCTGCCGTGCGGTAACCCCGGCGATGGAGGGGCATGCCCGAAAGGTCAAGGAGAATGCTTGCCTCGTCGCGCTCGACGTACACGCGGACGGTTGCTTCCTCCCCCGATTCGGGAAGGGTGCTCATTTTCCAGGCGGCGCCGAGGGATTCATAAATAGCCTTGTGGACGACGCCCTGCACGGAATGTTCGGAGGAAAGTTTGCTCGCATGGGTACGAACCTTGTCGACAACGACGCGAACGTCCTTGCGAAACCAGTCCTGCCAGCGGATAGCCTTTGCGCCCTCGAAGAGAGCCTCAAAATCGGTAGCGGGAAAGCGGGCCAGGCGGGCATACACGCGATCGGCGGTGCGGAGGCACAGGTTTGCCCGATACGCGGCTACAAAAAAACCCGCGTCTCCGAGAGATTGTTCTTCGATTGATGGAGCAAAAGACACGCGGCCCACCGGGGCATTGCCGGACGCGATCGTTTCCGGAACGAAGCCGAGCTGCTTCAGTTCATTTGAAAGTACCTTTTCTGCCCCGATCGCGCAGGGAGCCGTGAGCATCATCATGAATTGATTATAACATTAATGCAGAAAATGTAAAGTTGACGGTCTTTGAAGCCCCTCCTGCTCGCCAGCGCTGTTTCGGGAAAAAAGCCCATAAATATAGACGAAGATACCGGCACCCTTTATATTGGTCGTTATCTGAAATCCCGCCCCAGTGCACGGAGGACGCATGAAAACGGTATACCACGTCATACTCGACGAGAAATTCATTGATAACGCGATCGCGCTCTTCGACCGGGTACCGGAAACCGACAACGAATACCTCCTCGTCAGCAAACGCGGAGACATTTCCCTGATCCGCCAAAAAGACCGCGTACGTATCTTTTCGTCGCACCTCGCGCGCTGTTCGTACATCAGAAAAAACTCCCCGGATATGGTTATTCTCCATTCGCTGTCAGTTGGGGCCATGCTCGCGGCCCTGATCCCGGGAAAACGCCCCGTCGTCTGGATTTCCTGGGGACAAGATCTCTACAAGGACTCAGGCGAGCCGCATCGCTCCTCCTATCCGTTTACCCATCCGCTCTTTCTTGAAGAAACCAGGGCATGGAGAAAAGAGGCGCAGGGTCGCCTCGCCGCTCGGATGCGCAAATGGCTCACCAGCGGGATCAAAAACTTCCTCCGCGCGCGGGCAATTCCCCGCATCAGCCATCTTTCGACCTGTCTCCCCTACGAGTTTCCCCTCATCCAGAAAAAATACCCGCACCTCAAGCAGTTCCTCTTTGACTACATCGACGACACTGCCTTTTCGCTCGAGCGGTGCGACGGAAAAAACGTAATTGTCGGGAATTCAGCCTCGCTCAATTGCAACCATCTGGACGTCCTCGCGCTGATGGAGGCGCGGAAGATCCCCGAGGGCAAGATCATCGTCCCCTTGAGCTACGCGGGGAGCCTGCGCTACCGGAAGGCGGTCACCGCGCGGGGAAAGGCAATCCTCGGAGACCGGTTTGTCCCGCTCGACAGTTTTATGCCGATTGAAGAATACGCGCGCCTGATTCGATCGTGCGGTTTCGCCGTCATGGGTTTTCTCCGGCAACAGGCGACAAAGAACATTCAGCTCTTTCTCTATCAGGGATCCAAGGTCTTCTTTTATAAGGATACCGATATCTACCGTTTCTTCCGCGACGCGGGCTACCGCGTCTTTACCATCGAGGATGACCTTACCCGCGAAGGGCTCGGCTCGCTCCTGGGGGACGCCGATGTGGCGCTCAACCGAAAGCTGCTCGGGCGCGATTTTAACTTTGCAAAGAACGTCGAAAACCTTATACTGTCGATGAATACTATCTTCGAGGGGACCGCACGCAATGGATGAGAAAATCATCAACGTAACATCACCGCTTCTTCCGCCGCTGGAAGAATATATTCCATACCTGAAGGATATTTGGGAACGGAAATGGATAACCAATAACGGACACTACCACCGCCTCCTTGAGGATGAACTGTGCGGATACCTTGGCGTTCCCCACATCTCGCTTTTTTCCAACGGCACGCTTGCGCTCATCACCGCGCTCCAGGCGCTCGTGATAACCGGCGAAGTGATAACGACGCCCTACAGCTTCGTGGCGACAACCCATGCGCTGTGGTGGAACGGGATCACGCCGGTGTTCGTCGACGTCGACCCCGTAACGCTCAACCTCGACCCCGCGAAAATCGAAGCGGCGATTACGGACCGGACGACGGCCATCATGCCGGTGCACGTGTACGGAACTCCCTGCGACGTCGAAGCCATCGACGCGATAGCGAAAAAGCACGGACTCAAGGTTGTCTACGACGCGGCGCATGCCTTCGCGGTAAAACAAGGCGGCGTGTCCGTCCTCAATTACGGGGACTTGAGCATCCTGAGCTTCCACGCAACAAAAACCTATTCCACCGTCGAGGGCGGCGCGATCGTGTGCCACACCCCGGAGATGAAAAAGAAAATCGACAGCCTGAAAAACTTCGGGCTCGAGAACGACCACATGGTGAGCATGTACGGCTCGAACGCCAAGATGAACGAGCTTCAGGCCGCGTTCGGCCTCCTGTCGCTCAAGTACATCGACCACGCGATCGAGGACCGCAAGCGGGTCGACGCCCGCTATCGCGCGGATCTTTCGGGGATACCGGGACTCAGCATGCTCAGCGAACCCGATGCAACGACGCGGAACTACTCATACTTCCCGATATTCATTCATAAGGAAGAGTTTGGTATGTCGCGAGACGAGGTGTTCCAGAAAATGAAAGACCATGGCATCAACGCCCGCCGCTACTTCTACCCGCTCATCAGCGACTTTCCCGTTTACAGCAACCTGCCCTCAGCCTCAAGCGCGGCCATGCCGGTCGCGGCAGCGGCGGCCGCAGAGGTTATCTGCATACCGATATACCCGGACCTTTCCGATGCGGACATCACGCGCGTCACGAGCGTCCTGCGGCCCTGACCGGAATGCCATTCCGGTACACCGCAAGAATCGCGCAAGAATTGCGTGCGCGATCGCGAGCGCGATACTTGCCAGAAATATCAAGAAAGAAAAGCCCTGACGCGTCATACTCAATACTGTCATGACAATTTACGAACAAATCCAGAAAAGCGTCGACTTCGTCGAGGCGCGCATCGACGAGGGCGCGCAAATCCGGGGATCCTCCGGTATGGGCATAGGTTTTGCCGCCCGCGAAGCCGGCATGTCCACGCGGAGTTTCGTCACCTGGTTCTGGGCTGTCACCGGATTCACGTACGGCGAGTATGCGCTCAGGCGCCGGCTCGAGCGGGCAAGAAGCCTCCTCGTGGAAACGGGGGCAAGCGTGCTCGAGGTCGCTCTCGAGTCCGGTTACCGGAGCCACGAGGCGTTTTCCCGCGCGTTTCGGGAAGAGTTCGCGCTTTCACCGCAGGAATTCAGGAAAGGCCGGCCTTTACTGAATGGCCTCGGAAAAATCATGTTAATCAAGGAGCTCTATATGGGCGTAATAATCAAGGAATTGAACGATATGACCGTCGCCTGCTTTGACGGATTTTCTCCCGCGAGCGAAGACAAAGCTCACGCAGCACTTGATCGCTGGCTCGCGTCCCATCCCGCGAAGGGAAAACCCCGCCGCGTGTTCGGGCACAATATCGACGTCAAGGGAAATCCCGACTGCAAGCCGGACAATGACGGATACCGCCTGATGGTCACGCTCGACTCGGCTGATGAGGCAGAAGGCGCGAAAACAGCCGTGATCCGGAAGGGAAAATTTCTCGTCACCGGCATTGAGGGCAACTTCGAAAACGACCCGTCGGGTGCGTGGATCACCGCCGGCTGGAAACGGATGGACGAGATGTTCCGGGAAAAAAATCTCCGGTCCCACCCTGCGCCGCGCTGGTTCGAGGAAGAACTCGAGCCGTCAGTGCCGGGCAACCTTCGGCTTGACCTCTACCGGGAAATCGCGGAATAGCGCCGGAAAAAGGGCGCCCGCGCGGGGTTCGTCCCGACCCCCGCGCGCCGGGTCAGGGCTTTTCGACGACGGGAACCGCGAGACGGAACACGCCGAAGTCGGGCGAGCATTCCGCGAGGTCGATGAGCTCAAGGTGCCAGGGATGGGGAAAGCGGTTCGTGGACGAGGGTACGTAGCCGTCGAACACGAGCCGGTAAAACTCCATAAGGTCCGAGCTCCTGAGGGCGCTCGGATGGCTTCGGATAACCCAGGAAAAACTGACGTACCGACCCGAGGGGACGCAGAACGAAGAGAGTCCCGCGCGCAGCGCCTCAGTCGGGGAAACAGAAGCTTCGAATCCCGCCTTATACCGCCACGAGCCCTCCCCTCCCGTTTGGGAAACGATGCCCGTAAAGCGCGATGACGAGAACGACGAGCCCGGGGCGCGGTCGATCGCCGCCCAGGCCGCGTTCGCAAGCTCGGTCGCCGAAACATCGCTCGCGTCCGTGCCGAAATCTTTCTTGAGCCCGACGGTCCGGTAGCCGGGAATCATCACCGTATGCGGGCTCACGAGAATGCCGTTCTCGCCGAGGGCGGACCAGGTACGCTCAAGGAGCGAGGCGGCGACATCGAGAACGGGGCGGTCCCGCCGATACGCGCCGGGCGTGAGGCCGAACTGCCGCTTGAACGCGCGGATGAAGCTTTGCTCGTAGTCGAAACAGTAATCAAGCGCTATGTCGACGACGCGCCGGTCGCTCTCAAGAAGATCCGTAAGGCTCGCCGCAAGGCGGCGCGCGCGAAGATACTCGATAAGGGGCTGTCCGGTGAGTTCGTGCACGACGTGGTGGAGATGAAAGGAAGAAAGACCGACGAGGCTTGAGGCCTCCTCGAGGCTTAAGGGCTCGTGAAGGCGGGACTCGACGAGGGAGAATACCTTGCTGACGAGCTCTGCGTAGGTTTCCATGTGCCTTCAAACGCTACCACGGAAACCGGCGAAACCGCAAGATCGGTTAGGCGGGACTCCCCCGCGATCCGCTATCCTTACTTCCATGAAACGAAAACACAAACCGAAAATCCGGATAGCGTTCTCCGCCATCCTCACCATGGCGCTTTTTGCCCCCTGCGCATGCAACGCGGGCCGGGCGGCAAGCGATTCCGCAATTCCGGCCACGGGACAGGCGACCGCCCTCGTCAACCTTCGCTTTTACGACGGCGAGTCGAAAGGGCCAGTGGAAAAAGGCGCGATCGTCATCAGGGGGAAGACAATCGTCGCCGCGGGAGAGGCCGCAAAAGTCGCAATCCCGGAAGACGCGACGATAGTCGACCTCGGAGGCGCGACGGTACTGCCCGGCTTTATCAACGCGCACGTCCACCACGGGTATGTGGAAGCGAACTTGCGCGCCTGGGCGCGCGCGGGAGTGACGACGGTGCGGGACCTCGCGAACCTCGAGGGAGACTGGCGAGAGGGGATCGCGTGGCGGGACGCGCGAAAGGACACACCCGAACTCGCCCGGCTCCTCATCGTCGGGCCGGGACTCAAGGTTCCAAACGGGTACGGTACCTACGCCGTCGACTCGGCAGAAGAAACCGCGCGCGTCGTAAACGAGCTCGCCGACCGCGGGGTCAATGCGATCAAGCTCACCTTCGAGGACGGCTACGGCGGCCGACGTCAGCCCAAGATGACCGGGGAAGAATACAGGGCGGCGGTGCGCGTCGCGCACGAGCGGGGACTCAAGGTTGTCGGTCACGTTACCTCAAGCGACAACCTCGCCCTCCTCGTCAAAATGGGCGTCGACCAGGTTGCCCACATGCCCTACGAAACGGTTCCGAAGGAGCTCATGAAAAAAGTGATCGCAAAAAAACTTCCGGTCATGCCGACGATTACCGTCTTCGACGGATACGGGGTTGCATCGGGGGCGAAGGAAAACCTCGCGCAGTTTCATAAGGCGGGAGGCGCAATCATCGCGCTCGGCGACGACTTTGGCGGCGGTGCGGGACGGTTCGACCTCGGGATGCCCGTGCGCGAACTATTGTGGATGAAAGGCGCCGGAATGAGCGAGATCGAAGTCATCAGGAGCGCAACGAGCGTCGCCGCAAAAGTCTGCGGAGTCGAGAACCTTACGGGCAGAATAAAGCCGGGACTCCGCGCCGACTTGCTCGCCGTCCGCGGCAACCCGCTGGCCGATCTCAAGGCGCTCACCGACGTCCGCCTCGTCATGCGCGACGGCGTCGCGATCAACGACGGCAACGCGCCGGTGTGGGAGCCCGTCAAATAACCGGGAAGGGAGAGGCCTTGCGCGACGGGTCGATTACGTGAGCCGGTACTCGAGTCGCCAGGCTTTGTCTGCTCCCGACGGAACTTCGTCGAGTTGCCCGAAGGAGACCCCCGGAAGCCCGGCGCAGCGATTTTTCACGCTGTCGGTCACGAGAATTTCCCCTGCCTTCGCGATATCCTCGCCGAGCTTGCTCGCCGCGTTAACCTCGGCGCCGAAAACGTCAGCGTCGCCGATTCTCAGGATTTTACCGAACCCGAGCCCGACGCACAGGAGAACCTTCTCCTCCGCGAGTTTGTCGGCGTTGTATACCGCGAGCGTCCGCTGCATCTCGACCGCGCTTTGGACGCCCTTCGTCACGTTCCGGAAGATCACGAGAAAGCTGTCACCCTCGACCTTGAGAAGAATGCCGTCATGCTCCTCGATGACCGGGATCAGGAGCCGCTCGGCCTCGTGGATCGTCTGCAGGAAATGGATGATGCCGAACTTCGCCGTATTGCGCGAAAAACCGGAAAGGTCGGTGAACATCACGCACCACTCCTCGCCGAAAAGATCCCAGATCCGCCCGTCGATCCTTTCTTTATCGGCGCCGGGAGCGAGCCTGGCCTCAATGAGCTTCTCGAGCCGCTCTTCCGACGCGCTCAGGATTATCGATCGTTTGGTTTCCATACCAGACAGTATCCCACGCGCCTGAATGGCTGTCAAATCGTATTGGCGGGAGGATATCGATTCGATGACGAGGGCCGGACGCAACCTCGCGCGAGTGAAGCCCCTTTTGAGGGGACTCACCTTTCAGCCACCGGAGAAGGGGGAGCCGCAAGACAATAAAAAAAGAGGAACCGGTTGAGGTTCCTCTTTTTATTGGCTGGCGGCGCGGGGGAAGGCTTTCCCCCGCTCCATGGAAAAAAAACTACTTCTTGTCGCCCTCGCGGATTTCGACGCGGCGGATTTTTCCGCTGATCGTCTTCGGGAGTTCCTTGACGAACTCGATGATGCGCGGGTACTTGTAGGGCGCGGTCGCGTGCTTGACGTGGTCCTGCAGTTCCTTGACGAGCTGGTCGCTCGCGGTGTAGTTCTTCGTGAGCACGACCGTCGCCTTGACGATTTGTCCGCGGTCCGGGTCGGGCACCGCGGTGATTGCGCACTCGAGAACCGCGGGGTGCGTGAGGAGCGCGCTTTCGACTTCGAACGGCCCGATGCGGTAGCCCGAGCTCTTGATCATGTCGTCGTTCCGTCCCACGAACCAGTAGAAGCCGTCTTCGTCCTTCCACGCGGTGTCGCCCGTGTGGTAGATGCCGCCCGCGAAAGCCCTGGCGGTGAGCTCGTCGTCCTTGTAGTAGCCGGCGTACATGCCGAAGGGTTTGCCGCCGTCGATGCGGATGATGATCTCGCCGACTTCGCCCGTGTCGCACGAGGTGCCGTCGGGGCGCACGATGTCGAGCACGTAGCCGGGGGAAGGCTTGCCCATCGAGCCGGGCTTGGGCTCCATGCCGGTAAAGTTTCCGAGCACGATCGTGAGCTCGGTCTGCCCGTACGCCTCGAAGAGCTTGAGTCCGGTGAGCTCGAGGAATTTATTGTAGACCTCGGGGTTGAGGGGCTCGCCCGCGATCGTGCAGTAGCGGAGCGCGGACAGGTCGTATTTCTTGAGGTCTTCCTTGATCATGTAGCGGTAGATTGTCGGCGGCGCGCAAAAAGTCGTCACCTTGAACTGGGCAACCTTCGCGAGGAGTTTCTCGGGGACGAAGGCGTCCATGTCGTACACGAACACCGCGCTTCCCGCAATCCACTGACCGTAGATTTTCCCCCACATCGCTTTTGCCCAGCCGGTCTCCGCGACGGTGAGGTGAAGCCCTCCGTCGGTAACGTTGTGCCAGTACTTCGCGGTGATGATGTGCCCGAGCGGATACGTGTAGTCGTGCTGAACCATCTTCGGGTTACCGGTCGTGCCCGAGGTAAAATAGAGGAGCATGATGTCCTTGTTTCCCGCGGCGGCGGCGCCGGTCGGGCGCGGAAACGTGGCAGACGCAGAAGCGAGTCCTTTGTGGAAATTGTCCCAGCCCTTTCGGTCCTCGCCTATCGTGATGAGCTTCTTGACGGTCGGCGATTTCTTCACCGCCTCGTCGACGCGGTCCTGCAAATCGACCTCATCGATCGTGACGACGGCCTTTATCTCCGCCGCGGCGAATCGGTATTCGAGGTCATGGACCATCAAGAGGTGGGTCGCCGGACACGAGATCGCGCCGAGCTTGTGGAGCGCGAGGTGGGCGATCCAGAATTCGTAGCGGCGGCGGAGGATGAGGAGGACGGCGTCGCCCTTGCCGATCCCGAGCGAGGCGAAGTAGTTCGCGCAGGCGTCGGACTGCTTCTTGAGGTCGGCGAAGGAGAAGCGGCGGTCATCGCCTGCGTCGTTCGTCCACACGAGGGCTTGCCGGTTCGGTTCCTCGCGGGCAAAGCGGTCGACGACGTCAAACGCGAAGTTGAAATTCTCCGGGATCTTGATGGCGTAGTTCGCCATCAGGTCTTCGTAGGAGTCGTAGTCGCGGCCTATGTAATCGTATAGCAGCATCTCGGTGTCCTTCTCAGAATATGCAGGCAAGGAAGCGTGCGCTCTTGCCGTTCAGAGCCTTCATCCCGTGGGGGATGCCGGAGTCGAAATACAGGGAGTCGCCCTCGTTCAGGGTAAACTCCTTCCCGTTCAGGCTGATGAGGAGCGAGCCCTCTATCACGTAGTCGAACTCCTGGCCCAGGTGGGTGTTGAGGTGAACCGGCTCGCCTGCGGCCTTTGCCTCGACGGTGACGAGGAAGGGCTCGGCCTTGCGGTCGGCAAAGGTGTACGCGAGGCTCTTGTACTGATAGTCGAGCCGGCGGTTTACCGTGACGCCCGAGTCGCGCCGGGTCAGGCAATAGCCGTGGAGGTGCGGTTCCTCGCCCGTCAGGAGAGTATTCAGCTCGACGTTAAAATGCTTTGCAATGGTGTGGAGGGTTCCGACCGGAATGTCGGCTGCTCCCCGCTCGAACGACTCAAGCTCACGCTCGGAAATGCCGCATTCGGCGGCAAGGGTTGCGGACGAAATGCCGCAGGCGTCGCGGAGGCCCCGAATGCGCTCCCCGATGGCCTTGATTTCATCATTCATATATCACTCCTTGAAACTACGTTGGACGATGCCTTGAAACTACGTTGGACGATGCCTTGAAACTACGTTGGACGATGCCTTGAAACTCTGGTACAAAATAACGTAAAACTTAAGTCAGCCTGCACAGTATAATGTATGTTTAAAGAAATTACGAGATACGATAGCATCTTTTCAGGAATCTGCCAGCACCCGAGGAGAGAACCATGATCCAGGAACTTCACAATCCCTTCCCCGATTCTACCTGCTTTTTTTGCGGGGCCGAAAGCACGTGCGGTCTTCATCTCCGCTTTTACCGGGATGACATCTCCCGGGAGGTTCACGCGGACTACCTCCCCGAAATCCGCTTTGCGGGACAGGGAACGATTCTCCACGGAGGCATGCAGGCGGGTATCCTCGACGAGATCATGGGCTGGACCGGCTTTGCGGAAACGGGGGCGCTCGCGGTGACGACGAAACTCGACATCGAGTATCTCGCGCCCGTCTACATTGAAAGCCGCCCCGTGCGGGTTTCCTGCCATCTGGTGCTGAACGGCGAGAAGGAAATGACGCTCGATGCGCAGATCGTCGACACGGACGGCACCGTCTGCACGCGTGCGACCGGACGATTCCATAAAATCAGAAAAGAACGGTACGACGCCCTCGTGCGAAGGAACTGAGCGGGAAGAGGTCGAGGCGACGGCCAAGCACGCCGCAACGTGCTCCGCTCGCCGCAGGGTGCCGGGCACGTCGCAGGGTGCCGGGCACGCCGCAACGTGCTCACCTCGCCGCAGGGTGCGGAGCACGTCACAACGTGCTCCGCTCGCCGCCGACAGCGTGAAACCCCGCTCCTGTCACCCGAAACTTTTGTCCGTGACCTTTTTTGCGCTATTTCCCGATGCGTGATATATTGATATATCATGAAAGTACTGTGCATCGTGTTTTCGCCGGCGACCGGAAGTTTCGGAAGTCTTACCCGCGTTCTCGCGCTCGCGAGGGAGTTTTCCGCGAAAGGCCACGAGGTTGAATTCTGCGCGACGGGCCACGTAAAAGACCTCATCGAGCGGAAAAAATTCCCTGTCCGGCTCATGCCGGAACCGACCCTGTTCGGCCTTCCCCGCATACTTTCGCGTATCGTCGAAAAACGCTCCCAAAGAATCAGAATTCCCTTCCGCGACGGCAAATCCGCCGGCAGCGTGTGGTTTGTGTATTACCTCACCGGCATGATGAACGCCCGCTACCTCTCGCGCCTCGTAAGCGCGGAACTTGCCGCCATCTCCGAATTCAAGCCGGACCTCATCGTGACCGAGCTCGATCCGGGCGCCTACCTTTCCGCGCGCATTTCCGGAGTCCCGATCGTGACGACCTTCGCGAAAATCGCGTCCTACGGAAACGGAAGCCGCTCGTGGAAACACGCGAAAAAAATCATCGAGAAACTCCTCCGCAGCTATGGCGTCGAGCCCCCGCAGGCTCCCGAGGATCTCCTTTCGGGAGACCGCATCCTCGACATCATCCCGTCCATTCCCGCCCTTGACGGATCGGTCGAGTCGGCAAACATCCTGTACGTCGGAAACATCCTCGAGCCCGTGCGCGACGAGCGGCTCACCTTTTCCGCAGCGCGCGGAAGCCGCTATGTATTCGTGTATTCGGGAACCGGTTCACTTCCGATCGGAACCCTGCGCAAGGTTCTCCCCGAGGCGTTCGAAGGTTTCTCCGGCGTGCAGTGTCTCGTCGCCGCGGAAACGCTCGAACGCGAGGAGCGCATCGGCAACGTCTTTTTCGCGCCCTGGATTCCGGCCACGGAAATCCTGCCGCAATGCGACCTCGTCATTTGCCACGGAGGGCTGAACACGATCACCCAGAGCATCGAGGCGGGCGTGCCGATACTGTGCTTCCCGGGAGCGATCTTCGAGCGCCGGTATAACGCCGAGATGGTCATGAAAAACGGCGCGGGCATGATGGGAGAGTCCTCGGACTTTAATCCGCGCTGGATTCGGGGTTGCTACGACCGGAGGGAAGAGTTCGCACCCGGCGTCCGCAAGCTCCGCGAGGATTTCAGCCGCTTCTCGGGGACGCCCTATGCGGTCGAGCGGATCGTCGACTGGCACGGGACGGTCAAGAAATAAAAAAAAGGAGCGGCGCACTGCCGCTCCCCGATCAGTCATCCCTCAGGCGATGACGATAATTAAAAAAATCACACCTTCACGAGTGAATACTTTCGCGTCCCGAGCCCGAGCCGTTCCGCATGGGCGAGTCCGTGCGCCCAGTCCGTGTCCGGATGGACGTGACCGAACTTTTCGCCCTTGCCCGAATAGTTCTTGTCGGTGAGCGCAGTGCCGCCGATCGCGGGAGCCGCGTTGACGGCGTCGACGCAGGCCTGGTCGAGGGCGACGGGGTCGCTCGAGGCGAAGATGCCGATGTCGGCGACGACCGGCGCGTCGTTATTCGGCCAGCAATCGCAGTTCGGCGAGACGTTCATGACGAAACTGACGTGGAAGGCAGGCTTCCCGTGAAGGATGGCTTCGGTGTACTCGGCAATCCGCTCGCTGCACACGCGGCTCGCATTGCCCTCGCTCGCGCGCGCGGCGGAGAACTGGCACACGGCGACGCACTGGCAGCAACCGGTGCAAAGATCGTGGTTAATCCGGGCCTTTCCGTCGGACCCGAGGGTAATCGCCTTTGCGGCGCAATTCTTGACGCAGAGGGAGCAGCCGGTACAGCGGGCGACGTCGATGACGGGATGGGACACCTCATGGAGGAATTTCTTTCCCGAGCGGCTTGCCGCGCCCATACCGAGGTTTTTCAGGGCTCCGCCGAAACCGGTGAGTTCATGGCCCTTGAAATGGTTGAGAGAGATGACCGCGTCCGCGTCCGCGACCGCGCAGCCGATCCGGGCCGAGGTGCAATGAATTCCGCCCTTGACCGGCATGTCGACGAAGTCGTTGCCCTTGAGTCCGTCCGCGATAATGAGGTCGCATCCGGTCGCGTCATAGGAAAATCCGTTCCCGTAGCCCGCGCGGAGATGGTTATAGGCGTTGTCGCGCTTTCCCGTGTAGAGGGTGTTCGCGTCGGTGAGGAAGGGTTTTCCGCCAAGTTCGCGGACGAGGCTTGAAACGATCGCAACGTAGGGAGCGCGGATTCCCGACATGTTTCCCGGTTCGCCGAAATGGATCTTGAGGGCGGTAAATTTCCCGTCAAGGTCAAGCGCGGTAAAACCCGCCTCGCGCAGGAGCTTGTCGAGCTTTTGCAGGATATTGAGCGAGGGATTGGTTCTGAGATCAATCCAGAAAACCTTCGAGTCTGCCATGGTAAAATCCTCCATATCGGTTGGTTTGTTTATTATAATTGATAATAGAAACAAAATACAATGTTCGTCCATGCATATAATCGCCAGATTGTTCGGGATTATTACCGATACCCTTGCGAAATCGCGGGTAGCACGGTATTCTGGTGCTTTATGACACCTACCTTCGAAAAACTGTTTGAATTCGCCAAGAGCCGCTACAATCCCCGGCAAGTTTCTCCCCTGATCCAGGCAGGAGAAGTATCCGCAGCCATCCTTACGAAAGCGGGCAACATTTACACGGGAGTGTGCATCGATACCGCATGCACCCTCGGCATGTGCGCGGAACGGAACGCCATCGCAAACATGCTGACGAACGGCGAAAGCAAGATCGTCAAACTTGTGTGCTACCTCAAGGATGAAAACGGCGTCGAGCACGCGGGAAGCCCCTGCGGCGCCTGCCGCGAATACCTGATGCAGCTCGACAGCGACTCGGGCAATATCGAGATTCTCGTCGACCACCGCACCGGGGAGACCGTGCGTCTTTCCGAGCTTATCCCCGACTGGTGGGCAGAGCGCTACTTCAAGACGCAGGCCAAATAACGGAAGGGAAGAAGCCATGAAAGCCGAGTTTTTGCAGAAAAAGGGCAGCTGGCGCGACGTCGCCGACTGCGCCAACGTGACGATACACAAGGACGCGGGAACCGCCGAACCCTCGTCAAAGTGGAAAAAACGGCTCCTCGCGAGCGAGCACTCCCCGATCAGGGAACTTTCCTACGACTTCAAGTGGACAGACCTCAAATACTGGGTCTCGGTTCACTTTGTCCGGCATAAAATCGGCATCGAGCATTGGGTCAGGACGCAGCGCTCGGACCGAACCGGCGTTGACCGGAACGAGCTGACCCAGGACAGCCCCGTCGAGCACCGCATCCAGGTGAACGCGCAGGCAATGCTCGCGATCTCGCGCAAACGCCTGTGCTCCTGCGCATCCCCCGAAACGCGCGAGGCATGGGAAGCCGTCCTCGAATCGATCAGGGAAAAAGAACCTGAGCTTTACGCCACATGCGTGCCCGACTGCGTGTACCGGGGCTGGTGCTACGAATATAAAACCTGCGGATGGTTCCGGACCGAGGCCTTCAAAAAACGGCTCGCCGAATACCGCGCAGGCATTAACGAGATCCCGGCAGAGGGCTCGCCGAAGCCGTGAAATTCATCGACGGGAACTCGAAAGAGCGCGTGGAAGCTCTCGTCGGCCCGCTCGACGAAGGACTCCTCGCCGCCGTCGACTTTTACGTCGCGCGCCGCTGCGGGGTCTTCGTTCCCCGGGTTGAGCACTGCGGCCACGCACCCGTCCCCCGCCACGCGCACCCCGCCTGGCTTTTTTTTGTCCATCTCAACGAGAAAGAGGTCATGGAAGGTTTCGCGACCGAATGGGAGCGCGAGGGCCTTACCGTGACCGCCGTCCCCGCGGGCCTCATACACACCGAAAAACCCCACGAGCTCAACGCGCGCTACGCCGCCATCTACCTCGACAAGGATTTCTTCGCCCGCGAGAGAGCGCGCTATCCCGCAGCCTCAAGCGAGCCGGACGGGGTATTCACGTTCGCCGTCGATAAGGCCATTCTCGAAACCGTGAAGGATTTCATCGCCGAATACGAGGCCGCCCTCCCCGGCTACGACGACCTTCTCGACGCCGCCTCGCTCGCCCTTGCCCACCGGCTTATCCGCGCTATGCACCGCATGCCCAGAACGCAGACTACCGTCACCGAGCGGATGGAGATCCACAAGGCGTGCGATTTTATCCACGAGTTCTATTTCAGAAAACTGAAGGTCAAAGATATCGCCGAGGTCGCCGCTATTTCGGAATCGCACTTCGCGCATGTCTTCAAGCGCGAAACGGGGCACTCCCCCGCGGACTACGTGAGCATGATCAGGATCGACAAGGCAAAAAAACTGCTGCGAACAGGCGAGCTTTCCGTCTCCGAAATCGCAGGCAGCACGGGCTTTTCAAGCGCTTCGCATTTTTCCACCGCGTTCGCAAAGGCGACGGGAACGGCGCCCGCGGAATTCCGCGAACGCGGCCTCTAGAAAAAAAGCAGAATACCGAACGAACAACGCAGGATCGCGAAAGCGAATATACAGAGCCTTCTGGTATCATGCGAATCGGGACCCCTCGGGAACCTTAAGGAGAACGGCATGGACAAGAAGACACTGTACGCATTGATGAACGGAAATCCGGGCATGCACCTCGCGACGGTCGAAAACGGCGAACCGCGCGTGCGCGCCATCCTGCTCTATTCGGCAGGCGATGACGGAATCATTTTTCATACGGGAACGCAAAAAGACCTTTCACGGCAAATCTCGGAAAATCCGGGCTGCGAAATGTGCTTTAACGATTTTGCGCAGGGCATCCAGGTGCGCGTGCGCGGCACGCTCGAGGAAATTACCGATCCGGCGTTCAAGGACCGGATCGCCGAAACACCCGGACGGGAGTTCCTGAAAAAATGGCGGGACTCGGGCGAGCTCGCGGGCTTTTACGGCGCGATCCGCGTGTTCACGCTGAAAGGCGGAATCGCCCACGTCTGGTCAATGGAAACCAACTTCGCGCCGAAGGAACCGATCAGGCTATAAAAGCGCGATGCCGCGCATCGACGCGAGATCGGCGTAGCCTTTTCGCTCCATGAAAGCCGCCAGACCCGAAACGATTTCTTCCATCGCGTGCGGGTTCGCGAAGGTCGCCGTCCCTACCTGCAGAGCGCTCGCGCCGGTCATGATAAACTCGACCGCGTCCCGCCAGGTCGCGATGCCGCCGAGCCCGATGACGGGAACAAAGCGACCGGCTGCGCGAGAGGGATGGCACTCGGCAACGCCGAGCACAATGTCGCGAAGCATCCGGAGCGCTATCGGCCTGATCGCGGGACCGGCAAGCCCTGCCGTGATGTTGTCGAACGAGGGGCGAGCGCGCTCTATATCAACCGAGAAAGCCTGAAAGGTGTTGACGAGGCTCAAGGCATCGGCGCCCGAGGCGACGACCGCGCGCGCGACATCGACGAGATGGGGCGCGTTCGGCGAAAGCTTGACGATGAGCGGCTTCGCCGTCGCCTTCCGTACGGCGGCGGTGATTGCGCCCGCGGCGTCGCAATCGAGTCCCCAGGCCATGCCGCCCGCTTTTACGTTCGGGCAGGAAATGTTGAGCTCTATCATCGGAACGTCGGTCGCATCAAGAAGAGAAGCGCCCTCGACGTAGGTTTCCATCGTCGAGCCCGAAAGGTTTGCGATGACGACCGGACCGAGCGTGAGCATCGACTTGAGCTCGTGCTCGATGAAATGCGGGATGCCGGGATTCTCGAGACCGATCGAGTTGATGAGGCCGGAAGGAGTCTCGACGAGGCGAAGCCCGGTATTTCCCGGTTTCGCTTCGAGGGTCAGACCCTTCGAGCAAATCCCGCCGAGCGACGAGACGTCAATGACGCGTCCGTACTCGCAGCCATACCCGAACGTTCCCGAGGCCGCGATGACGGGATTTTTGAACCTGATGCCGGCGATTTCCGCCGAAAGATCGGGCTTGCTTTTTCCGCTCACAGTATCACCTCCGCCGCGTTGAATACGGGACCGTCGACGCAACAGCGGCGGTTGCCGCCTGTCGTGCGGACGGTGCAGCCGAGGCACGCGCCTGCGCCGCACGCCATGTGTTCCTCGAGACTTACAAAGCAAAGGGGAAGCTTTGATCGAAGCGGTAATGATTCCGCACAAGCCTTCTGCACGTAGCGAAGCATGGGCGTCGGGCCGCATGCGTAGACGAGGTCGTAGGCCGCCGAATCGAATACGGCGGGAAGCATTCCCTTTACCCCGGCGGAGCCGTCCTCGGTCGTCACGACAAGGCGAGACGCGCGGTGAGCGACGCTTTCAAGTCCGTATGGCGACGATCGGAAGGATGCGTAAAAGTCGAATGATTTTTCGGCGAGGCCGAGTGAAAAGCCCGCGACCGGCGCGACGCCGATCCCGCCGCCGATCACGGCGATGCGCGGATTTTCAGGGATAGCCTCTTCTCCGCGTGAACGCGCGCTGGATGAGAGTTCTTCCGGCAGCAAAAAGCGGTTTCCGATCGGGCCGACGAGGTCGAGCGAGTCGAGAGCGCGGAGCGCGCAAAGTTCCGCGCTTCCTTCTCCCTTTTTCAGAATCAGAAACGTAATTGAAGATTCATCCGCGCGATACGCGCTGATCGGACGCCCGAGGAGCACGGCGGAGGGCCGTGCGCGGAGCATGAAAAACTGACCCGCGACCGGCGCGGGGATTTTTTCTTCCAGATGGCCGGAGACCAGGCCAACTGCGCCACCTTCAACACGTGCGCCATCTGCGACAATGGCGCGGTCGATGACGAGTTCAAAAACGCCGGGAGCTATCTCGGCGTTCGACGCGACGCGCGCCCGCGCGGCAACGCGCGGAAAGGGATCATGAAGCGCGGAGCAGTCCATCTAGGCGCCGCTCCCGGCAAGGAGCTTCTTCGCGCCGAGAAGGTCAGCCTTCGCCGCGAAAGCCGCTCGCGCGGCCGCCTCGACGATCAGGTTGAGCGTGAGCTCTCCGGACTTCGCCGCAATTTCCATCGAAGGATCCTTTTTCCAGGCAGTCAGAATCGCGCGCGACGAGTTCACCGTGCCGCCCGCGCGGTCGAGCAAGGTTGCTGCGACCCGCGCGGCCCCGCCCTGAGCGCCGTAGCCCGGGATCAGGAAGAAGAGCCCGGGATACCGGTCGCGAAGGGCACGCGCGTCCGCTTCCTCGGTGCAGCCGACGACGGCGCCGAAGGGCGCGCAGCCGGAGTGCGAAAAATCCCCGTAACGCGCGCCGATCGCGTCGAGCCCTGCGCCCACGGCGTCGAGAACCCGAAGGGGCTTCGAACCGGAGGAGGAATCCTTCCCCGCGAGCTCGAGCCATTCGATATCCTTCATGCCGGGATTCGAGGTGCGCAAGAGTACGAACGCGCCCTTTCCGGCTTTGTCTGCGTATTCAAGAAAGGGATCGAGCGTTTCGAATCCCATGTACGGATTGAGCGTGACGATGTCGGCTTCGAAGTCTCCCTCGAAGTGTGCGCGCGCGTATGCCTTCGCGGTGTCGGCGATGTCGCCGCGCTTGATGTCGGCGATCACCGTGATCCCCGCCGCGCGCACTGCCTTGAGCGTCTCGGCGTACACGTTAAGGCCGGCGAGACCCATCGCCTCGTAGTAGGCGATCTGAACCTTGAAGCACGCCGCATGGGGCGCGCACGAAGCGACAAGCGCGCGGTTGTACGCGAGAACCGCGTCCGCGGCCGAGGAATACATTCTGAGCACCTCGGGAGGAATGTAGGAAGGATCGGTGTCGAGCCCGACGCAAAGCGGGCCCTTCGACGCGCAAGAATCCTGGAGGCGGGCCATGGCATACGTTTTATCTGTCATGAGCCGGATTGTACCGGAATCCCGAAATAATTTCCAGAGAAACAATCGACGGAAAGAGGGAGGGCGTGCCCGGCCGATCCCGAACGGGATTCGGCCGGTCGCGCTGTCCGCGCCAATCTTGGAGTTCGCCTGACGGCGACCTCCAAGGATAGGCGCTTCCATCGCTCACGCGGGAAAACTCATGCGCGAGAGCGGGCTCAGTCGACTTCAGTCGCTTGCCCACCCCGAACGGGAAGGCGGACGCCGCGGCGAAAAACCAGAACCGAGATCAGGGTAAGAACCGCGAAAACGGCGGCAGCGACGAATACGCTCCTGATCGCCAGGGCAAGCGACCCGTCGACGCGCGCGATAATCGAGTTCATGCTTTCCTGGTACTGGGGCGGCACATGGGCGATCAAGCCCTTGATTGCCGGCGGATTCATGAGAACCTTCGGATCCCGAAGCGCGGCGCGGATCGGCTCGGGTGTCTTGCCCCAATCCATCGACGCGACGGAGGCGGAAAGGCTATTGATCATGATCGTCCCGAAAACGGCCGAGCCGACCGCGGATCCCACGTACCGGAAAAACTGAATGGTGCTCGTCACCGTTCCGATATGGCGCGCCTCGAACGCGTTTTGCGGGGCAATGTTGAAAATCGGCGTCGTGAGTCCGAGTCCCGCGCCAAGGGCGACCATCGCGAGAATCACCGGCACGCTGCCCCATGAAGGGTCAATCATGCACAGCACGCCCATCGCGCCCGTCGCGATGAGGGAGGCGACGACGCTCAAGGGCCGGTAGCTGCCGAGCCGGGAGCACAGCTGGCCGCCCGCGATGCTCGCGACGGTGTACGAAAGCAGCATCGGGGTGGTCGCGAGGGCGGAACCCGACGCGCTTATGTGCAGGACCTCCTGCATGTACAGCGGCAGGAAAAGAATGCCCGCGTAGAACGTCGCGTTGGAAAAGAACGTCGCGGCGGCGGAAACGACAAACTCGCGCTTGCGGAACAAAAACGGCGGCAGGAGCGGATTTCGCGCGCGCCGCTCGACGAACACGAAGGCAGCGCCCGCGAGGGAAGCAAACGCGAGAAGCGCGACGATACCGGGCGAATGCCACGCGCGCTCGCGTCCTCCCCAGGCGAGTGCGAGCATGAAAGGAACGATGCTCGCGGTAAAGAGCGCGATGCCGGGAACGTCCAGGGCGAAAGCGACGCGCCGTTCCCGGTTTCCCGCAAGGCCGATGACGAGCACGAGCACCGCGATGAGCCCAAGCGGAAGATTGATGTAAAACGCCCAGCGCCAGCCAAGGCTATCGGTCAGAAAACCGCCGACCGAGGGTCCGATGACGCTTGAGAGCCCGAACATGGAAGCGACGAGCCCCGTATACTTCCCCCGCTCGCGGGCGGGAAAGGTCTCGCCGACGAGCGCGAAGGCAGTGCTGATAATCACGCCGCCGCCGAGACCCTGCAGCCCGCGGAAGAGGATCAACTGGTTCATGTCGGCCGAAAGCCCGCATAAAACAGACGCGACGATAAACTCGCCGATACCCGCGAGGAATACGAGCCTGCGTCCGACGAAGTCCGCGAGGCGCCCGAAAATCGGAACCGAAAGCGTGCAGCACAGAAGATAGGCGGTAAACGGCCAGGAATACCGGTCCATGCCGGAAAGGTCGCCCACGATCGCGGGCATCGACGTGCCGATCACGGTTGTGTCCATCGCGCTCATCAAAACGCCGAGCATCAGGCCGACCATGGTAACGACCGCGTGCTTGCGGTCCATCGTCTTGGAATTCATTATTCTCTCCTTGGAAACGAAAGAGAGAGCTAAAGCGGGGCGATGGGAATATACACGTCCACGGAGAATCCTTCGCTATGGGCGACGCCGCCAATCCGGTCGGTGTACGTCATGAAGCCCTCCGAATCCGTCGGTATAAATCCGCTGTCGGGAAGCCAGTACCGGTAAAACCGGTAATATTCATCCGTCAGCTCGTACCCGGATCCCCGATGGGACCACACCGCATAGAGGCCTCCGGGGATATCCCGAAACCCGACCGGGGTGCGTCCCGCGTTTCGCTCGAGCGAGTTCAGATCGATGCCTGCGGGAAGCGTGACGCAAACCAGCAGCCGGCATTTATCCTCCGGGGTAATGTCCGGATTGTCCAGCCCGATCCCGATGATTTTCGTATCAGGTCCGACGAGCTCGCGCGCGCGCGCCCACCTGACCATCTTCTCGACCTTCGCATCAACCCCGCGAAAATAGCCGTGTACATGCCACAGATACGCGACGCGCATCGTCTCAATCCGCCGCGTCGTCACGTTCACGCTTCCGGCCCCTTCCGCATCTCTTTCGTCTCTTTCAAGATGATACCGCGCGAGATACAAAGGGGCTTTTCCGATATTGCTCGCCTGTTGTCCTTCTTTGCCGTCCGGTTGCCCATCCTTGTCGGGCTCTTGTCGATTCTTGCGATAGGGCAACCCCTTCCGTCCACCCGAGCGGAACGCGCTCGGGCTCAGCCCGTAATGCTTTGCGAAATTGCGGGAAAAAAGCGCGGATGTCGAAAAGCCGCAGAGACCGGCGATTTCCGTGAGACTCATGTCCGGTTGCTTGATCAGGCGAGACGCGGCTTTTTCGAGCCTGATGCGCCTGACGTAATCGTCGGGAGTCTCGCCCATAAGCGCGGTAAAGATACGGTGAAAGTGCCAGGGAGAGAAACAGGCGATGTCCGCGAGAGACGCAAGGGCCAGGTCCGAATCGAGATGATCGAGCACGTGGGCGAGGACGCGATTGATCCGGTCGAGGTATTCGTCCCGGCTTTTGTTCCCGCTGTCCGCGCTCATACGATCCTGACCGCGCTCATAGACCACGCTCATAGACCGCGCGTCCGCGCTTGAAGGTCGCGAGAACCACGCCTGAAAGCGTTTTCCCGGCAAACGGGGTATTCTTCCCGCGCGAGTGCCAGTCAGTAGATTCGGGGTCGACGGTGAAGTCGGCGTCGGGATCGAAGAGGGTAAAATCAGCGTCATAGCCCGCACGGAGAAGCCCGCGCGAAAGGCCAAGGAGAGATGCGGGATTCGCCGACATCAGCGCGGAAAGGCGGCAGAGCCCGATTCGCCCGCTCTTGACGAGGGCGGTATACGCCGTCGCCGCGGCGATCTCGATTCCCGAAAAGCCGGGGGCGCCCGCAGCCTTGTCTTCCGCCGTGTGGGGCGCGTGATCCGTCGCGATCGCGTCGACGGTTCCGTCGAGAATGCCCTCGATAAGCGCCTCGCGGTCATCTTCGCTTCTGAGCGGCGGATTCACGATCTCCGCCGTTTCGTCGGTAAGCGCGAGATGATGCGGCGTGACCTCGCAGGTAACGGAAAAGCCGCCTTCTTTCGCCGCGCGTGCTTTCGCGCGCCGCACCGCGTCGATCGCGCCACGCGTGCTTGCGTGGGCAACGTGTACGCGGCAACCGGCAGCGCGCGCGAGAATGAGGTTTCGCTCGGTCATCGAGTCCTCGGCGATCGCGAGAAGCCTGCCCGCCTCCGCGACGCCCGCTTTTACTTCGGGCGATATCGAACGCCCCGGCGCCGCGAGGCGCCCGGGTGGGAGTCCCTCATCACGGGCGGCGGCGAGGGCCGCAAGGCGGAAGGGTCGCGCGGCAAGCGCAAGGTCGGGATCCTCGCAATGACAGGATACGACAACGCCCGTCTGCGCGCACGCTTCCATCGCGCGGAGCATGACCGCGGCGGACGCGACCTCTCGGCCGTCTTCCGTCGCTATCGGAACCCGAGATGGATCGAGTGAAAGAAGAGCGCTCGTGTCCGCGCCGTCGAAATCCTTCGTGAGCGTGACCGCCTGAAAGGCGTCGACGCGTCCTTCGGCGCGCACGCGGGAAACGACGGCAAGCGCGTCTTTTTCGCTCGATATCGCGGGATCGGTATTTGCCATAAGGACAACGGTGCCGTACCCGCCCGCGCACGCTGCGCGAGAGCCGGTCGCGATGTCTTCCTTGTGCGTAAAGCCCGGATCGCGAAAGTGCGCGTGAAGGTCGACGAACGAGGGCATGAGAACGAGGCCGCGCGCGTCGAACACCGCGGGCATTCCCGGCCCGGGCCCGGTTCCGCAGCCGACGGAAACGCCGTCGAGCTCGTCGCGCATACGCTCGGCTTCCTCGCCTTCGTACACCGCAATGATCTTTCCGTCGCGGACAAATACGGCGCCGGTCGTGTCGAGATTTGAGTCGACGAGGCGCGCGTTCGCGATGAACAAACCCGGATCGATGCCGGAAGCGGGAAGCGTCACCGGCATAAAGCGGTCCTCTCCGGAAAAATCGCCTGATGCGCCGCCAAAGCCTTCGGGGCAGCTTCCGCTCAAAGGAATTCCCCGATGCCCGCGCGATAGAGCTCGTCGCAGTACACGCACGCGTACTCGGCGCGCTTTCGGTCGACGAGGTGAAACTCATGCTGGACGCCCGCTTCCGAGCTCGTGATGCACCGGGGATTCCGGCACTTGATCACGTTCTCCACCCGCTCGGGAAGGGTAAGCGTAATCTTGCGGGTAACGTGTTCATCCTCGACGACGTTCACCGTAATATTCGGGTCGATAAAGCCGAGCACCGAATAGTCGATGTCGATGAGGTTGTCTATCTTGATGATGTCTTTTTTTCCCATCTGGTCCGAGGTAACGTTCATGATGAGGGCGACCGAGAAGGGAACCTTGTCGAGCTTGAGCCAGTTGAAAATGCGAAGTCCCGTTCCCGCACGGATGTGATCGATGACGAGCCCTTCCTTTATTTTCTGTACGTTCATTTACTCTTACCCCCCCGAAGCCTTGCAGCCAGGCTGCCGATCGCGCCCTTCCCGTTCGCGGCGTTTGCGGCGTTCGCGACATTCGTAGCGTTCGCGGCGTTCGTGCCCGCGTCGTTCACTGCGGAAGTTTTTCCTTCCCAGCCCGACACGCCGAGGAGCTCGGCGATCAGCGCCATGCGGACGAACATTCCGTATTTAACCTGGCGGAAATATGCGGCGCGCGGATCTGAGTCGACCTCGGTCGCGATTTCGTTGACGCGCGGAAGCGGATGGAGGACGCACAGATCATTTCTCGCGAGGCGCATTTTCTCCGAGTCGAGAATGTAACTGTCCTTGAGCCTGACGTAGTCCTGCTCGTTGAAGAAGCGCTCCTTCTGGACGCGCGTCATGTACAGGATATCGAGGTCGCCGATTGCTTCTTCGAGGCGGCGAACCTGCGTGAACTGGACTCCCGCGGGCTTGAACACGCGGCTGATGATATAGTCGGGAATCTCGAGCTCCGGGGGGCTGATGAGCACGAAGCGGTTCCGGGGATAGCGCGACATTGCCTTGGCGAGCGAGTGCACGGTGCGGCCGAACTTGAGGTCACCGCACAGGCCTATCGTGAGCCCGCCGGTTTTTCCCTTTATCGAGCGGATGGTCAGCAGGTCGGTGAGGGTCTGCGTCGGATGATGATGTCCGCCGTCGCCCGCGTTGATGACCGGGACCTCGCTCACGCCGCTCGCGAGGAGAGCCGCGCCCTCCTTGGGGTTTCGCATCGCGATCGCGTCGGCGTAGCAGGAGACCGTGCGAATCGTGTCCGTGAGGCTTTCGCCCTTCGTCGTCGAGCTCGCGCCGGGATCGGCGAAGCCGAGGGTCGAGCCGCCGAGCCTGAGCATCGCGGCCTCGAAGGAAAGCCTCGTTCGGGTGCTTGGCTCAAAAAAAAGTGTGGCGAGGACTTTCCCCCGACACACTTCCGAATACTTCCCGGGATTTGCGATGATATCCTCGGCCAAATCGAAGAGCCCGTCCAGCTCTTCGATGGAAAGGTTCCCCGGTTCGATTAGATGACGACCCTTCAGCATATTTTTTTCACCCCTTACATTTTTTTTGAAACTGCGGCGCCGGGAAGACCGATGTCCCGACGATAGAACATACCGTCGAAGGTCACGGCCTCCATGGCCGCATAGGCCTTTTGCCGTGCGATGTCGACGGTCTCGCCGAAGGCCGAGGCCGCAAGCACGCGCCCGCCCGAGGTCACGAGTTCTCCCGAGGAAAGGCTTTTCACCCCGCCTTGCCTGTCATGCCCCGGAGCGCGCTGATTGACCTGCGCTCCTGCGATAAAGACCTTCGCGCCCGCCTTTGCGACCGCGGACTCGTCGACGGAAAGAGGGCATCCCTTGGGATAGCTTCCCGGATACCCGCGCGAAACGGCGACCGGCGCGCACTGGTAGCCTTTTTTCCACGCGAAGGGAAAGGAGTCGAGCGTCCCGTCAATGATCGCGCCGCACATGCGCGCGAAGTCGAAGTCCATGAGCGGAATGACTGCCTGCGTCTCGGGATCGCCGAGGCGAACGTTGTATTCAAGAAGCTTCGGGCCCTTTGCCGTTATCATGACGCCGAAGAAAATAAAGCCGCGATAGTCGAACCCTTCTGCGACAAGACCGCGCAGGGTCGGCTCGAGGATATCCGAGCGGAATGAGGCGAGCACTGCCTCGTCAACTCCGTCTGCCGGGGCGATGGCTCCCATGCCGCCGGTGTTCGGACCCTCGGCCCCGTCATTGAGCCGCTTGTGGTCGCGGGCGGAGACGAACGGAATGACGCAGGCTTTCCCGGATGCAGCGAGCGATGGCGTCACGCTTACGGCGGCGAGAATCGAAACCTCCTCGCCTTCGAGATATTCCTCGATGACGACTTTGCGCCCCGCGCTCCCGAGCGTGCTTTCTATCATGAACTCGCGAATTGCGCGAATTGCGGTATCCGCGTCGGGTGCGACGACTACGCCCTTTCCGGCTGCGAGCCCGTCGGCCTTCACGACAACCGGCCCGTCAATCTCGCGCACGCGCGCAATTGCGTCGGCAGCTTCCGTATAGGTATCGCTCGCGGCGCACGCGACGCCGTATTTTTGCATAAACCGTTTTGCCGTATCCTTGCTCGCTTCGAGCTCCGCACCCGCCTGGCGGGGTCCCACAACCCGGAGGCCCGCTTCGGCAAGCCTGTCCGCAAGGCCCGCCGCGAGGGGATCCTCGGGGCCGATCACGACGAACGAGCCCGTGGGGCTGCCCGCAAGCTCGCGCTTGCACGTCTCGACTATTGCCTGAGTCTCCGAAACAGAGACGGCAACGTTCCGGCACTTATGCTCCGAGGCGGTTCCGCCGTTACCGGGCACACAGACGACTTCTTCGATGAGGGGGGAACGGGCGAGGGACCAGGCGATCGCGTGTTCGCGCCCGCCCGAGCCGATGACGATGGTTTTCATGGGACTCATAATATGCCGAAGGAGGGCCTTACTGCAAGCGTTTTCGGGAGGCGGGTATCGGACTTGGGTCTTCGGGATTGTCGCAGAGCGCGTCGCCGATTGCCGAGAGCAAGGCAACCATAACGCCAGAATCCTGGGGAACGATGGTATGGGAGGTGCCCGAGCGCGTGCGGACTACGAGAGCCGCGGGATCGCTTGCATCGACGGCCGCAACCGCGCAGAACATTATCACCGTGCCGTTCCATACAAAACCGGTTTGGTGAATGCCGGAAAGCCTTCCGTACATGATATCCCGAAGCGCTATCATGAAACAAAGGACGCCGAGCACCGTAACGGCGACGACAACCGGCTGATCGAAGCCCCGAACAAGCGCGACCACGGGCAAAAAGGGCATCATGATGAGAATGCCGTGAAACTGTCTCCAGGCTTTTCCGGGGAAGGGATAGGAAACAGGCCCCAGGGTGCGCGCGAGAGCGGCCGTTGCGATCGCATACGTAACCCAGATCGCGAGAAACGCCAAAAGCGCGGATGATAGCACGATGATTGCGAACGGCGACATACCGAGTATAATAGGGGATAAACACGCCGAACACAAGGAGCCTTTCTTGAAGGAAATAGCAAACGTTCTGGTCGCGGGCTCGGGCGCGATCGGCTCGATGGTCGCCTGGCAGTTTTTTCGCCACGACCCCGCAATGGTTTCGATCCTCGCGGGCGGCGAGAGGCTCGAGCGGTACCGAGCGGACGGCTTCATCGTCAACGGCGAGCGATTTGACTTTCCGCTTGCCCCGGTCGACTGCCCGGGAAATCCCGACCTCGTCATCATCGCATGCAAGGCCCACCAGCTCGACGCAATGATCCGCGATCTCGGGAGCCATATCGGCAAGGACACGCTCATCCTCTCGCTTCTCAACGGAATCTCGAGCGAGCAAACCATCGCGCGCGCGTACGGCGAATGGAGAATACCGCTTGCGATGATCGTCGGGACTGACGCCTGGCACGGAGGAAACCGCACGACGTTTTCAAAAACGGGTACCATTTATTTCGGCGACGCCGAAGCGGGCAGGAAATCCCCGCGCATCGACGCGATCGCGGAAGCCTTTACCCGCGCGGGCATTACCCACGCCATACCGGAGGACATGAAAAACCGTCTCTGGTTCAAGTTCATGATGAACGTCGGTCTCAATCAGGTAAGCGCCGTGCTCAGGCGTCCCTACGGCGTTTTCATGGAAGAATCTCGGGTCCCCGAGGCGGCGTCCCTCCTCGAGGACGCCATGCGCGAGGTAATCCCGATCGCGCGCAAAGAGGGCATCACCCTCGGGGACGCTGACATCGCGGAAATTTACCGCACGATCGACTCCCTCGCGGGAAGCGGAAAAACCTCGATGTTTCAGGATGTCGAGGCCGGACGCAAAACCGAAGTCGAGCTTTTTTCCGGAACGGTCATCGAGCTCGGAAAACTCCACGGCATCCCCGTTCCCGTAAACGCCCTCCTCTGGAAGGCGATCAGGGCAATCGAGCAGTCATACTGAGAAACCTCGCGCAAAAGTGCGCGCGGGAAATACGTTGTCTGCGAGAAAGCTCTCCCTACGGGAGCGCGCTGCCTACGGAAGCTTCTTGAGTTCGATCGAGGAAACCGTGAAGGGTTTGCTTGCCCCGCCGGTGATCTCAGCCACGGCGTAATGGCCGTCGGCGAGGGAGCCCGGATTCACGAGCGTCGTCGGCCCGAGCGAGTCGATGGCGGCTGATTCGTGGATGTGACCCGAAACGACGAGAAGCGGTTTCTTCGAATCGATGAACGCGCGGATGAGAGGCGAGCCGACGTGAACGCCGCCGGCGACCGCGTCGAGCTTCGTGTCCTTGGGCGGATTGTGCGCGATGATTATCAGGTTATTCCAGGGTTCCTCAAGCACCTCTCCCGCAAGCGCGGTTTTCGGCGCGGTGGCGACAGCGGTTCTCGTCGCCGCTCTCCCGGCGCCGTCATCCATTTCAACATCATCACCTTCCGCATCATCATCGGGATCGTCCTCCCAGGAGACGCCCCCCGCGGCGAGCGCGGCAAGGCGAAGGTCACTCACAAGTTCCTCGTCAGTCCGTTCGTTCGGCGTCGTGCCGGTAAACTTGGAGCCGCCGCCCGAGCCCGCGAGCATGAGCCCGCTGAAGTACGAAAGGGAAGCTTCAATGCTCAGGTCGTATTCCTCCACCGTCTCGCGGAAAAGCGGTTCGTCGCAGTTACCCGTCACCGCGAACACGCGATCGTGCAAGGCCGCGAGCCGCTTGAGAAACGGCAAGCCCGTCTCGGGATGCCCGACCGCGGCAAAGTCGCCGCCAAAGAGAACGATATCGGATGCTTTCGCGACGTCTGCGAGTGCGTCGAGCTTGTCGACGGCGCCGTGGCCGTCGGAAATGATCAGTACCTTCATGCCTCTTCCCCTTACTTCTATCGGACCCTGAGGCAAATATGCCTCAGGATCAGCTAATTTCCGCCATCGCCGCGAGAAGCGCCTTCATGTCGTCCGGCATGCCGATCGAGATGCGCACGAAATCGGTGATTCCCGGTATGTCGAAATACCTGACGAGAATCCCGCTTTTCTTTATGCGCTCGTACACGTCCCGTCCGGCGATGCCCGGCTTTCGCGCGAACACGAAATTCGCGAGCGATGGAAGCACGTCCCAGCCGGCCTCGCGAAGCGCGGACGAAAAGGAGTCCCGCGTACAGGCGATCTCGGCGTTTATTTTTTTATAGTATCCCGAGTCGTCGCAGGACGCAATCCCGATTTTTTGCGTGAGCGCGTCGACGGGAAAGTGATTGAAGGAGTTCTTCGTGGTGAGGATAGCCTTGATCACCTCCGGGTTCGCGACGACGAAACCGAGCCGCGCGCCGGCAAAGCAAAAGCTCTTCGAGAACGTCCGGATGATCACGAGATTCTTGAATTCCGCGAGGAGCGGAATGGCCGTCTCTCCGCCGAAATCGATGTAGGCCTCGTCCACGATGACCGCACGGTCGCGCGGATATCGCTCGAGAATCGAGCGAAGTTCGGAAAGCGGCATATAGATGCCGGTCGGCGCGTTCGGATTCGGGAAAATGATGCCGCCGGAAACGCCGGCGACAAGCGCGTCCGGGTCAATCGAGAAATCCGCGCGAAGGGGAACCTTCCGCACCGGGATGCCGTAATAGCCGGCGTACACGGGGTAAAAGCTGTAGGTATGCTCGGGAAAAACGACGGGAGCGTCCGAGTCGAAAAACGTATAGAAAATAAACGACAGGACTTCGTCCGAACCGTTTCCCGCAAAGATCATGTCGGCGCTCACGCCTGACCCGAGCATCCGGGCGATCGCCTCGCGGAGGGCAAGCGCGTCGGGGTCGGGATAGAGGCGCAAATCCGAAACGTTGAAATCGCGCACGGCCTTTTCGACCGCCGGAGACGGGGGATACGGACTCTCGTTCGCGTTCAGCTTGACGTAGGGTCGGTCTTTTGGCTGCTCGCCGGGTACATACGGATTCAATCCGGAAAATCGTTTTGCGTACATGATAGGACAGAGCCTACATCTTTTTTACCGCGTTGAAAAGTGTGATCGTCGCAGGGAAAGAAAGGTCTTCCACGCGCCTGCAGGCGGAGAACGCTTGCGGCCCCGAGCGAGCGAGGGCCTGCACAATCCGGACCCGCTCGTCGCGGCTTGCCTCAACGCCGAATTCGAGCATGAAAAACCAGCGTTCTGGCACGGCCGGGTTTTCCCTGACGGGAAGGCCTGCGAAAAAGCCGACAAGGGGCCGTGCGGTTCCCGTGACCGATTCGTAGAGGACTGGCCCTCCACCCTTCGAGGAAAGTGAACCTTTCGCCTGAAACCATGTGCGCGCGTCGAGAATAACCGGCTCACTCACTGCCCAAGCCGCGAAATAAAGCTCTTTTTCCCCGATTGAGGCGCGATACCGCGCAAAAAGGGCCGGAAGCCCATTCGGGCCGAACCCGGGAATGCCCGTCACTCGTTGAGTTCCTTCCTGACAGACTGCAATTCCCGGGGGAAGCGTGACGGGAGGCTCCCCGGCAAACACGGGAAGGAAATACGTCATTGAGAAAAGGATGATAATGCAGTAGAATAGTTTCATGGCGACCCCAACCGAGCTTCCCGTTCTGCTCAGGCTCTATACCAGCAAGCAAAACTCACCTACCGTAATCATACAGGATTTCTGCGATTACCTGCAAAAATACGCCCGCCACTACATACAGGAAGCGCCCGAACTCGTGAAGTACCTGGACGATACCTTCAATATAGTCCAACACGAAATCGACGTGCTCGAGGTTTCCGGCAAGGTTATTATATCGATCGACGCAAAAAACCGGAAGATGGTATTCGTACCGCAGTTTTTTATCGACCGGATGATCCAGCGGTTCCGGGATATCGACGAGCGGCCCGAAGTGCCGTTTCCGCTTTCCGCGGAGCTCCCCCACGGATATCCGCCAGCATTCCTCAAACCCGTGTATATCACGAGCGACTTCGCTGCCCTCGTCGAGTCGGGCGAGAGAACGAACGCCTACCTTAACCAGCTCATTTTCCCCGACGAAACCGCGCCGATCGTGTATCCGGCGTCCCTTTCCCCCGAAAAGCTCCTCGACGTCGCGCTCGCCAAGATCCGGATCTTCCTCCACAAGGACGAGTCGCGGGACTACATCCAGAAACGGATGATGATCGCGAATCCCGGCAAAGAGCTGACCATCAAAAACCAGCTTTCCCAGTTCCAGACAAGACCTTCCGAATCCCTGCGGGCGCTCAAGCACGCGGGAGAGGCGTTCCTCTTCTTCAGCTACCTGTGCTCGTTCATCCGCCAGGACTTTTCAAAGAAAAGCGAAAAGACGCCCGAGGAGACCGCGCTCATCCAGGCGGTGTACATCACCGAATACCTCAACAACTTTTACAAGAACCGGGCGCAGGCGGACTTGCAGCGGGAAACCGCGCTCAAGAACCTCGAGCTCTGCTTCCAGAAACCGCCGTATTACTACGACATGGAATCCATCTCTCGCTTTACCGATTCCCGCGGGGTACCCCTCCTCGGCCAATACAAAAACACCGACCTCGAGTCGTTCATCAAGGAAAAAACCTCGGACTCGTCGTCGAGCATGCTGCCCCTTCTGCTGGTGTTCAAAACGGCAAACGGAAACCGCTACTTTCTCCTCAAGGAAAAGGTCGTCCCCCTCGTCGTAAAACTCTGCAACGACGGTCGAAAGGCAATCAAGGACTCGCTGACGAAGGAATGGTACCAAACCCTGAGTTCCTACCGCCAGGACGAGGCGATGAAAAGCCAGGCGGAGTTCGAGCGAAAGCTCGAGTCGGTATGCAAGTCCCTGTCGCCAATGCTTCACGCCGTTCTTACCGCGTCCTTCATCCCGCTTCTTCCGCTCGAGGCAACCGGCGCCGAAGTGGATTCGCCAAACGGGTTCCGGATGTTCGACCGGGGCAAGCTCCTTCCCTGGAGCGAACTCTTGATGCTCGACAGAAATGAACTCCTGACCGACACGCGCATCATGCTGCCGTTCTGGTTTACGATACCGATCCTTTCCTCTATCGTCGCATTCTTCCGTGGGCCGAAAAAAAGAAAGCAGAAGGCCCGAGTCGTTCGCGCCCCGGAACCGGAGCTCGAGGAACTGGAAGCTGCCCCGAAGGGAAAGACATCGAAGGAAATCAAGGAACAGCGGAGGGCTGAGCTTCGCGGCGCGGCCGAGCGCGTCGAGCGCAAGTTCGTCCCGGAAGGCTCGACGCTCCAGAACGAACTGTCGGCCCAGCTCGACCTGTGGAACCGGACGCTCAACGTGCAGGTGAAAGACAACCTCACGGAAGACGTCAATTCGCTCGTGCGCGATTACGTGCGGCGGATCATCAAGTCGATCAAGGTTTCAACCTTCGACGCCGCGCGGGTCGAAAACCTCGCACAAACCCTCGTCGACACGCCGAGCCTGATCAAGATCAAAAACCGCGACGCGCTCATTTCCTACGTCGAGCTCTACATCCTTCATCTCATCCGGAACGTCGGATAATCAACGCATAAAAAAAGCCGCCCATAACCCGGGCGGCTTTTGTTTTCATTTTTCTCTCATTTCTATTCGCGGGGTTTCTTTCCCCGCGGCCTCGCGCCCGCCTTAACCGGCCGATCGCTTTTTGCTCCACGTTCAGTCTTAACTGCGCGTGTGCCTTTTGCTGCGCGTTCGGTCTTTGCCGAGCTTTCGCCTTTCACGGTCTTTGCGCCCCTGGCCCCGCGACTGCTTTCTCCGTCCCGTTTTTTGCGGTCGTCACCGGCGCGCGCTTTTTCGCCACCGCGGGTTTTTTCACCGCCTCGGGTTTTCTCGCCATCGCGGGTTTTATCGCCGGCACGCGGCTTTCTTTCAACTTTGCGGAAATTGGCCCGCTCGGTCATCTGCTTGAATTCTTCTACTTTGTCGGGATCGTAAAAACCGTCCTTCCAGTTGAACCGGGAAACTTCGGGAAGCTGCGTGCTTCGGCGATAGGACTCCATGACCATCCGGTAATCCTGCCTGCGCACGCGCGTCTTCGAAAGATCGACGATAAAGCGCTTGAACCCCTCCTTTGCGAGGGCAGAGGCCTTATCGGCGATGGAAAACGGAAGCTCGGGGAACACGAAAGATCCTTCGTCAGTCGACAGCGCCTTGAACGATCCTCCCTGCCGGTCAGAAAAGAAGGTAAAGCCGTAATCCGAGGGTAGCTTGAACCGCATGCGAAACAGCGCGGGATACGCGAAAATCGTGATGATCGCGCGGCTGCGGATTCCGGAATCGAAGGTCGCCTCGAGGTTTTCTTTCGAGTTCTCGAGCGGGGACACGACTGCCTGCAAGCCCTGCTTTTCGAGCCAGTCCACCGACCAGCGGTTAAAGGCGAAAAGATACGGGCCGGCGATCAGGGTGAGCGCGCGGTTGCGGAGCATGCCGATGTGGCCGGGATTGTTGAGCATAAAATGCGAGTAGCCGTTTTCGATGAGCGCGTCGAGGGTGGTCGAAAGGCCGTCCTCGATCGCCTGGGGAAGGAACGGATCGAGCGAGATGATCGTCTCCCGCTTGGAGAACGGGAGCGCGCGTCCACCGGAAGAACCCGTCAAGAGCTCCGAGTCACCGAGATCCTCGTCCGGGCCTGCATCACCTGAAGAGTGATCGGGAGCGGCCTTCGCATCAGCTTCCTTGACCGATTTGCCCGATGAATGGGGAGGAGCAAGCCCGAGCAAGGCGGGTCCGGTTTCCTTGTTCAACTCGACGATTACGCGAACGGGGCGGTCGGTAAGAATCGTGTAAATGTCCTCCACCGTCGACACCTGCACGTATACGCCCTCGGGAAGCTGCGCGAGTTGCGCGAGCTTTGCGTTCGCTTTTCCGCCAGAGACCGGAGCGCCATGCGCGTCCTCAGCCGTTTGCGTAAACGGCTTGATGTTTGCAAGTTTTTCGCCGCCGGGCTGAGACCGGTAATGTCCGAGATCGTTCAGCAAACGCGGATAGCGCTTGGTCATGTTTTTCGTCTGGAGGAGGTACACCGAGTCGCCCGCGCCGAAGCCTTCGGGGACGTCAATCCAGCGGCCGCCCGACTCTTCCCGAACGTCCTTGATCTTGTGACTTTCGCGGCCCGAGTCGTCCTTGCGATGGAGACGCACCGAGTCGCCCGGATCGGGTTCGTAGGTGCCGCCCTTGAGGAGGGCGAAACGGCCGTCTTCCTCGGTTCGGACCCGGTCGATTTTTCCAAGGAAAATACCGGTGCCTCCGGCCTGATCGGGATTGAGGATATTTTCCGCTTTCGTGGAATCGTACCAGTAGCGGGTCTTCGCGCGCGCGAAGTCGTTCGCGAGCATCCGGCGCGCGGTTTCCGCCGCGCCCTTTCGGTCCGCTTCCCAGTTGTCGAGCATGTAGCGGTACGCGGCGACGACGGTCCCGACGTACTCGGCGCTCTTCATCCGGCCCTCGATTTTGAATGAATGCACGCCCGCCTGCACGAGGTCCGGGATGCGGTCGATGAGCTGGAGGTCGTTCGGCGAGAAAAAGTAGCCCTGGCGGGTTCCGCCGGAAACTTCCGCGGTATAGAGGCGGCGGCAGGCTTGCGCGCACATGCCGCGATTCGCCGACTTTCCGCCGAGAAAGCTCGAAAAAAGACAGAGTCCCGACTCGCTCACGCAGAGCGCGCCATGGACGAAAACCTCGAGCTCGCAGGAAGTACGGGCCTTGATATCCTGAACCTCGGCAAGACCGAGTTCGCGCGCAAGAACGACGCGCGAGACTCCCGCGCGGCTCATGGCGTTTGCAGCCCGGGCGCTTGCGATGTTCATCTGGGTGGATGCGTGGATGCGAAGCGCGGGAAAATGGGTGCGGGCCATGTCGAGAACGCCGAAATCCTGCACGATAAGCCCGTCGGGGCCCATTCGGTCAAGATATGCGAGAAAACGGTACATCCGCTCGGTCTCGCTTTCCTCGAGCACGGTATTGACCGTGACCAGAACCTTTTTTCCGCGTTTATGGAGAGCCTCGACCGTCGCCTCAAATTGCGACCAGGCAAAATTCGATGAACGGAGACGTGCGTTAAAGCTTTTCAGGCCGAGATATACCGCGTCGGCGCCTTCATTGATCGCCGCGTCCAGCGCCTCCGGATTTCCGGCCGGTGCCAATAGTTCAGCCATGTATGCCTCCCCTCTTCAAGCCCTATACTAGCGTGAAAACGGGTATTATGCAAACGAATCGCCCCTCAATGGGCAACGTTAACAAGGCCGGGACTGCATTTTCCCGTCGCGCAAACCTTCCAGTCGCTTGCGGTATCGGTATCCGTCAGGGCAGGATCGCGCGCAAGGGTACGCGTCGCCGTGGCACTTGCCATGGATGCCGCGTCGGTAATGAGAGCTCCGGGCTTCCAGGCGCCTGCGGAAACCGCCTCGAGCGCCGCCTGCCGGGACCCATCGGTCGGCCAATCGGTCTTCCCCGCTTCCGCGCACAAAAGCGCGTCAAGAATAGCGCCGCCTTTCCGCTCGCGGATCCAGATGACGTTCGTCTTTTTGAACGGAGACCGGGTTTGGGTATCCCAAAAATCGCGGGCAGTCGGACACGAATTGGTTCCCGCGGACTCGTCGAGCCGCCCCGTTTCGCTTACCAGCCCTTCCTCGATCGAGCGAAAGTGCCACACGATATACTCGCCCGCCTTTACCTCAACCGGGGGAAGCTCGCGCACAGGTGTTTCCTCGTTTATCGCATTGAAGATTTCCACCCCGCCGAGGTTCCCCGCGCTGAGCGCCACAATTTCAATGTACTCGACCTTTGGCTTTGAATAGTCGGTCCTGACCTCGCTGATCCTGAGACGCGGGACGCGGTCGTTAAAGCCGGTAAAGGGCGCGACGAACGAAAGGGTGTCGCCATACGAATCGCGGACAGTACCCGAAAGGACAGCCTTTACGCCAGGACCGGGCGACTTTTCAAGGATAAAGCGGATACCCTTCCCGGAATCGAGGGGTTCCCAGGAAACCGGTATCGGCTCTGCTTGAGCTTTCTCGCCGGAGGTCGCAGCTTCCGCTGAACCTGCATCTTCCCCGGCATCCTTGCCCGACGAATCCCCGACGACGACCTCGGCGGAAACGACCGTAACGGCTTGCGAAAACGACGCGGCCACGCGGTCGGGGGATACCGCATACACGTCGCCGATTGTCGGCACCGAGAGCTCCCCTCCCCAAAGGGTGACGGCCGCGCTGTCGGAAAGGCAGGCCGAACAGGCGGAAAGGGCGACACAGGCGAGTGCGACAAGCGATATTCCATATCCCTTCATGGGTATCCTCCAGAGACACCCTTTTTCGCGGCAAATATCGCCTTTTGGCCTTTTTTCTGCTATCTTTTCTCCATGAGCTTTACCGTGCGATCCCTGATCCTTCACCGCGACATCGTCCCGCCCATTGCGGGCTCCCCCGGTGACGGCACCGTCGCTATCCTTCCCTATCGATCCCTTGTCGCGAAGGGCAACCTCGAACCCGACCCCAGCGAGCATCTCGTCCGTCTCGAAGATGAAGGACCCACAGGCAAAACCTCAATACGCGCGGGCCGCTATCTTTTCGCGCAAGGACTCTCGGCTCGGGGTGAAAGCGCGGCGACAGACCCCGAGCGCGCCGGGGCAGAGGGTGACTGGAGGGCCGCAGCGGAAGCCGTCTGGCTCGAGTCGCTCTGGCGCAACACCCGCTTCGCGGACGACCGCATCTTTGTGCGGATCCTCACCGAGGACGGAAAAACAGTGTTTCAGATTTTCAGGGAACTTGCGGCAGAGGAATAAAAAAAGCGCCTCCCGAGCGGGTTTCCCCGACCGGTGGCGCCGTTTACGCTTCCCTTGAGGCTACAATCAGAGCCGGCAGGTCTCGACCATAAAGCGAACCGAATCGCCGTTCCGGTCAAACTGCTTTTTCTCGATAACGAACACGAGACTCTTTCCCGAATTGTCCGTCACGATCCGCCTGATAAGGTAATCCTTGACGCCGGGCCGTTTGTATCCCGGAAGGCCGATGGTCTTCGTGACTTTCTTCCCGGTAGAGTCGGTGACGGTGGCAATGATGTAGAACGAAGACCGCACGTCCTTGCCGGAACCTTCCGACAGGGTGCGAACGCTGATCGCGTACTCGCTTCCGGTCTCGAAATCGCGGAACGAAAGTTCCTTGAGCTCGGGCTCATTCACCGCCTGCACATAGAGCGCGCGGCCCTGGGACGCGACGTCGATTCCCTGCTTGACGAGATAGATTGCCGCCGTATCCTGAAGTGCCTGGAACGAGGCCTTTCCGTCTTTGCCCGCAGTAGCGGCATCGGGAGAAGTCTGATACTTCCCGCCGGGAAGAAAATCATTTTTCGCGACGTCGACTGCGAGAATATCTGCATAGGCGCGGAAATCGGCATCGGTTCGCCCGTACTGGCCGAACGCAAAGCGTGTGCCGTCGGGGGAAAAGCCGAGACCGACGAAGTTCGCCACGTCTCCGGCCGAGAGCACGGCCACCTGGACCGCGAGGACAATCAAAAGAGCGAGTTTGCGCATGGATATCTCCCTGGTATTTCCTTGATTTCAGTATCGACAGGAACGGAAAGCGACTTGAGGCGAAGCTTACATCGATGGTATCATTGCCGCATGACCATCGCGACCAGGAACCGATTTATCAGGGCGGCGACGATAATCGCCCTCATTCTCGCCATCGCCTCGATCGTGAGCATCATTCTCATACTCGTACATGAGGGCTTGCCGGCAACCGAGCCCGGCCGGAGACCCTTCGCATCGCTCGAAGGCTTCTTCCTGACCCCCTGGGACCCCGTCGCCACGATAATCGGGATCGGTATCTTCCCCATCCTTTCGCTTGCCGGCCTTCTCTATGTCCTTTTCGCGTTCGAGAAAACGCAGACCATCGAGATTACCTTTTTCGCCGCGGCGATATTCGTCCTCTCGTTCGAGTCCCTGAGAATTTTCATTCCCCTGTATCACCTGTGGGCCCACGCGAATTTCTTCTCTGCGGCCATATCGCGGATTATCGTCTTTTGCCGGATATTCATCCTGCTCGCGCTCCTCATGAGCGCAATCTTCACCACCGGAGAGACGATTCAGCAAGTCGGGCCGAGTATCTTTCTCCTCGCCTTCTTCTCCATGAGCCTCGCGAACGTCATCCCGCTCAATTCAGGAGGGATGACCTCGACCTTCCTGATACCTGCGGGATTCCGCGGTTCGCTCGTGTCGCTTTTGTCGCTGCTCGGAGTCCTCACCCTCGTGTCGTACATGGTGTTGGGAAAAACGCGCGGGGTCTCCGAGTACGAAGACGCCGCCTGGGGGCTCTTTCTCCTGCTTTCAGGCTATGGCCTGCTCGCGCTCTGCGACTCCTGGCTCTTTCTCGCCGTGGGTACCGCACTCGGCGCCTTTGGCGCGTGGATATACCTCGACCGCATCCACCGCTATTACCTGTGGCAGTAGTCCGCGCCAGAAAAGCCTTTTTTGGGCTAATCAGTGAATCATTTGAACGAAAGCCCCGATCAGGATCGGGATAAAGATATTGTCGTAGTCCTTGAGCGGCAAGATCTCGATTGCCATTGCCACGAGCGCGATCGCAATTGACTCGACGGGGTGTCCCGAGAGAATGAGCGACGACAGGAAAACCGCGCAAAAGCACGCAGTGCTTCCCTCGAAGGTTTTCCCCCGCCCGTGCGGTATCGGATGCCTGCCGAACATTTTACCCGCAAGGCTTGCAATCCCGTCACCAAAGGCGAGCGCGAAAATGCCATACCGGGCGTATTCTTGCGGAAACAACAAGAGTGAAAAAAGGACGCCGAGCCCCATGGTCACCGGGCCGAGCACGAATCGACCGTCGTCGCGACGTCGTGCCGCGTACGAGGTAATGCGCGATACGATCGGGACGGCGTTGCCACCGAGCCTGCGATACTCGCATACGACATACACAGAAATGACGGTGGAAAGCGCGAGGATGGTCCATGAGAAATTCCAGGCGGCAAAGGCGGGCACGAGACTCGCGCAAAAATGAATGCCCTTGCGGAACGTTTCCTTCAGGAGATCGTTAACCGTCGCGCTTTGCGAAATGCGCCGATACCTGAAATTAGCCACAACCCCCATCGGATTATTACCTCGCCGGTAACCAGTATACCACACCGCGCACAAAGGACAAGATGGGTACGCAAGCTCGTCTACCGTGTGAAGTGCGTTAGCCGAAGAGGGTATAAAAAAAGCTTCTTTTTGGACGATCCGTCCCTTCGGGCCGGGTGCTGCAAGGAATTGTATTGTAAGCCAAAAAATGAAGTATCATTTTTTGGCATGCGCTACTGGATTTGAACCAGTGACTTGAGTGGGCGCGTAGCGCCAACTCTTGTGCCGTGTGAAGTGCGTTAGCCGTTGATTTAAAAAAAGGACTTGTTTTTGGACGTTACTGGATTTGAACCAGTGACTTCTACCGTGTGAAGGTAGCACTCTACCGCTGAGTTAAACGTCCAAAAACAAGTCATATATGGTCGGCAGAACGGCTAACGCCGCACTCTACCGCTGAGTTAAACGTCCAAAAAAAAGCTGTCTGTCGGGTCGCGTTTGTCCTTTCGGTCAAAACGCTGGTGGCATCATAGCAAGGATAGGCATGTTTTGCAAGCGCCGCCTGAGGCAGGGGCGCCGGGGAAGAGGGCAGAACTATTCGAGGGACTTTTCCTTTTCGAGTGTTCTCGGGATGTCGGCGTAAACCTCGCTCTGGAAACCGGAATGAGGGTGCGTGACGTTCTGGATGTTCAGGAACGCGAGATTCGTGCCCTGCGCGCGCACGAGGGTTTCGGGATTGCGGGTCAGCGCGTCCCATGCGCGAACGGATTCGGAAAGAAGCGAAAGAGCCCGTGCGTTCTTGCGCGAGTCGCCGGTGCGGAGCGCGATCCGGTTGAGCGTGACGCCAAGGTTATTCGCGGTGTGCATATATGTCTCGACGAAGGCGGCGTGGTCTACGCGCATCTGCGGGAATATGATGTTCTTGCGCTGGCGCTCGGTCTCGAGGCTTTCCATCAAGGTGTCGTAATATCCTTGTGCCGCGTAGTAGTCGCCCCGGCGGAAGAGCGCGTTGCCGAAGCCGAAGAGAAGATTCCGGTCGAAGGAAATTTCCGAGTGAACCTTGATGAAGGAATTCATCGCGCCCTCGAAGTCCTGGTTACGGTACTGGATATACCCCATGCGATAGCGAACGGAGGGCGTATCGTTGAGCTCGGAGCAGGATTTCTGATAATTCCTGAACGCGTTTTCGAGGTCACCCGTGATAAAGTAGTCAACGTCGGCGTAGTCGGCATAGAGCTTTCCGACCCGCGCGTCCTGCCTGACCGCCCTGTTCGCGCGCTGCTCCTCGTAAATCGTTATCGCCTTTCCGTACGTATCCTGAGCCTTGAGGTATTCCTTCTCTTCCGTCTGGATCTCCCCGAGAAGCCGGTACGCGTCGATGCGGGTAAGCACGCGCTTGGGCGACATGGTCGGCCCCTCATCGAAGATCTTGATGGTCTCGGTAAGAGCCTTCGCGGCGAGATCGCCCTTAAAGTTGTAGAGGAAAAAGCGGCCGATATTATAGTTTGCTTCCGGTGACGACTCGTCCGCCTTGACCGCGCGCTCGAGGAGGCTTCTCACGTCTTCGATGCGATCAACGAGAACCTGCGAGTCGCCGGGACCGGGATGGTAGCGCTTGTCCAGAAGATACCCGCTGAGCTCGATGATGTCGGAAGCGCCGAGCTTTGCCCGCTTGTCCATGAAGTGCTCCTTGAGCGGGAGAACCTCGGCGAGTTTGTCCGTGCGGATAAAAAAGCGCATCATGCGCGCGAGATACGGATCCTTCGTGCCATAGAGCTCGATGAGCGTCGCGTAGGTTTTTCGCGCGAGCTCGTATTTCTCGCTGTCTTCCTCGGCCCAGTCAAGATAGTTGTCGCCCAAAAGCAAAAGGCCGTCCGAGTCGTTGACATAGTTGTCGAGGACGCGCCGCCTCAGAACCTGCTCGGCTTTCTCGAAATTGCGAAGGTCCGAACGGAGCATTTCCGCGTACTCGAGGCCTCCTGCGCGGTCGTTGTGAAAGCGGTCAAGAAGGCGCACATACATCAGCTCCGCGGTGATGTACTGCTTTTTCTCCCGGTACGCGCGCGCGTAGCGGAAATACCATTTCTTCTTTTCCACATGCCGGACCGCTTCGTCAAAAAGCGAGAGAGACTGGGTGTACCGCGCGTCCTCGATTGCCTCGTATCCGCTTCGATAGAGGCTTTCAGCGACGAGCGGCTCGTATATAAACGTCTTTCCAAGGATAATGATGCACGCGAACAGGGTCGCAACAATGCCGAAGATCGTCGCCGCGGGAAGGATGCGGTTCATGAAGACGTACTTCAGCGAGGACTTTTCCTTCTCGTATTCGGCGACGCTCTTCTTCTCGAAATCCCTCGGGATCGGGATGCTGCGACTGAGGAGGTCCTCCATCGTCCGTGCGAGCTTTCGCGCGGGCGCGTTGTTGATGATGCTGTGGACGAGTTCCATCTTCTGGAGCTCGGTGCCGCCGTCGCCCGCGATGAATTCCTCTATCGCGAGACGAAGGTTAAGCGGCAGGGCCGCGAGATTATCGAGGAATTTGCGGAAATCGGACTCGGAAATCTTGAGCGGAACTTCCTTCTTGCCGCCCTTGCGCGGGATTCCCACATCAAGCGAGATTCCCGGGACCGCGCCCTTTTGCTGAGGCGCGTTAAAGTCGGAGTAGCCGGGTATATGGAACTCGTCGTCGGCCGCGCCGGCGATACTCGATTTGATAAAGTCCTCGTCCAGACTGAAACTGTCGAAGTCGTCCATCGCAGCCGGCGCGCCTGCGGCCTCTGCCGGTTCGTCGGGAACGTTGAGATCTTCGGGTATCGTAAAATTGCTGAAATCGTCGCCAAACGGGGAAGGGCTCGCCACCGGCGAAATATCCTCTACCGGAGTGTCGAGTCCGAAATCGGGCGTCGGCACGCGAATGTCGCCGAACGGATTCTCGCCCGGCAGGGAAAGATCGGCAGGTTCATCCCCGAAACTTGCGATTCCTCCCGATAGATCGGGTATGTCGAAATCACCAAGGGAAGGAGTCTGTGCCCCGGAAGAGCCCGTATCCGAAAGGGAGTTCAAGAAATCCTCGGGAGAGGCTCCTTCCGAAAGGTTAAATGAATCAAGCGGCTCGAGTGCCGACCCCCCGTCAAACCCGGAAGAACCCAGCTCATCTGCAGAGCCCAGTTCATCAGCAGTGCCCAGTTCATCAGCAGTGCCCAGTTCATCAGCAGTGCCCAATTCATCGACAGAACCGGGTTCTTCTGCAGAGCCGAAGTCTTCAAGCGGCTCAAGCGCCGAATCCCCGTCAAACCCGGAAGTGTCAAATCCGGAGGTGTCAAAGTCGGATGCACCGGATCCCGCGGATAGATCGTCGATTCCGCCAATTCCGTCGAGTCCGTCCATTCCGCCAAAGTCGCCAATCCCGGAAAAGCCCTCGGGCATGGCGGAAAGATCTTCGCTTTTGGCGGGAGGAGTCTCGAAAGAAGGAGTAAAGTCCATCGCTTCGAGCTCGGCTGACTCTTCGAAAGCAGGTACTTCGGGTACCGGAATATCCGCAGGAAGGCTTTCAGCGCCGAGGTCGTCCGCGAGCGGTTCAAGGTCGGGGAACGAGAGATCCTCAACCGGAGGGCTCTGCATGCTGTCAACGTCGAAATCGGGAATGAGACTCGTGGTATCGACGGGCGTGGATTCGGTGGGCAGGAGGCTTTCTGCTCCTGTATCCAGGGTATCGAGGTTAAATGAAGAAAGATCAAAATCGGGTATTTCCGCGTCGCTTGAGGACATCGACAGGGTCTCGGGAGCACCGCTTTCCTTGCGCGTTTCCTCGATTTCGTCGGCGAAGCCCGCCAGCAGGTCGCCCGGAATCATTCCCTGATCCGCTTCCAGACTATCCATTTCCCCCAAAGAGCCAAAATCAGGCAGGCCAAAGGCATCCTCGACAAGGGGAGGAGTAACCACGGGTTCTACCGGAACGGGAGCGGGCTTAACGGGAGCGGGCTTAACAGGTACGGGTTTTACCGGCTCAGGCGCAGGCTTCGGCTGTACCGGAACAGGCGCAGGTTTCACGGGCGCAGGCTTCGGCTGTGCCGGGGCAGCGGCCTTCGCGGGTGCTTCAGTTTTCGGGGTATCGAGCGGAAGGGATGCGAGGAGCTCGTCAAAACCGGAAATATCGCGGGGAGCCGAGATATCGCGCGAGGATGAGCCCGGGCGGGGAGAAGAAGGCGCTTTGCCCTTGGCGGCGGGTTCAGGGCCGAGGGACGCAAGGAGGCCGTCAACGTCGAGTTTCGACGCGGCAGCGGCTACAGAGGAGGGACGGGGCAATTCCTCATAGGTTTCCCCACGCGCGGCGGTAACCGCGCGCTCGTCGCCGAGCTGGCTGAGTTCTTCCCTGAGATATTCGAGTTCTTTTATTCCCGGCATGCTACCCTGGTTTTTCCCTACATCATATCATCGGAGATTTTCTTGCCGACTTTAACGAGCAGACTTGTCTCAAGAGTTTGAAGGATTTTCCGATAATTGTAAAGAAGTATCATGAACAGGATATATATGGCGCTTGTCGCCGCACTTTGCATCGCGCTTCCCTCATGGGGAGCGGAAATTGAGTCAACCCAATACTCCAAGCTCGTCTCCCGCATCTCGCGGGTGCAGCCCCCGGTCGTCGACGGGAAATACGTCATCTTTACCGCCGACGGTTCAGCGCGCTTTACCGGCATCGCGTTCGGTTTCGAGGACTACAAGACGATTCACCCCTTCCAGCGCATCGTCAGGCGCGACCAGTACGGCAAACCGGAAAAGGACGACGCGGGAAAGCTCCGCGAGGTTATCCTCTTTTATATTGCCGAGATTCCTCCCGCCACGAGCGAGCTCCGGTACCGGATGGTCGTCAACGGCCTGTGGTCAACCGATCCCCTCAATGCCTCGATCGCGTACGACTATGACAACGGAATGGACGTGTCGGTCCTCCCGGTGGGCTATTACGAGGTATTCCAGACAAACAGCGTCAAAAAGGGCGAGGTAAATTTCGCCTGCGAAGCGGAACCCGGAAGCGTTGTCACCCTCGCGGGAACGTTCAACAACTGGGACCCGTTCATGTACGAGATGACCGAAATCAGCCCCGGAAAATACGAGCTCTCCCTGCCCCTCCCGAAGGGAACCTGGTACTACGCCTATTTTATGGGAACAACCCAGCTTCCCGACACGACCAATCACGAACGCGCGTACACAAAGGACGGCAGGGTCGCCTCCGTCGTGCGAATAGACTAAAAAAAAGGAGTTTACGCTTCGCGCGTAAACTCCCTCATCGTCATTCATTTCCCCAAAATTACGATTTCTTCCGTTCCATCGCGAGCTTCACGGCGTTGTACGCGCCGTTATACATCCCGTTCCGGTTGTTGGCGACAATCTGGTTGCAGTACAGGGCCGGAAGGTCCTCGTCCTCGATGAGAAGCTTGAGCGTGCGGTGAAGTCCCGTGATCGAGGAAGTCTCGATGGTTCCGTCGCCGATCTCGGCGCCCCGGATCGCGCCCCAGGCTTCGTGCCTGCCGACGCGCTGGATAAAGAGCTTCGGCACCGGGTAAAACGACAGCTCGCTCGGCTTCGTGATCATGACATCCGAGATCCGCATCAAAAGGTTCGTCGCGTACACCGCGCTGTAGAATTCGGAATGAAGGAACACGTGCACGCCGGAAATCTCGCGCTCCGCGGCGTCCGCGATGAACGCGCGCGACTCCTTCCAGTCGGAATGCATCGTCCAGGTAATTCCCGCCGCGCGGAACATTCCTTCGAGGTCTGCCCAGCGGCCCTTGTGGTCGCCCATATTGATGAGGAGCGAAACCTTTCCGGCATCGATCGCGTCCTTGCAGGTGCGCGCGATATCGGCAAACCTGAGCACCTGCGCGCCCGCGCCGCCCATCGTGAGGAGAAACCGCCGCGTCTTTCCGTCGTGAATGCGCTTCAGTCTCCGGTCGTTGTCAATATCGATTCCCGCGACGATCTCGTGGTCAATGTAGTGGCCAACCATGCGGATGTCGCTTGAAGGCATCGTGTGATCGAGCGCCATGTCGGGCGTCCCCATCGAGTGGAAGGTCCGGTACCCCATGTACGCGGACGGCGACTGCACGAGGTGGAGGCTTCCCTCGACGACATGGAACGCGATCGGGTAGTTGTCGGGAATGATCGTCACGACGTCGCTCATGCCGGCGTTTACCGCCGCGTGGCCGGTCCACGGATGCGTCGAGAAAAACGGCATGTCCTTCGGGATGTCGTGGTACAGCGGAACGAAGATGCGAGAAAGCGCGTCCTCCTCCGCCGAGAAGGTGAGCTTTTGGGCCGCAACGCTCGTCACATAATCCCAAATGTGGCGATCAAACCATTTTGACCGCTGGGAAATCCGCGAGCCGAGGTTATAGAGGTCTTCAAGGTATTTGATGGTCTTCGAAGCAGCAGAGTCGGGAAATGACATGAGGTCGAGCCAATACGGCACGTATCCCATCGAATGCGCGGCTGAGGCGAGCGCGAGGGCCATGCGGCAATGACCGAAGCCCATGCGAATCGTGCCGAGCATGACGCCCTTCTTCGCGTCGAAAATCGGGCCAACGGCGCCCTGACTTTCGCTGCCGTCGTGCTTTTTCTCGCGAACGGTCATGATCCCGAAATCATCGTAGCCATAGCCGTCCGGGCGGGTAACGAGTACGGGGGTAGTCCGCGCATCGTAATCGAATTTCTTCGCATAATGGCTAAAACGCTTTTCCGCCTTGTGCACGATTTTCCCGGGAAGGATGTTCCCGTACAGGGTTGTGTTGCTCATGCGTTTATTTTACTCCCGATATCCCCGCGCGCGCCAGTAAAAAAGGTTGCCTTTCGCCGCACTATCGGCCTATCATCGAAAAACCATGAAAGCAGAGCGGCTTCTTGCTATTTTGACGATCCTCCTCAACCGGAAAAAGGCAACAGCCTCGTTTCTCGCCGACCGCTTCGGCGTTTCCGTCCGGACGATATACCGCGACGTCGACGCGCTTGCGAGCGCGGGCCTTCCGGTCTTCGCGACCCAGGGAAAGGGCGGCGGCTTCGAGCTCGTTGAGGGATTCACCGTCAGCTCCCAGGTACTCAATACTGCCGAAATCGAGCAGATTCTCACGGGACTCGGAAGCCTCAAATCGGTTCAGCCGGGCGCCGCGCTCGACGGCGTTATCGAAAAATTCACCCTCGCGCTCAAAAAATCGGGAGAGCACGGCATCAAGAGAGCGGGAGGACACATCTTCATCGAGATGACCCCCTCGAGGCGCGAAAAGCGGATTCTCGCCGAGATTGACGAGAGCGTGCTGAAGGGAACCGTACTCCGTATCGCGTACTCGGACGGTGAGGGAACCGAGACCGAACGCGATATAGAAGCTGCAGCTCTCGTTTTCATGTGGCAATCCTGGTACGTGTGGGCCTGGTGCCGGCTCCGGAAAGATTTCCGCCTTTTCAGGATTTCAAGAATCCTCTCGTCGACCGTGATCCCGGAAAAGCGCGAAAAGACCGACGTCGACCTCTCTGACCATCCCTGGACCCGCAACTGGGAGTCGAAACCGTTCGCCCGAATCGTGTTTACCTGCGACCACGAGGCTCGCTCCCGGCTCGGGGAATTCTTCGACGACGAGGATATCACCTGCCTCGCCGACGGCTCGTTCAGGATCGAAGCCTTCCTTCCCGTCGATGAGTGGGTCATTTCATTCTTGATGGGTCTTCCGGGCACCGTGAGCGTCATTGAACCCGAAGACATGCGCGCCCGTCTCCGCGAGCGATCTGCGGGGATAGCCAAGGCAAACGCATCCGTAAAACCGTTCATAGCCGCGAGAGAAAAAAAACTTTTGAGTACCTGACACGAGATGTCAGGTACCCTGCGCGATACTGAAAACATCCAAGAGTACAAGTACCGGAGGTTTTTATGGAAAAGATACTGGCGGCGTGCGGGCTCGACTGCGCACAGTGCGGGGCTTTTCTCGCGTTCAAAAACAACGACGACGAGATGAGAAAAAAGGTCGCATCTGAATGGACGGCGGCATTCAAGTTTCCGTTCACGCCCGAGATGATCAACTGCACGGGCTGCTTCTCGACCGGGGGCGTGCAGATCGGTCATTGCGCCGAATGCGAGATGCGCGCCTGCGCGATCGCAAAGAAGGCCGCGAACTGCGGCGCGTGCGCGGAGTATCCGTGCGCCACCGTGACGGGCTTTCACGCCGCGTGCCCCGAGGCCAAGGCCAACCTCGAGGCCCTTAAGCAGACGTTGAAAAAATAGTTTTTTTCAACGTCTGCTACGGAATAAGCCCGTACTCCTTCATCCGCGTCAACAGCGTCCGCCGCGATATCCCGAGCTCGCTCGCACTTCGCTCGCGGTGGCCGCCGTTTCGCGCAAGGGCGGCGATGACCGCCTGCTTTTCCGCATCACGCACGCTCTTCGGGCCGGCATCGGCAGCATGCGCAATTACATCCTCGCGTGCTGCGGGCGGGGTGTCCGCGAGAAAGCGGGCATCGAACGAAAAATCGCGCGGCGTGAGAATCGCGTCCTCGGAAAGGATCACCGCGCGTTCGATGGCGTTTTCGAGCTCGCGGATGTTTCCCGGAAACCGGTATGACTCGAGAAGTCTGAGCGCGTCAGGCGATATCCCCTCGATGCGCTTTCCCGTTTCGCGGGCGGCGCGCGCGAGAAAGAGACCGGCGAGCGGCGCAATGTCGCTCTTCCGGTCGCGAAGCGCGGGCAGCTTTATCCTGATCACGTTTATCCGGTAATAGAGGTCCTCCCTGAATCTTCCCTCGGCGACGGCTTTTTCGGGATCGCGGTTTGTCGCCGCGAGAATGCGCACGTCGACCGGTATGGGCCGGCTCCCGCCAACGCGCATGAGAACCCGTTCCTGAAGCACGCGAAGGAGTTTGACCTGCATTGAAGGAGGCATTTCGCCGAGCTCGTCGAGAAAGAGCGTGCCGCCGTGCGCGAGCTCGAAGAGGCCGCTCTTCCGCGCGTCGGCGCCGGTAAACGCGCCCTTTTCGTACCCGAAGAGCTCGCTTTCGAGAAGGGTTTCGGGAAGCGCGCCGACGTTGACGGGAACGAAGGGGCCGGCAGCGCGCGGGGAAAGCCGGTGAATCTCGCGGGCGACGACTTCCTTGCCGGTCCCGCTTTCGCCGGTTATGAGTACCGTGGAGGTCGCCGGAGCGACGCGACGCACGAGGTCGCGCACGCTCGCCATCGCCGGATCGTCGCCGAGCCAGGCTGCTCGGCCCGAGCTTCCCGGCTGATCCTCGCCTGCTTCGAGCGCGAGACCGACATGCGCCATCCTGATAAGGCGGCTGTCGGCTATGGTTTTCTCGAGACGGAGCGCGAGCTCGGTCGGGTCAAAGGGCTTTACGAGATAATCCGATGCGCCGAGCTTCATCGCGGCAACCGCGTCGTGAATCTCCCCGTGCGCGCTCATCATGATCACCGGGATGCCGGGACCCGACTCGCGGATGCGGCCGAGGAGCTCAAGACCGTCCATTCCGGGCATACGAAGATCGATCACGCAGGCGTCGAAAACCTCCCGCTCGAGAAGCGCGAGACCTTCCTTTCCGTCGGCGGCGAGGACGCAGACAAAACCGTCCAGCGCGAGGAATTCCGCGAGCGACTCGCGAAGGTTCGTCTCGTCATCGACGATGAGCACGCGCCGCTCGTCGTGCGGGCCGGTCATGCCGGTTTCAACAGTCATTCAATCTCCCTTGACGAGGGGAAGCGAAGCGCTGAACACGCATCCCCCGCCCTGACGCGCCGCAAAGGAAAGCGTTCCCCCGGCCTGTTCCATGAATCTTCGCGAAAGCGCAAGCCCGATACCGGTACCGCGAGCCTTCGTGGTAAAGAAGGGCTCGAACACCCGTCCCTTTTGGTCTTCACTGATGCCAACGCCCCGGTCCGCGATGGCGAAGGTCGCGACACCCCGCCTCAGCGTGAGAGAAAGTTCGGGCAGGGCCGGAGAAACCGCGCCCGGAAGGTTCTCTTCCTCGCGGGCTGCCGCGATGGATTCGCGCGCATTCGCGATCAGGTTATCGAGAACCTGCAGCATCCGCGCGGGATCGATGAACACCGATGACACGGGTCCCTCGTACGGCGCGACCGCAACCGACTCGCCGTAGCGCCGCGCGCATTCCGCGAGAAAGGATGCGGGATCGCGATACGCGGGATTTCCCGTGGATGATGAAAGAAAGTCGCGAAGACGGTCGGTCAAATGCGCGAGCCGCGCGGTTTCTTCTTCGATCACCGAGATGTTGCGGACGCGCTCGTCCGGAAGGGTGCGCCTGAGCGTCGCGCATTGGACGCGGATAACGCCGAGCGGGTTCTTGATCTCGTGGGCGAGCGTTCTGGCCGCCTCACCGAGCTGTACGAGCTGCGCCGTATCGCGCTCCCGTTCCCGGTAGGCGACGAGCCTTCGGGAATACATGACGAGAAGGGTCACGATCGAGAAGAAGGCCGCGAGAAAGCACGCGACGAACACGAGCGCGAGCCGCGCGTCGCGAAGCATTCCCGCGACGCCGTAGTCGATAAAAACAAAACCCTTGATAAACCCGGAAGGAAGGGCCGGGGCCGACGGGAGGCCTTTCGCCTTAAGCCCGTTTCCCCGCATCATGCCCATACGGGGTTTATCAGAATCGGAACCGTGGCGGGCAAAGCCCATCATCAATCCCATGTCGCGCCGGAATCCCCGCCTGTCCGAATCGGGCAAGGACGGATAGTCCGCGCCGGGACCGCCTCCGGTCCTCCTGAGGATGGTCATCGATGAGCCTGAAAGGTCCGATATTCCCGGAAAGGGAATCTTCCCCGTGTCGGAAAGGCGCTCGGGCGCGGTGCCGTACCGCATAAGCGGGGCTCCGTCCTCGCCGTACACGGCAAAACCGTCGAGTCCGGGCCACAGAGACGCGTCAAAGTGAGCCGAGCCCGAATACTCGTCGAGAATTCCGGTCATCACGCGGAATACGTGAAACTCGATCATCGCGCGATTCCGTTCCATGACCTGCCGGACAAAAAGCAGGGCAAGGGTTATCGCGAGCGAGAGCGCGAGGACAACGAGAATGGCCAATATCCTGAATGACCGATCGGCCATAATTCGTTTTGTTCGCGTCTCACGCATACCGCGCATTCTCCTCTTACCTCTTGAGTGTACCGTGCGGAATTGGCCGACGCAACAACGCGCCAGCCAATCCCCCTTCCTCATACGCCGATCGTGTTACCAGCCCCAATCATCACGGTCACGATTTCGGCCCCGCTTGTCGTCGCCGTCGCGGCACGGACCGTTCCCGTTACCCATGCCGTTTCCCCTCCCGTTACCCATCATCGGGCGCCTGACGGTTGAAAGGTCAATTTCCTTGCCGTTTACCCATACCTTGGTCGGCATCAGAAACACCGCGTTTTTCACGGTAAAATCGGCAGGGCACGCGCGGGTAAACCCTTCGGCCTTGATTGCGTCACCGACCTTGACCCCGTTCTCCCAGGCAATCTGGTAAAACGGTCCTGCAGGCAGTACCCACGTTTGTGCGCTTCCCTGAATCAGCGGAATTGAGTCGGTAACGACGAGTTTCCCCTCGACGGTTGCCGTTTCAGATGCTCCCCCGGCAAAAACTGCTGTCATCGCGCCGAAAAAAACAGCAATAAGTAAAAGTTTCTTTTTCATGTGATCTCCTTCGTACAGACATTTCTGTACGTAAAGTAGTCAGCAAGAAGCGTGCCATAGCAAAAAAGCGGGAGTTTCTCCTGAAATTCGGGATTTTTGTACTCTTTTTCGCAAAATCTGACGCATTTTGAGTAAATACTGCGCAAAAAACACGGGAAAAAATTGCGCAAACACGAAATTCCCTGAAATAACGGCCGACACCCGATTTGACAAATACTGATAATGACCGGATAATGCGATAACCTTTTTTTACCATATAACAGCAATGAAAAAACAACTGAACATCGACACCATCCTTTTTACTCTTGCGGCATTCCTGCTCGCGGCATGCATCCTTTTCGCGTTCATACCGCGAAAGAATACGACTCTTTCCGCTTCAGGGATTGCCTCTTTCGCATACCTCGAGGATTCGTCAAGAACGGCCGAACTGTCCGATATCATGAAGGCGAATGCCTCCTTTACAACGCTAGAATACCCGCGACTCTATAAACGACACACCTCCTCCGCCATCTGGTTAAAAATGAGCCTTGCCGATTTCCCGACCCCCGCGGAGTCTCGCTACCTACAGATCCGGAACGTCGCGCTCGAGAAAATTTCCGTGTATTTTCCGGGAGAACCGGTCATACAGGAAGGAAGAACAGTCAGCAGCGCCAAACTGCCCTTTCTCAGCAGGTATTGGAGTTTCGCCATTCCGGAAGATCTCACCAGGAACGATTTCGTGTACGTTCGGGTGGAAACCACGAGCATCATGCTCATTCCCGTCCGCGTTTTGGGCCTTGCCCCGCTCATCACGGAAAATTTCGGCATCATGCTTTTTTACGGGACATTCTTCGGAATGCTCATCGCGATTTTCTTCGTTAACCTCTTTTCGTACGCGGTCGTCAAAAACCGGAACTTCCTGATCTACGGCATGTATCTCCTGTCGCTGATCATCTACCACCTGTCGGTTCACGCCTTCCTCTATTATTTGCCGATACCGTTTGCCGTCCAGAGCGCGATCCTGTGGATCAGTCTTTGCGGCTTCGGAGTATTCATGATTTTCTTCGCGAAGCGGTTCATGGATCTCAAGAACACCCTCCCCGCGATCAATCTGGTACTCGACATCAACTTGAGCCTCTTTTTCCTCCAGACGGCGGCCGCGATCCTCGTCTCCTCGCGCGTGGCGAACGCCATCGGCTATGTTACCGGTTTTATCGTCCCGCTCCTCATCCTTTTCACCGCGATCAGGCTCTACCGCGACGGGCAGCGACACCTCCGCTTTTACATTCTCGCGCTTTGCGCGCTCGTTTCCGGTACCATAGTCTGGGCGGGAGCGGCGTACATCGAGGCGTGGATCCCGGCGAATTACGTGTTCATCGCGGGGACGACGCTGGACTCCCTTCTTTTCACCCTCGCGATCTTTGACCAGATAAAGATCGAGCTGACGGAAAAGGAGATCATGGGCGCGCGCGAAAAATACTACATGGACCTTTCCCGCACCGACGCGCTCACCGGGCTCTATAACCGCCGCTACCTGAACGAGCTGATAAAACGGCTCGGCGCCGACGACGAGCTGCCGATGGTCTCGTCCCTGATCATGATCGACCTCGATAACTTCAAGACGATCAACGACACCTACGGCCACCTCATCGGGGACATGCTCCTCACGAAAACCGCGTCGAAAATCAAGAAACACATCCGCAAGACCGACATTGCCTGCCGGTACGGCGGCGACGAATTCCTTATTTACCTGCCGGGAGCGAACGCGAGCGTCGCGCACAGCATCGCCGACGGCGTCAGGCGCGACATACTCGACGACTTTTCCTATTCCGAGGAAGGAACCGAGATCCGGCACACGATCAGCATCGGCGTGACCGAAAACCGCGTCGACGATACCTTTGACGGCCTTTTCCTCCGGGCCGACGCGGCGCTCTACCAGGCCAAACGAACCGGTCGGAACAAAATCTCTATCCTCTGACGGCCAAAAATCCCGAATCCGGACGCAAATCCCCCATCCATCGCGCTAACGCGCCGGCCAATTCGTTGACAGCGTAAGCGTTTGAACTTATCATAGAGGGAGTTTTTCTTTTTCCTGAGGAGGAATACCATGAAACTACGCCGTATCGCTTTTATCGCGGTCCTTGGCACCCTCGCACTCGTAACCGTCGCCGGCTGTGCAAAGAAGGACGCCGCGACAGCATCCAAAAAAACCAAGCTCGTCATCGCCGCGGACGCCACCTGGCCGCCGATGGAATACCTCGACGAAAACAAGAATATCATCGGTTTTGCCCCGGATATGCTCAAAGAAATCTCGAAGGAAACCGGCGTCGAGATCGAAATCCGCAACACCGCATGGGACGGCATCTTCGCCGGCCTTGCCGCCGGATCCTATGACGCGATCAGCTCGTCGGTGACCATCACCGAGGAACGGAAGGCGACGATGGACTTTTCCGAGCCCTACGTAAACGCGGGTCAGGTACTCGTTGTCCAGAAGGAAACGACGGGCGTCGAGAAAATCGCCGACCTCAAGGGAAAAAAGCTTGGCGCGCAGATCGGCACGACCGGCGCCATCGAGATCTCGAAGGTACCGGAAGTCACCCTCGCCTCCTATGACGAAGTCGGTCTTGCGTTCGAGGATCTCGCGATTGGCCGAATCCAGGGCGTCGTCGCCGACAGCCCCATCGCGGCGAACTTCGCGCTCCAGAATCCCAAGTTCAAGGACAAGCTCATGATCGTCGGCAAGCCCTTCACTAACGAATGGCTCGGCATCGCGGTCCGCAAGGGCGACGCGGAAACGCTCAAGATCATCAATGACGGACTCGCGAAGGTAAAGGCATCCGGCAAGCTCGACGAGCTCGCAAAGAAGTGGCTGCAGTAGATGGCTCGTTCAGGTAAAACAGAACAACCCCAGCGCCCGGTGATCACCGTTTCTGACGGAACGCTGATCCCGCTCAAGGGCGACAAGGGCGTGCTTTCGGCCTGGAACATCTCGTTCTTCGGCGCGATCGCCATCCTCGTGGCACTCCCGCTCCTCAAGCCGGAACCATACTCAAAGATTATTCCCTTTGCGCGCGACGGTATCCTCGTCACGCTGCTCGTCACGATTGCGGCTATCGTCTGCGCGCTCGCGATAGGCCTGCTCGCAGGTCTCGGACGCATTTCGCGCTTCAAACCCGTCAACCTCATCGCGACCATCTACGTTGAGGTAATCCGCGGCATCCCGCTCCTCGTCCAGCTTTTCTACATCTATTACGCACTGCCGCCCCTCATCAAGGCGGCGGGACTCGACCGCTTTATCCACCTCGACGGACCTTCGTCCGCGATCCTCGCGATGTCGATCTGCTACGGCGCCTACATGGCCGAAATCTTCCGCGCGGGGCTCCAGTCGCTCCCGAAGGGACAGATGGAGGCGGCGCTCGCGCTCGGCATGAGCCGGGGACAGGCCATGCGAAAGGTAATCCTTCCGCAAACGGTGCGCGTGATCCTTCCGCCGATCGGCAACGAGTTCATCGCGCTCCTGAAGGACTCGTCGCTCGTGTCGATCCTCGCCGTGTCGGACTTGCTTCGCCGCGGACGGGAGTTCGCTTCAACGTCGTTCATGTATTTCGAGAGCTACACCGTCGTCGCGCTCGTGTATCTCGTCATGACCCTCTTCTTCTCGCGGCTCGTCGCGATGATGGAAGACAAGCTGAGGAACCATGGAACCAGTCATTAAGATAACCGACGCGCGCAAAAGCTACGGCACCCTCGAAGTGCTGCGCGGAATCAACCTTGAGGTCAGAAAGGGCGAGGTCATTCTCGTCATCGGGCCGTCAGGCTCGGGAAAGAGCACCCTGCTCCGCTCGATCAACCGGCTCGAAAACCTCGACTCGGGAGACATCGTCGTCGAGGGGCAGAGCGTCACCGACCCGAAGGCGGACATCCGCCTGATCCGCGAGGAAGCGGGCATGGTGTTCCAGAGCTTCAATCTCTTTCCCCACCTCGACTGCGTCGGGAACATCATTCTCTCGCCCATGACGGTGAAAAAGACGCCGAAGGCGGAAGCGGTCAAGAACGCGATGCTCCTCCTCGAGAAGGTCGGTCTCGCCGACAAGGCAGACGCCTTTCCGGAGCAGCTCTCCGGCGGCCAGCAGCAACGCGTGGCGATAGCCCGCGCGCTCGCGATGAATCCCCGCGTCATGCTCTTCGACGAACCGACGAGCGCACTCGACCCCGAAATGATCAAGGAAGTCCTCGACGTCATGACAAATCTCGCCAAGGAAGGGATGACGATGCTCGTCGTTTCCCACGAGATGGGCTTTGCCCGGGCGGCCGCAAACCGCGTCGTGTTTATGGATCAAGGAGAGATCATCGAGGAATCAACCCCCGAGGAATTCTTCACGAACCCGAAGGAAGAGCGCGCACGGCGTTTTCTCGATCATATTCTGTAACGCGCATCATGCGTGATTCCAGGCCCGTTCCCCCATTCCGGAGAACGGGCTTTTTTTTGCGCGGTCAATTTGCCTTTTGCCCGTCATTTTTGTATACTTAGGTTAACAACAATACCAGATAAGGAGACACGTATGGCAAAGATCACCCTTGGGGGACTCCCCATAGAAACGTCGGGATCGCTTCCCGCAGTAGGCTCGAAAGCACCGAACTTTCTCCTCACGAAGGAAGACCTCTCGGACGTAACCTTCGAGAGTTTTGCGGGCAAGAAAAAGATCGTGAACATCGTACCGAGCCTCGACACCGGAGTCTGCGCCGCGAGCGCACGGCGGTTCGACCGCGAAGTTGCCGCGAGACAAGACACCGTGCTCCTTACCGTTTCGGCGGACCTACCCTTCGCGCAGGCGCGCTTTTGCAAGATCGAGGGACTCACGAACATAATCGGACTTTCTGAAATGAGAAATCGCGACTTCGGAAAAGCCTGGGGTGTTTCGATCATCTCGGGTCCGCTTTCTGGGCTTCTCGCCCGTGCCGTCGTGATCCTCGACGAGGACAACACCGTCGTCTACACGGAGCAAGTTCCGGAAATCAAGAGTGAGCCCGACTACAAAGCCGCGCTTGCCGCCCTCGACTCGATCGCCTGAACAGCCGTCTCTTTATTGTTTCATTTCCGCGTCCGGGACGACACCCCGCCGATATTGCGACGGGGTCTTCCCGGTATGCGAGAGAAACGCGGCATTGAAAACCGACTTCGAGTTGAAACCCGACTCGTACGCGACGTTGATCACGGACATATCCCGGTTTTTCGCGAGCAGTTCCTTCGCACATTCGATCCTGAACGAGTTGACGTACCAGGCGAAGTTTTTTCCAAGATGAATATTGATGAGTTCGGAAAGCTGATGCGGCGTCAACTCGACGCGACGCGCAAGATCTTCGAGGACAAGATCGCTATCAAGGTAAAGCCGCTCCTCCGCCATGAGCGATTCGAGAAGGCTGAGGCACGTTCGTATGCGTTCGGGGGAAAGGTTCGACCGTTCATACCGGATAGTCCTCGCCGCAGCCTGGATGATCCTGAAGGTTTCGGGGGAGCGAATCATGATAAAGCCGATCACGACGATCGAAGCAATTTGAACCATCCAGAGAACATAGAGAAGCGCGTACAATTCGAAAAATCGGCTCAGAGCCATAGCCAGGGCAAGAATCGCATCGAGGCACACAATCAGGTAAAACTGCCGGAGCGGGCCCCGCATGGCAGCAATCGGCCAGAGCTCGCGGCCCTGGGCGAGCACGATGACGAGAAAGAAAAGAAAAAGCCAGACATAGGCTGCAATACAGGCCTCATTCCAGGTGAGTCCAAAAAAAACGAGCGTGACAATAGCGACCGAGACGGCCGCGGTGAGCCAGCTGAGAACGCGCAAAAAAATCTCATGCTTTCCCCGCAGAGAAAGGCACTCGAACGTAAAGGCTCCACCAATCGGCGCGAGCAAAAGCATCGGAACGATGACCAAAAGATTCACCGGGAAACTCTCGTACCGCAAATGAACGCGTATACCGCCCGCCATGCACATGAGGCCGAAATCCGCGAGGAGGGCCATGGAAAGCCAGTGTATCGTCGACTTTCCCCTGACCCAAAGCGTGACAAGCGCGAAATTGATAAACACAAAACCATACGAGAAGATAAGCGTTTGAACGACATACTTGAGCGTCATGTAGGGTAACTATATCCCGGATAATCAGCATTTCCAACAATAAAAAACCCTGAAAGCGGTTGCCTTCAGGGTATCGGCCTCATTCACGCGCCGGCCAGTCGCCTCGTGTTATCGAATCAGAACTTGACCCGGAACACGACGGGAACGCTTACGCGGGTAAAACCGTCGCCAGCGTCAGGCATCCAGCGCTCGAGCTTGCATCCGGCGTCGATCGTCGCACCTTTGCGGGGACTCAGGGTAACGCCAGGGCGGACGGTAATCATGTCTCCCTTGACAGCATCGTCCAGATTATCGCCGGAGAAGTTCGTGTTCGCGACCATCAGGGACGGTGTCGCGACATCATTGATCTTGTAGGCGAGATTGACCATGTCGAAAAGCGCAAGCGTCTTGTCACCGAAGGTTGCGTTGTTATGCGAGGTTACGGAAATCGCGTCTGTCACAACGTAGCGAGCGCGAAGCTCGAGGGCGTTGAGGCTGTTTTCGCTCACGTCAAAATCGCGATAACCGGAGTAACCCGCGACAAGAGAGAGTTTCTCGACCATCAGGATATCGGCGAACGCACCGATGACGGCCTGGTCCTTGCCGCGCATCGCGAAGGTCGCGTTGAGGTTCACGCTGTCCGGAACCTTGTAGCCGAATCGGGCACCGAAGGTTTCGGTCGCGTTGTAAGCCGAGGTCGAGTCGCTGCCCGTAGCGGCGCTCACGACGCCACCCGCGAACGAGTAGTCAAGTGCGAACTCGGTTGCCCAGGGAGTGATGTTATCGGATTCATAGACGGTGGATACAAAGCCTTCCTTGGTCGCATCGGCCTTCATCGGTCCGTAGTACAGATCGCAGATTCCACCGAAGGAACTCAAGTCGGCGTTGACGCGGGAGCTGTAACGGTTTTCCCATTCGCCTGCGGTAACCTTGAGCGCGCCGAAACTCATCCAGCCATAGTAGTCGTAGAGCGAAAGGGGACTGTCGCTCGCCTTGTCGACCGAGTAATTTTTCGCGAGCTGACCCTGCACGGCCACGTACGCGCCGGCCTTGTCGTCCTTGTACTCGATACCGAAAATGTCCTTGCCGGGAAGAGCGACTCCCGAATCCTTGAGACTGTCATCGCCGTCAAGGTAATGGGTCACGAGATTTCCCGAAACGCGCGCCTGGAGCGACACCTTCGGATCCGCAGCAAACGCCGCCGAAACCAGCGCCGCGACCGCGAGCGCGCAAATAATCTTCTTCATAAGTAGCCTCCTCGTATTTTTCTCCGGAAACCGCGAAAGCGCATATGAGCATGCGATTCCCGTCTCTGGGATCACCATACCCGGCTCACATGAGCGCTCGATTAATAAATGAAAAGATGCGCGTTAAAAATTGGTTATTGCTGCCGGCCCGTCCACTCGACGGCCAGTTGGCGAAGTTCCTGCGTAGAGGGGCAATGAAGCTTCATCTTGATATGTTCTTTGTGCGTGTCGATCGTCTTTGTGCTGAGGTCAAGCTTCGCCGCGATTTCAACGGTTCCGAGACCCTTGCCGATGAGGGAAAAAATCTGAAGCTGGCGATCCGAGAGTTTCGAAATCGACGCGAGCCAGTCGGCGTCGGGAACCGTCCCGACCGAGGAGGGGGCATAACCTTCGAGGCGAGAGCGCTCGGCGTCGGAGAGCCACACGCCGCCTGCCATGACGGCGCGAATGGCGTCCAGAACCTTGGTGCCGGCTTCTTCCTTCATGATGTATCCGGCCGCGCCTGAGCGAATGGCGCGCTCGGCGTAATACCGTTCGTCGTGCATCGAAAGCACGAGGATCACCGCGTCAGCCTTGCGCGACTTGATGTCCTTGATGAGCGAAAGACCGTCCTCGTCGCCGAGGTTGAGATCGAGAATGACGAGCGCGGGATTTTTCGAAACGAGAAGGGAAAGAGCCTCGGCGCCGTTTCGCGCCTCGCCGACGACGGCATAGCCCGGCTGCGCGCCAACGAGCTGCGCGAGTCCCTTACTGAAGATCGGGTGGTCCTCAACAATCATCACGGTCGTATCCGGCATCGCACGCTCCTCCTTTCGCCCCGGTAAATATCCTCACAGGTATTGCAAGTGTACCAAAGATCGCTCGCGGTATGCTATACTCACCCGGACAATCACTACCGGAGGAACGCAATGAGGATCGCGCTCTATCTGAACATACTCATCGAGGAATATCAGATTTCCGTCTATCGCGCCATCCGCGCAAGCGCCGCAGAGCTCGGGATCGACCTCGTCTGCGTGCAGGACCAGCGCCTGATCGGCGGACGCCGCACGTTCCCCCTCCCGCAGTACCTTCCGGTCGACGGCATCCTCATCCTTACCTCCGTCATCGTCGACGCGGACGACCGAATTTTTATGGGCACCATTAACCGGGAATTTTCCGGGCTGCCGGTCGTCGCCGTCGGGAACGGAATACCGGGAATACCTTCCGTGCTGATTCGCGGTGGAGAGGCAATGAACCACCTGATGCGGCATCTCATCGAAGTGCACGGATACCGGCGGTTTCTCTTTCTCGGCGGGCACGCGGAGCATCGCGACAACCGGGAACGGGAAGAAGCCTTCAGAAAATCGACGAGCGGAACCGGAAGACGGGAAATGCTCGAAGGAAGGGTCGTCAACTCCAACTTCACCGAGGAAGGAGGGTCGAAAATCGTGCGCGCCCTTATCGCCAGGGCGGCGGCCGAAGATTCACCCCCGCCCGACGCCATCGTCGCGGCCAGTGACAACATGGCGCTGGGGGTGCTCCGGGCGCTCCGCGAATCGGGCGATCCCCGTTGGCTTTCCTGCGCAGTCACCGGCTTCGACGACATACCCCAGGCGGCCCTCGAAGTTCCGTCGCTCACGACCGCGCACCAACCCTTTGACCTCGCGGGAAAAATCGCGGTCGAGACCATCCATTCACTGATTGAAGGACGCGCGGTTAAAGACACGGTCACCATCGAGGCTATTCCCGTAATCAGGGCTTCCTGTGGTTGCCCCGAAATCACCCGACAAGGAGACAGTCTCATCGCGGCAGGGGACAGTCTCATCGCGCCGCGCGAGCGGCTGGTCCGCCTCCAGCGACAAAAATCCCGGAGCGAGCAACTGCTCCGTTCGGTAAGCCTCCTCGGCCAGCGACTCGCGACCGTCACCTCGATTCCGGAAATCATGCCGCACCTCGCCGTATTCCTCGGGGAAATCGACGCGCGCGCATACTTCCTCGCGCTCTTCCCTTCAGGGACCGTGCAGGTACCCGACCACTGCGCGCCCGCGTACGAATTCGGGGAAGGCGCTACGCTGCGTGAAACGAAAAACCCGATGAGCCTCGCGAGTTTCTTGTCGCATGCAATCGACAGCACCACGCGTTCAACCGGTGGTGCCGGCCATCCGGTTTCGAGAAGCGTGTATCAGCTCGTAGCCGGCGCGGAGATCCCGGGAATAATCGTCTACGAAGTCGACGACGACGTTCTGCCCCACATGCACACGAGCGCGGTCTTCCTCGCGAACACGGTCAAGCGGCTGTATGTCCTCGACACCGAAAAAGAACACTCGAGGGAACTCGAGCGGGAAGTGGCGCTTCGAACCCGTGACCTTTCCGAGACAAACCGGAAACTCGCCGAGGAGGCGGAAAAGCGCAAGGAAGTCGAGGCGGAAGTCCTCAGAATCGGAGAGCTCGAGCGACAGCGGTTCAGCCTCGACCTCCATGACGACATCTGTCAGCGCCTCGCCGGCATCTCGATGTTCTGCAAAAGCCTCGCGCCGCAAGACGCGAAAGAGGAGTCAGGCGTAATGGCCGAACTCTCGCAGATGATCGACGAAACCCTCACCAGAACCCGCCAATACGCGCACGACTCATTTCCCGTGGAACTCGACTCGCTCGGGCTCCGCGACGCACTCGGCGCCCTGTGCCTGACGACGCAAAAGCAAACCGGCTGCGCTTGCGTTTTCTCCTGGGAAGCCGAGCCCGCATCCCCGCTCGGCAGGGCGCGCGACATCAACGTATACCGGATCGTGCAGGAAGCGCTCTCGAACGCCGTAAGGCACTCCCGGGCAACGCGGGTCGAGGTATCGGTGAAGGAAGAAGGGTCTGCCGCTCCGGGAAAGACCGGAAAGCCGGGACACACTATTTTCGTCAGAATCAGGGACAACGGGAAAGGCGATGCCTCCCTTGAAAACGACGAAAACCTCCGTGACGGACGGGAAGACAAGCGACGGGGCCTCGGACTCAGATCCATGCGCTACCGGGCCCGGCAGATAGGAGCGACCTACCATATTGCCTCCTCGGCTGAAAACGGGACCTGCATCGAGCTCGGCATGCAACGGGAGCCATAACCACCTTAAAAAACGCTAAATATTCTTGACACTTTACCCGATTAACTCTATATATGGGGTGAGGTTAATATGAGCACACAATGGATATGGCAACAGAGTATATCTCGGGAAATTTTTGAGCAAAAATACTGCCTGAGCGGCGAGACTTCTATAGAAGAGGTTTACCGCGGGGTTGCGGCCGAAATCGCGTCCGCAGAACGGGATACGCGTGAGCGCTCGCGCTGGGAGGGCATCTTCTACGAAGAGCTCATATCCGGCAGACTCCAGCCCGCAGGGCGGATAATCGCGAACGCCCGGCCGGCAAGCCCGATGAAAAACTACAATAACTGCTTTACGATCGACATCGAGGATGACCTCGAGAAAATATACGACTCCCTCAAGGAAGACGCGCTGATCAGCAAGATGGGAGGCGGCGTCGGCTTTGACATCTCGAAGCTCCGCCCCCGGCAGGCGAAGCTTTCCCACGGCGGCGAGTCCTCGGGCGTCATCTCCTTCCTCAGGATTTTTGACCAGTCCGCAAAAACGATCATGACCGGGGGACAGAGGCGGAGCGCGCACATCGCCCTCCTCGACATTTCCCACCCGGAAATCGAAGACTTTATCACCGCGAAAAAGGGCGAGGAAAACAAGGAACTCACCCAGTTCAACATCTCGGTCAAAATCACCGACGCGTTTATCCGCGCGGTTAAGGACGACGCCGACTGGGACCTCGTGTGGGGCGGCAAGACATTCAAGACCGTCAAGGCGCGCTACCTCTACGACCTTCTCGCGAAAAACGCGTTCACCCACAACGAGCCCGGCATATTCAACGCAGACACCGTCGAGCGGTTCAACAACGGCTACTGGGCGTTCAAGATGGACCGGGTAAACCCGTGCGGCGAGCTCGTCATGCCCCCGTACTCGCTTTGCTGCCTCGCGTCCATCAACCTCGTGTCCTTCGTCAGCGACCCGTTCACCGAGAAGGCGGCGTTCGACTTTGACGCGCTTGCGCGTACGGCAGGAATCGGGGTGCGCTTTCTCGACGACGTGCTCGACGCAACCGCGTATCCCTTGCAAAAAATCGAGGACTTCTCCCGCCAGTGGAGGCGGATCGGGCTCGGGTTCACGGGACTCGGCGACGTGTTCGCGATGCTCCGCGTGCGCTACGGCGACGGCGAATCGCTCACCCTCGGCGGCCGCATCGGAGCTACGCTCCGGGACGCTTCCTACTCCGCGTCGAGCGACCTCGCCCTCGAAAAGGGTTCCTTCCCCGCCTTTGACGCGGACAAGTACCTCGAAGCCCGCTTCGTGAAGACCCTTCCCGAAGCGATCCGCGAGAAAATCCGCACGCAGGGAATGCGCAACGTCCAGCTCAACACCGTCGCGCCGACCGGCACGACCTCGCTTTCCGTCGGCCAAAACTGCTCGTCGGGCATAGAGCCGATCTTTGCCCTCTCGTTCCGCCGGACAATACGCACGGGCGTCGGCGACGAAACGAGAACCGAGGAAGTAAGCGATTACGCCTGGAGACTCTGGAACGAAATGGCCGCGCGCGGGGAAATCAAAACCGATGCGGGCGTTGCGGGAACCGCACGCGCGGTGCCTGAGTACTTCGTCACGACCGGCGAGATCGACCCCTACCGGTCGATCGACATGCAGGGGGAATTCCAGAAGTATATCGACCACAGCATTTCGAAGACGCTCAACCTCCCCTCGGGGACATCATTCGATGAATACAAGAATCTGTTCATGTACGGCTACGACAAGGGACTGAAAGGATTCACCACGTTTAACCCCGACGGCAGCATGAAGGGAATCCTCGAGTATTCGGACAAAAAGAAAGACGCCATCGAGCGCAGGCTCGCGCCACAGAGGCCGAAAGACCTCCCCTGCGAAATTCAGCGGACAAAGGCGGGCTCACGGGAATTCCTCGTCATCACGGGACTCCTGAACGGAAGCCCCTACGAAATCTTCGCGATCGACGACCCGGGAAAGATTATTTCCCTGCCCGAGGACCGAAAGCCCATCGTGCGCAAGGTTGAAAAGGGCCGCTATGACCTCGTGTTCGTGAACGGCTCGGAAGAAACGATCCTCGAGAATTTCACCCGCGAGTTCGACTCGCCCGACGCGTCGCTCGCCCGCTTCATTTCGATGGCGCTCAGGCACGGAACGCCGCTCCAGTTCATCGTCTCGCAGCTCCAGAAGGACACGAACTTTACCGACGTCGAGCGGAGCATCGCGCGCGCGCTCAAGCATTATCTCAAGGACGGCGAGGAAGTGATCACGAGCGACGGTATCTGCCCCGAATGCGGGACCAAGCTTTCGTTCCGCGACGGCTGCATCACCTGCTTTAACTGCGGCTACAGCAAGTGCGGTTGACGGGTCTCCTCGAGGTCGAGCAGGAATCGCTTGGCCTCGAGGCCGCCCGCATAACCGGTCAAGGCGCCGGAAGACGCGACGACGCGGTGGCACGGAACGAGGATCGCGAGCGGATTCCGGTTGCAGGCCATGCCCACCGCCCGCGCGCCGTGCGGGCAGCCCACGGCGCGGGCAATCTCGCCGTAACTCGCGCGCGTGCCGTACGGTATCGCGAGCAGGGCATTCCATACCGCACGCTGGAACGCGGTTCCCCGCATCTCGATCGGCAGCGTAAAGCGTTCGAGCGAATGCGCGAAATACCGGTCGAGTTCCGCCTCCGCCTTCGCGAGAAGCGGCGTTACAGGCGAGACCGCGCCGCCTGCCTTCACGGGGAGCTCACCGCCCGGCAACGCGGGGAGCTCGCCGCCTGCCTGCAAAAAGCGCAGGCCGACGATGAAACCTGTTTCCTCGAAAATCTCCAGCAGTCCGACCGGACTTGAATACCTGAAAAAAAACATCGCAGTCTCCTTGAGATAGCGCGAGTATGGTATACTCGAAAAAATGAGCGAACAACCCGGACTCGTTATCGTAGACGACGAGACAAGAGTGACTCAATCCCTCGAGAGAGAAATCAGGCTGGAATTCGGCGACGGAGCCTTCGAGATATTTCTCTTTACCGATCCGGCGAGGGCACTTGAATTCATACTCGACAACTCTGACCGCCTCTTCCTCGTGATCTCCGATCTCCGCATGCCGGGCATGAACGGGAGCGAACTGCTGGAGCGCATCCGCGCAGCGTCGGCCGACGTGCAAACGATACTCCTCACCGCCTATACCGACCTCGACAACATCCAGCGCGCGGTATCGACGTCGATCCAGAGCCTCATCTTCAAACCCTGGACGCGCGAAAACATCGTGAGCGAAATCGGCAAGGCGCACAAAATCTGGCAGCTCAGAAAAGAGAACAGCGTCCTTTCCAACAGAATTGACGGAATGCTCCGCTCGGCCGGAGACTTTCAGCAAAAACTTTTCAGTCAGGTGATACCGCAATCGAAGGCAATGTCGTTCTCGGTCGCGTGCACGCTGCTTGACGAATATCACTGTGGCGGCGACCTCTACGACATCCTCGATGCGGGCAACGGCCGCTTCATGGTTCTCCTCGGCGACGTTACCGGACACGGTCCGAAACCCGCGATGATCGCGGTGATGCTGAAGACGCTCCTCAAGCCGATGACGAAGGACGACCCGTCGCTTCTCACCGCGCCCGATCGCCTCCTCAAAACCCTGAACGACCGGCTCTGCGATCTTCTTTCCTGCACACCGGAAACACTCATTGCCGTCTCCGCAGTATTTCTCGACCCCACCGCGAAAACGCTTGCGATAGCGACCGCGGGGCTTCCGCCGGTGCTGCACATAAGGAAAGGAATCCCCGAGCTGCTCCGCACGCCGAACCGCGTACTCGGCGCCTTTCCCGACGCGCCCTTTTACAAAACGGAGCGGGCGCTTCTTGGCGGCGACCGTATCGTATTCTTCACCGACGGACTCATCGAATCGGTGCAGTCCTTTCACTGTCTCTCGCCGGAAGAATACCTCCCGATCCTCACCAAATGCGAAGACTATTCGGCCGAGGCAATCCGCGACCGCTTTCTCACACTCATCGATGGCGGCGCTTTCACCGACGACGCAACGGTTGTATCGATCGCCATCGGCAAGGAAAGCGCGCAATGAACCCCGGCTTCCGTCTTTTTCTCGATCTCGCGCCGATAGCCTTTGTCCTCATGATCGTCACCGTCATCACGACGCTTCCCTACCGGAAAGAACATGCAGCGAAGTCCCTTATCGCGTTCGTCTGCCTCGTCGCATGGCTCATCGCGACGAGCGTCGGAGAGCTTCTCTCGCCGACTGAAAAAATCACCGTTCTCTTTGCGAAACTTGAGTACATTTCATACCTCTATATCCCGATCACCTGGCTTTCATTCTGCCTCCGCTATACCGGATGGATAACACGGACCGACCGCAAGCTCATCGCCTTCGCAATCCTCACCCCGCTCGCAGGTCTCGCCATCGTCTGCACGAACGAGCTCCATTCGCTTGTATGGTCGAGGATCGTCATCCGCGTCGCGGACGGTCTTTCCGTCCTCAGGCCCGAACACGGTCCATTCTTCTGGCTCTATATCGCGTACGCGTGGACCTTTATCGGCTTCGGAAGCCTCATCGTCATTCGCTCTTTTTTTTCCGGACAAAAGCTCTACTACCGTCAGTCGCTGTGGATACTCGGCGGCTCGATCATTCCGGGCATTACCAATATCGTAAATCTCGCAGGAATCGTGCCCGGCATCGAAAAAGACTTCACGCCAATCGGGTACGCGGTTTCCGCGCTCTGCTTCCTCGCAGGAATTTATATCCACCGTCTTCTGTGGATCATGCCGGTCGCGCGAAGCGTGCTCATCCAGGAATTGAACATCGGCGTGCTCGCCATCGACCCCCACGGGTGGATCGTCGACCACAACAGAAAGGCCGACGAACTGCTCCAGATGGACACCATCTCCGTCGGTCATCGCGGAATTGACTTTCCCGCGCTCGAGGCCATCTTCGACGCGGCGGGATTCATACCCGGAGTCGACCGCGATTTTTTCAGGACCGGCCAAAGCACATGGAAGGACACGGTCATAGCGTGGACCATTCAACCGTCAACGCCCTCCGCGCGCGGCTGCCTCGTCATCCTTGAGGACGTTACCGACAAAGCCACGCTCGAGCGCGAGATGGACGGCATCAGGCGAGAGCTCATCAACCGGGAAAAGCTCGCGACGGTCGGCCGCCTTACCGCAGGGCTCGCGCACGAAATCAACAACCCGGTCTCGTACCTGAAAAGCGACGTTCGCTCGCTCGTCACGATCGTCAACCGGGCGGAAAAGGAAAACCCCAACTCATCGATGGCAGAAATCGTGAAAATCGCGGGAGGCATCACCGAAGGCCTCGACCGGATAGAGAATGTCGTGCGCACCCTCCTCGCCTTTTCGCGGGAAGAAAAAATCGACTCTCCCTTCGAGCCCTACAACCTTCACACCGGGATTGAAACCACGCTCAACATCATGCGATACGAGCTCAAGGATACCATCGGCATACAGAAGGCGTTCGGCGAAGTTCCTTCCCTTCATGTGCAGAGAAACGAAATAAATCAGGTCCTCCTCAATATTTTGACCAATGCATGCCACGCAATCCGCGAGCGAGCGGAGGGAGAACGCTTTGCCGGGATCATAACGATCCGCACGGGAGCGTCGGAGAAAAAAGCGTGGTGCGAAATCGAAAACAACGGAACGCCGATACCGGTCGAACACCGGGACAGAATATTCGACCTCTTCTTTTCCACGAAAAAATCCCAATGGGGAACCGGACTCGGGCTCAACATTTGTCGGGACATCGTCGAGAATCACCATGGAGGAAAGCTCTCGCTCGAGTCGACCGATCCGGTCATATTCAAGATCGAGCTTCCCATAGAACCCGCAAGGCTGGAAGGGAACGAAGTGCGATGAAAAGAAAAACAATATACAACACTGGGGGATCACAACGCATCAGCGCCGCACTCGGGCTCGCGCTTCTTCTCCTTCTTGCGCTCACCGGATGCGCGTCAGAGCCGGCGCGAAAGTTCTATCCCGGAAGCGACTCCCTCCTTCCCGGAACGCTCTCCGAAATGAATACGCCGGGCTTCTGGATATCAAGAAACCCCGCGCCTGACCAGGCGATACTCGACGAAAACGGAATTGCCGCCTTCAATCGCGAAGTCGTCGCGAAGCGCCTCGTCCGCGACCTCGAAACCTGGGAGCCGCCCGAGAGCGCAACCCTCACGAAGGAAATCAACGGAAATATTTCATGGATCGCGAGTCTCAAGGCGTACGGGCCGGACGGCAGGCGAGTCAACGAACGCTTTCTTTCTCCGATCAGAAAACTCGTCGCGGAAATTGAATTGCCGCAAGGCGCTGACGACGAAGCGAATGACGGCGCGCAGGTCCTCTATGGCTTTCTCGTGCGAAAGACTGACCTCCGCGTGCTCCCGACGAACGTTCCGCTTTTCGACGGGCCCGGTGACCCGTACATCGACAACCTCCAGGCAAGCAGCCTTGAGGCAGGATGTGCCCTCGTCATCCAGGCGGCAACGAAAGACGGCGAGTGGCTGTATGTGACGACGGAAAAAGCTTCGGGATGGATAGCGAGGGCAAGCGTGGCGACTGCGACAAAGGAAGCGTTCCTCGAGCGATACCGCGCACCGGGTGCGCTTACCGTGACCGACGCAAAGGCAGACCTCTGGCTCGATCCCGAACGAATGCGCTTCGCCTGTTCAGTGCGCATGGGTAGCCGCCTTCTTCCCGCAACGTTTGAAGACCCGGCAACGGAAACACCGGCGGAAAACACTGCGAACAGTTCTGTAATCGCCGTATCCATGCCGGAGCGGGACGAATCAGGCTCGCTCATCGAAAGAATCCTCTGGGTAAAAGCCGACTCGGTTACGCGGGGATTTCTCCCCTGCACACCCCGCTCGATATATGAAGAAGCGTTCAAGCTTTTGAACGCGCCGTATGGTTGGGGCGGAACTTTCGGAGAGCAGGATTGCTCGCAGTTTCTCTGCGAGGTGTTCGCGACAACGGGAATCACGCTCCCGAGAAATTCCTCAAAGCAGGCAAAGTCCGGGGTATCCCTTGTGGCTTTCGCCAGCATTCCGGGAACGGACGACCGCGCACGCGCAGCCTTTATAACTGATCGAGCGCTTCCCGCTGCGACATTGCTTCGCCTTCCCGGGCACATCATGCTCTATCTCGGATCCGTTGACGGCGTTCCCTTCGCCATTCACGCGACATTCGGCTACCGCGAAAACGTGCCTTCCGGCATCCGGGGATTTTCCCGCGAGCGGATCAGGCTCATCAACCGCGTCGTCGTCTCAAACCTTGAACTCGGAAAAGGCACGTCAGTGGGCACCCATCTCTCGCGGCTTACCGATCTCGCCCTCATCGCAAACGAAACCGGGCCCGATGCGACCGTCGCGGCCGCCCCCCTCCCCGCGGAAGAAGGACAGTAAATCTCAACTCCCGCATTTGCCGCCTTACCCTCCGAAGGATTACACTTAAACCAGGGACAGGAGGGATGGCGATGGGCGAAAAACTTGCACTCTTTACAAAAATACTGATAGCCGAGCTTGAGGACCTGGAGGATGACATCTCGTCCTGGGGAAAATTTCTCGAGGAAAAGCACCGGAGCGAAAAGGTTACCGAATATGTTTTTCTGCAGAATTCCGCCCTCCTCGGGCAGGAGCTCGCCGGAATCAAGAAAGTAATCGGCGCGATAGCAGCCGAGACGCCGCCTGAAGAACTGAAGGGTTGCACCGACGTCTCGTGCATACGGGACTATTTCACCTGCCTCGTCCGGAAGGAATCCGAACGATGCGAATTTCAGCGCGCGATCGAGCGCTTTGCGGTTAAAAAGATCGACAAGGTTTGCGAATATCTTCGGGAACCGGATTAGTCCCTGCTTCCATCAACGCGCCGCACGGCGACCCACGCGATAAACTGTTCGCGCGTTTCAAGCGCGCATTTATCGAGAATCTCTCCCATATGATATTTTATCGTGCGCTCGGTGCAGCCGAATCGCTCCGCGATTGCCCGATACGTGAGGCCCGATACGACGAGCGAGGCAATCTCGCGCTGACGGGCAGAGAGTTCCCCAACCCCTGAAAGAACGGCTTCCACGTTTCGCGCCGCCCGGGGCTGCACGGTCTCAATCGCGGGGCTATCGTTTGAAATCTCTTTTTTCGCGGCGGCCGCAATCACCTCGCCGGTAACGGGCTCGCGGGCGAGGGGGAATCCGATACTCGCGGCAGAAAAAGCCTGAATGAACGATCCGATGGCAACGGTAAGTGCAAGCGGATCGGCAACGCCGGGAACGGAAAACCCGAGTCGCCACAGCGTATCGCCTGCGAACATTATCGAGAAGCTGATGAAAAAAAGGATAAGCCGCGCGCGTTCGCGCCCGAAATGCCAGGGGATTCCGACGAGAAAAACGATGAAACCAACCCCGATAAGCGTTTGGCAATATATCAGGGATGCGATACCGAGAGCGCCCCGTTCAACGGTAAAAATCCCGCCATCGAACGAAACAGAGGACCAATACCAGTGCAGAACAGGGTCCAAAAAAAGGAACGCTGTTGCGCAACCGATCGGCATGGCAAGAACGGTAACCACAATACGGGGATTGAGGTGCGCGGGCCTGAAGCCGCTCATCTCGAGCGCTATCCAAACCCATAGCGGGCACAGGATGTTGCGCGCGCTCATGAGGACCATATTCCAGAACCAAAGAGACTGAGCACTGTGCGATACATCCGCAAGCAAAACGCTCGCGAGAATCAGCTCGAAAAATCCGAGAATCGCGACATAGGGCTTACTGCAACGGCTCTTCCCTTTTACAAGCGACAATACGAGTAGCGTATGATATACGAGCATTCCGGCGAGCGAGAGGCCGGGGAACGAGGCTGTTATAAAGCGCATTAGACTACTATAGCATGGCGATGAGTTTTTCGGAATGTAAAAAGAGAGAGTCCACCGCACGGGAATACGAGTCAAGATCCTTTGCCCGCGCGATAGCCTCCCGTTCTCGCATGGCCCGGGGAAAGGAGAGCCCGAGATAGGACCAGACTTCCTTCATTTTGTCGAGCGCATGGGCGGGCCCGCACAGGATTTCCCGGTACGAGGCGAAGAGAGTATCGTGAAAGGCGCGAATCGTCCCCGCTTCGTCGGCGGGAAGCTCGAGACCCTTGATGCGCGCGGGCAAAAAGGGATCGCGAAGCGCGGATCGGCCGATCATCCATCCGGTCACGGAGGGAAACATCCCGGCGAGTTCCGCAAGCGTCAAAGAATCCCCGATGTCGCCGTTATAGAAAACCGGATGAGCTGAAAGAGAAGCCGCGCACGCGAAACCCTCAAGGTCAACCGCGCCCCGGTACATCTGGACGCCGACCCGCGGATGGATGATCACGCGCTTGATCGGGTAGCGGTTCAGGATCGGCATGAGCGCGAGGATTTCCGCGCTCTCATGACGGCCAAGCCTGAGCTTGACCGAAAGTGCGATATCAAGGTGCGGACATACCGACTCGAGAAAACGCTCGATCCGGTCAGGATGGGGAAGCAAACCCGAACCGCGGCCTTTTTTCGCGACCATCGGATACGGACAGCCGAGATTCCAGTTTACTTCGCCATAACCCATGCCGGAGATTGCGCGCGCGCAGTCAAGAAAACCCTCGGGGTCGGCGCCGAGCAGTTGCGGTACGAGTGGCACACTAAGCGCAGGATCGGGGACAAAATCCCTGAAATGGCTTCCCTTCATGCGATCGGTCGGCACCGCGAGGATAAAGGGCGCAAACGCTTCGTCAAATCCGCGAAAGTGCGCGAAGTACGCGGATCGATAGGTGCGGTTCGTCACCCCGTGGAGGGGCGCGAGCGAGAGAAAGGGCGTCACGGAGTGATCTCCTTCATGAGCGCATCGAAGGTGACTTCAAGATCGGAGAACCGCAGTCGTGCGCGGCCGTCGAGGCGGGTTGGCTGCTCGTTGACGACGACGATCGCGCCGCCTGCTTCCGCCGTCATCTCCGGAAGGGATGCCGCAGGATAGACGACGAGGCTCGTACCGAGCACAAGCATGAGGTCCGCCGCGCACGCCTCATCCCGGGCCTCGGCGATCGCGCGCTCCGGTAACGCTTCACCAAAAAAAACGATGTCGGGCTTGAGGACACCGTCGCACGAAGTGCAGCGGGGAACTGCTCCCGAGCGGGCAACTGTCGCCGCAAACGCGAAGGGAAACGCCTTTCCGCACCGAACGCACCGGTGAACCGAAGGACTGCCGTGAATTTCGATCACGCGGGAGCTGCCGGCTTTCTGATGGAGAAGATCAATGTTTTGGGTGATTACGCTTTTCACGATACCGCGAGATTCGAGGAGCGCGAGCGTGCGATGCACAACAGAAGGAACCTTGTCTTCGAGTCCGTAGATAAAATCTCGCGCCATGGCGTAGTACACCGAGGGATCTGAACGAAAGACGTCGATGTCGAACATGCGATCGGCATTGGCGGTTTTATAAAGCCCGTCCTTACCGCGAAAATCCCTGATCCCGGAGAGGGTACTCACCCCGGCGCCGGTAAAGGCAACGCAATGACGGGACGATTCGAGGAGCCGCAGGAGCTCGGCGATTTGTTGCCCGAAGCCTGTGCCTGTGCCTGCGTCCGCTCCTGCTCTCTGTGTTTGTTCTGCCATGAGTCCATGATACCGCGGGAACGGTACCGGTGAAAAGCCGGCGCGGGAGCCGGTTTTCTCCCTACAGCTCGGTCTTCGAGCCGATCTCGACGACGCGATCGGCGGGAAGGCGAAAATAATCCGTCGGGCTTTCCGCGTTCTTGAAAAGGAACGTGAAGAACCGCTTTCTCCAGGGAGCCATACCGCCAAGCCTGAAGTCGACTGATACGGCCGCTCGACCGAGGAAGTACGTGGTCTTGAGCGGGTCATGATCGAAACCGGGAATCTCGATCCGTTCGAGGGCACGCGGAACATCGGGCGTTTCGCTGAAGCCGAACCGGAGCGCAACCTGATAAATACCGCCCGGAAAGTGCGTGACCGTGAGCCGCTCATCGTCGGCGACGAAGGGTTCCTCGCTCGTCTGCACGGAAAGAAGGACGGTCGTCTCGTGCACGACCTTGTTGTGCTTCATGTTGTGGAGAAGCGCCTTCGGGATCGCCTGCGGGCTTGCCGAAAGGAATATCGCCGTTCCCTTGACGCGCGCAGGATGCGAGCTCGCGACGATCTTCGCGAACTCACCCGGTTCAAGCCTGAAACTCTGGAGTCTCTTGCGAAAGAGCGCGTTTCCGTCGACCCAGGTTTTCATCGTAAAGAAAATCGCGCAGGCGATGACGACGACCACGAGGCCGCCCGAAAAAAGCTTCGTGGCGTTCGCGGCGAAAAAGAAAGAATCAAGCGCGAGAAACGCGAGGCCGAGGGGGAATAAAATCAAGCGCGGAATTTTCCCCGATTTGTAGCCGAGGAATATCATCAGCACCGTCGTGATGAGCATGGTCGCAGAAACCGTGATCCCGTACGCGTGCGCGAGGTTACCCGAGGTCTTGAAAATCAGCACGAGCGCGAAGGTGCCGAGCATGATAAAGCGGTTCACGAACGGCACGTACACCTGGCCGATCTTCTCGTTCGAAGTATGCCTGATCTCGACGCGCGGCCACAGGCCCAGCTGGACGCTCTGCCGCGCGAGGGAAAAGGCGCCCGAGATGACGGCCTGGCTTGCGATGATTGTCGCGACGGTCGCGAGCGCGACGAGCGGTATGATCGCCCAGGGCGGCGCGAGCCGGTAAAAAAGGTTTTCCGTCTCGCCGGGATGCGCGAGCAAATGCGCGCCCTGACCGACGTAGTTGAGAAGGAGCGCGGGATACACGAGAAAGAACCACGACCGCCTGATCGGCGAGGCGCCGAAATGCCCGAGATCAGAGTACAAAACCTCGGCGCCCGTCATCGCAAGAAAAACCGAACCCATCACCGCAAGGCTCACGCCGCTGTTGTGGACGAGAAAGAGCACGGCGTACGAAGGATTGAGCGCCTGCAAAATCGCCGGGGCGCGGACGATGGCGGAAAGGCCCATAACGCCGATCACGACAAACCAGAGCGAAAGAACCGGTCCGAAAATAAGCCCGATTTTTTCGGTGCCGCGATTCTGGAACGGAAAAAGGAGGAGAAGGACGGCGAGCGCGATCGGAAGTATCCACGTTTTTAACGAGGGGTCGAGCACGGTCAGGCCCTCGATTGCGGAGAGCACGGAAACCGCAGGAGTGAGCATCCCGTCGCTGTATAAAAGCGCGGCGCCCGTGATCCCGAGAACGGTTACGATCCCGATTTTTCCCGGCTTGCTTTTTTTCACGTACTTCCCGATGAGACTCACGAGGGCAAGGATTCCCCCCTCACCCTTGTTGTCCGCGCGCAGCACAAAGCACAGATATTTGACGCAGACGACGAGACTCAAAGTCCAGATGAGAAGCGAGACAATACCGATGACAGAGGCCTGCGAGACGTCTATGCCATGCAGGGTAGAGAAGCTTTCGCGAAGCGCATAGAGCGGCGAAGTTCCGATATCGCCGAACACCACGCCGATCGCGCTGAGGGCGAGCGCAATTTCGCGCCCCCGACCTTTTTGGTTTTCCATGAGTAAATGGTATCGAAAGAGACCGTTCGCGGGAAGCAGTCTCCTGTCGCGCGAAAAAACGGCGGGGTCTTGACATCACCCTTCGCCTTCGTTCTTCCGCCCGGACTATTCCTTTACTCGGTGAAATACTGCGCCATCTGGTCCCAGCTTTCCATCTGATATGAATCGAGCTTCCAGCTTGCAAACCGGAGCTGCGTAACTTCGCCCCTGAAATAGCGCCTGACTATTGCGTCCGCATCACCTTCGAAATCGACATAACCCCGAACCTCGTAGGTCGCACCTGACTTCTTGACCGCGTGGGTTCGTGCCGTACCGAGCTGAGGGAACGCTGCGTTACCCGGGGTCCTCACCTTCTCGCGCATGAAGTCGCACATGATGATCCATGCCTCGGCGGAATTGTCTTCGGCCGCGACAGCCGGGTCCGCCTGTTCGGGGGGTGAGAGGTCGACGTTTTCGGGCTTCGTCCAGTTGCCCGCGCCCCAGATCATGTACGCACCGAAGGCAAGGACAAGAGCGAGCGCCCCGAGATGCAGGACTGAAAACGAAAACCTCGGACGGCGGCGCGCGGGCACTTCGGTCTCGGGAAGGGGGCAACCGCAATCGGCGCAATTCACGTCGATTCCGTTGTTGGAATATCCGCATTTCGGGCACGCTGTTACCATTTTTTTCTCCTCTTTTACCGTATGGTACTGCATGGAAAACGTTTTCAGCAAGGAGAAAAACTGCCGATAAGGGTATATGCAACCCATAGCACACAATCATCCCTCCCGTATCGTCTGGAACATCCTCATTCTTTGCGCGATTCTCGCCTTCCTTTTTATCATTACCTATCGCGTGGTATTCAGGACGTTCTCGGCGAGTCTCCTCTACTATTTCCTCAATTTCCTTTTCGTCGCCGATATCGGCTTTAACTTCATTACCCGGGTAAAGCTTGGCCACGTAAGGATCGACAGCCTTCCGGAGATCAGAAAATACTACATCCGGAGCTGGTTCATCATCGACCTGATCTCCGCGATCCCTTTTGAACTCGTGCTCATCGCCGCGTTCGGCGGTATCCCGAGGGACCCGACCCTCTATTTCGTATTCCTCTTCCTCCAGGCCCTTTCTCTCCTCAAGCTCCTCAAGGTCGGCCGGATCTTCAAGGAACTGCAGGAATCAATCGACATACTCCCCGCGCTCAGGCGTCTCATCCTCTTCGGCTACGCGCTCGCGGCGGGACTTCACGTTATCGTAATGGGATGGATATCGATTGGCGGCACGGAACAGACGCGAAGCGCCGGTGACCAGTACCTGCGGGGACTGTACTGGGCGATTACGACCATCGCAACGATCGGCTATGGCGACTATGTTCCGAATCACGACAGCAACGTGCAAATCATGTACACCATCGTCGTCGAACTTTTCGGCGTCGGCATGTTTTCCTACGTCATCGCGAACGTGTCGAGCCTCGTGACCAACCTCGACATCGGCCGGAGCGCCCACCTCGAGCGACTCGAGCAGGTAAACTCGTACATGAGAAGCCAGCGGGTACCCGCGCACCTCCAGGAACGGGTGCGCGACTATTACTCGTATTTGTGGGCAAAACAGAAAGGCGTCGACGCGACCGGAGCGCTCGAGGGGATACCGTCAAGCCTCGCGCAGGAAATACTGCTGTTCCTCAACCGCGAATCGCTCGCGCGCGTGGAAATATTCAGGGATGCAGACGAGCTCTTCCTCCGCGAATCGGTTCGTCTGATGAAACCAGTGATCTTCCTTCCCGGCGAATACGTCATCAGGCAGGGTGAGTTCGCTGACTGTATGTATTTCCTCGCCTCGGGAACCATGCGCGTGCTCGTCGGAGACGCCGAAGTCGCCCGCCTTGGCGCCGGCTCTCCATTCGGCGAAACAGCCTTGATCACGAACCAGTTCAGAAACGCAACGATAATATCGGAAAGCTACGGTACGGGGTACCGGCTGGAAAAGGACGACTTCAACATTCTCCGCGAAAAATATCCCGAATTCGACCGGCAGGTAGAACTGATCGCCCGAAGCCGGCAAGGTTAGCCAAAAAAGCGCGCACAGGCTCTTTTATCCCGCGCCGGTTTAGTTATACTTAGGTACAGGGGTGAGCATGAAATCGTCACTATCGCTTAAAATCCAGATTCTCGTCTCCGGAACGATCGCGGTCGTATGCCTGTCGGTATGCGTCGCCTCCTACCGGCTCTTCAGCTCGGGGCTCGCGCAATTCGCGCACGGGGAAGTCACCGACATGAGGGAAGCCGTCGCGCAATATGTCCGTGACGCCGAGGATTCCTCGGCCGGAGTCGCCGCGTCCCTCGCATCCCGTCCCGACGTCGCCGGGGCGGTCGTCTCCGGGAACGCGACCGACACCGCGCGGATCGCCCGGGAAACGATAAAGGCATTCGGGGTAGACTTTATCACGATCGCGGACTCAACCGGAACGGTTGTCGCGCGAGGCCACTCAGACAAACGGGGCGACAGCGTCCTTTCGCAGGCGAACGTCGCCCGCGCCCTCGAGGGAAAGCCAGGCCATGGCGTCGAGGAGGGAACGGTCGTGAAATTCTCGATCAGGTCCGGCGAGCCGATATATTCCGGAGGGCGCATCGTCGGAACGGTTACCGCCGGATACGATCTTTCAACCGATTCTTTCGTCGACCGGATCAAAGAGCGCTTCAAGGTCGAATGCACGATCTTCCAGGGAGAAACGCGCATCGCGACCACGATCGAGTCCGCGGGAAAGCGCGCGGTCGGAACGAAACTCGATAATGCCGGGATTCTCGAAGCCGTCCTCGAAAAGGGAGAGACCTACCTCGGCACGAACGAGATCCTCGGCCGCAAGTTCGACACCGCGTACTGGCCAATCCACGACGTCGACGGAAAAACCGTCGGAATGTTTTTTATCGGTAAGGACCTGCACCTCATCGGCAAGGCGATCGAGCGGGTGCTTTTCGCCTCGATCGCTATCTCGATCGGTATCGGAATCGCCACGCTCTTTGCGTCCTGGCTTTTCGTGCGCGGCATCGTCATGCCGATCAGGCGGGCGACGGCGATGCTCAAGGATATATCGGACGGGTCGGGAGACCTCACGAAAAAGCTGGTAGTGACCTCAAAAGACGAGATCGGCGTCATGTCGACGTACTTCAACTCGACGATCGGGACCGTGCGCGGCATCGTTAGCGAAATCGACCGCCAGGCGCAATCCCTCTCCGAGATCGGCCGGGATCTCATCACCAACATGAACGAGACCGCCGCGTCGGCGAACGAGATAAGCGCGAACATACAAAGCGTGAGAAACCAGACCGTGAACCAGTCGGCAAGCGTGACGCAAACGTCCGCGGCAATGGGGCAAATCAGGCAAAACATCGAGCGGTTGGACTCTTTCATCGCGAATCAGGCCGAAAGCGTGGAGCGGTCCTCCTCCGCGATCGAGGAAATGCTCGCGAACGTCGCATCCGTCTCGCGAACGCTCGCAGTTAACGGGCAGAACATCGAGGAGCTTGCCGCCGCATCGGGGAAAGGCCGCGAAGACCTCGCGGAAGTATCGGAGACCATCGCGCGGATAGCGCGCGACTCGGAAGCGCTTATCGAGATCAGCGGCATGATCCAGAACATCGCGAGCCAGACGAACCTTCTGTCGATGAACGCCGCGATCGAGGCGGCGCACGCCGGCAGCGCGGGCAAGGGATTCGCGGTCGTCGCGGACGAGATACGCAAGCTCGCGGAATCGTCCGCGGGGCAGGCAAAGACTATCTCCGGCGCGCTAAAATCCATCAAGGATTCGGTCGACAGCGTGGCCAGGGGATCCGCCGTCGTCCAGAGGCAATTCGGCGAGATCGAATCGAAAATCAAAACGCTCGCCGAGCAGGAAAACGCGATCCGCAACGCCATGGAAGAGCAGGAAACGGGAAGCAAGGAAATTCTCGAGGCAATCGGAAAAGTGAAGGACAACACGGCACGGGTAAAGGAAAGCTCCGGCGAGATGCTGACGAACAGCGACGAGGTTATCACGGAAAGCGCCAACCTCGCCCATATCTCGGACGAGGTCTCCGGAAGCATGACCGAGATGGCGACCGGAATCGGTGAGATCACCAAGGCCCTCGACGACGTTAACCGGCTGAGCCAGAAAAACAGGGAAAGTATCGACGCGCTTGCGTCCGTCGTTCGCAAATTCAAGATTTGACCACCGCGCGAAAGCGCGAGGTTCGCGCTCTCCGGAGGAGAGCGCGGTCACAGATACCGAACCGGAATTTCCTTTCCCGAGCGGGCGAGAATTTCCTCCCGGAGAACGTTCGTCGTTCGTTCCGGAGCGCCGTGCGCCATCGAGGTATTATGCTCCCCGTGAATGATAAAACGTTCCTTTTCGCCGGTCTCGATGGCGACAAACCCGTTCTTGATTTCGGCAAGGGCCTGAATCGCGTCATAGGGAATTGACACCCGCTTTTCCCGCCGGGAGATTCCCTGCCGGGTAAGTTCCAGATCCGAAGCGCCGAAAGAAACGCGCGAAAACGCCGCAAGGTTCCGCCAGGTATAATCGATCGATGCGCCGAGCATCATGATCTCGACAATCAGGAAAAAGTACTGATTTCTGACTATAAGATCGTAGACCATCATTACGACAAGGCTCGCCATGAGGACGAGCAATACGCGATTGGTTATTTTCTTCTTTTTACTGAGCGTGCAAATCGTATCCATACGTAAAGCCCCCAAAAGCCACTTCCGGCCATCTCCACTGTACCATAAGCCCATGCTCCGACGCCATGCCCCAAACCCCAACCCCTGAGCCCGCCCCTCCGGGTTTAGCGGTTCGGACTTGTGCTTTTTTTTCGCCAAAACGCGGGCAAAACCGATATCCATCCATTACGCTATAAGTGTGACCAAACCGCCCGGGACGGGCGATACAACGCGCCGGCGTATTTCTTTCAAGGGGCGTCCCGCATAGCGGAGACGGATGATTATTCGGTAAAAACGGAGAGGCAGGCATACCATGGAACACACTGACCATTATCTGACGTTCATCGTACATGGCGAGGAATACGCGATTGAGGTAGCCCATATCAGGGAAGTGCTTGAAGTCCCAAAACTGACGGTCATTCCCCGAATGCCGTCTTTCATGCGCGGGGTTATAAACCTCCGGGGATCCGTGGTACCGGTCCTCGATCTTTCGCAGAAATTCGAGCTGGGGGAAACGGTTTTTTCCTCGGAAACTTCGATCATCGTCACGGAAATTCCGTCGGGAACCGGCGACGAGATACTCTTCATCGGGCTCCTCGCCGATTCCGTTCGGAAGGTTGTCAGCATTGACGATACGCAGATTGAGCCTCCCCCGAGAATCGGGCTCGCTATCGATACCGCTTTTATCAAGGGCATGGGACACGTTGACGAAAAATTCGTCATTATTCTCAACGCGGTCAAAATCCTGACGACGGACGAGCTGAACCTCGTCGAAACAACCGAGGAAGCCGAAAAGACAGAGGTCGTCGGAAACGCGGCAGAAAAATAAGCGCAAGGAAAACCGCCTCATAACGGTCGATGCGCCGTTCGCGCGATATTGACATGACTTGACCGCAATTCTAAACTTGAACTCACCGCTTACGGACATCAACGGTCAAGGACTACAATGTTCAAACTTCTACTGAAAAACCTCAAGGGATCCGCACTCGTCTGGGCAGTGCTTGCACCGCTGATGATGTTCGCCGAAGTCGCGATGGATCTTCAGCAACCAGCGCTCATGGCGAAAATAATCGACGTCGGCATCGCGCAGGGAAACCTTGCATACGTAATCCGTACGGGACTGGTCATGTTTGGCCTCGCGCTCGCAGGCTTCGCCGGCGGCTCGCTCTGCTCGATTTTCTCGGCACGGGCCGCCGTGACAATGGGCGGCGAAATGCGCCTTTCGCTTTTCCGCAAGATCCAGGCGCTTTCATTCGCCGAGATTGACACCTTCAAGACATCATCCCTCGTCACGCGGCTCACCAACGACGTAATGCAGATGCAGCACATGCTCCTGATGATGCTTCGCGTCATGGTTCGCTCTCCCCTCACCTTTATCGGCGGCATCGTCATGGCCTTCATGCTCAGTCCGCGCCTCGCCATGATATTCGCGGTAATCCTTCCGATCATCGTCGCGAGCGTCTGGGCAGTGTTCGGCAAGGCGACCTCCGTGTTCGCCCTCGCGCAAACGAGCCTTGACCGCATGAATACCGTCATGCGCGAAAGCCTTCTCGGCGCGCGCGTCGTGAAAGCGTTCACGATGGAAGGGCAGCAAGAGGCGCGGTTCGCACTCTCGAACGAAGAGCTCACGGAGCGGAGCGTACGCGCGCAAAAGCTCGTCTTCCTCCTCCTTCCGATCGTCACGCTCGTCATGAACCTCGCCGTCGTGTTCGTCCTGTGGACGGGCGGCAACCAGGTCATCCAGGGCTCAATCGAGATCGGCAAGATCATGGCGTTCATCAACTACCTCGTCCAGATCGCGGGCTCCCTCATGATGGCTATCATGCTCGTCGTGAACATCTCCCGCGCGGACGCCTCCGCCCGCCGCATCGGCGAAATATACGGCGCGTCATCATCCATCACGGAGCCGCAGGAAGCTCGCCATACGAGCGGCCTCGACGTCGAGTTCCGGAACGTCGGCTTTGGATACCCGGGAAGCGGGGCGCTCGCGCTTAAAGGTATTTCGTTCATCGCAAAGCGCGGAGAGACGGTCGGCATCATCGGAGCGACGGGATCGGGAAAGACGACGCTCGCGCTTTTGATACCGCGCCTTTATGACGCGACCGAGGGCGAGGTCCTTATCGGCGACACCGATATCCGGACGCTCAGCCTCGCGGAAATACGAAAGAAAGTCGGCATCGTCATGCAGGAAGGCTCCCTCTTTGCGGGAACCGTCGAGTCGAACCTCAGGTTCGCCTCCGAGTTCGCGACGGCAGAGGAACTCGACAAGGCGTGCTCGGACGCGCAGGCTCTCGACTTCCTGAAAGACCCGGGTCTCGGCTACGGACTCGGCGTTGAGCAGCGCGGACGAAATTTCTCCGGCGGCCAAAAACAGCGGTTTTCCATCGCGCGGACGCTCCTGCAAGATCCGTCGATTCTGATCCTCGACGACTCGACGAGCGCCGTCGACCTCAAGACCGAGTCGCGCATGCGGGGCGCGATTGCCGAACGGATGCGAGGAAAGACAGTCTTCGTCATCGCGCAGCGGGTATCCGCCGTCATGAACGCCGACAGGATTCTCGTGCTTGACTCAGGGCTCGTAGCGGCAAACGGAACGCACAGCGAGCTTTTGCGAACAAGCGACATTTACCGGAGCATTGTGGCGTCGCAACTCGGCGAGGAGGCGCTTAACCATGGCAACTGAAATGAAAACAAGCTTCGCCGGCAGGCCCGGCGGCCCACCGCATGCGCATCTATTCGGCGAAAAGGTTAAACCGCATGACGCAAAAGGCACGCTCAAAAGGATTCTCGGCTATCTCGGAAAAAAGCGCGCGTCCCTTGCGCTCGTGTTCTCCTGCGCGCTCGTTTCAACACTGATAACGATTGCGGGAACGAGACTCAACGGCTTTGCCGTCGACAATTTTATCGAACGGGGAAACGCGGCGGGGCTCGCGGTCGTCTGCGCGATTCTCGTCGCCCTCTACCTCGTCAACGTGCTCTCGACGTACGCGCAAAACGCGCTCATGGTCTCGGCCGCGCAGAGAACCTCGGCGGAAATCAGGCGCGATCTCTTCTCGAACATCCAGAAACTTCCGCTTTCGTATTTCGACACGCACGCGTCGGGAGACCTCATGAGCCGGCTCACCAACGACGTGGACAACGTCAACATGATGCTTGCCCAGGGGGTCGTCCAGCTTTTCTCCGGTATCGTAATGATCGCCGGAATGCTCATCGCCATGCTCACGCTCAGCCCGCTCCTCACCCTCGTCGCGATCGTAACGACGCCGCTCATGTTCATCGCCTCGAACCTTATCGTCAAGATGACCCAGGGCTATTTCAAGGAAACGCAAAAGGAGCTCGGCTCCCTCAACGGTTTTATCGAGGAGATGATCTCCGGTCAAAAAACCGTCACGCTTTTCTCGCGCGAGAAGGGAGTCATCGAAGACTTTGACAGCATCAACCGCCGCTACGTCCGCTCGTCGATAAAGGCCCAAGGATATTCGGGCATCATGGGCCCGCTCAACAACGTAATCAACAACCTCACCTACCTGATCATCGTGGCGACCGGCGGAGTATTCGTGATCAAGGGAATGGGCATTACCGTCGGCGTCGTCTTTTCATTCATTCTCTACATGAGGAATTTCACGCGCCCGATCAACGACATCCTCAACCTCTTCAACACGATTCAGTCCGCCCTTGCCGGAGGGGAACGGGTGTTCGAAGTCATGGACGCGGAAAAAGAAAAAGACAAAAGCGGCGCCCGGGACATCGCGGGCATAGCCGGATACGTCAACCTTGAAGGCGTGAGGTTTTCCTACGTGCCGGGGCATGAAATACTGAAAGGAATGGACATCGTCGCACGGCAGGGCGAAACCGTCGCCATCGTCGGTCCGACCGGAGCGGGAAAGACGACGATAATAAACCTCCTGACGCGATTTTACGATTTCGAGGGTGGACGCATTCTGATAGACGGAAACGACATCAGGGACTTGAGCGCGCGGAGCCTCAGGCAGACGATTTCGATCGTGCTGCAGGACCCCTTTCTTTTCACGGAGACCGTGAGGGAAAATATCCGGCACGGAAGGCTCACCGCGGGAGACGCCGAGGTCGAGGACGCGGCGAAAAAGGCGCGCGCACACGAGTTTATCATGCAGCTGCCGGCGGGTTACGATACGGTCCTTTCGGACAACGGAAGCAATCTTTCGCAGGGACAGCGGCAGCTCCTGAGCATTGCGCGCGCGATCATCGCCGATTCGTCGATCCTGATTCTGGACGAAGCTACTTCGTCGATCGACACGAGGACGGAACTCCTCATCCAGGAAGCGCTGCTCGCGGCGATGAAGGGTAAAACCTGTTTCGTCATCGCGCACCGGCTTTCGACAATCAAGAACGCCAACACCATTGTCGTCATCAGCGACGGACAGGCCGTGGAGTCCGGAACACATGCGGAGCTCATCGCGAAAGGCGGCGTGTACGCGCAGCTCTACGAAAGCCAGTTCTCCACCGGCATGGCGATCTGATAAAAGGCCGTAAGCGATCTTAAAAGAGCAGACTGTATACGAAACTATCCTGGATCCTGGGAACCGTCTGCGCGTCGCTCGGGGCGATGAGGCTTTCCACCATCGTTCCGTACGGGATTGTTTCGTCAAAGGCTGCTGATGCCGCGCTCTCGAGCGAAGACCACTTATCCGCAAAACTCGCAAGATTCTCGCTCCAGGAAACGGTACCGTCGGCGCCCTTTGCAACGATCGACGAACAATTGCCCGCTGCGTCGTACGTGACCTCGAAGGTTCCGTTTATGTCCCCGCCCGCAGAGCCTTCAGCCGTCGGTTTATTCACCGTGACAGTTACACCGGACACGCCCGCACTCGACGTGAAGGTCTCGACGAGAGCGCCGTTACCGTCACGCTCGGAAATGACGAGTCCAACCTTGAGCAGGGAACTGAGGAACGCGAAGGGATCCATACCCCTGAGCGGGGGAACCGTCACCGGAGTGGTAATCGGTGTCGAGTATGCGTACGAGAATCTGCGTACGAGCGTCGAGCCTGAATATACCGACACGCCGGTAACTTCATGATTAACTGATCCGTACGCGATCACGTAATCGAACGGGAGCAACATCGAGCTGCCACTTGTCGAGATTCGCGCGGGGAAGAGCGAGGTGTCGGATTCGTACGTTACGCCGACTTTCAGGGCGAGCGTCGAGCCGTAATAGAGGGTCTTGCTGGTGACTCGCTTTTGCGCGTCGTGTGTCAGGTCGACCGTAACGGCTTTTGAGAGCCTGGAGTCAGTCCGCTTTCCCGAAACGGGATACCAGGCGGAATCGAGGGCGACGGTTGTGTTCCCGTAGCCATCATCGAAAGAAAAGCGATAGCCGGAAACAGAAAGACCGGCGGAAGCAAAGTTCGCGGGGATTGCCGGAGAAGGAAGCGTTCCGGATGTCGGCATCGTAAGGTTGACCCGACTTTCAGTCTGGAGAGAAGAAAGGGTTGCGGCGCATGCTTTGGGATTTTCCGACTTCACGCCGCCCGAAAGAGACGCAGAGGCGGCGCCATACCCGACTTCCATATTCCACGTCCTGGACGCATAAGAGGCGGTATCGATAAAGTAATACTGAAGCCCGCCGTCAAGAGCGAGGGAGCCTGAAAAACTCGCGGCAGTCTCGAGCTCGCCTTGAGCGGTTCCCGAAGCCTTGACCGCATATCGCCTGAGCCACTGAAGAGTGCCCGCGCTGTCGTATTCCGCCTGCGTCGTGACCTTGCCATTCGTATCATACACATACACGTTGTAATACTTGAGCGCGAGATTTGAAGAATAATACGAAGCGACATCCACGAGGCCCGCGCCGTCGCGGCGATATTTCCACACTGATACGAGGGTGCCGTTTGCGGTATATCGCTGCTCCTGATCAACCGTCCTTGCGGTGGTATCGGAGATGAATCGGACCGTATATGAATGGAGCACCCCGTTATGGAAGCAGCTCACCTTCTCGACAGATTCCGCGGTTTCGGTCACACACGTCTCGTCGACGTTGGACAGATCCGAGTCATCGTCGGAGAGATCCCAATTACAGGAGGAAAACACGAAAAGGACGACGAGCAGCGCGACGAATGCCTTCTTCATAGAAACCCCTTTACACGACGCGGGAAAGCACCGTAAAGTTGAGTAAGCGCTTCCCTGGCCGCTTACAGTATAGCCCGAAGGAGTGATTTTTTCCATGATGCCATGCCGCATGCGCCCCCCTTTTACGCTTATACTCGCCATGGCGTTTTTCACCCTTTTTGCGGGCTCCGCAGGGGCAGAGCCCGTCGTTACCATCGAATCACCCCTCCTTAGAAACGCGTCCGAGAGCCTCCAGGCAATGCTGGACGAGTCAATTGCCGAATTCTCCGGGCAAATCAACGATCTGGTGAGCGAAACCGTCGATAAACCGGATTTTCTCGCCGGTTCGGCGCGTGCGGCAGCTCAGGCTGTCCTCGTCCCCTCGACCATTCACGCGCCCGCAAAGCCGTATATCGGTCTCGGATGCGCAGGTTCTTTCTATAGTCCCTGGCTCAATACGGACGTCGTTTCGAACCTTGACGACCTCGACGTAACGGAAGATATCGATGCGGGCGCCTGCGTCGAGCCCCTCGTGATCCGCGGAGGACTCCCCCTCAATTTTCTCATGCAGGGACTTTCCGTCGCCGCGAACGCAGGCTACATGAACGCGGAAACCGGCTCCTTTGGAGTCAAATCCCTTACCGCGGGCCTTTCCGCCGCCTACGAGGTTTTTCCCGCAAAATCGGGCGCAATCGCCTGGGACGGACTTTCCGTCACCGTCGGGGGAGACTTCGCCCGTCAAAAACTTTCCGTCACCGTCGAGGCGAACACCGTCACCGAAGTTATACCGATCGATCCCGACGGCGTCGGACCGCTCGCTTCGTTCGACGCGACGGTAATGGTCGATCCCGTGATTCGCGCGGGCGTCGAGACCACGGTCTTTTCCGCCCATGCCGGCGCGACGACGGGCGTCACGTTTTTCCGCGCGCTATCCCTTTTTGCCGGCTTCGGCGCCACCGCCGGCTGGACGAATACCGAAATCACGATCGACTCGAAAGACCCCATCTCCGTCTCCGGCTATCTCGGCGACCTCATCGAGACTCCCGGCACAATCGGAATCTCGGGGACCGCAGCGGAGCGCCGCTCGGCCTTTGTTTCACCGTACATCGCCGCAGGGCTCACGCTGACCGTCGGCGCAGTCGACCTTTCGATCCCCGTTTCGATCAAGCCCTTCGACTCGATCGGAACCGGCATATTTATCGGAGTGAAGCTATGATGCGCGATTACCGAACGCGGGTGCGCGCAATCCTTGCGGCAGCTTTCCTTGCGGCATATCCCGCCATCAACGCGGAAACGCTTCCCGCCAAAACCATCGTACCGACGGCCGCAACGGTCGCGCCATCGGCGCCCGCATCAGCGGTCAAACCCTGGCCCGGACGCTCGATCAGGACGGCGACGGCTCTCGAAGGAATCGCGAGCGCGACCAGTTCGGAAGGAGCCGCGGCTGCCGGCTTTGGAATGCGGGGGACGCTCGCCGTCGAAGGGCTTTTCGCTCGTCCGCTCGTCCTCGAAACTTCGGCGGGCTATCGCTGGATCTCCCGCACGGAGGGCCCGCTCCCCCTGCCCGGAGCGGCTCTCGACGCAGGCTGGCGCTATTCGCTTCCGGGAATGTTTTCCGTCACCCCGCTCGCGGGCGTCTCGCTCGAGGCAGCGTTCCCTGAATCTGGAGCAGAGGCAGCATTCCAGATTTCCGCAGGCGCGCGCTTCGCCTTCCTCCTTTCGGAAGGCGACTATCTATCCGTCACTCCGTTTGCATCCGTCCCTGTCGCCGGTCCCCTTTCTCCGTCCGTCTCGCTCGCGATCGGGCTTCGAAGCGAAAACCCCTGGATGCTTCCGATGCCAAACCAAAAGCCCTCCGTCCGCGCGTCGCCCGACCTCTTCTCTCCCGACGGCGACGCCGTGGACGATGAGGTAACCTTCGCGCTCCGGGTACGCGACCGCTCGCTCATCGCGCGCTGGTCGCTCACCGTTTATGGAAGCGATAACGCGGTCTTTCGCCAATGGAAGGGCTCGGGTGAGCCGCCCCGGACTATCGTGTGGAAGGGTGAGTCTGACGGAAAGAAAACAATTGAGGCGGGAAGCGAGTATCGCGTCTCGTTCGAGACCGAGGACGCACTCGGTGCAATCGGGAAAGGGGAAACGAAAGCCACCTGCGACATACTCGTCATCAAGGACGGGGACCGCTACAAGGTTCGCGTCAGCGACATCAATTTTCCCTCGGACTCCTGGGAGGTCTCGCCCAAAGACTCGCGGAAGCTCCTTGAGGCAAACCGGAAAACGCTTGTGCGGATAGCGACGCTCTTTTCGCGCTTTCCCGACTATTCGCTCACGGTCGAAGGCTACGCAAACGCAGTGTACTGGAGTGACGCGAAGAAACTCGCGGATGAACAGAAAAAGGAACTCATTCCCCTTTCGCAAAAAAGGGCGGACGCCGTCAAGGCAGCCCTCGTCATGCTCGGCATCGACGAAAAGCGAATACACGCGCGCGGGCTCGGCGGCGAAAAACCGGTTGCGGACTTTGCCGACTCGGGAAGCGCCTGGAAAAACCGGCGGGTCGAATTTATTCTGGAGAAGCGCTAGCAGTCCCGTGCATGACGACGGAAAACAGCGCGCTCGTTACCGCACCTGCGATGACCATCAGGGCACCCCGGTGCATGGCGTCGCTATCCATCCCGTCAGAAAAACCCGTAGCCATCACGGCAAGCCCGCCGGCAGCGAGAAGCGCCCCACCTACCGTGAGAGCCGTCGCGCCGTAATGCGCGGTCTTTCTTTCCGCTCCGCCTTCAAGCCCGGCGAGAAGCGGCGCGTCGGTCGCGGCAGGCGGAACCCAATCAAGAAAACGCATTGAATCGTCAGTTGAAGCCGCGCGGCCGTCGGGCGCAGCCAGTCGCCCGTCGCACAGGGAAGTAACGGGAAGCGGCCGTGAAGTGGCAGGAATACTCGCGACAAAAAGGAAAAGAGCGAGGGCGAAATTTCGCGCACGCAAGAATCGTTTCGGCTTCATGGTAATGAGTATCCCATGGGGCACCGCCGCCTGTCAAACCGGACTCACTCACGGTAGTGCGCAAGCTGCCAGCGGGTACGCAAGCCGGCATCGAGTGTAGGCATAAAAAAACCGCCTGAAATTGCTTTCAGGCGGCCTCGAATTCGGGACTAAATATTAGTAACGATCGTTGCGGGGTTTGTCGATGGATTCATTGACCTTGATCTGGCGACCGTCAAGGCTAACTCCATTGAGCGCCGCGATCGCGGAGCGAGCTTCGTCATCAGTGCCCATCTCAACAAAGGCAAAACCTTTGGAGCGGCCGGAATCGCGGTCAATGATTACCTTGGCCGAGACTACCTTTCCGTGAGCCTGGAAGAGGTCATTGAGGCCTGCTTCGTTCGTGTCGTAACTGAGATTTCCTACGTAAATTTTCTTGCCCATTTTGGCATCCTTTCACCCGATATCTTCTACCGGATCATATATTGTGCTTATCCGATGATAAGCGATTGCCATTCGGTGCCCGTTTGTCCGGTTAAAAGCATTCAGGATGAATTGCCAATCAAGCTATAATAGCATTTTTGCAACCCGCGTGTCATACTTTCAAGAACATCCGAGACTATATTTATACCACTTTTCCTTCTTTTTTTCATAAGAATTCGGAGAAAAAGCGTCTAAAACGCAAAAAAACCCGAAATCGTCTTTCAGATCTGCCGGTCGACCCAATAGCGCTTGCAGTCAGGGGTCCGGTTCATCAGCTTTGCCGTGATCAATTCCCTGCGCAACATGGAGCTGTCGTTGAAAGAATGAGAGGCTGAAATGATCGCGTTGACGTCCTTTTCGGCGTAATCCTTGCCCTGCTCGAATTTTGCCACGATAAAAGCGAGTACCGCAGCGCGTTCCTCGGGCCTTTTAGGCCATCGTTTTACCTTTCCGTCGCCGTCAAGCAGCGCCGTCAATACATCACTCATGAGCGTGCCTCCTTATCAGTAACCGGTTGTGATGGTAGCATAAAACGCCGATCGCGCTCAGGGGGGGGAGGACTCATCCGAGAGGCTCGTCACCTATGCGAATATTCGTGGTGCTTACGGAACACGAGAAATACGGGTAAAAAGCGAACGGTTTTCTGTTGATTCGGGAAAAAGAGATATACTGTGCGCTAATTGGTTCAAAGGTTTTATAAAAAAGGAGAGTACTTATGAAAGCAATCCTTCCTTTTCTTGCCGGAACCCTCGTCCTCTTGGTCTTGATCTGCTGCAAAACATCTTCATCATCCGACGAATCGGACATAGTGGCTCCAGCGCCCGGATCGCTGATTTCTTTCTCGGGAACCTCGAGTTCCGCGACCACCGTCTCGTGGGGAGCCGCGACCGACGAGACCACCGCGCAGGCCGAACTTCTGTACAAATTGGTGAAAGCCCCTTCCGCCGCGGCCATCGATACCGCGGAAGAAATTGACGCGGTCGCGGGATCCGATCTCGCGATTGACTGGACGGCAAACGCGCTTTCAGTCACGATTGCCGGACTCACTGCGAGTACCACGTATTGGTTTGCGGCTATCGTCAAGGATGCGGCCGGAAACGAAAGCGTCTATTCCCCGCAATCGGTAACGACGGCTTCGGTTCCCGATACGTCGGCCCCGAGCATCGGCACCGGAATAGTCGTCTCCGGGACGTCCGGCACCTCGACTACCGTCTCCTGGGGAGCCGCGATCGACGACGTTACGACGGCCCTGAATCTGCAATACAAACTGGTTAAAGCTTCCGCGGCAGGGGCCATCGACACGGTCGCCGAAGCGAACGCGATAGCGGGAGCCGACATCGCGCTCGACTGGACGGCGAACGCCCTGTCCTCATCCGTGACGGGTCTTTCCCTAAGCAGCACGTATTGGTTCGCGGTGCTCGTCAGGGACGCGGCGGGTAACATGAGCCTGTACGCGCCGAGCTCGGTGACGACGTTGGCTTCGGCGGATACGACCCCACCGACGGTCGGCTCGGGCATATCGTTCTCCGGAACCTCCAGCAGCGCGACGTCGATGTCCTGGGGAGCCGCGTCCGACGGCGTCACCGCCACGGCGAATCTTCAATATAAACTGGTTAAGGCCTCCGCCTCTTCCGCAATCGACTCAGTCGTCAAGGCGAACGCCATAACCGGAGCGGACCTCGCGCTGGACTGGACGGCGAACGCCCTGTCCCAATCCGTGACGGGACTCTCCGCAAGCACCACATACTGGTTCGCGGTACTCGTCAGGGACGCGGCCGGGAACATGGCGATTTACACGCCTCCGCAATCGGTAACGACGTCGGCGGCGCCGGACACGACGGAACCGACGGCGGGAACGCCAATTTCGTTCTCCTCGACGACGGGAACCGCGACGACCGCGACATGGGGAGCCGCGACGGATAACATCACCGCGTCCGCAAGCCTCCAGTACAAACTGGTCAGGGCCTCCGCGGCGGCGGACATCGACACGGTCGCCGAGGCGAACGCGATAGCGGGGGCGAACCTTGTCATGAACTGGGCCACGAACGCGCTTACCTCGTCGGTCACCGGTCTTTCCACGGGAACCACGTATTGGTTCGCGGTTCTCGTCAGGGACGCGGCAAGCAACATGAGCCTTTACGCGCCGCGCTCGGCGACGACCACCTCGGGAATAGCCGCGAACCTTTCGTATCCCATGACGACGAACCCGGGATGGACGACTACCGGCGACTGGGCATGGGGAACGGTGCTGTCTTCGGCGGCGACGGACGGCAGGATCCCGACGGAGATTTCGGATTATCCGGTCGGGTCAACCTGTTATGGAACGGTCATCAACGGCTTGTATTCCGCGAATATGACCGACGAGACCAATTATCTCCAGCTCGGACCCCTGGACTGCTCGGGCTATCCGAACGCCTCGGGATTCAGGATGACGTTCGACGCCTGGTTCCATCTCGATTCCGGGGTGGACTTCGCGAGGCTGTCCTACTCGACCGACGGAACGTCGTACACGATCGTCCCCGTCTCGGCGGTGAGCGGCTATACGTACAGAACGCACAACACCGGTGTCACCGACGCATGGAGTCCGCAACCGGACGTAACCGCGGGGGAGGAACCCGCCTGGAGATCGATTACCGTGAATTTGGGAAGCCTCGGGCTCAACGGGCAATCGACCGTGTACTTCAGATGGACGCTATCGACCGACACGATATATCAGGGAGCCGGCTTTTATGTCGACAACGTGAATATCGGATACTGAACGGACAAAAAAAAAGAAGGGGTGCCGCTCGGGCACCCCTTTGACGGTCACGTCAAGGGCGAGGCGGGTAGGATCCCGCGTACGAAATGATATAGTTGAGCACGGTAAAGGGTGGCATATTATCGTGCGGGCGGCTTGCTCCAGTTCCGTTGATGCCGACTTTCACCGTAAGGGCGCGGGTGTTCACTTCGATAGAGCCCTCGTTCAATTCGACCGTTTCGCCAGACCGCGCAAAAGTGCCCGCGCTGCCCGCGATAAAACAACCCTGTGGGCTATCTATCTTTCCCCCGTCCTTGACGCCGAGGAGCTTGACTTTAACGTCCCCCTCAAGCACGGCGACGGCAGGATGCACGTGGTGTGGCATCATATCCGTCATCAGGGTCACCTGCTCCGCGCCTCCTGAGTCGCCGAGATTCCGTTTCGTGGGAAGCCCTTCCGATCCCGTACCGATGGGAACCCTGCCGCGAAGGTCGGGGACACGAAACGTTGTCTTCCCGTCGCCTCCAAATTTGGTGCCTATTACCGAGAATAAAGCCTCAAACTGTGCTTTGACTACCGTTCTGCCATCGCACAGCAGCCATCCATCAGGAGCATATTCCCCCGCGAAAAGAATAATTTCCCCGACAAACGCATCGTTTCCCATAACCTTTCTCCTTTTTCATCATATTTTTTCAACCTTACGGTTGTTTTTTTTACGATTGGCATAGGGGTTCAACGATGGCCTTCCGGCCGGTGGGATACCTTCACGATAGGGCCGCTTACTCCCGCTGTCAAGAAAATTTGGATGCTGGCCCGGTCGCCCCGATTCCCGCAACCTTTTACGAATTTTTTACGACTTGTGACACCTCCCTGACAACCCGAAAAGAGAGACGCCCTATCCTTCAGGGTATCACCGCATTCAGGAGGTTCTTTATGAAAACATCATTTACGGCAAGGCGGCTTCTCGCCGCCGTGTGTCTCATCGCCCTCGCAGGAGGATTCTTTTCCGCGCGCGAGCGCGACGGCCGACCGCTCGTCCAGATCGCGCTTCTCCTTGACACCTCGAACAGCATGGACGGGCTCATCAACCAGGCGAAAAGTCAGCTCTGGAACATCGTGTCCGAGGCGGGAAAAATATCGCGGAACGGAGAACGCGCGACGCTTGAGGTTGCCCTGTACGAATACGGGAACGACTCCAACTCGGTCTTCTCCGGTTACGTCCGGCAGGTAATGCCCTTCACGAACGATCTTGACTCCCTTTCCGCGCGCCTGTTCGATCTCGACACGAACGGCGGAGACGAATACTGCGGGCTGGTCATCAAGAAAAGCCTCGCCGAGCTCGACTGGTCTGCACGGGACAGCGACCTCAGGATCGTGTACATCGCCGGCAACGAACCGTTCACCCAGGGGCCGGTCAATTTCCGCGAGTCGGGAAGAAAGGCCACGCACATGGGCGTCGTCGTGAACACCATTTTTTGCGGAGACCGGGAGGAAGGCATCGACACCCAATGGGCCGATGGCGCGCGCACGACCGGTGGAGCCTACGCGAATATAGACGCCAACTATGAGTACGAGTACGTTCCCTGTCCCCAGGACGACCGCTTAAGCGAGCTCAACTCGCGTCTCAATGACACCTACATCGCCTTTGGTTCCGAAGGAAGCGCCCGCAAGGAGCTTCAGGCAGAACAGGACTCGAAGGCGGAAAGCCTGAACAAGGCGGGCTTTTTCTCGCGGGCAAAGGTAAAGTCCTCCGAGAGCTATTCCAATTCCACCTGGGACCTCGTCGACGCGACCACATCGGGCGCCATGCCGCTTGCGCAAGTCAAGGATTCCGAACTGCCCGAAGCGATGCGCGCGATGAGCGAACCGCAAAAGGAAGCCTACGTCGCGGGACAGCTCGCGGAACGGAAAAAAATTCAGGAAGAAATCGGGAAGCTTTCCACGGAACGCGAAGCGTGGCTTTCCGCGAACCCGGCGAAACCGAAGGCGGACAACGCGCTCGACACCGCCATAGTCGGACCCCTCGGGGAACTTGCGAAGACAAAAGGATTTGTCCGCACCGAATAAAGCTGGTACAATGATTATCATGAAAGGATCAGGCGGGCGCCTCGCGCTCGCGCTCGCCATACCGCTTCTCGTCGCTCCGCTCGCGGGCCTTACCTGGCTCGCGGCCCGGAGCGTCGACCAGCAGGAAAGCGGCATGCGCGAACGCTTGCGCGAATCGCTTCTCCTCGAAGTTGCCCAGACGAACGCGCGGATAGGCGCCTGGTTCACCGACCTTCCCGAAGGGCTCCGCGCAAGCGCCCCGCGAGGAGCCTCGTCCGGCCGACCGACAGGGCGCGAGCTCGCTGCCTGGAAAAAACAAAATCCCCTCGTCGGCACCCCCTTCCTCCTCAACGCATCAGGCGCCATCGTCTACCCGACGCCGAACGAGGAATCACGGCTCTTTTACTGGCGCTACCTGAACGTCTTTTCCAACGCCGAACGGATTCCCGTGTACCGAAACATCGCCTCGGAATACGAAGCCTCGATCGTCGGGCCGAAAGCGACAATCCGCGCGGTAGCGAAAGACTCGCGGAAAAGTGCCGCGTCAGATGACAGCGCGATAGCGGCCGCGCAGCCGGAAGTGCAGGCGAACAAGAGCGAAGAAGCGCAAGGCGAAGCGCTTGAAGCCGCGAAAGCGGACATGAAGGCAGAAAAAAACGCGAAGGCCGAACCACCGAGCGCACCAGTATCGAGCGTAGACATGCCGAGCGCAGAGGCACCGCGCGCTATCGAACCGAATACAGAGGCGCCGACTGCAGACGTGCAGAGCATCGACATGCCGAACGCGGCCTTGAGCGATGTACTCGCGGAGGAGCCGGGCGCTGCGCCGAGCGCTGCTCAAAGCGCAGAAAGCGAACAGGCGAAGCCGGCAAAACGGCCCATGCTTGGGCTCTCCGTACAAAAGAAAGAAGCGGCTTCCGAAGCGCGCGCGCCAGAAAAAACGGTGGCACCGAAACCGGCACCATCACCGGCCCCTTCTGCGGACGCGTCGGCCGTCAGGTCCAATATCGCGCAAAGCATCTTCAAGACCGACACCACCGTCCAGAAACAAGTGTATGAGCTCGCCGCGGAAGAGGGAAAAGAAACCCTCACGCGCAACGTCAATCCGCAAATCGACGCGTCGAACACCCGCGACTCCGCGCCCGCGCGCTCGGTGTACATCGAGTCCGACCGCTTCTTCCGCGACCTCGTGTCGCAGGCAGACAGCGGACTCGTTCCCCGCATCTTCGACAATTCGTTCGTGCTCCTGTACTGGGAAAAGCGGGGCGACTGGATCGTCGGGTGCGAGCTCGACATGGACGCCGTGCGCGAGGCAATCGCCGCGCGAAGCGGGACGCCCGCGGACGGACTGCGCTACCTCGCGGTACTCGACCAGTCGGGCGTTCCCCTCGTCCCCGTCGCGGGCATCGAATCTACCGCATGGAGAACACCCCTCGTCTCGGGCGAGATAAGCGAGTTCCTGCCCTATTGGGAAACCGCGGTGATACTCTCGGATCCGTCCGCCTTCGAAAGCCGTGTCCGCGCGTCGCGCTACGCGCTCTCGGCCCTCGTGCTCGCCCTCTTTCTTTCGGTCGCGGGCGGCGCCGTCTTTTTGTGGCGCTATTCGGCTGCCCGGCTTCTCGAAGCAAAGCGGAGAACGGGATTCGTCACCACCGTATCGCACGAGCTCAAAACGCCCCTTACCTCGATCAGGATGTATTCCGAAATGCTCGCGGGTGGCGCCGATCTTGACCGCAAAAAGCGCGACCGCTACCTCGCGCAAATCGTCGGTGAAAGCGAGCGCCTGACGCACCTCATCAACGACGTCCTCGACGTCGCGAAACTCGAGCGGGGAAAACGCCGGCTCGTGCGCGTTCCGGTCGACATCGCTTTTCTCGCGAAGGAAACCTCCCTGGGAATCGCCGACCGCCTGAAAGCCGCGGGCTTTTCGGTTACCTTCACCGCAGAAGAAAGCCCGGCCATTGCCATGGCAGACAAGGACGCGGTGGTCAGGATTCTCCTCAACCTGCTTTCAAACGCGGAAAAATACTCAGGTGATGGCCGCGAAATAGAAGTGACCGTCGGCTTTGACGAAAAGCGCGCGCGGTGCTTCGCGTCGGTCGCGGACCGCGGAATCGGCGTGCCCCGCCCGCACCGGAAGAAAATATTCCGCGAGTTTCACCGCGTCGACGCGACGCTCACCTCCGAACAGGGTGGCACCGGCCTCGGGCTTTCCATCGCACGCGCCCTCGCCCGCTCGCTCGGCGGAGACGTCCGCTACGCGCCGCGCGACCGATCAGGCCGCGAGAAAGGAAGCGTATTCACCCTCAGCCTCCCGGCCGCGGGACAAAAGGATGGCAACCAATGAAAAGGATACTCGTCGCCGAAGACGAACGCGCGATCAGGGAAGGCCTCACAGACCTCCTCGAGTCGGAAGGCTTCGCAGTCACCGCCGTCCCGGACGGAGATGCCGCGATAGCTGCGTGGAAAGAAGGAGGAGTCGACCTCGCCCTCCTCGACATCATGATGCCCAAAATGAGCGGATACGACGTATGCCGTGAAATCAGAAAGACGGATGCGCTTATCCCGGTCGTGTTCCTGAGCGCGCGCGAAGAGGAAATCGACAAGGTTCTCGGGCTCGAGCTCGGCGCTGACGACTACATCGTCAAGCCATTTGGCGTCCACGAGCTCGTCGCGCGCGTCAAGGCCGCCCTGAGGCGTGGAGACCGTGACAGCACGCCTCGCGCCGGAGTCGGGCCGACGAAACCGTTCTCGTTCGGTGACTGCTCGGTTGATCCCCAGCGCTTCACCCTCGAACTTTCGCGGGACGGAAAAGTCGAGCAGCTCGAACTCAGTTCCCGCGAGGTCGACCTTCTGCGCTGGTTCTTCGCGTTCCCCGAAACCGTGCATGCGCGCGAAGCCCTGCTCGAGCGTTTCTGGGGCATGTCCTACGGCGGCACCACGCGAACTCTCGACCAGCACATCGCGAAGCTCCGCCAAAAAATCGAGCGCGACCCCGCAAACCCGCGCCACATCCTGACGGTTCACGGAACGGGCTATCGCTTCAGACCGTGAGACTTGAGCTTTTAGCAGTGAGCCTTGAGCTTTCTGTTACTGGTTTTCGGGTATGTTCCCGATTACGTTCCCGGCCGAGTCGGTGAGCAGTTTGCCTTTGCTGAAATCAAGAATGGGGAGCGGGTTCTTCCAGGGATCGCAGAGAAGGGCGTATTTGCCAATCCTGATGTCGATCGGGCCAAACACCAACGAGCCGCCACTTCCTTCGATTCGAGTGATCGCGTCAGGCACGGAGTTGACGAGGAGGCACGTTTCAAACGGCCGTTTGTCGGTATGGAGCACAAGCTCGGCGTCCGAATCCGGAAGCGCGAGGCCCGCTGAATGTTCCCCGTCCCGCCAAAGTAGCACGTGCCCGAGGCTTTCATAAAACGCAATCCCCGTAGCAAGGTCGTCCACGGCAACGCTGTAACAGTCAATCTTCCGGAATACCGGATCATTTGCGGAATTCATTTCGTCAGTATACACCCGGTAGCGGTATTTTATCAGAAACCTTTTTGTCGCATTTCCTGCGCCATTTCCGTCCGGTTTCTGCCGCCTTCCTTCGCGCGATACATGGCCTGATCCGCAGCATTGATGAGCGCGTCGGGCGAGGGATGACCGCCGTCCAACACCGCGACGCCAATGCTCACCGTCAGCGGTATGCCGTCCTTTTTGATGATCTCGCCGGTTTTTTCCCTGAGCTTTTCCGCGACGACCAACGCCTCGTTCTTGTCGGTTTCGGCCATTACCAGCAAAAATTCTTCTCCGCCGTAACGTCCCGCCACATCCTGCCGTCGCGTGTTTAATTCGAGCACGGAAGCGAAAGCCTTTAAAATCTCGTCGCCGTATGCGTGCCCGAATGTATCATTACACTGTTTGAAATGATCAATATCCAGCATCAAACAGGAGAGCGGTCGCTTATGGCGCTTGCTCCGCTCAAATTCCCCAACCAGATACTCGATGACATAGCGGCGGTTGAAAAGCCCGGTTAACGCATCCCTCGTGACTAGTTCCTGAAGCTGCAGTTCGTTGACTCGCTCCTTCCCGAAAAGCCTGATCAACTGAACGACGAGACTGACGAGCAAGAGACTGATCGCGGTCAATACTACAAACGCTCTCCGTACCTGCCTGTTCCAGTTCACATAAATCTCGTCGAGCGACATGGAGACACTGATAACCGCGGGATACTTATCGAGCCTTTTCCAGGCGACAAGGCGCGCGGAGTCGGACAGCAGGGGCTGAAGCAGAACCGCGCTGCCGCTCGCGTTTTCGGGAAGGTATTTTCTCCATACTTCACCGGAAGCAAGGGACACGCCCTCTCGATCCTCGATAAAAGGGCTCGTGGCGAGAAGTATTCCGTCAGAACGGATCAGATTGATGATAGCGGTTTTCGCGGGCAGGGATTTGTCCCAACTGTCAACGATGAGCGGAAGCTCTATTGCGGCAAACATCAGCTCGAGATTATATCGGTTCGGCTCGAGCGGCAATGAAACGGGAATGCCCCACAGGTTCGTGACGCGGCTTTTTACCGCCTTGGCGAAAAAAAGACCTCGCGTCCGCGGATCCTTTTGCGCGAGGTAATAGTCCCGGTCGGAAACGTCTGCCCGACCCTTACCCGGCTTGTCGCCCGTATAATACAGTTTGCCATCGGTCGACACGAACCGGATATGTATGGAATGCCCGTATTCGCTCTGAAAGACCTCTTCCGCGCGCCGGAAGTCCGGATCAGTTCGGGGATCCTTGTCGGGATTATTATGAAGCCAGGCGGAAACCACCTTCAGATAGGTCGTCGAACCCGCAAAGATGCTTCCGGTTTGCTCGGCGACGATCCTTGCGAAACTCTCGAGTGATTTTTTTTGCTGGCTCAAAACCAGCTCGCGGGCTTTCAGGAGATAAAACGCGCTGAATCCCCAAATCCCGAGGATTGAAAGGAATGTGATGAACATTACAAGAATCAAGATGGTGCGGTTGTTTTTCCTTTCCATATAAGAAAGCATACGATAGCAGATTTCGACTGTCAATTGCACGATGGTGACAATGCAAGGGCTTTACTCACTCGGGCGAATTTGCGTTTGCTTCTTTCGGTCAATTATACTTATCGAAAGGATCGAAAAAGGGGCAAACCATGAACCAGAAAGGCGAATCGCAGGGAAACCTCAGCCTCGGCCGGAAGATCGGATATGGACTCGGCGATACCGCATGCAACCTGTCGTTCCAGATGACGATGCTCTATCTGCTGTTTTTCTATACGGACGTGTTCGGCATCACGCCTGCCGCGGCGGGCGTGATATTCATCATTGCGCGCGTGCTCGACGCCTTAAGCAATCCGGTCATGGGCTACATCATGGACCACACGAAATCAAAGCACGGAAATGCCCTCGTCTATCTCCGGTACGGGGCACTTCCATTCGCCGCGGCGATCGTGCCATGTTTCTCGCGCCCGACCTCGGGCCTGCGGGAAAAATCGCATGGGCGCTTCTCACCTACATCCTGTGGAATTCGCTTTATACGATGGTAAACATTCCCTACTCGTCACTTACCTCGCAATTGACTGACGATCCGCAGGAGCGCACGTCACTTTCTTCAATCCGAATGATCTGCGCTATTGTCGCGATTATTTTCGTCTCGATGGCTACGGGGCCCTTGAGTTCGGCATTCGGCGACCGGCGCACAGGTTTCGTTGCGGCAGCCGCGCTCTATGGACTCATCACGTTTGTAATCCTTCGCATTTGCTATCGGTCGGTTCGCGACGTCGTAAGCACAGAAAACCGAAAAGCCGGCAGCTACGAGCTCAAGGACCTCTTCCACGTCCTCGGCTCAAACCCGCCAGCGCTCCTCGTCGCGGGAATATTCTTCCTCGCGAGCAGCGCGATCTACATCATCGAAACGTCAATCGTATTCTACGCGACGTACAACATGCGCAACCCCGGCATTGTTCCCGCATTCATGTGCAGCGTTGTATTCGCCATGATCGTCGGAAACCTTCTCGTACCCGCCCTATCGAAGGCGCTCGATAAAAAGGGAGCATTCTACGCGGGAGCGGCACTGTCGAGCGCCGCGTGCATCACGATGCAGTTCATGCCGTATAATCAGACAATACCCATCCTGATCTGCGCGACGCTTTCCGGGCTCGGTTCGTCGGTAGCGGGAACGATGGGCTGGGCAATGCTCCCCGACACGGTCGAATACGGCGAGCTCAAGACGGGGATCAGGAGCGAAGGAATCATCTACGCGTTCTACACCTTCAGCCAGAAACTCGCCACCGCGGTAGGGGGAGGGGTCGTCTCGTTTACACTCGTCGCAGCGGGATACGCGCCAAACGCGGCAACGCAAACAGGCAAAGCGCTTGTCGGAATCGCGAGCACGCTCGGATTCATGCCGCTCACATTCTTCGCCCTCGCCATGATTGTGGCCGCGTTCTATCGACTTGACCGTGAATCATTCGAGAAGGTTAAAGCAAACCTTAAACGCGGATAATTCTTAATCGGATACAAAAAGAATGGATTTGCCTTACGCTTTGAAGCGCCTTACATACTCATGAATATGCGCTACGGCTTTCTTGTATCCGCCAGCTTCCGCAAAGGACGCGGAAACCAAACCACAGTTTTCATAAAACTCTTGCTTGTTCAAAACCAACGCAGTGCATCTTCTGATTTCTTTTTCAGTCAGCTTTTTTATTTGGACGCCGCATTCAAGATCTACGACGCGCCGAGCAACTTCCTCCTGCTCTGCCTGTAGGGGATACACGCACAGGGGGACCTTGGCCCGTAGACCCTCGCTGACGCTGTTCATTCCTCCATGGGTAATAAACGCATCGCAATGCTTGAGCACTTCAAGCTGGTTAATATGCGGTTTCATAATAACATTGCCTTTATGCGAATAATCCTTTTTGGTATCCGTTCCCGAAACGACAATCGTGTAATCCTTATCAATCAGGGCATCGATAAAAACATCAAGGGATATACGGTCTTTCCATATCGTTCCCATGGATATGTACACCAGCGGGCGTTTCAATGTTGAATAATCCGTCGTGTCGGAATCGTTCTTTCGCTCGGAAATCGACGGACCTACAAATTTATACTTGGCCGCATCGTAATGCTTCGCATCAGGCTGAAAATAATACGAAGCGTAGACAATATTCAAATCCTCTTCATTCATCATTGTTCCGAGAAAGTCTCTATACTGCACTCCATATTTTACGGTAATGATTTTTTGCAGCTCTATCGCTCTCTTTATATATTTCAAGCCGCTCAAACCTATCTGATGAATAAAGGAAATCGTTTTCAAGAATGTGGCGTTTCGATTATTATACGCAAACGTCGACACCGAAGAAACAGCCGGTACATTGCATATCTCCGCAACATATCTTCCCCAGGGACATATAGCGTCATGAACGATATAATCGGGCTTGAATATTTCTGCGTCTTTCAGCAAATCGTCAACCAGCAGCGAGGTTGCGCTTATCAAAAGAAAATACAAAAACCCGAGATTTTGTCCGGATTTAATCGCATCGAAATCCTGGGTAAAATTATATTTTCTGAAAGTCGCGCCGGTCGCCTCTATTTTATCCTTAAACTCGTCGGTAGAGTAATAAATCACTTCATCGCCCATGGCAACAAGCTCTTTTACCAAAGGGATGGTTGGATTGGTATGCCCATGCGCAGGGATACTAAAGAAAATCGCTTTTGCCATTATTGTTCCATTTTTTCCCGTCAATCTTGAACGTCATTTGCACCGCATCTTTCGGGCAAACGCTTTCGCATGTTTGGCAGAGAATACATTCGGTCGAAAGGATTCTCGACCCGGCGTGTTTGTATTCCAGCAACTTTATTTGCATGGGACAGTTCTTTTCACACACTTTGCAGTCGATGCATTTAGCGGGATCAATCTCATTTTTCAGCAATGCGAATCTTGCGCCCGCTTTCATGAACACAGGGATTGGGCATACATACTTGCAGAAGGCGCGGTTATCATGCAAAACCGCCGCAAGAATTATTCCCACAACATAATACAAGGCATTACCGATCAAGAGCCAATACAATTCGACAAACTCGGTTCCTCTGAAGTTTTTTCCATAATCAGAAAAGAAATAGAGCAGCGTCATAAGTATCGCAATAATAAAAAAGTGAACGTATCGTAAGGCCGTAGCCTTTTTATTGACCGGCACCGTTGGTTTTTTCCAGGGCATAAGATCGAACGCCATGGCCGTCCAGCAAGCCCACCCACACCACCCTCTATTGAAAATAACCGGTCCGATTATTTTCGCAATAAAATAATGCAGCGTCGCGCCCGCAAAATACCCCGAGAACAAATACAACCAAAAACCTTCAACCTGCAAATCTTCCCTGGCGATAATCCCAACATATACAAGCAAGTAAAAACCGATCAGCAATTGCGCAATTCTTCGGGCAGTCCCCATTTTATTCTTTGGTAAAACAATGGAAAGAAAGACGCCAAGGGCAAGCGCAAAACCTATATACCCAAAATTAACGAGATAAAAAACTTTCCCCGTCGCGGAGTATCGCCACACCGCGATAGCGATAAAAAGTAATAACAGCATGAGCGGGATCAGCATTGCTCGAATAAACTTCATGCCCTTATTCCTTTTATTAAGATGTGCGGCGATATGCTTTTTTGCGGATGCGTGCTTATCGCGTTAATCTTATTGCTGACTCAGGTATGTTTGATATATGAATTTATTCAAGTTATTTATCCACCGCACATAATTCCTGTGAATCTTTTTTGCCTCAAGATTGGCATCAAGATTTTTACTGTCAACGTATTCAATACTATACGATTTTGTATCATACGAGACTTTAATAGTTGCCATAATCAAACCATTACTTTTCTCATACCTGGCAAAAATGACACCATCCCCATCCTCGGTAATTTTCCAGTCATAATTAACCAGTGAAATACGGATGCTGTTGGCAAGCTTATCGGTATTTATTGGTCCTTGGAGTAAAAGCCCCTCTTGCCTCGGCTCAAATGCTATTGTCTGGCCGTACATTACCGAAGCGAAGCACAGGAAAATCCCCGCAAGTAAAAGTTTCTGATTAGTTTTCATCTATTTCTCCCTTGAGTACAAAACAACAGGATAGCTCATTTCACCGGGCAATTAAACGTCAGCGCCAGAAAAGAAGAAAACTTCAGTCTGGGAGAATCGGGCGCGCCGGGATTATCGGTCTGCCGCCTGAGAGGCGGGCGACATTCAAAAGGCCGGCCGGGCCTTCCGCTCGTAGCCCGAAAGGCCTGTCGGCACTTTCGGGGCTACCGCTTCAGTCCCTCGCGCGTCACTATCATTCAATTGGGATAATTTGTGTAGCTCACCGTTTATCCATTAACAAGCAATGTAATCATCCTGTACAAGGGATGAATATCCAACAACATACACTGTGGCATTTTTCATAGCGATTCATTTACCATGAGAATAAAAGCTTCTCTGATTTCATGTATACGATCCTAATCGAGAAGAGCTATTAGCGCCGCGAATGCGGCGCAGATCTGCTATTTAGTAATAAATGGTAAAACTACCTGTAACGAACTGTGTTGATTTTGTTAATACATCGATACCTTTCGATATAACATAGGTTCCACTATAGGTACCGGTTGTTTCATCAGTAAAAACAAGGTTAAAATCACCTTCGTCTATTAGGTAATCATCTTTATATATTTTGGTCCTCCCTTGGAAGTGATCAAGTACTTTACTATAGCAACTATCAATGTAAGTTAGTCTTGCCTGGTTAGCCTTTCCCTTGGTATAAGAATATTCTTGTTTTACTGTAGTAAACGCAGAAAGGTTGTCAAAAAAGAAAGTTCCATCGGATTTTAAATCAATCAATTTCTGTCGAACTCCCCCATCGGATTTATACAAAATAACTGTCGAATTGACTAAATCTGTTGGTGCAAAATCAGTTGTTTTTGAATCACCGGTACTGTCTTCTGTTTCAGCTGAAGCATTGTCGTACCCCGCATTTTTATCACTACCAGTTGATGAAGAACATGAAGTGACGACGAAGAAAAATAAGCACAACACACTTAACAATAAAAGATTTTTTTTCCGATTAGTCATTTTACCTTACCCCTTTAGTAATAGATGAGATATTTTACAATGAATATCCATTATGTCCATTGTTCACCAGTCATTTTCTGTGCATTTACAGGGTGATTTTGGGGTGATTTTTTCTTATTTGATACTTTTTGTGGCACCAACGGACTATCTATTTGATCGGCAATCCAGAATATACTCGTCAGTTTGGCGCACCAGGTCAGCGCGTGATGTTTTTGTTATGATCATCTTGATTGGTTTTATGGTCGCCGGCAGGTGTCGCAAAATTTGCGACACCTGAATCCAGCTCCTAATAATCTTTTAAAATCATACAGAAGGATTTGGCGAGCTTTCTATTTATTCTACTTTTACAATTTCAGACTGGATTGCCTTGGTAGTCCACAAGGTTACCAGATCACAATCGGGAATCTCGAAACTGAATTCATACTGTGCAAAGAACCGATCTTTTCCGGTAGAATTTATGGCGTAGGTAAAACCGTTTATCCAGTCAGCATCTGGATTTATTGTGAATTCAATACCAGGCGCTGAATAATAATCGAACCAGACTGTTGCATTATTTGTTTCCCAGTCTCCATTACCCGCAAAGAACGCAACATATGTTTTAACATCTTTTGCATCAGGAGGGATGCAGTTTTCAATTTTTACGGTAGGTGCATTATTTGCATAACCGGCGGTTACCCATTTTCTGGCATTAATGTTTGAGTAATTAATGTCGCCTATTCCGCCTTTTGCGGTAATATCGATGTATTCATAATACTGGAAATCCCGATTATTATTTAAATCAGTCGGTTCGATTTGAACCTTAAATCGATACGCCTCTCCCGCCTCACAAAGCGGATAGACAAAACTTAAAGTTCCTGATTTGTACCAAGAATCCAAAGTAGCGCCTGTTGTATTTTCATCATTCTCTATGCGATAAATGAGTACGGTACCAAAACCTTGCGAATAGCAGGGGTCAGTTGGACACGTGATATCAAACTGAATGCCGCTGCTGACTGCTTTGGCAGCAACATGCGGTGTTACTACAGCGTCACCTGCGATATTTCCTTCATAACTGATACTTTTTGCTGCATACAAATCCGTTCCATTTTTTATGCGAAGATCCAGGATGCTGGTATCGCTCTTATCTTTGCTATTGTCAGTACTGGTATCATTGCTGGTTTCATCGCTCGTGTCAGATCTTATAACAGGGTCACTCGTCTGATCTGAACATGAGCAAATTAGCAGTACTGCAAGAAGAGACAGGAAGAAATTGCTAATTTTAATTTTTGCTTTCATACATTCTCCTTGAAAATATTTTTAAACGTTGCGGGATATATTTTACTACGAATATCCATAATGTCTATTGCTCTGGAGTCATTTTCGCCGTTTAGGAAGGGTGATTTTGGGGTGATTTGTTACGTATCAGTTGCCATTCATGGCACGCTCCGTCGAGTAGTTGGGCGCGCCGGGATTATCGGTCTGCCGCCTGAGAGGCGGGCGACATTCAAAAGGCCGGCCGGGCCTTCCGCTCGTAGCCCGAAAGGCCTGTCGGCACTTTCGGGGCTACCGCTTCAGTCCCTCGCGCGGGAGACAGCTGCCAAGGTTTTTAGCCTGTTGACCGGTAGCGCACTGCAGGATAAAAAAGCCTTGGCAGTGCGCACCTCGGGTGTTATCATTAAGCGATGTCTTCGGCAGCACTGTAGGCCGCACAAGAGTGCGGCCTACCTCTCCGATCCTTTCAATGTTTTTAGCTTGCGAGATCACTCACGAAAGGTAAGTTTAAGAACAAGTGTATTGTCCTTCTTAATAAAGACCATATATTCGGCACCGACTTTTGAAACAAGTGCCCAATATCCTGACGCAACAGCATCTCCGGACTGAAGAGTCACAGCAGAATACTGCATAAACTGACCATTCGGGGAAGAATCTGAAAGATAAAAATATTCGGTAAGGTTCCCATTATTGTACATTATCTGAAACTGGAAATCATCCGGATTGTTATAAATGATTATATCCCTAATGGATGAGGCATCATTAAATCCGGTCTGGTAATTTTGAACACCGGTACATTTGACATGCTGTTGTGCAAAAAGAAAACTCGTACACATACTTACAATAATAATAAGCAAGACCTTTCGATAATTTTTCATGAAAACTCCTTTATTACAATACTCTGAATATATAATTGATTTAGTATAGCAGGGTCTTCTTCCATTAGCAATTTTTTTATTTATATTTGGTTTCCCAAACAACTATCCCTTTGTATTCCGGTTGCCGTTCTTCGTGCCACCGAATTTTTGTTACCAGTTCATTTTCCACGGTGAAAACCAGATAGTTGTTAAGGTCAGCGGATTTCCATATATATTTGTCATCTTGTATTTTATAGGGCTTTCCCATTTTCCTGATCAGTTCTTTTTTTGTGCTTCCTGTTGTTAATCCATTCGTCAGGCGTACGTGGTCGTTCGTAACCACGTATTCCGCGGTTCCGCCCTGGAGTACATCAAAGGAAAACATGTTTATTGTCAGTCCGTCATACGTGACGGTTCGAAGGAAACAGAAAGCGGGATCCGCTATGTTTTCTTTTTCAAGCGGGCATTTAGATGATGAAGTTAATACGGTTCCTATTGAATTATAATCGTCAGAGTAGTTTTTCAATATCGTAAACGCAAACGGATTGTTTATAAACGCATTTCGGTTATTGGCAGCAAGAGAATTTTTGGTACAACCAGAAGTACAGATTATCAGGATGAGTACAATTACTGACGTGAAGTTTGGTTTCAACAAAGCAGTCAGTGCTCCTTGATAAATGGTTTTCGGACAAAAAAATTGAGGCAGAGGGCAATACGATCGGCGAACGTCAACGCGCGGAGCCGCCGCGAGCGTTACATACCATTTGGGGACAGTCTAAGCCCTGCGGCTCGTGCGGTCAATCACGCCGTTCGGAAAAGCCTGATTACGGCGATGTTCCGCCCTGTTCCCTGAATGGCTACCGGATCCAACCAGATGTGACAGGTTAAAGCAGTTGGGAGTAACATGTTGCTCTTCCACTCAACCCTTATCAAATGTAAAAAAATGAGTTTTCCGTCATTTCTCCCCTGTTTTTTACATCATTTTAACCATATTCTCTAATTTCTCTATTATAGTGCCATTGGTTTCTTAAGGATGGTTTTTATGCAAACAAAGCTTACCGGATGCTGGTCCAATAAATTGCTCTCGCTGGTTACTCTCAAGGAAAGCATTTCAAAGCTACAAAAGAATTGCTCTCTTGTTGAAGCGCAATCACCGTTATCCAGTAACACCCGCAATACGTTGCTTTCAAGCAACAGGGAGTTGCTGATTGATTCGTATTTATTGCTTGAATGCATTCTGGCTGATGATCAAGACTTGATTCATCAAAGAAGCGTTGAGTTGAACGCGAATCAGCAGGCGTAAGTCGCTCGCGCGGGGAGGATTGGGCGCGCCGGGATTGGACATCTGCCGCCCGAGGGCGGGCGACGTTCCCGTGGCCGGCCGGGCCTTCCGCTTGTAGCCCTTACGGGGCTACCGCTTCAGTCCCTCGCGCGGGGAGAGGAAGCCCGATACTGATGGGTATACGAAAACCCTTATCGCAAATACAAACGGGTTGGTTATCTGAAAACTATTATTACAGCTGGAAGAACAATTTAGTAGGATGAGTATAATTACTGATGTGGAGTTAGATCTCAACATATTATTTACTACTCCGCAATAAATAATTTTCGGAAAGAATGATAAGGTGAATAGATTCTTGACCGATTCAATCTGCCGCAAAAAATCAAGGTAGAAGGCGTTGCGATCAGCGAATGTTAACGCATGGAGTCACTGCGTGCGAAAGCTTTTGCAGGAGCTAACTTCCGAAATAGAAACTTGTTAAGTGTGGATGAATTGCAATATTGTAGTTATTTCACAATTCTATAGATATTTTTCCTCCAAGCATCATCTTCCTTTTTTTTTCTTCTTTCCCAGATCTTTTTCTTTTATACTTTCTTTTCTATTTCTATCAATGGATCGTCCTTGCGAAATCTTTTCTTTCGAGAATTTTGAAGCCCAGTAAATCTCATTATCACTAATCCAGTAATGCGACTGGCAGGCGAAACTCCAATTGCCAATTGATGGTGTGAGTGATATTTTTCCGTTAAATTTCAATGTCCAGCCATATCCTGATAAGGGTGTTACAACTTTACTTCCACACCCACATGCACAGAGATGTATAGCTGTTAAATACTCGATTGAAATATACAACACGCCATATTCAAGAGTTTCAGGAATTTCATCACTAAATCGAAATTCTATACTTTTTAATCGATACATGGTAAAGACCTATTACAGAGCGAGTTAAACTCAATTGTGTATGTATTATTGTCCAAATCACCAATATCCTCATAAAAACCACAAAACCTTTTCCATGAAATTACAGCCATTGCCGCGTTTAGTGCATTAAGATCTGCCGTTTGAATTGCCGTGTTATAGAGTCCGTCCTGTTGCACCTCTGACATATTCGCGACTCGATGCAATTGCCCAAATGATCCAGTAGTACATCTTGATGTTCTTATTGCTCCAAAAAGCCGCCCTTCGCTACTAATATTTACACCAATTCCACAATCAATGTACGGAATTGACTTCCTATCTAAATATTCAGAAATCATTCGCCGCGAGGCTCCTGAATCAACACTTATAAAAACAAAGGAAAGTTTCTCGAGATATGTCAATTCATCAGATCCGACCATATATGGATGATCGATAATTCTAGTATGGAGCTGACTATATCGTTCAGTAAGAAACGTTGTCTTTTTAAGTCGCAGTTGAAGATCATCCACAGTCGCAGCTCCCGGGAAGCGGAATGCGTTATGTTGGTAAAATGTGTCGCCATCAAAGAGATGAATTTCGGCTACGGGGCACTTAACAACTAGGTCAAGGATATAACTTCCAGTACCTCCGACGCCGACAATTCCAATTACACCACCTGCAATCCGACTCATTGCCATTCCAATCCCAGCACGACTAGAAGAAGTATCAATGTATCTATGAACTTCGTTAGGCTCATTTTCACCGACTAGTATTGGTTCAAAGACTTTTGCAGTTACAGAAGGATCAATTTGCCGAGCGCATCCAGCGATTATAGCTTCATAAGTTGTTACTTTTTCATAGTAATCGGCATACCTCTGTGTTGGTACCGGTTTTGCCGAGAAACTATGGTTGATTGTCAGATTTGGACCAAAAACCTGTTCACCTGTCGTATGTCGTATTTTTTCAATAGGGTTCCCATTGGTATCACAGGGATGGTCACCAATAAAATAGCCTACATGGTCATCCGGCGCAGCTGTAACATCTCCTGCCAAGGTAAGGTGAGTTACAAACTTTCCCCGGTGAACAATACGATCGCTCCCTACATAGGGAAAGCTATCAACAACAAGGTTACCATCGATAATTGCCAGACTATAACCTTCGTCTCTCAGTTTTTTTAAGTCGGTACTACGAGCGATCAGTGCATGTGACATTGAATACCTCCCCATTAACAATCTTGGTAGTTTGTCCAAGCATTAGATCCCCTTCTCGAGCTTCTTTCGGCCCTTTGCTGAAAGTAATCGTAAATAACACGTTGGGACCAATTGGTGGGGTCTCAAAGGCTAAGAGTACAAGTTTCTCGAAGGAGATAACATCCGAATCAACATGCTTTGGAACTGTGTTTACCCTAATGATGATTTGGTGGTCGTGTCCTTGGTCATGTCCTTGGTCATGTCCTGGGTTGTGTCCTTGGTCGTGTCCCGGGTTGTGTCCTTGGTCGTGTCCCGGGTTGTGTCCTTGGTCGTGTCCTTGGTCGTGTCCTTGGTCGTGTCCTTGGTCGTGTCCTTGGTCGTGTCCTTGGTCGTGTCCTTGGTCGTGTCCTTGGTCGTGTCCTTGGTCGTGTCCTTGCTTTTCAATATTCATGAAGTTTCCTTTACCGGTTGACTGTCGAGCCGGTGCGACTTATAATAATTGCAGCGATAATATATCGCTATAGCGAATATACTTCGCTATCGAGAGATAGTCAAGAGAGGGTACAATTTTGTTGGAGGAAAATGGTTTTAAAACCGAACTTGGAGCCAGAATCAAGCAAATGAGACTGTCCAAAGGTCTTTCAGGTAAGAAATTATCGGAATTAGCAGGTATTAGCCAAGCATATCTTTCTGAAGTTGAAAGAGGCCTTTCAGTAATCTCAGGACAAAAACTACTAGGTATCGCTAAAGCATTAAGTGTCGATACTGAAACTTTATTAACAAACACTCCTGCAAAAGCGAAGATCGATGAATCAATTAAGATACCTCGCGGGTTATCAGAATTAGCTCAAGAGCTTAATTTGACATATTCTGTCACTATTCGACTTCTCGAAAGTGAAAGGGCTCTTATGGCTCGCCGTACGACTGGAGATAAGAATGAAAGGACAAAAGAAGATTGGCGGAGATTTTATGATCGCGTAAAGGATATACTTGATGAGGAGTAAAATTCATGGACGATCTGGATGTCGAGTGTAGTATTCGTCTCGATTCGATTGCAAAAAATTTAGGATTGGGTCGTCGTTGGCGTGGGAAAGAATATATTCCACTAGCCGTAAAGGCTTGTCTAGAGAAAGTCCGACAGACGGTAAATGTAAGTACTCTAGTCTCATGTGAGCAAGTCGCAGAAGCTATTGCTGGAACCCAACAAGTACGTTTTGAAGTAGTTAGAACGTACGATGATCTGCAAGCACTTGAAGATCGCTACTTACGACAACAGAAAGAGATAGAATTTGGGTTTCTTCGTGATGAGTTGGCAGATCCAAAAGTAGAAGCACTGCTTATCCAACGTAAAAAAGCAGGTGTTAATGATCCTGACCGTTGGGTTGCAGTCTTAAATTCCCTGCGCACAGAGGATCGAGCGTTCTGGAACAAATTCCATGAACTTGGGCATCGTCTTGCCGAACCTGCCCAACTCATTTTACCCCTTGGAGGCGTTCGGCGCGAGATAGCCGCACATCCTAATACACTTGAAAGACTCATAGATAGTATTGCAGCTGAAATCGCCTTTATGCCAGAGGTAGTTGGGAAACCGCTCTCCCAGTTTAGTTTACCCGAAGTTTCTATAGAAAAGATTCTGTGTTTTCGTGAATTGGTCGCACCTACATCCAGCATTCTAGCCTCAATGAATGCGTTCTTATCACGACATCCCCGGTTAGTTCTTGGTTTTCAGGCAGAGTATTGTACAAAGAAAAGTTGTGCGGCTGATACTGCAGACCTTAGGATTAGGCCTCAAGGCAGAAGTAACGGGGCTGTGCAAGAATCACTGTTATTCATGAGGAACATGCGAGTTCCTCATAGTTCGTGTGTATGGGCAACCTATAAAGATGGGCATACCAGAACAGAGCTAGAGTCTATGGTTGATTGGAAAACCTCAAATGGTTCAGTCCTTAAGTGGAAATCAGCTATTGTTTCTACAGTAAAAATGGGACCTGTTGTCTATGGCACTATGGAAATTGTAAATTAGCTTTTTTATCTAGTTGTTCATTATGATCGGTGATGAGCCCCCTAGGAGAAGAGCAAGGTCGCTGGCTTTTGCTTTTTTAGATTACATACGAATAACCCAAAGTCAAAAAACCACAACTTCGTAAATTGTCCTTCCTAACTGAAGTCTACAGCCCAGCGAGTCTGCTGATTGTAGATTCGAATGACTTACAAATCAAGTCAAGCTATTTTTTTTATACTGATTACAGTTTAAACATGACCTTCTCGTGAGAATTATTACTTAATCGACAACAGCGTATTAATCTATTTCCTTTCCGCTTGTTAAGTTTTGTTTGTAGTCCAGCCATGCGTTAGTAATCAGCGTTCTGGCTTCTGTCTTCCACACGGTCCATCCGTTCGATGTCGTTCGCGTCGGGGTTATGATCTGTGTGCATCGTAATGAGGAGATGCTCGAGAATGACACAACTCCGTCAACTTCTATTCCATCTCTTCTGACAATTCCATCAAACCGCTGTTTTTTGTTTCCTTTCGGTCCATATTCAAAGTAACCGCGCTACCCTTCAGCGAGGAATCCTGCTTTGACGATTCTCTCAAGCAAGTTCTCCGGTTTTTTTTCGTCGAACTGAGTGATTTACTCTATGATTTCTTCGTTCGTCTTTACCTCTACGTCGGGTATGCTGAACAATATGATTCCATTCAGGTCGGAGTATTTTTCGATGAGTCGTATTTCCACGGACACTCGCATGCTCTTTGCCCAGTCCCCAAGGTCGTTCGGGATAAGATCAATAAGCAAGGATATTTTCGGGTCTTTTTTTTTAGTATTCTGTTTATTTCACCAAGGAGATCGACGAATCCGTCCTTTTGTTTATTTCTTTGATGCATTTTACGGTGATTTTATTTTTCGTTTTTTCGTTCGCCATTGCGGTAATCAATTTAACAATTTGCGGGGCGATATGCTCCCACATCCTGTGTATTCCCCGCTCCACTTCAAGTATGTACCACTGTTTATCCTAAAAGTTAACGATGATCCCGTACGGTATTGTCCCTTTTCCGCCATTGGTAGTAATCATACTCTTGGGAAGCAATATCGAGTAAGCCCTGAACAGTAACTTGAAATAATCCAGCACGACATGCTCAACTTCCTCTTCCGAAAAGAACTTAATTTTTGAATATACCTGGCCAGTTTGATTAAAATTTATTTTGTTCTCCTGAAAAAAGCAAGAAATAAATCGAGGGAGAAAACTTCACGATCAGCGACAACGTTTTAGTATTTGCTTAACCCGTAAGTCCCCCTCAACAAATGTAAAAAGCGTGACAACGAATAATCAAGTTAAAGCAGTTTTTTATGTTACTAATTTGAAACAACTTTGAATTGTTTGAAATCTTTTTCAGAAAAACGGAACACTTCATTATAATTTTTATTTTTTAAAAGACTCTCGATAAATTGCCCTTTTTTTGTTATGTCTATTTGCTTATTATTAAAAACTGATTCTTGAATCAATCCATTGCTGAATAAGAAACCAATGCTTTCTTTCATATTTTCTTTAGTAACTGCTTTAACATATTCATGATTCATTTGAGCTTTTTCAATTGAGCGACAAATTAAAGTTTGTAGCTTCAAATCATTTTTATTATGGAAAAACAGGGCTTCAAATATCCATCTTGAAAGAGGTATTTGAAAACCACAAGCAGAGCTTAGCACTTGATTTAAATCAGGAATATAGTTATTACGAAATAAATAGTTTATAAAAGCAGATGACTCACGTATTTCATCAGGCGTTTTTGTGTTTATTATTTTTGAAATTATATCTATCATATTCCGAACATTATTTGATGATATTGCAATTATCATGTTTAATTTTGAGCTATCAAATATTTTGTAAAAATTGGTTGTACTTAATTCATTATTCAAGGAGCAGTCTTTTAGCCTATAGTTGATTATTTTTGGAAGAATAGCTGGTTGAATAACAACTTGTCTTCTAAAGGTTGTTGCAAACAATGAATTGGTATTATTTCTACACAGTTTTATAGTGTTTTGGCGAGCACATACTATTTTAAGTATATATTTGCTTGCATCAAGAATTGAGAAAATTGCTTTAATGTTTTTCTCCAATACAGAAACTGATGCAAGATCAATTTGATCCAGCACAAATACTAAATTAACAAAATCATCAGAGGCTCTGTTTTCTTTCACTTTTGCATATTCATCATGAATTTTTAATAAGTAATAAACTTTTTCTTCACTTCTTAAATTTTTTTTGCTATTGAATTCAACCAACTTCTCTCTAACTAATTCATTATCAATCGCTAATGTTGAAATGTATGTAAAAAGTTTATCGTTCATCATATGAATGATAAATTTATTATTAACATTGTGATCAAAATTTAAAATAATAATATATGCTTTGGGAAACAACCCCATGGTTTTTATATACTGTATCAGTGAAGTCTTACCACTGCCTGCATCACCAGCAATCAATACCGAGTGATAACAATCAATATCAATTGCATATGATTTCAATTCATCAATGGCAGTGTTAATTGTCTCTGAGAGATAATAGTATTTACTAAAATGCTCTTCTTCAGTTAAGTCACCCCAATAAATATCATTTCGTAAGTATAATTCTGTTCTCCATTCATCTTTCATAATTACTCCTTTTTTTTATGCTCTTTGGCCCGAAGGCGTCAAAATAGCACTATTTATACTGTTATTTTCTTCGTATCCCTTTTAGCAAACAACCTTTCAATTACTTGTAGAGATCCACCGAATAAAACCGAGCTCACTTCTGCGTCACTAGAAAAAGCTTTCCCTTCGACTTCTCTATAAAGAGATAGATTTTATCGCGTGTCGTCACCAGATCAAACGGTATAAGATCAGCAAACGCAACCTCTTACATCTTTACATTATCAATGTGGTCATAGCTAGAAAATTTGCTATAATCACAGATGAGCGTATTAGGGGATATCGTTGTGCGAGAGCCGCGCCTTACCGCAGAGGCACTTATTTTTATCTCATTCCATGTAAGTAACAATTTTTTTGGATCTCCTGACTATTTTGGATATTTTACACCCGTTTCGTGAGGAGTACGTACAATTTTTTTTGAAATAATGAGTATTTTGCCAGGAAGGGAAAAGACAGTCTCAATTCTGGTTATTTCTCGTGGGGACAGGACTCGGCTTCCAGTCGGTGCCATCCTGGCACCTCGTTCCAGCCCGCCTGCGTCCCTAAACCGACGTCCTGTCGGTTTGCGCTTCCTTTCGGTCGCGCCGGGACTCCGGTTCGAGTCCTGTCCCTGCAATAATAAAAAAAACCTGACTGGATAACCAGTCAGGTTTTTTTTCTAGCAGGGACAGGACTCGAACCTGTGACCTCCGGGTTATGAGCCCGACGAGCTGCCAACTGCTCTACCCTGCGTCGTGTTTGGCTAATATAGCCGTTTTTTATTGCGCTGGTCAATGGGTTGTTTAGCGTTTTCTGCAGTTTTTTGCGGTTTTCTGCGGATGGGGACGCCTCAATAAAAAAACCCGGCAGGTAAAAGGAGGAGTAAACCCTGCCGGGAACTACGATAAGGAGGCATACCGAGCGCCGTGCTCATTCAGCATCGCGATATACATGAGGTAAACGCCATCGGGGGAAAATGGTTACGAGAATTGGAGATTTTTCTCCGCTTGCGGCAAAATGCGCCGTTTCCAGCGGCCGGAAAGATACACGGGCAAGGCGATCGCGAGGCCGAAGACCCAGCCGATACCGTAACACCAGCCGATTTCGTACTTGCCGAACAAGAAGTCGAGGGCGTAGGCGGCGGGCATCCGGAGGATCATGAACGAGGTAAACGAGGCGACGAAGGGCCACATGGACTCGCCCGCGCCCCGGAGAACTGAGTTGGTGATAAAGAGAACCGAAAGGAGGACGTAGCAGGGCATGAGCCGCCAGAGCGTCTCGGCACCCACGCGGATTACCTCGGCGTCGCCGGTAAAAAGGCCCATGAGAAAGCGGGCGCCGAGGAATACCAGAGCGCTGACGACGAGGCAGATTGCGCCGCTCATCAGCTGGGTTGCCCGGAAACCGCGCCTCACGCGATCAAGTTTGCCCGCGCCGCAATTTTGGCCGGTAAAGGTCGTCACTGCGGTCGAAAAACTCGCGATCGGCATGAAGGCAAGGGAATCGATGCGGCTGGAGATGCTGAATCCGGCCATAAACTCGCTTCCGTGTCCGTTGACGAGCCGCTGGATGGCCATGGTACCGATGCAAAAGAGCATGTTCTGGATGCCGCCGGGGAGCCCGATCCGCACCGATTCCGCGAGGATTCGGGGGTCAAAATGCAATTCCGAGGGCTTCAATGTGGTCAGCTTGAGCTTTCGGACGATAAAAACCGTCCCCAAGAGGAACGAAACGAGCTGCGCGATGACCGTCGCCCAGGCGACGCCCGCGACTCCCCAGCCAAAGACGGGGACAAAGATGAGGTCGAGCGCGATGTTGACGGCAACCGCGATCGCGAGGAACACGAGGGACGAAACCGAGTCCCCGAGCCCCTGCAGGATGCCGGCATTCAGATTGAAGCCGAAGTTCCCGATCGTCCCGATGAAAACGATCGTGAGGAAGGTTTCCGCCATGTCGAACGTCACGCCCGGGGGCGTATTGAGGAGCGTGAGGAGCGGCCTCGCCGAAAGGACGCCGACCGCGGTGACCAACAGGGCGCCCAGCACGGCGACGACGTACGCGGTATCGACCGTCGCGCGGACGCGGTCACGGTCACCGGACCCGACGAAGCGCGCGACGACGATGGTAACGCCGAGCGCGATCCCGGAGAAAAGCGAAAAAAGGAGAAAGCTCAGGATTGCCGTGCCGCCGACCGCGGCGAGCGCTTCCTTTCCGACGAAATTGCCGACGACGAGGGAGTCGACGAGGTTGTACATCTGCTGGAGCACGTTTCCCGCGAGAAGGGGCAGGGAGAATTTCAGGATAAGGCTCGCAGGTCGGCCTTCGGTCATGTTCTGCATGGTGTTAATCGTAGCGATTCCGGGAAGGAAACGCAACGGGAGGCGAGTGGGTCAGGGCCCGTAGGGGCCGTCAGTAATACCGCTCGATTATTCGCCCGAGCTCGCCGCTTTGCCGCAATTTCTCGAAACCTTCGTTCCAGCGATTATACTCAGCATCGGAAATGTCTTTACTGAACGCTATGTAAAGTTTCGACGTAAAGAATGCGCCGTTTACTCTCTCGACTATTGCGGGACTCTTATCCATTTGGCCAAAAAGGTACTTAATCCCGATATCGGTATCGCTTATCGCGAGATCGCATCGTCTGGCCAAGAGCTTTCCGTACACCTGTTTGCTGTCCGTCCCGGACTCATCAAGGTTGTCATATCCCCTTTCGACGAGCAGATCATGAATCAGCCCTGCCCTGCGGCATGCGATCAACGGAACTTTTTTCGTGTCATTAAGAGACCGTATCTTTACCGGGTTTTCCCTGAGCTTATAAAAGTAAATGTTTTCCTCGATGATCGGGCCCACCCATCGGTAGTTTTGCTCGCGGTCCGGAGTCCGAAAGAGCGAGTACAGAATCGTCTTCGGCCTGGTATCGATAAGCATTTTTGCCCGCATGCTCGGGTACTCTTCAATAGGATAGTCCATCCCCTCAAGCCGCATAATGCTGGTGACGATTTCCGTGGATAAACCCGCAATATTGCCATTTAGCGTGTAATTATAGGGCGCCCATTCTTCCGTTACGATGAGTATGCCTTCGTCCGAAAAGCAGCGTATGCACGCCAGGATAAGTACGATAGCGAGTAATGGTTTTCGCATTGGTACCTCTCGGCAAAGTGTAATGCACACGAGCCAAAAAAACGCCAAAAAAACCATTCCCGCGCGAAGCGCCGGCGTAACATCCGGTTATCGCGCGGCGATGGCGTGCCGATACTCGGTATATGAAGAAGCACCCTTTTTCCGCGAGTCAGCTCGCGCGCAGTCTCGTGAGCAGTCTCGCCCTTATCGCCCTGTTCGCCCTCGCGCGGTTCCCCCTCGGCGCCGAGCAGTTCCGCTTCAAGTTCGCCGACGGGGATTCGTACCGTTTTAACACCATCACCCGTGAAAATGTATATCTCAACCGCGAGCTTTCGCATTGGGCTGAGATATCAAGCCGCGTAATCATGGATATATCGGACGTCAAAGAAGCGACGGAGACAACCCCTGCATCGGCTCGGAACGACCTGTCCATGATGATGAGCGAACGAAACACGAAACACTCGTTTGAATGGTCGAATGAGTATCACAGCAATTTTCGACGGGATGAATTTGGTTATTTCGATATTTCGCCGGATTTGTTCATGCCGGTAACGCAAAATCATCCAATCTTTCCCGATCACGATGTACAGAAAGGCGAAACATGGACGGCGCCCGGAGAAGAAGTATATGACCTTCGTGATAATTTCGGGATCGAGGAACCATTCAGAGTTCCTTTCACGGCAACCTATACCTACATGGGAAAAACTCAGATTGAAGGAAAGGAATACGACCTCATCCATGTGGAATATATGATTATCTTCGACAACCCGCCTCCAAAAAAAACCAAGGCGGATGCAGATGGAAACCCGCTTGATTATCCGGTGACCACACTCGGAAACTGGAAACAAAACCTCTATTGGGACAATGAGCGCGGTATTCTGCAATCCTATAACGAAGAATTTCGGATAATGTTTCAGCTTTCCTACGGAAGCATCATAGAATATCGCGGCACGTCCGCAATGACCGTCACCGAGGTAAGGCAAATCAACCGGGCAAGCGCGGTGAATGACCTGAACGGGGAGATCAAGCGGCTCGGGATCCAGGACACGAACGTCAAGGAAACCGAGGAAGGAATCACGATCAGCCTCGAGAACATCCAGTTCGAGGCCGACTCCGCGCGCCTCCTGCCGTCCGAAAAGGAAAAGATCACGAAAATCGCCGCCCTCCTCGAGCGGTATCCCGACAAGGAACTCCTCATCAGCGGCCACACCGCCCTCGCCGGCACCGCGAGCTCACGTCAAAAACTTTCCGAAGAGCGTGCCGAGGCAGTCGCGCGCTTTCTCGTAGAAATGGGCGTGAGAAGCGAATACAGCGTCTACACCCGCGGCTTTGGCGCCGAAAAGCCCATCGCCCCGAACGACACCGAGTCCAACAAATCCCGCAACCGCCGCGTGGAAATTACCATCCTCGAGAAATAGGCCATAGGCTTATTTCTCTTGGGAAAATTGCCGCAGGCAATTCTCCAGGAAAAATAGCCTTCTTCTTCCGTTCCTGAATGAGTGGGGGTAGCGGAAAAGCCCGGAGCGGACACACGGTCTATACCTACCGGTAGGTATAGAAGAGAACCCACCTCCGCGAGGACTTTGCAGCGAGGGGGAGCAATTGTACACCCCGCATTCTGACGGGGGAGCATGATCAGTACGTTGACGGCGCCGCGAGGGACGCCCCGGACAACCAGGGCCGAACGCTTCCGCAGTGAGAAAACCGGAGGTTTTCTCGCGAGGACCCAGTGAGGTCCCTGGTTGTCAACGGCTGGGGCCCGCGCGGCGCCGGAAACGGGGCGCTCAGCCGCTCCCCCCAGTAATCTTGCATGTTTCCCCGCAAAATGATACATATAGTGTCATCGGGGAACAATAATGACGTATTCAGAGCCTACGGAACTTGCAATTCTCGCCTGTCCGGGCGGTGAGAAGTTTGCGGACGAGACGATCAAGCACCTGAACCATATCTATAGTCGTCGGTTCCGCCAAAAAAGCGATGTGTTGGCCAAGCGCTACGAAGATGAAAAGACCAATCTGATCAAGCAGATCAATTTTTTTAATGACCTGCAAACTTCCGACATCTGTATCCGCGGCGACGTTACCAAGTTCCGCGCCCCCGATTTCAAGGTCAAAGCCCGTTTTACCTGGTTCATGAACGGCGAGTTCAAGACCGAGATTCTTGACTGTATCCGCGGCAAGGACGTGTTCGTCTTCCAGGACGTCGAGAACCATCAGATCCTCGACATGAACGAGGGCAAAAACCGGCTTTCCCTTTCCATCAACGATCACATCATGAGCCTCCTCGTCACCATCGACGCGGTGCGCCACGCGGGAGCCGCGCGAATCACGCTCGTCCTTCCCGTCTATCCCTACAGCCGCCAGCACAAGAAAAAAGGACGCGAGGGTCTCACCGCGAGCCTTCTCGGTCACCTCTATGAAAGCCTCGGCGTCAGCCAGATCATTACGCTCGACATCCACTCGCGCGAGATCGAGAACGCCTTCCACGTTGCGCGCATCGAGAACCTCCACGCGAGCTATCAGATAATCCGCGAGCTTTCGCGCATCGTAGACCTGACGAGCGAGGCTGACGATTTTGTCGTCGTGTCCCCCGACACTGGCGCGGTTGACCGGAACAAGTTCTATGCGACGGGGCTCAAGCGGCCGCTCGCGATGCTCTACAAGGAGCGGGACTACTCGGTCGTTACGCAGGACGCGAAGACGACGAACATCAAGAGCGTGAAGATCCTCGGCGACGTGCGCGGCAAGGTCGCCTTCCTCGCCGACGATATGCTCGGCACCGGCGGCACACTCCTCAAGGCTATGGAATTCCTCAAGGAGCAGGGCGCGACGAAGGTTATCGCCGCGATCAGCCTCCCCTTCTTTACCGGTAACTCGATCGCGCAGTTCGACGAGGCGTACGCGAAGGGTAACTTCTTCCGCATCATCGGCACCAACGCCGTGTACCACGAAGAGCTCCTCACGAAAGAGTGGTACATCAAGACGAATGTCTCGGGTCTTTTCGCCCAGGTAATATCCCGGCTCCACCACAACCAGTCCCTTTCGGACCTCCTCGACAACCGCAACATCATCGAAAAGCTCGTCAAGCAGGAAAAATCCGACGAAGCGGAATAGCGGAACGCTATCGATGAAACGCACAGTCCTTGCCTGCGATATCGGAACTTCATCGCTGAAAGCCGCCCTCGTCGATTCGTCGGGGGCGGTTCTCGTATCCGCGCGCGTGCGCTTTCCGGAAGCGAGGCGGTCGGCCAGTGACTGGACGCTCGCGCTTGCGGAAGCCTCGGCATGCCTCAGAAAATGTCTTGCGGAATCGGGGACGGGCATCCCCTTCGATCCCGTCGCAATCGCGGTCTCCGGCAACGGTCCCACCCTCGTTTCTATCGACAAGGCAGGAGAGACCGGCCCGGTACTCCTTTGGAACGAGCTGGTCGCGCCGGGAGAAAACGAGTCGAGACCAAATCATTCAGGCCACGGGAGCTCTGTCGCGGGAGAGGCGCCTTCAAGCCCTTCAATATTTATTCCCCGCATCGCCTCGTACCGCGCGGCTTTCGGCTCGCGCTACGAAAACGCGCGGCTTCTTCTTTCGGGACCCGAATACCTCATCTGGGCGCTCACCGGCAATGCCGTGACCATCCTTCCCGAGGCCCGCTTCGGGCGAGCTTACTGGACCGCGAGCGACCTCGCGGGAGCGGGTCTCGACGGCTCGCGTCTTGCGCCCTTTGTTCCGACCGGACACATCGCGGGCAAGGCGAGCCTTTCGTCGCTCCGCGCGGCGCTGGGCCATGGGGCTCATCCCGGCATTGACGCTATCCCCGAGGGGATTCCCGTTATCGCAGGAGGGCCCGACTTTGTCGTCGCGCTCATCGGTACGGGAACGCTCAGTGCAGGCACTGCTTGCGACCGCGCGGGAACAAGCGAGGGACTCAATGTGTGCACCGCGAACCGTGTTGACCGCGAGTTTGTGCGGACGCTTCCCTCGGTGATGAGCGGTCTCTGGAACGCGTCGTACCTGCTCCCCGAAACCGGAGCCGCATTCCACGCCTGGAGACGCGACGCCGGGCAAAACCGGAGGCCCTACCCCGAGATCATGGCCGAAATCGAAGAGAGCCCGATTATCCCCGCGCGCGGGGAGCCTCTCCATCCGGGACGAGCGATGGTCGAGCGCATCGGTTTCTCCGTGAGGCGCGGCGTCGAAACGCTCAAGGCCGCGACGGGGCTCGACTGCGCGTTTACCCTTTCGGGCGGGCAGGCAAGAAACGAAACGTGGAATCAGATGAAGGCCGATATCACCGGCGCGACGTTCGCGCTCACCGCAACGCCCGACGGCGAGCTCATGGGAGACGCGGTTGTCGCCTTCGCTTCGCTCGGGGACTACGCGTCGATCGGCGAAGCCGCAAGTCGCATGGTCACCGTCGCGCGGCATTTCGAGCCCGACGCGGCGCGCTACCGGCAATACACGGAGAAATACCTCGCCCATGAAAATTCATAGAATCCCGCACAAGCTTTCCGCGATAATCTTCGACATCGACTCGACGCTCTACACGAACGCGGAATACGCGACCGAGCAGGTTGACGTGCAGCTCAGGCACTTTGCGAGCATTTCGGGCATCACCGCGGACGAAGCGCGGGGCAGGGTCGGCGCATGGCGCGACGAGTACGCGCGCGAACACGGAAAAAAAATCAGCCTCGGGAACGCGCTCGTTCATTTTGGCATCCCGATATCCGAGAGCATCCGCTGGCGGGAGAACCTTATCGAGCCCGCTCTCTTTCTCTCTCCGGACGACCGGCTCCGCGCCGCCCTCGAAGAGCTTAAAAAGCGCTACCCGCTTGTCGCGGTGACGAACAACCCGACGCTGCCGGCGGAAAAAACCCTCACCGCGCTCGGCGTCCGCGACCTTTTTGTCGGCCTCATCGGGCTCGATACGACGGGCGTTTCCAAGCCGCACGTAAAACCCTTTCTTGCCGCGAGCGAGCTTGCGCGCTGCCCGATCATCGAATGCCTTTCGGTCGGCGACCGCTACGACATCGACATCGCGCTCCCGCTCGAGCTCGGCATGGGCGGCATTCTTGTCGACGGCGTCGAGGACGTGTACGCGCTTCCCGAAATCCTGCTTACCGCGCCGAGCGGTATTCAGTCGGCGTGAGCCCGACGACTTTCTTGAAAAGTTTGCTGAAGTAATTGGCGTCCGCATACCCGGCGGCCGCGCTGATTTCCTTTACGCTCCGCGCTTTGTCCCGGAGAAAACCCTTCGCGCGCTCGATGCGCGCCATCGTCAGATAGTCGATAAAGTTCGCTCCCGTCTCTTCCTTGAAAAGTTTGCTGAAGTAAAAAGGGCTGATCTCCACGCGGCGCGCGATCTCCTCAAGCGAGATATCGCCAGAAAGCCGCTCGTTGATGATCGTGCATGCCCTGATCACGAAGGGACTGATTCTTCCCTTCAGGCGGCCGCCCGCGATTCCCGCGCACTCTTCGATTCCCGCCGCGGCAAATCGCTCGAGTTCCTCGCGTCCGGAAATTTCCCGAAGGCGCTTGCCGGTATCCATCCACGCGTCGAAGCCGCCGAAATCTCCGTGCCGCTCCCGTGCCTGATACCGAATGATCGAGAGAATCTCGTAGAGCTTGTTCCGGAGCGCGTCGATATCTCCGGGGTAACGCGCGGAAAGCCAGGCAGAAAGAGCGCGGAGTTCCATCGTCGCGCTTTCCACGTCGCCCAAAGAGGCGAGTTCGATTACCTTCCGCTCTGTCTCTGCGGGGTACGGACCAATGGAGGGGGAAACGGTAACTGAGTCCTCGGCGAAGAGGAGCGAGCCGGTACTTTCCGCGCCGCCGAGCGCCCGGAGCGAACTGCCGTACGCCTCGCGCGAGCGCGCAAAATCGGTTTCAAGAGAGCCAACACCGATCCTTGCAGCAAGGGCGGGACTTGCGAAAATCTTTGAGGCAACGTCTTTCGCGAAGGCGCGCATGTCCCTGGCGGACGGCGCGTTATCGCCGTCACCCTCCGCGATGGCGGGGACAAATGCGACGACGCGACTGCGCATAAACGGGCTGACGATCGCCTGGGAAAATTGCGGAAAGGATTCCCTGATCGCGCGGTATGCGTTCTCGCGCGGTGAGTCGGGAGGAAGAGTCACCTCGACGGTCATAAAGTAAAAGGCCGTTTTTCGGATGCGGAAAAAATCGAGATAGTCCTCGACGTCACCCGCTTTTTCGGACGGGAAGATCAAGGAGTAGATAAAATCGCTTTCGACGACGTTGATGATCGAGTCGAGCTTTCCGCGCAAACCGCGATCGGTTTCGCCCTGGTCAGTTTCGCCCTGGTCAGTTTCCATACCCGTTCCTTTCGGGACGCCGTCCCGTCAAAGACACATCAAGAACCGAATTCCATCGAGTCCATAAAAACCGCAGCAAAGCGGGGATGCTCCGCAAGGCTCACCTGTTCGCACCGGGCGAGCACTTCGTCGAAGCGCGCGCCCATCGCCGCATCGAGGGCAAAGGCAGACGCGCCCGCGAGCGAAGAGTTGCCGACCGGAATCGTCTTGCCCCGAAAAGCGGGCGGAAGAAGACCGATCGCAAGCGCGCTTTCTTCCCGGAGGTAGAGGCCGAATCCGCCCGCGAGATACACGCGCGAAACATCGGACGCGGCAAGTCCCGCCGAATCGAGCAGAATCTCTATGCTCGCACGAACGGCAGCCTTCGCGAGCTGGAGGCTCCGCACGTCGGGCGCGGTAAGGCGCACGGTACCGGCCGGATCAAGGAAGATCCCCGTTTCCGCGCACACGGGGGAAAGCGCGCCGTCACTCGTGATGAGACCGAGCTCAAGCGCGCACGCGACAAAATCGATGAGCCCGGTGCCGCAAAGGCCGACGGGTTTCCGCGCGAGGTCACCGCCAACGAGATCCCAGGCAAATTTGTTTCCATCCAGAGTGACCGCAGAGACGGCGCCCGAGACGCTCCCGACTCCCGAAGAAATCGAGCCGCCCTCGAAGGCAGGGCCCGCTGCCGCAGATGCGCACCGGATCGTGCCGTTCCACGCAAGCGCCATTTCCGCGTTCGTGCCGAGATCGATAAAAAGTTCAGCGCCCGATTCCGATTCCGATCGAAGACCGAGAGCCGCAATCCCTGCGACAATGTCGCCGCCGATAAAGGCTCCGACGCACGGCACGATAAACACCGGGCAATCGGGAGATATCAATTTCACCCCATCGGCGATTTCGCCGCCACCTGACGCAGATCCAAAAACATCAGCGAAACGCGCAGGCGGAAAGCGGGTTGCTTCGGGCGTAAACGGCGAGGCCGCGAGTCCCACGGCAGAAAGGCCGAGAAAAAGATGATCCATCACGGTATTCCCGGCGACCGTCACCCGCTCGACGCGAGAGCCTGAAACGCCTGCGTCGGCAAGAAGATGCGCGATGCCGGCAAGGATATCGAGGCGCGCCTGGTCCCGAAGCTCGCCCGCGAATCCCTCCGTCGCCGCCTTGACGCGCGAGAGGACGTCCGCACCGAAGCGACGCTGACCGTTGAGAAGGGAGCCGCTCGCAAGCGTCGCGCGAGAGCCGGGATCGAGGAGTTCGAGCGCGATTGTCGTCGTGCCGAGATCAACGGCGATCGCAAGCGGACCGTCCGCACTCGATGTGCCGGACAGGGCAGATGCGCCGGATGCGCCGGACGGAAGAATCGATTTTGAGCCGGGAAGCGAGTAGCCCGCGACAACGCGATACGCGCCGCGCGCGGGAGATGAATCAAGTTCGACCGAGCACTCACCCGAAGGAACGGCCTTGCAGGAAAGACGGACACCGCGCGCGAGATCCTCTTTCGCGATGAGCCGCGAATCTTCTGCCGTGGGGGCCGGGGCGCCGGTGACAAAACGCGCACGGCATTTGCCGCACGTCCCGTTTCCGCCACAGGGACTTTCGGGAAGCGGCGAAACCCTCAAACGGGTAAGGAGGTCGAGAAGGGTCGAGGAGCCGTCACCCCGCAGAAAAGCCCTCATGCGTGTCCCCCGCCAAAACGGCTATCCCCTCGAGGCTCGTCACCGTGAGCGGACTTTAACCAGAGGCTCAAGGCCGCGAGCGCGAGGACGGGCACGAGGAGAAAACCCGCGAAAACGAGCGGATAGCCCGCGCCCATCAAGAGGTTAAAGGCGGCGTGCAGGCTAGAGGCAATAAGGAGATAGCGGCCGCCCCGAAAGCCGCGAGAGAGCGCGAGGGAGGCGATCATCGTGAGCGAGGCATGTACCGGAAGCGAAAAGAGGCTTCGCGCAGTGAGAGACGCGGGATCGCGAATCCCGTAAAAAATATTCTCGAACGCGGCGAACGAAAGCGCGACGAGGAGAGCCGACTCAAGAGCCGTCCGTTCCTCCCGGGCATTTCCCCGGAACGCCGTCCGCAAGACCAGCGCTACCGCGAAAAATTTGGCGCATTCTTCGATGAAGGCTATCCGGAAAAAAGCGTCAAGCGCGCCCGTCAGTGCGGGGATTACGGCAAAAAGGGAAACGGAAAGGGGCGAAAGGGCCGCCTGGACAATCGAGGCGGCGAGGACGGCGGCGAGACCGCACAAAACGCCCGCCATCGAGCGGCCAACGGAAAGGGAGCGCGAAAGCGCAAGGCACAGAACGCACAGGGCGAGGGGAAAAAAGGATATGGCGAGAATTGCGCTGAGGTTCATGGACGTTCAGAATACAGCGGGCTTTCCCTTTAACACAAGCGATTTTTCAGGTATAGTTCCGCACATGGACAAGCGCCGCGCCATAGTCATCATGGGGATGAAACACACCGGAAAGAGCACCGTCGGCTCCCTCCTCGCGGAGCGCCTCGGCGTCCCGTTTTACGACACGGACGGGGTAATCGCGGAACGCTCGGGAAAGACCGCGAGGGAACTCTACGACGAGGGCGGAGCGGCTCTCATGATGGAAAACGAAACCGAGGCAGTGCGACACCTCGCGGAACGGTGCGAAACGACGGGAAAGCCGTGCGTCATCGCGACCGGCGGCGGGCTTGCGGACAACGCCGAGGCTATCCGGACACTGAAAAAAACCGGCGTTCTCATATATCTCGACACACCGTTTGAACTCCTTTTCGCCCGCGTCATGGAAAGCGCGCAGCGTGACGGCAGACTCCCCCGCTTTCTTCAGGGCGGCGATCCCGAAACCCTGTTCCATGAACTTTTTCACCGCCGCTCGGAAACCTATGCTACAATGGCGGATATTCGCGTACAGGCCGATACCAGATCGCCGGACGAGCTGGTACGGGAGATAATGGACAGAACCCAACAATGAGCAGAGAACGCATCTACATCGTAGAGGATGAGCGAATAATCGCAATCGACCTCCAGCGCCGCCTCGAACGGCTCGGCTACCGCGTCTGCGGAAGCGCGGCCTCCGGGGACGAAGCCCTTGCCGGCATCAGGCAACACCTCCCCGACCTCGTCCTCATGGACATCGTCATTCAAGGCGAAATGGACGGAATCGAAGTCGCCGTAACCATCAAGCGAGAACTCAACGTACCGGTCATATTCCTGTCGGCCTATACCGACGCAAAAACGCTCGAACGCGCGAAAGAAGCGAGCCCGCTCGGATACATCCTCAAACCCTTCAAGGAACGCGAACTCGCAACCCTTCTCGAAATGGCGCTTTACAAAAGCGTCGCCGACAACCGCGTGCGCGAAAAAGAGCAGCTCTTCTCCGCCATTCTCAATTCCACGACGGATGCGATACTCGTCATCGGTCGAAGCACGGAAATCGTGTTCATGAACCCCGAGGCCGAGCAAATTTTCGAGACGACTGACGCAGGATCGAAGGGACGCAGATTCAGCGAGCTCTTCAGCCTTTCGGACATGGAAACGGGCGAGCTCTTTCAGATGCCCCGCTTCTCGGGACAGATCAAGGTTCTCAAGGCGCGAAACCTCAGGCTCACGAACTGGAAGGGAAATTCTTACGTCGTCGAGATGACGATCAACCGCGAAATATCGGCGAGCGACCGCGACGACAACTACATCATCTCGTTCAAGGACATATCGCGGCTTCACGAAATGTCCGACGCGATCAAGTACCAGTCGAGCCACGACACGCTCACCGGTCTCCTTAACCGGAACGAGCTCGCCGAAAAAATGAACGCGACGCTCGCGAAATACATGCAGGCCCCGACCCCCGCCTACGCGCTCTTTATCGACATCGACCACTTCAGGGTGATCAACGATTCCTGCGGAACCCAGGCGGGAGATCTCCTCCTCAAGGAAACCGCCGCGCGCATCAGGTCGTTCGCGACCGGTGCCGGTTACGCCGCGCGCACCGGGGGCGACGACTTCGTGCTCGTGCACTACGCCGACCCCGCGTCTCCCGACCAGGACGCGGCGAAAGTCGCGAAAAGCCTTTTGACCGAAACCCGCACGACGCCCTTCCGCTGGGGCGGCAAGGAATTCCCGGTAACGCTCAGCGTCGCCATCGTTCCCATCGATCCCCTTTTCAAGACCGAACACGACGTGATGATCGCCGGCAACCAGACGGTCATCTCCACGCACGAGTCGGGCGGCAACCACTTCACCGTCTACTCGCGCTCGGGGTCGAGCGGCTACGGCAGCATCTCGATCAGCGAGTGGATCACCATGATTCACGACGCGCTCATCAACGACCGCTTTCGCCTGTACTATCAGCCAATCGCCCCGCTCGCCGCGGACAACCATAAAACGAAAATTGAAATACTCCTTCGGATGATGGACGGATCGGGAACGATCATCCAGCCGGGAGAGTTCATCCCGATCGCCGAACGCTACAACATCATGCCCTCGATCGACCGCTGGGTCATCAAGCATACCTTCGAGACATACGCGCGCATGCGGGCCGAGGGTCATCCGCTCGCGAGCTCGATCTTCTGCGTCAACCTTTCGGGCGCGTCCCTCGCCGAGGAAACGATCATCGCCTTCATCATCGACGCGATCGAGGAATACAAGGTGCCGCCCTCGCAGTTCTGCATCGAGGTTACCGAGACGAACGCCATACTCAACCTGACATCCGCGTCGCGCTTTATCCACATTCTCAAGGAACAGGGATTCACCTTCGCGCTCGACGACTTCGGCTCGGGCTTCTCGTCGTTCAATTACCTCAAGAACCTTCCGGTGGATTACCTCAAGATAGACGGCTGCTTTATCCGCAACATGGACCGCGACCAGATTGACTACACGATGGTGCAGGCGATCGCGAGCATGTGCCGCGTCCTCGGGCTTGCCACCATCGGCGAGTTCGCGGAGAACGAGATAATAATCGGAAAGCTCCGCGAGATCGGCGTGGACTACGCGCAGGGGTACGGCATCTCGCGGCCAATGCCCCTCGAATGAGTCAGCACCGGTTTTTTATTCGATACCAGTAGGAATAATACGGCTGATACGAGAACGATTCATACAGTTTGTTTGCGATCGCGTTTGCGGCGACAACCTGCAAGTAGCTATAGTCGATTTTTCTTTTCCGGGATACGCGCAACAGCTCGTTCATGATCATTCTTGCATAGCCGCGCGTCCGGTACGATTCGTTGACCAAAATATCAAATATGCCGACCACGTTTTCTTCGATTGCGCCAAAACCGAAGGCGACAATTTTGCTGTCCACCGTTATCGATGCGACAATCGTGTCGACGCGGATTTTCCGTAAAATCTGTTCAACCGTATCCGCACTGCTTTCAAGATGATTCGAAAGAATAAATTCATCGATCCATTTTTGCGAGAAACCGTCCGCAATCTCAACCTCGGTATGTTCCGTGAACGCGCGCGTCCGTAAATCAAGCACCTTAACGTTCGTGGCATCGAGCACCGAATAGCCTCTCCCGGCCAATTCACCATCAAGGCTTTCGTATTGTTCAAGCTTCAGTATTTTGAATATTGTCGGTAAAGAATTTTTCGAATACAGCCGTTCCGCATACCCGATTGTTTCATGCCCGGAACCCGAGCCATACAAGGCATTGACCGAATTGGATCTTTTGGTATACCCGTTCGAAAACCTGAGAACAGAGCCCTGATGATGCAATTCCGTCAGTGCCGGCCAGGCATTCAAGGACATTTCCTCAATATGGATTACTTCATTATTATTTTTCAGATCGATTATCATGACATCCTTTGCATCGTGGTGCTTTCACCCTGCAGAGTGTTTGCCCTGTCGCCAGTTTTCCACCGTCAACGCCGTGGAGTCTTCGCCCATGGAGAATTCGGCCCCAAGGCCGAATTCTCCAAGCGATTAAAAAGCGCTTATTTGGCGCTTTTTAATCGCCAAGGCACGTCCCCACATCCCTCGCGGTCTCGAGCATCCGATGGTCGAGCGGAACGGTCTTTATGCGGTTCGCGATTTTTTCGAGCGGGACGCCGACGAGCCGGTTATCCTGAAGTGCAACCATCTTTCCATAATCGCCCGCGGCGAGCATGTTCGCGGCGACGGTGCCGAACTGGGACGCAAGCACGCGGTCGTACGCGACGGGTGTGCCGCCGCGCTGCAGGTAGCCGAGCACCGTGACCCGGCTCTCGATCCCGGTCGCTGCCTCGATCTCGCGCGCGACTCGGTAGCCGATCGACGCGGACATTTCGGCGCGCGATTTCTTGAACGCCTTCCGCTCGAGCTTCGATTCTTCAACCGAGAGCGCGCCCTCGGCGACAACCACGATCGAAAAGGTTTTTCCTGCCTGCGCGCGCGCCTCGAGGTGAGTCGCGATGCTTTTCATGCTGTAGGGTATTTCGGGAATGAGCACGATGTCGCCGCCGCCTGCGACGCCTGAATAAAGGGCAAGCCAGCCGGCCTTGTGCCCCATCACTTCGATGACCATGACGCGGTTGTGGCTCGACGCCGTCGAGTGGAGCCGGTCGATTCCGTCGGTCGCGACGGTGAGCGCGGTGTGGAAGCCGAAGGTGACGTCGGTTTCGACGATGTCGTTGTCGATTGTCTTCGGCAGTCCGATCACGTTGAGCCCCTCCTCGGCGAGCAGAAAGCCCGTCGTGTTCGTTCCGTTACCGCCGAGGACGACGAGGCAGTCGAGCTCGTGCTTCCGGTAGGTTTCCTTGATCATGTCGACGGCGCAGGGGCTTCCGTCGTCCGAGCACCAGGTTTTATCCTTGAAGGGTTTTTCGCGGGACGTTCCGAGGATGGTGCCGCCGAGGGTCAGTATCCCGGAAAAGTCCGAAGGCTGTAGGATTCGCGCGCGGTTCTCGATGAGGCCGCGGTATCCGTTTTCGAAGCCGACCACCTTCATCCCGTAGACGTCGATGGCCGTGCGGGCAACCCCGCGAATCGCGGCGTTGAGTCCCGGAGCATCGCCCCCGGACGTCAAAATTCCAAGGGTGCTCGTTACCGGTTTGGGCATGGCTCTGTCCTCCGCTCGGGATAATTATAACGGCTTTCAAGCCTTTTTCAAGCGTGAAATATCTGATACTGTCATCTTAACATGAAATTGACACTCAAGCTCATTACCCTTTGTTTTTTGCTCGCCAGCGCGACCTTCGCCGAGGAAGCATTCCTTGCCGGAACCGATACCGGGCTCTATCGAATCGCAAAAACGGGGACCTCCCTCGTGTGGAACAAAAATGACATACGCAAGATCGTCCGCGCAGGCGACTCTTTCTATTTTCTCACCGGCAGCGGGATTTTCTCGAGCTCAAGCCTCTCCCTCTTTGAAGAGCGAAACTCGGGGCTCCCGGTCAAGGTCATCAAGATTCCCTCCGCTGGCTCGAAGAACTTCGTCCGCGAGATCCAGGAACTGAAAGACCTCGAAGTTCATCCCGACAACCCGAAAATACTCGTAACCGCCACGAAGGACGCCGTGTACGTCACCCGAGACGGCGGCGCTTCCTGGCAAAGCATCGGCATTGCCGCAGCAACCGCAGGCGTCAAGGCAGTCGCCATTGCCGACCTTCCCGACTCGTCGGGCAGAAACGCGCTCACCGTCATCATGACCCACCCGATTTACGGCGTTTCGTACCGAAACCTCGACGATCCCAAATCCGCGTGGGCTGACCTCAACACCGGGCTTGAGCAGGTACCGTCAATCAAGTGGCCCGACGAAGTCGCCGACCTTTCGGCCGTGAGACGCGGCGGAAGACTTTCGCTCTTTGCGTCCCAAACCTTCATGCCCCGGATATACCGGCTCGACTGGACCGCAAAACGGTTCGTCCGCCTCTGGGCAGGTACTGCGAGCGCCGACACGATCGAAGGAATAGCCCCCACTGATGCGTCGCTCGTGTTCACCGCCCCCGACGGCATCCGCGAGATTCCGATTGACATGACAGCCCAGGGAGCGGTCGCCGCGCCCGGAAGCGCGAACTATGCGTATCAGGTGTCGCTCCCCCAGCCCATGGCTGCCGCGACGCTCGCTGACTGGAAACCCTCGCTCGATTCAGTCCCGGGACGGCTCCTTTCAGCCTATATTCCGGCGGACCGAACGACGGGACGGGGAAACCTTTCGCTATCCGAGCTCTGGCTCCTCACGCCCGCAAGCCAGGTATCGCCATACGCCAAGAACGCGATCCTCAAAAAGGGAAATTACATCCCGATACACCAGGTCACGACGGAGGAAGGCTACGGCCGCCACCTCAAGACGCTCAGGGACAACAAGCTCAACATGCTCGTCGTCGACATGAAGGACGACTACGGAACGCTCCGCTACGACGCAAAAGACCCGCTCGTCCTTTCAAAGGGAAAGACGGGCAACGGAATCAAGGTTGAACCCTTCGTCGCCGAGGCAAAGGCAAACGGCATCTACCTCGTCGCGCGCATCGTCGTGTTCAAGGACCGAGGGCTCGCGGCATGGGGCGGCGGCCGGTATGCCGTATGGAACGCAAAAGAGCAAAAACCCTGGCAGGGGTATGAATGGATAACGCAGAAAGTAACGCAGAGCGCGACAACTCCCGAGACCGCAGGCAGCGCAACAGCCGGCAGCGCACCCGGCGGCGGAGTCCCTCCCACCCTCGCCATCACCGGTGCCGCGGCAAAGACCGCGGAGCCGGCAACCGAGACCGTAAAGAAAGTGTATGACGAATATTGGGTTGACCCCTACTGCGAGGAAGTCTGGGAATATGACGTCGCGGTCGCGAAGGAACTCATTGCGCGGGGATTCGACGAAATACAGTTTGACTACATCCGCTTCCCGACCGACGGAGACAACCTTTCGGACGCGAGCTACCGCTGGCAGGATCCCGGCATGGACAAGGAAAGCGCGCTCATGTCGTTCCTCTCCTACGCGCGGCGGGAAATCAAGGCGCCGATTTCGATCGACATTTACGGGGCGAACGGCTGGTACCGAACCGGAGCGCGAACCGGACAGGACGTCGAGCTCCTCGCCCGCTACGTCGACGTAATCTGCCCGATGTTCTACCCGAGCCACTTCGAGCAGGGCTTTCTCGCGCAGGCACCCGCGTCCGAGCGACCCTACCGCATCTATTACTACGGCGCGTACCGGAACGCCATCATCGCGCGCAATCACGTCATCGTCCGGCCCTGGGCGCAGGCGTTCTTCCTGAACGTCTCTTATGACCGCACCTGGTACAACGCCGATTACGTGCAGCGGCAGATATTCGGCGCGCGCGATTCCATCAATGAGGGATACACCTACTGGAACAACTCGGGACGGTACGGGGACCTCAGGCCGGACATCGACTTCGCGACACCGTATCCCTGGGAAACCCCGGAGACCGTGTTCAGCAAAAACGGCCCGATATTCGGCTCGAATTGAGGTATTTCTGATGTATGAACTTTCAACCGCTTCCGCGCATGCGTCGCCCGCGATGGACGCGCTTTTTGCCTGGGGGATCGCGGTAATCCACGCGTTCCAGCTCGTCGCTTCCCCGGCTCTCACCGTGTTTGCCCGCGCAGTCACGTTTCTCGGCGAACCCTGGGTCTATCTCGCGATTCTCCCGTTTGTGTTCTGGTGCGTGAACGAAAAGCGCGGCGCGCGGCTCGGCCTTTCGGTGCTCCTTGCGAGCGGCATTGTCGGCTCACTCAAGGTGAACCTCGCCATTCCCCGTCCGGGAACCATCGATCCCTCCGTCGAGCTCATTACCCCGCCCGATCCCTGGTCGACGCCCTCGGGCCACGCCGCGGGCTCCGCGGTCCTTTGGCCGGTCCTCGCGCTGGGCGGCAGAAAAAATGATGACAGCGATCGTGCCGGCAAACGCGCCGGAAACCTCGCGTGCCGCCTTTCTGTCGCGCTCGGTATCCCGCTTCTCGTAGGACTGAGCCGCGTCTATCTCGGCGTTCACTATCCGACCGACGTGCTTTTTGGCTGGGCTATCGGCGCCGTTTTTTCGATTTTCGTTATTGCTCTTCTTCCGGCTCTCGGGAATCTCGCTCAGGCAGGATCAGACGATCCGGAAAGCCGGGTCAACCTGATAGCCCGAATCCACCGGTCAATCGACGCCCATCGCGCGTCCTCGGGCGGCTCGTTCCGTTCTTTCAAGCTCGCCCTCGCGGCAATCGCCGCTTTCGCGCTCAACGCGGCCACCCCAGGCGACAGCTCGATGGGAGGAGCGGTCTTCGGCTTCGCGCTCGGGTACATTTTCCTCACGGAAAAAAAGGCGGCAGCAAGCACCGCGGGCGACAGTAACGGCGCGCGCTTTTCCGCGCGATCGGGAAGCGCATTGCAAAAAGCAATCCGCTGCGCGCTCGGCCTTGCCGTGCTCGCAGTCCTCTACGTCGGCCTCAAGAAAGCATTCCCGGGAGACTCGAGCCCGTACTATTCGCTCCTGCGCTTCATCCGGTACGGACTGCTCGGTTTCTGGGTAACTTTTGGCGCGCCGATCACCTTCGTCAGGCTCGGCCTCGCCCGTCAGGAATAAACGCTATTTTCTGGTCGCGATAAATCGGTCGATAACCGCGCGGAACTCGCTCTTAGTGTCCGCATACCGGAGCACGGCGTCGAGGTAGCCCGCGGGTTCACCCGTGTCGAGCCGCTCGCCCTCGGTCGGGCAAAAGACGACCTTCCCCGCTTCCATGAGCTTGTTGAGCGCGTAAACGTGAAAATACTCGCCTGCGGGCTTTCCGGATTTTTCCGCCGCCGCCAGGTGAAGCTTCCATCCTTCTTCGAGGAGACCGAAAAACTCGGGCGTGTAAAGATAGCGTCCGATCGATACTTCGTGGCTCGGCTCTGCTCCCGGCGCGGGCTTTTCGACAATGCCCGACACGTGCCGACCGTCTTTCGCGACGGCAAGAACGCCGTAGCGGGACACGTCGCCTGATTCGGTAATTGAAGCCATGACCGAGCAACCGGTCTCGCGCCAGGAGGCAATGAGCTGAGCCGCGAGGGGGACCTTTCCGACATGCAGATCGTCCGGATACGCGACGACGCACGGGTCATTGCCGATCCAGGACTTGACCTGCAAAAGGGCGTGACCGGTTCCCATCATGCGCTGCTGCCGGACGAACGCGATGTTCGCCTTCGCGGGCGCTATTTCCTCAAGCCGCGCGTTCTTCCCTTCACGCTCGAAAACGCCCTCGAGCTCGACCTCGCGGTCAAAGTAATCCTCGAGGACCTTCTTGCGGCGCGACGAAATGATGACGATATCGGTGATCCCGGAGTCGATAAACTCGTCCACGATAAACTGGATGGACGGAACGTTCACCAGCGGAATCATTTCCTTCGGGATTGTCTTGGTGACCGGCAAAAAACGGGTGCCGTACCCGGCTGCGACGATTATTCCTTTCATGGGGTACAGTCTACCGTCCGCCGCGCGTGCCTGTCAAAGCCCCGCCACGGCCGATCGCCTGCAATAGCGGACTTGACGGCGAATCGTTTCCGGCTGACAATATAAGGAAAGATATCGCGAAAAAAAAGCGTATTATGAAACCCCAGGGAGGGCCCATGCAAGGCCGTTTTCTTCCGACATTTCTGCTTGCATTCCTGCTCGTCACGGCCCCCCCGCTTGCCGCGAACATCGTGCATTCACCCACAATCCTCATCATCAATTCATACAATCCCGAATATGCGTGGACCAAAAACCAGTATGACGGAATCATGCACGAGCTCGAAAACCTCGGACGGGAATATCTCGTGTATACGGAATACCTCGACTGGAAACGCTATCCCTCGCAGGACAATCTCAAACTGATGCACGATCTGTGCAAGAGCAAGTACCGGGATAAAGATATAGACCTCATCATCACGACTGACGACGCCGCTTTTCGCTTCGCGCTCGAAAACCGAGTCGAACTTTTCTCGGACGCTCCGATCATCTTCGCCGGCGTTTACCGGGAAATCGCCGCCGAAATGATGAAAGGACAGACGAGGGTTACCGGGGTTTATCAGGACCTCGATATCGATTCAACGATCCGCTGCGCGATCGGGATAAACCCGAACATCGACCGCGTCTATATTCTCAACGAGATTACCGAGTCGGGTGCCGAAACCGAGATTCTCACGCAGCAGGCTCTCGAGAGAGAGCTGCCGGCGGTGCCGGTCTATTCCCTGAGCGACCGGTCGCTCGAGGAAATCGAGGCCATCGCTCCCATGTTCGACAAGAACAGCCTTTTCATCATCGGCTCATACTCGATCGAGAAGAACGGGCAAACCTTCACGATAGAAAAACTCGCCTCCCGCATCAGCAAGGCGAGCCCGGTACCGGTCTATCCCCTTTTCACCCACACCTTCGGCACCGGCACGATAGGCGGCGTGATGATCAGCGGAGACCTTCACGGCTCGAACGCCGGCAAGCTCGCGGTCAGATTCCTGAACGGGGAACCCTTCTGGGCGCTCGCCCCCGTCGGACAGTCAAACTACGTGACCGAATTTGACGCTACCGTTCTCAAGCGATTTGGCGTTCCCCTTTGGGCGCTGCCAAAAGGCGCGACGGTAATCAACCGGATAGAGCCTTTCTTCATCCGCTATAAAAAGGAATCATTTTTCATTCTCGCCATCTTCATCCTGCTCATCGGGGCGCTTCAGCTGCTGATCCTCCTCAATCGCCAGGCCCGGGACCTCGCGCTCACCGACCAGCTTACCGGACTTCCCAACCGCGCCTCGGTCCTCAAGATCGCCGAACGGATGATCCGCGCGACCGAACGCTGGAATAAATGCGGCGTCATGTTTATCGACATTGACAACTTCAAGTACATCAATGATACCTTCGGGCACGAAACGGGCGACAAGGTTCTCCTCTACGTTTCCGAAACGCTTCAAACCCTCCTCGGGGAAGACATGCGCCTCTCGCGGTTCGGCGGAGACGAATTCCTCATCATTCTCGAAAACTCGTCGTACGATAAAATTGAAGCGTTCGCCCGGTATCTTCACTCTACCCTCGCGCAAAAAACGATCATTGACGGAGCGGAACTCTTCCTGACGATCAGTACCGGCATCTCGGTGTATCCCGACCACGGTCTCCATTTCGGCGAACTCTATAAAAACGCGGACGCCGCGATGTACAAGGCGAAATCCGCGGGCAAGACGCGCTTCATGTTCTATAACGAATCCATGTACCAGGAACTGAGAAAAAGAATGGAGATCGAGGCAGCCCTCCATTCCGCGATCGGGAACGGAGAATTATCCGTCGTCTACCAACCGCAGATCAACCTCGCGACGGGTTTTCTCGATGGCGCCGAAGCCCTCGTTCGCTGGAACCATCCAAAAGACGGGCCGATTTCACCGGCGGAATTTATCCCGATTGCCGAAGAGACCGGCCAAATTGCGACGATCGGCCTCTTCGTTCTCCGGACCGTAGCGCGCTTTATCCGGCAATCACTCGACTCGGGTACCAGAGAATTCAACGTTTCGGTTAACGTTTCCGTCAAGCAACTGAACGGAGACCGGTTCCTGAAAGACCTCCTTGCGATCGTCAAGGAAGAGGGCATCGAGCCGAAGCACCTCGCCCTCGAGATTACCGAATCGATACTCATTGAGTCCGTGGAAGCAATCGCGAAAACGCTCTCCCTTATCAACGAAGCGGGCTTCAGCCTCCACCTCGACGATTTCGGGAAGGGCTACTCCTCGCTCACCTATCTCAGGCGCCTTCCCGTGTCGCACATCAAAATGGACAAGGCTTTCATCGACGACATGTTCGAGGATGAGAACAGCCGGAAGTTCACGATTTCCATAATCCGGATATGCCACGATCTTTCGCTGAAAGTGGTCGCCGAAGGCGTGGAAACGCGCGATCAGGTACACTTTCTCCTTGATAACGGCTGCGATTACATTCAGGGATACTATTTCTCGAAACCCGAGCAAGAAGAACGGCTCGCAGTCCTGCTCGACCGCTGTTTCCTCCCCAAAACCGAAGTCTGACCGTCAGTATTGCGCAATGACCGCGTAAGGGCCGCTCCCATTCATTGCCTCGATTTTTCACATCGGCTATAATCCCGACCATGAAACCCTCCGAATACGACCTTGAGGAACCGATCGTCGCGATCGCCACAACCCTCGTTCCGGCAGCTCTCGGCATTGTGCGCGCCACCGGCAAGCGGTGCGTCGAGCTCGCGGCCACCTGCTTTTCCCGCCCCGACGCGCTCTTGCGCGCCAAAGGAAACACCCTCGTCCATGGCTGGATTCTCGCCCCGCTCCCGCAAGGCGGACACGGCGAAACCGGGAACGGGGATCGAACGCGCATCGACGAAGCGGTCGTTTCGGTATATCGCGCGCCAAAAAGTTTTACCGGAGAGGATTCACTCGAGATCACGGTTCACGGAGGACCGGCGACAGTGCTCGCCGTATACCGCGCCCTCGTCTCGTCGGGTTTCAGACCGGCAGAGCCCGGAGAGTTCACCCTCCGCGCCTTCGCGAACGGAAAGGCCGACCTCACAAAGAGCGAGGCAGTCAAGGAAATCATCGACGCGAAAACCGATGAGGCGCGGGGACACGCGGTCCGGCGCCTCGCAGGAACGCTTGCGGAAGAGATCAAACAGATACGGGATGATGTGGTGCACGCGCTCGCCGCCATCGAAGTCGAGATTGAATATCCCGAGGACGAGGAAACGACCGCAGGCGCCTTTGACGAGACGCTCGTCATGGCGGCCTGCGAAAGACTCCGGGCGCTCGCGTCCGCCTGGGCGGCGGAAAAGCTCCTTCAGGACGGAGCGCGGGTCGTTCTCGCGGGAAAGACGAATGCGGGAAAATCGAGCCTCTTCAACGCGCTCCTCAAGGAAGACCGCGCGATCGTCTCGTCCGTACACGGAACGACGAGAGACTGGCTCGAAGCCGGCGCCGACTTTCAGGGCATTCCCGTGCGGGTCTTCGACACCGCAGGACTCAGGGAAACGGGGGACGAGATCGAGACCGAGGGAATCGAGCGCACGCGCGCGCTCGCCGCGAACGCGGACCTCGTGCTCTACCTCGTCGACGCGACGGAGGGAATCACGGCTGAAGACTCTGCCTTCCTTTCTGAGCAGGGACCGCTCGGAACGCCGGTGATCGTCGTCTGGAACAAAGCAGACAAGCCGGGCGCACGCGAAGTCGAACCGTGGGGCAACTTTCAGGGCAAGACGGTCGCGGTAAGCGCGAAAACCGGAAAGGGAATTTCAGAGCTTGTCGCGGAGGCGAGCCGGACGCTCCGGGGAGAGCACGTGCCTGCGGAAACAGACGGCGCAGAAACGCCCGGCGCAAAAGCTGCACGGACGCGAAACGAGAGAGCGGGCGCACCCGGCACCGCGCGCCAAAAGGATGCGATAGACCGCGCGCACGCGTTTCTCTCCCACGCCGCGGAGGCCGCTCGCGCGGGGTTCCCGATGGACGCCGTTGCGCAGGATCTCGAAGAAGCGCTTTCATGCCTCGGCGAGATTACCGGAGAGACAACATCCGCCGATATTCTCGACGCGGTATTCTCCGGGTTTTGCGTGGGTAAGTGACGAAAGAAAAAACGATGTCTAGATAATACCGAAAATTCCGCGCGAGCCCGCCTTGACCCAGGAGCTTTGCGAGCGCTGGGCGCTTTCGCCCGTAAGGCGGGAAGCGAGCCAATCAAGATTCAGCACATCGTCAGTCGGATCGAGTTTGACGAGAAAGGACTTGAGCTCGGGATTTCCCGAAGCCGAAAAAGACGCGGCAATTTCCTCGGCAAGCGCGACAAACGCCCCTCGCGCGACCGATGCGAGAGACTCTCCCGAAAGCGAAAAAGCCTCAAATCCTTCTGCCCGCCCGGATTCCGCAATTCGCGAACTTCCCGCGGCGGCCCCTGCGGTAGCAGTCGAATTGCCGGTCTCGGCCGGCGACTCGCGCACCGCGAAGGTTATCCTTCCGCGGCCTTGCCTGAAAAAAAGACTCGCCGTTTCGAAGGCGAGAAGCATTACCCCGCGAATATAACTATCGGCAGCGATGCCAAGTGCGGCGCCATCGTTAACATCCGCCGACCGGGAGATGACGCGCGAATCGAAGACGATGACGGCGTCACCGAGCTCGCGATGCGCGGTGCGGAGCGCGATGCAGACGGTACGCGCGGAAAGGGCCGACGGGCGATTCCACGAAAGAGCCTTGACGGAAGACTGCTCCCCGATTTCAGGCGAAGGGCTATTCACCTCCGACAAAAGCGTAACGGACAACCCGCGCGCGCCGAGGGCGGAGGCGAGGGAACAGGCGAAGGGAATCGATGCATCTGAAATCATAACGGACGTGCTCATTTTTCCAGTATACCGGCAAAAACGCGCCGCAACAAGATAATTCCCTACAGCTCGAGCGCCGAAGCAAGCGCCTGCTTGAGCTCTTCGACCGTGTAGGGTTTGGGAATTATTCCGCTGAATCCGTAATCCCGGTAATGGGACAGCACGAGGTCATCCGAGTAACCGGAGGAAACGAGGAGGATCGCGTCCCTGTCGATCGCGAGTATCTCGCGGGCGCATGCAGTGCCCGACATTCCGCCCGGCACGATCAGGTCGAGGACGCAAAAGTCGAATGAGTTTCCCGAATCATGCGCCTCGCGAAAGGAGTTCACCGCTTCCCGTCCGTCGGCCGCCATGATAACCTCATACCCGAGCGAAGAGAGAATACCTTCCGCGGAATCCCGAACGAGCGGATCGTCATCCATAAGAAGGACGCGCTTGCTTCCCTCGAAAGCAAGTTCGCTCACGGCTTCTGCCGAAACGCCCGCGCCGGGTGACGCCGGAAGAAAGATGAAAAAAATCGTCCCTTCTCCCATAACACTGTCGAGCCGTATTGCGCCTGAGTGGTTCTGGATGACCGAGTAGACTATCGAAAGGCCGAGTCCGGTACCCTTTTCTTTTGTGGTAAAGAACGGATCGAATATTTTTGCGCGTATCGACTCGGGGATTCCCGGTCCCTGATCCTGAATCTGTATCTCGACAAAGTGAGCGGGAGGCAGCGGCTTTGAATCGAGATCGAGGGGTCGTGCCTTGAGCGGTACGAGCGAGAGATCACGGTTCTTCGCGCGAAGCGTGATGATCCCGCTTTCGCCCATGGCGTCTACCGCGTTGCCGACAAGGTTCGTTATAACCTGTCCAACCTGAATACGGTCGACGCACAGCGGCCACACATCGCGTTCGATGTCAAAAAGGCAGGCGACCGACGTGTCATTGACGGCAAGCATCGCCGACTCGGTAAGGAGCTCGCGCGTGTCGCACACGCCGAGCACGGGCTTGCCGCCCTTCGAGAACGCGAGAAGCTGCCGCGTCATTTCCCGCGCGCGCAGGCACGCCTCCTCTGCTTTCACGATCGGCGCCCGCGCGTGCGGGTCCGTCACCCGCATCTTTGCGAGCCCGACATGCCCAAGGATGACCGCGAGGATGTTGTTGAAGTCGTGCGCGATGCCACCGGCGAGAATGCCGATCGTCTCGACCTTTTGCTTTCTCGTGAGCGCTTCGCGGAGCTCGTCCTGCGCGGTGACGTCTGCGACCGAAAGAAGCATACGCCTGGTCCGGTTAAGGTCGAACGATACCGCGGACAGCCTGCACTTTTTTATCACACCCGGGCCGACGCGCACGCTCGCGTCGAATTCCGGAACGGTACCGTCGACGCGAATTTTTTCGAGGAAGGAATCGAAGGGCATTTCCTCCATCTCGAACCCGATGTCGGCGAGCTTCATGCCGACGAGCGAGCTCGACTCCCGGTCGAGCAATTCCTCGATCGCGGGATTCGCATCGGTGATCGCGATACGCTCGAGATCGACGATCAGAATGCCCGTCGGATTAAAAATGAACATGCGCGAGAATTTGCTTTCGGAAAGCGCAAGGTCGCGCGTCGCGTATTCCCGGTCCGATATTTCCTTGATGAGCTGCCGCGTTATCCGGAGATCGGTCGCGGAAACGATGTATCCCGTGGTAACCCGCTCGAGGTCGGCAAGACACACGATCCTGAGGTCAACCGGAATTTCCTCGCGCGTAATCGTCGCGATAAACGCGTCGATCGACGGCGTGCGCCCGGCGCCCGAGCCGCTGTCGCGCCATGCGTGCCTCTCAAGCCATTCCTTTCGGGTACGCGAGGAAAGCTCTCCGTGAATGACGATGTGCTCGATCCCGTTACCGCTCACCGCGTTCGGGGAAAAGCCCGTAAGCTGAAAACCCCTCCGGTTCAGCCTTACGACGCGCCCCTGCGCGTCAAGAATCATGACGAGATCGAAGACGTTATCGATGATCAGCTGATTCTCGAGATTCGTCAGCTGCGTGAATATATTGAGATAGTTGACGACGATGTGAATGACCGAGTACCAAAGCGCGAGAAGCCAGAACACGCCGGTCATCGTGTGAAAAAAAGACACGATAAGTCCTGCGCCGAAAGCCGCGAAAACCATCAGAGTCCACTCACCGTCGCGCCGCGCGCGCTCGTCGGTCGCAGCGCGAATCCACGCGATAAGGAATTTCAAGGAAAGAACGGAACAAATTGCGACGCCAAGCCCGGCCATAACGGCAAGCCCCACGGGCCGCGGTACGGCAACAGACACTGCGGCGAGCGCGATCGGGATGGCATATGAAAAGGGAAACAGGGGCGAACGGCGAACGGAGGTCATCTCGACCAGAAAGGAAAGATACAGGAGACCGGACAGCCAGCAAAAAAGGGACGTCAGGCCGATCCAGAAATCAGTCCACTCGCAAAAGCCCAGGGGAACGGCAGAGTAGCAGAGGATGGACAAGGTGACCGCAATTCCCGTCGCGGAAAGGCGTAAATGAATCGAGCGTTCCTTGCGGAAGTAGAAATTCACCACCGCCAGAATGGCGAGAATGCCTGCGGGAACGACGGTATTAAAGCAAAACAAAGGGGACATCAGCACCTTCCGATTGACGGGAACCGGAGCATCCGGTATCCTAGACCCATGAAAATTTGGATCAAATACCTCGCGGGAATCCTCGTCGGCATTGCGTTTGCCCTCGTAGCCCCGCACCAAAACGCGGCTTACAGCGAAATAACCAAATACCTTTCGGATATCGCGATCCAGTTTGGGCGCTACGCCCTGTATCCGGTCGTTTTCTTCAGCTTTACCATCGGCGTCTACGAGCTCCGTGAGAGCAAGACCCTTTTCAAGCTCGGCTCGATCACTGCCGGAATTATCATTATAACAGCGATTCTCCTTGCCGTCACCGGCCTCATTACGGTTTTAATCCGCAATCCCTCGCGCATACCGATATTCGTCGAAGGCGCGAGCGAGACCGGAAAGCTCGGCATAATGGAATCATTCCGCCAGCTTTTCCCCTCGAGCGCCTTCGAGACGTTCACGAACGGACTGTTCATCCTGCCGCTCTGCGTTTTCGGCGCCTTCGCCGGAGTCGGTTGCGCGGTCGACCGTGACGACGCAAAAGCGACGCTCACCCTTTTTGACTCGCTGTCCCGCGTCTCGTATGCGGTCATGTCGTTCTTCGTCGACGTTCTCGCCTTTGGCATGATCGCGATTTCCGTGTACTGGCTCATCCAGTTCCACGCGATGATCGCCTCGAAGGTCTTCATCGACTTCATGCTGCTCCTCGTGTTCGACCTGCTGTTTCTCGCCCTCGTCGTGTACCCCGCGATCCTTCGCTCCGTGTGCGGAAAGATCAACCCGTACCGCGTGCTCTACGCCTCCCTCGGACCCGTGCTCGCAGCCTTCTTCTCGGGCGATTCAAACATGACGCTTCCCGTCAGCCTCCGCCACGCGAACGAAAGCCTCGGAGTGCGCAGGCGCATCTCGTCGGTAACCATGCCGATCTTTTCGATCTTCGGCAGGGGCGGCACCGCGCTCGTCGTCACCGTGAGTTTCATCGTCATCCTCAAGTCGTATTCAAGTCTCGGTATCGCAGCCTCGGACATGCTCTGGCTCATCGGCATGGCGATTCTTCTTTCCTTCTTCCTCGGCCGCTTTCCGGCCGGTGGAGCCTACATTGCGCTCGCGACCGTCTGCGCCGTCTACGGTCGCGGCTTCGAGGCAGGTTACCTTATCCTCAAACCGGCCGCGTTCTTCATCGGCTCGGTCGCAGCCGCGATCGATACGCTCACCGCGATCTTCGGCACCTACCTCATCGCGAAACGATGGGACATGGTAAATCACCGGGACCTCAGGTTCTTTATTTAGTTACCGCACGGACACACGGGGAAAAAGCGAACGCAAGCAGTTTTTTCATCCGTCTGTCCGACTATTTGCTTGCACAATCCGTATCGCACCCACTATGCTTATAGGTATGTTCAAGGATTTCCCGCAAATACCCGTAATGCCGAAAGTATCCCTCAATCCGGGAGAGCAATTCGCGACCAAAGACGTATGCGTCATCTCCACGCTTCTTGGCTCCTGCGTCGCGGCATGCCTGTGGGATCCCGTCGCAAAAGTCTCCGGCATGAACCACTTTCTCCTCGCGAACCGGCGCTACGCCCGCGAAATGCCCGTTAACCTCACGGAAGCCGGACGGTATGGGGTTCAGTCAATGGAAATGCTGATCAACGCGATGATCCATCTCGGTGCGGACAAGAGACGGCTCAGGGCAAAGGCGTTCGGCGGAGGACAGGTGCTTGAGACTCTGGCGAAAAACAACTTCAACTGCGTCGGCGGCGTCAACGAACGGTTTATCCGCGAATTCCTGAAAACCGAAGGAATCCCGCTTGAGTCGGAAGATCTCGGCGGCGAGCTCGGGCGGGTGATCCGGTTCAGAACCGACACCTACACGGTCTACCGGCGCTTTGTGAAAAAAGCGTCCACATTCCTCGTCGAAAAAGAAGAACGCGGCTACTGGAAAAAGACTATCGAGAAACACCAAAAGGAAGAAGAAAAAGGCGGAGAAGTCATTCTGTTCAACTGATCGCGCGAGCGGGGCTACCGCTCGCTCACTGCTCGTCGGCCTTGAACGAGTCGTTCAGCACGTGTTCCCTTCCCGGCTTTAAATACTGGAATACTTCCTCCGACCAGCCAATCGCCCATTTGCCGATCGGCACGACGATCTCGCGAAGTTCCCGGCCGCGCTTCGTGAGCGCGTACCCGTCGTCTGTCCGCTCGATGATGCCGGCTTCCCGTAAATCTTTGATACGACTGTTGAGAATGGACGGCGATACGCTTCCGCATCGTTCCTGCAAGTCGCGAAACGTGGCGGGTCCCGAGCCGAGGTTCCACAAAACGCCGAGCGCCCAGCGGCGGCCCAGGAGGTCAAAGAGAGCGTTCATCGGGGAGCCGGAGTCGGAACCCCTGACTTTAGTTCCGGGTTTTGGAAGTGACATGGCGGTATACTAGCCCGGAAGCGGCCGTTTGGAAAAGCGGGCCGAGCCCGTCATGGGCGGGCCCGGTTCTGACAATAACGACTGCTCAGCGGGAAGCCTTGAGCTCCTTCAGCGTCTTTCCGGCGCATCCGATGTTTTCGTCATCGAATTCATCGATAAGAATCGTGAACCGGTCGAGCGGGATCTTGGTGACCTCCGCGGCGACGTTCGTCAGCTCGCGGATCAGCGTTGTTTTCATTTCCTCGCCAACTTTGTGCATTGCGACATTGATTACCGGCATTGCTTGCTCCTTTGCTACTTTTTCAGTAGCGCTACTGATTTTATAGCACGCTATTAAATCAATAGCAAGAGCAAAAGAGCGTTTACTGCACTTTTTCTAGTTCGGACGATGCATGACATCCCGCGGTTTTGATCCGTTCGCGGGTCCCACGATGCCGCGCGCTTCCATGTCCTCGACGAGGCGAGCCGCGCGGTTGTAGCCGATCTTGAGCTTTCTCTGGATGTACGAAGCCGACGCCTTTCCCGCGAGCAACACGATCTCGAGCGCCTTTTCATAGAGCGGATCTTCTCCATCGGAGAAAAGCGAAGCCTCGACACTGGAGTCGTCATCATCCTCGACGAATATTTCCTCGTCGATGTACTCGGGATCACCGAGCGTCTTGACGTGTTCAACGACGCGTTCGACTTCTTCTTCGGAAACGTACGCACCCTGGATACGCACGGGGAAGGGATCGGTCGCGCTCGAGTAGAGCATGTCTCCCTTTCCGAGAAGTTTCTCCGCGCCGACTTGATCGATGATGATGCGGCTGTCCATTTTCGACGCTACCATGAACGCGATGCGCGTCGGGATGTTTGCCTTGATGAGTCCGGTAATCACGTCGATCGACGGCCTCTGGGTTGCGAGCACGAGGTGGATTCCGACGGCGCGGCTCATCGCGCACAGCCGGGCGACGGTAGACTCGAGTTCCTTGCCGGTCGTCGCCATGAGGTCGGCGAACTCGTCGATGATGACGACGAGGTACGGGATCTTCTCGGTCGCGATGTTCCGTTCCTTGATGCGCCGGTTGTAACTCTTGATGTCGCGCACTCCCATGCCGTCGAGGAGCGCGTAGCGCCGCTCCATCTCGCACAGACAGTACTGGAGCGACTGGAACGCTTTCTTCGGCTCGGTGATGACCGGCGCGAGCAGATGCGCGATGTCGTTATAGAGTTTGAGCTCGACGATCTTCGGGTCTATGAGGATGAGCTTTACGTCCTCGGGAGAGCGCTTGTAGAGAATCGAAAGGATGATCGAGTTGACGCACACGGATTTTCCGGAACCGGTTGAGCCCGCAATCAAAAGGTGCGGCGTCGACGCGAGATCGAGAAGCTGAGCCTCGCCGGTAATGTCCTTCCCGAGTACGACGGGGATTTCCATTTTTTTCGCGGCGGGAGTGTCGGTCTCGATGAGCTCGCGGAAACTCACGATCGCGCGCTTCTGGTTCGGCACTTCTATGCCGACCGCGTGCTTGCCCGGAATGGGCGCGACGATTCGCACGCTCGAGGCCGCGAGGCGGAGCGCGATGTTGTCCTGGAGGCCGACGATCTTTGAAAGCTTTACGCCCGGTGCAGGAAGAATCTCGAACATGGTAATGACCGGACCTTTGCGTATGCCGGTCACGTCGGCCTCGATCCGGAATTCATTCAGGGTATCCTTGAGCGCTGCGGCCGCGCGGCGCGTCGTGTCGTCAACAATCCAGTATTCGCCGTCGGGATAGGTGTTGAGGATATCGTAAGGGACGCTGTAGGCGACGCGCGATTTTTTCTTGAAGAGTTTCGCGGCGACACCGATCGCGCCTCCCGGAGTATCCGAAAGGGCGGGATCAAGGCCTGAACTCGCGGTGTGCGAATGAGGCGGAACGGTCACGACGGGAGGAAGCTCCGAATCAAGGGGAACCGCGATGGCCCCGGCGCCTCTTTCTTCCGGAAGGTACGCGTCAACTTCGGCGTCAACCAGTTCATCAGCGTCAATCAGTTCATCAGGATCAACTACTTCGTCAACGTCAGCAAGCTCATCGTGGGCGTCCCCTTCAAGAAGCTCGTCGATTATATCGTCCTCGATGATTTCTTCCGCAAGCGGTTCAATCGAGTCCGTACAATCAGAAAAAGAGTCCTCGTTGAACGCCTTTTTCTCGAGCTCGAACGCATCCCGTGAGGCAAGATCAGAATCAATCGCCTGAATGACCCGATCAGTCTCGTAGGCTTCGCCCGGGTCCGAATCCATCATGCCATCGGCTCCGTCAATACCATCGATACCGGTATTTCCGTCACCGGGCTCAACCCAGTTTTCCAGAACGGGAAGGTCGAAGGGTGCGCGCATTTTTTCGAAATCAACATAGACTTTGTCCGCCCCCGGCACACCGGAAGTCTTTGAGACAGGCGATGAAGTAAAGCATCCTTGCGCGTCGCATGAAGTCACCGGTACGCGCTCTGCTGTTTCTTCCGGCACCTCGTCGGCTATCGCTTCCGGCACCTCGGCCTCTAGTGCTTCAGGCGATGCCACAATGGCGCGATCGATTACTTCGTCCAGCGAATGTTCAGTCGGTTCGGCACCCACGCCATCGCGTGACTCGTCCGCAAAATCGGAGGCACCTGCAAAATCGGTGCTGTCTGCGTTGTCGGTGGCACTCTCGCTCTCACGCTCATGTGCAAGCGGCACGGAAGAGCCCATGCGCGCGGCGATATAGTCGGATGCAAAAAGAAGGAGGAGATACTCAACCAGCAGGGCAAGCGCGATCGAGACCACGAGTCCCGGAATGATTACGCCGAGAGTCGGAGAACCCGAAAGGGAGGTCGAAAGATGCCGGATGAGCCGTTCGCCGCCTGCGACGGTAAAGAAGGGAATAAACGAGCCGGAAAGCAGCACCGCGGGGCGGAGCGACCATCCGGGAATGAGAAGCAGGATCGACGCGACGAGCAGAAAACAGGGAACCAGTGCGGACGAAAATCCGTACGCGGAAAGAAGGATGAGTCCCGGAACGGCCAGATTTGAGCGGGCGGTTCCGAGGGAGAATACTCCGAGGAGAAGCGAGACGCCCAAAAAAGAGGCGGCGAGAAATACCAGTGCGCCGGCCACAAACGTGCCGATCCGCCGTCTTTCCGTAGAAACATCCATAGCCATCGTCAAACTCCCCAAAGATGCGGATAGGGCCTCAGGCAAACGCGAAATACGCGGCGAGCGCCGTTCCGACGGGGATCAGATAGAGCGCAAACCATCCCAGCTTGCCCCGATTGATCAGCCCGATAAGGAACTTCAGCGCGAAATACCCGACCACAAACGCGGCGAGCATGCCAAAGGCCAACGGAACCGGATGAACGGTCCCCGCTAGAGTATCGGCATCTTTGAACTCGAGGATAAATGCCGCGAGGATTGCGGGAATCGAAAGAAGGAAAGAAAACTCGCCCGCTGCCTTCCGTTCCACCCCGGAAACGAGAGACGCCGAGATCGTGATGCCGGAGCGGGAGATTCCCGGCGTAACGCCGATTCCCTGCGCGATACCGACGATCACCCCCTGCACGAGGCCGGGCGACGAAACCTTCTTTTTCGGCTGCCAGCGGCTTGATACAAGGAGGAGAATACCGGTCACGACGAGACAGCACGAAATCCAGAAGGGACTGAGGCCCTCGACGACGTCCTTGAGCGCGAAACCGATTACGCCCGTAATCGCCGTCGCGACGATGATTGCAAGAATCAGGCCGCGATCAGCGCGGTCGGCTTCACCCGATCGGCGGGTAACGACGCGAAAGCAGACGAGAAGGAGCTCCACAATGCGCGCGCGGTAGACGAGCAGCACCGCGGCTAAGGTCGCGAGATGGAGCATTACGTCAAAAAGCAGCGGAACCGCGTCCTGGCCGAGGAAATACGACGCGATCGCGAGATGGCCGGAACTCGAAATGGGAAGGAATTCGGCAAAGCCCTGAATCGCTCCCAGGATAATTGACTGGATAATGGTCATGAAGGGACTCCTCGGTCAGAATAGTTCCCGGACGACCTGTCCGGGCGATTTTTGGTAGTAAAGATAGCCGTAAACCGCCGCGGCCGCAAGCACCTTTCTGCCGTATTCCCGGGTCTCGGCGTACGGAAGGCTTTCAAGGAAAAGGTCATCCGATAGCCCGGCGGCATTCTTCTGCCAGGCGCGCACCCGGGTAATCCCTGCGTTGTAGGCAAAGAGAGCCGGCAGCGCGCGGCCGTCCATCCGCCTGATCATCTCGGAAAGGTAGTAGGCGCCGAACGTGATATTCGTCGCCGGATCCGCAAGGTCATACTCGGAAGCTTTAAGCCGCCAGGCGATTTCACCCGCGGTCGGTTTCATGAGCTGGGTAAGGCCGATAGCTCCCGCACTCGAATGCACGCCAGGCGAAAAAAGGCTCTCGCTCCGGATCATGGCGTACAGAAGATAATCAGGAAGGCCGTACTGCTTTGCCGCAGCCGCAACTTCGGGAAGCCAGGGTCGCGGATAGATCAATGCGAGATCCGCGTCGGTTATCGGCTCGGGAGATTCATGGAACGAGAAAGCCATTAACCGGATACCGCTCGCCCATTCCCCTTCGGCTTCAAGGCGACCGGCAAGTCTTTGGGCAAGCTTGAGCGGAAGGCCGGGATACCGGGCCTGGGCCTCGGGATACACGAGCTCGGGAAGCTTGAAATCGATAAAACCCGAAAGAACTTTTTCCGCCTCTTCCGCATCCAGCGGCTTCTGCAAAGCCACCTTTCGCGCGCGGTACAAGGACGCGGAATCCCCGATCGGGATATCTAGGGCCTCGGCTGCCATTGCCCGGTAGTAGAGCGACGCATGATCGCCCTCGAAGGCGGAGCGTAAGGCCTCGGTTTTTTGCGCCTCGTCAAGCTTTCCGGATCTTGCGGCGAGATACGCGACGCGGGCAAATGTCTCGTTTTCCGCGCTGCCCGAAAGGGCGTGGTAAAGCCGCGCGAGCGTATCGAGGTCGCGAGCGGCAACCCGCGCGACGATGAACTCGTCGAGAATATCCGAAAAGAATTCGGGATTTTCCCAGCGTGAAGCGCAGTATACCGTCTTTTCCAGAAATGCCGTCACCCCCGCGGTGGTCGTGCCCGTCAAGGCGGCGTCTTTGAGAAGATACCACAAGGCGGTATCGCGATCCGTCCCGGTCACGGCAAGCGCATACGCGATCTCGAATCGCTCGGTAGCTGCCGCGCGGAGCGCTTTCGCGGCCACGGCGGCCTTTGCCCTGGCGCCTGAGACTTTCGACTGGGCGGCGGCGGCGATTCGCCGGTCCGCTGCCGCGTCATACAGGCGCGCGGAATAAAAGGCGAGCAGATATGGCGCGTCAGGCACGGCGGACGCTGCGGGCGCGGCGGACGCTGCGGGCGCGGCGGATGCTGCAGCCTCGCCGGTTCCGCTCGCTCCGGTTCTCAGTGTATCGAGGAATTCGGCGGCCGAGGCAGGGTCGCTTGAGCCATAGAGGGCAGCCTTGCATAAATCGGAGAGCACGGGCCGATAGAGCGCGTCTTTCGTTCCCGCCTTGAGGATTCCTTTCGCGGCAGCCCAGGCAGACCCGTACTCGCGCCGGTAGACCGAGGCGCGCGTGGCGGCAATTCCGTAAAATTCTGCCGGGAGCCCTTCTGGTAGCGACGAAACGAGTTCCGTCAGGGCGCGGGTCATCGGTCGTGAATAAAACCAAAGCCGCACATCGACAGACGCTCGGTCATAGGATCCCGTTTCGAGGGAAAGCTCGGTCTCCAGATCCTTGAGTGCCCCGATCGCGCGCTCGGTATCAGAATTATCCACGACCATAGGAGTATCCGCTTTGGCTGAGCCTTTTTTCGGCCGCCTGGCTCGCGCGTCCCTGTCCGAAAGCGCGTTTTCCCGCTCGTGGATAAGAAACCGGACGGTCTCGAGCCGCTCCTCCGCGCTTCCCGTCTTCGTCAGTTCCTCAAGGCACAGGGTTCTCCAGGGCTCCTCGCACTTTTTCGCGCCAAGGGTAAACATACCGCGGGCTTCTGCCGCCTTACCCGCGCCCGCGAGATGAAGACCGACGTAAAAAGGCGCGCCTTCTCCCGCATCGAGCACTTCTCCATAGCGGGACACGTCTATTCCGTCAAGAAAGGAATAGTCGCGCGCGGCGAGAGACGCCATGATATCGGCGTGCGACTGCCCCCACAGGGAGGCATTGTTGCATGAGGATAAAAATAAAAGGAGTGTTATCGCGAAAAGACCGGCTCCGGACCAGATGGTCCGGATACCGGGTTTCCCGTCATTTCGGCGGGATGTTGATGTAAGTGCCGGCAATGATCAGGTTCGGGTTTTTAATCTTGTTGAACTTGGCAATCTTTGAATAGAGCCAGGGAGTCTTGTAATATGCCTCCGAGATATCCCAAAGGGTGTCGCCCCATTTAAGCTTGAGTTTGGTTTCCTTCGCTTCGGGAGCCGGTTCGGGCTGAACGGGAGCCGCGGGTTCCTCGACGACGGTCGCGGCCGGGGTTTCGGCAGCGGGAGTTTCGGCGGGGGGCGGGGTCGCGGGTTCGGTCACGACCGGTTCGGGCGTGGGCTCAACGGCGGGAACGGCAGGTGCCTCGACGGCGGGGGCCGCGGGAGGAGCCGAGCGGTCCGCGAGCAGCGTCCGGGCAGAAACCAGGAGCGCGAGGGCAAGCGCCGCGACGCCGATCACGAGAATCAGAACGCAAAGCCATGCGGGCATGAATATTCCGCCCTTTTTTTCTTCTTCGTCATGCATTTCGTACAATCCTTCGGGAGCGTTACCCGGAATAACTCCCTGGATGACAAGATTCTCATGTTCCGGGTCATCGCCAAGGTGAAAAGTCGTATCGATCGGGGTGAGATCGAAATCTGGAAGATTATAGAGCGATTCGCTCTCGAGGGTTTCGAGGGAAACGGTCAGAACCTGGCGCGTGCCGGAGTCAAGGTCAACGGCTTCCGCGGAAAGTTCATTGAGATCGTCGAGGGAAAGCGTGAGCTCGATGGTGGGATCTCCCGTCTTTCGGGGCGCGATATCCTCGATAATGAGCGTGCCGACGTAGGTCGCGTCGTCAATCGTCCCGGTTTCGCTCCTGAACAGGTTAATCTGGACGCTCGACTGGTTATCGCGGACCGTCGTCAGTTCCAGTATCTTGCTTGCGGAAATTCCCTCGTCAAGAACCGGAAAGAACTTGCTGTCTGCGAGTTTAATACCGATCGAAGCGGTTGCCATGATATACCTCTCGTGAACAATCTACCTAATAATCTAGTACGCAACGAATACCCTTGTCAATGTTGAAGTTGACAGGCTCCAAACCTCGGATCATAATGTACTATATATGAATTCAAGTTTCACCATCGTGATCGTCGCGCTCATCATGCTTTTCGCGGTTCTCGGGCTCTCGTTTCTCGGGAGAAAGCGCGACGCGGCGAAACCCCGACAGGCGCGAAAACGCGACCGTTCGAGCATCATTCGCGAAGCGACCAAACGGCTTGCGCAGAACCCGCGCGACCCCGAGGGACTCACCGCGATGGGTGGACTCTATTATCAGGAACAGGAATGGGAAAAAGCCTACGCGGCTTACGAGGTTCTCATCGATCTTGCCCCTTCCAACCCGAAACTCGACGAATTCGAATGCTCCCTCCGCTTTGGCGTCTCCGCGGTCAAGACAAACCGTCTCCAGGAAGCCATCAAGGGATTTCTCCTCGCACGCAAGATCAAACCGGATCATTTCGAGGTAAACTACAACCTCGGCTACATTTGCTATCTCCAGAAGGATTACGACAAGGCGATTCCCCTGCTCAAGCAATCGCTGCTCCAGGATACCGAAAACGTCCTCGCACAGCGGTATATGGGATTCAGCCTCCACAAGGCGCACCGGTACCGGGACGCCCTCGCCTACCTGAAGAAAGCTCTCGACCTCCAGCCGGACGACAAGGAAGCGCTGTTCGCGATGGCCGAATGCCTTTTCGAATCGGGAGCGATCGACCGCGCGCTCAAGATTTTTACCCACCTCCGCCCCGACCCGGCGCTCGGTCCCCAGTCCGCTCTCTACGCGGGCATTATTCACGCACAGACAAACCAGCACGATAAAGCCATCGTCGACTTCGACATCGGGCTCAAGCACGAGAACATCCCGCCGGAAATAGCGACCGATATCCGCTACAAGCTCGCGCTCACCCTGATCAAGGCGCAGGATCTTTCGCGCGCGCTCACAACCCTCAAGGAAATACAGCGCCTCACGCCCGGATACAAGGACGTCCCCTCGCTCATCGTTCGCTACCAGGAACTCAACCAGAATAAAAACCTGCAAACCTACCTGATGGCCGTGCAAAGCGAATTCGTAACGCTGTGCAGAAAAATCGTTATCCAGTTTTTCCCCGGCGCCAAGGTCAAAATCACCGACATCTCGGTCTTCGCCGACTACTCGGACGTCGTCGCCGAGATCGACACGCCGAAATGGTCCGACATCGTCATCTTCCGTTTTTTCCGCTCGCAAGGAACCGTCGGGGAGCTTTTGCTCCGCGATTTCCACGGGCGCATCAAGGACCTCAAGGCCGGCAAGGGAATATGCCTTTCGGCGGGGATATTTTCGGAAGAATCGAGAAGGTTTACCGAAGGCAGGCCAATCGACCTTTTTGACAAGGACCGCCTGAATAAAATCCTGAACGCAGTCGATTCCGGCATATCGCTCAAGATTTAACAAAAAGCGCCCTCACCGGAGGGACGCAATCAGGTGAGGCCCTGAGTCGCGGGCCGATCTCCCCTACTTTTCTATTATTACGAGGTTCCGCTCTTCGTGAGCGAGAAACGGGACGGCAAGCGGACGCGCTTCCCAATACCCGACAGAGTCCGCGATCCCGGCCATCTCCTCGCGAATTTTCTCCGCGCGCGCCTTCCAGGCCGCAAGGCAACCACCGGTTTTTTTAGAGCTCTCTTCCGCTCGAGGCCGCACAAGGGAAAGGAGGGAGCGGACCATCGCGCGGTCAAGCGGACGAAAGGCGCGAAAAGCGACGACGTCATACTTGCCGCCTTCCGCGCTCTCTAGCTCCGAATTGAGCACGGTCACGTTCGAAAGGGAAAGAATCGCGACGCAGTTCTCGAGAAACGAGCAACGCTTGCTCATCCGTTCGATCAGGGTCACGTGAACATTCGGAAAAAGAATCGCAAGCGGTATCCCCGGGAAGCCCGCGCCCGAGCCAACGTCGGCAAGCTCGACCGGAAGAAGGCTGCCGGCTGAACCGTTGACAACAACCGGGCCTGAGGCGTCGGCGGAGCCTGTGGAGCCTGTGGAGCCGGATGACTCCACGACACAAGAGGCTCTTGCCGCGCCGCGGGAAACCAGTTCCCGCGCAATTTCTTTCCAGGGAGAAAGGCTATCGAGAATGTGACGGACGACGAGATCGGCCCGTCCCCGCTCGCTGCCGCTTTCGGCGCCAACGAGATCGAAAACCGCGTTAAAAAGTTCAAGCTCGCGAATATACCGCTCGACAAGGCGAATCGTCTCGTCAAGCGGACGGACGCGAAGCGGCGAGAACGCTCCGTCCGTGGCCGGAAGGCCAATCTCGCGCAAACCCTTTTCAAGGAGTTCGTGCGGCGGATACGGGAACGCCTCGCGCGCGTCACGCGAGGGCTTCTCGCGCGCCGCGCCGCGGGATGATCCTCCCGCGCCTCGCGAAGCCATCGTTACTTCCGGTCCTTGAGGAGGGCCGCGAAGGGATTGTAGGTCATGCCGTCATCCTCGCGCTCGGTCCGACCGCCCTGCTTCTGGCCACCCTGATAGCCGCCGCGACTCGGGGCTCCCGATTGTCCGCGCGTATCGCGTGCGTCGCGCCCATCGCGACTGTCGCGTCCGGCCGGAGAGCCGTCCGCCTTTTTCGCGACGACGACGCGGCGTGCGCCGGGTGCGGCTCCGTGCGCGGCGCCATGCGAACCGTCCTGCGCATCGCGTGCTCCATGAGGCGCGGACGCTTGTCCGCCCGAGCGGCTCGCTGACGGGGTCTTGCACGAAAGGCTGATTCGCCTGCGGTCAACGTCGAGGCCGATGATGCGGCATTCCTTCACGTCGCCAACTTTCACGACGTCCATCGGATCCTTCACAAAATGATCGCTCATCTCCGAAAGATGGAGGAGCGCGGTTTCCTTGAGGCCAAGGTCAACGAACGCGCCGAAGTCGACGACGTTCTTTATCTTGCCGGTTACGATCATTCCTTCCTTTAGATCCTCGAACGAGAGGACGCCCTTTTGCATGATGGGCTTCGGGTACCCTTCGCGGGGATCGAGGTTCGGCTTCTTGAGCTCCTCGATGATATCGCTGACCGTCTGGTCGCCGAGCGAGAATTTTTCCTTGATCTCGGTTCTTGTCTCGCGGGTAACGTCGGCCTTTGACTGCACGATCTCGTACACGACGCGCGCCGCCCCGTAATTTTCCGGATGAACCCAGCTATTGTCGAGCGGGTCAGCGCTCTCCGGAATTTTAAGAAAGCCCGCGCACTGCTCGAAGCTCTTCGGTCCCATGCCCGGAACCTTCATGAGGTCCTCGCGGCTCGTGATCTTGCCCGTCGACTCGCGGAACGCGACGATCTTCTTCGCGAGCGTACCGTTGATGCCGGACACGTACTTGAGAAGGCTGAAACTCGCGGTGTTGAGATTGACGCCGACGTTGTTGACGACCGAGCCGACGACTTCGTCGAGCGTCTCGGAAAGTTTTTTCTGGTTGACGTCGTGCTGATAGAGACCTACGCCGATCGACTTCGGGTCGATCTTGACGAGCTCGGCGAGCGGATCCTGGAGGCGGCGGCCAATGGAGATTGCTCCGCGGATCGTCAGGTCAAGCTCGGGAAATTCCTCGCGCGCGATGTCGCTTGCGGAATACACCGAAGCGCCGTCTTCGTCGACGACCGTATAGAGCACGTTCGGGCAGTACTCGTTAATCACCTTCGAGACCACTTCCTGCACCTCGCGCGTTCCGGTTCCGTTTCCGATCGCGACAAGCTGAACGTCGTAATCCTTGATCGCCTTGAGGATGGCGGCCTCGGCCTCTGCCGGCTTGTGATTGTAGATGACGAAAGAGCCGAGGAACTTGCCGGTTGAGTCGAGCCCGGCGCACTTTGTTCCCGTGCGGATACCGGGGTCAACGCCAAGGATGCGCGTGCCCTTGATCGGCTGCTGCATCAGGAGGTTCTTGAGGTTCTCGCTGAACACGCCGATGCCGTGATCGTCGGCGGAATCGGAAAGGTCAGTGCGGATCTCGCGCACGACCGCGGGAGAAAGAAGGCGCACGAGTCCGTCAGCGATCGCTTCTTTATGCCAGGAGTTGCTTATCGAGTATTTACGCTCGAGCATCTCGATGGCGCCATCAACGTCAACGTCGATCTTTACGTCGAGAGCCTTGTCCCGCTCGCCGCGGTTAATCGCGAGCACGCGGTGCGGCTTGATCTGATTGAGCGGTTCCTTATAGTCCCAGTACATCTGGTATACGGAGGTTTTCTGCGCGGCTTCGTCGCCGACGCCGGTCACGACGAACTGGCCGCTTTTCATGTAATACGAGCGGACGTCCGCGCGGTTTCCGGGATCCTGCGCGACGCGTTCGGCGATGATGTCCATCGCGCCCTGAATCGCCTCTTCGGCGGAACCGACGGAAAGCTCCGCGTTCTCCGCATCGGTCTTGACGTAGGACGGGGCAGCGGCTTCGACCGCGGCTTTGGCTTCCTTTTCCATGAGGTCGGCGAGCGGTTCGAGGCCTCGCTCGATCGCGAGCATGCCGCGCGTTTTCTTTTTCTTTTTGAAGGGCGCCCAAAGATCTTCGAGCTCCGCGAGCGTCTGCGCGTTCATGACGTTATTATAAAGGCCCTCGGAAAGTTTTCCCTGGGCGAATATTCCCTTGACGATCTCGATGCGTCTCGTCTCGAGGTTCTGGTAGCTTTTGAAAAGGTGGTCGCAGTCGCGCACCTGCACTTCGTCGAGCGAGCCGTGCTTTTCCTTGCGGTACCGCGAAATGAAGGGAACCGTGCATCCCTCGGCGACGAGCGAGACGACCGCTGAAACCTGGGCGCTCTGAATCTTCAGCTCGCCGGCGATCTTCTTGAGAATCGCGACCTCGTTAACCGAGAGCGCGTCGATGTTTTCTTGCGTAAATTCCATAGAGGGCTATTTTACCGGAAATGCCCGAAGGGAGCAAGCCAAATCGCCGCCTGAAACAGGGAGTCCGACCGACGGTGATACCGCCCATCGGTCGTTCGGCATCTTTCAGGGTAAATTACGGACTATCAATCCAGTGTCCATATGTTTTTTCAACATGCTCGTAATCCGACGCATTAGTCTGAAAAATAAGATTTTTTGCGGAGACGTTACCATCAGTGCAGATCACTCCATTCCCGGCCATTTGCGTCCTATTGTTCAAAAACAAGGAGGATATCAAAATGACAGTACTCGAAGTGTTAACATATATGGCGCCTCCCTGCGACGCTTGATTACCTTCGAATCGAACACCCGGCCCAATAACGTTTTGAGCGTAAGAATTCGCATCGATAAACACAGCCCCTCCGAAACCGGATGCGCTGGTATAGCAGTCCTTAATAGTCGACCCCCACATAGTCAAGGCGCCGCCAGTCCCGACGAATATACCGCCTCCGTCAGAGATAGCGGTGGTTGAACCTGTGCCGATCAGCGTCGCACCCGATCCCAAGGAAAGCGTTGCCGCGCTATTCACTTCCAGTAAGGGCGCTGCGGGGCATCCCGCGAAAAAACAATTGATCGTCACGCGATTGAACTCAAGGTTCCCGGAAACCATGAAAAAGCTACTCCCGGTTAACGACCCGGAGGAAAGCGAAAAAATCGTGCTTCCATACGACTGTATGGTCACATTCCCGCTTACCGTTTGGCTTGATAGCGCCTCGATGTCGTCGGTAATGTAAATTTGCGCAGGCCGTAAGGATGCATGATAGGACAGCGCTCCATACAGCGTCGTCGGCAAAGAATAATCGCTACCATCGTTCATATAGTAGCCATCTCTTGAGACGAACATTACGTAACTGGTATACTCCGAAAAGTCCGATGAAGAGAGAGTCTCGGATGATCCGGCGGTAAAGGGTACAAGTGTATAGACTCCCTGCGGATTCAGCGCCGTGTCGCCATTGAGCGTATAGTCACCGCGATACGGTATAAGAGTCGCGAGATCCTTTGAGGCAAAACTCGTAAGCGACGCGTAATGATTCGTCGAATCGACCTGCGCGGACAGGTAGTATTTCTTTCCTGTCTGCAACACTTGCCTGGAAATCGTACGCGATCCGTCTCCAGTCGTCGGATCCAAATCAATGAACACATTCGCGACGGGAACCTGATCGATCAATGCGGCTCCGGCGGCAACGCTTGTCACGGCGCTTTCGTCATAGATCGCGAGAAGAACTTTATGCCCCTGCCAGGCAGATGTAGCTTCCCCGTCTATCGCTATTTTTGTCTCACTCACCGTATTCTCATAGGTTGCACTGGCCTCGCCCGTGCAGTCCAAATATTGAAAGAGCTCGACATTTCCGTCGGCGTCGGCAAGGCGCGCGACGTCGGCGGTCGCAATCGTCCAGGTAAGTCCCGTTTCAAGGTCGGTGCCGCTTTGGGTCACGGGTATCTCTTCGCCGGTCGATGAAAAAAATGCCACGGCGGAAACAGTGGAACCGGAAGCCGCGGTGAGCGTGCACGAAAGGGTTCCCGTCGTTACCGGAAGCAAAACCTTTATACCGCCAAGCCGGTAAAAATGACGAGAGCGCTCAGGTGCAGTGAACTGATGATTCCCGGACGTAGCAAGATTGATCTCGTATCCGGCAGAGGTTATCGGAATGAGGGTCAGGGAAAGGCTATTCGTCTTGCCCTGAACGATCGTCACGCCATCTGTTTCGCCGGAGGAAACCATCCCGTCGAGCAGGGTATCGAGGGAAGACTTGTCCGTACCTTCAGAGGCAAACTCGACCATTTGGGCGTCGGGAAGGGACATGAGGCCACGGAAGGAATACGAGCCGCCAAAGAACGGGTAGGTACCGCCGTCAGATTCGAGATCCTTGCCGGAGCAAAGGACGTACACGCGGTCATACTCTCCCGGTGGAATATCGGTGGTAACGAACTCGCTGCCCGCGGTGACGGTATACGGGCCATAGAGGGCGCCCGTCGTTTTCCCCGCGATACCGATCGTTCGAATATACAGATGATCGCTCCCCGGCATCACTGCGCGCGAAACGGTGCCGGAAGAATCAACGCCGAGGGAGGCTATACGCAGAGAGACTGTTGTCCGTCCCGCCTCCTCCCAGGAAGGCGTGAGGCCGAAACCACAACCATAGAAAACGGTCGCGGCGACAAAAAAGGCCAGAAAGTGAACTACGAATTTTTTATTCATGGAAGCCTCCTGGGCAAAGGCACCGTTTCCGGTCGGCATCAGCCTTTGCTCAGTATACCCCCCAACAAGCCCCAAAACAATTTTCTGCGCCGAATTACCGGTTCGGGCATAATCATTGATAGAGATCCCCTACCGTACCGCCGGTATTTGTATACGTAGTGCTCGGGTCGAGGAATACATCTCCACCAAGGCCCATCGTCGCCGTATTCCCCGTCACGGTCGCACCAGGTCCGATACCAAGCGAGCTGTTCGGCGAGCAATAGATACCGCCGCCATAGCTCGCGGAACACAGGGTAATCAAGCCACCCTCCATATACAGCGACGCGGTGCCCGAAACGTTAACCGCACCACCCATGGCTCCCGAGGTTGAATTCTTTATGTCGGTATTGTAGAGCTTGCAATTCCCCATGACCATGAGCGGCGCCTGCGTACGTGCAAGGCTGAGCCCGTCCAGAATGACGCTCGCAAACTGCAGGCTACCGGCCGTTTGCACGTTGATCGACGCACTCACGTTAGAAAAAAGAATCGGTCTCCGCGAAAAGCCTGCCACACCTATTGTGAGATCCGAGACGATGCTCTTGGGCGTCGTGATATACACAACATCGACGATTTTAATCTCTGCAGGCGAGTTGGTTTGGGCAAGCGCCAATGCGGTATCGATATCCACGGCCGTCGTGATCAATTGCCCGTCAGACAAGGTACTACCCGACTGGGAAGCGAAGTACACATGCCGCGTCATGGTCGAAAAAACTGCCGGATCGAGGGTCAGAACGCCGCCCGTGCCCGAAACGCTTGCCGACACCGAATTATCGGTCGAGAAGTCTCCATAATGTGGCGTGATGCCGTCAATACCCCCGACCTTCGACATCTCAGACATCTGCGTAACGATCGCATAGTTCCCGTTCATGTCGACGAAGGCGTTGATGCGATAGGACTGAGTTGCAGGAAAAACGGCGGGTGTCGTCGCGCCGAGAATATAGGGCTGCGAGGCACCATGGCCCGAGGAGTCGAGAGTCATCATGCCAATCGCGACCGGATTGGCAACAGGACCGTACGGCCCAAGCGCCGACGCGTCATATACGCCATAAAAAAGCTTTTTCCCGGCGCAGGAAGCAGCGTTGAAGACAACCGTGAGGTTTCCGGTTCCCGGCCCTTCTACGGCTAAAGTTTTGGCGGTAAGCGTAATGGAGGATGCGGTAGTGTATTCGAGGTACACATAGTAACGCCAACCGGAAACGACACCGGCGGAAAAGGATTTTGAAGCGCCAGCGGCGAGAGTTCCAACGTCGGGATAGGAAATGATCTGGTTTCCATCCCCGTCAAAGAGAGTAACCGTCCCGAGCGTTACCGGCGACGATCCTGCGGTGATTTGCCAGTCAACAGCCAGTACTGTTGAATTGTTCGAGGAAATCGCGTCATCCAGGCTGACAAAGCGCCTTTCTGTCGCGGAGGCTACGAGTGGTGTAAGGTTTACCGAGCCCGAACCCGAAAAGCTCAAGGTCGACGCCGTGGAAGTCATCGGCTGGAGGGTTATCGCGAAGGAATTGATCACGCCGGTGCGGAGTTCGGGATTCTTGATCAAATACCCCGAAGCATAGCCGTCGAGCATTGCATTGAACGGTGAATCACCGTCGTTTCCGTCGGTAAACTCGTTAAATTGAACGTCCGGAAGCATCATCGCGTCGCTGAAGGTGAGCGTCTGTCCGGCAAAAACACCGGTAAGCGAATCAAGCCGCCTTGAGGAGACGAGGATACCGATGCCTTCGTAAGTGCCCGCCGGCAACTCGGTCGAAATAAATGTATCACCCGATGAAACCGGGTACGGTCCGTAAAAGGGGCCGGTCGGGGATGAGGGTCCTCCAATCGTTCTTATATACAGAAATCCGGATCCCCGTACCAGCGCGCGTTCCGCAGGGCTGGAACCCAATGTAACGGCGAATCGGGTTGCACCGCTGTCAGCTTTCCAGGCGGGTTCGAAAAAATGGCCGCAGGAAATGAAAAGAACGCTTATCGCGAATACGGCAAAAACCGCGTGGAAGGTAGGTGTTTTCAAGGAGTGGCCTCCGCTCTTAAGTATAAGAGAGGAGGCAGATGGTAGCAAATTCAGTAAAAGAAAAGCGGGATTTTCGTGTCTCCGGCGGCGATGTATTCAGCATACAGCCATGCCGTTCCCGATTCGGGGAGCTTGAAAAGAACGGATTCGGGAAGGTCTTCGGGAAGATGCCGGTTAAAGGTTTTCGTGTCGAGAATAGAGCCGTCGCCACCGTACAGGGCGATGGTTCCCGCATACACGATACCCTTATCCTGGTAATTCGACAGCATCACATAGAGGCTCTGCGAGGTTCCGCCGTCAATCTTGATAAACTGCTTTCGAACCTTGCCCGCTGAATCCGGACAGGGGGGAAGCGATGCGTCAACTGACGAAAAAACCGTTGCAGAAAGCGGTATGAGCCGCGCGCCGAGTACTCTCTTGCCGAAAAAGCGGATTTTCGTCTTTCCAAAAAGAGCGACAGCTCCGGTGTCGTGAAAAATATCACCTGCAACCTCGGGAGAAGCGGTCTTTTCCCAGAATTCCCCGTCATTTCCCGCTACTACGGGAAGACCGGAGACATTAACGGTCCGCAGGGTATTTCGCCTTTCGCCACCCTTCGATCCAGCGGCTGCAGCATCTTCTGCCTGTGCGAGGGGAGCCGGTGCGTAAAAAAGCGCAAGGTGGTCGTAGGTTCCGTACGGAAGGCCCTGAACGACAAGATCCTTCCCGGGTTCGACCGGAAACGGTCCATACACGGGCGACGTATCCGCTAATCCGGTCTGCACGTACACAACGCCGCCAGCGGGTTCTGCCGGTGACGGAACGTGATTCTCGAATCCGCTTTTTGCAATGGCGGGAATCAGCCCCGGAAGGGAACTGAACCGGACAACGACTTTAGACGAGCATGAGGTGAAGGATGCCACGCACAGTGCGGCGGCAAGAACGGTAAGCGCGCAAGAAAAGCCCGCGCGGCTGCTTGATACGGTTTTATTCATCGAGTACTCCAAATCCCCGCAGAGTATAAAACGGAACGGGGACAGGAGACAAGCGGCCGGGCCGGCAACAACAGCGGCGGCCGTCGTAACGGCTTCGATGATTGCCGTTACGGTATTTTTGTGATGTTCACGACGAGTAGCGAGCTCGCGTCGGTGTTGCCGGAAAGGCTGGTCTGTGCGCCGAGGAATTCTGCATACACGTCGGGAAGCGAATCGATGAGCACTCCCGCACCACAGCTAAGGCCCCTGTCACGCTCGACATGGTTTCCCGTGATCGCGATCGAGTCGCTCACGGAGCACGACGAAACCGAAGCCTTCGCAAAATACATTCCGCCGCCGGACAAAACTGCCTTGTTATCCGTGACCGCCGCCGAATGACTCATCGCGACCGTAAGCGCCGAACCCTCAACGGCGATTCCGCCACCGATACCCTCGCTGCGATTATGCGACACCCGCCCGCCAGTCATGGTAAAAGCCCTGTTCACTGCAGATGCCAAAACACCGCCGCCGTTTCCGGTCGCGCGGTTTCCCTCGTCGGCATCATCCCCGCCGATTACGCCGCCAGCCATCTGGAAGTCGGTCTCACCCTTGAGGCACACACCGCCGCCAGAACTCGCGGCATTCGCGGTAATCCGGGCAGTCGAGTCAGACATGAATTTAACGAGTCCACCCGCGGCAAGTATTCCGCCGCCTTCGGTTCCCGCACCGGCTGCGTCGTTATGGTCGATTGAGCCGCCATAGAGATAGACGCTGCCGTAACGGGAATAAATACCGCCGCCGCCCAACGCGCCGGTCCACGCAATCCGGTTATAGCTGATTGAACCCGCATAGAGGCTCAAGTTTCCGCTCGCGATATAAATCCCCGCGCCCGCGGGACTTGCGTTTCCGTTCGACGCCTCGGTGCCACCGATGGAACCGCCGAACATGGCAACAGAACCGCCATTGAGGTAGACGCCGCCGCCCGGCAAGGACGCGTAGCGATTTGTGTTTTTGATGAGCCTGGCATTATTGCAAATGGCAAGGCTGCCGCCTGAAACCGCAACGAGCGGATATGAACGCTCGATCGCTGAATCCTTGCCCGAAAGAGTCAGGTCATCGCACAGGATCAGCCTTCCGCCGGAGACATCAAAAAGAGGTCCTGTCATGCCGGAAAGAGCTATTTCAATACCCGAGCCCGATGAACCGAACGCGATTGGGCTGGAGACCCGCAAGGTGTTCGAGCAAGTCACGCTCGCGCTCAGTACTGCGTACAAAGGTTCAAATCCCGGCTTGAGCGCTTCATCAAGGTCGGTCTCGCTCGCGATACTACGCTTGCGCGCGAGGTCAGGAAGAATATCGCTCGAAACCGTATTTATGAGCGTCGAGTTTGACTTTATCGCGGCGTTCCAGGAAGAAGGACCTTCGCGGGTCGCACCTTCGTCAAGGAAAACGCCGCCGGCGATTTTTCCCGCCTGATTGTAGGCAATTGTTTGTGCTCCGGAAGAAGAATGGTCGATCGTTCCCCGAGCGGAGACATACGCGCCGCCACCGGAGCTTTCGGCCGCGTTAAACCAGATTTGGGATCGCCCTCCTACCGAGAGCATTCCGCCCGACGCGACATACACGCCTCCTCCCTGCAAAGCCTTGTTTCCGTCGGACAGTTTGGTTCCGCCGATGACAGCCCAGGAAGAAGAAGGCGAGTCAAGCGAGAGCGAGCCCGCGAGGTACACGCCGCCGCCGAGAAGCGCCGCGTCGTTGGCAGCGATGGTTCCGCCCGACATTGCGGCGGAGGAGCCTGTGTCTATGAATACACCACCGCCGATCGCGGCAGCTTTGTTATACGAAATCGAGCCTGAAACCAGGGAGCACGTGGCACCGCCGGTAATGGCGATCCCGCCGCCGCCCATCCCGCTGAGCGCGGTGGCCTGGTTCGGGGAACCCTGTTTGCCGATCGAGGCTTGCCCGCCCAGGACAAACTGTCCGCCAGCGGACGCGTACACCGCGCCACCCGAATAAGCCGAGCAGCCGTATATCGAGCCGCCTTCCAGCGAGAAGCTGCCGCCTGAAAGAGAAACCGCACCGCCCGAGCCGAGAGCGGAACAATCGCGGATGGTACCGCCGAGCATCGAGAAGGTACCGCCAGAAATCAGAACCGCGCCACCCGAGCCCGTCAAGGCACGGCAACCGGATATCACGCCGCCCGCCAGGGTGAACTGCCCCGAGCCGACGTTCACCGCGCCAGAGGAAGGCGCGGAACAATCGCGGATAGAACCGGCGTTCATCGTGAAAGAAGCGGTATTACCCGTGAGGTTTACCGCGCCGCTCGAAGCTGAAACGTTCCCGGCAAGCTCGGCGCCCGAAGCCATCGTAAACGTACCCGATTCCACACGAACAAGGGCGTCTACGGCACGACGGGAATTTCCCGCGCCAACGATCCGCGCATTCTCGAGGGTAAGGTTCCCCGATACGGCTGTCGCAGCGCTTCCGACGGTAAAGCAGGAACTGAGTAACACTTGCGAGAAACTGATGGTATTGGGCTGATCGGATACGGAGACTATCTTGACCGGCTTCAGGATTGAATAGCCCAAACCGGAGCCAAGAACTATATCCTTCGTCAAGATGATCCGGGCGGGACGAGCCGAAGTGATAGCTTCGTTCATCGAAATCGCGGCCATCGCGGCGGCGAAGCTCGATGGATCGGAAGCAGTCGCGCCGGAACCGGTTACGTCATCACCCGCGACAAAATAGTCAAAACGGGCGGTGCGGGCGTCTACCGTCGTCACTTCGAACGTGAGTGCGAGATCTGAACCCTGGTATTCGACATAGAGAAAGAGTTCCCTCGGGCTGTCTGCCGGATAATCGGCGAGGAGCGTGCCGCATTGACCTGCGGCGAGCGGGGAAGACGAAAGAGACGTCATCCCGACGATGCTGCCATCCGGAGAGTAGAGCGCGATGGTCTTGACCGTTTGGGAAAGGCCGGCGGAAAGATTCGTGACCGCGCAAGCGAGCTTCGAAACGATAAGAGAGGAGTCGAGCCCCACCCCGATATTCTGGAGTCTGACAAAACGGCGGGAAACGCCGGAAAATGAAGTGGGAAGAATATAGCGGGCCGAGGCAACGCCAAGATCAACGGTTTCACCGGATAGAGGAATAAGCGTCGCTTCAATCTGGTTGGACTTACCGCCCTCAACGACAACGTCTTTCGCAACGCCGAAAGAAAGCGAGGAATACGCAGTCCAGGACGCATTGGCATAGAGTTCAAGGGCGGACGCAAAGGTCGGACAGGAGGCAGACACGATAATGGGCGAAAGATCGGGTTTCGCGACATCAGCCTGAATGATATACAGCGAGGCATAGGTTCCGGAGGGGAGACTCGCAGTCGAAAAGAGCGAATCGGAATCCTTGATCAGCGGGCCATAGAGGTGCGCATCGGCGGCGGTTAATCCCGTCTGAATATAGACATAGCCGCTTGAGACAATTTGACGGTCACCCGACGAGGTCGTAACGCTACCGCCCGAAGCGGAAGGAGATGCAAGGGAAACAGAAAGAGTCGGTGTGCTTTTATCAGTCGCCCATCCCGGATCAAGCCCCATGGAACACGACGAAAGAGCAAGGGCAAGAAAAGAGCCTACCACGGCGATTCGAGTTACTTTTTGTATCATTGGTGGCCTCCCCCTGAGTGCCCATTTTTCATCTTGTTACAATTATAGCCGCTTTTTATAGAAAAAAAAAGCAGAAATGGCCATTTATGTCCGTATTGCAGGCAAGAATCGACACAATTGCTTCTTTCAGGCTAGAATGACGCATTCGTTTCCGAAGGAGGTTCACGATGCCCGTAAAAATACCCGCAACGCTTCCCGCTGCCAAGATCCTGACCGAAGAGAATATCTTCGTAATGGACGACCGCCGCGCCATGATGCAAGACATCAGACCACTCAAGATAGCCATCCTGAACCTCATGCCCACGAAAGAAGTGACCGAAACCCAGCTTCTCCGGCTCCTGGGCAACACCCCGCTCCAGATCGAGATTACCCTTCTCATGATGGCGTCGCACGCGGCGACGAACACGAGCAAGGAATACCTCGACGCCTTTTACCGAACCTTTGACAGCGTCAAGGACACGAAGTTCGACGGACTGATCATCACCGGCGCACCGGTCGAAAACCTCCCGTTCGAGGAAGTGGACTATTGGAGCGAGCTCGTGAAGATCATGGACTGGAGTAAAAGTCACGTATACAGCACGCTCCATATTTGCTGGGGCGCCCAGGCCGCTCTCCACTACCATTACGGGATCGGCAAGCACCGGCTCGAAGAAAAGGCATTCGGGATTTTCAGCCACAAGGTGCTGAACCCGAAGCACAAGCTCGTGCGCGGTTTCGACGAGACCTTCCTCGCGCCTCACTCCCGGCACACCACGATCCACAAGGAAGACATCGCGCGCATACCGGAACTCGAGCTGCTCGCCGAGTCACCCGAGGCGGGAGTCTTTCTCGTCGCGAGCAGGGACGGCCGCAGGATATTCGTCTCGGGACACGCGGAGTACGACTCGGACACCCTCGCGAAGGAGTACAACCGCGACGTCGCGAAGGGACTCAAGATCGACGTTCCGAAGAACTACTATCCCGACAATAACCCCGCGCACTACCCGCCCGTCATGTGGCGCGCGCACGCGAACCTTCTGTTCGTGAACTGGCTCAACTACTTCGTGTATCAGGAAACGCCTTTCGATATCGAAAAGATTCACTGACCCCGAGGCTGCGCAACGAACGTCATGTTGGGATAGATGGCGTGCATGGAGGCGTCGGGAAATTGCCTGTCGGCAAGGCGGTCGATAACGTTCTCCGCTGGAACGCCCCGAATGCGGGCCGACCAGCGAGAGACCGCGACCGCCGAAACGCCTGAGTCCACGAGAAGAAAAACAAACAGCGCGATCGAAAGAATCTTTCCGAGTTTGACCGGGATGCGCGTGACCAGTTTCAAAAGCGCGGGGCATGCCTCGCGAACCCATAAAAGACCAAGAAAGCCCCACATGAACGCGTAAAGCAAATTCGTCCGCGTGTAAATGCCAAAACGCATCCCGCTGTAATCCCATGAAACGGAGCCGAAAGCAAGTTCCTGAAAGACGCTCGCGCAGTATTCGAAAACGCCGCCGATGATGACATTGTCAACGAACACGCGGAGATCGCGGCTCTTCTCGCGGCGCGTAAAGAACGCGGCCATCAGAACACCGCCGAGACCGTACACCGGATTAAAGAGCCCCCATACGAGACCGGTCCGGCTTTCAAAATACCCCTTCGTGATGACACACCAGAGCGACTCGAGAACCACGCCCGCAAAACCGGCGACAAGAAAAATCCAGAACACCTTGTAGAAACCGTATCGCTCGGCGAACGCGAAAGATTTCGCGCCGGGTACCGCTTGCACGCCGGGGGCCGATTCTGCGACGGGAGTTATTTCCTCTCGACTTTGCGTTGCATCGAAAAAAGAAAAGATCCGGGCAGAGTCGCGGAGTTTCCTGAAAAGATCGAGCTGGGCCCCGTGCCGGCGGCTCCGCATCGTGGGGAAGGCGCTGAAGATTCGAAGCGTTCCGCGCGAATGGGCGAGCATGTCTTCGAACCGCGCGGAAATCCGCGCGAGCGATCCCGACGCGTCGCCGGGAATGAGGCCCTTGAGACGGGCAAGACTTCCCCGAAGGTCAAGCTCGTTAAACCACGCGTGTTGGGAGACATTTTCCCGAAGGCTGTCGGTCAGTTCCTTGAGGGCAACGAGTTTCTCGTCGATATGAATGAGCGTCTTCAGGGTAAGGATCACGTCGACGGCGAGTGCGATTCCGAGAGCCGACGCGACGGTCTCGAGCGAACGGGCGGTAAAAAGCGCAAGAAACGAAACGACGCGCGGGTGGACAAAGTAGACGGCGAGAATGCCCATCACGCCGAAGAGCAGGGAATTCCTGAGGCAAATGCGCCCGTTGAGATTAAAGCGAAGATCGGAATAGTCCCACCATTTGGTCGAGAATACGGTTTCAAGCGCCCAGCTCGTCAGGTATTCGAGGACGGTCGTCCATAAGACCGACATGATGAAAAGAAGCGGAAGGCTTTCCTTGTAGGGAGAGAGAAGATAGACCACAAGAAGGCCGCCGAAGCCATACACGGGACAAATGGGCCCGTGCAAGAAACCGCGATTGACGAGTTTATGCTCGACGACGATGAAGCAATAGGCGACCTCGCTGAGCCACCCGATAAACGCGTAGATGATGAAGACGAGAAATATAAACGAAACGCTCACGTTTTTCCCCCGCTCCAAGTATACTCATATTTCGCTCAAAGTGGGGACTCACGCTTCGTTTGTATGCTTACGCCTTCGCCATCCTTCCGACGCGCTTGACCGCGAACTTCGCTGCCGTGTTGAGCGCGAGGATGAAGAACACCAGCACCGCGCCCGATGCGAAGGCACGCTCGGAGGCAATTCCCTCGGCGATGATGAGATAGATATGAACCGCAAGGGTTCGCGTCGAGTCAAAGAGCCCGGAAGTAAGGTTGTAATTCGATCCCATCGTATAGAGAAGAGCTGCCGTCTCGCCGAGCGCACGCCCGGAAGCAAGAATGACGCCCGCGGTGATCGCCGGGAAGGCCGCCGGAAGAACTACGCGGAAAATCGTCTCGACTCGGGTCGCGCCAAGGGCGAGGCTTCCCTCGCGGAACGAACGCGGCACTGCCTTCAGGGCTTCTTCCGCCGTGCGCACGATGGTCGGAAGGATCATCAGAGTAAGGGTAAACGAACCGGAAAGGAGGGAGATTCCCCAGCCGAAACCCTGGACGAACACGAGCATACCGAAGAGGCCGAAGATGATCGAAGGAACGCCCGCGAGCGTTTCGGTGCCGAGCCTGATGAGGCGGACCAGGCGACCCTCGCGCGCGTACTCGACAAGGTAGACGGCGGCGAAAATTCCCGGCGGGACCGCGAAAAGAAGGGTGAGAAAAATCATCGCGAAGGTATTGAGAATGATCGTCGAAATACCGCCGATCTTTCCCGAATCCTTCGGGGCGTCGAGAATGAACGAAAGAGAGAGGTTTCTGCCCGACTCCGTGCGCGCTAGCGACAGCGGCTCGATGCCGCCGGAAGATGCGCGATTGGCGCTTACGAAGCCCGCCGCGCCCGGCGTCGAGGCAATGAGCGCGTAGTATTCGTCGAGGGTTCCCGCCTCGAGAAAGCGTCCAGCCTTGCCGGCGTTCAGCCCCGAGCGCTCGGCGATGTCCCGCAGGGGATCACCCGCGGGAGGGACGACGATGACGACGGGAAGGTTCCTTCCCTCGAGCTCGCTCCAGTTCGCCACGTGGCCCGAAAGAAGCCGCGCGACGTCGCTTTCCGCGATCGTGCCGATTCTCCGGTTTCCCTCAAGCTCGGTCACCGACGGATTAACCGCGAAGGCGACCGTGCGGAGGGACACCGTTTTCACGCTTGCCCGCGTTGCCTCATCGAGGCCCGCAAAGGCTGCCCCGTCGACGAGCGCGCACGAGCCTTCCTTGCCGGAGACAGCCAGAACCGTCTGCCGGGTGTCGCCAGGATACTCGACAAGAAACCCGATCTCGTCGGCTCCGAGAAGCGTGGTGCCGCGCGCGGAGACGGCATCGTCCATATAGGGATAGAGGTCAAGATCCTGACCGTCCGTTTTTTTCCAGGTCGTGTACTCGTCGGTATAGATGTTCCGCATCTCGTCGAAGGGAAGCGTCGAAAGACCGATGCCGCGGTTTACGACGAGCACGGCGCCGTCGATACCCTGCGAGACGTCGGAGGTGACGCGATACTCGCGCCGCACGCTGTAGAAAAAGCCGTTCCACAGAATATAGCCGAGGATCATGAAAAGGGCGGCTATCGTGAACGCCGCAGAAAGGCGGACAAAACCCACCTGAAGGAACTCGCTCGCCCTGATCTTTCGTTTCATACGGACTGTTCCTTTACCGCCTGCTTGAGCGCGATCTGAATGAAAATATTGAGGCCGAGGATAAACGCGAAGAGCACGATTGCCGTCGCGAAGAGAGCCGTAAGGTGCGTGCCCTCGGCGTACGACATGTCGGTGATCACGTTCATCGTGAGCGTTCTGACCATCGAGAAAGGACCCGTCGGCATGATAGGCGCGTTGCCGCCGACGAGGAGAACCGCCATCGTCTCGCCGAGCGCGCGGCCCATGCCGAGCACGATGCCGGTAATGATACCGGAGCGGGCCGCGGGAAGGAGCACGCCGACGACAGTCTGCCACTTTGTCGCGCCGAGCGCCCACGAGCCCTCGCGAAGGTCGCCGGAGACCGCGCGCAGGGAAACTTCGGTCATGTTGATGATGGTCGGCAGCGTCATGATCGCGAGGATGATCGACGCGGAAAGAACCGAGTAGCCGCTTCCGCCGGATATAAATCGGACGATCGGAACGATGAACGCGATGCCGAAAAGGCCGTAGATGACCGACGGGATCCCCGAAAGGAGCTCGACCGCCGAGCGGAGGAAGGAGCCGATTTTATTTCCCGCCATCTCCGCGAGGAATATTCCCGTGGAAACGCCGACGGGAACGGCGATCGCAAGCGAGAGAAAGGTAACAAACAGGGCGCCAACTATGAAGGAAAGTATTCCATACGAGGGATTCGCGGCGTCTGACGGGCTCCAGTTCGGAGAGAACAGAAAATGAAATACCGATACCTCGCGGAAAAGCGGAAGTCCGCGATGGAAAATGAAGACCGTCATCAAGACGACGCTCGTTATGGAGAGAAGGGCCGAAACGAGAAAAACCCGCTCAAGACCCGACTCCAGGAAACGCTTTACACGTGTCACGCCTGTACCTCGCAGATGGATAATCCCGGACCGCGCTTTTTTTTCGCGCAGCCCGGGTTTCCCGCTTTTCACAAAGCGGGGAAGTTTACGTTATTTGAGCGGAACGAATCCCGCTTCCTTGACGATGATCTTTCCGCGAGCGGAAAGAAGATAATCGATGAAAGCCTTTTCGACAGAACCGTCTTTAGCCTTGCCCTTGGTTGCGACATAGAGGTTGCGCGAAAGGGGATAGGATCCGTCAAGCGTGGTCTTGACCGTCGGAACGACTTTATTGATCGAGAGCGCCTTGCCCCCAGCCTTGGTAACCTCTTCCACGAAGCCGAGGCCGACATAGCCGACGGCGCCCGGGGTAGAAGCGACCTTAGCGGCGACTTCGCCGTTTTCCTTGGCGACGAGCGCATTCTTGGCGAACGCGAGCTTTGACGGGTCAAGCACGAGCTCCTTGAAGGCGCCGTAGGTGCCGGAGGTCTCGTCACGATTGACGATGACGATCGGCTCGTCCTTGCCGCCGACTTCTTTCCAGTTGACGATGGTTCCGGAGTAGATTCCGGCAAGCTGTTCCTTGGTGAGGTTCGCGACGGGGATGTCCTTGTTGACGACGACCGCAAGCGCGTCGCGGGCAATCACGACGGGAACGAGGCCCGCATCGAGTTCTGACTGCTTCAGGTCGCGGGAGGAGCCGGCGAGAGAGACGGTACCTTCAGCGAGCTGTTTGAGTCCGGTGCCGGAGCCGAGGCCTTCGTACGAGATCTTGACGTCGGGATTCGCCTTGACGAACTGCTCGATCGCGACGTTTGCGATCGGCTGTACGGTGGTTGAACCGCCGAAGGTGAACTTACCGGAGTATTTTCCCGCCGCGAAGGCGAGCGTGGAACCGAGAACCAGCGCAACGGCGATGGTGACCAATCTTTTCATAACAGGAACCTCCTCAAGGTTTGTATGACCCAAAGCTACCGGTCACACGTGAGAGGACTATCATTTTTTGGTTAAAAATCGGTTAATATTCAAATTGGACGGGACAAGAAAACCGAAGATGCTATAAGGTTGCACCATGAGTAACGAACGAATTCTCGTCGTTGACGACGAGGAACCCATCAGGGAACTTCTCCGCTATAACCTCGAAAAAGACGGCTTTCGAGTCGCATGCTGCGCTACAGGCGAAGAAGCTCTCGCCCGCGTGCGGAACGAGCCGCCGGAGCTCATTCTCCTCGACCTCATGCTTCCCGGAACGGGAGGCCTTGACGTATGCAGGCGGCTCAAGGAAAACCCCGCGACAGCGGACATCCCCGTCATCATGATAACCGCAAAGACGGAAGACACGGACGTCGTGCTCGGCCTCGAGCTCGGCGCCGAGGATTACGTGACCAAGCCGTTCTCGACGAAAATACTCCTCGCCCGCGTACGCACCGCGCTCCGCCGGAAAAACCGGAAACCGGTCCTCCCCGAGGGAGAGCGTCTCTCGCTTCACGGGATCGTCATTGACCCCGAACGGCACGAAGTCTTCTCCGACTCGATACCGGTCGCGCTTTCCGTCACCGAATTCGAGATACTCAGCCACCTCGTCCGTAATCCTGGCAGGGTTCTCTCGCGGACGCAGATCATCAGCGCGGTCAAGGGCGAGTCCTATCCGGTGACGGAACGCTCCATAGACGTCCAGATACTGAGCATCCGGAAAAAACTCGGGGAAAAGGCGGACGTGATAGAGACAGTCCGAGGCATCGGCTACCGCATGAAGGATCCGGAATGATTCCCCGGCAAGGCCGCTCAAGACGGACTTGGGAATACCTTTTCACCGCGACGGGGAGCGTACTCCTTCTCGCCATCGCGTCCTTCGCCGCGGTCAGCCTCATCGCGCTCAGGGATACCGCCTACCGGCAAAGCGAGGACAACCTCAGGCAGTTCGCCCACGCGTTCACGAGCCTCCTGGAAACCGAACCCCGGCTCCTTGACGCCGAAGAACTCCAGCGCTTTTGCGAAAACGCGGGCAAGGAGCGGAATTTCCGCATCACCTACATAAGCAGCGACGGCTCCGTTATCGCCGACTCCCTTACGAATCCTACCATCCTTGAAAACCACGCAGAGCGCCCCGAGGTCGCTTCCGCGCTCGAAGGAACAGAGAAAGCGGTGATCCGCTACAGTCACAGCATCGGAAAGCCCATGGTCTACTACGCCGTTCCCTTCCGGGGAAACGTGCTCCGTCTCGCGGTGACCGTCGACTATATCGACACGGCGTCGCGCAATACCGCCGCAGCCCTCGTCATCGCCGCCTTCCTCATCCTGGTCATCGCCTTCGGCGCGTCGACGCTCGCCTCGCGGAGCATCATCGTGCCGGTCGGCAAGCTTGAAGAAGCCGCCATCCGGTTCTCGGGCGGAAGCCTCGACCTCAGAATTGACGCGACCCGCTTCCCGCGCGAATTCCGCGACCTCGCCGAAACGCTCACCCTCATGGCAGGGAGGCTCGACGAAAAGATGGCAGCCCTCGACCGGCAAAACCGGGAAACAAGCGCAATCCTCGCGGGAATGAACGACGCCCTCATCGTGCTTGACCGCGAAGGCCGCGTCTCGAGGGCTAACCGAGCCGCATGCGATCTTTTCTCCATCGACGGAAACACCGCGCGCGGAATGCCGCTTATCCAGGCAGTCAGAAGCGTCGACATCGTCGACTTTGTCTCTCGCGCCCAATCGGGCAAGACCGAAACCGAAACCGAGGCGACGATCGAGCTCAAGGGAGCGGACGGCATCAAGAGCCTTCTCGTGCGCCTGAGCCGCTCGGGAGAGGATGACAGCGCGATCCTCGTCTTCAGCGACATCACCCGGCTCACGAGGCTCGAACGGATCCGCAAGGACTTCGTCGCGAACGTTTCGCACGAGCTCAAGACACCGATCACTTCAATACAGGGATTTATCGAGACGCTCAAGGACGGCGCGATCGGGGAACCGGCGACGGCGAGGCGCTTCCTCGACATCATGGACGGACAGACCTCCCGGCTCGGCGCCATCATCGACGACCTTTTGACGATATCCCGGCTCGAACAAAGCGAAAACGCGGAGATCCCGAAGGAACGCACGCGCATCGCCGATCTCTTCGACGGGGTGAAGGGACTGTGCGCGGAGTCGGCCGAAAAGCGGCACACGTCGCTTTCATTCAGCGCACCTGAAAGCCTTTTCTGCACGGTGAACCCGGGCCTTCTCGAGCAAGCGGTCGTCAACCTCGCGCTCAATGCGATCAAGTACAGCCCCGACGGATCAAAAGTCGAAGTCGCAGCCCGGCTCGGCCACGATGCAAAGACCGACCGCGACGAACTGGTCATCGAGGTCACGGACAACGGGATCGGGATATCGAAAAAAAACCTCGAGCGCATCTTCGAGCGCTTTTATCGCGTGGACAGGGGACGGAGCCGCGAGCAGGGCGGCACGGGACTGGGTCTTTCAATTGTCAGGCACATCGCGCTCGCGCACGGCGGGACCGTCTCGGTCGACAGCGTCGAGGGAGTCGGAAGCACCTTCCGGATCGCCATTCCGGTGTAAAAACAAAACCTCAGGGCCCCGTTGCGGATAGCCGGTGAGACAGCGCCGGTCTTTTCTGCTATAGTTACTGTCATGAAAGCATCCGCGAATTTTTCGGTGATATACAAGGACGGCGACATTGTCGTTCTCAGCAAGGCTCCCGGCCTCCTCGTCGCGGCTGACCGCTGGGATCCGGACGCAAGCCGGCTCGACGTCCTCGCGACGAAAGAGCTGTGCGCGGAAGGGGAACGCCTCTTCGCCGTGCACCGCATCGACAAGGACACCTCGGGTCTCGTCATCTACGCCCGAACCGAGGAAGCGCACCGAACGCTCAGCATGGCATTCGAGAACCGCGAGGTCGAGAAAACCTATCACGCCCTCGTGTACGGCCGCCCCGACTGGGACGAGCTCGACGTTGACATACCGCTTCGCGCGGACGGAGACCTCAAGCACCGCACGATAAAGGACAAAAAAGGCGGCAAGCCCTCGAAGACCCACTTTCACTATATCGGCGCCTGCGGCCCCTATAGCTGGATCGAGGCAAAGCCCCTCACCGGAAGAACCCACCAGATTCGCGTGCACCTCGCCCTTTCGGGACTCACGATCGTGTGCGACCCGCTCTACGGAAAAAGCGACCCGCTCCTCCTCTCGAAGATCAAGCGGTCATGGCGCGGGGACGAATTCGCGGAGCGGCCGATACTCGACCGGCTCGCCCTGCATGCATGGAAGATGCGCGTCGCGCATCCGGTTACCGGGGAAATGATGGAATTTACCGCGCCCTATCCGCGCGATCTCGACACGACGCGAAAGCAGCTCGCGAAAATATTCAAGACCGATCCGCTCGCGGAAGAAAGCGAAGAGCCCGAGGCGTACTAGCCGAGCTCGCTCGCGGTTTTCTCGAGCTCGAAGCCCGCGCCCGTGAGGGCCGCGAACGCGGCGTCGAGGGCAGTTTCCTTTATCATGATATAGTCAGTATCGAACGTTGAAAGCGCGAAGACGCTCACGCCCGAACGGGCAAGCGGCGCGGTGATCGCGCTTAAAATTCCGACAAGACCGAAATCGAGCGGGCCCTCGACCTTGAGCATCCGCCAGCCGGCTTCCTCGCGTTCGGGCATCGCCGGCGCAAGCGCGGTTTCCCGCACGATGGAAATTTCACGGTCGGTGCGGGTCACGCTCGCGAAGCCGGGCGCCTGGAAAATATCGGAAGGAATCTTCTCCCCGCTCGCGAAGCGGCAGACGGAGAAGAGACCGGGCAATAAAATAATTTTCATGCTAGTTTTACGAAACCGTCCTATTTCAGCCTGATGATGATGGCGCCGGTCTTCGCGTCGCGCTCGGGGCGTTTGCGGTCCGGCATCGGCACCTTCACGAGCGAACCCGAATGGCACCCAACCAGATAATCGGCTGCCTGATAGGTTCCCATGAGCATTACCATACCGAGTTCGGAGCAACCATACCGGCCCGTGTGATATTCGGGGAGCCTGATCGGATCCGAGGTAATGCGCACGCTCAAGTCGGGAAAAAACGAAGACATGCGGGAGACCATTGAAAGCGGCGCTTCAGACGGAATCGCCGGAGCGGGCGCGGCCGAAGACGATCCTTCAGCAGTTCCTTCAACAGTTGCATCGACGGAAACCGCGGCTTCTTCTGCTTCGCCGGGCTTCGCTTCTTCAGTGCGGGAAGCGAACACGAACGAAAGGGCAGCGCGGTCTTTTGCGAGACCCGCGTCCTCGGAAATCTTGTGGAGCTTTGCCGGCGCGTCCGCGGTATCGAAAACGAAATGGCACCACTTGCCGGTTCGCAGCCCGGGGAACGGGCACGCGCCCTCGTGCGGGCACGGCGACTTCACCGAAAAACCGTCGCGGATAAACGCGTCGCGCATGAGCGATATGAACCGTCCCGCGCGCGGCACGCCGGGCTCGACGATGAGAATGGACGAAGCGCGGTCGGCGTAGCTTTCAAGCTCCTTCGCGTGATGCTTGACCTGCTGCTCGAGCGGAGCGGGATTATCCCAAAAAAGTTCGTTGAACATGTTGGCGCTCGAAACGAGCGCGACACGGCGGCGAAGCGGCGCGCCGCATTCACCCTTTATCCTGACAATCTGCCAGGGCTCGTTTCCGGTACGTGCCGCGAGCGAGAGAAAGAGTTCCTCTCCCGCCGAAAGCGCGCCCTGTGACAGGTCCACGCAATACCAGGTAAGCTTGAGCGAACGGAGTTCGGGCCGTGCCATCCAGAGCGCGATGGGAACCGTGAGGGGGCCTGAGCCAAGGTCGACCGCGGAGTCTCCGTCCTTGAGCGAGAGCGGAAGACCGGAGAAAATGCGGGTAAGCCTGACGAGGTTCCACCACATGTAATAGCGAACGTAGGCAGAAATGACCGCGGGCTCGTTCATGTAGCCGACACGCCGCTCGCCCCGTTCGTCGGTGAGCGAGTGGGAAAGCTCGCGGATCTCCGCGGGGAGTTCCTGGAGCCGTTTGCTGTCAAGCGGAAGCACCGCCTGTGCGATCTCGGGGAACGCTTCGAGAAGCGCACGCGTTTCGGGAAGAATTGCCTTGAAAACCGGAGTTAGTTCCTCGGGACCGGCAAAGGGCTTTCGCGGTGCACGCGATCCCTCGCGAGGAGAGGCTGACGAAGAACGGGGACTTCGGGCACCGTCATGTCCCGAAGCGGCGCGCGGGGCGCCGCTTCGTGCGCGAGCGTCTGAAGGTGCGCGAGGCGTCCGTCCGTCGCGGGAATCACGGTTGTCGCGAGTTCCACGACTGTCGCGAGCGTCGCGTCCCTGGCGGGAATCGTGCGCGTCGCGACCGGCGCCACGCGGTGCGTGAGTTTGGCCGCGGGAACTTGTTGCAGAGTCTCCCGCTCCGGGTACGGGCCTTCCGCTCGTGCCGAACCGCTCGGACGAGCCGGGGCGTTCTCCGGTTCTCGCGCGGTCGCCGGTATTGGGTCTCGCGCGGTCACTGCTGTTGGATCTCGCACGATCGCCACCAGAGGATCTTGCGCGATCGCCGCCTGAAGTCGACCGGCGTCCCTCGGTGCGTTTCCGCTTCGACACGATATTCTCATAGAACGGCTTCTTGTCCGCCCCTTCTTTCTGCTCATCCATCACTGTTCTTCCTTCCGTTTTCGCACGATCTCGTAGATTCCCGCGAGGTCTGCTCGCACGGAATCCGCGGTTTCCCGGGCGCGCGACAATCGCGCGTCGGTCAATTCGGCGACGAGCCGTTCGCCCGCGCCCTCAAGTGTGTATTTTTTTTCCTGCACAAGATATTTTACCCGTGTTATCAGTTCGACGTCCCGCTCGCCGTAATAGCGTCGCCCCTGGTCGTCCTTGCGCGGCTTGATGAACGGGATCACCCGCTCCCAATACCGGAGTACGTGAGCCTTGAGTCCCGTCAGCCGTTCAACCTCTCCGATCGAATACTCGGCCATGAAAAACTCCTTGCCGAATTGCGCACCGCTCTTGCGAGGCGGGCGCGGCCAGAGGCGGGATTGATGGGGCTTTCGGGCCCTATTCCTCCCGGTCTTCCCACTTCTTCCTGCTTCCCTTTACCTCGACGACGACCGGTATCTGCTCGAAGCCGAGATCCTTCCGGATGCGATTCCTGATATAGGCGACGTATGAGTCCGTGACCGCCTCGGGGCGTGTCGCGAACAGGAGAAATTTCACCGGGTTCGTCTGGGTTTGCACGATGTAGCGAATCTTGAATTTGTTCGCCCGTCCCTGCGGGGGCGGCGCGGCGACAACCCAGTCGTTGAGCGCCACATTGAGCACGCTCGTATCAATCTTACGCGAAAGCTGATCGTAAATGCCAATCGCGGCGTTGAGAAGTTCCTTGACGCCTGTCCCCTGGAGTGCCGAAAGAGACAGCACGGGAGCGTATTCCATCTGGCCGAACATGATCTTCATGTTCTTGATGGTGTCCTTGAGCGTCTTCTTGTCCTGGTCCATCGTGTCCCATTTGTTGAGCACGAAGATGACGCCGAGTCCCTCGGAAGTCGCGTGCGAGATGATCTTCTTGTCCTGCTCCGCGAGCCCTTCCTTCGCGTCGATCATGTGAAAAACGATGTCGGCGTGCTTGAGCGTCTTGATCGCGCGGTTTACCGAGTAGTACTCGATGTCTTCCTTGACGCGGCTTTTCCGCCTGATACCGGCAGTGTCGAGAACCTGGAACTGTCGCCCGCGAAAGGCGAAGGCACCTTCGACAACGTCGCGCGTGGTGCCCGCAATATCGGAGACAATCGACGCGTCGGTGCCGGTGAGACGGTTCGAAAGCGTGGACTTGCCGGTGTTCGGCTTTCCCACGATGGCGACGCGAATGGGCCGCTCTTCTTCGCCTTCTTCGACGCGCGAAAAATCGAGCCGTTTGGTAAGCGCCTCGCCGAGCTCGATCATATTGTCCCCGTGCTCGGCGCTGATAAAGACCACGTCGTCGAAACCGTACTGAAGGAAATTCCATGCGTCCGATTCCCGCCTGCCGCCCTCGGTCTTGTTGACCGCGACGACGAGTTTTTTCCGGTAGGGCCTCAGGAGCGCGATAAACTCCTCGTCTTCTGCTGTCGCCGGTCCCGCTTCGAGAAGAAGCAGAATCTCGTCTGCCTTCTTGAGCGAGGCGAGCGTTTTCTCGACGACGAGTTCGTCCATGAGCGCGGACGCTGTTCCCGGAACGCGGTCAAGCTTGAAGCCACCGGTGTCCATCACGCGGACGGGCATTCCGTTTATGAACGCTTCGTCCTCGATTGGGTCGCGCGTTACGCCGGGTGTCGGGTCGGTGATCGCCCGTCGCTTCCGGAGAAAGCGGTTAAAGAGCGTCGACTTGCCGACGTTCGGCCGACCGACGATTACGATGAGCGGCTGGTTGCGGTATTTTTTGTCCTCGTCAAAGCGCAGGGTGGTTGCCCCGTCTTCTGCGCCATCTGACTGGATTGCGCCATCCTCGGCGTCTTCGATGTATTCGTTTCGGTCTTTCTTCTTCATTTATTCCTGTTCTTTGCTGAGTTCGCAGGTCTTGAGTTTTCCCTGCACCAGCTTTCTGATCTCGCGTGCCGAGGAAAGCCCCGTCACTGACTGCGCAAGCTCCTCGGCGTCGGCAAGCGACACCATGCGGATGAGCGCCTTTACCTGCGGGATTGCCGCGCCCGACATGCTGAAATTTCGTAAGCCCATGCCCATGAGGAGAAACACGGCTTCGGGATCGCCTGCCATCTCGCCACACATGGACACCTCGACACCCGCTTCTTGTCCTGCATCAAGGGTCGCCTTTACCAGGCGCAACACCGCCGGGTTAAAGCAGTCAAAAAGATGCGCGACCTTTGCATTCTCGCGGTCGACAGCCATCGTATATTGAGTCAGATCATTCGTGCCGATCGACATGAAGTCCGCGCGCTTGGCAAGCAAGTCCGCGCACACAGCCGCGGCCGGAATCTCGATCATGACGCCGCACTTGCAGTCGCGCGCGTACGGAATCCCCAAACTCTCGAGCTCGGCCTTTGCCTCTTCGAGAACCTCGTACACCTCGTCGAGTTCCTCGACGCACGAAATCATCGGGAACATGATGCGAAGGTTACCCGCTGTCCCTGCCCGCAAAAGTGCGCGCAGCTGCGTGCGGAACACGTCGCGCCTGTCGAGACAGTAGCGCACCGCGCGCCAGCCAAGGAGCGGATTTTTCTCCCCGAGCAGACGCTGTTCACCGATCATCTTGTCGCCGCCTGCATCAAGCGTGCGGATGACGACGGGCCGGCCTTCCATGCCGACGACGGCATCGCGGTAAGCCGCGTATTGCGTTTCCTCGTCCGGAAGGGTATCCGAGCCGAGAAAAAGATATTCGGAGCGAAAGAGTCCGATTCCCTCGGCGCCCGATTCGAGCGCATCGCGGGACTCGCGGGAAAAAGCAATGTTCGCGCGCAGGGTCATTACGGCGCCGTCGCGGGTCACTGCAGGTTCAAGAGCCCTCGTCGCCGCGTCGTCGGGAGAAATCTCGTGCGCCTTGCGCGAAAGAGCCTTCGCGCGTGCAGACGAAAGGAGATCGGGCGAAGGATCGAGAGTAACGACGCCCGAGTCTGCGTCGAGCACGATCTCGTCTCCGTCCGAAACCGAAAGCAGTATTCCCCGAACACCCATGATTGCAGGAATTCGCCAGGCGCGCGCGAGGATCGCAACATGGCTCGTCGCGCCCCCTTCCTCAAGAACAATGCCCGCAATCCCCGAGTCCTTGAAGGTCAGGGCTTCGGAGGGCTTGATGGTCCGCGCGACGAGAATCGATCCCTCGGGAACAAAACGGCTGCCGCCTGCGGCGTGCATATCGGCGTGCGTGTCAGCGCGCGTACCGGCTTTCCCGGAAGGAGATGCGCCGTCATTCAGGAGATTTCGCATCACGCGCCCGAAGGCGTCCTCGATGTCGACCGCGCGCTCGGAAAGATACGAGTCACCGGTTGCCCGGAGCGTCCGCGCGGCGCCGTCCACACGGTCCTTGAGAACCGCCTCGATATTGACAAGCTCGCTGTCGAGCGATTTTCTGATCTGAGGAAGAAATTCCGGATCACAGAGCATCATCAGATGGGTTTCGAGGATATCGGTCTGTTCACGATTACGGCCATCTTTGAGCAGCCGGATCTCGCCGCGTGCCTTCTCGACCGCGGACTCAAAGCGCGCCCAGTGCGCGCCCGTATCGGCCTCTGCTATCACATAGCGGGGAATAGCGACGGTATCCTCGTCAGAGAGGCAAAAAACCGGGCCGCTAACAATACCCCCGGACGCAGACAATCCATCAAACGTTCTCACAGTGTCTACTATATCCCAAAAAATCGGCCTTGCATACCGCCGGAAATCGGCGTATCATGGCGCCTATGGCTGACAAAAAGAAGAAAAAGAAACCTGCATCGCTCGGCTGCGTATTTTGGATAGCCTTCATCCTTCTGATCATCATCCTTTTCTTCTTCAACAAAAAAAACATCGGGAACATCCTCGAGAAGACCGGTGCGGTCGACCTTTTTTCGGGTAAAAAACCCGTTGCCGAAAAAACCGCAGACGACACAAAAGACAAGGTACCCGCGCTGAATACTGACGACGCGATTCCTGCCGCAAATAACTCCGATAACGGCAAGCCGGCTCCCTCGGGGGACGGCAGCAAGGAACCCGAAAAACAGGACGCCGTAAAGGCACCTGCTTCCACGTCGCCGAAGGCGGACGCAAAGCCTGCCGCCGTCACACAAACCAAAGCCGACAACACTCCCGATAAAGCCCCGGAAAAAGCTCCTTCAAAGGCTCCGGACAAAACACCACCAAAGGTCACCACCCCGGCAAAACCGGTCGCCGTGAAACCCCAGGCGGAAAAGGCCGCGCAAACCCGCAAGTCCTCGCTCTTTTTTGTTGTCATCGACGCCGAGGGACGCGTCGTCCGCAAGGAAGTTACCCGCGACATACCGATGTCGGATTCTCCGCTCACCGATGCCCTGAACGCCCTCCTCAAGGGACCGACGCAAGTTGAAGCGTCGAAGGGATACCGGTCGCTCGTGCCTGCGGGAACAAAAATACTTTCAGTGATTGTAAAAAACGGCGTCGCCACGATAAACCTCAGCGACGAATTTCAGTTCAATCAATACGGCATCGAGGGCTACCTCGGCCAGCTTTCGGAAATCGTCTTTACGGCAACCGCCTTCTCGACCGTCACCTCGGTTCAGTTCCTCATCGAAGGACAGCGCCGCGAATACCTCGGCGCCGAGGGCGTCTGGATCGGCACCCCGCTCTCGCGGGACAAATTTCAATAACAATAATTCATGATTGATGCCGGGCGCGCGATTGGCGCCCGGCACGCTGTCAGCACCGGTCGCGCAATCGACAAGCGGTGCGCGCTTACTGCTCGACGAGTTCGATGCGGCGAATAGCGACAGCCGCGCGGCTTTCGGTTGAAACGTCCACGACAAGACCGCGGAGAGCACCAGGGCCGTCGACTCCTTCGAGCCGGTAGAGCACCTGCGTGACATTCCGTTTGACCGCAAGGGAGGGGTCTCCGCCGATAACGGAGCGCATCGGGCCGGTCATCCCGAGATCGGTCATGTACGCGGTTCCACCCGCGAGGATGCGCTCGTCGGCGGTTTGCACGTGAGTATGCGTTCCCGTAACCGAAACGACGCGACCGGCGAGATAGAGGCCAAGCGCTTCCTTTTCCTGATTCGATTCAGCGTGAAAGTCGACAAAAACAAGAGGCGGCTCTTCTTCTGCGGCCCATCGGGCAAGCTGCGCGTCCGCGGCGCGGAAGGGGCAGTCGATCGGCGTCATGTCCTCGCGACCCTGCAGGTTAAGCACGGCAACGCGGACTCCCGCCTTCCTGAGCGCGATAGCCCCCCGGCCGGGAAGCCTGAGGTCGCCTTCAAGATCAGGAAAGTTCGCGGGACGAAGGAGAGAGGGCATCTCGTCGAGCGAGGCCCAGTAATCACGTTTTTCGAACGTGTGGTTTCCCCCGGTTATCACGTCGGCTCCCGACGCAAAAAGGGCACGGGCATCATCGGCGGAAAGGCCGATTCCGTTCGTGGCGTTTTCGCCGTTAATCACGCAAAAATCGATTTCTTCGGATTTGAGAAATTCGGGCAAAAGGGTCCCGGCGCAGCGCATGCCCACCGGGCCAAAAACGTCGCCTGCAAGGAAAACGCGAAAGATGTCATTATTCTTCATCGGTATAGACTGCCGTCCTGAGGCTGTTGATGATGCCGCCGCGCCAGGGAACCGTTCGGTCCTCGAGCGCGCGCACCGTTCGTTCGATATCGTAGGGAATGCGGATAACCTTGAATGAAACGGCATCGCCTGAAACATCAAGAATCCCGAACGAAGCGCGGTTATCCTGATCAAGCGGTTTCCCGAGGCTTCCGGGATTGAAAATGTAGGCCTCTCCCGCATGGACTGACCGCGGCACGTGGGTATGGCCGCACAGATAAATAACTTTTCGCGTTATGTCGATCTTGGTCTCGTCTATCGTCTCCTCGTCGGAGCCGTGCTTTCCGTGGATCATGTCGATGTGATAGGAGCCCGCTTCGATTTGATGGCGGATTTCGAGATCACGGAGCCATTGAAGGTTTTCCGGGGAAAGCTGGTTCCGCGTCCACCGGCAATGGATCACGCCCTCGGGACTCCCGAAATAGGGGTTATGATCGAGCGCGCGCTCATTGATAATATACCGGTCATGGTTTCCCGCGAGATACACCTTGCCGGGAAACGCGCGAAGAGCCTTGACCGTTTCTTCGGGAAAGGGCCCGAGGTTAACGTAATCGCCGAGAAAATACACCGGGGTACCGGAAAATCCACTGGTCTCTATCCAGGCAAAGAATGCTTCCAGGGCGGGCAGATTGGCGTGAATGTCTGAAACCAGCAATACTTTCATTAAGGTGTCAGTATATCCCAAATTGAAGGCATTAGCAATTCGCCAATTCGCCAAAAAGGTCCCCTTGTCCTCGGGAAACGCCCCGGATATAGTAATTGAAGGATGAATACGACCGAACCGACACGTTTCCCGCAAAAAAACCCGTCCACACCGCGCATGCACGCAAATCCCGCGCCCGTCATTTTCGCGGTATTCGCAAGTCTTGCCCTTTCGCTGACAATCCTTTCCTGCGGAATCGGACGGCCAGGCAGCCCGGGGAGCTCAGGCGACCCGAAGGCGGCTGCCAACAAGAACGCCGGCGCAGGGCGGGATCCGCTTGCGCTCCGCGTCATTTCCCTCGCGCCCGCTTCAACTTCGATTCTTCTCGACCTCGGCGCAGAGGGTCTCCTCGTCGCCACCGATTCCTGGTCAACCCGCCTTTCAGGCGTTCCGGCAGGGCTTCCGTCTTTTGACATGATGAAGCCCGACGTCGAGCGGATCGCCGAACTTGCCCCCGACCTCCTCCTTGTCTCCGCGATCACCGAGGCAGGCTCCGGGGTAAACCCCTTCGAGCGGCTCGGCGGAACGGGCATGAAGGTCGTCATCCTCCCGTCAAGCGCGGATCTTGCCGGAATCGAAGCTGACGTTACCCTCATCGCAAGCCTCATCGGGTGCGAGGACTCAGGGAAGAAGACAATCAGACAAATGAACGAAGCGGTCACGCGGATAGAAAAAATCGCCCGCACAATTCCCGCGGACAAGCGGCGTACGGTGGTCTTCGAGATAGAAAGCGCTCCGTGGATTTACACCTTCGGAAGCGGAACCTACCTTGACGACCTGCTCTCCCGCGCGGGGGCGATCAACGCCTTCGCACGCGAAAAAGGCTGGATTGCCGTGAGCGCCGAAGCGATCATCAAGGCAAACCCCGACGTCATCCTCACGAACGTCGTATCTGCCGATACCGTGGCCGAAATCTCGGGAAGACCCGGTTGGGGCGCGGTCAAAGCCGTCAGGGAAGGGCGCGTCTACAAAATCGACAATACAGCGAGCTCGCAACCCGCACCCGCATGCGTGCGCGCCCTCGAAGAAATAGCGGAGGCCGTCTATCCCGAATACTTCAAATAAACGCGCCGAACAATCTGTTCACGCCACGCCCGCGCCACACAAGACGCTTCCCTTCAAAAGCATTCTCGTCCTCTCGCTCGCGCTCTCCGTCCTCGTCATAATCCTCGGGTCAGCCCTCGGCTCGGTCTTCGTCCCGCCTGCCGATTGCGCACGCATCCTCTTCGCGAAGCTCTCGGGAACGCCGCTTCCCCAGGGCATTTCACCCCTCCATACGGGGATCGTCTGGAACCTCCGGCTCCCGCGCGTCCTTCTCGCCTGGCTCGCCGGCGCCTCTCTTTCGGTATCGGGCGCGGTGATGCAATCAGTCCTGAAAAATCCGCTCGCTTCCTCGTTCACCCTCGGCGTATCCTCGGGCGCATCCCTCGGCGCGGGGATCGTCATCCTCTTCGGCGCGTCGCTCCCGGCCGCCGCGTTCCTCCCTGTCCCGCTCGCAGGCTTCGTCGCGAGCCTCCTTTCGATCGCCTTCGTGATGCGCTTTTCCCGCGCAATCGATCCCGGTCTCGAAAACAACACGATCATCCTTTCGGGAATGATTCTTTCCCTCTTCGTCAACGCCGTCCTGACAACCCTCTCCGCGCTTTCGAAGGCGGAACTCGCCCGGCTCGTGTACTGGCAGATGGGAAGCTTCGCCCTTCGCGGCTGGACTCCCGTCGCAATCCTCGCGCCCGTCCTGCTTGCCTCCGCGGCCGCCCTCTTTTTCCTCAGGAAGGAACTCGACATCATGACCTTCGGCGATGATGAAGCGTCCGCAATCGGCGTGAACGTCGTAAAAAGCAAGCGCATCCTCGTGTTCCTCACCTCGGCGCTCACCGGCTGCACGGTCGCCTTTACCGGCGTCGTCGGCTTCGTCGACCTCGCCGTCCCCCACATCGTTCGCCGCGCGCTCGGACCCTCGCACCGCGCGCTTATCCCCTTCTCCGTACTCCTCGGGGGAGCGATCATGGTGGTCGCCGACCTTGTTGCCCGGACAGCCATTCCCCCGCTCGACCTTCCCGTCGGCGCAATCACGGCCTTGCTCGGCGCACCTTTTTTTGCCTGGATATATATCCGCTCAAGACGGAGCGCCCCATGATCGGAGGCGAAACCCTCATCCAGGCCGAAAACCTCTCGGCCGGGTATGGCGCGCGCGCCGTGCTTTCAGACATTTCCTTTTCCGTCCGTTCAGGCGAAAAGCTCTGTGTCGTCGGAGCCAACGGCTCGGGAAAAACCACGCTCCTTCGCGTCCTCGCGGGAACCCTTCCGTACAAAGGCTCGCTCGCGATCAAGGTAAGAAGCCCCGCTGCCACAGGTGGCGACACCGGCGGCAAAATTGACAGCGACATGATCGAGCGATCCCGCCTTTCGGGCCGTGACGCAGCGCGCGAGACGGGATACCTTGCACAGCTTTCGACAGCCTACTTTCCCTTCACTGTCGCCGAGACCGTCATGCTCGGCCGCTACGCCCACCAAAAGCGGGGCATCACCGCGTCTCCCTCGAGCGCTGACCGAAAGACGGTCGCGCACGCCCTCGAGCTTTGTGGAGTCACCGGCCTTGCGGAAGAACGCCTTTCACGCCTTTCAGGAGGCCAGCTCCAGCGGGTGTTCCTCGCGCGCGCGTTTGCCCAGGACCCTTCGATTCTGCTCCTTGACGAGCCGTCAAACCATCTCGACCTTTTCTATCAGCTCGAAATACTCAAGGCCGTCGAGGGATGGACAGGCAGCAGTGCATCAGGCATCCCGACCAGCACCGTTGGCACGGCTGGCACCAGCGTCCACCATGCGGCAGTCGGCGTGTTCCACGACCTCTCGCTCGCGCTCCGCTTCGCGGACACCGTGCTCCTCCTCGACCACGGACAAGTCGCGGATTACGGTGAACCGCGTGCAGTGCTTTCCGGTAATGCGATCAACAAGGCATACGGAATGAACGTCGCCGGGGCCATGCGCGACCTTCTCCAAAACTGGTAAATCTGATATTCTCGGGTCCATGGTACACCGGATAAAACACGTAATACCCGACATTCACCCGTCGGCGTTCATCGCGCACAGCGCCGAGGTTGCGGGCAAGGTTTCCCTCGCCGAAGGCACCTCTGTCTGGTTTTCCGCGTCTGTTCGCGGAGATATCGCCCCGATCATCGTCGGAAAGAACACAAACGTTCAGGACGGCGCGATACTCCATTGCGACGCGGGAGTTCCAACCGTCCTCGGGAACGGCGTCACCGTTGGCCACGGAGCAATCGTGCACTCGGCCGTCGTCGGCGACAACACGATCGTCGGGATGGGAGCCATCCTCCTCGGCGGCGCGGAGATCGGCGAAAACAGCATCGTTGGAGCGGCAGCCCTGGTTACCGGCAACACAAAGTTTCCGCCCCGCTCGCTCATTTACGGAAATCCCGCAAAACGGATACGCGAGCTCACCGACGAAGAAGTCGAAGCAAACCGCAAGAACTCCGCCCATTACGTAGCGCTTGCCGCGACCGCGAGCGACGACTATCAGGACGCGGAAACGCTGTGACGGTCTCACGGCTCGTCGAAAACCTTCCCGCCCACATTGTCTACAGCGCGAGCGGATGGCAGAGCCTTGATCTCCACACTGTGATCGCAAGCGACCTCATGAGCGACGTGCTCGTGTCGGTCGACTCGGACGCCCTCCTCGTAACGAGCCTCGCGACCGAGCAGACGGTCAGGAGCGCCGATATGGTTGGCGCCCCCGTCATCCTTCTCGTCAACGACAAGCTCCCGAGCCAGGCGATGAAAACTCTCGCCGAAGAATGCGGCATAACCGTACTCGCCACCCCCATGCCCATGTACGAGGCATGCGTTACCCTCGGAATCCTCCAGCAAAGCGATGAATAAACATACCGAAACCCCCGAGGCTATTGCCCGCGAGGTCATGGCCTCGGCGCCCATTTCCGGAACCCTTTCATGCCCGACCGCCGAAGGAAAGGCAGAAGGGACTGATCGTGTCAAAATACGAAAAACCTCGAAAGCAGGAGATGGCCGCTTTCAGATCGAGCGGCTGCGCGGTACAAAAGCGTTCCACGAAAATCTCGACGCGCAAGGCCTCGAGCGTGCGCTCACCGGGTTTCTCGCCCATTCTTTCACCCGCGCGGAATTCACGACCGAAAAGGGAACGCTCTCCGTTCTCGCAAACCGGCGCGGTGAACTCGGCGTGATCAGAAAGACTGCTGCAAAGAAAAGCGACGAGACCGCAGCATGCAATACCGCTTCCTGCGAGACAACGGGCGCGCACGACCGGCAAAAGAACTACATCCTTCCCGAAGGAACACCGGTTCCCTTTCTCGTCGACCTCGGCGTCATGACCAAAGACGGCTTGGTCGTCAAATCCCGTTACGACAAGTTCCGCCAGATCAACCGCTTTCTCGAGTTCATCGAGGACGCACTCGGCGAACTTAAAGTTGCCGCGGGCGTCGGGAAAGACGGCAAGGCAACGCGGGAACTTACCGTTGTCGACTTCGGCTGCGGAAAGTCTTACCTCACCTTCGCAACCTATTACTATCTCACCGTCCTCCGGGGAATCCCGGCACGAATAATCGGACTTGATCTCAAGCGCGACGTTATCGAATCATGCGCCGAGCTCGCCGTGTCCTACGGATATGACAAGCTCGAGTTTTCCGTCGGAGACATCGCAGGCTACAAAGGCTGCAAGAGTGCTGACATGGTCATCACGCTCCACGCATGCGACACCGCGACGGACGCAGCGCTCGCGCAGGCGATCAAATGGAAGGCGAAGGTGATCCTCTCGGTTCCCTGCTGCCAGCACGAACTCAACACCGCGCTTTCAAGCGCCGCACTCTCAAGCCCTGTCCCGGGGAATGGCGCGCTCTCAAGCCCCGCAAAGGAAACGCTCAAGGGCGCATTCCGGTACGGCATCGTCCGCGAGCGGCTTGCCGCGCTTTTTACCGACGCAATGCGCGCCGAACTCCTCGCAGCCGAGGGGTACCGCGTGCAGATCCTCGAGTTCGTAGACATGAGCCACACACCGAAAAATCTTCTCATCCGCGCAATCCGCACAAAAGACAAAGACAGCGCGCACGGCTCGCCCGCTGAACCGGGTACAACCGAACCGGGTACCGCCGAGTACCGCGCGCTTCGAGATTTTCTTGGCACCTCTCCCGCGCTCGAACGGGCACTTGCGGAAATGCACGACGCGACTGGCGACGCCGGAGGCGATGCGCAGATAAAAGGACTTACCTGATGGCGAAAATACTTGTCGCGATGTCAGGCGGCGTCGACAGTTCGGTCGCCGCGAAAATTCTTGTCGATCAGGGTCACGAGGTCGCAGGCGTTACCCTCAAGCTTTTTTCGAACGAGGACATCGTGTGCGCAGAAGACGCGACGCGTACCTGCTGCGCACTTTCGGATGTCGAGGACGCAAAGAACGTTGCCTACAAACTCGGTATCGAACACTTCGTGTTCAATTTTCGCGAGCTCTTTGCCGAAACGGTCATCAAGCGCTTCGTCGATTCGTACCTCGAAGGAAAGACGCCGAACCCCTGCATCGACTGCAATCGCTTTATCAAATTTGACAAGCTCATCGAGCGCGCCATCCTTCTCGGCTACGACGCGGTCGCGACCGGGCACTACGCCGCTGTGAGGCAAAACCCCGAGACCGGACGCTGGCTCCTCGACCGGGGACGCGACCGTTCAAAAGACCAAAGCTACGTCCTTTACTCGCTGACGCAAGACCAGCTCTCGCGGACGCTTTTCCCCCTCGGCGGCATGGACAAAACAGAGGTGAGAAAAATCGCCGAGGACGCGGGGCTCATCAACGCGCGAAAGCCCGACAGCCAGGACATCTGCTTTGTGCCCGGCGGCGACTATGCGGCCTTCATCGAAAAGGCAGTGCCCGGTTCTTCACGCCCGGGAAAATTCCTCGACGTTACGGGGCGGGAAATCGGCGAGCACCGCGGGGTCACGCGCTACACCATCGGACAGCGGCGCGGCATCGCGCAAGCCTTCGGAAAACCGATGTATGTTGTCGCGAAGGATGCGAAGGCAAATACGGTTACTCTCGGGGAAAACGCCGATCTCATGTCGCAGAGTCTCATCGCGCGCGATGTAAACCTCATCGCCTTTGACCGCCTCGACGCGCCAATGCCCGTCACGGCAAAAATCCGGTATAACCAGACCGAACAGGCGGCAACCATCACTCCCGGGCCCGAGGGCTCAATTCTCGTTGATTTCGAGGAGCCACAAAGAGCGGTTGCCGAGGGTCAGGCTGTCGTATTTTACTCCGGAGACACGGTTATTGGCGGCGGAACAATTTGACAGAGTGAGCAGAGGCTCATAAACTGGATATATAGACGCGAAACCCTCAGGAGCGAAACGCATGATCGATAACGACGATATTACCGGCAAAGTTCTCTACGAAGATGCCGATCACAAGTTCATCTGGCTCGGCACCGAAAACCGGTACCGCAAAGGCGTTATCCAGACGATGCAATACCTTATCATCGATCAGGGGCGCGGAACCCTCCTCGATCCGGGCGGAGTCCACCTTTTTCCCCGCGTCGTCGCGTCGGTAAGCCGCTTTATCTCCATCGACAAGATCGACTCGATTTTTTTTTCCCACCAGGATCCGGACGTTTCGTCGGGCATCGCGCTCTGGCTCGGCGTGACGAACGCGCGCGTGTACATTTCTTCCCTGTGGACGCGCTTTCTCCCCCACTTTGGCATCGTCGACACCACACGGGTCTCTCCGATCGAGGACAGAGGCGGATCGGTTTCCCTCCCGTCGGGGGCACAGCTCAAGTTCATCCCCGCCCACTTCATGCACTCCCCCGGACACTTCAGCCTCTTCGACGATCGGTCAAAAATTCTTTTTACGGGAGACATAGGAGCTGCGGTCTTCGGCGAAGGAGACGAGGTTCTATTCGTGGACAACTTCGAACGCCACATTCCCCTCATCGAGGGCTTTCATACGCGCTACATTGCCTCAAACTCGGTCGCACGCAAATGGTGCTCGATTGTCTCGCGTCTCTCCCCGACAATGATCGCCCCCCAGCACGGCGCAGTCTATCGCGGCGAGTCGGTCGGAAAATTCCTCTCCTGGCTCTCTGCACTCCGCTGCGGAGTCGATCTCGCCGACCAGTTCTTCGGTCAATAAGGATGGCTCATGGAAACGCGCGAGCTTGAGCAAAACTACGAAGATGCCCTCGCGAGACTGGGGACGGGCTACAACAAGAGCATAATTCTCGGTTCAGTGACAATGCACTCGCTCGATATCCTCGACGAGGCGATGGATCAGGTTGAGCGCGGGCTCAACACCATCGTAAGCGCGTTCGAAGAAATGCGCGCGACCAGCAACAGCACGTCGGAAAACACAGGCCGCATCGACTTGATGATGGGCGAAATCCTTGCAAAAAATGGTTCCATGGACCGCGACATCGCCGAGCGCATGGCGGACATCGACCGCGCAGCCACAGGCGCCAAGGAAATCGGGGTTCTTTTCGACGAGCTGAAAGGTAAAACCGAAAGCGTCGCAGGAATGACCGGTTCGATCCAGGACGTCTCGGACCGCACGGGCATTCTCGCAATCAACGCCTCCATCGAAGCCGCAAGAGCCGGAACGGTAGGCCGGGGATTCCGCATCATCGCGAACGAAGTGAGAACCCTCGCCAACCAGACCGGAGACTTCGCAAAAAAAATCGAATCGAGCGTCGGTGAATTTCAGACAACGGTAGACGCCATCTCGGGAAAGATGGACGAGTTCAACGCGATCTTCTCGCGCTTTAAAACTTCTTTCAGCGGGGTACTTGCAAACTTCAGCGAAAACGCGCGCACGATTGACCAGGCGGGAAAATCGCTCACGGAAATAACCGGTGCGATCAGGGAAGAGGCGGCCGCGCTCAATGACGGGCTCGCGTCCCTCGAGACTGTCAACGACTCGATGCGGGACACGCACGCAATCCTCGGAGTCATTCAGTCAAGCCACACATTCCTCGACGAGCTCTTTGAAAAGGGAGAAAGCCCGGACGACTGACGGGCACGCCGCCAGCGCGAAAGAGCGACAGGCGGCACGTACTGCCTCAGGTGAGCTAACCCTTCGATTCGGTGACGGAAAGCTGGGAAAAGACGATGCCCTGATCGGCTGCCATAACGCGCAGACTGTTTGCGGTCTCGGAAAGGTGACCGCCCTGCCGGGACAGTTCCGCGATCGACACCGTTATTTCCTCGAGCCTGCTTCCCGTAGCGTTCGTCATCCGCTCGATCATATCCATATTTGTTTTGACGCCCGTACCAAGCGATGATATTCCGCTCACCGATTCCTTGATCCGCTCAATCGACTGATTCGACTCGGAAAGACCGCGCGCGATGGACTCGAAAGATTTCCGCGCGACGAGCGCTTCCTCGAGGTTCTTGCCCACCCGCTCGGCGCCCTTCGCGCTTACTTCCATGATCTTGGTCATGTTATCGGTGATGTCGCTCACGATGGTGCGGATGCTTTCCGCCGTGTGTCCCGAATTTTCTGCGAGGCTCCGCACTTCACCGGCGACGACGGCGAACGCCTTGCCCGCCGTTCCTGCCCGCGCAGCCTGTATCGACGCGTTTATCGCGAGTACATTCGTGCTTTCGGCGAGGCTTTCGATAACACCGGCGAATTCGCGCACCCTCCCGAGCTTCTCGTTAAATGCAGCAAGCTCGCCCGCGATGCGGTCTATCGCTTCCTTGATGCCCTGCGTTTCCCGATACGTTTCTTCCATCGAACCGGAACCATGCACCGACTCACGGGTCATCTCGGCGACAAGCTGCGCATACCCGGAGAACGATGACTCCATGCTCGCGATCATTGTGTTGAGCGTGGAGAGCTCGCCCTCGTTTGCCGCAATACCGGTTTTCTGTTCGACCAGGTCTTCCTTGATGCCGTGAATCGCCTGACCGATGCTGTTGTTCGCGCGCGCGGACTCTTCGGCGGCGGCGGCGAGCGTCTGGCTGCTGTCGGAAAGCAGGCCCACATTGTCCATCACGGTCGTGATTATCTCGCGGAAGCTCGACGGCTCGGTGGAGAAGGTTGTGACCTTGAGCCCCGCGGCGACGGCCGCGTTGATCGCGCTCATGATACCCGGATCGATAACGGTAAGCGCAAATCCGTCATAGCCTTTTTTGACAAACGATTCGATAACCGGATTGACGAGGGTCGCCGAGCCGAAGTCCATCTCGTCATGGAAAACGTTGACGAGTTCGATCTCTACGTTGTATTTGGAAAGCACCTCGCGTGCCGCGTCGACACCCGCGACAAGGGTCTCGAAAAAGCCCGTTACCTGGGGAAGTATCACGCCAAAGCGATACCGCTTGCCGGACTTTGAATGCTCGGGAACCGCCATGAGAGAGCGTTCCTCCGCGCGGAGAACCCGCTCGTCCTTCGTGTCGTCCCAGTAGGTACGGTAGTTGGTCTTGTCGATATAGATCGGTTCCATGAACAGTTTCCGCGACAGCGGCGTCCACGAAACTTCGCATGCGTTATACAGGTGAACGATCGCGTTATACGTCTGGATGAGCGGGCTTTGCTCGATAAGTCCGCTGACGAGTCCGCGCTTGACGAGGTCAATATTCTGGCTCGAAGTATCAAACGCGACGATCTTGACGTGCGAGAGCCCGGCCTTTGCAAAGCCCTCGGCGACGACGCCCGGGGTATATCCGTCAGTTGCGTAGATCAGGCTCAATTCCGGGTGTTGCTCGATCAGCTCGAGTGCCTTTTTGAGGGGTCGCTCGCGGTCTCCCGTCGTCTCGATGACGGGCAAATTTTTGATCTTCGGATAATGCTCGCTCAGGTAATCATGGCAGCCCTTCATCCTGAGCGCGTGATTGACCTGCGTGTAGAACGGAATCATGTAACCGACCGTGCCTGATCCGCCGAGAATCTCGCCGATATGCATTCCGGCGATCGTCCCTTCATGGTAACTGTTCGCGCCAACAAAACAAATACGCTGCATGGGAACGTTCGTGATGCTGTTAAAATCCTCAAGGCTCAAGAGCAGCCGCTTCGCCAGATCCGAAGCCTTGTCCGTCACCGCGGTCGCCTCGGGTTTTTTCAGGTGAAAGCGCAGATCTCCGGCGGCAAAGGCTGAAAGCCCGTGCCCGAGCTGCTTGGCTATTTTTGTAAGAACCGTGTCAAAATCCCGGTCAAGGGCCGCGTCCTCTCGGGAGCGAATCCAGGCGAGATACAGGGAAACCAGGGACATCAGAAAAAGGACGACTGATAGAATTGAGGGGAACGTTTGCGGAAACATTGCCACAAACAAAACAACGGAAAATACAGCGGAGAGAGAAGGGAGCGCGAAAGACAGGAGTCTGACGCGCATATGTTGATTAACCATACAAACATAGTATCGCCCTTTTCCCGGACAGTCAAATCAGGTATATTTCCTATATATGAAGCTTGATCCCGCCATGATTGCCATGGACCTTGACGACACCCTGCTCCGCCACGATCTTTCCGTATCGGATCATACCGTGGCAACCCTCGCTCGGGCCGCCGAGCGCGGCATAAAAATCCTCCTCGCCTCCGGCCGCTCTCCCGAGGCGATGATCCCGTACGCAAAACGCATCGGGATCGACCGGGTACAAAGCTGGCTTGTCTGCAATAATGGCTCGGAAATCATCACCTCGGACACGAATGAGCGCGTTTTCGAGCACCGGCTCCCCGTGGACGTCGCGATCGAGGCGTTTCGGCTGGTCCTCGACGCGGGACTCTCCTGCCATATTTATGAAAACGACATCATCCATGTCTCGAAAGAAACCGAATTTTCCGACCGCGACCGGATGCTTTCCGGCTTGAAGCCGATTATTCCGGACGATTATGAGGCTCTCATCCGAAAAGGAGTCTATAAACTCGTCATTCCCGGCGATCCCGAGTTCATCGTACCGATCGAAGCTGAATTCAAGGTGATTTTCAAGGGCAGAGCAACCGTTTTCGTGAGCAAACCCTATTTTCTCGAAGTTTTGCCCTTTGGTGCCGGAAAAGGGGAAGCGCTCGCGATTATCGCCGACAAAATGCTCGGAGTGACCCGGGAGCGCGTCATGGCCTTCGGCGACAGCATGAACGACGAGTCGATGATCCGCTATGCCGGCATGAGTGTCGCCATGCAAAACTCGCGACCGGAAATCCTCAAACTCGCCCGCTATGTCACCGAGCTCGACAATGACGAAGACGGAATCGCGGATTTTCTCGAAAAAAACGTATTGTAAAATTTGCCGAAAAAACCCGAGACAGCAAACAAATCCCCGGGAAGCGCACATAGCACCGGACAGCGCACAATTCCCGCGGCCCGGCTGAACCAGCACGAAAAGAGCGAATTCTGGTGTATACTTTCGGTATGCTCGCCATCCCGATCAACCAGGACAATTCGCCCGAAGCGGTTCTCGAAATCCTTTTCAAGCTCAAGGTTAAGGACGTGATGACGCATCCCATCCTTACCGCGCGTCCCTCAGACAGTCTCCGCCACATTCAGGGCGTGATGAAAAAAAACCACATTACGGGAATCCCGATAACGGACGAGCGGAATTTTCTCCTCGGGATTGTGTCGATGAACGACATCGTCAGCGCGCTCGACGAGGGATGGATAGGCGACAGCGCGGCCCTCCACATGACGACAAACGTCATCGTCCTCCAGGACACCATGAGCCTGTCATTTTGCGTCTCCTACTTCAACAAATATTCTTTCGGCCGCTTCCCCGTGCTCGACGCCGAATCACGCGTCATCGGAATCGTCACCGCGTCCGACGTCATCTCCACGCTCCTTGTCGCGCTCAACCGTGAAGTCGAGCGGCTCGAGCGGACGCTCCCCGAACGGGCGGCAGGACAGGGACCGGAAGGCGGTAACGGCACCGCAAGCGTGGACCCCAACGCCGTGCGCGTCATAGAATTTAAAACCGAACCCTTCAACTTCGAAATCGCCGGACAAGCGTCAACCGAGATAAAGAAAATTCTCAAGGCGAGCGGCGTCGACCCTGCCATCACGCGGCGAATCGGCATCGCGAGTTACGAGCTCGAGATCAACCAGGTTATCCACTCGAAAGGCGGCGTCATGCGCTACACGATAACGAGCGACCACCTTTCCATCGAGGCGACAGACACAGGCCCCGGAATCCCGGACCTTGAAAAGGCGATGACCGAGGGATTTTCTACCGCAACCGACCGCGTTCGCTCGCTCGGGTTCGGCGCGGGTATGGGATTGCCGAACACGAAACGGGTGTCCGACGAATTCAGTATAGAATCAAAAGACGGAAGCGGTACGGCAGTCCGCGCCGGCTTCAACCTGAAAGGAAACCTTCAACCATGAAAACAGATGAACTCTCCAGCCTTCTCGGCGCCACCTGCGTGCAGGACACGTACGAGAACCGGGAAATCGCCGGCGCGTACACGTCAGACCTCCTCAGCGACGCGATGGCAAACGCAGTGGCCAACGGCGTACTCGTGACGATTCAGGCGCACAAGAATACCGTCGCGGTCGGCACGCTCAAGGACCTCGCGGCTATCATCATCTGCAACAACCGCCCGATACCCGACGACATGATCGAAGCTGCCCGGTCAGAGGGCATCGCGATTTTCGTCACCGGGGAAAGCCAGTACACCGTCTCCGGAAAGCTCTGGCAACGCCTCGGCTCATGACAATCCGGGCGGACTTCCACCTCCACTCGTGCCTTTCCCCGTGCGGCGACCTTTCGATGTCGCCGCGCCTTATCGCAGGACTCTGCGCCGAACGGGGCGTCCTCCTTGCGGCAATCACCGATCACAACAGCGCGCTCAACTGCCCCGCCTTCGACGCCGCCTGCCAGGAAGCAGGCATCACCGCCCTTTTCGGCATCGAGGCGCAGCCGCGTGAGGAATGCCATATTCTGTGCCTTTTCGCGAGACCCGAAGAGGCGCTCGCCTTCGGACGCGAACTCTACGACCTCATGCCCCCCGTAATGAACATCCCCGAAAAAATGGGAGACCAGGTATATGTCGACGAAAACGAGGACATCGCCGGAGAGGTAGACAAGTATCTCATCACGAGTGCCGAACTCGGCCTCGAGGCTCTCTCTTCTCGCGTGATCGCGCTCGGGGGCATCGTGATTCCGGCGCACGTGGACAGGCCCGCGTTCTCGCTCACAAGCCAGCTCGGGTTTATCCCCGACGGTCCCTGGGCCGCCCTCGAGGTTACCCGGATGCCCGCTCACAACCCGAACGATCGCGCGTTCCCCGGAGCGGCCGAGTCGCCCGCAAGACTCGACACCCGCGGATATCCCCTCATCACCTCGAGCGATGCACATTACCCCGAACACGTCGCACGCCGTGCCTTCGACCTCGACATCGCAGAAGACCGTCTCCTCGGCCCGGACGGCCGCGTAAACATGGAAACGATCAAAGCCGCGCTCGCGCGTCGTCCACGGGAATAAAAAAAATCCGCCCGAGTAAAAACTCAGGCGGACCGTCAGTCAAAGCCGCGTCTCTCATAGCCGCGTCATCGAAGACGCGCTCAGCGTTATCTACTTGGTATAAATTCGTTTAACCTTTCGAGTCGTCGTCATCTCGAGCGGTTCCGCAAGAATCGTCACCTTCGAGATGCGCTGATACGGCTGGAGCGTCTTGTTCACGCTGTCGACGATATCCCCGATCGCGAGCGACACCGAGTCATCCTCGGTCGAATCACCGCGCATCATGTCGAGCTTCTTGAGAAGTTCGTCCGCCGGATACACGAGCGCTTCGATGCCCTCGCTCTTCGTCGTCTCGTCCATGATGTAACCCTGGACGGTTATCTGTTCGATTTCGTTATAGTAGAGCTGGAATGCGTTCTCGATTTCCTCGGGATACACATTCTTGCCACCCTCGGTGACAATCATGTTTTTTGCGCGACCGCACAGGTAGAGGTAGTATTCGCTGTCGATCCAGCCGAGGTCTCCGGTCTTGAACCAACCGTCATCGGTGAACACCTTCGCGGTTTCCTCGGGCATGTTGAAGTAGCCACGCATGACCATCGGTCCCTTGATGCACACCTCGCCGACTCCCTTTTCGTCCGGGTCGAGGATCTTCATTTCCATATGCGGCGGAAAGTAGCGACCGACGCTCTTGATCTTGAAGCGCTCGACCGGGTTGAGCGCAACTATCGGAGAGGTTTCGGTGAGGCCATAGCCCTGGATAAAGTCGATACCCAGCTCGTTGTACATGCGGAACACGCTCGAGGCAAGCGGACCGCCGCCCGAGATCGCGATGCGCACTGTCGAAAGGCTTGCCTTGTCGAGCAGGGCCGCGAACATCTTTTTTCCGGGGTTGAGGCCGGTAAGTTTTTTGGTCAGGTAGGAAATGCCCATGAGGACTTTGACGGCGCCATACACGATCGGCCCCTTTTCCTTTATCCCCTTGAGAATGCCCGCGAGCAGCTTGTTGAAAAGAAGCGGTACGCCGAGGAGCATGGTGACCTTTCCCTCGCGGAGCTCCTTGAGCATGCGCGACACCGCCATACTCTTGCCGAACACAACTTCCGCACCGACGGCCATCGCCTCGAGGAAGACGGCGAGCATTGTGTAGGAATGATGGATCGGAAGAAGCGCGTAGAATACGTCGTTCGAGTCTATCATGAGGTTCGACTGCGCGATGTAGCAGTCCGACACGAGATTCCGGTGCGTGAGCATGACGCCTTTCGGAGTGCCCGTCGTTCCCGAGGTAAACATGATCGCTGCGAGATCGCTCTCGACCGGCGGGACAATCTTCGCGAGCGTGCCACCTTTGAGGTTATACACATACTCGTCGGGAAACGCCTTGTTGAGCGAGTACACTTTGCCCGAGCCCGTAAAGCTGCGAAAGTGTCCGATCTTTTCCTCGTCGACGAAGAAAATCTTCGGCTGGGCGGCCTTGAGGAGGTTCTCGATTTCGGGGTCATGAAGACCGTAATCAATCGGCACGACGGTCGCGCCGGCGAAAACGGTACCAAGGTACACGACAGCCCATTCGGGCGAGTTTTTGCCGGAAACGGCGACGCGATCGCCAGTCCGGATTCCCTGACCCTGGAGCCAGGCAGCAAGGGTTTCAATTTTCGCAAGTGCTTCGCGATACGTGAGCGAAACCCGATCGGGTTCGAAAGAGGTAAAGCAGGGGCGATCGGGAAATCGTTCGACCGATATCCGGAACATCTCGGAAAGAGTTGGCCACTCGCCCGTAAAGGCGGTTCCGCGCCATGCATCCAAAAATGCCCATGGTTTTCTCTCGGCTAGTTTCATTACAAACCTCTTAAGTGATACAGTACAAGTATATTATGATGGCTCTAATTATGACACCAAAAAAAGACCAAAAGTTGCTGGGCGGGGGAGTTTTTTCGAAAAAATTGTCCCTTTTACCGCTCGCACTGGTCCTCGTTGCCCTTGCCCAGCCCATCCAGGCCGAAATGCCAGGACTCTTCAAATCGGATAATGGCTCGAGCAGGGATCGCTTCATTCAGGCGGCGCGCAAATACCTCGGGATTCCCTATGTCTCCGGCGGCACAACAGCAGAGGGCATGGATTGCTCCGGGCTCATTTACCGCTCAGCGCTTGATGCGTTCAGCACTGAGGTACCCCGCACCGTGCAGGCGCTGTCCGCCCGATGCGAGCGCATCACCGATCTTGCCCGCGAACCCGGCGACCTCGTATTCTTCAATACGACGGGACGGATTTCGCACGTCGGCATCTGGCTGGGCGGCGGAACCTTTATCCACGCGGCCTCCGACGGTCCGCGAACGGGAGTCATCGTCTCGGACATATCCGAGGACTACTGGAAACGAAACTACCGTTACTCGGGGCGCATTCTCCGGGCCGAGGGCATCAAGATTCCCGACTCCCCCGATGAGCACGTGCCGTCGATAAATCCCTTCCCGTTCGGCGGCGAAATCGGCTTCCGGCTCAACCTTACCGGTGGAGCCCTGTGGGACTTCATGCCGAACGAGATTCCGATCCGCGGAGGAATGGCAAACGCGGAAATCTCCTGGGTAAAGGGCTTGTCCGCCTACCCGGGAATCGGGATCGGCCTTTCCTGGGACGAGCGCTCGTCGAGCTTCAGCGTCCCGATTACCGCGTCCCTGACGACCGAGCAGGGTTTCCGTTTTTTCCTTGGAACACAGCTGCACCTGACAGCCGACTCGCAGCTCGACAAATCACCCAAATTTCCCGGTCTCATCGGCCTTTCGTGGAACTCGAAACCGGTAACGATCGCAGGCCAGAAAGTCCGCTTTTACCAGAGCGCGGAGTATTCCTGGTTCGACAGTGAAACCTTTGACGCAGGATTGCGGTTTGATACCGGACTCACCTTCAGCTTCGACATCTAGGCAGCTGACCGAAAAAGGAACAAACGCCCATGAACGACTTTTCATCCCTGAAATCTGTATGTCTGCCCCTTGTCTTCACGTTTCTCGCCATCACGTTTCTCGCCTTCACGGGCTGCTCGCCCGCCATTACCCTGAAAATTACCCCGCCGGAATCGCGCGACAGCGCAACCTTCGAGGCAGCTCTTTCCCCCACCGCGGAAAACCTCGTCCGCCGGATGACCGATACGGGCAACTCGGGAGCGACCGGTGACACGGCGACGGCAGGAAGTCCCGGATCCCTGTATGACCGGGAAGCCATCCTCGGAAGCCTCGGTAAAACCGGGCTCCGCGCAGACACCCTCGAATTCCCGGGAAAAACCGGCATCAGGCTCGGCCTCACCCTGGTAAAAGCGGACGGCTTCCTCGGAAATGCCCTTGCCGTCTCTAAAGACGCGAAAAAAATGACGGTCACGCTTTCCCGCGAAACGCTCGCACGCGCGCTCGATCTCATGCCGGATGAAACCCGCGACTATCTCGACCTTTTCATGGCGCCCGCCTTTACCGGAGAAACCCTGACCGTATCCGAATACCGCGACGTCATCGCCGCCGCATACGGAAAAACCCTCGCCGGGGAACTCGCCTCTTCAACCTTCACCCTGACCGTCCAGTGCCCTTCAAGCCCGAAACAGGCATCGATCACGGCACCCGGAACCGTTACCCGCACTTCCAATTCGGCCGTTTTCCGCGTGCCCCTTGCCACCCTCCTCGTTCTCGATACGCCCATAGTCGCGGAAATGTCCTGGTAGCGTGATCAAACGCATTTGTATACCTTGCATACTTGGTACACCTTCTATACCTACCGGTAGGTATAGAACCTACCCAGAACGATTACTCGACAGCCACAAACCCTCCCGAAAACCATCCTCCACATAGCTCAACGGCAGCTACTGGATAAATTGTTATTGATAAAATCTTCTTTATTGGGTACAATATAGAAGAAGCATTTATCGATATATTTTTATCGAATAACTATTGGGGGTTATCAAATGGCAACTGCGTGCGAGTTCTCGAAAGAACTCAACACCTTCATCGACGAATGGAAACCGAAACCCGGTAACCTGATCATGATCCTTCACCGGGTCCAGGAAGAGCAGGGTTTTATTTCCCGGGAAGCCGCGACCGAAGTCGCTAACAGAACGGGAAATCCGTTGGCTCGCGTGTATGGAACGATGTCGTTCTATTCTTTTTTCAAGACGGTCAAACCGGGCAAGAACAGGGTTTCCGTATGCCTCGGAACAGCCTGTTACCTGAAAGGCGGACAGGATCTGATCGACGAAGCGCGAAGCATTCTTGGACTTTCCGGAACGGAAATCACCACCGCCGACGGCGAGTTTTCCGTCGAACCCGTGCGCTGCATCGGTTGCTGCGGCCTCGCGCCGGTACTCACCGTCAATGGCGAGGTATACGGCAAGCTGACCCGGGACCAGATGGACGGCATTATCGCCAAGTACAAGGCGTAATCCCGGTATGCACTTTACCCTTTGCGACATGCTGAGCGACCTCACCCAAAACGCGGTTGAAGCCGACTCGACAGTGATCAGGGTACGCGTGCGCGAGACAGACCAGGAACTTCAGGTGACGATTGAGGATAACGGCAAGGGCATGACACCGGCCGAACTCAAGCGCGCAGAGGATCCCTTTTACACCGACGGGGTAAAACACCCCGGACGAAAGGTCGGGCTCGGAATACCGTTTTTGATACAGACCGCCGAATCAACCGGTGGAAGCTGGAGCATCACGTCAAGCAAGGGGACGGCGGAAGACGCGGACAAACGCGGAACCACCGTCGAAGCACGCTTCGACCTGACGAACATCGACACGCCGCCCGTCGGCGACGTCACCGGATTTTTCCGGCAGATACTTACCTTCGACGGGAAGTACGAGATGCTGCTATCGCGAGTTCTCGAACGGAACGGGCACGTCACGGAATATACCGTGAGCCGATCCGAACTGCTGGATGCCCTCGATCTCGCCGCGGAAGGCACGTTTTCGGACGTCGGCTCCCTCGCGCTCGTCGGGCAATATCTAAAATCACTGGAGGAATAATATGGCTAAAATGTCCCTTGAGGACCTGAGAAAACTGCGCGAGTCCACGCAACAACAAATAAAGAAACGTGAAACCGAGGGCAAGCAAGCCCAGATCGTCGTCGGCATGGGAACCTGCGGAATCGCCGCGGGTGCCAAGGATACGCTCGACGCGTTCGTCAAGGAACTCGACTCTCGCGGCATGGGCGGCGACGTCGTAATCCGTCAGACCGGATGCATGGGCCTTTGCCAGAACGAACCGACCGTCGAGGTCGTCATGAAAGATATGCCGAGCATTATTTACGGACGCGTCGACGCTGCGACCGCCAAAGAAATCGTCGAGAAGCACCTCATCAAGCGGGAGCTCCTCAATGACCGGATCCTCGACCGCCCCGCGGCCGACATCCTCAAGAAATAAGGAGCGATCAAGAATGGCATATAACCACTACATTCTCGTCTGCGGCGGAACGGGTTGCGAGTCGAGCAACGCTGACGGAATATACAACAACCTCCTCACCGAGGCGAAAGCCGCGGGCGTGATCGACAAGGTCCAGATCGTCAAGACCGGCTGCTTCGGTTTCTGCGAGAAGGGTCCGATCGTCAAGGTGCTCCCCGAAGATTCTTTCTACGTCGAGGTAAAACCCGGCGACGCGAAGGAAATCATCAACGAACAGATCGTGAAAGGACGCGAGGTTACCCGCCTCCTGTACAACAAAGAAAAGAAAGGTATCGAATCCGTCGAGGAAATCGAGTTTTACCAGAAGCAGCTCCGCATCGTCCTCAGGAACTGCGGTGTGATCAACCCCGAGAACATTGAAGAATATATCGCACGCGACGGATATCTCGCTCTCGAGAAGGCGCTCTTCCAGATGACGCCGCAAGCGATCGTCGACGAAGTGAAAGCCTCTGGCCTTCGCGGACGCGGCGGTGCGGGATTCCCCACCGGCATGAAGTGGGAAGCGGGACTCAAGGCTCAAGGCGACGTAAAGTACGTCGTATGCAACGCCGACGAGGGAGACCCGGGAGCATACATGGACCGCTCGACGATTGAGGGAGATCCCCACTCGGTCATCGAATCCATGATCATCTGCGGAAAGGCAATCGGCGCGAACCAGGGCTTTGTCTACATCCGCGCAGAATATCCGCTCGCCGTAGACCGCCTCAAAATCGCGCTCCAGCAAGCGCGTGAGTCGGGACTCCTCGGCAAGAATATCCTCGGCTCCGGTTTCGATTTTGATATCGAAATCAGGCTCGGTGCGGGCGCCTTCGTCTGCGGCGAGGAAACAGCACTCATGCGCTCCATCGAGGGAAAGCGCGGCATGCCCACGCCGAAGCCCCCGTTCCCCGCGCAGTCCGGCCTCTGGGGAAAACCGACCGTCATCAACAACGTCGAAACCTGGGCGAATATCCCCGTCATCCTCAACAAGGGAGCGGCATGGTTCGCGAAAATCGGAACCGATGACTCCAAGGGAACGAAGGTCTTCGCGCTTACCGGCAAGGTAAAGAACTCGGGACTCGTCGAAGTTCCGATGGGAACAACGCTCCGCGAGATCATCTTTGAAATCGGCGGCGGCATCAAGGGCGGCAAGAAATTCAAGGGTGTTCAGACCGGCGGACCGTCGGGCGGAATCATCACCGATGAATCGCTTGATACCCCGATCGACTTCGGCGCGCTCACCCGGCTCGGCTCGATGATGGGCTCGGGCGGAATGATCGTCATGGACGAGGATGACTGCGTTGTCGACGTCTCCAAGTTCTATATGGAATTCTGCGTCGAGGAATCGTGCGGCAAGTGCTCGCCGTGCCGCATCGGCACGAGACAGATCCACGCCATCCTCGAGAAGATCTCCAAGGGACAGGGCACGATGGAAGATCTCGACAAGATGAAGGAAATCGGCTTCGCGATGCAGAAGAGCTCGCTGTGCGCGCTCGGTCAGTCCGCGCCGAACCCGACGCTTTCTACCATCAGGAAGTTCGAGAAAGAATACGTCGCCCACATCGTCGACAAGAAATGCGCGTCCGGCAAGTGCAAGCACCTGATCAGCTTCACGATCAACGACAAGTGCATCGGTTGCGGCGCGTGCGCGCGAAAGTGCCCCGCGTCTTGCATCTCGGGCGAGAAAAAGGCGAAGCACGCGATCGACCAGTCGAAGTGCCTCAAATGCGGCGAGTGCGCGAAGATCTGCAAATTCGCGGCCATCGACGTGAAGTAACCTTTAAGGAGTAATCATGATCAACGTAAAGATAAACGGCAAAGCCATCCAGGTTCCGGAAGGAACCACGATCCTCGCCGCCGCGAAGCAGGCGAACGTCAGAATTCCCTCGCTCTGCTATAATTCAGACCTTCCCGCCTGGGCATCGTGCGGTATCTGCATCGTGCGCATGGAAGGAACGCCGCGCATGCTCCGCGCATGTTGCACCAAGGTCACCGAGGGAATGAGCGTCGTCACCCACGATCCCGAGATCGTGAAGGCCAGACGCACCGTACTCGAGCTGATCCTGTCGAACCATCCGCAGGACTGCCTTACCTGCACCCGCAACAACCAGTGCGAGCTCCAGAGCCTCGCCGCTGAATTCGGCCTCCGCCAGATCCGCTTCGAACATTTCATCGTGGACCGCCCGCTCGACGACTCGAACGACGCGATCGTATTCGACCGCAACAAGTGCATCTCGTGCGGCCGCTGCGTCGAAGTGTGCCAGGAAGTACAGAAGGTCAACGCAATCGAGTACCAGGCACGCGGCGGCAAGACCGTCATCGCGCCTGCTGCAATGAGCCTTCTCGCAGACTCGCCGTGCGTCCGCTGCGGCCAGTGCGCAGCCCATTGCCCCGTCGGAGCAATCTACGAAGCGCATTCCACCCGCAAGGTTTGGGACCGCCTCGGCGACAAGGAAATTACCTCCGTCGTGCAGATCGCTCCCGCAGTCCGCGTTGCCCTCGGCGAAGAATTCGGCATGAAGCCCGGAGAGATCACCACCAAAAAGATTTACGCAGCGCTCCGCCGCATCGGCTTCAAGTACGTGTTCGACACCAACTTCTCCGCCGATCTCACGATCATGGAAGAGGGAACCGAACTCATCGGGCGCCTCCTCAAGGGAAAAGGCGCTATCCCGCTCTTTACCTCGTGCTGCCCCGCCTGGGTCGACTACGCGGAGAAAAACGCGCATGACCTTCTCCCGAACGTCTCGACCGCGAAGAGCCCCCAGCAGATGATGGGCGCGATGATCAAGACCTACTGGGCCGAGAAAGCCGGAATCGACGCCTCGAAGATCTACTCGGTCTCCGTAATGCCGTGCACCGCGAAAAAATACGAGTGCAAACGAAACGACGACATGAAGTCGTCCGGGTTCCAGGATGTAGACACCGTGCTCACCACGCGTGAGCTCGCGCGCCTCATTCGACAGGCCGGCATCGACTTCTCGATTCTTGAGGAAGAGGAAGCCGACAATCCGCTCGGACCCTACACCGGAGCGGGAACGATCTTCGGTGCCACGGGCGGCGTCATGGAAGCGGCGCTCCGAACCGCATACGCAGTCATCACCGGCAAGGAACTCGGCGACATCAACTTTATACCCGCACGCGGACTTAAAGACGTCAAGGAAGCGAAGGTCGATGTGAACGGAACCGAAGTTCGCGTTGCAGTCGTGCATCAGCTCGGAAACATCGAGCCCGTACTCGCCTCCGTGCGCGAGGCAATCGCCGCAAAGAAAGAGCCGCCCTACCACTTCATCGAAGTGATGGCGTGCCGTGGCGGTTGTGTTGCAGGCGGTGGACAGCCCTACGGTGCGACTGACGATGTGCGAAAAGAGCGCGCGGCCGGCCTTTATGCCGACGACGTCAACAGCGCGATCCGCGTTTCGCACAAGAACCCCGCGGTCCAGCAGACGTACACCGATTTCCTCAAGGAGCCCAACTCCGAAAAGGCGCACCACCTTCTCCACACACACTACGTAAAGCGCGAGCTCTACAAGTAAAGAAAAAAGCCGGAAGGAAACCTTTCAGAAAGGTTTCCTTCCGGCAGCCATCCTTCCAAACGGGAAGGAAAAGAAAAGGCCGCTCAGGAACGAAAGTCCCGAGCGGCCTCTTTTTTTTATTCCCCTTCACGCCTCAGGATCGAATACACTTCGAGGTCGACGGGATTACCACGCACGAACTCGCATTCACGGAGCGTTCCCTCAAGCGAAAAACCGTTCTTGAGGAGCGCCTTCGCCGAGCCGGGATTCCCCGGCTCCACGTACGCCTCGATCCGGTTGTATCCCCGCTCGCGAAAACCCCAGGGCACGATCATCCCAATAAACGCCGAAACAACGCCTCGTCCCCAGTACGCGCGGTCGATCTTGTAGCCGAGCTCGACGAGACGGGCTTTGGCGTCGTAGCCAAAGAAACCGATATCACCCGCGTACGCGTCTGTATCCTTCCGAGCGATAACCCAGCGCATCCCGTTCTCCGCCGGCAGCCCGCGAAACCATGCGATCTCGCCCAAGGCAGCCTCGAGGTCGGGATAGTAGCTGCCTTCCTCGCCGTAGTATTCCATCGTCTTCACGTCGTTCGTTATCGCAAGAAGTCCTGCGGCGTCATCATCCTTTGCCTCGCGGAGACAAAAGTCACCGAACTCGAAAACATACTCGCTCGTCTTTTCCATGTGTGTGCCCTTTCAGTGCGTGCCCTTACAACACCGCCTCGATCGCTCGCTGAAGATCCTGGGCATTCTCGAGCCCAACCGACATCCTGATAAAATCATCCCCGATGCCCGCGGCCTTCCGCGCGGAGGCTTCCATGTTCCGGTGCGTCGTCGACGCGGGATGAATGACGAGGGTCTTCGTGTCGCCGATGTTCGTCGTGTGCGATATGAGCCTCACGCCGTCGATAAAGTGCTTGCACGCCTCGTATCCGCCCTTGAGGCCGAACCCGATCACCGCGCCGTATTTTCCTCCGAGGTAGCGATCGGCGTTCGCGTGCGAGGGATGGTCACTTCGAGACGGATGGTTTACCCACGCGACGCGAGGGTCGCGCGCAAGGGCGTCCGCGAGGAATTGCGCGTTCGCAAGATGCCGCTCGTAACGGACCGGAAGACTCTCGAGCCCGCGAAGAAGAAGCCAGGCGTGAAACGGCGCCATGCATCCGCCGAGATTCATGAGACCCTTCCCGCGGAGCCGCGTCAAGAAGGCCTTTTTCCCGAAAGCGTCGACATAGCTTCGCCCGTCGGGAGCTGTGTCAAACATGAGGGGATACCGCCCGGGATCGAACTCGAAGCTCCCCGCATCGACGATCACGCCACCTATCGCGTCCCCGTGCCCCATCATGTACTTCGTCGTCGAGTGGAGAACGAAGTCCGCGCCTGAGTCGGCCGGTCGGCATATAAGCGGGGTTGCGAAGGTGTTGTCGACAAGATAGGGAACGCGGTGCCGCTTCGCGACAGCGGAAAGCCCCGCGTGGTCGGGGACCGAAAGCGTCGGGTTCGCGAGGTTCTCGGCGAGTACGAGCCGGGTCGAGTCCCGCATCACGGACTCGAGGCTCGCGGGATCGAGGGGATCGAAGAAACTCGCCGTGATTCCGATTCTCGGGAGGGTGTCGGTGAGGAGGCCCATGCTTCCGCCGTAGAGCGAGGACGCCGCGGCGATGTGGTCGCCCGACTTCAGGAAGTTGAGGACGAAGGCGGAAAGTGCCGCCATCCCCGACGCGAATGAAACCGCGCCGATGCCTCCTTCAAGAAGCGCGATGCGGGATTCGGCTTCGTCGGTCGTCGGGGTACCGAGCCGGGAATAGATATTCCCCTCCTCCCCGAACGCGAAGAGGCTCGCCGCATGGTCGGCCGACTCATAGCAGTAGGCCGCGCTCTGATAGATCGGCATCGCGCGCGCGCCGCGATGGTCAAAGGGATCGTAGGTTCCGTGTACGCAGACCGTATCGGGATGAAGGGGTTTCTCGGTATTCATGATTCCGGAAAGGTACATCGAAGCGATGACGCGGTCAAGCGTGGCGAGCGTCGGCAGCCCCGAACGCGTTTTTTTTAAGGCACCTTTTTCGCGCGAGGGATGGTATAATCACCGATATCGCTCGTAGACAAGAAGGCGGCAACAGATGGTGCAAATAGTGCTTGAGTTTTTCGCGGACGGGATTCTTTCGATCGGTTGGCAGCAGTGGGTCATGTACCTCATAGGATGCGCGCTCATCTGGCTCGCGGTGGCAAAGGATTACGAGCCGATGCTCCTCCTCCCGATCGGATTCGGGGCTATCCTCGTCAATCTCCCATACGAGGTTGTCTGGAACCACGAAGGCGTCGCGGGCGCACTCAAGGTGCTCTTTGACGCGGGAATCTCGACCGAGCTCTTCCCCCTCCTCGTCTTCATCGGCGTTGGCGCGATGTGCGACTTCAGCCCCCTCTTCCAGCGTCCCTGGCTCATGATCTTCGGCGCGCCCGCCCACCTCGGCGTCTTTGTCACCGTAATCATCGCCGTCCTCATGGGCTTTACCTTGAGCGAGGCTGCAAGCATCGGGATCATCGGAGCGGCCGACGGGCCGACTGCTATCTTCGTCTCGATGAAGCTCGCGAACCATCTCCTCGCCCCGATCACGGTCGTCGCCTACTCGTACATGTCGCTTGTCCCGATCATCCAGCCTCCCGTCGTGCGCGCGCTCACGACAAAGCACGAGCGGCTCATCCGGATGGAAATCCGGCACCAGCACAAAATCCCGAAAGTCGTCACCATAACATTCCCGATCATCGTTACCCTCCTCGCGAGCCTCCTCGTCCCGATGGCGGCCCCGCTCATCGGCTTTCTCATGTTCGGAAACCTCATCCGCGAAAGTGGCTGCCTCGAGAAGATGTCAAAGACGGCGCAAAACGAGATGTCGACCATCGTCACGATCCTCCTCGGCATCTCGGTCGGCGCCTCCATGCGCGCCCACGATTTCCTCCAGGTCGCGACTCTCAAGATCCTCGTGCTCGGCCTCGTCGCCTTCGTGTTCGACACCGCCGGCGGCGTTCTGTGCGCGAAATTCTTGAACCTCTTCCTCAAGAAGAAGATCAACCCGATGATCGGCGCCTGCGGAATCTCGGCGTTCCCGATGTCGAGCCGCGTGATCCAGAAGATGGCGTTCAAGGATGACCCGTCGAACATCGTCCTCATGCAGGCGATCAACGCGAACGCCGCAGGACAGGTCGCCTCGGTCGTAGTCGGCGGTCTCGTGCTCGCCCTCGTACCGATCCTGCTCAAATAACCCCTTAGGAGAAAACGACATGGACCTGAAAGCGCTTGAACAGAGCCTCGTCCTCGGAGCCGCCGGCATGACGGTCATATTCATCTTCATGGGCGGCCTCATCGCCTTCATTCACTTTTACATCAAGGTTGCGACCCGCTTCTTCCCCGACCGGAAAAAAGAGACGCAGGCGGAAACGCATGAACCTGAATCTGACGGTCAAGGCGAGGTCGCGACGGCGGTCGAGGTCGCGTCGGCGGTCGAAGTCGCAGCGGCGGTCGCCGTCGCAGTCAGGGAAAACGGGGCGTAAGAGCCCCGCACTGTTCGAACGGATTACTATCAAATAAATCGCATCCTCTAGGCTACGTGACGCTTGACAGGCACAAATTACTGTTACAATATGGTATTTATGTTTAACAAGCTATGTAACAGCGAGATTGTATGACTTTTACGGAAAAGTATCCGCTTGCAACAAATGAGCTCCTCCACTACGCATTGATGTTTCCCGACACGCTCAAGGAATATCATGTCCCGGGTATCGCATACGCCACGTCCGAATTTCTCTATGATTTCGCCGGTTTTTTTTCGATCGCGCCGGGGACGGTGCGGACAAATCTTTCCCGGATGAAAAAAGAGGGATACGTCCTTGCTGCGGGAAAGGACGGCGATATTCGCTACCGCGTGTCGGCCCTCCAGCTCGAAACCATGCACAACTTGATGAAGAGAAAAAAAAAGCGCGGTAAAGGTTACAAGATCGCCGTGTATTCCTTCGAGCGCGAGCAGGAGAAAAAACGGGCAGAGGCGCGTTCAATCCTTGAATATTCCGGTTTCGTCCGCTTCGCGCAGAATGTTTTCATCAATATCGAAATCGATGATCGCGAATTGCGAAAAACGCTCGACCGGTCGGAAGTAAGCGAAAACGTATTCATATTCGACGTACCGAAAATCGGCGAGACGGAAAGAGCTGCCCTCGCCCGCGCATGGGACATTCCCGCGAGAGCCGCATTCCTCTCATCCTTTTTCGCCGACGTGCGCGAGTTTCTTTCAGGAGAGCAGGATACAGACTGCGCGCTTTTCGCACGTCTCGGCTATGCCTGGGTTGCGTACATCACCCATGTGTACTTGACAGAGCCCCCGCTCCCGGAAGAACTGTTACCAAAAGACTACGCGTACGAAGCAGTGTTCGCATATCTAAAAAAAGAAAGCGTACGGAATGGCAAGCGAATGATGCGCTATTATCGCGAGAAAACAGGAAAGTAATGCAGGCAACGAGCCTGAGGAGAAAAAAATGAACAAGGAAAAAAAGATCGTGATCATCGGAGGCGGAATCGCCGGCCTCTCGGCCGGAGTCTACGCACGCATGAACGGCTACGATACCGTTATTCTCGAACAGCATTCAATACCCGGGGGTCTTTGCACCGCATGGAAACGGAACGGGTACACGATTGACGGCTGCCTCCATTGGCTCATCGGTTCGGGCGCCGAATCCTCGCTCCGAAAAGTCTGGGATGAACTCGGGGCTCTCGACGGCGTGGAGTTCGTCAACCACGAGGTCATGACGAGCATCGAAGTAGAAACGGAAAACGGGAGAAAGGACTTCATCGTCTATACCGATGCGGACCGTTTCAATACGCACCTGAAGGAAATCTCCCCTCAAGACTCAGGAGCAATCGACGAGTTCACGGCTCTCGTGAAAAAGTTTTCACGCTTTGATATGAACTTCGACAAACCGCGGGAGCTCATGGGATTTCGCGACGCGATCCGCATGATGCGCACGATGGGACCGTACCTCAAGGATCTTTCGTCGATGTCGAAACTCACAGTAACCGAGTACGCAAGCCGGTTCCAAAGCAAAGCCCTCAGGGAAGGACTGTGCGCGATTATCAACATGAGCGACTTCTCCTTCATGGCACTTCTGATGATCATGGGATGGATGCACGGAAAGAACGCGGGGTATCCCGTTGGCGGATCGCTTAACCTCATTCGCAATGTCGAGCGCCGGTATCTGGGCCTCGGCGGAAAAATCCTCTACGGACAGAAGGCCGCGCGGATCATCACCGAGAAAGGACGCGCGACCGGAGTCGCACTCGAAGACGGAACGACAGCGCGCGCCGACATCGTCATTTCCGCTGCGGACGGATACTCCACGATTTTCCGCATGCTAGGTGGCCGGTATACGAGCCGTGCAATCAGGCGAAATTACGCGGAGCTTCCGCTTTTCGAACCGTTTTTCATGCTGTCGCTCGGCGTCCGCCGCGATTTCTCGGGGACCCCTCCCTTACTCGTGCAATGCCTCGACGAGCCGATCATTCTTGAAGGAAAGAAATTCGACAAGATCGGATTCAAGCACAACTCGTTCGATCCGACTTTCGCGCCCGCAGGAAAGACGGTTGTCCAGGTTATCTACGCCGCGGATTACGATTACTGGAAGCGCCTCGAAGGAAACCGGAGCGCATACGAAGATGAAAAAAAGTCTATCTCGGAAACCCTCATCACCGCGCTCGAGACGCGCTGGCCCGGCATACGGGGCGACATCGAAATGACAGACGCCGCCACACCGCTTACCTGGGAGCGATACACGAGCAACCGGCGTGGCACCTTCGAAGGCTGGCTCATGACACCAAAAACCGCGATGATGACCATCAAAAAAACGCTTCCCGGCCTCAAGAATTTTTATATGGCAGGCCAATGGGTTCAGCCGGGCGGCGGCGTTCCGAGTTCCGCAAAATCGGGGCGCGATGTTATTGAGATCCTCTGCGCTCGGGACAAGAAAACATTTATTCACGACGCGCCGCGACAGGACACGCCGCGACAGGTTGCGCGGTAATTTCTTCTAATAAAAAAAGGATGGTATTATCATGAAACGAATCATCGGAACAGTATTGCTCTCGGCTCTCGTAGTCTCGGGGCTCTGTGCCCAATCGGTCACCTACCGCTACGCGGAGACATGCGGCTCGGCTTCGGGCGAATGCGTGACAACAGTTACGTGGAACGCGGCGACGGAACGGGTAACGATCGACGCCGAGGATTCTGCAATCGGCGAATCGCATCTGATTGTTACGGACAAAAACGGAGCAACTGATTCCTGGAAATACCGCTACCCGAACGGCGACGTCAAGATCTTTACCCGCAAGGGTAATTCTATCGAGATCGCGCTTAACGGCGGCGCGCCCGTGCAGGCGAAAGGAAAACTCGACTCGTCTCCGTGGTACGCGACGATGGATTACAGTCTTTCGCGCTTTCTCGCGGAAGGCGGAACAGAAACGGTTTTCTGGACGGTTAACCCGGCGAACGGAAAGGCGTACAAGATGAAAGCCGCAAAAATGAAAGCGGAAAGCGTCACGGTCAGTGGCAAACCCGAAAAAGCCGTGCGCGTTCAGGTTACCGCAAACGGGGTGCCCGCGGCGTTCTTCAACATCAATTACTGGTACCGCGAGGCAGATTCGGTCTTCCTGAAATTCGAAGGGACGCGCGGAGCCCCCGGCTCACCCAAGTACGTCATCGAGCTCGCCGGCGAAGGACGGAGCCAGGTTTTTTAAATCAACGAGTAGACGGGAGCCGCATTTCTCGCGGCGGCGGCCGCGCGCCTGAGCGTAGCGACTGCGGGCGCGATCTCGCCCGCATTGAGGGCACCGAAGCACACGCGGATGCGCGTCGCGCCTTCTGCGGGATCGAGCCAGTAGTCGACACCCGGGGACACGAGCGCACCCTCGCGCGCGCATTCGGAAACGAAACGCGATGCGTCGAGCGAAGGCAAGGCCCGCGCAAGCAGGCTCAAGCCCGCAGGAGGGTCGTCGAACGAGAGGCCTTCGATCGGGATAGCAAGCTCCGCCCGGAGCGCCTCGCGCGTCGCGCGGTACTGAGGCCGTATGCGCGCGAGATGCGCCGCGTACTGCCCCGTAGCGATAAAGCGCGCGAGGGCCCGCTGCAAAAAGGCGGAACAGCCGAGATCGTCGGCAACTTTGAGCGCAAGGAGCCGGCCGATAAGAGCCGGCTCCCCGGTTACGCTCGCGAGCCGGAGCGCGGGAAGGAGACTCTTTGAAAAGGTTCTGATCCGCAAGACCCGCGCGCCCGGAACACCGGAAGCGAGGCTTGAAAGTGACGGGAGTTTTTCGCCGAGATAGTCGAGATCCCCGAGATAGTCATCCTCGATCACGAGAAAGCCGCCCGTTCGCGCGGCTTCGAGCGTCCGCATCCGGGAGGTGACGGACCAGCTCCGTCCCGAAGGATTCCCGTACGTCGGACAGCAATAAAGCGCGCCGACTGTTCCCGCTTTCGCGATAGCCCTGAGCGAGCTTTCCTCGGGACCGTCGTCACCGACACGGACGGGAACGAGACGCGCGCCCGTTCCCGCAAACGCAAGACGAGCTCCGGGATAGCAGGGATCCTCGCAGGCGATCGCCTGGCCCTGCGGAAAACTCCGCGCGACGAGCTGAATAGCCTGCTGCGCGCCCGACGTCATGAGCATACCGTTCACCGGATCGCTTTCAATGCCACGCTCCCTGTCAAAGGCCGCGATAGCCTCGCGGAGGGCAGGATTTCCCCGGTATTCCTCATACCCGCCGATGGACGGGTCCGCCGCCGCGACGGATGCGATCATCGCGGCAAACTCGCGGGCGGGGTGGATTCTCAAATCAGGCTCAATGCGGTTAAGCGGATAGACGCCACCAGTTGACCTGAGCTCGGGCGCGTAAGCCCCGCCGATCGTCGAGCCGCCTGAAGGTGCTTTGGCGGGATTTTCCCCGAAAGATGGCGCGACGCGAAAGGAAGAGCGGGGATGAGCCGAGGCAAAACCCGCATCGCAGAGCTCCCGATACGCCGCGACGACGGTGGCCGGGCTTACCGAAAGCCGGGTAGAAAGCGCACGAATCGACGGGAGCGCGGAGCCGGGAGCGAGGGTACCGGCCCGTATTGCGGCTGCATAGGCCGATGATATCTGGGTTCTCACGGGAAGTTCCGCGTTATGGTCAATCTGTACTGTTACAGAACTCATACAAATGCCTCCAAATTCACTTGCCTGTATCATATCACTTTCATACAATACGGTCATCCCTCGGACAAAGGAGTCGCCATGAAATCCCGCTTTGCCAGCCGCATGACCGTCATGAAACCCTCATCGATACGTGAGCTCTTGAAGATGACCGAAGAGCCGGACATCATTTCCTTCGCGGGAGGACTTCCCGCGCCCGAGCTCTTTCCCGTCGCCGACATCAAGATCGCCGCCGAGCGCGTCCTCACCGACTGCGGCGCAAAGGCCTTTCAGTACGGGGTAACTGACGGAATCGCGCCGCTCCGCGAGCAAATTGCGCGAACGATGGCGTCGCGCGGCGTTTCATGCTCAAAGGACGACGTCCTCATCACGACCGGCTCCCAGCAGGGCCTCGACCTCGTCGGTAAAATTTTCCTCGATCCCGGCACGATCATTCTTACCGAAAACCCGACCTACCTCGCGGCGATCCAGGCGTTTCAGTGCTTCGAGGCGAAATTCCGCCCGGTACCGACCGACTCGGGCGGAATAATACCCGAGGCTGTCGACGAACTCGCCGCGGACGGCTCGGTCCGCTTTCTCTACGTGATCTCTAATTTTCAGAATCCGACCGGAAGGACGCTCGGTCTCGAGCGGAGAAAGCGCCTCGCGGAAATCGCCGCAAGACGGGGACTCGTCATCATCGAAGACGACCCGTACGGAGCGCTTCGCTACCGGGGCGAACACCTTCCCCCGATCAAGTCGTTTGACGAAAACGGAAACGTGGTCTACCTCAGCACGTTCTCGAAGACGGTCGCCCCCGGTTTCCGCACCGGCTGGATCGTCGCGCCGAAAGACATCCGCGACAAGCTCGTCGTCGCGAAACAGGCGGCGGACCTGCATACCTCGAGCTTTGACCAGCTCGTGCTCGAGCGCTACCTCAGGGACTTCGACAACGCGCAGCACGTCGAGCGGGTGCGCGCGGCATACGGCGAGCGGTACACGGTAATGGATGAAGAGCTCGAGCGCCTGATGCCCCGGGGTTTTTCCTGGACGAGGCCCGAGGGAGGCATGTTCCTGTGGGTAGAGGGTCCGCGCGCCTTCGACGCGTACTCGGTGTTCGCCCGCGCGATAGAACGCAAGGTCGCCTTCGTCCCCGGCGCGGATTTTTTTCCCGCAGGCGGCGGCAAAAACTGCATGCGCCTCAACTTTTCGAATTCTTCCCCCGAGCTCATCAAGGAAGGAGTCGCGCGCCTCGCCGGCATCTGCGCGGAAGCGCTCAAGTAAACTGTTCTCGCGAATGCAGAGCCCGTATGCACGGGCTCATCCCTACTCGAGCGGGAGCTTCGCGAGATCCGGCTTGATGAAGGACTTCCGGTCAATCCTGATTATCGGGGTGACGAGAAGCGACGCGTCGGCGAGAAGCTCCTCGAAGGGATCTGCCTCCATATACGCGAGGCCGCGCTTCCCGTAGGCGGCGGAGGTCTCGTCGAGGAGCTCACCGATGGAATGCCCCGCGGCGAGATTCTTGAGCTCGCCTTCGGTGAGCGGCTTGTCGCCGACGTCGCGAAACTGCACGGGGATTCTCCGTTCCCGAAAAAACCGTTCTGCCTTTCTCGTCTCCGCGCACCGCTTCGTGCCGTAAATCATCACGTTCATCTCAGCTCTCCTTCACGCCAGTATGACAGTACGCTATTTCGACAGCACAGTAATGGCTGTTTCGGGCCCGACGCCCCAGCCGTTTTCCCGCACTTCGGGGTGGCTCACCTGAATGAATGCGCCGCGCTCAAGCGAGGCAAAACCGGACCGCGCTCCATCCGCGCCGCCTGACGGGGCAGAAAGCGGGAAGCGCCCGGTGGCGCCGCACAAAAGGCGCCTGATGCGTCCGCCCTTGTTGAGCATCGGGTCGGACACGACGCGATACACTGAAGGCTCCCTTTCGATTGAGTCCGCCCGCATCGCCTCAGGCGGTGAGAGCAAAAACCAGGTCATCTTGAGCGATTCCTTGTCGAGTCCGTTTTCGCGCGCGAGGCGCTCGACCGACTCGGGCATTTTCCAGCGAATCTCGTCGTGGCAGGTTTGTCCCTCACCCGCGGCGAGAGCAGGACAGTCGAGCGAGGCGCGGCCGACGCAGGGAGCAAGAACGCGCCACCCGTCCGAGACGAGGAGATTCCGCACGGCAATGAGATCGCGGCTCGTCGAAAGAAGGGCCGGCTCAACGACGAGAATTGTTCCGCCGGGCGCGAGGGCTTCCGCGTATTTCTTGAGAAGACGCGCGCGAATCGCAACGCGGTCACTTGAGCCTGCTGCGACTTCGTTGAGCGAATGGCCAAAGCTCACGCAGTCAGCGCTTCCCCAAAGCGGAATAGTCGCAGGTTCCGGAAAGGCAATATCCATCGCGACAGTTGAAATCGTTAAGGCTGCAGCTGTGGCTGCACCTGAGTCTGCACCGGCGGCGGCTCGGCGTTCCGCGACGCGGGAGGGTATCACCGAACGGGCAAGCTCAAGGGCGCGCGCGCTTTGATCAAGAAGGGTAAGATCGGCAGCGCCACTCGCGGCAAAGGCTGCAGCGACGGGGCCGGGACCCGAGCCGACGTCGAGGATGCGCCGCGCATTGAGCGGTTTACCGGCAAGGAGGGCAGTGACGGCAAGCGCGCGGCGCGTCTGCTCGAAGGAAATCGGCCAGTAAAAATCGAGATAGGCCCGAAGGAGGGAGGGGTCGTCCATGTAGGAGGCGCCGATCAGCGTGCGCTCTCCGGTGAGACCTCGCTGCAATTGGCGAAATCCGCGCGCGGGTGCCTGGGGAGCTTTTGGGCGCTTGGGCGTTTCCGGCTCTCGCTTCTTCATCGCAGAGCCGCCTCGCGTAACCGGGCCGAAAGCGCGCTTGCGTCGGCATAGCCTGAACGATAAAGGCCGTCGAGAACGAGCGGATCGCGCTCGAGCCTGTCGAGGCCCGGCTGAACTTCCGGCCGGACCGTTATCGCCTGCCCGGCTTTTTCAAGCCCGTCGATAAAATCGAGCGTTTCGTTATACCGCCGGTTTCGGGTAAGAAGCGCCTCGCAGAACTCGGGATACTTTCCATATAATGCGCAGGTTATCGCGCGGGTGACCTTTCCCTTGAGGCCATCCTCGCCCGAGACATCCTTCCGGAAGCCCCGCGGCTGGGTCAGCACAACGACCAGGCGGTCGCACCCGTCCGCAAGCGCCTTTCGCACCGGGATGGAATCCGCGATCCCGCCGTCGAGGTATCGCCTGCCCGCGACGGAAACCGGCGGGGACACATAGGGAAGCGAGCAGGACGCCATGAGGGTGCCCATGAGCTCTCCTGCCTTTAGCGGCGCGAGGTAGGCGGCTTTCCCGCTTTCAAGATCGGTTGCGGTCGCGTAATACTCGCGGACGTTATCCTCATACCGCTCGAAGTCGAACGGATCGAGCAACAGGGGGATTTTCCGGAAAAGAAGATTCATCCCGAAAAGGGAGCCTTCGCGAAGGAGGCATAACGGCCCCAGGTAATCAGGCCGGCTGCAATAGTCAACGTTTACCCGCCGCGCGCGTCCCCGTTGCCGCGAAATATAGGACACGGCATGGCTCGCGCCTGCGGATACGCCGATCACGTAATTGAAATATATTTCCTGGTCGAGGAGCGCGTCGAGGACGCCTGTCGTATAGACGCCGCGCATGCCGCCTCCTTCGAGGACGAGCGCAGTCTTTCCCGTTCCGGCATCACCGGCTTTCATTCCCGTTTCCATAGCAACCGACGATACCACAAAATTCGGTTAGTTTCTGCCTCCGGAGCCGAATGGACCTTCGGCTGAAGACGTATTGGTCCTGCAGAATGCATCAGAATGGAAAGCTCAAAACCATCCAAAATGAGTAAAACTTTTATCCTTTTTTTTGTGGGTGTTATTGTAACAAATGTAATTGGTGTTATAATTCAGCAATGGATACCACCACCGAATGCATCTTGCGTATCGAGACCAAGCTTGCCTATCTTGAAGATTTTCTGAACAAGCTACAATCGATCGCCGTTGAACACACAGAGTCCATAGACCGCTTAAAAAGTGAAAACAGAGCCCTGAAGGCAAAACTCGGAGAAATCGACGATGCCATGCAGGACATACCCAATGCCCGGCCACCGCATTACTGAGTAACCGGTTTGACTGCGCATTGTTTCAATAGTATGCTTATTAAAGATTCTGGAGATTTTAGCATGAACACAATTCTCGTTGTTGAAGACGATGACTCTGTTTCCGAGCTCGTAAAAATCGTGCTCGAGGAAGAAGGATATGCAATTCGCGTCGCTCCTAACGCCGAACGGGCGAAAAACATTATAGCTGAAGAACAACCCTCTCTCGCCATCATTGATATTATCCTCCCCGGACAGGGTGGAATGGACCTGATTCTGGACCTGCACGCATTGTGCCCCGATCTTGCCATCATTCTGACCTCGGGAAAGATCGACATGACGAAGTCTACGTTCAAGGTACTCGCGCATCAGTTCGGGGTTGTCTCGATTCTGCCCAAACCATTCACGGTCGAAGAACTGCTCGCGACGGTCAATGAAGCGTTAGCGGGGAAAAGTCCCGCATCAATAGCGAACCCGCAACAGCTACGTTAAGGGAGTCAACTCCGGCAGAAACCGGAATTCTGACAGCCTGAGTGCACCCATTCCGCCATTCGGGCGGAATGCCGTCGTGCTCGTTACCGAGAACGAGCGCGATCCTTCCCGCCTCAATGCACCTTTCAAGCACATCACGCGCCTCTTCGCTCCCAAGACCCGCCGCGATGCCGTCCCGACCCGCAACCAGCGCGCCTTCTTCCATTGCCGCGGCGATAACCCCGAAATCCGCATCCACAAGCTGACCGAGGTCGCCGCTTCCTGCGTCGAAAAGCGGGAGGGTAAAAGACGCCCCCATCGATGCGCGAAGGCATTTCCGGTTCCAGGGATCGCAGGAACGCGCGCCGAGCCAGGCCGACCGAAAGCCAAAAGCGAGGCAGGAGCGAAGGAGGGTTCCGAGATTTCCGGGATCGGTGATTTCGGGAAGGACGAGAATTGGCCCTGAAGGCGTGCCCGACTCGCAGGCGCGTTCAAGGCGAGGGCGACGCGCTATGGCGAGCATTCCCCGATGAAAGGGAAAGCCCGCGACCGCGTCGAGCGTTTTTCCGTCGCACTGATGGACGGGGACCGTTCCGCCTGAAAGGGCGATCGCCTCATCAAAGGCTGCGGAGTCGGCTGCGATCGCGAGTACCGGAATACCCGCGGCAAGAGCGCGGGTGGCGAGCAGGCGGCCCTCGGCGACAAAGAGGCCTTCGGCGCGGAGATCGCGATCCCTCATGCCTAAAAAGCGGGAAAGATCCGAAGGAAAGCCGTCCATGCAGGGATTACCGAACCGTCAGACAAAGAGCCGGCGGATCTCTTTCTTGTAGAGATCGGGAATGCGGTATCGCATGATTTCCTGCTTCGCGGAAAGCTCGACGCCCGTTTCGAAGGGTTTTTCGAGCAGCGCGATATGATTGATCCGCTCGAAGAGCTTGAATCCGTTTTTTTGGCTTACGAGCTCGGCGACTTCTCCCTCATAGAGTTTCTGGACCGAGGGATCCGCAAGAAGAGATGCGACACTGGTTCCCTCAATCGAATTGTCCTTGGCCCACGAAAGAAGCTCGTCCCGGTTTACCACGATAAGCGCGCCGAGATACCGTTCGTCCTGCCCGAGCACGACGGACTGGGCGACGTAGCGGGACTCGTTGATCTTCATCTCTATCGGGGCGGGCTCGATGTTCTCGCCGCCGCGGAGGACGATCGTGTCCTTTTTGCGGCCGCGAAGAATGATCTCGCCTGAAAGGGTTTTGAACCCGAGATCGCCGGTATCAAGCCAGCCGTCGGGAGAAAGGACCTTCGCGGTCAGCTCCGGCTTCCGGTAATAGCCCTTCATTACGTTGGCGCCCCGGATCAGTACCGTTCCCTTGACGCCGACCGGACACTCCGTGCCTGTATCATCAACTATTTTTGACTCGCAGCAGGATATCGGTTTGCCGATCGTCCCGAAAATGGGCCGGTCATAGGGCCTGACCGCGACGACGGGAGCCGTCTCGGTGAGCCCGTAGCCCTCGACGATCGTTATGCCGACTGCCCAGAAAAACTCGTCGATATTCGGCGGAAGCGCGCCGCCGCCTGAAACGCCCTCGCGGAAATTCGTGCCAAGCTTCGCGCGGATTTTCCGGAACACGAGAAGTCCGCCGAGTGCCTTGAGCGGCCACAGCAAGAGCCAGGGCAAAACGAAAAGAGCCGCATCGCGGACGCGGGCAGCGCGGCTGAAAACGGGACCGCGAGCGAAAACCCGGCGGGAGAGGCGGGAATCGAGAATCGCGACATTTACGAAAAAATTAAAGAGAATCCAGGTAGCTCCACCCGTTTTGCGCATGAGCCGATAAATGCCGTCATACACGGATTCCCAGATGCGGGGAACGGACGGCATGAGCTGCGGGTTCATTTTCGCGAGATCGGCAAGGAGGATGCTTCCAATCGGCTTTGAGTACACGATTGCGGCGACACCGCTCAAGATCACGTATTCGCACAAACGCTCGAACGAATGCCACACGGGAAGCACGCACAGGGCCCGGTCGCCGGGATTGAGCACGATGCGCCGGGACAAATCCTCGAGCTGGCACAGGAAGTTGCCGTGACTGAGCATGACGCCCTTTGGCTCGCCGGTCGTGCCCGAGGTAAAAATAATTGTCGCGAGCTCCTCTGTCGTTCCCTTGCCAAGTTCCGCCTCTACGGCTCCTGCCGTCCGTGCCCGCCATTCCCGACCCCGGGCAATAAGCTCGTCGTACCCGATGATGATGTAGCCGGTGCTGCGAAGCTCTTCCACGCGCGCGGGAGAGGGAAGATCAAAGAAAATCAGGGTCGAAAGATAGGGAAGCTGGGCGCGGCCCTGAAGGACTTTTTGCGCGACGGATTCGCCTTCCAGTACCGCAGTGCGGCATTCGGCGAAAGAAAGGATATAGCCGAGCTCCCCGACGGTAGCGTCCGTTCCGCGCGGCACGTCGGCGGCTCCTATGGCCATAATGCCCATGCTTGCGTGCAACCATTCCTTCCGGTTGTCTGCGATCAGGCCGATATGGTCCCCCCGAACGTGCCCAATGGACAACAGCCCCGCGGCAAAATCGAGCGTGAGCGCGTAAAACTCGCGATAGGAGATCGGCTTAAAATCCCCCGAGGAGTCTTTCGAATATTGGGCGGGAATGTCAGGATGCTCGGTGGCTATCCTTTTGAGCAGTTTGGGAAGGGTTGTGTCCATACAGATAACAAAATATCATGCTGTGTCATTTTGCGCAAGTTTGCTATACTGAAAGCTATGAGCGCGAAGAAATACAAGCCGAAAATAGGCATAACGGCGGGTGATCCCGCAGGAATCGGGCCGGAAATCGTCCGAATGGCAATTCGGGACCCTGCGATCCTTGAATTGTGCGAACCCGTCGTCTTTGGCATGACGGAAAGGGCCGAAATCGAGCGCGCGGGTATCGCGTGCGGCGTGGTAAGCTCAGGCGGGGGAAAGGCAGCGTTCAGCGCCATCGAAGGGGCGGTAAAAGCCGCCCTTGCAGGAGAAGTCGACGCAATCGCGACTGCTCCCATCAACAAGGAAAGCTTGCGTGCCGCCGGCGTCCCCTACATCGGGCATACCGAAATCCTTTCCGCCCTTACCGGAACCGACGATCCCCTGACGATGTTCGAGACCCTCGGACTAAGGGTTTTCTTCCTATCAAGGCACGTTTCCCTCCGCGCAGCCTGCGACCTCGTAACCGAAGAGCGCGTGTATCGCTACCTCGTCCGCTCCTCGCGGGAGCTTTCGGCATGCCTCGGGATCGAAAGCCCGCTTATCGCCGTCGCAGGTCTTAACCCGCATTCGGGAGAACACGGTCTTTTCGGGAACGAGGAAGAATGCATACCGCAGGCGATCGCGCGGGCAAGCATCGACGGGGTCAGGGCAGAAGGCCCGATCGGCGCGGATTCCGTTTTCCATCTCGCGAAAAACGGCCGTTTCGACGCGGTCCTTTCGCTCTACCATGACCAGGGCCACATCGCGTGCAAGACGCTCGACTTCGAACGCACCATATCGCTCACCCTCGGCCTCCCCTTTCTCCGCACGAGCGTTGACCACGGAACCGCGTTCGACATCGCGGGAAAGGGCATCGCGAGCGCGGTCAGCATGGTCGAGGCCATCAAGGTAGCCGTCCGGTACGCAAAACCGCGCCAAAGGTAACTCCGCCGGGCGGCAACCTGAGTCATTTCCATAACCATCGTAAAATTGCGCATTTTTTCATCTTTTTTTGGCAACCGGTTGCCAAAATTATTGACACCGAAAACATTCACCTTCATACTTCTACTATCGCACCGCAAGGAGATTCCCATGAAAGGATTGACTGTCGAGCAGCTCAGAAACACCCGACCCGCGCCGGTATCCGGCTCATTTACCCGGTTCTTGAACGAGCCTTTTTACAAAATCGCCAATTATGACGCAATGCCGGCTTTTTTCATGACGATCGTCAGTTCATCCGACGTCTGGAACTATCTCTGGTCGAACGGAGGCCTCACCGCCGGAAGGATTAACTGCGACTACGCCCTCTTTCCCTACTATACCGCCGACAAGGTTTCCGACTCGCGCACCTTTACCGGCCCCTACACCGCCGTCAAGGTGATGGAAGACGGGAATACCCTCCTCTGGGAACCGTTTTCCGAGGCGACGTCGGGACTCTGGTCCGTGGAACGTAATATCTACAAGAACGCAAGCGGCTCGAAGGTATACTTCGAGGAAATCAACCGCGATCTCGGCCTCACCTTCCAGTATGGATGGACCTCGAGCGACCGCTTCGGCCTCGTCAGGCATTCGCGCATCCTCAACTCGGGGAACGCGAGCAGAAAGATCTCGATCCTCGACGGATGCCGGAACATTCTTCCCGCCTGCGTAAGTGCGGAATTCCAGAACAGCCACAGCGTACTCCTCGACGCATACAAGAAGACCGACCTCGACGAAAAAGCCGGCATCGCGATCTTCTCGATCACCTCGATCGTCACCGACAAGGCAGAACCGAGCGAGGGGCTCTTCGCGAACGTGAGCTGGTTCAGCTGTCCGGGAGACATCCACCTTTCCCCCGCGACGGCCGAGGCATTCCGCTTCGGAGAGCCGCTGCCGACCGACGTCGTCGTCAAGGGACTCAGGCCTTCCTTTTTCATCCACCGCGATCTTGAGCTTTCCGCACCCGGATCTCTTTCCGAGTGGTATCAGGTATTCGACACCTCACTCGACCTGAGCGCGATCAAGAGCCTCGCATCCCGCATCGCCGACCGCGCGTCGGTTACGAAGGAACTCGCCGCCGACATCGAGGCGGGAGTAAAGCAGCTCGAGGCCTACATCGCCGACGCGGACGGAATGCAGGACACCGCGGACCCGGAAACCTGCGTGCACCATGAGGCGAACGTCATGTTCAACATCATGCGCGGCGGTATCTTCGCCGACGGCGACCGGATCTCGAAGGCGGACTTCGCCTTGTTCACCGCCGTGCGAAACAAAGCCCTCATCGACACCGTGAAAAAAGCGCTTGCGCCGCTCGCGGATACCGTCGGCTACCAGGAACTCAAAAAGGCAATCCTCGCGACGGGCAATCCCCAGGCCGAACGGATGTTCCTCGAATACATGCCGCTCACCTTCTCGCGCCGGCACGGCGACCCGAGCAGGCCCTGGAACCGCTTCTCCATCGAGATCAAGGACGCCGCCGGAAACCGGAAGCTCAACTACCAGGGCAACTGGCGGGATATCTTCCAGAACTGGGAAGCGCTCGCGCTTTCCTATCCGACCTTCCTCGAAAACATGACCGCGAAATTCCTGAACGCCATGACACCCGACGGATTCAACCCGTACCGCATCACCCGCGAGGGCATCGACTGGGAAGTGCAGGAACCCGACAATCCCTGGTCGAACATCGGCTACTGGGGCGACCATCAGGTCATCTATGTCGCGAAGCTTCTCGAGCTCCAGAATAAATTCGACCGGCAGGGGCTCCTTTCATCGCTCGACCGCGTCTGCTTCTCGAGCGGCAACGTGCCCTACCGCATCAAAAGCTACGCCGACATCGTCAAAAATCCGCGCTCGACGATTTTCTTCAACATGAAGCTCCATGCGGAGATCGAGCGCGCGGTATGCGTAAAGGGAACCGACGCGAAGCTCGTCCAGACCGCCGCAGGCGAAGTTGCGCTCGTTTCGATGACGGCGAAAATTCTTCAGCTCGTCTGCGCGAAGATGGCGAACCTCGTTCCCGGAGGCGGCATGTGGCTCAACACCCAGCGCCCCGAATGGAACGACGCGAACAACGCGCTCGCGGGCTACGGCCTTTCGATGGTCACCCTCTATTACGTCCGCCGCTTCCTCGTGTTCCTGCTCGACCTCTACCGCAGCACGCCCGTCGACAATTTCTCGCTTCCCGAGGAAACCGCCGACTTCTTCCTCGCGCTCGGCCAGCAGTACCGCGCGAACGACCCGTCGACGCTCAAAACCCCGCAGGCACGCCGCGCCTTCATGGACTCGCTCGGCGCGCTTTTCGAAACCGAACGGGAAAGCCTTTACGCGAAAGGATACTCCGAAGGAACGCGCAAGATTCCGCGGAGCCAGGTTATCGACGCGCTGACTTCCTTCCTCACCCACACGGAAGCGACGATCAGGGACAACAAGAGGGACGACGGTCTCTACCACGCCTACAACACGATGACGATCGATCCCGACGGCGGCATGGTCGTCCATTACCTCACCGAGATGCTCGAAGGACAGGTCGCGCTCCTGTCGTCAGGATTCCTCAACGGAAAGGAAACGCTCGAGCTCGCGCGCGCGCTCAAGAACGGCAGGCTCTTCCGGCCCGACCAGTACTCGTACATCCTCTATCCGGACAAGGAACTGCCGCATTTCGAGGCGAAGAACAACGTGAGCGCTGCAGAGGCAAAGCAGATCCCGCTCCTCGTCGAGATGCTCTCGAAGAAAGATCCGTCCCTCATTCACGCAGACTGCGAGGGCGTATGCCACTTTAATCCCGCGTTCCGCAACTCGCGCGGCATTGACGAGACGATAGAAGCGATCCGGAAATCGGGAAGCTACGACCCCGCGCTCGTCAACTCAAGCGAGCGCGCGATTCACGTCCTCTACGAGCGGACCTTCAACCACCAGAGCTTTACCGGCCGCTCGGGAACCTTCTACGCATACGAAGGACTCGGCAGCATTTACTGGCACATGGTGTCGAAACTTCTCCTCGCGATTCAGGAAATTTTTATCGCCGAGAAAGATCCCGCGACGAGAAAATCGCTTGCGGCAGTGTATTACGACATCAGAAAGGGAATCGGATTCAACAAGACCCCGGCCGTCTACGGCGCCTTCCCGACCGATCCGTATTCGCACACGCCCGCGGGCCAGGGCGCAAAGCAGCCCGGCATGACGGGACAGGTAAAGGAAGAAGTAATCACGCGATGGGGAGAGCTCGGGCTCATAGTCGAAAACGGAACGCTCCGCGTGAAGCCGGACCTCCTGAGGCCCGAAGAATTCAAGGCGGACGGAACGCTCTCGTTCACCTGGTGTGGCTCGCGCTTTACCTATCAGAAGGCAAACGCGGGAGAGGAAGATTCGATCACGGTGAAAACTTCGTCGGGCACCTCGAAGCGGGCAGGAAGCGAGCTCACCCGGGACGAATCGCTCGCCCTCTTCGCGCGCTCAGGAGCGGTCAAAGAAGTGCAAGTGCGTATCCATACGGGATCAGCGCTTGCGCAATAAGATAGGCGAGCCACGGTACCTGGAATTCCGACGCGGGATGCCTGCCATGTATCGTGGTTTCGCCCATCATGCCATCCGATATGACGAACGAAGCCGCCCCGAGGGCAACAAGAATCCAGGGGCCGCGTGAGGCGAACGCCGCGGATACCGCGACCGATGTCATAAAGCCGAGCGAGAGCGCGTACGCGGCCGCGGCTACCATGATTTTCCGCGGCCGCGACGGGCTCCACACCCTGAGAATAAAAAAGGCCACGCACAGGGCGCCAATGATTACAACAACCGGAACGATAAAACCGCGAGCCACGAGATCCTGCAAGGGCACCCGCGCGAGAAAGGCCGCGGAGTACGAAACCTGCGTCAGGATGAAAAAGAGGATGCCGCCAAAAACCGATTCACACCGCAGCGAGTGACGCGCGGTCTCGAACTGCAAGTTGTAGAAGTCCCCCGCACAGGCGAAGGTCGCGCCAAGCGGCAGCAAAAAAGCGAGCGGTTCGCGCGTACCGTACATGACGAATAAAAGCCAGGCGAACGAGTTCATCAAAAATGAAAACCCGAAATACGCCATCCTGCACGCAGGCAGACGCTCTGCCGACGAATGGAGAGACGCAACGCTTCCCCAATGCACCGAAAAGGCGAATACAACCAAAACCGGAACAAATGCGAGTGTAACGATCATGCTGTTCATCGAAACCTCCCGGCGTACGATGCGCCTTGGGCGCCTTACGCACCTTACCTAAAGCGTCATTCTTTTTCCGCCTCATGTCAAACGCGCAAAATCCCGCACGCAACGCTTGGATTCACCCGGCAGAATCCGGTATCATACGGGCATGATACGACATCTCCTGCTTGATCTTGATAACACCCTCTATCCCGCATCGGGCGCCATGGACGAAGGTATCACGAACCGGATGCTCGACTTCGTCGCCCGATGGCTTGCCGTCCCCCTTGAGGAAGCGAAAAAACTCAGGGTCGAGGGACTAAAATCGTGCGGGACAACCCTCGAATGGCTCAGGACCCGGCACGGACTGACCGACATGGACGCGTTCTTCGAAGCCGTGCATCCGGAAAGCGAAATCGACGAGCTGACGGAAGACGCAAAACTGCGCCCCTATCTCCTTTCACTGGGATTGCCGATGACCTTGCTTACAAACGCGCCGATGGCACATGCGACGCGCGTGCTCGATTTCTTCAATATCAAGGATATTTTTACCGGAGTGTACGACCTGACCTTCCATAACGGTAAGGGAAAGCCGCACGCCTCATCCTTTATCGACACCCTCGGCGCCGCGGGTTTTTCGGTTGCGGAAACGCTGTTCGTCGACGATCTTCCGAAATATTGCCGGGGTTACCGGGCGATCGGCGGAAAGGCGGTACTCGTCGACGAGCAGGACAAATACGCCGACATCGCGCAGGCAGAGGGCTTCGGCCGCATCGCATCGATTTACGGACTCGCGGCTCTCCTCAAAACGGACGGGTATTGCGCAGGATAGGGGGAGCATCTCTTTCTTGACAGCCTTTTCCTATAGCGGTAATACTATTGCATATTCTCCAATCTTACTAATTTCCAGGAGTTTTTCCATGAATCCCGACTCGCTCATCGTTCGATACAAACATATCTTTCCCGAGCTCCAGAAACTTTCTCGGGCCCAGAATATCATCACCGAGGAAAACGTCCTTCAGGAAGCGAATGCCGGTATCCGCGCGATCCTTGACCGCATGGCCGGAGAGCTCATGCTCCCCACGTCAGAATTCCGCGGAACGGACCACGCGGCCGAGTTCCTCGCGAAAATCAAAGAAGGAAAACGCGGCATCATCCTGATGGAGCACTACAGCAACTTTGACCTTCCCGCGCTCATGTACCTGCTTGAGCGCTCGGGCCCCTCCGGCAAGGAACTCGCTTCCCGCATCATCGCGATCGCCGGCATGAAGCTCAACGAGGACAATCCCGTCGTCTCGGCCTTTGCCGAGGCGTACAGCCGCATCGTCATTTACCCAAGCCGCTCGCTCGCCGCCATAACCGATCCCGAGAAATTCAAGGAAGAGGAGAAGCGGAGCCGCATCATCAACCTCGCCTCGATGCGCGCCCTCGACCGCGTCCGCAAAGGCGGTAACGCCGTTCTCGTGTTTCCCTCGGGAACCCGCTTTCGCCCCGGCAAACCCGAAACCAAGCGCGGCGTGCGCGAAATCGATTCCTACATCCGCCTGTCGGAAGTCATGCTGCTCATTTCGATCAACGGTAACTGCCTCCGCTTCTCGGAGGACCCGCACGACATGCTCGGCGACGTCGTCAAGCAAGACCGCCTCGTGATGACCGCAAGCCCGGTGATGGAATGCGAAGCCTTCCGCGCCGAAGCACGCGCCTGGGCAGGCGATAACGCCGAGGACAAAAAACAACTCGTCGTCGATTACGTGATGAAGCGCCTCGAGGACATGCACGAAGAAAACGAAAAAGGCCGACTCTAACTAAAAAACTTCGATTCTGTCCCTGCCATTTTCCTTCGCACGATATACAGCGGTATCGCTGTCATTGACGAGCGCGCCGATCGTATCGATCGCCTGTGCACCAAGCGGAGGAATCCGGCAGGCAATGCCGACACTTACCGTATAGGTAAAATCACTCTTGTTCGGAAATTTTGACGTACGAAGGTAATCCCTGATCCGCTCGGCAACAGCGACGGCTCCGTCACGGCTTGTGTTCGCGAGGAAGACAATAAACTCCTCGCCGCCGTATCGACACGCGATGTCGCAGCTGCGAACGTGTAATTTCAAAATCGCGGAAAAGTCGCGGAGTACCTCGTCGCCAAAGTTGTGCCCATACTGGTCGTTCACCCGCTTGAAAAAATCGAGATCAAAAAAAAGCATGGCAACTGACTCGCGGGTGCGAGCCGCAAAAGAAACCGCACCTTTTGCATGCTCAAGAAAATGCCTGCGGTTATAGAGCCCGGTAAGGGGATCGCGAAACGCAAGCTCGGCGAGCTGGTGGTCTGCTTCCTCCCTCAGGATCAGGAGAAATGAAACCCCGCCGATGTGCATGTGGAGAATGAAGAGCAACAGGGTAAAATCATTGAGAAGCGAGCTGTAGGAAGTTATACCCCGAGAATAAAAGGAGAGAACTTCACCGGTTCGCGCAAGCGAAACGAGAAAGATGAGCACAAACAAAAATCCCGTCAGTCTCTTGAGAGGCGATTTTTTCTTTCCCGTAAAAAATGAAATCCCGGGAATAACCATGATCAGAAAAATCGAGTAGGCACCAAACGCTGCCTGAAAATGGTTATCGAGCGCGAAAATCTTGAATGCATTAAATGAAACCATAATGGAAACGTATATCGCTGTCTGAACCAGGCGGAGGGTTCGCACACGCCATTTCGTCAGTCCGAGCATTACAAGCGACTCGAGATAGAGCCCGGTATAGAGAAAACTCTGGCCAAGGTTGACGGACACGAATATCGGAAGATACAAAATAAAGGCGAGTCCCATCCAGCCGAGCGACTGGAATAACTTCGCGGCCATGAGAACAAAGGTACGCTGCCGCACACCCGTAACCTTTACGGAAATGGCATACATCCCGATCACTACGGAAAAAAGTGCATTCCCCAAAAAAAGAATTTTAACCAGTGTTTCAACATCGGAGTGGATTATCCACTCCATCGCCTTGATAACGCCCATACCTTCAGTATAGGCGAAAGATCTCGGCGATGCGCTGTTTTGCCCTATTCCTTCCTGAGACGAGCCGCGAGTGCGTGACCGGTAAGCCCTTCGGCTTCGGCGATAGTTTCGGCGGCGGCAACCGAAGCGCGCCAACCGGCGAGCACATCGGGTGCAGTCTTTCCACCATTAGCTGAACCCGCCAGCCCGTTTTCCGCAGTCCGGAGCGTCGTGACCGTCTTGAGAAAATGCCGGACGGAAAGGCCGCCGGTAAAAAGGGCGCTTCCCGAAGTCGGGAGGGTATGGTTGAGGCCGGCCGCATAATCGCCGAGAACTTCGGCAGTCCGATGACCGATGAAGAGGGAGCCAAAGTTGCGCACTTCTGCTTCGATGGAATCCCTGAGATCGCCCGGTGCGAGCGCGAGTTCAAGATGTTCCGGTGCCTTCCGGTTCGCAATCGCTATCGCGTCCTCAGTCTTTTCCACGACAATGATCACGCCATGGTCTGCAAGGCTTCGCCGGGCGACTGCACCTTCGGGAATCGCGGCTACAAGAGAATCGAGAGATGCCTGCACCGCGCGGGCGAGGGCGGGACTCGCAGTAACGAGAATTGCCTGCGCGTCAGGGTCATGCTCGGCTTGAGCCAAAAGGTCAGCGGCAATCCAGTCCGCGTGGGCGGTATCGTCGGCGATGACCATGACCTCGGAAGGACCGGCGAGCAAGTCTATGCCGACCTCGCCATACACAAGTTTTTTCGCCTGGGACACATATTTATTTCCCGGTCCGACGATGACGTTTACCCGGGGTACGCTTTCGGTCCCGTATGCCATGGCCGCGATTGCCTGCGCGCCGCCGATCGCGAATACGCGGTCAATGCCGCACAGGGACGCTGCGGCGAGAATTTTCTCGTCACCCCAGGGAAGCTCGGGATTCGACGGATGTGGAACGGGCGGGGTGCAAAACGCGATTTCGTCGACGCCTGCGGCTTTCGCCGGGGACGCACACATGATCACGCACGAAACGAGCGGAAAACGCCCGCCGGGGACATAGAGACCCGCGCGCTCGACCGGAACCGTCCGTTGGCCGGTAAAAAGTCCGGGTGAAAGCTCGGTTTCAAAGTCGTCGAACGAATCCCGCTGGCGTTTCGCAAATTTCAGCGCGAGATCGCGCGAAAGACAGAGCGCTTCATAGAGCTCAGGGTTATCCGCGTGGAGCCGGTTCTCGGCGTCCGTGAGCGCTTCTTTCGGAATTTCAAAGGATGCGGGGTTCGCCCGGTCGTACTTCGCCGCGTAGGTCCGGATCGCCTTGTCGCCATGGGTCCTGACCGCCTCAAGAATGACGGGAATCTCCTCGAGTCCGCCCGCAAGCCGGCGAATGGAAAAAAATGACTCTGAAAGGTCCTTGGCGCTGACGATCTTGATCGCGTTCATGACGGTACGCTCCTTGGGGTGAAATAGGTAAAAAAAGTATACCGAATTTTTTCTGTCTTGACACGTCATTCCTCCGGGTATACAGTACCCATGGTTGGTTTAGTAAATTAGTAATTTTCTGGTTTACTAAATATTGATAGCTGAAGAGGACACATACAATGAAAATTCCGACCAATCTCAAGCACAAACCGGTCATCACTTGCGAAAACTACGCAAATATCGACGGCCGCTCCGCCTACGAAACCGAAACACAGGGACTCTCGCTCGGACTTGCCCAGTGGAACGACCGGGGCAAGGTCGACATATCCGCGAAAGTTTGGCGTTATACCGGAGAAAAATGGTCACGCCAGTCGGAAGAATTGCCGTTGCACCGGGTTCTTGACCTCGCAATACTCATCGCTGAAGCTGAACTTCATTTCCGCGAAGCGTACCGTCACCCGAAGCTGTACGACGAGACAACGAGCGAAATCGCGCGCATCGGGCTCCAGGGAGACGCCATGACCGTGTCCGTCTGCACGGACAACCCGATGATCGACGAGGACATCAAGCTCTTCCGCGACGCGCTCACCAAGGATGACGAAATGCTTTCCGAGCGCTTTCATGTTCTTGCCCGGCTTTTGTCCGACGCGGGGTACGGAAGAAACAAGTGAGCGATACGTGACAAAGAAGGCCGCTGTCCTAAAGAAGCCGATCGTGGTACAATTTCATTTGAATCATGGAAGATACCACCTATTCCCGATTTCTCTCCCGCGCGATCCCTGCGTTTTTTTCACTTCCCTTCGCGATCGTCGCCCTCTCCGTGGCATTCGGTCCCGCGCGGTTTGATGCGGCAAGCTATCACGGCTCGGGCTTCTTTCTTTTTGCCCTCGCATTCGGCGCAACGATTGCAGGGTATGCGGCGCTCTCCTTTACCCTCTCCCGACAAAAAGCTGTCACTTTTCTCGCCTGCGCCTCCGTAACCTGCGCCGCGCTTGCGACCGTATCCGTCCTCGCAGGAGCGGGCCTTCATCGGGATTTTTTTTCTGCGGCCTTCCAGTACGCGATGGCCTTACCTGCCCTCTACGTCGTTCAGGCTCAAAAAGTATTTTATCGGTCGATGCAAAAACGCGCGATTACCGTGCTCTCGCATGCAGGGTTCGTCATCGCGGCATTTTATCTTGAGTGGATCATGCTGATGGGTTACGCGATCGCCACGCGCGCGGAACCGCGGCCAATCGAATCGATGATCTATAATGTCTACAACATTTTTCTTACAATTGAATTATTTATCTCCGCGCGCACGCTTGGCCGCTTCAGAAAAAACAGGGTGGAGATCACCCCGTCGCTCATGCGGCTCGACGGGAAGGACATCACGCAACTTGCGGGAGTAAAGCGAACGAGACTCCTCTACGCGTTTTCGACGGCCGAAGGACGAAGACTTCGCTGTCCCGAAATCCAGCGGCTCCTCTACGGCGTCAATTCAGGAGAGGACACGGACACTGCAGCCTCCGGCCCCGAATGTTCGCGATGCGATCCGGAAAGCGCAAAGGCCGCCCAGTGTGGCCGATACCGGAGCACGTACAACTCGATCCTCGAGCTGAAAAAGCTCATCGAGTTCCTCGAAGTCGGCACGATCGTCACAGGCGAAAACCGCCGGCATGTACTCGAGGACGGATGGAGGCTCGTCGCCTTCGACGGCGCGCGGATAAAAGCAATAGAACAAATTCCCGGGGAACTATCCGGAAAATGAATTCGTAGCGGTTATTCGGGTTTTAAAAAGAATAGCCGGATTCCGCTGTACCACCGTAGGAATCCGGCTAGATTGTTTTTGAATGTTTCTTAACTGAACGTGAGTATACCATTGCTTGGCCGCGCACGATCGGGCAAAAAGTACACGTGTACGAAAGTTTCGGATCAACGCGCTGTTACACTAAAGGGAAAAAATAGAATCGGGAAAAACTCCCGACACGTCCCCCGGCCTTTTATTGCGCGATCGCGTCGAACCCGCTACTTCTTGTGCCTTCTGTCCAGCTCGTCCCGCACGTCCTTCCAGGTCACGCCTTCGCGGTGCATGAGCACGTTCATGAAGTAGAGAAGATCGGCGACTTCCCAGACAACCTCATCCTTGCCGTCAGCTTCGATAAGTTCTTCCGCTTCTTCCTCGATTTTCTCGCGCACGCGCTCGGGCGTGAGGGTCGCGGTGTACGAGCCGGGCTTCGGGTTCGCGAAGCGATCGGCGATCACGGACTGAAGATAGTCGAGGCTGTAGGGACGGTCGGCTGTGGTCTGGAAACAGGTCCACGCGCCGGTATGGCAAGAAGGACCCGCCGGGCGAACGGTTGCGAGTACGGTGTCGCGGTCGCAGTCGACGCGGAGGCGAACGACGTCGAGGGTGTTTCCCGAAGTCTCGCCCTTCGTCCACAGGACATTGCGTGAACGGCTCCAGAAGGTGAGCTTTCCGGTTGAAAAGGTTTTCTCGAAAGCCTCGCGATTCGCGTAGCCGACCATCAAAACCTCGCCGGTTTCCGCTTGCGCGACGACAGTGACGAGCTCGACTTTCTTCCAGTCGAGACATTCGATAAAGCCGTCCTTGAGCGCGACCTTTCCGGTATAGAGCGCCATGCCAAGCTGCACGTCGCAGCCGAGTCGTTCGAGCGCGACGACTTCTTCTACTGTGGAGACGCCACCTGCGACAACGAGGCGGCATTTGACGGCAGAGCGAAGACGCTCAACAAGGGACATGTCGATGCCGGTCATCGTTCCCTCACGCTCGACGCAGGTAAAGAGCAGCTCGGAGCAATACGGCTCGACGGATTTCGCGCCCTCGACGAGGTCAATCCCCGCGCTTTCGGTCCAGCCCTTCACCGCGATCTTTCCGTCGCGCGCGTCGACCGACACGATGATCCGGTCGCGGCCGATGGCAGTCGCCATCGCCTCGAGGAACGCGACGTTGACGCCCGCACTTCCGTCTGCCAGGGTGAACGCGGCCGAGCCGATGATTACTTTTTCCGCGCCGAGAGAGATAAGCTCCTTCGCCTTCTTCGCATCTCGTATGCCGCCGCCAACGCGGACGTTTCCCTTCCGGAGAAGGCTTTTCAGAATCGCGGTGTTCGCGGTCGTGCCGTCAGGTTTGACGTTCCGGAGCGCCTGGTCGAGATCGATTATCGCGACCTCACCGTACTTGTCGAAATCCGCGATGAGCGCGTCTGCGTCGTCCCGTTCGAGCACAAGATCCTTACCCTGCCTGAGCTGGACGACCTTGCCGTCTTTCAAGTCAATTGATGAAATTATCATGATGGTCTTTCCTTAAAAAAAACGCGTACTATTACTTCGTCAGAGTACCCCGGGTACGTTACTTTGTAAGCGTACCCTTCGTGCTCGGGATTGCGCCGTTTGCGCGCGGGTCAACCGCGCAGGCAGCTCTGAGCGCGCGGGCGACAGCCTTGAAGATCGCTTCAATCTTGTGATGATCACTCCGTCCCCGGAGCACGTCGATGTGCAGGTTGCACTTTGCGCCGGTCACAAAACCCTGCCAAAAATCCTCGAGGGTGTCAGTCTGAAACGCGGAGGCGGGGTCACCGCCCGCGACGAGCGGTATGCCGGTAACCGTTGATTCGCACACAAGGTAGGGCCTCCCGCCAAAATCCACTGCGGCGCGCGCGAGGGTTTCGTCCATCGGATAGATGAAAAAGCCTGCGCGGAAAATACCGGCTCGATTGCCGAGCGCCTTGTCGAAGGCCTGTCCGAGGGTAATCCCCGCGTCCTCGACGAGGTGATGCTGGTCAACCTCAAGGTCTCCGAGAAGCTTCCCGGAAAGGTCGAACATCCCGTGCTTCGCAAATGCCTGAAGCATGTGGCCAAGAAAACCGATCGGACAGTCGACCGCACAGTTCCCCGTGCCGTCAAGGTTGAGCGTGAGGTACACATCCGTCTCGCCAGTTTTTCGCTCGATCACCACGTTTCGTTCCATAGAACACCCTTTATTACTTTCACTGCAAGCATACGTCTCAACATGTGGAGAAATCGTCGCACGCGACGATTTCATCATCTAAAAGCGTAATGGAGAAATCGGCGTTCCGCCGATTTCTCCGGTAGTTCGCCCGCCGAAGGCGGACGAACTACATCATTACTTTTCGCAGTTCATATTCGATAATGTCGGTTGCGCCGAGGTTTTTCAGTTTCGGCATGAGGGTCGGCACTTCGCTCTTCTTTACGACGGTCTTGATCGCGTAACCGTCATCGCCATAGAGAGGGGCAACGGTCGGACTCTTCATCGAGGGGATACCGCTCACGAGGTCGGAAAAGCGCGCCTTTGAAACGTTCATTTCGAGCATGACGCGGCTCCGTGCGGCGAGTACAGCCTCGAAGAGCATCTTGAGCTCGCCGATCTTTCTTGCCTTCTCGGGATCGGAGAGCGCCTCTTTGGAAGCGAACATCCGGGTTGAGCTTTCCATGATCGTGTCGACGATCCTGAGGCCGTTTTCCTGCAGGGTGCGGCCGGTCGCGGTGTTGTCGATGATCATGTCCGCGTCGTCCGGCGGGAAGACCTCGGTCGCGCCGTGGGTGCGAACGATGATGTAGTTGAGCTTCTGTGCCTTGAGCCAAACCTCGGCGTTGTTTACGTACTCGGTCGCGACAATCATCCGCTTGGAGCGGAGCATTTGGTCGTCGATCGCGTTCGGCACGGCGGCGACGATGCGCACCTTGTCGAATCCGAGATCGAGAATTTCGGCGACGTCTGCCTTGGTCTCGCGGATCCAGTCGACACCGGTAAAGCCCACGTCGTGGGCGCCAAGCTCAAGGAGCTTTCCGATGTTCTGCGGCTTCATCACCTTGGCCTCGAGGTCGTCCTGGTTGACGGTCGGGCGATACGCACGCTCGGGAAGGTAGATGCTGATGCCCGCGTCGGAAAAAAGGGATGTCACGTTTTCGTAGATGCGGCCCTTAGGCAGTAGGATCTTGAGCTTGTCCATGTTCGGTTCCTCCGGTTAGATCTTCGATTTAAGTATCGGCTCGCCCGGGCAGCTTCTTCAGAAGCCATTTGCCCGGACGCATAAAAAAAAAGCCGCCTATCCCTTCCGGGACGGCGGCTGTCACTACAAAGACGGCATCACCAATCGTTCAACCCGGAACGGCGCAGAGCAGGGAATGATGGTGATGATGATGCAATACTGAAGTATACATTGTTAAAAAGAGTAAAACATGGATCGGCAAACGCTGTCAATAAGGACTTGCGCACGCCCGCGCGCGCGACCTATACTCTGCAGATGAACCCACGCTTTTATTTCGCGACTTGCCAGATCGGCGCCGAAAAGGCCGTCAAAACAGAGGTGCTCGCCGAGCACCCCGACCTCCGCTTTGCATTTTCCCGCCCCGGATTTATCACCTTCAAGGAAGTCTCCGACGAGGGACCGGTCCTCGAGCTGAAACGCTCCGTATTTACCCGGCTCTGGGGCGAGGTCCTCTCCCAAACCCGTGACCGGGCAACCCTTCCCGAGCTTTTCGCCCTCATCCCGCAAGGCACGCCCGTTCAAGGGTTTGACCGTGACGAAGCGATTCCCGGCGACGAGCCGGACGGTTTTGTGCGAAACGCCCACATCAAGGGAATACTCGCCGAATACGCGGCTTCAAGCGGAAGTGCGGAAACAGGGAATTCAATAATTCTTTCGGACGTTCGCGCTGTTCCGGGAAAGCCCGTCTTGAGCCTCGTCTGGGTAGATGACTTCCACGTCTTTCTCGTCCGCCACCTGCCGGCCGCACGCCAGCTCGGGACCGCGGGAAATCTCTTCGACACGCCCCTTCCCCCCCACGCACCGAGCAGGGCATGGCTCAAGCTCGAGGAAGCAATTGCGCGCTTTGGCCCGCCGAGCGAAAAAGGCTGGAAGGCACTCGAGATCGGCTCCGCGCCCGGAGGCGCGACGACTGCGCTCCTCGACCGCGGCTTTACCGTCACCGGCATCGACCCCCAGTTTATGGACGAGCGGGTTCTCGCCCGGAGCGAGTTCACCCATATCCGGAAACCCGCGCGCTTTGTCGAGGCGGCCGAACTCAAGGACTGCAATCCCGACTGGCTCGTCATGGACATGAGCATCGCCCCGTCCGACGCGATCGGCGAACTTGTCCACGTGACGGGACTTCTCCGCTCGCTCTTCGGCAAGGAGCTCAAGATCCGCAAGGCATTTCTCACGATTAAATTGAACGACTGGAAATACGCGGCAGAGATTCCGCAATACCTGAAACGGCTTGAACAGGCAGGATTCCGGGACATGAAGGCGATTCAGCTCGCTAGCAACCGCCAGGAATTTCTCGTCTACGCAGCAGGCTTCCGCTCGTAAAAAAAAATCAGGCGCGCTCGATGAGATAGTCGGGCGCGGAAGCGCGGAGTGCGGCGTCATCACCGATGCCGCCCGTTATCCCGCAGGAAGAGACGCCCGCATTTCGGGCTGTCTCGATGTCAACGAATGAATCCCCCACAAGAAGCGTCTCCACTTCAGGGCAGCCCATCGAGCCGAGAACGAGGGCGACGCCGGCCGGATCGGGCTTGAGCGTTCCGGTTGTCTCGGGACCTGCGATCACGGAGAAATATCGTTCCGCGTCGAGCGCACGAAGGATGGAGATGGAGGCCGCGACCGGCTTGTTCGAAAGAACCGCCATGGCAACTCCGCGCGAAGCGAGATGGTCGAGCCATTCGCGCATGCCGGGATAGAGCGCGGTTTGCGCCGTACAATGCGCGTCGTAATACGCGCGGTACTCACCGAGTATCGCACTCATTTCCGGATCAGTCGGCGCGGGGAGTCCTGCAGGAGACTGTTTCTCCGCAGAATGCGCGAAGCACCTGATGAGCAGGTTCCGCGCCCCGTTCCCGACTGAACGCCTGACCGTTTCCCGGTCGACCGGGGCGTATCCCTTCTGCTCGAGAATCCAGTTTACGGATTGAGCAAGGTCGGCAAGCGAGTCGACGAGTGTGCCGTCGAGATCGAACAGGTACAGCTTAAACCGATCAGGAACCAGGCGGGTATAATCCATACTTATACTGTACTACATAAAAGCCATATAGCGGGAAATACCGGAAAACTAAATCCCTGACCGGAGGGGTGGCGGAGCGACGTCGGGCCGCCCGCACCCCTATTCGCGATGTTTCCCGCAAACCCGGCCCGAATCGCAAAGCCAGGGGAACCCGCGACGAGCAAAGCAAGCACAATGCCATCCCCCTTTATTACTGAAGTCCGTTGCCCCGGCAAGAAAAGTGTAAAGCGCCGAGACGCCGGGGAAAAAGGGGCGTGAACGCTTCCGCAAGACCCTTCAGGGTCGAGGACCAAGTGAACGGCCCGTTTCACCGGCGTCTCGGCAGGTTCGACTCATTTGCCGGGGCAACGGACATCAGCTTGGTTCCCCTTTACAACCCCGCGCTTCCTCGCGTACCATAACCACATGTTGCATACCGAGCGGATACGCGACGTTATCCGGTACATAAAAAAATTCAAGGGCTCGACGGTCGTAATCCGGCTTGACGACGACGTGGTTGATTCCGCGCTCTTCGCCGGTCACATGCACGACGTTTCGCTTCTCTACGAGACGGGAATCCGGGTCGTCATTGTTCCGGGTGCCGCGAACCATATCTCGAAAGTGCTCGACGCGTACGGCGTCAAATGGGAAATCCGGAACGGAGTGCGCGTTACCGACGAGGAAGGCATGAACTTCATCAAGATGGCGGCCTTCGATGTGTCGAACCGCATCATGACGCGCCTTTCTGCGGAACGCCGAACCGCGGTGATCGGCAACTGGGTTCGCGCCCGCGGACGCGGCGTCGTGGATGGCGTCGACTACGGAAGCGCCGGCCTTGTCGACCGCATCGAGCTCGAGTCCCTCCAGGCAGCCCTCGAAGACGGCTTTATCCCGATCATCCCCTGCGTCGGCTGGACCTCCATGGGCAAACCCTACAACATCTCTTCCACCGAGCTCGCGGTCGCAATAGCGGTTGCCCTCAAGGCGGAAAAACTCTTTTTTATCGGCTCGGGCGCGACGATCTCGGTTGACGACTACGCGATGCCCGAAGGCGCGGCCGTTTCCGAAGAAGGCCGCATGGCAGCGATCGCAGTTGACGACATCGACCGTTTTATCGAGCTCAACCGCACTGCCGGCAAACCCGGTTTTCCCATCGACGAGGTCGCCGACCTCCTTTCGCGCGGGAAGGACGCCTGCGCGCGCGGCGTTACCCGTGCCCATATCCTTGATGGCGATATCGACGGCGTGATCCCGACCGAGATTTTTTCAGACCTCGGCGCGGGCACGATGATTTACCGCAGCGATTACGGCACGTTCCGCAAAATGACCCGGGACGACGTCCCTTCAGTCCTTTCCCTCATGAACCCCTTCGTCGAGCAGGGCATTCTCCTTCCCCGGTCGAGCGACGAGCTCGAAACCGAAGTGCCGGACTTTACCCTCTACGAAATCGACGGCGGTATTCGCGCCTCCGCGGCCTTGCACGCCTATCCGGAAGGAATTGCCGAAATCGCCGGTATCGCGGTCGACGAAGCCTACACCCACATGGGAATCGGCCCGAAGCTGATGGAACTCCTCATCGCCCAGGCCCGAACTGCGGGATTTAGCGCAGTTTTCGTTCTGACGACGCAAACTGCTGACTGGTTCGAGCGTTTCGGCTTTAAATCCTGCGAAATTGACCTCCTCCCTGCGAAAAGAAAGGAAAAATGGAGTAAAAAACGCGGATCACGCATGCTCATTCTGAAATTCAAGTAATTTTTCTTGCAAACTGACCACCCCCGTACTATCATTTAGAAGAATAAATGATGGACAAGGGGGACGGTGTGCCGCAGACAGACAATTCAGCGCGAATAATCCTCGAAGATGGAACCGAATTTGAAGGGACCGCCTTCGGCTACGACAGCTCGGTATCGGGCGAAATAGCGTTCTACACGGGACAGGCGGGCATTCCCCGACTTTTGACCGACCCCGCGCTCCGCGGCGCGATCCTCGTGCTCGCCCAGCCGGAAACAGGCGGGTGCGGCATCCCGGACGACTCTATTCTCGACAGCCTCGGCCTCGAGACGGAAACCGAGTCCCCGTCGGGCCAGATCGCCGGTCTCGTCGTCGCTTCCGCGGCAGGCGAAGCAAACCATCATTCCGCGAAATATTCCCTTTCCCGCTGGCTCAAAAAACAGCAGATACCCGGCATCTCCGGCATCGACACGCGGGCGCTCATCCAGCGCATTGGCGCGCGCGGCTCCATGCGCGCAAAAATCCTCGTCGCCGGGACAAAGGACGTTTCCTTCAGTTCCGCGTCCGTCCATTCCCAGCCTTCACACGCATCCGTCAAAAAAGTCATCACCTACGGTACGGGCGCGAAGCGAATCGTGCTCGTCGACTGCGGCGTGCGAAACTCGACTATCCGCGCCCTCGCCGCTCCCGACGTAACAGTCGTCCGCGTGCCCTGGAACCACGACTATACCGGGGAGCGCTTCGACGGCCTCGTTATCGCAGGCGGCCCGGGCGACCCGACCTCGTGCGAAAAAACGGTTTCAATCCTGAAAGAGGCGCTCAAGCTGGACAGACCCGTCTTCGCGACGGGACAGGGCACCGTAATCCTCGCGATCGCCGCTGGTGCCTCGGCTTTCCGCATGGCGCAGGGCCATCGGGCTTCAAGCGTTCCGGTGATCGACCTCGAAAACGGACGCTGCTTTATCACGAGCCAAAACCACGGCTATGGCATCAGGGACGATTCCCTTCCGGAAGGATGGTCGCCAACCTTCCTCAATAACGGAGACAATTCCATCGAGGGCATCAGCGCGAAAAAAGGCCTCGTGAGCGGAGTGCTCTTTCAGCCTGAAGGGTTTCCCGGCCCACACGACACCGATTTTCTCTACGCCGATTTTCTTGACATCGTTCGAAACGGAGGAGTGCTCGCATGAACAACTATCGGATAACCACGCCAAAGGCTGTTTTGATCCTCGGCTCGGGCGGGCAGAAAATCGGACAGGCGGGAGAGTCGGATTATGCCGGCCTCCACGCGATCCGCGCGCTGAAGGCGGAGAAAATCAGGACGATACTCGTCAACCCGAACATGACCGCGGTGCAGACTTCGGACGGAATCGCCGACGCGACGTACTTCCTTCCGGTCACACCCGAATTCGTCGAGAAGGTAATCGCCAAGGAAAAGCCCGACTCGGTCTTTGTAAGCTCGGGCGGCAAGACCGCGTTCGCCTGTGCGCGCGAGCTCAAAGCGCGCGGGGTGTTCGAAAAATATAACGTGCAGGTGCTCGGCACCTCCCTCGAAAGCATTCAGGCGGCCTCGGACCGCGACGAGTTCATCGCGCTCATGGCGCAGGCAGGCATTCCCGTTCCCCGCTCGGTAGCTGCCGCCACGCGCGACGAGGCACGCGCCGTCGCCGTCGCGACCGGATATCCGGTCATGGTCCGCTTCGACGGACAGGAAGGCGAATCGTCGACGGCTGCATGCGCGGACACGAGCGAACTCGACTTTGCCTGCGAGCGCGGCTTTGCCTCTTCGCAGTCCGTGAACGTCGAGGAATGGCTCGGCGGCTGGAAGGAAATCGAGCTCGAGGTCGTGCGCGACGCGATGGACAATTGCATCGTCGCTTGCTCGATGGAAAACGTCGATCCCCTGGGCATCCACTCGGGCGACTCCATCTCGGTGTCTCCCGCGCAAACGCTCACCGACGGCGACATGCGGAAAATTCGCGACGCCGCGTTTCAGGCAGTCCGCGCGCTCAATATCGTCGGGGAGGCAAACGCCCGTTTTGCCCTCGACCCCGACTCGGGAGACTTCAGGCTCGTCGAGGTAAGCGCGCGCGTTTCCCGGAGCACGGTGCTCGCGTCGAAGGCGTCGGGCTTCCCCCTCGGCTACATCACCGCGCGCGTCGCGCTCGGCTTTTCCCTTTCGGAGATCGACAACCGCCTCGCCGGCGTCGGCCGGTACGCGGCGGAAAGCGCTCCCGACTACGTCGCCGTCAGGTTCCCGCGCTGGGACACGGGCAAATTCCGGAACGTCGACCGCCACATCGGCGCCGAGATGAAATCGGTCGGTCAGGCGATGGCCTTCGGCAGAAGTTTTGCCGAGGCCCTCCAGAAGGCGGTCCGCATGGCCGACCAGGGTGCGCCGGGCATCGCTTGCAATCCCTTCCAGTTCCGCGACCTCAAGGACGCGCTCAAGAACCCGACTGACCTCCGCATCTTCGCGATCTACAGCGCGCTCAAGGAAGGATGGTCGACCGAGCGCATCTACAAATACGCAAAAATTGACCGCTGGTTCGTAACCCTCATTGCGGACATTCTCGCAATCGAAACCGAGCTTCGCGCCGCAGGCGGCCTCCCCTCGCGGGAACTCCTCCTCCGCGCAAAGAAAGCGGGTTTCTCCGACATTCAGATCGGCATGTGTGCAGGAGTCCGCGAAGAAAAGGTGCGCGCGCTCCGCAAGGAACTCGCGATCCGGCCGTCGATCAAGCAGGTCGACACGATCTCGGGACAGGCGGCGACAAAGAGCGGCTTCCTTTACATGACCTACGCGGGAGTCACCGACGACGTAAAGCCTTCGGAGCGCGGAGCCCTCGTCCTCGGCTCCGGCCCCTATCACATCGGCTCGAGCCTCGAGTACGACTGGTGCTGCGCGAGCGCGCTCCGTACGATGCGAAAGATCGGCCGGTACGGCATCATGCTCAACTGCAATCCCGAGGCGGTTTCCACCGACTTCGACGCCACTGACCGTCTCTACTTCGAGGAGCTTTCCCTCGAGCGAGTCCTCGACGTGTGGGACGCGGAGCATCCCGACGGCGTGCTCCTTTCCTTTGGCGGTCAGGGACCGAACAACCTCGCCATCCCGCTTTCGCGCCTCTCGATCCCCGTGTACGGAACGAATCCCGCGGACATCGACCGGGCCGAGGACCGGAACAAGTTCAGCGCCCTCCTCGACCAGCTCGGCATCCAGCAGCCCGAATGGGCGGAGGTTCCGAGCGCGGAAGCCGCGCGGGAAGCCGCGGCGAAAATCGGCTATCCCGTACTCGTGAGGCCAAGTTACGTTACCTCGGGCCAGGCGATGAGCGTCGCGTGGGACGACGCGAGCCTCAAGACCTTCCTCTCCCGCGCGACCGAGCTCGGCCCCGATCATCCCGTCGTCATTTCCCGCTACGTCGAGAACTCGAAGGAAATCGAGATTGACGCGGTCGCGAACAAGGGCGAGATACTCGTCTACGCGATCAGCGAACACATCGAAAACGCGGGCGTCCACTCGGGAGACGCGACCGTGGTTCTTCCCGCGCAGCGTATTTACCTCGCGACCGCGCAGGCAATCAAGAAAGCCGCGCGAAAGATAGCAGCGGCCCTCGAGATAACCGGACCCTTCAACATCCAGTTCCTCGCGAAAAGCGCGAACATCCAGGTGATCGAGTGCAACCTCCGCGCAAGCCGTTCGATGCCGTTCTGCTCCAAGGTCTTCAAGATCGACATGATCGACATGGCGACCCGCGCGCAGCTCGGCGCCGAGGTAAAAAAAGTGGACGGAAGCCAGATTGACTTCGACTACGTCGGCGTGCGCGCCGCCCAGTTCAGCTACGCGCGCCTTCGCGGGGCGGACCCCGTCGCGGGAGTCGAAATGGCAAGCACCGGAGAAGTCGGCTGCATCGGGCGCGGCGTCCGCGACGCGTTCATGAAGGCGATTCTCTCGACCGGCTGCCGGGTACCGAAAGGGAAGATTCTCCTTTCGACGGGACCGCTCGAAGACAAGGTTGACTTCATCGACAGCGCGAAGAAACTCTGCGCAATGGGCTACGAGCTCGTCGCGTCGAGCGGCACTGCGCGCTTTCTCCAGAACAACGGGATCGAGGCGACCGCGCTCGCGTGGCCGCTCGACGACAAGAAGCCGAACATCGCGGACGCGATCCGGGACCGCGAGGTCGACCTCGTCATCAATATCCCGAAGAACAACCGGGAAACGGAGCTGAAGAACGACTTCATCATCAGGCGGATGACGGTCGACTACGACATACCGCTCATCACGAACATCAAGATCGCGAAGCAGTTCACCGACTCGCTCGAGTGGTACAAGACGCGCGGGCTTGAGGTGAAAAGCCGGGAAGAATACCGATAGAAGCCGGCACACCCGTTTGCGCAAACTGAACCTCGCATTCGTTTGCGCAAACGGATCCGCGCATTCATTTGCGCAAACGAATACGCGATCGTTCGACGCTAGAACAAGCAAGGCTGATTCGCTATAGTCTTCCTCATGCTCACAAAAAAATACTTCGGTACGGCGCAGTTTTACAAGACGGCCCTCGCAATCGCAATCCCCGTCATGCTGCAGGCGCTCCTCCAGAACATGGTCTCGCTCATCGACAACTTCATGGTCGCCGGCCTCGGCGACGTGAAGATGAGCGGCGTCAACGTTGCCAACCAGATCATCTTCATTTTCTTTGTCGCGCTCAACACGCTCGCGTCGGCGGGTGGCATCTTTATGTCCCAGTTCAACGGCGCTAAAGACTCTGAAGGAATGCGCCAAACGTTCAAGTTCAAACTCTACGCGATGCTCGCCCTCGCGGTGTTAGTCGGCGCGCTCTGCCTGACCATCCCCGGCGTCATACTCGGCCTCCTCGTCAACACGAACACGGAAGCCGCCGCGATCATCGAGCAGGGAAAGATCTACTTCTTCTGGATCACCTTCACCTTCATCCCGATCGCGGTCTCCTTCGCCATCGGCTCGGCGCTCCGCGAAATCGGAAACGTCAAGACCCCGCTTTACATTTCGGTCGCCTCGACGCTCGTCAACACCTTCTTCAACTGGGTGTTCATCTACGGCAACCTCGGCGCGCCCCGACTCGAGGTCGCGGGAGCGGCGATCGCGACCATCATCGCGCGCATGGTCGAGATGATTGCGTACATCGCGTACATCAGGAAAACAAAACCCGCGTTCTACACCCGCGCCCGGGAAATGCTCTCGGTCAACTTCCGCGTCTTCTTTGCGATCCTCAGAAAAGGCGGGCTCATCTTCCTTTCGGAGATGTCCTGGGTCCTCACCGAGACGGTCATGGCCGCGGTTTACAACGGCCGGGGTGGCGCGGAGATCGTCGCGGGCATGTCGGCCGCCTGGGCGATCGCGAACATCTTCATGCTGATCTTCGGCGGCGTTCACACGTCGATAAACGTCCTCGTGGGAAGCACGCTCGGGAGAAACGAACTCGACAAGGCGCGCGAGGAAGCGCGCTGGCTCCGCTCGGGCTCGATCATCGCAGGCTTCGCCATCGCGTTCGTCGAGGTTTTCTCGGTACTCCTCATTCCACTCGTGTTCGGAAATCTTTCGCCCGCGGCCCAAACCGTCACGCGAACGATGCTCTGGGTCATCTCGTGTTACATGCCGATCTGGACATACCTCAACGCGCAGTTCGCCACCGCGCGCTCGGGCGGCGACGCGATCATGGGCGCGTGGGTCGACATCGGGGTCAACACGACGCTCTTCCTGCCGGGAATAATTCTTCTCGCCCTTTACACGAACCTCGGTCCCATCTGGATATACGCGATCGTAAAACTCACCGACCCGATCAAGGTCGGCATAGCGCACTGGCAGCTCGGAACGGAACGATGGCTCAAGAACATCGCGCGCGAGCATCGAACTGAGGAGGCATGAGCATGAAGGTACGGATTATAGAGATGCCGCTCGATTACGGGGCGAGCAGGCGGGGTTCCGACATGGGACCGTCGGCGATCAGGCTCGCCGGTCTTCGCGACAAACTCTCCTCGCTCGACATTGAATCTGACGACCTGTACCCGCCGATCTCCATCCCGCCGCAGGAGTACATCGACCCCGCGACCGAGATGACCCACGAGCGCGCGCGCCACCTCGGCCCCATCATCGACGCGTGCAGCCAGCTCGCGACAAACGTCGAGTCGGTGCTCCGCGCGGGAGACTTCCCGCTCATACTCGGCGGCGACCACTCGATCGCGCTCGGCTCCCTTGCCGGAGTATCCGCGGCTCACGCGGCCACGGGAAGAAAAACCGGCGTCCTGTGGATCGACGCGCACGGCGACTTCAATACCGTCGAGACGACCCCGAGCGGCAACATACACGGAATGATCCTCGCCGCGTCCTGCGGCTACGGTCTTCCCGAGCTCGTTAATTTTTACAGCCCCGGGAGAAAGATCGATCCCTCGAACGTCTGCTACATCGGCGTGCGCGACCTCGACCCCGGCGAGCGGGCGCTCATGCGGGAAGCGGGAGTGCACGTCTACACGATGACAGACATCGAGCGGTATGGCATCGCCGACGTTACCGAGGAAGTCACCCATTTCTTCCGCGAGCGCGTCGACACGATCCACGTAAGCTTTGACATCGATGCGATCGATCCCCGCTTTGCGCCGGGAGTTGGCATCGAGGTTCCGGGTGGATTGAGTTTTCGGGAAGTACTCTTTGTAATGGAAGAGCTCGCGGAGACAAGACTCGTAAGCTCGGCGGACGTGGTTGAGGTGAATCCCATCCACGACCTTCGCAACACGACCGCGCAGATGGCAGTCACCCTCATCGGCAGGCTCTTCGGGGAAAAAACCTTCTAGCTAGTCAGCCCGCCTGAAGGCGCTCGAGTCGAACTATGCGAGACTTGCGCGGATATCCTTCGCAAAAAAGCCGGGTTGTTCTTCGGTGAAGCCGATTTTTGAAAGGTAGCGCGCGTGCGCCGCGTCTTGCGTCTGGCACACGAGACGCTCATAGCCTTTTTCCCGGAAAGTCACCAGATGGCGCTCGAAAAAGTAAAGGCCGATCTTCGCGTCGCGATAGCGCGAAGTCACGAAATCGATCAGAATCCGGCACTCGGTCGGGGAGTTTTCCTTCCACGCGAAGAGGCCGGCGATTTCGGCGTTACGGACAAAATAGGAAAAACCGCGCGCCTCGATGAACGCGTCATCGCCGAAGATGGCGGAAATCTCGCGCGCGTTGGCCTGATAGAAAAAATCAAGAAAGGCGCTCGTGCGTTCGGCATGGATCAGCCTGAAATCTTCCTTTCGGCCGGTCAGGCGAAGAACAAACCACACATCGATGCAGATGATGCCGACGTTCATCGCGACCGTCGGCCACGAGCGGGTCAGGAAGGCAAACACGACGAAAAGAAACGATCCCGCGGCGTTGATCCACCGAAGCTTGACGATTGACTTCATCGTCAGCGATATCAGTATGATAAACGATGCCGCGTAGCCAAGAGCCTCGATCATTGCGTCCATCGTGTCTCCTCCCGTCGTTTGTCTTTTATTTACTTGATGTATGAGCAGCAGTAGTCCGCGACTTCGCGGAGCACAAGCTTGAATGATGATTTGGCGGCGACCTCGTAGGAATCACCCTCGCGGTACGTCTTGAACGCAGTCTCGCCGGGAAGCTTGACGTCCATGGATCCGCCGAGGACCTCCATGATTTCCTTGTCGCCGGTAGAGAACTCGTACTCGCCGGGAAGCATGATCCCGAGCGTTTTTTTTTCTCCGTTCGCAAAAAGAACGGTGCGGCTCGTCACCTTGCCGTCGAAATACACGTTAGCCTTTTTAACGATCGTCACGTTGCTGAATTCTTTCATACATCCTCCGAATAGATTCAAGTATACCGGGTAACGGTTTGAATTGCTATCGGATTTTCGCGCAATACCGGCGGCTACGAACAACCGGAACAGCCGGAGCACCCGGAACAGCCGCCGCAACCGGACGAGCCTGAAAGCTTGCGTGCTTTCCGCGACCGGACAGATTTGAAAATGACGAGCGCGACGAGCGCAACAAGAACGACACTGGTTATAAAAGTCGCCACAGGAAACCTCCGTTCAAAAAAGTGAAAACCACCTTGTCCTGAATAAAGTTTACCTATACTAACATTGAAAGTCAAGCAATTCGCGCAAGACTAGCGCTCGAGTCCGTTTTTCGGGCAGAGAGACTCGATGCAGCATTCCGCGCACTTGGGGCTCCGCGCGGTGCACACATAGCGACCGTGGAGCAAAAGCAGATGGTGGGCGTCACGGAGAAAGCGCGCGGGGATTTTGCGGAGAAGGTCGTCCTCGACCTCGCGGGGCTTCGTCCCCGCGCTGAGGCCTGCGCGCGGGGCGAGGCGCAACAGATGGGTGTCGACGGGCATCGTCGCCTGACCGAACGCGACGTTGAGAAGGACGTTTGCGGTTTTTCGCCCGACTCCGGGAAGGCTTTCAAGGGCATCCCTCGTGCCGGGAACCTCACCGCCATAGCGTTCGACGAGGATGCGCGAAAGCTCGATGATGCGCCGGGCCTTCGTCGGGTAGAGGTTGACGGACTTCACGTAACCCTTGAGCCCTTCCTCGCCGAGGGCGAGCATCCCTTCAGGCGTCGTAACCCGGGCGAAAAGATCCTTCGTCGCGCGGTTGACGCCCTTATCGGTCATCTGTGCGGAAAGGACGACGGCGACGAGAAGCGTGTAGACGTTCACGCTTTCAAGCTCGGTCTTAGGAGTCGGCGTCGCCTCCGCAAGGAGGGCGAACACGCGCTCTATTTCTTCTGGTCCAAGAAGTTTCATACCGGTGGCAAGTGTACCCGCCATTCCAGCGCAGGGCAAGACCTGCTATACTCACGCCTATCATGAACCTTCTTTCCGTCAGCAAACTCACCCGCCATGGCCGCGAAGAGCCCCTTTTTACCGACGTTACCTTCGGCCTCGACGAGGGCGAAAAGGCCGCACTCATCGGCCGGAACGGCTGCGGCAAAAGCACGCTTCTCGCCTGCGTCGCGGGACTCATCCCGCCCGATTCCGGATCCATCGTCGTCAACAAGACCGCGGGTATTTCCTTTCTCCCGCAAACGCCGACCTTCCGCAGCGAAGACACGATACGCGACCACATCTTCCGCTCGGACAGCCCCAAGCTCCGCACCATCCGTGCGTACGAAGCGGCCTGCGAGGACATAGCGACGGAAGGAGCCGCCCACGCGCGGCTCGACGCGCTTACCCGCGAGATGGACGAGAAGGACCTGTGGAACCTCGAGGCGCAAGTGCGCTCGACGCTCACCACCCTCGGGATTGACGGACTCGACCGCACCATGGGAACGCTCTCGGGCGGCATGCTCAAAAAAGTCGCGCTCGCCCAGGTTCTCGTCGAGGACACGAAGCTCCTCCTCCTCGACGAGCCGACGAACCACCTCGACATCGCGACGATCGCCTGGCTCGAAGGGTATCTGAAGACGACGGACCGCACGGTGCTCATGGTCACCCACGACCGCTACTTTCTCGACGCCGTCTGCACCGCTATCTACGAGATCGACAACCGCGTGATAACCCTCTTCGAGGGAAACTTCTCGCGCTACCTCGAGAAAAAAGCGATCGCCGAAGAAATTGCGGCGAACACCGACGCGCGCGTCGAAAGCGTCCTCAGGACGGAGCGGGAATGGCTGCTCCGGGGACCGAAGGCGCGCGGAACAAAATCAAAAGCCCGCATCGACTCGATACACCGCATGATGAACCGCGACAAGCTCGCGTCCCATGAAGCCTTCGAGTTCGAGGTTACCGGCAGAAGGCTCGGCGGAAAAATTCTCGAGGCGGAGAACATCTCGAAATCCTATCCGGCACGCAACCCGCTTTCCGGAAAAGAAAGCCGAAGAACGGTGATCGACGGCTTTTCATACGCCTTCAAGAAGGGCGAGAAAATCGGGCTCTTCGGCGACAACGGAGCGGGCAAGACCACGCTCCTCAATCTCCTCACCGGATCGATCGAGCCCGACGCGGGGAAAGTTACCCGCGGGGACAATACCGTCATCGCCTATTACCGCCAAAACCCGGAGATCGGCGACAGCCCGTTCACCGTGATCGACTACATCAAGGAAATCGCCGAGACGATCGCGCTTGCGAACGGGAAAGAACTCACTGCCTCGCAGCTCCTCGAACGGTTCGGTTTTTCCGGGAGGATTCAGTACTCGCCGGTCGCGGCCCTTTCGGGAGGCGAGCGCAAACGCGTGTACCTCGTCAGGCTCCTCATGACGAACCCGAACTTTATCGTCCTCGACGAGCCGACAAACGACTTCGACATCTACACGATGAGCGTGCTCGAGGATTTCCTCACCGGCTATAAGGGCTGCCTCCTCGTCGTGTCGCACGACCGCTACTTCATGGACCGCGTCGCGGAAACCCTGCTCATCCTCGATCGGGACGGCGGCATTTCGGGATTTGTCGGCAGCTGCACCGAGTACCTCGAATTCCGCGCCGAGGAAGCGAAAGAAACCGAATCCCGCGCGCGGGAAGAAAAAGAAAAGGCGGCAACGGCCGCAAAACGGGCGGCGACGGGAAAAGGAGACGGAACCATCGGGTCTCCGTCCGAGCGGCCGAAAAAGAGAACATTCAAGGAACAAAAGGAATACGAGTCGATCGAGGCGGACATCGAAAAGACCGAAACAAAAAAGAGCGAACTCGAGTCTCTTCTCTCGGGCGGGGAAACGGACCATGTCAAACTCCGCACGATCGGCGACGAGTTCAAGCAAGTTTCAGAAAAACTCGAAGCGCTGTACGCGCGCTGGGAATATCTCGCCGCGCTCTCCTAGAGGCCTGCGGCGAAAAGACGCGACTCGACGCGCCTGCGGTCATACCGCGCGTCGCGAAAGGCGACCGTAAGAGAAGCGGTATCCCATACCGCGTAATAGGCGGGATACCGCTCGATCGATATCGTTTCGGCTTCTGCCGCGAGCGCCTCTCCCCCGCTTCCGGAAACCTTTGCGAGAAATCCGAACTCGCGCGGAAACCCGACACTCCCCGGATTTATGATCACCGGCGCATTTTCCCGAATGGAGAGAACTCCCTCCGGAGACACCGAGCCGAAATGACCGCGGGAGAAAGCCGCGGCCTCATGGGTGTGGCCGACGAAACAAAGCGGCGCATGACGGGCTTCCATGAGCGCATAGGTGCCGGCGGATTCGCCGCCTCCCCAAAGGTAGCCGGTAAAGGGCTCATCGGGGGATCCGTGCGCGACAATGGCAGAAACCTCAGGAGAATCGGGTAGCGTGATTTCTTCGAATCCGGAAAGCGACAGGAGCCATTCCAGGGACTCACCCGTGAGCCGGTCACGCGTATACCCGAAAGACTTGAGGGCCGCGTGACTGAACCAGGACTCTTCGACGCGACCGGAAAGAAGCGCGTCATGGTTTCCCGCAAGCATGAGGGACCAGGGGACGTCCCGTGCGCAAACCCTGACGAGGTCGACGCATTCCGCGGGATCAGGCCCGTATCCGGTCAAATCCCCGAGGCACAGGAACCCCTGAAAGGCTCCCCGCTCGGCGGCAAGAACCGCCTGAAGGGCGTCGAGATTCGCGTGTATGTCGGAAACTACCAGTATTTTCACCGTTTCTCCAGTATACTGTAATTGTAATGGCATCAAAAGCAAAAATGCAGTTAAGCGCCGTTTTCACCGACCGTTTTGCGAGCGAATGGAAACTCCTTTCGGAAACGGAAGCCTTCCTTTCCAATACTCCGGAATTTTCATCCTATGAGCCGCAGTTCAAAAAATGGCGGTGGCGCATCCAGAACCAGAAAATAGGTGACGTCGAACTCGTGACGCTCCGGAGCGAAATTGTCGCGCTCCGAAAATCCCTCAGGCTCCTCGGCTACGACCTTTCCCTCGGCCTCCAGCGCGTTGTTGTGCAGGGCTTTCGCAACGATGACGCGATCAAGGACGGCTTTGCCCGCGTCGTCATCTGCTTTTGCGGCTCCGACGTCTATTTCCACACCGGCACCGCAAACCACATCACCCTCGCCGAGGAACTCGGGGACGAATTGATGCGCAAACGGCTCATGCATGACCCCGAGACGCACTACCTGTGGTACCGCAGGGACTCAAAAGGACTCTACCTTTCCGGAGCCGCAACCGAAACCGAACAGGACCTGATCCGTCTCGAAAATCGTGCACGGGCAAACCCGATGCGCCTTCTTTCGTCGCTCAAAGGACTTTCCTGACAAGACTGCCGGGAAAGCATTGAAGAATGCCCTGTTCGGGCATACACTTAACACGTATACAATCAGGGGTAAAAAATGAAGCTGTCGCCATTGGCAAAACGGATCAACCGGCTCTCAATTGCGTCCTATTTTTACGTGCAGCTCGGGGTGCTCGCGGTGAGCGAACTCTTTTCCCAGCTTTTCAACCCGACGAAAGACCTCGACGTGCCGCACCGGCTCCTCGATGCTTTCAACCCGAAGCTCGTAATCTTCGTCTTTCTTGCCTGCTGCGTTTCCATACCGCTTATCAAGGTATACCTCGCTCCTCTTTGGAAATGCTTGGGTTTAAGCCCGGAAAACCGGGACGAAAGGACGGTCTCGCGGGCGCGCCTCGTCGCCGTGGGGCTTCCCTGGGTTATCGTGATTTTCAACAGCGTCATCTGGACCCTGTCCATTTTTCTCTTCTGGTACCTGAACGGGAATCGAATGCCCTCGGGTCTCCCGCTGTACTGGGTTCTCATCCTCAAACTCTCGGTGTCGCTCATCGGATCCCTCATCAATGCGTTCATCATCGATACATACCTGAAGGAAGCGAAGCAACTCCTCGAGATCACGCAATTCCGGAAAAACGAAGTTGACCATTTTATCCGCATCAAGGCGGTTTTTATCCCCATCGTCACGGGCATCGTGATCATCGCGCACATGGCGTTCATCTCGTGGTTTTTTCTCGTCCGCGAAAGTGCCCTCAAAGGCCCGACGTCCCCCGTCGTCTCGAATTTCCTTTCAGGGCTCATCCTCCTCGGCGCGATCTATTACCTGTCATACCTCTCCAAACGGCAGGACGTGATCCAGTTCAATCTTCTTGAAAAGCAGATCAGCCGCCTTGCGTCGGGCGAGTCGGCAGACCTCAAAAAGAAAGTCGCAATCCTCAATTTTGACGAGACAGGGCGCATCACCGAAAACCTCAACGCGTACCTCGAGACGCTCCACGAGATGGTTACGGCGATACGGAACGCGTGCGGCGAGCTCACCGAAAACGAGTCCGGGCTGACCGCGAGCATGTACGAGGCCGAGGAAAAACTCGGCGAGATAAACACGTCGCTCAAAAAAGCGAACGAGGGAATCGACGAGCAGATCACCGCGACGGCCGAGTCCTCGGATGCGGTCGCGAAAATCGCGAGCCGGGTGCAAGAGCTTCACGCGGCGGTGAGCCAGCAAACGTCGAGCGTGAGCGACTCAAGCGCCGGCATCGAGGAAATGATCGCGAACATCGCCGCCGTCTCGTCGAACGTCGAGCGCGTCAACTCGACGTGCAAGAACCTCCTTGCCTCGGCGAACCTCGGTAAGGAAAAAATCTCCGACTCCAACAACCTCATCGGAAAAGTGATGGAATCGTCCGTCCTTCTTCTTGAGGCAAACAAGGTGATCGCGTCGATCGCCGCACAGACAAACCTGCTCGCGATGAACGCGGCGATCGAGGCAGCGCACGCGGGCGACGCAGGAGCCGGATTCGCGGTCGTCGCCGACGAGATCCGGTCGCTCGCAGAAAAAAGCGCAAAGCAGTCCTCGCTCGTCAACGGGCACCTCAAGGAAGTGCGCGCGGCAATCGACAACGCCGTTACTTCCTCAAGCGCGGCGTCGAGCGGCTTCGACGAAGTGCTCGATCTCATCACGACCGTCACGAACATGGAAATGGAAAACGCCCACGCGATGCAGGAACAGCGGTCGGGCTCCGATCAGGTCGCGCAATCGCTCCACGAGATGCAACAGACAACCGAGACCGTAAACAGGGCCGCGGGATCGCTCACCCTCGACACAAAGCAGCTCAACCAGGCAATAGAAGCGCTCGTAACGTGTTCGGACCGCGTAAAGACGGAAATGGACGCGATACTCAGCGACACAGTCGGGATGAACGCAACCTTCACCGAAGTAACCGACCTGAAAAATCATAACAGCGAAGCCTTCCGGAACGTTTCCGAGCAGGTTCACAGATTTATACTCTAAGGAGCAAAAAATGAAACGGGATTTGACGACGATACTTGTCGGCGCGCTTTTCCTGATCGCGGGAATCGCGATCGGCGGAAGCATGCTCGGGTACTTTGACTTCAGGATCAACTTCGCGGGTTGGTGGACGGTATTCATCATCGCGCCCGCGCTCATCTCGATCGTGAACGGCGGGGTTAACCTCGGAAACCTCATCATGCTCGGCGTCGGAGGCATGCTTCTCCTCGATCAGCAAGGACTGCTTCCGCGCGACGTCAGCTGGAAACTCATCCTGCCGCTCATCCTGCTCGTGGTAGGATTCCAGCTTCTCTTCGGCGGAACCGGCAGATTCACCGGAAAGGATTCAAAGGAACGGGAAACGGAGCGGGGCCCGGCGGATGACAGGAAGGACTCGGCGCGACGCGAAAGCGCAGGACCGGGAAAGAAATCCGCGTCGGTCGTATTCGGCGAGCAAAACATCACCTATGGAAATGAAGAGTTTACCGGCGGGTCCTACAGCGTCTTTTGCGGCGCCTGCAACGTGAACCTCACGAGCGTCCGCCTCGTCGGGGACGTCGTCATTTCGGTCAGCGCGTTTATGGGAGGCATCGAACTCGTGCTCCCGGAAAACGTCGCCGTCGTGTCTCACGTCACGCCCCTGCTCGGCGGCTGCGAAATCAAATACCCGTCGTCACGCGATCCTTCGGCGCCGAAAGTGATCATCAACGGGGCGGTCAGCCTCGGTGGCGTCACGGTAAAGTAAAGTTTGCTCAGTACCCGAGGAGTTCGACGCGAAGGCGCTCGACTCCCTCGGGACCCGAGCGAACGAGCGCCGTGATGAGAGGCCTTCCGATCATGACTTCGGACACGCCGAACGATGCGGCGACGAGAAGATCCCGCCTCTTCCGCAATCCCCCGTCAACCCAAAGAGATCCGGAAGCAGCCTTGAGCGTCTTTCCGTATTGGCAAAGAAATTCCGCGGTACTGCCCTTGAGCGTCTCTACCCGTCCACCGTGGTTTGAAATCACCGTGACGTCGGGGCGCACTTCGGCGACGAGATCAACGTCCTCGGGCCTGAAGACACCCTTGATCGCGAACGGAATCCCACAGGACGCGGCGCGCGACTTCAGTTCGAGCAGGGACCGCGCGTCCTTTTTCTCGAGGTTCACGAGATTCCGCATGGTAAGGATCGCGTACGAATCTATATCCACGCCGACGAGGGAAGCGACGCCGCGAGCCCATTCCATCCGCTCGATAATCCGCTTATTTTCATAGGGCTTGATGAATACCGCGCCCCGGGCATTTGATTCCGCGAGCGCGGCGATGCCAAAGCGTATTTTTTCGTCCGGATACCCGTCGCCGATCGAAAGGGCGATGCCCGCCGCGATGGACGCGCGGACGATCTCGCCGTAAAAGGGCCCTTCCTCCGCGTACCCGACGTTCTGGGATGCGCCGGTTATCGGGGCAAGCCTGATCGCGGGAAGCAGTCCTTCGGGAGCGGCAAACCGGTCCCACTCGGCGCAGTTTCTGATGAAGTTTTCGTTCGCGTACACGCCGCCCATGCCCGGAAGTTCCGAAACGCATCCATGGCCGTCGCACCGGTCGCAAAAGTGACATTTGGGATCGATCTTCGAATTCATAGGGGATACTATAAAGCAGAACCCGCCCGTTAGCAACCGAGACCGAACCCGGACACCCGTTCCGAAAGTAAAAAAAACGCCCCGATTTCTCGGGGCGCGTGCGCCATGAAGGCGAGCGAGTATCGCTCTCCTTGCCGTTACATCGCCTTCAGGGGAAGCGTGAGCCGACCGAGAAGCGCCTCGTCTTCGCTCAGCGCCGAATTTGCGCTCGCGTAATCACGGGCAGTCTGCTCGCTCTCGTCAACGACGGATATATCCGCACCCGCCTTGAGCAATAGATTTACCGGATCCGCGCTTTCGGCATTCTGGCAGGCATAGATGAGCGCGGTCTTTCCATCGTCATCAATCGCGCCCACGGGAACGCCCGCGTCGAGGAAAACCTGAACAAGATCAAGCCGGTAGTAGGCCGCCGCCATGATAAGGGGTGTCGTGCCGTCATTACCGGTAACCCGCGCCTTGGCTCCCGCCTTGAGAAGAAGCGGCACAATGACATTCGCGTTCTCGTTATACAGCGAGTACAGAAGCGGAGTGTAGTTATAGTCGTCGGTCACATTCACCGTGGCTCCTGATTTGAGGAGAAGGTCAATGACGGCGGTTTCAGAGTTTCCCGAGCACGCGAGCATGAGCGGCGTCGAGCCGTACTCGTCGGCCACGTTTACCTTTGCGCCCGCCTTGAGAAGCGTCCCGATGATTTCAACCGAGGGAATCGCGCTCGCGGCCGACATGAACGGCGTTTGGGCGTTGCTGTTGGCCTCGTTCACGTCGAGACCTGCCTTGAGAAGCGAAGCAATGACGTCCGCAGAAACGGAAGAATTGCCGCAGGCATGAAAGAGAACCGATTGCTTTTCCTCGTCCCGTGCCTTCGCGTCCGCCCCGTTTTTCAGGAGCCACTTCGCGATGTCCATGTTCGGGTTTATGACCGCATACATGAGCGGAGTGCCGCCCGCGTCGTTAACCGCGTTGACTTTCGCGCCCTGCTTGACGAGATACTCGACAACGGCCGTGTCCGGGTAATACTGGGCCGCGAGCATGAGCGGGGTCTCACCGTAATAGTTTTTGGCGTTAACCGCCTCGCCGATACCGACGAGGTAGCTGACGATTTCCTTTTCCCGCGCGGCCGCGCAGGCAACCATCAGGAGGGTGTTTCCGTCCGCATCCTTTATTTCGGAAAGGCTCTGTTTTATTTCATCGAGGCTTCCGCTGCGGACAAGCTCGAAAACTGGATTCTCTTCGTCGCTGCTGTCATCATAGTATTCGTCATCGTAATATTCTTCGTCATAGTTTTCATCATAATTTTCGTCGTCGCTTTCGGTATAATAATCGTCGCCGGAGTCTTCTTCCGCATATTGGTCGGAATACCCGTCATCCTCGTCCGATTCGGCGAACGAAGGGAAAGACACGGCCAGACAGAATGCGGTAAGGAAAAAAAACGATACGCGATATGCACTTTTGTTCATGGGAACTCCTTTCAGCAGAATTGTAGCATGATACCCGCGAAAAAGCATTCTTTCCCTTGACGATCTCATGTATATGTATTATTACGGTATTAATACATATGAGTGTCGATAAAACCAGTACGGTACCGCTTTACATACAAATCCGCGAAGACTTGCGGCGATCGATCGTCTCGGGGAAACTGTCGCCGGGCGAGCGAATCCCCCCGGCAACCGCCCTCGCTGCCGAAAAGGACGTCACCGTCGCGACCATCAGGCGCGCACTCCAGGACCTCACCGATGAAGGCCTGGTCTTTTCGCACGTCGGACGGGGAACCTTCGTCGCCGAAACGGTAGAAACCTCAGAAACGCGGACCAGCGACAGCGCACGCGACCCGAAACCCGACACCCGGGACAACACGAACCGGTCACGCGAAGGGGCCTCGCTCAAGGAAGGAAGGACTCTCCGGAAAAACCTTACCCGAAGCCTCAACGAAATGATGAACCTCGCGCAAAAGCCCGGAATCATCGCCTTTACCCGGGGAATCGGGTCTCCCGACCTTATCGAAAAAGGAATCCTCACCCGCCTTGCCCAGAGCGCGCTTTCGGGTGGCGAGGAAATCTTCCATGACTACGGAGACCCCCGGGGCCTTTTGCCCCTGCGCTCCGCGATAGCCGGGCTCTACGCCGAGCAGGGCATCGCCGTCTCGGCCGACCAAATCCTCGTCACCAGCGGCTCCCAGCAGGCCATCGCCCTTCTTGCCCAGCAAGCAGCGGAAAACGGACGGAAGGTCCTGTGCGAAACGCCGTGCTATACCGGTGTGAGCAATGCCTTCAGCGCGTTTGGCCTCGATATCGATACCGTTCCGCGAGGAGCCGACGGTCCCGACCTTTCCCGAATCCCGGCTTCCGAAGACTGGCAGGACGCACTCTTCTACCTCTGCCCGGTTCTCCACAACCCCATGGGCACGGACATATCGCGGGAAAAAAGACTTGAGGCGATCGACTGGGCACAGCGGAGCGGCGCCGTCATCGTTTCCGACGAGGTATTCCGCGATCTCCATCTGACCGGAAAGGGAGCATCCCCCACTCCCGACTCCTTTCTCAAGGATCCGGGCCCCGAGCGCGCGGTCGTCATCGGCTCGCTTTCAAAGTCCTTTATCAGCGGGCTTCGCGTCGGCTGGCTCGTGACCTCGAGCGAACGCGTGCGGGATCTCGCGCAAATCAAAAAATTGATGGACCTCGGCTGCCCTCCCCTCATGCAGGGAATTGCGCAAGCCTTTCTCGAGGACCCGACGGGATACCGCGCCCATCGCGCGCGGATACAGGACCATTACAAAACGCTCCGGGATGTCACTCTTGCCGCGCTCGAAAAAAACATGCCGAAAGGCGTTTCATGGACTCATCCGGAAGGCGGCTTTCAGCTATGGGTAAGCCTTCCCGAAGGATACTCGAGCGTCGAGCTTTTCCTTCGCGCAGTGGAAAAGGGCACGGCATTTCTTCCGGGACCGCTTCAGGACATCAACAACCGCTTCATGAATTCATTCAGGCTCTGTTACGGATCGCTCAAGGCCGACGAGATAGCCGAAGGCATCAGGCGGCTTGGAGAAGCGACGAGCGAGTATCTCGGGCAATCAGGCAGCGGCGACGATTTCGCAGGATACGGAGACTTTTAGCACAAGAGCGTCGCTGACGCCTTATCATAGAGAGTACGAGAAGGAGCAGATAATGGATCAGAAAGAAACATTCGCGGTAAAAGTCGGTCTCGCGGAAATGCTCAAGGGCGGCGTCATCATGGACGTCACCAACGTCGAGCAGGCGAAAATCGCAGAACAGTCGGGAGCAGCCGCCGTCATGGCACTCGAGCGCATCCCGAGCGATATCAGAAAGGAAGGCGGCGTTTCCCGCATGAGCGACCCCAAGATGATCGCCGACATTCAAAAAGCAGTGTCGATCCCGGTCATGGCAAAATGCCGCATCGGCCACTTCGTTGAAGCGCAAATTCTCCAGGCCCTGTCCGTCGACTTCATCGACGAGAGCGAAGTCCTCACGCCCGCCGACGAGGAATACCATATCAGCAAGCACCAGTTCAAGGTCCCGTTCGTCTGCGGATGCCGCAACCTCGGAGAAGCACTCCGCCGCATTGGCGAAGGCGCCGCAATGATCCGCACAAAGGGCGAAGCCGGAACCGGTAACGTCGTCGAAGCAGTCCGCCACATGAGGCAGCTCATGGCCGACATTCGCCGCATTACCGCCATGGACGAAGCCGAACTCATGACGGCCGCAAAGGAACTCCAGGCCCCGTATGAGCTCGTGCTCGAAACCCGCAGACTCGGCAAGCTCCCCGTTCCGAACTTCGCGGCGGGCGGAGTCGCCACTCCCGCGGACGCCGCGCTCATGATGTACCTCGGCGCCGAAACCGTGTTCGTCGGCTCGGGCATCTTCAAATCGAAAGACCCCGAACAGCGCGCAAAAGCCATCGTTCGCGCGGTTACCCACTATCGCGACCCGGCAGCCCTCCTCGAGGTATCCACCGGACTCGGGCCCGCAATGGACGGCATCGACGTGAACAAGCTGGAAGAGAGTGAAAAGCTGGCGGGCAGAGGATGGTAATAAAATCGCATGGGCGATTTTATTACTGGGAGTTTACAAACCTTAGGGGTTTGTAAACTCCAGATGCAAAGCAACGGGCAAAGCAACGTACCGCGTGTAACGTGCAACGTGCAGCGTGCAATGTAGCGTATGCGATGCGGTGAACGCTTGCAGCGAGGCAACCGGGTGGATGATATTTTTTTGGAGCGAACTCGAATGAAACATATAATCGGCGTTTTGGCGCTGCAGGGCGGCTTCGCAAGCCACGCCGCCGTTCTATCGTCACTCGGACAGGACGTACGCGAGGTCAGAACCGTAAATGACCTCGAGCCGTGCGAAGGGCTCGTCATACCGGGGGGAGAATCGACGGTACTGACGAAGCTCCTGATGAAAGGCGATACCGGTCCCGCCTTCGGACGACCCTGGGAAGCCGGCCCCCTCTTCCTCGCAATCGGCGAGTTCATAAAAACAAAGCCGGTCATGGGAACCTGCGCGGGGCTCATCATGCTCGCGCGCGATTCAGGCGATGAGCGCGTCGTCCCGCTCGGAGCGCTCCCCGTCACCGTCGAGCGCAACGCGTATGGAAGACAGACCGAGTCCTTTATTGAACCGATCGAGCTCGACGTCCCGCACGGTAAAGCGGAAAAACGCGCCACCGAAACCGCGAAAGGCCCCGCCGAGCGAAAACCCTTCCCGGCAACCTTCATCCGTGCGCCGAAAATCGCGGAGGTCGCAAAAGGCGTCGAAATACTCGCGCGCGCGCGAAATGCGAACGGCTCATTCGACCCGGTGATGGTCAGGTTCAAAAACATTCTCGGCCTCTCGTTCCATCCGGAACTCACCCCCGACGACACCCGCGTGCACGAATACTTCCTCACCTTCTTCTAAAAAGAAAAGGCCCGTTCCGGAGAAAATCTCCCGAACGGGCCTTTTTTTTGATCACCAAAGAAACGCTTAGAGCGCTTTTTCTCCGCGTTCGCCGGTGCGAATGCGCACGCAATCGGCGATATCAGTGACGAAAATCTTTCCGTCGCCAACTTCACCGGTCTGCGCCACTTTCACGATGATAGCGATTATCTCTTCAAGGCGCCCATCGGGAACCACGATCTTCACCTCGACCTTCGATCGGGTGTTCATGATTACTTCGCTTCCGCGGATGTGCTCGGTCCAGCCATGCTGGGTTCCGCATCCGGCAACCTGTGATATCGTGATGCCGTTCACGCGCGCTTCCATGAGCGCGTCCTTGAGCAGCTCCAGCCGCTCGGGCCTGATTATTGCTTCGATCTTCTTCACGGTATTCCTCCTTGCGGCGACTTAGTCGAGGCCGCTGAATGCGGGATACGCGGATTCCTGATGCTCCGCGAAATCAAGGCCAAGCTGCTCGTTTTCCTTCGTGACCCTGATCTTCATGACTTTGCTAAGCACCGTCATGATAACGAAGGTCGCAATCGCCGCGAGCGCGATGGTGACACCGATGCTCTCGAGCTGAACGATCAGAAGGTGAGGGTCGCCTGAGTACACGAAGCCTTCCCACTGCACGGCGGAATTGACGTTCTTCGTGGCGAAAAGGCCGGTCGCGATGCCGCCCCAGATACCGCCGATTCCATGGCAGCCAAAGGCGTCAAGCGCGTCGTCATACCCGAAGAAGGGTTTGACCTTGGTCATGAAGAAGAAGCACAGCGGGCTCACGCAACCGCCGATGATGATAGACGCCCATACGGGGACAAATCCCGCGGCAGGAGTGATCGCGACGAGGCCGATGACGGCACCGGTCGCGGCGCCCATGATCGTGGGTTTGCCGAACTTGAAAGTTTCGATCGCCATCCACGCGAGGAGCGCGGTAGCGGCAGAGGTATTGGTCGTGAGAAAGGCGTGAACCGCGAGCGGTCCCGCGCCGAGCGCGCTTCCGGCGTTGAAGCCGAACCAGCCGAACCACAGAAGCCCTGCGCCGAGAACGACGAACGGGATATTGTGGGGCTTGTAGGAAAGCATGCCGTATCCGTGCCGCTTTCCGAGGATAAGACACGCGATGAGACCGGAGACGCCCGAGCTGATATGGACGACGTTACCGCCGGCGAAGTCAAGCGCGCCGAGATTTCTGAGGAATCCGCCGTCGCCCCAAACCATGTGCGCGAGGGGATAATACACCACGATAGACCAGAGCGCGATGAATATGAAAAGCGCCTTGAAGCGCATGCGGCCCTCGACAGAGCCGACGATGAGCGCGGGAGTGATGATGGCGAACATCATCTGGAAGACGCCGAAAAGGCTTTCGGGAATCGTCGCCGCGTATGCGGGGTTGGGATCCGCCCCGACGCCGTTGAAGAACGCCTTGCCGAGACCGCCTATGATCCCCGCGTTGTCCTTACCGAAGGAGAGAGAGTAGCCGCCGACTACCCACATGAGCGACGCGAGGCCGCAAATGAAAAAGCAGGACATGAGGGTATTGAGGGAGTTCTTTCTCCGAACCATACCGCCATAGAAAAACCCGAGGGCCGGCGTCATTAACAGAACGAGCGCGGCGCTCACGAGGACAAATGCGCTGTCGCCAGTGTCGATGCCCATTTGTTTGCCTCCTTTACACGATATCGTGTGATGAAAAAAATAAGGCGATTTCCACGCATTGGTCACATGCATGGAAATCGCCTTTGAATTACCTATGATTTAAACCATCCGCGAAAACTTGTCAAGCATCACGCGGAGACCGGAAGCACATCCGGTCAGAGATCGGAGCAAAGCTCCTTGTAGCAGTAGGACTGCATGCCGATCGCGACAAACATCGAAAAAACCATGACGGCGAGATAGAGAAGCCAGCCGATCGCGGGAATCATCATGAAGATTACGCCGACGATCATCGCGACGACCATCAGAATCAGGAATGAGAGGAAAATGGTTCCCTTGTTGCCGTAGGTCACCTTGTTGGAAAGGGCGATGGCGTCAAGCGGCGCTTTCTTGCGGTCGACGGCGAGAAGCGGCGCGAACATCCAGGCGATGGAAAGGACGACGGCGGGAACGATGAGGATAAAGGTCGCGAACACGCCCGCGGCGACGAGGCCGCCGGTCAGAAAGTACTCGCTCATGAATTTCCGGTATTCGGGGTTGAATATCTCGGTCATCGACAGGGTTTCGCCCTTGCTCAGTTTTGCCGGGATGCCGACGCTGATTCCGATGATCGTTCCGATATTGATGTAGGGGATCCACACGGTGAGGATAAACAAGAGAGCGTTGACGAGAATCGGAACCGCGTTCTTCAGCCCGATGTCCAAACCATCCTTGATAATCGCGTTGATAGCCAGTTTCTTATCCATAACAGACTCCTTTTTGTCCATTGCGCTTTTTGTAGCGCAGCTACACAAAAAAGTGTAACACAGGAATTCCCAAATCGCCACGTATTCGCCGGAATTACGGAAAAAGAGCGCGAAAACAGGGAAAACGGCTTACACCGGCATCAGGATCTCGGTCACAAAGCGTTCAGGATCGCGCGGCAGGATCATTCCCGGCCCCTTGAGATACCGCTCGCGAATCGGGCCTTTTGCCGCCAGGGAACGGGATTCGAGCGCCTCGAACAGGACCCGGTATGCGTTCCCGAGCCTTCCATAGGGTCCGCGGTGAACGATGGAGAGAAAAGAACCTCCCTCCAGAAGCTTGCAGTCGAGCCCCGGAACCGAAACTTCCTTCCTGAGCGGAAGAGCCGCCTCGATGTCCGCCGACTCGCGATACTCGCCGTCGTGATAGATCGCGAACGATGCGCCCGACGCGTAGCGGCCGGCACGTTTGAATAGTTCGGAAAAACGCGTGCCTATCTGGTCATACGCGCCTTGATAGCGGATCGAGCACACCCATTGAGAGGGAACTTCGCGCATCGCGACTTCAAGGTCTTTTTTCGCCGTCTCGTCAGTCTCGTTCTCGACGAAATACCTGATCCGCTCGCGAACCTCGCGCATGCGGCTGAGCTCGCGATCGACCTCGCCGAGACGGGCGGTGAAAAAACGAGAGAGGTCCTCGTCGTCCCGCGAGGCTGAAAGGATTTCCTTCATTTCGGCGATGGAGAACCCGAGCTCCCGGAGTATCCCGATCGCCCGGGCACGGCGGAACGCCTCGTCGCCGTAATAACGGTAGCCGTTCATCGCGTCGATTCGGTCGGGTACAAGGAGGCCCTCGTCATGGTAAATCCTGAGCGCCTTTACCGTCAGTCGAGTCGCGGACGAAAACTCCCCGATGGTCAGCATGGTCATTCCTCCGGAATAGCGATTTCCGCCGCGCGCGATGCGGCCACAAGCGCAGTATAGAACGCCTTTTCGTTTCTGTAGAGCCCTTCTGCCCTCTCGGCGAGGCGCGTAAAAAGCCGCGTCCGCGCGGAGCCGTCCATGCCCTTGATTTCCCGGGATGCGGCGCGAAAATCCGCCGACAGCGCGTGCCAGGACGCGATGGACTCGTCAAGGAAAGGAAGAAGCGGAGCAAGCTCGGGGAAGCTCCCCGTCGCGACGAGACGCGCGAGATATTCCCGGTAAAGCGCGCGAAACGAGGCGCCGCCGGTGCCGAAGTCCTCGATGTTACCCGCCATGTACTCAAGCTCGGCGGGAAACAAAAACGGTTTTCCCGCCCACGACTCAAAGCTCGCGAGAGCCGCGGGATACTTTTCAAGACCGGCAAGCCCGACAAGAAGCGCCTTCCCGTCCGCCGATTGCCCGCCGCCTTCCGCAGGGCGCGGCACGATCGCGCGATAATTCCCGATTACCCCGGCAATCGAAGCCCGCGCAAGGCGTCCCCGATCGAGGCTGAAACCGGCCGGGGCCTTTTCGGCCCAATAAAACTCGGCGTGCGGGGGATACATGCGGGTCTTCGAGGTTCTCGCGCTCTGGAGATCGGCAAGCGAAACCGTCTGGAGACCGGAATATTCCGTGTCGCTCACGTACGCGAGCGAACGGGTAGCGTCGATACCGAAGAGGGTCACGTAATGGCCGCCGAACGAAGCCCAGCGGGGACCGTGCTTTCCGCCATAGCGATACGAAAGAAAGCGCATGTCGTTCCGGATGATGACGGGAATCCCGCCCGAAAGGAGCGACTCGATCTCGGCCCACCCCGTGTCCGCGGCATCGGCGTTTCCCCGATGCCAAACGATGTTTGCCGCGGCGAAAAACCGCTCGCGCATGTCCTCGTTTCGGCCGCCGAGAAAGGGAAACGGTCCTTTCTGGAACATGAAAGCGAGCGCGCTTCCCCCGCCCGTGATCTCGCACTCCGAAATCTCGTAGCCCTCATAGTTGAGCGCGTTCATGATGGCCGAGCTTTCGCAGTGGCCGCCGGGAACGACCCTCACATTCGCGAGCGCGATCACTTCAGGATTGCCGGAAATCTTCCAGGGCTTAGCCCCAAATACGCCAAGCCGCCGAACCGCCTGCCACGATACAAAGGCAATGGCGACGCCTGCCACCGCCAGAAAAACCATCGTTATTTTCATGGTACTTTCCTCCTCGCTTCAAGTGATAAAGCCTGCCCCTGGGGCGGAGTCAAGGACCGATGCGGCACCGTAAACCAAAAAACTGAAAATACCCCTACTTGAGTTTCCACCCGAGCGTCGCGACGGCGCGATAGAACTCGATATGCCGCTCGTCATCAGCATCGAGTTTCCGGTCCTGGTAGAATCCGTAGTCGCCGGTATCGCCGGTGAAATTCCGCATGGTGCGCGCCTGCACGAGGAGCATGAGCGAGAGCCGGTCGGTAAAGGCGTAATTTCCCGCAAGACTGAAAGTCCACCGCGACACGTCATCGCCCCAATAGTCACCGCCCGAAGCGTCATAGCGGTATTGATCTTCCTCTATCAGCACGCCGACGAGATTGAGCTTGACGGGCATGCGATACGCCAGAAGATAGTTTCCGTAATAGTTCCACCCGTTGCGGTTTTCTCCCGCATCGGATTCATAGAGCCAGGTCTCGTCAGAGCTTGCGGAAGAGAGAGCGCGGTACTGCATCGCGTGATAGGTCCTGAACACGAGATGGTTCCAGGCTCCCGGCTTGAACGCCGCGAGGTCGCCCTGAAGCGCCGCTCCGCCGCGAACGCTCCACACTAGACCGGAAAACGCGTCTCCGGTAAGTTTATTGTCGTGGAGGCCATCGCGCTCGTTCATGCGAAGCCCGTTCGAGATCGGGATGTTCCATCCGGAACCGACGGACGCGCCTGTGACGAGTTCCAGAAAACCGATCGGGGTGAACACCGTCTCGAACGTACCATTCGCGGCGACGGGCGAAAGTTCCGCGCCGAGGCGCACCTTGAGGCCGTTATCCGCCGTGAGCGCGCTTTCCCCTCTCAGAAGCGGAATCCGCGCCTCGCCGGTCAGCTTGCTCTTGAGCTCGCCCTTCGTGGTCACCGTGCATTCAAGTTTTGCTCCGGTCTCGATTCCCTTTTCCGCGGTTGCCGGAATCGCGACCAGCACATACGCCAGTGCGGCCACTATCGCCGCGCCGCATCGACTGTTAATTGCTTTCATCGTTACTTCTCCGTTACCGTCACGGTGACGTTCTTTACGATCGAGAGTGCTCCCGTGATGCCCTCAAGAGAACGCGTCACCACGCCGTCGCTGCCGTCAACCGATCCGTGCCCGACGGGCACAAGGGACACGGACGAATCCCGTCCCGCGACAAACTTCCCTTCATACACGAGCGACGGCTGGCCGTTCACGCCCGAATAGCCGCTACTCCCTTTTTTCGCGCCCTTGGGCCACGCGTCGTTATAATCGAAACTGTGGTTCACCTCGAACCGCGCGACATACTCCGTGCCGCTCACGAGCGGGCCCGCCGACGCCGTGATGGGGCTCTCCGCCTCCGGCGTCGCGGAAGTCGCGGCATCGACGTCCGCGCGAGAAGAAGCCGACGCATGGAACCAGACCGGGAGCGCGTCAGGGCGGCCGCCCTTGGGGTTTCCGCGCCAGGTGCCGCGGGAAGCGCGCGAAGTGACCATGACGGTCTCCAAGTACTTTCCGTCGACAGTCTCGATCCATGCGGCATATTGGGGCGTAAGAGAGACGGGAACCACGCCCATCCAGACCTTTATCGCCCAGTCCGTACCGGGCGTAACCACGAGCGATGCCCGTCCTTCCGCGAAAGAAGAGCCAAAAGCGAAAACAAGAGCGAGCGCAAATGCGCAGCGTACCGTAACCAAAGAATTTCCCTTCATATTTTCTCCCTTACCGCGCGAATGGCGCGCAGCAGATTGTGATCATGGCGTCGGTGAATTCGACTCCCCGTTCCCAGTATTCCGGTATTGTCCTGAACCGGAGGATGGACTCGATCGCGCCCCAGGTTGCCGCGATGGCTAGGGAGGCGTCGAGGAGCGGATCTTTGCTCACGGCGTCACCCTCTGCGACGGCCTTCGCGATCAGGTCCCGCCCAAGATAGGTGCTCCGGTAGTACTGGGCCATTTCCTCCGGGCCCGCTTCGACATTCGGCTTGAAGCGGTTCATGACGAGAAGCGCGATCCGGGGATTCGCGAAGGACCAGTCCCGAAACGCCGCAAGCGCGCCCCGAAGCAGCCCGAGCGAGTCGAGCGAGCCGGATAGGGTCGAGATGCGCGCGGCGATCGAAACGTCCATCGCGTCCATGCAATCCTTCTTTACCGCCTCAAGGAGGCGTTCCTTATCCGCGTAATAGTAATAAATCGTCGTCGCGGTCACCCCTGCGGCGGCCGCAATATCGCGCATTCCGATTTCCTCGGGCTCCTTGACCATAAGCAGTTCAAGGGTTTTTCCCCGAATCGTCCGTTCCATTTCCGGATTCGGCGTTCGCATGGTACCTCCAACACTACTATTAACTTAACAGTGTTCAACTAACACTGTTAAGTTAACGCATATACAACACTGTGTCAAGCAATACCTGTTACCAAAAACCGTCTGAATCGAGCAGAAAAAGTCGGGAAAAACACGGCGGCGCGGACCTATAGTCAACGCATGAAACAAACCTTTACCTACCAGGTACTTGAAGGAGACGCGAGGACGGTCGGCCGCCTTCAGGCCAAGCGGCTTATCGAGGCGAAACCGGAAGCTCGCGCGTTTTTCGGTAGCCCCTTTATGGCGGCGACCGATCGGCTGCAAGAGGGAAACCGGCTGCTTGAACTCAACGAGCGCTGGTGTCCGGGAATGAACGGGGAAATCGAGGGATTTGCCGAAGGCCTCGGCGTGAAGCCGGAGGCGGTCGTCTACTACACGGCGACCATCCCGAAAACGGGAAACTGCAGCCACTTTGCCATCCTCCCCGACCGCACGACGACGGGAACGACGCTGTGCGGGCGAAGCTATGAATGGTCGCTCGAGGACGAGATGACCCTCACGACGGTGCGGATACCGGGACGGGCCGCGCACACGGGCTTCGGCCTCTTTGCCTTCGGCAGGTTTGACGGGATCAACGAGCACGGCCTGTGGGTATCGATGTCCGCGGCAAACCCGGCAGCCCCGCTTCCCGAAAACGAAGGGCTCCGCTTTTGGCCGCTCCTTCGCACAATCCTCGACCGCGCGGCAAATTGCGAAGAAGCGCTCGATATCGCGAAAGAGTTCCCCGTCGCGTTCCATCTCAACCTCATCGTCGCAAGCCGCTCGGGTCACGCGGTGCTCATCGAGAAGGGACCCGATGCCATGGGAATCAAAAAGGCGGAAAGAGGGTTTCTCCACAGCGAGAACCACTATACCCTGCCGGAAACGCGGACTCTGAACGCGCGGGTCTTCGACCATTCCCTCAGGCGCACGGCCTTCCTCGAGGAAACGCTCGGGGCCGGCAAGCAATCCCCCGAGTCGGTCAAACAAGCCCTTTCATCTTCCTTCCCACACGGGCTATCCTGTCACTATTACAGCGAAGGTTTCGGGACGCTCTGGTCAATCCAGGCTGACCTTTCGGAAGGAACGCTCAATGCGTGCTTTGGCCCGCCGGACGCCAAGGAAAACGCCTTCAGGACATTTTGCCCCCGTGACCCCGCCGGTTTCGAAACCTTCGAGGCGGAGCTCAAACCTGAAACCGCTCCCGAGGGAACCTGGGTATCAGAGCCCAACGAGCCGAGACCGTGATATACTGGGCGCATTCCGTCAGGGAAAAGGGAGAATGCGCCGTGGACTGGCAAAAGCGGATGGAAAACGCGATCGCATGGATGGAAGGTCATCTTATGGACGACACCGATATCGAGGGCGCCGCGCACGAGGCAAACTGTTCGGCATTCCACTTTATGCGGATGTTCGACGTGGTAACCGGCATAAGTCCCGCCGAATACGTGAGGAGGAGACGGCTCTCCCTCGCGGCCGCAGAGCTTTCGGGCGGGCAGGCGAAGGTGATCGACGTCGCGCTCAAATACGGCTACGATTCACCGGACTCCTTCGCGCGCGCATTCAGGCGGGAGTTTGCCTGCACCCCGAGCGACGCGCGCATTCCCGGAACCGGACTTCACGCATATCCCCCGTTATCATTTACCATAGCGCTCAAAGGAGACAAGGCCATGGAATATCGCATTGAAAAACGGCACGCATACAACCTCACCGGGCTCATGATCAGGCAAAACTGCTCGGACGGCACGAACTGGATAGGCATCCCGGCATTCTGGGACAGAACCATGGCTGACGGAAGCTGCGACAAACTCAGGATAAAAGCGGCGGGCTCTGAACTCGGCGTGGTTGGCGTGTGCTACGATCACGACATGAAAAGCGGGGACTTCTCCTACGCGATCGCGATCGAAACGCCCGAAGACCGGACGGGGCTCCCCGAAGGCTGCGTCGATATTGCGGTTCCCGAATCGACCTGGGCGATATTTACCTCGCGCGGCCCGCTCGCGGAAAACTTTCAGAACGTCATCAAGAGAATTTTTTCCGAATGGTTTCCGTCTTCGGGACGCGAGCACGCGGGAACGGCCGAGCTCGAGTTTTACAACGCGCATCCGGACCCCAACGCAAGCGACTACAGATGCGAGTACTGGGTCCCGCTCAAGTAGCCGTCCGCGAGCGTCAAATAATCCGGTACGCGCCGTCTCCGCTCTCGCACGCAAAGAATGAGGCTTCTATTCCGCACCGCGCGCGATAGCGTTCGCCGACCCTGACGATAAAGGACTTGACCGCGTCCTTCCGGACGATCGCGATAGCGCAGCCGCCGAAACCGGCGCCGGTCATGCGGGCGCCAAGGCATCCGGGAACGGCTATCGCTTCTTCATAGAGGACGTCAAGCTCGGGGCCCGTTACCTCGTAGTCGTCGCGAAGCGACGCGTGCGACTCCCCGAGAAGCCGGCCGAGTGCGGCAAGGTCGCCTGTCTCGAGCGCGGCGACGGCTTCTCCCACGCGGGCGTTTTCGGTCACGCAGTGACGCACGCGACGCCTGATGACGGAGCTTTCGATCAAATCCGAAAGGGACTCGAAGTCGGAGACGGAAAGATCGCAGAGGTTTGAGACGTCGCGTTTCTTTCTGATCGCGGCGAGACCCTCGCGGCACTCGCCGAGGCGCTCGTTATACTTCGAGTCTGCGAGCTCACGCTTTTTGTTCGTGTTCATCACGACGATCCGCGCATCCCCAAGCTCGAGCGGCACGTAACGGTATTCAAGAGTCGCGCAGTCAAGCGCTATCGCGTTTCCCTTCTTTCCCATCGCGACCGCGAACTGATCCATTATCCCGCACTGCACGTTCATGAACCGGTGCTCGCTTTCCTGCCCGATTTTCGCGAGCTCAACCCGGTCAACCGCGAATCCATAGAGCTCGCTGATCGCGTACGCGAATCCTATCTCGAGGGCGGCTGAGGAGGAAACGCCGCCGCCCGCCGGGATTGTGCTGAAAAAAAGCGCGTCGAATCCCGCATCGAGCGTAAAGCCGCGATCGGCAAGGATAGTCAAAATGCCGTTGAGGTAATTCGCGTATCCGTCTTCCTTCCGGTACGCGAATGCGTCGCTCACGTCGAAGTGCATTGCTCCGGGGAACCGGAGGTCGTTGTAGGTAATTTTTCCGTCCGGTCGCTTGCGGATCGCGAGATACAGGTACCGGTCGATTGCGGCCGGGAACACGAGGCCCCCGTTATAGTCGATGTGCTCGCCGATCACGTTGATGCGCGCGGGTGACGCGAAAAGAGAGGCGCCGTCGGCTGAGCCATAGAGCTCGGCGAACTCGGCGAGAAATTCTTTCTGGAACACCTCGCGCGAAAGGCGCTCGTCGCCCGATATGGCGAGATACTCGAGCTTTGCGCACCGGGTCTCGGCCGCAGTGCGTTCGACTGCGGCGACGTTCGCCGCGGCCCATCCGCCGGTTTCCGAGGTCGCGTAATACTTGATGAGCCGCTTTGCCCGCAGCGGCGTATAGAACTCGATGTGCAAATGGTAGAACTCTTTCGCGTCGTCCCACTCGGGGCTGTTCACCGGATTTTGGTGAATCGCCATCATGTACGGAAACGGACGGTCAAAGATGCGATCGAAGGCACCGGTTACGATTTTGAGCGCTTCGGCGAGGTCGTCCCGCTCGGCGGAATCGAGTTCGAAAAGATAATTGCGGTGATTCTTCGCAACAATGAAAATGCCGTAGGGATAGTCGGTAAAAAACGGGATGTACGCGTAAAAAGAAGCGTTCTCGAAAATGATTCGCTTCCGGAATTTTTTCTCTTCCTCGTTCATCCGGCAGATCAGGCACTCACCCGACGCCGCATGGTGCGCGCGCGCGTTCGCGAGCTCGACGTCGACGCGCTGGGGTATCCAGGAGTAACCGTATATCTGGCCGTGCGGATGCGGCATCGTGACGCCGACTTCCTCGCCCTTGTTCTCGAAGGGCATCACGTATTTGACCTCATCCCGCTTTCCTATTTCCGTCGTCCGCTCGGCCCAGAGGTTCACGATCTTGCGGATATGCGGAACGGAAAGCTCATGGAGCGTCTTGTTATGATCGGAAGAATAGAGAATTACCTCGCACGCGCCATACGACGGCTTTGTCCGGTAAAAATCGGAGCCGACGCCGTCGGGGGCGGGAGGGGTCGCGCTCATCACCGGAAAATCGTTGTCATATTTATACACGTCAAAACTCTCGGGAACTTTGCCGGAGCCCGGGCAAAACGGGCACCAGTCCTTGGGCATCTGCGGCCGGTTTTGCCGGCTTGCTGCCACCATTGTCCATGTTCCCAAAAGCGGATTAAAGCGTAATTCAGCCATATCGTGAAATTCCTTCAAGGTCGAGTATGCGATTTGTATGTGGAGATCTTAATGAAATCGCGACGGAAAAAAAAGCGCCCACGGGAGAGGAGAGAACCCGCGGGCGCTAACCGTTACTTGCTCTTCGCCTTTGAGTACAAATCGAAGGCGACCGCCGCGAGCAGCACGAAACCCTTAATCGCCTGCTGCCAATCGATCCCTATACCCATAATGGACATGCCGTTGTTCAGCACGCCCATGAAAAGCCCGCCTACCATCGCGCCGATGATCGTTCCGACGCCACCGGTCGTCGACGCGCCGCCGACGTAGCACGCGGTAATCGCGTCCATCTCGAAGTTCACGCCGGCCTTCGGAGTGGCGACGTTGAGCCGGGCCGCGAAAACCATTCCGGCGAGCGCCGAGATGACGCCCATGTTCACGTATACCCAGAACATCACCTGCTCGGTCTTGATGCCCGAAAGCTTCGCCGCTTTTGCGTTTCCGCCGAGGGCGTATATGTGCCGGCCGGGAACGGTCTTCTGGGTGATGAAATTGTAAATGAGGATCAGCACCACGAGAAGAATGAGGATATTCGGCAAGCCCTTGTAGGACGCAAAGACGAGGGTGAAGGCCATGATTACGGCGACCACGAAAAGAATTTTGACGATGAAGGCCCAGGTGGGGATCTCGTCGAACGCGTACTTCCGCGCTTTCCGCCGCTTGTGAATTTCGTTCCAGGCGAGAATCGCCGATGCGAGAATACCGATCAGTATCGTCAGCCCGTTACCGCCGAACGGATCGGGAATAAAGCCTGCCGACAGGGACTGGAACATGAGCGGGAACGGTCCCTTTGACTGTCCCTGAAGGACGACGAGGGCAAGACCGCGGAAAATGAGCATTCCCGCGAGCGTTACGATAAACGGCGGAATCTTGACGTACGCGATCCAGTATGCCTGCCAGGCGCCGATCAAGCCGCCGATGACGAGCGCAATGACCATCGCGTAAATGGCGGGCACTCCCTTGTCGACCATCAGCGTTGCGGAAATGGCGCCGACGAAGGCAACGATCGAACCGACCGAAAGATCGATGTATCCGGTGAGTATGCAAAGGAGCATACCGACCGCAAGGATGAGAATGTAACTGTTCTGCAGAATCAGGTTCGTCAGGTTGACCGGGCGAAGGAGGACGCCCCCGGTGAGGATCTGGAACAGAACCATCACGACGGCGAGCGCGATAAGCATCCCGTACTGCCGGAAATTTTTCTTCATGGTGCCAAGTACATTGTTCATGGTTTCCCCTTAATGCTGGATTATATTGCGCATGATTTCTTCCTGGGTGGCAGTCTTGCCGTCCAGCTCCGCGGTAAAGCGTCCCTCGCTCATCACGTACAGGCGGTCGCTCATCCCGATTACCTCGGGCATTTCCGAGGAAATCAGGACGCACGCGAGCCCCTGGGAGGCGAGCATGTTGATGATCGAGTAGATCTCGTATTTCGCGCCGACGTCGATTCCTCGCGTGGGCTCGTCGAGTATGAGTATCTTCGGGTTGACGAACATCCACTTCGCGAGAACAACCTTTTGCTGGTTTCCGCCGGACAGATTGTTCGCGAGCTGCAGTATCGACGGGGTCTTTATGCTGAGCGCCTTCCGGAATTTTTCCGCCTCGAGGATTTCCTCGTGCTCGTCGATCACCCCGTGCTTCGAAACCTGATTGAGACTCGCGAGCGTGGTGTTGTGCCGCACGTCGTCAATGAGCACGAGGCCGTATTGCTTGCGGTCCTCGGTGACGTACGCGAGCCCGCGCTCGATCGCTTTCGGGATGGTGTTCAATCGAACCTCTTCCCCGTCGATAAACGTTTGGCCCGAAATATTCTGACCGTAATACTTTCCGAAGAGGCTCATCGCGAGTTCCGTGCGCCCCGCGCCCATGAGTCCGACGAGACCGACGACCTCGCCTGCGTGAACGGTAAAGCTCACGTTATCGATGACTTTTCGTTCCTTGTCGTCAGGGTGGAAGACGTTCCAGTCCTTGACCTCGAAAACAACCTTTCCGATCGCGCTCGTCCGCTTCGGGAAACGGTCGGTGATCTCGCGACCGACCATCCCGCGGATTATCCGCTCTTCGGAAATCTGCTTTCCGGCGACTTCGAGCGTCTCGATGACGCGGCCGTCGCGGATGATCGTAATGGCGTCGGCGACCTTGGACACCTCGTTCAATTTATGTGAAATGAGAACCGATGATATTCCGTGTTTTTTCAGCTCGATGAGGAGCTGGAGAAGATTGTCGCTGTCCTTCTCGTTGAGGGCGGCCGTGGGCTCGTCGAGGATCAAAAGCCTCACGTCCTTCGCGAGCGCCTTCGCGATCTCGACGATCTGCTGCTTGCCGACGCCGAGCTTGTTGACCGGCGTGTTCGGGTTTTCCTCGAGGCCGAGCTTCTTCATCAGCTTGAGCGCCTCTTCCCGCGTCTTGTCCCAGTCGACTACCTTCGCCCGGGCTTTTTCGTTTCCGATAAAAATGTTTTCCGCGATGGAAAGGTAGGGGCTCAGCGCGAGCTCCTGGTGGATGATGACGATTCCCGCTTTTTCGCTGTGCTTGATGTCGCGGAATTCGCAAACCTTTCCGTCCATAATGATGTCGCCCGAATAACTTCCATGCGGGTACGTGCCCGAAAGAACGTTCATGAGCGTGGACTTGCCCGCCCCGTTCTCCCCGACAAGCGCGTGGATTTCCGCCTTCCGTACCTGAAGGCTTACGCTGTCGAGCGCCTTTACGCCCGGGAAATCCTTCGTGATGCCTTTCATCTCAAGCAGTATATCTGACATGCAATCCCCTTGGGTTTCTCGTATCCGGAAATGAGGCGCGCCCCGCGGAACCGGCAGCCTTTCAGGCCCCCGGAGGGCGCGGCACGCCCTCCCGAATCGTTTTACAAATTACGCTTCGGAACTACTTGATCTGGTCAGCGGTATAGTAACCCGAGTCAATGAGCGCCTGGTTGACGTTGTCCTTGGTGACGATGGTGGACTCGAGAAGGAACGAGGGAACGACCTTCACGCCGTTATCGTAGGTCTTGGTATCGTTAACTTCGGCCTGCTTTCCGGCAAGGAGGGCGGTAGCCATCTCGACGGCCTTTTTGGCGAGCGAGCGGGTGTCCTTGAAAATGGTGGAATACTGCTCGCCGGCGAGGATTGACTTGACCGAGGGAAGCTCTGCGTCCTGTCCGGAGACGAACGGCATCGGGGTATTGCCCTTGCCATAGCCGACTCCCTTGAGGGACGAAATGATACCGAGCGAAATTCCGTCATACGGGGAAAGAACGGCGGAAACCTTGTTCTTGGTGTAGAACGCGGAAAGGAGGTTGTCCATGCGGGCCTGCGCGGTCGCGCCGTCCCAGCGGAGGGTGGAAACCTTGTCCATTCCCGTCTGGCCGGAACCGACGATCAGCTTGCCGGACTTGATGTAGGGATCGAGGACGGACATGGCGCCGTTATAGAAGAAAAAGGCGTTGTTGTCGTCGGGAGATCCGCCGAAAAGCTCGATGTAGAAGGGACCCTTCGCGTTCTTGAGGTCAAGCGCGGTCTCGAGGGTGGTTGCCTGCTGAACGCCGACCTTGAAGTTATCAAAGGTCACGTAATAGCTGACGAACGGTGACTTCTTGATGAGGCGGTCATACGCGATAACCGGGATCTTCGCCTCGTTGGCTTTTTCCAGGACCTTGGTCATGGACTCACCGTCGATGGCGGCGATAACGAGGACGGAATCGCCCTTCGTGATCATGTTCTCGATCTGGGAAACCTGGTTTTCGACGACGTCTTCGGCATACTGAAGGTCAACCTTGTATCCGAGTTTCTCGAACTCGGCTTTCATGTTGCTTCCGTCTGCGATCCAGCGGGCTGACGATTTGGTGGGCATCGCGATGCCGATTGTACTGCCTTTTCCGCCCTTTCCGCCGCAGCTGACAAATACAGCCGACAACAGAACGAGAGCGCTGAGCACTGCTACGATTTTCTTCATTGTTCATTTCCTCCTTCGGAAAATCGTGGACAAAAAATCCACGCGCGCGTGTACCTACACGCGCATATGAAATACTAGATTGACTTCCGGAATTTGTCAAATTCATTCCCGTCAAAAACACCCGTTTTTGTGTAATTTAACCGGTTTACTTTGTAATTTTTGCATTGCGTGGACGTACACATCAATCATTTCTGCCACTCACCCTGCTTGCGGGGACGGTACATGCACGATGGAAACCCGAAGGGACAAAAAAAAGGGTACCGACCATCGCTGGTACGGTACCCAAATCTAGGAGGCTGTTTGATAGGCGTCAGCTCGTTAATGCTTGTCGCCCGCCTGGCCGTAATATGCGGAAGGCCCGTGCTTGCGCCGGTAATGCTTGTCCACGATATACGACGGAAGTCCCTTCGCGCGCGGATTTATCTGGAGGGTCAGATACGCCATCCGGGCGATTTCCTCGAGAACGGCGCCGTTATACACCGCCTTTTCCGCAGAAGACCCCCAGGCAAAGGGACCGTGCCCGCCGACGAGAACCATCGACATCTCGGCGGGATTGAGCTTGCGATCCCGAAAGGCGCGGACGATCAGATTCCCCGTCTCCGTCTCGTAATCCCGCTCGACCGCCTCGCGCGAAAGATAGGGTGTGCAGGGAATATCCTTCTGGACGTGGTCCGCGTGGGTCGTCCCGAAAAGCGGCACGTCACGAAGTCCCTGAGCCCAGGCGACCGCGTGGGTCGAATGGGTATGGATGACGCCCCGGACGGGAGAGCCGCCCGCTACCGCGAATTCGCGATAGAGCACGAGGTGCGTCGGCGTGTCAGACGAAGGATTGAGTTTCCCCTCGATCACCTTGCCCTCAAGATCGACGACGACCATCGATTCGCTCGTCAGCTCTGCGTAGGGAACGCCCGAGGGCTTGATCGCAAACGCGCCGAGGGCGGGATCAAAAGCAGACACGTTGCCCCAGGTATACAGCGCCAGGCCGCGCGCGGGAATTTCCGCGTTCGCGACCCAGGCTTCTTCCTTCAGCGCCTTGTACGGCGATGACTTTTTTGCCATTACTTTCTCCAGGCCGCGGCGTTCCACCGGAGCTCGTTCCGGAACGCGGGAACGGTCGTCGTCCCGTCGATCGCGATGAACTCGATACCGACCATCTCCGCCCAGTCGCGAACCATGTCGGTCGACACGATGTTCGAGAACGCGGTATGGTGTCCGCCGCCGGCGAGGATCCAGGCTTCCGCTGCGGTGCGGAGGTCGGGAGAAGGTTTCCACAGGGCGCGTGCTACGGGAAGCTTCGGGAAGGCCTTGGGCGGCTTGACGACCGTGACCTCGTTAAGGACGCAGCGGAAGCGCGATCCGAAGTCGACGACTGCCGCACAAATCGCGGGTCCTGCCTTTCCGGTAAACACGAGCCGGGCGGGATCTTCCTTTCCGCCGATGCCGAGCGGATGAACTTCCACGGTCGGTTTTCCCTCGGCGATGGACGGGCAAACTTCGAGCATGTGTGCGCCGAGGTTCATTCCCGAGGCGGGGTCGAGGTGATAGGTGTAGTCTTCCATGAACGAGTCGCCGAAACCGCCGCCGACGAGGCCTGCTGACATTACCTTGAACGTGCGAACCATCGCGGCGGTTTTCCAGTCGCCTTCGCCGGCAAAACCGAAACCGTCGGCCATGAGGCTCTGGCATGCAAGGCCGGGAAGCTGCTTCATCCCGTGCAGGTCCTGAAAGTTCGTCGTGAAGGCATTCACGTTCTCGACGATTGCGAAGGCGCGAAGCGCTTCCTCAATCTTTGCCTGCTCGCGAATCGCCTTGAGCGTCTTCGCCTTGTCCGCGCCCCATACGATTTCGTACGTAGCCTCGTATTTCTTGACGCGCGCGTCTCTCTGGGCGTCGGTCACCTTGTCCATGTACGCGACGAGGTCTCCGATTCCGTAATAGGGAACGGACCAGCCGAGCTTGATCATCGCCTCGACCTTGTCGCCGTCGGTTACCGCAACCTCGCGCATGTTGTCGCCAAAGCGCGCAATGCGGAGCGCCTTTCCGTCCGCGACAGCACAGCCCGCGCGCATCCAGAGCGCGATGCGGCTTCGGGTCTCTTTCTCGCTCCAGTGACCAACGATCACCTTGCGGGGGATTTCCATGCGCGCAGTGATAAAGCCGAACTCGCGGTCACCGTGCGCCGACTGATTGAGGTTCATGAAATCCATGTCCATCGTGTCGTAGGGAATGTCGCGGTTGAACTGGGTATTGAACTGGAGAAGCGGTTTTTTATACGCGCTGAGTCCCGCGATCCACATCTTCGCGGGGCTGAAGGTGTGCATCCACGCGATGACGCCCGCGCATGCAGGATCGGCGTTCGCCTTTTCGAGGCACTCGCGGATGGCGCCGGGGGTAAGGAGCGTCGGCTTCCAGACAATCTTGCACGGCATGGCACCGTCGGCGTTGAATGCCTCAACTACTTTTTTGGAGTCTTCAGCAACCTTCCGAAGGGTCTCGTCACCGTACAGGTCCTGGCTTCCGGTCAGGAACCAGAATTCGTAATTATCAAGCTTGATCATTTGGTTTCTCCTTCTATATAAGTTCCGAGTTTCAGGAATTTTGCATACAGGGCATTGTAGACGGCCACACGCGCGGGATCCGGCTTATGCACGCGGTCAGTTCCGGCGGACAGGGCCTTTTGGGCGGCGAAGATGTCGGGATAGAGTCCCGCTGCAGTCGCGGCGAATACGGCCGCGCCGATCGCGCACGACTGGTCTCCGGCGGTAACGTAAATCTCGCGGTTCGTAACGTCGGCGAGAATCTGCATGCCGAGTTTACTCTTTCGCGCAACGCCGCCGATGGCCATCACTTTCTCGATCTTGATGCCGCCCTTCTCGAAGGTTTCGATTATCGATCTCGCGCCATACGCGGTCGACTCAAGAAGGGCGCGCATGATAGCGGGAGCGTCAGTGCCGAGGTTGAGCCCGGAAATTGCGGCGGTGAGTTTCTGGTTCGCAAACGGAGTGCGTCGACCGTTAATCCAGTCGAGGGCGACCACCGACGATTCGGACGGTTCAATCGAGCCCGCCGCTTCTTCGAGCGCACGCAGCATGCTTTTCTCGGCTTTTTCAGGATCGATTCCCCGCGCGTCGGGATCGAGCAACGCAAGATTCTTGAGCGGCCAGGCGAGGAGGTTGCGGAACCAGGCGTAATAGTCGCCGTACGCCGATTGACCCGCTTCGTAGCCGATCCAGTCCGCAACGACCGAGCCGTCCACCTGGCCGCAAATGCCGCCGATGAGCTTTTCTGCCGTGCCGGTCGCAGGCTTCGGTCCGATGATTACGTCGCACGTCGATGTTCCGATACTCTTGACGAGCACGCCGGGAGCAGCGTCCCCGCCGACCGCGCCGATATGCGCATCATAGGCGCCGACGCAGACAATCACCGACTCGGCAAGCCCGAGCCGAGCCGCCCATTCGGGGGTGAGCGTTCCGGCCGAAACATCCGTGGTCCAGGTTTCAGTTCCGAGCGAATCGCGAATCCCCGAGAGCTTCGGGTCGAGACGATCGAAGAACGCATGAGGCGGATAGCCGCCCCATTCCCGGTGCCACATGATTTTATGTCCCGCCGCGCAACGGCTTCGCTTGATGCGCTCGGGAGACGTAGTTCCCGTCATGACTGCCGTTATCCAGTCGCAGTGCTCAACAGCGGTGTACGTACACGCCTTGACGCGCGAATTGCCGCGAATTGTATGCAACACTTTTGCCCAGAACCATTCGGAGGAATAGACGCCGCCCATGTACTTGGTAAAATCGGTGCCGCCCCAGGTGCGCGCGAGCGCGTTTATCTCGTCGGCTTCCGCTACCGCGGTATGGTCCTTCCAGAGGATAAACATCGCGTCGGGATCTTCGGCGAATTCGGGAAGGAGGGCGAGCGGGGTGCCGCTTGAGTCCGCGAGCACGGGAGTCGAGCCGGTCGTGTCGACGCAAATCGCGCGGATGAGCTTCCCGATTCCCGAGCCAGTTCCCGAAAGAGAATCGGCGTCGCGAATCGCGCCGGTGACTGCGTCGGTCAGGCTTTCAACATAATCGAGCGGATGCTGGCGAAAGCGGTTTTCCCGGGGGCTGCAATAGAGTCCCCGTTTCCAGCGCGGATACCAGACAACTGATTGACCGGCAACACGACCGTCTGCCGCATCGATGATGACGACACGAACCGAGTCGGAGCCGAAGTCGGCACCAAGAACATAATCTGTCCCCTTATGCGTCATAAAAGATTCTCCTTGAAATAAATATCGATCGGCATGTCGATCCGACTCGTCGTCGTTTCTTCAAGCACTATCTTGCGATATATCTGCTGCATCACGTGGCGACCCTGCTCTTCCGGTCGCTGGGAAATAAGGCAATCGATCTTTCCGTCCTTCAGGCAACGGATATTGTCTTCGACGAGGTCATAGCCAATGAACGCGATGCCTGACTTGAGTCCCTTGTCAGAGAGATAGTCAGCGATTTTGTGGCCGATTGCGGATACCGCGAAAATACCCCGCAGGTCGGGGTTTTCGCGAACCGTCCGCTCGACGAGGGAGTGAACCTCGTCCATGCGAAGTTCGGAGCACACAAGATCAAAAAGCTGAACGCCCTCGCGGCCTCTAAACCATTCACGGAAACCGCGCGCTCGCTCGTTCAGGTTAAACGCTTCGGTGTAGGGTCTGATCACCGCATAGGACGCCGGTGCGGGCGAAAGCAGTTCCATGAGTCGCGCGGCAACCTGGCCGCCCCGAAACGGATCCTGCGCGACGGTGACCAGGGGATCGGCACCCGGCAGGAACGAGTCGATAAAGGCAAAGGGAACTTTTTTTTCTTCTCCCCACAAGAGGGCAAGCGTTTCTTCCTGCATGACCGGCGCGATGATATAGGCGCTGCAATCGGCAGCGCTCATCCGGGTAAAGGCGCGCGAAAGGGAGTCGCGGTCGGGGCGAACGAACGTAAACAATTCAAGATTGAAGGAGAAGGCAGAAAGTTCCTCGACAGCCTTTTGTATCCCCTGAAGGATGAGATCCCAATACCGGCTTTCTTTTTCCAGTTCCGGAATCAGGACGCCAATGAGGTATTCCCGGTTTCGCTTGAGGTGTCGGGCAAGGGGATTTGGCTGATATCCTTCTTCGGTGATAATAGCGCTGATTTTCTGGCGGGTTTCTTCGGATACGCGGCCGCGGTTGTGTAACACGCGATCTACGGTACCGATCGAAACGCCTGCGCGCTTTGCTATCTCGATTACAGTCATTGGTGTCCTCTACTTACCCGGGTTGCGTGTACCTACACTCACATGATAACAGAGGTAGTACCGGAAGTCAACAAGAAGAGCCCGGCTGAAGAGGTCAGCGGGCCTCCCTGATCTTCTTGGCGAAACCGGCTATACTCCCCCTTACAATGATCCAGGATATAACCTTTACCGTACTTCCCGGCGAGGAAGGAAACGACGAAATTATCAGGCGGAAAGCCGCCGAAGCCCTCTCGAAGGGACACACCCAAGTCAAGCCTACGGCGATCAGCGCCCTTGTCTTCCGCAAAAAATCGGTCGACGCGCGGCACGGACGAATACTCATAAACCTCCGCTATACCGTTTACGTCGGGGAACTCCCCGCCGAAGGGTCCGCCGCGGGCCAGGCCGGAGCCTTCGCTCCTGCGTGGAAAAAAGCCGATCCTGCACGCAGGGTCGTCATCGTCGGCTCGGGACCCGCCGGGCTCTTTGCCGCACTCAGGCTTCTCGAAGACGGAATCACGCCCGTCATCGTCGAGCGCGGAAAGGCGACGTCTGAACGAAAGCAGGACATCGCGAATATTACCCGCGAAGGGCGCGTCGACAGCGATTCGAACTATTGCTTCGGCGAAGGCGGAGCCGGAACCTTTTCCGACGGCAAGCTCTACTCCCGCTCGAACAAACGGGGGAATATTGGCCGCATCCTCGCGATATTCAATTATCACGGAGCAGAGGATGCCATTCTCACTGACGCGCAGCCACACATCGGCACCGACCGCCTTCCCGAAATCATCAACCGCATGCGGGACACCATCACCGCACACGGCGGCGTTTTCCGTTTTGGCGAACGCTGCTCGGGCCTCATCATCGAAAACGGCAAGGTAAAAGGAATAGAAACCGTGCCCGTTGCCGGCAGCGACGACAATGGCAGCGTCGGCAGCCCCGCGGGAAAAGACGCTCCCCGTGAGCGGATCATGGGAGACGCGGTAATCCTTGCGACCGGACACTCCGCGCGCGACATCTACGCGATGCTTGCCCGGATCGAACTCGCGGGAACACCGAGCCCCGTCCTCGAGGCAAAAGCCTTTGCGATGGGCGTTCGCGTCGAGCATCCGCGGGAACTCATCGACCGCATCCAGTATCACGGCCAGGACCGGGGTGAGGATCTTCCCGCCGCGACCTACCGGCTCGTCGCCCAGGAAGAAGGGCGCGGCGTATATTCCTTCTGCATGTGCCCCGGCGGACTCATTGTCCCCTCGGCAACGAGCGACGACGAAATCGTCGTGAACGGCATGTCACCCTCGGGACGAAACTCCCGCTGGTCGAACGCGGCCATCGTTGTCGAGACAAGGGTTGAGGACATCCCGGCAGAATTTCTTGCACCCGGCGCGAAGGACGAAGGAGACACAGAACTCCCCTCCCTCAAGTCGCTCGCAGGGCTCCGTTACCAGCGGTGGCTCGAGCACGAAACAAAACGGCGCGGCTCCGGCCAAAAGGCGCCTGCACAGCGGCTCAAAGATTTTATTGAAGGCACCGACAGCGAAACTCTCCCCGACTGCTCCTACAGCCCCGGCGTCGTTCCTTCACGGCTCGACCGCTGGTTACCCGAGGATATTTCGGAGCGGCTTCATGGGGCTTTCATTGATTTCAACAAGAGCATGAAGGGCTTTATTTCGGACGATGCAATTCTCGTCGCCTGCGAAACGCGAACCTCGTCGCCGGTGAGAATTCTCCGGGACGCGGAAAGCCTTGAGGCCCCGGCGTTACCGGCGCTCTATCCTGCGGGAGAAGGCTCCGGATATGCCGGCGGAATCGTGTCGTCAGCGATGGACGGGGAGCGCTGCGCCGAGGCGATCGCTCGCGCGCTTACGGGCAAGCGCTAAACAGGCACGGACGGACACGGGCACTCGGCTATCTGCGCGGGCTCCGAAAGGTAATAGCCCTGCAGGTAGTCGATCTTGAGGTCCTTCAGCGAGTCGAAGACATGCACGTCTTCGACGAACTCGGCGACGGTCTTCTTGTTCGACTTCAGGCAAAAATGCACGATGCCCTCGACGAGCAGCCGCGCGTTTTCGTCAGTCTTTATCTTCCGTATAAGAGAGCCGTCAATTTTCACGATGTCGATCGGGAGATTGATCAGGCTGCAATAGTTCGAGTAACCGGTGCCGAAGTCGTCTATCGCGATCTTGAACCCGTAGTGCGAAATGTAGTCGATAAACCAGATGCACTTGTCGAGTTCAACGAGCTCGTCGCTTTCGAGAATTTCAAATATAACGCGGCCCTTCTTCTCGCGGATGCGCTGATACACTTCGTCGACGAGCAGGATAAAGTCGGGGCGCACAATGTCGTTGATTGAAATATTGATGGACACGTCGACGTCATATTCGAGGATCGCGTCGGCGGACGCCCGCAGGATGAAGTCGGTGAGAAACTGATAGAACCCGGTGGACTTCGCGACGGGAAGGTACGGATAAATGCTCGTGTATTCCCCGTCCTGCTTTCGTATCCGCAAGAGCGCCTCGTACCAGCAAATATCCTTTCCACCCGAACTGAACACCGGCTGAAACACGGCGCGGAATGATTCCGCCTCGCGGTTGTTGACGAGCTCGGTAAACTTCATTACATAGTCATACGCGGTTTCTTTTTCCTCGGTGCCATCCTCGTAGATGGTAATGACCGAATGGCCACGCTCGGCTTTCTTGAGTGCAATGTCCGCCTTCGAAAGCGGACTCACCGGATCACCGGGATTCACGATCGCACCACCCACCCGATACACGAGACGGATCTTGTCGCGCTCCCACGGAAGCGCCTCGAGCTCGAGTGCCTTGACGATCTCGGTAAGCCGCTGTGCGGACTCGGCGACCGACACGACAACCGGCGTCTTGATGAGTATCGCGAACTCGTTGCTCTTGAGTTGGTAGGTCTTGTACCCGTACCTCGGCTCATACTTCCTGAATTTCTGCGAAGCAAACTGCTCGATAAGATCCGAAAAATCATACCCGAAGAGCGCAATCAGGTTGCTGTAATTTTCTATCTTGATGATGGCGAAAATGTACGCCGATTCCTCGGCGATGCTCGCGACAAGGACGTCCCTGTTCGGCAGCCCCGTCGCGTCATTGAACACGAGGAGGCTGGTAAGCCGGTCGACGAGAGATTCCTGTCTCCGCTCCGCGAGATGGGACAGAATGAAAATCATGAGCGAGGAGAGAACGACGGTCGCAACTTCGGGAACATCGGCCTCAAACGCCCAATGAGGAAGAGACGCGACAAAATTACACGCAAACAAAGCCAGGAAAACCGCGAGAAACGAAAAGAACCACCAGAAGCTGCGCTTCGAACCCCGAAGCTCGGTTGCGAGGAGGGGATGGACGACAAGAAGAATGATATAGGCCGCGTGGGATCCCGGAAGGTAGAGGACGAAGGGAAGGGAGAGAAACGGCAACGAGAGACATACACTCATCATGTGTCTGATCGGGCGAAACACGATGAGGGCGCTAAAAAGTGCGGAGAGCAGGACGAACGAAACGAGGTAACTCATCCAGTACGAGAGGGATCCATGCGCAAGATTTGCGACAAAGAGGATTGCCGGAATTGCACAGCCGACCGAAAGGGTAAATCGGAGCAAATTATATTTATAATGGCGATTTTCTGCGCGAATCGTTTGATACCATTGCGTTTTCCGGAAATCGAACGAAGATAAACCGGCGCGGCGAAACTTTTTTTCCAGCATGAGTGTAAAAATAGTAAAAGCGTCCGGATCTTTTGTCAACAAGAAAGTTAGCAGAGGTTGTTAAATCACGCAAAATCTCGATTTTACAAAGGAAATGAGTCCATCATCGCGCATTGCGCCCAGCTCGCGTGATAGCGCGCTCCGGTCCACCGAGAGAAAATCGGCAAGTTCGCTCCGGCTGAACGGGATCTCAAACTCGCGGGAACGCGCCCCCCGCGATTCGGCATCGAGATACGCCATAACCTTTTCGCGAATCGTCCGCCGCGAGGCAATGTCGAGTTTCGTGTTCAGATAAAGGTTCTTTCGCGCAAGCAAGCCCACGAGATTCATGATGAGCCGGTGATGAAAGGAACAGGCAGACTCGCAGCTCGTCATGAGATGCCGGAACGGGAGAAAAAGGACAGAGGCATCCTCGCTCGCAAGGACGATTACCGGGCTCCGGGTGACGCCCGCACAGACAAAGCTTTCGGCAAATACCTGCGAAGGCCCGAAGTCCGCCATGATAATCCGGTTGCCGTCATAGTCGTTCCGGGAAACCTGGACATGACCGGAAACGACGATACCGAGAGAGTCGACGGGAGATCCTTGCGCGATAACTGTCGCACCTTTTTTGAATTTCTTGACCCTCGATCCGAGGCAGGAAAGCAACTGCGAAACCTCTTCCGGCTTGATGCCCTCAAAAAGAGGAATGTTTCCCGGCAATACCATGTTTCCTCCGGATATGCAGGCACCTGTTGCAAATGCAACGCCTGCTTCCCGGTAAAAATAGTATATTTGGAGCATACCTGCAAGGGAGGAAACAATGACCAGACAGATTATCAAGATAGACGAAGATACGTGCAACGGATGCGGCTTGTGCGTCAGCGCCTGCCACGAGGGAGCGATCGGACTCGAAAACGGAAAAGCGAAACTCCTTCGCGACGATTATTGCGACGGGCTCGGAAATTGCCTTCCGGTCTGCCCGACCGGTGCGATCACCTTCGAAACCCGCGAAGCCGCTGTATACGACGAAGAAGCGGTTAAAAAGCGCACCGAAGCCAACAAGGCGGCCCAAACGGAGCCTTCTCATTCTGCCTCAGGCGGTTGCCCGGGTTCCCGCACGCGAACGTTCCAGAGACCGGCGACCGGTGGCTGCCCGGGAAGCACCGCCCGCTCCCTTGCCCCCGCCTCTCCCTCTCCGTCCCCCGCGTCCCCGTCCCCTGGAGAATCCGGCTCCGCCGGATTCTCCGGAGTTGGCCGCGAAGAGGCCAACTCCGAGCTCCAGCAATGGCCCGTCCAGATCAAGCTCGTGCCGGTGCACGCGCCGTACTTTGCGGGAGCGAACCTTCTCGTCGCGGCGGACTGTACCGCCTTCGCGTACGCAGGCTTTCACCGGGACTTCATCAAAAACCGCATCGCGATAATCGGCTGCCCGAAGCTCGACGAAGGTGACTACACCGAAAAGCTCACCGCGATCCTCGCGGAAAACGATATCAAGAGTCTCACCATCGTCAGGATGGAAGTGCCGTGCTGCGGGGGACTTGCGAATGCGGCCACCGAGGCGCTGAAAGCGAGCGGGAAATTCATCCCCTGGCAAATCGTCACGATATCGGTGGACGGCACAATTTTGTAGACGGCTTGCGGAAGCGCCGCGTATACTGAAAAGCATGAATCATTTTCGGAAAACGGTACACGCGGCGCGCAGGGCCGGATTATCGCTCGTACTGTGCGCCTTGTCAGCCCTCGCGACGGGTGCATTCGCGGCATTGCTTTTATCGCTCTCCGGAACACGCGGTCTCGTCGAATGGATGCCCTTATACCGGAATGTCCTCATCGCGATATTCTTTTCGGGATGGCTTCCGATTCCGTTTGCTATCGCGGGAAAGCTCCTGCTCAAGGCACAGCATGCTCCGGGAAAGGCCGCAGCAGGCCGGGTCTTGTCCGCTTGCGCGATTTTCCTCGCCGGCGCATTAACGCTTGCAGGACTCGCAAGCCTCGTTGCCTACCCGGTGATCATCAAACCGGAAAAAGGAACACACCGGGTCGCGCTCACCGCAGCCGAGCTTGAAAAGCACCTCTCGGATAAAGTCGCTTCCCGAATAACCGGAGTCGACACCGGCACCGGAGTCGACACTGGCGCCAAAAGCGAGGGAAAGCTCCTCCTCAGGATTGCCGTCGCCTCCGACCCCCATTACGGAAATCCAAAAAGCGACGGAGAGGCGACCGCCCGTATCCTCAAGACGATTAACGATACACGCTACGACGCGTTTTTCATTCTCGGGGACATTGCCGAAACCGGCGCTCCGGGTCAGACTCTTTCGCGCGCGGCCGATACACTCGCGGAGGCGCTTCCCGACGTTCCCCTCGCGACGGTCATGGGAAACCACGACGCTATCCTCGGCGGGGAACGGACGTTCCGCGCGCTTTTCACCGACAAACCCTGGTACCGCGTCGACGCGGGGCCGGTTCACATCGTCGGTCTTGACCTCCTGTGGGGAGCGGAAACCTTTTCGCGTGAACAAAAACGCTGGCTCGAAAAAACCCTCGAGTCAATCCCGAAAGACGACACGACGATCGTGCTCTCGCATGCGTTCTATTGGTCATCCGGCTACATCGCGGAGTCCGGCAAGAACTGGGCTGACAATTGGCAGATGATCGGAAAAATCTGCCCGATCTTCGAGCGGAACGGAGTCGATGTCGTCGTCTCGGGGCACAACCATTTTATGGAAAGCCTCGCGTCGCCCCGCGGAGACACGGACTACGAGATCATCGGTACGATGGGCGGCTATCCCGACCGCTACCGCACCTTCGCCTCGGCGGCGTCCCGGTGGTTCTCGGGCACCGACTTCGGCTTTCTCGAAATCTCGGTGTACGCGAATAAAACCGTGCTCGTGTTCCGTGACCGGAACGGAGACGCGCTCCATTCCGTCACGCGCTAAAAGAAGCGATCAGTTCACCGCACGCTCCGGGACGGATTCAAGCTCTGTCGTCTTTTCCTCCGCCTTCTTTTCCTCCGGCACGAGGACTGCCTTCACGTAGTTGTCCGTCGGCAGATACTTGGCCACCATCGCGCGCATGCTCTCGCCCGTTATGGCCCGAACGAAGCCCTCGGTGTCGGCGATCCCGTCGAGATCGCGCCCGCGCAGGATTTCCTGCGTGATTCTCGTCACCCAGAACCCGTTGTTCTTCAATCCCGTCTCCTGATTCCGCCTGACTCCCTCACGGAGCTTGGTGATATACACCTCGGAAACGGGAGCGGAAGAAAGCTTCGCGATCTCTTCGAGGATCGCTTTCGCAAGCGCGTCCTCGCGACCCGGCTCGCAGCCAAAATCGATCATGAGTTCCCACATGGGAACGGGATACGCCGTCACGAAGCCGCCTGCGTTCACGCCGTACGAGCCGCTCATCTTCTCGCGGACGACTTCGCGGAAGCGGATGTCCAGGAGCTGAAGGAGCTGGCCGAAGAGCTCGTATTCGTAGGTGCCTATTTCGGGTTTTCCGCCAAAAGCCAAAAACACGCTGCTTTGGGGATCGAGCCCTTTCTTGAGCGTGTCCGAGCGTATTCCTTTCGGGAACGGTACGCGCTCGTCGCGCGCCTCTTCCCGGCGCGGAGTCGAGGGGAGCGTCGCGATGTACCGCTCGGCGTAATCCCTGAGCTTGGCCTCGTCGATAGAGCCGACGAACACGAAGGTAAAATCCGCGGCGTCGGCAAAGCGCGCGTGAAAGGAATCCTCGGCGACGCGCGCGTCCATCCGCGCGATAAGCTCTTTCGTGACGGGCGCGTACCGCACGCTGTCCCCGTAGAGCAAGCGCGTTTTCAGATCGGAAAACATCTCGTCGGGAGAACTCTCGCGCGAGGAGGCAAGCGTTTCAAGCTGCGTGACAAGGCTCTTCCACGCATCGGCCGTAAACGTCTGCCGGGTAAACTTGAGGTTCACGAGCTGAAAGAGGGTTTCGAGATCCGAGACCGACGACTGGCCTGAAAGGCCCTCGCGGGTTTCCTGCACCCAGGAGTCAACCGACGCGGAAACGCCCGCGAGTTTTTTCTGGAGTTCGGTCGAAGTAAAGCCGTTGAGGCCGGACATTTCGGCATACGAAACCGCTTGCGAGGCCGAGGGAAAATCCGCGTCGGAAACGAGGGAGGTGCCGCCGTTACTTACCGCGTTAAAGAGTATCTCGTTTGCCTTGAAGTCGGTCTTGAGCCACACGACCCGCGCGCCGTTCGAGAGCGTCCACTCGCGGACCCCCTTCGTGCCGAGCGGACGGTCAGAGACGACAGAGCCGCGCTCATCGGCGGCGCCAGACGCTTTGTCGGAAGCGCCGGAAAAAAGCGGGCGCTCGAGTCCGTTCTCCGAATAGGGGGCAAGGGCGGTGCGCGGCTTCCAGCTTTTCCAGAGCGCGAGTAGCGCCCTTGAATCGGGGATATCGCTCGCCGTCTCGGGCGCGGTCGCGACGAGCATCGAGCCCTTGCCCGTAAGGAGTCCCTTCAACACGGCGTTCACGTCCTTGACGGTAATCGCCGGAACGAGCGCGCCGTAGAGGTCGTGCCGCGCGTCGAGGGAAAGCGCGGGGTCGCCCGAGAGTACCGACTGGACGATCGCTCCCGCGCGCGAGGACGAGTTGACCTTGTCACGGTCAAGCCAGGCCTGCTCGATGTCGTCGAGAACCGATTTTTTCTCCCGTGCGAGTTCCGCCCCGGTTACCCCGTGAAGGCGTGCGCGCGCGAGTTCTTCCATCGACTGGTTAAACGCGTCCGGAAAACGGTCCTTGACGGGCACGATGCCGAGGTACGAAAAGCGCGACGGGCGGATGATGCGCTGGTATCCTGCCTGGGCGCCAAGAAGCACGGGGTCGGGGGCAAGCGTCTTTTCGTCGAGCCTCTTGTTGAGAATCGAGACCGCGAGACCTTCCACGAGGCGCGCGCGAAAATCGGCGACGGTCTTTACCCGGACAGCGTTTCCCTGCTCAAGGAACTGGAAACTTGAATAGGTGAGCTCGCTGTCGCGGATGACGATGGCATCGCTTTGCCTTCGCATCTCTGCCTGATACTCGGGGCGCTTGACGGCCTTCGCCGAGGGAGCGATGGACGAAAGGGACCGCCCGACCGCGGAGGAAAGGACTGCGGGATCCGCGTCCCCGACGAGTACGACGGTCATGAGTTCGGGCCGGTACCAGGTGCGGTAAAAATCGAGAACGCGCGCAGAAGGTACATTTTTTACTATTTCAGGATCGCCAATCGGAAGGCGGGACGCATAGCGGGAGCCCTCGAAAAGAAACGGGATTTCCCGGTCCTGTACGCGACCCTGCGCGCCGCGACCAAGCCTCCATTCCTCGACTACCACGCCTCGTTCCTTCGCAAGCTCGTCGGGCGCGAAGGTGATCGCGCACGCCCAGTCGCGAAGCACGAGCAGGGCCTTGTCGAGAGCCGCCGGATCGTCGGCGGGTACTTCAAGCATGTACACGGTCTCGTCAAAGCCGGTGTAGGCGTTCACCTCCGGACCGAAGGTCATTCCGATCGACTCGAAATAATCGACAAGCTCGTTTGCGGCGAAGTGTTCCGTTCCGTTGAAAGCCATGTGCTCGATCAGATGCGCGACGCCCTTCTGGTCATCGTCCTCAAGCACGGAGCCGGCCTTCACGACGAGGCGAAGGAAAATGCGGTTCGCGGGTTCGGAATTCCGGGCGACTCGCCAGGAGATCCCGTTGGAAAGCGTTCCCGAAATGATTGAGGGATCGGGGGCAAGGGCTGCACCTGCTTTGGGCGCGCTTCGAACCACGGAAGGCGCGCCTTGGGGCGCGGGATTCGGGGTGGAGTCGGCAAAGACCGAAAAGGAAAGGGCGAAGAGTGCAGCAAGGCAGACGAGGACGCTTTTTTTGACGATGTTCATGTATATCTCCCGGATGACCTATAAACCCGCCGGGGGCCGAATAGGTTTCACCCGAAGCGACTATACCGTAAATTTCTCGACATCGGAACGGATGGCGGCCGCGGTATCGCGATTGATAACCCCGAGCTCGCTTATCTGGCCCATCGCGATCGTGATCTCCCGCACGCCCGAGGTAATCTCCGCCATGAGGCTGTTCACGTCCGACGTGACAGACCGAAGTGCGGTCAGCACCTCGAGAAGGCGCTGATTGCCCCCGGTCATCTCGACCGAACCCTGCTCGACGGACACGGTAATCTCGCGCATCGCGGAGAGAGACGAGAGTATCTGGGAGCTTCCCTGGTTTTGCTCGGCCATGGCCTGGTTGATCTGGCTCACGACGGAAAACACTTCCTCGACCGAAGACTCGATGCGGTCGAACGCGCTGGTCGTTTCGGTCGCCGACGTATTGACCGAGGAGATGAGCACCTCGACGTCGTGGATATTCTGCTTGATGAATTTTGCCTGTGCTCCCGCACCTTCGGCGAGTTTGCGGATCTCGTCGGCGACGACGGCAAAGCCCCTGCCCGACTCGCCCGCGTGCGCGGCTTCGATGGCCGCGTTCATGGCGAGAAGGTTCGTCTGGCTCGCGATGTTCGAGATAAGTACCGTCGCCTCGGAAAGGGACGCCGAGCGCTCGCTCACCTTATGAACCATCTCCGAAACACCGAGCAGCGACGCCTTTCCGTCGGAGGAAAGTTTTTTGAGGCCCTCGACGTGGGTCATGCCGCTGTCGGTCATGCGGGACACGGAAGCAAAGTTCGAAACCATTTCCTCGATTGCGGCGGACGACTCGCTAACCGCGGATCCCTGGTTCTTGATGGACTTGCCAAGAGACTCGATGTTGCGCGCCATCTGCTCGACGACCGCAGCAGTCTCCTCGAGGTTATCCTTTTGCGCGTCCATCTGCGCCTGGGCGCCATGGATGTTCGTCTCGATCTGCGCCACGCTCGCGGCGGTCTCGGTCGTGTTGCTCGAAAGCGTCTCGCTCGCGCCGTTGAGCGTGTCGACGTCGCGGTATATCCCGGTAATCGAATCGCGTATCGAATCGAAAAGCGAGTTGAGCCCGCGCGAAACTTGCGTGACCTCGTCCTTGCCGGAAACCGGGATGCGATCCGCAAGATTTCCCGAAGCGGCCTTTGCGACGACCGCATTGATTTTTACGAAGCGCGCAATAAGCGTCTTGTTAAGGAGCGTTCCGAGCACGAGCGCGATGAGAACGAGAGTCGCAAGCCCGAGCGCGAAGCTCAGACGGCTTGTTTTCTCGGTGACAAGCAAAAGATCCTCGCGGTACGCAGAGACGCCAACAACCCATTCAACGCTCGTCATTTTTCGATACGCGATGTACTTGGGATATATCTTCCGGGGATCGCCGGGCTTGCTCCACAGGTACTCGATAAAACCGCTATCTTCGGCGGAGTTCAGCATTTGCTGCACGAAACCCTCCGCGCTCAAGTCGACGCCGGTCAGTTTCGGGTCGGGATGCGCCGCAACCCTTCCGTTTTTGTCGATAAGGAAGGGGTATCCCTGCCGCATGACCTTGAGCCGGGAGAAATACAGTTCATTCAAGCCGTTCGAGCCAACCATGGCAAAAAGGGCCTTTCCGCGGTCAGGCCCTTCCTTGATCAGACGCCCCACCGGGATACCGAGACCGCGGCCCGGAGAGAGCTCGATAACGCGAGAGTCTATCGCCGCCGAGGACATCTTCCAGAAGAAATCCTTAAAGCCCGAAAAAGCGCTCGTATCGACGCCAACGAGCGCCTGGTCCGACGCGGTTACGACGAGCGCGGTCTTCGGGTCAACGACGATCACGTCGGCGATGAGGGGATCAAGGTCCTTGATCGCCGAAAGGGCTTCAGCGCTTGAAAGATCGTCATGAACGCGGCTCGCAAGAACGGACTCGACCGAAAGAAGCCGCGCGTCGAGCATCTCGCAAAGAAGATCAGCTTGCTGGGAGGTATTGAGCTTTTGTTCCTCGAGAAAATTCCGGGAAAAATAAATCCCTTGAAGATAGAGGAGAATCCATAAAAGAGCCGCAACGGTAACGGTGACGATCGCAGTAGTCCTGTAAATCAAGCGCTTCTCTGAAATGCGGGCGCGGATGCTTTTCGCCATGTTCTCCCTGCCTCCCTTGGTGAGCTGCGATCAGTATAGGGTTGGTATCACCGGGGGGTCAAACAAAAACGAACGGTTCAAACAACCCTTGACGCCTGTCACTCTTCGCTATATCCTTGGCCCTATCCGAAAGGGGAGTAGTTACGATTGCGGAATCAACAGCCGGTTTAGCCGTTTTCCATACCATAAGGAACGGAAAAGCCTGGTTCCGCGACTCGGGTTCAATCCCGAGAAACAAGACCTTTCGCGCAAGGTACCGCCGGCATTCCGGCGATGCAGGCGCGAAAGGTCTTTTTTTTGATATAAGGAGTTTTCAATTATGGAAATGAAATGGATCGTACTCGTGATTGCGGTCGCCATGTACGCGCTCGTCGTCGCCTTTCCCGGAAAGAAGGCTTTCGCGTCCGTTGGCGCAGCGCTCGCAGTACTCCTGCTCGGCGTCGTGACGCCCATTCACGCGGTGACAACGCTCATCAACTGGAGCGTTCTCATGATATACGTCGGCAGTCTCGTGATCGCCGAGCTCTTCATCTACTCTCGCGTGCCCGCCCGCATTGCCGACAACATTGTCGACCGCTCACCGAACGTCGGGTTCGCGATCGTCGCTATCCTCATGATGACCGGCATCATCTCCGCCTTCGTCGAAAACGTCGCGACCGTCCTTGTCATGGCCCCGATCGCCCTCGCGCTTTCGAAAAAGCTCAAGATGAACCCGACCTACTTCATGGTCGGCCTCGCGGTGATGGCTAACCTCCAGGGAACCGCCACGCTCGTCGGGGACCCGCCCTCGATGATCTTCGCGAGCTACGCGAAATACGGCTTCAACGACTTCTTCTTTTTCGCAGGCAAGCCTTCGATCTTCTTCGCCGTCCAGGCTGGCATGGTCGCCGGCGCCATCTATTTTTACCTCTATTTCATGAAAAACGGACAAGGCAAGGTTGCAATAGACCGGGAACCGATCGTGTCCATGGTACCAAGCTGGCTTCTCATCCTCATGATCGCCGGTCTCGCCTTGAGCTCGTTCTTCCATACCGGCATATCCTTGATGTCCGGCCTTATCGTCATGGCCCTCGGCGTGGCCGGGCTCCTCTGGTTCCGCTTTGTCCGCAAGGAATCCCGAACCGAGACCGTAAAAATGATCAAAGGGCTCGACTGGGAAACCATCGCGTTCCTCGTCGGCATTTTCGTCGTCGTGGGAGCCATCTCCGAAACCGGACTTCTCACCGATTTCGCAGGATTCCTCGGACACGCGGTCGGCGGCAACGTCTTCCTCGGCTTCGTCGTCATTGTCGCCGTGTCAGTCCTGATTTCGGGCTTTGTCGACAATGTGCCGTATATCATCGTCATGCTGCCCGTAGCGGCCCATCTCGCCTCCGGGATGAGCCTCAAACCCGAACTCTACATGTTTGCCCTCCTTATCGGTTCATGCCTCGGCGGCAACCTTACGCCCTTTGGCGCGTCGGCAAACGTCGTCGCAGTCGGTCTCCTCAAAAAGCAGGGAATCACCATGAGTTTTGCGGATTGGCTCAAAATCGGTGTTCCCTTTACGGTACTCACGACTTCCGCAGCTGCTGCCTTTCTCTGGCTCGTCTGGCGATAACTTTTACGAGGTAACGCCCTGTTTTCCGGGCTTCGCCCCGGTTTTCAGGGCTTCGGCCGCGGCTCCCTGCTTGAACAAGGGGCCGCGAGTCGATAAAATAAGTGTTAACCGACGTTTCTGTTCTCGCGTTCTGATGCTATCGTTTTCGGTTGTGAATCGGTGTTACCAAGGCGCGGAAAAAGGCTTTTCGCACGTTTAACGGATTACCGCCCACGCCCAATTTACGGTTTTTTCAGGCCAGTCAGGCTGTCGGACTTTATCGCTATTCCAGGAGATTCTTATGAAAATCACTATTATCGGTGCCGGAAACGTCGGCGCCAGCGCCGCAAAGTGCCTTGCGGTCTATGAGCTCGCGAGCGAGATCGTTCTCTATGACATCGTCGAAGGCATCCCCCAGGGCAAGGCACTCGATATGGCACAGAGCCTTGCCGCCGTCGGAAACGACACCAAGGTTATCGGTACCAACGGCTATGCCGAGACCGCAAACTCCGACATCGTCATCATCACCGCCGGCGTGCCCCGCAAGCCCGGCATGACCCGCGAAGACCTCCTGAACATCAACTCCAAGATCGTCGGCGAAATCGCCGTCGAGAGCCTCAAGGTTTCCCCGAACGCGATCTTCATCTGCGTCACCAACCCGCTCGACGTCATGACCCAGCTCGTCTGGAAGAAGACCGGTCTCCCGAAGAACCGCGTCGTCGGAATGGCCGGAGCCCTCGATAACGCTCGCTTCCGCTACTTCCTCGCAGACCGCCTCGGCGTCGCGATTTCCGACGTCAACTCGACCGTTCTCGGAAGCCACGGCGACACCATGGTGCCGATCCTCAGCGCAACCACCATCTCGGGCGTTCCCGTCCGCCAGATGATCACCCAGTGGGACCTCGACGCGATCGTCGCGCGCGCGAAAGACGGCGGCGGAGAGATCGTTCGCCTCCTCAAGACCGGCAGCGCCTACTACGCGCCCGCCGAAGCCGTTGCCTGCATGGTCATGGCCATCGTCAAGAACAAAAACCAGACCATTCCCTGCTCCGCATACTGCGACGGCGAATACGGCATCAAGGGCACCTACATCGGAGTCCCCTGCCGCCTGACCCGCAATGGCGTCGAGAAGATCGTCGAGCTCCCGCTCGAGGAAGCAGAGCTTGCAGCCCTCCGCAAATCTGCCGAGGTCGTCGTAGAAAACAACACATACCTGGGAATCCAGGGCTAAAGGAAGCAACAATGGAAAAGATCAAACTTGACCTGACCAATCTCTCGAAGTCCTTCCCGGACAACTTTACCGACGAGCAGAAGGCGAAGGCACAGACTCTGTTCCTCAAGAAGCTCTCGCTCGACGCGCACAAGTTCTACCAGGGCAAGCTCCAGGTTCTCCCCAAAGCCGGCGTGTACGGCTTTAACTGGTTCAACGCCTGGTACACCCCCGGTGTCTCGAAGATCTCCACCACGATCCGCGACAACAACGACGCATCGTTCGAGCTCACCTGCCGCGGCAACATGGTTGCGGTCGTATCCGACTCGACCCGCGTCCTCGGCGACGGCGACTGCACCCCTCCCGGCGGTATGGGCGTCATGGAAGGCAAGGCCTTCCTGATGAAGTACCTCGGCGGCGTCGACTGCGTACCCCTTTGCATGGACAGCCGCGACAAGAACGGCAAGAACGACCCCGAGAAGATAATCGACTTCGTAAAGATGGCCCAGCCCTCTTTCGGCGCGATCAACCTCGAGGACATTTCCCAGCCGAACTGCTTCAAGGTTCTCGACGACCTCCGCGACGCGTGCGACATCCCCGTATGGCACGATGACGCTCAGGGAACCGCGTGCGTTACGCTCGCCGGTACTCTCAACGCCCTCAAGCTCGCGGGCAAGAAGCTCTCCGACGTCCGCATCGTCATGCTCGGCGCCGGCGCTTCCATGACCACGATCGCCCGCCTCCTCATTACCGACGGCGCTGACCCCAAGAAGCTCTGCATTTTCGACTCCAAGGGATCGCTCCACCTCGGCCGCGAAGACATCAAGGCTGACAAGCGTTTCTACCGCAAGTGGGAACTCTGCGAGACCACGAACCCCGAGCGCTTCGCGTGCGAAGCCGACGCCATCAAGGGCGCGGACGTTCTCCTCGGCGCCTCGACCCCCGGACCGGACACCATCAAGGCCGACTGGATCAAGAGCATGGCTCCCAAGTCGATCGTGTTTGCCTGCGCGAACCCCGTTCCCGAGATCTACCCCTACGCCGCCAAGGCCGCGGGCGCGTTCATCGTCGGAACCGGACGCGGAGACTTCCCGAACCAGGTCAACAACTCCGTTTGCTTCCCCGGAATCCTCAAAGGCGCACTCCTTGTCCGCGCGAAGAAGATCACCGACGGAATGGCAATCCGCGCCGCGCACTCCCTCGCGGATTTCGCCGCGAAGAAGCCCGGCTTCGACACCGAGCACATCATGCCGACCATGGATGACGCTGCCGTGTTCGCCGAAGAAGCAGCCGACGTCGCCATGCAGGCAGTCAAGGAAGGCGTTGCCCGCGTTCCGATGACCCGCGAGCAGGTTCTCGAGATCGCCAAGTGCGACATCAAGAACTCCCGCGAGCTTTTCCAGATGGCCATGGATCAGGAATTCGTAAAGAAGCCCCCGATGTCCATGCTCGAGGACGCGCTCGCCTGGGCCGTTAACGAGGTAAAGTAAGCTTATTTCCTGCGCGACTCCGGACGTATCATGCGAACGGGTCGAGCGAAAACACCCGGCTTTTCAAAAAAAGCCGGGTGTTTTTTTTAAAGCTGCGGTAAGATTTATTGTATACGGAGAATAAAAAGTGAAGACCAAAGAAAAAGTAATGCTCGTCGCACTCATGACGATCGCCATCGCGGTGACCGGCCTCGCCGGTTGCTCGGGTACCGGATCCGGAAGTGATCCTGCGGCCGATGCGGCCAATGGCCCCGAAACCGCTCAGGACGAAAACTCGCCTGCAACCGCCGCCTCCGCAGGTTCCACAATGAGCGACTCTACGCTCGCCGCATACGTGTGCGCAAAAAACATCGCCGTGACACCCGGCACGCTCGCCTACCTCCCGGTTGGCGCTGCGGGAACCCCGCAAACACGCGGATACGTCGAGTACGTCCCGACGAATTACGCAAAAAAAAGTTCATGGCCGTGCATCATCAACCTTCATGGCGATGGAGAATTCGGCAACGGGACGACGGTCGAAAAACTCAAGGTTTTCAGCTATTCGTGCCTGACGGGAATGATTTATCAAGATAGCTGGGACGCGAAACACCGCTTTATCGTCCTCTCTCCGCAGTTTGCAAGTTACGACGACCGGTCAGCCGACAACGTCCGGGAGTTCGTCCGGTTCGCAAAGGCAAACTACCGGATCGACCCGACGCGGATCTACTTTACCTCGGTGTCGGGCGGTGGTGTCGCGCTCGCGAGATACCTCAACAAATACGGGGACGAAGACGCGGCAGCGATTCTGCCCGTTTCGTGCTACATATCCCCGGCATCTCCGATCATTTGGAAAGACGTGCCGATCTGGTTTCTCTGCGGAGCGGCGGACGATACGGTACAACCCGACAACATCGTCAAGAACTACAACGCGCTCGTCGCGGCGAAGGCGTCTGTCACGCCGCGCATCACCCTCTATACCAAGGTTGGCCACGATGGCAACTCGGTCAATAAAAGCTATTCGCCCGCGAACATGGACAACAAGCTCGAATCCGCGTACGCAGGCATTACGCTCACGCCGTATTCCAACGTCTACGACTGGCTGCTGCTCTATCAAAAGAATTGACGCTTGTCCCGCTCATCGCGGGCGGATAGACCATGTCTGACGATTGAGCGCGTCGACATGGTCGTCGGCCCAGGGGATGAGCGGTTCGCACAGCGTCCACAGGGAAACGCCCGCCGCCGTCAGGCGATACTCGACGCGCGGCGGCATTTCCGCGAAAACCGTCCGCGTCACGAGCAGCGCGTCCTCAAGCTCGTCGAGCTGTCGCGCGAGAACCTTCGCGGTGCAATTATTCAGCCGCCGCTGCAATTCATTGAACCGAAGATCGCCCTCTTTCGTCAGCTCCCACAGGATATCGGTTTTCCATTTACCGGAGATCAACCGAAACGCGAATTCAATCTGGCAATTATAGGTCCGGTCCCGTACCTTGATCATGATAGCCCTCTTCCGATACGGGAAAAGGTATCGCAGATCGAAATCCTTGACAATGCTTACCCGGCGGTAAGCTACTGACAATTATGTGCGTTCTGTACGGCAACGCAAAACCTGAGACAATCATAGAAAGAGGTGACACGATGAAACACGCATGTTTTCTTTTTCTCGCGTTTTTGTTCTTTTCCTGTTCCGTGACGAAGGAGGAAGCCATCAAGGCCCTGCAAGACGGCGATGTCGGAACGGTGAAAAAATACCTGATAACCGCCCGATCCCCGGACGAGGCCGTTAATCAGTTGGGGTACAACTTTCTCCATCTCGCGATACTCGGGAAGAACCGGGCGATGGCCGAAACGATTCTCTCGGGCGGCATCGGGATCGAATCGGCCACGAAGGCGGGATTTACCCCGCTCATGCTCGCGTTGCAGAATAAAGATCCCGAAATGACGCGGTTCTTGCTTGAGTCGGGGGCCGATCCCAATGCCGTCAACAACAAGGATCGCAGGAAAACGGCGTTGCATTACGCGGCGATCAATGGTCCCGTCGAGAACGTGAAAATGCTTGTCGACAAAGGTGCGAAGGTCGACGCACTGGACGGCATCAGGGCGAATGCCGTGAACTGGGCGGCCTGGATCGGCCCGTTCGACTGCGTGAAGTTCCTGGTCGAGGCCGGATCGGACTTGCACATCGTCGATACCAACGGTGACACCCCGCTGAGCTCCTCGAAAAGCAATCCCGACAAGCGCATCTACGAATACTTACGGTCGGCGGACGCTTCGCGATAAGCGCTTCGCTTCCTTAAAAAACCGTGCCGACGGCCCTGATCAGACGGTACCGGTCGCGTCCGCGATTTCCCCGACAAGCCGCTCAAGCTCACCCGTCGTCCGGTTACCGAACGCGACTATGAGCGAGTCCGGGTACCCCGCGTTCTCGCGGCAATACTCGGCCACCCGCTCGACGAGCAGACCCCGCGAAAGAAGGGCGGCCGCGACCGGCGCAATGTCGACCCCGCCCCGCTTCCCGCCGGGAGTCCGCCTGAGCGCGAGGTGCATTCCCGTCGTACCCCCGATAGCCTCCCATTGGGGCGCGAGGCGCTCGGCGACGAGCCGCTTGAGGTAACCGTTCTTTTCCCGATACGCACGGTGACAGTGCCGCAAGTGCCGCTCGAGATGACCCTCGTCGATAAAGCGGGCCATCGCCTTTTGCTGGAGTCCTTCGTTCCAGAGGTCCCAGCGGCGCTTGAGCGTCTTGAACCGCGCCTGGAGGCCGGGCGGAAGGACCACGTAGCCGATCCTGAGCGCGGGACTCACGTTCTTGCTGAAACTCCCCACATACGCGACGCGCTCGCCGGCCATCGTCTGCAAGGGCGCGACCGGATGACCCTCGTAGCGAAACTCCCCGTCAAAATCGTCCTCAACTATCCACGCGCCTGATTCGCGTGCCCGCTCGAGGAGGGCGATTCGCCGCTCGGCAGAAAGCGTTCCCCCGACGGGGAACTGATGGGCCGGGGTCACGTAAATAAGGTCACGCGGTCCCGCCGGAAGGAGAGCCGGAATGATGCCCTCGTCGTCAACCGGTACGTAGGAGATATCCGCCCCGAGCCCCTGAAAGACGCGGCGGACGAACGGGGCCTGCGGGTCCTCCATCGCAACGCGGGGACGCTCGAAAAGCTGGGCGAGCATCGCGAAAGCCTGGGACGAGCCCGCCGTCACGACAATGCGCTCGGGTCCGACGCGGATGCCCTTCGTTTCGAGAAGATGCCGCGCGATCGACTGTCTGAGGTCCCAGCGACCCGAGGGCCGGTTGTAGGAAAGGTCATCGAGGGACGCGTACTCGACCGCCTCCTGATAGCACTTGATCCATTGCCTGCGGGGAAAAAGGGAAAGATCGGGCAAGCCTGGCGCGAAGGAAAGGGGAGCGTCTGCGCGGGAGGGCGGCACATCCCGGGAAGGAGCGATCGATGGGGGAGCGGAAGAGCCGTTCCAGACGAGGGCATGCCTGACGAACGTGCCCGAACCGCGCTCGGTCCGGAGATAGCCTTCCATTTTCAGCTGGTCAACCGCCTCGAGCACAATGCCCCGCGCGACAGCGAGGGTTTCGGCAAGCTCTCGCGTCGAGGCAAGGCGGGTTCCGCCGGGAAGAGAGCCGTCCAGTATCCGCGCGCGCAGCTGCTCGACGAGCTGGCGGTACTGACTGGCCGTGGATTCAGGATTGAAGGTAATGCCGTACATGGGATCATGCTACTCCCTGCCCCGAGTCCGGCGCAAGTGGTCTATAAAAGTCATTATAAAGTGGACCTAAAACGAACCACATAGACTCCCGTATAGTCAGGGTACTGGAGGAACATATGATTAAACAGATTCAATTTGCGGATACCGACGCAAGCGTAAGCGAAATGGCTCTCGGTTGCCTTCCGTTCGGAACCAAGCTCGACAAGGCACACTCCTTTGAGCTCCTGGACTACTATGCCGAACAGGGCGGAAATTTCCTCGACACGGCGAACAACTATTCCTTTTGGGAAGCGAACGGCTCAGGCGGCGAAAGCGAGGCCATTCTCGGCGAATGGATGCGCGCCCGCGGTAACCGGACAAAAATCTTCCTTGCGACAAAGCTTGGAGCGGCGCCAACCGTGAGCCGCGACGAGTTTTACGCCTATGGCGGAAACCCCTGGGCCGATCGCACCGAGGGACTGTCGCGAAAGTCGATTCTCTCCGCGATCGACGGCAGCCTCAAGCGGCTCGGCGTCGACCACGTCGACCTTCTCTACGCCCACGTCGATGACCGCAGGGTCGATCAGGAAGAAACGCTCGGCGCCCTCGCGGAGGTCATCAAACAAGGCAAGGCTCGTTTCATCGGCTCGTCAAACTTCAAGGTTTGGCGGCTCGCGCGCGCGAGAACGTTGAGCGCCGAGCGAGGCTTGCCCGAATACAAGGCTATTCAGATGTTTCACACATACCTGCAAAGCGAAAAATCGGCGGAAACCGGCATGTTCGATCAGGCAGGCGAAGAGCTTTTCGACTATGTCAGGTCGGGAAACAAGATGGCGATTCTCGGCTACACCCCGCTCCTGTGGGGCTCGTACACGCGGCCCGAAAAATATGCGGAGATAGACCGGCTCAAGGCGTTTGTCCGCCCGCAAAACGACGAGCGCCGCAAAAGGCTCGAGCGTGTTGCCGCGGAAACCGGACGGTCGGTCAACGAGGTTATCTATGCCTGGATGATGCAAAGCACGCCGGAAGTCATTCCGCTCGTCGCCGTCTCGAAGCTTGAGCACCTCAAGGAAGATCTCGCCGCGGCAGACCTCGCGCTTTCTGCAGAACAGCTCGCCGCACTGAACGCGCCGCTCGTGTAAGGGATGCCTTTTCATCCGTGAGAAAGGCCCTCAGGTGCTATACTGCATCACATGAAATTACAAAAAAAGGAAATCCGCGCGACGGGGCCACTCGCACGCGCGGATTCTCCGTCCATGCTTTTCATCCTTGGTGTCTTCCTGATCCTGTGCTCTTTCCTGCCGCTCGTCTCCTGCGCTCCCGAAAGACGCGAAGGCGAGCTCGTGATAACCGACCATGAAACCCGGTTCCGGATAACGGCCGAAGGAAGAGAGCGCGACGGACTCCTCCACGTGCCTTCTTCCTATGACGGGACAAAACCCGTATCGCTTCTTTTCGCGCTCCACGGCGGCAACCAGTCAGGCGACGATTTTTCCGGAATGGGATTTGACCGGATAGCCGATGAACTCGGCTTCATCGTCGTCTATCCGAACGGAATCGGCCGGCGCTGGGATTCCGGAAATGACGCGGCGTTCTTCATCGCGCTCACGAAAGCTCTCGAAGCGCGCTACGCGATTGACCCTGCGCGGGTATACGCGACGGGACACTCGGCCGGAGCAATCGAGGCATACGAGCTCGCGTCAATCGTCCCGGGGCTCTTCGCCGGCATCGCGCCGGTCGCGGGCACCGTCATCGACGGGAGCCTGATGGGCGACGAAGTGCCAACCTCGGTACTCGCGATTCACGCGAAAGACGACCCCGAAGTTCCCTTCGGCGGCGTTTGGGACTGGGGCATCGCGCCGTTTGACGAGTCGGTCGCGCTGTGGCGCCGGGTAAACGGTGGCAAGGCAGGAAAGGGCGTACCCGTTCCCGACTGGGTTCCGATCCCCGAAAAAGCGAGAACCGGAGGCGGAGAAGTTTTTTTCTCGGCGCACGGAGTGACGGGTACCATCTGGCACGGGGACGGCGCCGATACCGCGTCCCTCGTGTACGACGCGGGAGGGCATGTGTGGCCCGCGCGCGCGACGGAATATATCATGGATTTTTTCTACAACCATCCTCCCAGGGAAGCGCGCGTCGAGCTCGATTCAAAGAGCCTCCCGATCGCTGTGCGCGCAGGCGACCCGCTCACGCTCAGCGCGAATGCAGGGCCCGAGGGAGCGATAAAGAACGTAACATTTTTTGCGAACGACGAGCCGATAGGAGCGGCGACGACAAAGCCCTACCGCATTTCCTGGAAGCCCCGGACAGTCGGCCTTAACCGCCTTCGGGCAGAGGCGACGACAAAGCGCGGCGTAACGGTAAAGACGACGTTTGACTCCTTTACGCTCGCCGCCGCCCCTTCCGCCGCTACAGGAGCGGGGCAATCCGCCGCGTCCGTCATCGTGCCCGTCTCGTGCCGCTCGTCGTCAAACGAGGCTGCGGATATCGAAGCTCCCTGCGCGATCGACCGTGACTTCTTTACCCGATGGTCAAGCGGCTGGACCGATGACGAATGGCTCGCGCTCGACCTCGGAGCGGCGCACCTCGTCTCTGGAGTCACCATCTTTTGGGAAATCGCCTGGGCGAAGGAATACGCGCTCGAGCTTTCGACTGACGGAAAAACCTGGCAGCGGGCGGCCCGCGTCAACTCAGGTGCCGTCGGCGTCGAGAGCATCCAGTTCGCGCCGACTCGCGCGAGGTTCGTCCGCTTTCACGGGCTTATGCGCGGAACCGAGTGGGGCTATTCATTTTGGGAAATTATTGTGCACGGCGAATGAGCCGGCCCTGAGACACGTTGCGCCTTACGCTTCTTCGAGCTTGAACCGCGCGCGCCAGTGGCCGTCCGCCCAGTCGGAGCTGATGATCCGGAAGCGGCCACCGATTTCGCTCGTATTCCCGACATGGTTTCCGATGCACGCGCAGGCGTCATAATCCCCGATACGCACGATCCTGATCGTGTCCGACGCGGATTCGGGAAGCTTTCGAAGATCGACGAGGGTTGACGCCTCAAGCCGAGTCATGAACTCGACGGTAACGGGGAGCCCTTGCGCGATGACATCATTGACGCGCCGCTCGATCTCGCGAACCTCATCTTCGGTCGGCGCGGACGCAAGGTCGTAATCGCACTTGCTTTTCTTCCGTTCAATATGCGCGTTCATCGAACGCGGGCACGCGAACATCCTGACCATCGTCTGATTCAGGATATGCTCGGTCGTATGCATCGGCGGATACTCGTCCTTGTTGTGCGCGTTCGTTCCGCTATCGTTCATAGAGACGCCCCCCATTCAGACTGCAAAAAAGGTCCATGGGCACAGTATAGCTTTTCAGGGGCGCATGAGCCATATCACGGTCATTCCGCACCCTTTTCCCATAGGGGGAAGAAGCAGTGACAAAACTCACTAAAAGCACTAAAATGCGAAGGAAGATTCAAAATCGTAAGACATGACGAAAAAAGACACTGTACGCTAAGGCTGTCAGATAAAAAATACCCTGATGGCGCTTAAAACACCGGATTCTCAACCGCCCTCGATTGACTACCCTTTTCGCCATGCCCCCTCGGTTTATCCTAACCATTCATGGAGGTATGTGACTCATGCGTTCCTATGTACTCCCGGCCCTCGTGGTTTGCGCCCTTCTTTCGTTGCCGCTAAGCGCGTTCGAGCGCTCAGGCGGGCATAAGCCGGGAACGGCTGTCCGGTACGGCTCGGCCATGGCGGGCGCAATCCAGAGTAATGCCGTCGTTTTTTCCTTCAACTATTTTGTCGGCCGGACCGAATTCAGCCGGGTGACCACGGACTCGATCAGACATAACCTTTCGTGCAACTGGCAGTGGGACCAAAGCGCATATCAAACGAACCAGATCGGCCATCCATATCAAGGATCAACCTACTTCGCAGCGGGGCGCTCGAATGGTCTTAATTTTTACCAGTCGGCGCTCATTGCAAGCTTCGGAAGTGCAAATTGGGAATTATTCGCCGAACGAAACGAACCGGCTCTCAACGACCTCATCCAGACAACGACCGGAGGTATCGCTTTCGGCGAGATTTTACATCGTCTCTATCTCGAGGCCGCGTCGACCGGCACACCCTTCGCGTTTCTTGTGAGCCCGATGTCCGCGCTCAACGGATGGATAAACCATGAACGACCCAATGCGCGCGGGGGGAACGTCCAAAGCATGAACCTCGTTTCGGGGTTTGGCTTTTCCCGATCAAACCGTTCCGAGGACGGAAGAAACTGCCCCGGTGACATGATCGATACTCCGTCCGTCGCGTCCGGGATCTCGATCCAGTACGGAGACCCCTTCGGGACGTCGGGCGCGGAACCCTTTGAGCAGTTTAAGCTCGACGTCAATCTTTCCGGCGGGCTCGACCAATACGGATGCACGATCTACTCGGACGGTATCCTCGCTTCATGGGCACCCTTCGACGAAATCAACGCGGCGACGAGCATTGGTCTCGCCCTCAACTTCGACTGCCTCTTCACGAGCAACGTGCGCTTTACCTCGAACGCGTTGACTGCGGCGCTTAACCGCACGAGGGCGATCTCGCCCGAGTTAACCTCGCGGACAAGCGCCTACGCCGGTTGGATGATGTTCGGAGTCGGGACCTTCTACGACGAAAAAAGCGTCGCAGCCTCGGGCGAGGAGGATTCCTCGCTCAATTACGGAACCGGGGCCACGGCAAAATGCTCGTACGTCCTCGATCATGTGCGGTATGGCTCGATAGCGGTCTGCACAAAACTGTACGCGATGCGGGTTTTCCCCGGCACCGTAGAAAAAGCCGATGGCCTTCTTTCCTGCCAAATATACGAAGCGAACTACACGCACCCCGTCACGCGACATGCGGCGGTCTTCGCGAAGGGAACCTATACCCGCGAGCACTGTAGACCCCGGGAAGCCCCGAACCAATTGCGCGAGTCGGGTGACGCGACGGTCGGGGTCGAGTGGAGCGTCGATTAGCGGCCGAGAGGGTAGGCCGCAACGAACGTGCGGCCGAGGGGGAGACTTCCCCCTCCCCTTCAATTATCTCTATACCTACCGGTAGGTATACATCCCCAAACCGCCTGAAACGGCGCTTCCATTGAATCTCACCCCGTTTTCAGGCTATTCTTAAGGTCAATTATGACGGAACTTACCCAGGAAATACACAAGCGGCTTACCTTCGCGATCATTTCGCACCCGGATGCCGGAAAAACGACCATCACCGAAAAACTGCTCCTTTTCGGAGGAGCCATCCATATCGCGGGCGCCGTCAAATCAGGCAAAACCGCGCGCACGGCGGTTTCCGACTTCATGAAAATGGAGCAGGAACGCGGCATTTCGATCAGCACCTCCGTCATGGGATTCGAGTACAAGGGACGCAAAATCAACCTTCTCGACACGCCCGGTCACGCGGACTTTTCCGAGGACACCTACCGCGGTCTTTCGGCAGTCGACTCGGCCCTCATGGTCGTCGACTCGGTAAAGGGCGTCGAGGAAAGAACCCGGCAGCTCTGCGTCGTGTGCCGCATGCGGGCAACTCCTATCGCAACCTTCGTGAACAAGCTTGACCGCGAGGGAAAGGACCCGATGGAACTTCTCGACGAAATCGAGCGCGAGCTCGCCGTCGAGGTGCGTCCCATCACCTGGCCCGTCGGACAGGGAAAGCTCTTCAAGGGCGTGTACAATCTCGTCGAAAACAAGCTCTACCTCTTCCGCGCCGGAGAGGACCAGCTCCCGACCGACATCGTCGCGATCAACGGAGTAAACGACCCGGCTCTCGACGAGAAGGTCGGAATCTCGCTCGCGCGAAAACTCCGCGAGGACGTCGACATGATTACCGGCGTATATCCTCCCTTCTCCAAAGAAGAGTACGAGGCAGGAAAGGCGACGCCCGTGTTCTTCGGCTCCGCGCTCAACAACTTCGGCGTCCGCGAGCTTCTTGAAAACATGGTTACCCTCGCGCCCTACCCGACGGCCAAGCAGGCCGACGAGCGGCTCGTCGCCCCCGAAGAGCCGAAGTTCACCGGCTTCGTGTTCAAGATCCACGCGAACATGAACCCCAAACACCGCGACCGCATCGCGTTTCTCCGCATCGTCTCCGGAAAGTTCGAGCGCAACACGATGTACTATCACGTGCGCGCGGGGAAAAGCTTCCGCGCCGCGAACCCGACCGCCTTCATGAGCCAGGATCGAGAGATCATCGACGAAGCGTGGCCCGGGGACATCATCGGCCTCCACGACACGGGAACTTTCAAGATTGGCGACACCCTTACCGAGGGCGAATGCGTGAACTTCAAGGGAATCCCGAGCTTCTCGCCGCAGATTTTCCGCACGATCATGAACGCCGATCCCCTCAAGGAAAAGCAGTACCATAAGGGACTCGACCAGCTCGCGGAAGAAGGCGTCGTGCAGATCTTCTCGAAGATTCATCAGCCAAACGCGCGCGTCCTCGGCGTCGTCGGCCAGCTTCAGCTCGAAGTGCTCCAGAGCCGGCTCGAGAACGAGTACAACGCGGCGTGCAAGTACGAGCCGATCGACGTGTCGATCGCTCACTGGGTGACCTCCGCCGACAAAAAGAAACTCGAGGAATTCGTCGACGCGAACGTGCGCCGGGTCCTCGTCGATATTCGCGGGAATTTCGTGTTTGTGTCGGACTCGGAGTGGAGCTTGAACCGCGTCAAGCAAAACAACCCGGAGATCAAGTTCTTCCAGACCTCCGAGATGGTGGAAAAGCGGGCCTAAGAACTATTTGCCCAGGGCCGAACGAGGGCGCGAGCCATAGAGCGAAGCGAACTCGACCAGGGCCCATCCGATTTCGGAAAGCGAAAACACTGCCGCGACGGGGGTAATCCCGCGCGCGGCGGATGTCAGCATGAAAGACGCGACGACAATTCGGCCGAACGCGTCGTAATAAGCGAGCAGGCGCGAGGGCCGGTGTATCCGGATAACGGCCCAGAGCACGCACATAATCCCGAAGAGACACACGAAAAATACGTGAAGCGGAGCGAACTCCGGAAACGCCGCCTTGCCGCCAAGCGCCCCGTGGAGCGTGCGGAGGAATGAAATTTCAAAGGGGATTACGGGCGGGATGGCGAACGGCAGGGTCAGGACAAGATCCCAAATACCGATCACCCGATACACGGCAAGCGCGTTTTTTTCTTTCATCCTTTTTCTCCTTGAACAACCTTCAGTATATCCTTCGAAAACAGTGCTATACTCCACAAAAGGGAGATAACGGAAATGACCGGAAAAAAAAGCATTGCATCGATCGCCGCCTTTTGCTTCGCGTGTATGGTCATCCATGCAGAAATTCCCGCGAACGAAGTAACCTTCCCGGTCGTAATTCCGCCTCCCGTCGAAGCGTCAATCCTCGACGGTATTCTCTCCAGAGATGACGCGGGCGCTCAGTACGAGCGCCGGGCAAAGACCATGCGAACCGTGGGCCAGGCGGGAATTGCCACGGGAGTTGTCCTCGCCCTGTGCGGTTTTGCCGCGATGTACCAGGCGGCCGACGAAGACACCGACGTTAGTGCCGTTCATGGGGGAATCGGCCTCGTGCTATCCGGAAGCCTCATCGCGGCTATAGCGTCGAGCCCCGCGCGGATACACGCAAAAAACGAAAAGATCACCGCGACAAAATAAATTCAACCCGCCGGTTCTTCCAGGCACCCGCGCGCTCCGAATAGCCGACGACGGGACGAGAGCCGCCAAATCCCGCCGTATTGATTCTCGCGGCATCGACCCCGAGGAGAACGAGAGCGCCCTTGACGGTCTCGGCGCGCCTGAGGGAAAGCGGCAACAGTTCCGTTTTCTGCTCGACTGCGAACAGCTCAGGATCGTCGGCGTGCACGGCGTTCGCGTAACCTTCCACCGTGAGGTCGTATTCCGGGAACCGGGTAAAAAGAGTCGCAAGCCGCTCGAGAACGGCGCGATTTTCTTCCATAAGCTCGCGGGAGGCAGAACCCGAAAGATCCGCAGAGTCCGGCGGAAAATGAATGTTCGGAACGCGCACTTTATAGCGGTCTCCGTCGCGTATCACGAGAATATCGATCGTAACCGTCACCCGCGCTTCGGCGCCCGCCGTCCGGTCAAGTCCGTCATAGGTACGAAGCACAAGGGCAAAATCCTCGCCGGCGTCGGGACTCTGCCCGTCGTCAGACTTGCCGTCCCAGTCAATTCGGTCGGGGAGCCGGCCTTCCCCCGAATATTCGCGCCAGAGCGAACCGTCCGAGGCATAAGCCGTCAGCGTCCAGCTCGCAACCGATTTCGGCGTGGCGGCGCCGGGCCTGATCACCACGAAATCGTCCGTACCGTCACCGTCAGGAGAAAAAAGAGACGGCCGCGCGATCAGGGTAGGTCTGACCTCCCTGATGGGAATAAACCACGGATGCTCCCGCCTTGTTCCGAGCGCAAGGGTAAAACGGGTGTTTTCGTCCCCCCACACCGGAACCGTGACGGACGGAGTGATCGTCAGATAATCGCGACCCGAAAGCAACACCGACACCCTGAGCGCGCCCGTCACGTTCACGCGAGCGGTAGCAGCCATGTCGGCTGCCGCAATGTCCACCGTCGGCCCGATGAGCGGAGTAAGGGACACGAGGCCGGGAATCGGGAATCTCCAGCCAGCGAGCAAGGAGGCGCCCGGGAGCGGAATGATTCCCGAGCCGGAGCGCTCCGCGCGATACCCAAGAGAGAGTGTCGCCGTCGCGTAGCGCAGGGGAAAGCCCTCAAGCGAAAGCCCCGTCGACGCGCCGAATCCCGACCCTGGCGTGAAAATTTCGCCTTCAAACGAAGTCGCCGTCAACAAAAGAGTTCCGGGGAGGGCTTCTTCAGCCGCCGCCGGGTACGCGAACAGCCCTGTCAATGCGAGCAAGCCCGTCATTGAGAGCAAAGCCGTTACCGCGCGTATCGCTGGTATCGAGATAAAACCGGCTGACCGTTTCAAAAGTTTACACCCATAAATAATCCGGTCCCAAAAGACCGAGTCGGCGACCAGAGGACCGGTATGCTGATTGTAAGCGCACCGGCTCCGAACCGCGCGCAACCCTGCAGGAAAACGCCCGCTGCGGTTCCCTTTCCCGAGCACACGGTCCCAGAGGCCGAAACCACGCACGGCGATTCGGCGAGATCGGCAAGATGCCCCGATATCGTCACATCGTCTTTGGACTCAAGCGATAACTCCGAGCGCGACAGGGAAACGGTAAGGCCCGCGCCGCAAAAGAGCGAGAACGCGTCGATAACCGTAACCCCCGAAGACACGCCCCCGGTAAGGGCGAATGATTGAGTCTTGAGCTCGGCTAAAACCTCGGGACTAACCGAGAGCGTCGAGGTAAACGAATCAAGGGGGCCGGACCCGTCCTCGTCGAGCGTTACGTCCTGCGAGACACGGCCCGGACGAAACTTCATGCCAAAATTGGAACAGGTGAAATCCGCGCCGCACTCGAGTGAAACCCCATGCCAAACGAGCGCACCTTTCGTGGAACCCGGAAACCGGTACCCGAGAGTAAGCCCTGTGGAAAAAGTCCGCATGCGGTATTTTTCGGCATCGAAAGCCATGAGGCCGAGAGATGCGCCGGCGTAATACCGGGGAAACCACCGATCAAGGGGATATTTCGCGACGATTACGAAAGGCTGAACTGCGGCGCCGACAGGCTCGTCGGAAGATTCATCCATATCCGCAACCAAAAATTTGATATGGCGATCCAGGGGTTTCGCGTAGATCGCGCAATCAAAACCAAAGTCGATCGACGGGACGCACGGCCCTCCAAGAGATCTCGGCACAATCGAGCCCCACGCGGCGGCCTTACCCATACCGCCCATAAGAGCCGGCTTTTCCGTCATCGCGCCTGAAAGAGAGTCATTTATCTCATCGACAAGAACGGAGGACTCAGACTCGAGCGCGGATACGAGCGGGGCGAGGTGCGAGTCGAACGTTGGTAACGTGAGGCTGACCGTCACTTCCGCGGCGAGCGAAAACGGAGCGAGTGCCAGGGCGATGGCGATTTGCAGACCGGGATGGCGCATGCGTACATTCATACTGACAATAAGGATGCGCGATTATTCCGCACTTGTAAAGCGGAAGATTTTTGAAATGCGCGCGAAACGTTACGCGCCTTGCCGCAAAACGGTGTTATACTCTTTTTCATGACCGACAACAGCCGCGGGCACGACCCCCATGCTCTCTCGTTTAACGATCCGAGACTGGAAAAACTCTTCCGGATCCGCAACATCAAAAAAACCCTTGATCAATCGCGGTTCGGGTTTATCCTTGGCCTCGGCCTCTATGCAGGATTCGCCTTTCTCGACTACGTCGTCGCGCCGGAATCCTTTTTGCTGTCCGCCGTCATCAGGCTCATCGTCGCCCCCATTTTCATCATGGCGTGCCTGTGGCTTTCCAAGCGAAGCAAAAGAAGGATCGAGCTCTGGTCGGTCTTCATCCTCATCGGAACCCAGATCGGGCATATCATCCTCGTCTCGTTCGGAAATTTCCCGCCCCTCTATTACGCAGTCATTACCGCGATCGTCATCGTATTTCCGCTTACCTTCTCGACCCTCCGGTTTACCCAGGCGCTCATCTTTCTCGCAATTGACCTCCTTGTCTCAACTGCCATCTGCGTTTTCGTCCTCAAGCTCGGGCGGGAAGATCTCGTTTTTTCTTTCTATATCATCGGGGCGTTCAGCACCCTGGGCGTACTCGCCGGTTATTCCCGCGAGTACTATATCAGGCAGGACTTTCTCCAGTCCGACGAGCTTTCGGGAGAGAAGAAAAAATCCGAAGAACTCCTGCTCAACATTCTCCCGCGCGCGGTGGCGCAGGAACTGAAAAACTCGGGCTCGACAAAACCGGTGAGCTACGAGGGGGTCTCGGTCCTCTTCGCGGACTTTGTCTCCTTCAACCAGCGCACGACGGGAATCGGCGCGGAGCCGATAATCTCGACCCTTGACCGGTACTTCTCGTACTTTGACTTCATCACGAAAAAATACCGGCTTGAAAAGATCAAGACGATCGGTGACGCATACATGCTCGCCGGCGGGCTCGACGCCACCATTCCGACCCATGCGGTCGACTGCGTGCTTGCGGCTTTCGACTTTCTCGATTTCGTCAGGCGAGACTCGGGGGAAGGAAAGAGCACGCTCTCGTTCGAACTCCGCGTCGGCATCCACACCGGACCCGTCATCGCGGGCGTGCTCGGAAGCCTCAAGTTCTCGTACGACATCTTCGGCTCTACGGTCAACACCGCCTCGCGAATGGAAAAGTACAGCGCGGCAAACCGCATCAATGTTTCCCGGAACACGTACGAGCTCATCAAGGATTTTTTCGCGTGCGAGAGCCGCGGGATCGTCGCCGTGAAAAACGATGAAAAGTACGAGATGTTCTTCGTAAACGGTATCCGCGAGGAGCTGTGCCTCGACAGCGAGGGAAACATCCCGAACGCAGAGTTCGTACGGCTCTACAACGAGCTCGCGGAAAAGGGGAACGCTTCCGCACAAGCATAGAAGGCGGGAAATCCCGCGTCATACCGATTGAATTTCGTTTCAGTTAGCACGATACTTCAAGGCACCATGACAATACGTAAACCTTTGCCTTTTGCCTTCACCGCTCTCATATTCGCGCTCCTCGCGCTTGCCCCGCTTTCGGCCAGGGACCGTTCGTCCGGGTCGCCCTCATCGTCCGGAAAAAGCGCTGCGACGCTTGAGGAAACCGCGCTTCCGGGTTTTGCCGAGATGACGGTCCTCATGGCGGACGAGGAAACGGGCCCGGGGGACGACATTGACGCCGCCACGGGCGCGACGGCGAGCGGCGGAAAAAAGTTAAATCCGAATTTCCTCGGAATACCGACCACCGTCAATACGCACCGGATACTCGGTTATACGTCGGGCGGACTTCTCCTTGCCGGCGGTGTCGTCGGCGCTATCCGCTTTATTGACCTCATGGACCGCTCCCACGCACGGCGCGACGCAGGCGAAGGCGGTGAAAATGGCGAAGCTGGCGACGGTGATGATGAAAATTGCGGCATAATCATCCACGAGGAATGGGCAGACGGCCAGGCGCTCCGCTGGACGCACGTAGGACTGGTCGCGACGGGCGAAACGCTCTATCTTTTCGACGCGGCGACGGGCATCAGCATGATGAAAAAGGGAGTCAAGCCATCGCTGGCGGGACGGATCCACCGGAACGCGTTCTTCGTCCACGCGGGCCTCATGGCAACCGACGTCATCCTCGGCTTCCTTCTGACCAACGCCCTCGACAAGGGAAATCACGGTGAAGTCGTCGCATACGGAGCGGCGCATGCGGGAATCGGTATCGCGATCCCCGTCATCATCCTGGGCTCAGGGCTCGCCATCGACCTCATGCCGCGCTACTGACGGTTTTTACGCAACCCCTGCGCCCTGAGGCCGGGGCGGCCTCTTAGGACCGAGGCGGCCCTTTAACGCGGGGCGGGCACTCTCCAAAACGACACATTTCGTGTAATATTCACCGTATGGCCACCGCACTCACGGAACAGACACAGCAAACGCCCGAGTCCGTACTCAAGGCAGTCTTCGGATACGACTCGTTCCGCCCGCTCCAGAGCGAGATCATCCGCGAGGTGCTCGCAAAACGCGACGTGCTCGCGATCATGCCCACCGGCGGCGGAAAATCCCTGTGCTACCAGGTACCCGCCCTCGTCTTTCCCGGACTCACCATCGTCGTATCCCCGCTCATCGCGCTCATGCAGGACCAGGTCTCCCAGCTCGAGGCCGCGGGCGTTCCCGCCCTCCTTCTCAACAGTTCCCTCGATCGCGAAACCTGGCGCGCCAACATGGAGCGCGTCCGCTCGCTCGAGATCAAGCTTCTCTATCTCGCGCCCGAAAGCCTCGTGACCGCGCGCGTGCAGGAACTCCTTTCCGGCGTTCGCGTGGACTGCTTTACCGTGGACGAGGCGCATTGCATCTCCGACTGGGGCCACGACTTCAGGCCCGAGTACCGCGCCCTCGCCGAAATCCGCGCGCTTTTCCCGCACGCCGTCTGTCTCGCGCTCACCGCGACCGCGACCGCGCAAGTCAGGCGCGACATCAAGAAAAACCTCCGCCTCGAAAACCCCGCGGAATTCGTCGCGAGCTTTAACCGCGCGAACATCTTCCTCGAAGTGCGACCGAAAAAAACGCCCGTGCACCAGATTCTCGAGTTCCTCCAGGCAAACCCCGAAGGCGCGGGCATCGTGTACTGCTTTTCGCGAAAGCAGGTAGACGACCTCACCGCGGAGCTCGTCTCGCGCGGGCACGCGGCGCTGCCCTACCACGCGGGCCTTTCCGACGACGCGCGAAAAGGCAACCAGGAAAAGTTCCTGCGAGACCAGACGCGGATCATCGTCGCGACCGTCGCCTTCGGCATGGGCATCAACAAGCCCGACGTGCGCTTCGTCATCCATTTTGACCTCCCCAAAAGCCCCGAGCAGTACTATCAGGAAATAGGGCGCGCGGGGCGCGACGGACTGCCGGCGGTAGCAATCCTTTTTTACGGCTACGGCGACACGAGAAAGATCCGGTTTTTCATGGAAGACAAATCGGCGAGCGAGACAAAAAAAGCCGAAGCCCACCTCAAGGCGATGACCGACTACGCAGAGTCCCGCACCTGCAGAAGGAAGGTCCTTCTCGCCTGGTTTGGAGAAGCCTGGGAGCCGACGAAAGCCCTTGCCGGAAGCCAGGGCGAGGCTGAATCCGCCGGGACCGTTTGCTGCGACGTGTGCTCAAAGCCGAAGGCTGTCGACACGGACGTGACAACCCCCGCGCAAAAATTTCTTTCCTGTTGCGTCAGAACCGGCGAGCGATACGGCGCCGCGTACGTCGTCGACATCCTCCTCGGCTCCCGGCAAAAGCGCATCGTCGATAACGGGCACCACAAACTTTCGACCTGGGGCATCGGACGCGAACTCGACAAGGACGACTGGTTCGAGCTCGCGCGGCTTCTCGTCGAGGCGGGGTATCTTGCAAAGGACGACGAGTACGGTGTGCTCTCGCTCACCCGCGAGGCGCGCGAGGCCCTTTCAAACCGCGAGGCTATCCGGCTCCCCTTTACCGCAGTTCTTTCGCGTGAGAAGACCGCTCGCGGAACTCTTTCGACTGAGGGCGCGCTCAAGTTCCCGAAAAAAGCGCCCAAGGCGGAATCGAAAGATCTCAATCCCGACGAGCTGAAAATTCTCGCGTCTCTCAAGGGAATGCGGCGGGGTCTCGCGGAAGCCGCAGCCGTCCCCCCGTACGTCATTTTCTCGGACCGAACGCTCGAGGATCTCGCGATAAAACACCCGCGCGGCAAGGCTGAACTCCTCGGCGTCTTCGGGATCGGGGAAGTCAAGGCGGAGCGCTACGGAGACTTTATCATGCAGGCTCTCCGGGAATCGGAAAGCAGAACGGAATAAGGAGAGAAACAAAACCCATGAAATTTTTTATCCTGTCAGATATCCACGGTTCGGCCACCGCCTTCGAGCGCGCAATGCGCGCCTTCGAGCAGGAAAAGGCCGAGTATCTCGTCCTCTGCGGCGACTACCTGAACCACGGCCCGCGCAACGCTATCCCCGAAGGATACGATCCCCAGAAAGCCGCGCAGCTGATCAACGCGCGAAAGATCCGCATCCTCGCGGTTCGCGGCAACTGCGACAGCGAGGTTGACCAGATGCTTCTCGAGTTCCCCTGCGCGGGTGACTACCTGATGTTCTTCACCGGACGCAGGCGCTGCTTCGTCACCCACGGGCATCTGTGGAACGAGCAAAATCTCCCCCCGCTTCTCTCCGGCGACATTTTCATTTCCGGGCACACCCACATTCCCGTACTCGAAGAACGAAACGGCTTTATCCTCCTCAATCCGGGTTCCCCGAGCATCCCGAAGGGGGGCAGCGAGCCGGGCTACGCGATCATCGAGGAAAATTACGTTGCCCTGAAAACCCTGGGCGGAAACGAAATCAAGCGCGTAAATCTTTCGTGATACTTCCTTCATTTCTATTGATATTTTTTTAACGATACAGTATCTTTTGGATATACCGCCTGCGGTCAGGATAGAGTCAGTTCGATAATGATTTTCGAACGTTCGACTCCAGTCTGAAGCCAAGGGACCGGATGCTTTTTCCCGCATGCCCTCCTTCGCGTCTTCCCTTTTCCGGGTGCGACGCCCATAGAGCCGAGTCGCGCGGAAAACCGTTCAGTCCTCCAGGCAGGCGCGATGAGCGAATCTTGAGGAGGATACAGAATGGATACCCGCGCAGTCGGCGTAGTCGCCATCATCATCAAACAGAGAAAAGACACCGCAAGTCTCGTCAACGACGCACTCACCGCGTTCGGGGACATCGTCATCGGACGCATGGGGCTTCCGTATCACGAACGTGACCTCAACATCATCACCCTCATCGTCGACGCGTCGACGGACCAGATCGGCTCGCTCACCGGCAAGCTCGGCCTGATCCCCGGCGTGACCGTCAAATCAACACTCGCTAAAATCTGACCCCCGAGCATAACCTCAAAGCAAACCCCTAAGGAGAAAGACCATGAAAGACGAAAATACCCCCCGCAAAATCACGATCGCCGACTGGCAGAAGAACCTCATCAAGCAGGATGAAATCGACCGCTACCTCATCGACGGCAAAGACTTTGTCGACGACGAGGCGATCGAGGCTGACCTCGAAAAAAACCGCGCGGCTTCTCCCGAGCGCGTGCGCGCGATCCTCAAAAAAGCGTACGACATCAAGCTCATGGACGCCTCGGACGTTGCCGCCCTCGTAAGCGTCACCGACCCCGCGCTCCGCGCCGAGGTATTCCAGGCGGCGAAGGAAATCAAGACCAAGGTGTACGACAACCGCGTCGTCACCTTCGCGCCGCTGTACTGCGGCAGCAAATGCGTCAACGCATGCAAGTACTGCGGCTTCCGCTGCGACAATGCTTCCATCGAACGCCGCGTCCTTTCAATCGACGAAGTCGAGGCCGAGGCGCGCATCCTCGCCGGAAAGATCGGCCACAAGCGGCTCGTCCTCGTATTCGGCGAGCACCCCGACACGGGCGCGGACTACATTGCCGACTGCATGAAGCGCGTCTACACGATCAAAATGAAAGTAAGAAACGGCGTCGGCGAGATCCGGCGCGTCAACGTCAACGCCGCGCCGCTGCCGATAGCGGACATGAAAAAACTTCAGGAAGCGGGAATCGGAACCTTCCAGGTGTTCCAGGAAACCTACAGCAAAAAAGCATACCGCACCGTGCATCCCGAAGGTTCGCTCAAGGGCAATTACGCCTGGCGGCTCTACGCCCTTCACCGCGCGATGGACGCCGGAATCGACGACGTCGCCGTCGGGGCCCTCTTCGGCCTCGCCGACTGGAAGTTCGAGGTGATGGGACTCGTCGCGCACGCGCGCGATCTCGAGCGCCGCTTCGGACTCGGCCCCCACACCGTCTCCGTTCCCCGCCTCGAACCCGCGGCCGACACCGATTTCTCCTGGGTTAAGAACTGGGTGAGCGACGACGACTTCCGCTATCTCGTCGCGTGTATCCGCGTCGCGATTCCCTACGCGGGACTCATCGTGACCAACCGCGAAAAACCCGAGATGATCCGCTCGCTCCTCGACATCATCACCCAGCGCGACGCCGACACGCGCGTCGGCATCGGCGCATATACGGAAGCTTTCTCGGCCCACGACCAGCGCGAGAAAACCCAGCAGTTCATTCTCGGCGACACGAGAAGCCTCGACGAAATCATCAGAGAACTCGCCGCCGAGGGACACATCGCGTCCTTCTGCACCGCAGGCTACCGCTGCGGCAGAACCGGCAAAAAAATCATGGACGCACTCGGCTCCGGCCGCGAGGGTTGCTTTTGCAAACTCAACGCAGTACTCACCTTCCAGGAATGGCTCGAAGACTTCGCCTCTCCCGAGACGAAGAAAATCGGAGACGCGATCATCGACCGCGAAATGGGCGAAATCCGCGCGCGGGTTCCCGCCGACTTCTCGGAACCCATGTGGGACCATCTCGTAAAGGCGCGCGACCGGATTCTCAAAGGCGAACGGGACCTATATTTCTGACGGGAGGAAGGCCATGGGCGACGACAAAACAAAACACGCTGCCGGGAGGGCGACTCGCATTGAGCGCGACCTCATCGGTGAGCGAGAGATAGAAGCCGCCGACCTCCGGGGAATCAACACTATCCGGGCCGGCGAAAACTTCCGCATATCGGGAAGACAGACGCATCCCGCCCTCATCCACGCGTACGCCCTCGTCAAGAAGGCGTGCGCGATCGCGAACCGCGAGTCGCGCTATCTTGACCCCGTCCGCTCCGCCGCCATCGAGCGCGCGTGCGACGAGGTCGCCTCCGGCTCTCTCGACGAGTGGTTCACTCTCGACGCCCTCCAGGGTGGAGCGGGAACCTCGACGAACATGAACCTGAACGAGGTGATCGCGAACCGCGCAAACGCGATACTCGCACTTGAGCCCGGCTCTTCCGCCGAGGGAAGCGTCGATCCCCTCGGCCACGTGAACCTTCACCAGTCAACGAACGACACCTACCCGACCGCGCTCCGCGTCGCGCTCATCGGAAAAATCCGCGAGGCGGCAAGAGCGGCAGAAACGCTGCAGGGCGCCTTCCAGAAAAAAGAAAAAGAATTTTCGCATATCGTCACAACGGGAAGGACAGAGCTTCAGGCCGCCGTCCCGATGACGCTCGGCGCGATTTTCTCCACCTTCTCCGAGGCCACTGGCCGCGACCGGTGGAGAACGTTCAAGTGCGAGGAGCGGATCCGGAGCGTCAACCTCGGCGGCACCGCCGTCGGGACGGGACTCGCCGCGCCGAGAGACTACATCTTCCGCGTCACCGACCGCCTGCGCGACCTCACCCGCTACCCGCTCGCCCGCGCGGAAAATCTCGTCGACGCAACCGCAAACGCGGACAGCTTCGTCGAGATCGCGGGGATTCTCTCCGCCTTCGCGTCGAACCTTATCAAGGAAGCGCGCGACCTCAGGATGCTCGCCCATGAAGGCGAGATCGCGCTTCCCGCGATACAGGCGGGATCCTCGATCATGCCGGGAAAGGTTAACCCAGTCGTCTGCGAAGCCGTCATCCAGGCAGGCATGCGCGCTCAGGCAAGCCTCACCCTCGTCGGAACAGCGGCCGCGCACGGAACGCTCCAGATCAACGAATACCTTCCCCTCGTCGCGGACTCTCTTCTGGAGTCCCTCGACCTGATCATCGCGTCTTCCTTGTCGCTCGCCACCTGCGTGAATCTCGTCACCGCCGACGAAGCGCGCTGCGCGGCAACGCTCGGGGCGAACCCGGTCATCGTCACCGCCTTTCTTCCCTACATCGGCTATGCCGGAGCGGAAGCGCTCCTCGAAGAATATCACGAATCACATGGATCACACGCCGCCGAAAGTTCACACCCCGCGAGCGGCCTGACCGTCCGGCAGTTCCTCGAGGCAAAGCTCGGGAAAAGCCTTGTCGACCGCGTGCTCTCGGGCGACGCACTTTCAGCGCTCGGCTTTCCGGAATCGGTGCGGCAAAAAGGAAACACTGAATGAACGAGACACCAAAGGCGCTCCGCCTCCACATAGGAATTTTCGGCCGGACAAACACCGGCAAGTCGAGCCTCCTCAACCTCATCGTCGACCAGGACACGGCCATCGTCTCTCCCGTCGCGGGAACGACGACGGACGTCGTGCGGAAGAGCATGGAACTCCTCCCCCTCGGCCCCGTCACCTTCCTCGACACCGCGGGAATCGACGACGAGTCGGGCCTCGGAGAACTCCGCATCGCAAAAACACGCGAAGCGCTCGCGTCCTCGGACGTCGCGTGCCTCGTTCTCGAAGCGGGCGTCTGGACCGACTACGAAGAGTCTCTCGCCTCGCTCGCGGACGCGCAAAAAACTCCGCTTGTCCTCATCGTCAACAAAACCGACGTCGCCACCCCTTCTCCCGAATGGCTTGATTTTCTTCGCGCGAAGACGTCTCGCGTCATCGAGTGCTCGGCCTCACGCGCCCGGGAAAGCAAGGCAAGTCGCGAAGACTTTATCCTTTCCCTCAAGCGCGTCCTTCTCGAAGCCGCGCCCGACGACTTTCTCGAGCCCCCTGCAATCCTCGGAGACCTCCTCCCTTCGGGAAAAGGCGTTCCGCTCGCCGTCCTCATCGTTCCGATCGACCTCCAGGCGCCGAAGGGCAGGCTCATCCTCCCGCAAGTGCAGGCGATCCGCGACGCGCTCGACGCCGATGCCGCAGTTGCCGTCGTCAAGGAAAAAGAATATCGCGCCTTCCTCGACCGCCTCTCCTCTCCTCCCGACCTCGTCGTGTGCGACTCCCAAATCGCGCTCAAGATGGTCGCCGACACGCCGCCGGAGATTCCCGCTACCACCTTCTCGATTCTCTTCTCCCGCTTCAAGGGAGACATCGTTCGGATGGCAGAAGGAGCCGCGGCGCTTGCGACGCTCCGCAGCGGAGACCGGGTGCTCGTCGCGGAAGCGTGCACGCACCACGCCCTCGAGGACGACATCGGCCGCGTCAAGATCCCGCGATGGATCAGGCAGTACACCGGCTCCGGCGTCGAGGTCGACCACTGCGCCGGACGTGACTGGCCCGATAACCTCGCGAAGTATCGCGTGATCATCCATTGCGGCGGCTGCACGCTCACGAGGCGCGAGATGCTCTGGCGAATCGAAAAGGCGCGCGCCGCAGGCGTCCCGGTAACGAATTACGGAATGGCGATATCCGCGCTTCAGGGAGTCATCGAGCGGACGCTCTCTCCCTTCCCTGCGGCGCTCGACGCCTACGCGAAGGCAAAGGGGAATGCATGATAAACAAGGATTTTTCCGCGTCGCTCGCGCGCGCGGTCGCTTTCGGCCTTGAAGCTGCGAAGGCGAGAAAAGATAAAAACAACACGACGTCATCGCTGCCGTCATCGGTGCCGTCACAGCTGCCCGACGCGTACATCAATGAAAGCGCGCAAGCGGCGCTCATCGCCGATTTTTCGCGCATCCTCGACGAGCGGGGCGCGGAAGAAACCGCGGAACTGTACCGAGTAGCCGCGGAAATCCGCGACGGCGAATGCGGAAGGCGCATGGTGCTTCGCGGTCTCGTCGAGTTTTCAAGCTATTGCGCGAATGACTGCCGTTATTGCGGACTTAACAGAAACAACGCAAACGCCGAGCGCTACCGGCTCACCGAAAGCGAAATACTCGAATGCGCCGCGCTCATCTTCAAGGCGGGCATCAAGACGATCGTCCTCCAGTCGGGAGAAGACCGCACTCCCGCCCCCTTTCTGGAAAAGGTGATCCGCGCGATCAAGGAAAAGTACGACATGGCGATCACGGTCTCCGCAGGCGAGCGCCCGCGCGAAGATTTCGCCCTGTGGCGCGAGGCGGGAGCAGACCGCTACCTCATGCGCGTCGAAAGCTCGAGTCCAGAACTCTACGCCGCGCTCCACGAGGGCCGCACCTTGGGCACGCGCCTCGCCTGCCTCGACGACCTTCGCGCCCTCGGCTACCAGACGGGAAGCGGCATCATGATCGGGCCTCCCGGACAAACCCTTGAGCACATCGCGCGCGACATACTCTTCTTCTCGTCGCGAGACTTCGACATGATCGGCATAGGTCCCTTCATCCCGCATCCGGACACGCCGTATCGGGGCGCGCAGGCGGGAACAGCTGATGCCACGCTCAACGCGGTCGCGCTTACCCGAATCGTCACGCGAAACGCGTGGCTTCCCGCCACTACCGCGCTCGGCAGCATGGACAGGGATTACCGCGTCGACGCGCTCCGCGCGGGCGCGAACGTCGTCATGCCGAACTTTTCGCCCGTATCGGTAAAAAAAAAATATTCAATTTATCCGGGAAAGCGGTGCCTCACCGAGCAGACGGGCGCTTGTGCCGGCTGCATGGGCCGCCTCGCGAAAAACGCGGGACTCGAGCTCGACTACTCGCGCGCCGATTCCCTCAAGCTCTCCTGAATCAGCCTGTAACAACCTGCACGAGAAACCGACGGTCCCGCGGACCGTCGAACTCGCAAAACCAGATGCCCTGCCAGGTTCCGAGGACGGGCTTGCCGTCCCGGACGATCACCGTAACGCTCGACCCGACGCACGACGCCTTGAGATGCGCGCTCGAGTTCCCCTCAGCGTGAAGGAATTCCGGGCGATCGGGAAAGGCGCGGCTGAGCCCCAGAAGCATGTCGTGCACGACATCGGGATCGGCGTTCTCGTTGATCGTAATCCCCGCGGTCGTGTGCCGGCAAAACACCACAGCGAGGCCCTCGTCGACCCCGCTCTTCGCGATTGCCTCGCGGATTTTTTCGGTAACGTCGGTAAATCCTTCCCGCCGGGTACTCAAGCCGAATTCAAACACCATGCCATTCCTCCCCGATATTACACCGCGCGCCAGGCGCCGCCCGCCGCTATCTCATGAGGCGCGAAGTGCGCCTTGTATTCCATTTTCTTGCATCCCGCCACCCGGAAGCCGAGATAGTACCACCGTTTCCCGAGCCCGCACGCAAGACTTGAGTCCGCGAACACCGAATGAACGCCGAGGCTCCGCCGCCCTTCCTCCGGCTCGAACGCAAAGTACACGCTCGAAAGCCCGTCGGGCAAAACATCGAGAAAGCTCAATGCCACAAGGGAACCATCGCTTTTGCGGTATCGCACGATTGCGCTTTCGACCGGTGACTCGATATACGAGCGCCGATAGTCTTCCCGGGTAAACCCTTCCCGGCCCACACCGTGCCGGGCACAAAGATAGCGCGAGAAAAGCGCATAGTCCTCTTCGGTGAATTCCTGGATTCCCGCGCTGACCGAAAGATCCGCGTTCAAGCGCGAGACGCGCCGCTGACTCTTCGTTGCCACAAGCTGCCCCGCGTCAACCCTGAGCGGCACGCACGCATCGCACAAAGGACACCTGTTGCGATAAAAAATCATCCCCGAACGTCTCCACCCGAGCGCGAGCGCGCGCTCATAGAGGGCACTGTCAAGACGCTCGCACGCGAACGCGTTCACGACCTGGTTTCCGGACCTCCCGTACGGACACGGACCCCAGTCATACCGCGTCGCCGCGAACTGCTCAAGAATATCCGGATGATCTTCCATAGGAAAAGAGTATACCGCTCACGGAAGCAAAAAAAAAGCGTGTGCGGATTTGCCCTGACCGGCAAAACCGCACACACCGTCCGTGGCGCGCAGCACGCACCATCCGTCTATCATACAACGGCAAGTCTTACGCTTTTCCGTTACTACTTATTCCCCGCCAAATACTCATTGATACTCAGGCAACGGTTTTGCCTTCCTGCAAAACCGTTGCCATCGGAGAATCCCTTGCAGGGATTCTCCGGGTGGCTTATCGCGCGCCTTCCGTGGCGCGCAGCATGCACCGTTTTCGTTAGGTCTGCCGTAACGTGAATTGATGGGCCAGCGTTCTACTACTTACCTTGTAAATACTCATTGATACTCAGTCGGCCATTTTGCCTTCCTGCAAAATAACCGACATCGGAGAATCCCTTGAAGGGATTCTCCGGGTGGCTTCTCGCGCGCCGTCCCTGGCGCGCAGCACGCACCGTCCATTTATCCTGGTACAATGCATTTTGCGAACATTCCTTAATTCTTATTGCTCTCTAAATACTCATTGATGCTCTTCGCGGCCTTTCTGCCTTCGCCCATCGCGAGGATGACGGTCGCCGCGCCGAGGACGATGTCGCCGCCCGCCCACACGCGCGCGATGCTCGTCCGCTGCTCGTCGTCGACGATGATGTTGCCGCGCTTGGTAACGTCGAGGCCTTCGGTCGTCTGCGCCATCAGCGGATTCGACTCGTTCCCGAGCGCGATGATCATCGCGTCAACGGGAATCTCGTGCTCGGTTCCCGCCTTCGCGACAGGACTCCGCCTGCCGGACGCGTCGGGTTCCCCAAGCTCGTAGTCGAGCACCTCGACCGCGCGGACCTTTCCCTCCGCGTCCGCGAGAATGCGGGTCGGATTCTGGAGAAAGCGAAACTCGACGCCCTCTTCCTCGGCGTGCGCGATTTCTTCCGCGCGCGCGGGCATCTCGTCCCGGGTTCTCCGGTACACGCAGTACACCTTCTCCGCCCCGAGCCGGAGCGCCATGCGGCACGCGTCCATCGCGACGTTACCGCCGCCGACGACCCCGACCACGCGGGCAGGAAAAAGCGGCGTCGCGGCTTTCTCGGTATCGTATGCCTTCATGAGGTTCGCCCTCGTCAGGTATTCGTTTGCGCTGAACACGCCAATGAGGTTTTCCCCGGGAATGTCCATGAACTTCGGAAGCCCCGCGCCGGTGCCGACGAAGGCCGCGTCAAACCCTTCGCGGTCAAGAAGCTCCGCGAGCGTCTCGGTCCGGCCGACGAGAAAGTTCGTACGAAAGACGACTCCCATGGACTTGAGAACCTCGACTTCCTTTTGCACGATCGCCTTCGGGAGCCGGAATTCCGGAATCCCGTAGACCATGACGCCGCCGGTCTTGTGGAAAGCCTCGAATACCGTCACCTCGTGACCCTCGCGCCGCACATCGGCTGCGACCGTAAGTCCTGCCGGTCCAGACCCGACGATCGCGACACGCTTTCCCGTCGCCTTCGCGACAGAGGGCGTCGTGATGAGATTATTCTCGCGCTCCCAGTCGGCGACGAACCGCTCGAGCCGGCCGATAGCAACCGCCTTGTCGACATTTTTCAGCGCCTTCCCGAGCGTGCACGTGCTCTGGCACTGCTTTTCCTGCGGACACACACGACCGCAAATAGCGGGAAGAAGGTTGGTGGTCTTGATCACGTCAACCGAATTCTTGAACTCGCCCTTCTCGACGCATGCGATAAACTCCGGGATAGGAACCGCGACCGGACACGACGCGACGCAGGGACGATTCTTGCACTGAAGGCACCGCGCGGCTTCGACCCGCGCCTGATCCTCGGTATACCCGAGGGCGACCTCTCCCATCTCCCGCGCGCGCGAATGTGGCTCACGCGCCGCCATCTCCTGCGCCGGAATCGCCATCCGGTCCTTCGGCGTAAGCACTGTATCCTTCAGGGACGCCCAGAGGCCCGAGGCCTCACGTCCCAATTCTTCCTTTGTTTTGTGGCTCATTTCGTCACCCCCGCCTTCGCGCCAGAAGCTTCCGCCTTCGCATCCGGATCGCCGACCTTCTCGGCTTCCATCTCGAGGTGGCACCTCTTGTGGTCAAGTTCCTCGCGCGCCTTGTACGCCTTCATGCGGAGCATCATGTTGTCGAAGTCGACCTCGTGCCCGTCGAACTCGGGGCCGTCAACGCAGACAAACCGCGTCTTCCCGCCCACCGTCACGCGGCAGCCGCCGCACATGCCGGTGCCGTCGATCATGATCGTATTGAGGGACACGACGGTGTGAACGCCAAACGGCTTCGTCGTCGCCGCGCAGAATTTCATCATTACCGGCGGCCCGATCGCGACGGCTTCCGCCGGAGGCGTCGCCGACGCGCACAGTTCCTTGAGCGGTTCCGTGACGAGGCCTTTTCTCCCGTACGAGCCGTCGTCGGTCACGACAATCACCTCGTCCGCAGCCGCGCGCATTTCATCCTCGAATATCAAAAGGTCCTTCGTCCGCGCGCCGATGATCGCGATCACCTTGTTGCCCGCTTCCTTGTGCGCCTTCACGATCGGATAGAGGGGGGCGACTCCGATGCCGCCGCCCACGCACACGACAGTGCCGACCTTCTCGATATGCGTCGGTCTCCCGAGCGGCCCGAGGATTGCCTCGATGTCGTCCCCGACTTCTTTCTGCGCCAGCTTGTGTGTCGTCGAGCCGACTGTCTGGAACACAAGCGCAATCCACCCCTCGTCCGCATTCGCGTCCGCGATGGTAAGCGGAATGCGCTCGCCAAAATCAATATCAATCTGGACGAGCACAAACTGCCCCGCCCGCCTGTTCCGCGCAATTTCCGGCGCCTTCACGCGCAGGAAAAACACCTCTTCCGAAAACCGCTTTTTCTCAAGGATCGTGTGCATGCGTATCTCCCTTGATCATGAATCTGAGAACATCAGTATAGTACTAAAAATATCGATTTGTCACAATAAAACCTGTGAGGGGAAGCGCCATAAAACTCATTCCTCAACTGCTGAACCCTTTTTGCTCGCGCCATCTCCGCGGCTCCCCCTGGCTCCAAAGTCCTCGCCCGTCGGAGGAGAAACCGCTTTTCCTTGAATCTTACGCCTGTATAGCTCGCCCAGTATACCTACCGGTAGGTATAGTCCGACGGCCTCCGGGCTTTTCCGCCACCCCCACAAGTCAACGAAACGCGCAAAAATCGTCCCATACCCGGCCATATTCCGTTTTTTTCCCTATAACAAGAGCATGTTCATCCATATCGCCGCGGGCGACAATAACAGCCTCACTATAAAATTTCCCTTTAACGAGCGTGTCATCGCGGCCCTTAAATCCATCCACTGCAGGTGGGACCCCGATGAACGCCTCTGGCGCACGAACGATACACCCACTCGTCGTAACGAGCTCTTCTCGGCCCTCTTGCGCTCAGGCGCGGTTTCGTCCCAAGACATATCCCGCATGCCCCTCTTAAAATCCTGCAACCCGGTACACGTGCCCGATCCGGAGCCCTTCCTCAAGTCCCTCGCCTTCAAGAATATCCCCGGGCAATTCCAACCCGCCGAAATCCGCGCCACAACCCTGCCCGACGCCCGCCCGCGGCTCCCCGACCCCGAGCGAGGCCGGTCGTTCGCGCGCATACGCGCCGCAGTGCCTCCGCCATCCTCTCTGTCATCTACTCCCCAACCAACCCCACAATCCACTTCGCCGCCAAGATCGCCCGCAGTACCGCTAAACCGACCCGCGCCCCCATCGAAAGCGAGCTTGTTGACTGAACGTTATGGGGCCCTTCTCGAGGCCAAGCACTATAGCCCGCGAACCCGGGAAACCTATCGCACCTGGCTTGACCGTTTTTTCCGCTATCACGCGGGGAAGGATCCCGCTTCTCTCGGGGAGCGCGACATCAACGATTTCCTCACCGCCCTCGCGGTCGATATCGAGGTCAGCGCCTCGACCCAGAATCAGGCGCTCGCCGCGATTCTTCTCCTTTTTCGCGCCGTCATGAACCGCCCTATCGACGAGCTCGGCGCCGTCATTCGCGCCAAAAAGCCCACCCGAATTCCCGTGGTGATGAGCCGCGATGAAGTCCGCTCGGTCATTTCCCTTCTCAAGGATGACAAGCGCCTTGCCGCCCGCCTGATGTACGGCACGGGATTGCGCCTTTCCGAGTGCCTCTCGATGCGTATCCAGGATATCGACTTTGACCGCTCCGAAATCCTCGTCCGCAACGGCAAGGGCGCGAAGGATCGCGTCACAATGCTTCCCGAAAGCCTCAAACAGCCACTCAGCGAGCACCTTGCCCGCGTTCGCGTCCTCTACGAGGCCGACAAGGCCGAGGGTTTCGGCCGAGTTCCCCTTCCCGGCGCGATCGACCTCAAGTACGCCGGTGCCTCGGCCGATTGGCCCTGGCAGTGGGTCTTCCCGCAGGATCGTCGGTGGAAGGATGCCACCACCGGCACCGAGGGTCGCTTTCACATGGATGAAAGCACGATGCAGCGCGCCGTTCACGAGGCCGTGGTCAAGGCCGCCATCACGAAACGCGCTTCCTGCCATACCTTTCGCCATTCGTTCGCGACGCACCTCATAGAAAGCGGGTACGATATCCGAACGGTGCAAGAACTCCTCGGCCACAGTGATGTCAAGACGACGATGATCTATACCCATGTCCTCAATAAAGGCCCCTCTGGCGTTCGGAGCCCCCTCGACAATTTGTAGCCCTTCTTTCCCCATATCGTGTTATACTGTTCAGCATAACATCTTGAAAAACTTGGGATTTTTTAAAACTTTTTGTTCATTTTTGCTTACTGTTCCCCATTTTGTCCGCTTTTTTCGCGGCGATTGTGGGCTTTTCTCATCCCAAGAGTTTAGGCATTAGGTGGCTTGTTTTCGCGAGGCTTCGGTATTTTCTGATCCTCTCACGATTTACGTTGATCCACCGATTGCAGGCCACGTCGTTTCGGCACGGACCTGCAAACCCGAAGCTCCTCCCCCCGTTCGCCTGCAAAGCCCAGCTTTCTCGCAGCCTAAACTCTTATACGCCCCGCAATCACGGCATTTCTTCAGTTTCCAGACAACTTATATCGGTCAGTCCAATTAATGTTGGGCAGACGCCTTCGGCGCCGAGGAATATTGGAAGAAGGAAAACATAATAAATCAGGGTTATTGGATATGAATATCGGTTCCGGGAAAAGGTAGTTAGTATTTACTGCTAATTGTCTGAATAAATACATTAATAAATAATCGGTAATAGAAAAAGTAATAACAGTAAGACTAATAAATAATCGGAAATAGAAGAAGTGAATAACAGTAATAATTCAATAGAATAAAAGTAAGAGTAATAATAAAAAAAGATGAATAAGAAAAAAAAGGAATAGAACTATATATGTAAACGCAAGAGAAGAATTCGAGAGCAGCTGGTAGGAAAATCTTGATTTTCCGGACAGTGCTCTCGAATTCTTCTCTTGGTATTAAGATATAGTAGCAAATAGTATTTTTTGGCCAGAAAATGTTTGTAAATTCGTATTAAATAATTAGTTTGCGTTAAAATGCTGAATAGTTTGATGAAGATAAGTGCCCAACAACTGCTTCAACCTGATATTTTCTTTGGCACATTTTGTGCGTCGCTGCGCTCCTGATGCACAAAATGCGCCAAGCCCTACGGGCACGAAAATACAGGTTAAGCAAATGTTAGATCGGCGCTTCGCGCGGGAAGATTGATAGAAAAACAAAATCGGATGAGACCACTCAGCTTAAGAAAAGATCTGGTAAAAAGAAGATATCGTTGTACTTTGAAAGAATCATTAATGGATTCATTTTGGCAATGATTGTCGAACTGATGTTCATCGCTTAAGTACAAACATTGTTGATTGATTATATGATTGGAGAACGACATTGATTCTCAGAATGACGAGACGTGCAAGGAAATTACGAGATGAAAAATGTTGCGCTTCGTGGGCAGGGCTTGTCTGATATTCTTACCTCGTGTTGTATGAACGTGAATGGAAATCTCTGACTTTGTTGAACGAAAAAAAATCTAACAACTGCTTCAACCTGACAATTCCTTTTGTCACACTTTTTGCTTTCGCTTCGCGGCAAAAAGTGCGCCAATCCCTTCGGGCCGGAATTGCAGGTTAAGCGAAATGTTAGATTGACCCTGCGGGCGCAGAAAAGGAGAAGGATATGAATTTCTTAGAATTGTTTTTCAAAAAAAAGGAAAAACCCAATTCAATTGGCATTATTCCTAATAAAGCAACTCAGTTAGATTTAAATATTCGAGATAACGAAACGATTCTGATTTTTAAGAAATTTCTTATAGAATCAGGAAAATATGAAAACAGTATTAAATTACTGATCGATAAAAACATTAATGCACCATTTAATGCAATTACTGAAGGAACCCAATTATCATTAGACCAAAAAAAAGAACTTAAAATAAACAGTCGAAAAAAGTATGGTGATCGATATATTAAAACATTAACTGTAATTGGTCTTAATAATGATGCATCGGTTGATTTCTTTAAAAACTCATATCATCAAGCATTCGGAATAGCATCTAGGAAATTTGAAATAAATCAAATTAGAAAAAGTAGTATTACTAAATGTCGTATAGCATTTTGTAATGATGAAAGGGATTGCGAAGCAATAAAAAAATATGGAAATAAAATATTTGATATAAATAATGTACCAGATCTTCCATTAAAGGAATGTACTGCAGCCTATTGTCGTTGTATGATCGTCGCAGTCCCTGACTAATTTTTAGGAGAAGGAAATGACTATAAATGATAACTTTAAAGCGAAGTATTCTTTGGATACCATTAAAGGTATTTGTGTATTAATTATTAAGTATTATGATAAAGATATCGTTAATAAAGAAAAACTATGTAACTATATAAAATCAATTGACGACAGTATTTACGATAGAATCATTAATAATAAGAGTAAAACTTATTTTGGTGAATACTGGACGTATTTTACTATTTATACAATTCTACATGATATAGATTCATTGAATTTAGACGCATGCAAAGAAATAAGTGAGCAGATTTAAATCTATTTTATGTTTGAGACTTCCTTCGGAGTGAAGATAAAAGCTATAATACTTTATAAGAGTAATAATACTTAGTACGGTAATTAATGTATGTATTGGATTTATTTCTTCACTTGTAACAATTATTAATACTAATTTAAAGGTTGTTTTTTCCTGAACTAAAAGCCGCCTATGATCTACTGATGAAATAAAATTAAGATTTTTTAAATGAATTGATGAAAATTATAGGTATTAAGAATAAAACAAAAGAAGATTGTTTTGTTACATTAGAAATTTGTGTCAGTGAAATCAACAAAATGATGACAATACTTAGCACATGATTTATTCGGAAATATTTATAAAGTTATAAATATTATTTTTTTTGAAATGGAGTATTCTATGAAAAAATTACTTATCTTTTTACTCTTATGTACAACATATTGTACATTTGCAGAGAATGTACCTTCTGTTTATTTTCAACTTGGAACGGAAAAAAATGAAATTTTATACAAACTTGGAAATCCAAAAATTGTATACAATGATTTCACTTATATCTATGAGACCTATACCGATAAAAAAACCACAGAAACAATAACATTTATGTTTAATGAGCAGAATAAACTTAGTGCAATATTTGTTGATATTGGATTGGATTATGGAAGCACGATCCTTTCACCAAGTGATTATATTAAGCAAGTAATGACAGCATATTACAATGAATATGTTGCTATTCTTGGTAAACCATTAGTTGAAAGTGCACAAGGATGTGTATGGAAATTTGATGATGGTTTTTGTGTTTTTTATCCTGAAACAGTTAATACTTTTTTACGATTTCGTTTTAATATTATTAATCGTGATTCTGCAAAAGGTACCCAGTTTGAATCGTTGTATCAATAAAAAAAGAAATCTAACAACTGCTTCAACCTGACTCGGCTATGTCACGATTCTTGCTAGTCGTCGCTACGCTCCTCGGCAAGAATCGCGCCATTACGCCTCGCAGGTTAAGCAAATGTTATGTCCATTGCTTCGCAAGGGTAAGAAATAATAATTACATTACAGAAAGTAAATGATTTAAAATAATAATAAGAAAGCGCTTAACCCGACGCTTAACAGAGTAAATATCTTTAACGACGATTCTTGAAAATATAATTGATTGAGCCTCTTTCAAAAGTCTGAAAGAAAGTAAATGTTAAGAAAAAGGCAGAAGTCCTGTATAATGTTTTTCGACCAAGAAAAATAAAAACAGGAGAACTTCTGCCATGAAAACTATAACAGAAATCCTCGGTGGAGCGCAAACACTTTTACCCGTTGAATATCCCTTACAAAAGTGTTTTCCGGAATATCTGAGTAACAATCAAAAAGTATTTTTGGCAATTCTACAAAGAATCGAAAGTTCGATACCAATTCCAGAAGGACATTCAAACAAGGGAAGACCGGCTTATCCAAATATCTGCTTTTTCCGTGCTTTCTTGGCGCAGTCCTTTTTCAAATTGGACACTATGGAAGATCTACGAAGCAGATTACATGCTGACGGAAATCTTCGCGTGCTTTGTGGCTTTCAAAAAGTTCCCAGCCTTCCAACATTTTCCAGAAGGCACTCTTTGCTGGCTGAAAATGGGACAGCGCAGACGGCACATGAACACATGATTAAAACGAACTTGAGCGGCTCAATGATAGGGCACATAAGTCGTGACTCAACAGCTATCGCCGTTCGCTCGAAGGTAGTAAAATCATCAAAGAGCACAAATCGTTCTACAGAAAAGAAATATAAGCGCGGCAGACCAAAAAAAGATGAGGTTAGGCCAGAAAAGCCCCTGCAACGAATAGCCAGGCAAGCGCAACAAAGTCCTGAAAAATCATTGTCGGAAATATCAAAAAAATGTCAGTGGGGCTGTAAGATTAACAGCCAAGGAAACAAATACTACTGGAAAGGATACAAGCTTCACCTTGATGTGACAGATTACGGTTTACCGGTAACAGCACTATTCACTGGCGCAAATGTTCATGATTCACAATTAGCCATTCCGATGGAACAGATTACAGAGCAACGGTGTACCTTTCTCTATTCAGTAATGGACTCGGCCTACGATGCAAAAATAATACACAAGTTTATCCGTGAGAGAAATCGCATTCCAATCATTGACCCGCACACCCGAAAAAACGGAATCGCATGCCCTCTGGATCCGGCGAAAAAACAGCGTTTCAAGGTACGTTCTTCTGTTGAACGAGCGAATGCTCACTTGAAAGATTGGCATATTCCTGACCGAATCTGTTTCCGGTCAGATAAAAAGATCGAGTTTGTTGTGATGAACGCTGTCCTTGTTTTGAGCGCTATCAAGCTCATACAGTATCCTATTCATGTGAAAGTACCCGATGTAGCCTGACTTTTGAAAGAGGCTCGATTTATTGTTAATACATTGTTTTAATGGGATTTTATTCATTCCAGCAAATATGGATGTATTGGTAATTAGTATTTGATTTATTCTAAGAATCAGCATTAACCGAAAAATGCTATATTAAAGTGGAATATTATAAGGAAAGGGTTTAGTCACAAAATATAGAATTAAGAAGATAAAAAAAAGAAGGAATTGGAAAAGAAATAGGATTTATACAATAATATTTTGGAAGAATACAGAATAATAATAAATAAGTCAAAAATTACAAATAGAATTAGTATAAAAATAGTATGAAGAAATACAGAAGAATAGAAGAAGAAAAAAAACATAACAACTGGATCAACCTGACATTTCCTTTGGCATGAAAATTGCAGTCGTCGCTGCGCTCCTTTGTGGCAATTTTAACGCCAAGCCCTACGGGCACGGAAAAGCAGGTTATCCAAATGTTAGGCACACGCCTTCGGCGGGCGAAGAAATAATAATAATACGGTAAATTATTCTAAAATACCAAACACCAGATAGCCCTAAATATTCAGATTATATATGAGGTTAAGATGTTCAAACTAGATCATATTATGATTGAGACCACAAATCCAGAAAGGGATGCAAAAGCGTTTGTAGATAAGTTTCAATTACCGAATGCATGGCCTTTAACCAATACAGATGATTATTCAAGTATTGGTATAAATCTTGGTGTGTTCAATATTGAGTTTATTCATTTTAAAGTAAGATTTGGAATTCCAAAAACTAATTATACTGGTTTAAGTGGCATTGCTTTTACTTCTGATAACACAATAGAAGCTGATTATAAATATTTTGAAAAAAATAAAATAAAATATAGAATTGGAGAAAATATTAAAGCTCACACAACAATAACATTGAATGAGAATCATATGTATCCAACCTTTTTCCTTGTTAAATATCATTTTAATACAGATGGATGGAAAAGAAGATTAAATGATGAATTTATAGAATCGAACGGTGGGAAATATAATATTAATTCGTTGGAAACCATTATAATTAATAAAGAGAATGTTTTTGGAGATATATTTGATAGTTGTCCAATCCTTTTTAATAAGCACTATTCAGATAATGAAATAATTCTAAAATCTAGTTCTGGTGTAAATATAAATGCAGTAGATGAAATACATTTTGAAAACTGCAAAATAAAAATTGCCTAACAACTGCTTCAACCTGACTCGGCTATTGTCACAAAACTTGCTAGTCGCTTCGCTCGGCAAGTTTTGCGCCAATATACGCCTCGCAGGTTAAGCGAAATGTTAGCTCGACGCTGCGCGCGCGGCAGAGTAAAAAAGACAACAAAGTAACAAAGCGAAAAATAAATTACTGGAAATCATTATTATTACACAAGGATTTCATATGCGCAAAAATAGAAGCATTGTCATTTCATACATGAATCTACGTACTCTAATAGGAATATTAGGAATGGCATTACCTTTTATGTGTTACCTATGGTGTTATGTATATAACCACGCTATCGTACTAGATTCAATAAGCATGCACTATTACACGAATTTCAGAGATGTTTTTGTCGGGATACTAATATCATTCTCAGTATTCTTAATTACATATAAGGGATATGATTTACTAGACAATATAACTACCGTAGTTATTGGTATCTGCGGAATAGGAATAGCTTTATTTCCCTGCGATAATCAAGCAATAAATGAAAGGGTTAGTTTTTTGATGCTTGATAATTCAAAAACATGCATCATCCATTATTTATCTGCTGGTTTATTTTTCACATTACTAGCATTCAATTCACTATTCCTGTTTACTAAATCAAAAGAGATAGTAAGAAAAAAAACAAGAAAATATTATAGGAATATTATTTATAGAATATGTGGAATAATAATATTAGTTGCCTTATTGTGTATGTTATTTTCACTCTTATTTGCATCGCATAAATTTCTGATTGAGTCACACATGTTATTAATACTTGAGTCAATTATGTTAATGGCTTTTGGTATATCTTGGTTAATTAAAGGCGGAGCAATAATTCAAGACAAAAAGCTAACAACTGCTTCAACCTGATATTTTCTTTGGCACATTTTGTGCGTCGCTGCGCTCCTGGTGCACAAAATGCGCCAAGCCCTACGGGCACGAAAATACAGGTTAAGCAAATGTTAGACGGACCCTTCGGGCCGAGGAATAAACAGCGATATCTCAGTGTTTTGTTGATTAATTGTATCTTATTCTGCATAAATCAGTTCTTATATAAAATGTGGCTCATATTAATATCATTACAAAACCACTTAATATTTGTTACTAGTAATATTTATACTAATTATGAAAATCAGAGTTTTAATTACTATCATTGGAGAGATACACAATGACATTTAAGAAGCATGGTTTTTCTGTTTTAATCCTGATCACATTACTTATTTGTTACCAAAATATCATTTACTCTCAAAGTGTAAGTTTAGATTCAGAAAAAGAAAAACAATTAAAGCACGGAATTAGTATTGCAGTTAATCCTAATATGCAAATACATTCAGTTTTTAATAATTCAGAAGTGGTTCAAATTTCAAATGATGAAAATGATCAAAGGAATTTTGGAAAATACGTTGAAGTAAAATCTAATGTTACATATAAGTACAAGGGATCTGATATTACAGATACTATTTGTCTAATATATTCAAATCTATCAACTATTAATGTAGAAATCGGACAAATCACAAAACCAGAAACAATCATCGGGTTATCTGGAGGAAAAGGTACAAATATATTTCATAATGCTTCTGATTTGTATATTTACCTCTACACAACAAAGCAATCTCCCTATTTGAATCTGAAAACTAAGAATCATTATATTGAAGAGAATGGGGTTTATTGGTGGGATCCATCTTTTCTGTTTGCAAAATAACCAAATAAGCGTCTAACAACTGCTTCGACCTGACATTGCTATTGTCACGAAACTTGCAGTCGCTTCGCTCGGCAAGTTTCGCGCCAATTGACGCAATGCAGGTCAAGCAAATGTTAGGCACACGCCTGCGTCGGCGCGGATAATAATCGTATTATTTTCTAAATTCAGTATAGCTTTGTTTTAAGCATATAGTAATAGAAAATACTATACTTAAAACGAGGAATTACATATGAAAACCATAAGTATACTGTTTTTCACACTGATTGTTTCCAGTTACTTTTATTCACAAGAACAATTGAATATAGTTTGCTTTGAATTGCCTCCTTATTGTTACATTGAAAATGATAAACCTACAGGACTTGTAATTGATTTATTTAATGCAATGAGAACAAAAGTAGATACAAAGTTGAGTGCAATAGAAATACTGCCATTGGCTCGTGCTATTTATATATTAGATAAAGGAAATACAATTTTATTGCTTTTGACAAGAACAGAATCAAGGGAAAATAATTATCAATGGATAAATCTTGTGTACAACGATTCTTTTGTATTTATTACCCCAGCAGGTGATAAAATAGTCAATTCGTTTGACGAGGCTAAACTTGCTGGAGCTATATTAACAAGATCAAAAGCAAGCACTGAGAAAATGTTACTTGAAAAAGGCTTTTCAAATATTGATTCTTCTCCTTCTGATGAAGAACAACAATTTGTGAAATTTTATAATGGACGCTCCAGGATTTGGTTTGCACCAATGGTAGTCAGTAAAACAATAATTAGTAAGTATAATGCGGAAAAATTGTTTAATATTGGGAAACCGGTAGCTGAACTAAATTTGTATATGGTTGCATCAAATAATATATCGTTAGATGTTATTGAAAAAATAAGAAACGCTTTTAATAGTATTGATAAAAAGAACATCTATAAAAGATATGGATTAATAAATTAAAAAATGCCTAACAACTGCTTCAACCTGATATTTTCTTTGGCACATTTTGTGCGTCGCTACGCTCCTGGTGCACAAAATGCGCCAAGCCCTGTCGGGCACGAAAATACAGGTTAAGCAAATGTTAGACTTACGCCTACGGCGATAAGAATTATTAAGATTTAAGATAAGTCGGATAACAAAATAATAATAGTTAACCGATGTTTTTGATTATAGACTTTAACAATGCTGATTTCGGAAGTTCTTTAAATGACCGCACGTCATTTCACGAAGCTTGTTTCTTTACGTTGCGCAAACAACTGAGTTGATCTGTAATTATGATTTTTCATTATTTTCAGGTCAATCCTGAAAATAATGAAGTCACAAACTGAATACACACGCTGTAGATTTCAAGTAACCGCGCGGGCAAACAAGTTTGCCCACGCTCAATACTTGAAATCTACACGGAATACTCTTTCATTCATTGCACATTTTCGTTTTGGCCAGGAAATACTAAAGAATTTACAAAAATAATTAACAACAAGTTTCGTTTATTCAGAATTGTACTAACTGGATTGAGCGAGCGGTGTTAACTGAACACAACCAGCAATTATTAAAATGAAATTATTAGGAATAGAAGATTAATAAATATTAGCAGGAAAGCATTTTGCCTTCGTCAAAATGCTAATGTATTATTTAAAACGAAGAGAAGTCTAACAACTGCTTCAACCTGATATTTTCTTTGGCACATTTTGTGCGTCGCTGCGCTCCTGGTGCACAAAATGCGCCAAGCCCTACGGGCACGAAAATACAGGTTAAGCAAATGTTATGTCGACGCCTTCGGCGCGATAAGAAAAGTTAATAATAGTAATTTTAAAAAGCGAGCTGTTATGATAAAAAGCAAAATAGTAAGTAAAGATAGAAAAGATGATATCCTAAGTAGAGTGATATTAAAGAAAGCCATCGAAGGGCTATATCTTAACGGAGTAATTACTGATGAAGATTTAACTGATAGAAACAAGCTAATTAAAAAGATTAAAGGTGAGTTAATTAGCAGTAAAAAAGGAATATCAATAGTCATTGACCACACAAGAACATTATTGCGTATAGCACGTGACTATTATAAAAAAGAGGAATACGACTTATCATATTTATTTTATGCAATATATTTTGAACATGAGGTTAATGATATAATCGATATATATTGTTCACGTAATAAAATTGAACAGAAAGTTAAAAATGAAATTATTAAATCTACAAATATATCTGCAAAATATAGCTGGTTACTGACAATACTAAAGTTTCCCAATTTTAATGATATTCATAGAAAAACTATCCTTGATGTCTCGGATAAAAGGAATGCGTACATTCACTATAAATGGAATGAAGATCAAGATACAAAGTTAATTAATAACTCTGAAAAAGAAAAGCTGAAACGCGATATTGAGCTTAATAAAATTGAATTAGCAATTAGGTACTTAACAAATTACAAATTAAAGAATCTTTTTAATAACAAAAAAAAACAAATCAGTAAAATCGTAAAGAGAACATAACAATCGCTTCAACCCGACTCGGCTATTGTCACAGTTTGTGCATTCGCGCTACGCGCGGCACAAACTGCGCCAATGTACGCCTCGCAGGTTAAGCGTATGTTAGTTTGACGCCTTCGGCGCGCGAGGATAATAATCTTGAAAACCACAGACTATTCAAAGATCGCTTCAAAATATGATGATAACAAGATTCGTCATTACATAGAAAAAGACATTAACATAGAACGTATTCTTAAAAAGAATAACAATAAGCAAATTTGTGTATTAGATCTTGCTTGCGGTACCGGCAATTATTTAGTAAAACAAATTACTGAATATAAAGATCAACAAATAAAGTGGTTCGGAATTGATAAATCAACCGATATGCTCAATGTCGCCAAACAAAAACGATTACCAGCCGAATTAGTGCTTGGTGATGCCTGTCAGATACCACTTAATGATAATTCAATTGATTACATTAAGATCAGATTCGCTTTTCATCATTTTAGTGACAAGAAAAAAGCTTTACAAGAAGTATATAGAATCCTAAAAGTAGACGGTGAAGTCAGCATATACAATATCAACCATGATTATATGCAATATTCATGGGTATACAAATACTATCCACAAGTAGAGCAAATTGATAAGGATCGTTTTCCAAATACAATAGATCTATATAAATGGCTCATTGAATCTGGATTTGAAACTCAAGCATCTATTAATACAATCATAAAGAAATTCTATTATAAAGATATATTAGAAGATGCACAGAATAGAGACATGTCTCAATTAAACCTAATATCTGATCAAGAATATCAAATAGGACTAAATAAAATTATTGCTGATAGCAAAACAACAGAATATCTGATTGCTGATATTGCATTTATGGATATTCTTGAAAAAAAAATAAACTAACAACTGCTTCAACCTGATATTTTCTTTGGCACATTTTGTGCGTCGCTACGCTCCTGGTGCACAAAATGCGCCAAGCCCTATGGGCACGAAAATACAGGTTAAGCAAATGTTAGAACGACGCCGCTCAACGCGGCGCGGGACTTCCTGAAGCCATTAGGAACAATTAAAGCGGCTGATTTGGTTTGAATGGGCACTTAATAGTCATAAGCGCGTTGAGCAACCATTGCGCGCGAAGAGGCCGAGGACATTGCCCTCCCTCGGGACAATGAGGAATCGGCCTGAAGAGCGCTCAATGGTTGCGGCGTTAACCATGAATTATATACGACCATTAGACGTATGGAGAAAGGGCATTTTCTAACAAATGCTTCAACCTGACTCGGCTATGTCACGATTCTTGCTTGTCGGCGCTTTGCGCCTCGGCAAGAATCGCGCCATGACGCCTCGCAGGTTAAGCTCATGTTAGAAAGACCCTGCGGGCGGCGGAAAAAAATATCCTATTAATTAAGTTCAGTAACGATAATTTCTATAAAGTGAGGCGTATCTTGAATTATCTTCAAATAAATACAATTGAATCATATAATAATTCTGCAAAACAATTTGCTGAAACTATCGCGAAATTACCAAATTATAATCATACATATGATGTAATTATTGATAAGCTAAATGATAATGATTTAATACTGGATTTAGCATGTGGCCCAGGACAAATATCAAAATATATAAATAGTAGAAAAAAGGTAAATATTACTGGTGTTGATTTATCAGATAAAATGCTTCAAATTGCTCAAAATGAGTTACCTGATGGGAAATTCTATAAACATTCAATAATTAATTTTACAAGTGAATTCAAATATCATGCAGTGATAATTGGCTTTGGTATTCCATACTTAGATAAAAATCAAACTGAAGAATGTATAAAAAATGCAATAGAAAATATTATTGATAATCAGTACTTGTATATAAGTTTTATGGATGGAAATGGTAGTAGAGTAGAAAAGACATCTTTCGGTGGGGATAATGATTTTGCAATTTATTACCATAGTAAGGATGATATAAACAATCTATTGAAAGTAAATGGAATTAAAATAATTAAAGAATTTGAATTAGACTATCAAGAAAAAGACGGTAGTATTTCAAAAGATATTGTATTAATTGGACAAAAAGAGAAAAGATGATTTTAAAGAGAAATATTTCTAACAACTGCTTCAACCTGACATTTCCTTTGGCATGAAAATTGCAGTCGCTTCGCTCCTTATGCAATTTTCACGCCAAGCCCTTCGGGCACGGAAAAGCAGGTTAAGCAAATGTTAGGCACACGCCTGCGTCGGCGCGGATAATAATCGTATTATTTTCTAAATTCAGTATAGCTTTGTTTTAAGCATATAGTAATAGAAAATACTATACTTAAAACGAGGAATTACATATGAAAACCATAAGTATACTGTTTTTCACACTGATTGTTTCCAGTTACTTTTATTCACAAGAACAATTGAATATAGTTTGCTTTGAATTGCCTCCTTATTGTTACATTGAAAATGATAAACCTACAGGACTTGTAATTGATTTATTTAATGCAATGAGAACAAAAGTAGATACAAAGTTGAGTGCAATAGAAATACTGCCATTGGCTCGTGCTATTTATATATTAGATAAAGGAAATACAATTTTATTGCTTTTGACAAGAACAGAATCAAGGGAAAATAATTATCAATGGATAAATCTTGTGTACAACGATTCTTTTGTATTTATTACCCCAGCAGGTGATAAAATAGTCAATTCGTTTGACGAGGCTAAACTTGCTGGAGCTATATTAACAAGATCAAAAGCAAGCACTGAGAAAATGTTACTTGAAAAAGGCTTTTCAAATATTGATTCTTCTCCTTCTGATGAAGAACAACAATTTGTGAAATTTTATAATGGACGCTCCAGGATTTGGTTTGCACCAATGGTAGTCAGTAAAACAATAATTAGTAAGTATAATGCGGAAAAATTGTTTAATATTGGGAAACCGGTAGCTGAACTAAATTTGTATATGGTTGCATCAAATAATATATCGTTAGATGTTATTGAAAAAATAAGAAACGCTTTTAATAGTATTGATAAAAAGAACATCTATAAAAGATATGGATTAATAAATTAAAAAATGCCTAACAACTGCTTCAACCTGATATTTTCTTTGGCACATTTTGTGCGTCGCTACGCTCCTGGTGCACAAAATGCGCCAAGCCCTGTCGGGCACGAAAATACAGGTTAAGCAAATGTTAGCCGGACCCTTCAGGCCCTAATAAAAAAGGAGTAAATATGAAAAACTTTTTCGCGACAATCAGTCTTTTTTGCATGTTCTCGGTTTTATTTGTGTCGTGTGCGAATACAAATAAGGACCCCACACCAGAGTACTCTTTTCCATTTACTTTTGAGGATAACCGTATAATTCTTGTTGCAAATATTGATGGATCCTTTGGTAAATTCATTTTTGATACCGGCTGCGAAGGCATAATAACAAGTACTCCTATTAACAATCTAAAAAAAATTACTAGACCTTATGATAGACTAACTTTATTAGGATCAACGAAAAAATATGATGCCTATGCAATTGATACTATCAAATTAAACTCTACAGTCTTTCCTACATCAACTTTTGTATTACATTCTGATACTAAACTTGTTGGATTCGATGGTTTTATTGGATTATCAGTTTTCAAGGGATATTATGTTGAAGTTTCTTTTACCAAAAACACTATTTCCCTTTATAAAGAAAAGCCAAAAGGATACTCAAAATACATTCAAGTGCTTTTTGATAAACAATCCTGTCCCTATGTTCAAATTGCCATTGATGGCATCACTAGTCCATTTCTCTTCGATACGGGAAATCCCTTGAATATAGTTTTCCCGCTCCCTATTGCGAGTAGCATAGACAGAAAAAAATATCAAAAAATTATTTCGCTTGATAAAGATTATGAATCCTATCGTGTAAATATTGGTTCTTATGATGACGGTTTTCGGGTTTATAAAAACATAACCGGGGATTCAAATCCACCAAGTAACCTCAATAACAGTGTATTATACGCCAGAAAAGGAAATCTTGGCCTTGATTATTTAAAGCACTTAGACTTTGTTATCGATAATCGTGGTGCTAGTATTGCAAATCTCTATTATCGAAATCGTAATTTTTTCGCAAATTTTCTTATTGGTAGAAAAGGAACATGGACCCTTAATGGTCGACCGAATGCTCAATACAATACTAATGGAATAAGCGGATGGACAATTGATAATAATAAACTACTTATAACTTCAGTAATAGAGAATGGAAAAGCAATAACCGCTGGAATTATACCAGGAACAGAAGTATTACTAATTAACAAACGAGATCAAAAAAGTTATAGCTATAGAAAAATAGATGATTTATTATTATTCAACAGAAAAACAATTGTTTTAACGTGTGTAATAAATAATCAACCAAAAGATATTACATTACAGGAAAAATAAAAAAAGCGGCTAACAACTGCTTCAACCTGATATTTTCTTTGTCACATTTTGTGCGTCGCTACGCTCCTGGTGCACAAAATGCGCCAAGCCCTACAGGCACGAAAATACAGGTTAAGCAAATGTTAGAGCGACGCCTTCGGCGCGGCGAATAAAAAAAAGGAGAATTAAATAAATGGAAAATGCTTATTTTGTTGGCGATTATATTTATGACGCACAGATATATGATGGCTTTAATGTTCACACTGATGATTTGGACTTTTATAAAAAGTTCTTTGTTAGTCATAAAATACAAAAAGCACTTGAACTTTGTTGTGGGACAGGTAGGTTAACACTTCCACTCTATGAATCAGGTATTAATATCACCGGAATTGATTTAAATAAATCAATGCTGAATGAGGCAATAAAAAAATCACATGATAAAGGATATAAAATTGCCCTAATTAATGAAGACATGCGTTCGTTCAAACTTGATGATAGATTCGATGCAGTCTTTATTCCGTTTAACTCAATTCATCATTTATATTCAAATGAAGATCTAGTTAATACATTAGTAACAATACGAGCTCATTTAAAGGATAATGGTTATTTAATCATTGATTACTTTAATCCAAGTATTCGTTACATTGTTGAAAACGAAAATAAATCAGTACAAATAGCTGATTATGAAACAAAAGACGGAAGAAAAGTTATAATTAATCAAACAATGCGGTATGAAGACGACACTCAGATTAATAGAATTAAGTGGCAGTACATTATTAACAACGAACCCCATTCAAACGAAGCTCTTGATATGAGAATATTTTATCCCAAAGAATTAGATTATTATATAAAAAGTAATAATTATAAAATCATAAATAAATACGGAGATTATAATCTCTCAGAGTTTACAGCAGATTCACCGAAACAACTGATTATTTGTCAAAAAAATCTCTAACAACTGCTTCAACCTGATATTTTCTTTGGCACATTTTGTGCGTCGCTGCGCTCCTGGTGCACAAAATGCGCCAAGCCCTACGGGCACGAAAATACAGGTTAAGCAAATGTTAGGCAGACGCCGCTTTCGCGGCGCAATAAGATAATTTTAATATCACACGGGATTTGTTATATGTCAAAATCAATATTGATCATCATTTTATTAATTGCATTATTGTTTTCTTGTTCATTAAATCAGTCCACAACTTTAGTTAGGAATGATTTACAAGGACAGAAATTATCAGATGTTGATTTCAAAGTAATTATTAATAATAAGATATATGATGTTTTTCTATCAGAAGAAACATTATATGCTCAAAATTTTAAGACAAATAAGAAATTTAACAAAAAATGGATTTGGTCAGTGTCAAAGAGCAAATCTACTATGCTTGGTTTTCCTAATTATGAATATCGTAACAACAATATACGTTATGTATATTTTCTAAAGTCAAAAGATAAAGTAAATGAATATGCTGGCATATATAATAGAACACTAACAATCAGAGGCATTAAAGTTGGTGATTCGGTTAACAAGGTTTTAAAATTATACGGAAAAAGCTGGTATTACAATGAAACTACCAATGACTTCTATAAAGGCGAGTCAGCACTAATATATCGTTTCTATAATTACCATAATACATCAGATGACAAATATCCTTGTTTTGATTATATCCAATTTGAATTAGAGAATGGAATCATTAAAGGTATTCATTTCTGGCGCAAGGCTAATGACGCTCCCTAATCATGCTTTATTTGCAGTTTAACTTTTGTAGCAAATTCCAAATAAAATGTGCCTAACAACTGCTTCGACCTGACATTGCTATTGTCACGAAACTTGCAGTCGCTTCGCTCGGCAAGCTTCGCGCCAATGTACGCAATGCAGGTCAAGCAAATGTTAGAACGACGCCACTTCGTGGCGCGGGAAGAATAAACGAGTTTTACCTAATGACTTCTTTAGTTAAATATTCAATTATTCTCTGAGCATTAGCTGTAAGGATAATCTAGATATGAATAAAAATAATCCTTATCAATTAGTTATTCTAATTACTCTTTTACTCACTTGTTGTAATTTATCTCAAAATGATTCTATAAATGAGAATGGTGACATCATATCTATCAAAAAAAATAATAATGAAATACAAACAATAAGAAAGCATGTTCAGTCAATAACCATAGGTGATTTGGCCACAAATCAAAACTTAATAATATATTCAAGCCCAAATTTCAATAGAAAGTTATTCTACCTACAATATGGTGACACCATTATCGTAAAGCAAATACTTACTAGACAATCCTTAACAAATGGATTTAAGGATATCTGGTATAAAATAAGGTATCTATCAAAAGAAGGATGGTTATATGTTGGTAACACAAATGATATTAACAATAGAGATCCATATGCAAATGATAATTGGAAATTAATAGAAGTAATTGATAATAAATGGAAAATTAGAAAAATTAACGAAAATATCTCTGTCTGGGGAAAAGTTGAAATTCGTAATAAACCTGGAATCAGTAATTCAAAGGTTCTATTTATAATAGATCCTAATGGAGTCGTTGAGAACTATCAACAAACAGTTTCAGTTATAGCCATGACTGAAGAAACTGAAATTATTGAGAACATTGAAGATCATTGGTTAAAAATAGAATATGACTCTCATTCAGGTTGGATATTTGGCGGATATGCATCTGCAGAAGGAGGCGGATCTAAATATCTCACACCTTCTAATCTGGCAGATAGCAACATAGGAATATATTGAAACATTTCTAACAACTGCTTCAACCTGTCTCGGCTATTGTCACGAAACTTGCAGTCGCTTCGCTCGGCAAGTTTCGCGCCAACTTAACGCCTCGCAGGTTAAGCAAATGTTAGGTCGACAATAAATAATAAGAAGTATTTAAATACAGCTAACTTTTCTCCCAAATACCAATACTACTGAGTATGATTAGTAAAAATGAGCCATAAATATTTTTTTATATAACGAATTAAAGGTATAAAAAACATTTTTTTACGGTTTATTCTTACGGTAATCTCAAAAAAGGATGACGACCGAAAAAAGTTGGATAATAATGATCATTCTTTTATGGAGGAATGGAGATTGCTAAAGTAATAAAAATATTGGGCCTTTCGCATAATGAACTATTTTATTTATAGGAGAAAAAACTTTGAAAAAAACAATTTTGGTAACATTAATCTTGGGGCTTATCGCAATTGGAACATGGGCGCAGAATGTTGAAATAACATATAGTGTGCATATGCAAGAAGTTGGCTGGAGTGGCTATTTATCAAATGGCGCCATAGCAGGAACTACAGGACAAGCAAGATCTATTGAAGCAATTAAAGTTCGCCTTATAACAGAGATCCCTGGAAGTGTCCGTTATGATGTTCATGCTTGGGGTGCCGGATGGTTAGGTTGGCAATATGATAATGATATTTCTGGTACTACTGGGCAAAATAGACGTATAGAGGCAATTAGAATACAACTAATTGGAGAGATTGCAAAAAAATATACCGTTCGATATCGAGTTCATATGAAAGATGTTGGTTGGTCCGGATGGGTAGCGAATGGAGAAGATGCTGGTACAACTGGGCAAAATCGTCCAATAGAAGCACTTCAAGTAATTCTTGATCTCATCCAATAACGTTATTAAAACAAAATCAAATTCTTTAACTCTAACTATAAACGAGCAAAGAGAGACCCCTTTAACTTTGCTCGTTTATTATGTTCCATCCATGCGATAGCCACATAAAATATATACTTACAAACGGCAACCTAACAACTGCTTCAACCTGTCTCGGCTATTGTCACAGTTCTTGCAATTCTGTTTATTTCGGTAAGAAAGAAAAGAGCTTAACCCACGCAAGAACTGCGCCAATTTAACGCCTCGCAGGTTAAGCAAATGTTAGACTTACGCCTACGGCGATAAGAATTATTAAGATTTAAGATAAGTCGGATAACAAAATAATAATAGTTAACCGATGTTTTTGATTATAGACTTTAACAATGCTGATTTCGGAAGTTCTTTAAATGACCGCACGTCATTTCACGAAGCTTGTTTCTTTACGTTGCGCAAACAACTGAGTTGATCTGTAATTATGATTTTTCATTATTTTCAGGTCAATCCTGAAAATAATGAAGTCACAAACTGAATACACACGCTGTAGATTTCAAGTAACCGCGCGGGCAAACAAGTTTGCCCACGCTCAATACTTGAAATCTACACGGAATACTCTTTCATTCATTGCACATTTTCGTTTTGGCCAGGAAATACTAAAGAATTTACAAAAATAATTAACAACAAGTTTCGTTTATTCAGAATTGTACTAACTGGATTGAGCGAGCGGTGTTAACTGAACACAACCAGCAATTATTAAAATGAAATTATTAGGAATAGAAGATTAATAAATATTAGCAGGAAAGCATTTTGCCTTCGTCAAAATGCTAATGTATTATTTAAAACGAAGAGAAGTCTAACAACTGCTTCAACCTGATATTTTCTTTGGCACATTTTGTGCGTCGCTGCGCTCCTGGTGCACAAAATGCGCCAAGCCCTACGGGCACGAAAATACAGGTTAAGCAAATGTTAGCTCGACGCTGCGCGCGCGGCAGAGTAAAAAAGACAACAAAGTAACAAAGCGAAAAATAAATTACTGGAAATCATTATTATTACACAAGGATTTCATATGCGCAAAAATAGAAGCATTGTCATTTCATACATGAATCTACGTACTCTAATAGGAATATTAGGAATGGCATTACCTTTTATGTGTTACCTATGGTGTTATGTATATAACCACGCTATCGTACTAGATTCAATAAGCATGCACTATTACACGAATTTCAGAGATGTTTTTGTCGGGATACTAATATCATTCTCAGTATTCTTAATTACATATAAGGGATATGATTTACTAGACAATATAACTACCGTAGTTATTGGTATCTGCGGAATAGGAATAGCTTTATTTCCCTGCGATAATCAAGCAATAAATGAAAGGGTTAGTTTTTTGATGCTTGATAATTCAAAAACATGCATCATCCATTATTTATCTGCTGGTTTATTTTTCACATTACTAGCATTCAATTCACTATTCCTGTTTACTAAATCAAAAGAGATAGTAAGAAAAAAAACAAGAAAATATTATAGGAATATTATTTATAGAATATGTGGAATAATAATATTAGTTGCCTTATTGTGTATGTTATTTTCACTCTTATTTGCATCGCATAAATTTCTGATTGAGTCACACATGTTATTAATACTTGAGTCAATTATGTTAATGGCTTTTGGTATATCTTGGTTAATTAAAGGCGGAGCAATAATTCAAGACAAAAAGCTAACAACTGCTTCAACCTGATATTTTCTTTGGCACATTTTGTGCGTCGCTGCGCTCCTGGTGCACAAAATGCGCCAAGCCCTACGGGCACGAAAATACAGGTTAAGCAAATGTTAGAACGACGCCACTTCGTGGCGCGGAAAAAAGAAATAATTATATGTACTTCCTACTTTATTCTGTTAAAAATACAAATATCCCATTAATTTACTCTTATTGAATCTACGTATTTTGAAAAAAACATGTTAATAACATTATAGAATTAACAAATACCGGTTAACCATATGGTTAGATCGACATCGTATTTAGCATGAAACGAGGATAAGATGGCGAAAGAGGAATACATAGTTAACATGTCTGCGTCTGAAGCTTTTCAGTTGTTGCGAAGTAATATTACAATGACCCCAAAAATTACAGTTACTATTTGTGGTTTTGAACGACCAGATTCTAGAACATATGGAAAGTATGTCGATTCAAAAACATTGATTGTATATCAAATACCAATGTACACAACAGGTTTTCAACATAACACAAAAATAGAAGTAAAAGAACAAAGCACAAATACTTGTTCTATTACACTTAGCTACAAAGGAACTCTATTCTATTATATTTTTTGCAGTATCTTTGTTCCACTTATATTTGCAATAGCACTTTTCTTCATTTTTAAAACTAATAGTTATACAATCATGGAAAACAACATTGCTCATCAATATGAAGGGAAGCCATATTTTTTACTTTTTATCCCAATAGTTCTTTCAATTACAGCTTGCATACTCTCATATGTCCTGTATAATCAAATTTGTAAAACAAGATCGTTTGTTTATCGTTTCCTTTCATACCATTTTATCAAATCATAAAAGATCTCATTATTAGCAATTTATTATTCATACGATAAAATAACAATTATTGGATAATATGTTTAATACAATATTATTAAATAAAAAGTTTTATTAAACGATATTTTCGCACACTAATTTATGTTGAATGTAATACCAACTTAGCGGCATCATTATTATTAATAGTAGTGATTACTTACTCAAAGTATATTTACATATTGTTGAAAGAAAATAATTTCTAACAACTGCTTCAACCTGATATTTTCTTTGGCACATTTTGTGCGTCGCTGCGCTCCTGGTGCACAAAATGCGCCAAGCCCTACGGGCACGAAAATACAGGTTAAGCAAATGTTAGGTGGACGCCTTCGGCGCAAATAAAAGGAACAAATTACTTGTTTGCTTTCATTCCTCAAAAACACGTAGGTGCATATGCTCATACAGTATTTTACTGACTTCTATCAAAAACTAAATGAAATAATTAATGATTATGAATTAGATTACAATTCTCAAAAATATAGCAAATTCAATACTGCAGATCCTTGCTGGTTTGATGAGCAAATTCAATTCTATAATGATATGAAAGATTACTGCGAAAAGAATGGGCATAACGATATTACTAAATTAATGATTCCATTACAACCTTATTACTCAAAATCACGGGTGGCAAATTTCTTTAAACAGCACTCCGGACCTGATAAAGCGATATATCTGCGAAACATGAAATCCATTATTGAGATGGTTATCGATTACTTACAACTTTATAACGAAAAAGTATAAGCTAATATGTCTTTATTGCACTCATAGTATAACTTTATCTATATTAAGTAGACCCTTCGGGCACTAAGAGGTCTTATGAAAATATTCATTGATTTAGACAACACACTACTTGATGAAATAACAGGATTTAATAAATATGCTCCATTAATATATAAGAAATACCACAATCACACTAATCTAAAATATGAAGAATTCACAAAGAATTGGAAAGCATCTTTGGAGCCATTTTATAGTAAATACTTAAATGGAGAAATATCTTTTCAAGATCAAAGATTTAGTAGATTAAAGTATTCACTTGGTAATAACAGCATCCCAGATCAAGTTCTGAATGATTTTAATCATTACTATAATCAGGTATATGAAGATAGCTGGACAATATTTGATGGTTGGATTAACTATTTTACTGAATACAAAAACGACTATTATTTAATTACAAATGGGTCTTCTTCACAACAAAGAAAAAAGTTGAGTAAACTGAGCATAGATAAATATTTCAAAGAATTATTTATTAGTAAGGAAATTGGTTTTAGAAAACCTAATCAAGAGTTCTTTACATATGTATTAATAAAAGCAAATTCTATTGCTTCAAATAGTATTGTAGTTGGCGATAGTTATGAGAATGATATAGTACCAAGTATAAAGCTAGGAATTAAATGCATATGGATTAATCATAACAAAAAGATATATGAAAAAAACGACTATGTTGTTGAGGTTAACAGTGTAGATGAAGCTATAAATGAATTAAAAAAAATTCACCTAACAACTGCTTCAACCTGATATTTTCTTTGGCACATTTTGTGCGTCGCTACGCTCCTGGTGCACACAATGCGCCAAGCCCTACGGGCACGAAAATACAGGTTAAGCAAATGTTAGGGCGACCCTTCGGGCGACGAGGAAAAATAAGAATATATAAATACATCTGTATGTAGTACTGACAAAATCCAATAATCAATATAAAACGAGTTTTCAATAACCAAGTAATTGTATTATTTCATTATGTGCGTATAGTTCTTAATTAATAAATGCATACCTCCTTATAATGTATAGAAATACAGAATTGTAAATTAGAAACAAATTCTTGAAAGTATGTATAATTATATGTATAATATGTATGTATGACTTTTGAATGGGATGATAATAAAAATAGTATTAATTCCAAAAAACATGGTGTTTCTTTTCAAGAAGCACAAGATGCTTTTATGGATCCAAAAAGGATCATATTAAAAGACAAAAAACATTCAGAAGTCGAAGAACGTTTTTTCTGTATTGGAATGACAGAGAATGGGATTGCAACAGTTCGGTTCACAATGAGGAATAATAATATTCGGATCATTGGAGCAGGATATTGGAGAGAAGGAAAGGAAAGATATGAAGAAGAAAACAATATACACTAACGCCCCAGATGATATATCTGATTCATTGAGCTCTGCAGAAAAGGTTTTCGATTTTCTTCCACCACCAGATCAACTCATTAAGAAAAATCCAAAAATTAAAGTAACAATAACTTTAAATAGTCGAAGCGTTGAGTTTTTTAAGAAGTATGCAAAAAAGAATAATGTAAAATATCAGACAATGATTAATGAGGTATTAGATCAATATGCTCAAAAGTATAGTGAAACAGGATCTAATTCTAGATAAATAGTTTAGAAAAAATCCCTAACAACTGCTTCAACCTGTCTCGGCTATTGTCACAGTTTGTGCTTTCGGGCTACGCCCGGCACAAACTGCGCCAATATACGCCTCGCAGGTTAAGCAAATGTTAGTTGGACGCCTTCGGCGCGCGAGGAGAAAAATGAATCAGAGTATAAAAAGTTTAATTGAATCCTTTGATGATGAAGCACCAAATTATGATTCAGAAACAAACACATTTCATCATCAAGTTTCTGAATATGTTATTCTTCAAAATGTATTGGGGTTATTAAATAGAAATAAAAAAATATCAATACTTGATTCAGGCGGTGGTACTGGAAAGTTTGCATTAGTACTCAGTAAATTAGGTTATAATGTAGAATTAATAGATATAAGTCCTAAAAGTATTCAAATTTCTCAGCAGAAGTTTGATTCGAATAATTTAACAATTAACATTTCAGCACAAAACAGTGAACACACAAATTATGAAGATAATACATTTGATTTAGTAATGTTAAATGGTGCGGTAATAAGTTATACACAAGATCCTGAACAATTATTACGTGAAACAAATCGAATTCTTAAGCCAAATGGAACAATAGTATTTGATTTCTTTAATACAATCGGTTGGTCCATTGAAATAAAAGATCCAGAAATAGTAAAACAAATTATTATATCAGATATTTATTCTCTACAAATGCCAGATTGGAAATATCCAGCACGATTAATGAGTATAAAATATGTTGAGCAAATACTAAAGAATAATGGATTTAATGTGGTAAATAAAAAAGGCCTTATAAATATTACACATGCATTTGATTTTGATTATCGTTATTCAAAAGATTATTCAATGGATGTAGTCAAAGAATATCAGAAAATAGAATTAGTATTAAGTAATCGTCAAGATTGTGTTGGTACGGCATGGAGTTGCATTATCGTTGGAAAAAAATCAACTAACAACTGCTTCAACCTGACTCGGCTATTGTCACACTTTTTGCTATCGCGCTGCGCGCGGCAAAAAGTGCGCCAATGACGCCTCGCAGGTTAAGCAAATGTTAGGTGCACGCCTTCGGCGGGCGAAGAAAATAAGTAGAAATATTATATTCTGTTATAGCAATACTGTCGCATACTATTATTATTGATTGTTTTATATGTTGAGAGGAAATATGAAGAAAGTAACTCCAGTAATTAATTTGGATGGACAATGCGAAGAAGCCATTCACTATTATGAATATGTGTTTTCAACTAAAGCTGAATTTATTATTCATTACTCCGATGCTAATAAAGATGATTGGGATATTGAACTAACAGAGAAACAAAAAAAGTATGTTTATCATTGTGAAATGAGCATATGTAATCAACGATTTATGTTTTCTGATATAATAACTTTTAAAATAATTAAGGGAAATAATATTTTCTGTGTTATCACATGTGAAACAAAAGAAGAAGTAGAAAATATATACAAGAAAATGGAAAAGGATAGTAAAATATTAATACCGTTACATAAAACTACATATAGTTCAGCAACAGTAAATCTGATTGATAAATATGGAATTAGATGGGCATTAATGACTGAAGGAAATGATAAATAATAGAAATTATTAAGGGTTAAATGTAAATAATGAAAATTATCAATAATTAAATAGAGTGTAAATATTTATGGATAGTTTTCCTATGAATAAGGTTGATGTTTTACTATAGTATATGCGTTATTAAAATTAATTATTGCTTGGATCAAAAAAATCACCTAACAACTGCTTCAACCTGACATTGCTATTGTCACAAAACTTGCTAGTCGCTTCGCTCGGCAAGTTTTGCGCCAATGTACGCAATGCAGGTTAAGCAAATGTTAGATTGACGCCGCTTACACGGCGCAAAAGGAAGAATATATGAAAGAAGTGGCTGTTTTTAATACAAGAGTTGAAGCCGAAATGTGGTGTGTTGAGTTAAAAGAGGGGAAAATACCGTACATCCTACAAGGAAATGATTATGGTGGTATAAATCCATTAGTCGGAATGATAAATGGCGTAAAAGTTCTTGTTGCTGATGATATGGTAGATAGTGTTAAAAACATTAAGACCAGATAACACTTCAACATCAGTATCCTATCCACCTTATTAATTAGTAGAGATTAAATATATGGCATCAACGTTTGATATTGTTGCAAATACTTGGGATACTCCAACCAGAGTAGAAAGATCACAAATTATTTCAAAAAAGATCATTGAAAATATTCAAAGTGAATATTTTGAAAATACATTGGAGTTTGGTTGCGGTACTGGTTTAATTACTTTCAATTTTATTGATAAGATTAAAACAGGATTACTCATTGATACATCAGAAAACATGATAAATGTTGTTAACCAGAAGATTAGCATATCGAAATATAAAAACATTTGTGGTAAATGCATTGATATTAATAATATTCAAATGAATCCTAATTTCTCATTTATCTATAGTTCCATGGTTTTGCACCATATTGATAATATCGATAAATTATCAAAAACTTTATATCGCCTAATTACCAAAGAAGGAATGATTTGTGTTGTTGATCTATGTAAAGATAATGGTATGTTTCATAAAAACGAAATAGATTTTCATGGGCATAATGGTTTTGAAGTAACTGAAATAGAAAATGTATTTATGAAGAATGGATTTAAGATAATTAAATCAGAAGTTTTTTATAAAGGATTGAAACGCATTGATGAGAAAGAACATCCTTATGAATTGTTTATTACAAGAATGAAAAAAATCTAACAACTGCTTCAACCTGATATTTTCTTTGTCACATTTTGTGCGTCGCTTCGCTCCTGGTGCACAAAATGCGCCAAGCCCTACGGGCACGAAAATACAGGTTAAGCAAATGTTCGGCGGACGCTTCGCGCCGAGGATAATATTTTTTTACTGAGAATGTTTTTTTTACTCGGTTTAATAATATTGTTTCAGAGCAACTTGTAATAAACAATACATATACGCGGTAAAATACCAGTATTTAAAAACGATTAAATTCGTTAGTAAAGTAAGTAATTCATGAATACAATAAAAAAAAGGTATATTTGTGTACAACAGTTTAATTCTAAGTAACCTACTTGATATTGCATTACAAATATCTACTGGTAAAACAAACTTATATTCAAACAATGATTATGGTACAACAGGTGCATTCGATTATATTATTCAAGGTATTAAAAATACTAATGAAGCATTTGAGATATTACAAGAATTAGTAAATAGAATACGAGACAGTAAAGATAAACAAACATCTATATATTTTGAACTTATGTATTCGTTATCAGAAGCTTCTGATACAACTGAAATACCAGAGGGATTACTAGAATTAATTAATTGGAATTCAAAACTGGATATTATAAAAACATTAAAGAAATGGTATAGAATTGCTTAAGAAGAAGCGCCGAACAACTGCTTCAACCTGACTCGGCTATTGTCACACTTTGTGCTTTCGTGCTTCGCACGGCACAAAGTGCGCCAATGTACGCCTCGCAGGTTAAGCAAATGTTAGCACGACGCCGCTTTCGCGGCGCGAGAAGAAATAAATATACATAATACAAAGAGTTAAAAGAATTTATACCTTTTATGAAATATTGCTTTTGTATCATTATTTGTGTATAATAATGATATATGGAGGTTAATATGCCCACAATTAGACCAAGTGCTGATTTGCGTAATTCATATAATGAAATTTCAGAGTTTTGTCACAAATATACAGAGCCTGTCTTTATTACCAAAAATGGCCAAGGCGATCTTGCTGTAATGAGTATCGAAACGTATGAAACACTGACTGGTAAAATGGAATTGTATTCATTACTTGCTGAAGGAATGCAATCGGCAGCAGACGGGAAAGGTCGTCCAGCAAAGGATGTTATTGCTGATCTGAGAAAAAAGATTAAATAAAATGTATTCCATAATAATCACAGAACCTGCAGAGCAGGATCTTAATTCTGCAGTGGATTATTTTATAACTGTCTTAAAAGCACCAAAAGCAGCACAAACATTATTAGATGAAATAGAAGATAAAATAAACTTCTTAAGTATAAATCCACTTATATATGAAATTGAAAATGATGATTACCTGCAGGAAAGGAATATTCGATCCGTATTAGTCAGAAGTCATATTCTTTTTTATATAACAAATCAGAAATCAGAAGAAGTAGTAATACTAAGAATTCTTTATGCACGTCGTAATTGGTTAAACATACTCAGAAACAATAGTTAAAATATTTGTAAGAAATTTCTGCTAACAACTGCTTCAACCTGATATTTTCTTTGGCACATTTTGTGCGTCGCTTCGCTCCTGGTGCACAAAATGCGCCAAGCCCTACGGGCACGAAAATACAGGTTAAGCAAATGTTGGGCGGACCCTTCGGGCTGAAGAAATAAAGATGGGTAATAAAGGAAGATCTATGGAATATCAATTATGTGAAAATGAGCTTAATAATGAAATTACAAACTACTTTCATTATATTGCCAGCTACTATTATGAAAAATCAAATTACACATTAACAGCAAACTACCAATTTAAATTTACTCACAACGCAATTACGTCTGATTGGTATTTATCAGTAAATCAGAATAACATTATTTATAATAAAGGAATTGTTCAGAGTCCGGATATTACGATTTACACATCGTATTCTTTATGGTTACAGATATCATCAGGGAAAAAAAATGCCACATTTGAATATATGAAAAAATCATATACTATTAAGGGTCCCTTAAAAATACTTCTACTGTTTAATACTTATTTTGGGTCAATTGTTACAGATTCACGTTTAAAAACAAAGAGGCAACCGGATACATGGGAATATCAAAAGACCGGAAAATGGAGTAAACCAAATAAAGTGGTGGTAATAAACGCCAGCCCAAGAATTGAAAATGGTTTTACCTATCGCTATATAAAACATTTTATACAAGGAATGTCCGGTCAGATCAAAGATATTGACGTTATTAGTCTATATAAGCCCGAAATTAAAATTGAGGCTTGCCGTGGATGCGAATCGTGCTGGAAAGGTGTATCCGGTAAATGTGTTATTACAGATGATGGCGATACAATAATTCAGAAAATATTGGATGCAAAATTGACTGTGTTCGCTTTACCTCTTTATATTGATTCTATGCCGGCAAAGCTAAAATCTCTTATGGACAGATTTTTTGTTCAGACTAAGCCCCTGTTTGAAATGGATGTTAACGGGATAACAAGGCACCCCATTATTGATCAAAGAGAAAGATATTTTGCTTTGTTTGCAGTGTGCGGATTTCCTGAGTTGCGACATTTGAAACCTCTAGTAGATACGTTCAGGGATATTGGAAGAAATTTTCATGCGCCGATAATCGCGAATATACTTCGGCCGGGAAGCCAATTCCCGTATCTTAATCCGCTCATGTTTTTTGACCGTATTACCATTGAGAACACCATCTATAAAGCAGGTGTCGAGCTAGTAACTACGGGGAAAATTTGCAAGAAAACATTAAAAGCAATCAGCAATACCGGTAAGGTATCATCGACCGAATGGCGATATTATTCAAATATGTATTGGGCGAAACAAAAAAGGGGTGAATTATGAAGCGAATTGTAATGTATATTAGTCTTTTACTGATAACCAGTGCAATGGTAATGGCACAGACGAAAACGGGTTCGACTCTTCCCAGCTTTTCAATAGAAAGCGGTGATGGAAAGCAGATCGTATCCTCCGACTTGTCCGGAAAATTAACAGTTCTTTTTTATGAAACAAAAGACAATAAAGAGCTTAATCGTCCGGTAAAAAACAGATTAAACGATTTGTTCACTTCTTTAGGCGGCAATGAAAAAAAAGAAATTATTCGATTATCGGTAATTGATTGTTCTGGTGCCTTCTGGCCATTCATCGGCATATGGAAAAAACAGCTGGTAGAAAATTCCAAAATTGAGGGAATGGATGTATATGGTGATTGGAATGGAAATATGAAAAAAACATTCGCGTTTGATGATAATGAAGTATATACGGTAATTATCGATCAGCAATCAACTATCTGCTTTTTTGAAAAGGGACAATTGAACCAAAGCAAAATTGATCAAGCAGTAAATATTTTACTTTCACAATTGCATAGAAACGAATAGTTTGAAAATATACGCCCAACAACTGCTTCAACTCGACAATTCCTGTTGTCATGAAAATTGCTGGTCGCTACGCTCGGCAATTTTCACGCCAAGCCCTTCGGGCCGGAATTGCGAGTTAAGCAAATGTTAGGTTGACGCCGCTTTCGCGGCGCAGAAATATAGAACTAAAAAAGTAAACATATTACAGCAACTTGTTTGTGTTGAAATATTTATAAACAAAATAATTGTTTATTTTCAAATTTTGTCACTTACAATATACTTCAGATATCAAACTAGTTTAACTTAATGTAACATTGAGTTAAACTTCACCACAGGTAAATAGATACTAACCCATCAATAAATAATTCATATTGAATTTATTAAAGGAATAAAAGTGTTTACCCCAGAATTTGCCTCAAATGACAACACTACTTTTGTATTACTAGCAAATCATTGCATAGAAAATACCGAATCATTAATCCTCAGCATATTATTTAATAATGCTAGAATAAAGTACGCCTATATGCAATTACCTTCCACTTATACTAATTGCCGTCTATTGTACGACATTAGAGGCCAGCAAGTGGATAATGAAACAATGGGGGAAATAAACAATTCTTTTCAAAATAATATTACTGTGGAGTTTAAGAAATAATGGGAATGCAAATAATAATTAATAACTCCGAACGGATTGTTTTCGAAAATAAATTCAATGAAATAATTGATTTATGTGAAGTTTTTATAATTAATGAACAATATACAGGAATATCTATCCCAACAAAATTAGTGGATAATTATGGAGAAAATAAGATTTTACAACAGCTTTATAAAATACATTACTATGATCTTTGGTCAGGAACATGGTTTAATAAAAAAGAAACCTAACAACTGCTTCAACCTGATATTTTCTTTGTCATAAAACTTGCTTGTCGCTACGCTCGGCAAGTTTTACGCCAAGCCCTACGGGCACGAAAAATACAGGTTAAGCAAATGTTATGTTGACGCTTCGCGCATTGATATAGAAGTAATCTAAAAGGTATTAAATACAGATGAATGAATTAACATACTATTAATTCAAAAAATGTTATTATACAATTTATTATTTTTTCAATTTTATAGTTTTTTCAATGTATTATATATATGCAGACTTACACTATGCATTGATTTAAAGGAGTGAATATGAGCAAAGAGGCTTCAAATAATTGGTGGGTAGTTTTAATATTTTTTTTCCTCGGTGTTTATTCTGTCAATCCTTTTGAAAAAAACAGAGAAAATAGTTCGTTTATAGTTGAGTGTCCAAATGATAAAAACATTTTCTTAAATTTGAATGAAAATGAAATTGTAAAACGATTAGGTAAAGAACTTGATAAATCAAAAAACGAAACAGGATCCTATTATCGTTATAATTGGCTTACTATTCGATGTAATGATGGAAAAATTGATGGAATATTAATCGCAAGCAAAAAATATTCTATTTTAAATGGTGTGAGAATAGGACAGCATGTATCTAAGATTCCTTTTAACCGAACATTATTTGGCTATTTAAATATTTTAAGTGATGGTAATATTTCAAATAATGAGATAATTGTAAATAGTAACAAAACTGATATTGAGTACAAAATCAGCACAAAGGATAATCTTGGCAATGCACGCCTAATATTTGGAGAAGTTGTAGATACCAATGAACCAACATTTAATCTTGTCATATATACAGGAAACGCTAAAATATCAACTATTCAACTTTATAACACTATTGAAATAACGGGACCGGATCGCTTATTTGTTGGTGATTTGTAAAGTTCAATTGGTTCTATTTCAGTATATGAAGAATATTATTATTAGTTAAATATTACAATAATATATTTATAATCTCAAGTATAATAAAGAATGTTATTATAACTATTTTAATTAAAGTGTGAAACACTTAGAAACATAACAACTGCTTCAACCTGATATTTTCTTTGTCACATTTTGTGCTGTCGTCGCTTCGCTCCTCGGCAAAAAATGCGCCAAGCCCTTCGGGCGCGAAAATACAGGTTAAGCAAATGTTAGCTGGACCCTGCGGGCGCGGAGAAAAATAAATGAACAACATTTCTGTTTTAGACCTTACAAGTAGCGATGTTTCATTATTAAATAATGTTAAACCAGAAGAATGGCCTAGCATTACAGAAATACATGAGCATTATTTGAATACTAAATGCTGTAAATGTATTAAGGTCGCAAACAACGAAAGCGAAATACTTGGCATTGGTACCGGGATAGCATTTACTAAAACAGGTTGGCTGGCTCATATAATTGTTTCAAAGAATCAACAACGAAAAGGAATTGGAACAATTATCGTTCAAGACAGAGTAAAGTATCTTACTGAAGCATGTAACTGCCAAACAATAACATTGACCGCAACGGATCAAGGTTATCCAGTATACAAACGATTAGGGTTTATTGATGAGTCAATGTATATAATTATGGTTAAATCTGAAGACTACAATTCCAAGGCGCAAACCAATAAATATATAGAAAAAGCAAAATTAGAACATTATGAGGACATTATTAACATTGACATGATTACTTCTGGTGAAAACCGTACAGATTTATTGAAACCGATACTTACTAATGGATATGTATATATAAGTAAAGGTTCAATTCAAGGCTTTTATTTGCCACAATTTGGTGATAGTGGAGTAACCGCTACTACTGAGGAAGCCGGCATAGCGTTATTAGGAGAAAGAATTAAAGAAGATAAAAGGATATACATCCCAGAAGAAAATAAAACTGCATACAATTTTTTAATAAAGAATGGATATAAAGAAATAAAAAGAATATACAGAATGGTTTTTGGTAAGAAATTTGATCACAACCCAAATAATTGCTATTCACGTATTGGCGGGTTTGCAGGTTAAATCAAGATGCAGCTAACAACTGCTTCAACCTGATATTTTCTTTGGCACATTTTGTGCGTCGCTACGCTCCTGGTGCACAAAATGCGCCAAGCCCTACGGGCACGAAAATACAGGTTAAGCAAATGTTAGATGGACGCCTACGGCGCATAAGAAAGGAAACCATATGAGTGTGAATGATGAGTTACTTGAGCTGTATACGAGAAAATTATCATCTATTGAAGATATTGATGTTCAGCTTAAAAACCTTTGTATAACTGATTATGTTGGACCTCTTTTATTATATTGCTGGGAAGATATATATCTAGTTAAGTCAAACTGTAAAATATTATTTATTGGACAAGAAACGAATGGCTGGCAAAACTTTAGAATAAATAATATCGATGCAATTAAATGTATGATTAACGAATACAAAATATTTGAACTTGCAAAAAAGAAACAGTCAATATTTTGGCAAGCAATAAAAACGATAAACCATGGTGTAAATGGTAATCAAAGGTTAAACTTTATATGGTCAAATATATCAAAATATGGTAAAAATAAAAAGGGAAGAGTATCTACTAAAGTCTCTTTTTTAGAAAACGAAAAACTTAAAATATTGTTGGATGAAATTGAGATACTGAAACCGGATGCAATTGTTTTCTTAACAGGACCTAGTTATGATAATGATATTTTATCAAAAATAGGTCCTGTCAAGTTTATTTCATGCTCAAAGTACACAACAAGACAACTTGCTCGATTGGAAAATACTAAATTACCTTATAAGACTTTTCGTACTTATCATCCGACTTATTTGCGACGTGCTAAACTAGAAAGTATTATAAAAGAAATTGTTTTGCTCATTAAAGCTAATTAACATTATTTAGGAGGGTAGATTATGTCAGACTCAACACAAGCCTCAAGAGCAGTAAATGAACCAAAAAGGACAGCAGCAGATAGTAGCTGGGATGTATGGTCTAATTATTATTTTTGTCCAAGTTTATGTGATGAATGTAAATACTTTTTGATGGAGAATTCAAATTGGCCTTTTCATTGCAAAGCAACATCATCAATAGCTGCTTCTCATATTTCAAAGAAAGAAAGGTACTCTCAGTATGAAGATTGTGATTGTTTTAAGCAAAAATAATTACTCATTAATTTTCATCTAACAACTGCTTCAACCTGACTCGGCTATGTCACGATTCTTGCTGGTCGTCGCTACGCTCCTCGGCAAGAATCGCGCCAAAACGCCTCGCAGGTTAAGCAAATGTTAGACTTACGCCTACGGCGATAAGAATTATTAAGATTTAAGATAAGTCGGATAACAAAATAATAATAGTTAACCGATGTTTTTGATTATAGACTTTAACAATGCTGATTTCGGAAGTTCTTTAAATGACCGCACGTCATTTCACGAAGCTTGTTTCTTTACGTTGCGCAAACAACTGAGTTGATCTGTAATTATGATTTTTCATTATTTTCAGGTCAATCCTGAAAATAATGAAGTCACAAACTGAATACACACGCTGTAGATTTCAAGTAACCGCGCGGGCAAACAAGTTTGCCCACGCTCAATACTTGAAATCTACACGGAATACTCTTTCATTCATTGCACATTTTCGTTTTGGCCAGGAAATACTAAAGAATTTACAAAAATAATTAACAACAAGTTTCGTTTATTCAGAATTGTACTAACTGGATTGAGCGAGCGGTGTTAACTGAACACAACCAGCAATTATTAAAATGAAATTATTAGGAATAGAAGATTAATAAATATTAGCAGGAAAGCATTTTGCCTTCGTCAAAATGCTAATGTATTATTTAAAACGAAGAGAAGTCTAACAACTGCTTCAACCTGATATTTTCTTTGGCACATTTTGTGCGTCGCTGCGCTCCTGGTGCACAAAATGCGCCAAGCCCTACGGGCACGAAAATACAGGTTAAGCAAATGTTATGCAGACGCGCTTCGCGCGCGCAAAAAAAAATAAGCAATATGACTAGATCAGCAGAAAATGATGATCTTAATCAGATCAAACTTTATTATAACTATTCACAGTATGCATGCAAAAAAAACTAATTATTAAAAAGATGAAGCGATTCCTAAAGATGATCATAAATATGAAGTAGAAAATATTTTATTTATGTATATGAGTTAAATAGTACTATATTCGGCTATGTTATGCAGACGCGCTTCGCGCGTGCAAAAGGATGAATAATATGATTAGATTAGCAAAATATGATGATTTTGATCAGATCAAAACGATGCTTAAAGATATACATGGTATGCATGCAAAGGCAGAACCAAATTATTATAAAAATGTTGAAGAAGTGATTCCTGAAAATGTATATAAAGATGAAGTAGATAAAAAACACATTTTTGTATATGAGGTTGATGATACTATATCAGGCTATGTTATGTTTAATGACTTTATTATCAATAACCATCCAATTATTAAAGATCAGAAAATATTGATGATCGATGATATTTGTGTAAAAGACACAGAGAGAGGAAAGGGAATAGGAAGACAAATATTTAATTACATTGAGAATCATGCAAAGGAAAATAACTATACAAGTATTGATTTACATGTTTGGTCCTTTAATATAAATGCATATAAATTCTATAAAAGCATGGGAATGAGAGATTCAAGAACAAGAATGATTAAGGAAATTAATTGATACAGGTTTTTATTAATATTACCCTGATATTAATACCTTATCCGAGTTTTAATTGTATGGAAAATATGGAAATTGCATAACAACTGCTTCAACCTGACTCGGCTATTGTCACAGTTCTTACAATTCTGTTGATTTCGGTAAGAAAGAAAAGAGCTTAACCACTGCAAGAACTGCGCCAATATACGCCTCGCAGGTTAAGCAAATGTTAGGTTGACGCCGCTTACGCGGCGCAAAAAGAAAATATATATATGATAAGTAACTATAATGATTTACTAGAAAATATTGATAAGCTTCATACAACCGAATTAGGTTATATGCGGATTAAAAATAATCTAGAATTAAATACGGATAGCATTATTGCTTGGTGTAAAAAGACTATAACCACAAAGGGATGTATAATAACCAGAAATGGTAAAAACTGGTATGCAAGTATTGATAACATCATAATTACAATTAATGCTCATAGCTTTACAATAATCACCGCTCATAAGCAATAGTCCTTTATATAATATGTTTGACGGCATTAATGCAAAGGAAGGAACTATGAATAAATTATTTATTTATTGGCTTATTGCAGTTAGCATTGCTGTAATAATTGCAGGTATCGTTTTTGCATTAATCGCACCATATTATATTCAAACTATTCAGGACATTTTTTACCATTCATTTAGTGGCAAATCGATTCAAAACATTACTTTAAATGATAAAAACCATATTAATTGGATTTATGGTGTTTTAGGCGGAACATTGGCTGGCTGGGGAATGATGATATTGTTTTTGTCAGTAAATCTTTTAAAAGAGAACAACAAAATAATCTGGAATACAATATTATTCTCTATTAGTACTTGGTTTGTAATTGACACAGTTATAACTATTAAATATTTGGTTATACCTAACCTACTATTAAATTTCATAATACTATTAGCCGTATTAATTCCATATATTGGGAATAGTAAGATAACGAAGAAAACCTAACAACTGCTTCAACCTGATATTTTCTTTGGCACATTTTGTGCGTCGCTGCGCTCCTGGTGCACAAAATGCGCCAAGCCCTACGGGCACGAAAATACAGGTTAAGCAAATGTTAGTCGGACCCTGCGGGCGGCGGAAAAGAAAAGCAATAGACATTAAACAGAATTAATAAGTATATACATTATAAAGACTTATCGTCGTCTGCTAGTTTACATCACAAACATTGACTTTACACACGGCTATGTGTAAACTATATATAGAGGTGATAATCATGGCAACTAATCTGGCAATAAATGATCAGCTTCTCAATAATGCATTAGAAATTGGTGGTTTCCGCTCAAAAAAGGATACTGTTAACGCAGCCTTGGAAGAGTTTATCCAACGAAGAAAAGCTGAGGAAGTTATCAGTCTATTTGGAAAAATAGAATTCGATGAAAACTATGATTATAAAAAAATGAGATCAAGGTAAATGAGAGTTATTATTGATACGTCTGTATGGTCTTTAGCTTTCCGAAAAAAAGATAAAACAGAATATGAATTGAAGTTAATAAATTATCTTTCAGAAATAGTAAGAGACTTACGTTGTGTAATGATTGGTCCAATACGTCAGGAAATATTAAGTGGAATTGCTAATGAATCAAAGTTTATAGAAATGCAAAATAAATTGTCTGTATTTTCTGATTGGTCAATAGAAACAGAAGATTATGAGTTGGCCGCAAAGTTTTACAATAAATGTCGTATGAATGGAATACAAGGATCACATATTGATTACTTAATTTGTGCAGTTGCCTTCAACAGTAATTTTTCTATCCTTACCCTAGATAATGACTTTGATAATTATAAGAAATATACTGGAATAGTATTAGAAAAAAAAGAATTCGACTAACAACTGCTTCAACCTGATATTTTCTTTGTCACATTTTGTGCTGTCGCTACGCTCCTGACGCACAAAATGCGCCAAGCCCTACGGGCGCGAAAATACAGGTTAAGCAAATGTTAGATGGACGCCGCTTGTGCGGCGCAATTATAAAGAAACGGAGATCATCATGAAAAAGAAGTTATTTGTAGTTTTAACGCTATTTTGTTTTTGTTTAGCTGGTATTTACTGTCAAGATAAAATAGTAAAAAAAGATGGAATGTATTATCGAGGCGATAATATTGAGAAATTTAAGCTTTCAAAGAATCAAATAATGTCGGTAACTAAAATTGTTAAAAAACCAGTATACTTAACTGTTAATGATTGGAGTAAAGTAAAAATAACATCTGATTTTCTTGATGAATTAAAAGCTCATACTGAATTTACAAATCAAGAAAAGTTTATGCTCTTATCATACATATTTGATAATTTACCAATTAATACCGACGACGGGATTGTGCGCGAGATATACATAGGAGGTTATTTTCAAAGCAACCTTCCTCTAGAAATTCGAATTGGATTACTCACACCAACGGGCGATGCTATTAACAAAAACCAAAAAGCAGTTGTCCTTTTTTCAAACGCAGTTAAAATGAAAAATGGAGAAATCAATAAAGTAACAGGCTTTTTCGGTAGCCTTGATTCCAATGCATGTACTATCTCAGGATTAAATGGCGACAAACTAACAAATGTGCAGAACATAAAAGAGGATGATTCATTAGCAGAAGAAAATATTGAAAAAATGGATACAATTAATCAAATAATGCTCGTTCAAGGTTACTTAGCAGATGATGATTTTGAAAACGATCTAGTTTCCAGCAATATATTAAAGAAAATTATTGCTAAAAAAGATGTACAACCTGCACTTCATATTATGGCGATGCTCAAGCAGTACGAATTCCTTCTTTCAGTTAATAATATTGCTGAAGCAGAAATTCTATGGAATGAAATTAAGGAATATTCAAAAAACGTTCCTGGAGACATGAATCCTGATTCTCTTGAATCCATGAATGGAGAATCACTATTTATGATGAAAGAATTGCAAAAAAAAGCAGACATCTAACAACTGCTTCAACCTGATATTTTCTTTGGCACATTTTGTGCGTCGCTGCGCTCCTGGTGCACAAAATGCGCCAAGCCCTTTCGGGCACGAAAATACAGGTTAAGCAAATGTTAGAACGGCGCTGCGCGCGGGCAGAAGAATATTATGAAAACAATAAATATAGAACTTGCGGATTATTGGGATTATGAACTTTATGATGCGTCACACCCTTTTGTTAGAGCTGCAGCAGCAAGTTGCATTGATCGATCAAATTCAACTCTTTATATATTTGGTGGCTTACACGATAATTTCATACCAACAAATGAATTAATTGAAATTGATCTAAAGACATTAACGGTTAGTAATATATCACTCCTGAACATTGCTCCTCGAATAAACCATGAAATGTTCCTTATTGATAACAAGTTGTATATAATTGGCGGGCTCTCATGGACAGAGCGAGGATCAACAAAAAAATATAACGAGATCATCATTTATGATTTGACTTCAAAAACATTAGAAAAGGTTAATACACCTAACCTTAATGCGCGTTTTTCTTGCTACCATGATGAAGTACATAAGTCAATAAATTATTACGGTGGATTAGATTCAAATCCGTCCGATCTTTATTCATTCTCGATTGAGAATAAAAATTGTATTGTCAGAAAAGTAGATCCCCGTATAACTTTTAAGACTGGTTCGACAACAATAGACCTACCAAATAATCAAGCACTGATTTTCTCTGGATTTACATCAGATCAAATACCAATTTGCCATAGTGACTATATTCTTGTGAATAAACATGACAATAACTTAATAAATAAGAAATGCAACGAATTTGTGGGTCGAACTTTTTCAAAAGCAGTATATATAGATCGTTATAAAAAGGCATTCTTCCTTCTTGGTTCATATAATGGCATGGAGACATGTCGATCGATTATCTATTATGACATAATAAAAAATTCATTTAATGATCTATATATTCAAGGTTTACCCCATGACATCAATGAAGGGATTGTAAGTTATTGTAATGAAACAAATAGAATTCATATATTTGGTGGTGTATCTAACAATATATTAAACCCATATAGATGGACTTTAGATTTCAATAAACTAGAACAAATAGAGATGTATAAAGAGAAACTTTTCTAACAACTGCTTCAACCTGATATTTTCTTAGTCACATTTTGTGCGTCGCTGCGCTCCTGGTGCACAAAATGCGCCAAGCCCTACGGGCACGAAAATACAGGTTAAGCAAATGTTAGGCAGACGCCTGCGGCGCTTGAGGATTTACATAAAATAATTCTTCCATTTATCATCATCTATTAACTATTTCGATCTTCTTAAAGGTATTTCATATGGGATTGGGAATATTGTTCTCTATTTGTTTTTTTTATCTCGGAATTCGTCTGATTTATACATTACGTAATTATACTAGTAATGAAATAAAAAGGAAGAGATATTACATATTTAGCATGGTTTGTATTTTTTTATCAGTATCATTATTAATAACCACTATTCTTATTGAGTATCTTTTATAATTCGTTAATATTCAACGCGTTTTTCGTACTAAATTATTATTGAATTGAAATATACAAAGTTGCAGTAATAATACACTGCATATCAACTGTTTTTTTACTTACTAATATTGTACTAAATTTTAACATTGCGAGGTTTTTATGAAGAGATTATACTTGATCATTATTTGTGGTTTATTATTCTCAAGTATATTTGCAAAAGATGATGATGTATTTGGTTCAATACTTTTTTATGCAGGAAAGGAAAATGTTGAGAAAACAAGGTTATCTCAAAATATCGGTTCTGATATTACATTTAAATACTTCTATTCTGATTCAGAGTTTTTTAATGTCTATTATCCATCAGAATATAAAATTATTAAAAAGGTAAAACCCGGAACTTATCACATTAATAAAATAGAACGTGTTGTCCGTTTTGGAGATCCTGTAATTCTTAATGACTTTGATATAACTATTACTGTTAAACCCAATGAAACAATGATTTTCCCGTTACGTGTGTATTATGAAATAAAAGAAAACAATGACTTAAGAGCTTCTTGGAAGCCAATTATTCGATCAATGTCTGAAGATGACTACAAAGCTTGTAATGAATACCTGAAAAAGTAGTCATTTGCCTAACAACTGCTTCAACCTGATATTTTCTTTGGCACATTTTGTGCGTCGCTACGCTCCTGGTGCACAAAATGCGCCAAGCCCTACGGGCACGAAAATACAGGTTAAGCAAATGTTAGACTTACGCCTTCGGCGAAAAGAATTAAAAAGAATTAAGATAAGTCGGATAACAAAATAATAAATAGTTAACCGATGTTTTTGATTATAGACTTTAACAAAGCAGATTTCGGAAGTTCTGTAAATGACCGCACGTTATTTCACGAAGCTTGTTTCTTTACGTTGCGCAAACAACTGAGTTGATCTGTAATTATGATTTTTCATTATTTTCAGGTCAATCCTGAAAATAATGAAGTCACAAACTGAATACACACGCTGTAGATTTCAAGTAACCGCGCGAGCAAACAAGTTTGCCCACGCTCAATACTTGAAATCTACACGGAATACTCTTTCATTCATTGCACATTTTCGTTTTGGCCAGGAAATACTAAAGAATTTACAAAAATAATTAACAACAAGTTTCGTTTATTCAGAATTGTACTAACTGGATTGAGCGAGCGGTGTTAACTGAACACAACCAGCAATTATTGAAATAAAATTATTAGGAATAGAAGAATAATAAATATTAGCAGGAAAGCATTTTGCCTTCGTCAAAATGCTAATGTATTATTTAAAACGAAGAGAAGTCTAACAACTGCTTCAACCTGATATTTTCTTTGGCACATTTTGTGCGTCGCTGCGCTCCTGGTGCACAAAATGCGCCAAGCCCTTTCGGGCACGAAAATACAGGTTAAGCAAATGTTATACCTACGCCTTCGGCGAGCGAATTGAAAAAAGGCCTACGGCCTAATAATTGTTATTTTATCGTTATCCCAACATTTCTCTCTGAGCTTGTTGTATTCATTTTCAATTGTTCCACAGATATATTTTGAAGAGTAAATATCATTTTCAATTATTTCTTTTTAGCTGATTTCACTATCTATTTCTTCTTACTTGCTTTCATCCTGCAATACATATCTTAGGATAATTAATAAAATAAATGATTATCAAAAACAATAAATCACGTAATACATATCTTTAGATATAAATTAAAAATTCAAAACTTATCACAATCAACAAATCCCGCAATACATATCTTGGGCAAAATTTAAAAATTCAAAACTTATCAAAATCAACAAATCCCGCACTTCTTTTCTTCATTTGTCTATTAAAACCCAACCTCCCAACAGCGTCATTTACCAACTATTAATCTAGAAATATAATCTACATAAATATATCGTATATGGAGTTTTTAGACATTTAATTGAGGGATTCATTAAAATATTATCAATAAAAAGATCTAAAACCTGTGATAAAATAGAGAAGAAAATTGAGAAGATTACTAAAAAACATGGAATTGCATCATAAAATTCCCATTACTAAGAGCATGTTTCGGCAGCCTTTGTGATGAAGAAACTACTCATTAGTTAAAAAGAGTTACATAAAAACTCTCTTAGATTCTTTTGCAAACCCAATAAAAACATGTAAGAAAAGATGGTATAACAACTGCTTCAACCTGATATTTTCTTTGGCACATTTTGTGCGTCGCTACGCTCCTGGTGCACAAAATGCGCCAAGCCCTACGGGCACGAAAATACAGGTTAAGCAAATGTTAGAACGACGCCGCTTAACGCGGCGCGGGACTTCCTGAAATCATGAAGATAAAATAAAGCAAATTATTTGAACTGAATGGGCACGTTGTAGTAATAAGCACGTTGAGCAACCATTGCGCGCGAAGAGGCCGAGGACGTTGCCCTCCCTCGGGACAACGAGGAATCGGCCTGAAGAGCGCTCAATGGTTGCGGCGTTAACCATGTATTAATTACGACCATTAGACGAACGGAGAAAGGGCATTTTCTAACAAATGCTTCAACCTGACTCGGCTATGTCACGATTCTTGCTTGTCGGCGCTTTGCGCCTCGGCAAGAATCGCGCCATGACGCCTCGCAGGTTAAGCTCATGTTAGAGCGACGCCTTCGGCGCGGAGGAAAGATGAGAATAATAAAACAGAGTGTTTGTTTGGGGCAAGATAAAATCGTTAAATATATTGAACAACTCTGTAAAGATACTGGTTTTCCGTTTAATAAATCAATGCTATCAAAATCAATAACTTATGATATAGGTCAAAATAAACAATTAATCTGTTTTCCAGATGAGGTGAATTCACTAAAAAATAATGGTAAAGCAAAAACTCTACAATTTATTTATGATTCAAAAGATCCTTTCCTAAAGCTTCCATTGGAAATGAGCATATATACAGAAGGTGGGAAAGGACTTAATTTCAACATTAGATCTGCATATGGTAGTTTTATGAGTGAACTTGATGGACCTGGAGCAGTTGAAGCTCCAGAAACGTCTTTATCATACGATATTATTAGTTCGCGTGATAAATGTATTGAAGCATTTAATAGTCAAAACTTTGTAGATTTTAATAGTTATTTTCGTACATTCTTATTTTCGTCTGTTTCCCTGGTTGATTGCTTTTTACATCGATATAATTTTTATATAAAAGAAAATATTAAAGAATCAAATGAATATGATAATTTAAAAGAATTAGATTCTATTTCACCAATAGAAAACAGATTAAAAGCATGGATGTTAACATTTGCTACAGACAGAATGGATGAAATTACAACAACGAAACAATGGTCTCAATTTATGGAAATAAAAGATATTCGAAATAGTATAGTTCACCCAACAAGACCAACAATTTCATATTCTGTAAAAAGTATTACAAAGACATTAAATTTAGTAAAATATGGAATTGGCGGATTGTTACTTTTAATGCGTAAATATGCTGAACAACGCGAATTGATTGGCTTTATTCAATATGTTTATAATGCTCCGGAAATTAGAATTCAAGAATAGCTCTAACAACTGCTTCAACCTGACTCGGCTATTGTCACACTTTTTGCTATCGCACTTCGTGCGGCAAAAAGTGCGCCAATGACGCCTCGCAGGTTAAGCAAATGTTGGGCAGACGCCTTCGGCGCCGAGGAATATTGGAAGAAGGAAAACATAATAAATCAGGGTTATTGGATATGAATATCGGTTCCGGGAAAAGGTAGTTAGTATTTACTGCTAATTGTCTGAATAAATACATTAATAAATAATCGGTAATAGAAAAAGTAATAACAGTAAGACTAATAAATAATCGGAAATAGAAGAAGTGAATAACAGTAATAATTCAATAGAATAAAAGTAAGAGTAATAATAAAAAAAGATGAATAAGAAAAAAAAGGAATAGAACTATATATGTAAACGCAAGAGAAGAATTCGAGAGCAGCTGGTAGGAAAATCTTGATTTTCCGGACAGTGCTCTCGAATTCTTCTCTTGGTATTAAGATATAGTAGCAAATAGTATTTTTTGGCCAGAAAATGTTTGTAAATTCGTATTAAATAATTAGTTTGCGTTAAAATGCTGAATAGTTTGATGAAGATAAGTGCCCAACAACTGCTTCAACCTGATATTTTCTTTGGCACATTTTGTGCGTCGCTGCGCTCCTGATGCACAAAATGCGCCAAGCCCTACGGGCACGAAAATACAGGTTAAGCAAATGTTAGGTCCAGCCTGCGGCGGCTGCGGATTATTAAAATATTGATTAATACTTAATCGTTAAGGAATAAAATGAATAGATATATTTCCATCTGTATCATTCTCATTATCTCTTTCACTTTTCATGCATTTTCAGAATCAACAAAGATTAGTTATTATGTCGGTGATGAGTTATATGAGATGAATGTTGATTTGAATTCTGAAGAAATCAATATTGTTAACTCTACAGATACAGATATATCATCGAAAAGAAAGTATTCATCCGTCTTTAAATCAGTTAAAGGGTTAGAAAAGTTAAAAAAACTTCAAACTGTCTGTTTACGATATTTTGATACTATCGAAAACATTGACCTCGATCAGTCAACTGTTAATACATTAATAATTCAATTCTCAAAAGAGAACAATGAGTCAATTAAAAAGTATTACAACCAAAGATTAAAAGCACTTGTATTTCAGTCTTGTTCTTTTGATTCAACACCTGTTATTGATATAGGAAACAACTATTTGGAATACTTAGAATTTTCAAACTGTTATCTAAAGAATCTTCCAATATTACAGGGTCGTTTTAAGTATATAAACTTAATATATAATAAAATTAGTAGTATTTCTGAAACAGAATGGAAACTTTATCAAAATATCCCGACAGTCTTATTACAAGGGAATAATTTAACAGTTTCCCCTGGCAGTAATGCATTTATTGCTGGATCATATGGAGAGGTTAATAAATTATTGCCGATGGTATATTCTAGATTAGCTCAATAAATAAACAATAATGTTTGGTAAGAAAACAAGAACCTAACAACTGCTTCAACCTGATATTTTCTTTGGCACATTTTGTGCGTCGCTGCGCTCCTGGTGCACAAAATGCGCCAAGCCCTTTCGGGCACGAAAATACAGGTTAAGCAAATGTTAGCTCGAGCCTTCGGCCGAGAGGACAATATATAAATTTATTGATCAGACGGTATTATTTGTTACACTTTTTTTACGTTTATGGATAAAACGTATATTTATATTTAAGGAGAAAAGTATGAAAAGAATTTTTTATCTTATTTGTTGCATTATTGTTGTTACATTTTTTGGGGGATGTTCGCAAGCAAATGATGATACGAAGGATGACGAAGATACAAAATCGCCATTCGCTGGAACCTGGATAAATGAAGAGTATAATGGCATGAATGGACAACCAAGCGCAAAACTTGTAATTAGTAATGATGGTTTATCATGGACTGGTTATAATACTATTGCTGATACTGTATCTATTGGTTCTGCGGTAGTTATTAATGAAGGTAAATATGCCGTTGATGATACTTGGACGAAATTTAAGGATTCTTGGTTTCGATTATTAAAAGTATCTGGATCTACATTGTATTTTTATTTGGATTCTGCCTCATATGATGCTGCATATGTAACAGTAACAAAAAATTACCATTATACGAAACAATAAATTAAGTAAAATTAAAGTATATTCTTGTTGTTAATCATACTAGCATATTGTGGCAAAGCTAGTATTGAAAAATTATCACAATTATTGGATGCAATAATTTACTTAATGAATTGATATTTGTACAAACAGTTACTTACTATTACTACTTTCAAATTTAAAAAATAATCCGAAACAGAATAAAAAAGAAAGCTAACAACTGCTTCAACCTGATATTTTCTTTGGCACAACTTTTGCGTCGCTTCGCTCCTGGTGCAAAAGTTGTGCCAAGCCCTGTCGGGCACGAAAATACAGGTTAAGCAAATGTTGGGCAGACGCCTTCGGCGCCGAGGAATATTGGAAGAAGGAAAACATAATAAATCAGGGTTATTGGATATGAATATCGGTTCCGGGAAAAGGTAGTTAGTATTTACTGCTAATTGTCTGAATAAATACATTAATAAATAATCGGTAATAGAAAAAGTAATAACAGTAAGACTAATAAATAATCGGAAATAGAAGAAGTGAATAACAGTAATAATTCAATAGAATAAAAGTAAGAGTAATAATAAAAAAAGATGAATAAGAAAAAAAAGGAATAGAACTATATATGTAAACGCAAGAGAAGAATTCGAGAGCAGCTGGTAGGAAAATCTTGATTTTCCGGACAGTGCTCTCGAATTCTTCTCTTGGTATTAAGATATAGTAGCAAATAGTATTTTTTGGCCAGAAAATGTTTGTAAATTCGTATTAAATAATTAGTTTGCGTTAAAATGCTGAATAGTTTGATGAAGATAAGTGCCCAACAACTGCTTCAACCTGATATTTTCTTTGGCACATTTTGTGCGTCGCTGCGCTCCTGATGCACAAAATGCGCCAAGCCCTACGGGCACGAAAATACAGGTTAAGCAAATGTTATGTCGACGCCGCATTCGCGGCGCGGAAAGAATAAAAAGTTGATAAATCACCAAATATCGGATATACTTCTATTCATGGAATCCGATATAATCCCTGAAATGGATAAAACCTTACTTGCTAGTATTGAAGGCAAAAAACGGGAATTAGATAAACTTCGACCATTACCACCATCAATAGTTCAGAAATTGAAAGAACAATTTCTAATAGAATGGACATATAACTCAAACGCTATTGAAGGCAATACTCTTACATTACAAGAAACAGAATTAGTTCTTAATCGTGGATTAACTATTGGTAATAAATCATTAAAGGAACACTTTGAAGCAATTAATCATAAGGAATGCATAGAACTACTTGATAAGTTCGTTGAAAAGAAAGAAGAGCTTAGTACTCAATTTATTAAACAACTACATAAAATAATCCTAAAAAACATTGATGATCATCAAGCTGGAGTATATAGAAAAACAAATGTTCGTATTTTAGGTGCTGTCCATATTCCACCTGATGCAACAAAAATTGACCGATTGATGGATGAGTTTCTAGATTGGTATTATTCAAATAAACACCAAATAGCTATTCCCGAATTAGTCGCCTGGGTACAGTACAAGTTTGTCTGGATTCATCCATTCATTGATGGAAATGGGAGAACTGCACGGCTATTAATGAATCTTGTTCTCCTTCAAAATGGATATCCCCCAGCTGTTATATTAAATCTTGATCGACAAAAGTATTATCGTGTATTACGACAAGCTGATATGGATAAACCAAAAGAGTTTATTAACTTTATAGGTAGATCAATAGAAAGATCATTAGTGATTTATTTAAATAGCTTAACTCCAGCAAATAAAAAGAATGAACATCAAGGATATATAAGCTTAAAAGAAGCAACAAAATACTGTAATTATTCTCTTGAATATCTTTCACTACTTGCTCGAACTGGTAAATTACCTGCAATCAAGTTTGAACGCAATTGGATGACAACACGAGAAGCAATCAATAATTACCTTAAGAAGGTAGAAAAAAAGTAAGAAACATAACAACTGCTTCAACCTGATATTTTCTTTGGCACATTTTGTGCGTCGCTACGCTCCTGGTGCACAAAATGCGCCAAGCCCTACGGGCACGAAAATACAGGTTAAGCAAATGTTAGAACGGCGCTGCGCGCGGGCGGACAAAACCTATACGTACTTCAGATTGTCATGGGCCATGACATTTCCGGTTAACACTATTTAGCACGACTTTATTTATAAATAATGAAGAGTAAGATATTTTAGAAAGAAGGACGTTATTGGTCTTTGCTTGGCGAAAGACATTGACGGGTCGACGGATCGGGCGGATGGCTGCGTTTTTTGCAGCAATCCTATTACTGACAAAAAACGCAGCCAAGAAACCCGATCCTGCCCGAGCATGAGGTTTTGTAAGATTCTAACAATCGCTTCAACCGGACTCGGCTATGTCACGATTCTTGCTTGTCGTCGCTTCGCTCCTCGGCAAGAATCGCGCCATTACGCCTCGCAGGTTAAGCGTATGTTAGACGGACGCCGCTGACGCGGCGCAAAAAAATTATTAAAGAATCAATAAATAATCCCGTTTACCATATAGAAAACGGTGTATTTGTATCTCATCATTTTCAATTACATAGAATACTAAATAATTATCAATTGGATACATTCTATATCCAAGTTGATGCAAATATGTATCCGGCATTAAAGGATGAATTAAGGGATTTGCTTCAAGAATATCCAAGCTGTCATAAAACTTCTGAAATAAATTATTAGGAGAGATTTTTAGCTTATTTATAAAGTAATCTTTAATCTCAATAAAATCATTTTGTGCACTTGGATAAATCTTGATTTTATATTGTGCGGTCTTCATTTAGTCATCAAGCCTTGTATGAAAGAACGCGCATCTTTTCCTTTAGCGCCATTACGAATCTCATCACGAGCTTCATTTAGTTTTTGATAAAGTTCAATTCGTGCAAGTTGTTTCTCGTAGTAATCAAGGGACATAACAACCATGTCACCAATACCATTTTTTGTGAGAAAGACAGGTTCATCGTCACCATGTACAGTTTCCGAAATACTTGAAAAATTATTTCGAAGATCGGATATTGGACGAATAATAGGCATAAAATGCCTCCTTTTCTATCATTATAATGATAATATATTATTAAGTCAAATATTTTGAAAAATCATAAATATATATAATATAAAGATTTAATAAGAAATTGCGTCTAACAACTGCTTCAACCTGATATTTTCTTTGGCACATTTTGTGCGTCACTGCGCTCCTGGTGCACAAAATGCGCCAAGCCCTACGGGCACGAAAATACAGGTTAAGCAAATGTTAGCCGGACCCTTCGGGCCCTAATAAAAAAGGAGTAAATATGAAAAACTTTTTCGCGACAATCAGTCTTTTTTACATGTTCTCGGTTTTATTTGTGTCGTGTGCGAATATAAATAAGGGCCCAAAACCAGAGTACTCTTTTCCATTTACTTTTGAGGATAACCGAATAATTCTTGTTGCAAACATTGATGGATCTTTTGGTAAATACTTTTTTGATACTGGCTGCGAAGGTATAATAACAAGCACTCCGATTACCAATCTAAAAAAAATCAATAGACCTTATGAAAGACTATATTTATTAGGATCAACAAAAAGATATGATGCCTATGCAATTGATACTATTAAATTAAACGCTACAATCTTTCCTACATCAACATTTGTTTTGCATTCTGATACTAAACTTGTTGGATTCGATGGAATCATTGGATTATCAGTATTCAAGGGATATTATGTTGAAGTTTCCTTTACGAAAAACACTATTTCCCTTTATAAAGATAAACCAAAGGACTACTCAAAATATATTCAAATATTTTTTGATAAACAATCCTGTCCTTATGTTCAAGTTGCTATTGATGGCATAACTAGTCCATTTCTCTTCGATACTGGAAATCCTTTGAATATAGTTTTCCCACTCCCTAGTGCAAGTAGCATAGACAGAAAAAAATATCAAAGAATTATTTCACTTGATAAAGATTATGAATCCTATCGCGTAAATATTGACTCTTATGATGACGGCTTTCGAGTTTATAAAAATATAACCGGTGATTCAAATCCACCAAGTAACCTCAACAACAGTGTAATATACTCCAGAAAGGGAAATCTTGGCCTTGACTATTTAAAACACCGTGACTTTGTTATCGATAATCGTGGTACAAGTATTGCAAATCTCTATTATCGAAATCGTTCTTTAATCGCAAACTTTTATATTGGTAGAAAAGGAACATGGTTCCTTTATGGTCGACCGAATGCTCAATACAATACTTATGGAATAAATGGATGGACAATTGATAAAGATAAACTACTGATAACTTCAGTAATAGAGAATGGCAAAGCAATAACCGCTGGAATTATACCAGGAACAGAAATATTACAAATTAACAAACTAGATACAAATAGTTATAGCTATAGAAAAATAGAGGACTTACTATTATTCAGTAGAAAAAAAATTGTTTTAACATGTGTAATTGATAATCAACCTAAAGATATTGTATTACAGGAAAAATAGGAAAAGCGGCTAACAACTGCTTCAACCTGATATTTTCTTTGTCACATTTTGTGCGTCGCTGCGCTCCTGGTGCACAAAATGCGCCAAGCCCTTTCGGGCACGAAAATACAGGTTAAGCAAATGTTAGGTTGACGCCTCCGGCGCAGGGGAAATAGATGAAAAAAATAATTATAATTCTGTTATTTGGAGTGATGATCATGTCAGTAAATGCAGAGACTAGTAGTGTTGTTGTATCAATGATATTCAAGGAGAGTGACGAACCATTTGATATTCATCAACTTGAGCTTGATTTATCAAAAGAGCTCTCAATAACTATTTCTGATCCACTAATAGATGAAAAAGGAGTTATTCTTTTTACTTGTAATAATATAACATATGCAATTGCACGAATACCAGCAGGTATTCCCAAGAATGATTTTCAATCTGCAGCGGATTATTCATTGCTATATAAAGACAAGGATGGCTTATATGATAAGCAAAAAGCGCATATTATTGTAACGGTAATTAGTGATAAGTTAGATCTTATAAAGCAACAGTTACTCTTAACTAAACTTACAAGAGCTGTCTTAAAAAATACAAATTCTTTGGGAGTGCTTTGGGGCTCATCAGTTCAATTGATCCAATCAAATGTATTTTTAGCTTTTTCAACTGATATATCCGATGAATCACTACCAATCCCCCTTTGGGTCAATTTCTGTTTATTCAAAGATACAAATAATAAAATTAATGTATACACACTCGGAATGAAAACTCTTGGTTATCCAGAGTATGAAATAATTAATCTTAAGATGAATTGGAATGATGGGTATTATTTCCTTGTTGATTTTACCAATTATATGATAACAAGCCATGATTTAATTACTGATGGAGACACAATTGGTCGCGATGAAAATGAAAAATTAAAAGTTACATATCCTAAATCTGAAATCACTGATGATAATAGAGTTATGAGAATAGAAATGTAATAAACCTAACAACTGCTTCAACCTGATATTTTCTTTGTCACATTTTGTGCTGTCGCTGCGCTCCTGACGCACAAAATGCGCCAAGCCCTACGGGCACGAAAATACAGGTTAAGCAAATGTTATATGGACCCTTCGGGCAGAAGATGAGATTTCCAATCTTGGAGTAAAGATGCCATTTTTTTTACCGCAAGAATATTGTTTTCCACATTATTATAGTTTTTACCTTCACGATTTGATGGTTAATATTATTAAAAATGGAGAACGTAAAAATAATTTTAGTGTTCGTATTAATCCCAAAAAAGAACAAATTAACGATTTCAAGTCTTTAACTGGTGATAGTTTATATACTTGGTTGAATAACAATGATTATAAAGATGAAGCAGATTTATTAACTTTCAAACAAATATTTGTTGCAACACTTTCTGATTTTGCTCAGTTTATATTCACAAGTCTACGAAGTTCCGAGAAAGGGCATTTAGCAGTTACCTATTCATTATTACGCAAGCCATTAAAAGATAATCTGCTTATTTTTGAAATGCTACTAAGTATCCCTAATGAGTTTTTAGAAAAGTTTAATTCTGAATTATTATACAAAGAAATTGCTATTGATAATATTCCAGCAGAAAAAAAGAAAAGTATAATCGATGATGTTTGTTCAAAAATACCGCTTTCATTAATGTCTTCAGAATTTATTTATACAGTGCGATATTCCAAATCAGATAAGTATGGATTTGAACCAATGTGGCAAAAAGCTACTCATATTGTTACATCCCATAAGAATTATCAAACAGAAAAAGGTAATTTGAACTTCATTTTTTCTGATAATAATGCAAAACATGAACAATGGGAGTATTTATATCTTATTTTACCTGAACTAATGTTTTATACATACCAACTTGTATCATCATTATATTATGGAATGATAGCAAAAGATGAAGTTTTTGACGAGGAATTATGGAATAGATTACTTGTCGGACTAATAATTGCGAATAAACAAGTAATTAGTGACCACGAATTATTCCCACGAGAACACATTCAAGAAGAAATTACGTTGAAATGCCAAAAATGTGGTAAAGATATCATTGTTACGGACAAGTTAGAAACAGAAATTGTAAACAGTGGTAAATACTATTGTAGTAATAAACATAAAAACGAATTCTATAAATTGTAAGACATATAACAACTGCTTCAACCTGATATTTTCTTTGTCACGATTTGTGCTGTCGCTTCGCTCCTGACGCACAAATCGCGCCAAGCCCTACGGGCACGAAAATACAGGTTAAGCAAATGTTGGACGGACACCTTCGGTGCAGAAGATTTTCATAAAGTATTCAATTTCATTAAAATTCCTTCTCTGATAGTGCTTATATTTCCTTACAATACAAGTATATAAAATATTCATGATGCATATAATATAACTTGACTATGCATATATAATAGCTTATTATTATGCATAGGAGGACATGTTTATGAGAACAACCCTAGACTTACCTGAAACACTTATTGATGAAGCAATGGCTTTAACACATATTCAAACAAAAACAGATGTTATTAAGACAGCATTAATGAATTTAATCCAAAAAGAGAAAATTAAAGATATTAAGAATTATTATGGCAAATTGGATCTTGATATTGATCTTAATGTACTGAGGAATCGTTAAAATGATTTTAGTAGATTCCTCAGTTTGGATTGAATATTTTAAAGGTAACGAAAAAGCTTTGCCGCTTAATAAATTATTGGATTTGAATACAATTTGTGTAAATGACCTAATTCTTGCAGAGTTGCTCCCATCAATAAATCATAAAAAAGAAAATGTATTAAAAGAATTATTACTTACTATTACTAAGGTTCCATTAAATATTAATTGGAATACCATAATTTATATGCAGACACAGAATCTTAAAAATGGAATTAATAAAGTAGGAATAGCTGATTTAATAATTGCTCAAAATGCTATTGATAATGATTTAGAATTATTCACTCTTGACCGGCATTTTGATTTAATGAGTGATTTGCACGGTTTTCGGTTGTTTAATAGTCATTAATTTTCGTCCAACAACTGCTTCAACCTGATATTTTCTTTGTCACATTTTGTGCGTCGCTGCGCTCCTGGTGCACAAAATGCGCCAAGCCCTGTCGGGCACGAAAATACAGGTTAAGCAAATGTTAGATTGACCCTTCGGGCTGAGGAATTAAGAAAAATACAAGGGAAAAATGGAAATAAATAGTTTTGTATTCCACCTAATAGTTTGTATTACTCCTGGATTTATTAGCTATATTGTTTTTAAGCATTTGAAAACGAGTGGAAAATCTGATTATATACAAAAAGATTGGGTTAATATATTACTAATATTGATCTTCACAATTATTGATTTTGTTTTTATTGAAGCATTTTATTATTTTTATGAATATTTTCATTACCTTTTGCATTATAGCATTCTAAATAAAATATTTAATATTAATTTAAATTTAAATTTTTTTGATTTTATTACATTATTTTTTGTTGCTTTTATTATTGGTGTTGCATCTGCATATTTGTATAATAAAAAAATATTATTTAGAATTGCAAAGCTCTTAAATATTACAAAATCATACGGAGAAGAAGATGTTTGGACAATGACTGTCGGAGATGAATCATTAGAGTGGTGTTATATTCGCGACCATAAATTTGAAAAAATATATTTTGGTCATATTGAGAAGTATTCAGATACTAACACAGATAGAGAAATAACTATAACACAAGTTATTGTATATGATAATATTACAGGTGATGAGTTATATTATGTTCCGCGTTTGTACTTATGTCGAGATAAATATGAATTGACCATAGAGCAAGCATTAACAAAAGGAGAAGAAGATGTCTACACCGCCACCACCACCAAGACCATTAACCGAAGGGACGGAAAAGAAAGGAGGAACAAATCCTCAACCCACGGCACCAAGACCAACACCAGCACCACGACCACAAGGACCAAGAAGATAAAAAAATAAATCTAACAACTGCTTCAACCTGATATTTTCTTTGTCATGAAAATTGCAGTCGCTTCGCTCCTTAGCAATTTTCACGCCAAGCCCTACGGGCACGAAAATACAGGTTAAGCAAATGTTAGGGCGACGCCGCTTTCGCGGCGCGAGGAAGAAAAATGGAAGAAGATGCAAATGAACTAATTACTAATATTGATAAAATACATACTACTGAATTAGGCCTATTGAGAATACAAAAAAATCTCGAGTTGAATAATGTTAATGTTCTGACATTCTGTAAAGATATTGTTCGTAATAAGAAAAGCATAATTACAAGTAGAGGAAAAAATTGGTACATTAAATTAAACTTCATTATATTAACAATTAATCGTTATAGTTATACAATTATTACTGCACATAAAATAAAAGAGTAAAAGGAAGTAAATAAATGAAATCAATATTCCTTTCTTCATATTTCACTGATGTGAAAGATTTATTCCTGGACTATGTAAAAAACAATATTAAAAATAGAACCATCACTTTTATTCCAACTGCTGCCAATCTTGAAGAGATTAAATTTTATGTTGATTCCGATATGGATGTTTTAGCAAAGTGCGGATTTGAAATCGAATTACTTGATATTAGTTTGTGTGATGAGGAATATATAAATAAACAAATAGAAAAAAATGATTTTTTGTTCGTTTCTGGAGGGAATACATTCTATTTACTTCAAGAAATGAAAAACAAGAATGTTGATAAAATGATTACACAGTTTATTAATGAAGGAAAAACATATATTGGTTCATCTGCTGGTTCAGTAATTTTATCAAAAAACATAGATTACATTAGAAAAATGGATGATATAACAATCGCAAAAAGTTTAGTAAATACAAATAGTATTGGTGCAATTGATTTTTGCATTCTACCGCATTACGAGTGTGAACCATTTATTGATATTACACATGAAATATATGAAAAGTATAAAAATACAATAGATATACGTCCATTGAGTAATAATCAAGTATTTGTGTATTTAAATGATGATTTCATAAAATTGGATAAAAAAAATCCCTAACAACTGCTTCAACCTGACTCAAACCTTCGGTTTTCGCAGGTTAAGCAAATGTTAGAACGACGCCGCTTAACGCGGCGCGGGACTTCCTGAAGTCAGGAAGATAAAATAAAGCAAATTATTTGAACTGAATGGGCACGTTGTAGTAATAAGCACGTTGAGCAACCATTGCGCGCGAAGAGGCCGAGGACATTGCCCTCCCTCGGGACAATGAGGAATCGGCCTGAAGAGCGCTCAATGGTTGCGGCGTTAACCATTATTAATTACGACTATTAGACGTACTAAGTAATGGCATTTTCTAACAAATGCTTCAACCTGACTCGGCTATGTCACGATTCTTGCTTGTCGGCGCTTTGCGCCTCGGCAAGAATCGCGCCATGACGCCTCGCAGGTTAAGCTCATGTTAGAACGACGCCGCTTAACGCGGCGCGGGACTTCCTGAAGCCATTAGGAAAAATTAAAGCGGCTGATTTGGTCTGAATGGGCACATCATAGTCATAAGCACGTTGAGCAACCATTGCGCGCGAAGAGGCCGAGGACATTGCCCTCCCTCGGGACAATGAGGAATCGGCCTAAAGAGCGCCCAATGGTTGCGGCGTTAACCATGAATTAACTACGACCATTAGACGTACGAAGAAAGGGCATTTTCTAACAAATGCTTCAACCTGACTCGGCTATGTCACGATTCTTGCTTGTCGGCGCTTTGCGCCTCGGCAAGAATCGCGCCATCCCGCCTCGCAGGTTAAGCTCATGTTAGATTGACCCTTCGGGCTGAGGATAAAGGAATAGACGGATAATGCTAAATACATTTATTAGAAAAAACATCAAGACTATTGAGATGATTGGTGTAATCATGAGAATAGCCAGTTTTTCTACTGTTAGTTGGTTAGGACCTAAAAGTCCATTTATTTTTGTATGGAGTTTCAATACTATTGATGCAATTATGCTATCATGGTGTTCTATCCTAAAAAAGGATAAAGCATATTCGTTGCTTAACACTTTTTGGATCTTAGTTGGTGTTGTAGGCATTTTAAGAACAATCAGTATTATTCCATAAAAAAAAATAAACAGCATGTGAGTTTCACGTCTTCGGCGGCAGAGGAATAAGAGATTTATAAATAACTCTTTTTATACTTGGCACCATTATATTTCTATGTTGAGACTCTTTATTCTGAAAACACCTTTAAATAATACTTACTATAACGTACATAATAGTTAACAATTTTACTTTTAGTGAGGATAAATTTGAATACTATAATTGCAAAGCAACTTCGTAAGCCTTCAGGTTTTCTTGGATTTATAACAGGTAAACTTTTGGCAAAACAAAATATTTTTGCTTATGAGGCCATCGAAAAATACAATGATTTTTCAAAAAACAACTATGTTTTTGAAATCGGATATGGCCCTGGTGCTGGAATACAATATCTCGTTGAAAAGTATCAACTAAAAGTAGATGGTGTAGATTTTTCGAAGGGCATGTATAAGGCAGCAAGTAAAAGAAATCGTGCTCATATAAAAAATAGTATTGTAAATATTGTATATGATGATTTTCTAAATATAAACCTTCAAAAAGACAAATATGATTGTGTATATTTTTCCAATGTTACCTATTTCTGGAAAGATCTATATGAACCATTTAAAAAAATATTATACGCAATTAAGGACGATGGAAAGTTGGTATTTTATATGACAAATAAATCGTTTTTAGATAAATACCCAGTAACAAAAACAGATATTTTCAATAAATATTCTTTTACAGAAGTCAAAAATGTGTTAATAAATCTTGGTTTTAAAAATGTTAATCATCATCAGGTGATTGATAAAAATGATGATTTTCTGATAGTTGAAGCAACAAAATAAATCTAACAACTGCTTCAACCTGATATTTTCTTTGGCACATTTTGTGCGTCGCTACGCTCCTGGTGCACAAAATGCGCCAAGCCCTTTCGGGCACGAAAATACAGGTTAAGCAAATGTTAGAACGGCGCTGCGCGCGGGCGGACAAAACCTATACGTACTTCAGATTGTCATGGGCCATGACATTTCCGGTTAACACTATTTAGCACGACTTTATTTATAAATAATGAAGAGTAAGATATTTTAGAAAGAAGGACGTTATTGGTCTTTGCTTGGCGAAAGACATTGACGGGTCGACGGATCGGGCGGATGGCTGCGTTTTTTGCAGCAATCCTATTACTGACAAAAAACGCAGCCAAGAAACCCGATCCTGCCCGAGCATGAGGTTTTGTAAGATTCTAACAATCGCTTCAACCGGACTCGGCTATGTCACGATTCTTGCTTGTCGTCGCTTCGCTCCTCGGCAAGAATCGCGCCATTACGCCTCGCAGGTTAAGCGTATGTTAGGTTGACGCCGCATTCGCGGCGCAAAGGAGAATATCAGAGGTAATATTTTGAGCAATTATGTTTTTTTCTGGTATTAAACAAATCAATGATGATCATTGTTTATAGTATCTTAAATCTAAACGGAAATTAAGGAGATTTTATGTGTGCTAATTCTGCTTCTAATCAATCAAAATTCAAAACGTTTATTAGCAATCGAAAAGTTGAGTTATCATTTTCCTTAATAATTGCATTATCGTATTATTTAGCAGCAGCAATAATGGGAGATAAAAACTCATTATCAATAGATTGGCTAAACCCATCTTTGAGATTACAATATTTTCAAATATTCTGGTTAATTTTCGGTTTAGCGCTTGGTTGGTGGACACTATGATTAATTACTCCTCTTTTAACATTGGCAAGTCGACGAGGTACACCAACAACTGCTAGCGGAAGAGTTGACAGTTATGGAAATGTCAATGTAACTATACATGAAGGCACTGCTGGCAGTGATTTAAGCAAAGAAGAAAAGGAGATGTTTAATAATAAGGAATTACATGCATTTATGTTTGTTTTTGGCTTTCTTATGAACATTTCAGTTATTGCTTATCTTTTATTTCATGGTGCACGGAAAATATTCAATAATTCATTACTTCAACTTATCCAAGCTTGTTCGTTCCCCTACATTAGTAGTAATAGCTATAAATTGCTCTTTAAATTTCAACCTTCAATTATCACTAGTCACACAAACCTTAACCTAATAATTGTAATAATCGAATACATTCTGTTCCTAGCCTTACCAACTATTTTTCTCGTATTTATTATTAAAAACTTTCGAAAAGTTATTGATATCATTCTTTCTTTCTTTTGGTCTTCTTTTGTAGGCATTACGATCGTTATGTTACCTCTTCTTTTTTCATTGTTAAAAGGCATTATTCTTAATTGATTGAAGAATTAACCTAACAACTGCTTCGACCTGTCATTGCTATTGTCACGAAACTTGCGGTCGCTTCGCTCGGCAAGTTTCGCGCCAATTGACGCAATGCAGGTCAAGCAAATGTTAGATGGACGCCTACGGCGCAAAAGATACAATAAAAGATAGGAGAAAAAAATGGATTTAAGTTTATTACTCACAATTGCTTTTGGAATGGTTTCTGTATTTGCTTTTATCTATGCCTTACGTGAATCGAGAAAAGCTAAAAATGCAGAAAAAAGAATGATGGAAATTGAAAATGCAGTTGTATCATATAAATATCTTAAAGAAAAAGCTTATGAGTATTACAACCAAGGAAGATACGAAGATAGCTTAGATGTATTCAGAAAATATTTCCTTGATAATAAAGATGAAAAAGAATGGGTTGATGTAATTGTAGATATTTATAAAAAAGAAACAACTAAAATATTTACTAAGTATTTAATGCCACAGGATAATTATCCTATAAGTTTGCTTCTTCAAGTATATATTACAAATGAAACGGAATTCACAAAATTACCTTCATATCCAACAATAATAAAAAAACTCTATGAACAATATAAGAATATATTTAAAAAAGATATAGCGAATATAACTTTGCTATTACTAGTCTTTGATAAAAAATGGTCAGAAGTCAGAACTTATCTGCAAAAAACACCAATAATAATTAATGATAAAGAAACAGGAGAATTATATAAAAAGTTTATTATTGGTTTTATTGATAAAAAAGATGCGCCGCCTGATTTTCCTGATGATATACCTTTCTAAGAAAATTCATCTAACAACTGCTTCAACCTGATATTTTCTTTGTCACATTTTGTGCTGTCGCTGCGCTCCTGACGCACAAAATGCGCCAAGCCCTACGGGCACGAAAATACAGGTTAAGCAAATGTTAGGTTGACCCTGCGGGCGCGGAACAAAATCAACAGATAATTGTTAAAATTATATTTGATCAATAAGGAATCAGCATATGGCAATGTCTATTGATGTATTTGAAAAAGAGGTTTATAAAACACTCGATGAAATTTCAAATAATAGTAAAAAAACCATTATAAGTATTTCAAAAATAGTTTCTGGAAGCGATTGGTCCTTTGTTATTAAGGTACATGCCCTAATAGAATCAAGTTTATCACGATTACTTATTGCAAAAACCGATGATGTATTATTTGCTAAATTTTTTGATAGAATGTCAATTTCACAAAAAGTAGATTTATTAAAACAATTAAAACTACTAGAGAATTATGAATGTACTTTTATAAATAATGTATCAAAATTAAGAAATAAATTAGCCCATTCCCCTGATGAGTGGAATTTTACATTTAAAAAACATTTTAAGACAATGACTGAAACAGAACAAAATGTATTCATTAACGGATTGTGTTTAACTGATAAACAAAAACCTGGAGTAGAATTAGTCGAGTTATTTAAACTAAAACCAAAATATGCAATTTGGATTAGTGCCAATATATCAATTATTTTACTAAATAACAGAGAAGAAATAATTAAATTGGGAAAAACTATAAATGACGCTCAACTAGATGAAAGTGAAAGACTATTAAAGCAACACTTACCAGAGTTGTTTCTAAAGATAAAAAAATAAAGAAAAACCTAACAACTGCTTCAACCTGATATTTTCTTTGTCACATTTTGTGCGTCGCTGCGCTCCTGGTGCACAAAATGCGCCAATCCCTTTCGGGCACGAAAATACAGGTTAAGCAAATGTTAGCTCGGCGCTGCGCGCGAGGCAGAAAAAATATAAAAAATTATTATTAAATATAGTATTGTAATTTTTAAATCTTATACAATAAAAAACCTAATACGTGTATGTAATCTAAGGTCGAATAAATGAAAAAAAAGATATTACTAATTTTACAGTTATTTTGTTTTTTAATTAACATTTTTTGTGATGATATGATTAACACTATATCGCTTGAAGAAATTGTTAAAAGATCATCATCTATTTTTATCGCAAATGTATTATCAAATGAAGATATTATTACAAAAAAAAGGTATCGGTTTTTAGAATATTATAAATATGAAACAAGAAAGTATAAAATCATTAATTTTATTAAGAATACAATAGGCTTATCACCTAATACTGTTGTAACAATTGCTGAACCTTATCAAGAAATGGAATACTATCGAAATAAGTTATACATAAACAAAGGTATTGATGAAGGGCTAATAGAGGATGAGTATATACCTAATAATGGTTATATAGCATTACATAAAGAAACAAGTGTAATTGTGTTTACCATAGGTAGTAATCCAAATGATTTGGTTTATACGGTAAAATATGCGCGAGAAACTATTGATAAAAAAGATATTATAGAGGAAATAATTAAGAACCAAACAAAAGCTAACAACTAGTTCAACCTGACAATTCCTGTTGTCATGAAAATTGCTTGTCGCTTCGCTCGGCAATTTTCACGCCAAGCCCTTCGGGCCGGAATTGCAGGTTAACTAAATGTTAGAACGACGCCGCTTAACGCGGCGCGGAACTTCCTGAATCCATTAGGTAAAATTAATGCGGCTGATTTGGTTTGAATGGGCACATAATAGCCATAAGCACGTTGAGCAACCATTGCGCGCGAAGAGGCCGAGGACATTGCCCTCCCTCGGGACAATGAGGAATCGGCCTAAAGAGCGCTCAATGGTTGCGGCGTTAACCATGAATTAACTACGACCATTAGACGTAAAGAGAAAGGGCATTTTCTAACAAATACTTCAACCTGACTCGGCTATGTCACGATTCTTGCTTGTCGGCGCTTTGCGCCTCGGCAAGAATCGCGCCATGACGCCTCGCAGGTTAAGCTCATGTTAGAACGACGCCGCTTAACGCGGCGCGGGACTTCCTGAAACCATTAGGAATAATTAAAGCGGCTGATTTGGTCTGAATGGGCACATAATAGTCATAAGCACGTTTAGCAACCATTGCGCGCGAAGAGGCCGAGGACATTGCCCTCCCTCGGGACAATGAGGAATCGGCCTGAAGAGCGCTCAATGGTTGCGGCGTTAACCATGTATTAATTACGACCATTAGACGTACGGAGAAAGGGCATTTTCTAACAAATGCTTCAACCTGACTCGGCTATGTCACGATTCTTGCTTGTCGGCGCTTTGCGCCTCGGCAAGAATCGCGCCATGACGCCTCGCAGGTTAAGCTCATGTTAGAACGACGCCGCTTTCGCGGCGCGAGAAAGATAGATTTAACCAATTAAAAGGAGAATTTTTTGAAAAAGGTTCTATTTGCTTTTCTATTGATTATAACCTTATCATCATGTAATCGAGCAAACTCAAATAAGTTACTTAGCAAAGTAGATCAATCTAATGCGTATACGACAGCTATTAATGTAGATCAATCAAATACGTCTACGACAGCTACTAATGCAGAGCAAAATGCTAAACAACCAATTATATGGCAACTATATCCAGTCAGTTCATTAACAGGCAATAATGATATATCATTAACTTCTGGAAATAGTATAATTGATATTAATCTCCCACAAAAAAGAAGCATCGAAACAAAACAAGCGGTTTTATATTGTGACGGACAATATAATCCAATGACAATAATCGCTTCATGGGTGGATATCCAACAATTAGTACAAGAATATATTACCGATGAGACCTCAGAAAGTACAAATCTTATAAAAGATAAGCATTTTACTGTTAATCTTTCTGAAGAACAAGCTAGATTAGTAAGTCTTAATAATATTGGTATCAAAGTCAAAAACAGCGACACATCTACATGCTCACCATATCTATTCTACTACTTATTTAGATATAGCGATCAATATATAATGCAAAACAGTAGCAATTCTGATGAAGAAAATTATCTTCGAGATATACAGTGTTTAGAGAGAACATTGTTACTAAAATATAAGGACAATTTCTATTTATATGATCTTAATACATTAGCACCAGCACTTGAGCAATATTATTCAAAAACCAAAAAATGCACAATAGATCCTAATGGATATATATATTCCTTGAGAAACATTCAACTCTTTGAAAAAGATGCTAACATATTTATAAAGCTAACATATGAAGATGTTTATACATATTGCTACTCGCTTCAACATGGTACTGACAGTAGTTATAAAGCATCAATATTCAAAGTGAACGATAGCGATATGAGTATTAAGCTAATTATTGATTATATGACTGAATACTGGGGAGATTCCTACCTTGATGAAAGGATTGCCAATGACGACTCAATCATTGAAGATGTAATGTCTGCAACAAAAAACATTAATATTAAGATGCTCAACTTCGATAGCAATGAGAATGAATCGGGACATGGTACAGAATATAAATATTCATTTGATGGCGATAAATATTCTATTGATAGCTATTCAGATTTTACTTATGACATTGATCCCATCTTAAACAAGCACGATGAACGATGACTTGCAACTCTATAAAAAAAACCATTCTAACAACTGCTTCAACCTGACTCGGCTATTGTCACAGTTCTTGCGATTCTGTTAATTTCGGTAAGAAAGAAAAGAGCTTAACCCGCAGCAAGAACTGCGCCAATGTACGCCTCGCAGGTTAAGCAAATGTTAGAACGACGCCGCTTAACGCGGCGCGGGACTTCCTGAAGTCGGGAAGATAAAATAAAGCAAATTATTTGAACTGAATGGGCACATCATAGTCATAAGCACGTTGAGCAACCATTGCGCGCGAAGAGGCCGAGGACATTGCCCTCCCTCGGGACAATGAGGAATCGGCCTGAAGAGCGCGCAATGATTGCGGCGTTAACCATGTATTAATTACGACCATTAGACGTACGGAGAAAGGGCATTTTCTAACAAATGCTTCAACCTGACTCGGCTATGTCACGATTCTTGCTTGTCGGCGCTTTGCGCCTCGGCAAGAATCGCGCCATGACGCCTCGCAGGTTAAGCTCATGTTAGAACGACGCCGCTTAACGCGGCGCGGGACTTCCTGAAGCCATTAGGAAATTTTTTAAGCGGCTGATTTGGTCTGAATGGGCACGTTGTAGTAAGAAGCACGTTGAGCAACCATTGCGCGCGAAGAGGCCGAGGACATTGCCCTCCCTCGGGACAATGAGGAATCGGCCTAAAGAGCGCACAATGGTTGCGGCGTTAACCATGAATTAACTACGACCATTAGACGTGCGGAGAAAGGGCATTTTCTAACAAATGCTTCAACCTGACTCGGCTATGTCACGATTCTTGCTTGTCGGCGCTTTGCGCCGCGGCAAGAATCGCGACATGACGCCTCGCAGGTTAAGCTCATGTTAGAACGACGCCGCTTAACGCGGCGCGGGACTTCCTGAAGCAATTAGGAAAAATTAAAGCGGCTGATTTGGTCTGAATGGGCACATCATAGTCATAAGCACGTTGAGCAACCATTGCGCGCGAAGAGGCCGAGGACATTGCCCTCCCTCGGGACAATGAGGAATCGGCCTGAAGAGCGCTCAATGGTTGCGGCGTTAACCATGAATTAATTACGACCATTAGACGTACGGAGAAAGGGCATTTTCTAACAAATGCTTCAACCTGACTCGGCTATGTCACGATTCTTGCTTGTCGGCGCTTTGCGCCTCGGCAAGAATCGCGCCATGACGCCTCGCAGGTTAAGCTCATGTTAGAACGACGCCGCTTAACGCGGCGCGGGACTTCCTGAAGCCATTAGGAACAATTAAAGCGGCTGATTTGGTTTGAATGGGCACTTAATAGTCATAAGCGCGTTGAGCAACCATTGCGCGCGAAGAGGCCGAGGACATTGCCCTCCCTCGGGACAATGAGGAATCGGCCTGAAGAGCGCTCAATGGTTGCGGCGATAACCATGAATTAACTACGACCATTAGATGTACAGAGAAAGGGCATTTTCTAACAAATGCTTCAACCTGACTCGGCTATGTCACGATTCTTGCTTGTCGGCGCTTTGCGCCTCGGCAAGAATCGCGCCATGACGCCTCGCAGGTTAAGCTCATGTTAGCTCGAGCCTTCGGCCGAGAGGACAATATATAATTTTTGTGATCAGACGGTATTATGTGTTACACTTTTTTTACGTTTATGGATAAAACGTATATTTATATTTAAGGAGAAAAGTATGAAAAGAGTTTTTTATCTTATTTGTTGCATTATTGTTGTTACATTTTTTGGGGGATGTTCGCAAGCAAATGATGATACGAAAGATGACGAAGATACAAATTCGCCATTCGCTGGAACCTGGATAAATGAAGAATATAATGGCATGAATGGACAGCCAAGCGCAAAACTTGTAATTAGTAATGATGGTTTATCATGGACTGGTTATAATAATATTGCTGATACTGTATCTATTGGTTCTGCGGTAGTTATTAATGAAGGCAACTATGCCGTTGATGGTACTTGGACGAAATTTAAGGATTCTTGGTTTCGGTTATTAAAAGTATCTGGATCTACATTGTATTTTTATTTGGATTCTGCCTCATATGATTCTGCATATGTAACAGTAACAAAAAATTACCATTATACGAAACAATAAATTAAGTAAATTTAAAGTATATTCTTGTTGTTAATCATACTAGCATATTGTGGCAAAGCTAGTATTGAGAAATTATCACAATTATTGGATACAATAATTTACTTAATGAATTGATATTTGAACAAACAGTTACTTATTATTACTACTTTCAAATTTACAAAATAATCCGAAACAGAATAAAAAAGAAAGCTAACAACTGCTTCAACCTGATATTTTCTTTGACACAACTTTTGCGTCGCTTCGCTCCTGGTGCAAAAGTTGTGCCAAGCCCTACGGGCACGAAAATACAGGTTAAGCAAATGTTAGAACGGCGCTGCGCGCGGGCGGACAAAACCTATACGTACTTCAGATTGTCATGGGCCATGACATTTCCGGTTAACACTATTTAGCACGACTTTATTTATAAATAATGAAGAGTAAGATATTTTAGAAAGAAGGACGTTATTGGTCTTTGCTTGGCGAAAGACATTGACGGGTCGACGGATCGGGCGGATGGCTGCGTTTTTTGCAGCAATCCTATTACTGACAAAAAACGCAGCCAAGAAACCCGATCCTGCCCGAGCATGAGGTTTTGTAAGATTCTAACAATCGCTTCAACCGGACTCGGCTATGTCACGATTCTTGCTTGTCGTCGCTTCGCTCCTCGGCAAGAATCGCGCCATTACGCCTCGCAGGTTAAGCGTATGTTAGACGGACCCTTCGGGCCGAGGAATAAACAGCGATATCTCAGTGTTTTGTTGATTAATTGTATCTTATTCTGCATAAATCAGTTCTTATATAAAATGTGGCTCATATTAATATCATTACAAAACCACTTAATATTTGTTACTAGTAATATTTATACTAATTATGAAAATCAGAGTTTTAATTACTATCATTGGAGAGATACACAATGACATTTAAGAAGCATGGTTTTTCTGTTTTAATCCTGATCACATTACTTATTTGTTACCAAAATATCATTTACTCTCAAAGTGTAAGTTTAGATTCAGAAAAAGAAAAACAATTAAAGCACGGAATTAGTATTGCAGTTAATCCTAATATGCAAATACATTCAGTTTTTAATAATTCAGAAGTGGTTCAAATTTCAAATGATGAAAATGATCAAAGGAATTTTGGAAAATACGTTGAAGTAAAATCTAATGTTACATATAAGTACAAGGGATCTGATATTACAGATACTATTTGTCTAATATATTCAAATCTATCAACTATTAATGTAGAAATCGGACAAATCACAAAACCAGAAACAATCATCGGGTTATCTGGAGGAAAAGGTACAAATATATTTCATAATGCTTCTGATTTGTATATTTACCTCTACACAACAAAGCAATCTCCCTATTTGAATCTGAAAACTAAGAATCATTATATTGAAGAGAATGGGGTTTATTGGTGGGATCCATCTTTTCTGTTTGCAAAATAACCAAATAAGCGTCTAACAACTGCTTCGACCTGACATTGCTATTGTCACGAAACTTGCAGTCGCTTCGCTCGGCAAGTTTCGCGCCAATTGACGCAATGCAGGTCAAGCAAATGTTCTACGGACCCTGCGGGCAGCATATAAGAAAATATTGGTTTTTTTATTTTATTGGTGGAAAGATAATTATGAATAAATGGATAACAGTTGCGACACAAACATTATTAGCTAAAAGTGCACAAGCAAATGATTTTAATAAAGCTAAAGAAGAATGGTTTGTTACTGAAAAAGTTTTTGACAGTTACTTACTACAATGTAATGAATTACCTGCTTGTGAATTGTGTCATCATGAAAAAATAAGATGGCAATTTGAAATTCAGAATAAGATTAATAAAAATACTTTATTAGTTGGATCAACCTGTATAACAAAATTTGATATTCCAGCTTCAACAAATAATATTACATTTTTCCATGGGAAAATACGTGATAGTTTATTGTTATACCGAATTAAAATTATAAAAGATCAATATATAAAGAATCATATTTTGGAGTTATTAAACCAAACAAAAAACAATGAAGACAATAATAAAATTAAAGAAATTGAAAGATTTTGGATAGAAAATGAGTGCTTTACACCACAAATGGCTTATGAGTTTATTAATAAATGTAAACAAAATAGTATAAATATTCATGAAATTGTAATTACTATTACTCTTAGAAAAATAGATTATAGAATTGAAATTCTTCATATGAAAAATGATGAATACAGTTTAATTATTCCATATTTAGGTGAGAATCAAATATTACGATGTAATAAAATACGACATGTAATTGAAAAAAAGACGTAGAACAACTGGTTCAACCTGACATTGCTATTGTCATAAAAATTGCAGTCGCTTCGCTCGGCAATTTTTACGCCAATGTACGCAATGCAGGTTAACCAAATGTTAGTTTGACGCCTTCGGCGCGCGAGGATAATATACAAAATACTTGTGGTTTTCTCGCAATATTTCTTTTCAATAAGGTTTAATGAAATGGATTACAACAAACGTTTCTACGATCTAAAAGCAGAACAATATGCAGATGAATGGTACGCAAATGAAGCGGTATTACCATCAATTAAAGAATATCTTGGATTGCTTAAAACACAAAATCCATTGGTTTTAGATTTAGGTTGTGGTCCTGGTCATGAAAGTAAACGCTTATCTGAAAATGGTGCAAGCGTTATTGGAATAGATTACAGTAGTGAATCAATAAAAATAGCAAAAAAAAGAAACAATAATAACATTATTTTCCATGAGATGAATTACTTCGATATTAGTCCAACTTTAGGTTCTTTTGATGGAATATTTTCATGTTCCTCGCTTATTCATCTTGAGAAGTATGATCTTGAAAAAGTACTACAACTAGTCTCAAAAGTAATAAAAACAAATGGATTATTCTTAGTAATTTATAGAATCGGTAATGGTCGAATAACACAAAACCATGAAATCAATGGTGAAAAAATAATACGTACAATCGAACAATATGGAAAAAAAGAATTAATAGAAATATTTGAAAATAATGGATTCGTTTTTCTCCAAGATGGGTTTCTTGATAGTTCATTAAAGCCGAATTGGGATAATGTAATCTTTCAGAAAGGATAAACTAACAACTGCTTCAACCTGATATTTTCTTTGGCACATTTTGTGCGTCGCTGCGCTCCTGATGCACAAAATGCGCCAAGCCCTACGGGCACGAAAATACAGGTTAAGCAAATGTTAGATACACGCCTTCGGCGGGCGAGGAGAAAGATATGTGTACGAGCTTCGTATATAGGAAAAATGATATATTTATTGGAATGAATTTTGATAATAATGGAAAGGAGTGTTTTGTTTCACTAAATGAAGGAAATGATTTTATAGTAAACACAAAGGTAAACAAAATAGTATTTCCATCATTTGGAATAACAAAAAATAAAACATTCTTTAATGACTTAATGGTCGATTCAATTGATGCAGGAAAGTATAAACGACAGACTGATAAAAGATGGGTTACTTCAACTTTATTAAAAGAGGTAATTAATCATAATATGGACTTAGAAAGTATCTGTAGAAAACTAAATGAAGTGGTTATTGTTAATAATCCCAATTCAAGTACTCATAATATGATTGTTGATCATAATGGTAAAATATGTGTAATCGAACCTGGTAGGAAGGTATTAATAAGCTCCGCAGACAATACTGGTTTTTACACAATGACTAACTTTCCATTATCAGATTATGATGAGTTTCAACCGGAAGTGGTGTCTGGAAGTGGGTCTGATAGATATTTATTGGTAAATAAATTATTGAACAAGTACAGTGATTTTTCAGAAATTGTAGGTCTTGAAGTATTAAAAGCTGCAAGCCAGAAAGGACCAGAATGGAATACAGATTTATCACTAATCTATAATACGGAAATGGATAAAATGTATTTTTGCTTACACAATGATTATGAAACTATTTATGAATATGATTTTAAGGAAGAAATAATTAAAAATAAAACAACAAACAAAAAACATGTGTTATCAAAAAATGGGATTAGTTTTAACGAGCTTGTGAATATATTGTAAGAAAAATTATCTAACAACTGCTTCAACCTGATAATTGCTTTTGTCATGAAAATTGCTCATCGCTTCGCTCAGCAATTTTCACGCCAATCCCTTCGGGCCGCAATTACAGGTTAAGCAAATGTTAGGTTGACGCCGCTTTCGCGGCGCAAAAAAGGAACATGTAGATGAATAAATTCAGTTTAACACTACTAGTATTCTCACTTTTTATATCGTTTGATATGTATTGTGAAAAACAAGAAAAGGGGAAAGTTCTCATCTATGCAGATCATTCAGAATTTGGAGATTTAAATTATAGTAATTGTAGAATAAACTTAGACCGAATATTCAAATTTTATGATGGAGACAAAGAAGTCATTTCGATTGAACCAATTAATGAATTTACAAAAAAAAGCATTTCATTAGGTCAACACACCATTTCAAGAGTTGATATTTATAATACATCAGGAAAAATAACGTTATGGAAAAGCATTACACTAAATAAAAGTTTTATAGTGGATTCTAACAAAGTGGTACTATTTCCATATAAAGTATATTTCAATAAGATTGACGATAGAGCATATTCACCTGAAGTCAGAGAACTTACAGATTATGATAATGATATTTGCTTAGCTCATCTTGGTTACACAAAAAAGCAAAGCGTAAGTAAAACTGATAATTATCAAGACTATTATTTTCCAGATAATAACATTAATAAAACAATGAAATATCTTATAACAAGAACTATTGGTGATGATTTTACAGTTGAGAATACATATACCATTAATGCCAACCAATACATAATCAATGAAAAAACCATTTATTCTAGTTCTGCTCAAACAACATGCGATCATAATTATTGTATTCAGGATGGTTTCCTTATCCATAATAAACCAGAAGAAATTATTAAACTAATTAGCGACAGCGATAAGTGGCAATCAATTGACTTTACTGACGAAACCCCTACAACATATTCTGCACTAATTAAATATTCAGAGTATCCAGACATTTCTGAACATTTAAGAAGATCAAGTTCAAATATTTCACATTGCATCATTACGGTTTTCAATCAACCACATGAAGCAATCGAGATAAAGGAAAATGTCTATTCAGAAACCAGTTTAAACGGAAATATAGTTCAAGCCGGTGATCGAATAATACGTAAATATTACGCATACAACATCGGATTTGTACGTTTAATTGTCGAATACAACAACACTATAGAATTGCGACAAGAACTTGTCGAAATTCAAGAATAACCTAACAATCGCTTCGAGCGGACATTGCCTTTGTCATAAAACTTGCTTTCGCTCCGCTCGGCAAGTTTTACGCCAAGCCCTTCGGGCACGGCAATGCAGCTCAAGCGTATGTTAGCCAGACGCCTTCGGCGCCGAGGAGAAATAATGGAAGAACATTACAATATAAAATCATTAAACATAAATGATAAATTCCTTATTAAGGATATTTTCGTTGATATTTTCACTAATGAACCGTGGAATGATGATTGGAGTAATGAAGATCAATTAGATAAATATCTTGAAGACATTATTGATAATAGAAACTCATTATCTATTGGTTTATTTCACAATAATGAACTACTTGGTATTTCACTTGGATCAATTATTCATTGGTGTTCAGGAACAGAATATTATATTAGAGAGTTTTGTATAAAGCGTAAACAACAACATCAAGGTATAGGTTCAATTTTCATAAAACTTATTGAAGAATATTTGCATCAGAACAATATTTCATCGATTATTCTTTCAACGGATATAGGAACGCCAGCTTATGATTTCTATACAAAGAATAATTTTAATGAGTTACCTAAATCTCGTTTTTTCCATAAAAACATAAAGTAAATAAGGTTGGAATTATGGCAACGTCTGAAGATTTCATGGATTATCTATTTGATCAAATCGATAATAAATGGAATAAAAGATATAGAAAAATGTTCGGTGAGTATATGTTTTATATAGATGATAAACCTATGCTCCTCGTATGTGATAATACTGTATATATAAAAATGCTTGATAGTGTTAGTTCATTGGTTCAAAAAGATAGTAGAGGTTTTCCTTATAAAGGATCGAAAGAACATTATATAATAGATATTGAAGACAAAGAATTATTGAATACGGTTATTGATGAATTAGTCAAAGTAATACCAATACCCGCTAAAAAGAATAAAAAAAGTGGCTAACAACTGCTTCGACCTGACATTGCTATTGTCACACTTTGTGCTTTCGTGCTTCGCACGGCACAAAGTGCGCCAATTGACGCAATGCAGGTCAAGCAAATGTTAGGACGACGCCTTCGGCGCGGTCATAGAAAAAATAATAAATCAGGCAAAGTATAATTACGTCACCCATATGTAATGTATTCTTAGGAAATTATATGTTTAGTCACAAAAGATCATTTGATATTTTATTACTCGGTGGTGCAAGCGGTACAGGGAAAACAACTGCGGCATATCAGTTAAGCAAATATTACAAAATAAACGTCGTACAAGTTGATGATTTCCAATGTCTTGTTGAAAACGCTACAAAAGAAGGTGATTATCCCGTATTTCATTATTGGAAAAATCATTTTAATGAAGCCATACAACAATCAATGGATAAAAAACTAGAAATAATGATTTCATACGCTAATGAGTTATCTCAGCTTCTTGAGTTAGTTGTAATGAATCATCTTGAAGAAAATAGACCAATGATATTGGAAGGAGATTTTATCTCACCCAATTTATGTAAAAAACTAATAAATAACTCAAAAATTGGAAATAGAGTAAGGTGTTGTATAATAACAGAAAATAGTACAAATCAAATAATAAATAATTATCAAAAAAGAGAAGGATCAATACAAGAAGACAGAGCAGAATTAAGTCAGAAATATAATAACTGGTTAATACAAGAAGCAAAAGGTTCTGATATTCGTATTGTGTCGTCAAGGCCGTGGAAAAATATTAAAAATAGAATAATTGAGAAGATACAATAAAGAGGAATATTTTCCTAACAACTGCTTCAACCTGATATTTTCTTTGTCACATTTTGTGCTGTCGCTACGCTCCTGGTGCACAAAATGCGCCAAGCCCTACAGGCACGAAAATACAGGTTAAGCAAATGTTAGGCGGACCCTTCGGGCCGAAGAAATAATTAGTATAAAGATTATCGAGGTATGTGTTCATGAAGCTTCTTGCGTCAATATCACTGTACTTACTTGCATTCCTTTGTGGTGTTCTCTTTATTGTCTTTAAAAACCATGGCGACCTATCACTCTTACTTCTACTAAAGATATTACCAACACTTTTTTTTAGTTTTGCTGTTATTATTAACATTCGTAATAAGGATAACTTTCTTCTTCTTACAGGCCTTATTTGTTCTGGCATGTGTGATTTCTTTATGGAATTACCAACAAATACCTTTCATGTTTTTGGTATCATATCTAATATGCTTGGGCTTGGGCTTGTTCTTTATTTATTGTTTTTCCTTTCCATCACTAAGCAAAAGAATTATTTTGGATTAATTCCTTCCTTTATTGTTATGCTTGCAATGTTTTTTGTTATCATGCCCAATTTAGGTAGTTTTTTTTATCCTGTAATGGTTTATTGCAGTATCTTTGTTCTGTTTATATGGCGTGCGATTACTATATATTCCGACCAAACGAAAGATGTACACCTTAGGATAATAGTATTAAATGCATGTATCAGTTTAGTTGCCAGTGATGCCTTGTTAAGCTTTTCAATGTTTTCCGTTATCAAAACATCATTATTTTATTCTTCAATAATTATGGCTTTATGGTGGATTGGTTTAGCATTATTAAGTGTATCTGGCATAGTTTATAAAAAAAGCGCCTAACAACTGCTTCGACCTGTCATTGCTATTGTCACGAAACTTGCAGTCGCTTCGCTCGGCAAGTTTCGCGCCAATTGACGCAATGCAGGTCAAGCAAATGTTAGATTGACGCCGCTATCGCGGCGCGCATTAGGAAAATAATGGATAACATTTTAAAAGAAATGAGTGAATTTCCCAAGAAAAATCCTCTTTTTATGAAAATGGCTGATGATGATGCTGAAGTTGAGTTTTATCTGGAAGTATTATTTCATAACAAACTTGAGTTAGCCAGATATTATCATAATCCAAATATGTTCTTTATGATGTGTAATAATTCAATTTCCGTTATAGAAACCTTTATCAATCGTGGACAAAAACAAAAGGGGAAAAACAATTGGTATTATGATGGCGTAATTGAATTTGTTAACACAAATAACAGAAGCTATCAAATACTGCGTGAACTAAGAAACAAGACCATGCATTTTAAAATGATCATGCCTGAGAATGCACTTAGTTTTGGTTTGTATCGCATTATAGATGGTTCATCATATATTCAAAAAATTGGAATGGGAAATGATAAAATCTCAAATGAACTACCTGCTTTTCGGTTAGCCCAGAAGTCTGAAGTTTTATTTCATGATTTATTACAAATGCATTACCTTTTATTTATTGACATTGAGCATTCTGCTCTTGGAGAATGCTTGGGATTAACACGACGTTGGTTTGTTAATGTAACATATACTATAGATGGAAAGAAAGTTAAAGAGAAAATTGACATATATATTTTTTTAAGTATCTGTTATCAATCTGTTTTTAACAGTATCTGCCAATCATTTTCAAAATATAGTGGTATTGACTATAAAGAAATCAATCTACATGAGAAATCAGAGTATAATTTTGTTAATACTTTTTTAGAAATTGATTTGTATCCATCGTTGTTTAAAAAATGGTGGGGTACTTCAGGCGAACCATTGAATTGGGGAAGTATTTTAGAGTACAGAAATGCAGTAGAATTTAATGATCGTGTTCAAGTTAGTGAAAAGGTAATTTCATTATTGCCAAAAACAGTCGATGATTATCTTCACTTACTGAATAAATTCAAAAAAGTGCAAATTGCAGATTTTATAAACCAAGATGATTATAATCTTTTCATATATTTTATATCTGTTCAACATTGGTTTATTAAACCATTAAATGTTGTAGAACTCATTGAAAAGTTTGACATCAAGTTACTATATCAATTACATTCATTAGCAGTTAAATATATCCAAGAAATCGATACCAGTTTTGAGAAACATTCAACAGAAACAATAAATAAACGATTAACAACTATTTGTTTGATTTTACAAAAAATCGAGAGTGAACTTACGAAAGTATTAGGAAAATAATCTAACAACTGCTTCAACCTGATATTTTCTTTGGCACATTTTGTGCGTCGCTACGCTCCTGGTGCACAAAATGCGCCAAGCCCTGCGGGCACGAAAATACAGGTTAAGCAAATGTTAGGTCCAGCCTGCGGCGGCTGCGGAAATTAGAATAATAAAACTAAAAGGAGGTTAGGTTATGTATTCAGTAGATTTAACTAAAATTAAAATCAAAGATTTTGTAAAATTGTTAAAATCAATTGATCTATTACCTGGAAGAAAAACCCTCTTAAATGGGCTTGATGAAATTATCTTACTATTTGAGAAAAATAATTGTGTAAATTTAGCTGATATACAGAAATTACTTAAAAACAAAAATGCATATGAAGAATTATCAAAAAAATATAAAACATCAGAAGAGTATCTTACAGTTCTTAATCGAGAAATAAATAGTTATATTAATAAACCAATTAAATTAGAAGAAATTTCAATAATATCAAAAAAAACATTAACGAAATTAAATCAAATTAGTATTAAGACAACAAAAGATATATATGAAATATGTATTATACAAAAAGATTGTAAATCGATTATGGAAAAAACTGGTATTTCAATAAATGAAATGGATCAATTACTTAGTTTAACTGATCTATTACGAATAAATGGTGTTGGACCTGCGTATGCAATGATTCTGTTTAATATTGGTATTAAGTCAGTAAAGGATTATTTTGAGACAGATTCAAAAGAAATACTTGAAAAATTCCAAAATGAAAACAAAGGGAATAAATATACAAAAGCAAATCTTGGAATTAAAGATGTGGAGTATTGTAAACGTTTTTGTAAGTATTTAGATCAAGAAATTTAAGAACAAGAACCTAACAACTGCTTCAACCTGACTCGGCTATGTCACGATTCTTGCTAGTCGTCGCTACGCTCCTCGGCAAGAATCGCGCCATTACGCCTCGCAGGTTAAGCAAATGTTATGTCGACGCCGCTTTCGCGGCGCGGAAAGAATAAAAAGTTGATAAATCACTAAATATCGGATATACTTCTATTTATGGAATCCGATAGTATCTCTAAAATGGATAAAACCTTACTCGCTAGTATCGAAGGCAAGAAACGGGAACTAGATAAACTTCGCCCATTACCGCCATCTATAGTTCAGAAATTGAAAGAACAGTTTCTCATTGAATGGACATATAACTCAAACGCTATTGAAGGCAATACTCTTACATTACAAGAAACAGAATTAGTTCTTAATCGTGGATTAACTATTGGTAATAAATCCTTAAAGGAACATTTTGAGGCAATTAATCATAAAGAATGCATAGAATTAATTGAAAAGTTCGTTGAAAAGAAAGAAGAGCTTAGTACTCAATTTATTAAACAACTACATAAAATAATCTTAAAAAATATTGATGACTATCAAGCTGGCATATATCGCAAAACCAATGTTCGTATTTTAGGTGCTGTCCATATTCCGCCAGATGCAACAAAAATTGAACGATTGATGGATGAGTTTCTAGATTGGTATTATTCAAATAAACACCAAATAACTATTCCCGAATTAGCCGCCTGGGTACAGTACAAGTTTGTCTGGATTCATCCTTTTATTGATGGAAATGGTAGAACTGCACGGCTATTAATGAATCTAGTTCTCCTTCAAAATGGATATCCCCCAGCTGTTATATTAAATCTTGATCGACAAAAGTATTATCGTGTATTACGACAAGCTGATATGGATAAACCAAGAGAGTTTATTAACTTTATTGGAAGATCAATAGAAAGATCATTAGTGATTTATTTAAATAGCTTAACTCCAGCAAATAAAAAGAACGAACATCAAGGATATATAAGCTTAAAAGAAGCAACAAAATACTGTAATTATTCTCTTGAATATCTTTCACTCCTTGCGCGAACTGGTAAATTACCTGCAATCAAGTTTGAACGCAATTGGATGACAACACGAGAAGCAATCAATAATTACCTTAAGAAGGTAGAAAAAAAGTAAGAAACATAACAACTGCTTCAACCTGTCTCGGCTATTGTCACGAAACTTGCAGTCGCTTCGCTCGGCAAGTTTCGCGCCAATGTACGCCTCGCAGGTTAAGCAAATGTTAGTTTGACGCTCCGCGCAGGGGAAAAAAACAAATCAGCTTTTTTCATTTACTATTATACCATACTAAAAAATAATGCTAACAAGTTATTGTGAGATAAAATTCATTAAATAAATCTCAAAATATTTATTATTCATATAACTATATAAATAGGAGCATTTATTTGAAATCAATCAATATTATATCGGGCAAAAGAATCTTTTTTGAAATTATTGTTATACCATATCTTCTTGCTTTTATTTTATTATTTTTTAGCATTGGAACAATTGTAAATTTAATTCATTATCAAAAAATAATATTTTCACTTATTGTGGTCGTCCTAATTGTTCCTTATATAATTTGGTTAATAAAGATTAATCAATTCATTAAACTAGTTCAAGAAAATTATAATGAAGATAAATATTATATCTCTATAGTATATTTCTGTGCTTACATTTTACTCGGACCTTTTTTTCTTCAAAAATATCAAGGAACAGAATTGATAAAAATAATGCTCATTTTTCACTTTCTTGCAATGATCTCGTCTGCATATCTAATTTTTTATACTTCAAAAAGAATATGTACGATTGAAAACAAAAGAAATTTGAAAATAGCAGATTATATTGAAACTTTCATTCTTTTATCCTTATATCCAATTGGTGTATTTTATATTCAAAAAAGACTTAATAAAATAATTGTAAAGAAATAAAAGAAGAGAAGAAAACTAACAACTGCTTCAACCTGATATTTTCTTTGGCACATTTTGTGCGTCGCTGAGCTCCTGGTGCACAAAATGCGCCAAGCCCTACGGGCACGAAAATACAGGTTAAGCAAATGTTAGATGGCCGCCTTCGGCGCGCGAGGATTAAGAATGAAAGATTATCAGTTTGTTTTCATCGATGCTGATGATACACTATTTGATTATAAAGTTGCCGAAAGAATTGCTTTATCAAAAGCACTATTACAATACGGCATTGTTATGGACAACCAGATTTTAGCGGATTATTCACATATTAATAAGCAATTATGGCTTGATTACGAAGAAAACAAAATAAGCCAGGATGATTTAAGAATCGAAAGATTTAAACGCTTATTTCAGAAAATGAAAAGTATAATAAATGCATATGATTTTAGTAAAGCATATCTAAATGAGCTTACAGAATCTTCACAAGTTTTTCCCGATTCAGAAAATGTATGTAGTTATTTACATAATAAATATAAATTAGCCATAATTACAAACGGTATTAGTATTGTTCAGCGAACTCGCTTACAACGATCAAGTATAAAACAATATATAGATTATTTGATTATTTCTGAAGAAGCAAAGTGTAACAAACCGAATATTGGCATATTTGATTATGCAGAAACAATAACAAATTATCGGGATAAAGATAAAATGATTATTATAGGTGATTCATTATCATCAGACATTCTTGGTGGAATAAATTACGGGATTGATACTTGTTGGTTAAATCAAAACAATATAAATAATATACAAGAAATTAAACCGAACTATACAATTAGCTCATTAATTGATATTAAAAAAATACTTTAAAAAAATCATCAAACAACTGCTTCAACCTGATATTTTCTTTGTCACATTTTGTGCGTCGCTGCGCTCCTGGTGCACAAAATGCGCCAAGCCCTTTCGGGCACGAAAATACAGGTTAAGCAAATGTTAGGCAGACCCTGCGGGCGCAGAAATTGACAAAATATAACTTTATATAGATTACCTAATATTCTATGGTTTTGTTCCCTTTGTCTGTTACTTTCATTGATAAATAATTAAAAATATCTATGCTATATATAGAAATACCGTTTTTTATATCTTCTTGACAGATACATCTGCTATGCATATACTATAAGTATGATTCGATCTTTTGGAGACGAGGAAACTGATAAGATTTTTCATCAGGAAAAATCAAAAAAGTTACCTCCTGATATTCAAAAACGGGCATTGGTAAAATTACTTCTCCTAGAAGCAGCAACAACAGAGGATGATCTAAAAGTTCCACCATCGAATCATTTTGAGCATCTACAGGGTAAGTTGAAAGATTTTTGCTCTGTACGGATTAACGGCCAGTGGCGGATACAGTTCAAAATAAAAAATAGTGAACTGTATGATGTTTCAATTGTTGATTATCATTGAGGGGAAAGTATATGGAAAAGAATACTATTGAAACACCAAAGATTGGTGATATTTTGAAAGAAGAATTTCTTGAACCATTAAATATCTCTGCTTATCGACTTGCAAAAGAAATAAATGTTTCTACAAGTTCTGTTTTAGATTTAGTACATAACAAGAGAAAAATATCAGTAGAAATGGCATTAAGACTAGCAAGATATTTTGGAACATCTTCAAAGTTTTGGCTAAATCTACAAAATGAATTAGATCTACGAGAAACAAAAGAAAAGATTGAGAAAGAATTAGATAAAATACAAACTCATAAAAGAATAGCATAAGAAATTTTGCCTAACAACTGCTTCAACCTGACTCGGCTATTGTCACGAAACTTGCTTGTCGCTTCGCTCGGCAAGTTTCGCGCCAATTTACGCCTCGCAGGTTAAGCAAATGTTAGGTGCACGCCTTCGGCGGGCGAAAAAAAACAGTTTTGTTTATTGTCTATAATAATATGAGCAAATCCAATAATAATACATATATCTTTCAGGTGGTAATTCAATGATTAGAAGAGACAAGATTATTTCGCTTTTCATTTGCCTTGTTATTATGGCATTAATAATTCCAAAGACAAATATTTTATTATTAGTTATTTCTCTTACGCTCTTCTTAAGCCTTTCTATTATGAGTTTTATCTTTATTAAAACAGAAAAGCACCATACTAATAGCGAGATAATGCTTAACAGAGGAGAATATTTAAAGCTTTATTTCGTAGAGTCAATTATCTTTATTTTATACTGTGTATTAATTAAAGCAGTAGTTATGATTATTCCATACTTTTATAGAGTCATTGGTATTTATTTATTACTTTTCATCCTTCTAACTAAAGATATACTTTATCGTAGCTTAAGTTTCAGAATATGTAAAATTACGTATACTTACAGTAAAAAAAATTGTTTCCTTTTCATTTTTTTTACGAATTTAGTATACAGCTTACTGTTTATTTTTGGATTAGTATCTAACATCTATAGAAACATTTTACCTCTTGAGAGGGGACAATACATAGTTCTTGTTATATTTTTATTGATACTCCTTGATCAATTCTATCTTTTCATTATTAATAAGCAAAGATCACTTTATCAAGAAATATTTCGTCAAAACTTAGTACATAATTACTAAGTTTTTTTGTCAATCGTCATTAATCTGATAAAAATAACATTCCTTTGTTCCATTCTTTTCATATAAAAACACCATTCGGTATACTTCATTTATAATTATTATTTATATCCAGTTATGAGAAAGTGAAAGTGAGCACGGTCAATGTATTCTTTATTATGACCTTTTTGTAAATGAAGTTGTAGTCGATCACCTAACAACTGCTTCGACCTGACATTGCTATTGTCACGAAACTTGCAGTCGCTTCGCTCGGCAAGTTTCGCGCCAATTGACGCAATGCAGGTCAAGCAAATGTTAGCCGGACCCTTCGGGCCGAGGAAAAATATTGAAAATAATGTGAAACTAATTACAAATAAATAAATGTTTTCATCAGGATAAAATGCATGAATCAAAACGAGTTACTAAATCAGTATAAAATCATAATTGTTAAAATTGTAGAGATAAAAAGCAAAATACATGATATTGATTCTCAACAGATGTGGAAATATACATTTCCAAAGGTTGCAGCAACAAATATACAAATAGATAAACTAGAAAATCAATTAAATTGTAAATTGCCTGAAATGTATCGTTCATTTTTACTTGTTGCCAATGGGTGGGATTCATTTCTTCAACATAATGATTTATTAAGTGCAGATTATTTAATGAATCAAGAATATTATAATATTGCGAAAGAAGAATTTTATGATTTAGTTGAAGCACAAATAGAAGGAGTTAATAAGAATGATTTAATTCCAATTTCTGTTAATAAATATGATAAAGATATATTTTTTATTAATAAATCAAAAGACATAAATAATGGGAAAATAGTATGGTTTGCTAGTGAAACAATTGAAACATGGAATAGCTTTAAAGATTTTTTTGAATCTATGATTTCATATAATCAAAGGTTATTAGACCAAATGAAGAGTAAAAAAAGCGGCTAACAACTGCTTCAACCTGATATTTTCTTTGGCACATTTTGTGCGTCGCTACGCTCCTGGTGCACAAAATGCGCCAAGCCCTACGGGCACGAAAATACAGGTTAAGCAAATGTTAGACACACGCCTTCGGCGGGCGAAGAAATTAAATTTAAAAAAATAAGTTTCTATATTTTATTTAAGGGAATAATATGAAAGCAATCGTTTTGGATATGTATGGAGTAATATTAAAAGAAACAGGAGATGGGTTTGTTCCGTTTGTTAATAGTATATTTCCAAAATTACCAGCAGAAGAGATATATTTAAATTGGGATAAAGCGGATGTTGGTGAAATATCTTCTTTGGATGTTTTTAAAAATCTAGGATTCAAAGGTGATTTAGTTAAAACAGAGAAAGATTATTTAGATACAATTGAAATTGATAAAGCTTTTTATGAATTTGCCACGATGGCAATCGCAAATCATAAATTAGCCTTAATATCAAATGATTCAAGTGGATGGAGTAGTTATTTACGTGATAAATACAAAATAGATGGATATTTTTCTGTTATATCAATTAGTGGTAGCCTAAAAATAAAAAAACCTGATGCAAGAATATTTAAGCATACACTTGATCAACTTGGATGTTATGCAACTGATTGTACATATATCGATGACAGGCGCTATAATTTATTAGCTGCACAATCACTTGGAATGAAAACGATACTATTTAATTCTAGAAATGTAGAATATGACGGAGAACAAGTGAATAATTTTCAAGAATTAACCAAAATACTAAATTTATAGAGTTATTTAAATCAAAAATTGTCTAACAACTGCTTCAACCTGATATTTTCTTTGGCACATTTTGTGCATCGCTGCGCTCCTGGTGCACAAAATGCGCCAAGCCCTACGGGCACGAAAATACAGGTTAAGCAAATGTTAGCTTGACTCCGCTTCGCGGAGCACAATAGTTGAATAATATTATTAAAATAAAATATAATTTATCCATTACATTAACCAGTATTTTAAGTTATTAAGGAGTTGTTGTTTTGGCAGAGATTGTTTTGTGCTGCGGAAAAGTATGTTCAGGAAAATCAACATTCACCCGTTTACTGGAAAAACAGTATAACTATTATACATTTTCAGCAGATGATTGGATGTTACAACTTTATGAGGAAACTGAAGATCGATTAATATTTGATAAAAATTTATTGCGATGTACAGAGCAAATATATAGAGTATCAGAACAAATATTAAAAAATAACAGTAATAATAATATCGCATTAGATTTTGGATTTTGGAAGAGATCAAATCGAGAGGAAATTATTAATCGCTTTATTAATCACGGTTTTACCGCATCATTAATTTACTTTCCAATTGAATTAGAACAGCAAATTCAATACATGGATAATCGACAAAAAGAAATAGGATTAAATCATTATAAATTCAATAAAGAGACAGTAATAACCTTAAATAAGTACTTTGAAGAACCTGAAATCACTGAAAATTATAAAAGCAAAGAAGAATATATCGAAATAATTAGAAATAGAAATTTCAGCTAACAACTGCTTCAACCTGATATTTTCTTTGGCACATTTTGTGCATCGCTACGCTCCTGGTGCACAAAATGCGCCAAGCCCTTCGGGCACGAAAATACAGGTTAAGCAAATGTTAGAACGACGCCTTCGGCGCGAAAGGATAAAATGAAAGAATCAAGAAATCGAAACTGGGAAAATCCCACCCGCGATCAAGCTCTTGTATTTTTTTCACAACTTGTTGAAGAATTGCTTTTTAACTATACAATTGATAGCTTCAAATTACCTGCTCATAATGTGAATACACTTATACAAGAAGCGAGAAAAACAATAGAACATATTAAAAATGATATTCTTAAGCCAGGATCATATGATTCCGTAAAATCAGAATTAGTGGATATAATTAGTAAAGATATTGTTTTTAAGAAATTACTTAAAAGTAATACAGATATTGCAATTAAAATAATTAATGGAAATAATCTACAGGAGACTGATAGAGTCCTTCAATATTTGAAAATACAACTTCAGGAAGATTATAAACAGTCTTTATGTGATATTATTGAGCTAAAGATTTCAAACAACGACTTCGATGACTTAAATCGGCTAACTAAGTATTTATTAATTGAAATTATTAATTCAGGCTATTCTATTGAATATATTAATATGATACGTAGTCGGGTATTTAATCATTCATTAGTAAATGGCATTGAATCATACAAGGTATTTATTGAAACATTTGATAAATCTGAAAAAACTTATCATGTATTTTTTAAAGCAAGTAATATCTTTTTGCAATACATAGAATTCTTTAGTGATGATATTGTATCAGTTCATGATTCTTTAGTTTTTGAAAATACAAACTCCCACATAAACCAGTTCAATAAAATAACGGGCTGTGTAATAGAATTCGCTATTAAGGCTCTCGATCCTTTTAAAGCATTTCACAAAGCCAAATATTTTTTAGAAATTGTAATCTCCAATCTTATGTTTATTCAGCATCAAGGAGACTTTTCAATATCGAAATCTGGTATTATTAAAGAAGATGATAACTTTCTTTATTATACAGGAACAAACAATCCCATTTTACGAAGACCTGACAACCTATTCACAGATAAAGTAAAAGATAAGTTACGAGTAATTCTTCGCTGCATGAACTCAGAAGTTTTAGATCGTAACTCTAAAAATAGAATTTCATTAGCTTATTTTCGTCATTTAAATTGTCTTCGTTCTGTTTCCTATGAGACACAACTTGTTGATATGTGGTCAGGCATAGAAATACTTGTCCCCATTTTTAATAAGGATTCAACAGATAAGATTACACAAATTTGTGATTCAATAATCCCATTAATCACATCAGAGTATTTTTACAAGATCACTTTTTATTTGTATAAAGCAATCGATAATTCACTTAAAAAATGGCCAATAATTAAAATACTCCGTACTATAGATGATAATTACTACTATGCTTTACTAAAATGCATGATGCTTCAAGAACATCAAACCTCTTATGCTCAAATATTCAATATTCTTGATTCATATCCATTGCTACAAAAGCGTTTAGACTATTATAAAGTTAAGCTAAGCAGTCCAAAAGAGATACTAGATATTTACAAAAATCATCAAACACGAGTAAAGTGGCAAATCCAAAGAATATATCGAGGTAGAAATCTTATTATTCATTCCGGTAAAACACCATATCAGCTTGATACACTGATAGAAAACCTGCATTACTATTTTGATACCATTCTACAAAAGATAAATCATGAAGCAAGTTTATCAGTAAAATATATCACTCTTGAACACATTTTTTTGACATATAAGTTCCATGATACGGATTATATGAAATATTTAGAGAAAAATAAGAATGTCGTAATCAATGAAGAATTTATTAAAAAAATAGTCCGTAAAGAGTTCTAACAACTGCTTCAACCTGATAATTCCTTTTGTCATGAAAATTGCCGTCGCTACGCTCAGCAATTTTCACGCCAATCCCTTCGGGCCGGAATTACAGGTTAAGCAAATGTTAGAGCGACGCCTTCGGCGCGTTTGGAAGTAAATAATTACTAATTAATAGGTATAATCATGGAAATATTAATCAGGCCTACAACAAATAGTGAATACAATGATGTTATACAATTAACATTGGATACATTTCTAGAATTTGAAGCTCCAATTTATGGAGAAGCAGGAATAGAACAATTTAATAAAGATATAATTAATAATACGGAGTTTGAGCAATCCTGCAAAACTGGAAAAAATAAAATTTGGGGAGCTTTTGATTCGAATATACTTGTTGGATTATTAGCGATAAGAGGAAAGAGCCATATAACACTTTTTTTTGTACATAAGAATTATCAAAGGCAAGGAATCGCTTCAAAACTGTTCTCAGTCCTAGTACATGAAATAAAAAATGATAAGAATATCAAAACAATAACTGTAAACTCTTCACCTTGTGCAATTCCATTTTATCATACGGTCGGTTTTGTAGATACTGATCATGAAAAACAAATTAATGGAATTATATTTACTCCTATGGAGTATGCAGTTACGAGAAATTGATAAAATATAATTTTAGCTAGAAAAAGATAACTATTTTTTTTATAGTAATGAAATATGATAGCATGCTTGTTTACTAACTATGTGTTTAGTATATATTAAATAAGGACTTTCTCTAACAACTGCTTCAACCTGATATTTTCTTTGGCACATTTTGTGCGTCGCTGCGCTCCTAGTGCACAAAATGCGCCAAGCCCTATGGGCACGAAAATACAGGTTAAGCAAATGTTAGACAGACCCTTCGGGCCGAGGAGATTAAAATGAAACAAACAGACAACATGATCAATCTGAAATGGACAGATATTAAACACGCTGTTGATAGCAAGGCAATAGTATTATTTCCTCTAGGAGTTATTGAAGAACACGGCCCTCACTTATGTCTTGGTACAGACATTTATACAGCTGAAGTAATATGTTCATGTATTCAAGAAGAACTACAACAAAAAGGGATAGAATCTATAATTGCTCCTCCTTTCTACTGGGGCATTTGCCAATCAACAAAAGGTTTTATTGGTTCATTCAACATTAGAATGGAAACAGCAAAGAATCTGGTTCTAGATATTCTTTCATCATTACATGGGTTCGGTTTTACTAATGTATTTGGAATTAATGCTCATGGTGATATTGAACAGAATATTTTATTTATGACCGCATTCAAGGAAGCAAATGAAGCGACTGGAATTAATTCTGTATATTGTTTCAGATCAGAAGTAATGCATTTCTATGGACTTAATGGAAATGAATCATATATTTGTCCAATACCACAACAGAATATTGTAGTTAGTGATGCTAAGGTAAAAGACATTCATGCAGGTGATATAGAAACAGCAATAATCAATAAATATTTTAGTAGTTGTATAGACAAAGATATTGTTAAACAAATACCTGCAATAGGAATTGAACAAGAAAGAGAAATGGAATGGATTATGGGTGGCAAGACAAGAGAAATGTCAGAAATGGGATATGCAGGAGACCCTTCAAATTATGATAAAGTCAAAATTAATGAACACATTGAAGATATAACACAAAGATATGTAAATGCAATAATGGCTAAAAGAGGAAGTGTCTAACAACTGCTTCAACCTGATATTTTCTTTGTCATAAAACTTGCTTGTCGCTTCGCTCGGCAAGTTTTACGCCAAGCCCTTCGGGCACGAAAATACAGGTTAAGCAAATGTTAGATTGACGCCTTCGACGCAAGAAGAATAATAAAGAAACAAAACAACGTATTAGGTAGACGCCGCTTTCTTTTCACAAAAAAATAACATTTGTAAGATTAATAATTTCTCAGAGACTTCCATAATATTTTTAATTGATCAATAGGAGCTATAATGCTGGGCATATTACACCCTTTCTTTGATACAAATTATTCTTTTGAAATTAAAAAAGAGATTTTTCAAGCTAATATTGATAAATATGTAAAATTTGATGACAAGGATTCAGATACATTCTTTTTTAGAGGAAAATACATAGGAAAAGATATTGAAATAAATTCTTTTTTTCATATAAGCCGATATCTATATCCATATCTACTATGTTCATTTTTTAGTAACGATAATACAGTTTCAGGACAGATACAATATAAGTGTGCAAATAGATCCATATTAATATATCTATTTTCAGGTATACTAACAGGTGCAATCACTTTACAATTACGCTATAAAGATTTTACAGAAACCATTATCTTAACATTAATATTATTATTACCTATATTTTCCATTCAACTTTTATACTTAACATTCAAAAAAAAAGAATTGCTAAATGACTTTTACTATTTTATTCTTGAACGAAAAGTATTTTGTTAATGCCTTATTTTGTACGAATATTAATAATTCAGAAATGTATAATAGCGGTTTAGGTTCTTTATGCTATCAAAATTAGTGATAGAATAACACGAGAAGTTATTAATAACAAATCAAAAAAATCTAACAACTGCTTCAACCTGACTCGGCTATTGTCACAAAACTTGCAGTCGCTTCGCTCGGCAAGTTTCGCGCCAATGTACGCCTCGCAGGTTAAGCGAATGTTATGTAGACGCTTCGCGCAGAGGAAAAAATGGAAGAAAATAATTCAACGTTGTTCTATGGGTCATGGGGTTGGGCAGAATTTGATTCAAACAGAACTGAGATTTTAAATGATTATGAACTTGCGAAAACAAGAGATTCTTCACGACCCGTTAGAACGAATCATGGTAACATTTTAGAATCATCAATATTAAAATGGTTTAATACTTATTTACCTTCAAAATATGCTGCAACTTCTGGTTATATTGCACCAAATAATTATGACTTAGATTATCAGATACTTCATTATGATGTAATAATCTATCTAAGAAATGAAGCGCCAATTCTTTGGGTTGAAGCTGATAAAGATGAAATTAAAACCCGAGCGATTCCTGCTGAGTATGTTGTGGCAGTAATTGAAGTAAAAAGTACTTTTACACACACGAGTATAAAAGAAGCGATAGTTAAATTACATGAACTAGATGTTTATAAGAATGACTTACATAAGCATTTTTTTACAAGTATTATTTTTGCTGAGCTTTTAGAAAAAGATACTAATAAAACTAAAATGATTTATGATCTTTTTGAAGCAAATAATCTTAATAATTTTTGGAAAGGTCTTATCCTAAAAAATAATATTGAAGATAATATCCCTTGTTTGTTTACCTTCACGCCATGTGAAAATGATGTAGACATTATTACTGATTCATTGGTTAAGAAAATATCATCTTTGGATATTTACTTAGATAAAGTCGGCAATTTAAAAATCGCTGGTAATGGAGCAGGCGCATCATTAACAAAAATAAAAGATAAATCATGGGCCGTAAATAAAGAATTCCAAGTATTATATGCTCGAAACAAATGTCTATTAACATATATTTGGTCTCGAAAACAATTTCTGGTTTTCTCAATTGAATTAATCAATAGATTAAATGGAAATAATACTATTGATTCAGAGAATCCGAGATATGGAAGAGTTTTTGACTCATTAGAAGTAAGAAATACATAACAACTGGATCAACCTGATATTTTCTTTGTCACGATTTGTGCTGTCGCTACGCTCCTGACGCACAAATCGCGCCAAGCCCTGCGGGCGCGAAAATACAGGTTATCCAAATGTTGGGCCGACGCCTTCGGCGCGAGGAAAAATATGATTAATACAAAAAGATTGTTAATTCGCCCTTTTACAGAAAGTGATTTACAAAAAGATCTAAGTTGGTTTCTCGATGAAGAAGTTATGAAGTTTATTCCAAATGGAAGAGATAAAAATACTCAAGAGTTAAATAAGCGAATTAATAACTATATTGATCATTACAAAAAATATGGTTTCAGCAAATATTTATTAATATATAAATCTAATGAAGAACCAATCGGAGATGCGGGTCTTTTACGAATAGATAATACCGAGTACATTGAATTAGGATACAGGCTAAAGAAAACATATTGGGGTAATGGTATTTCTATAGAAGCTTGCGTTGGTATTATAGATTATGCTTTTAATAATTTGTGTTTAGATAAAATAAACGCAATTACAGAAATTGATAACAAAAAATCAATACATATCTTAGAAAAGAAACTAGGATTTTGTTATTTAAGATCAGAAGAAATATACGGAGAAAACATGTTATTATATGAATTAGTAAATAAGTCAAAATACAATCATCATTATTAAGTAAATAGTGGTATTTAATTTTTCATTTGTTGTATAAGTGCTTTAGTATTATACAATTTTTATATGTTCTTTAGCTTTGTTGAACAACATGTAAGATGTTTACCACGATAAATATAAATGTTTTTATGTTAACAAAATACATTAAAACCGGCCCAACAACTGCTTCGACCTGACATTGCTATTGTCACGAAACTTGCTTGTCGCTTCGCTCGGCAAGTTTCGCGCCAATTGACGCAATGCAGGTCAAGCAAATGTTAGCTCGACGCTGCGCGCGCGGCGGATTTTTTACATACATTTCGATAGTAAATTATTTAACACACACTAGAAAAGTTCCAAGGACCAATAATGCGTAGAAATAAAAGTATTGTAATATCATATATGAATTTGCGTACCTTAATCGGTATATTAGGCATGCTATTACCTGTAATGTGCTTTGCATGGAGTTTGATTGTTAATAATAAAAATGTCCTAGAATCTATTAGTATGTACTACTACACAAATTTCCGAGATATGGTATTAGGAGTATTAATCACATTTTCTGCATTTCTGATTACCTATAAAGGTTATGATCTTTTAGATAATATAATCACAATATTAATTGGTGTTAGTGGGATTTGCATAGCTTTATTTCCCTGTGAAAATATTGAAGTCACTGAAAAAGTAAGTTTTTTGCTTCTTAACAATTCCCAGACCAGCATTATTCACTATTCATCTGCTGGATTATTCTTCACATTGCTCGCTTATAACTCACTATTTCTCTTCACGAAATCAAAAGAACAAGTAATTGGAAAAAGTCCGAAATATTATCGGAATATTATTTATCGAATAAGTGGAGCTGTCATTTTAACAGGATTAATTGGCATTTTGATTGTTTTACTTTTTACCTCAAAAAGATTCATTAATAAGTCTCATATTATATTAATCCTCGAAACTATAATGTTAACGGCATTCGGAACATCATGGTTTGTTAAGGGTGGCTTAATACTAAGAGACAAGAAGCTAACAACTGCTTCGACCTGACATTGCTATTGTCACGAAACTTGCAGTCGCTTCGCTCAGCAAGTTTCGCGCCAATTGACGCAATGCAGGTCAAGCAAATGTTAGGCGGACGCGCTTCGCGCGCTTCTTAAGAATTTATGAATAAAGATCATAATGATTTACTTGTTAATATCAATAAAATCCACACAACAGAAATGGGATTATCTAGAATAAGTCATAACCTTAATATTTCAAAAAACGGATTAATTGAATGGTGTAAGCAACAAATAGTGCAGCCTTCAAGTATAATAAGCAGAAAGGGTAAAAATTGGTATATCTCTATAAATAAAAATGTATTTACGGTTAATGCCCACAGTTATACAATAATTACAGCACATAAAGAAAAGATCACATAATACATTTTTTTAACTATTATATGACACTACATGACATATATCCTCCACTAATATAGAAATATATGGAGGATTAGGATGGATAATAAGTTAATCGAAGAAAGCATCTCATATTGTGGCTTAATCTGTACATTCTGCTTTCAAGGCAAGAAATGTATGGGATGTAAATCTACTAACAATTTATGTGAAAATGATCTTTCTGATGAAGGTTGCTTTCAGAAAATGTGTTGTATCAAACAAAGTTTTGATGGTTGTTGGCAGTGTAGTAAATTGGATTCCTGTGAAGACGGTATTTACTCATTAGGTAATTATTCTAAAATCAAAGCATTTGCAATATTTATTCAAAAATACAGTAAGGAATACTTTATTTCACAAATAGTAAAAAATATGGATAAAGGCATGAGTGTAGAAAAAGGGAAAGATTACGATAATAAAACCATAAAAGAAGTTATAGAACTTATTAAAGGAACAAACGCCTAACAACTGCTTCAACCTGATATTTTCTTTGTCACATTTTGTGCGTCGCTTCGCTCCTGATGCACAAAATGCGCCAAGCCCTACGGACACGAAAATACAGGTTAAGCAAATGTTAGCATGACGCTTCGCGCAAGGAGGAGTTAATGAACAAATCACGCTCCATGATCTTAATATTGTTATTTGTCGCTTCCATTCTTAATAGCGAGAATAAATTCAATTCCGATGACTATAATTCTTATGAAGATGAACTATTTGCAAGTAATAGGATATTTAGTCAACCTAAAATATTTATTGAGCGTGATCACAATATCCATTTACGTTGGAATCAAAATATGTCTGACGTTATATACTATTCTCTCTATATATATAAAAACCTACCCGGGGATTTTACAGATCAAAGTTTGTTCTCCAATATTGTAGAAGGTCTTTGTAAGTATCCAAAGGACAATTATAAAGGCGTTTATTATAAAATCCTTGTTGCTGAGTGTTTAGGAATCAATATGCTCATAGAGTTTATTTCTCAGGACAAAAACCAATCAAAAGTGAATATATATAAAGATGAAGAATATATTAGTTTTACATTCAAAAATAGCATTGATGAAAAAGAGATATTAAATAATAAGATTGAATTGATTACTACAACTGCAAATGTAAAACCCATTATACAGCAAGATGACATAGTTTTTATTTGGTATGTCTTCTGGAGTAAAATGTTTGAGGTCGATGTATCGAAGTTTATAACTATTAGTAATATAAAAAAAGATTCATATAATTCAATTACTAGCATGTTCTCATCATATAACAGAAAAGACTTCTGTTTACTAGGTCAAAGAAAAGTAACAAATATTTTAATTCGTTATTACAACTTAAAATACTCACAAATTGATTTTGTTGAGTATCTTGCATTGTCTGAATTAATTAGTAGAGCATACATTGCCCCGATGTAAGATGCTAACAACTGCTTCAACCTGTCTCGGCTATTGTCACAGCTTGTGCTTTCGGGCTTCGCCCGGCACAAACTGCGCCAATGGACGCCTCGCAGGTTAAGCAAATGTTAGAAGGACGCCTTCGGCGCGCGAGGAAAAATAATCCATATTGGTTTTGTCTCATAAATGCCTTACTACCAAAATAACATTTCTTTACAATACAAGGAATTATTTACTTACCAATTATGTAATTTCAGTATTGACATCCGTAACCCTTGGGGTTACATTATAAGTGTGATTAAGAGCTTTAAGCATAAAGGTATAGAAGAATTTTTTCACACTGGAAGCAAAAAAGGCATTATACCTGACCATGCAGGAAAACTTGCCCGTATTCTCGACCGTTTAGATGCTTCAATAGAACCAGAGGATATGAATCTTCCTGGATACAAATTGCATCCATTAATTGGTCAAGATAAAGGAAGATGGTCAGTAACGGTTAATGGAAATTGGCGTATTACATTTGAATTTATTGATCAAGATGTAATACTGGTTAATTACGAAGATTATCACTAGGAGGTAATACTTATGAACACAAGAAAACCCACACATCCCGGTGAAGTTCTGTTTGAAGATGTTATCAAAGAATTAAATATTTCAATTACAGAAGCAGCACAAAATCTAGGAGTTTCCAGAAAAACACTTTCAGAGCTTATAAATGGGAAAAGTAATTTAACTCCTGAAATGGCAGTAAGAATTGCAAAGTCTACAAATACTTCTCCTGAAAGCTGGATTAATATGCAGATAAAGCTCGATCTGTGGAATGTAAAACAAAATAAAGTAATTAAAACTGTTCCCTTTAAAAGCCATGTAGCTTAAAAAAAAATCTTCTAACAACTGCTTCAACCTGTCTCGGCTATTGTCACAGTTTGTGCTTTCGGGCTTTGCCCGGCACAAACTGCGCCAATATACGCCTCGCAGGTTAAGCAAATGTTGGGCACACGCCTTCGGCGGGCGAGGAGAATAATTTGATTAATCAACGATATAGAAATAAAAAAAATGGTAATGTATATATTGCGTTAGATTATGCTATCGATTGTACAAATGAACGAGATGGAACAAAAGTTGTAATCTATTATCCAGAAAACAATCGAGATTTTATCTGTGTACGAGAAGAAAGTGAGTTCTTCAAAAAGTTTGAAGAAATTACAAATAATTAACTACAACTTATTTTGCATAAATCAGTATTAGTGAATTGCTAATAATCACGGCAAACGTTGGCCAAAACAATCATTTTAAGTTCCATTTTTATGGAGGAATACTATGAGTAAAGGCGTAATCATTAATCTATGGTTTAATAACAATGCCAAAGAAGCTATTGAGTTTTATACATCGACGTTTAAACATTCAAAAATAACAAGAATTAACTATTATACAAATGTAAATGAAGAGATTACCGGCCATAAGGAAGGCGATGTATTAACAATTGAATTTGAACTATTAAAGATGAAGTTTATTGCAATTAATGCTGGACCCGAGTTTCAATTCAATCCTTCTATTTCATTGATGGTTGAATGTAATAATCAAAAAGAAATAGATCATTATTGGTCTAAACTTTCGGCGAATCCAAATGCAGAACAGTGCGGATGGCTTCAGGATAAATATGGATTATCATGGCAAATAGTTCCAAAGCAATTAGGCAAAATGCTCACAAAGGGATCAAATAATCAAAAAGAAAAAGTAACAGAAGCATTTATGAAGATGAAGAAATTTGATATAGAAGATCTGAAAAGAGCATATAAAGAGGGTAAATAAAGAGAAATTGCCCAACAACTGCTTCGACCTGTCATTGCTATTGTCACGAAACTTGCAGTCGCTTCGCTCGGCAAGTTTCGCGCCAATTGACGCAATGCAGGTCAAGCAAATGTTAGAACGACGCCTTCGGCGCGACAAGAGGAGAAATTATGAGCGATAGCATTCTTCAAAGCTTTTCTGATAATAACCCACATGCAAAAGTATCATATGAAGCAAATGAATTTACTATTGAGACTCCTTGGGGTCTTAATGATTGTCGTATTTCATTTACCAATGATAATGAAAAAGCGATTTCAGATTTAAATTATATAATTATAAATCCCCGTTTAGATGCAATTATTCATGCAGATACAGGTATTGTAGAGTTTGCATATGCTTTTTTGCATAAAGAAAGTAGTGCTTATAAAAACCATGCAAAAAGAGAATTCACTGTTGTTTTTAATAATTTGCCAATAAATTGTAAATTTTCAAAACCCTCTGACCGGTTTACAACACTAGCTCATGGATTTCACCCCATGCCATCAGAATCCGGTAATAGCACAATGCCACAAATGATGGCTTTTCATGATTTCGCTAAGCTAGATAAATTAAATGAACGAAATAAAGACTATTTTATTAATCGCGAACCGATTAACTTTTTTATAGAATTACATCGAGATATTGGAAAATTTGATTTAATCAAATTATGCCGTTCAATAAATTTTATTATGCAAACATATGATCGAGAAACTCCATTAATAATGATTAGAGATATTAAAAAAACTGAAGAAATGGGCTTTAGTTTTAAACAGTGTATTAGAGATACATTCCCAAATAATGTTATAATTCGAGATTATGATGACACGCTATTAAAACTTGTAGAAGTTGCTATAAATAGTGGACCACGTGAAGCCTTTCTGTATTATTACCAGATATTTGAATATGCAGGATTCTATTATACAGATTATAAAACCAGAAATAGTTTATTAAAACTATTAAAGGATCCGTGTATTATTTCATGTTGCGATGACAAAATCGATCAATTCATTGATTTGTTTTCAGAGAATAATAATAACGAGGATGTAAAAATTAGAAAAGTTATTGAAGAAAAATGCGACGCATCTGAAATATGGATCGAAATGGAAAATGATAAAACGTTTTTTACTGAAGAACACTTTTTTGATGGCGGTTATTCAGCACCAGTACTTATTCCTAAAGAATGTAATAATGATATTTGGAATACTATGTGGACACCAAAACTTATTGATCACATTACTAAAATTAGAAATTGTATTGTTCATGCTCGTGAAAAACGAGAAAATAAAGTAATCCTACCAACAAAAGAAAATGATCTACTTCTACTTCACTATATTCCTATATTAGATCGAATGGCCAGGCAACTTGTAAATATGACTTCATAAGAATTTCTAACAACTGCTTCAACCTGATATTTTCTTTGTCACATTTTGTGCGTCGCTGCGCTCCTGGTGCACAAAATGCGCCAAGCCCTACGGGCACGAAAATACAGGTTAAGCAAATGTTAGTCGGACGCCTTCGGCGCGCGAGGAAATGGAAAATAATATGAATTCAAACCTATATGATTACTTAGAAAGTGAGTATAATTCCAATTTTACCGGATGGGACTTTTCTCATATAAATGGCAGAATGCAAGATGCTATTCTTCCATGGAATTACAAAGAAATAGTAAAGAAGCACATACAGACCAAAAAATCACTACTAGATATTGATACTGGCGGTGGCGAATTTCTATATTCCCTCGATAACTTGCCGATTAATACTTTTGCAACTGAAGGATATGAGCCCAATATTCCAATTGCAACAAAGCGATTAAGTGAAAAAAGTATAACTGTTAAAGCTGTTAAAAACAATGAGCTACTTCCATTTGAGGATAACTATTTTGACATTGTGATTAATCGTCATGGTTCTTATCAAATCAATGAAATCAAAAGGATATTAAATAGTAATGGGATATTTATAACTCAACAAGTTGGAAGTTTAAATGCTATGGATTTGAATTTATCATTAGGATTAACAGTCGATAGTATTTCTGATTGGTGTTTGATTTCAAATATACATAGATTTAATACAAACAAAATGACTGTTATAGAAGCAAATGAGAACATTGGAAAATATCGGTTTTACGATATTGGTGCAATCGTTTATTATCTCAAGTGTATTCCTTGGCAAGTATCAGATTTTAGTATAAAAAAATACATAGATCGATTAGAAATTATAAATAAGGTTATACAAGAAAAAGGATACATTGATTTTATATCACATAGATTTTATCTTGTAGTACAAAAGTAAAAGAAGAAAATCGACTAACAACTGCTTCAACCTGATATTTTCTTTGTCACATTTTGTGCATCGCTACGCTCCTGGTGCACAAAATGCGCCAAGCCCTTCGGGCACGAAAATACAGGTTAAGCAAATATTAGGTGGACGCCTTCGGCGCAAAAAAAAATATGAACAATCAGGAGATTAAGTAATGGTAGATTCAGTTTGGTTTAATATTATTAATGTTCTTATTGCTGGAATATTGATTATTTATCTACCAATAGCAGGAATAATAGAATCAAAAAAGAGAAAGAATGTAGTAAGTGTAAATAAAGTAAGAGATTATTATTCTCAAGCTTTCTGGTCTTTTCTTCCTGTAGTAATTATTTGTGTTCCATTACTATCAGGATTCATATCGTTGAATGATCTAGGTTTCAACTTTGTTCGTATTCAATCTAGCACAATTCCTAGACTATTTAGCGTTATCGCTATTATATGTTTTATAATACATTTCTTGTATAATCTATACTCAATAATAATTTTGAAATTTAATAAAAAGGTAAGAGATCAAACTGCAAAATCAATTAATAAAAACATTTATGATTTCTTACCAATAACAAAAAAAGAACAAAAGGGGTGGAAATATGTTGCTATTTCCGCTGGATTTAACGAAGAAATAGTTTATAGGGGATATCTATTCATCACAATTAATTACTATTTACAGGATATTTCTGTATATATTACTGTATTGATTTCATCATTAATATTTGGTATTGGACATGTTTATCAAGGGAAAGATGTAATAAGACCATTAATAATAGGCTTGCTATATGGATTATACTATGTAGTTTTACAATCACTTATTCCGGTAATACTAATCCATATACTTCAGGATTTAATTGTTGCATACATTTTTGATGAAGACAATAGCAATAAATACTTGCACCTAACAACTGCTTCAACCTGATATTTTCTTTGGCACATTTTGTGCGTCGCTGCACTCCTGGTGCACAAAATGCGCCAAGCCCTTTCGGGCACAAAAATACAGGTTAAGCAAATGTTAGGCACACGCCTTCGGCGGGCGAGGAGAATATTATGAATATAAAAAAATATCGAAACAAAAAAAACGGTAACGTATATGTACTATTTAATCATGCTATCGATTGTACAAATGAACGAGATGGAACAAATGTTGTGATCTACTATCCAGAAAACAATAAAGATTTTCTTTGTGTTCGAGATGAAAGTGAGTTCTTGATAAAGTTTGAAGAAATCATTAGTAATTAACTACAACCCGTTTTTACATATTTAAGTATTGTGGACACACAACTTCGGCAGATTATAATAAGGAATATTTTATATAATAGGGGAAAACAATGGATCAAAATAAATATGAAATAATTCCACTCGTATCATTAATTTTTGGATTTCTTGGTATTGTTTTTTTTGGTGGTGCATTATTACTAATACTGTTTTTTAATCTAAATACTATAATTGCATTTAACTCTCAATCTTTTATCTTCATTGCTATCATGTTTGTTTTCCTAGTTTTTTTTATGTTATCATTACTTGTAACTGTATATTGCCAGGGAATAATAATTACAGATAATGAAATAACAGTAAAAAAACTAAATAAAATGTATTCGTTACAATATGCTGAAATCAGTTATTGTTATATTAACTCTGGTAATATCAACATTGGGAATAATAATAAACAAATCTCATTCCCCTCTTTTGAATATTGGTATGGTAAAAACAAACAACAGGCAATTATGCTAATGATTCAAGCATTAAATGAAAGAAAAATAGAACCAGAAATATCAATAAAAGGCCTGTTTCCCCGTATAAAAGGTTTCAATAACTATTAAAAAAGGATTGCCTAACAACTGCTTCGACCTGACATTGCTATTGTCACGAAACTTGCAGTCGCTTCGCTCGGCAAGTATCGCGCCAATTGACGCAATGCAGGTCAAGCAAATGTTAGGGCGACGCCTTCGGCGCGGCGAAGAAAAGAGAATCATATAAAAAAGAACCAAGCAAATATGATTTATTAAAACACAGGTTTTATTTAGTATTGTACTTGCATTCATAAATTATAATATTGCCGCTATCGCGGCTCGGGAAGAATAGGATTAAGAAGATTATTATATGAATATTACCGTAATTTTTGGTTCACAACGCTTGAATGGAAGATCGCATGAAATTGAAAATGATATAAAATCATTAAATGTTAATCATCATTTTGATTTCATCAGAATGGCAGAAATGAATATCCAAGGTTGCATTGCGTGTGAGAAATGTTCTGATACTGGTTCATGTATTTTATCAGAAAATGAAAATGATGATTTCAATAAAATACTTCAAACTTGTATTACAAATGATATCTTATTAATTATTACACCGATTTATTCACCTTACCCATCTCGATTAACTGCATTTATGGAAAGATTATTAAGCATTTCATTTTTTCCATATATGAAGAATGAAGCTGTAAAACCATTATTAACTAAGCCAACAGGTATCTTTTGTTATGGGTCAGCTAAAATAGAAGATGACAAACAACTAAAAATCCTATTTCAAAAATGTTTAATGAATAAATACAGTTTCTATGAAATAGATTATGATTATATAAATAATGATAAGGAACCAAATAAGAATTATAAGAATGTAAATGAATATGTAATTAAGACAATAAAAAGTATAGAAACATAAAGAGAAATCGTCCCTAACAACTGCTTCGACCTGACATTGCTATTGTCACGAAACTTGCTTGTCGCTTCGCTCGGCAAGTTTCGCGCCAATTGACGCAATGCAGGTCAAGCAAATGTTAGACAGACCCTTCGGGCCGAGGAGATTAAAATGAAACAAACAGACAACATGATCAATCTGAAATGGACAGATATTAAACACGCTGTTGATAGCAAGGCAATAGTATTATTTCCTCTAGGAGTTATTGAAGAACACGGCCCTCACTTATGTCTTGGTACAGACATTTATACAGCTGAAGTAATATGTTCATGTATTCAAGAAGAACTACAACAAAAAGGGATAGAATCTATAATTGCTCCTCCTTTCTACTGGGGCATTTGCCAATCAACAAAAGGTTTTATTGGTTCATTCAACATTAGAATGGAAACAGCAAAGAATCTGGTTCTAGATATTCTTTCATCATTACATGGGTTCGGTTTTACTAATGTATTTGGAATTAATGCTCATGGTGATATTGAACAGAATATTTTATTTATGACCGCATTCAAGGAAGCAAATGAAGCGACTGGAATTAATTCTGTATATTGTTTCAGATCAGAAGTAATGCATTTCTATGGACTTAATGGAAATGAATCATATATTTGTCCAATACCACAACAGAATATTGTAGTTAGTGATGCTAAGGTAAAAGACATTCATGCAGGTGATATAGAAACAGCAATAATCAATAAATATTTTAGTAGTTGTATAGACAAAGATATTGTTAAACAAATACCTGCAATAGGAATTGAACAAGAAAGAGAAATGGAATGGATTATGGGTGGCAAGACAAGAGAAATGTCAGAAATGGGATATGCAGGAGACCCTTCAAATTATGATAAAGTCAAAATTAATGAACACATTGAAGATATAACACAAAGATATGTAAATGCAATAATGGCTAAAAGAGGAAGTGTCTAACAACTGCTTCAACCTGATATTTTCTTTGTCATAAAACTTGCTTGTCGCTTCGCTCGGCAAGTTTTACGCCAAGCCCTTCGGGCACGAAAATACAGGTTAAGCAAATGTTAGGTTGACGCCGCTTTCGCGGCGCAATAAAGACAATAATAAACATGTAAATATTAATAAGTAGTTTATAATTGTTATTATTTATACAGTGTTCTATTTAAACCTTTAGCGGAAAAATGAAGGAGCAGTACTTGAAGAAGATCATTATTTTATTATTTATTACACTTCCTCTTAATATCATTTTTTCTCAAAATGCATTGGACACTCTAGATTACTCAAATGATGTAAAAAAGAAAATCGAAATAATGAATTTAGTGCAGACTGGATTAAAAACAAATTACTCATATTCAAAACTAAAACAAAGGAAAGATTTCTCAGTTGATTTTTCTCTAAAAAGTCCTGAGAATGATTGTGAAGTTTACTATTCACTTTATCCATGGTATGTATTTAGTAATTTCAATAATACAACAAATCAAAAACAGAATTTAATAACATTTGCTTCATTTTCAAATTTGTTGATGATGAACATTGTTGGAGAAGATAAATTAAATGAATATCAAATTAATTTAGAAGCATTAAATGATGGATTAATTAAACAATACAATATTGATAAAGGAATCCTTGTTAAATTTATCACTAATGGCAAACTATTCAAACCATATAATTATGTAATAATGATGGAGCTTTATAAAGAGAATAGAGGCGTTATTGTAATAACAATTCTAGCAAAGAACGCTGAGTTATTTTCTAAAATTCCAAGGGAATGTTTTTTACAATACACATTTTAACCTAACAACTGCTTCAACCTGATAATTCCTTTTGTCATGAAAATTGCTGTCGCTACGCTCGGCAATTTTCACGCCAATCCCTTCGGGCCGGAATTACAGGTTAAGCAAATGTTCTACGGACGCTGCGCGCGCGGAATTGTAATTGATAAATAACCCTTTGTTCTGTAAGGAGACAAGTAAATGATTTTACGCGAGCATATTGTTTTTAACGCGATTTATTCAAGAAGAAGTATTAGAAACTTTAAATCAAATAAGAAAGTAGAAGAAAAGAAAATAGATAAGCTATTACGTGCAGCGATGGCTGCACCATCAGCATGTAACATTCAACCATGGGATTTTATAATTATTGATAATGAAGATTTAATACAACGAATAAAAAATAGTATAGAAAAATATGGAGATTATAATACACCTTTAATACTGGTTATTACGGGGAACAATGAGAATATTCCCTGGAAAGATCATGGAATAATTGATTGTGCTGTTGCAATGGAAAACATAATGATTGCAGCGCCAACAATTGGCTTAGGAACTGTATGTATTGGCGGTTTTAATAGAAACAAAATTAAAGAACTGTTGGAATTGCCAGAAAGCGTAGAAGCTATTGGAATGCTTTATATTGGTTATCCCAATGAAAAGAAGAAACCAAGAACAAAATATATCAAAGAAGCAATACATAAAAACAAATATGATAAATCACGCGACAAAAAGCCACGACCCGGAGATATTATTGCGTTCGGTCCTGATGCATCAGTTTAATCATTAATAAGAAAAGACGTAGAACAACTGCTTCAACCTGATATTTTCTTTGTCACATTTTGTGCGTCGCTGCGCTCCTGGTGCACAAAATGCGCCAAGCCCTTTCGGGCACGAAAATACAGGTTAAGCAAATGTTAGGCTCAGAAGAGAATTAAAGGATAAAAATGAAAAAGATATGTTATCTATTCTTTTTGGCTATTTCCATATCATATGGATATTTGTATGCTCAAGACGGTCCTGTTCAAAAGGACACAAACACCGATACTTTTTTAATTATTTTCCGATTTGAAAATATTCCTACATCTTATTGGTCTTACAATAAAACATCAGCTACAATGCTTTTTAATTGTTTTATTTATGACAATACCAATGTTTTTCCAGATAATGAAGAACTTCTCACAACTATGACTAATGAAGACTCTTCATTCTGGAGTTACAGAACAAATATATCTAATCGCACAATACTCAAATGGTTAAACTTTTACTCTCCTAAATATTCATATGACGGAAGCGTCTTACCTCTCGGGAAATACGATATAGAGATCACTGATAAAAATGGAAATAAAATACATAAAATAATTGATACAACAAACATTTTAAAATATCATGATAAATCATTCAAATACATATATTCACCAAATTATACAGGTTCGATAAATACAGATTACGTTCCTGCATTATCACGAGCAATAATAACTAGTATAGTTAAAACGAAAGACAAAATTACAGTAATTTTCTCTTGTAATGATGATAGAATTCAAAATGGTTGTGTGAACTTTTTTGATAATACAGGACAAGTAAATTATACTAGTTATTTTTACAACACATATAGCAAGCAGAAAAGTCCTTTCTTAAATAATGGAAATGGATTAAATATTGACGGAACAGAAAATACCATTACTCTGAATATATCAGATATTTTTTTTAAAGAAAACAAATCGTTTGAAAATATTAAAACAGCCGTCATCTCTCTTCTTAATGTTGATAATCCAATTCCATCACAACAAACATCTGATACAGTCATTCTATCATCAAATACAGAATACTTTCTAATTGAACAATAAAAAAAAGAAAAGCCTAACAACTGCTTCAACCTGATATTTTCTTTGGCACATTTTGTGCGTCGCTACGCTCCTGGTGCACAAAATGTGCCAAGCCCTACGGGCACGAAAATACAGGTTAAGCAAATGTTCTACGGACGCTGCGCGCGCGGAAATAAATGATTTGTTTAGACGGTTTTTTGCTACTTATCTTTGTAAAAAGGTTATTAAGTCTTTGTAATATAGATAATTAAACTAGACAACAAATTTGACTGTAAAGTCTTTTAATGGTATACTTAAAGGACTGGAGGATAGTATGGTGGTTAATCTTAAAGAAGATATTAAGCCGATTTCATATATAAAAACGAATGCCGCAGATATGATGAAGTATGTATCGGATGTTAAAAACCCGGTAATTATTACACAAAATGGTGAAGCAAAGGCTGTATTAGTTGATATTGAATCATATCAAGGTATTAAAGACGCATTCAATCTCATGAAAATTCTTCAATTGTCTGAAAAGGAAATTGATAAGGGACATTATAAAAAAGCGGATGATGTCTTTAAAGAAATAGAAGCTACACTAGGAAAATAAGATGCAAAGATTTGATGTTGTACTATCACGCTTTGCAGAAAATGATCTGAAAGAAATAATTGCATATTTTTCTGATATTAATCCTGAATATACAAGAGAATTATATAATAAAATAAAAACAAAAATACTAGAACTGAAGACATTTCCTAATCGAGGAAAAATAGTCCCAGAATTAGAGAAACAAGGAATAATTAAATACAGACAAATACTCGAAGGTAATTATAGAATCATTTACTCAATTAAAAATAGTAATGTAAATATTTTAATCATCATAGATTCAAGAAGAAACCTTGAAGAAATACTACTTATAAAGTTAACGGAAATATCTGAATCAGAAGAAACGTAGAACAACTGCTTCAACCTGACTCGGCTATGTCACGATTCTTGCTAGTCGTCGCTACGCTCCTCGGCAAGAATCGCGCCATTACGCCTCGCAGGTTAAGCAAATGTTAGATTGACGCCGCTCACGCGGCGCAAATAAGAATAGAAACATGACGGTTTGTAATGAGGCAACAATATGAATAAGGATTTAGATCTTAATATTGGTTCCATAAACTCTTATGAAGAATATAAAGAAGTATGGAAAGATATATCAAAGATTCAAATAACCTGTATTGAGAAAAACGAGGAATGTAAGCATTGTGTAGGTGATTCATTTATCTATGAAAACCCGTATAAAAAACCTGATGGAGTTTGTACTGCATTACTACATGTTCTTGATTTATATATATGGAGAGTAACATTAGGATTTCCTTCATGGAATGAAGATGATCACTATGTATATAAAATCCATTGTCCTGATCAAAAAGGCACTGTATGGGAAATGAAGAAACTGAAATAAGAAATATTTTATATAATCTTGAACGATCATTGTTACATAATTCAGTTAGGAATGATAAAAAGCATATTTCTGAATTATTAGATGAACATTTCAAAGAATATACATCTTCAGGAAAAGTATATTGTTATAATCCTGGTGATATATTTGGAGATAACAAAGAAGATATCGAAATTATTGAATCATCATTTGAAGTTATTTCACTTTCATCTGATATAGCACTTGTGAATTATCAGACAATTAAGAATTATAAAGATAAAGAAATAAAAACAAATAGAAGTTCAATTTGGAAAAAGTCGTATAACAAATGGATAATCGTCTTTCATCAAGGAACGATAAGTACGGAATAAAAGAAAAAAGAAATTTTAATCTAACAATCGCTTCAACCTGACTCGGCTATTGTCACACTTTTTGCAGTCGCTTCGCTCCATAGCAAAAAGAGCGCCATTACGCCTCGCAGGTTAAGCGTATGTTAGCTCGACGCTTCGCGCGCGAGGATTATTATTTAGATTATTACCTTTTAAAAGTTTTACAATTAGGGTTAAGCTTATTCACTAGTACTTTATTGTATTGTCAAGTAGTAAACATTTGGATATCATTTAGTAATGCGTAAATATTATGTATCACTCATAATCTTCTTACTATTTTTTCCAAGAATATATTCACAAGATACTTTTTCCGGGAAATATCTTGCTGTTGATCAAGCTCAGTACGACCAAGAAAAAAGATGGATCGAGATATCTCGTAATCAATACCAAGAGATAATAGTTAATAGTGAGTATTTCCTTAACGTTGTTGCTTACTATGTTGCTGACAACCAAAAACTTTACTTTGTAATAGAAAAACCTGCACAATACAACACGTTTATGAAGATAAAGATCAAGAACAATAACATATTAGAAGTGTACATGCTCACACAAAATAAATGGTCAAAGTCTGAGTACACATACAAAAAATAATCGTTTTTTAAAGAGGAGGAAATATGGATTTTTCAATCAGTACCCCTGCTCTACTTTTTTCTGCAATTTCGCTACTAATCTTGGCTTATACCAATAAGTTTCTTGCACTTGCTGGGTTAATTCGACAATTAATTGAACAATATGAACGAAAAAATGACAGCAATGTATTAAAACAAATCAATAATTTTCAAATATGTCTTCGGCTTATTAAGTATACGCAGGTTTTTGGTGTACTCAGCTTTTTATTCTGCGTAATCAGCATGTTTTTAATATTTGTTAAATGGATTATTCCAGCAGAAATAGTGTTTGGACTAAGTTTAATAACAATTTTTATTTCACTTTTACTTTCATTACAGGAAATATTTATTTCAATTGGCGCATTAAATATTGAATTAAATAGAATTCAAAAAAATAGCTAACAACTGCTTCAACCTGATATTTTCTTTGTCACATTTTGTGCGTCGCTGCGCTCCTGGTGCACAAAATGCGCCAAGCCCTACGGGCACGAAAATACAGGTTAAGCAAATGTTAGGTTGACGCCTTCGGCGCAAAAATAAGTGAGATTGAAATGAACACTGAACTTATTAAAATTGAAGTTAATAACATTTCAGATGTTATATTACTAAGTACCTCTTTGCAGAATTTTGATTTTAGGGGTCAAGGTAATATACTTTGGCAAATCCAATCAAATCTCGAAAGATCATTAAAAGATTTTGATCTATTTGCACAAACGGAAAATAACATAATTAGTAGATTTAAACAAAGGTCAGCAAATTACTTAGACAGGCTACCTAGTGCTTATGATTACTTTGATTGGTTGACTTATATTCAGCATTATGGAGGTCCAACGCGGCTTGTAGACTTTTCTTCATCAATTTATATTGCGTCTTTTTTTGCTTTTAATGAATATCGAAAAGGCGATAAGCCTGTGATTTGGGCGATTAATGGAAAAAAGCTTAATAAGCGTATAAAACTAGAAATCACAGGTTCGGAATATGAAAGTTATCAAATTCCACAAAATAGTAAGTATGAGAATTATAAAAATATTGAAAACTTTTTTGATTATCACAGATTTTTAAATGACCTAATTGAAGTAAGTACATTTTATACTTATCCTGCAATTTGCCGAATAGTTCCTGATAATCAATTTCCCAGATTGGCTGCTCAGCAGGGTGTATTTTACTCTATCTTAAGCGATCAAGCACCCTTCTTTAAACAACTGTCGTCGATCATTGATCTTAATGATGAAAATTCATTAATATCTAATTGTGATTTAGTATCAACATTTGATAGTCAAGATTTACTAAAAAATGATCCTCTTTTAGTAAGAATTAGCTTTTCAGAATCATTTCCTTGTAATATTTATTGTAAAGAATTAGAAAAAATGAATATAACAACAGAAACAATGTTTCCAGGATTAGATGGGCTTGGGATGTATTTACAAAAATTATTACCAAATGAATAAAGAAACCTAACAACTGCTTCAACCTGAGAATGCTATTGTCACACTTTTTGCAGTCGTCGCTACGCTCCTCAGCAAAAAGTGCGCCAATGTATGCATTCCAGGTTAAGCAAATGTTAGCCAGTCGCCTTCGGCGCCGAGGAAAAATTATGAGGAAATCATTTAAAACTTCGTTAATAGTATTAGCCGCTATATTATTTTGCATACTAATTTCATTATGTGGGATAAACAAATGGTTTAATGATTATCTTTCAAAACAATATAACAATTATCCATATACAATGCCTTCAATTGATAAAAATGGCATTCTCTACATTGATAAAAATATTAGCGATAGTATTGATCCTGAAATGATATCTGAATGTTTGAGAAGTAACGAACTATTTCTTAATATCAAATATAAGATCCCAATAAAAATAATTATTTGTATTGATGATAAAGAATCTGCGAGATTATTCCCGCTATTCCAAACGCAGTCGAGCGGTTTCGCTTTCTCTAATAATTTAATAATTATTAACTATAATAATCTATATAAATTAGGGTACACGTTAAAATCAATTATTAAACATGAATCTCTGCATACATTAATGAAACAGAATATAAAATCATTAACATCAATGATGATAACATTTTCGAATCAAAGTTTATGGTTTTCTGAGGGAGTTGCAATTTATAATCAAGATTTAGTAATTTATACTAAAAATGAGATCAAGGAAAAACTATTTGGAGAGAAAATTATATATGACAGTAAAAATGATAATATACAGTTGAATCCAAAAAACATGAGACTATTGTATTCGGTGTACTATTATTTTATCGATTATTTAGTAGATAAATATGGAAAAGATAAAGTATCTGCATATATTACAGAAATGCTAAATAATTATCATAAATCGCAAGCGAATTATGTACATGTTTTCAATGAAAAAATACAAAATGATATTAATAATTATTCAAATATATTAATGACTGGTAACTAAAATAAGTGGCTAACAACTGCTTCAACCTGATATTTTCTTTGGCACATTTTGTGCGTCGCTGCGCTCCTGGTGCACAAAATGCGCCAAGCCCTTTCGGGCACGAAAATACAGGTTAAGCAAATGTTAGGGCGACCCTTCGGGCGGCGAGGAAAAATAAGAATAAATAAATGCATCTACATGTAGTACTGACAAAATCCAATAATCAATATTAAACGAGTATTCAATAACCAATTAATTTTATTATTTCATTATGCGCGTATAGTTCTTAAATAATAAATGTATATATTCTTATAATGTATAGAATTACAGAATTGTAAATTAGTAACAAATTCTTGAAAGTATGTATAATTATATGTATAATATGTATGTATGACTTTTGAATGGGATGATAATAAAAATAGTATTAATTCCAAAAAACATGGTGTTTCTTTTCAAGAAGCACAAGATGCTTTTATGGATCCAAAAAGGATCATATTAAAAGACAAAAAACATTCAGAAGTCGAAGAACGTTTTTTCTGTATTGGAATGACAGAAAATGGGATCGCAACAGTTCGGTTCACAATGAGGAATAATAATATTCGGATCATTGGAGCAGGATATTGGAGAGAAGGAAAGGAAAGATATGAAGAAGAAAACAATATACACTAGCGCCCCAGAAGATATATCTGATTCATTGAGCTCGGCAGAAAAGGTTTTCGATTTTCTTCCACCACCCGATCAACTCATTAAGAAAAATCCAAAAATTAAAGTAACAATAACTTTAAATAGTCGAAGCGTTGAGTTTTTTAAGAAGTATGCAAAAAAGAATAATGTAAAATATCAGACAATGATTAATGAGGTATTAGATCAATATGCTCAAAAGTATAGTGAAACAGGATCTAATTCTAGATAAATAGTTCAGAATAAATCCCTAACAACTGCTTCAACCTGTCTCGGCTATTGTCACAGTTTGTGCTTTCGGGCTTCGCCCGGCACAAACTGCGCCAATGTACGCCTCGCAGGTTAAGCAAATGTTAGAACGACGCCGCTTAACGCGGCGCGGGACTTCCTGAAGCCATTAGGATAAATTAAAGCGGCTGATTTGGTCTGAATGGGCACATCATAGTCTTAAGCACGTTGAGCAACCATTGCGCGCGAAGAGGCCGAGGACATTGCCCTCCCTCGGGACAATGAGGAATCGGCCTGAAGAGCGCTCAATGGTTGCGGCGATAACCATGAATTAACTACGACCATTAGATGTACAGAGAAAGGGCATTTTCTAACAAATGCTTCAACCTGACTCGGCTATGTCACGATTCTTGCTTGTCGGCGCTTTGCGCCTCGGCAAGAATCGCGCCATGACGCCTCGCAGGTTAAGCTCATGTTAGCCAGACGCCTTCGGCGCCGAGGAGAAATAATGGAAGAACATTACAATATAAAATCATTAAACATAAATGATAAAATCCTTATTAAGGATATTTTCGTTGATATTTTCACTAATGAACCGTGGAATGATGATTGGAGTAATGAAGATCAATTAGATAAATATCTTGAAGACATTATTGATAATAGAAACTCATTATCTATTGGTTTATTTCACAATAATGAACTACTTGGTATTTCACTTGGATCGATTATTCATTGGTGTTCAGGAACAGAATATTATATTAGAGAGTTTTGTATAAAGCGTAAACAACAACATCAAGGTATAGGTTCAATTTTCATAAAACTTATTGAAGAATATTTGCATCAGAACAATATTTCATCGATTATTCTTTCAACGGATATAGGAACGCCAGCTTATGATTTCTATACAAAGAATAATTTTAATGAGTTACCTAAATCTCGTTTTTTCCATAAAAACATAAAGTAAATAAGGTTGGAATTATGGCAACGTCTGAAGATTTCATGGATTATCTATTTGATCAAATCGATAATAAATGGAATAAAAGATATAGAAAAATGTTCGGTGAGTATATGTTTTATATAGATGATAAACCTATGCTCCTCGTATGTGATAATACTGTATATATAAAAATGCTTGATAGTATTAGTTCATTGGTTCAAAAAGATAGTAGAGGTTTTCCTTATAAAGGATCGAAAGAACATTATATAATAGATATTGAAGACAAAGAATTATTGAATACGGTTATTGATGAATTAGTCAAAGTAATACCAATACCCGCTAAAAAGAATAAAAAAAGTGGCTAACAACTGCTTCGACCTGACATTGCTATTGTCACACTTTGTGCTTTCGTGCTTCGCACGGCACAAAGTGCGCCAATTGACGCAATGCAGGTCAAGTAAATGTTAGATGGACGCCTTCGGCGCAAAAGTAAATAACCTCATAGGGGTTAAATTATAATAAGGAGTTTGTATGAAAAAGTCATTTATGCTATTGCTCTTAAGTTTGTTTACATCATTTATGTTATTTGCACAAACAGATGAATGGGTGTTAAATCCAACTTATGAAGGAATACTACCTGATGCAGATTATTCATTTGGAGGGTCTACATTATCACTTGATCTTCTTCTTGGTGGATATACATATTTTGAAAATGCTAATTATACTAGCGTGTCGTTGATTTATGATAATAGTCCAACAGCATATAGATTAAATTCTACCGCCGATAAATTACTTCGATCGATCCTAGCTGAATCAGGAATTTACTCAGCAAGAATAACTAGTACAAATAGAACTTACATCGATCAATCGAGAATTATTCAAACGCAATTATCAGATGCAAATATAAAAAAATGGTATGGCAATGATGTTTATAATGCTTCAAAGCAATATGATCAAAGTAATTTTTCAATTTGGCTCAAACAGTATCATCCACAAATAAGTAATCATATAAAAGGAACAGCAATCGATGTAGTTGTAAGTAATCGAAATGTCTACCAGACTACCTTAAATAGATTACGGAATGTAAAAGGCTCTGGGGTAAGTAAAATATTACCAGAGAATAATGGTGTTGATCATACTGAATTTACTTTCCTGGTTTGTAACTAGTATTCATCTAACAACTGCTTCAACCTGATATTTTCTTTGGCACATTTTGTGCGTCGCTGCGCTCCTGGTGCACAAAAAGCGCCAAGCCCTTTCGGGCACGAAAATACAGGTTAAGCAAATGTTAGGTTGACGCCGCTTACGCGGCGCAAAAAAAAGAAAAATATAATAAATAGGAGATGAAATTGTCTGTAATACATGTGATTAGTTCTTTTGAAGACACAGGTAAAGTGAATGGTGTTGCAGGAATGCAATCAAGTCAAAGGGATTTTAGCCCGTATATTGTTCATTTCACTTCTTATAGTGCAATGAGTAATCTGAGAGATGCTATTAAGAATAATAAACCAGTAACATGGTATAAAAAAGAGCTTTTTAATGCAGACAATCAATCTTACTCAGTATTTAATTCAATAATTACAAATGGAAAATTGAAAGCCTCAATTCCATATTCAGACGAGGCAGATTATTCTATCCCATTTATTTGTTTTACAGAATGTACCATACCTGGAATCATTTCACATTGTGAGAGATTTGGAAGGTTCGGAATCGTTTATCGCAAGTCAGAGATCTTTCAAAAAGGTGCTCGTCCTTGTATTTATTTAGATGGAAAGCATTACAAAATTATAAAAGATTTATATCAAACACAAAGTTCACCTGATAATGATGAATTATATCATCTTTCTTGTTACTACAAACCGTATAGACCTGGAATACATGATTTTTCACATGAACGTGAATGGAGATTTTTTGGGGATTTATCATTTGATGAATTAAAGCCTGCCGGCTTTTTTGCACCATCATCTTTCATCAATAGAATTAATGGAATTATTAATCCAGATTCTTTTCTTCTACCTATTGATGTCTTATTTGAAATGGGATCTTAACCTAACAACTGCTTCAACCTGACTCGGCTATTGTCACGATTCTTGCTAGTCGTCGCTTCGCTCCTCGGCAAGAATCGCGCCAATGTACGCCTCGCAGGTTAAGCAAATGTTAGGTCCAGCCTGCGGCGGCTGCGGACATAAATACATAATATCCAATTAATGTTATCTAGATCATGAAATAATGATAGCTGTATTTTTAAAATAAAATGCTCAAGCAGATGGTTATATTTTATACTTTCATTTCAGCCATTTGGATGAAATATACTAGGAGGAATCATGAAAACACTTGTTATTAGCGGCTTAATTACTCATGTTCAGCAAAGTCCGAATTTGAGTACATTGAGACATTTTACAATTACTACTGATAAAGGGGAACATGTTATTGTCAAAAATGTTTTTCTAGGTGGTCACCATATTCAAGATAATACGCATATCAAATTTATTGCAGTAAAAAAAAGATTAGATTTGCAACTTAAATCATGGGACGCAGTTGTTTTTGAAGCTATCTCTAATACTGGAATAGTTGAGAAATATTCAGATGCAATTCTGAATGAGAATTGGGAAGAACCAATTAGTAAAATGAAGAAAGCCTATCCATTATTGCTTTTATCGTCAGTATTAGTAATTCCATTTATTATTTTTGTACTTTTCAAGACCACAGAGATTCATTATCGAAATAAACACAACAAATTAGTCGAAATAGCAAAGCAGAATAGCATACCAATCTTTGATCAAAATCAGAAATACAAGGTAATAGATTAGTTTCTAAAAATTAAATCCTAATTTCCAGAACCTAACAACTGCTTCAACCTGATATTTTCTTTGTCACATTTTGTGCGTCGCTGCGCTCCTGGTGCACAAAATGCGCCAAGCCCTTTCGGGCACGAAAATACAGGTTAAGCAAGTGTTAGAAAGACCCTTCGGGCCGAGGAGTTAATAAAATTAAATATTACATAAGTCTTATTCAAATACTAATACTGATTACTTTTCTTGGTTGCTCTGTTAGTAATAATGAAATTATTTCCTTACACAAAATCGATGTTAATAAAATACCAAAACAAACAATAAATGAAGTAGTGTTAATTAAACAAAATGATGATTACTCCTGTGCAACAACTTCACTTGCGATGATCATTTCTGAATATCAAGGATTACATAATAAACCGTTAGATAAAAATATTGTTTGGAAGGATTCAGAATCTAGTATTGATACTGTAAAAACATCAGGAAATGATGTTGAAGGATTATGTAGGATTTGTAATAAATATGGTTTTAGGTATGAATTTCTTCAAAACGTAACTAATCAAGAGGTTGAATACTTACTATCAAAACATATTTACATGGTTGCTTTTATTAGAATAAATGCAAAAGTAACCCATGCAGTAGTAATTGCAGGTTATGATAGAACAATTAAACACTTTTATATAAATAATACAAATGGTTTAAAGGGATCGATTTCTTATTCTGATTTTGATAAATGTTGGAATGCATTATTAAGTCATCCAAGAATTGCATCTAGTAGAAGTGTATTAGTAGTATTTCCTAATGACATAAAATTAAACAGCAAAGGATTACGTAAATAATTAAAAAAAATAGAATGAAGAAAAAAAGTTTCTAACAACTGCTTCAACCTGATATTTTCTTTGGCACATTTTGTGCGTCGCTACGCTCCTGGTGCACAAAATGCGCCAAGCCCTACGGGCACGAAAATACAGGTTAAGCAAATGTTAGGTTCACGCCTTCGGCGGCCGAGGAAAATAGAAAAGAACTTCTATAAATTATGTCAAACATCAAATACCTGTATGGTAAAAAAGATTATCTATCTCAAATAATTGATGGAAAGGGTATAATCCGTTTTGATTCAATTGCAAATTATTCAACTCTTGAAAATAAGAATATGCGAGATGATGAAAAAAATAAAAAAATCATTTTTGATGGTACTAATACAAAAAAAATAGAAATTGAGTATTCAAATAAAAAACAAATTTATACTTTTAATAAAAATGATTCTGCTGAACTTATAGTAAATCCAGTAGATTGTTTGTGTAAATGTTTTTCAAATAATGGATATTGTGATGATTTGTACAATCGTTTTAAAGCAGATATATGTTTGGAAATTGATATTGATTTATTGATAGAATCACTAAAGGCTATATTTATAAGTAAATATCCTCAAATCAAAGTAACATGTATTTGTAGTAATATTACATATTATGAAACCATTAGCGAAATTCCGAATAAATTTGATACATTAAATGCTTTATTCTATAAACCATTTAAATTTTATCCAGAAAATGAATATCGGATTGTTTTAATGTTCAATAGAAATGAAATTAATATATCAGAATCGATGATTATTACAGTTCCAGAAAAAGAAAGTAGTTATTATTATGTAATAAATTATAGAGAAAGAGGAAAAACCTAACAACTGCTTCAACCTGACTCGGCTATGTCACGATTCTTGCTAGTCGTCGCTACGCTCCTCGGCAAGAATCGCGCCAAAACGCCTCGCAGGTTAAGCAAATGTTAGACACACGCCTTCGGCGGGCGAAGAAATTAAATTTAAAAAAATAAGTTTCTATATTTTATTTAAGGGAATAATATGAAAGCAATCGTTTTGGATATGTATGGAGTAATATTAAAAGAAACAGGAGATGGGTTTGTTCCGTTTGTTAATAGTATATTTCCAAAATTACCAGCAGAAGAGATATATTTAAATTGGGATAAAGCGGATGTTGGTGAAATATCTTCTTTGGATGTTTTTAAAAATCTAGGATTCAAAGGTGATTTAGTTAAAACAGAGAAAGATTATTTAGATACAATTGAAATTGATAAAGCTTTTTATGAATTTGCCACGATGGCAATCGCAAATCATAAATTAGCCTTAATATCAAATGATTCAAGTGGATGGAGTAGTTATTTACGTGATAAATACAAAATAGATGGATATTTTTCTGTTATATCAATTAGTGGTAGCCTAAAAATAAAAAAACCTGATGCAAGAATATTTAAGCATACACTTGATCAACTTGGATGTTATGCAACTGATTGTACATATATCGATGACAGGCGCTATAATTTATTAGCTGCACAATCACTTGGAATGAAAACGATACTATTTAATTCTAGAAATGTAGAATATGACGGAGAACAAGTGAATAATTTTCAAGAATTAACCAAAATACTAAATTTATAGAGTTATTTAAATCAAAAATTGTCTAACAACTGCTTCAACCTGATATTTTCTTTGGCACATTTTGTGCGTCGCTACGCTCCTGGTGCACAAAATGCGCCAAGCCCTACGGGCACGAAAATACAGGTTAAGCAAATGTTAGATTGACCCTTCGGGCGGAAGAAAAATAATGAATAAATACCGATTTGAAGTACTTATTTCCAAAGTTAAATTAAACACTTTTCTTCAAATCATTGCTACGAGAATAAATCAATTATTTACAGCTAAAACTCCGATGCAAACTGTTAAAATGTTCAACCCCTGTGGCAAAGAATTAGGAGAAATATATATTACTGCATGGGATCTATCGGATATCGCATTCTACGCCATTAAATTGTCACATGACTTTAATTTATGGATTCCTAATGAAATTGAATTCAATGACATATGTAACGAGTTTCTTAAATTCGATGAAGAAACTCACAAGGATATAATCGAGCAAGAAGAAAGTGATCAAGAAAAAATAGTAAAGATATTATGGGGTTTATCACAGAAAGAGTTTTGGTATCAAAATATCCATTTGACTACTTACGAATTTAATCGGCAAGTAGAAATGCTTGAAATTATTCCTTCTGAAAAAAACATAAAACTTGATCTTGACAAAGCTTGCATAGAAACTACTGGATTTACCGTTAATGACTATCGATTATTACTTAAAGTCATTACTGCTATTGCATTGCAAAACAATTCTCTGTCGAACTATTCACTCGAGCATTATCATTTCACAAATCAAATAATTACTACTGAGAACATTAATAAAGTCATATCAATACTAAGCGCTGATTATAAACAAATAAGAAATTCTCCACATCGCGAAGAAATATTCCGAATTAAACCTTTAATTAAAGATATTAAAGGGAATATAATATGTATTAATCAGTATTTACTCTTAAAAAAAATGACGGACGGCCCATTATGGGCTATTCGTGATGCTTTTAAAAATAAACAAAGTAAAGTTTTTTTAACTGAATATGGGAATTTATTTGAATACTATGTCGAGAAGATATTAAAAGCATTCTTGAATCCTAAGGACTATTTTCGCATAGAAAGGAATGATGAAGAAAAATTAGCGGATTGGATTATTTATACAGATCATTATCAAATTATAGTTGAACAAAAAGCCTATCTCCCAGAGATTGGTATAAGAAATAAATATCCTGATTATTCTAAGATTGAACACTACTTTTCTGAGTACTCAAAAGCATTTGAACAATTATCAAATACAGAAAAAAAATATTCTTCAGAATTAACTTCAATTAAACTTATTCTACATTATGATCAGTTAAATTTCGCTAATGGAATAGTAAAAGACTATTTTAAAAATACTGTGCAGAATATTGATAATTCTTTTTTTATTGATATTCAATCATTTGAATGGCTTGTAACTTTTTTTTCAAAAGATAAAAGCATTGTTGATTCAATGATAAGTATCAAGCTTCAAAATGAAAGAAAAGAAATTAATTATGGGTATGAATTTGACCAGATTATTCCAGAATTAAACAAAGAAAAATGGACCATCCTTCACGGAAAGTTCAATCATATATTAGGAAAAATCTAACAACTGCTTCAACCTGACTCGGCTATTGTCACAAAACTTGCAGTCGCTTCGCTCAGCAAGTTTCGTGCCAATGTACGCCTCGCAGGTTAAGCAAATGTTAGATCGACGCCTTCGGCGCCAGAATAAAATACCGTAAGGAAACATTAATGCCAATAGATGAAAATATCCGTATCATCCTTGATGATTATTGTAAGAAGGATTTATCTGGTGATATTGATTGGCATATAAATCAATTTAAATTCATCGATGATATCGAACTTCGAAACAGAATTGGTAGAGCTTATTATTCGACACGATATATTTATAAACTTATGGAAGCCCTACATGTTTGTGGCAATGAATTACATCCGTTTATCAAATTTCAAGTTATACAATATGCTTCAATTTTTGAAGCTATAATAACATATATATTGTGGGACAAATTATCCGATCATCCCGAAGTAATTCAACTACAAATACATAAAGCATATAAGCCCGTCAGTGCGTTAGGTAGTTTATGTAAAATGACATATGATTCTAGTGAATTGTATACTTGTGTTTATAAAGATACAAAAACTCCGAAGAATAGTATTCCTTTTAAGGATAAGGTTGATTGCGCAATTAGAATCGGTTTTATAGATGAATCATATTCAGAAGATATAAAGAGAATTTATGAACTAAGAAATTTAGCTCATATTGAAACAGAAGCTGATAAGAAAGAAGAAGTATCAATTGATGATGCAAAAAATGGTTATTGGCGTTTGAAACCATTTATTGATAGAATTAATGAATATTTTTCTGTTTAAGATGTGTCATTAACAAGGAGAAGTTTATGTCAGATAATTTTTATGGCTTTACTATAAGCAAACTAACGAATAACAAATACCAAGTCAGTGGTAATAATTGTCCTAGTGATATGACAATAACCGTAAAAAGAGCCAATGGTGGTTATAAAGCTGAGTGTAATTATTCAATACAAAACCGTAATGCTGCTAATTCTTATCAAGCAATGCATTGTTTGCCTAAACCAGAAGATACAATAAAGCATTTGTTATTAAGTCTACAGCCGACTGACGATTCAAAATGGGTAAAAGTTTAACCTTTGATTATTGTGTTAATAGCGATAATAAAAAAAGGATCTAACAACTGCTTCAACCTGATATTTTCTTTGGCACATTTTGTGCGTCGCTGCGCTCCTGGTGCACAAAATGCGCCAAGCCCTACGGGCACGAAAATACAGGTTAAGCAAATGTTAGAGCGACGCCTTCGGCGCGGCAAGAGGAATAGTATGTTTTCAATTCAAAAAGTTGAAACTGACGAAATGGTGAATGATGTTCATAAAGTAATAACTCAAGCATTTTCAACAGTTGCGCAGGAATTCCATTTTACAAAGGAATCTGTTCCTCATTTCCCTGCTTTTATCAATGTAGATGTTATTCAAAAGCAAATAGATAATGGCTTGGTAATGTTTGCATGCGTTGAAGAAGAAAATGTCATTGGTTCAGTTGGAATAAAAAAAGAAGATAATAATATATATAAAATAGAAAGACTCGCAGTCTTACCGGAGGAACGACACCATAATATTGGTCAAATGCTTATGAATTATGCGTTAGAACGTATTAAAGAGAAAAAGGGAATAACTGCTGTAGTTGAAATAGTATATGAAAACGTTGTGTTAAAAAAATGGTATGAAAAGCAAGGTTTTAAAATGAAAGCTATAGAAAAATATGATCATCTACCATTTCAAGTCGGTGTATTAAGTAAAGATATATGTTAAAAGAAAAATATAATGATTACATACTAACTACATGCTGTAAACAACGATCTGATGAGCGTTATTCAGTTGAAGTGATTATTGAAAGAACTATACAGGGAATAATCAACGAAGCGAGATTTCTTGATACAAAAATATCATTAATACTTCAACAAGAAGCAGAAAAAGAATCTATAAACTTCGGAAAAAATATTATTAAGAATAAGTTGATAGCTTTTTAGTTAGTACTGCTGAATACGGTTGGGATAAGATCATAAAAGGAAAAATCTCTAACAACTGCTTCGACCTGACATTGCTATTGTCACGAAACTTGCAGTCGCTTCGCTCGGCAAGTTTCGCGCCAATGTACGCAATGCAGGTCAAGCAAATGTTAGCTGGACGCCTTCGGCGCGGAAGAAAATAAAATAATACATTAACAAATGAGGCATTCTAATGGATTTTAGTAAGTACTTTAATGAGTTCCCTTCATTTACCTTAACGAAATGTAACTTAAGAAAAATTAATACTACTGATTCAGAGCATTTATATACTTATTACAACAATGTGAAAGTATATCAGTATCTTGACTGGAATGGACCAGAATCAAAAGAACAAGCAATAGAAGTAATAAATCGCTGGAATAGTGGATACACCGAAGGCTGGATAATTCGGTTTGGAATTGCGGATAAAAATACAAATGAATTAATTGGAACTATTTTCTTAAATAGTTTTGATGGCAAACGCGCTGAAATTGGATATGAGCTTTCCGAAAAGAATTGGAATAAAGGAATAATGTCAGAAGCAATAAATAAAGTACTAGATTTAGGTTTTAATACACTTGAACGAACCAGAATACAAGCAACAGTTTGTAATGAAAACATCGTATCTGAAAAAATATTAATAAATAACGGTTTTGAATATGAAGGACTTTTACGACAATATGAAGAACATTATGTAACAAAAGAAGTAAAAGATATGAAATTATATTCAAGAGTAGTATCAAAATAATATTAATAGAATTTATGAAATCGATTATAAGAAATTTCAGCTAACAACTGCTTCAACCTGATATTTTCTTTGGCACATTTTGTGCGTCGCTACGCTCCCGGTGCACAAAATGCGCCAAGCCCTACGGGCACGAAAATACAGGTTAAGCAAATGTTAGCCAGACCCTTCGGGCCGAGGAATAATATGAGTCCATATAAAATGAGTAGTGTAGAAGAATCAATACGAATTACTCTGCGGTTCTTTGACTTTATAAATAAGAAGGACTTATTATCATTAAGCGAATTACTTAGCAATAACTGTGTTTATGAAGATTTTTGGGAAGATTCAACGATTTGTACTAATAAATCAGAAGTAGTTCAATATCTGAGTAACCAATTTATGAAATATCCAAAAGGAAAGATTGTTATAGTTGAAGCGAATAATTTAATCCATAAATGTATTGCTAAATATAACTATTTTGGTATTTCTTGCGATGACGATAATTATATAAAGTGTTTAGGTGTATTTGAAGTAAAGCGCGGCATGATTTCTTCTGTAAGCTTATATACAAAAAAATGAGTGCTAAAAAGTAAATAAAACCCAGATTATACGAAAACTATATTTTATAGGTGGTATAAAGTGAATGCAACCCATATTACAGATTTATCTACAGGTAAAGGTATAATTTCGATTTCGCAAGAACGTGTTTCCGTTAAAGATTATATCGAATTTCTTACACGGACAGATCTTGGAAAGCAATATCCTAAAGAAAGGTTTAATCAGCGAATTGAGAAGCTTGTACACAATACTCAACTAAGCCTTATTGCCCGAAATAATAGTAATAAAATAGTCGGTATCTGTTTTGGTTTAACTGATTATGCATATTGGCTAATGCTCACGGACATTGGAATTGATAGAGAGTATATTAAAAACGGTATTGGAAGATCAATGATTACCACAGCGCGTGAACTAGCTGGTGGAAAAGATAATATTATTGTGTTCATTTATGCAAATGAAGACGCTGTAGGTTTTTATAGGAAATGTGGGTTAACACAATCACAAAATATGATGGAATTAACCGATATTGAATGGACATCATTTGAAGTAGGAAAAGATAAATAAGCTAGTGCTACTCGGTTATTGATTGTATTGAAAACTAATACAAAAAAGTGGCTAACAACTGTTTCAACCTGACATTGCTATTGTCACAAAACTTGCAGTCGCTCCGCTCGGCAAGTTTCGCGCCAATGTACGCAATGCAGGTTAAACAAATGTTAGGACGACGCCTTCGGCGCGGTCATAGAAAAAAAATAAATCAGGCAAAGTATTATTACGTCACCCATATGTAATGTATTCTTAGGAAATTATATGTTTAGCCATAAAAGATCATTTGATATTTTATTACTCGGTGGTGCAAGCGGTACAGGGAAAACAACTGCAGCATATCAGTTAAGCAAGTATTATAAAATAAATGTCGTACAAGTTGATGATTTCCAATGTCTTGTTGAAAACGCAACAAAAGAAAGTGATTATCCCGTATTTCATTATTGGAAAAATCATTTTAATGAAGCCATAAAACAAACAATGGATAAAAAACTTGAAATAATGATTTCATACGCTAATGAGTTATCTCAGATTCTTGAGTTAGTTGTAATGAATCATCTTAATCAAAATACACCAATGATATTGGAAGGAGATTTTATCTCACCAAATTTATGTAAAAAGCTATTAAATAACTCAAATTTTAAAAACAGAATAAAGTGTTTGATAATAACAGAAAATAGTACAAATCAAATAATTAATAATTATCAAAAAAGAGAAGGATCAATACAAGAAGACAGAGCAGAATTGAGTCAGAAATATAATAACTGGTTAATACAAGAAGCAAAAGGTTCTGATATCAGTATTGTCTCCTCAAGACCGTGGAAAAGTATTATAAAAAGAGTGATTGAGAAGATACATTGAAGAGGAATATTTTCCTAACAACTGCTTCAACCTGATATTTTCTTTGGCACATTTTGTGCGTCGCTGCGCTCCTGGTGCACAAAATGCGCCAAGCCCTATGGGCACGAAAATACAGGTTAAGCATATGTTAGGTTGACGCCGCTTTCGCGGCGCAAAGGAGATTAATAAATAATAAAATGAAACGATTAATTTACTCTTTGGTAGTTATTGTTATAACAAGTTGTTCACCGTTTAAATCTGATCAAATTAACAATAAAAAAGTCTATTATGACATTATTGTTGATGGAAATAAAGGTAATTCAAAGTTTGATCTTAATCAAAAAGTTAATATTACAAATAGTTCATCTTTCTTCAATAAGTACCCATCTTTTTTGGATGAAAGCGAACAAACGTTTTCCCTTAACTATTTTGAATACCCATCTTATGGTTATGAACCTGAATTTAATAGTAATGATGTGAAAAATACTTATTCACTCGATAATGATAAATATCAATATGTATTACGAAACATTATAAGTAATGATTTTATTGCCAATGGTTATTTTTCACTCATAAATGAAGTAAACAACACAATATATAAATCAGCCAACATTGATAAATACAGTAAATGGATTATTAAAGAATCAGAGAACTATTATAACGCAAATGAATTCTATTCGTTTATTTTACCAATAAACTATAATCCTCCATTCTGTAATTACTCATGGAAACTTGATATTAATTTAAATAATAAAACTATCTTATCAACTGGTATTTCAATTAAATCGAGTCATAAGGTTTCATGCGGATTAATATCAAACCCGGAACCAATTATTAATATAGATAATCAGCCACAAGCACTTAACTACATTTATTTCAATAAAAAGTATGTTCATAATTATCTAGTCATTTACTGCTGGAATAATAATGATAAAGAGAAGATATTAAAGCCTATCTTCTGTTCAAAAATAAAGCCTATAGATAACGATATCGAATCATTTAATTGTATATTGAATATGAAAGATTATAGTTTTGTTATAACCACTTTAGATAATATTAAGCAAATCAATAGTAATGATCTTATAAATGGTTATTGGATAAAAACCTAACAACTGCTTCGACCTGTCATTGCTATTGTCACGAAACTTGCAGTCGCTTCGCTCGGCAAGTTTCGCGCCAATTGACGCAATGCAGGTCAAGCAAATGTTAGGCAGACCCTTCGGGCATTAAATAAAGGAGCTCTATATGAAAAAGCGAGTATTAACAATTCTACTATTTTTGTACATTACCATTTACTTTACATACTCATCAGATAAAGTTAAGAAGCTGATTGTTTTATCAAATGGTGAAAGCACAAATACTGTAATAGAAAAGTATTATTCTAAAACACATGAAGATGTTGCAGTATCAGTTCAAACTGTGAATAACGATATCTATTGCGATCGTCTTGATGCACTGATGTCTAGCCAAGAAACATGTCCCGATATTGTTACTCTTGAGTACAAACAATTGCGCAAGTATATTGAAGAAGGAAACATGCTCGATCTTTCTGAAATCGCAGCTCAAATAAAGCCTTTACAATTTAGTTATACCCAAGATATGGCATCACAAGATGGGAAAGTTTACGCATTAACAAAGGAACTTACTCCTGGCACCATGATATACAGAAGGAGCTTGGCAAAGAAATATTTCGGCACAGATGATCCATCGATAGTACAAGAAAGGTTTTCAAATTTTGAAGCTTTCAGAAATTCGGCATTGGAATTAAATAAATTATCACATGGGAAATGCATGATTACTGCGAGCTTTCCTGAACTCGAAAGAGTTTATTTAGCTGGGCGCCAAAAACCCTGGTTAGTAGGTGGTAAACTTTACATTGATCCAATAATGATTCAGTATATAGAAGATTACAAACTATTCACAGATAAAAAAATTATTTTCAATTGTGCTCCATGGAGTGAAGAGTGGTATCGCGGCATGATGGATGTCCTTTATGATAAAGAGAATAAAAAAATTGAAGTTTTTTCATATTTTCTCCCTGCTTGGGGACTATACTTTGATATAGAAAAAAATGCAAAAAATACTAGTGGCGATTGGGCAATAACAAAGGGGCCTGTGGGTTGGTGCTGGGGTGGTAATTGGTATGCCATACCAAAAAATGCAAAAAACAAGGAAAATGCCATTGAATTTATTAAATACTTAACATCAAATGAAGAATTTCTTTCATCTTGGTTTATTGAAACAGGTGATTATGTTAACTACACAAAACTTTCATCTAATAAATATTATACAACAAATGACGCTTATTTAAGTAATCAACAACCATTTCCAATTTGGACCCAATCAGCACAACAAGTAAATGGAAACCTTCGACAATCTACTGATGTTGTTATCGAAAATCTGTTTAACGAAAGTGTGACAAAATACATAAACAACGAACTTTCAAAGAAACAAATGCTTGAATATTTCAAAAAGAAAGTTAGCACTATCCCATACTAAAAAATGCCTAACAACTGCTTCAACCTGATATTTTCTTTGGCACATTTTGTGCTGTCGCTGCGCTCCTGACGCACAAAATGCGCCAAGCCCTACGGGCACGAAAATACAGGTTAAGCAAATGTTGGGCCGACGCCTTCGGCGCGAGGAAAAATATGATTAATACAAAAAGATTGTTAATTCGCCCTTTTACAGAAAGTGATTTACAAAAAGATCTAAGTTGGTTTCTCGATGAAGAAGTTATGAAGTTTATTCCAAATGGAAGAGATAAAAATACTCAAGAGTTAAATAAGCGAATTAATAACTATATTGATCATTACAAAAAATATGGTTTCAGCAAATATTTATTAATATATAAATCTAATGAAGAACCAATCGGAGATGCGGGTCTTTTACGAATAGATAATACCGAGTACATTGAATTAGGATACAGGCTAAAGAAAACATATTGGGGTAATGGTATTTCTATAGAAGCTTGCGTTGGTATTATAGATTATGCTTTTAATAATTTGTGTTTAGATAAAATAAACGCAATTACAGAAATTGATAACAAAAAATCAATACATATCTTAGAAAAGAAACTAGGATTTTGTTATTTAAGATCAGAAGAAATATACGGAGAAAACATGTTATTATATGAATTAGTAAATAAGTCAAAATACAATCATCATTATTAAGTAAATAGTGGTATTTAATTTTTCATTTGTTGTATAAGTGCTTTAGTATTATACAATTTTTATATGTTCTTTAGCTTTGTTGAACAACATGTAAGATGTTTACCACGATAAATATAAATGTTTTTATGTTAACAAAATACATTAAAACCGGCCCAACAACTGCTTCGACCTGACATTGCTATTGTCACGAAACTTGCTTGTCGCTTCGCTCGGCAAGTTTCGCGCCAATTGACGCAATGCAGGTCAAGCAAATGTTAGCTCGACGCTTCGCGCGCGAGGATTAGGATTTAGTTTATTAACTTTTAAAAGCTTTATAATTATTGTCAATCTTGTTCACAAGTATTTTATTGTATTGTCAGATAGTAAACATTTGTATATCATTTTAGTAATGCGTAAATATTATGTATCACTCATGCTTTTCTTACTCTTTCTTCCAAGGATATATTCACAAGATACTTTTTCTGGGAAATATTTTGCGATTGATCAAGCTCAGTACGACCAAGAAAAAAGATGGATCGAGATATCTCGTAATCAATACCAAGAGATAATAGTTAATAGTGAGTATTTCCTTAACGTTGTTGCCTACTATGTTGCTGACAACCAAGAACTTTACTTTGTAATAGAAAAACCTGCACAATACAACACGTTTATGAAGATAAAGATCAAGAACAATAACATATTAGAAGTGTACATGCTCACACAAAATAAATGGTCAAAGTCTGAGTACACATACAAAAAATAATCGTTTTATAAAGAGGAGAAAATATGGATTTTTCAATCAGTACCCCTGCTCTACTTTTTTCTGCAATTTCGCTACTAATCTTGGCTTATACCAATAAGTTTCTTGCACTTGCTGGGTTAATTCGACAATTAATTGAACAATATGAACGAAAAAACGACAGCAATGTATTAAAACAAATCAATAATTTTCAAATACGTCTTCGGCTTATTAAGTATACGCAGGTTTTTGGTGTACTCAGCTTTTTATTCTGCGTAATCAGCATGTTTTTAATATTTGTTAAATGGATTATTCCAGCAGAAATAGTGTTTGGACTAAGTTTAATAACAGTTTTTATTTCACTTTTACTCTCATTACAGGAAATATTTATTTCAATTGGTGCATTAAATATTGAATTAAATAGAATTCAAAAAAATAGCTAACAACTGCTTCAACCTGATATTTTCTTTGGCACATTTTGTGCGTCGCTACGCTCCTGGTGCACAAAATGCGCCAAGCCCTTTCGGGCACGAAAATACAGGTTAAGCAAATGTTAGATTGACGCCGCTTCCGCGGCGCAAGAAGAAGTAATAATTATGATCAATAGTATTTTGGTTGAATGATTGATAATATTATTTTTCTGGGATGTTTTCTAGTTAATAATTATTAGTTAGTTGTAATAGCTATTAAGGAGCACACATGAAGAAACTACTGTTTACTGCCTTATTAACATTCATAATTATTAGTGTAAATGCAAACCCTGCTGATAATTTCTGGTCTTGGATGAGTAAAAATGAAACAATGCTTTATGATGATTTCGATAAGCCAGGAACAACACAAAAAATATATAATGAGTTAATAAAATGCTCTCAGGGTTTAGCAGTAATTATTCCTTCATATGGTGGATCAAAATATGAATTTGTAATATCTACAAATACAAATCCTACCAACAAAAAGACTATAGATGATCTTTTTGCAAGCAAACCAAAGTTTAATAAAATCAAAGTAACTAAATATCTTCAAAAAGGCATGGCGTTTATTGATTTACAGGTAATAGGGAAAGCTGTCCCATTAGAAAATATTGGTGTTATAGCGGACAAGAATGGAAACAAATATGATTTGGTTATTTGTTCTGGAAAGTTTGGATTATATCCTGATGATGTCCTCTTAAATGATATATTCTACTATTTTGATTATATGATGGGTGAAGAAAAAATAGTTAATAAAATAAACAGTGCCTCAATTCAAAGAGTTAGTTTAGTATCTCCAGAAGTGTTCTTTATTGGAGATATTGATGAGCATATAAAATAAGAAAATCTAACAACTGCTTCAACCTGATATTTTCTTTGGCACATTTTGTGCGTCGCTACGCTCCTGGTGCACAAAATGCGCCAAGCCCTACGGGCACGAAAATACAGGTTAAGCAAATGTTGTGTCGACGCCGCTGATGCGGCGCGGAAAGATTTAATTTACTAAAACCGATAATTTCTGTTTTGAATCCGTTATATCTCTTTTAATATTAGCTGACATGAGGTTTTTTAATGCATAAGCTATATTTATTAATAACCATTTCATGCATCTTTTTATTGATTTCATGTTCTGAATATAATCCAGATTATAATAATAGCAATGGAACGCTAATTTTTACAAAAAACAACCTTGCGATTAATGAAACCTTACGAAAATGTAATCTCGAATCACCTGTTGCAGATTTCGGTAACTTTGATATTGGGATAGTATATGACAACTATACCAATAAGAAGGCAATTGGACACCTTAAAGATTTCGAAGAGATAAAAATCCACAGTATTTATACAAAAGTTCAAAAATATAAACCAAAAAATAAAATTGGTTTTAGGGCCGGAGAAATATGGTATCAGATTAGTACTAAATCGATTAATGGTTGGATCTGGTTAAACTCTGATTATCCATTCATTGACCCGCATAGTGATCCTTATTATAATAATCGCTATCAAATAATTGAAAAATATCAGTTTGATGGAAATAAATGGACTATAAGAACAATGGATCAAGGATTAGCTGCATGGGGAGATTTAGTGATCCGAGACAATCCTGGTATTAACTCAAAAGTAATATTTGAAATAAATCTACCTTCAATTCAGAAAAATCCAAGCTATATTGAAGTAATCGCGATGACTGAAGAAAAAGAAAAAATAGATAACAAAACAGATTATTGGTTAAAAATTAAGTTTGATAAACATATTGGTTGGATTTTTGGAAGCACAACAACCGCAGAACGGGGTGGACCCAAATATTTCATTCCTGAAGATATAATTATTTGTAGTTTACAATGGTAAGAAACATAACAACTGCTTCAACCTGTCTCGGCTATTGTCACAGTTTGTGCTTTCGCACTTCGTGCGGCACAAACTGCGCCAATGTACGCCTCGCAGGTTAAGCAAATGTTAGAACGACGCCGCTAATGCGGCGCGATAAAGAAGGAGAATAAAAATGGATCATTTTCCGGAGTTCATGAAAAACCCGATAAACAAAATAGATTCAAATCAACAGAATACTGCTGATATCGAAGGATATTATTATGAAGCCACAGATGGTTCTCAAATGGCATTTTGGGAGTGTCACTCAGACCAAGAATCAAAAAAACATGTTCACAACTTTGATGAATATACTATATGTATAAGTGGCGAATATTTAGCTTGTTTTGAAGATAAAGAAATAATCTTAAAACCCGGTGATGAATTATTCGTTCCAAAAGGAACTGTTCAATGGGGTCGATGCAAAGCCGACACCAGAACAATATCAGCTTTTGGTGGAAAAAGAATTAAATAAGTCTCTGTTCTAAGTAATATCAAAAAATATTATTGAGATATCACGCCATATGACTTTCACTGTTCTTAACAGCTTCATCCATTGTCATATCCTAATTTCGTACTTCCTCCCTACCCTTCTTTTATCATGATTACTTCCCAATAACAGATCATATGAAACAGATCTATAATTAAGGCATGGATTTACGTATCGAATTAGCGTCAATTAGGGTGGAGTTTTTAGAGATATGAGAATAAGGAAAAGTAGAGTTTTGAGATTTTGTTTCGGTGATTATTGGGTTATATGATAAAATACTGGTAATATTCGTTCATTAATTATTAAGAGATATATAAAAAAAAGGAATTATCATTATGAAATTCCCATTACTTTGAGCAAGTTTCGGCAGCCAAGGTGATGAAGATACTTTTCTCATACCTTTACCCCTTTTATTCAACGAAAAGATAGAAGAGAAAGGGAAGAAGAATCATACTACGCTTATTTCACTATTCTGAGTACCGCGAAAAGAATACATCATAGAAAGGAAGATTTTCTAACAATCGCTTCGAGCGGACATTGCCTTTGTCATAAAACTTGCTGTCGCTTCGCTCGGCAAGTTTTACGCCAAGCCCTTCGGGCCGGCAATGCAGCTCAAGCGTATGTTAGGCAGACGCCTTCGGCGCCAAAAAAAGGAAGATTTGTAATCATGAAAATCAACATGCTGTTTATTCTTTTTACTGCTTTGGTTTTAAGCAGTTGCAATAAACCTATGAGTACAACAATTCCTTTTTCTCTTCAACTTCAAAATGACAATGGGATATCTTCCAATGAAGAAATAGAAGTTATTTCTGGTAAACTAAGAAAAGTTCTAAGTAAAGAGTATTATTTCGACCAAGAAACCAAATCCAAGAGTTTAATTTTTATCAAGAATATTACATATGACTCTAACAGTAACATCATTCAATATGAAACCGAAAGCTTATCAAAAAAAGATGGTTATAAAATTATAGTAAATAATGAATACCGTAATAATAAACTATATAAAAGTACATTTTCTGATGATCACTATATTCTATATAACTGGACTTCAAATTCTGAATTAAATATTTATGACTCTCAGTTAAATGAAACCAGTATTGAAAAATACGTTTTTTTACGAAACTCAATTATGGTTACCGTATTAAATGGTGAGGATTTAATATCTAAATTTAGCTTATTACTAAAGAATAATAGATTAGTTAGAATTGACAATTATAGTCGTTGGAAGATTAACGATATAGTATCTTCAACCATTTTCTCATATAGCTTTAATAATCTCATCACTGTAAGTTACTTTGAAAATAACCAGAAACAACCAAAAATAGTTAAACACTATAAATACAAAGACAAATCATTATCATCCATAGAAATAATGTTTCCAGACCAAATTCAATATTATAATTATAGTAACTATGACCAACATCATAACTGGCTCTCTTGTGAAGTGCTTACAAAATATAATGACGGATCTACTATGTTATATTATCTAGAAAGAGAGTTAGAGTACCAATAAATGCCTAACAACTGCTTCAACCTGATATTTTCTTTGTCACATTTTGTGCTATCGCTTCGCTCCTGACGCACAAAATGCGCCAAGCCCTACGGGCACGAAAATACAGGTTAAGCAAATGTTAGCCGGACCCTTCGGGCCGAGGAAAAATATTGAAAATAATGTGAAACTAATTACAAATAAATAAATGTTTTCATCAGGATAAAATGCATGAATCAAAACGAGTTACTAAATCAGTATAAAATCATAATTGTTAAAATTGTAGAGATAAAAAGCAAAATACATGATATTGATTCTCAACAGATGTGGAAATATACATTTCCAAAGGTTGCAGCAACAAATATACAAATAGATAAACTAGAAAATCAATTAAATTGTAAATTGCCTGAAATGTATCGTTCATTTTTACTTGTTGCCAATGGGTGGGATTCATTTCTTCAACATAATGATTTATTAAGTGCAGATTATTTAATGAATCAAGAATATTATAATATTGCGAAAGAAGAATTTTATGATTTAGTTGAAGCACAAATAGAAGGAGTTAATAAGAATGATTTAATTCCAATTTCTGTTAATAAATATGATAAAGATATATTTTTTATTAATAAATCAAAAGACATAAATAATGGGAAAATAGTATGGTTTGCTAGTGAAACAATTGAAACATGGAATAGCTTTAAAGATTTTTTTGAATCTATGATTTCATATAATCAAAGGTTATTAGACCAAATGAAGAGTAAAAAAAGCGGCTAACAACTGCTTCAACCTGATATTTTCTTTGGCACATTTTGTGCGTCGCTACGCTCCTGGTGCACAAAATGCGCCAAGCCCTACGGGCACGAAAATACAGGTTAAGCAAATGTTAGAACGACGCCGCTTAACGCGGCGCGGGACTTCCTGAAGTCAGGAAGATAAAATAAAGCAAATTATTTGAACTGAATGGGCACGTTGTAGTACTAAGCACGTTGAGCAACCATTGCGCGCGAAGAGGCCGAGGACATTGCCCTCCCTCGGGACAATGAGGAATCGGCCTGAAGAGCGCTCAATGGTTGCGGCGTTAACCATTATTAATTACGACTATTAGACGTACTAAGTAATGGCATTTTCTAACAAATGCTTCAACCTGACTCGGCTATGTCACGATTCTTGCTTGTCGGCGCTTTGCGCCTCGGCAAGAATCGCGCCATGACGCCTCGCAGGTTAAGCTCATGTTAGGTACACGCCTTCGGCGGGCGAGGAAATATTAAGAATACACAAATTATTGTGATGTAAGTGAATGAACTATTTGTGACATTTTATATTTGGAAAATATTTATTTAGTATATCAATCTGTTTTCTTTAAATATTAATGGTTGAGGTTTTAATGAAATATGTAGCATTATTACGAGGTATAAATGTTGGTAATTCTGTAAAAATAAATATGAAAGAGCTTAAGGATTTATTTATTCAATGTGAGTATTTAAATGTATCCACATATATTAATTCTGGAAACGTTTTCTTTGAAACAAACGATAAGAAAGATATTGTAAAAGAAAAAATAGAAAATGAACTACTACAAAAATCAGGAAATGAAATAAAAATCTTAATAAAAACAAAGTCAGAAATAATAGAAATAGCAAAAAGCATCCCGAGTTCTTGGGAAAACAACACCGAACAAAAAACTGACGTCGCTTATCTATTTGATTCAATAGATAATAAAAAAATAGTAAATGAATTACCAATAAAAATGGAATTTGTTCAAATACTATATGTAAAAGGTGCTTTAATCTGGAACGTAAGTAGAGATAACTATAATAAAAGTCATTTAAATAAAATAATATCTCATAAAATATATAAAGAGATGACAGTTCGAAATGTTAATACGGCTCGATATCTAGCAGCGTTATAAACAAAAAAAATTACCTAACAACTGCTTCAACCTGATAATTCCTTTTGTCATGAAAATTGCAGTCGCTACGCTCGGCAATTTTCACGCCAATCCCTTCGGGCCGGAATTACAGGTTAAGCAAATGTTAGCTCGGCGCTGCGCGCGCGGCGGAGAAAGAGAAAAGAATCATGAAAAAAATAGTATCATTAGCATTTATAGTTTTAATCATTTGCCATGCATCTGCTGATGATTTATTTGGTATTAATAGTTACTTAGCAATTAACATTGAGAATAAACTTTGTATATATAATAATCATGGTTACTTTCTTGGATATGATAATAGTAAAAAAGACGGGCTATTATACTATCAAGAAATCAGCAATAATGAAAATTGTATAAATGAAAATGGTTTCCCATTTATCTACTTATTAGGCCGAATGTATTTTTATATATACGGTGGTGGATATTCAGTATTCTTTGATGCTGATCAATTAAAGAACATTAATACAATTAATAAATATCATCAGTCGTCAGATGAAATGTACAATCACTGCGGTATAAAAAAAATAGATGCGAGCAGTTTTTATAGTGAACAAATAAGTAATCAAATAATAAATTACAAGCCAGTAAACATGATTGAACGTTTTATTATACCAGATTCAAAAGAAAGTCCTGATTATATATGGAACTATCAATCATATCCTTGGGTTGCAAATAACAGTAAAAATGTTGGTGAGAAGATATACATAGAATTAATAAATTCATCAAATGTTATTGTTATCCTTAATGGCTATGTAGATATTGAAAAGCAACAGCTATTTAAGCAAAACAGTAGATTAAAACGAATAGCTCTATACGATGATAAGCATACTAAACTATGTGAATATGAGTTTAGAGATATTGTAGAATTTTCAACAATAAATCTTCAAAGAAAAGTTAATAAAATAACAATTGAAGTTCTTGAAATATACAAAGGCAGTAAATGGAATGATACATGCGTGTCTGCCATTCTGGATCAAAAAGGAATAAATGTTCTATCAAATACTGGTTATGAGAATGAAATTCGCGAAATGAAAAGAAAAGGAAAAAAAAGCTAACAACTGCTTCGACCTGACATTGCTATTGTCACGAAACTTGCAGTCGCTTCGCTCGGCAAGTTTCGCGCCAATTGACGCAATGCAGGTCAAGCAAATGTTAGAACGACACCGCTTAACGCGGCGCGGGACTTCCTGAAACCATTAGGAACAATTAAAGCGGCTGATTTGGTCTGAATGGGCACATCATAGTCATAAGCACGTTGAGCAACCATTGCGCGCGAAGAGGCCGAGGACATTGCCCTCCCTCGGGACAATGAGGAATCGGCCTAAAGAGCGCTCAATGGTTGCGGCGTTAACCATGAATTAATTACGACCATTAGACGTACGAAGAAAGGGCATTTTCTAACAAATGCTTCAACCTGACTCGGCTATGTCACAATTCTTGCTTGTCGGCGCTTTGCGCCTCGGCAAGAATCGCGCCATGACGCCTCGCAGGTTAAGCTCATGTTAGATGCACGCTGCGCGGGCGGAAAAGGAATAAATATGAATTCAAAAACAAGCGTTCCTGATTTAGTAATTCAAATAATTGTCTTTATTATTGGATTGTTTTTACTCATTTATGGATTAATTATTACAGATTTATCTGTTAAAATACCAGAAACATCTCTTTCTGTTTTTTTAATACCAGCCGGATTACTTCTATTGTTATATCCTTTTATTAAATACTTGAAAATTGGTGAGTATTTTGAATTTTCTTCAAAGATCGATTCTGTAAAAGAGAAAACTGAAGAGATAGAAAAAACAAATGACGAAATTAAAGGTTTAATTAATTCCATCTATATTAATAATAAGCAATCACAAACAATTACTTTGTATGCTCCTCCGACATCAGATGAATTAAAACTTGAAAAAGAGAAAATAGAAAAGCAATCACCATTTAAGGAGCAACTAAATAAAAGTAACAAAGGAAAAAAAACTCAAACATCTGATGAAAACTTGCTTGCAATAATAAAGACGCGAATTGGTATTGAAAATATTCTGAATGATATAATTACTAATAATTGTATAGAAATTAAAAACAAAAGAACCGATCGGGTTGCACGTGAATCATTTCGAATACTCTTAAAATATTACCCTGATTTAAGATATCTTGAAAAATCATTAAACGATACTATAAGTATAGTAAATGAAGTTGTTCATGGACATTTTGTTGAAGACGATCAAATTACTAATGCCATTGATTTGGGAAATGAATTAATAAAATCATTAAAAGATTTTAAATCTTATCTTGATAATGCAAAAAAATAATTTCATCTAACAACTGCTTCAACCTGATATTTTCTTTGTCACATTTTGTGCTGTCGCTACGCTCCTGACGCACAAAATGCGCCAAGCCCTACGGGCTCGAAAATACAGGTTAAGCAAATGTTAGGACGACGCCTTCGGCGCGATGAGGATAATATGAATATTTATCTTGATACGAATTGTTTCTCCCGGTTGAAGCCTCTAGAACAGCACAATTGTTACCTTGATATTATTAAAACTCATTCACGTACTAATGATTATTTCTTTTCGCGAGCACATATTTCTGACTTATTAAATGATAAAACCGATACAAAGTATCAAGATTTATCATTAATTAGTGAAATCACAAAAAATAAGTATTTACTTAAGTCCTTCCCAAATCCCATAATAATATACAATGAAACACCTCTTAATGCCTTTAATTATGAGTTATCTGAATTAAATAATGAAATCGACTTATCAGATTTTGAAAACAACCCAATGTTAATGACAATAATTGAAAGTATAAAAGATACATTATCAAGTATTGATGTTTCAAAAATTGATTTATCACTTTTACCACCAGAAACGCAGAAATATATAAGTAATATCCTAGAACAGAAAAATGGGTTTAATTTTAAGAAACTTATGCAAAACGGTTTATCTTATCAAGCAGCTTTAAATACAAGTAAAGCAGAATATAAAGCTTTACGGTCTTTGATAATGAGCCATAAGGATCATTTTTTTAATGACAATAATGTTTCACTACAAAAAAATGATATAGATACTATATTTGAAAGTTCAAGTTTTTCTATGGATTTTATTGCATTTGTAAATACTAATATTACAGTACCTGTTTTAAATGAGGATGAAAGAAGATATCATCAATTCTTAGGTTCTTATAATGTACTTAATAGCATGGGATTGGATTCAGAATCAAATAAAAAAGCAAAATTTCGAAATACATTTAATGATAGTTTACATGCTTATTATGCAAGCTTTTGTGATTTGTTTATTACTGATGATCAAGGTGTAATTGAAAAGAGTAATATTATATATAAGGTTTTTAAAACTAAAACGGAAGTGCTTACGTCTGAAAAGTTTTATGAAATGATTGAAAAGAAAAAATCCTAACAACTGCTTCAACCTGACTCGGCTATTGTCACACTTTTTGCTAGTCGTCGCTGCGCTCCTCGGCAAAAAGTGCGCCAATGTACGCCTCGCAGGTTAAGCAAATGTTATGTCGTCGCCGCTGCGCGGCGCGGAGAAGAAAAAAATGCAAACCATAAATCTTGAATATACCGCTGAAGACTTAATTTCTCATAAGCTTCAACGAAACGGTATATTAATAGCAAAACCAAAATTTGATATTAATGGTGCTGATCTTATTGCATTTATTAATTTTGAAGATTCAGTGAAAATAGGTAGAATTCAAAGTAAAGGAAGAACATTATTTCCAGGACAACGACAGGCTGCGAAAATAACTATACCCAAAAAATATGTTCATGATGCGTTTTTCTTGTTTATTTATTTTGATATAGGTATTGATAATACTGAATTATATTTGTTTAATGTTAAACAGATTAAAGAAACATGGAAGAAGAATACTAAAGAAGAATATTACTTAAGTATAAGACACAATCAGTTAAATAAAATTAACCCATATTTATTTAATGAACAAAGAATTGAAGAAATAAAACAGTGTATACTAAAATCGAAGTCAAAAGTTGAATCACTTCTACTTGATATAGTTAAAACTCAAAAAAGCCAAATGGTAAAAATAAAGGAATTAAATCATTTAAACCAAATAGTATTAGAATACAAAATTAGCAAAATAGAAGTTGAGAAATATTCACTAGAAATAGAGAAATATCAAAAAGAATTATTAGCATTTATAAAAGAAAAAGCTGAAATATTACCAAAAACATTAGTTAAGGAAATAAAAAATAGTAAAAGTAAAATCAATAATGTATTAAAAGAAAAATGTTTTAAATATATTGAAAAAGAACTTATAGATGATGTTGTAAAATATATTATCGAAGAAACATAACAACTGCTTCAACCTGACATTTTCTTTGTCACGATTTGTGCTGTCGCCTTCGGCTCCTTACGCACAAATCGCGCCAAGCCCTTCGGGCACGAAAAAGCAGGTTAAGCAAATGTTAGATAGACGCCTTCGGCGCGCGAGGATAAAAAAAGATGATAAAAAAGTCAGAGTATCAAGCTTCTTTACTATTACTTAGCTTAGGTATTTTATTATCTTCAAGTTTTATCCTCAATAAAATATCAATCAAAACATCATTAAACTGGAAATATATAGATTCTTATGTTATTCAATGCGAATTACTAGATAAAGGATATTACTCAGTTAAAGGTGGTTATAAAACTACTGATAAATACAAAGTCAATATTTCATATTTTGTGAATGAAATACGTTATGACTCAACTGTAATAACATCTATAAAACCACAAAAATATTTAAGTATCAAATACAATCCAAATAAACCAAAAGAAATTCAAATAATTAGTAATACAAAAAATGGGTTCCCATTTATTTTTACTTTTACAGGTTTTGTTCTTTTTTTATCAGGCTTTGTTCTTTTAGTTTCATCAATGTATTTTACATTGAATAAGAGCAAAGAAAATATAGGTAATAAAAAATAGTAATAAAAAAAATATTATAATCATTTAATATATAAATAATACTGCATTCTTGATTTTATTGTATGTAAATAGTATTTCAGAGTAATTTTTGTAAAAGGAAATTATCTAACAACTGCTTCAACCTGATATTTTCTTTGTCACATTTTGTGCGTCACTGCGCTCCTGGTGCACAAAATGCGCCAAGCCCTACGGGCACGAAAATACAGGTTAAGCAAATGTTAGAAAGACTAATATAAATGGAGAAGAGAACAAAATGACACTTGATACCTTTTTTCAAACCCTCTTCTGTTGGATGCACAGAAGTGTTTTTTTGTATCCATTATTACTATCCTTACTTTCTGGTGTAATATTTTGGTTCTTTATGGAATATATTCCAAAATATGTAAAGCTAAGTAGAATAAAACCAATATTTTATGAGGATTTCAGTAATCTTGAGTCACAGTTATTCTCTGTTTTCGATATTATCATGAAGCCAAGTGAAAATACTGTATCGGATTATCAAGAAATAATAAGAGGGGGAAAGCTTACAAAAGAAGATATTAAAATTGGATTGGCAAATAAGTGCTATAATGAAAGCTATCTTTATGATCAAACAATTGCTCGAATATTAATTGTTGTCGGCTCTCAGCTCTATCAAAAGTTTAATGAAATTAGTTCTTTAGTTGAAAAGATCTATATTAATAGAAATCTACTTACCGCAAGTAATGAAATACTATTAAATGATATAAAACGACAAATTAGTATTTATTATCCTGATAAAACAAAACTTTCAAGTAATGCTATTTCTAAAGTAAACGGTATGGAATTTAAACCATTGGTAACATCAATGATAGCCGATACCGAGAACTTTAATGATCTTTATCAACTCTATAAAAAGGTACGAGATTATATATTTATTGAATCTACGAGCAATCAAAGGAATTATTTATTACACAAAATACAGTATTTGGTTAATAACGAACAATATAAAAAAGCATTAAGGATAATCAATTATACAAAAAGAAAATACGAAAAAGATTTAAACTTACTTGAACTTTATGAAGTATATTGTCTGTATAATGTTGTAAATTTCTCAACTTTTCATAAGAAACTGGATAGTTATCTATCTAAACGTTACTATAATGGATCTTTGGTATCATCAAGAAGTATCCTTAAATATTTTTTAAGTAATGATTCAGTAATAAAAACGATTAAAAATTACTATTCAGAAGAAGAGATTTCCGAATTAGTAAATACATTAGCTGTAGAAGAAAAAAACCAACAGTTGTTTGTACAAACCAACCATCAATTAATTGATTATTTTACTTCTCTTGATCAAAGATTACGGTTGATATAAAAGAAGCTTTCTAACAACTGCTTCAACCTGATATTTTCTTTGGCACATTTTGTGCGTCGCTACGCTCCTGGTGCACAAAATGCGCCAAGCCCTTTCGGGCACGAAAATACAGGTTAAGCAAATGTTATGTCGACGCCGCTTTCGCGGCGCGGAAAAATAGTTAATTATTACAATGTGATATTTTTACGTCTTTGGCGATTAAGGAATCAATATGCGTAAAACATTACTACTGTTTATATTAGTGAACTTTCTTTGCAATGGGCTTTCTTCAGAAGAGAACACTATTACAATAAAGCGCGGTATAACCTTACAGAATGCAATGTTTGTTAACTTGCCTTATAATAAACCTTTTCATGTTCCCAAATTCGCTGATCATGATGATGATCCTATTATAGAAAATGATGATGTTTACTTATCCAACTCATTTTTAAACATTGTATTATTACCAGATACATACAACAACAATAAAATAATCATTGTGGAAATAGAAAATGGTAATAAAAAATACACAAAGGAATTAGGCAGTTTATATATTGAAGAAATAAACTCTAAAAAATACTATTCGACTAATTTATGTTTTCAAGATACTAACTTAGTATCTACTAATCGCGAATGGAACATTAAATTAATCAATAAGATAACAGGAAAAACATTTTTTGAGAAAAAGTTATATACTAATCAAATTGAGAGTAAGTACATTGTTGATTATACTTCTGATGATACGCCTTTCAATATTTCTGTCGCTAAAAATATGCAAACAAATACCAGCTATCACCTTAGATATATATCAGACAAAAACACAATTTGTGTAATTTATTATGGTTACGATAATGATCTAGATCATGATTTACAACTATTTTATATACCTATTCTAGCATTTAAGTCAGACAATATATCAGAAAATGTTGCTACTGTAGAAATATCAGCATCTTATCCAGGCCAATACTATATTGAGTTTTATAACAGTATGAAGAATGAGGTTTTTTCACCTTCATATTTATATTACTTAGGCATAGATTATCCATATGATAAGAAGATTGAAAGTAACCCCAATACAATTGAAACACTTTATGTTAATTCTCCTGAGGGGTTAAATATTCGTGATTTTCCAAAGGGTGCTGTTATAAAAACATTACCCGATAGGCAGGCAGTTAAAAGATTACATAATCCACTGATTGTTTTTGAGGATGTAATTGATGGAATAAAGAGTTATTGGGTACCAGTGGAAGTAGAAAACAATGATCAATCTTCAAGAAAAGAACTATATGGCTGGGTGTTCGCTGGGTACTTAACAAAAGAAATAGAATAAACATAACAACTGCTTCAACCTGACTCGGCTATGTCACGATTCTTGCTTGTCGTCGCTACGCTCCTCGGCAAGAATCGCGCCATTACGCCTCGCAGGTTAAGCGTATGTTAGAACGACGCCTTCGGCGCGCAGAGGAATAATTATTTATTACTTTCACGCATATTTCAGAGGTATTTACAATGAATCAGAAAGAACGCATGCTGGCAGGTCTTCCTTTTAAAATCTGGCAAGATGGACTACTAACAGAGTTAACACGCACAAAAAAACTCCTGTATAAATACAACCACTGTAAACCAAATAAATCAAAACGATTAAATAAATTAATTAGAAAGATACTTAATAAAACCGGTGATTGGATTTGTATCGATCAACCGTTTCATTGTGATTTTGGAAAAAATATAAGCGTAGGAGATGACTTTTACGCCAATGTTAATTGCACCATTCTTGATTGTGGAAAAGTAACAATCGGTGATAATGTCCTCTTTGGGCCAAACGTATCAGTATTTACTGCAGGGCATCCAATTCATCCTGATTCAAGAAATTCTCGGTATCAATATGGAATAGAAGTTACAATCGGGAATAATGTCTGGGTTTGTGGGAATGTCGTAATTAATCCCGGGGTAAAAATTGGTAATAATGTTGTTATTGCATCAGGAAGTGTAGTTACAAAGGATATTGAGGACAATGTTTTAGCTGCCGGTAGTCCCTGTAAAGTAATAAGAAAAATTACAGAAGAAGATCGAAAATATTATTATAAGGACAGGGTTTTTGATGTTGATGATTATACACCAAAAGCATAGTCGGTTAACCTAAGAGTTAACCTGCAAAAAAGCGTCTTTGATCTTTTCCAATATGCAGGTTAATCATTTATAACTTATAAATATCCAAGATTATGACTTTCAGCCATAAAATATGACTCAAAGCAATAATTATAATGTAAGGAATATAAGAGAAAGTTCTAACAACTGCTTCGAGCGGACATTGCCTTTGTCATAAAACTTGCTGTCGCTACGCTCGGCAAGTTTTACGCCAAGCCCTACGGGCACGGCAATGCAGCTCAAGCAAATGTTAGGTTGACGCCGCTTTCGCGGCGCAAAAAAGGAACATGTAGATGAATAAATTCAGTTTAACACTACTAGTATTCTCACTTTTTATATCGTTTGATATGTATTGTGAAAAACAAGAAAAGGGGAAAGTTCTCATCTATGCAGATCATTCAGAATTTGGAGATTTAAATTATAGTAATTGTAGAATAAACTTAGACCGAATATTCAAATTTTATGATGGAGACAAAGAAGTCATTTCGATTGAACCAATTAATGAATTTACAAAAAAAAGCATTTCATTAGGTCAACACACCATTTCAAGAGTTGATATTTATAATACATCAGGAAAAATAACGTTATGGAAAAGCATTACACTAAATAAAAGTTTTATAGTGGATTCTAACAAAGTGGTACTATTTCCATATAAAGTATATTTCAATAAGATTGACGATAGAGCATATTCACCTGAAGTCAGAGAACTTACAGATTATGATAATGATATTTGCTTAGCTCATCTTGGTTACACAAAAAAGCAAAGCGTAAGTAAAACTGATAATTATCAAGACTATTATTTTCCAGATAATAACATTAATAAAACAATGAAATATCTTATAACAAGAACTATTGGTGATGATTTTACAGTTGAGAATACATATACCATTAATGCCAACCAATACATAATCAATGAAAAAACCATTTATTCTAGTTCTGCTCAAACAACATGCGATCATAATTATTGTATTCAGGATGGTTTCCTTATCCATAATAAACCAGAAGAAATTATTAAACTAATTAGCGACAGCGATAAGTGGCAATCAATTGACTTTACTGACGAAACCCCTACAACATATTCTGCACTAATTAAATATTCAGAGTATCCAGACATTTCTGAACATTTAAGAAGATCAAGTTCAAATATTTCACATTGCATCATTACGGTTTTCAATCAACCACATGAAGCAATCGAGATAAAGGAAAATGTCTATTCAGAAACCAGTTTAAACGGAAATATAGTTCAAGCCGGTGATCGAATAATACGTAAATATTACGCATACAACATCGGATTTGTACGTTTAATTGTCGAATACAACAACACTATAGAATTGCGACAAGAACTTGTCGAAATTCAAGAATAACCTAACAATCGCTTCGAGCGGACATTGCCTTTGTCATAAAACTTGCTTTCGCTCCGCTCGGCAAGTTTTACGCCAAGCCCTTCGGGCACGGCAATGCAGCTCAAGCGTATGTTAGGACGACGCCTTCGGCGCGAAAAGAAATGAAAGAATTAATATCATCTTTTTCAAATAGAGAAATCGCATTAGTATTGTGGATCATCATTATAACTATACCTTGCTTACTAAGTTCAAATATCCGGAAAGCATTCATTAATGTATTAAAATGCTTATTTTGCAAACAAATACTCACATATATGATTGTATCATCAATCTATTTTGTATTTCTTGAGTTAGTAATCAATATATTATACTCTTTGAATTACTCATTAATCAAAGATTCAATTTTGTGGTTTATTTTTTCAGGAATTATCGCTACAACTAATTCAATACATAGTAAAAATAGTAAAGAGTTATTTAAAAAGCATATTGTCGTCAATTTGAAAGTAACGCTCATTATTGAGTTTTTGATAAACTTTTATGTTTTTCCACTAATTATTGAAATTCTTATTATACCAATAATTATTTTCTTTGAGATATCAAAATATTCATTAACAAAAGTAGAAGATAGCTCAGGTAAAGATTTGTTATTAAAAATAATTAGAATAATTGAGGCCGTTTTAGGCTATTTTATTATCGTTTATATAATATATAACTGCATTACTAATTATTTAAATTTATTAAATACCGACGTTGCATTTTCTTTTATCCATCCATTACTCCTTATGGTATTATATTTTCCATTTACATATTTCTGGGTTCTTTATTGCAAATATGAAGTATTGCTTGTATCAATAAAAACAGTCTTTAGAAATATTCATAAAGAAAATATTGGGAATTATTTAAGAAAGAATATTATCAAGTATTCAAATTTAAGTATAAATAAAGTAACGGATATTGCTGATAATAAATACTTTTTTTGGATTAGTATTGAAAGCTATGATGATGTTGATTTAATGATCACATGTTATAAACATAAAATTGATAAGAGAAGATTTTCCTAACAACTGCTTCGACCTGACATTGCTATTGTCACGAAACTTGCAGTCGCTTCGCTCGGCAAGTTTCGCGCCAATTGACGCAATGCAGGTCAAGCAAATGTTAGTTTGACGCTCCGCGCAGGGGGAATAAAAGATTTGATTTTATGAAAGATACTTTCGATGATATTAAAAAACGACTCGATGGTTTATTCAATGATCTTATTGAGAAACAATATAATCAATTTGAAAAAACACGACAAGCTTTCACGGAGTATTATGAAATACATAATAAACATAATGATATCCTAAAAAAATATCATTGGCCACCATTTGCTAGAACTTACGCTAATGACATGAAAGAACTAATTTTTATTTGTGAAAATAGTAATGACGATAATCAAACAAAACAGGAAATAAGCGTTTTTTTCTCTAATCGTTTAAAAAATAATAATTATGAGTATTTGGATTATTTATATGCATCATGGGAAACAGTGAATGAGCTAAAAAATAGATTAAAAATATTACAAGATATTATTTGTGCACATAAGACCGGTTTGTATTCATTAACGATACCCACAATTATTATACAAATAGAAGGTGTTTTAGCAGAATCAAATAATCATATAGAACGTATTTCATATAAACAAAATAAAGAATACTTTAAGAAATTGTTTTCATTAAGAGGAAAAGTAAATACAGATAATCCAGCAAATGACTTTGTTGTAACGAAATTCTATGAGGATTTTGAATGGGGTGATTGTAAGGATCATGAAATTAGTCGACATGCAATAATTCATGGAGAAAATACAAAATATGCTACAGAAGAAAATGCAGTAAAAATGATACATTTACTTGATTTTGTAATTTATACAACATATACATTATACAAAGAAAACTAACAACTGCTTCAACCTGACTCGGCTATGTCACGATTCTTGCTGGTCGTCGCTACGCTCCTCGGCAAGAATTGCGCCATTACGCCTCGCAGGTTAAGCAAATGTTAGGACGACGCCTTCGGCGCGTAAATAGATTAAGGAGAAATTAATGGATAACAGCGATCTTTTGAATAAAATTTACAACGAAAAAAAAATTGTTAAGTACTTAAATGAGAATAAAAGTAATATCAACAATCTTTCGTATGAAAAGTTAAATAAGCTTCCACAAGATTTAATCAGCCTATTCTTAAGCTTCTATGAATATAACAGTTCTGATTTCCGGAGTAAGTATTATTTTAACATGCTTGTTAAAATAGTCGACAAAACAACTAATTTTCTTCGATCATATATAGTTATATTCAATGAGCTAGAAAAAGATGAAATCGTTTTACTAAAAGAACTCAAGGAAAAAGAATTTAATATAGTTGATACAATGGATCTTGATAAAGCAAATAATAAATTTGTTAATTTGGTAATTATTAAAAGCGACCTTGAAAATATTCCATTTGATTATAAAGAAAATGAAAGACTTTATATTGAACATTTAATTTCTCGCAACCTAATAGAGTGGCCTGTTTATAAACAAGATCCAGTAATTGAAAATGGTATACAAAAGGGAATCAAGCGATATAGTAAAATATGTTTAACATCGTTTGGCACTAAATTTACTAACTATATTTTTGATTAAATATGAAAGAATCAATTCAAAATACATTTATCGCAAACCTCCAAAGATCGCGCGATTTAACTCATCTTCATCTTTCCTTACTAACAGGACAGGGTCAATATTCATCAATATATAGTGAAGATATTCTTCGTGCAGCAATAGTATTACTTCATGCAAGCCTTGAAGAACTGCTTCGCTCAATATATAAATATAAATACTCGTGTATCACTGAAGATCAGTGGAAAAATATTTGTTTATTAGGCTTAAATAAAACTGGACAAACAAAGATAACTCTCGCTGATATAATTAAATATAAAGAAAAAACAGTTGAATCATTATTAAAAGAATCAATTGATGATTATCTATCAAGAAAGACTTATAATAACATCCAAGATATTGTTGAATTCTGCAAAGAATTAGGAATAAACTCGACGCTAATTGATGGGAACAAAACTTTACTAATTGAAATGATAGAAAGAAGACACAAGATTGCTCATAATGCTGATAGAGAGATTTCACGAGATGCCACAACACCGGACTTGCTAACAATTGAATATTCAAGAGTTGTTCTATACATAGACAATTTAGAAAACTTTTCACGCATTTTGCTGGATAACATTTAAAACATTTTCCTAACAACTGCTTCAACCTGATATTTTCTTTGTCACATTTTGTGCGTCGCTACGCTCCTGGTGCACAAAATGCGCCAAGCCCTTTCGGGCACGAAAATACAGGTTAAGCAAATGTTAGTTGGACCCTTCGGGCCGAGGAAATAATTCAATACATATTGGAGCTAATATGTTCTCAATCTCATTATTGTTTTCTTCGCTGCTTCTTCTCAACAATCCATTAGAAAATTATGATACTATAAATTATACACTTCCGCCTATAAGAATAACAATAGAAAATGGCACATACATCAATGAAACTGATTTCACTGTTAAAGATATTATTTTTGATTCAAATGGCATAAATGTGTGTATTAATGATGACAATAATTCAGAATTTATATTGTCAGGGCTTCAAGAAATATATGTACAGAAAAATAGCAACTATAAAAAAGGAGTAAAAATTGGTAAAGACTTTTCATTAACAAGATTTACCAATTTCTTACTCATAGGATATAATAAAAATACTTCATTCCCTCAATTAATTAATAACAAATTGTTTTTACCTGTCGCTCTTGGTACACCAATATATCCTTTAACGTCAGGGAAAGTAATAGAGACTAATATTGATCCAATAAAAGGTCGTTTTATTATACAGCAAGCAAATATGATACCAGATTTTCTGATTGAATATTGCAACCTTAAAACATCAATAAAAACAGAAAGTAATATACTAACAACAGAAGTAATTGGATATGTTGGAAATACAGGGTTATGCACTGATCCCCAGCTCAATATTTTTATTCATTCAGGCGACTACTATAGTGATTACAAATTTATTTATTTGAATATTAAAGAAAAAAGCAACTAACAACTGCTTCAACCTGATATTTTCTTTGACACATTTTGTGCGTCGCTGCGCTCCTGGTGCACAAAATGCGCCAAGCCCTACGGGCACGAAAATACAGGTTAAGCAAATGTTAGAACGACGCCGCTAATGCGGCGCGATAAAGAAGGAGAATAAAATGGATCATTTTCCGGAGTTCATGAAAAACCCGATAAACAAAATAGATTCAAATCAACAGAATACTGCTGATATCGAAGGATATTATTATGAAGCCACAGATGGTTCTCAAATGGCATTTTGGGAGTGTCACTCAGACCAAGAATCAAAAAAACATGTTCACAACTTTGATGAATATACTATATGCATAAGTGGCGAATATATAGCTTGTTTTGAAGATAAAGAAATAATCTTAAAACCCGGTGATGAATTATTCGTTCCAAAAGGAACTGTTCAATGGGGTCGATGCAAAGCCGACACCAGAACAATATCAGCTTTTGGTGGAAAAAGAATTAAATAAGTCTCTGTTCTAAGTAATATCAAAAAATATTATTGAGATATCACGCCATATGACTTTCACTGTTCTTAACAGCTTCAACCATCGTCATATCCTTATTTCGTACTTCCTCCCTACCCTACTTTTATCATGATTACTTCCCAATAACAGATCATATGAAACAGATCTATGATTAGGCATGGATTTACGTATCGAATTAGCGTCAATCAGGTTGGAGTTTTTAGAGATTAGAGAATAAGGAAAAGTAGGTTTTTGAGATTTTGTTTCGGTGTTTATTGGGTTATATGATAAAATACTGGTAATATTCGTTCATTAGTTATTAAGAGATATATAAAAAAAAGGAATTATCATTATGAAATTCCCATTACTTTGAGCAAGTTTCGGCAGCCAAGGTGATGAAGATACTTTTCTCATACCTTTACCCCTTCTATTCCACGAAAAAAGATAGAAGAGAAAGTGAAGAAGAATCATACTACGCTTATTTCACTATTCTGAGTACCGCGAAAAGAATACATCATAGAAAGGAAGATTTTCTAACAATCGCTTCGAGCGGACATTGCCTTTGTCATAAAACTTGCTGTCGCTTCGCTCGGCAAGTTTTACGCCAAGCCCTTCGGGCACGACAATGCAGCTCAAGCGTATGTTAGATTGACCCTTCGGGCAGAGGACGACAAAAAAGCGCTGATTACCGACTGAAAGATAGTGTCATTAGTCAATCGCAGAAAAGATTCATACGACATAAATTATTTAGAGCTTTTTTTCTACATCATCCAGTGACAATATTTTCTTTTTCGAGATTGAATAATATGGAGGTTTATATGCGGCGACTTCCGAAGAATTACGATAAGAAATCGAATGCCAACATTGTCTCGATACTGTCTCTCATTATTGCGTTGGCAAGCATACTGGCGAATATCGCGACAACTTACATTAATAACAGAACACAAGAAATATTAAAGGATGCTGAGTTAAGTTATTCTTATAGAGTCAATGGGTATCTAGACTTTTCTGAGTCTCTCAATACAATAGTTTCCACAAACAAAATGGATGACTTTCTTAGTGCAGAAATGAAATTAGCTAGTTCCCAACTTCGATTATCTATATATCTTAACGATGATCTAGGTAACGAATTAGAAAGGTTCATAGATAAATACTTCGAAGTTGAGCACTTCAAGCTAATTCCGATGGTTGAGGACCAGACCTTTGACGATAAGGAAAAAGTTAAAAGAATACTTATCATGAAAGATCTTGTAGGAATTCAAAATATTATGAGAAAATATTTATTTACACATTAAAATGCAAAAATCTACATTCTATTCAACCTGACATATTTTGCCGTCACGACACTCGCAGAAAAAGGCACTCGCCAGATAAAACGAAGGTTAATAGTGTGTTAGATTGACCCTTCGGGCCGAAGAAATAAAAAACAATAAATGCATATTCATAAACTCAAATGAGGTTATTAGAATTAAAATAATATTACCATTACTGATGGTAAGTATTTTATTAGTTAGTTGCAACAAATTTCAAAACAACTCAAAAAAAACTCAAGATAAATTGGAAACAACAGAAACCGTTGTTACAAAATTTGCTTCTAAAAAGCAACAACAATTAATTGATGATTTCTTTTAAAATCCATTAAATAATTATAATGTGAAACTACCACAAATGTATCTTGGAATACATGATAAAATAGATAAAGTTATAGGTGAAATTGAATCAAAATATAATCCAGAAGTAACTAATAAATATGACGCTTCATTAACAGACAATAAAATACTTCATAAATGGATCTTTATTTGATGTTTATTATTATGTAACGTTGAATGCAACGTAAATGATTGAGTATTATTCAATTAAAAATAATATAAATTTTAGAATTGATGAAAAAGTAGTTATATCAATGTTAGGACAATACGATGGTAAGAATGAATAAAAAAAATAATGAAATCTACTATTTATGTAGAGGATTTTGACAAATCAGTTTTTATTATTTTAAATAGTAAAGTGGAGATTGTTATTCTTTAGTTTTCAGTTTGACACAAGAAATATAAATAAATCTAACAACTGCTTCAACCGGATAATTTCTTTGTCATAAAAATTGCATTGTCGCTACGCTCCTTCATGCAATTTTTACGCCAAGCCCTACGGGCACGAAATTACCGGTTAAGCAAATGTTAGACGCACGCCTTCGGCGGGCGAAGAAAATATAAAGGATAGCAATGTATACAATAAAATATCTTAAAGATAATTCGAATCTTCCTGGTCCTCGAGGTAATTTAGAATTACTCTATTCTTTTTCAAAAACAGCGACAGAATTTGAAATAAAAGAATGCATAAAATACATTAATGATGACACAGAAAACTCGCCAGATGAGTTTGTTGCTATGTGCGGCATTGTTGGATATGCAGTGAACAATAAAGACAAAAATGAAAGTACACTCGATTATATAGGGAAATTTGCATCACATAACAGCTGGAGAATTCGAGAAGCTGTCGCAATGGGAATACAAGAAATCTCTGAAAATAATATGTTAGAAACGCTAAAAAATATCAAAAAACTGAAAGATGGAAATTGTTATGAAAAACGAACTGTTGTCGCCGGACTATGTGAACCTAAATTACTTACTGATGAAAACATAACAATAAAAGTATTAAATATTTTAAATGAAATTACAGAAATACTAAATCATGATAGCAAACTAACAGATGAAGAAGAATCATTACGAAAAGCATTAGCATATGGATGGAGCGTTGCTATTGTACACGCTCCAGAAAAAGGAAAACAAATATTTGAAAAGTTAATAATTAAAAAAGGAAAACATATTAAATGGATTATAAAGGAAAATCTTAAAAAGAATAGATTAGTAAAATTGGATGGAGATTGGGTTAAAGAAATGGAAAATCGTCTAACAACTGCTTCAACCTGATATTTTCTTTGGCACATTTTGTGCGTCGCTACGCTCCTGGTGCACAAAATGCGCCAAGCCCTACGGGCAAGAAAATACAGGTTAAGCAAATGTTAGGCACACGCCTGCGGCGGCGCGGATAATAATCGTATTATTTTCTAAATTCAGTATAACTTTGTTTTAAGCATATAGTAATAGAAAATACTATACTTAGAACGAGGAATTACATATGAAAACCATAAGTATACTGTTTTTCACACTGATTGTTTCCAGTTACTTTTATTCACAAGAGCAATTGAATATAGTTTGCTTTGAATTGCCTCCTTATTGTTACATTGAAAATGATAAACCTACAGGACTTGTAATTGATTTATTTAATGCAATGAGAACAAAAGTAGATACAAAGTTGAGTGCAATAGAAATACTGCCATTAGCTCGTGCTATTTATATATTAGATAAAGGAAATACAATTTTATTGCTTTTGACAAGAACAGAATCAAGGGAAAATAATTATCAATGGATAAATCTTGTGTACAACGATTCTTTTGTATTTATTACCCCAGCAGGTGATAAAATAGTCAATTCGTTTGACGAGGCTAAACTTGCTGGAGCTATATTAACAAGATCAAAAGCAAGCACTGAGAAAATGTTACTTGAAAAAGGCTTTTCAAATATTGATTCTTCTCCTTCTGATGAAGAACAACAATTTGTGAAATTTTATAATGGACGCTCCAGGATTTGGTTTGCACCAATGGTAGTCAGTAAAACAATAATTAGTAAGTATAATGCGGAAAAATTGTTTAATATTGGGAAACCGGTAGCTGAACTAAATTTGTATATGGTTGCATCAAATAATATATCGTTAGATGTTATTGAAAAAATGAGAAACGCTTTTAATAGTATTGATAAAAAGAACATCTATAAAAGATATGGATTAATAAAATAAAAAATGCCTAACAACTGCTTCAACCTGTTATTTTCTTTGGCACATTTTGTGCGTCGCTGCGCTCCTGGTGCACAAAATGCGCCAAGCCCTTTCGGGCACGAAAATACAGGTTAAGCAAATGTTAGATGGACGCCTTCGGCGCTGGAGGAATAAAATGTATTCAGTAGTAATAAGTATCCAAAAGGATTTAGTTGATTCAACTAAAAATGTCTCTGATATACTACGTCAAGCATTTATCCTTTCCAGGAAACTAAAGATTGTCGATTTTGAAAATTGGATACATCAAGAATTAAATGGCTATAGTAGAAATGATAATATTCCAGAATATCGTCATGTGCAAAGCACAATAAAAGGTTGGAATCCATATAATGGATGGCTACCAGTAATTATCCAAGATCCAAAAGTTCAAGAAGAAATCACAAATTCCATAATAGCCCAAAGTATTCCCGAATTGGAAGATTTATTAAATAACTCAAAAGGTGGATTACATGCACAATTACCAGATTCTTTTGGAGAATTTACTGGTCATTATACAAGATATATTGCCGAGATTGGAAAAAGTAGCGTTAAAGGAATAATTGAAAAGGTAAAAAATATAATAATGGAGTGGATACTAAAACTCGAAGAAGATGGTATTTTAGGAGAGAACATGTCCTTCACAGATGAAGAAAAGAAAATTGCTGATCAAAAGAACTACACAGTAAACAATTTTTATGGAAATATTTCAGGTAGCCAAATACAGCAAAACAGTGACCATTCTTCACAGGAAATAACAAATGAAACTCTTAATACAGAACTACTTAACGAAATACTTACTTTATTGATAGATAATAAAAGTAGATTTTCAGAGGAAATCGAAAATTCTGGTGTGCTTACAAGGGAAATAGAAAAAATTAATACCGAATCAAAAAAATCAAAACCATCAAAAGTAATATTAGTAGAATCACTGAAAACAATCAGAAGTTTACTCGAAGGCATTGCAGGTAATATTATTGCGGCTGGTTTACTGTATAAAATCGGATTATTCATCTAACAACTGCTTCAACCTGATATTTTCTTTGGCACATTTTGTGCGTCGCTACGCTCCTGGTGCACAAAATGCGCCAAGCCCTTTCGGGCACGAAAATACAGGTTAAGCAAATGTTCTGCGGACGCTGCGCGCGCGGATAATTGCCTTCGGCAAAACACCTGATTCACTTTAAGTATTATAAGAACCTATGTATAGTTGTTAACGGTTTGTGTAAATTAATAACTAAATAATCATTATTTAATGGTATTTATGTTGTCACCTTTTGTTTATATTTTCACGTAACTACATAAGTGAAAACAAAAATATTCTAGGAGCTTTCATATGGTAAATCGTCTATTTTGCATACTTGTTATTTCGTTCTTTCTTATGGGTTGTAGTAAAAATAAAGAAACAGTACAAAATAACAAAATTCAGACCAAATCAAGCACTGAAGAAAACCAACAAGAATCTTCAAATACTACAAGAAAAGAATATGATTTCAATAATTACTCATCCCAAGGAGGTATTATATTTGCATATTTCACAAATAATAAGCTTGATAAGTTTGACATCTATCTTCTCGGTGAAAGAGGGAAAGTAATTTACCAGTATAAAATAAATGAGGACAAAACAATTGATATTATCAAAAATACTATAGAATACAATCAATCCATATACGATGGAGATGTTGAAATCGCCGCACAAGAAATAACAGAGTATCTTATAAAGAAAAATACGCTCTACTCTGTTGTTAATAAACAAATAGAAAAATCAAAAGAACAAGAAGTTAGTGACTTTTACTTGGAAGCCATCAAAATAATAAATACGCAAAAACAATAAAAAGAAAGAACGCAGAACAACTGCTTCAACCTGATATTTTCTTTGGCACATTTTGTGCGTCGCTACGCTCCTTGTGCACAAAATTCGCCAAGCCCTTTCGGGCACGAAAATACAGGTTAAGCAAATGTTAGGACGACGCCTTCGGCGCGGTCATAGAAAAAATAATAAATCAGGCAAAGTATAATTACGTCACCCATATGTAATGTATTCTTAGGAAATTATATGTTTAGTCACAAAAGATCATTTGATATTTTATTACTCGGTGGTGCAAGCGGTACAGGGAAAACAACTGCGGCATATCAGTTAAGCAAATATTACAAAATAAACGTCGTACAAGTTGATGATTTCCAATGTCTTGTTGAAAACGCTACAAAAGAAGGTGATTATCCCGTATTTCATTATTGGAAAAATCATTTTAATGAAGCCATACAACAATCAATGGATAAAAAACTAGAAATAATGATTTCATACGCTAATGAGTTATCTCAGCTTCTTGAGTTAGTTGTAATGAATCATCTTGAAGAAAATAGACCAATGATATTGGAAGGAGATTTTATCTCACCCAATTTATGTAAAAAACTAATAAATAACTCAAAAATTGGAAATAGAGTAAGGTGTTGTATAATAACAGAAAATAGTACAAATCAAATAATAAATAATTATCAAAAAAGAGAAGGATCAATACAAGAAGACAGAGCAGAATTAAGTCAGAAATATAATAACTGGTTAATACAAGAAGCAAAAGGTTCTGATATTCGTATTGTGTCGTCAAGGCCGTGGAAAAATATTAAAAATAGAATAATTGAGAAGATACAATAAAGAGGAATATTTTCCTAACAACTGCTTCAACCTGATATTTTCTTTGTCACATTTTGTGCTGTCGCTACGCTCCTGGTGCACAAAATGCGCCAAGCCCTACAGGCACGAAAATACAGGTTAAGCAAATGTTGGGCGGACGCTTCGCGCCGAGGAATAATAATTCACGTTTCTTGATATATCTGCAATTTACTGATTAAATACATACAGTGAGTGTAAAAAATGCTTCATACTAAACGACTAATTATTCGCAAGTTTTCTGCTAATGATTCTAATGACTTATTTGAATACTTATCATTACCTGATACGTACATTTTTGAACCTGGAAATCCAATAACAAAAGAAGAAGCATATAATCTATGTATTGAAAGATCAAAGGGTGATTCATTTTACGCTGTTGAATTACGTGATACGCATAAAATGATCGGGCATCTTTATTTTGCGCAAACAGAACCAATTGATTTTCAGACATGGGAATTAGGTTATATCTTTAATCCAAAGTTTATGAATAAAGGGTTTTGTACTGAATCTTCAAAAGAAATAATTCAATTTGCCTTTAATGATCTTAAAGCGCATAGAGTTGAAGCTTTTTGCAATCCATTAAATGATGCATCATGGCATGTTTTGGAGAATATTGGCATGAAAAGAGAAGGTTTCTTTAAGGAAAAGGCCTTCTTCAGAAGAGATTCTGAAAACAATCCAATCTGGCACGACTGTTATGCGTATGGGATAACAAGTAAAGATTATTTAACTAGATGAAAACAGTTTATTCTATCGGCCATTCAAATCATACTATAAGTCAGTTTTGTAACCTATTAAATGATCATAAAATAGACTATTTAATTGATATTCGAAGCCTACCCTTTAGCAGATATTATCCGCAGTTTAATCAAAAGCCACTTATGGATGTTATGGAGAAAGAAAATATACAATATATATTTCTCGGTAATGAATTAGGTGGACGAATTAAAGATACTACCTGTTATAAAAATCATACAATACCAACCATTAAAAATGGTTATGCAATGTTCTTAAACTACGATGTCATAAAAACAAAAGAATGGTTTACGTTAGGAATTCAGAAAATATACTCATTGGTTGAAAACGGAATATGTGCAATAATGTGTAGCGAAGAAAATCCTGAAAAATGTCATCGTGAATTGATAGTAGGAAGGAAATTAAAAGAAGACGGGTATTCTCTTATTCATATCAGAGCAAACAAAAGTATTACACCACAACTTGCTTTATTCGAATAAAAAAAGCGCCCAACAACTGCTTCGACCTGACATTGCTATTGTCACGAAACTTGCTGGTCGCTTCGCTCGGCAAGTTTCGCGCCAATTGACGCAATGCAGGTCAAGCAAATGTTCTACGGACCCTTCGGGCCGAGGATAAATAATAAATGAGGCTTAGTAAATGATTAATGATTATTCAATATTAGGTCTACCTCAAAATGCAAGTTTATCTGAGATCAAAAAGGCATATAGATTAAAAGTAAAAGTATTACACCCAGATGTTTCAGATTCATCAACAAATTTAAGAAATCATTATCTATTTGTTGAAGTTTGTAAGGCCTATGAACGTTTATGTAATAAAAACAATACTGAAAGAATCAATGAAGAAATAATTCAAGTAAACAAAAAAACAGATAAAGCATTAATAAAGCATAAAGATCCTGCTTACGTCTATTATAAAAAAGCATGTACATACTATGAATTAATTCATCCATCACATTGGAATATTAATCCAACAATAACCATAAATGGTAAAACCGATGAAGAGAATAGAATTCAGAAAGAAACAATGGATAAAGTTAAAGAATTGGTTAATCTATTCCCGAGGGCATATTACTATTTCAGTATAGTTGTTCACGAATATCAAAGTTCAGTTTGGGTACAAGATTCAAAAGAAAAGATGGAAATAATAGAAAAAAGAATGAAAACATATAAGAAAATAATCGAATCATTTATTACATGGAATCAATCGCAGCCATTAATAAGGAACGGAAAAAATCAATACATAAACTTTAGCAAAGAATATTTGAATAAATAGAAGCGTAGAACAACTGCTTCAACCTGACTCGGCTATTGTCACGAAACTTGCAGTCGCTTCGCTCGGCAAGTTTCGCGCCAATTGACGCCTCGCAGGTTAAGCAAATGTTCGATTGACGCCTTCGGCGCGCGAGGAAAATTGATAGTTTGTCCAAATCTATTATACATTTTCCCGTAGTTTTTTGTATTTCCCTTTTCTTTTAGCAAGGATTCGAAAGATCAACAATTTATAAGAACGGTTAAGGTAATATATATTGACAGCTAGATGTAATTACATTATTATTACATAAGAGGTATTTATATGTTAATATCTGTCGTTCCAATAGGCAATTCAAAAGGAATTAGACTTCCAAAAACTATTTTGGATCAACTCAATATTGTAGATACATTAGACTTAGAAGTTGATAATCAACAAATAATTTTAAAACCAATAGTAAATAATCCTCGGAAAGGATGGGAAAAAGAATTTATTAAAATGCATGAACTTAACGAAGATATAATACTAGTTGATAATAGTTCAAATTCTGAGGCATTTGAATGGGAATGGTAATCAATCAATATGAGGTTTATCTAGTAGATCTTGATCCAACAAAAGGTCATGAAATACAAAAAACACGACCTTGTTTAGTAATTTCCCCAAATGAGATGAATCACTCAATTGGCACAGTAATTGTTGCGCCAATGACTACAAAATCACATTCATTTCCAACAAGAATCGAACTTGAATTCAATAAAAAAAAAGGATGGATTGTTTTAGATCAAATAAGAACAATCGATAAGCAACGATTAGTTAAGAAATTAGGGAAAATTGAAAAAAAAGAAATACTAAAAGTAAAAAAAATACTTAAAGAAATGCTGATTGATTAAGCGTCAAAAAATAATCGAACAACTGCTTCAACCTGATATTTTCTTTGGCACATTTTGTGCATCGCTGCGCTCCTGGTGCACAAAATGCGCCAAGCCCTACGGGCACGAAAATACAGGTTAAGCAAATGTTAGCCAGACGCCTTCGGCGCCGAGGAGAAATAATGGAAGAACATTACAATATAAAATCATTAAACATAAATGATAAAATCCTTATTAAGGATATTTTCGTTGATATTTTCACTAATGAACCGTGGAATGATGATTGGAGTAATGAAGATCAATTAGATAAATATCTTGAAGACATTATTGATAATAGAAACTCATTATCTATTGGTTTATTTCACAATAATGAACTACTTGGTATTTCACTTGGATCAATTATTCATTGGTGTTCAGGAACAGAATATTATATTAGAGAGTTTTGTATAAAGCGTAAACAACAACATCAAGGTATAGGTTCAATTTTCATAAAACTTATTGAAGAATATTTGCATCAGAACAATATTTCATCGATTATTCTTTCAACGGATATAGGAACGCCAGCTTATGATTTCTATACAAAGAATAATTTTAATGAGTTACCTAAATCTCGTTTTTTCCATAAAAACATAAAGTAAATAAGGTTGGAATTATGGCAACGTCTGAAGATTTCATGGATTATCTATTTGATCAAATCGATAATAAATGGAATAAAAGATATAGAAAAATGTTCGGTGAGTATATGTTTTATATAGATGATAAACCTATGCTCCTCGTATGTGATAATACTGTATATATAAAAATGCTTGATAGTGTTAGTTCATTGGTTCAAAAAGATAGTAGAGGTTTTCCTTATAAAGGATCGAAAGAACATTATATAATAGATATTGAAGACAAAGAATTATTGAATACGGTTATTGATGAATTAGTCAAAGTAATACCAATACCCGCTAAAAAGAATAAAAAAAGTGGCTAACAACTGCTTCGACCTGACATTGCTATTGTCACACTTTGTGCTTTCGTGCTTCGCACGGCACAAAGTGCGCCAATTGACGCAATGCAGGTCAAGCAAATGTTAGGTGCACGCCTTCGGCGGGCGAAGAAAATAAATAGATTAAGGACAACAATTGAAACCACTACTTAAAGGGCTTTTAACCGGACTATTTTTACAACTTGCAATTGGACCAGTTTTCTTCTTTATTCTTGGAATAACAATAAATAGTAATTTTATAAATGTATTAAGTGCAATTACAGCTGTAACACTCGTTGATTACATTTATATTGCTTTATCATTGTTAGGTTTAAGTAAAATAATTGAAAGAGAAAATATTAAAGTTATAGTTGGTATTTTAAGTTCATTTGTACTTATTGTTTTCAGTTTAATAATATTGAAAAATGTAGTTAACTCATTATCAATAAATAATAATGCAAAACAATGGTCACCAGTCACTAGTTTCATAAGTTGCTTTTTATTGACAATATCAAGTCCATTAACCATTGTTTTTTGGACAGGCATTTTCTCAGCAAAAGCTATTGAGTATAAATTCACAAAGAATCAATTAGTATTTTTTGGCATTGGTGCTGGTTGTGCAACATTTGTATTTATGTTTTCAACAATGTTTTTATTATCAATATTTAGAACAAATATTAATATCAATATAATAAGATTATTAAATTTCATAGTTGGGCTTCTTTTGCTTTATTATGCTATTTCAAGACTTGTTAAAATAATCGCTTTAAAACGTAAAACAAAAATCACCTAACAACTGCTTCAACCTGTCTCGCCTATTGGCACGGTTTGTGCAGTCGCTTCGCTCGGCACAAACCGCGCCAATTGACGGCTCGCAGGTTAAGCAAATGTTAGATTGACGCCGCTTCCGCGGCGCAAGAAGAAGTAATAATTATGATCAATAGTATTTTGGTTGAATGATTGATAATATTATTTTTCTGGGATGTTTTCTAGTTAATAATTATTAGTTAGTTGTAATAGCTATTAAGGAGCACACATGAAGAAACTACTGTTTACTGCCTTATTAACATTCATAATTATTAGTGTAAATGCAAACCCTGCTGATAATTTCTGGTCTTGGATGAGTAAAAATGAAACAATGCTTTATGATGATTTCGATAAGCCAGGAACAACACAAAAAATATATAATGAGTTAATAAAATGCTCTCAGGGTTTAGCAGTAATTATTCCTTCATATGGTGGATCAAAATATGAATTTGTAATATCTACAAATACAAATCCTACCAACAAAAAGACTATAGATGATCTTTTTGCAAGCAAACCAAAGTTTAATAAAATCAAAGTAACTAAATATCTTCAAAAAGGCATGGCGTTTATTGATTTACAGGTAATAGGGAAAGCTGTCCCATTAGAAAATATTGGTGTTATAGCGGACAAGAATGGAAACAAATATGATTTGGTTATTTGTTCTGGAAAGTTTGGATTATATCCTGATGATGTCCTCTTAAATGATATATTCTACTATTTTGATTATATGATGGGTGAAGAAAAAATAGTTAATAAAATAAACAGTGCCTCAATTCAAAGAGTTAGTTTAGTATCTCCAGAAGTGTTCTTTATTGGAGATATTGATGAGCATATAAAATAAGAAAATCTAACAACTGCTTCAACCTGATATTTTCTTTGGCACATTTTGTGCGTCGCTACGCTCCTGGTGCACAAAATGCGCCAAGCCCTTTCGGGCACGAAAATACAGGTTAAGCAAATGTTAGAAAGACCCTGCGGGCCGCAGAAAGAGAGATAACAATGTTGTATCATTATACGAATTTAGATACATTATTAAAAATACTTGAAAATAAAGAATTATGGCTTTCAAATATTTTTCAAACAAATGATTCTTTTGACGGTTTATGGGTTCTGGAAGTATTACGAAAAACTTATCCAAAAGATTATCTAGCATATTGTTATCATGATATGGATCAATATAAAGGTGCTGGCTGCATTTCTTCAGGTAGCGGATCCCAATTTATTAGTTGCTTTTCTAAAAAAAAGGATTTATTAAGTCAATGGCGTGGATATGGTGATAATGCGAAAGGTGTCTCTATTGGCTTTGATGAGACTAAATTGGTTAAATATATAAATAATATTAATCAGAATTTGCTAGGACAACTAGAAATACTTGAGATGAATTATGATGAAAAGTATCAACGCGAACAAATCAGTAATATGGAATATTCAATAAAATTCTTTGATAATACTTTATCAGATGATGATTATCGTAACAAATTTTCTGAAATAATATCAAAGTTTGCCGTAATTTATAAACAAGGCGGATTCCATGAGGAAGCTGAAAAAAGAATTGTATTTACTCCAAATTTTGATTTATCAATAACAAATTACGACGAGAAAATACAATGTAATTCAAAAAAGTTTATTCCGAAATTATTTTTTCGAACAAATGTAAATAAAGATGATGTAATTCCATATTATAAACTGTGTATTGATGCACCAGATCTCATTCAAGAAATTGTTATTGGTCCAAAATCGAAATTAAATGAAAAAATACTTTTAGGTATATTGAGTGAAAATGGATACGATTGGAAAAATATGAAAATAAGTATGTCAACAATTACTTATAGATAAGAAATATTTCTAACAACTGCTTCAACCTGATATTTTCTTTGTCACATTTTGTGCTGTCGCTGCGCTCCTGCCGCACAAAATGCGCCAAGCCCTTCGGGCGCGAAAATACAGGTTAAGCAAATGTTAGAACGACGCCACATTCGTGGCGCGGGTAAGATATCAATATCAGATTTCCTTTTTTGTACTTACACGTCGTAAAGCTCCTTCTATTCCTATTAAAAAAGAGTAATCACAAATAATTAAACACAAAAATCATCATAAGATTATTAAAACCATTATGCTCAACTATTAGTAAAGTAGCATTATTTAGTTTACTTTTATTGCAGAACAGAACATTTTTTACTATGTAATTTTCGATTTTTTTTTGAATTCACACGTATAGCAAGCATTTTATTTTGATCTGGTAAAAGAACTATTATGGAGGTATTTATGGAAGATGCGACTGTAGAAGAAAAAGGCTCGTTTATAAAAGGTTTATTAATTTCATTACCAATCATAATTTTTTGTTTATTTCTTTTAGCTATTTTACTTAAGCTTAGCCCATACCTTCTTGGAAGATTTTCTGTTGATTCCATACTTGCTGTGTTATGTATGGGCCTCATTTCTCGAAGTAAAAAGTTCAAATGGTACTATCTCGTATTAATGTCCTTTGGAATTAGTATACTGGCCTTTATTATTAGTTTTATATCTATAATAAAATAAATAGCATAAATTTATTACTACTCACAAACATTTTTTAAAGTTAATCCAATATTAAAATAATTAAACATCTCAGTTTCTTAAAAAACTCATCGAATAGTGATTATTAGCTATATGATTACTTTAACATTGTAATTGATTCTGAATACATAGAGATATTGTGTGTATAGTAATGAAAGAATAGTAACCATTTCTAACAATCGCTTCAACTCGACTCGCCTATTGTCACGAAACTTGCTCTTCGCTTCGCTCGGCAAGTTTCGCGCCAATTGACGGCTCGCGAGTTAAGCGTATGTTAGCTGGACTCCGCTTCGCGGAGCAAAGATTATATTAGGATATATTAGATGAAAAATACTATATACAAGCATTTAAATATAATACTTTTACTAATAACTTTATTTTGTATTTTACAATTAATTTCTACAATATTTAGTTTTACATTAATTATTCTTAGTTCAGAAACATATAATATTATTTATAACTTATCTTTATCTTGGATTGGAAGTTATATTTTTTATTTACTTGTTGTTTGTATTCCTGAGAAAAGAAATAAATTTTACCAAACTAAATACTCATTTTGGTATATTTTATCACTTATCTATAAATGGGAAAAAATGAAAGAAATTTTTATAGGCGCACAAGAAATTAGTAAAAACGACGAGGAGACTTTCAATTTCAATATTAATAAAATAGATAAAACTAGTTATCACTATATGTATTTGAATTCTTTGCTTGAAGGTCTGAATATTATTTTAAATAACAACACCCAATATGATTCAATGCTAATTCATTATATAGATGTTATTAACATAAAATTAAATTCTTTTAAAATGTTTCTTGATATAAAAATTGATCTAATGATTGGAGACACATATTTAATAGATTCAATGATTAGTGTTGACAACTATTTCAGATCTATTAAAAAAACTTGGAGTAAAGAGTTAAGAATAGCAAAAGATAAGTATGAAGTGCCAGATAAATAGAATCAATAGAAAACACATAATGAAGAGAGTTGATTTGTTTTGAAAAAACAGCTAACAACTGCTTCAACCTGACAATTCCTGTTGTCATGAAAATTGCAGTCGCTTCGCTCGGCAATTTTCACGCCAAGCCCTTCGGGCCGGAATTGCAGGTTAAGCAAATGTTAGATGGACGCCTTCGGCGCAAAAAAATGAATCAATTTTATGCTACAGTGTGCAACAAGAGGATAATACTATGTCTAAAATACAACTACGAGAATGTGATATAGAATACTGTATCAATGGCACCGGACCTGAAATTGTTTGGGCCCATGGGCTTGCCTCTTCAATGAAAAACGAAAATTCATTTAGTGTGATTAATTTAAGTAATTTGCAGGATAAATATAAAGTAATTCGTTATGATGCTAGGGGTCATGGCGAAAGCAGTGTTACTTTAAATATAGCTGATTATACGATTGAAAATCTTGCAAAAGACCAATTAGCCTTAACAGAAAAAATTGGTATACAAAGTTATGTTGCTGCAGGAATTTCCATGGGCGCATCGACCGCTATCAATGCTGCAGTAATTGATCCTGACCGTATTAAAGCACTAATTCTTGTGCTATTACCTACAGCATGGCAATATAGAACTAATCAGGCAGATCGGTATTCAAAAATGTCTGATTATATAGAAGCTGGCAATATTGATGAATTCCAAGCACTAATGAAATCAACACCGTTACCAGATCCTCTTTCAAAGTTTTCTGAAAAAAAAGATAACGGATTAATGAATATTGGGAAAGATGAACAAATACGTTTGTCAATTATTTTCAGAGGACTAAGTAGAACTGATTTACCATCACAAGAAATAGTTAGTAAAATAAAACAACCAACACTAATTCTTGCTTGGACAGGTGATGAGAATCATCCAATAACAACAACAGCAAGATTTCAAGAATTAGTACCGCATTCAAAGATTGTCTTAGCAACGACGTTTGATGGTGTTAAAAAATGGAATGACCATATAGACGATTTCTTGCAAAAATACAATTAATTTTAATAGTGGAAATTTCATCTAACAACTGCTTCAACCTGACTCGGCTATTGTCACAGTTTGTGCTTTCGCGCTACGCGCGGCACAAACTGCGCCAATGTACGCCTCGCAGGTTAAGCGTATGTTCTGCAGACGAGACGGCCCAGAAGGAAATTCGTCTCACTACGCCATCCATGGCTCGTGTATTTGACCAATTCAAAAAGTAGAAGAATAAATAACTAACCATTATTTACATAGTTTTTCATATGATAATGTGTTTTCCTCATTTCATAAGCTTTAATTGTTAAATATTAGGTAATACATAAAGCTTAAAAATCTTTCAAAATTATTAGAGTATTAGTTATTTTATTTAACAGAGAAAAACATGATAATTAGAAGTTTTACCATTGATGATCATAATTCAGTTTGCGAAGTTGCGTTAGCTTCATGGAAAGCCGCTTATTCAAAGCGTTATACGAGTGATCAAATTGAAAATATATTAAAAGATTGGTACTCAAAAGAGAATCATTTAGGAATGATCAAAAATATCAATAATCAATCATTATTCTTTAATGTTTTAGAAGTGGAAAACAAGATTATTGGGTTCTGTTTAGGTGATATTAATGAATCAAAATTAAGTAGACTGTATATTCATCCTGATTATTTCAATAAAGGTTATGGTACGCTTTTATTAGAACTATTCGAGAACTTATTATTGAGGAATAACAAAAGTTATATAACCCTTTCGTGCGACAAACTTAATAATATTGGTATTTCTTTCTACTTAAAGCATGGTTTCACAATAAGTAATGAAGATGATGAGGATTATGTCCTTACAAAGAACATACAATAGCAACATGAAAATAGTTAACAACAAATATTATTCGGCGTCGCCGTCCTGGCGCCGCCGATTCACGTGGGGCCTCTGCAGAACAACTGCTTCGACCTGACATTGCTATTGTCACGAAACTTGCAGTCGCTTCGCTCGGCAAGTTTCGCGCCAATTGACGCAATGCAGGTCAAGCAAATGTTAGAACGGCGCTGCGCGCGTGCGGACAAAACCTATACGTACTTCAGATTGTCATGGGCCATGACATTTCCGGTTAACACTATTTAGCACGACTTTATTAGTAAATATTTAAGAACAAGATATTTTAGCAAGAAGGACGTTATTGGTCTTTGCTTGGCGATAGACATTGACGGGTCGACGGATCGGGCGAATGGCTGCGTTTTTTGCAGCAATCCTATTACTGACAAAAAACGCAGCCAAGAAGCCCGATCCTGCCCGAGCATGAGGTTTTGTAAGATTCTAACAATCGCTTCAACCGGACTCGGCTATTGTCACAGTTTGTGCTTTCGCGCTACGCGCGGCACAAACTGCGCCAATGTACGCCTCGCAGGTTAAGCGTATGTTAGCCAGACCCTTCGGGCCGAGGAATAATATGAGTCCATATAAAATGAGTAGTGTAGAAGAATCAATACGAATTACTCTGCGGTTCTTTGACTTTATAAATAAGAAGGACTTATTATCATTAAGCGAATTACTTAGCAATAACTGTGTTTATGAAGATTTTTGGGAAGATTCAACGATTTGTACTAATAAATCAGAAGTAGTTCAATATCTGAGTAACCAATTTATGAAATATCCAAAAGGAAAGATTGTTATAGTTGAAGCGAATAATTTAATCCATAAATGTATTGCTAAATATAACTATTTTGGTATTTCTTGCGATGACGATAATTATATAAAGTGTTTAGGTGTATTTGAAGTAAAGCGCGGCATGATTTCTTCTGTAAGCTTATATACAAAAAAATGAGTGCTAAAAAGTAAATAAAACCCAGATTATACGAAAACTATATTTTATAGGTGGTATAAAGTGAATGCAACCCATATTACAGATTTATCTACAGGTAAAGGTATAATTTCGATTTCGCAAGAACGTGTTTCCGTTAAAGATTATATCGAATTTCTTACACGGACAGATCTTGGAAAGCAATATCCTAAAGAAAGGTTTAATCAGCGAATTGAGAAGCTTGTACACAATACTCAACTAAGCCTTATTGCCCGAAATAATAGTAATAAAATAGTCGGTATCTGTTTTGGTTTAACTGATTATGCATATTGGCTAATGCTCACGGACATTGGAATTGATAGAGAGTATATTAAAAACGGTATTGGAAGATCAATGATTACCACAGCGCGTGAACTAGCTGGTGGAAAAGATAATATTATTGTGTTCATTTATGCAAATGAAGACGCTGTAGGTTTTTATAGGAAATGTGGGTTAACACAATCACAAAATATGATGGAATTAACCGATATTGAATGGACATCATTTGAAGTAGGAAAAGATAAATAAGCTAGTGCTACTCGGTTATTGATTGTATTGAAAACTAATACAAAAAAGTGGCTAACAACTGTTTCAACCTGACATTGCTATTGTCACAAAACTTGCAGTCGCTCCGCTCGGCAAGTTTCGCGCCAATGTACGCAATGCAGGTTAAACAAATGTTAGAACGACGCCGCTTAACGCGGCGCGGGACTTCCTGAAGCCATTAGGAAAAATTAAAGCGGCTGATTTGGTCTGAATGGGCACATAATAGTCATAAGCACGTTGAGCAACCATTGCGCGCGAAGAGGCCGAGGACATTGCCCTCCCTCGGGACAATGAGGAATCGGCCTAAAGAGCGCTCAATGGTTGCGGCGTAAACCATGAATTAACTACGACCATTAGACGTACGGAGAAAGGGCATTTTCTAACAAATGCTTCAACCTGACTCGGCTATGTCACGATTCTTGCTTGTCGGCGCTTTGCGCCTCGGCAAGAATCGCGCCATGACGCCTCGCAGGTTAAGCTCATGTTAGGTCGACAATAAATAATAAGAAGTATTTAAATACAGCTAACTTTTCTCCCAAATACCAATACTACTGAGTATGATTAGTAAAAATGAGCCATAAATATTTTTTTATATAACGAATTAAAGGTATAAAAAACATTTTTTTACGGTTTATTCTTACGGTAATCTCAAAAAAGAATGACGACCGAAAAAAGTTGGATAATAATGATCATTCTTTTATGGAGGAATGGAGATTGCTAAAGTAATAAAAATATTGGGCCTTTCGCATAATGAACTATTTTATTTATAGGAGAAAAAACTTTGAAAAAAACAATTTTGGTAACATTGATCTTGGGGCTTATCGCAATTGGAACATGGGCGCAGAATGTTGAAATAACATATAGTGTGCATATGCAAGAAGTTGGCTGGAGTGGCTATTTATCAAATGGCGCCATAGCAGGAACTACAGGACAAGCAAGATCTATTGAAGCAATTAAAGTTCGCCTTATAACAGAGATCCCTGGAAGTGTCCGTTATGATGTTCATGCTTGGGGTGCCGGATGGTTAGGTTGGCAATATGATAATGATATTTCTGGTACTACTGGGCAAAATAGACGTATAGAGGCAATTAGAATACAACTAATTGGAGAGATTGCAAAAAAATATACCGTTCGATATCGAGTTCATATGAAAGATGTTGGTTGGTCCGGATGGGTAGCGAATGGAGAAGATGCTGGTACAACTGGGCAAAATCGTCCAATAGAAGCACTTCAAGTAATTCTTGATCTCATCCAATAACGTTATTAAAATAAAATCAAATTCTTTAACTCTAACTATAAACGAGCAAAGAGAGATCCCTTTAACTTTGCTCGTTTATTATGTTCCATCCATGCGATAGCCACATCAAATATATACTTACAAACGGCAACCTAACAATTGCTTCAACCTGTCTCGGCTATTGTCACAGTTCTTGCAATTCTGTTTATTTCGGTAAGAAAGAAAAGAGCTTAACCCACGCAAGAACTGCGCCAATTTAACGCCTCGCAGGTTAAGCAAATGTTAGAAAGACCCTTCGGGCCGAGGAGTTAATAAAATTAAATATTACATAAGTCTTATTCAAATACTAATACTGATTACTTTTCTTGGTTGCTCTGTTAGTAATAATGAAATTATTTCCTTACACAAAATCGATGTTAATAAAATACCAAAACAAACAATAAATGAAGTAGTGTTAATTAAACAAAATGATGATTACTCCTGTGCAACAACTTCACTTGCGATGATCATTTCTGAATATCAAGGATTACATAATAAACCGTTAGATAAAAATATTGTTTGGAAGGATTCAGAATCTAGTATTGATACTGTAAAAACATCAGGAAATGATGTTGAAGGATTATGTAGGATTTGTAATAAATATGGTTTTAGGTATGAATTTCTTCAAAACGTAACTAATCAAGAGGTTGAATACTTACTATCAAAACATATTTACATGGTTGCTTTTATTAGAATAAATGCAAAAGTAACCCATGCAGTAGTAATTGCAGGTTATGATAGAACAATTAAACACTTTTATATAAATAATACAAATGGTTTAAAGGGATCGATTTCTTATTCTGATTTTGATAAATGTTGGAATGCATTATTAAGTCATCCAAGAATTGCATCTAGTAGAAGTGTATTAGTAGTATTTCCTAATGACATAAAATTAAACAGCAAAGGATTACGTAAATAATTAAAAAAAATAGAATGAAGAAAAAAAGTTTCTAACAACTGCTTCAACCTGATATTTTCTTTGGCACATTTTGTGCGTCGCTACGCTCCTGGTGCACAAAATGCGCCGAGCCCTACGGGCACGAAAATACAGGTTAAGCAAATGTTGGACGGACACCTTCGGTGCAGAAGAATTACATAAATTATTCAATTTTATTGAAATTCCTTCTCTAGAAGTTGCTTATATATCCTTACAATACAAGTATTTAAAATATTCACAATGCATATAATACAACTTGACTATGCATATATAATCACTTATTATTATGCATAGGAGGACATGTTTATGAGAACAACCCTAGACTTGCCCGAAACACTTATTGATGAAGCAATGGCTTTGACACATATTCAAACCAAAACAGATGTTATTAAGACAGCATTAATGAATTTAATACAAAAAGAGAAAATAAAAGATATTAAGAATTATTATGGCAAATTGGATCTTGATATTGATCTTAATGTACTGAGGAATCGTTAAAATGATTTTAGTAGATTCCTCAGTTTGGATTGAATATTTCAAAGGTAATGAAAAAGCTTTGCCGCTTAATAAATTATTGGATTTGAATACAATTTGTGTAAATGACTTAATTCTTGCAGAGTTGCTACCATCAATAAATCATAAAAAAGAAAATGTATTAAAAGAATTATTACTTACTATTACAAAGGTTCCATTAAGTATTAATTGGAATACCATAATTTATATGCAAACACAGAATCTTAAAAATGGAATTAATAAAGTAGGAATAGCAGATTTAATTATTGCCCAAAATACAATTGATAATGATTTAGAATTATTCACACTTGACCGACATTTTGATTTAATGAGTGATTTGCACGGTTTTCGGTTATTTAATAGTCAATAATTTTCGTCCAACAACTGCTTCAACCTGATATTTTCTTTGGCACATTTTGTGCGTCGCTTCGCTCCTGGTGCACAAAATGCGCCAAGCCCTTTCGGGCACGAAAATACAGGTTAAGCAAATGTTGGGCGGACCCTTCGGGCCGAGGAAAAATATATTTATAAAGGTTTTTTAAATGATTGAATATGGTTGCCTAGCACATTATGATCATTTCATTTCTGATGATATTCAGTTAGCAAAAAATAATAATTTTGGATTTCTTCAAATTTGGTATGATAAAGATGGCATATCATTAAATAAAGAAAACAATAAAATAGAATCATTAATAAATAGTAATTATCCATGCATTATTCATGCTGTATTAGATATCAATGAGTTTGATTTTCATATTCCAATATTAAAATCAATTCTAAGTAAATTAGGTCATAAAGAATTAATAATTCATCCAATTTGTATATCTCAACCAATAGATAAAAATACGATTTATAAACTTTCCAGTAAAATAAACAATGCACATTCCGTGCTTAGTGAAGATAAAGTAAAACTTTACATAGAAAATAATAGCAAATTAGATCCAATAGTAAACAGTACACGAGATCTTCAAATTGTTTTCACTGAAAATATCGACGTTGAATTATTACTGGATATTGCACATATAGATAATTATGTGCATTTACAAGAAATAGTAAAAATCAAGCAACCGAAAATACTGCATATTGCTGATAGAAATTTAGAAAATATTCATGAACATTTACCTTTAGGACAGGGAAATATCGATTTTGATTATATCTTTACCAATATTCTCCATGATTATTATGGAAGAATAATTCTTGAAATAACTCAAAGCAATCAAGACTTAATTGATTCAAAAAATGCATTAGCCGGGATATTAAATAAGAGGAAGCGCCCAACAACTGCTTCAACCTGACTCGGCTATTGTCACAGTTCTTGCTATTCTGTTGATTTCGGTAAGAAAGAAAAGAGCTTAACCCGCAGCAAGAACTGCGCCAATGGACGCCTCGCAGGTTAAGCAAATGTTAGTTTGACGCCTTCGGCGCGCGAGGATAATAATCATGAAAACCACAGACTATTCAAAGATTGCTTCAAAATATGATGATAACAAGATTCGTCATTACATAGAAAAAGACATTAACATAGAACATATTCTTAAAAAGAATAACAATAAACAAATTTATGTATTAGATCTTGCTTGCGGTACAGGCAATTATTTAGTCAAACAAATTGCTGAATATAAAGATCAACAAATTAAGTGGCTAGGAATTGATAAATCACCCGATATGCTCAATGTCGCCAAACAAAAACGGTTAACAGCCGAATTAGTTCTTGGTGATGCCTGTCAAATACCACTTGATGATAATTCAATTGATTACATTAAGATCCGATTCGCTTTTCATCATTTCGCAGACAAGAAAAAAGCATTACAAGAAATATATAGAATCCTAAAAAAAGACGGAGAAGTTAGCATATACAATATCAACCATGATTATATGCAATATTCGTGGGTATATAAATACTATCCACAAGTAGAACAAATTGATAAAGATCGTTTTCCAAATACAATAAATCTATATAAATGGCTCATTGAATCTGGATTTGAACCTCAAGCTTCAATTAATACAATCATAAAGAAATTCTATTATAAGGATATATTAGAAGATGCACAGAACAGAGACATGTCTCAATTAAACCTAATATCTGATGAAGAGTATCAAATAGGACTTAAAAAAATAGTCGCTGATAGTGAGACAACAGAATATCTGGTTGCTGATATTGCATTTATGGATATTCTTGGAAAGAAAATAAACTAACAACTGCTTCAACCTGATATTTTCTTTGGCACATTTTGTGCGTCGCTGCGCTCCTGGTGCACAAAAAGCGCCAAGCCCTTTCGGGCGCGAAAATACAGGTTAAGCAAATGTTAGATTGACCCTTCGGGCCGAGGATAAGAATGATTCTATACAAATATTACAACGTATCAGATATATCCTTAATCAAGAAGATTCTTAAGGAAAATCTTCATAAGTTTTCAGCTCCACTTGAATTTAATGATCCCTTCGATTGCCGTTTAAATCTTGTTAAACAATACTCAAAAAAAGATTATCATGATTACCTAATACGAAAAGGTCTATCTCATTATTTAATTAGCAGAAATCTAAAATTATATCGTGAAGGCCAAATTAACTTGTTAAATATTATTAACTCAGTATCAGATAAGCAAATAAAAAATGCACGTATCTTGTGTTTTACAACAAACCCAGAGAATATGTTAATGTGGTCACATTATGCAAATAAACATCAAGGTATTTGTATCGGATATAGTATTAAACAAGCTGGGAAGAATTATTATTTACAAGTAAATAAAAACGATCTAAAGGGGACAGTTACTGGTAGTGATCATGTTCTCATAGAAAAAGTTAAATACAGTAAAAAAATGCCAAAACGGCATGACTTTCTAAACGGTGATTTAAGTCGTTTCCGTAATTTTTTACTAACAAAAAGTTCCGAATGGAAATATGAGAATGAGTTTCGATGTATTCTTACCGAGGAGGATATGAAAAATAAATATATTCATTTTAATAATGCAGACATAGTTGAGATTATGATTGGTTGTAAAGCAAGTAATAACATCACACAAGAAATATTAAAATATATAAATACTAAAACCGTCCGAGTCTATAAGCTATCCCTTGAAAGCGATAGTTACAAATTAAGAAAAAATCTAACAACTGCTTCAACCTGATATTTTCTTTGGCACATTTTGTGCGTCGCTGCGCTCCTGGTGCACAAAATGCGCCAAGCCCTACGGGCACGAAAATACAGGTTAAGCAAATGTTAGGCAGACCCTGCGGGCGCAGAAGAAGGATCTATGAGAATTGATTCACACGAAATTGATACACAAGCAAGAAAAATCATACCATTAGCATTTCCACGAGAATGGGAATTCAGAGAAAAAACCGGTAGAGATTATGGCATCGACATGGAAATTGAACTGTTTCAAAACAAAACTGAAACAGGGAATACATTGCTATTACAAATAAAAGGTACCGAAAAAAATATTATAGTTAATAACAAAATCGTTCAATTTGATATGCCAATATCGACCCTACTCTATGCAGAAATTTTTATTACTCCAATTTTATTAACATACTGTAGTATAAACTCTTCTGATCTTACAATTTATTACTTGTGGCTACAGGATTACATTAAAACTGTTTTGAATATTGAAAAACCGAATTGGAAGAAAAACAAAGCCACAGTGAGAGTGAATATTCCCGCAAGTAATGCAATGCCAGGAAATGAAAAACATTTGTTTTATATCTCTCATTTCCCAAAGCGTTTATATGGTGCCTGCGATATCGCACGAATTCTATCAAGTATCAAATATATCCTAGATGGAGAACCTCCTGAAAGTGATTATATGAAAGCAGCAACAATGCTAGAACAAATATTATCAATAAAAGGATATTTCAATAGTGTCTGGGAAAGAGGAGAAATGTATAAAAATGAATACTTAAAACCTGCGATACTCGCGGGGAAATTACTAAGCCAAAGTAAACTTCCTTCTGATAGTGAATTAGCAAAACTACCTCTGTTAGCGGGAAGTAAAAGATCTATTCCTGACTTTCTATCAAAAAAAGAATACCTAAAATTCCAATTGCGCTCCCAGCTAAAGCATGGACTTGATTGTATAGAATTATTATTCGAGGAGACTAATTATCATTATAAGAACCTACTCTGGAATGAATATAGCGATCATGATTTTTGAAGATGCCTAACAACTGCTTCAACCTGATATTTTCTTTGGCACATTTTGTGCATCGCTGCGCTCTTGGTGCACAAAATGCGCCAAGCCCTACGGGCACGAAAATACAGGTTAAGCAAATGTTAGAACGACGCCGCTGGCGCGGCGCGGGACTTCCTGAAGTCAGGAAGATAAAATAAAGCAAATTATTTGAACTGAATGGGCACGTTGTAGTACTAAGCACGTTGAGCAACCATTGCGCGCGAAGAGGCCGAGGACATTGCCCTCCCTCGGGACAATGAGGAATCGGCCTGAAGAGCGCTCAATGGTTGCGGCGTTAACCATTATTAATTACGACTATTAGACGTACTAAGTAATGGCATTTTCTAACAAATACTTCAACCTGACTCGGCTATGTCACGATTCTTGCTTGTCGGCGCTTTGCGCCTCGGCAAGAATCGCGCCATGACGCCTCGCAGGTTAAGCTCATGTTAGAACGACACCGCTTAACGCGGCGCGGGACTTCCTGAAACCATTAGGAACAATTAAAGCGGCTGATTTGGTCTGAATGGGCACATCATAGTCATAAGCACGTTGAGCAACCATTGCGCGCGAAGAGGCCGAGGACATTGCCCTCCCTCGGGACAATGAGGAATCGGCCTAAAGAGCGCTCAATGGTTGCGGCGTTAACCATGAATTAATTACGACCATTAGACGTACGAAGAAAGGGCATTTTCTAACAAATGCTTCAACCTGACTCGGCTATGTCACAATTCTTGCTTGTCGGCGCTTTGCGCCTCGGCAAGAATCGCGCCATGACGCCTCGCAGGTTAAGCTCATGTTAGGACGACGCCTTCGGCGCGGTCATAGAAAAAATAATAAATCAGGCAAAGTATAATTACGTCACCCATATGTAATGTATTCTTAGGAAATTATATGTTTAGTCACAAAAGATCATTTGATATTTTATTACTCGGTGGTGCAAGCGGTACAGGGAAAACAACTGCGGCATATCAGTTAAGCAAGTATTATAAAATAAATGTCGTACAAGTTGATGATTTCCAATGTCTTGTTGAAAACGCAACAAAAGAAAGTGATTATCCCGTATTTCATTATTGGAAAAATCATTTTAATGAAGCCATAAAACAAACAATGGATAAAAAACTAGAAATAATGATTTCATACACTAATGAGTTATCTCAGCTTCTTGAGTTAGTTGTAATGAATCATCTTGAAGAAAATAGACCAATGATATTGGAAGGAGATTTTATCTCACCCAATTTATGTAAAAAGCTAATAAATAACTCAGAAATTGGAAATAGAGTAAGGTGTTGTATAATAACAGAAAATAGTACAAATCAAATAATAAATAATTATCAAAAAAGAGAAGGATCAATACAAGAAGACAGAGCAGAATTAAGTCAGAAATATAATAACTGGTTAATACAAGAAGCAAAAGGTTCTGATATTCGTATTGTGTCGTCAAGGCCGTGGAAAAGTATTAAAAAAAGAATAATTGAGAAAATATATTGAAGAGGAATATTTTCCTAACAACTGCTTCAACCTGATATTTTCTTTGGCACATTTTGTGCGTCGCTGCGCTCCTGGTGCACAAAATGCGCCAAGCCCTACGGGCACGAAAATACAGGTTAAGCCAATGTTGGGCGGACGCGCTTCGCGCGCGCAAAAAAATACATGAAGATGACTATTATATATAAAACTAACAGCAGGGTAGTTGATAAAACGAAACCTTTGAAAAGATTTTTATATATTAAGTATTTGAAATTCTGATTAAGTAGTTTTCATCACAATGCTCTTAGTTATTTATAAGTAGGTATAAATTGTGTTAAAAAATAGTAATAGTTTTTAAGAAATAGAAAATTACAAACGAGGAAATACGATATGCGTGATAATAGTAATCAATTACCAGAAATTGTAACAACTTATAATTTTGAAGATAAATATTATGCAATTATTGGAATTGAGATTGAATCCATAAAAAAATACTTTAGAATCGGTATAATGAAAAACTCATATAATTCAATATTAAAAATAATACAAAGTAAACCATTTTCTACCTATCCTGGTATAAATTATAAATATTATTTTGTTCCTAGTATAATGAAGAAAAATGATAATGAAGTCACTGTTAGGATATTTATCGAGAATGGAAATCAAGCAAAACAATTTGATTGTTTATTGCCAACTGATCTTGCACAAAACATGTTATGGTTCTTTAATATAAAATCATTTGATCATATAAAAGAGATTCCTGAAGTTAATAGAGATGGAAGTGTTATTTAAAATAAAATCGCCCAACAACTGCTTCAACCTGACATTGCTATTGTCACACTTTTTGCTAGTCGTCGCTTCGCTCCTCGGCAAAAAGTGCGCCAATTACGCCTCGCAGGTTAAGCAAATGTTAGATTGACGCCGCTTTCGCGGCGCAGAAAGGAATAGACGTTGAAAATACTTATTACATTGCTTATAACAACTCTTTCTATTATTTCCATAGGTTGTGCTACAACAAATAAAATTACAAATACTTCATCAAATATCAATGACTATATTATGCCACAGTCATGTTTAAATAAAACATATCACTACACATGCACTCAAGGGAACAAACTTGTTTTCATACTTAATATGAAATATTCTATATCAGATGGCACAATTACTTTTTCTTCAAAAAAGGTGTTACAAGATAATAGTTCTATCGAGCAAAATGAAAAGTTAATTATTGCTAATGATCATTTTGTTCATATTAATAAAAGTGAAATAGCAACAAGTAATGGAGAAAAAGAATATTCAATTGAATATATAACCGAAAAAGATAGTGAATACCATAAAAAATTGTTAGATAAAGACGGTACTATTGAAAATATATATGGGGTTAAAAAGTCGGAAAGTTTTGATAAGATACCGTTTAATAATGATGTAATTAACTGTTTAGTTATTGAAATAGATGAAAAACATGATATTTATCATGGACAACGAAGACCAGCCTTAAACAATTATCATATTAAATATATATATGGTTATCAAATCGGTTTGATTAAAACCATAATTGTTAATGATAATAACACTATACGAGAAGTTGTACTTAATAAAATTGAAGAATAAATCTAACAATCGCTTCGAGCGGACATTGCCTTTGGCATAAAACTTGCTGTCGCTTCGCTTGGCAAGTTTTATGCCAAGCCCTTCGGGCCGGCAATGCAGCTCAAGCGTATGTTAGAACGGCGCTGCGCGCGGGCAGAAGAATATTATGAAAACAATAAATATAGAACTTGCGGATTATTGGGATTATGAACTTTATGATGCGTCACACCCTTTTGTAAGAGCTGCAGCAGCAAGTTGCATTGATCGATCAAATTCAACTCTTTATATATTTGGTGGTTTACACGATAATTTCATACCAACAAATGAATTAATTGAAATTGATCTAAAGACATTAACGGTTAGTAATACATCATTCCTGAACATCGCCCCTCGAATAAACCATGAAATGTTCCTTATTGATAACAAGTTGTATATAATTGGCGGGCTCTCATGGACAGATCGAGGATCAACAAAAAAATATAACGAGATCATCATTTATGATTTGACTTCAAAAACATTAGAAAAGGTTAATACACCTAACCTTAATGCTCGTTTTTCTTGTTACAATGATGAAGTACATAAGTCAATAAATTATTACGGTGGATTAGGTTCAAATCCGTCCGATCTTAATTCATTCTCGATTGAGAATAAAAATTGTATTGTCAGAAAAGCAGATCCCCGTATAACTTTTAAGACTGGATCGACAACAATAGACCTACCAAATAGTCAAGCACTGATTTTCTCTGGATTTACATCAGATCAAATACCAATTTGCCATAGTGACTATATTCTTGTGAATAAACATGACAATCACTTGATAAATAAGAAATGCAACGAATTTGTGGGTCGGACTTTTTCAAAAGCAGTATATATAGATCGTTATAAAAAGGCATTCTTCCTTCTTGGTTCATATAATGGCATGGAGATATGTCGATCGATTATCTATTATGACATAATAAAAATTCATTTAATGATCTATATATTCAAGGTTTACCCCATGACATCAATGAAGGGATTGTAAGTTATTGTAATAAAACAAATAGAATTCATATATTTGGTGGTGTATCTAACAATAGATTAAACCCATATAGATGGACTTTAGATTTCAACAAACTAGAACAAATAGAGATGTATAAAGAGAAACTTTTCTAACAACTGCTTCAACCTGATATTTTCTTTGGCACATTTTGTGCGTCGCTTCGCTCCTGGTGCACAAAATGCGCCAAGCCCTACGGGCACGAAAATACAGGTTAAGCAAATGTTAGCTCGGCGCTGCGCGCGCGGCGGAGAAAGAGAAAAGAATCATGAAAAAAATAGTATCATTAGCATTTATAGTTTTAATCATTTGCCATGCATCTGCTGATGATTTATTTGGTATTAATAGTTACTTAGCAATTAACATTGAGAATAAACTTTGTATATATAATAATCATGGTTACTTTCTTGGATATGATAATAGTAAAAAAGACGGGCTATTATACTATCAAGAAATCAGCAATAATGAAAATTGTATAAATGAAAATGGTTTCCCATTTATCTACTTATTAGGCCGAATGTATTTTTATATATACGGTGGTGGATATTCAGTATTCTTTGATGCTGATCAATTAAAGAACATTAATACAATTAATAAATATCATCAGTCGTCAGATGAAATGTACAATCACTGCGGTATAAAAAAAATAGATGCGAGCAGTTTTTATAGTGAACAAATAAGTAATCAAATAATAAATTACAAGCCAGTAAACATGATTGAACGTTTTATTATACCAGATTCAAAAGAAAGTCCTGATTATATATGGAACTATCAATCATATCCTTGGGTTGCAAATAACAGTAAAAATGTTGGTGAGAAGATATACATAGAATTAATAAATTCATCAAATGTTATTGTTATCCTTAATGGCTATGTAGATATTGAAAAGCAACAGCTATTTAAGCAAAACAGTAGATTAAAACGAATAGCTCTATACGATGATAAGCATACTAAACTATGTGAATATGAGTTTAGAGATATTGTAGAATTTTCAACAATAAATCTTCAAAGAAAAGTTAATAAAATAACAATTGAAGTTCTTGAAATATACAAAGGCAGTAAATGGAATGATACATGCGTGTCTGCCATTCTGGATCAAAAAGGAATAAATGTTCTATCAAATACTGGTTATGAGAATGAAATTCGCGAAATGAAAAGAAAAGGAAAAAAAAGCTAACAACTGCTTCGACCTGACATTGCTATTGTCACGAAACTTGCAGTCGCTTCGCTCGGCAAGTTTCGCGCCAATTGACGCAATGCAGGTCAAGCAAATGTTAGCTCGACGCTGCGCGCGCGGCGGATTTTTTTATACATTTCGATAGTAAATTATTTAACACACTAGAAAAGTTCCAAGGACCAATAATGCGTAGAAATAAAAGTATTGTAATATCGTATATGAATTTACGTACATTAATCGGTATATTAGGCATGCTATTACCAGTAATGTGCTTTGCATGGAGTTTGATTGTTAATAATAAAAAGGTCCTAGAATCTATTAGTATGTACTACTACACAAATTTCCGAGATATTTTTTTAGGAGTATTAATCACATTTTCTGCATTTCTGATTACCTATAAAGGTTATGATCTTTTAGATAATATAATCACAATATTAATTGGTGTTAGTGGGATTTGCATAGCTTTATTTCCCTGTGAAAATATTGAAGTCACTGAAAAAGTAAGTTTTTTGCTTCTTAACAATTCCCAAACTAGCATTATTCACTATTCATCTGCTGGATTATTCTTCACATTGCTCGCTTATAACTCACTATTTCTCTTCACGAAATCAAAAGAACAAATAATTGGAAAAAGTCAGAAATATTATCGGAATATTATTTATCGAATAAGTGGAGCTGTCATTTTAACAGGATTAATTGGCATTTTGATTGTTTTACTTTTTACCTCAAAAAGATTCATAAATAAGTCTCATATTATATTAATCCTCGAAACTATAATTTTAACAGCATTCGGAATATCATGGTTTGTTAAGGGTGGATTAATAATAAGAGACAAGAAGCTAACAACTGCTTCGACCTGACATTGCTATTGTCACGAAACTTGCAATCGCTTCGCTCAGCAAGTTTCGCGCCAATTGACGCAATGCAGGTCAAGCAAATGTTAGCTTGACGCCTTCGGCGCCCGAGGAATAAAATAAATGACAATCCGAGTAGCTTCCAGTAGTGATTTACTGCAAATACTAAAATTGTATGAAGAATTAAATCCTGAAGATAGTTCAATAGATCTAAATACCGCAGACTCAATATGGAATAAAAGCATAAATGAATGCAATATTTCGTATATTGTGGCGGTTGAGAATAATGAAATCATAGCAACATGTAATATTGCGATCATTCCAAATTTAACACGCTCTGGAAGACCATACGGTGTAATTGAGAATGTTATTACAAAAAAAGAATACCGAAGAATGGGAATAGGTAAAGAAATCATGATCAAGGCGATCGAGATTGCAAAAACGAAAAATTGTTATAAAGTCGTACTATTAAGTAATATAAAACGTATTGAAGCACATAAGTTTTATGAATCGATTGGTTTTAGTGGAAATACTAAAAAAGGCTATGAGATACGATTTATATGAGAAATAAATATTTCTATCCAGTGTCTTTTAACAACGTTGATATTTATTATATCGAGCTTGACGGAACTACAAACGACACAGATTTTCTTTATAAAGCAAGTAAAGTTCAACAATTAATTAATGAAATTATTGGCCGCGAATATATAATTATGCATCTAGAAGATGTAAAAGTAACAAATAATATATTTAATGAAGTCATTGCACTTGTTAATACTAATAATCACAAAATGAAACGCCTTGGAATTGTTGGTGTTCATGGTCTTACAAAAGTAAAATTAATGAAATATATGAAAAGTAGTTCTTTAAAAGATTATTTCTTTTGCAACGATTTACAAAAAGCAAAAGAAATCATGGTTGGTTAATACAAAAAAAAGCTAACAACTGCTTCGACCTGACATTGCCTTTGTCATAAAACTTGATGTCGCTACGCTCGGCAAGTTTTACGCCAAGCCCTTCGGGCCGGCAAAGCAGGTCAAGCAAATGTTAGCTGGACTCCGCTTCGCGGAGCACAATAGTTGAATAATATTATTAAAATAAAATATAATTTATCCATTACATTAACCAGTATTTTAAGTTATTAAGGAGTTGTTGTTTTGGCAGAGATTGTTTTGTGCTGCGGAAAAGTATGTTCAGGAAAATCAACATTCACCCGTTTACTGGAAAAACAGTATAACTATTATACATTTTCAGCAGATGATTGGATGTTACAACTTTATGAGGAAACTGAAGATCGATTAATATTTGATAAAAATTTATTGCGATGTACAGAGCAAATATATAGAGTATCAGAACAAATATTAAAAAATAACAGTAATAATAATATCGCATTAGATTTTGGATTTTGGAAGAGATCAAATCGAGAGGAAATTATTAATCGCTTTATTAATCACGGTTTTACCGCATCATTAATTTACTTTCCAATTGAATTAGAACAGCAAATTCAATACATGGATAATCGACAAAAAGAAATAGGATTAAATCATTATAAATTCAATAAAGAGACAGTAATAACCTTAAATAAGTACTTTGAAGAACCTGAAATCACTGAAAATTATAAAAGCAAAGAAGAATATATCGAAATAATTAGAAATAGAAATTTCAGCTAACAACTGCTTCAACCTGATATTTTCTTTGGCACATTTTGTGCATCGCTACGCTCCTGGTGCACAAAATGCGCCAAGCCCTTCGGGCACGAAAATACAGGTTAAGCAAATGTTATGCAGACGCCTTCGGCGCCGAAGAGATAATAAAAAGCAGATTAATACTGATAGATCGTTAGAATATTGTGTTGTAGTAAAAATAAAATGTTGTTAACCAACAACATAAAGGTCAATTATTTAATGCTATCGAATGTGTCGAGCATTACTAACATTATTTATACGTCAACAGGGCTGCTCATTTTTCGAAGGAATTACTGACATGAATGATTTAATAATTAGTAAAATTGCTACACTTGTTGAAGAAGCTTGTAAGTCTGATAATAATAACTTTGGATATGGCATCTGGTCGCATCATATAAAGCCAATGTTAATAATTGGGCAAGAATTAGCAATAGAATATAACGCTGATACTGAAATCGTTATCATTGCTATATTATTACATGATCTTGCTGGTATAAAAGATGAAAAAAAACGAAAAGAACATCATATTTATGGTGCAGATGAGGCTGATACTATTCTAAGATCATATAATTATCCGGACAAGAAAATAGAAATAATCAAAAAATGTATTATGAATCATCGCGGAAGTGTAAATAATCCAAAGGGAACTCCAGAAGAAATATGTGTTGCAGATGCAGATGCAATGGCACATATTACTGAAATTGGATCATTGTTCTATGTCGTATATAAAGAAATGAATATGGATATAGATCAAGGAATTAATTGGATAAAAGATAAAATAAAAAGAGATTGGAATAAGATGAGTGAAAAGGGACAAATAAAACTCAAAGATAAATACGATCAAATACAGAATATTTTATAAAAAATGAAGTGCATAACATACGCTTAACCTGACTCGGCTATGTCACGATTCTTGCTCGTCGTCGCTTCGCTCCTCGGCAAGAATCGCGCCATTACGCCTCGCAGGTTAAGCGTATGTTAGGACGACGCCGCTGGTGCGGCGCGAGGAAGACAATGAATAAGATTATTAAACTTAATGACTCGGTTTATCATATACATGAATCAAGTAACGTATTTTGCACACTAGTTATTGGTTCAGATCGAGCACTATTAATTGATACTGGTTTTGGTTGCAGCGATTTATTACAGACTATTTCTTCATTAACAGATAAACCACTTATTGTTGCTAACACACACGGACATTTAGACCATATACAAATGAATAGTCTTTTTTCTTCGGTATATATAAACCATGATGATGTAAAGCTTATGAAGTTGAATAGTAATATAATTTTTAAGTACATATTATATGTTTTTTTCCTTTCAAAAAGCATTAGCAAAGAAGAAAAAATGCATTATTTGAGTAATATTAAAACAAGGATGCCACAGGTTAATAACATAAAAGATGGTGATGTAATTGATCTTGGAGATACAAAAATTAAAGTAATAGAGACACCGGGTCATACAAAAGGATCGGTATGTTTCAAAGATGATAAGAATCATTTACTATATTGTGGTGATAATGTATCTAATCATGTATGGATTTGTCTCAAAGAGTCATTAAAGATTCCTGTATATATTAAAAGCCTCGAGAAATTAGTAAACCAAGTTAATAACTCCTTTAAGATAGTTTCATCACATAGTGATGAACCACTTAATTATGTGGTTATACAAAAATTATTAACATGTGTGAAAAACATAAATGTTAATAAGAGTACAAAATATATCAATTATTTTTGCAAGAAATCATTTCTGTATTGCGAAGGAATTGAATACCTACAAAAGCATTATAACATCGACTCCTTTGAAGAAATGATTGAGAAAATTGATGCTATTGATAAAGATACATTCCGTAATGGCGAGTTCGTTTCTGTTGTATATAGATTAGACAAGCTTTAAATTTTCCTAACAACTGCTTCAACCTGTCTCAAACCTTCGGTTTTCGCAGGTTAAGCAAATGTTAGGTTGACACCGCTCACGCGGCGCAAGAAAAGAAGAAAAACATTGGTTTCTTAGTTTTTAAATAACTACCGTGTATACGGTGTTAAATAGTTTACTTAAGGAGTATTTATGAAAAAGATTGTCATGTTCGTTTTATGTATTGGTTTAATACTGTCGAACAGTTCAACACAAAATGCAGGTGATAACCAAAGTAAAGAGAAGTTTAATACATCAACCACAAATAGAAATGCATTATCAGAATTCAATGAAGGTAGAACTTTCTTCCTTTTTAACAATTACAAACCTGCAGAGAAATACTTAAAATCAGCTATTAAAATAGATCCAAAGTTTATAGATGCATACGATATTTTAGGAGTGGTATATCAAAGACAACAGAAATACGATAAAGCAGAAGAGATGTATACAAAATCTCTATCACTTTATTCAGATAATACATATACATTGATTAACTATGGTAATCTACTAGCCATAACCAATAGGGAAGAAGATGCTTTAACTCAATATAAGAAGGTAACAACTCTAGACTCAGAAGATCCAGAATCATATTATGGAATTGGATCTGTTTATGTGAATCAACAGAAATATTCTGATGCAGTGGATTACTTAAAAAAAGCTGCAACTATTTATGAGAATACAAACTCGAATTTAAAGTATGACTCATACTATTTACTTGCCACATCATTTTATAATATTCAGAATAAACCAGAAGCATTGAAATATTATAAACTTGTAAAAGAGTTTTATAAAAATGATCCAAAAATTGATGATAAAATAAAAGAACTTGAGTAAGAGAAACCTAACAACTGCTTCAACCTGACTCGGCTATGTCACGATTCTTGCTTATCGTCGCTTCGCTCCTCGGCAAGAATCGCGCCAAAACGCCTCGCAGGTTAAGCAAATGTTAGAACGACGCCGCTTAACGCGGCGCGGGACTTCCTGAAGCCATTAGGAACAATTAAAGCGGCTGATTTGGTTTGAATGGGCACTTAATAGTCATAAGCGCGTTGAGCAACCATTGCGCGCGAAGAGGCCGAGGACATTGCCCTCCCTCGGGACAATGAGGAATCGGCCTGAAGAGCGCTCAATGGTTGCGGCGTTAACCATGAATTAACTACGACCATTAGATGTACAGAGAAAGGGCATTTTCTAACAAATGCTTCAACCTGATATTTTCTTTGTCACATTTTGTGCTGTCGCTGCGCTCCTTACGCACAAAATGCGCCAAGCCCTTTCGGGCACGAAAATACAGGTTAAGCAAATGTTAGAACGACGCCACTTTCGTGGCGCGGGTAAGAATAATAATAAGTGATTATCATCTCATTCCTATTCTGCACAAACACCGGTTAACCAGCTGGTTAACGTATTTCAATAAGTAATTACGGATTGATGTTCATACTAATTTATTAAGATTAACTATATCTGTATATGGAGTTTTTGGAGATCTAACAGATATCATTTAAAAACCAAACAAAATTCTATCCGTATAGGTGTTGTTAGTATGGTAAAATCGTTATGGAACCCGTTCATAGTAAACATTAACGATATAAAAATACATGGAATTATCACAATGAATTCCCGTTACTTTGAGCGTGTTACGGCCGCCAGGGTGATGAACGTTTCTTTCTCACTCTGTCATCCATCTTTTCAAAAAACATTTGAAAAGAAATAACACTCTTGTCACTGCTTATTAATCACTTAATAAAACATTTTTATTAAAGGAATTAACGATGTTTATTCAAAACGCTAATAATGACTCTTTTGAAATAGTACCTGCAAACACGCATGATATTGAATGGATAGAAGATAATATGAAATTATTCGATAAGGATTATCTTCCGGAAGAGAACATTCGGCATATCAATTATATCGTTCGTGACCAAAAGGGAGAACCTATTGGTGGTATCTTGGCAATGACCAGATATAATACGGTATGTATTAACACTATATGGATTCGATCTGATCATAGAAAGAAAGGACTTGGGAAACAATTAATAGAATTAGTCGAAAAGAAAGCCAAGGAGTATGGCTGCATAATTTCTTCGTTAGGAACATTTGAACAATTCAAAACGAAAGAGTTTTATGAATCACTTGGATACTATGTTGTATCGACATCAATAGATTCACCGCCAGGACATATTGGTTATTGGTTTAATAAAAGCATTAAATAAGAGACGAAGAGATTCTAACAATCGCTTCGAGCGGACATTGCCTTTGTCATAAACCTTGCTGTCGCTTCGCTCGGCAAGTTTTACGCCAAGCCCTTCGGGCCGGCAATGCAGCTCAAGCGTATGTTAGTCGGACGCCTTCGGCGCGCGAGGAATAATTGAAATGATTCCGCAAAAATTTATTTACAACATTATAAATCTATATAATATAAAGAGTTAAAGATCGCCTCTATTTGAATACTGTAAAACCTATATTTAATCGCTTGTTTTATAGTACTATTAATAGTATTATAAATAAAGGAGGATTATTATGGTTAGTCAAATTACTGCAAACGACCTCAAGGTTAAAGGTATAACTGCAATAGATGAATTGGTTTCAGATAATAATGGTGTAGTTATTACTGTTCGTGGAATTGAAAAGTATGTGATTCTTCCTATTGCTGAATACAACCAATTACGAGAATTGGAATTGGATGCTGCAATTCAGGAATCAAAAAATGAGATAGCATCTGGCAATTTTTTTACTGGATCAATTGAAGAACATCTAAAACGAGTTAGTAATGTATAAGCTAATTTTTCCTTTTTCATATGAAGAAAAGGTCAAAAAGTTTCTTAAAAAACATCCAGAGCTCTTAAAACAATATTCAAAGACTTTACAACTTCTGGAAATTAATCCTTATCATCCTTCATTACGATTGCATCAATTTAAAACAAGTTCATTTGAAGGATATTCTGTTTCGATAAATCTTTCCTACAGAATATCAATGGAATTTATTGTTACAGAGAAAGAAATAATTCTGGTTAATATTGGTGATCACCAAGACATTTATGGGAAGAAATAAAAAAAATCGACTAACAACTGCTTCAACCTGATATTTTCTTTGGCACATTTTGTGCGTCGCTTCGCTCCTGGTGCACAAAATGCGCCAAGCCCTTTCGGGCACGAAAATACAGGTTAAGCAAATGTTAGCTGAACCCTGCGGGCGCGGAGAAGAATAAATGAACAACATTTCTGTTTTAGACCTTACAAGTAGCGATGTTTCATTATTAAATAGTGTTAAACCAGAAGAATGGCCTAGCATTACAGAAATACATGAGCATTATTTGAAAACTGAATGCTGCAAATGCATTAAGGTCGTAAACAACGAAAGCGAAATACTTGGCATTGGTACCGGCATAGCATTTAATAAAACAGGTTGGCTGGCTCATATAATTGTTTCAAAGAATCAACAACGAAAAGGAATTGGAACAATTATCGTTCAAGACAGAGTAAAGTATCTTACTGAAGCATGTAACTGCCAAACAATAACACTGACAGCAACGGATCAAGGGTATCCAGTATACAAACGATTAGGGTTTATTGATGAGTCAATGTATATAATTATGGTTAAATCTGAAGACTACAATTCCAAGGCGCAAACCAATAAATATATAAAAAAAGCAAAATTAGAACATTATGAGGACATTATTAACATTGACATGATTACTTCTGGTGAAAACCGTACAGATTTATTGAAACCGATACTTACTAATGGATATGTATATATTAGTAAAGGTTCAATTCAAGGCTTTTATTTGCCACAATTTGGTGATAGTGGAGTAACCGCTACTACTGAGGAAGCCGGCATAGCGTTATTAGGAGAAAGAATTAAAGAAGATAAAAGGATATACATCCCAGAAGAAAATAAAACTGCATACAATTTTTTAATAAAGAATGGATATAAAGAAATAAAAAGAATATACAGAATGGTTTTTGGTAAGAAATTTGATCACAACCCAAATAATTGCTATTCACGTATTGGCGGGTTTGCAGGTTAAATCAAGATGCAGCTAACAACTGCTTCAACCTGATATTTTCTTTGGCACATTTTGTGCGTCGCTGCGCTCCTGATGCACAAAATGCGCCAAGCCCTTTCGGGCACGAAATTACCGGTTAAGCATATGTTAGTCGGACCCTACGGGCGGCAGAAAAAGAAAAGCAATAAACATTAAACAGAATTAATAAGTATATACATTATAAAGACTTATCGTCGTCTGCAAGTTTACATCACAAACATTGACTTTACACACGGCTATGTGTAAACTATATGTAGAGGTGATAATCATGGCAACTAATCTGGCAATAAATGATCAGCTTCTCAATAATGCATTAGAAATTGGTGGTTTTCGCTCAAAAAAGGATACTGTTAACGCAGCCTTGGAAGAGTTTATCCAACGAAGAAAAGCTGAAGATGTTATCAGTCTATTTGGAAAAATAGAATTCGATGAAAACTATGATTATAAAAAAATGAGATCAAGGTAAATGAGAGTTATTATTGATACATCTGTATGGTCCTTAGCTTTCCGAAAAAAAGATAAAACAGAATATGAATTAAAGTTAATAAATTATCTTTCAGAAATAGTAAGAGATTTACGGTGTGTAATGATTGGTCCAATACGGCAGGAAATATTAAGTGGGATTCCTAATGAATCAAAATTCATAGAAATGCAGAATAAATTGTCTGTATTTTCTGATTGGTCAATAGAAACAGAAGATTATGAGTTAGCCGCAAAGTTTTATAATAAATGCCGTATGAATGGAATACAAGGATCACATATTGATTATTTGATTTGCGCAGTAGCCTTCAACAGTAATTTTTCTATTCTTACCCTAGATAATGACTTTGATAATTATAGAAAATACACTGGAATAGCATTAGATAAAAAAGAATTCGACTAACAACTGCTTCAACCTGATATTTTCTTTGGCACATTTTGTGCGTCGCTACGCTCCTGGTGCACAAAATACGCCAAGCCCTTTCGGGCACGAAAATACAGGTTAAGCAAATGTTAGCTCGACGCTTCGCGCGCGAGGATTATTATTTAGATTATTACCTTTTAAAAGTTTTACAATTAGGGTTAAGCTTATTCACTAGTACTTTACTGTATTGTCAAGTAGTAAACATTTGGATATCATTTAGTAATGCGTAAATATTATGTATCACTCATGATCTTCTTACTATTTTTTCCAAGAATATATTCACAAGATACTTTTTCCGGGAAATATCTTGCTGTTGATCAAGCTCAGTACGACCAAGAAAAAAGATGGATCGAGATATCTCGTAATCAATACCAAGAGATAATAGTTACTAGTGAGTATTTCCTTAACGTTGTTGCCTACTATGTTGCTGACAACCAAGAACTTTACTTTGTAATAGAAAAACCTGCACAATACAACACGTTTATGAAGATAAAGATCAAGAACAATAACATATTAGAAGTGTACATGCTCACACAAAATAAATGGTCAAAGTCTGAGTACACCTACAAAAAATAATCGTTTATTAAAGAGGAGGAAATATGGATTTTTCAATCAGTACCCCTGCTCTACTTTTTTCTGCAATTTCGCTACTAATCTTGGCTTATACTAATAAGTTTCTTGCACTTGCTGGGTTAATTCGACAATTAATTGAACAATATGAACGAAAAAATGACAGCAATGTATTAAAACAAATCAATAATTTTCAAATACGTCTTCGGCTTATTAAGTATACGCAGCTTTTTGGTGTACTCAGCTTTTTATTCTGCGTAATCAGCATGTTTTTAATATTTGTTAAATGGATTATTCCAGCAGAAATAGTGTTTGGACTAAGTTTAATAACAATTTTTATTTCACTTTTACTTTCATTACAGGAAATATTTATTTCAATTGGTGCATTAAATATTGAATTAAATAGAATTCAAAAAAATAGCTAACAACTGCTTCAACCTGATATTTTCTTTGGCACATTTTGTGCGTCGCTGCGCTCCTGGTGCACAAAATGCGCCAAGCCCTACGGGCACGAAAATACAGGTTAAGCAAATGTTAGAACGACGCCACATTCGTGTCGCGGGTAAGATATCAATATCAGAGTTCCTTTTTTGTGCTTACACGTCGTAAAGCTTTTTCTATTCCTATCAAAAAAGAGTAATCACAAATAATTAAACACAAAAAACATCATAAGATTATTAAACCATTATGCTCAACTATTAGTAAAGTAGCATTTTTTAGTTTACGTTTATTGCAGAACAAAACATTTTTTTACTATGTAATTTTCAATGTTTTTTTTTTTAGAATTTATACGTATAGCAAGCATTTTATTATGATCTGTTAAAACAACTATTATGGAGGTATTTATGGAAGATTCGACTGTAGAAGAAAAAGGCTCGTTTATAAAAGGTTTATTAATTTCATTACCAATCATTATTTTTTGCTTATTTCTTTTAGCTATTTTACTTAAGCTTAGCCCATACCTTCTTGGAAGATTTTCTGTTGATTCCATACTTGCTGTGTTATGTATGGGCCTCATTTCTCGTAGTAAAAAGTTCAAATGGTACTATCTCGTATTAATGTCCTTTGGAATTAGTATACTGGCCTTTATTATTAGTTTTATATATATAAAATAAATGCATAAATTCATTACTACTCACAAACATTTTTTAAAGTTAATCCAATATTTAAATAATGAAACATCTCAGTTTCTTAAAAACTCATCGAATAGTGATTATTAGTTATATGATTACTTTAAAATTGTAATTGATTCTGAATACATAGAGATATTGTGTGTATAATAATGAAAGAATAGTAACCATTTCTAACAATCGCTTCAACTCGACTCGCCTATTGTCACAAAACTTGCTCTTCGCTTCGCTCGGCAAGTTTCGCGCCAATTGACGGTTCGCGAGTTAAGCGTATGTTGGGCACACGCTGCGCGGGCGGAATAACAAATGAATAACACTTTTTTTAAATGTAGTTGTTAAGTTGTTTATTTAACTCATCCTTTTCATTGCATAACAATAGTAAATGAAAATAATATTCTATAAGTGTATTGCTTCAATGAGTTAACACCATTTCTCAATGGTATTTTTTATTCTTTATATTTTCACCAGTAAAAGGAGAGTAATAATGATTAGCAATCCAACACCATGTTTATGGTTTAACAGTTGTGCAAAAGAAGCAGTCGATTACTATCTGTCCATTTTCAAACAAAGCAAATTACTTGGAATAGATTATTATACAGATGTTGCAGAAGATATCACCGGCCATAAAAAAGGTGATATAGTTACCATTGAATTCAAAATAAGAAATAGACGATTTATAGCATTAAATGCAGGTCCAGAGTTTACCTTTAATCCATCAGTTTCATTTACTATTGAATGTAGCAACCAAGAAGAAATCGATTATTTTTTGGAATAAATTATCATCAAACCCTGATTTTGAACAATGTGGTTGGCTTCAAGATAAGTTCGGTGTTTCCTGGCAAATTGTACCCAAAATATTAATAAAGATGTTAAAAAAAGGATCAGATCAACAACGAAGACGAGTTACCGAAGCTTACATAAGCATGAAAAGGTTTGATATAGCGAAATTAATAGATGCATATAAGAATAAGTAAGAGAAGATTTGCCTAACAACTGCTTCGACCTGACATTGCTATTGTCACGAAACTTGCAGTCGCTCCGCTCGGCAAGTTTCGCGCCAATTGACGCAATGCAGGTCAAGCAAATGTTAGCTCGGCGCTGCGCGCGCGGCGGAGATAATTAATATTACTTGCATACTTTTTTTCCTTGAAATAGTTAGAGGCTAGTGTAAACAATTTAGTTCTTTTTAATGTCATATTTCAAATCAAAGAATTAATCTTGGTGTTTTACTAATAGCATTTTATACTTTCATTCAGATATTTAAAATTGTCAATTAAACATGTAATTAGGTTATGCTTTATATTTACACTGTAGCTTTTCTTATAAAGGATTAATCTTGAAACGTATTACAATCTCAATTATTTATTTCGTAGTACTAATAGCTGTAATATTCTCTCAGTCTGATAATTGTGAACAAAACTATCCTTTTGAGGTAGAGTACTATAATGGTAATAATGTTAAAGAAAATAAAAGTAAAAAAAATGTAGATGTTATTAGCATTAAAAAAAGGACCGGTTTTGCCATTACAAGATATTCAAAGCAGATTAATTTATCCCGAGGATCTACGTTGGAAACATGTTGAAGGTGTTGTTAGATTGCAATTGTGTATAAATAAATATGGAAAAATTGTAAAAGTTATTATTCTTAATAAATCTGAAAAAGCTTTTATTAAATCTGCTCTTGATGCGTTAACTAATATTGTAGCAGAGCCAGCAAAAGATGAAAATGGCGAACCGACTTCTGTCCGTCTTACTATTCCCATTAGATTCAAGTTTGATAATTGAAATAAAAAAGTAATAGCTAACAACTGCTTCAACCTGATATTTTCTTTGGCACATTTTGTGCGTCGCTGCGCTCCTGGTGCACAAAATGCGCCAAGCCCTACGGGCACGAAAATACAGGTTAAGCAAATGTTTGACGGACGTCTACGGCGCAGAAGATAAAATAATTCGATTAAAAAAACTAGATCCCTGATCACAAATACTCTGTACTGCATCGATAGCATAGACAAGTCTTCATAATCTTTTATTAAAATTGCAGTTATTTGTATATTACTATATATAGCTAGTCATTTCGCTAGTATTTTTAACAAAAGATAATTCATTTTTATAATACAACGTTGAATAATAGTTTATTATGATAGTATTTAATTGTCGATTATTTTATCCACTCAGAGAGGAATCAAATTCCAAATGATACAGATGCGAAAAACGATTTTAATCGGATTTATTTTAATATTCACTTTAACACTTATCTGTTGTATAAACCTTCCGAAATCATCCTATACTGTCACCTATTCCCATTATCCTGCAACTATTGAAGGCAAGATTTATAAGTTGGAATACCGTTTACTGCGGCCTAATGATTCTTTGCCACATCCACTAATTATCATGACACATGGTCGGTATGGTCCGTACCCACCAAGAAACAACGCTGAAGTTACTGGGTATACAGAATTGTGCAAGGCCTTGTGTCAGAAGGGTTATGTCGTCATGATGCTTGTACGACGCGGTTATGGTATCTCAGACGGTCCCGATTCAGAATTGAAAGAGACGCCTTATGAAACCGGCATAGAGGCTGCCAAGGATTTGCAGAGCGCGGTTGAATACATGAGAACAAAACCTTATATTATTCCTGATAAAATAGTAGTAATGGGTCATTCTCAGGGCGGTTGGGCGGCAATAGCATTCTCCACACTGAGAGTTGATGGGGTGCTTGGTACTGTTAATTTATCCGGAGGCACGAATTATATAGGTATAAACAGTGTTTTACAGGCTACAACTTATTCGAAGTGGATCTCTGACTGCGGTGAATACGGCAAGAGCAATGTAATTCCAACGCTTTGGATTTATTCGTCAAACGATCTATCTATTCCTGGTTTTGCTTCTCAATCGATGTTCAATAGTTTCATTAAAAATGGAGGAAAAGGAACGTTAGTAATGAATCCAGCATTTTCTTCTAATGGTCACGGGCTCTATTACAAACCAAAATTGTTCATTGACAAACTTCTAGAATTCTTTAATGACATCGGCATGATAAATATACCTTGAAATACCACAATTTTATAAACTTTGAGGTTTATCATTATAATTTTCCAACCTCTTCACAAGCGTTCTCTTGAATAATAGATCCAAAAAGTCACTATTCTTAAAAAACAAATGGCACTAATTATGTTGATTATTGATATATTATTAGGCTTACCGAACTTGCGAGACCAATAACTAATACACTGATACAGTATACTTGTAGAGGCAATAGAACCGAAAATTAATATGATTTATGTAATTTAAAATATTTTCTGTTTTATAAGTTTGAAAGAAAAAAAACACAAGAAATCGTCCAACAACTGCTTCAACCTGACTCGGCTATTGTCACGAAACTTGCTTGTCGCTTCGCTCGGCAAGTTTTGCGCCAATGTACGCCTCGCAGGTTAAGCAAATGTTAGAACGACGCCGCTACCGCGGCGCGAATAAAAAAAAAGAACTATAAAAAAATCATAAAAAGGTTTCCTTTCCTTTAAGTATTCATCACTTACCGTGATTGCCTATCATCCTTCATTCAGCCAACCCTTCCCCATCCATTTTTACTTTTGAAATGTAATTCTGTCATAGGCCATGATAATCACGGATTTACCACATTTCATACTATCATTACATTTAGCTATGGAGTTTTTGGAGTTAAATTCACATATTACTTCCTTACCGTCATCTTTTATTACCAGTTCATAGCAAGTTTTATGGTAAAATACTGGCATTACACGTCCGTAATTGTTGAATAGTAACTATATATAAAAACATGGAATTATCATTATGAAATTCCCATCGTTTTGAGCAAGTTTCGGCAGCCAAAATGATGACGGCACGTTTCTCATACTGTCACTATTTCTTTTCAATATATTATTGAGAAGAAAAGAGAGATTATTGTGTCTATACAACACCAGAATTCATTCAGAATCATGGCTTAGATAACTAGTATTTAAACACGGTAAAAATATGAATAACACTGTTCAATTACATGATCCAGCTATCTATCCCAATGAGGACGTATTAAAGTCTCTATTTAGAAATACCTTCAGTGTTTATCAAGCAGTACTAGATTTGTACACAAGCAACAACTTAACATATGAATGGCGTTTTTATAACGACGCAAAGATTTGGCTATGCAAGGTGCAGTTCAAAAAAAGAACAATTGTTTGGATGTCAGCATGGGATGGTTATATCCAAGCAACTATTTACTTTCCAGAAAGATATATCAATGAGATTTATGGTTTAAACATCAGCAAAGAACTAATCGAATTGATAAAGAAAACAAAGAACTCCGGAAAATCAAAGCCATGTATCTTTAAACTCACAAGAAAAAAAGACCTGATTGACTTTGATACTATTTTGCAATTCAAGTTGATAGCTAAATAAGCAATCAAAGAGTTTCTAACAATCGCTTCGAGCGGACATTGCCTTTGTCATGGAAATTGCTGTCGCTACGCTCGGCAATTGCCACGCCAAGCCCTTCGGGCGCGGCAATGCAGCTCAAGCGTATGTTAGACAGACGCTCCGCGCGGGAAAATTATTATACTATTACACTACGTTAAGCCAACAATAAGGAGTTAAAGAATGAAAAGACTATTAATCTCAATTACTATGGTTATGCTTTTTGCATCTCTTTTTTGTGAAACCAGAGCAAATCTCGGATTATCAGCAATCATACCAATTAATGATTCAATTGATGTATTTGATCCAGGCATATGCCCTGATCTTTCATTAAACTAGTATTTTATTAAATATATCAGTGTGAACGGAACAATAGAATATATAAATACTAATTTGAGATATTCAGACCATCGTGTTAGTTATACAAGCTGTTACACAGGTATTGGTTTTAATTTTAGCATTACACCATCTTTTCAAATACGGATTAATCCGAATGTTGGAACATCAATAATTAAACTTGAAAATACTACATATAATAAGTTGCGAATTGGATCGGATCTCTCCATTGGATATCAAATCAATAATAATTTTGAAATTGAACCCATAATTGGTGTTTGTTATTTCATATATGATAAACCGTTTAACAATGATCTACTTGATGCTATAAAAACAGGAATTAGAATAGGATATATTTTTTAGAATAAACTAATACAAATCAATAAGTATATAAGAAATATTTTTTGTCTAACAACTGCTTCAACCTGATATTTTCTTTGGCGCATTTTGTGCGTCGCTGCGCTCCTAGTGCACAAAATGCGCCAAGCCCTTTCGGGCACGAAAATACAGGTTAGGCAAATGTTAGCCAGACCCTTCGGGCCTTAATAAAAAAGGAGAAAAATATGAAAAAGTTAATCATGACAACTGTTCTTATTTGCATGGTATCTGTTCTATTTATTTCATGTTCGAATACAAATAAAGCACCTGAACCAGAGTACTGCTTTCCATTTACCTTTGAGGATAATCGAATAATTCTTGTAGCGAATATTGATGGGTCTTTTGGTAAATTCATTTTTGATACTGGCTGTGAAGGAATAATTACAAATACAAAAATTGTAAATCTACCAAAAATAACTAGACCCTATGAAAGGCTTTATTTATTGGGCGAAACAAAAAAATACGACGCCTACGCACTCGATACGATTAAACTAAACTCAAAAATCTTTCCTGTATCAACTTTTATATTACATTCTGACACTAAACTAGTTGGATTCGATGGTTTTATTGGATTATCAGTATTCAAGGGATATTATGTTGAAATATCTTTCACAAAAAACGTTATTTTACTATATAAAGAAAAACCAAAGGGGTACTCAAAATATATTCAGATATTTTTTAATAATCAATCATGCCCCGATGTTCAGATAGCAATTGATGGTATCACGAGCCCCTTTCTATTCGATACTGGGTCTCCCTTAAATATCGTCTTTCCGCTCCCTGTTGCGAGTAGTATAGACAGAAAAAAGTATCAAAGAATAATTACGCTTGACAAAGATTATGAATCTTATCGTGTAAATATTAATAGTTATGATGATGGTATGTGGGTTTTTAGAAATATCACCGGTGATTCAAATCCACCAAGCAATCTCAATAATAGTGTAATATTTTCACGTAAAGGAAATCTTGGCGTTGATTATTTAAAACACTTTGACTTTGTTATTGATAATCGCGGCAATAACATTGCAAACCTCTACTATCGAAAACACGCATTCATCACGAACTTTTACATTGGACGAAAAGGATCATGGTCGCTTTGTGGTCGACCAAATGCACAATATAATAGTTACGGAATAAGTGGTTGGGAAACAAATGATAACAAACTAATTATCACTTCAGTAATAGAAAATAGCAACGCAATTACTGCTGGAATTACTCCAGGCACTGAAATATTGCAAATTAATAAACGCGATCAAATGATTTATAACAATAAACAACTACAGGATCTATTATTATTCAACAGAAAGAATATTGTATTAACATGTGTGATAAATAATAAAACAGAAGATATTATACTACAAGACAAGTAAGAAATATGGCTAACAACTGCTTCAACCTGATATTTTCTTTGGCACATTTTGTGCGTCGCTGCGCTCCTGGTGCACAAATTGCGCCAAGCCCTTTCGGGCACGAAAATACAGGTTAAGCAAATGTTGGACGGACACCTTCGGTGCAGAAGAATTACATAAATTATTCAATTTTATTGAAATTCCTTCTCTAGAAGTTGCTTATATATCCTTACAAAACAAGTATTTAAAATATTCACAATGCATATAATACAACTTGACTATGCATATATAATCACTTATTATTATGCATAGGAGGACATGTTTATGAGAACAACCCTAGACTTGCCCGAAACACTTATTGATGAAGCAATGGCTTTGACACATATTCAAACCAAAACAGATGTTATTAAGACAGCATTAATGAATTTAATACAAAAAGAGAAAATAAAAGATATTAAGAATTATTATGGCAAATTGGATCTCGATATTGATCTTAATGTACTGAGGAATCGTTAAAATGATTTTAGTAGATTCCTCAGTTTGGATTGAATATTTTAAAGGTAATGAAAAAGCTTTGCCGCTTAATAAATTATTGGATTTGAATACAATTTGTGTAAATGACTTAATTCTTGCAGAGTTGCTACCATCAATAAATCATAAAAAAGAAAATGTATTAAAAGAATTATTACTTACTATTACAAAGGTTCCATTAAGTATTAATTGGAATACCATAATTTATATGCAAACACAGAATCTTAAAAATGGAATTAATAAAGTAGGAATAGCAGAATTAATTATTGCCCAAAATACTATTGATAATGATTTAGAATTATTCACACTTGACCGACATTTTGATTTAATGAGTGATTTGCGCGGTTTTCGGTTATTTATTAGTCAATAATTTTCGTCCAACAACTGCTTCAACCTGATATTTTCTTTGGCACATTTTGTGCGTCGCTGCGCTCCTGGTGCACAAAATGCGCCAATCCCTACAGGCACGAAAATACAGGTTACGCAAATGTTAGACACACGTCTTCGGGCGGAAGAAAAAGAGATCCGTTAATTAATGTACAGCAATTATCGGGTAAGAACCTTATAGTTCGAATATAATCAAAATATAAGGAGAGGTATAATTGGAATGGGTTGATAAAATGAATCAAGTGATCGGTTATGTTGAAAATAATTTATGTGATCAGATAGATACAGAAGAAATTGGTAGAATTATGGCATGCCCTTTTGTAGTATTTCAGCGTTTTTTTGTTCAGATAACTGATATTCCTTTGTCTGAATATATTAGGCGAAGAAAATTAACACGTGCTGCGTATGAATTGCAAAATACAAATGAAAAAGTTATCGACATTGCAATAAAATATGGATATGAGTCATCTGATTCATTTTCAGTTGCATTTAAACGTATGCATGGCATTACTCCTAGTATGGCACGAAAACTTGAAACAAGTTTGAAATTTTTTTCCCGCCTCAACTTTACACTTGTAATAAAAGGGGTATTTGAAATGAACTATCAAGTAGCGGAAAAGAAATCGTTTAAAGTGGTAGGAAAAAGACATGTGACACCTGAAGGTGGTGGCGCTTGGGCTATATGCAAAGCTGATGGTAGTTTTGAGAAGATTCAAAGCTTTGGGATAAAAGATCAGGAGACTTTAGGACTGTGTTTCGGCTTTGATAGTGAAGGTAAAAATGATTATATGGTTGGTATCGAATGCGAAAAGGATTATACCGGATTTGAAAATTATGTATATCCAGCGTCTCAATGGTTAGTGTTTACTGCAGAAGGGAAAATATCTGATAATGTATTAGGAAATATCTGGAAACGAATTTATGAAGAGTTTCTACCACAAAGTAAATATAAGCAAGCTGTATACCCGACAATAGAATCCTATAAAATATGGGATCTGGAATCAGATAAATGTAAGGTAGAGATTATGATTCCAGTTGAACAATAAAGAAAATGTCTAACAACTTCTTCAACCTGATAATTGCTTTTATCATGAAAATTGCAGTCGTCGCTTCGCTCCTTTGAGCAATTTTCACGCCAATCCCTTCAGGACGCAATTACAAGTTAAGCGAATGTCAGCCAGACATTTCCGGGACCGGGGATCAATAAATTGATTGACGATAGTATCATTTGATACTATCATGATATATGAAACAACCATATGAAATAACTAATAGAATACTCTCTTTATATGGGCAAATAACCGAAGCGCTTGGTATTTGACAGAGTAGTTAATTAGTTAAACCGGAAGCGAAACTCAGAAAACAGAATCGAATAAAAACAATTCATTCATCATTATCTATTGAAGGAAATACCCTAAATATAGAACATGTAACAGCGCTTATTGAAAACGCTCATGTTGTCAGACCAAAAAAAGACATACTTGAAGTGCAAAATGCAATTAAAGCCTATGATCAGTTAAATGATTATAATCCAAAACAATTGAAGATTTTCTTAAAAGCACATTATGTAATAATGAATGGATTAGTTACTAATCCAGGCAGGTTTCGAAAATCGCAGGTAGGAATATTAAGAGGAAAACAAGTTGCTCATATTGCCCCCGGATTTGATATGGTTCCAGGGTTAATGAATGACCTGTTTGACTATCTAAAAAGAGATACCGATATTGAGTTGATTAAAAGTTGTGTTTTCCATTATGAGATGGAGTTCATACATCCATTTGAAGATGGAAATGGTAGAATAGGTAGATATTGGCAAACACGCTTATTAATGAATGTAAATCCAATATTTGAATTTGTTCCTATTGAAAAGGTTATTAAAGACAATCAAGAAGAGTATTATAAAGTATTGGAAACATCAGATAGTTCCGGTTCTTCAACAGCTTTTATAGAATTCATGCTTGATGTAATTATTAAATCATTAAGAGAAACAATAGCAGAATCAACACCAACAACATCGGACTATTCAAAGCGTGTTGAATATGCATTGTCACAAATAAATGACTGGTTTGATCGAAAAGAGTATCTAAATATTTGTAAGGGTATTTCTACCGCAACGGCAAGTAGAGATATACAACAGTTATTGCAAGATGGTTTAATAGAGTCTTCAGGATCTGGACGAATGATGAAATATCGGAAAAAAAGAAGTGGCTAACAACTGCATCAACCTGATATTTTCTTTGTCCCATTGTGTGCGTCACTACGCTCCTGGTGCACAAAATGCGCCAAGCCCTTCGGGCACGGCAATGCAGCTCAAGCGTATGTTAGAACGACGCTGCGTGCGAGCAGAATAAATGTATTTTTTACTTACGGCAACAACTTGTAATCTATGAACCTTAAAACCAACACTTAATTACAGTGTAAATAAGTAAATGAAAACATAGTACGCGAGGACTCTATGATTTTAATAAGCATATTTTGCAACAGCTCCCTTGAACATTGACTTTTTTATATCGCACTCTTTGTTTTCAACGATTGTTTCATCTCCGTATAGCAAATTAGCGTTGATTGTAACTTCTTTGTTCTTAACAGTAATAACTATTGGCAAAGCACTTCATAACAAGTAAAATACCATTCAAGCTATTTCACTAGTTATATCATTAGTACTAGTAATCATCATTTCAATCACGCAAATTATTAGTTTCGCACGAAATTCAAGTGCATCAACTATCATTGCAGGAATGATTGATGATAAACAAATAGTAATTTTTGGATTACTTAAACAATATTATTGCGTAGTTGAAATCAACCGAAAAAAGCTTGGTGTTATTACCAATAAAAAAATATTTAACATGAATATGTATCAAAAGTATTCAACCTATCATTATAGGTTATACACCTATATAAACGGTGACAAAAGCATTGCATATCTCTTTAGTCGGCCCGAGTTCAAAAAAAGAAAGGGGAAATTGTCAGTAACTTAGAAGGCATTATACTTCCTTTGTAAAATCATTACTCAAGCATTACTCTTTTCAGCGATATCAGCACTACTATCAGTATATTTGCATTTTTCGTACAGAAATAGAATTTAGGATAATAAAAATAATCATGTTTGTTTCACTTGTACTTTTATTACAGGAAATTATCATTTCGATTGGTTCGCTTAAAATAATTCAAAATTGAGCAACGAAAGAAAGCCAACATCTACTTCAACCCGAATCGGCAATGTCACGATTCTTGCTTGTCGACGCTTCTCGTTTAGGCAGGAATCCCGCCATTAGGCCTCGGAGGTTATGCAAATACCATGTCGTTGCCTTTAGCGCGGGAGGATTTTTATACCTATTCAAAATTATGAGACAAGGATATGTAAAATGACTGCAGTAGTTATATTAGCTCATCCCTATGGCAAAAGTTTTAATCATGCTATTCATGCCAGAATTATTCACACATTAACAATTAATTCTGTTAAAACATTTTCACATGATTTGTATAAAGATAAGTTTAATCCTGTTATTACAAAGGAAGAGTTAGGAAAAAAACCAACAAACGATCGAAAAGTCAGAAAATACACCAAAGAAGTATTGGATTCCGATTTGCTTATTTTTGTCCATCCTAATTGGTGGGGACAACCACCTGCTATACTAAAAGGGTATATCGATAGAGTTATTAGACCCCCACATGCATATGATTTTAATGATAATGATACAGGCAGTGGAATTCCTATGGGAAAATTGATTAACAAAATTGGAATAGTGTTTAATACATCAAATACAGAAAAAGAAAGAGAAAGTGATTACTTTCATGATCCTTTACAGTATATTTGGAACCAATGCATTTTTGGTTTCTGCGGGATAACAAAAACGTATAGAAAAGTGTATAGAATTATTTCAGACAGTACTAATGAACAAAGAATCGAATGGTTAAAGGATGTTGAAGAGACAATAAAAAGAGCAATCATGCAAGCAGATAAACTGAATTATGAGTAAGAACAGAAAAACTTATTCAACATGATATTTTCTTTTGAACATTTTGTGCGTCGTCAACCTCCTTGTACACAAAATGCGCAACAATGCACGGTAACGAGAAGAGTACAACATAGTAATAACTATTGAATATCACCAATAAAAAGTAGTGATAAATGCATTAATGGTTATCAATCCAATAAAACGCTTAAAAGTATATAAAGACAAGGAGAATAGCACTAAATGAAATCATTATTTCTCTCTTCATATTTTACAGAAGTAAAAGATCTATTTGTTGATTATATTAAAGACAATACAAAAGAGCGAACAGTAACGTTTATACCAACGGCAGCAAATCCAGAAGAGCTTAAATTCTTTGTTGACTCAGATATGGATCAATTATTAAAATGTGGATTCAAGGTAGAAGTACTAGATATTAGTTTACATACAGAAATACTTATTGAAAAACAAATCAATAAAAATGAGTTTCTGTTTATTTCCGGAGGCAATACCTTCTATTTACTTCAAGAGATAAAAAGGAAAAATGTTGATAGAATAATAAAAGATTTTATTGATGATCACAAAACATATATTGGCTCTTCGGCTGGATCTGTAATTTTATCAAAAAACATAAGCTACATAGATAGAATGGATGATAAGACAATCGCAAAAGAATTACACAATAATGATAGTATTGGAATAATCGATTTCTGTATATTGCCTCATTACAAGTGTGAACCATTTAAGAAAGTAGCAGATGAAATATATGAAGAATATATGAAAAAAACAGATATAAGAGCATTAACAAATAACCAAGCAATCATTTATGTAAATGATGGTTTCATTACAATAGGAGACTAATAGATTTGTAAATAGTATTAACTAGTATTGCATTTTCTTTGACTCATTTTCTCGTTTCTTGGAAGTTGCATTGAAAGCAACAGGCATGGATTTGTTTATGTTTAGTATCGTTGTTTCAATATTCTTCATTAATTATGTAATCAGTTGTGTTAAAGTAATAATGACCAATAATTAATCTAAGATTGACCATTCGGGCTGAGTTCCTGATATATCCAGAATCGTATAAATATCGGAGGGAAAGATGAATGAAACTCAAACTGACATTATTAGTTGTGTCATGAATTACGTTGATGGATGGTATACAGCTGATCCAGGTAAAATAGATATGGCCCTTGCGGAAAGTTTAGTAAAACGAAGAATCGTAAGCGATCAAGAGATTTGGTCAGTTTCAAAAGAATGGATGGTTAATGCAACAAAAGAAGGTAATGGAAAGATAGATAATCCTAAACAAGGAAAGAAAGATATTACGATTTTAGATTACACACAAACAATGGCAAGTGTAAAGTTAACTTCAGAACTTTTTGATGACTATTTATTGCTTGCAAAAATAAATACTGAGTGGAAAATATACGATGCTCTTTGGGATTACATTAGTAAGTAGGTATTTGATCAGTATTACATCTGATTTACCTAACAACTGCTTCAACCTTTATCAACTATTTTCACGTTTGTACAAGTCGTGATTCGTGCGGTACAACCTGCGCCAATATACGCCTCGCAGAGCAAGCAAATGTTGGGCACACGTCTTCGGCGGCGAGGAGAATAAATGAACAATACAGAAGATAACATGATCAACTTGAAATGGACGGATATTCAAATCGCCGTTGATAACTAAGCTATTGTTTTATTTCCATTAGGTGTAATTGAAGAACATGGGCCTCAATTATGTCTTGGTACGGATATTTCTACTGCACAAGTTATTTGTTCTAAAGAAAAGAAAAATTAGCAGAACAAGGAATACAATCAATTATTGCTCCGCCTTTCTATTGCGATATTTGTCAATCGACGGGAGGATTCCCGGGATCATTTACTATTAATATGGAAACAGCACACAATCTTGTACTTGATATAATCAAAATCTTAAATGATTTTGGTTTCAATGAAGTATATGGAGTAAATGCTCATGGTGATACTGAACAGAATATATTGTTTGTGAACTCATTTAAGAATGCATATGAACTGCTCAAAGACTATATCATACCTTCAGTTGTGAACAGTAAGTAAACGAATCTATCAAACACTTCGAACGGACATTGCCTTGTAATGAAACTTACTGTCGCTATGCTCAGTACGTTACACGCCAAGACCTTCGGGAACGGCAATGCATCTCACGAATTTGCTAGATCGTCACCGCACATACGGCGCGGGGATAGAAGCACTAAGCCTTTATAGATAGAATACAATGCAAAACCGTCAATAAGTAGGGGTTAAATGGAAAGTTTATTTGATGGAGTCAAATATTTTAACAGTAATGATTTTCTGCAGCATAAGGATCTTTTTTTAGAGTTAGGTAAAAAACAAAAACCACATACTCTATTCATAGGTTGTTCTGATTCAAGAATTGTACCAAACCTTATCACGAAAACACTCCCTGGAGAATTATTTGTTGTTAGAAACATTGCTAATATTGTCCCTTTTTATCGAGAAGCAGACGAATTTCTTGCAACAACATCTTGTATAGAATACGCTATTCAAATTTTGAAAATTGAAAACATAATAATATGTGGCCATTCAAATTGTGGCGGTTGCAATGCGTTACTTAAACCAGATAAAGAATTAGATATTATCCCACATACAAAAAAATGGCTTGAGTTGGCCAAAAGGGTAAAAGAAAAAATAGAAGCGGAAAACATTCATGATGAGCAAGAAAAAGAATGGAAAACCGAGCAATTAAATATAATTGAACAAATGAATCATTTAATTACATATCCATATATTAAGGAAAAATACCGAAATAATGAAATCAATATTTATGGATGGTATTACATTATTGAAACCGGCGAAGTATACAATTATGACAAGAATGATCAAATATTTAAGAAAATTGAATAGATTATTTATCTGGCCAATACTTCAACCTGATATCATAGTAATTTTATTCAAAGCCATATTCACTATTGGAGTCATTTTGATAATGCGGCCTTGGATCATTTTCCAATATTTGAATCATAGAATCAATAATATCTACAGGAATACCATATTGTAGTTGGACAGGAACAGTACCTCCAATTTTTAATATTCAGCAGTATCAGTAAACCCACATTTTGCATCTGGATGGCTATCCGTATATGAAAGATAAGGTTTTAAATCAAAAAAAGGAGTGTTACCTAATAAATCAGCTCCAAGTACATGACTAATTGGCCCCAATGTTGTTGATACTTCAATATATGAGTTTTTTACAGATGAAAGCCCAATACTATTGGGACGAAAAGGAGAGCCAGTCGCCATTACACCCATCTTCTGACTACCGCCAAGACGAGGAGGGCGAAATAATGGCGACCAAGTAGTTCTTGTTGCTTCAGAAAACTTCCAAATAATCCAAGTATAGGAAAAACCATCAAGTCCACGTAACATATCCGAATTACGGAATTCTGGCTCAAAAACTATATGAGCTTTTACAGAATCAATAATACCACTTTGGCGAGTTACCCCAAATTTTGATGAAAAATCACTATGCATGTGAGAAATTACTTTCATTGTATTGCTCATATCTACATCAGACAAGAAAAGCTTCTTAAAGTACAGGTACCGTCAAGATTACGTATATTTCTTCTAGGAAGTAATATACTTATGGCTGTTTCTAATACAAGCTGTAGTATATAGAGAATGAACTATAATGTCTAAGACATTAGTAGTAATAAAAAAGCAGTTATGCGAACAACTGCTTCAACCTGATATTTCCATCGGCGAAAAAAACTTGCTGTCGATACGCTCGACAACTTTCACACCAAGCCCTACGGGCATGATAATCAAGGTTAAGCAAACGGCAGAAGGAATATTGAGGCGGAGGAAAAGAAAATGCAAGAAAATGAAAGAAATTATTTACTTGTACTAGTAATAGGTTTTGCAAATATTCTGGTTGATCGTATAACAAAAATACTGGCCGTCAGTTATCTGAAAGGAAATGAAAGCATTGAGCTTTTGAATAATTTTTTTGTTCTTTGTTATGCTGAAAACACCGGGGCTTTTCTAAGTCTCGGAAGAAATTGGCCTCCAGTAATAAAATATGCAGTATTACTAGTTATTCCAATAATAGTATGTCTGTGCGTTGTCATTTATTGCATACTCAAAGAGAAAAACAAAATAAAGATTATATTGTTTATATCTATCGTTTCAGGAGGATTAAGCAATCTTATCGACAGAATATTTAACGATTTCTCAGTAATTGATTTTATGAATTTTGGAATTGGGAATTTACGTAGTGGTATACTTAATGTTGCTGATTTATCAGTGACATTTGGTATAGTAGTATTGGTAATTTATCAAATATTGAAAGATAAAAAAATTTACTGATTTTGTTCTAGAAAAGTATTAGCTCATACCGACTTCAATCCGCCTCGTCTTGTTACACAACTTGCTGTCGCTTCACTCAGTATGTTTATCACCAACGGAGGACTCGCATGTTACTTAAATGTTATAAAGGCTCCTTAAGCGACGACTCTCTTTATTGATAAACTTATTAATCATAACTTGTTCACTATACTTGCCTGTTGCTCCTGCTTCATTATATTCTTTTATGAGTTTCAGACTTTTTGTGGATTGTTTTAAGAAAATCACATAATAATTTACTCTACTCCAGGAATCGGCAATGCTATCCAAAGCAGCATCTATACGTCCAGAAAGTAATTTACCAAGATTTAGTTGTATCCAATTATCACCACTCACATATTCAAAAACTATTGTCGCGCTTCCTAGTAAAAAAGGAGTAGACACAGATCCTCGCAAATAACCAATTTCCATATTCCTCTGATCATCAATTGTTTTAGTACATTAATGCCATTTGTTTATAGAAAAGTCAGCGATGGGACCATAACATATGACGGAGTCGCAGAATAGTAAAAATATTTTTCTCTTTTGGCTGTTTTATTAAGTTCCGGTGATATATCAACCTTGCCGGCTTTCAAATAAGCAACTATTTGTGGTAGTGGTAAAAAATAAATAACTGGTCTATATCACATATCTTTAACAATTGCTGAAATGTAATCAATTCCTGGTCCATATACCTCATTGGTACTATCATCTTTATACGCATGCGGAGCATGGACAAGAACTCCAATGTTAACGTCTTGAGCAGCAAATATTATACCCATAAATAGTAAAATTTGAACTACCAGGATCTTTTTCACATGTTTAGTCCATTAGGAACCATCATAATGAATTGATAAGCCTCCATATCTTATTAACGATGATGTCTCTACTTAAGTCAACATATTTTTTTGAATATATTTAATAGTAAATTGCTTACGCTACACGTAGCAGGATTTGCGCCGAGCCTTATAAAAACAAAGCTATTGCTTAGCAGAATGACAAACAGGATCTTCTGGCACAGGGTAATCAAAGGCATATCGTTCCATGCTCATTAAACGAAGCGCTTTATGCAAAATCAATTGTAATCAACAATCATCATTAGTTGATATCAGAAGATGGAATTAAACTTCCGCACTATTCAAGAAGGGAATATAGAATTACATGATAAAGAGAAAAAGTGGTCATTAGTTAGTATGATAGAAAACGGAAAAACACCTGCTTCAACATGACAGCGAATTATCACATTTTCTTGCATATTATTAGTCAAACATGACATTAGGTGACAGTTATTACACATTACACTCTTATCAGAAAAGGAGATATACGGATTATGAATGTATACATTTATGTTCTAAATACTTTAGCAGATTGGGAAATTTCCTATTTAACTTCAGAAATTACATCAAAACGGTATTTTCGCAATAAACAAACGGATTGTACGATTATAAAGGTTGGCGATGCCAAGAGAAACGAAATTAAAACAATGGGTGGAATAATTATCAAACCAGACATCTCAATCCACGATATGTCTCTTAATCAAGAAGATATTTTAGTATTACCTGGAGCAGAGACATGGTTTGATAAAGACCAAGATGAAATTCTGAATTTTGTAACGAAAGAACTACTTAATACAAACAAGGTTGCTGCAATTTGTGGAGCAACCTTTGGATTAGCCCGATTTGGACTACTGAATAATCGAAAGCATACCAGTAATAGCAAATATTACTTAACGGAATATATACCAGAATATAAAGGGAGTAGTAATTATACTGAACAACCGGCAATCAACGATAATTGCCTAATAACTGCTTCGGGTTTATCTCCCATCGAGTTTACATATGAAATAATCAAAACATTAGGTGTCTGGAGAGCTCAAACACTTGAAGCTTGGAAAAATCTATATCTTAAAAAAGATGAACAATCTTTTTATCAACTTATGAACTCATTAAATTAAGAAGTGGTTTTAAATTAATATACCTTGTCTAGTCCATTGGCACAGTTTGTAATTTAAAGCTACGCTGTAAACAACCTGTGCCAATGTACAAAATTCGGGTTAAGCAAATGTTCCATGAACCCTTAGGTTTGAGAAACTAGTTACTAACGGATTAATATGATAAACGACTATAGTATCCTAAGTATTTCAGAAACAAATGATATAACAATCATCAAAAAGGCATTTCGTGCCAGAGTTAAGGATTTACATCCAGATGTTTCTAATGCAAGTATTGTTGTACAAAATCATTTCCTATTTATCGAAGTTTGTAATGCTTATGAAAGACTTAGTAAAAAAGTAAAAGAAGGCACGCCTCAGGTTGTATTAAAAACACCGATCACTAATCAACAAATCGAAATGCAAAAACACCAAGATCCGGCATTTGTTTATTATAAAACTGCATGTAAATATTATGAATTAGTTCATCCTTCTCATTGGAATATTGATAAAACAATTACAATTAACGGGAAAACTGATGAAGAAAATAAATTACAAAAAGCGACTATGGAAAAAGTTAAAGAATTAGTAAACTTTTTTCCCAAGGCATATTATTACTTCAGTATTGTTATTCATGAATACCCTGATTCTGTTTGGTTTCATGATTCGCAAGAGAAAATGTTACTAATAGAAAAAAGAATGAAAACATATAAAAATATAATCGAATCGTTTATTACATAGAACAATTTTTTTAGTGATGCAAGTAAATAGTTATATTAATTTTAGGAGACATAATTGTATGAATGATACAATCGCTATTTGTGGTTTGTTCTGTGAATCATGCGGAATATACATAGCAACAAAAGAACATAATGAGGTTGAACTAGAGCGAATTGCAAACATGATGAAAACAACAAAAGAAGAAATTATGTGTAATGGATGCAGGTCATCAGTATTAAGCCCACACTGCAGAAACTGTAACTTCAGGGATTGTTCTCGTGAGCATAATGTAGATAACTGTGAGGATTGTACTATGTTCCCATGTGATAAACTTAAATCGTTTCAAACACAAATGCCTCATCGAGCTGAATTATTTGACTCCGCAATTTTTAGAACAAGAAACGGGACAAAGAAATGGGTTGAAAAAATGAAGAAAGACTATTCATGTGAATCATGCGGATATATTAATTCTCCTTATTATGGTAAATGCAAAAAATGTGGACAATATCCTGCAAACGCTTTTTTGAAACGTAATGAGTCATTATTTAGTAAGTAAATCAGTTTAATTTCCACATTTACATCAGATTTATACTTTCTTTGTCAAAGCTTATGTTGTCGGTACGGGACAAAATTGCAATTTATGCAAATGGTTGTCGGACCATTGCGACCGATGATCAATTTAGAAGGATATTATGATAATGATAAAAAAGGCAGATACAAAAGAAGTAGATGACTTGCTTTCGATTTATATTGAAAAGGTTAAGTGGTTAAGAGCAACAAACAAACCATTGTGGGATGAATCCCAATTCACCTTGGATGAAATACATAAAAAATATGATAATCCTGTTTTTTATGTTTGTTGTGACGACAAAGGAGTACTCTTTGGTGGCTTCATTTTAGTTGAAAATGATCAAATATACTGGCCTGAAAAGGCTCATGATTCAGCTTATTATTTTCATAAGTTTGTCATACATAATGATTATTGCGGGAAAGGCCATTCGGATAGAATAATGGATTGGGTTAAACTATATGGAAAAGAAATGTCAAAAAAATATGTAAGACTAGATTATGATGGAAATCGAAAACCTATAGCGGATCTTTATACACGAAATGGTTTTGTTCCGGTTGATATAATAAGTAATCTACATGTATCTAAATTAGTCAAAGCAGAGTATATAATTAGCTAAAAATGTGAAATAACGGGATCGCGTAATACTATTTAACAATAATCACTTCAGATATACTCGTCAACTGTCACATAAATTACAGTCACTTCGCTCAGCAAATTTTGTTACAAATATACGCATCGAAGCTCATGTAAATCAAGACCGACACCTTAGACGTGAGGAATAAATGGAAAAAAAAGAAGCAAAGACACTACTTGAAAAGTATATCGATTCCTGGACTAATCAAGATATTAAGCGGTTTCTTAGTTGTTTATCTGATACCATTAACTATTCAGAATGTTATGGACCAATCTATCGAAGTAAATCGTCTTGTGAGAGATGGTTTAATGAATGGAACAAAGAAAGTAAAGCTAACCAATGGATAATTACTGATTTCGCTTTTGATGAACAAAACAATAAGATAGCATTTGAATGGCTCTTTGAATGTAATTATAAAGGAGAAATCGCCAGATTTAATGGTTCTTCATTTATGACAATCAGCAATGGTCTGTTTACTAGTATTAATGAGTATAAAACGGAGTCAACTCATTATTACCCATATGAAGCTGAAGATAATGTAATAATTAAGCAGAAACGCCTGGATATTTCGTCAGCGTATAAAGTTGAGTATACATGGCCAAATGTTAATGGCTTATTACTGTTATTGTCACAGACTTCATGGGCAAACAAACGTACATATGATGAAATATCATCATTGATAGATACTTCTGATATCGTTGTTTCTATATTTGATTTAAATAACCACTTGATTGGTTTCGGCAGGATAATATCAGATGGCAAATATAGAGGCCTTCTTGATGACATCATAGTAGATGAAAAACATCGATCAATGGGAATTGGGAAATATATCGTTGATAAGTTACTTGAGAAAGCAGATAACATTGAAGAGATATTTCTAAATACAGGGAAAGAGCATCAAGGTTTTTATGAAAACTGTGGTTTCACTTTATTTAATGGAATCACAATGGTAAGAAAATTAAATGAAAATTCGGCGTAGATTCGAACATCAATAGTTGCAATGCGGCTTTTCGGTACTGTTTTTTTTCGAAATTTTTATAACAATTTTGTTTACCGGCAAGACGAACCAAGTGAATATAGGAATTACTGCTTTTACGCCTTTTTTTTGAACGTGTCTTTGGTACTTATGTAAAAGGCAGCCTTTACTCCTGTCTTATTGTGGATTCTGATAATTTGTTTCATGGCTTATATTGAACCATTTGCAGTATTTGAATGTCTAAGTGATGCGTTCTGGACAAAAGTAAGAACAACATCGACAATGACTTCTTCGCGCGGTTTCATAATTATAAGTCCGTTAAGTGTCTTAAACTCTTTTAGGAAATAAACAATGGCAATGAATGAAGACTTGAGAAATGATACTAGAAACAGTATTAGTAATCTTTATAGCACAATACAAGAAATATTGGTTGATGTAGATTACTCATATGATCGAATTGACAGTATTGATTCTGAATTTGATCAGATACTTAGCGCTTTAAAAAAAACAGACCAATATAATCATATTGATTTTATTTTAGCCGGAAAAAAACCTTCAAAAGTTGAATCGTTTTTCTATATAGGAACAAATAACAAAATTAGCGGTGTATTCAAAGGTATTGTTTTTAGCAATATTTGTGGACATTATAGAAAAACATCATATGAAGAAAAAGTAGAAAACTATTTAAGCCAAATCTTGGAGTTTTTAGATAAACTAATACTTATACTTAAGTAATATTTTTACACCGAATAACTGCTTCAACCTTTTTTGGCTATTGTCACAATTCTTGCTGATCATCGATTCAGTCCGCGGATAGAGTCGCGATAATACGCCTAGCGAATCAATTACATGTTGGAAGCCCTCTTGGGGCAGAAGATATAAATATTTTTTATTCTGCTTTAAGTAGTCATCTCAAAATTATTGGATATATTTTAGGTTGTATTTATGAAAAAAAACATTTTGCTAATCAGTCTAATACTTTTAGTTAGTAGTATTTTGTTCATATTCAACACATTCGTACGACCCGAGATGGGTACAACAGCAAACACTTCTGTTCGAGTAAATGATATTATTCTTGATGGTAAAGAATATAGTAAAACAAGTGAAGTTATTGTTATTCCTCATAATACACGAGTTACTATCAATATATCTAATGATAGTTCGTGGAATTCAATTGTTTCTGAAGCAGCAGGAGAAAACTGGCGGGGTGTTTTTACAAAAGACAGAAAAATAACACTTAGTTCCTTTTCCATGGCTCAGTATCCAGTAACCCAAGAACTATTTACCAAAGTAATGGGTTTTAATCCATGTTACTTCAAGAAAGAAAATTTGAATATAAAGTATACTTATATTCCTGACAATGAAAATCCAGACCTACGTCCTGCAGAAACCGTTTCATGGTTTGATTCAATTGTATTCTGCAATAGACTTACAATGCTGACAATGAGTAATTCTGATTGTGTTTATTATGTAGATTCAAATTGTTTAAAAGTCTACTCACAGGAAGATATTAATAAACGAATCATTCCTTTTTACAACAGATCAAAGAAAGGATATCGATTACCGACAGAAACAGAATGGGAATTCGCTGCACGTGGCGGGAAAACAACAACAGATACATGGAATTATGCATTTTCAGGAACCGAATCAGATACTAATCGGATTGTGTATGATACACAACATTACTCTTTTATTGATTCAAATTTAAATAATTATGGGTGGTATAGAGGAAATTCAAACGGTGTTACACATGAAGTCGGAACAAAACGACCCAACTCACTAGGCATCTATGATATGTCAGGTAATGTTTGGGAATGGTTGTATGATTGGTATGATAACACTGTGTATCCAGGAAATTTCAAGGATCCATTTGGTCCCGTAAACGGAACTGATAGGGTTCTGCGCGGTGGTTCGTGGTACGAAGATGCTTATACGTGTTACGTAACAAGACGTTTTCATAATGCTCATCCATACATTCCACACTTCTATTTTGGTTTCAGATATTGCAGAAGCATGTAAAATATGGGGCTAGAAAAAAAAATATTGAACACCGTAGTATAAAACAAGGAAGGAAAATGAAATCTTTTATTAGTTCTGCTGGATCAACCATAAAGTATCGAATCATTGGCAAGGGGAAACCCATAGTATTCGTTCATGGTTGGAGTGTTGATCATAAATTGTGGCTCAATAAAATCGAATCGATAAAAGGAAAATGGAAGAACAATTATCAGAGGATTTACTTTGATCTTCCTGGAATGGGAAAATCTATAGCATCAAAAAGCATTAAAGACACTGATGATATGAAACGAGAAATTGAGGAATTTCTTTGCACAACAATTAGTAATAATAATTACTTGCTTGCGGGCGAGTCATATGGAGGTTACATAGCAAGAGGTATGTTAATAGATAATGCGAGCAAAATTGATGGAATTCTCCTGTTATGTCCACTTGTTATTCCCGGATATAGGAAAGGAAGGGTTTCAAAAAAGACTATAATAGAAAAAGATCCATTTTTTCTGAGTAAACTGTCATTAATAGATAAGAGTGAATTCGATTATTTAGCAGTAATACAAACGAAAGAAATGTGGAAAGACTATAAAAAGGATATTGACCTTTCTATATTACCTGAAAATAATGGATTTCTTGAAAAACAACTCAATGGAAGCTTTTCACGCGACATCAATGCCATTAAAGTGCAATATGATAAACCTTCATTAATTCTCGTAGGAAAGCAAGATACAGAGGTTGGTTATGAAGACCAGTATGACCTGTATAAAGGTTTTAAACGGTCAACAATTCTTATGCTTGATAAGGCTGGCCATAATCTCCAAATTGAACGAAACAGCTTATTTCAAACTTCTTTTCTTGATTGGATAGAAAGAATTGAAACTTATACCAACAGCGAACTAACAACTGTTTCAACTTGATAATTCCCTTGCCACATTTTGTGCTTTCACAGCACAGGTAAGAATCACACAAACTATGAATTAATTCACAGTGAAATTTCAAATTACTTTTCTTCATACAGCCATCCATTCTCAGCTATCTATACCGGCAAATGTAATCCCTGTTATCAATGTGATGTGTTATTTTGGTATTTATCTTTTTTTATACGCTTGTTTTATGGTAAAATACTGGTAATCACCGTGCACTATTCTTGAAGTGCCAATAGAAATAACATGGAATTAGCATTATGAAATTCCCATCATTTTGAGCACGTTTCGGCAGCCAAAGTGATGACGATACTTTTCTCAGGCTTTCGCATTCACTATCACTTTTCATGCCAAGCAATGGGGGTCACAACAACGTATCGTAATTATAAACTGACAGGGTCCTTCGGGCCGAGGATACTATGAGTATAGGTTTACAATCAAGCTTGCAGATATTCCCTTCTTCCACTCTTCTTAAAACGAAAGAATTTTACGAGCAAATTGGATTTCATGCAGTTTGTTATCTGGATTCAATCCAGCCGCATATTTGTCTTTATAAGGATTCAATCGAAATAATACTCACACAATCTAAACTCAATACAATAACACCAAATCGAGATGTTCACGGGTATGGATATGATGCCTACTTTATCTCAACAGATCAGGCTGCTTTCTATCGTGATATTAAAAGAAAAAACATACACATTATTTCCGAATTAAACCTCACGGACTACTGCAATAAAGAATTCGTTTTCGAAGATAATGAAGGAAGATGGATTGCCATTGGCTGCAAAGAAGGCTCAAAAGAAGTATTAGACCTTCAATTAAGTCATATTGCACTTTATTGTAGTAACATTTGTGTAATGGAGAAGTTTTATTCAGATATTCTCGAGTTAAAACGCGTACGAGTTTTTAATGAAGGAAAAGATGATGAGTTTTTTATATTAGGCAGAGATAATTTCAGGATAGAACTTTTCAAGAAACGAAAAGAAATTCAAAATGATAGTTCTTCATTTAAGCATTTTTCTATTGAAATACAATCACTAGATAATTTGATAACTCTGCTTAAAAGGAGCAATATTAGGATAGATAAAATCATTGATTATTCAATAGATCAAGAAGTATTCAAGATATGTTTTATAAGAGATCCCGAGAATAACGTTATTGAGTTTATGGAAGGGTATCACGACCAATAATACATGTTTCTATGAAAAAAATGGACAAGACCCTGCGGGCAATAGGAGAAAAAATGAAAAAGCAATTTTTTGGTGTCTTGGTTATAAGTGTTTCATTTTTTCTAGCAGCTTGTTCAGATAATAAAAACATCGCTGCTTATACGTTCCCATTTTCATTCGAAAACAACCGAATAATACTTGTTGCGACTATTGACGGATCAAGTGGTAAATTTCTTTTTGATACAGGTTGCGAAGGCATAATCACAAACACCCCCATTAAAACATTAGAAAAAACGGTTAGAGCATATGATCATTACTACCTCTTAGGTTCTGTTAAAAAATATACAGCATACGCTGTTGATTCAATTAAGTTGTATTCTACTCCATTTTCAGTGTCAACATTTGCGTTGCAATCTGACACAAAGTTAGTTGGTTTTGACGGAATAATCGGATTATCAGTATTCAAGGGCTATTTCGTCGAAGTATCGTTTACTGATAATCAAATCCGTCTTTATAAAGATAAACCAAAAGGTTACCCTAACAATGTATCCATATACTTCGATAATCAATCATGTCCATATCTTCAAATCAATATTGATGGCATAAACAGTCCCTTTCTTCTCGACACGGGTTCACCCATGAATATAATTTTCCCACTTCCGACTGCAAGTTGCATCGATCGAAGCAAGTATCAAAAAATCATTTCACGTGACATGAATTATGAGTCATATCGAGTAAGCATCAACTATTATGATGACGGTTTTAGAGTTTTCAAGCACATCACCGGGAATTCAAATCCTTTAAGCACATTAAACAATGGTGAATTATTCTCGCGCAAGGGAAATCTTGGTCTTGATTATCTTAAACACTTTGATTTTGTGATTGATAATCGTGGTTATCCAATTACTCATTTAATGTATAAAAATCGTTCGGTTATTGCCAACTTCTATCCAGGAAGACAAGGATTCTGGTATCTAAATGGACGTGCAAATGCTCAGTACAATAACTTTGGAATAGACGGTTGGAATAAAGATGGGGAGAAATTATTCATTTCATCAGTTATAGATAAAGGTCAAGCAATCGAGGCGGGCGTTCTGCCTGGTACACAAGTATTACAAATCAATAACAAAGAAGTGAGCACATACACAAATAAACAAATCGAAAACCTTTTTTTATTCAGTAAAAATACGCTCGTGTTACAATGTTTTATTAACAACAAAGATCAATCAATCGTATTCAAGTAAGCGAAAAAAGCGCAGCTACCGATTGCTTCAACCTGATATTTCTTCTTGTTATATTGCACTGCAGTCGTCACAAAGCACTTTTGCTACGATGCTCGCGTCGTGCTCTACAGGGCAGTACCACAAGGCACACAAATGGCATAAAATGTCTTGCTTTTGTTAAGAGGATAGAAATGAACACATTAATTGCACAACAACTTCGCAAGCCTTCTGGTTTACTTGGATTTATAACAGGCAAGCTTTTGGCAAAACAAAATATTTTTACATATAAGGCTATCGAGAAATATCATGATTTTTCTGGTAGTAAATTTGTTCTTGAAATTGGATATGGTCCAGGAGCAGGAATACAGTATTTCGTAGAGAAATATCAACTTCGTGTGGACGGTGTAGATTTCTCTAAGGTTATGTATAAGGCCGCAAGTAAAAGAAATCGTGCTCTTATAAACAAAGATTTTGTACATCTTGATAACGATGATTTCCTAAATGTCGAACTTCAAAACGATAAATACGATTGTGTATATTTTGCAAACGTCACGTATTTCTGGAATGATCTTTATATACCTTTTAAGAAGATGCTGAATATACTGAAAGATAATGGTAAGCTGGTATTTTATATGACTAATAAATCATTTTTAGTTACATATCCAGTAACAAAAACAGATATTTTCAATAAATACTCATTTACTGAAGTAGAAAATATATTAAGCCATACTGGCTTTAAGGATGTAAAGCATCATCAGGTAATTGTTAACAATGATGACTTCTTAATAGTTGAAGCAACAAAACGAAACTAACAACGGATTCAACCAGTTGGTTTCAATGGTTCATTAATCTCTTTAAGGTGAAATTATGAATATACATTTATTGGGTCCTTCAGGATCAGGAACATCCAGCCTTGGCAAGGCACTATCTGAGGAATTACATATTCCTTGGTTTGATTCTGATGATATATTCTGGGAACCTACCAATCCTCCTTTTACGAGTAAACGTTCCGTTGAACAGAGACAAAGCATACTAAAAGAGATTAATACCCGTAATAAATCATGGATTATTAGTGGATCAATGTTACAGTGGGGTGATTTTCTCAGAGATGAAATTGATTTGGTAATTTACTTATACGTAGAAAAAAACACACGGATTCAAAGACTGGTAAAACGTGAAAAGGAAAGATTTGGCGATCGTATTTTACAAGGCAATGATATGTATGATAATCATCGGGCCTTTATCAAATGGGCTGAATCTTATGAGGATGGCGGCCTTGATATGAGAAGTATAAAAAGTGAAACAAAATGGATTAAAGAAGCTAAATGTAAAGTTCTTATATTCGAGAAGGAAATCCCAATAAAGGAAGAATTGAAACTGGTATTAGAGAGTTTAAGAAGTCTCACTTAACAACTACTTCGACCTGACGAATGACTCAATGTAAAACAGGTACATGCAAAGGTCGTTTCGAGATTAATAAAATATTCATAGTTTATTGACACCACATATCGTGAGTATTATATCATTGATAGTTACCTATTGTAGCAAATCAGGAGCTTGTATGCTTGTGGTAAAAGAAATCACCAGTTATCCACGAGGAACAATAAATAAGCTACTCACAAAAAGTTATGAAAGCTTCCATAGCAAGTATCCAGAATATGAGGCAGAAAACTTTGTCAGTTTCAATAAGTGTGATACTTTTTTTTATGACAATCCCGACATTGGAAACAGTTGTGCATTCATTACAGAATACAGGCATACACTATGCGGCATGTGCTGTTGGGACCCACGAAACCACCCCGATGGAATTATCGGGCACAATTGTATATCCCCTGATTTCAAGGGTATAGGATTAGGAAAAGAACAATTATCAATTGCAGTGAATACCTTAAGAAACCGGAAGTTTCATAAACTAATCGTTTCAACCGGTATTTTCGATTTCTTTATACCTGCGCAACGAATGTATCAATCTGTTGGTTTTAAGGAAATGTATCGGGAAACCCTAGAAACAAAAAGCAGTAGAAACTGTCCACAGATATATTACGAATTGGTTTTCTAATGCACCAAAATACACCACATAACTGCTTCAACCGGTATTTCTTTTATCATAATCTTGGCCTTTACGAGGCTATTCCGGTTGTACATAAATACATGCACTTCAGTTCAAAAAAGCGGGGTGACGCTTTCTGTGACACGACCGATAAAAACAAAGTTAATTTATAAGGAATTTAAAGAATGGAAGACTTTGATGTATTAATCACTAATGCAATTACATGGGCTTTAGAGAATCAAAAAAACTCAGACTACCAATATCTTTGCTTAGCATTTGTAGAGGATGCATATGAACAAAGCAATTCGATTGAGATGTTTGGTGGATCAACAGCAAAAGAGTCTGCTGAAATGTATGGAACACATATTGAAACAAAACCAAAACGAGGCGATTTTGTATTCTACAATGCTACAGGGCCCATTAATGGAACCAGCAAAAACTGGGGACATGTTGGATTATGTTTAGGAAATGATCAAATAATACATACATGGGATACAATTCGAATTGATAATTATCTTGATGTTGAATCTCTACAAAATGCGCCTGGCTGGAGCAACCCAGAGTATATTGGCTGGGTTTCACCAGAAGTATTTTTAAATGGAATGATTGCGAAGACCTATAGTAAATAATAAAAATTATCGACACTTAGTTCTGAAAATTTCGCGCACACTGATACGATGCAGGTTAGGAAAATGTTAGTTTAACGCACTCGACAAATTATTTCATAAAGCGGGATGTACATGTCCAGTAAAGCGGTATTTAAGTTATTGGTTTTTATTGAAGTTTGCTATGTAATTATTTCTACTTCACTTTCTTTACTATATTACAATGATGTAATTAATGGAGAAATAAATAGATCAATTGTCAGATTACTCACCTTACTTGTTTATATCTTCTTTTTTAAGACCATAAATACAAAAAAGAGTGCTACTCACATATCTGTTCATAATTTGCTTTTCATTTGCCTCTCTCTTGTCCTGTTAATGCTGATACCATCTATAATTCAAACTTCCACATTTAGCAGTAGCATGGTTAACATTATATGGTTTTCATCCAGTTTTATCGTTGGCTTCAGAGAAGAGCTTTTCTATCGAGGTTTTATCCAACAATGCTTGACAAAAACAAAACCTGTTATTTCTTCAATACTCATTACATCTGCAATATTTACATCATATCACGTTATATTTTTTATATGGGGACAATGGTTCGTATTGATTCAGATATTTGTTTGGTCACTAATTATTGGAGTAATTTACTATAAAACCGAAAACATTATTTTTGTTTCATTGATCCATAGCGTATATGATGCATTGCCTTTTATTTCACCTTTTAGAATATCAGACCTGCCAAGCTATTATGGATTAATACTTGCGATGCTTGCATTACTTGCAATACTGCCGATAATGATTAAAAGGACTGAAACCTGATATCTGTTTCAACCTGATTTTTTTCTTTGCCATAAAAAATCAAAGTCATTGCAACCTTTAATGAATATTTTCTCTTTCGCTTTGCTGGCACGATAATACGGTCATGAGACTATGCTACGGAAGCAGCGTACGCGAAAAAAAGAACTCATCATTACATTGTAATTGCAATATTGGTATAAGGAGTAACGATGAAAACACTTGTTTTAGGTGCGAGTGGAGCAACAGGAAAATTGGTTGTGTCTAAACTCATAGATAGTAATATCAATGTAAAAATATTGATTAGAAGTACTTCTGTATTACCAAATGAATTAGTAAAAAATCACAAAGTGGACATAGTAAAAGGAAATATCGATGATTTTACCATTTCTGACGTTTCAGAGCTCATCAATGATTGTGATTCTATCATTTCATGTCTCGGTCATAACGTAACTTTTAAAGGCCTATTTGGAAGCCCCAGAAAGCTTGTATATAATACCATTGTAAAAATTGAAGAGGCAATATACCAAACCAGAAAACAATATAAGCTTATTTTAATGAGTACTACTGCATATACAAATGCCATGGAAGGCGAAAGAAATACATTTGGAGAAGCAATAGTATTTGCTTTACTCAAAGCATTGCTCCCACCCCATGCAGATAATGTCGAGGCAGGAGACTTCCTGCTTTATCATATCAATCGAACAGAAAACATCGAATGGGTTGCTGTAAGACCTGATGGATTAATTGATGAAACAGTTATAAGCGAAGTTCTGGTTGTAGATAAAAAAAGGCGGAGCCCAATATATAATCCTGGTAAAACAAGCAGGATCAATGTTGCTCAATTCATGAGTGATTTGCTAGTAAATGATTCTTTATGGAAGAAATGGGTCTATAAAACTCCAGTGATCTATAACAAAGAATGGTCGTAAAAAAAGGAAAGAACCCCCCAACAAGATCCACACGCGGTCTTTTCCTTCGTCACCATTTATGCTATCGATTCGTCCGTCATATTTTACGCTCAACTAGCATTGCGGGGTATAAAGCAGTATGAAGATCATTCTTATTCATGGATTTGCAGCAACAATACAGAGTAATTGGTTCCCATGGATAGAGAAGAAAGTAAATCATGAGCTTGGTATATCAGTACAAGCTATTTCTCTTCCAAACTCAATTAAGCCCAATTTACATGAATGGATTGAATCTCTCAATGAAGAAGTTAGCGATCCGGATGAGACAACCCTCTTTATTGCACACAGCTTGGGCTGTATAACACTTTTAAAATATATCGAAAGATTGCCGACTAATGTTATTATTGGTGGAATTATACTTATTTCTGCGTTTGATGAAAGAATACCGTTAATCCCACTTATCAACCCATTTGTCGAAAAAAAACCTGATTATGCTGTAATTACTTCAAAAGTAAAAAACATAAAAGTTGTTAGTTCAACCAATGATGTAATCGTTCCCTCAAAATACACAAAAAAGGTCGCGAAAGAATTACAAACCACATTAATAGAAATACCAAAAGCGGGGCATTTCACCACACAAGATGGATATACAAGCTTCCCAGAGCTATATAGTTTAGTTATTACTATACTTAATTCTTTATAAGAACTGATTATTACCGAAATGTATAAAAAACAGAGAAAGGATAAAAATGCAAATGGATCAAATGACCGAGATCTATAATAATTTCGCCGATAAATATGAAGACCTAATAAAGCATGAAGATTATCAAAACAATCTGTGTGATTTTCTCAGGAAAAACATCGATTGGACTGATAAAAGTGTTTATGAGTTTGGTGCCGGAACAGGAAGAATAACACAATATTATCAAGACGAAATACAAAAAGCGACTATTTACGACAAGTCAGAAAAAATGCTGGAACAAGCTAAAAAAAAGTTAGGCAATTCGAACATAACGATATCACAATTGGATAATATCCAGATGCATACCTTGGAAAAGAAAGTCGATATTGTTATAGAAGGATGGAGTTTTGGCCATCTTATAGTCGAAAAACAAAATGAAGTGTATGAATGGCTACATTATCTGGATAATAATAGCAAAAGACTGGCAAAACAAAATGTGATTATAATCGAGACAATGGGAACGAATGTAAACGTACCAACAGTAACAAATCCTGCATTGAAAGTGATGTATTCGTTTCTTAAAGAAAATGGATATCAAAAATATATTATTAAAACAGATTATAAGTTTGAAACACATGAGCAAGCGGCACAGATCATGGGAAGTTTTTTTGGTGAAGAAATGAAAACTGATATTACCAAAAAGAAAAAAATAGTAATTCAAGAATATACGGGCGTTTGGATTTATACACCGACAATGGAATCTAAAGCGAAGAACACAAAGAAAAAGTATCTATTCAATCTGTAATGAAAAGGGACACAGAACAACTACTTCAACCAGGCTCGACATGTTTCGCACCAATGTGTACCTCGTAGAGCAAGCAACCATTCCACGGACGCTACACGCGCATAACAAGAAACATGTTTACCCTTATTCACGATGTATTCTCAATTTTTTTCTATCGAAAACCACTTTCACACTTACTCATCCATTTCGATAGATGATTCTGCTGCCAATATCAAAAGGCGGATGAATTCTGTTCGCTCGGTATTTGTCATTTGTCGAGTTAAGCGATGGAAACACACATCCATTTGCTCCTTTAATAACGGATAGACTTCCCAAGCTTTTTCTGTGGGTTTAGCATCGTAACTTCGTTTATCCTCCGCATTGGTACTTCGACCAAGAAATCCGAGCTCTTCCAGTTTAAATACGGTCATGGCGATGACGCTTGTATCAAGAGCAAGCCGCTTCGTTATACCATCCTGCGTCAATATTTTGAAATCGCAACCAATGATTATTACTACAGCCTGCGCTGCGGTAAGATTGTATTGCGCACAGCCATCATTGAGCCAGATGCGGGATTTTCTGTACAAAACTGAAATAGACTTGAATGGACTATCAATACCGGTGTTAATAATCATCCGTCTTTACATGGGTACCGTATATTCCGTATGTGGCTCTGGGACAATGACGAGGGTCAGCGATGTTTTATCGCGTGCGAAATTAACACAGGGTATCAGTCAATTTGCTTTTACGATATCAATCGGTATGGCAGTGGGTCCGTTTGTGGGCAATTAGGTGCAAAACCACATGAGCAGCAAAGCTTCTTTCATCGTGGTTTTTGCCGTTGCGTATGCGGCTTTGATTTGTGTTTCGTTCTGTAAAATCTGATATCCCAAGTTGGAGCGAAAAAAGTTCCGTTTACGGGATGCTATATGTAAACCCACCCTTCCCTTCATGGTTAACATGTTGTTTCTTATGGTTCCATACGGCGCAGTAATCGCATATTCTTCAATGCTGGCGCAGGAAAAGCATCTGACGTCGGTGATTCCCTATTTTTATCTTTGTCTTGTCGCGGGAATGTTGTATCGAAGCTATCGACGTAAAAAAAAAGATTGATGCAGGGAATCACGGCGCCCGGGTTTTTACGAGCATGGCGATCTTGATCGTTACTATGATCAACTACGCGTTTATTTCGTCCGGGATTTATTTGCTCATTACCGAATATCTTTTTGAGCATGGATACGGTATTCTGCAGCCGCTTTTCCAATCCTTTGTTACGGGAACGACACCGGCACAAAAACGGGGGTATAGCAAATGCGACCTATTTGCTGTCCCATGATATTGGTTTCGGAATCGTTTTTATAGCGTACGTGGACAAGTACTATCGTTGTAGTACTATTACTTAATAGCGAGGTATACATGAGCATCTTTAGCACTATACAAGAGATATTTTCTAACCAGATCATTCTTATTTTATCCGAACCGTTATCGTCCAATAGCAATGGAATAAGCATTCAAAACTACGAATCCAATGGACTCTCATTTATTCCGGTATTCACTTCACCAGAAAAATTGAAAGAGTCTTTAAATGGCTATAAATTGGACAATGAGGTAATTAGCATCAATGGTTCTTACTTTTGTTCATTTTTATCAGGAACTGAGATTATTATAGTGAATCCTGATTTATCCGATGAGATTCGAACAAGTGCAAATGAATTAACCGAATTAATGAAAGAGCAAATACGAAGTGAAAGATCATCGTAGATTCAAACATGTAGTGCAACCCTGAAACTTATCGCAGTTTAATTCTTCATGCAGTTTTTAACCACATCGTGATCTTTGTTTGGTATTAAGCACGTCTGAACAGCACTGACTGTTATTTATCAGCGCAGCTCAACATCATGCAGATTCTGATAAGAGTTGACACTGGCTACTTGTACTACTGACGGTTTTTGGTAACTTGTATTTATCAATCGGTGATTGGATATCCAATGTATCCAACGACTGCATATGCAGATAAATCATCGTAGTTTGAATACTCGAATGACCAAGTAATTGCATTATATAAAATATGCTCGTGCCGTTTTCCAGCAAATGCGTGGCAAAACAATGTCTCAAAGTATGAATATGAATTCTTTTCATGATTTTACTGTCATGCACAAGCATTTTAAACTTTCTTTGTATACAGTCAATTGATATTTTTTTGCAAATATCATTTCCATAAAACATATACTCGATTGGATTATAGATTTGTAAGTAGTTGTTTATTATGTTGATTGTTTCGTTAGCAAGTAAGGTATATCTATCTTTCCTATTCTTGGCATTTTGTATATAAATCAGTTTTCTTTCGAAATCGATATCAGACAATTTCAGGTTAGCAGCCTCAGATACTCGCAATCCACCGGAATATATCAATGTAAATATCGTACGATATTTCAAACTATTACAATTTGCGAGTAATTGAAAAACTTCCTTTTGGCAGAGTATTTCAGGCAGCTTCTTGGTACGTGTGAAAGTGATAGATGGCAGACGATTGCGCATATTATGCATCGAGTAGAAATACTTAAGAGATTCGTAATAAATATGTATCGTAGATTCGCTCTTTTTCGCTTGTCTTAAGTAAAGAAAAAATGCTTCAATTTCCTTGGAGGAAATTTCAAGAGGTGATTTCATATAATGGTATGAAAAACACTTAACACAACAAGTATATAGTTTGATTGTCTTTTCTGAATAACCTTGTATTTGCATATATTCCCGCATTTGATTTCTTAGTATGCCCATATTGACCATCCTTTTTTACGAACAGTGATAGGTAGAACCTATTACGCCGGGCTGGTGATTTCAACCACCGAAACGTACAAGCAGAAAGCAGTTCCGTATGCTCTGAAAGAGTTATATACATGTTATTGGATATCGTTTATTCTTGTATAAAAGCCGAATTTATGCCCAGAAAAGGGTGTAACATGGGCATACAAAAACAAACAGAACACGGTATTCCCAGGAAACAAGGAATATATTAATGAAAGAGTTATTTTCGGTTACACAGCAATGGAATCCTGATCAAAAAAGACTCACGCAGTTATTATCCTCATCCGGTACTTTTGACGAAGCTCTTCTTTTATGTGCAAGGATGCATAATCAAGTTCATGATATCAAAAAGGATGACTCATTAACAATTTTCCAAGCACTGCTAACCGAGCTTACACCAGAAATTGTTACCTGGCGTCCAACGAATTCTTTTAGTTCTATCGCATGGAATATATGGCATATTACGAGAATTGAAGATGCAATAGCCAGCATATTTATCGCTGATTCTGATCAAATATTGACCACTGAATGGCTGGAAAAGTTAAACATAAAAATAACTGATACGGGGAATGGATTTACAAAAGATGATGTTGATAAACTTGATAGCAGCATTAATACGAATGAACTATTTAACTATAGAAAAGCAGTAGGAAAGAACACGCAAAAGGTTATAAAAACAATACAGGCAAAAGATCTAAAACGAAAACCAACACAAGATCAATTAAAGAGAGTTATTTCCGAGAAAGTTTTAACAAAAGAGAGTGAATCAATTTGGTTGCTGGATTTCTGGGGAAAGAAAACAATTTCCGGGTTACTAACAATGCCTATAACACGACATCAAATAGTACATATAAATGATTGTTACAAACTAAAAGAAAAGTATCATTAACTCATTTAACTTACATTGTATTTTTATAGGAGTAAAAACGAAATGACATTGGGAGCAACGTTATATTTGCATGGAAGTACAGAGGCCGTTCAGTTCTATTGCGGCGCTTTCAATATGGTTATTGGTTATAATGTTAAGCAGGAAAACGGAACATATTTACATGCAGAATTAGAGAAAAATGGGCAAAGCATATTTGCAGTAAGTGAATCCAATGACCTACGAATCAGGGATGCAACTTTATCTGCTAATCAACCTACCATGAGCCTGGGGATAAATCTTAACAATACAGAAGAATTGCAACATGCCTACGAAGCATTAGTAAAGGGCGGTCATGTATTACGCCCCCTTGGTCCACTCCCATGGTCTCCTTTATCAGCAGACCTTGTTGATAAATATGGCGTATGTTGGTACCTCTTTGTTTCCCAGCACAAGCCAGATGAAGAGTAAAGAACATTGTAAAATTGATTGGCATGCTTTTCAGGCAAGGGATACTATATGGAATTTGAAACTGCTAACTTGATTGTCAGAAATCCAATTGAGAACGATGCATATGATATATTTCGGAATTATGCCCAAGATACAGAAGTTACTCAGTATCTTACCTGGGAACCTCATACTCATATTTCACAAACAATGCAATGGATTGACTTTTGCATACAAAATTCTGAAACATCAACAAGCAGGAAATATGTACTCTTTCATAAGGAAGATAATCAGGCTATTGGAATGATTGATTTCAGGATAGATTCATTTATGGCAGAATTTGGGTATGTTTTGGCAAAAAAGTATTGGGGGAAAGGTTTGATGACAGAAGCGATCAAACCCGTTCTGGAAAGCATTTACAGTATGCCGAACATATATCGCCTTTGGGCAGTGCATGATATAAATAATCCGGCGTCAGGCAAGGTTATGCAAAAGCTGGGGCTCAGTTATGAAGGAATCCTTAAAAGATTTTGTTTACATCCAAATGTTTCAACAGAACCACGAGATGCGGTTTTATATGCACGTTGTAAATAAGCACAGGAGTATCACATGAATATTATCACCATTATTATTGGATTTGCATTTTTAGCATATGGAATATTCTCCGGAATAATGCGAATTAAGAACCCGGGGTATTTCAAGAAACTTGAACCGATGAAAAGAGCTTATGGCGAGAAAGCCGGAAATATCGTTCATTTTATTGGTTATGTATTGATTCCCGTACTATTCGGACTTGTCTTGATACTATCAGGCATCACCGGAAAAAAAATATTTTAACCATTTAGCATTTCGATAACTATCTAAAGGTATTTCTTGAATTCTATAAATGAAGGTAATTATCTGTATGTGATAAATTATCAAAACAATGAAGCAGATTTATGCGCTCTAGAAATGCGATCTTTGTTTAAGATTACAATCAAAGACAAGTGGTTTTTTTCTGATGTTGATGTACACCCCTCAAGAAGCGTTTTTCTCAAGTATCGACTTTCCATCCTGTGTATTGCTGATACCATTAATGCCATAGAGGAATATATTGGAAATAATCCTTTGTCGTATGGCAGTTTCAAATTCATGTATGTAAACATTGATCAGAATATATTTGTATATAGTAGCTGGAAAAAGATCGTCGAAAGAATCTGCATTTCTCTTAATGATACCGAAAACCATGAAAATCCAGATTCTTTTCTCAGCATCATACGGCTGAACAATAAATGGATATTTGGTACATGCGTGAAAAATGACAATGATTGGAACTATCATGACTACAAACCAAATACGAATAGTCATTCATTGGGGGTAAGAATTGCACGATCCATTTTGAATATTGCGATTGAGAACAGCAAAGATCTTTCAATAGTTGATCCTTGCTGCGGAGTCGGTACAGTTGTCATAGAAGCTGCTTCTATGGGCTTAAATATTCGGGGATACGAGCTAAACAGAAAGGTTGCCCAAAGTGCGATGGAAAACTTGGCATTCTTCGGTATAAATAATGTAATAGAATGCCGTGATATGCATAAACTGCATGAATCCTTTGATGTTTCAATTGTTGATATGCCATATGGTTTATTTACGACTGTTTCCTTAACCGTGCAAAACGAAATACTCAGAACAGCTCGAAGAATCAGCAAAAAATCGGTAATCATTACCGGCGAAAACATGGATGAATCAATAGCGAGGGCTGGATTCAATATTGTAAATCAGTGCCATATTTCAAAAGGTCGGTTAACTCGTTATATAACCGTATGCTCTTGAGAATAAAATGAGAATGCGAGAAAAGCAGCCATGTCCACTCGAGTTAGTCCATGATTTACTCAAATTGTAGACTGGTAGATAAAGGAGCTTGTAATGACAATGACCGAAACAGCGATGCTTAAAATTATTGATGGCTGTTCAACATCTCTAATTGGTTCAATTGATACTGATGGGTTCCCGAACATGAAAGCAATGCTTCCCCCTCGAAAAAGAAATGGCATTAAAGAGTTCTTTTTCACTACAAACACATCATCGTTACGCGTTGCGCAATTCAATGAAAATGAGAAATCGTGTGTATATTTCTTCGATTCCAGAAACTTCATTGGAATAATGATCGTTGGAACAATGGAAGTTTTACAGGATGAAACCAGTAAAAAAGAGATCTGGAAAACAGGTGATGAATTGTACTATCCACTGGGAGTAAATGATCCCGATTATTGTGTGTTAAAATTCAGTGGGTTCAAAATCCGAACGTATCATGATTTCAAAAAAGAAGAATTCAATATCTAGCGATCGCATTAGCAGCAAACAGGCTGCATGAACAAAGAGACTTTTATGCGCGCATTGCCCATCGCAAGCGAACAGATCTTGAACGCGGGTTACTGTAACGCTCTTCCTTGCTTTCTCGTATTTCCGTTTCGTGAATGCGTGAATATAGTCCTGATCGCTTCCCCTCTTCGAAGGAATGCACAACGCGATTGTCTTCTCCTGAATGAAAAGTAAGGATTACTACGCGCCCGCCGGGTTTCAGGCAATATGGTAAATTGGCAAGCAATGTTTCAAGCGCCGAAAGCTCCCCGTTAATATCAATGCGGAGTGCCTGATACACCCTCCGTTCAGACTTAACAATCTCCCTTTCACTGCGTTTTAATTCTGATAGGGCATTCTGTATAATTCGTGTCAGAGCCATGGTTGTTTCTATGTTTCTGCGATTTATAAAAATGGCATGCGCAAGTATGACGGCGTCTGGTTCGTCGGAATTATCTTTCAAAAGAGATACAATTTTTTTTTCTGTGATTCGGTTTATTAACTGTGCTGCGGTCTCTCCCTTTTCCTGATTCATGCGCATATCCAGTGGTCCATTGTTTTTAAAGGAAAACCCTCGTTCCGGATTGTCAATCTGCATCGACGACACCCCGAGATCTGCCAGAATCATGTCAACGCAGGGATGTTCAATCGCCGAAAGAATCTTGGGAAGAGAGGCAAAGTTAGCTTGTATTGCGACAAAACACTCCGGTCCGTACCCTTCAACACGAAGCCGCGCCTCTGTCTTTGGCAACTCTATAGGATCGACATCCAGTCCATAAAGAATACCACCCGGCTGAAGCTTCCCAAGTATCTCACGGGTGTGCCCACCATAGCCAAGTGTTGCATCTATGGCTATTTCCCCGGGTTTCGGATCGAGAATAGCCAGCACTTCCTGAAGACAAATTGAACGATGCGTTCCTGCAGGAGTATCCCCGCGAGAAATTACATGGAGTACATCTGCTTTGTACTTTTCCGGATTCAATTCTTTGTACTTTTCTGCAAAGGTATGCGGGTGTGTTCCCGAGTATCGGACTCTTCTTTTATGTGGCTGATCTGGAGCCGAATCGTTCATTGGTTTATACTCAATATTGCAAGAGTATAGCATAAATACCTTAAGTATACTTAAATACAGGGGCTTGCAAATTTTTTTTATATATACCACGAAGCAATTTCGCCCCTTTCGCATTATATCCTGCAAGCATGAACGATGGATTAAGAGCATGCACTATTTCCAAAGGAGAAACATAAAGACAAAATGAGAAAAGCCGCACGTCGTATTTTCATTGTAGTAATTTTCTCAATGCTCGGGTGCTCTCAAAAATCGAGCAACAATTTCGTTATAACAAATGAAATGCTGTCTCATACTCCTGATGAGGTTGTCAACAATGTTGTTTTAATCAAGCAAAATGACAATTATTCATGTGCTACAACTTCAGTTGCAATGATACTCTCCGAGTATGAAGGGTTACATGACACACCGTTAAGTAAGGATGACATATGGGCTCTTTCCGGTTCAAGCATTAGTACCATAAGAACATTAGGGAACGATTTGGATGGGTTGGAAAAAATATGCGATACATTCGGTTATAAATATGAGTTCATTCAGGATTTAACAACAAAAAAGGTTGAGTATTTCTTATCAAAGGGTATTTTCCTTGTCGCATTTGTTCGAATTAACGACACCACCACACATGCAATCGTATTAACAGGATACAACAAGAATACAAAACTATTTTATGGCAATGACCCTGCTGGCGCAAAAATACAAATTCCTTTTTCCGTAATGGATGTTTATTGGAACGCAATGTTAAGTCATCCACGGATATTAACTCATCGAGGAGCCCTGGTTATTTTTCCGAAAAGGATTAAATAAGATAAAGTTTTGATTCGTGTTGCACGTGATCATGCTTCCCCAACACCCGCTTTGCATTTTTCTCCCTCATGTGGCTCATTTCTGTGTTATTGTTGTAATTGAAGCCTCTGCAATTACCAAGCGGGTACTTCATCAAGATTTCCTCCGTAAAGGTTGTTATATGACAGAGGTTGAAATATTCAAACAGAGTCTGGATATATCGCGAATCGTAATGCTGTTAACAATTCTGATGACGGTAATCAGCGCGACATTCAGTGCTTTAACATTAGCTTTTCAAAGAAGCCATAACAAAAAGTCTGTTAAACCACTCTGCGATGTATGTTGCTTATTCGATTCAAACAGAATACGGATTTCAGTAAAAAATGCAGGCCTTGGCCCGATGATAGTGAACAAGATCTCAATCCTTGAGCAAAATGATAATGAAATAAGTTTATCAGCATTTTGTGATAACCTGAAGGAAGACACATCCGTTACCGTAAGTTCCAAGGTGCTAATTCCGGTCATCGTTTCCGTCTGTGAAGAAAAACTTGTTCTGGACATATCGAAGTCTGTCAACGATAGCTCCGGCTGCTTCGGTAATTTCATTCAGGATCAGAAAAAACTGCTTTTCAAGGCCTATTTCTCTGATATATATGATAAACAATATTCTTTTATCAAACCGTTTGGCGAATAACTATTCCGGGCCCATTGGGACACGGCACTATGCTGAAATCAACCACTCATTTACAAGGATCCAATTGTGAGCAAGTTTATTCCCGGTATGGAATTGAATAAGCGTTTTTATGCCGAGGCTGTCAAACCGATCATTCAATCCGCATTTCCTTGCCTGCACTATTCCGCGGGGTTAATTGATTATGGCTCTGATGTGTTGGGCTATGACACCGACGTTTCCATGGATCACCAATGGGGACCGCGCCTTTCCGTATTTTTATCGCCTGACGATATTGAAAAAACAGGAAGCGCTCTTGATTCGGTATTATCAGAAAAGCTCCCTGCGCGCTTTTCGGGATTTTCAACAAATTATTCCGGCACTAAAACAGATTATATCAGACGGATGGAAATTACAAATGAGGGAACCGTCAAGCATCTCATCAGAATCCATACGATTGAAGAATTCATTGAACAACATTTGGGCATAAGAATTCATGAAGAGATACACCCGCTTGATTGGCTCTTTTTCCCACAACAGAGATTATTGACAATCAGCAAGGGGCAATTATTTCACGATGCGCTAAATATCTCGATGATTAAGGAACAACTCGCTTTCTATCCCGACGACATTTGGTTCTACTTAATGGCCTGTGAATGGAACAAAATCAGCGTCGAGGAAGCGTTTGTTGGCCGTTGCGGAGAGGTCGGCGATGACACGGGATCGCGGTTGATTACCGCACGAATTATCCAGAGCATCATGAACATATGCTTTTTGCAAGAAAGGCAATACGCACCCTACAGCAAATGGTTCGGAACAGCTTTCAAGGAACTCAAGTCGGCGAAAGAACTTGCTTCAATCTTGAAATCGGCCATGAGAGCCGCAAACTGGAAACAAAGAGAAAAGCACCTCACGCGAGCGTATGTTTTCATCGCCAAAGCGCATAACGCGCTTCAAGTAACACAGCCCATTGAACCGTCGGTGAGCAACTATTACGGGAGAAACTACACCGTAATTTTTGCCTCTCGATTTTCTGAAGCACTTTTCTCCCGGATTCAGGACGCTGCAATACAGCGCCTGAATAGAATTGGTAGCATTGATCAAATGACCAATACGTTGACAATCCTGGAAGACCCGAAACTGATACGAAAGACCGCATCTCTGTATCACTAAAAAGCGGGTCTTTTTATGCAGCTACTTTTTCTTCCTGTTTTTGATGCAGATTAAACAGTATCGCGCGGGCAAACGGTTGAGCGATTAAAGCTTCCACACCAAGTGAAATTGTAAAATTTCGGGGCCATTTATAAAAGAAAAGCCGCAGCGGATCCCAGCTAATAGAGCGGTTTCCAATCCAGGAGCCGATGACCGTCAAAAAGATTGACATACAAAAAACCGAAGCAAACGTATTCGCACACAAAAAGGCGCGAAAACTATCCCCTTCACTGACAATTTTAGATGTAAGCCATTTGGCAGGCTGATAGGTAACAAGCACAAGGATTATCACGCTCATCCAAATAAAGGGAATTACGCGCAGCACATTTAGCCATACAGAGAAATGAAAACCAAGCTCAAAGAACGTAATCAGTGGTGCTATGATATTAACTGAAGTAATAGACACAATCGCCATGAATAAAGCCATTTCCCGCTTATTGCGCGGCAGCTTCATAAAAAAATCCATACATACCCCATTCGTTTCGTAAAAAAAAAAGCGTGAAACTTGCTGGAAGTTTCACGCTGATTAATTATACGCGTAATTTATCGGGAACCAATAATGCCCCTCGACAGACCTTTTTATAGCCCTTTTCCGGCTTTCTGTCAACGATCCGCCCAGGTGAATACTCTTCCACAGAGCCCTTTTGTGGAGTTTTTGGAGTTATATCACCAGCGCCATCTGCTGTTCAGCGCAATTTTTTTGTACACTCTGAAAACCTGTGTTAAAATACTGCTGATAACGAACATTAAAGGAATGCTTAACGAAATTCCCGTTGCAAAGAGTTCGTTTCGGCGACCTTTGTAGTGATGAAACCTGCCGCACACAATGGTACTGATTGTTACCATAAAAAATATTCAGGATGAAAGTATGACACGAATTAGTTTGAATTATGACTACTATGGGCAATGCACGGTAGGCTACGATGTCATTGAAGGCTTATACGAGCCCTATCCGGAGTCTTTGTTTTACCATCAGCACTCATTACCACGACAACTTGGTCGCAAAGTCTTACTGACTCGTAGCCGGAAAAAAATCATAAAAAAATACCTGAGATACCCAGGCACCAGACTTTCCTCACGGTGAAACGCTTTTATCGATTGTTTTGCCAAAGTGTTTCTTCATTCCATATACGGCGTTACCAAGGGATTTCCAGGTGTTAGAAAGTGCATTAGTAAAGTATTTTGACGGCGAGCAAATCGAAAAAACAGCGGCGAATGAATTACTCTATCGAGTCAAAACGGTAAATAGAGGTATTCTTACGGGAACACGGATCTCGATAAGCGCCCTGGTTCTCCTTCACAACAAGGAAATTAACTTTCAAAACCTCGCAGACAAGATAATTGAGACGGTAAAAAATACGCACAGTATCAGTTCCCGTCATATTTCTTGTACATGGCTATTCTGTTCCGAAAGCGGCGGCATCTATCTTCATGAGGCAATTGCGACGAAGGAAAACAGAAGGCGCAAGGGGATGAGGAACCGATTCGTCGTCATCAACACCCTTAACGGTACGGTCTCTTTTGGACCAGGACATAAAGACAATCAAAAGACATCGGATACGATTCGAGCTCTTTTCGACAAAAGCAAAGTCATACCCAGGGAACAATGGGAACAGGCTTTTTCCAAGGTCATAACCGGATTAACGCAGTTCTGACAAACGGCCGGGATCATGTGGCAATAATTCAAAAAAAATCGTATTGTTACGAAGAGCACGCATATACACTGAATGTAGTTACAAAGGAGTAATTATGGATACCACAAAGACTGTTTTGTCCCACGAACAAACGTTTTACTCGGTTTATTCAAAAACCGAAAAACGGAATTACGGTGCTCTCTATCATAATGCCGATACTCCGTTATCTCCAGACAGCAACCATGCGCAAATATCAAGCACGAAGAATCTGGAAAACACGATTCTCGATATCAAAAGCTTTTACGCCACGATCAATATCACTCCGCATATTTACATCTTTTCCAAAAAACAATCCCGCCTGGATTCCGTTCTTCAGGACAACGGATTCCAATACACCGAAACAAAACGTGAGTATTTCGTTCAAAAAAGACCCCGACAGCTTGCTCTCGAAAAGACGATCGAAATACGGCAGATATTTCATTTGGACGCCGAAGCGTTGGCCCTGATAGACTCAACTCGCACGAAAAATGCGTGGTCAAGTGAAGCGCTGAAAGAAGCGATCAGGAAACCCTTTTTCTTTGTATTTGCCGGGTACCGCAAGTCAAAGCTCGTGTTGATAGGATCCTTAAATGTCGGCGAAAGCAGCGGCCGAATAGACACCATATACACAGAAGATACCGAACAGAAACAGGACTGCTACGCCCAATTGATAAACTATATCAGCGACTTCAACAAAAAGAACTTCAATATGCCGCTGTACACATATGACAATAGCCCGGAGTCGATTAAAACTTTGAAGGCCTGCGGATTCACGTCGGTAAAATCCATTTCATTCCGGGATTATTGGAGCAAAGTTCAGGGTTAATCGCCACAGGGAGTGGATTCACTTACCAATATTTTGTTTAAGAGAGGACAACGAGGAAAAATGGAAACGCAGGAACATCGGAGAGGCGGAATATCTGTACTTGAAATTGTCGATGACGACTTTATCATCAGCTCTCCGCAAGACCTTCTCGATATCGTATCTGATTATTCGATCAAGCGGATCATATTGAAGAAAAACAATATAGTCGACGATTTCTTTGATCTTCGAACCGGTTTTGCCGGGGAGATAATGCAAAAGGCAAGTAACTACAAACTGTACATTGGTTTTGTCGGGGACTTTTCAGCTTGCGAATCAAAGAGCTTTCGCGATTTTATGTACGAAAGCAACGAAGCAGGGAAAATCGTTTTTAAGGCAACACCGCAAGAAGTTCTGAAACTATTCCTGCGTAAGTAAGCACTTGCGCGTTCAATTAGTATGACATAAGGCGAGAAAAATGAAAGAGAACATGAAGACGCGGTGTCTTTGGCTGAATGTCAACAATACTCTGTACACGCAATATCACGATACTGAATGGGGTGTTCCTGTTCACGATGACACACGATTGTTCGAGATGCTCATCCTTGAGGGAGCGCAGGCGGGTCTTTCCTGGGAAACCATCCTGAAAAAAAGAGACAACTATCGAAACGCGTTTTACGGCTTCGACGTGCGGAAATGCACCGCGATCACGGAACAGGACGAAGCGAAGCTTCTGACGAACGAAGGGATTGTCCGCAACCGGCTCAAAATAGCCTCCGTACGAACAAACGCCCTGGCTTTTTCCGCCATACAAAAGGAATACGGCAGCTTTGACGCGTATATCTGGGGATTCGTACACAATCGCCCGATAAACAAACAGTACAAAAATCTGTCGGCGTTTGAAACACGCGACGCTGTATCGGATTGTATTTCCAAAGATTTAAAAAAAAGAGGCATGAAGTTCGTGGGATCTACGATTTTGTATGCCTACATGCAGGCAATAGGAATGATCAACGCGCACACCACTGAATGCTTCCGTAACAAAGAGATCGGGGGATTCCCCCAATGAGCGATAACCACGAGAAAGCCATGTCCTTCAAGGAGCCGGTATGAACTCATTCATTGTTGCCGGGGTGATTATCGTCAACCTTGCGTTGATCAGCTATTCAGTGTTCTTTTTCATGAAAAAAAAGCCGTATGTTACACCTCAAGGAATTTTCTTTCTCATATCCGGGGTAGCGCTTGATGCATGCTCCACAGCATTGATGATTATCGGCTCAAGCAAGGCGGCCATAACGACACATGGATTACTGGGTTATTCCGCTCTGGCGGGCATGATTCTTGAGTCTTTGGTGGTCTCCGTTTACTATCGCAACAAGAAGCGCACAACGAGAGAGCTCATCATCCTGACCCGGATTGTCTTTCCCTGGTGGGTCCTGGTGTACATAGCCGGAATACTCATGGCCATGGGTATTTAAGGAAAACAGAACGACGAGCGGCACGCTGACGCGGTTCCGTAAAGCGTGATAGAATAACTCACGGCGCTACCGGCGCAATAAAGGACAAAATCATGAGTAATGTATTTATCGCCTGCCTTTTTACGCTCTCATCAATCACCGTCGTATTTCTCTTTTTATTGAGCTTGCGCCGCCTTGGGACGCGCACTTCAAACTTTGCAGTTTTGTTCATCGGGGTCGATTTGCTGCTGGTCACGCCTTACGTGTCCGATGTCTATGCGCGCGCGATAAGCATAGCAATTGGCCTGTTTGTCATTATCTTTTCGATCACCAAAATCGTCAGAAAGATGTAACCGGGAGGGCGTATGGATTCCGGAAAAACGGGCTCAAACGGCGAACAAACAACGATCAACGCGGCAAAACCGATGCCTCGCGGAATGCTCATCGTGCTCATTTTTGCCTTTTATGCCATCGCCTTCTATTCAGCCCTGTCAATCCTTGATGTCATCTCCACGAACATCTTGCTCACCGTGAACACAAGTGAAACCGACGCGCTCGTAACCGCGAAAACACTCGAACAGGGGAAGTCCGGAAAGAAATACAAAATCGAATATACCTTTACGGTCAACGGAACAGATTATTCCCGACGAGTACTTTTCGGCCTTCTTCCCAAGAAATCAGCTCTCCCAAAAGAGTCGTATGATTCGTTGAACGCAGGTGATTCCATTAAAATCATTTACGCGCGGGGAAACCCCCGGTACAACAAACCGGCAAATGATCACATCAACGACAACAGGCTTTTCCTCCGGATCATTACCCTTCTGGTTTTCGGTTTCATGGCACTGAACGAAACAAAAAACCTCGCGAAGAAAAAACAGTCCTGAACGCCGAGGCATGGTCGCTATGCATGAAACGAAAGAATTTCGGATAAATGCGGGAAAGGAATCACTCGCCTGTTCCCTTGATTACCAGGGCGCTTCGAAAAGACCAACCGTAATCGCGCTCCACGGAGCGGGCCCGTCAAACCGGAGCCATACGCAGTACCTCTCCGAGACCTTTATCAAAAATGGCGAGAATGTCGTCCGGTTCGATTTCTCGGGACAGGGGGAAAGCAGCGGGACAATGCAGGAATCGAGTATCGCAAAAAGACAGGACGAGGCCATTGCGATAATCAAGCATTTTCACATAGACACTGACAATCTGACCGTCATCGGAACGAGCATGGGCGGCTATATCGCCGCAAGCCTTGCGAAATTTTATCCCGTCAAAAACCTTATTCTCTTCTGTCCCGCCGCATACGATGTAACGGCTTGGAACGTACCGTTTAACGGCGGCTTCACGGACATCTTGCGAAGAGACCTTTCGTTACTGAAAAGCAACGTCCCGGAATTGCTCGCAAATTTTACCGGTAACTCGCTGCTCCTCTGGGCCGAAAACGACGAGATTATTCCGCCACTCATCGTCGACATGTATGAAAGCGCGCTTTCAGGCAAAGCGAATCACGCAACATACGTGATTCAGGGCAGTCCTCACCCCATTCACCGCTGGGTTGCCGACAAGGAAGAGCAAAAGGCAAAAATCCTTGAAGAGATTCGTAAATTCATCACGGTCCCGCCGGTGAGTTAAAGCAATCGCACCGCCGCCAAATTGCATTCCTTTCCTTTTCCGGCTATAGTAACGGGGAGAAACCATGGCACTAGAGCCAGCAAGGACGGACCGATGATCCCCGAGTACGAACAAATTCTGCTAAGAAGCGAAGCGAAACATAAAGAAATTATCAAGCGGATGCGCTACCTTTCAAAGCACAACAAAATCGGTTTTGACAAAACCGTCCACCGGTATCATGACGAAATCTTTTCGGTGATCGATTGCACGAAATGCGGAAACTGCTGCCGCAACCTTGGCCCCCGCTTCCGCGAATCGGACATCAAGCACATTTGCAAAGCCCGCGGACTCGCGCCGAAGCTTTTTCTCTCCAAATACCTTGAACAGGACCCGGACGGCGTGGGGTATATCCTGAGGGAACTTCCCTGCCCCTTTCTCGCAGAGGACAATACCTGTTCCGAATACGAAAACAGAACCTTGTCCTGCAAGGAATTCCCGCACACACTCTCGCTTAACATCCAGAGGAAACTCGTCGGGCTCGCACTCGACTCGCGTTTTTGCCCTGCGGCCCTCCTCATATGTGAAAAAATCATCGCAGAATACTGATAAATGAGGCGCGTAATGCTGTATCGTGCGATACTGTATTTACGCGCGACATGCAATTCGCACAGGATGGCCCTTTCCCACGGGAGGAAAATCCATAACGATATAGAAAAGTCCGCAATGGTGCGGACTTTTTTCATTTGCATGATACCGCGCAACAAAGAAAAAGGAGGTTCATAAGAACTACAGTAACCGTACATTGAACAGGGCTTCGGTATCCATTCACGATTCGCCAAACAGGGCGACTCGCATTACACAAAAAATTGTTCTCAAGACGCCTTCGGCGCGCAAAACAAAGGGGTTTTACGCTATGAATGAACGAGTGACAAACGATGAATTTTACAAAAGGGCAGCAAGCAGCCAGGCTTTCGCCTCCTTCTGCACGGACGTCTTCGGGCTCAATACCGCCCAGGACGGATTTACCGACCGGCATCAAATCGATTATCTGCTTAACTTTGTGCATTTCAATAATCGCGATAAGGCGCTTCAGCTCGGATGCGGAAACGGCAAGGTCGCCGAGTATATTTCCGTTCTGACGGACGCGTGCGTAACCGGAATCGACCAATCAGGGCAGGCTATTGCAAACGCGAAAAGCCTTTGTAAGGGAAAGACGAATTTCATCGTCGCGGGCGCGGAAAGCGCGAACATTCCGCACAATGAATATTCGGCGATATTCCTTATCGATACGGACCTTTCCCGCACAAACATGCGAGAAAACCTTGAGCGCATCCATGACCGACTCATGCCAGGCGGCAGGTTGGGAATATTCTATACCGAGCATATTCGCGATCCGCGATATCAAAAACACCGGTTGGCGGTTACCGAGACGCAAATCGCGCATATCATCAGAGCAAACGGCTGGAATTCAAAAGCGGTTGATTTTTGCGATCAGCATTATGCGCTTTTACAGCGAAAACAAAAGGCATGCGACAAATATAGAAAAGAGCTCGAAACCGAAGACAATGCTCTCCTTTACGACACCGTATCGGGCTCTCTCCTTCCTGCCGAAATGACGCGAAAAGAATTCGAGCGAAGGGCGACGCGCAGTCTGTATTGCATATATAAATAAAACCGGTTTATGGTTTTCTGCAAAACCCGAGGGCCATTCTTTCTGCTTTGCCTTGTAAACCGGAAAGAAAGGCCCTATAGTAGCGTAAGGAGAAAACCATGAAATCGACAATCACTGTGGCCGGGACGCTTTCGATCATGGACAAAGAGCCGTTATGACTACCGAGATATTTCTCCGCAATCTGCAAAAGGCGTTCAACTCACCAAACAGCATGAGCGATTACCTTACCCTCCTTTTTATCGTTCTCGTTATTGCGGGTATTTGCATTCTTCATTCCGAGCTCGGACGAAGAAAGAAACCAAAGGATGAGGACTGAAACAAGCGAGCTCTCCCGTACAAAGGAACGCTACATGCTGAATAAAATTTGGGAAACGATAACGGGCGAAGCCCGAGAAGCTATTACACAGGAACCCTTCCTCGAAGGCTTCCTGACAATGACGATCATCAAACACGCATCCCTGTGCGACTCGGTATCGCATTACCTCTGCGAACGGCTCGAGAGCGACTTCCTTTCCAGGGCCGATCTTCAGGCCGTTTTCCTCGAGGCGATAGAGAGTTCCCCGGAGATACGGCAAGCCATTACCGATGACCTTCAGGCAATCAGGGAGCGAGATCCCGCTTCCCGTGGATACCTATCACCCTTCCTTCACTACAAAGGCTATCACGCACTCGAATCGTATCGCGTCGCGCACTGGCTGTGGGAAAAAAACCGGCCGCACATGGCACTCCTCCTGCAAAGCCTCATTTCCCGAAAATACGCAGTCGACATTCACCCCGGGGCGCGAATCGGAAAACGAATGTTCATTGATCACGCAACGGGAATCGTCATCGGGGAGACAGCAGTCGTCGGCGACGACGTATCGATGCTTCATGAAGTCACGCTTGGAGGAACCGGAAAAGCCACGGGAGACCGGCATCCAAAAATCGGAAACGGAGTGCTGATCGGAGCTGGTGCAAAAATTCTCGGAAACATCTCGATCGGAGAAGGCGCAAAAATCGGAGCGGGAAGCGTCGTCCTTTCGGATATACCCCCGCACACGACGGTTGTCGGCATACCAGCGCGCGTCGTCGGCACTCCCCGGGACAACCTTCCGTCACTCGAAATGGACCAGACGCTTGAGTGCGAGGGATTCCCCGCGCAATGACCGTTTCCATTCTCGATCCTTCCTGCGACGCCGGGGCAATCAGCGGATTCACGGTCGTCGTGGACGTGTTTCGCGCGTTTTCGGTCTCCTATTACATCAACGCCCAGCACCCGGCGAAATACATCGTCGTGGACGACGTTGATCTCGCGTTCGCGCTTCGGGACAAAGAGCCGAACGCGATTCTTGTCGGCGAACGCCAAGGCATCAAGATTCCCGGATTCGATCTCGGCAATTCACCGACTGAAATTCTCGACAGCAACCTCGCAGGCAAAACGGTAATTCACACGACGACGGCCGGAACGAAAGGCCTCGCGCGTCAACCGAAAGAGAACGATGTTGTCGTCGGAAGTTTCGTGAACGCGCGGGCAATCGCAAACCATGTTCTCAGCGCGGGCATCGATACCGTGAACATTTATTGCACGGCGCCAAAGGGATACCTCTTCGGAGAAGAGGATTATCTTTTCGCCGATTACCTTGCGGGCTTGCTGAAGGGAGTACAACCCGATTTCGCTTCCATAAGACAAAGACTTAAAAGTGGCAGCGGGCAAGGTTTTTCTGAAATGGGCTTCGCCCCTGTTAGCGACTTTCTCCTCTGCATGGATCTCGACCGTTTTGACTCGCTGCTAACCCGTAAAATCATTCAGGGCTCCATGCATAGCATGGAGTTGATCGAACTTGGCGCATCGGGAACAGGGCCATAATATGGTATTTCGTAAAGCGCTACTCACGGAACTGCCTGCCGTATACGCCCTCTACCACGAAGTCATTACGATTGGCGCGAAACAGGGAACAACGTCATGGAACGATGAGTATCCGACGCTCTCCATAATCCGGGAAGACGTAGCGGCAAATAGGCTATTCACGCTTCGCGACGAAGATCGTCTTGTCGCCGCCGTCGCTCTCATGGAAACGGATGATCTGGACGGAGAGCCGCTCGGATGGGCTCCGGTAAAATCCTGCGTTCCCGTACGGCTTTGCGTCGCGCCCGGATATCAGGGCCTTGGATTCGGTGAAATTACCCTGAGAGCGCTGCTAAAGCATTGCCGCACTGCCGGCTATGAATCCGCCCGATTGCTTGCGGAAGTCTCAAACACCCCGGCGAATCGACTGTACGAACGCCTTGGCTTTACCCCGAAGGGAAAGGTTCGGCTGTACGGCTCCGAATTCAATGCCTATGAAAGCATCCTGTAAGCCGATTACAGCGGATTCCCGCAATTGAAACATTCTACCCGGTAGCTTGAATTCTCCGTATGGCAACGCGGACACTCCACCGAGAGCGCACCGGGTTTTTTCGCTGTTTTCGGCTGAGAATCCGGGGTTGCTCCCGCAGCGGCGCTCTCCGCCGTTTCACCTGCTTGCATCGTTTGCGCACTTTCACCCGACAGGGAAGAACCATACGCGGACTTTCCCTCACCGGTATGCGACAGCTGCCCCGCCTGAGGTACTGACGAAAGGTTGACGTTTATTGTCTGACCGGAAGAAGACGAATCCCGATTTTCGCGCTCCACGGTAAACCGCCGCATGAACAGGCCAAGCTCCCGTATCAAGACATACAGTTCTGCGGCTACGAAGAGAAGCGCCGCAAGAACAAAGATTTGAATGATTATCGTTATTGTCATAATTACTCTATAAACCAAGTATTTCCCTTACCACCGCTTCTGTCAAATTTCCCGCCCCTTTTTCCCACCACCCTGTCCTCCCGCCACCACCACCCACCCCACATCCAACCAGCTTCCGTATGCTCTGCAAGTCCATATGGCCATCGCGCGCGTCGTTCGGTATACTCATTTCCATGACGAACGAAGAATGGACCGCTTTTGACGCCTTTCGATCAAGGTTTCGCAGGCAATGCGAAGTCTGGACGAAAGAAGCGGGCAACTCCGACGGATGGCTTGCAAGCCTCTTGCGGGACGCGGCTCGCGCTGACTCAAATCCCGACTACCCCCTTGAAACGCCGGTCGTATATAACCGCGCCCTCGATTCCATCTCTCCGGACGACACGATCGCGATCATCGTCGTGGGGGACAATCCCGGCAAGGACGAGCAACTTACAAAAAACCAGCGATACCTCGTCGGTCAGGCAGGCAAGCTCGGCGAGGGCTTTTTCAGGCGGAATCCCGAACTCTCCGTCGATTTCAGGAAAAACGTAATCATCCTCAACAAGACTCCAATTCACACCGCAAAAACAAAACAGCTTGCTTATGTGCTTAAAAACGGGGGAGCGCGGTTCGCCGCCCTCTTCGAAGAAACACAACGCTGGATGGCACGCGAAACGGCTGAACTCCGCCCGTCGCTTGGCTGCGGCCTTTGGCTGGTCGGATACGGGGAACTCAGGCTTAAAGGACTTTTCTCGGTTTATGCAGAAGAACTCGCACTGCGCCGCGGAGAAGGAGCTGATGACGCCATCAGGCTCTATCAGCACTTTTCCATGAACCGTTTTTCGATAGACCTCAATGAACGAATCCTCGACTCGGAAAGCCTTGCGGAAAATCTCCGGCGCATCGGAGTCGAGCATCGGCGTGAAATACTCGGGTGGTGACGGGGATGGCACTCGAAACTTTTTTCGCAAGCGAAGCCGATCTTTCCGAAATCATGAGAATCGAAAATGCCTCATTCGATCCCGCGATACGCGAATCGGAGGAGACGTACCTCGACCGTATTCGCGCATGCCCGGAATGCTGCACCGTGCTTGCAGAAAAAAACGCGCAACTGCCTCGCCTCATTTCGGGATACCTTTCGGCCGAGATCTGGAGCCATATTCCCGCCCCTACGGTTGAGTCCTATTGCCTCGGGCATGCTGCCTCCACTCGCCATGACAAAAACGGAAAGATACTGTATGTCTCGTCATTCGCCGTTGATCCCCTTTCGCGCGGTGGCACGGGGAGACTTTTCTTCCGGGAATCTTTATCCCTCATCGAATCGCGACACCCCGCAATCGAGCGCATCGTTTTCATCGTGCACGAAGCCTGGCTCGCGGCGCGCCATATTTACGAAACCGAGTGCTTCCGGTACACGGGCGAAATACCGGGCTTTTTCGCCGATGGCGGGCGGGCCCTCGTCATGGAGAAGGAACGATGAGACGCCCCGTTGCAGGGATCTACGCCCTCGCCGGACTCGTCATCGCGATCTGGGGATCGACATTTATCTCGACGAAGATCCTTCTCGCCGCGTTCACGCCGGTCGAGATCATCGTCTACCGCTTTGCCGCCGCATATCTGGTCATGTTCGCCCTCTATCCCCGCTTTCACAAACCGGAAAGCCTGAAAACGGAAATCACGCTTGCACTTGCCGGCATCTCGGGCGGTTCGCTCTATTTCCTCGCGGAGAACTTTGCCCTCGACTACTCCTTTGCCTCGAACGTATCGCTTCTCGTTTCAACGGCACCAATCCTCACCGCGATACTCGCGCACTTTTTCCTCAATGGAGAACGTCTCGGGAAGAGAGCCGTCGTCGGGGCGGTGATCGCCTTCGCGGGCGCAGGGCTCGTGATTCTCAACGGAAAATTCGTGCTCAAGCTCAATCCGCTCGGCGACTTCCTCGCTGTCCTTTCCGCTCTTTCCTGGGCCGTATACTCGGTTCTCGTCCGGAACCTCGACACGAAGCGTTCGCCCTATTACGTAACCCGGAAAATATTTTTCTGGACCCTCGTCACGACGGCGCCCGTCCTTCTTGTCTCCCCCGTGCGCTTTGACCTTTCGCCGCTTCTTGAGCCCGCGATCTTTTGTAACCTCGCGTTCCTCGTGTGCTTTGCGTCATCTCTCGCGTACGTCGCGTGGAATCACGTCATCTGGTCAATCGGCGCGACGAAAGCGAACAACCTCATCTACTTTATTCCCCTCTTCACGCTCGCCGAATCCGTGATCTTCCTTGCAGAACCGCTCACCCCGTTCGCGATCGCGGGCGCAGTCCTTATCTTCGCAGGGATTTTCGTGACCGAGGGCGGACGCTATCGCCTCGCAAGCGAAAAGGAAATCGGGTGAAGGCGCCTTCGCTTTTTTCCGACAGGCAGTTCTATTCATCCCTTTTCGTCATAGCCATCCCGATCATGGTTCAGAATCTCGTGAGCGCTTTTGTGAACATGGTTGGCACGGTCATGATCGGCAGGCTCGGAACCGCGGAGATTGCCGCGGTGGGTCTCGGCACACAGGTCTTTTTTCTTTTGAACATGATCCTGTTCGGCGTCTGCTCGGGAGCGAGCGTCTTTACCGCGCAGTATTGGGGCAAGGGAAATATCAAAGGAATCAGGAAAACGACCGGACTCTGCCTCTCGCTCGCGGTTTCAATCGCAGCGGTTTTTACCCTCGTCTGCGCGCTCGCACCGAAGACCGTCATCGGGCTCTATTCGAAAGACCAGCAGGTCATCGAAATCGGCGCAAAGTATCTCCGCTGCGCCTCGGGGAGTTTTATCCCGTTCGCCGTCAGCTTTGTCTTTACCATCATCATGCGCTCGACCGAGCGGGTGCGCCTTTCCCTCGCGGTCACCTTTGTCTCCCTCGCCCTGAATGTCGCGCTCGGCGCTCTCCTGATCTTCGGTGTCGGACCCTTTCCCCGGCTCGGAGTCACCGGGGCCGCGCTCGCCACGGTTATCGCGCGCGTCGTCGAGATGACGCTTCTTTTCGCGATCAGCTACGCGCGAGGGTATCCGCACGCGGGATCGCTTAAGGAACTCTTCTCCGTTGATCGGGCCTTTACCGCGCGATTCGCGATCATCGCGTTTCCCGTCATGGTCAACGAAACGCTGTGGGCTCTCGGCATCACAATGCAAAGCGTCATCTTCGCGCGCGCGGAAACGGACGCGATCGCCGCGTTCAACATCGTAACGACGCTTTCAAGCATGGTGTGGTTTTTTTTCATCGGACTCGGCAACGGTGCCGCGGTGGTGATCGGAAAGAAAATCGGGGAGGGGGACGAACGGGCTGCCCGGGACTACGCTTCGCGGATAACGCGCTTCGGGCCGCTCATGGCAGCGCTCTGTGCGCTCCTTCTCGTGCCCTCGTCCTGGCTTTTACCCTATGCGTTCAACGCGGATGCGCGCGTCTTTTCGCTCGCTACGAGCATGCTCTGCATTCTCGCCTTTGCGTATCCCGCGCGCGCATTCAACATGTCGATGGTCGTCGGCGTATGCCGCGCGGGCGGCGACACGGTCTTCTGCGTGTTTTATGATCTGTTCTTCATGTGGGTGGTAGCCCTACCGCTCGCGGCGCTCGCGACGTTCGCCTTTCACGCCCCGATATGGGTTGCGTATTTATGCCTGCTTTCCGAAGAGCCGCTCAAGATGCTTATCGGCATCCGGCGGCTCAAGAGCGGAAAGTGGCTGAATAACGTGACGTAGGGCTTTGCGCCAAGAAAACCCCGACTGGGTTTTTACTTACCGCAGCACTGCTTGTATTTTTTTCCTGAACCGCAGGGGCACGGGTCGTTTCGGCCGACCTTCGGGCTCGAGCGGACGATCGTTGTCGCGGCGAGTTTTCCGTCAGAATACATCCAGAGGCCGTCGACCTTCTTGAAGGACGCAACTTCCCGGTGTTCGTCGCGGAGTCCGTTTCGGGCATAAATCGCGGAGAACTCGACGACACCGTCAGTATCGGCCGAAGAGCCTTTCGATGTGCCGTGAATCTTGAGCCCGAGCCATTCGGAATCCTCGCTCCAGCGGCGGGTTTCCTCCATGTCGATGTCGCCTTCCCCTTCCTTATGAATACAGGACGCCGCTATAAAATCAATCTCGTGTTTAACATACGCTGAGTAGCGGGCACGCATAAGTGCCTCGGCCGTCGCTGCCTTTGTCTTTCCCTTGATAACGGGCTCGCAGCAGGCTCCATATCCAAGCCCGGATCCGCACGGACACTCTTTCTTATCCATCAATGTCTCTCCTTAACAAGGATGAAAGTATAGCATGTCAGGGTTTTTTTTGCTAAGGAGGAGGCACGATCGCGGTTATGAGTTTTTTCATGTGAAATTTCACCCGGATACTGTATACTATAGCTGTGCTTGTCCGCGGGCGCGGACGAACACTGTTTTTTGGGCCCGAAACTTCAGGCTATTGACCTTCCGGGCGTAACATTGCTATACTCTCTTTACCTCGGGGGTGTAGCTCAGTTGGCTAGAGCGCTTGCATGGCATGCAAGAGGTCAGGGGTTCAATTCCCCTCACCTCCACGAGTCCCTTCTCTAACCGACTATCAACCGACACCCTGCAAGAAGACGAAAACCATGGACGACCTTGGACTTGATCCTGAACTCGCGGCGCTCCTTGATGACACCCCGGTAAACTATACCCCTTCCCTGGGTAAAGAAGCACTGTTCTCAAAATCACTCGAAGCAAGCGGAGCGGGACCGAAAAGCCCTGCGGACGTCGACCTGACGGCATCCAATTTCACGCATATCACCAAATTCCTGTCCGATAAACCCATTTCAGTTTTCGACGATCCGGCGTACTACAAAAAAGTACTCGGCAACGAAAATGAAACGGCGCAGCGGCTCCATACAATCCTTTCCAAGTATCTGACGTGCCAGGACCCCAAAGACCGAAGCGTCTATCGCATGCAGATCATCAGCGCGTACTGGGATTTCATGATGAACCTCGCGCTCAAGGCAGGTTCGGGCAAGAGCGATCTGGCCAAGAAGCTCGCGCTCCGGTATGGACTCATCCTTCCGACCCTTCTCACCCCCGAGCAGAAAAACCTCTTTGCGCGGCTTATTGAAGATAACGTCTACGGAGAGCCGGTCTACTACGTCGATGAATGGCTTCACTCGATCGGTATGGGTAAAATCAACCCGTCGAGCACGGACGAGGTAAAGACAAAGAACAAGGACGATTCGTCGCGCTTTCAGCAGCTGCTCGCGAAGGCCCAAGGGAAGCTCCAAAGCGCCGAGAATCTTCTCCGCGCAAAATCCGAGGAACGCCTGCGCGCCGAGGACGACTTCAAGCGCGGAATAGATTCGGTGCTCCAGCATGAAACGCTCCCGGGCTTTTCGGGGGTCAAGGCAGGATTCACCGAACAGCAAAAGCGCGCAATGGGAGAAATTACCGAAAAACTCCGCAACATCGTCAGCCTCGACAAGGACCTACAGGGGTTCATCAATGACTATGAATCGGCGGATGCGGACGTTCGTTCCCTGCAGCAGAAGGTCGACGGCTCGGGCGGCGGCACGACGAACGCGTCCGGCGTTGCGGCAGAATACGAAACAATCAGGCAGATGGCGAAGATGACCTGCGGGAGAACCGGAAACCATTTTCCCATCCTGTCACGCGAATATTTTCATGCCTCCGCCCGCGATCTCGGCATGCGCGAAAACATCATCGAAACCCTCAGGTGGATCGAAAGCGTCGATCCCGAAGCGTATTGCCGCCAGTATAAAAGCCAGCTGAACCGCATACCCCCGTTTGTCATCCTCATACCCTCATACGGCGACTTCGGTTTTTGCTGGGAGCCGTTTGACCGTTACAACCGAGTCACGAGCCGCGGCCGCATTGCCATTCCGATGTACGCGAAAAACCTTCAGATTTCGGTGCTTACCGCGGTTGCGGACCTGCGCTGGCAGGTCGCCAAGGAGAAAGCTTCGTATTACTGGATGGAAGAGGGGCTCACCGGAAATTACTATCAGTGGTTCCAGGCGCAGAAAATAAAAGGCGACGTCAAGGACCATTTTATCAACGACTATTTGCTGTGGATGCTCAAGGAAAGCGAGGGGATTCAGAAGCTCTGCAAGGAGATACGCGGGGTATTCTGGCGCTACATGCCGTTTTCGCCCGAGGTCAAGGCAAAGCTCAAACCTCGCGCCATCGTCTACCAGGAACTGTGCCAGCGAGACCTCAACCGCGAGCTGTCAGACGGGTATTGAACAGTCTCCGTCACCGGAAATACGAACGCCGCATGACGATCAACGTCACGCGGCGTTTTTTTTAGCCAAAAAAAATTTAAGGGCGTTTGTGCCGCTTCGAAACGAACAGCGGATCGAGCTTGTCCTCAAGGTTAAACTTCTTGATCACCCACATCGACAGTTTCTGATACAGCATCATCGAAATGAATATCCCCAGGAAGACGATGAACGGAAGAAACATTCCCCTGTACGGCGCGATAGCGTCCTTCGCGAAGCTCGCAAGGACGAGCAGAACGATGACGAACGCGATCGCAAGCGCGATATTGACCAGCGTGCCGATAATCACGAAAAGAATAGTATTGAGTTTCTTGTTCATTTTGCTCCGTCCCCTTCCGCGTTTTTCACGCTGAGAAAAAGCGACACCATAAGAAGGATCCCGCACACGACAACCGAGGAATCCGCCACGTTAAAGGTCGGCCAGCGATCGAAGCCAAACAGGCCATAGAATTTTACGTCGATGAAATCGAGCACGCCGTCCGGGCGAAAGAAGCGGTCAATGAGATTTCCGAGTCCTCCGCCGATAATTCCCGTAATGCACCAGCGCTGAAAGCCGTTCAAATCCTTGCTCCGGAAATACACGAACACGACGACGAGAATTACGAGCAGGGGCATTAACCCGAATAGAACGCTCCGGATGTTTCCGGAAAGCTCGCCGCCGATACTGAACGCGATGCCGGGGTTATAGACGCGCACGAACCGGAAAAAATCGCCAAAAAAGGAAGCGCCTACGGTCCAGGGCTTGATGGTCATCGAGACGATCCACTTGGTCAGCTGGTCAAGCGCAATCACCGCCAGGGTCAGGCTGAACGGCAAAAGCCGGTTTTCGTTTTTCTTTTCCATAGCGTAAATAATACCTATAAACCGGTCGGTACGTCTATGAAAACCGTATCGATTCCGGTCTCCCGTGCAAGGCGTTCGGCAACGAGTCGGACGCCTACGGTCTCGCTTTGATAATGCCCCATCGCAATGACGGAAACACCCGCCTCAAGGGCCGTATGATACGCTTCGTGCTTTATTTCGCCGGTAATGAACAGATCGACGCCTTCTGCGATCGCGTCCGCAATATTGCTGGACCCGCCGCCGGAAACGACGGCCACGTTCCGGATCTCCCGGGGACCGAACGGAAGGACGTGGGCGGGTTTTTCGCCCGCCACAAAAAGCCGCGCAAGGACGTCGTCAAGGATTACGGGAACGCCGAACTGCCCGGCGTACCCGGCGAGACAATTCCGCCAGGGACCAAAACGCCTGAGATTCCCGAGAGAGAGACGGCGCGCGAGACCGATATTGTTCCCGCACTCGGCATTGGCGTCGAGCGGAAGATGGCTCGCGTACAAGGCGATGTTCGCATCGAGGAGCGCCTTGACCCTGCGGTAATGGGCTCCCGCGATGAGTTCTCCCTGACCCCAAAAAAGTCCGTGGTGAACGAACAAAAGTCCCGCACCGGCTCCGGCCGCGCGGGTAATCGTTTCGATGGAGGCATCGACCGCGAACGCTACACGGGTAATTTCCCCGCCGTCATTATCCACCTGCATACCGTTTCGGGAAGGATCAATCGCGGCGTATTCCCCGTTCTCGAGAAGCGCGTCAAACCAGCGGTTCAAATCACGAGCGGTCATGAACCCTCCTGTCCGAAAGCCAGGCGACGATCCGCCGACCGGTCAGCACGGCGCATTTCTTTCCCGAATCGCGACTGCTTCCCAAAAGGCGCGCGGCAAGCACATCGTCGGAAGCAAGCTCGCCGAATCCGTACCGCCCGCGGTCATCGCCCGAGATCACGAGAACGGGAAAGGATGCAGCGGCTGCGGGCATCATGCCGTCAACGCCTGAAAGAACGGCATAGCCTCCCGGGAGTGCGGAAGGACCTTCAAGAGGCGGAAGGGTGGGGGTCTCCGCGGTATTCACGATCGCGACGGCCCCGTCAAGGTCGCGCGGATATTTTCGCATATAGTCAAAAAGAGACTCGGAGGCGCTCCCTTCCGCGAGGACATACAGCGGTGTGGAACTGCCATAGGTCGCGCGCGCATACCGGACAAGCAAGGCGAGTTCGTTTTCCTGGGTCGCAGCGGTTTCTTCCGCGTCTACAAGGAGCGGATGCCCCGCGACAATTTCCCCGCCAATGGCGAAAAACTGCCTGAGTAGCGGAATGCCCAAAAGCGGGTTTCGGTATTCACTCAAGCCCGAAAAATCGGCGGATAGAACGGTATATCCCGCCGCGGCAATCTCGAGCGCGGCGGTATTCCTCCCGCGTGACCCGGCGGAAAGATCCCCTGCCATGATCATGACCGGCTTTCCCGTCAGAAGCGAACCCGTGGAGGACGTCGCGTTCCATACGGTTATACGAGCGTTGAGTCCGGCGGCTTCCCTCTCGTTCACGATTGACCTTCCGACCGCCCGTGCACTCGTATACCCCGACTCGGGCGCGAACGAAAAAGCGAGGATTACGGAACCGGCGAAAATCGCGAGCAAAAAAGAATTCCAGGCGACGGAAAGCGGCTTGTACCAATCAGTCGGCATCCCCATAAAAAGGCGAACAAGCCGGATCAAGCCGAAAACAAAGATCAGTGCGGTCACGAAGAAAACGGGAAAGAAGGAAATCCTGAATCCCGAGCCCGCGATTATCAGCGCGCACAGGATAATCGCGACAAGCGGCAGCAGCGGAATTCCGTTGATTCTCTGAAACCTGCGGGAAAAAGGCCGGAGCAAAACCGGCACGAGCAAAAGCAGGACGAGTATTTCTCCGATAAACAAGTCGGACATTATGTCATCTCCCCCAAAGTACGGTATACTATTTTTACAGCAAGGAGCCGATTTATGCCTGACACAACGCTAGAGCTTACGCCGTCGGAAGTCACCTTCTCTATTCCCGGGGAAAAAATCCGCAGCCTGCGCGCGGGCGGTGCGGCGAACCCGATAATCGGGCAGGATCGCGCGATCAGCGCGCTTGAACTTGGCCTCGGGATCAGGGCGGACGGCTTCAACATCTTCATCATGGGGGCGTCTGGAACCGGACGAAGGACCGTGCTTACGGCGCTTCTCGCAAACTATAAAGCAAATGCCGCCGAGCTACAAGATATCGCATATGTGTATAACTTTGCCCGACCGCTCGAACCCAAGGCTATCTTCCTCCAGCCGGGAGAGGGGGCTGCGTTCCGGAAAGCCCTCCAGCAGGCGATAGAGTCAATCAGAAAACAGGGGCAGCAACTCACCCGTTCCGAAAGCTACGCGGCAGCAAGCAAGAAAATTCACGCCTCCTCGGACGCCGACGAAAATCAGCTCCTCGCGGACTTCGAGACACGCATGGCCGCCGACGGTTTCAAGCTCATCCAGGTCAAGGACGACGACTCCCGCTCGATGGATCTCGTTCCGACGCTCAAGGGAAAGCCGACAAGCTTTGACGAACTCCAGGACCTCGCCGCGCGGGGAAAGTTTCCCCGGGACCGGCTCAATTCACTTCGCGAATCCTACTACCACTCGCTCGATTTGATGGCGGAACTTTTTTCGGAAATCAAGGACAAGCGAAGGGCTGGCGAAAAGCAAATCCGCGCGCTCAAATCCGAATCAATCGCCCCGATCGTCGACGGGGAGCTGAACCCGCTCAAGGAGCGCTTTGCTTCCGGCGCCGGGTCCGCGTCGGTGGCAGAATTCCTTCAGGCTACGCGCGACGATTTGGTCTCCCGCGTCCACCTCTATTCGGAGCCCTTCAAGACCCCCCGCCACAAAAAGCACTTCTTCGGCCGCTATACGGTAAATCTTGTCTGCGAAAACCCCGAAGGAAAAAACTACGTGATACAGGAAGAGGTTCCGACCTTCGCGAACCTTTTCGGCAGCATCGAAAATCCGAGCGCCCCCGGCGACGACATTGCGGTTAACGGCCACCTCAGGCTCCGCGCTGGCGCCATTCACCGGGCATCGGGTGGCTTCCTCGTCCTGCGCCTCCAGGATCTTCTCCTTGAAGAAGGCGCGTGGCCGTATCTGAAACGGGTGCTTCAATCGGGGAAAATCGAAATTCAAACCCCTCCCACCGGCAATCACGTCCCGAGCATCCTCAAGCCCCAGGTACTGCCCGCGCGGCTCAAGGTGATCATTATCGGCGGGGAGCATTCCTACGATTTCCTGTACCAGGAAGACCCCGACTTCCAGAAGCTTTTCAAGGTTTGCGCGGAATTCGATTCGGTCATGCCGCGTACCGACGGGAATATGGCCATGTATATCGCCCATATCGAGGACATTGCCCGCAAGGCGGGAACGCTTCCTCTCGACGACTCGGGCATTGCCAGAATTATCTCCCATGCCGCGCGTATCGCGGAATACCGCTCGATGCTGACGACGCGCTTTACCCAGATATCGGACCTCGTTACCGAAGCGAACTATCAGGCGCATCTCATGGGCGCGAGCGCGATAACGCAGGAAGTAGTCTCCCGGACGATCGAACACCGCGGGTACCTCCAGAAGCTGCCGGAGGAAAAATACGCAGACATGATTCGCTCCCGCGAAATTCTCCTCGACGTGACGGGAAGCCGCATCGGAAAGATGAACGGGCTTGCGGTTCACGATCGGGGTTACCATGCGTTCGGAATTCCGGTCGCGGTGACGGCGCAGGCCGCCCCCGGCAGCGCCGGCGTGATCAATATCGAGCGGGAATCGGGATTGTCCGGGGAAATTTACGACAAGGCGCACCTGATAATTCAGGGACTGCTCCAGCGAAAATACGCGAAAGACCTCCCGCTCGCCCTTTCGGCGAGTATCTGCTTCGAGCAGTCCTATACCGAAGTTGACGGCGACTCGGCTTCCTGCGCGGAGTTCTTCGCGCTCGTATCCGCCATCGCCCAAATCCCCCTCAGGCAGGACGTCGCGGTCACCGGCAGCCTGAGCCAGCTTGGGGACGTGCAACCGGTTGGCGGAATTCCGGAAAAAATCGAGGGGTTTTTCGATGCCTGCTCGATTCTCGGACTTACCGGAAAACAAGGCGTCATCATCCCGCGGAGAAATCTCGACAGCCTTCTGCCCTCGGATCGCCTCCAGCAGGCCGTCGCTGACGGGCTTTTTCATATTTGGGCAATCGATACCGTCGACGAGGGGCTCGAGATCGTTTCAGGTATGCCGGCCGCCGAGTTCGAGCGCCGCGTATGCGCGATTTTGGCTGATTATTATTCCAGAATGCAGAAATTCTCCAAATAGAAGTCTTTACACTGGATAAAAAGCCTTACGTGAGATAAAATTAGTCTGTTATGGAGACAAAAAGTCAAACGCAGCTCGATGTACCCAAGATCAAGAAAGCGACCCAAATGGGTGTGCCACTTTCTATAACGACCTACACGCTGCCGCACGAAATTGAAATTTATATCGCCGACGTCCTCGCGTGCTTTCTCTCGGAGCTTAACCAGGAGCGCCTCAAAGATTACCTGGGCTACTGCATTAACGAGCTCACCACCAACGCGAAAAAGGCAAACACAAAGCGCGTGTACTTCGTCGAAAAAAAGCTCGACATAAACAACCCGATCGACTACGAGATCGGCATGCGGACCTTCAAGGAAGAGACGCTCAGCAATATTGCCTACTATCTCCAGCTCCAGAAGGACGCGGGCCTGTACGTCAAAGTACTGATGCAGGTAAAGAAAACGAATATCATCGTCGAGGTCAGAAACAACTCCGAAATGACCAAGACGGAATTCAAGCGCGTATTCGACAAACTCGCCCGCTCGCGGCAGTTCACCACCCTCGAGGAAGCCCTCACCCAGGTCCTTGACGATTCCGAAGGAGCCGGTCTCGGTCTCGTCATCATGATCCTCATGCTCAAGAAAGTCGGGCTCAACGACGACAACTACGAGGTTCTCGTCGAAGGCGGCGAGACGGTTACCCGCATCACGATGCCGATGGACGTCCAGACCCAGGAACAGATAAGCACCCTGACCAAGGACATTGTCGATTACATCGACGCGCTCCCGCAATTCCCGGAAAACATCGCCCAAATCGAGAAGCTCCTCAATGACCCGGACTCTAAGCTTTCCTCGATCGCCGCGCACATCAGCAACGACGTCGCGCTCACGACCGATTTGCTCAAGCTCGTGAACTCTGCTGCCTTCTCGCTCGCAAAAAAATGCACGAGCATCACCGAGGCGGTAAAGCTCGTCGGAATACGGGGCATCAAGAACCTTCTCTACTCGATCGGGTCCCTTCGCATTCTGGGAAGCTCTACGAGCGAGCAAAAGGATCTTTGGGAACACTCCTATAAGGTCGCGTTCTATTCCTACAACCTTGCCCGCAATTTCCTTCATAGCAGGATCGTCACCGAAGACGCGTATGTATGCGGCCTTCTCCACGACCTCGGAAAGATCGTATTCAGCACCATGTACCCTGATCTTCTCGAACGCATCGCAAAGCTGAAAACCGAGCGAAACATCCCCGACAAGGTGTACGACGCGCTGCTTGCGGGCATCAACCATCCCGATATCGGCTCCGCGCTCGCCGAAAAATGGAACTTTCCTCCGTCCCTTATCGCGGCAATACGGTATCACCACTCATTCGAGAACGCGCCTGCCGAATACCGCGAGCTTGCGGCAACGGTCAGCTTCGCGGATCTCATGATCCATTACAGTGAGGGTGCGATCGATTTTTACCAGATTGACCGAAACCTGCTCGATATTTTCGGCGTTGTCGCGGAAAGCCAGCTTCAGAAAATGTGCGTAAGCCTTCAGTCCGGGTTCGACGCCGAGCAACGCAGGTAATTTGTCCACGCCTGCATCAGAACTCCGAACGCGACGCCTACGTTTACCGACGCCTTAATGCCTTTCATCGGGATGCTTACCCTTCCATAATCCGCGCGGGCAAGCCCTTCGGGGCTGATCCCCAATTCTTCCGACCCCACGATCACAATCCCCCGTTCCGGAAAATCAAATTCCTCGATTGGAGTCCCTCCCGTCTCGAGCGCAAACACGGGGACATCCCGCGGTAGCTCATCAAGCGACAAGCGTTCCCAGGGAAGCCAGTCGAGCGCACCCATAGCCGATCGGGCAGCGCGCGGATGCTCAGGCGGAACGCACAGGGGGGAAACGATCACCCGTTCCGCGCCAAAGGCCTCGGCTGTCCGAAAGATGGAACCAATATTGAAGGGAGAGCGAATGTCTTCCGCGTAAACGGTAACGCCGGGAAAATAAGAGCGTGAGGCGCTTCCTGACGGATCCCCAGGGACGATGAGATCCCACTCGGCGGGAACCGCTCCCGCCGCCGAAAGAAGAGCATGCCGGCAGGTATTGCAAAGCCGGTACGCGAGCTCCGGGCCCGATCCCTGCGCCGCTTCGACTGCACCTTTTTTCGCGAGAATTTCTCCGCGCTCAGTTTCGCCGATTTTCGGGTCCTCGAGGGCAAGGGAGACAAGGGCAAGAATATACGCTGCGTCACCGAGCCCGGTACGCTCAAAACCTGCGAGGATAAGCGCGAGCTTTCTCCTTCGCTGACCTGCCGGGAGCCGGGCGAGTTTATGTATGGGAATCACGGCTGAGATCCTAGTACGCTTGCTTGATCAGGTCAAACAGGTCATCGCTCGAAAGCGCCCGCGGAATGTAGTTCATCACGTCGAGCGCGGCCGCGTCCTCGGAGACGGGAACAAGCTGGTCGATCGTAAGGCCGAGATCCTTGAGACGGGTCGGGAGGCCTGCAAGCGCGAGACGGCGCCTGATGTCGTCGATGGCGGCCTTCGCGACATCAGAGGTGTCGAGCCCGACGCTCGAAACGCCAAGCATCTTGCCGATCGTCGCGATGCGGTCTACTTTCGCGCGCGAGGCATCCTCCATGACGTAGGGAAGAAGCACCGAGCAGACGAGGGAGGTCGAAGTTTTGTAGCGGGCATTGCAGGCAAGGGAAATAGCCGTCGCGACACCCGGAGAGCTCACGGCGACGCCCATGGAAGCCATGCAGCCGCCCTGACCGACAAGCATCTCGGAAGGAGTGCCGACGAGCTTGCTCTGCTCGGGATCGAGGGCAAGAAGCAGCATCTCGATGGACTTTCCGAGGATAGTCTCGGAAAAGAAGTTTGACTTGGTCGATACATAACCCTCGACCGCGAGCGATATCGCGTGAAACACCATCGAGACCGCGGTATTCGGCGACATGTTCATGTACAGGTTCGGGTCGATCACGACCGCCTTGCAGACGGCGCTCTGGGTCTTCATGAGGCGTATTTGCCGGTTACGCGCATCGATAATGGGAGTGCGGTCCATAAACACAAAGGGATCGCGGCAGGTTGAGGGGATCTCGATAAAGGGAAGCGCCCCGCTGCACGGTTGCGCGCCGCCCAAATACTCGAATACCTCGTGGTCTTCGTTAAAAAGAGAGGCCACCGCGCGACCCAGCGATGCGGTTTTCAATCCGCCAAAGGAAATGATGCCATGCACGTGCGCACCGCGCGCGAGCGAAAGAGCTTCTTCAAGGGTCGTTGAGGTCGCAGCAGACGGGATATCGTCGAAAAGAAATACGGAAATTCCTTTTTCCTCAAGCGCTGAAACTGCCTTCTCGACAAGTCCGAATTCCTTCAAAATAGGATCGGCGATCAGCATATAATTCGTACCCCATGTCGCGGCCACCTGGCCGATTCGGGTCATGGTATACGGCCCGAGGATTACGTTCGGGGATATCTTAAATACAAAGTCTGCCATACAAACCTCTCACATACGTTTAAATGTAGCATTTTTCCGGTAAAAAAAAAGGCGGAACCCTTCAGAAGGCCCGCCATTTCATTATATTGATGCCGTTTGCCCCAATCCGGGGTCGTTCTTAGATTCCGTATACGTCCATGAGCCGATCCGCTACGAGATCGACGACTGATTTATTGATATAAGAAGGATCCTTCATCTTCTGCATCACTTCCGCAACCCGGTCGGACCGGACGTCAGGAGCGGCATTCGCAGCTTCCATCGCCTGATAGGCCTCGGCAAGTTCCTTCGCCTCGGATGAAACGCTTATTGAATCAGGGCGGGAAACGTCTCCTGAGCGATGAGTTTTCTGAGTATTCTGTACGTTCTTCAGGGGATCAATTCCCCCCAAGCGATCAATCATCATATCGTTCCTGCCTTCATTTCTTTATCGGTCATTCTTCGTCCGAAGTTGAGCACTTTTTCCCGGAAACATACACGGAAAATTCGCCCAATATCTTGTCCCTCGCGGCGAAGTCGTCCCGAACCTCGATAACCGTCCCGGCCGCCAGTTCTTCGTGCAGCTTCGTCAGCTCCCGGCCAATGACTATCCGCCTGTCACCCTCAATTTCGGCAAGATCGGTTAAAAGCTTGAGTATCCGGAACGGTGATTCGTAAAGAACGAACGCGTATCCTGTCTCAAGCAGCTCCCTGAGCCGACTCCGTCTCCGGCCCGGCTTGGGGGAAAGAAATCCCTCAAAAATGACCGTCTTGTCCATGCCACCTGAAACCGATAACAGCGTCGCGAAGGCCGACGCGCCCGGTATCGGAACAACGGTATACCCCGCTTCGCGGGCCATGCGAACCAGCACCGCGCCAGGATCGCTTAAGGCAGGAGTTCCCGCATCACTCGCATACGCAACGTCCTGCCCCTTCCGGAGAATCTCGAGAACGCGCCTGGAAGCGTCTTCCTCGTTGCGTGCCCGGCAGGAAACCAGCGGCTTCCTGATCCCGAAATGGGTCAAAAGCTGCAAGGTATGCCGGGTATCCTCGCAGGCGATCACGTCGACTGCTTTAAAAGTCTCGAGTGCCCTGAAGGTTATATCCCCCAGGTTCCCGATCGGGGTTGCCACAACATACAATACTGCCACGCTTTGATGATAAACCACTTTGAGGATTGCGACAAGAGAGATTTCCGTGCATTATATAGTAATGAATCCGTCGGCCTTTTATGTAGTGATCCTCATTTTCGTCGGTATTTTCCTTTTTGTCTTTGCCTATTCCCTATTTACCACAGTCGGAAAAAAGACCGTCAGCGGCAAAAAAAAGGTACGGCGCGGTTTTGTCGGCGACGCGGGCGTTTGCCCGGTATGCGAAACACTCCTTGCAAAAGGCGAACAGATCAAGTCCGCACTCTACCCCGGCGAATCAGACCGCATTTGCCATATTTTTGGCTGTCCCCATTGCCATCCGTATCCTGAAGATTCCATTAAACGGACTTGTCCCGTGTGCAAAAAGCCGGTTCCTCAGGAAGGCTATCTCATCGCTCGCTTCTTTGAACGCCCGAACAACAAACGTCACGTACATATACTCGGCTGCACTGTTTGCCGCGTTCCGAACAGAAAAAAATAGTACTCCGTCTCCTCGACTCAAGCTCCCGCTCAGGACTCCCCATCATTTTATCCATTTTCTCTCAAGTGTTTTTGCCTCCCTCCGATATTGAAGGTATGTGTAGATTCCGGATGGTTAACAGGTAACCAGCCGAAATCTACGCACCGTCTTCTGAGCGGGGTCGTCAGAGGATCCGGTAAAAAATTGACAGATCGGCAGGGATGCCGCGCGCGACATATCAAACGTCGTCGAAAACCGCCAAAGGAGTAGCATTATGATCATCAATCACAACCTGAGCGCCATGTATTCACAGAGAACCCTCGGTGAAACCACCCTGGGAAGCTCGAAGAACATGGAGAAACTTTCATCCGGTATGCGCATTAACCGCGCGGGAGATGATGCTTCTGGTCTCGCAGTATCTGAAAAGATGCGCAGCCAGATCCGTGGAATGAACCAGGCAGCTACCAATGCACAGAACGGTATCTCCTTCATTCAGGCCACAGAGGGATACCTTCAGGAATCCCAGGATATTATCCAGCGCCTCCGCGAACTTGCAGTGCAGTCCTCGAACGGAATTTATTCCGCCGAAGACCGTATGCAAATCCAGGTCGAGGTTTCGCAGCTGGTCGCCGAAGTCGACCGCATCGCGAGCCACGCCCAGTTCAACGGAATGAACATGCTGACGGGACGTTTCGCACGGGAAACCGGAGAAAACAGTGTGACAGGATCCATGTGGTTCCATATCGGCGCCAACATGGATCAGAGAACCCGCGTTTACATCGGCACCATGACCTCAAAGGCCCTTGGTGTCCGGAACATCGGTAACGAGCAGATCATGAGTCTCTCGTCGCCAGACGGCGCTAACCGCGCCATCGGAAGCCTCGATGAAGCGCTTAAGAAGGTAAACAAGCAGAGGGCTGACCTCGGTGCTTACCAGAACCGCCTCGAGTACACCGTGAAAGGACTTCATATCGGTGGAGAAAACCTCCAGGCCGCCGAGTCGCGCATTCGCGATACGGACATGGCCAAGGAAATGGTCGACTTCACGAAGAACCAGATCCTTTCTCAGGCTGGTACGGCCATGCTTGCGCAGGCAAACCAGATGACTCAGGGCGTGCTCAGCCTTCTCAAGTAAGAGACCGCGAGGAAGCACGGGATGGAGCCTGTTTTCAGCTATGCCGTCGTTCAGAAAAGCGAAAGTTTTTCAAATACGACGATGCACCGGCTGGGAACAGGCTCTTTTTTTTGCTAAGATACAACAAGTATGCGCACAATGACGGATATACAGCAGCGGATTCTGAAAGAAGAATACCCAACCATGAGCTTCGGCAGCGATTCCGACATCGAACGGTACTTCGACATGCGAAAACAGGGGCGCCAAACCGACGCGCTCGCCCTGTACAACTCACGCCTACGGAAAAAATACCCGAACGACGCGCAGCGCGCGGAACTTCTGCGATATTATCGATCCCGGGATCCCCGCTATGCGGAAATGCTCCGCGAGAGCATCATAAACCTCGCGGAAAGCCTCGTAACCCGCACGACCTACGTAATATCGCTCCTTACGAAGGACATAGACTCGATCGACATGACCGACGCCTATTCGGTGATCAAGCTTGCCGAAGGCCTCCTGTCGGTAATCTCGCCGGACCGGTATGTCGCGATCTCGTTTACCGAAAAATACGTCCGGTACGCGAAAGCCCTCAATTTCAGGCATCCCGAGATGGAGCGAACCGCGGAGCTTATACGCCTCTACGTTACCGATACCATCGAGTCCGTTCAGGACCTCAAAAAAGAACGCGAAGAGAAGAGAAAGCAGCGGGCGAGGCAGGCAGAGCGGCATACAGACGGGGGACACGCAAACTTCGATCTTTCCCGGATCGTCTTCAGCGATGCGGATCTCCAGCGGATCAGGATCCCCGAAGGCATCTCGAAGACCGAGGACACCGTCATCGCCTATTGCCTGAAATACTGGAACCTCACCGGCGATCCGGCGTTCGAGAAGGCGGTTTTTCTCTATTCGCGGAAGTTCCATACCAAACACCACGATGTTTTTCAGGCCATCAAAAACGGGCGCGATCACGGATGGAAGGACGAGGAAATTCTCAACGCCGTTCTCGCGACGGTCGTCACGGGCTATTACTACAGCATCTCGGGCGACTTGTATCTGCAGCGAACGTGGGCGCGCTACAAGGCGGGCCTCGAAGTAGTTCCTTCCGAAATGGACGCAGCCCCTGCCCCTGTGGCGGTCACGACGAAAAAAACGGCTCGCAAGGCGAGCGCCAAAAAAAGAGTGAAAGCTGAAAAACGCGCAAAGCCGCGGAGCACGCCCGCCAAACCGAAGAAGGCGACGCTTTCGACGAAGAGTGCAAAGCGCGTTACCCCGTTCAAGATCGAGAAAACGCAAGCAAGCCGCAAAAAGCCGAAGCTTCCGCCGGCACCGGCCTTCAAGCCGAATTCAGTCGCTGACATGATTCGCAAAATGACGGGTAAAACCTATACCGTGTATGAAGATCTTTTCTTCCGGGAAATCAGGCCCTCGATACGGACCGTCCTTGCGGCCTCACGAAGCCGGAGAGGAAACCCCTTCGGCTCCCGGCAAAACGACGCGGAGGAAATCGTGTACGACTTTCTCCACGGCCATTATGAGGATCCCTATCAAAACTGGAAAGAAAGCGACGAGAAAAAGGCTCTGGAGGAACTCGGGTATACCCTTCCTGCGCTGGAGCCGGTTATCGCCGGCTGGATAGAAGAAAAAAAATAGACGCGGGCTAAAACTGTGAGCGCTAGAATTTCGCACGGCCGCGGAAGCTCCGCGCGAGCGTGAGCCGGTCCGCGTACTCAAGGTCGCCGCCAACCGGAAGGCCCGACGCAAGCCGGGTCACGGAGACGTTCTTTCCCTTCAGTATTCGCTGGATATACAGAGCAGTCGTATCGCCCTCGACCGTCGGGTTCGTGGCAAGAATCACTTCCTGAATCTCACCTTCCTGGATGCGGGCGATCAGGGCAGAAAGACTGAGCTGGTCGGGGCCGATGCCCTCGAGGGGCGCTATCACCCCGCCAAGCACATGAAAAAGGCCGTTATATTCGCGAACCGCCTCGATCGTCTGCACGTCCTGCGGCTGTTCGACCACGCACACGAGATGCCGATCCCGGCCGGGATCGGTGCAAACACCGCACAGATCTCCCTCGGTATACGAGCCGCAAACACGACACGGATGGATCCGTTCATGAAGCACCAATAGGTCCCGCGCGATCCGCTCGCAGATTGAACGGTCGCTTTTCAGGAGATAATGGGCCATCCGCGCCGCGCTTTTTTTGCCGACGCCCGGTAAACGGGACAGACTCTCGATTACGTCATCAAGCGCGTTCATAAGCCGGGGAGCCCGCCGAGTCCGCCAAGACCGCCCGCGAGAGGTCCAAGGCGCTCCTTGAGAATCTCCCGAACGCGCGTCATCGCGTCTGCGCTCGCCGCCACGATCAAATCCTGCAACATGGGAACATCGCGCGGATCGACCGCGATCGGATCGATCACAAGAGAGGTCATCTCGAATTGACCGTTTAGCGTCACCTTTACGATGCCGCCTCCCGAAGAACCGGTAACCGAAACCCGGGCGAGCTCTTCCTGTATCTTCGCGAATTGTTCCTGGATCGATTTTGCGTTTTTCAGCACGTCAAAAGGATTTATATTCATCGTTGCTTCCTTACCCCACGATTGTCCCGCGGAACATCTTGCGTACGGCTTCGACTTCCGGAGGAACGGTCAGTTCTGCCGAGGCGGATGCGGCAATACGCGAGTCGTTCATGCGAATTTCGATACTGCACGAACGCCCGAGAAGGCGGGAAACGGTTTCCGCGATGGTTTTCCGTTCCTGCTCGAGAAGGACATGCACAAAAGGCTTGTCCACCGAGAACCGGATTACTTTCCCGCCGTCTTCCCAGTCAAAGCCCTGCGCAATGCCCGTCGCTACCATATTCTTCGTCGACTGAAGCGCTGCGACAATCGCCGCGGGGAGCCCGTCAAAGGAAACGCTCGGCGAACCGGGAACATCCGCTGCGTCGACAGGTTCTGCCGTATCAAGAGGTTCGTCACGGCTCTCATTCACCGATTGCCTGACAGGCGCAGAAGGTTCGGCGCGCGCGGTTTCTTCGGGCACTGCCGGAACCGGCGGAACGGCCGAAACCGGCGAAACTGACGGAACGGGATTCGCCGCGGGAGAAGAACCAAAGCGCCCGGCATTGAGCCGTTGTTTGAATTCCGCAAACGGATCCTCAATGCGGGTGTCCGTGTCTTCCGCTTCGGCGGGAATCGTTTGCGCTATCTGCACCGGAAAAGGTTGCGTTTCTTCAGGCGAAGCCGGTTCCCGCTCGGGTGCAGAATTTTGCATCGCGAACGAATCCGCCGCATCAGTGCCTGCTTCCGGCGCGGGTGCGCGCCTTCCGGCGCCCCGAGCCTCATCAGGAAAAGGGCCGCTATCCCGCCTTGTTCCCGCGCCCTTGAGCAAGAGGCTTTGCGCCTGCGAAATCGCCTGCCGCATTTCCACGGGAGACACATAATCCGAAAGCCAGGAAAGGCGCGAAACGGCGAGCTCAAGCTCGTACCGGGGATCGATCGAATACCTGATATCGCGGAACAGCTGCAGCATGATCGAAAGGGCGCGTTCCATCTGAACCGGCGACCACAGCTCGAGCACGCGGGCAGAAAACCGCTCGGGGCTCTGGCCAAGAAGGGTTTCCTTGGTGACCCCGCTCCTGATCAGGAGAAGGCTCCGGAAGTAGTCTGCAAGGTCGACGGTAAACTGCTCGACGGATACGCCTGAATCCACGATCCCGTCGAGAGCGGTGAGCGCCGCGGGCAAGTCGCGCGCGGCGCAGGCCTCGATAACCCCGTTGATGCGGTCGACGCCGACGAGTCCGAGCTTGTCGCGAATCTTCTCGAACGTGATGTGCCCGTCGGAAAACGCGGCGACCTGGTCAAACAGGGTATACGCGTCGCGTACGCTGCCCGTCGCCTCGCGCGCAACCCAGAACAGGGCCTCGTCGTCAGCCTTGATGCCGGACTCTCCGGCCGCCTCCGAAAGGACCTGTTTGAGAAGCTCAACCGGGACCAGGCGGAAATTGAACTGCTGGCAGCGGCTCTTGATGGTCGCGGGGACCTTATGAATCTCGGTGGTCGCAAAAATGAAAATGACATAGGGCGGCGGCTCTTCGATTGTCTTGAGAAGCGCGTTGAAGGCGCTCGTCGAGAGCATGTGCACCTCGTCGATGATATAAACCTTGTACCGGCAGGAATTCGGGGGGAACTGAACTTCGTCCTTGATCTGGCGAACGTCGTTAACGGACGTGTTCGAGGCGCCGTCGATCTCGATGACGTCGAGGCTCGAGCCGCGCGCGATCTCGACGCAGGCGGGGCAAACGCCGCAAGGGGTCGCACTCGGCCCTTCCTGACAATTGAGGGCTTTCGCGAGAATACGAGCCGAGCTCGTTTTACCGCAACCGCGGGGACCGGAGAAAAGATACGCGTGCGCGATCTTGCCTGCCGCAATGGACTTCTGGAGCGTGGCCACGACGAATTCCTGGCCGATCATATCCTCAAAACGGCGCGGGCGCCGGCGTGTCGCTGTTACTTCATATGCCATAGCGTCAAGAATATCACAAAAAGGACTCCTTTGAAAGACGAAAGACGGGAAGACGCTCGAGGTAAATCAGGCCCGCACCGTCATTCCCCCCATCTTCAAGAACCGCCGCCGCTTTCGCGACGACAGAGCAACCGGTCTTCGAAAGAAGGCGCTCGATCGATAAAAGGGAGCCTCCCGTGGACACGACGTCGTCGACGATGCAAACTCGCTTTCCGTCAAGAATCATGCGGTCCGGGCCGTCGAGAACGAGCGTCTGTTTGCCCGCGGTGGTTATCGACTCAACGCTTTCAACAAGCGGGTCCTTCATATACGCCTTTACCGTTTTCCGCGCGACGACATAATTCACGCCAAGGCGGACAGCCATCGCATGGGTAAGAGGGATTGCCTTCGCCTCCGGGCACACGAGAAGATCCACGCCTCCCCGGGGAAACGAAGGATGCGCTACGAGCGCTTCCGCGCAAGCCTCGATAAGCGCGGTATCCCCGAGCATGACGAAGCTCGCGATCTCAAGCGAGTCGGAAACCCTGACGATCGGGAGATCCCTCACGACCGAGCCTATTCGAAGCGTAAAGCATTTCATGTATCTATTTCTCCCCCGGCAGCTGTCTCGCCCGAGACCGGCAGTTTCGTTCGGATAATACGCGCGCCGACGATCACGAATAAAAGTGAAAAGCCGACGAGGGTCAGGGCCAATACCGCGACCATCGCGGCGAACACGGCGATTGTCCCCGGACCTTGAGCAAGAACCCCGCGAACAGTCTGGACATGAGCATCGGCAGATTCAATGGCCCCGACAGAAGCCGCGCGCACGATCAGCAAAAGCAGGAGGTTGTGCGCGCAATGCATGATTATGGGAACGAAAACGGAACCGGTCTCCAGGGCCGCATAGGCAAGGCCAATGCCGACCAGGGCGGTAAAGGGCATTTGAAACGGCTGCAGATGAAGCGCGCCAAAAAGGCAGCCGCAAAGAATGATCGCCGGCCACTTGCCCATGGAAGAAGCAAAACCCGAAAGCAGAAACCCGCGGAAAAGAAGCTCTTCGCATACTGCGGGAAGGAGAGCAACCGTGATTACGGCAGGAAACACGCCGCCGTGTACCATAAAGTCCTGCATGGGCGTCCCCGCTTCCTTCAGGGGAGGAACGAGGTACGCTATTGCGTTGCAGACAAAAAGAACGAAAATAAACATGCCGGCAGAAATGAAAAGACCTCCGGCTACGTCTTTTTTGCGCGGAGGGGAAATCCTGAAAACGGCGGTAAATCCGTATCCCCGGGCGAGCGAGTAGAGAACGGGAAGAAGGCCAAGACCAAGGGTGAAAAGCGCAACGCCTGAATATCCGCCCATATTCCTGAACAATCTCCCGGCGGCGAAGGTATACGCGAGCGAGAGAAAATATACAATCATGCCCTCAATGGCTTCGGGTCCCTTTCGCGTTTCCTCAGGCGACAGAAATGGATTCATCGGATATCCTTTCTTGAGTGATTGGCAAGTCTAGCATAAAGAGTCGCGCATCCGCAAACAGGATTCAAGAAGAACGGAATGCCTTTCGGTACTCTCCCGGAGACGAACCGGCGCGTTTTCTGAACGCCCGGATAAACGAAGGAAGATCCTGATATCCCGAAAGGCCCGCGATCGTCTTGACGGGCTCGTCGGATGATTCCAGAAGAGCGCGTGCATGCGAGATACGCGCGGTTTGAAGGTACACGGACGGTGAGCTGCCGCCTGACTCCGCGAAGCGCCTGAGAAGGGTTCTTACCGTCACCCCGCAGTGCGAGGCGACTTGCGCCAAAGAGAGCGTTTCCTCAAGGCGTCCGTTCATGAACGTTTTTGCCCGGGAAACGATGTCCCCTCCCGTCGGGTCGTCAATCCCGTCCCGAATATACTGGAGCTGATTACGGTCACCCGGATTGATCAGAAACATGCGGGCAACCTCGGTCGCAGCCTCGCGCGAAAGATAGCGCCTGATGAGATAGAGCGACAGATCCTGAAAGCTCGTAATCCCGCCCGCCGTGATGTACGAGCCGCCATCGATGAGCATGCGTTCCTTGCGCACCGTTACCGAAGCATACTGACGGGCAAGATCGTCAGCGAGGCTCCAGTGCGTCGTGACCTCGTTACCGTCCGCAATCCCCGTCGCGCAAAGATAATAGGCGCCTGCGCAGACCGAAACGGGAATGGCACCGCGCGCCGTTGCCCGCTTGAGGGAGCCCACGATAGCAGGGTCAAGCGATCGCGAGCGGCTTGCGGGGCCCATCCTGAACGGCGGGATAATGACGAGGTCAAAGCGCTTTCTCGCGGAAGCGAATTCGTCCCCGGAAAGAACCGTAACTTCAAACCGGACACCGGGCACCCAGTCCGGGTACTCGAGGATTTCTTTTAATCCGTATACCGCCGAAAGGTACGCATCCTTCAATGACACAATGCACACGCAGACACTCGCCATGGGAACCTCTGTTTCTGATTGTCGTTTTCTGCACACTTTATGTCAATCACGACAACTGCAAAAAACTGAAACAGGGACTAACCTGTGAGCTATCAGGAGGATTCGAAATGAAAGCACTGCTGCTTATCGACATTCAGAACGACTATTTCAAGGGTGGTCTTTTTCCCCTCGCAGGCATTAACCGCGCCGCCGGGAACGCGCAACGGCTGCTCGCCCGCTTCAGGGAGGAAGGGCTCCCGGTCATCCACATCAAGCATATTGACGCCCGGGCAGGCGCGCACTTTTTCATACCGGATACGAAGGGTTCCGAGATACACGCGCTCGTCAGGCCAATCGCGGGAGAAACAGTCCTTATCAAGCACTATCCCAATTCGTTCCGGGAGACGGGCCTCGACGCGCTCCTCAGGGAGCTCTCCGTCGACGAGCTTCACGTGGCGGGCGCAATGACGAATATGTGCGTCGACACGACCATTCGCGCGGGCTTCGATCTCGGCTATCGCATAGTCCTCCACGACAAGGCCTGCGCGGCGCGGGGGCTTTTCGGCACGAAAATCGTGCACCTTGTTTCGGTGAAGACACTCGGCTCGGTGTTTGCCGAAATAGCGAAGTAAGAGGCTTACCAGGAAAATTCGAGCTGCCCGTCCGCGTGGAGAGCGGCGACGATTGCGTCGGCGTCAAATCCCGCGGCGAAACCCGCCGAGCGCGCGACGGGCAAAATTTGGGAAAAGGCGTACCAGCCGTAATCGATGGCGGAATGCCGGAGGGATATCGCTTCGGGGCCATTTACGGTAATGACGTACTCGACCGTCGCCCCGTGCCGCGTGATCCCGAGCTCACGGGCGACCTTCACGTGAGGCGGCGTCGACGCGGTATACGAGTCAGGATCTCGCCTCAGTTTCTTTTTGAAAATCAGTTCGGCATCCCGTTCACCCCGATAAAGCGCGATGATTTCGGCGCGCAGAAAGTCCTCGGCAGAAGCCGTTCCCGTGTCCCGAAAAAGATGACCCAAAAGCTCGCGCTGAAAACGCCGGGTAAGGGGCGTATAGTCGCTTCGTGCGGCTTCCATTCCCTTGATGTCCACCTCGGAGCTTCCGTCCGGATTGACGATCAAGCCCGAGTATCCTTTCGCGCGCCCTCGGGTATCGTCATCGTCACCCGAAAGCTCAAGGCCGCCTCCGGTTGGGGAGTCCTGGCGAGTTCCCGGCGAGCGCAGGCGCGGGATGAAAAAACGTTCATAGAGTTTTTCGAATCGTATTCCGATGAACGACTCAAGCGCATAGGTTTCCCGAATATGATTCGCGAGCGCAAGGTTGAGCTCGGACGCAAGAGCGCCCAAAGCATCTGCGCCGACGGAACCGAGCTCGACGAAGACGGAGTCGGTGTCGCCATAGAGCACGCGAAAGCCCTTCCCCGTAAAAAAATCGCGCGCAAAATGAAGGCAAAATTTCCCGAACGAGGTGATCGCCCCCGCAAGCTCCGTCCGCGCGTACCGGCAGTTTTTCGCGCCGAGGACGCCGTAAAATGAGTTCATCAGTATCTTGTACACGTAGGCTGACGCATCGTCGCCGCGATCGATCGCGCGAACGCGTTCCTCAAAATATTCCGCGATCAGTGCGGGAAGAATTCCCCGCTCGCGCACGAATGCCGCGCCGTTCGGAGCCATGATCGCGTCTCGGAAACGCTCATCAGGCGGAATCGCGAGAGCCCGTTCGTACGCGAGCGGATCGATGTTGAACGTGCGGATTATGCTCGGATACAGACTCCTGAAGTCAAAGACCGCAACGCGCGGAAAGATGCCGGCGACGGGATCGAGCACCGTTCCGCCAGCGGCCCCCGATACGTTTCGCCCCTCGGCCATGTTGGGCTCGAGTATGCCCCGGGAGAAAAGACCCGCTGCGTAAACGCGCTCAAAAGAGGCGACGCTCGTCCATGCCTTGTCGATTCCGACCCCCGTCAAGGCCGCCCGTTCGACCGTATGCCGAACGAGATCCTTGCGCTCGAGAATGTCGAGCACGAGGTCGGCGTCATTGAGGCAATACCGCGAGAATGAAAGAGGATCCTCCGCATAGAGCCGGTCAAGCTCCGCGAGCTTTTGATCCGCTTCGACGCGCACGGTCTTTCCCCTTCCGAGAACATCGTGCGCAACGGCGTCGAGGGTATACGACTCAAACGAAGAAAAGCCCGTTCGGACGAGCCTGAGCGCGTCGAGGACCTGGCGTCCCGGAAGAAAGACGGAGGCGGATCGCTTTGGCGCGCTCTCCGTTTCACCGTCCCTGGCGCCGCTGTCGCGCTCTGCCGGAAAGAAAATGCCCGCCTCGATCGAGCGGCCGAGCGTAAAGGGAATATGATTGCGCGCGAAGGCGGCATTAAGGCGGGGGAAATCGAAATCGATTACGTTCCAGCCGGTCACGATGTCGGGATCCATCTCCCGCACGACGGTGACAAGCAAGCGGAGAAGAGCCGCTTCGTCCGGCACGACGGTAATCTCGGGATCGCTTTGCAGCGTTCCGTTCCAGGGGCCGGCAAAAAGGAGCGCGCGACGGCGGGAAAGACCTGACGAGCCGTCCTTGCAGAAGGTCGCGAGGGAAAGCCCGACCGCGCGGATTATTCCCGATGGCTCCTCGGTCTCGATATCGAGCGAAAGAACAGAGAGCGGAGAGCGTGCATTATGAAGCGGCGTGATTTCCGCATCGGGAAAAACGACGTCGACTCCGGTTCCCGCGCGCCACTCACCCGCGATGCGAATGCCGCCCCGAATGCCGTTTCTCACGAGAAACGCTACCGCAGCCTTCTCTTCACGACCAAAAATTTCTATGCTTGCCTTCGCGAGAGCGGAGACGGCACGCATGGCGCTTACCCCTGAGCGAAGCCGGAGGCAGGGATATCCGTCGAATGAGGACAAAGCGCTTTCTTCAAGCGCATCCCTGATCCCGACGCCTTCGAGCGCGGCTTTAGCCCGTGCTGCGTCCACGCTTCTGACGCACAGGGTCTGCTCCGGAACCGCCTTGGTCGCCGCGAAACTCCGCCCGTCGGAAAGACGCCCGAGAAGCTGAACGCGGGCACGCTTTGAGTCTGCATACGCGTGTACGAGGAACCCCTCACTTTCAAGACGCGCCATGATAAAGCCTTGAGTTCCGCGCGTTGCCCGTCACCGGGTAAAGCTCCGTACCTGCGCGAGATGCGTTTCCGTCAGGTCATTGACGACGGCGATCTTGTCGATAACCCGCGACACGATCGCGTCGAGCTCCTTGCCGCTGCGGTAATCCGCTGGAGCGACGAAATCAACGCGGCGGTTTATCAGGAGATCCTCGACCTTTTCTTTCATGCCCCGCCCGTATACGGCGATGGAATGCCCGCCGTTTGCCTTGACGAGTTTCATGCACGGCACGTCGGTAAGTCCGTCCCCGACGTATACCATATTCCGGAACGGGAGCGGCCGCTCGTCTTCGGGAACATACCGGTTGAGCGCCTCGTCATCAGACTGATCGAGTACGCCCTTGTTTATCCTGAAAAGAAATTGCGTCTTTGTCGTATAGTTGACCGACACGAGCGGCCAGTCCGCGACCCCGTTCGCGTCGTAATGAAACTCGCACGCGTAAATCTTCCTGAACCGGTCGCTCACGGAAGAGCCCTCGATGATTTCCCGGAGGCCGGAAGAAATGATGTAATGCTCGACGGTGAGCCCGCGCGTCTGGCCGTACCCGTTGATTCGCGCGAACCAGTCCATGACTCCGGGAAAAAAATCGATGTCCTTGCCGAGCGCGACAAAGTTCTCCCTGCGTATCGGCTTGTTCACCTCGCGCGACTTCTTGAGCATGAGATACATGTACGCGAGGATTTTGTCCATCCCGCCCGATGAAAGGGAGGCGGCTTCTCCCCAAAAAGATGCGGGCGTGATTCCGAGCCCGGGGATAAAGCTGTACTCCTGCATGTCGCGCGTGCACAGCGTTTTGTCGAAATCGTACATTATCGCGACCGACGGACGCTTGCCCTTCGCCGCTTTCCCTTCAGCTTTTTTCATCCTGCTCCCGCCTTTTTATTCGCACCATGTCTTTTTCAGGATATGCGCCCTTGGGCGTAATTGCAATATGCTGTGGAACAACGCCGAGCATTCGGGGTATACTCGTGCGGTCCAGGGAGTCCACATGATTCAAACACTTCTTATCGCGCTCAGCCTTTCGATGGACGCGTTCGCCGTCTCGCTTTCGGCCGCCGCCTGTTCGAAAAACCTGACGAGAGCGCACATGCTTCGCGCCGCGGCCGCCTTCGGTCTCTTCCAGTTTCTCATGCCGCTCGCTGGCTGGCTTCTCGGCTCGTCCTTCAGCACCCTTATTTGCCACGCGGATCACTGGATCGCCTTTGGGCTTCTTGCGCTCGTCGGCGGTAAAATGCTTTTCGAAGTGTATGAGGAGTGGAAAGAAGAACCCAATCCGAACATTTGCCCCGCAGACGAGATCGAAAAAAGGGACCTCTCCAGCAAGCGCATCGTATTTGCCCTCGCGGTGGCGACGAGCGTCGACGCGCTCGCGGTCGGGCTCGGTTTTGCCGCCATCGGACAGAACGCGCTTTTTCCCTCGGTCGTGATTGGGCTGGTGACCTTCTCGGTATGCGCGCTTGCCTTCGCGTTCGGAAAGCGCGTCGGACTCGCTCTTGGCCGCTACGCCCAGGTCGCGGGCGGATTCGTGTTGATCGGTATCGGCGCAAAGATACTGCTCGTCCACCTCGCCCACGGAACCTGATTCCTTAACACTACGCCTTAAAGCACCGCACGCGATGCCCCGCGGAGGCTTCCTTCATTTCGGGACGTTCCCGCCCGCACCGCGCATCCGCAATCGGACACCGCGCGGCAAACGCACAGCCCGTTATTTCCTGAATCGGCGCGCTTACCTCGCCGCCGGGTGAACCGGGTGAGCCCGAATTGCTTCCGCCTGTTCCCGCAACGCTCGCGTACAGGAGCCTCGTATACGGGTGAAGCGCGTGCTGGTAGAGATCCCGCGCCGGTGCCTCTTCCATCAGTTCGCCCCGATACATCACGCCTATCCTGTCGCAGAAAAATCCCGCAACCTTCAAGTCGTGCGCAATGAAAAGAAATGAAAGGTTCCGCCTCTCGCGGATATCAAGCAGAAGGTTCAGAATCTGACCCTGAATTGAAACGTCGAGGGCGGAGACAACTTCGTCGCAAATCAGCACTTCGGGTCTCATGATAAGGCCACGCGCAATCGATATGCGCTGCCGCTGACCGCCAGAAAACTCGGACGGCCGACGGGCAAGATCAGCGGCCGAAAGTCCCGTTTCCTCAAGGATCGCGCCGGCCTCTTCCCGTGCCGCGCGGTGGCCGGGCCAGAGCGACGAATGGCGATAGCCCGAAGTCATCACGTCGTACACGGACATGCGCGGATTGAGCGAACGGGCGGGATCCTGAAACACGTATTTTACCCGTTCCCGGTATGCCTTGAGTTCGCGCGCCTTCATCGCGCGAACGTCTTCGGTGCCGCGAAACAGAATTGAACCCTCGTCGCTCTCGTACATGCGCACAAGGAGCCGCGCCGTCGTCGTCTTGCCGCACCCGGACTCACCCACGAGCCCGTACGTCTCGTTTTCGCCGATTGAAAAGGAGACGTCATTCACCGCATACACGAAGCGTCCGAAGCGTGCGAAAAAGCCGGCTTCAAGATTGAATTTTTTTCGCAAATTCCGTACTTCGATTACGTTCATGCCTTTGCCTCCGGAATGTTGACGCATCTGACGGTCCTTTCGCCCGTAACGCCCGCGTCGCCGTTTACGCCGTTGATGCTGTTGACGGGGACGAGATCGGGAATACCGCTCAGGCATTCCTTGATCGCGCGCGGACACCGAGGCGCGAAGGGGCACCCCGAGGGGAGCTCTCCGGGATCGGGAACCTTGCCGGGAATCGAAAGAAGACGGCCGTCCGTGTAGTGCCCGCCAAAGCGCGGGGCCGCGCCCAAAAGCGCGCGCGAATACGGATGGACGGGAGAGGACACGACAGCGGAAGCAGGGCCCGATTCCATGACGAGCCCGCCATACATGACCAGAATGTCGTCAGAAATCTCCGCGACAAGGTCGATGTTGTGGCTGATAAAAATTATCGAAATATTCCGCGAGGCGCGAATCTTCCTCAAAAGCGCGACTATCTGCGCCTGGATCGTGACGTCGAGTGCGGTCGTCGGCTCGTCCGCTATCAAAAGCTCGCAGCCCTGCGCAAGCGCAAGCGCGATCCCGATTCGCTGAAGCTGTCCGCCCGAAAATTGGTGCGGGAAGTTACCCAGTCGCTCCCGCGCGTTCGGAAGCCCGACCTCTTCGAGAAGCGCGACCGTCCGATCGCGCGCCACGTCGCGGGTAATTTCCGGCTCGACATTCCGGAGAGTTTCAAGAAAGACGCTTCCGATATTTTGCAGGGGATCGTACGACCGGCCGGGCTCCTGAAATATCATCCCGATCTTTTTTCCGCGATAAGAGCGAAGCGCTTTCGCATCGAGACCGGAAAGTTCCTCGCCGCCAAACCGCACGGAACCGCGTATCTCCGCATATGGGGGAAGAAGACCCGGTATCGCTGAAGTCGTCACGCTTTTTCCCGACCCCGACTCCCCGACGATGCCAAGCACCGTCCCGCGGGAAAGGCTGAAAGAAACGCCCCGCACCGCGCGCACGACCGAAAGCCGCACGCCGCGACGCACGGTAAATGAAACCTCAAGATCGCGTACCGCAAGAAAGACTGCGTCTTTTTTCTTTTCATCCATCCCGGTCATGCTTGCGCTCCCTTGCCGTCCGATCCACCTGATCCCCGCGCCTTCCGCCTGAACCGGAAAAACGAACGCGGAACGATCACGTGGTACGGATCATAGTAGTCGCGGAGAACGTCGCCCAAAAAGTTGAACGCGAGCGTTACCGCGAGAAGAAACCACACGGGCGAGAGCAGCCAGGGATAATTCCTGAGGTTCGCGATCGTCGAGATATCCCGCTTGATGAGCGAGCCCCAGCTTACCGCCGGGTCGACGATGCCGAGCCCGAGATACGAAAGCGTCGTCTCGCTCATGATAAAGCCGGGCACCGAAAGGGCGACGCTCACGATGAGGAGGCTCGATATTTGGGGAATGATGTGGCGGAATATTATGCTCACCGAGGGGACGCCCTCGAGCCGCGCGTTGAGCACGAACTCTTCGCGCTTGATCGCGTGCACCATGCCGCGAACCGTCCGGGCGGAGCCCGGCCAGCCGACAAGAGACAGAATCACCGTGATCACCATATACGACTCGCCCGAATCCATTTTTGACGACAAAAGCGAACGGAGAAAAAGAATCAGATAGAGACCGGGAATGAGCATGAAAAATTCCGAAAGGCGCATCACGGACCAGTCGGTCGCGCCGCCGAAATAGCCGGAAAGCCCGCCTAGAAGCGTCGCGAGAAAAAGCGATATCGCCGTCGCCACGAAACCGATCGTGAGCGAGATGCGGCTGCCGTATACGATCCGCGAAAATATATCCCGGCCGAGGTTATCTGCGCCCATGAGAAACACGGGATAGGCACCGTCTCCCGTTCCGAAAAGATGGCGGTCGCAGTCAAAAAAGCCGAAAAGCCGGTACTGCTCGCCCTTCGCGAAAAGGGAAACCTGGTGATAGAGACCTTTCACCCGCACGTATTTCCAGGAGACCCCGTTGATCACGCGCGCTTCCTGGGCCTTGAGAGAGAAGTCGTGAATCCGCACATTCGCGGGGTGGTAGGTCATGTCCGCGCGCTGGGTTGTCGCGGAATAGGGGGCGACGAACTCGGCGAAAATCATGCCGAGATAGAGAACCACGAGAACCGCGACCGAAGCGACGCCAAGCGGGCGGGCGGCGAGATATTTGGCGAACTGTTTCATTCCTTACCGTACCTTATGCGGGGATCGACCAACGCGAGGGTGATGTCCGCGAGCACCATCCCGAGAAGCACGAGAAACGACACGAACATGATGTTCGCGAGAACGAGGTTGATGTCTTCCTGAAGAACCGCCTCGTACATGAGCCGGCCGATTCCGGGATACGCGAAGATGATCTCGAGCACGAGCGATCCCGAAAAAAGCCCGGCGAGCAAGTTGGCGCTTCCCGTGATGTACGGATTGAGGGTATTCCGGAACGCGTGGTTGAAATACACGCGCCGCTCGGGGATGCCCCGCGACCGGAGGCTCGTGATGTACGGTTGCCCGAGCTGGTCGAGCATCGTCGCGCGGATCATGCGCATGGTCCCGCCGATACCGCCGAGGAACGCCGCAAGAAGCGGAAGAAAAACGTGATGCGCATAGCTGAAGGTAAAGCGCGCGGGATTCTCCGCGAACGGGAACGGCGGGTACGCGGTAACCGGGAAAAGGCCGGTGACCGAGGCGAAAAGCTGCAGGAGAATCAGAAGGAGTATTCCCGGAAAAGCGTGAAGGACGAGCGCGAAAAAGGTAGCCGCGAGATCCGTCGCCGTCCCCGCCTTTGACGAAAACCAGACCCCGAGCGCAAAGGAGAAAACGGTTATCAGAACGAGCGAGATAAGGTTGAGAAGCACGGAATTCGCGAGCCTCGTCCCGATGAGAAAAAGAACCGGCGCGTGCGAGATGAGGCTCGTTCCGAGATCGTGATGGACGATGACGCGGTCGAGCCAGCGGAAATACTGTACGTAAAAAGGCTTGTCGAGCCCGAGTGCGGCGCGTGTCGCGGCGAGCTGCTCCGTACCCAGTATTTTCTCGCCCTGTCCCGCCTTTCCCTCGGAAGAGAGAAGCTGCTGCGTCATCAGACGATCCACGATGTCACCGGGGGCAAGGTCCATCAGCGCAAAGACCGCAAGGCCGAGCGCGAAGAGCATCACGTTCATCGTAAGGATTCTCCCCGCGATGTATGTCGCGAGGGGCATCTTTTTTTTGAGGTAAAATGCCGGGCGGAACACGCCCGAAAAAAAGTCCCGTATTTTCATCGCTTGTACCGCCGTTATCCTATTGCTTGAGCGAGACATGACTCGTCTCGAATCCGCCTATATTGTCGAAGTACACATTGGAGAAGTCCCACCGATTTCTGAGCGCGACGAAACTGCGCGGGCGCACGAGGTACACGAGCGGGCACTCCTCAAGGAGAATTCTCTGGTACTCGTCCCAGTATTTCGCGGCCTTAGCGCGATCGATCGTGTACGATCCCTCGTTATAAAGCCAGTCGACGCGCGCTTCCCAATCGGTCGCGGGCTTTTTCTGGAGCGGATACCACAGATGGAGATTCCCCGTCGTCGGCCATACGTTCGACCCTTGAGTCGGCCAGTAATTCGAGCCGAGGCCGATGATTATCGATTGCCAGCCATAGGTCGCGGTCAGGTCCTCGACGAGCTTCTGAAAATCGGTTGCCCGCACGTTGACGGTAATCCCGACCTTCTTGCATTCATCGACGATGATCGAGGACATATCCCCCACGATTGCGTTATCGGATACTACGGAAAGATCAAACTCTACCGCATTTCCCTTGCTGTCGCGCATCGTGCCTGCACCGTCCCGTTTCATCCCGATCGATTCGAGAAGGGCAAGGGCACGCGCCGGGTCGTAGGTATACTGAAGGCGAATGGACGGATTGTAAAACGGGTTCGGCTCGGGGAAAAAATCGAGCTTTGGCTCGGCGAGTCCGCGATAGGTTTGCGTCGCAATGCGGTCGCGGTTTAAAAGACAGCTCATCGCCTGACGGAATTCTTTTTTCGTGAACCACGCATATTGCGGCGTGGCGGAATTTTTCGGGTTCTCGTTGAAGCTCCAGAAGCTCGCGCCGAGCGAACCTTCAGCCGCGAAAACCGCATAGTCGGCGTTCTTCCGGTTGATAAGCTCGTCGAGATCGGTGGGCCTCAGGCCATACGAGTCCTGCTTCCCTTCCTTGAAGAGAAGGAGTTGCGTGTTCTCGTCGGGAACGATTTGCACGATGCTCTGCTCGGGATACGGAACGGAAACGCCCGCGCTGTCTCGCTTCCAGTAATCAGGGTTTCTCCTGAACACCAGACGCTGCGCCGGCGTGTACTCGACGAGAAAATCCGTTCCCATCGAGGGTATTTCTTTCGGATCGGAAGCGACGCTAAAAAGCGAAAGAACGCCGTCCACCCCGCCTGACTTTTTCGCCGGCTCGTAAATAAAACGGGGGCCGAACTCGCGATTCGTCGCGAGCAGCGGATTCGCCACAATCCGCGGAAAATGAAACGCGAATTTTCTGTCGTCGATCTTTTCGATCGTGATCGGTTTCTCCGATCCGTCTGGCATCGTAACGAAATGCCCGTTATAGGAAGAACTCTGAAACCCGGGGTCCCCTTCTATCTCGTCATACCAAAAGACCACGTCGTCGGACGTCACCTTCACCTTTCGGTCCGATCCGTAATAACTCCACCACAGATCATCCCGAAGCGTGTATATCACCGTGAGCAGATTTTTTTTCTCGTCCGTCACGATCTCGAAGGACGCGCAGTTGGGCCGATACTCATGGCGCACGTAGTCGTAGTCGACGAGGTAGTCATGCAGGCGGGACACGATTCCCGCCGTCGTGGCGTCTCGTTCCGCAACCTGGAGGTTAAAGCTTTTCGGATCTTCGGTCATGCTCGAGTACCAGATGCCCCCGACTTTTCCGTCGACGAACGGCTCGCCCCGCCAGGGCTTGTTGACGGTTTTTTCGAGTATTTCGTTTTTCCCCGCGGCGACAATCCGGTTGATCTCGTCGAGGGTCATTTCTTCCTCGCGCGAGCAGCCGGAGAAAATCGCGACCGGGGAGACTGCAACAAGGGCCACGAGTACGCAAAGGACTGAACGTTTCATGGAGCGCACTTTCCTCACTTCACTATCGCAATATCGGCAAATGAATACTCGAAGCCTGCAAGCGCCTGACCTTCCGCGACAAACTCAAGGACAGAAACTTTCTTCCAGGAAAAAAGCCCTGCAGGCTCAAACCAGGCGTTATCCCAGGCTCCCGTTTCGCGCATCTCGGAAAGGGGGATGCGAATACGATGCCAGGTGCCGTCGGCCGGAAGCAAGCTCTCGTCGAGGGTTCGGCTCATACGCCAGGGTTTTTCACCCGATGCACTCACGGTGCTCCGAAAGCGGATTTCTATCGCGCTTCCCGGCTTGTCGACTCGCGCCAGAAACTCAAGCGCATACCCCTTTTCCGCAAGCGTGGACAAATCGAGAGGCCGGGCAAAGCCAAAGGTAACGTTTCCGTACCGATCGCAACCTCCCCAGCGGAGCGCGTACTTGCGCGGAGCGGGCGCATCGGATGAGTAAAAATCCGCAGAACCCTTCGCCCCATAGGATCCCGTTACAATGCCTTCTCCGGGATAATCGCGATAAATATCCAGCCCCTTTGTTACGGGCCCCGGGACAAACGGAGTCTGTGCGAGTGCTGTAAGGCCCAAGGCCGCTACGAGCGGAAGGTTGAGATCGTGTTCCAGGCTCCCGCCTTGCGCGGGGTTGAGAAGACCGAAATATCCATACGCGTCCCAGATCGCCCAGGAAAACCCGCGTTTCTCGAGTGCCGTGCGTACAAGACGATGCCAGGCAACCCGATCAGACGCGGGAGCGTTTGGAATGTACACCCCGAGCTCTCCGCAAAAGACGGGAACCTTTCGCTCGGCCGCGAACCGCGCGGGAATGTCGAGCGCGGCCTCTATTCGTTCGGGAGCGGCAAGCGCGCCATACCCCGTCAGATCGTTTTCAATCCATGTTCCCTTGAGCTTTGCGGGAACGGGCGGCATTCTGCCTGAATCGGGCGGGAACGGGACTCCTGAAAGCGTTGTGAGCGAAGGTGCGGTCCAGGACGCGCCTTGATGGGTAAACACCATCGGGTCGTAAAAGTGAAAGGTATATATCAGGTTTTTTTCAGGGTATGCGGGGAGCGATGCCATATCCCGGTAACTGTTGAAATTCGCGGCTCCGACGATTATTGCGTGCCTCGCATCGATGGTGCGAATGGCGGTAACCACACGACCCTGAATCTTTGCCCATTTGACCACATCGATTCCGTGCGGCTCGTTGAGTACTTCAAATGCCACAAAATCAGATCGGTCCCGGTAACGGGTGGCAAGCTGGGCCCACTCTTTGAGCAAAACCTTTTCCACATCTTTTTCGGTCGGTATCGCCGGGTCAAAGGTATGGTTATCCACGATGATGTAGATCCCGAGCTCCTCGGCCCAGCCGATAACCTCGTCGAGAAAGGAAAGAAAAAGCGGGTCGAGCGTATAATCCGGCGAGCCCGAGGTCATTGCCTTGAGGTTAATCGGAAGCCTGATGACGTCGCACCCGAGTGCCTGTATGTTTTCAAAATCCTTTCGGGAATATCGCGTAAACTGTATCTGCCGAGGAGAGGGGACTTCAAACCAGCCGGAAAGATTGACGCCGCGCGAAAACGGGGCAGGGGGGATCGCCCCTGATTCGGCCGCGCCGGCAGCCATTGCGGTGACAATCAGCAATAAAGCCGAAAGAAAAAACGGAACGAGTTTGTTGCGCATGAACCCTCCCTGAATGTACGTTCAATTCTATCCTGCATTCAGGGGTGCGGTCAACAAAACGCGGCAGGGGATTACACGGTGAACTTTCCCACGATATCCGCGACGGCATCGATGCTCTTTCCGTTTTGATCCGTCGCGCGACTGAGGCGATCGCTGATCTCGCGCATTGTCTCGGTACGACTGCGCGTACTTTCCACTTTTGCGAGAATCTCGTTCGCCGCCCCTTTGAGCTCCTGCACGCTCCGCGAGAGCGTGCGCGTCTCGTCGTTTATCCGCGCGCTTTCGTCGGTCACCGTGCGGCAGCTTTTCTTTATTGAACCTATCGAGCCCAGAACGCGCTTCGTGCCATCGTTCTGCGCTTCCATCGATCCCGATACTTCACCCATCATTCCGTTGATCGACGAAATCTTCCCGCTGATGCCGTTAAAACTCTCGAGCGAATTCCGCGAAGACGCAACGATGTGCTCGATGAGTGAGTGAATTCCCTCAAGGAGCGCGCTGATAGATGCTGACTGGTCAAGAGAGGTTGAGGCGAGCTTTCTGATCTCGTCGGCAACGACTGCGAAACCCTTTCCCGCCTCGCCCGCGTGCGCCGCCTCTATCGCGGCGTTCATCGCAAGCAGATTCGTCTGGTCCGCAATCGCGCGGATTATCACGTTCGCCTCGGAAAGCCCTTCGGAGTTCCGGAGAATCTCTCCGGCCTTTTCGGCAACTTCTTCCTGAATTTCCTTGCCGTGTTCCGTGTCGCTGACGAGGAGACCGTACTGCTCCGAAATGCTCCCGATTGTCTCGCTCACACGCTGAACGATGGCAGCCATCGCGTCGATTTCCTCGAACGCCCGCGAAAGCTCTGCGGCCTGGGAGGCAACCTGCGCGTTGAGGTTCCGTATCCTGTCCTCGAACGAGGAAATCTCGATGAAGGTCTCTCCCGCCATCAGATCCTGTCTGAGCGCAAGCTCCCGAATGCCCGCCACGTCTTCGAGGAATTCCGAAAGCATGCTGTTCGTTCTCTCTCCGTCGGCCCGCAGAGAATCCCCCGTACGGGAGAGCGCCGAAACCGACTCGCGAATCGAGAGAACCATACCCCGAAGCTTTTTCAGGAATTGGTTAAAGTCACCCGCAAGGCCGCTGATCTCGTTCACCGAAAGGACGGGAATTTGCCGGGTAAGGTCTCCCGTTCCCGAAGCAATCTCGCGCATCGGGACGGCAATGAGCCGAACCGGGGAAAAAATCATCCGCGCAAGGTACCAGATAAACACGAGACCAAGGAGAAAGCAGCCAATCGTGATGAGGATTTGACGGAGAATAAATTCGTTGATCCGGTCATGCAAGGCCGATCCCTGGAAATCGCAACCCACTATGCCGAGTACCGCACCCGAAGAATCTTTTATCGGCACGTATATCGAAATGAGCCAGCCCCAACCGTCCTGGCACTCAAGCCCGGAAGACGTGACTGTCCCCGTATCGAATGCAGTCAAAAACTCGGGACCATAGCCAGAAACATCTTCTTCCGTTCCGATCGGCGAAAAATTTTCCGTGTCCGAGGGAGGGCAACTCCCGTCAATCACGTATAAATATTTCCCTTCCGCGGTTCGAATCATCGTGTACAAAAACGCGCAATGAATCGTTTCCTTTTCGCCAAGCATCCACAGCCGGGTAGCTTCGTAATAGGGATCCGAGGGATCAAGGGTCCCGGACAGCTTTTTGAAGCTGACGGGATCGATTCCTGCGGCGACCTTTGACGCAAGGGGAAGTCCGTTTTCGATGAATATCTCCGTTGCAGAGCTTTCCATCGTCGAGACAGAAAGCCAGGCCGAAACAAAGCAAAGAAGCATGACGAAAACGGAAAACAGAACAATGAACTTGAATTTGAGCGTTTTATAAAATGGAAGCATCGTTTCTCCCTATTCAATTATGGAATGAGTATACTATGGCGCAAGCCTGGCTGCGTCGGAAAATCCGAACTTTTATTTTCCGCCCGTTTTTTTGAAACAGACATCGACCTCGAATGGTCCTGCCTTGGTGCTAAAAGGAATACCGATGACGGGGAGCGCCTTGGGCCAGGCAATTTCATGGTTTTCGCCCAGGATCACGACTGGCGGGGAAATATCTATCGCTGCATGCGAAATACCGGTCGCGGCGTTTCCCGCGATGATATTCGTTATTTCGCCGATCATCCCGTACAGGGTGTCGAGTCGTTCTGCCTCGGTCGTCGTATGAATGCCCGTCTTCACGAGCATTTTATCGGCTAAAAGCCGCGGCAGACGAAATGCGACGATACCGTGATAATCGCCCGTCATCCCAAGAATCCCCGACATTTCCCACCGATGCTTGTTCTCCCCCTCAAGGATGAAGGGCGCGTTCGCCTGGGCTTCAAGATCGAACATTTGGGCGAAAAGGTTCATCGCCGCGGTCAAAAATGGGTTGATAATTGTGACATCCATAGGCGCCCCTCCACAAGGCGATACCTATAGTGTAAGCCAAACGGTTTCTCCGATCTTGCCCTTTTCGGCAGAATAGATAAACAGAACCGCATTTTCGCAGCCCGCGTGTCCAAGAGAAAAGCGTTCGTATTCGGTTCTTGCATACGCTTCCCGTCGCGAAATCCGAAAAGATCCCGGTCGTTCGAGAATTCCCGCCGACTCAAGCGCCGCGTCATGCGCGTCTTTTGAATACCGGCGCGTGAACCAGGAGGGAAACGCGCCCGGTTTTCCCTGAAGCAAAAAATCGTACCGCAGCCATTCAAGGGCAAGGGGGATTGCGCGCGAAGCAAGATAGGCTGCCATGCATGCGTATGCGTCTGCCGGCCTTCGCGGAAGGAAAAGATCACCGTCCGGAAAAAAAGTGCGCGCATGGTCGACAAGAGAACGGAAAACGGAGAAGGGGCTTTCCGGTTCCCTGCACAAAAACACGAGCGTGTTCCGCATCAGACCCGAGTTATACCAGGCATCGACAAGCACCTCGACTTCCTTGAGAGTAACGAGATCCCCATAGGGAAGTGACGGGCTTGAAAGAACCTCGTAGGGAGGGGCTGCAGACCAGCGGTATCCATCCGAGTCCAGTGCGATTTTTTCCATGATGGTGCCGGGGAGAATCTTGAGAAAGCCCAGCTGAAGCATGTCCGCGCCAAGGGCAAAAGCATAATCAAACGACGACGCAAAGCTCGAAAAATTTTCCTTCGGAAGACCTGCGATCAAATCCACGTGAGTATGAATCTTTTTCGGTATCCTCCGTATTTTCTTCGCAAGCTCCTCTATCCGCGCAACGCGGCCAACCGAGGCAAGGGTTTCGGGATTCGAGCTCTGGATACCGATTTCAAACTGGACCGCCCCCGCCGGCATTGTCTCAAGCAGCGCGAAGGCGTTTTCGGGCAAAAACTCTGCGGCGATTTCAAAATGAAAGAGCGTTTTCCCGTTATGGTGATCCCGGATAAACGCCCAGATTGCGAGAAACCGCTCGGGATCAAGGTTGAAGGTCCGGTCCACGAATTTGACCAGGGGAAAGCCCGCTTCCATGAAATACGCTATTTCCCGCAAAACCCGGTCAAGCGGATAATAGCGCACCCGGCTATCGAGGGCAGAAAGGCAAAACGCGCACCGAAAAGGACAGCCCCTGCTCGATTCATAGTAGACAAGCCGATGGACGGGATCGAAATCAAGCAAATCCGGGGTATAGGGAAACGGAATTGCGTCGAGGTCTTCAAGGAGAGGACGTTCACCGCCAAAGCCGATGGCTCCCGCGCGGTAATAAAGGCCCTTGATATTCGCAAAAGCGTTTTCTCCCGTCTGCGCGTCTGCGGGCCTCACATGCGAGTCCGGCCCCTTGGCGGATTGGGCAGCCATGCGCTCTACCAACTCGGTAAAGGTTGCCTCTCCTTCACCGGCTAAAACGACGTCCGCGGCCGCACACTCGGCGAATGCTTTTTCCGGCGCGAAAGAAACTTCAGGCCCGCCAAGTCCGATCAGTGCACGAGGAAGAACCTGGCGAACATCCGAAGCAACACGAAACACCGCATCCCGGTTCCACACATACGTCGAAAAAATTACCGCGTCTGGTGCCGCCTCGTAGATACCGCGCACGATGGAACCAAACGGCTGGTTCACGTTCCACTCTCCGAGCTCCAGTGTCGCAAGCCCGTTCCCGATTGAAGGAGAATGCGCTTGGGCATAGGCCCTGAGAAGCCTGATTGCGAGGTTTGTTTGCACGTATTTCGCGTTGATCGCGACAAGGAGGATTTTCACGGTGATGCAGGATAGCACGCGACGGCAGGCAAAAAAAAGACCTTTCCGAGAAGTCCAGGTACACTACGGCACAAAATCCGGCTTTCTACCGTTGCTTCCTTCCGGATCTGGCGGGGTTCGAGAGCGGATCCTTGCATAGGACCTGGACTATTCGAAAAGGTCAATAACCGAGCGGCTTTGCGCCGCAAGTACATACGGAGAGAGAGGGGTTCGAACCCTCGGTACTCTTTCGAGCACACACGCTTTCCAAGCGTGTACCTTCGACCACTCGGACATCTCTCCAAATAAACAAAACAAAGGACACCGGAGAGAGGGGGATTCGAACCCCCGATACCTTGCGGTATAGCGGTTTTCGAGACCGTCCGATTCAACCACTCTCGCATCTCTCCAAAGGGATTTCGCTTCCCCGTTAAAAAAAAGCTGTCCGTGAAGACAGCCTTTATGAGACTAAGTGGGTTCGAACCACCGGCCTTCAGATCCGCAATCTGACGCTCTATCCAGCTGAGCTATAGTCTCAAGAAACAGAAAATGTTCTCTTTTACAAAAAACAGTTTTTGTTTCCCCTGGAGCCTCTCTTTGAAAGAAAGGCTCCACACCGGCAATTACTTGCCTTTATCACACCCGCAACATGGTTGCTGTATTACGGAGCAGGGGGGATTCGAACCCCCGAAACCCTTTTGGGGTTTAACTCCTTAGCAGGGAGCCCGATTCGGCCTCTCTCGCACCGCTCCAAGGATTTTTCGGAAACGTTCCTGTCAGGTTCGACCGGAGCAGGGGGGATTCGAACCCCCGGTACCTTTCGGCACAACGGTTTTCAAGACCGCCTCCTTAAACCACTCGGACACCGCTCCAAAAAAGTGTTCTTTACAGTATCGTAATCGGGATTCCGTGTCAAGAAGGCGAAAAAGCCCTTAATCGACGAGTCGCGTCCTGAGGTGCCTGAAAAAAAGCTCGTCCACGTCCGCGCGAACCGTCACGCCGAAGGCGGGGACGGAACTGCCCGGTTCAATGGTCCGATAGAGATGGACCGGTGGCTCGCGATAGCCGAAACTCGTGCGGTCGTTAATCCACCAATCGAGCACATGCAATATCGAAAGCGTATAGCGAATCAGGGTCGCGTTCGTCTTCATGCGCGAATGTTTGCCACCGCACAGGGCATCCAGTCTCTTTGAAAGGGGATTGGCGATATCGAATTTATACGGGTCCCAGGGATTCTGCACACCGGGAACGGCCGTTCCGCTCGACTCGCTTTCCGGCGGCGCGTCACGGATTGCTTCATAATATCGCTCAAGAACCCGCCTGAGCCGCGCAGTGCGTATGTAAAAAGGAGGAAGCCGGTCATCTTTTATCATGCGCGCGGAACCGTACATCTGGATATTAAAATGAGGAAGGAACATCGATTTGGTCAGAGTGTACATGTTTGAAAGCAATTTTCGTCCATAGGGCGTTTTATGGAAATCCGGTTGCGTATAAATCTGGTGCGTAAACGCTTTTAATTCCAGACTGAGACTTTTATCGAAAACCGTTTCCTGATACCGGATCCATTCCTCCAGAATCTTGTTGATATCCTCTATATCATCTTGGGAAGTTAATGGCACCAGCGGTTCAAATTTGATAAGCCGCAAGCCCTGGAACAATTCTTCAAGAATCCAAAACAGGATAAAGGCTTGGTGCAGGGGGTTTTCCGGAGCTATCTGGGTAAACCCGTCGTTAAGCTGAAGCATTACCTGAAAATATGGACACAAATCGGGCATGGATTCGAGAGAAGACCAACCGGCCTCGGGGAAAAAAAGTTCGAGAACCGCAAGTCCTTCCGCTACCGCTTCAGGATATTCCGCGGGTGGCGCGGACAATTCTGCTTTTGGATCGGGTTTTTTCACTCTCGGCTCTATCGGTTCTGCAGACAAATCCTTCGCGACAAGCACCTCTGACGGTTGCACCTTGAGCCAGGAAAGAACCTTTGAACCATTTGTAAAAAAAAGCTGATAGCTCGTCATCATCGAGGGGGCCGACATTCTGAGCACCAACGGATAGAGTCCGGGAAATACCGTATCGAAAATATAATTCCACTCGCGAATTGCTATCGAGACCTGTTCCTTCAGGATTTCAGGATCAGCCGGGACAACGATATTCGTGATATAGGTGTAGACCTGTCGATACTCACGGGTCACTCCGGCTACGCCCAAATAGAACACCTTTATCAGCGACTGATAGAGCAGCTTGATAAACGGGCAAAGCTGGCTTACCGAGATTTCGTGGCTGTTCGCCTGAAGGGACGAAAGGATGGTACTCAGATGACGAAGATCGACGGAACAGACGACCGACATAAACCGTGCGGCGACAGGATCTTCTTTCGCGAGCTGAGCGACAAATTCGGTGTTGTCGCCATACGGAAGCATTTTCAGAGTTGACGAGACACAGTTCTGGATATGACCGAGGTAATCATTGAGCGTATACAGGACAAAATCGGAATTAACCCGGTCAGTCCTGTCGGCATGCATGAACCCGTTGAACTGCTTGATCCGGTACTGCTTGTCCGCCATCAGCTGATTCATTGCCTGAAGATCTTTCTCCGGAATGGACGGCAATAAACCCATTTCCGGAGATTCATTTTCTGCCATACTTTTTCCTTAAATACGCAACAATACTTTTTTACCGATGCCGGGAAAACCTCTCAGTACAATTTTTTCGCCGTCGCCCGAAAGAAGCGTTCCCTCATATAAACCATAAACCGTGTGATAGTCCGTCCTGACGATAAACGCGCTCAACTGGCGGGGACTATCCGAAATCGGCGTAAACACCAGGTCAACCATGCTTTCGGTATCCTGGATAACCCATTCACCCGCCACGCCGTAGGGCCGGGTAATCTTTATCGGCGGCAGGGGATACACCTTCCCCTCGACGAACAGGACATTGTCGTTGTAGCGACTGTCGTCATTGGAAAGAGGGTTGCCGAGCTGGAAGGAAACCATCCTTCCGTCGATACGGCCAAGCCCGATCATCTTGCTCATTTTGGTCCTGAGCCCGAAATATGCCTTCCTCGTGTCAAAAAAGCCGACTCCCGTCTCCGGACTGATATGATAGTCGTCGTAGCCCGTCCCGATCCATCCTGAAAGCGGCGCAGTCATCAAATACGAGGCCTGACACCGCCTGCGAACGCGATGGGGCACAACAGCCGAAAGCTCCGCAAATCCCGGAAGCGAGAGATCCATCTCGAACCGGCCCTCGCACGGAGGCCGCGCGTCCGAGCCGAGAAAATCAAAATCAGCCCGAAAGCTTTTTTTTGCAAGCCGGGAGCTGATCCGGACAAGGCGGCGATGGGTTCGACACGCGATCACGCCATTCGACAGATCATCGGGCACCTTCATAAGCCCCGGCGGAACGATCCGCCGGTACGCGATCCGGTGGTTTGTCTTGCGGTTCCACAGGGTTGTTTCCATAAACGAGAAATACCCCGCGTCAAAAAGCTCAATCTCGCCAATATTGTTGTCGTCGCAGAACACAAACCGGATAATGCCCATGATCCGGATATTGGTCACAAACGAAGGCAGGGGAAGGCTGGTAAACGGGTGCTTCAATCCGCGAATGTCAAATTTCTTGAATACCCCGGAAAAGGTGCCAAAAACGGGTTTGCCGCCCAATACGGGGGAATCTGGCGCCGGAAGGATCTCTCTCGTATACAAAAGCCACCTCGTGCAAAAAATTATACCATTGATTGCGCTTGCAGAACAGCACCAATCGGTCTATCCTTTTTACATGAGCATATCACTTTACTCCCTTGGCGCCGCCGAGGAAGTTACCGGTTCCAAACACGTGCTGGAGGTGGATGGACACGCCATCCTGATTGACTGCGGTGCCTTTCAGGGCATTCGCGCAATAGCCGACCAGAAAAACAGGAATTTCGAAGTTCCAGCCGACAAACTCGAGGCCGTTGTCCTGACCCATGCGCATTACGACCATTGTGGCCTTCTTCCCCTGCTCGGGATACATGGCTTCAAGGGGAACATATTTGCTACCCCGGCAACCCGTGATCTCGCGAATCTAATCATGATGGATTCCGCGCACATCCAGGCACGGGACGCGGAATTCTGGACCAAACATGCGGCCAAACGCGGAGAGTCCTTCAACTGGAAACCGCTTTTCGATGAAGCGGACGTCGTCGCGATCACAAACCAGTTCGTTACGGTCTCGTACGGCAGACCTACATGGATAACGCCGAACATCCAGCTCGAATTCTTTGACGCGGGGCACATCCTCGGTTCGGCGATGGGAATCCTTACCATCAAGGAAAACGACGGTCGCGTGACCAGGATCGCATACACCGGTGACCTCGGACGAAAGGGCAAGGCGATAATCCGCGACCCCGAGCTCCTTCCGCCGGTCGACTATCTGGTCCTCGAGAGCACCTATGGCGACCGTCTCCACGAAAGCACCGATGACGCGCTTGCCATGCTTGCCGAAGTCGCCCAGACCGCGATCAAAACCGAGGGCAAGATCATAATCCCCGCGTTCGCAATCGAGCGCACGCAGGAACTCGTGTATTATTTCCATACCCTCGTCGACAAAAAAATCATCCCCGAGATCCCGATATTCGTGGACTCTCCGATGGCCGTCAATGCGACAAGTATCTTCCAGATTCATCCCGAATGCTACGACAGCGCGACAAACGACGCGTTTATCAAGCATCATAAAAACCCCTTCGGTTTCAACTCGCTCCGGTTCGTCACAAGCGTCGACGAATCGAAGTCGCTCAATCAGATGCCAGGCCCGATGATCATCATCAGCGCGGACGGCATGTGCGAAGCGGGCCGGATTACCCATCACCTCGCGAAGAACATCAGCGACCCGCGAAACCAGATACTCCTCGTCGGTTACATGGCCGAACACACGCTTGGTCGCCGCCTCCAGAACCGCGAACGCGAGGTCAAGATCATGGGCGAATGGCACCAGGTCCGCGCGGAAATCACGCAGATCAACGCGTTCAGCGCGCACGCCGACTATCGGGAATCGACCGACTGGCTCAAGGCGATGGACACCTCGAGTCTCAAGAAAATTTTTATGGTACACGGTGAGCCCGACGTGCAAATCGTCTTCAAGGACCATCTTGAAGAAAGCGGCTTTCCGAACGTGCAGATCGTCAAATATGGAGAGGTTTACGAAATATGAGAATTGTCACCGGCTTTCATGCCATTGAAGAAGAACTCCGCGCCATTGAAGATGGACAAAAAAAAGGCCGCTCGCCTTCAAAGGGCAAAGAAACCTCAAGCGCCGGGGTGCGGCTCGAATTTTCCAAACCCGGTCCGCGTGTAAAAAAAATCGTTGCAGAGGCAGCGAAACTCGAAATCCCTTCGAAAGAAACCAGCCCGGACGCGCTCGATACACTCGTAAAGACCCTTCCCCCTACGGCACGCGACCATCGCGGTATCGTAATGATCATGGAAAACGCGGAAGAAAAAGCACCACTCAGACTTGAGGAAGCAGTCGCGGAACTTAAAACCAAAACGGGGGCACTCGTCCTCGTGCTCGACTCCATAACCGACCCGCATAATGTCGGTGCCATCGTCAGAAGCGCTGACCAGTTCGGCGTAGACCTCGTGATTCTCCCCGAGCACCGGGGTGCGACGGACTTCGAGGTTATCGCGCGTACCAGTGCCGGTGCCGCGTCATGGGTTCCGATCGTGCTCGTCTCGAATCTCGTCAGGGCCGTCGAGACCCTCAAAACCGCGGGCTTCTGGGTATATGGCGCGGACGCGGGTGGAACCCCCGCTCCTGCCGTGCGAATTGCGGAAAAGGCGGCACTCGTCATGGGTAGCGAAGGTTCCGGCATTGCACGGCTTCTTCGCGAAAAGTGCGACGAAATCGTTTCGATCCCGACTTCCGGACGCCTCGACAGCCTGAACGTTTCCGTCGCGGCAGGCGTTCTCCTGTACGAAATCAGAAGACCCCGTCAAAGTTAACTCCCCCCTCGCCTGATCGGCGCATAAGCCGATCAGGCTATCTCCGCCGCGCTCAAATCAACCTGCAACCTTTCCGTTCGATCATCAGTCTAATGCTGATACAAACTGAAAGGACTTATCATGAACAAACTGCCAAAACCATATCAGCGCGATGAGGAAATCGCGAATGCCATTACGCACGGAATCGGTACGCTCCTCGCGATCGCAGGACTCGCAATCCTTGTCGTCCACGCAGCGCTTTTTTCACCGAACGGGCAGACGGGCTACTATATCGCCGCCTTGAGTGTCTTCGGTGCGTCGATGGTTTTTCTCTATCTTACGAGCACGCTCTATCATTCACTCTTAACGACGAAGGCGTATCCCGTATTCGAACGACTCGACCATTCAGCGATCTACGTATTGATAGCAGGAACCTATACTGCATACTGCCTCACGGCGCTTCGCGGCACCGTCGGCTGGTGGATTTTCGCGCTTATCTGGAGCCTCGCGGCATTGGGGATCACCCTTTACGCCATCTTCGGAAGCAAGCTCAGGGTCATTTCGGTTTTTACCTATGTAGTTATGGGCTGGATCATCGTACTCGCGGCGAAGCCCCTGCAGGAGACCATCTCGAATCAAAGCTGGGTTCTCCTTCTGGTGGGCGGGGTTGTGTACACAGTGGGAGCCGGAGTCTACGCACTCAGAAAGATCAGGTGGTCGCATCCGGTATGGCATTTATTCGTGATGGGCGGAACGGCCCTTCATTTCTTTTCGGTCCTCTACAGCTTCTAAAAAAGAGCGGAACGCGGCCATTACTACAGCGGGTCAATCTTCGCTGACCACAACCATGTTCTTGCCGCTCCGCTTTCCTTCGTACAGGGCTTCGTCCGCGTGGATAATAATGCTGTCGATCGAACCGCCCCGATACTGACAAAGGCCGAGCGTCACCGTCACAGTCACGCTGGTAACCTCGTCGTTGATCGGGGTATCGCACACAACGCGCCTGATTTTCTCGGCAACTCCCCGTCCGCGCACAATATCGCAGTTTCGTATAACCAGAAGAAATTCTTCCCCGCCCCAGCGGAAAAGAAGATCCTCGACCCGCAGGATCGAGACAGTCCTGGATGCGATCTCGCGAAGCACGACGTCGCCGAAAACGTGCCCATAGGTATCGTTTACCTGCTTGAAATCATCGATATCGAACATGGCAATCACAAACCCCTGACCGCTTCGATCATAGTCCGCAATCATTTGGCTCATCCGGCTCAGCATGCTTCGGCGGTTCAGAAGCCCCGTCAGTGCATCAGTTTCGGAAATAACGAGCAATTCCTGATGACGCCGGCTCGTTTCCGCCGTTTCACGTGAAATGAGGATAAAGGAGAGAAGCGACCCGCCAAGGGTGAGAAAAACGAGCAGGATTATCACGTAGGTATACAGCCTGACGATCGAAAAGGCCTCTTTCGCGTCCTGTTCCACGATCACGGTCCAACCAAGATCGGGAATCTTCGCATAAGTTGAAAGAACCAGACGGTTTTCTCCGGGTAACGTATAAAAACCGGACACGTTGCGGCCCAGAAGAGCATTCGCGACGACCGGATTTCCGGAATAGTTCCGAAGCGCCCAGACAGTCTTCCCCGCAGCATCCTTTGTCTCCATCCCGGGAGATACCTCAGGATGAGCCAGAAGATTCCCGGTATCGTCAACAATATACACTTTTCCCGTTTTCCCGTACGAAAGGCTTTTAATGAAGGTACTCAACGTTTCAAGGCTGATGTTCGCATACAGGATCCCCGCCATTTCCCTGGAAGCGTTGGCAATCGCGACGGACACAGAAATTGCCGGAACATTTCCCGGCTGGGAAATAAACGCATTCGCGATATACGGAGAAACGGATCCTGTTCGATTCCAGTTACGGTAATTGGCGACTGTTTCCTGCGCCCATTCGCGATACATATAGCCCCGTTCGTATTGGCTTTCAGTCAGGGCTATTTGCGCCGAGTACGGCTCGAGCAAAACGGGTCTGGCGGTGTCCGGGGTTAACAGCGCGAAAAAGCGAAACTCGGGATAATGCTTGAGAACCGAAGCAAGAAATTGCCGTTGATGCCTGGCAGCTGTTTCGGGAACCCCACGAAAGGCCGGTTTCACTTCTGTAAAATACGATGTTTCGGAAAACTCCTGGGTGCCCGCAATCGTCCCGATGATCGCTTTTTTTTGAACTACAAACTCATCAATATGCTTTACGCAAAGGTCAACCATCACCTGCTGTTCGCTGATATAAACCTTTTTCAGGGAAATGAAGAATACAACCGGAAAAACGATACCGAGAATCATGACCATAAAAACCACGAGCCAGACAAGACTTATGACGATGCCCATAATGCGTGAGTTTTTATCGGATAATTCGCTTTTAGCCATATTCACAAGTATAGGGTCGCCCCCCGAAAAAGTAAAATTTCATCGTATCCTTGTCACGGAATCGGCCTTACGGATATACTGCCAACCATGGAAAACATGAGACGAACCGTCACCTGCGGGGATCTTCGCAAGGAAAACGACGGAAACACCGTAATACTGAACGGATGGGTTCACCGCAAACGGGACCATGGCGGAATATCCTTTATCAACCTTCGGGACCGCTATGGGCTTACCCAGGTTGTCGTCGACGCTGACTCGCCCGCAGAGCTTGCCGCCGTCACCGCAGACCTGAAAATGGAGTACTGCATCGCGGTTGAGGGTGTCGTTCGAACCCGTCCCGATTCAATGGTCAACGCCGATATGCCCACCGGAGCTATCGAGGTAGTTGCAAAAAAAATCTCCGTCCTGAATAAGGCTGAAACCCTCCCGTTTGTCATCGACGACAAGACCAACGCAAGCGAGGATCTCCGCCTTAAATACCGATATCTCGACCTCCGATCCGGTCAGATGCAGCACCACCTCGCACTCCGCTCGAAAGTAGCGTTTGCGACGCGACAGTATCTCGTAAACAAGGGCTTTTTCGAGCTCGAAACGCCGACGTTTATTGCCTCGACACCCGAGGGCGCACGCGACTATCTCGTGCCGTCACGGCTCTATCCCGGTAAATTCTACGCGCTTCCCCAGTCACCGCAGCTCTACAAGCAGCTTCTGATGGTCTCCGGATTCGACAAGTATTTCCAGATCGCCCGCTGCTACCGCGACGAGGATGCCCGTGGCGACCGCCAGCCCGAATTTACCCAGATCGACATCGAGATGAGCTTCGTAAACCGCGAAGACGTTCTCAACCTGATCGAGGGCATGATGGGTTATATCTTCAAGGATACCCTCGGCGTTACGCTTCCCGCGAAATTCAACCGCATCTCCTACGACGACTCGATTGAACTCTATGGATCGGACAAACCCGAACTGCGCTTTGACATGAAAATGCAGGATGGCGCATTCCTCGCGGATCTCGGCACTTTTCAGGCGTTCAAGGACGCAATCGCCGCAGGCGGCAAGGTCAAGGCCCTCGTCGTTCCCGGCGTTGCCGAAAAGTACAGCCGCAAACTCATTGAGGACCTTGAATCAACCGCGAAAATTTACAAGGCAAAGGGTCTTGGGTGGATGAAAGTCGCAGCCGGCGCGGACGGAAAACCCGTTCTCGAAGGTGGCGTTTCCAAATTTTTCGAAGGAAAAACCGCGGATATTTGCGCCACACTCGGCGCCAAAACCGGAGATCTTCTCCTCTTTGTCGCCGACTCAAAGGCAAAGATAGCCTGCACCGCACTTGGTGCCGTCAGGACCAGGCTTGGAAAAGACCTCAATCTTTGCGAAGAAGGCCGCTACGAGTTCGCCTGGATCGTTGACTTCCCGATGTTTGAGTGGAATGAAGAAGAAAGCAAGTGGGATACCGCCCACCATATGTTCACCTGGCCGCAGGAAAAATACCACGCGACCCTCGAATCCGATCCGGGCAGCGTCAAGGGAGACCTCTACGACCTCGTCCTCAACGGCTACGAGCTTGCTTCGGGTTCTATCCGAATTCATGACCCCGAACTTCAGAAAAAGGTTTTCAAGATCGTTGGTTTCAGCGAAGAAGAAGGACAGAAAAAATTCGGATTCCTTACCGAAGCATTCAAGTACGGCGCTCCGCCCCACGGTGGTATCGCTCCCGGACTTGACCGCCTCGTCATGCTCATGGCTGGCGAAACCTCGATCAAGGAAGTCATCGCATTCCCGAAAAACAGTTTCGCGATCAGCCCGATGGACGATTGCCCGAGCGAGGTTGACCAAAAGCAGCTCAATGATCTGCATTTGAGCATTGTAAAGTAACAGAAGAAATTCGATACTTTATTCATGGCCATTGACGAAGACAATGCAGTAACAACACAGACCACTCATGGGGATACGGTCGGTGTACTCATTGACTCCGTCAATGGCTTTTTTAATAACGGCGTAATAGCCTGCCTGATAGCAGCCGCCGCCGAACATGATATCCACCTCGTTTTCTACTTCGGGGGGTATATCGAAAAAGACAAGGACTGCGGAGAGAGCTCCTATGCGTACACCCTTCCCGATCCCACCGTGCTCGACGCCTTAATCGTATTCCCGCACAACATTTCCCCCTTCAGCCCTGAAACCGTCCGTCATACAATCCTTGCGCATTGTGCCGAAATTCCGGTTTATTCCATTTTTGATACCCTGCCCGATACCTTCAGCGTCATCCCGGACGAAACACCCGCACTTGAAGAACTTGTCCGCCATTTGGTGGAATACCACCCCAACCGGAAAATCGCCATACTTTCTGGTCCGGACTCTCCAAAAAGCCTTTCCCGAAAGCGGGTTGAAATAATCCGTTCTCTCCTTGATGGGCATGGAATCACCATTGACCCGGAGTCCATATTGCCGGGTGACTTCACCTTTGACAGTGGCAAACAGGCGGTCAAAAGACTTCTTTCAGGCCATGGCACAATGCCCGAAATGCTCCTGTGCCTGAACGACGAGATGGCAATCGGGGCAATCCGCGAATTTCTCAACAACGGAATTTCCGTACCCGAAGACATCGCGATCACCGGTTTTGATGACATTGAGGAAGGATCAGCCCTCCCGTCTCACCTTTCCAGCATCAGCTTTCCCCTCTGGGAAATGACGTCGGCACTCGTTGCCCGCGTTGCATCTGATCTTTCAGGAACCACGACGTACGCACCCGAAACGCTGCACTTCAACAGCCGCTTCGTTCAGCGCGAATCGTGCGGGTGCACTTCGCGGTTTACAACAAATAGTCCGGAAGATGTGCTACCCAAAGCCTCTCAGCGAGTGACTGCGCTTCGGAGTGATACCCGAAAGGTCAATGCACTCAGGCATAGCCTCGCGGAGATTATCGAAGAATGCATCGCTTCAGGAAATTCGACCCAGTTCATGGCGTTTCTGCAACAGGCAGTCACCGAGCTTTCCCGCACGGGCGACATTGCCTCGTCCTACATAGATCTTTTCTCGACACAGTGGACCATTTCGGCGCTTCGTCACAAGGAATTCAATACCCAGGTATTCATCAATTCCCTTTTCGTCGACGCCTTTCGCTTTGTACTGCAAATGAAATCGCAACTCTTTGCAAACATCCATTCCAACGATCTTGGCACCATTAACTTTGTCCAGAATTGCAGCGCGCTCATGACGGAACGACTTTCCGTCCATGAAACGGTCAAAATCGTCGCAGCCAATCTCCCGCTCCTCGGTATAGAGCGGTGCCTCATGGTTTTCCTGAGCCCCAATGACCCAAACCAGGGCGAACTCAGACTCTCGTATCGCGAGGGAAAACAACCGGTTATCCCGGAGCGCGATTTCCTCCTTTTTCCCATAAGCCGCCTCATTCCCGACGGCACGGACTCTTTCAGGATGCCCATCGCGATATTGCCGCTTGTCCATGCAAACACCGTGTATGGATACCTTGCCATTTCAATGACGAATAACCGCTATGAGCATTTTTGGCGGGTTCAGACCCTTGTCTCTCAAATCGTCGACTCCGCAATGGCGAGCGATCTTATCGAGAACAGAATCCGTACGCTTACCCGAACAAACGACGCACTATCGAAGCTTTCCATCATTGATGAGTTCACCGGTCTCAATAACCGAAGAGCGCTGTACGCTACCGGCCGGGCCATGTATGAACAGGCACGCCAACGGGGAGATCCATGCGCCTTTATTTTCCTCGACATGGACGGATTGAAAAAAATCAACGATACGTTCGGACACAAGGAAGGTGATGAGGCTATCCTCGCGCTCTCCACGATTCTCAAGGGTTGTTTCCGCGAAAACGATCTCGTCGTCCGTTATGGCGGTGACGAATTCGTCGTTGTTATGGTCAACATCAAGGAATCATCGCTCCAGGGAGCCTTCGCAAGAATTACCGCGCAGCTTAAAGCCTTCAACGACCGGGCCGTACATCCCTGGACGCTTTCGGCCAGCTGGGGGCAGGTCTTCATCGAACACGCGGATGCGGAGAGAACCTTCGAGAGCATTATCGAGGAAAGTGACGCGAAGCTCTATGAGGAAAAACGGAAAAAAAAGGAACTCGCGAAAGCGACCTCTCTTTAAACTCCCTGCCATTCTGGCTATAGTCAAATACCATGAAAGCTAAATACGGAACTCCGGCCCTTTTGTCACTGGCGCTTTATTTTCTGATCATCCCGGCGGCATCCTGCCACGCAAAAGAACCCGCAAGGACCGAATTCGTACTTGGAACCGTGTGTACGGTAAATCTCTACGACAAGGGAACAAAACCCGTTTATGACGAGATATTCGCCCGCTTAAAAGAACTCGACACAACACTCAGCGCGAACAGCGAAACCTCGAACATCGCCGCCATTAACCATAATGCCGGAATTTCGCCGGTCAAGGCTTCACCCGACACACTGAAAGTGCTTTCAACCGCACTCCGCTATAGCGCAAAAACAGACGGAGCCTTTGACCCCGCGATTGGTCCCATAGTCAAGCTTTGGAATATCGGAACGGACAAGGCCGCGGTACCAGCCCCCGAAGCGCTTCGAAACGCGCTTTCACTTGTTTCCTGGAAAGATATCTCGGTCGACGAGAAAGAAGGAACCGTTTCCCTTGCAAAAAAGGGAATGCGTCTTGATCTCGGAGCGATCGCAAAGGGATACGCCGCGGACGAAGTCGCGCTCATCGTCAGGAAACACGGCATCAAGCGGGCAATGATCGACCTTGGCGGAAATATTTTTGCGGTGGGAGAGAAAGCAAACGGTAAACCCTGGATCATCGGAATCAGGGATCCGGAAACCAGCCACGGAGAGCCCATCGCGAGTCTTCCGGTCGTGAATAAAACCGTCGTCACTTCGGGTATCTATGAGCGGTTTTTCGAGCAAAACGGCGTGCACTATCATCACATACTCGACCCGAAAACCGGCTATCCTTCCGATAACGAACTTGTCTCGGTCACGATCATCTGCGACGTCTCGATGGACGCGGACGCTCTTTCAACCTCAACGTTCCTTCTCGGAACCGAAAAAGGAATGGCGCTTCTCGCATCAATGCCGAATGTCGAAGGGATTTTTATCAACAAAAAAAGGCAAGTTCGCCTTACACCGGGTCTGCAGAATACGGTTACGATCCTTGATCCGCGCTTTACCGTTATCAAGTAAAACGCTGACAAACCTACACGATTACGACCGAATTATCGCAGTTCGCGAAGGTAGAGGGTAGATATTTATCAGCCGCCCAGTCATTTTCCCAGCGCGAGTCGTCCATCAGGTACCGAAACTGATATTCGTGTCCCTGGTCGAGCACGACGGTAATTGAAAAAAGACCCTCTTTGTTCCGGGAAAGAACGTGCGAGCGGACGTCCCAATTATTGAAATCTCCGACGAGCGCAACTTTCTTCACTCCGGTCGTCGCCTCCACGGGCAACTCGAAGGTCACTTTGCAGGTCTCGCCTTTCTTGGGATATGCCTTGTACAACGCCATACCGAATGCTCCTTCTGGTGTTTCTTGTACATTTATTATATAGTTTAGATTAGTGCTATTTTTTCTGCATTGCAAGGGAGGCTTTCTCAATGAACACAACTCGGCACCTTTTTACCTCAGAATCGGTCGGAGAGGGCCATCCCGACAAACTCTGTGACCAGATTTCAGACGCAATCCTTGACGCATGTCTCAAGGATGACCCCGCAAGCCATGTAGCCTGCGAATCTTTCGCCTCGACCGCGCTTGTCCTCGTAGGCGGGGAAATCACTACCAATACCTATGTCGACGTACAGCAGGTTGTCCGCAATATCGCAAGAGAAATCGGCTATACCAATTCTGACTATGGCCTTGATTGCGACTCGATGGCAGTCCTCGATATGATCCACGCACAGTCCCCTGATATCAATCAGGGTGTCGTCGGATCAGGCCTCGACGAGTTCCGCGGTCAACAGGGAGCGGGAGACCAGGGCATGATGTTCGGCTTTGCCTGTACGGAAACCCCAGAACTGATGCCTGCACCGATCATGTATGCCCACGCGCTCTTGCATCGTGCAACCGACCTCCGCAAATCCAAGCGAATTCCCTGGCTCCGCCCCGACGCGAAAAGTCAGGTAACGATCGAGTACGAAGGCCATAAACCGATCAGGATTGATACCGTCGTTGTATCCCATCAGCACGACCCCGACGTTTCACATGAAACGATAACCGAAAGCGTCATCGAGGAGATCATCAAGCCGGTTCTCGGACCCACGGGGCTCCTCGACATCAACACAAAATACTTCATCAACCCGACGGGACGGTTCGTCGTCGGCGGTCCCTTCGGAGACACCGGACTTACCGGACGCAAAATCATCGTCGACACCTATGGTGGAATGGGACGTCACGGCGGTGGTGCATTCTCGGGAAAGGATCCTTCAAAAGTTGACCGCTCTGCCGCTTATATGGCACGGTACGTCGCGAAAAACGTCGTCGCCGCGGGACTCGCAGAACGCTGCGAAATTCAGCTCGCCTACGCGATCGGCGTTCCGTTCCCGGTATCGGTAATGGTCGACACCTTCGGAACGGGCGTCATCGACGAAACAAAAATCACCTTCGCGATCAAAGATGTTTTTGACCTCTCACCGGCCGGTATCATCCGGACGCTTGACCTTTGCAGGCCCATCTATCAGGAAACCGCATCCTATGGTCATTTCGGAAGAAGCCAGTTTCCCTGGGAAAAAACGGATCGTATCGAAGCCCTCAAGAAGGCGCTCAGATAAACCCAAAACCGCTGCGTTTCATATCGGGGAGTTTGCGCCACACGCGTGAACTCCTTTTTTATTACCCCGCGGCTTCTGGTTGCTCACTGCTCACTGCTCACCGCTCACCGCCAAGCGCGGTCCGAACCAGCGCCATAACGCGCGGGCCCGGATCAACCTTCCGCCGAACGAACGATCCATGAATGGTATTGTCAAAAAACTCCCCATGCGGATTTTTCTCGAGAAACGCATCTATTTCGCTATGCCCATACACGCGCTCAAGGGGAATGTCGTATCGCGCCATCAATTCCCGAACGAGCGCGATTGCCGTGTCGAGCGTTGCCTGTTTCCCGAGAAGGTCCTTTTCATTCAGAGCAACGATCTCGATGCTGATCGAGCAAAAGTTGGCGCCAAAGGTGGCGCGGCTCATCACGTCGAGCGGAAGGAGTTGATATACGACGCCACTGCCGCCTTCTTCTGCGATGACGAAGTGGCTCGCGACGCCGGGCGCTTCGTTCTGAAACGACCGCGATTCGATGAGATTGAGAGGGAACCCCGCGGTAGCGGTATAGTGAAGAATGATTGCATTTGGCGATAGCGCCCATTCCGCGACGCCGTAATGCCTGAGCGAATACGCCGCTATTTCCTTTTTCCATTCTTCGAGGTTTCTGTTCGGGACTCCGCCATATTCTTCAAGTATCCGAGCGGACGAAAGAAGACTCGGCTTTTCAGGCGCATCCGTTTCGGCAATGCTGTTCCCGCACAGGAGAACCGCGAAAAGCGCGATTGCCACCACATTCCGGCTATTGCGCCAAAAAAGGTTTGTCATCATGATAAAAAGGATACCATGCGCTTATGCAACGGACAAGCGCGCAAACGAAGGACCCCAAGCGAGAGAGAAAATGAGCTCTTTTACGTGCGGAGCCTGAAGCGCGCGACGCTTTGCTTGAGCGACTCTGCCTGCTGCGAAAGCTGCACGCTCGCTTCCGCGCTTTCCTGGGACGCCGAGGAATTCGACTGAACCACGTGCGAGACCTGCCTGAGGTTGTCGTTGATCGTGTCTATTCCCGCAGTCTGCTCGACGGATGTCGACGCGATCGCGTCGACGATCGATGCTATTTCAGACGATTTTTGCACGATCTTGGCGAGTGCAGCGGCAGTATCATTTGCGATGCCGCTGCCGTTTTTAACTCTCGACACCGAAGCTTCGATAAAGCCGGCGCTTTCTTTTGCCGCACCCGAACAACGCTGGGCAAGATTCCGTACCTCGTCCGCAACAACCGCGAACCCCTTGCCGTACTTTCCCGCGCGCGCGGCCTCAACTGCTGCGTTGAGCGCGAGGATGTTCGTCTGAAACGCGATATCGTCGATGACACCGAGTATTTTCGTGATGTTCGCGGACGCTTCATTGATCTCGTCCATCGACCGGAGCATTTCCCCCATCCTCCGGTTTCCGTCCGCGGCAGATTCCTTCGCGGCGGCAGAAAGAACGCGAGCACGGTCTGCGTTCGCCGCATTCTGCTTCGTCTTCTCCGTCAGCATTCCGATGAGGTCCGTAAGCTTTTCCATCGCGGCTGCCTGCTCGCCCACGCCGTCGGCGATATTTCCGCTCCCTTGCGAAACCTGTTCCGCGCCCGCGCCGAATTGATCCGCGTATTCCCTGATCTCCGCGAGCGTTTCGTTGAGGGTGTCGAGAATCCGGTTGATCGAATCGCGGATCGCCGCGAACTCACCCGAGAAACGGCCGTCGACCTTCACGTCAAGATTGAGTCCGTCTATCTCGTCGAGAACCGAGATGACGGCCGCCGAGTACGCAGAAAGTTCACCGATGATCCGTGTTTTCTCGCCGATGCTTTCACCCTCAAGCGCGATCTCCCGCCGGTTAAAGTCAATACAATTCGTCCTGCTGTTGATTCCGTTATGGATCGCCTGCGCCATTTCCTCGCACGTGTTGTATCCGCACGCGGAACAATCGATTTTTCTGGATTCTTCCGTCGTCTTGTGAAGGTCGGTATAAATAGCGGACAGCTCCGCTTCGGAAGGCTTCGCGAGCGTAATTCCGCGATCGCTATAGGTTCGCATAAAATCGGCAAGGCTGAGCTTCGTGTCAAACATCGAAAAGAGCGCTTGTGATTTTTTCCGGAACGGCCCCGCGCGTTCGGTCAATTTTCCCGCTTTCAGGGCATTGAGCGTTCCATCCGCGTCATCGATGTCGATGTTTTTGAGCGTTGCGGTTCCCCGGTTACACCCATGCGCGCAATTGAGAATATCAACGAGAAGCGGAAGCGCTTTTTTCTCTGTTTTCCGTTTGCTGTATTCCTCAAGATACGGATACGCGTGGCGGGATCCCTCAATCTGCCTGACCCAGGCGCCGGGAACCAGCGTTTCCACGTTCTCGCGCAATCCACCCGGCCGGCTATAGACGCAGCCAAGCCAGCACCCGATGTCATCAAACTCGGCATCTTTGAATGAAGATAACGAAATCGAATGAGCCTTCAAATATTCCGCGAGCTTTCCGTATGTGACGTTATAGGAAACCAGTCCCTTGGTATCAGGATCGCGAAATTCATCGCCTTTGGCGATGCAGGGAGATATAAACGCAATCGCGTCGGAGGATTTCGCATACTTCCTCAGATACACGGCGGTGCAAAGCGTCGGACTGTGAACGGGGGCAAGGCTGGAAAGAAGCTCCTTCCGGTATTTTTCGATATAATTCACAATCGCGGGACACGGTTGCGCGATGACAGATGAAAGTCCTTTTTCGCGTATTGCCTTGAGATACGCCCAGGTCGTAATATCGGCCCCGAAGGATACGTCATACGCCAAATGAACTCCCGACGACTTTAAAAAGCCGAGCAGCTTTCCGATTCCTTCAAAATTGACGCGCGCGGCCGGCGCTACGACAACCGAGATTTTTTTTCCTGCCTTGAGATCCTGAAAAAAAGCCTCGGTGTCATCCGCATATACCCGCGCATCATGCGAACAGGCGTCCAGACAGGCACCGCAGCGAATGCACCGATCCTGATCGACCCGAACCCTGTTTTCTCCATCGAGCACATATGCGATATTCGCACCGAAGACGGGGCAGTTCCTGATGCATTTATTACACCCGACGCAACGGTCGGTATCGGTATAAACAATCTCTTTCTCTGTGGCTGTCTTATCCATCTCTCGCCAACCTCCGAGCCACGCGCCCTTCCGGGAAACGCTAGCCGCTTTCTCAAAGTGTATGCGGTTTTGGACGACAGTCAAATTTCTTCAGGTTCGCGGATGTTGCTAAAGAAAGCTCGGGCGGTTACTATGGTCCCATGGCTCGCCACGACATCGCGATCACGCATCCGGGTCCTGCCCCGTCACGAATTGACGACATACTCAACGCCGAGCTTCCCGGCCACCTCATCCCGATACTCGGAACCGAAACGGTCTCCAAATCAAAAATCAGGCGTCTCATTGTCGCAGGCGCGGTGAGCGTCAGTGGCAGGCAAACACGAAATCCGGCCTCGCAAGTCCTGCCCGGTCACCGGATCATGGTTTTCATCGATACGGAAAAACTGACGTTTGAGAAAACACCTGACGACATCGCTTTCGAAATGAGCGAAAGCCTTATCCTCTTTGAGGATGACGCAATTATCGCCGTGAACAAACCCGCCGGGATTCCGACCGAAGCGACAATTGTAGCCTCCAGGGACAGCCTGCACGCAGCCCTCAAGCGATATCTCTGGACCCGCGACAAAACCCGAAACGAACCCTACGTCGGCGTCCACCATCGTCTGGACCGCGAAACCTCGGGCGTAATCCTTTTTACCAAAACCCGCGCCGTAAACGCACCCGTTCACGCCCTCTTCGAGGAGCATCTCGCCCGCAAGGAATACGAAGCGCTCACGGCTATCGCGCACGGGGGTTCCGCAAAGCAGCGTGAAAGCGCGCTCTGTCCGGGTTATACCTTTTCGGTTGAAAACTCTCTTGACCGCATAAGCGCAAAAAGCGCGCAAGCGAAATGGGGAGCCGTTACATCCGGCGGAGCGCACGCATTCACCAATTTTGAAATTCTCGAACGGTTCAAGCTCGCGCTCAGGATTCTCGCGCTTCCCCAAACGGGTCGCACGCATCAAATTCGCGTCCATCTCTCGAGGCTCGGTTTTCCGCTCCTTGGTGATCCTCTGTACGGAGGCCCAGCCCGCCTTGGAAGTATTTCCATCCCTCGCGTCATGCTCCACGCGCGCTCTCTTTCATTTCCTCATCCAGTAACAGGCACTCCAATGTCGATACAAGTCCCGCTTCCGGAAGATTTTGCCGCATGCCTTCGCTCTCTCTCCCAAAAATAAAAGCGACCGTCTTCTTTCGATGACGGTCGCTTCATTTCATTTTACATTCAGTTGGCTATTTCAGTCAGGCGCGGCGCGCCATCATGCAAAAAATCAGATAACTTCTTTCATCGCGGTCATGTACGAGCGAAGCACCTTTCCGACTTTTTCGACCTGATGGGTGCGAATCTCCTCGTTAACCTTCACGAGCTCGCGGTTCGGGACCGAATTGTCCTTGAGGGTCAGACCCTTCCCGATCACGTCGAGGTCAACCTTTGCCATAAAGTCCTTGAGGAGGGGGCGGCAGGCGTTGTCGAAGAGATAGCAACCGTACTCTGCGGTGTCGGAGATAACCTTGTTCATCTCGTAAAGTTTCTTGCGGCTGATGAGGTTCGCAATCAGCGGGGTCTCGTGGAGGCTCTCGTAGTAGGCCGACTCGGGTTTGATCCCCGCGTTGACCATCGTCTCGAAAGCGAGCTCGACGCCTGCTTTGACCATCGCGACCATGAGGATACCCTTGTCGAAGTATTCCTGCTCGCCGATCTGCACATTGCCCGCGGGAGTCTGCTCGAACGCGGACTTTCCGGTCGCCTCGCGCCAGGCGAGAAGATCCTTGTCCCCTGCCTTCCAGTCTTCCATCATGGTGGAGCTGAACTTGCCGGAAATGATGTCGTCCTGGTGCTTCTGGTAGAGCGTCGCCATGATCGATTTGAGCTCGAGGGAAAGCGCGTGCGCCTTGATCTTCGCGGGGTTCGAGAGACGGTCCATCATGCCGGTAATTCCGCCCCACTTGAGCGCCTCGGTGATCGTCTCCCATCCGTACTGGATGAACTTCGAGGCCCAGCCCTTGTCGATGCCCGACGCGACCATCTTGTCGAAGCAAAGAAGGCTTCCGGTCTGGAGCATGCCGCAAAGAATCGTCTGCTCGCCCATGAGGTCGGATTTGACCTCGGCGATAAAGCTCGACTCGAGGACGCCCGCCCGCGATCCACCCGTTCCGACGGCGAGTGCCTTCGCGATCGCCCAACCTTTTTTGTCGGGATCGTTCTCGGGATGCACGGCGATCAGGGTCGGAATGCCGAATCCGCGGGTATACTCGACGCGAACCTCGGTGCCCGGGCCCTTCGGGGCCATCATGACGACGGAGATGTCCTTGCGGATCTGCATGCCTTCCTCGACGATGTTGAAACCATGGCTGTACCAGAGGGCGCTTCCCTTTTTCATGAGCGGCATAACGGCTCCGATAACGGGAGAATGCTGCTTGTCCGGGGTCAGGTTGCCGATGACGTCGGCGGTCGGGACGAGCTCGTCGTAGGTGCCCACCTTGAAGCCGTTCTCGGTGGCGTTTTTCCAGCTTGCGCGCTTTTCGGCGATCGCTTCCTTGCGGAGCGCGTAGCTCACGTCAAGGCCGGAATCGCGGAGGTTGAGGCCCTGATTGAGGCCCTGGGCACCGCAACCGATGATGACGATCTTCTTGCCCTTGAGAGCGGTCGTTCCGTCGGAAAACTCGTTCCGGTCCATAAAACGGCAGGTTCCGAGCTGCATGAGCGCCACGCGCCAGGGAATTGAATTAAAATAGTTCATTGTCTGTCTCCTGATTCAAATTTCGGCGGAATGGATATGCGTTTGCGCATATCGCTGTATTCTGACTGATATCCGTCGTATGTCCTTTATAGCGCTTTTCTTACAGTGCGTAAAGCGAAACATTTACACGACTGTGATGCGTTTTTTGCATTTCCGGATCAATTTCCCCTTGTCCGGTACCGTGAACACCGTCTATTCTCTGGTAATGGACTTTCATGAGCTAGAAGCGTTTCTCACCCTTGCCGACACCCTTCACTTCGCGAGGGCTGCAGCGCAGGTACATCTGAGCCCCTCCGCCTTGAGCCGCCTTCTTTCACGGCTTGAAGACGAACTGGGCGTTCCGCTTCTTGAACGGGATACCCATCAGGTTTCCCTCACTCCGGAAGGCTTGTCCTTTCTGGATTTCGCCCGGGAGTCGGTGCATCGCCGGGATGACCTCCGGCTCAGGCTTGGCGAACGAGACGACCGCCTGAGCGGAATCATCAGAATATATGCCTCGGTTACCGCGTGCTATTCGATCCTCCCGCCGTTCGTCGAATCCCTTTCCCGGGAGCATCCGGCGCTCAGGCTTTCGGTTGAAACGGGAGATCCTGCCGGCGCGGCGGAAGCTGTCCGCGAAGGGCGGGCGGAGCTCGGACTCGACGCGATCCCGCCTGCCGGATACCGCGACCTGGAATGCCATTCAGTCAGAAAGACTCCGCTCGTGTTCGTATCTTCCCGTTCGGGTGCCTATGGAAAGCTTCCGCTCGGAGAAGAGGCCCACTCAGCCGAATCTCTTAGGGCGGTGCTCCAGTCGGTTCCTCTCGTTCTCCCGAAAACGGGCCTCTCCCGGGATCGCTTCGATCGCTGGGCCCGGCTCCATGGCATCAAGCCGGAAATCGCGGCGGAAACGGCCGGAAACGAGGCGGTTCTCGCGCTTGCCCGCCTCGGTCTCGGGCTCGGTCTCGTGCCGAGACTCGTTCTCGAAAACGGACCATTCGCCGACGGTCTGGTTCTCTATAATGCCGGACCGGAGTTTGGCGATTACGACATCGGTTTTGTGCAAAAGCCCTCAACTGCCGGAACCGAATCCGCGCGCAAACTTCGCGGAGAGCTTGCACGAATCATCCGATCAACCTATCCTCAACTCTAACCGAAACAGCACATAATAAAGGAAGGACTCTTACCCCATGCACACCGAAACGCTTTCCCGACAAATGGCTTTTCTCTGCGAAATCGAGAAACTGAAAACCGTTTACCGCCAAAATATGGTTATCGACAAATCTCGACAGGAAAACAGCGCCGAGCACTCCTGGCATCTCGCACTCATGGCGCTGATTCTCAAAGATCACGCGGTACATGCGGACATCGACGTACTTCGCGTCATAAAAATGGTTCTCGTCCACGACCTGGTAGAAATCGACGCAGGCGACACCTTTCTCTATGACGAAACGGGAAATCTCGATAAGGACGCGCGCGAGTCCCGGGCGGCTGTCCGGATTTTCGGGCTTCTTCCCCCGGAGCAATGCGAGGAGTTTACAACTCTCTGGAAGGAATTCGAGGAGCGCAAAACGCCTGACGCGCTTTTCGCCGCAGCGCTTGACAACATGCAACCCGTGATCAACCACTATCTGAGCGACGGGTCCGGTATTCGCAAGCATGACATTACCGTGTCGCAAATCATGGCAAAAAAGAGCTTTATAGGAGAAGCCTCTCCCGAACTGTGGGAATTCACCAAGGAAATTATCGGGAAAAGCGAGCAAAAGGGATTCTACCGGCCCGAATAACCTCGCGCTTGCGATGAGCGCTTCTTTCCGGCTATGATTCGCCCCATGCGCATCATCATGAAAGACTGCAGCGTTCGAAGCGGAAACGACACCATCATCAAGGCTTTTTCCTGGGATATGGGCGAAACAGACAACTGGCTCGTCACGGGACAAAACGGCAGCGGGAAAAGCGTTTTTGTCTCCGCTCTTTCAGGATCCTTTGAAATCATCCCCGCGACCGGGGGTCTTTTCCAAACGACAGGCGCAGGACCTGTCGCAATTGTCTCTTTCGAGACAGCCGCCGCGCTTATCGAAGAAGAGCGCCGAAACGACGATTCGGATTTCGTCGAAGGCGGCATTGATCCCGGCCGCACCCCGCGCGCATACATTATGGAAACGCTTGTCCCTGACGAAGCCGCACGTTATCCGGGCGGCGCAGAACTCGAGCTTCATCCGGCGGTCTCTTTGTGCGGAATCGCCGCAATACTCGATCGCGGTTTGAAATTTCTTTCGACGGGTGAAATCAGGCGAACGATGCTTGCGCGGGCGCTTGCATCAAGGCCGGCGCTTCTGATTCTCGACGAGCCCTATGAAGGACTCGACGCTTCCTCACGTTTGCGCTTAAAGGAATATCTTTCGGCAAATCTCGGCGATACGCGCCTTATCCTGGTTCAGGATCGCGTTGATTCGCTTCCCCTTTCCATTACCCGCGTTCTTGAACTCCGCGACCGCAAAACGTCATTTAACGGACCGCTCCCGGTTTTCAACGCCCGGCAAGAAGAAACCGAATCACAGGACGCCCGGGCCGGTGAGAAAACAGCGAGGGAGACCGAATCAAACATTCAGGCTGTTCTCGGCCCGGCAAGCGATGCCGACAGTATGATGATCGGGACTCCTTCCCGATGCGATGGCGAAATCCTCATTGAAATGCGCGACGTAACGGTCGAGTGGTCCGGACGAAAGGTTCTCGACAGTCTTTCCTGGACGCTCAAACGCGGGGAGCATTGGCTTATCCGCGGACCAAACGGATCCGGAAAAACGACGCTTCTCGAACTCATCACCGGGGACAACCCGCAAGTATTCAGCAACGATGTCCGTCTTTTTGGGTCCCGGCGTGGCTCGGGAGAAACGATATGGGAAATCAAGGAAAAACTGGGTATTGTTTCCTATCGCCTGCATACGGACTATCGCGCGCTTGGCGAGTATTCCCTGGAAACAGTCCTTCTTTCCGGGCTTCATGACTCAATAGGCTTATACCTGCAATGCGGGGAAGAAGAACGCCGGCTCGCGGAGCAGTGGCTTTCCCTCACCGGTTTTGCCGGCCGCGGGAACGTTCCGTTCCGGGACCTTTCCTACGGTGAGCAGCGCGCTATCCTGATCGCCCGCGCGGCAATCAAACGCCCCCGGATTTTAATCCTCGACGAGCCCTGTCATGGTCTCGATGATAGCCACAGAAGCCTGATTCTTGCGCTCCTTCAGGCTATCGCGGAACAACACGTATCGACCCTTCTCCATGTGACCCATGACACCTCGGAAGTCCTGCCCTGCGAACGGCACGTCCTCGAGCTTTGTCCCGGCGAATCGCCGATGTATCGCATTTCGCGTTCCTGACGCCGCACCCTTCCTTAAAAAAAACAGCGCCCTGAAAAAGGCGCTGTCATCCGGTCAGGAAGCGATAAAACGGTCGATATGACCGAGCAACTCGTCATATCGTTCATACGCCGGAAGTTCCGGGTGCTGTTTCTTTATTCCCTCGGGAGCGCAAAAAAGAGCCCCGGTATCAGCGGTCGTTATCATGCCCAAATCATTATATGAATCACCTGCGGCCATCACCTTCATGTTGATGCCTTTCAGCGCCGCAACTGCTTTTTTCTTTCCGTCCAGCTGTCTCAGCGCATACCCGGTAACTGCGCCATCGGAACCAATAATCAGTTCGTTGCAGAAAAGTGTCGGATACCCGAGTTTGGCCATCAAGGGCTGCGCAAATTGCGTAAAGGTATCCGAAAGGATGATCACCTGCGTCTTCGCCCGCGCGGCGTCCATAAACGCCTTCGCACCGGGAAGAGGGTCCATCCCGCCGATTACCCGCTGAATGTCCTTCAACTTCAGGCCATTTCGGTCAAGGATTCCAATCCGGTAATTCATCAGCTTATCGTAATCAGGTTCATCCCGCGTCGTTATCATCAGCTCGGGGATTCCTGTTGCCCTGGAAAACTCAATCCATATTTCGGGGACAAGAACGCCTTCAAGATCGAGACACACAACATGCATGATTTTGCTCCTGCGGCCTATCCTACCAAATAGGCCGCCCTTTCTCAAGCACGCTGAAGAATGAGTCCCGATCCACTCAGGCTATAGTTACCCGAAAAATTGCACCCTGTCAGAAAGCGGCAAATATTCTTTTACGCCTGCAGGAGCCTCAACCGAGCCAAACGGCATTTCTGCGAGAAGCTTCCATGAATCGGGTAGCTTCCAGGCTTTCCGGACAGCAGCGTCAACGAGCGGATTGTAGTGCTGAAGAGACGCACCAAGACCGCTGTCTTCAAGCATCGTCCATACGGCAAACTCAAGCATTCCGTTTGACTGCAATGACCAAACGGGGAAATTGTCCTTATACAAAGGAAAATTATTCATGAGCCCTTCGACAACGGTTTGATCCTCAAAAAAAAGAATGGTCCCGAGCCCTGCGTCAAAGGACGCGAGCTTTGCTTCGGTCTGGGCAAAGGCTTCTGCGGGGACGATTTTCCTCAGAGCTTCCCGGGTTAGCGTCCAGAAGGTGTTACTCTCGGCGCCGAATAAAACGACAACGCGCGCGCTTTGCGAATTGAACGCAGACGGGACGTTTTTTACCGCGTGTTCAACAATCTCCCGAACCTTCGAATTATCGACAACCGTTTGACTTCCCAGCGCATAAATGCTGCGGCGATTTGCTATCGCCTCATACAATGATCGAGCCATATATTCCTCCTCATCTTGTTCAGATACCAATGTAATACAAGGCTAACAATAAGTCAAATTTGCAACCACTCTGATGCATTCTTGTCTAACCGTTTATACACAATACAAACAGAGGCAACCCATGCAACTTGTAAACCGGAAAATCAGTATTTGGGGCGATTCGATCCTGAAAGGAATAATTCTTGATGAATCTCAATCACGATATGTTGTTTTAAAAAACAATTGCGTCGATCGCTTTGCTCAGGAAACAAACGCCATCATTACCAATCATGCCAGTTTCGGCATGACAACGGTTAAGGCCTTTGAAAGAATAACTCGTTCCCTGGAACGCCGGCCTCCAGTTGCAGACGATATCATTCTTGTCGAATTTGGCGGAAATGATTGTGACTACCATTGGGCTGATATTTCCGAACATCCTGACAAGGTGCATCTTCCCAATACGCCCATCGATAGATTTGCCGAAGTTCTTCAGTCAATCATCGAAGCATTTAAATCATTCAGTATTGACCCGATATTGATGACGCTGCCACCGCTCGAACCTACCCGTTACTTCAACTGGATATCGAGAGGCTTGAGCAAAGAGAACATCCTGAAATGGCTCGGAGATGTCAACAAAATCTATCGCTGGCAAGAAGCGTATAACGAAATCATTGTGGACACTGCACAAACACAGGGGCTTCGTCTGATCAATACCAGAAACAAGTTTCTCACCGCAGACCACTTTGCCGACCGCCTCTGTGCAGACGGTATCCATCTGAACGAAGCAGGACATGATACGCTCCTTGACTCCTTTCTCGGATACGTGCACAGTCTTTAAATGGACAAAGAAATTTGCAGACAATCAATACTTGATAACACCCGCTTTACCTTTGCCCGTTCCGGTGGACCGGGCGGACAAAACGTCAATAAAGTAAATACCAAGGTCTTTGCTACCTGTAATCTTTCCGCACTCGAAGGATTAACCGCCACAGAAAAGTATCTTCTTCGCCAAAGGCTCGCAAACCGGCTCGATTCCGATGGCAACCTGGTAGTAATTGTAGAACAGGAACGATCTCAATATCGAAATCGTGAAATTGCACTCGAACTGATAGAATCACTTCTTGAACGGATGTCGAAACAGGAAAAGAAAAGAATTCCTACCAAACCGGGAAAAGCCGCAAAACTTCGGAGACTCAGCACAAAAAAAATACGTTCAACGGTCAAAACAACCCGGATAAAACCAAGCAGCGAGTAGACTTTTGTTTCACGTGAAACAAAAAAAAGCTGCCGGATTATACATCCGGCAGCCACCTGATAGAACCGTATTCCCCGTACGGTAAAAACCCTTTTTGTTTCACGTGAAACAATATCGTTTCGCGCTCGTGGTTATGAGCTTTGCCCCATACCCTTTGGAAAGACAGTAAATAATAAGATCCTGGAATGCGACCCGTTGCCCTTTCCGCTGCAAGGCAAACTGAATGTCTGCGGCGTATTTGAGTACTCCAAGGTCGGGATATACAATACGAACGGTTAACAGAAACTTCTCTACCGTTATCCTGTTCACCGTTGCTTCCGCTGAGGCATTTGCCAGTAAAAAAAGTTCCTGTGCGGTGATGTCGCTGATGCATATTTCTTCAGACACATTGCAATACGTTTGGAGAATCTTTTTGTTGCCCTTCAGGAGCATCAGGCAAACGTCCGTATCAAAAAGAATCATTGTTCTTTATCCTCTGCTAATCGAAACTGCCTGAGTTGGGCAATTTCCGAAACAACGTCCCGTTCCGTCTTTTCATCTTTCCATTCACCACAGAGTTCGGTCCATACTTTTTCCCTGCCGGCAGCAGAAAGACTTGCACCCGCAAACGAAGGGTATCCAGCCGGTGTTCCTATTCCTGAATCTCCGGAAATACGCGTTGATAATCCGTCCTCGATAACGATGAGCATTTCACTGTTCATGCTCCGCCGTTCTTTTGCGGCAAGAATACGGATTCGTTTGAGAATTTCTTCGGGAATATTGCGGATCGTCAGACTAACCATTTTGCCACTCTTTCCTGTATAATATAGTTACATGAATCCATTCGTCAATCGAATCCCCCTTTGAAAGAGAATCTTTAAAATAAAAAACCGTCTGCCTTCACCGGATTTCTCCAGTGTCCTCAGACGGTTCTTGTTATGCTAAACGGGCCTTTCTTTCCCGTTTATTTCTCTAGTCTATTTATTCTTCGTCAGCGGGTTCATTACCCTCGGCTGTTCCGTCACTTTCGCCAGAGTCGGCTTCATCCTCATCAACCAGCCCCGTTTCAACCGGTTCGTCGCTTCCATCAAGATCAAGCTCTCCGGCGATTGAAACCATACTGGTATCTGTATCTCCGATCCGCTTTGCCTCATCGTCTTCGTTGGCAACCGTATCGATTCCGATAAGCGTATCAGGGCGCTCAATGTTGAGGATGCGAACTCCCTGTGCGGCACGACCCATCAGCGAGATGGTATTTGCCCGGACGCGCAAGGTCTTTCCCTGGCTGGTTATGCAAACAACCTCATCCTTGTCCTCGACGGTAATAAGCCCGACGATCTCACCGGTCTTCTCGGAAATCGTGTAAATTTTCTGACCACCGGTCGCTCGGCCATGCGGGGTAAACTCGGAGAAGTCCACGCGCTTGCCATATCCACATTCGGTCATGATGAGCATACGGGAATTGTCGTCAACGCGGAGCGCGCCGGCAAGTTCATCATTGCTAGAAAGCTTGAGTCCGGTAACACCGCGGGATGCCCGGCCCAGAGGACGGATATCCTGCTCGGTCATGCGGAGTGCCTGACCCTGGCGGGTGATCAACATGATCTCGTGCTTGCCCGAGGTAAGAATCGCACTGATGAGCTTGTCTCCCTCGTCGAGCTTGATGGCGATGATTCCGCGCGTTTTCGCGTTCTGGAAATCGCTTGTCGTAACTTTCTTGACAACGCCACACGCGGTCGCCATGAGAAGGTATTCGGTATCGCTGAAATCCTTCAGCGCGACAACCGTCGTAATCTCCTCGTCTGACGAAACCGTTAACAGCGACTTGATATGCGCCCCGCGGCTCGTTCTGCTTGCCTCGGGGATTTCGTGAACCTTTACCCAATACGCCTTTCCTGCGCTGGTGATGAAAACGACATGGTCGTGGGTTGAAGCCGTGAACAGCTGATTCAGGAAGTCATCCTCGGCTAACTTTGCACTGTTCGACCCTTTTCCGCCCCTGTTCTGGCTCTTGTACGCCGAGGCGGGAACACGTTTGATATAGCCGAGATTGGAAATCATGATGAGCATTTCTTCGTTCTGAATCAGGTCTTCAATATTGATTTCCTCAACCTCGTCGGTAACGATATCGGTTCGCCGCTTGTCGCCGTATTTTTCCGCGAGCTCGTTAATCTCGGTTTTGATGAGCGCGAGAAGTTTCGGCGGGTTGGCAAGAAGATCTTTAAGATGGGCGATGAGGGATTCAATCTCGGCCAATTCCTGAAGGATCTTCTCGGTTTCGAGGCTGGTGAGCTTTCCAAGACGCATATCGACAATTGCCTGCGCCTGGGGATCGGAGAACTCAAATCGTGCGATAAGCCCGGCCTTGGCAGCATCGATGCTCCGGGCTTTCTTGATGATCGCGATAACCTCGTCGATATTCTCGAGTGCAATGACAAGTCCGCGCAGGATATGGGCTTTTTCTTCGGCTTTCCGGAGGTCGAACTTCGTGCGCCTCGTCACGACGTCAATGCGATGCTCGACGAAATACTGGACCAGTTGCTTCAGGTTCAGCGTTTCTGGCCTGCCCTTGACGAGAGCAAGATTGATTACGCCAAACGATGACTGGAGCGAAGTAAGGGAAAAAAGCTGGTTGAGAACGATCTTTGCGATTGCCCCGCGTTTGAGCTCGATGACAATACGCATACCGTCGCGGTCCGATTCGTCCCGAACCTCGGATATACCGTCAATAAGCTTGTCGCGGACAAGCTCGGCGATGCGGGTAATGAGCGTCGCCTTGTTTACGGTATACGGGATTTCGGAGAAGATTATCGTCTCCTTGCCCTTTTTATCCACCTCGAGGGTAAAGCGTCCGCGAACGATGATTTTACCGCGCCCGGTTTTATACGCTTGCCGGATACCCTTCTTGCCGAATATCAAGCCGCCGGTCGGGAAGTCGGGGCCCTTGATGTGCTTCATCAGGTCCTCGACCGTACATTCGGGGTTATCGATATATGCGCCGACAGCACTCGCGATTTCGTTTAAATTGTGCGGAGGCATGTTCGTTGCCATACCGACGGCGATTCCGCTTGCACCGTTTGCAAGGAGGAACGGAAAGCCGCCGGGAAGAACCAGCGGTTCCTTCATTGAATCATCGTAGTTGGGACCGAAATCGACCGTTTCTTTCTTGATATCCTCGATGATCGCTTCCGCGATGCGGGACAGGCGGCTTTCGGTATACCTCATCGCCGCGGGGGGATCACCGTCGACGGATCCAAAGTTTCCCTGCCCCTGGATAACCGGATAGCGGAGGGAGAAGTCCTGGGCAAGACGAACGAGGGCGTCATAAATCGACTGGTCACCGTGGGGATGGAATTTACCGAGAACGTCACCGACGATACGTCCGCATTTCTTGAACGGTGTATTTGACCGGATTCCCATTTCTTCCATCGAATACAATATTCGGCGATGAACGGGTTTGAGGCCGTCACGGACATCCGGAAGAGCGCGACTCACGATAACGGACATCGCATAATTGAGATAGGCGGTTTTTACTTCTTTTTCTATGGAAATCGGAATCAGTTTTCCCGTGGGGACTACATACTCTTCTTGTTCACTCATTGAACAAACACTCCTGATTTACGTATTGCGCATTCCGTTATGATCAATTACACATCGAGATTGGATACATATACGGCATTTTCTTCAATAAATTTTCTTCGCGGTTCGACCTGCTCACCCATAAGCGTGGTAAGGGTACGGTCGGCTTCGACGGCGTCATCGAGGGTTACGTGCATCATCATGCGCGTTTCGGGGTTCATGGTTGTTTCCCAGAGCTGATCGGGATTCATCTCACCAAGACCCTTGTAACGCTGTATGTTTATCTTGTCCGGATCCTTGTCGATTGTCGCCAGAATTTTCTCTTTTTCGGCGTCGTCGTATGCATACTGGATTTTCCGGTCATAGGTAATCTTGTACAGCGGAGGCATTGCGAGATACACATAGCCGTTCTTGATGATGTCGGTCATGTAGCGATAGAAAAAGGTCAACAGCAGGGTGCGGATGTGCGAACCGTCGACATCGGCATCGGCCATAATGATGACTTTATGATACCGAAGCTTGGCACAGTCAAAGGTTTCGGCAATACCGGCGCCAAGGCTCGCGATGATCGGTTGCAGCTTGTCGTTGCCGATTACCTTGTCGATACGGGTCTTTTCGACGTTGAGCATCTTGCCCCACATCGAAAGAATCGCCTGATACCGCCGGTTTCGACCCATCTTGGCCGAACCACCTGCAGAGTCTCCCTCAACGATGTAAATCTCGCATTTGCTTGCGTCTTTCTCGGAACAGTCTGCAAGTTTTCCGGGAAGGCCGGTGCTGTCCATCGCGTTCTTGCGCCGGGTTGCGTCGCGCGCCTGCCTGGCGGCAATACGTGCCTTTGCGGCAAGAACGCTCTTTTCGAGGATCTGGTTAATGACCTCCGGGTTCTGCTCGAGAAACAGGGTCAATTGATCGGTAACAAAGCTTTCGACGATACCCTTGACCTCGGAATTTCCGAGCTTCGTCTTCGTCTGACCCTCGAACTGAGGTTCGGGTACCTTGACCGAAAGGATTGCAGTAAGACCTTCGCGTACGTCGTCACCCGAAAGGGTTTCTTCCATTTTTTTGGCAAGCTTGGAATTTTTCAGGAAGTCGTTGAGAACGCGGGTCAGCGCGCTTTTAAAACCGACAAGATGAGTTCCACCCTCGCGCGTGTTAATGTCATTGACGAAACTGAACATTATTTCGCTGTAGGAATCGTTGTACTGGAGAGCGACTTCTACGATGATATCATCCCGTTCCCCGGTGATGTACACCGGTTCGGGATGGAGAACTGCCTTGTTTTCGTTGAGATATTTTACAAAATGGCGAATACCGCCTTCAAACGCAAATACAATCTCTTTGGGCGTCGAAAGCCGTTCATCGCGGAGGACTATCGTGATGCCGGAATTAAGAAATGCGAGTTCCCTGAGGCGATTCGCGAGAACATCAAAGTTATACGTCGTTGTTTCCGTAAAGATCGTATTATCGACCAACCAGCGGATCGTCGTTCCCTGCTTTTCAGATTCCCCGAGCTGTTTGATCGGCTCAACAGGGTCGCCCGTGGTAAACTTTTGATAGTGCTCAAAGCCATCGCGGCATACATACGCTTCCATCCAGGTCGAAAGCGCATTAACGACAGAAACGCCGACGCCGTGAAGACCGCCGGATACTTTGTAGGAACCTTTGTCGAATTTACCGCCGGCGTGCAGTCTGGTCAAAACCAGCTCAAGGGCGCTGACGCCTTCTCCGGGGTGTATATCGACGGGAATTCCGCGTCCATTGTCCTCGACTCGCACGATATCGTTCTTTTCCAGAACGACAAGGATTCGGTCACAATGGCCCGCCATGGCCTCGTCTATGCAGTTATCGACGACTTCATATACAAGATGATGCAGTCCGTCCGGTCCCGTTGAACCGATATACATACCGGGTCTTTTGCGTACGGCCTCGAGTCCTTTGAGTACGGTAATGTTATTGGCTGAGTAGGAAGGCGAATTCATTCTGTATCCTTATATGGTAGAAACGCGTTGTTTTCACTATACCGTCATTGTCAAAAAAAGTAAAGAAGGGTTATAATGGCGCACTATGGGTACTTGGGATTACAGCATTTTCTGGAAAGAAACCGTTAATCAGCTAAAAAATGAGCTTTCCGAACAGGAATATACCATGTGGTTCAACATGGAATATGAAACGTCGGAAGAACTGTCTATTGTCGTTTCCGTACCCTCCGGTTTTTATCGCGATCAGGTAAAGCAACGCTATCAGGGGCGCATTGAAGGAAAACTTTACGAGCTTTCCGGTCATCATTTGTCCGTGGATTTTGAGATCAAACAACGCTCAAAGAACACGGCGGCTCCGTCTTCAGCCTCACAGGACAATATCGAAGAGAAGGAAGAGAAAAAAAGCTCTTCCCGGGCAAGTCAGGCACAACCGCGCGTTATCGACCAAAAAGAACGGGGCAAGCATCCGCAACTCCGGGAAGATTATACGTTCGAAAATTTTGTCATTGGCGAAAACAACTCTTTCGCTGCGAATGCGGCTCTTGCTATCGCCAAAAATCCCGGTACCGCGTATAACCCCTGCCTCATATACGGAGGAGTTGGTCTCGGGAAGACACACCTTATGCAGGCAATTGGTAATCTTTCCTGGAAAGAGCAAGGATGCAAGATTATCTATATTACTGCAGAAAACTTTACCAATGAATTTGTCGAGTCGATCAAAAACAACAAAACGACCGACTTCAAGAACAAATACCGCAACGCTGACATGCTGCTGATCGATGATATTCACTTTCTTCAGAAGAAAATCGAGACGCAGGAAGAACTGTTTCATACCTTCAACGCTCTGTATGATGCGAAAAAACAGATCATGTTTACGTGCGATCGTCCCGTTTCAGAGCTGAAAAACCTTTCTGAACGGCTTCGCTCACGCTTTGAACGCGGACTTAACGTTGATCTTCAGCCTCCAAGCTATGAAACACGGTGCGCAATCCTGGCCAAAAAAAGCGAAGTACGGGGTATTTCCATCCCGGTTGAAGTATTGAACCTTATTGCCAAAAACGTATCCTCGAACGTCCGCGATCTTGAAGCGTCACTGACCAAACTGGTCGCGTATGCCGAATTGACGAAAAAACCGGTTACGCTTGAAACAGCGCAACAACAGCTCCGGGACGTTTTTGGTGCTCCCAAACAGAATAATGTTACTATCGAAACGATACAGAAGGTCGTTGCCGACTATTTTTCTCTTTCCTATACAGATTTGAAGAGCAAAAAGAGAACGAAGGCTATTTCCTTTCCAAGACAGCTTGCCATGTATATCGCCCGTGAAATTACGGAGTATTCAACGACCGAGCTTGGTATGGAATTTGGTGGCCGTGACCATACGACGGTTATGCATGGATGCCAAAAAATAGAGGAACGCCTTAAAGCGGAGCCCTCTCTTGAGACGACAATCCAGAAACTGAACAAGTTGATCAAGGATTATAATAGCTAGCTATTTTGTGGATTATATGCTGTTTATGTGTTTATAATGTGTGCATGTTTAAAGTACCTGTGTAAATGTGCATAAGCGGGAGAGTGAATCCCTATAGGTTATTAGTGTGATAAATCGTTATTTGATAATGACTTAAGTGACTTATCAAGAAACGCACAGGCCTTATTACCATTACTACTATTATTTATATAAATAATAGATATAAGAGACCGGAGGATATATGAAATTTACCTTTGACAGAGATGCTCTCCTGAAAGAGATTGCCATATCTCAGGAAATAATCGCGACCAAAAACGCCATATCGATTCTTTCAAACGTCCTCCTCGATGCACATAACGGAACGCTTACGATTCGCGCCACTGACATCAAGGTCAACTTTGAAACAAAGATTCCGGTAGATATTCAGGAAGCCGGATCAACAACCGTATTCTGCGATAAGTTCATGAGCATCATTTCATCCCTTCCCCAGGGAGAAATCGAGTTTGAACAAAACGATATCAAGATCAATATTCGCCCATCCACCCGTAAAGCGAAGTTTCAGCTCAAGAGCATTACCAGTGACAAGTTTCCCGAATTCACCGCTCCGGTGAACGTTTCCTTCTTTGACATACCCGTCAAGGAATTCAAGGAAATGATCAACCAAACCGTTTTTTCCGTTTCCGACGACGAAACCCGCTATTTCATGAATGGCGTGTTCATGGAAAAAAAGGACGAGAAGTTGCAGCTGATCGCGACGGACGGTAGGCGCCTTGCGTATGTGGCGAAGGAATTTGGGATAGCTATCCCCGAGTTCAAGGGAATCATCATTCCTCCGAAAATACTCAACATCATCAACCGAAGGGCCTCCGATGAAGGTTCCCTTTCAATTGGTGTCGGAGATAAAAACATTTACTTCCGTTTTGCCAATTATGAATTTGCGTCCGTTTTGATTGAGGGACAGTTTCCCAATTACTCGCGCGTTATTCCCGCTTCCCAGGATTTCTCGTTCGAGGTTGATACCAAAGAGCTCCTCGAAGCGCTCAAGCGCGTCGCATTGCTCGTCGAGCAAAAATCACGGCGTATATACATGACTGTCGCACCCGGCACGCTTACCATCAGTTCGCAGGAAACCGAAATCGGTACGGCTAAAGAAGAAATTCCGTGCCGGTATGACGGCGCGGAAACGACAATTGCCCTGAACTATCTCTATCTTGAAGAACCGATAAAGGTTATTGGGTCTGAACGGGTCAAGGTTGAATTTACCGAGCCCATGAAGGCGGTAACGCTCAACGCGGTGCCTGCCAAGGATTTCTTCCACATCGTCATGCCGATGCAGATGGAGTAATTCCAACAGCCCCGTGCCGTTTCTTTCCGCGTCTTTTACCAACTTCAGAAATATTAGCGACAATACAATAGACCTCCTTTCGCGGGAGGTCTATTTTGTCGGCGAAAACGGACAGGGTAAAAGCAATATTCTTGAAAGCTTGTATATGTCGGCCTATGGTTCGTCTTTCAGGACGAGAAACGACGCGGAGATCGTACGCGAAGGCTTTGCTGATTACAGTATCCGCTCCATTTTTCGGGATCAGAACGAGCGTACAAACGGCATCTCGATTACCTTTCGCGACGGGAAAAAGAGAATCGAGAAAAACGCCAAGCAGATTACCGACCGCAAGGAATTGGTCGACACGATTCCCTGCGTTCTTTTTTGCCACGACGATCTTGATTTTGCGGCCGGTACCCCGGAAAGAAAACGGTTTTTTCTCGATCAGTCACTTTCCATGTACGACAGTTCGTATATCGACATAAACCGGAATTACAAAAAAATCCTGAAAACGAGAAATTCCGTCCTGAAAGAAAAAAAACTTGCGGTTATTGATGTTCTTGATTCTCAGCTTGCGGAAACGGGTATTGAGGTAATCAGAAGGCGGGAATCGACCATTCGGGATTTCAACCGGGTTTTTGCCCGCTTGTATGCCGAGGTGAGCGGAATTGACGGGGTGACGATCGAGTACTCCCCTTCCTGGAAAGATTCTTCTCCCGAGCGGATAATGGCCCGGCTTGCGGAAAAACGTGATTTTGACGTGACCATGGGAACGAGTATGTCCGGCCCCCATCGGGACCGTATCCGGTTTGTTCGCAATAAAACCCTGTTCGTACCGACGGCATCGACGGGACAGCGGCGGCTTTTATCCTTGTTGCTCAGAACGGCGCAGGCAACGTTTTATTCGGACGTAACGGGCAGAAAACCCGTTCTCCTCATGGATGACGTATTGCTTGAGCTTGATCCCGATAAACGGCAGCGGTTTACCGCCCTCCTGCCCGACTACGACCAGCTGTTTTGCACTTTTTTACCGGGAGAGCCGTATGAACGGTATAAACGTTCTACGACGAGGGTGTATCATATCAGCGAGGGAAGATGGAGTGAGTAAGGAATTCAGAAAGGCATCCGAAATCGTTACCGCCCTTTTTAACGGTTTTGACGCTTCCGGCATGGGAAGGGCACAGGCCTTTTTCCGGAGCTGGCGGGACCTTGTCGGGGAAAAAATCGCCGCCCATTCACGAATCGTTGACGTTGACAGAGGCGCGGTGATCGTCGAGGTAGACCACCCGGGATGGAGCCAGCAGCTCCAGTTTCGCAAGGCGGCGGTTCTTGCAACGCTCGCGCGCAGCTATCCGGAGCTGGATATCAAGACGCTGGTCATCCGCGTCGTTACCGAATGTGATATTCCGTATAAAAGGCCTGAAGGGAGCGTTGGAGAGGGTGTAGCGCGCGTCCAGGAGGAAAAACAGCCTGACGTGCCGGTTAACGATTCCCTTGATGATCCGCTCAAGGACGTTCTTGCCCGGCTCAAGGAAAGCATCAAAAAAGGACGGGGGGATTCCTGATTCGACGCTTGACCTTGATTATTGATCAATGTATACTGCGTTGCCTGTTGTATCAGGAAAACCTTACCATTTGAACCGGTCTTTTGCATAGCAAGGGCTAAGGTTCTTACAAATAAAGGAGTCAAGATCCATGAAACGGACCTATCAGCCCAGCAAAGTAAAACGCACTCGCAAATTCGGATTTCGCGCACGCATGGCCACACGCGGCGGTCGCCTCATCCTGAAGCGCCGGAGAGCGAAGGGCCGCTACAAGCTTTCTATTTCTGACGAAAAGAAGCCGTACTAATACCTCGTATTGAGCAGTGAAACGCTCAGGGTTTTTGAAAGCGGAACGCCTGAGGGGTTCCGCTTCTATCCAAACTGTTTTCCGGAAAGGAAAAAAATACAGCTGCGACGGGGCAAAACTATTTGTCCTGGCTAACGGGATGGAGCGGAATAGGGTCGTTTTTACCTTTCCGCGCGGGTACGGATCGGCCGTTGAACGAAATCACTCCCGACGATTGAGCCGCGAAGCATATCGTTTGATTAAAGGGCGTCTAGTCGCCGGTTTTGATTTAACGGTTCTGGTTTTTCCGGGAAAAGACGCGTTTGCCGCCAGACAGCGACAACTCGAGAGCCTTTTCCGGAAAGCAGGAATTTGGTCGCGAGAAGATGACTAGGCTGCTTAAGTATCTCCTATGCGGCGTAATCCGCATATACCAGCGATTCCTATCTCCCCTTTTACCGTCAGCTTGCAGGTATTATCCGACATGTTCTGCGTATGCCTACGAAGCGATCACGAAATATGGCCCGATGAAGGGACTCTTTCTTGCCGTTAAGCGTATCCTGCGCTGTCATCCTTTCCATGAAGGCGGTTATGATCCAGTTCCCTAACTGAAAAGGAGCCAGAACGGTATGGACAAGAATGTGGTTTTCGCAATTATTTTTTCCACTCTTATCATAATAACCGGTGTGACGATCCAAACGAAGTTTTTTCCCTCAGCCCCGGCGCAGAACACCGTCGCTGTCCCGGAAAAGGCGCTCCCTGCCCCTGTTGCCGATTCAAGCACAACCATTATTCCCGAGAAAGAACCTGCTATCACCGAGGCCTCAACCGAAACGGCTGATGCCAAAAGCGTTGAACTGACCGTAATCCCCGAGCAAACCGACGTCATCGAGACGCCCCTCGTTCGGGTAGAGTTCACGAACCGCGGCGGTGATATCGTTTCCTATAAGCTCAAGCAGCATTCTACCAAAGACGACTTTGTCGAAATGGCTGATCATGTGAGTGCTTCCAATCGAGCGTTTTCCCTTATTTTCGGGGATGCGAACGGAGCCCCGATCGATCAGACCTTCAACGTCAAACGCATCAGCGATACCGAAATCGGTTTTTATCGAACCTTCTCGATAAAAAATGCTGACGGTACGACAAGCGCTTTTACCCTCGCCAAGCAGTACTCTTTCAGGCCGGACGATTATATGTTCGAGCTTCGGGTCACCATTGACGGGAACAGCGCCTTTTCCGGGCTGAGCCTGGGCCGTTCGGCATATACCCTTAAAACCTCGCCCCAGATCGGACCAAAATGGGCCGCGAAAAATGATCAGTATGAGTACCGAAAGTATTATTCCTTGCTCGACGGCAAGAAAAAGGTTGTTACGGTAAACCAGGGGCAAACGAAGAGCGCATCCGAAAAAATATCCTGGACGGGAATAACCGGAAAGTATTTTTCATTGATCGCTATTCCGGAAAGCCCCCTTTCGGCGGTTCAGTACTCGGCGCAAAGCTCAGTTCCTGACCAAACCATCGACCAGATTTTCCTTTCCCGCGCACCGATTACGGGGAAGAGAACGACGGATGTCTGGAAAATTTACATTGGCCCGCGAACGGACAAGGCGCTCGGCGCCTACAACGTTGCGACGAACAATCCCTATAAACTTTCCGATACCAAACTCGACTCCATCGTAGATTCAAGCGGATTTCTCGCACCGCTCGAAGTTCTGCTCAAATGGATAATGGAACTGTTTTACAAGATGATCCCGAACTGGGGTGTGTCAATCATTCTTTTGACCATTCTGACCAGGCTCATTCTCTTTCCGTTGACGAAGAAAAGCTCCGAGGCCACGCTCAAGATGCAGGAATTCCAGCCCAAAATCCAGGAAATCCAGCAAAAGTACCAGAGCAATCCCCAGAAAATGAACGAGGAAATGGCAAAGTTTTACAAGACGGCCGGGTATAACCCCCTGTCTGGTTGCTTGCCGCTTTTGATCCAGTTTCCGCTCATTTTCGCGATGTATAATCTTTTCAATAACTATTTCGAGTTCCGCGGTGCGTTGTTCATTCCCGGTTGGATTCCCGACCTTTCGGCGGGAGACAGTGTATACGTTTTGCCGTTTACCCTGCCGTTCCTGAACTGGACCGATTTGCGCATCCTGCCGATCGTGTACGTGATCTCGCAGCTCTTGTTCGGTAAGGTCACGCAGACTCCGACCACTGCCCAGCAGAACGCGTCGATGAAGATAATGATCTACGGAATGCCGATCTTTTTCTTCTTCATTTTCTATAACGCGCCGGCCGGACTGCTTCTGTATTGGACCTTCTCGAATATCCTGACGTTGGTTCAGCAGATCATCATCAACCGGATGATGCACGCGAAATCGGGAAGCGGACTGAAGCTCGTTAAAAAGTAACATTATTTCGCCAGGAGCGTTTATATGACATACGAATTTGAAGGCAAAACTGAAAAGGAAGCGATCGAGCTTGCGGCCGCGGAGCTGGGGCTCGAAAAGGACCAGTTCGACGTAGAGATCGTCGAGGCACAGAAAAACAGTATTTTTAAGAAAGGTTTCGTGCGAATTTGCGTCCATACGGACGAAAAAGTAAGCCGGATCCCGAGCAAGGCAGAACATATTGATCCGGAATTCGACGGATCCCTCCCCAAGGGAAAAAACCTGTTTCAGGATCCCCTGCCGAAGGACGAGTTCGAGAAATCGATGATTGACTTCGTGGCGTCCATGGTCAGAAAGATGGGCTACGATGTAACCGTCGAGGTAATGTCCCGCGAGGAAAAGAAGATCGGCCTTCGCCTGACTTCGAAGAGTTCTTCGATCCTGATCGGACGCAAGGGAAAGAACCTCGACGCGCTTCAGCTTCTCGCGAACGTGTATGCGGGTCGCATCGGCCGCGAGGATACGCGCATTATCCTTGATTCGGAGAATTACCGGATCAGACGGGAGGAATCTCTCGTGAGGCTCGCCTATACCACCGCCGACCGCGTAAGAACAACCCGCGGATCGATGCTGCTTGAACCGATGAATCCCTTCGAGCGGCGGCTCATTCACACGACGCTTAACGATATCGGCGATGTCGATACGAAAAGCGAGGGAGAGGGCCTCTACAAACAGGTCCGCGTATTTTATAAGGGGAGATAAATGAAAAGGGCCGTTATCGCGATTTTGTGCACGTGTTTGGCGGGTGCCGCGTTTTCGGCCGATATTGGCTCTCGGCTCTCGGCCGTCCTTCCCGCCGAGACCGTTTCCCTTCTCGTTTCGAAGGGACAAGCGCAGAAAAGTTCATATCGGGAAAAGGGCGTCGTTCCGCGTCTTGCGCCGGCGACGCCGCTTGCGCTTGAGGCTACCGGATTTTGGTCGGGTAACGATGCGGCCTTTTTCGTCGAGACCCTCTATCTGTATAAAAAGAACACTGCGCAGGCAACCGCTCCGGGTGCCGATGTGCAAAGAATCTCCGCTATCCTTCGGTCTTTGTCAAAACTTCAGGGAATCGAGTATTACTCGACAAGCCGAAAGAAGATGCGAACGCTGTACGAAAAATCCTATACCATTGGCGACGTAAAGACGAAAAGCCGCGTTCCGGATCGCACGACTGGGTCCGCAGACGGGGTAACAGTGCTCGCCCTTCAAAAAGACCTGACTTTCGGGGAATATGTGTATTCCTATGCATATCGCCAAAACGGAGACACGGTCGCCTTTTTTTCACAGAATGCCGAGCAAATGAACTATACGGTTCTGAAGGTTCTCGATCCGGGGAAACTGCGGGTTTCGCTTATCGTTCAGGATCTTGGGGATTATCTTCTCGTATACGGGCTGACGCGCGCGGATTTTCCGGCGATCCCCGCAATTGCCGACAAGCTGAATGCGTCGTTTACGACGCGGGCGGACGCGGTATACAAATGGTTTATCCGGGAATATGAAAAGCAATAACGACGGTTACATTCTGGCTTTCGATCAGGGAACTACGTCTTCGCGCGCGATTGTATTCAATCACGACGGGAAGATCGTCTCCCAGGCCCAAAAAACCTTTCCCCAATACTATCCCGAACCCGGATGGGTCGAGCATGACGCGAACGAGATTTGGGAATCCCAACTCGAGGTTGCGCGCGAGGCGATAGCGAAGGCGGGAATTGCGCCGCAAGAAATCGTTTCAATAGGCATTACAAACCAGCGGGAAACGGTCGTCATGTGGGACAAGGATTCCGGACGTCCGGTTTATAAGGCGATCGTCTGGCAGTGCAGGAGATCAACCGAAATATGCGAGGAGCTCATCGCTTCCGGTCTTGAGGACGAATTCCGCGCGCGCACCGGGCTCAGGCTTGATCCGTACTTTTCGGGCACAAAGCTCAGTTGGCTTTTCCGCGAGATACCGGGCTTAAAGGCGCTTGCGGAAAACGGTGAAATTCTTTTTGGAACAATTGACAGCTGGCTTCTTTGGAAACTTACGGGCAGGCATGTTACCGACATTACGAATGCCTCTCGTACGCTTCTTTTTAACATCAAGGACTGCACCTGGGATCCGATGCTCCTGTCAGTTCTCGGAATTCCGCGTCAGGTTCTCCCCGAAGTTCTTTCAAGTTCGGACGATTTTGGCGTAACAAAACCGGAGCTTTTTGGCTGCTCCATACCGATAACCGGCGTTGTCGGCGATCAGCAAGCTGCCTTATTCGGACATACTTGCTTTAATCCCGGAATGGCGAAAAATACCTACGGAACGGGCTGCTTTACCCTGCTTAATACCGGAACGAAGCCCGTGTGGTCAAAAAACAACCTCCTCACCACAATTGCCTGGCGCATTGGGGGGAAAACCACCTACGCGCTGGAAGGTTCTGTATTTATCGCGGGAGCGGTCATTCAGTGGCTTCGAGACGAACTGAAGCTCATTTCCTCCTCTTCCGAGTCGGAGGAGCTTGCCCGCTCTCTCCCGGATGCGAACGGAGTCTTCCTCGTGCCCGCGTTTGTGGGTCTTGGGGCACCGTATTGGGATCCGGACGCGCGAGGCGCAATCGTCGGGATTTCCCGTGGAACGACCCGCGCGCATATTGTTCGCGCCGCGCTCGAGAGCATCGCGTATCAATCAGAGGATCTTCTTTCCGCAATGGGGGCCGATTGCGGAAAACCGGTCGAGATTCTCAAGGCTGACGGTGGCGCGACCGCAAATGCCTTTCTGATGCAATTCCAGGCAGATATTTCGGGTATTCCGGTTCTTCTTCCCGAGATCGCCGAGATAACCGCGCTCGGTGCGGCCTATATGGCCGGACTGAAGTGCGGATTTTGGAGCGGTCTCGTTGATATTGAAAAAAACTGGCAGATGAAATGCCGTTTTGAGCCTAATATGAGCGAAAAAGATCGTCAAAAACGGTTAGCCCTGTGGCATAAAGCCGTTAAGGCGACGAGGGAGTATAAGAAATGACGAAAAAGATGAAAATACTGCTTATCGTGGTATTGTTATTGGTAATCGTTGGGAGCGCCACGGCTGCTGCCATATTAATAGGCGGCAATGCCGCCGGAACAGGAGACGTTTCAGGAATGAGCGATAAAAAACAGGTAGCTGCCCTCGATAAAGACGGCATGTATGCGGTGATGGAGACGAGCAAGGGAACCATCATCCTTGAATTGTATTTTAAGAAGACACCGATGACCGTTTGCAACTTTGTCGGTCTTGCCGAGGGAACGCTCGACGCTGCCAAAGGGAAACCTTTTTACAACGGGCTTACCTTTCATCGCGTCATCAAGGACTTCATGATCCAGGGAGGAGATCCCGCGGGTAACGGGACGGGAAACCCGGGATATCGTTTCCCCGATGAATTTGACCCTTCTCTCAAACATGATACGCCCGGAGTTCTTTCCATGGCCAATTCGGGACCCGGTACCAATGGCTGCCAGTTCTTTATCACCCATGTGCCGACTCCCTGGCTTGACGGCAAGCATACGGTATTTGGCCGTGTTGTCGAGGGTCAGGATCTCGTCAACAATATCGCCGTTGGAGACAAGATTATCTCCCTTAAAATTGAGCGACGCGGCGGAGAAGCAAAGTCTTTTTCCGCAACCCAGGCGGATTTTGACAAGTATGTCGCCGGGAATTCTACCCGCGAGAAAGCATCCCTGGAAGCAGCCCGGAAGGAAACCCTCGACGAGATTGCCAAGAAGTGGCCGACTGCCACCAAGGCAGAGTCCGGCGTGTATTTTGTCGTGACGAAGCCCGGTGCGGGCGCCGCGCTCAAAACCGGTCAGACGCTGACGATGAAATACAAGGGATTTTTGCTCAATGGTACGGTTTTTGACGATTCCGACATGCATGCGCCTCTTGAATTCCAGGTCGGCCGGGGTCAGCTTATTCCGGGATTTGATTCACAGGCTCTCGAGATGAAAGTCGGTGAAAAGAGGACGATCGTCATTCCGCCGGAGCTCGCCTATGGCGCAGCTGGCGTTCCCGGAGCCATCCCCGGAAACTCGTACATTGCCTTTGATCTGGAACTTCTTTCCGCAAAATAGCGAAAAAAGAGAATAGCGTGTGAATACCGCTCTTTTCGACCGATTAAGGCTGCCTTCACTGAAAGGCAGCCTTTTTTTATTGTCAATCTTGAGCGGATCGGGTGATTTGCAGCGTTACGGCAGTCCAATATCCGTGCGGAAACATCCTGTTGAAAAGTTGTTGATAAGGCTGTGCAAATCCGGAGAGTGATCTGTGGAAATGTTGATAACTTGTGAATAACTTGTTCGATTGTTGTTTTTTTCGACAAGAGCAAGCGAAAGTGTAGTCTCGGTGATCGTAACTTGAACCTGAAAAGGGGATCCGGTGTTCCGGGAAAAACCGGCATGGCACAGGAGAGCGGCGATTTTTTTGAAGAGATGCTTGTTCTTTTTGGACGTATTTCCTGCAAGATCAAAGGAAACAGGAAGGTCCAGATTGCAGGAAATGAATGCCGCAGGCCTTATTGAGTAAAGCCGTTCGATATATTGCATGCGTTGAGTCAAATCCAGGTTTTCTGGCCTGGAAAGGCGCTCTGCAAGCGCTTTTGAAAGGTATTGTCGCTCCCATTCCGGGTCAAGCATATCGATTGCTTCTTCCATCAAGCGCATGTCATGCGATAAATGGGCTTGTTCGTAGAGATAGGACGGTTCCGCCGCGGGAATTCGGGCGGTTTCGATTGCGCGTGCGCGGACAAGATAGGGAGCCGCAAGCCCGTGCCAGGTATTAAACGCCATAAAGTAGAAGCTGTTTACCCGGAGCCCTTCTCCCGTCGCCTTGTTATATTCCCGCTCGCTTGTTTCATAGTATCGCGCAACATGGGCGGTCATGACCCGGTTCATTGCGTTGTTATACCAGCGCCGGAGGGTATCTTTCCCGATAGTGAAATATTTCAAAACAAATGTGGATAAGCTGTGTACAAGTAAGCGTTTTTCCCGGTTTACGGAAAAAGTATTGATATCGGTTCTGATTTTGTGAATATCAGCCTGATATTGATCCGTTGTCGTCCCATAATTTGAAATCCAGGAAAGATCGGTTTTCCGTTCGATAGCATCCATATATTGATCTGCTTCTTCAGGATATCCGGCCTGAATAAGCGTGTCAGCGAGTCCCATTGAGGCAAGCGGCGTGGAATCAAGATTGAACGCTTTGAGGTATTGGGAAAAAGCAGCCTTGAAAGCATGCCTGCGAAGTTCTAGTTCTCCCTGCATCAGATACCCAGACGATCGCGGTGTTGCCTCGAGTGACAGAACCGTATCCCGATAGGCGTCGTCAAAGTGATAAAACACCTCTTCGAGAATCGAGCGGTTATAGTAGTCGATCGAAGCGTGGTAGGGCTGATTCATCCGTTCCGCGTTTTGAACGGCAAGCGTGTAGTATTTTTTCGCGTCCGGGTAGTTGAAGGCCGCCGTATAGAGGTTTCCAAGGCCGACGTAAAGATTGCTGTCCGGTCCGTATTTATCGAGAACCGCGTGGAGTTGCGCAATGCCATCATCCAGGCGGTTTGTTTTATAGCAAAGCCAACCATAGTTGGACCAGCCGAACAAATCTTCCGGCTTTACATCAAGATAGTGTTTGATATAGCCGAGCGCTTCTTCGTCGAGATTGAGGAGGCTTGAGACTTCCGAAAGACGCGAGTAGAGCTCGATGTCGGGATATCCGAGATCCAGCGCGGATATGAGTTCCTTGCGCGCGGAGGAATACAGCTTTTGATCCGAATAGAGGTTCCCGAGAACATAATGAAAAGCGGGGTTTGCGGGGTATGACCGTATTCCGCTTGAAAGGACTGAAATGGCGGTTTCCCAGTTTTCCGCCGTGATTGCGGCCTTTGCCTGCGCGAGGAGGATTTCCTCGGTGATGCGCGATTCCTGGGCTTCCATTCCGCGGAGAGAGAGGATGGCAATTAACAAGAGCGAAAGCGAACGGCCAGGGAATTTGAATTTTCGCCGATAGATTCGATTGATTTTCGCGAAAAGGACGAGCGCCTCGGAGCGGCACGCTCCGTCGAAGGTCGGCGCGAATCGGGCCTTTTGCTCAAGCAGGTAGAGCTCCAATACTTCGGGAGAAGAAACTCTTTGAATGAAGGCATGGCGGCTTTCCCGGGGTAAACGCGAAAGGCCTGCGCGCTTGAGGACTCGGTACATGTCTTTTGCGATAAGGAGAACGGCTTTTCTCGCGTTTGTTGAATAGTGGATATAGTAGTGTTTGCGCGCAAGTCTGATACCGGGAATCGAAAGCACGATCAGGACGAGGCCAACAAGATACAGGTGAACGTTGCGCGAAAGAATCGAAGAAACGATCCTGAGAAACGACTCTCCGAGCCCGGACTTTGCGGTGCCCCTGTTTTCCGGCGTAAGGAGATTTCGCTTGTCGATAATTTCCGACAGGAGATCGAGAAATTCGTCTCCGCCGGGATTCGTGCTTATTTGAAGGTTTTCCCCTTCGGCAAGTTCGTTCGATGTTGGATCGAAGGCTATCCAGCCGTAGCGGGGAAAAAAGACTTCGACCCAGGCATGGGCCATGTTTGCCCTGACGGGATAATACCCCAGCGCGCCCGAGTCCGGTTGCAGGAAAAAACCGGCCGCGATTCGCGCTGGGATATTGATGCTTCTGAGCATGAGGCACAGGGAAAACGCAAAGTACGTGCAGTAGCCCTTGTGTGAGTCCTGGAGAAAATACCGGAGCTGGTCGCCGTCGGGCGCAACGCCCGGTTTGAGCGAATAGCGGAAATCTCCGTCGCGAAGATAGGATGTAAGTGCCTGAATCTTATCGTAATAGGATTCAATGTTCGCGGTGCGTTCAAGCGCGACGGTTTCGACGAGCTTGCGCGTTTTTGGATCGATTGTCGTGTAGTATGCAAGTGCTTTCGCGGAAAGCCCTTCATCCTCTTTGCCGGTTGGAGACGGAGAATCAAAAAGTTCAAACGGGATGAACCCGGTTATCTCGCTTGTTACTGCATACGCACCGTTGAAGGAATTGGAGTCCCAAATACGGTAGGGCGTTACGCGCACGGGATAGTCCATCGCAATCAGGGACGCAGGGTCGAAGTTGACGATAAAGTATTCCTGTTCCGCGCTGGAACGGAGTGAATAATCTTCATGGGGAATGTCTGAGGGCTTTCCCGGGACTTCCGTTATTTGCCTGCGTTCTCCGGGCGGATCCGACTCAAAAAAACCGCGCTCGGGATTCCAGCCTGAAAGATAAATTCGCCTGAGCAGCGTCGTCGAATTTTCTTCCGCGGTTCTGACGATGAGGACAAGCTTGTCATTCAGCTTGATCTCGTTTTGGAGCGAGAGATACGGAGAAAAATCGAAACGGAAAAGAGTCGGTTGTATGAGTCCTCCGTTGTTCGTTACCGAGAGCGCGTTGAATGCGGCAATGACGGTAAAGAGCGCGGCGAGAAAAAGAGGCGAGAAAAGAAATACGGGTACGATTCTTTTGGTTTGTCCTTCCGCAAAAAAAGCGAACCGTGCGAGCGTTACGAAGAGCATCGCGGTGGCAAAAAGGGCGAGATACAGCGGATGAGAAAAAAGCGTGATGGAATGGTGGCCTTGCGACCAAAAGAGTGCGCAGAACACAACGAGAAAGAAAAGGGGCTCCGCGATTTTCCATCGGGGAAAACGGATCCAGGCAATGGTTGATGCAAGCCCTATTGTCGCCGTGGCGATAAAGATCCAGTACCCGAGCGCGATGTGGAGAAAAATCCTGGTGAGCGCGGACTGGGCTACGATGCGCGTAATCAAATACATGACGAGAAAGATAACGCCTGCGACGCAAAGCTCGATCGCAAGAGCTGCAAGAAGCCTGAATTGAAAGCGCGCCAAGAAGGCCCCGGCGAAGATTGCGGCGAGAACGATCAGGGGCAAGGCCCAAAGGGGGATAATCGCCGGTATGTACAGGGCGGGTACGAGAAATACGAGCAGGATTGAAATGGTTCGGGCGATTCCCTCGGCGCTAAATACCCTGGACATTGATTTCATCCTTTTTTAGGCCCAGAAAGGCTGCAGAAAAGCGATTGTGGTATGCCTGGTTTGTCGTATCGCTTTTCGCCGCCGTGTCGAGGAAGACATACCGCAATAATTCCTTTTTTGGCGACCAGGGATCAGCTTTTTGCGGGACAGGGCCGAGAAGAAAAAGGGCCTCTGTTTGTCCCGGAAACGGTGAAAGCGGCTGATCCGGCATGGTGATTACAATGATCGCAGGTTTTCCCGCGGAGATGCCATCCGGGGAGAGAATCTCGGGAAAAGTAGAGGCGACACGTAAAGAACACCGGGAAAATGCTTCGAGGATGGCTTTTTCGCTGGTATCCGACCCCGGAATAACGCGTGTTCGATTTGCTGTTCCGTTTCCGGTAATGATCGACACAATTCTCCGGTTATCCGAAAGCCAGAGTGCGAGAAACGCCGCGCGGGAGACGATTGTTTCAAAGCGTCTCTCTGCTGCCTTTCGCGATTCTCCTCCGCATGAAGGTGCCAGGTTTGAATTGATGATAAAGATGTATTCCGACGAAGGTGGTGGCAACAGTTCCCCTTCGCGTATCGCGAGGTCTCCGGTATGCGCGAAGACCTTCCAGTTCATTTTTCTCGGATCGTCGCCGGGGATATATTGTCTGGATTCATAGAGGTCTTCGGATCGGCGAAACGTGCTTTTTCCCGTAAAATGGCCTGCTCGTCCCGGAGGAAACGAGGGAAGCGCGCAGGGTTCAGGTTTTGCGGGAATTATCAGCGTCTCAGCCCTTGCGGCATCGGGAATTGGCCGTTCGAAGCAAAAAAGACCCGAGAAGTCCGAAATCCGGAGTGATGGTACAGATCCGTAATAAAAGCCGCGTCCCGGTGTCGCGATCGCCTGCTTGCCCTCGGTTCGCCTGACGGGGACGGAAAGGAAGTGCGGCGATTCGTCCGTGCCGGACGAGTCGAGGGAATACCGCACTGTATAGCGGATGTCGCAGAGAAAAAGGGTCAGTGCGAGTTTTGGAGAAGCTGCGGGCGGTGAAATCCTGAGCATAATGTTGTCGATTCCCGTCCTTTCAGCGGTGATAAGGATCGATCTCCAGACAAGGGCCGAGGCGAAAACGATACTGAGTGAAAAGGCCGCGAAGAGGAATAGCGTCGCGCCTGAAAGGATCGCAGTGAGCTCTCCGTTCAATAGTCCTATTGATAAAAGGAGCGTTCCTGACGCGAGAAGTGCGATGCCAAATTTTGTGACCGTCGCGGTTTGCCGCAGGCCTTTATCCGCGGACCGTTTCTGCCGGGACATCTTTGGACCAATCCGTTTTCCTGTCTATTTTTCGAAGGGCGTCAGCGGTGATCGCGGTCAGTATGGCTGCGACATCGGTACGCGCGTCTTTGGCCATGACGCGATGCGCAAGGATGGGAATCGCAAGCTCGACGAGGTCTTCGTCTTCAAGCCAGGTGCGGCCACGCACAAGCGCGAGCGATCGCGAGGCATGGAGGAACTGGAGCGCACCACGGGGCGAAACGCCAAGATCAAACGCCGGATGGTTTCTCGTCTTTCTTACTATCGAGAGGAGCGCTTCCTCGAGCGCGGGATGGCAGTACACGTTTTTCTGTTCCGCGCGCGCACGCAGGATATCTTCGGAAGAAATTACCGGTTCTATAGTCGGAAGAACCGTCTCCGACGGATCGGTGTGCAAAATCGCGCGTTCGGATTTTTCGTCAGGGTACCCGAGGGACAGGCACATCATGAAACGGTCAAGCTGTGCCGCGGGAAGCGGATAGGTTCCTTGCGAGTCGATCGGGTTTTGCGTCGCGACCACGAAAAAAAGCGGGCTTACCCGGTGCGTGGTTCCCCCTATCGTGACCTGTTTTTCCGCCATGACCTCGAGAAGCGCGGACTGAACTTTTGGCGTCGTTCGGTTTATTTCGTCGGCCAGAAGGATGTCGCAAAAGACCGGGCCGGGCATGAATGAAAATTGCCTGGCCTCGGGATTAAAAACGTCAACGCCGGTTATGTCGTAGGGAAGAAGGTCCGGGGTAAACTGGATGCGCTTGAAGGATGCCGAATTTGTGCCGTCAGAAACGAGGCGGGAAAGCGTCCGCGCGAGCGTAGTCTTGCCGAGTCCGGGAACGTCCTCGATAAGTACGTGGCCGCCTGCCAAAAAGGACGCGATGAAAATTTCAAGCTCGTTTCGTTTTCCGCGAATTACCGAGGAAAGCCCCTCGATCAGGGTATCGGCGGTTTCTTTGGTTGTCATTGGGTGAAAGTATAGCATAAGGCAAGGCCCTTTTCTAACGAAAAGGGCCTTGAGGAAAGGAAGCCTGTTAATCCCGCCTGTCACGCGCGAGAAGCACGAGCCTGAGAAGGTTTGCCACCGCGGTAAGCGCCGATGCGACGTAGGTCATTGCCGCGGCCGAAAGGACCTTTTTGACGCCGGATAGCTCATCATCCGAAAGGACTGCGTTGCTTCTGAGAATCGCGATTGCCCGCGACGACGCGTTGAATTCAACCGGGAGCGTAAGCAGGTAAAAGAGGACGGCGCCGGCAAACAGGACGATTCCGAGGTCGAGCAGAAACGGAAGCCCAAAGAAAAGGCCGGCGATCGCGATATAGGGACCGACGGCCGATCCGATATTCGCAACCGGCACGAGGTAGCTCCGAAGCGCAAGCGGGCCATATCCCGTTGCGTGCTGGATTGCATGTCCTGTCTCGTGCGCCGCGACGCCGATTGCCGCAATTGAGGTTTCCGCGTAGACCGATTGGGAAAGGCGGAGTTTTTTTGCCGCCGGATCATAATGATCGGTGAGCGATCCGGGAACCGCTTCGACCGAAACATCCGTGATTCCGTTCGTCCGCATCAACAATTTTGCCGTTTCGGCTCCCGAAATGCGTCTTTTGCTTTGTTCCTTGGCAAAACGCGCAAAAGTCGACTTTACCTTGAATTGTGCGTAAATCGACAGAATCAAGGTCGGGACGACGAGAAGCAGATAATATTTATCGAAAAACATACGATAACTCCTTTTCCTGGATTATAATGGCCCTTATATCTCTAGTATACAAAGGATGAGTTGGATGGAACAGTTTATTTCTTCAGCGTCGAACTTCGTGTGGGGACCTCCGGTTCTCGTTCTCCTGATCGGAACAGGTCTTTTTCTGACGATCATTTTAAAGGGTTTACAGTTTACCAAACTGCCCTATGCACTTAAACTCGCGTTTTCCAAGCATCAGGACAATAATTCCGAAGGTGACATTTCTCACTTTCAGGCTCTGATGACCGCGCTCGCCGCGACTGTCGGAACCGGAAACATCGTCGGTGTCGCGACGGCCATCGTTATCGGCGGTCCGGGTGCCATGATATGGATGTGGATGAGCGCACTCGTCGGAATGGCAACGAAATACGGCGAGGCGATTCTCGCGGTCAAGTACCGCATAACTGATGAAAAGGGAATGATGGCCGGCGGCCCGATGTACTACATCGAGCGCGGGCTCAAGGCGCGCTGGCTCGGGCTTTTGTTCGCGTTTTTCGCCGTTGTCGCATCCTTTGGTATCGGAAGCGGCGTTCAGACGAATTCAATCGCAACCTCGATGCTCAGCACGTTCAGCATTCCGACCTGGGTTACCGCGATTGTCCTCGTCGTTGTTTCCGCCCTCGTCATCCTCGGAGGCATCAAGATCATCGGAAAGGTCGTCGCGATTTTCGTTCCGTTCATGATCCTTTTCTACGTGGTGATCAGCATTGGCATCATCATCGTCAACTACAAGCTCGTTCCGGGCGCCTTTGTGATAATCTGGAATGGAGCCTTTTCCGCGCAAGCGTTCGCCGGCGGAATGGCGGGTCTCGCGATTCGCTATGGCGTCGCGCGCGGCGTGTTCTCGAACGAAGCGGGTCTCGGTTCCGCTCCTATCGCGGCGGCGGCTGCCATCAGCGACCATCCCGGCAGGCAGGCACTCGTTTCAATGACGTCCGTCTTTCTCGACACGATCGTCGTTTGCTCGATGACGGGTATCATCCTCGTAATGGGCGGACAGTATGACGACGGCCTCAAGGGCGCGGTTCTGACGATGGCGACGTTCAAGCAACTCGCCGGATGGATCGGGCCGTACGTCGTTACGATAGGCTTGTTTTTGTTCGCGTACTCGACCGTTCTCGGTTGGGCTTATTACGGCGAGCGCTGTATCTATTATCTCGCGGGACAGAAGGCGATTCTTCCGTACCGAATCGTGTATATCCTCGTTGCCGGCCTCGGTGCGGTTGCGACGAACCTCGACATGGTCTGGAATATTTCAGACGTGTTCAACGGGCTCATGGCGATACCGAACCTTATTGCGCTGCTTGGGCTTTCCGGCGTGATCGTCAAGGAAACGAAAGATTTCAACGTGATCTACAAAGCCGAAAAACAGGCGAAAAAAGAGAAGTAAAAAACGAACGAGTCGGCCGTGCGCAGATTGGCGCTTGCCCTTAGAGGAAGTATACTTTGCGTACGGACGGCTCATGACCATACTAATCGGTATTAAAATCATAATTTTTCTCGTGAGCGCATGCGTGGCAGGGTGGCTCTGTTTTTCGCTTGCCGCTGGCTTTATCCTGTACTGTTCGAGCTTTACGACCGATCGCGCGGGTTTTCAGACAAAGGGCTTGGGAAAGGCCGAAAGCCGGTCTCCGATGTACGCACATACGAAAGAGCCGCGTATAATGGAACCGATCGAACAGGGAAAAGAACGCTGGGGCAAACGACGAGCTGAAGGCTCCTTCGATGTACTTTCCCTTCGCTCCCGCGACGGATTGCTTCTTTCAGGCTATTACTGGCGAGCGGGCCTTGCGGAGCCGTTTTCAGGCGTTAATACTGTTTTGCTCGCGCATGGAATGATGGATTCGGCCGCAGGGCTGGGCTATCTTGCGGAGGAATATCACGCGCTCGGGTGGAATGTTCTTTCCGTGGACCTCAGAGCTCATGGAGACAGCGAGGGGACAAAGCGGACGATGGGCGTTCGCGAGGGCGAGGATATCGGCCTTTGGATTTCGCTTCTCGAAACGCAATACAAGGCCGAACGTATTTTTCTGCACGGTATTTCCATGGGCGCGGCGGCTGTCCTTCTGTTCGCCGGCCAATCGCGCGAAGTCTCACCGGCGATTCGCGGAATCATCGCGGATTCGGCGTATGCAAAACATATGGACGTGTTTACGCGACTGGTGGAACTTGCCGTCGGGAACCGTTTTGTCGCTACAAGCGTCGCATTTGGCGCGAGTCTTGCGAGTTTCTTTTTTACCGGCGTGGCTTTCGGAAAAATGTCCCCCGCACGCGCTGTCGCGCGCATTCCGCAACCCATTCTTTTTATTCACGGACAAAAGGACACCCTCGTGCCAATCGGCATGATGCGGGAAATGTTTTCTTCACTATTGAAACCGGGCTCTGAAACAGTTGTTATCCCTGAGGCGCCGCACATCGGACCGTATTTTTTCGCGCGGAGTCTGTACATGCAAAAAATAATCGAGTTTTCCAGGAGGAACGCATGAACGCAAAGAAAGTATCAGGCGTAGTGCTTTGTGTCGCGATTTCGATCGCATCGGGTTTTTCGGCAGAAACCCCGCAGGCCGCGCGAGCACAAGTTGCGGACGGAGAGGCGAAGAAAGCCGACATTCCGGTCGTTAAGGTCGCCCTGTACTCGTCGGGCGTGGGTTATTTCGAGCACCGCGGGACGGTGTCCGGAAATACCGAAACCGATCTTCCTTTTTCGGTTGCAGCGGTCAATGACGTGCTCAAGTCACTTGTCATCAGCGATCCTGCCTCCGCATCGCCGTCGGTTATTTATCCCTCCGAGGATACGCTTGCGAAGACCCTGAAAAGCCTCAAGGTTGATCTTTCCGGACATCCCGGCGTCGCCGAGATTCTCGATGGCCTGCGCGGAGCGGAAATTGTCGTGAGCGTGCCAGACACGGTAACCGGGCGCATCATCGGCGTCGAGAGCCGCCCCGTTGCGAGTTCGCGCGAGGGTGGCGAGGTTGCGACCGCGGCGTATCTGTCGCTTCTCACGAAAGACGGTCTTCGCGTGTTCGCCCTTTCAGAAATTTCGACGTTCAGTTTTACGGACAAGAAAATTTCCGAGGACCTCGCGCGGGCGCTCGACCTTATCCAGTCTTCCCGAGACGCGGACACGCGTGTGCTTAAGGTTAGCCTGCCGGGAAAAGGGCCTCGCGAAGTTTCGATCGGATACGTAATCCCCGCGCCGGTTTGGAAAGCTACCTACCGGCTCGATCTCTCGGGAGAAAAACCCTTTTTGCAGGGTTGGGCTATCGTCGACAATGCAGGCGACATGGACTGGACGAACGTCGAGCTGTCGCTGGTCACCGGAAAACCGGTTTCGTTCATACAGAACCTGTATCCTCCGCTCAATCTTTCGCGTCCGGTCGTACCGCTTTCAATTGCGGGAATCGCCGAGGCCGAGACCTATGAATCCGGCTATGGCGCCGCTGTTTCCACGAACGCGGTGGCCGAGGAAGCCATGGCCGATTACGACGGCGAATATGAGCGATCCGCTCCCGCGCCGATGATGAGCAAGTCTTCAGCGCCGAGTTCAAGGCCAAAAAAAGAAATGCTTTCAGCGGGCGTTGTCGAGCAGACAGTCGCGCGCGCGTCGGGGGAGCAGTTCGAGTTTACGGTAAAAAAACCGGTCACGCTTCCCCGGCAGCAGAGCGAGATGATTCCGCTTGTCGAAGCCGCAGTAAAGACAGAGAAAGAATCGGTCTTTTCCGGCGAAAAGGCGCAAGCGGGAGGTTCTATCCATCCGATGCTTTGCGCGGAGCTTACAAACTCGACCGGCATGAAACTACCCGCAGGGCCGATAACGGTGTTTGACGACGGAGCGTATGCAGGTGATGCACTGATTGAATTTTTCCCCGAGAGCGAAAAACGGATTATCGCGTACGGCGAAGACCTTTCGGTTTCGGGCATTCTTTCGGCATCGAGCTCCCAGGAGCTGACCTCCGTGAAAATTTCGCGCGGCGTGATGACGATCGTGAGGAAATATACTTATTCCAAGGAATACGCGCTCAAGAACTCCTCGTCAAAGGCGAGAAAGATAATTGTCGAGCATCCTTTCATGCAGGGAGCGTCCCTCGCAAAACCGGCGAAAGCGGATGAAAAGACCGATCGGCTGTACCGGTTTGCGGTATCGCTCGGCGCTGGTGCCGAAACGAAATTTGTCGTCGACGAACAGATGCCCGCTGAAGAAACGGTTGCCCTCGCGAATCTTTCAGTTGATTCCCTGTTGTACTACCGTTCATCGGGCGAGATACCCGCGAAAGTGCGCGCAGCCTTTGACAAAGCGGTCGAATTCAAAAAGAAGGCGGACGCCCTCCAGAAGGATCTCGCGCTTGTGGAAACACAGAAGAAGGACAAGATCGCGGAGCAGGATCGTATCCGGAAGAATCTTGAGGCTGCGGGAAACGAGACCCAGCAGGGAAAGGACTATCTGAAAAAACTCACTGCGGCAGATACGGAAATAGACGCGCTGAGTCTTTCCATCGACGCCGGTCGAAAAGCGGTTAATGCCGCGAAGGACGCGTACGAGAATTATCTTTCGACATTGACGCTGGACTGACGAAGCAGCACTTTTTGTAATGCAAACATAAGGCGAGTGCGGTTCTATCCGCTCTCGCCTTTTTTTCGGTTACTCCTCCGGTGAGGAAAAAAGTTCCGGATACTGTTCTTTCGCCAATGCAATATGGCGCTCCTGCTGACAGGCGAGCTGGTGGCGGACCATTTTCTGGAACACCCGCATGAGCCCCGTTACATCCGCATCCCGCCGGGCGATGCCCGCTTCCTTGAGCTCTTCGAGAAGGTAGTAGGAAGATTCAATGGTTGAAAGGCACGCCGGGTCCGGCTGTTCCTTGAACTCGAAACGCGAACGATATTCCTTCCGGAATGAAAGTTTGGGAAGTTCATGAAGGTTCCGGCTCAAATGCATCATTTTGTTGGCGAAAAACCAGGTCGCGTCGACGACGACAATAAGCGGCGTTCTGTCGCCCAGGGCGTCGCGAAAAGCCGGAGAGTCGGTAAAGTACGCGTCGCGCGCGGGATAGAGCACGACCGGGTAATGTCCCCGGCCGTCCCCGTATCCTTCCTGTCCGTCGCGTCCGCTCAATAACTCATTGAGGCGCGTGTTGTCCGTAAAGTCGATTCCGATGATGATTTCGGAGCCGGCAAGCGAAAGGGATGCGAGCCGCCCCGTCCCCGTTTTCTGATGATATGCTTCCTTGGGATGCATGAGAAATACGAATTTTACGCCCGTATCGACCGTTTCGATGTCCGGGCAATAACAGTTGGATAAGGGTCTGAAGCAGCGGTAACAACGGTCGCCCATCAGAGAGCCTTCCCGCGAGAGAGACCGCGCATATACGTTAAGTAGGCCATGGGCGATACTCTACCTTGACGGGCGGCTCATTGTCCATAATGATTGCGGTATGGAACCGAAACGCGTCGTCGTACGCGATCTCATGCAGGACGGATACGTATACTGGCGCACCGAGCCGGCCGGCAAAAACTTTGCACCCGATTTCAAACCGGAGCTTTCCCCGAAGGAAATGCTCGCGCTCGGAGTGTTTGGCGGCAAGTATATGACGGACTGCACGGCAGAATTTCCGCCTGACTGGTTTGTGCGGGCAAAACTCTGCCACGAGGAACATCGCGCCGAGCTCAATTATTTTTTGGTAAACGCCTCGAAGCCGCTTTCATACTGGCGCGCGAAGGGTTGGATTTATCCTGAGGATCCTCGGGGCTGGTTTCAGTGGTATTGCCGCTATTGGTCGGGTCGCCGTTGTCCCGACGACGCAAGGCAGATTAAAAGATGGAAGGCGATGACCCGCCATGTCGCACAGCTTAAAAAGCATTCCGCGCCGGGCGACCTTTCCGCGCGAAGGCGGCAGCGGCAGGCTCTTCTTCATTGGGCCTATGACAGCAGAAAAATATAGGGCGAGCAATCGCAAAGGTGGCTTCGGTGGATTTTTATGCGAGCATGGCTCCGTACTATGATCTTCTCTTTCCAAAAGATGATGAGGCGATTGGTTTTCTTTCCGCGCGTATGGGGCAAGGCGGAAAGCCGATTGCGCGGCTTCTCGACGTGGGCTGCGGCACCGGTACGGTCCTAGCTTCATTGCAGGGACGATATGCCTCCGCGGCAGGTCTTGACCTTGATCCCGAGTTGCTTGCGCTCGCCGCGGAGAAACTCGCCTGCAAGCGGTATGGGGTGCAAGGCTCAAGTCCTGTGCGCTACCGGTCGGATTCAATTGAGCTTGCCCTGGCCGACATGCGCGACCTCGTGTCGATTTATCCGAAAAAGGAATTTTCCGCCATTCTGTGTCTCGGGAACACCCTTCCACATCTCCCGGGCGACGACGCCATTCGCGCCTTTTTCTCTTCCGTCGGAAAGCTTCTTGCAGCGCACGGTGTTTTTATCTTTCAGATAATAAACTATGACCGGATTCTCGACGGAAAAATCGGCGGCCTTCCGGTTCTTTCACGCGGTACAGTCTCTTTTTCGCGTGCGTATTCGGAGCCGGACGAGTCGGGAAGAATCATTTTTTCCACGGAACTTTCGGACAGCCAGAAAGGGACAGTCTCGAAGAATTCGGTTCCTCTTTTTCCTCTCCGTTCGGAACGCGCGCGAGAAGTGCTTGTGGACGCGGGTTTTCAAAAGATCGAGTTCTTCGGTGATTATTCGGCGAAACCGTGGTCGCATGACTCATTTTTGACAATAGGAGTGTGTTCCCGATGATGATCGCGCATGTGGCGTTATGGGTAACGGATCTTGAGGCAATGAAGGATTTCTACGTGGTCAATTTCGGCGCGACGGCAAACGGGCGGTATGATAACCGCGCGAAGGGTTTTTCGTCGTATTTTCTTTCGTTTCCAGGCGGCGCGAGACTTGAGCTGATGCGAAAGGATTCGATCGTTGAACGCTCGCGCCTCGAGGAAAATGAGCGTTCGCTTTTGCCGGACGAGAAGCCCGGTTTCGCACACCTCGCCTTTTCCTGCGGCACCGACGCGGATGTCGACCGGCTTACGCGAGAGTTTTCCGAGCAGGGTATCGAGGTGGTTTCCGCGCCCCGAAGGACCGGGGACGGGTATTATGAGTCGATAATCCGGGATCCCGAGGGAAATCTTCTTGAAATCACCGCCGACGTTGCAAAAGCAACGGCAACTTCACCGCAGTGTGACTAAACTTCAAGACATACAGGAGGCTCCTATATGTCAATGTTTTGTTATCAATGCGAGCAAACGGCGGGCGGCAAGGGCTGCACGGTTAACGGCGTTTGCGGAAAGAAGGAAAATACCGCGCATCTGCAGGATAGTCTTACCGGCAAATTGATCAAGCTCGCCGTTGCCGCGGGCTCCGGGCGCGGATCGGCAAAGACCGATGACCTGATAATTGACGGACTTTTTACGGCAATTACGAACGTGAGTTTTGACGACGTTCAAATTGCCGCTCTCTCTGCGAGAATTGACGAGGCCGCTTCTGGCCTCGGTGGCGGGAAGGATTTCGACATGAACGCGCTGTGGACGTCGGGTGACGAGGACGCACGGAGTCTCAAGTCCCTTCTTCTCTTCGGCATGCGCGGCATGGCAGCCTATGCCCATCACGCGGCGGCTCTCGGAAAACGCGACGCCACTGTGTTCGCGTTCTTTTACAAGGGACTCTCCGCACTCGCGACAGAAATGAGCGTTCCGGATCTTCTCGATCTCAACATGGAATTCGGCAAGGTGAATCTCCGCTGTATGGAGCTTCTCGACGAGGCGAATACCGGAACGTACGGAACGCCGATCCCCGTAGCGGTTACGACCAATATTGAAAAGGGTCCGTTCATCGTCGTTTCGGGGCATGACCTACATGACCTCGCGCAGCTTCTTGAGCAGACGGACGGCAAGGGAATCAATGTATACACGCATGGCGAAATGCTCCCGTGCCATGCATATCCCGAGCTCAAGAAACACGCGCAGCTCAAGGGAAACTTCGGCACCGCATGGCAGAATCAGCAAAAGGAATTTGACTCGGTTCCCGCCGCTTTTCTCTTTACCACGAATTGCTTGATGCCGCCGAAGGCATCCTATGCGGACCGCGTATTCACGACATCGGTGGTCGCTTTTCCCGAGCTCGTGCATATCGACGGCAAGGACGGAAAAAAAGATTTCTCGCCGGTAATTGCGAAGGCGCTCGAACTCGGAGGCTATGCGGAAGAGCGAAAGATGACGGGAATAAACGGCGGCGATGTGCTGATGACCGGCTTCGGTCATGGAACGGTTCTCTCCGTGGCGGACAAGGTTGTCGACGCGGTCAAGACCGGCGCGATCAAGCATTTCTTTCTTGTTGGCGGCTGCGACGGCGCGAAACCCGGGCGAAACTATTACACGGACTTCGTCAAGGCAACTCCGAAGGAGTCCATTATCCTCACGCTTGCGTGCGGGAAGTTTCGCTTCAATGATCTCGATCTCGGCACAATTGGCGGGCTGCCGCGTATCATGGACATGGGGCAGTGCAATGACTCGTACAGTGCGATACGCGTCGCGCTTGCGCTCGCGGACGCTTTCTCCTGCGGCGTGAATGATCTCCCGCTTACGATGGTTCTTTCGTGGTACGAGCAAAAGGCCGTTTGCGTCCTTTTGACGCTGCTGTCGCTCGGCATCAAGAATATTTATCTCGGCCCGACCCTTCCCGCCTTTGTGTCATCGAACGTGCTCAAGGTTCTTGTCGAGAAATGGAACGTTACGCCGATATCAACGCCCGAAGCGGACCTGAAAAAAATTCTTGGGTGATGCCAGGGCATCTTGATTTTCTGATTGATTGAACGAGGAATGGCGGAAGGCCTCCGGTACTCGGAATGCCTTCCGCTCTTTTTTACTTTTACTTGAATGGGAAGAAACGATCGCAGGAAGAAGTACCTTTTACCTTTTTATGAAAGACGAGGCAATTCTCCTCCTTGTTTTCGTCGACAAGGAGCATTTTTTTTTCTGCATCGTAGGTTCGCGGTCCGTCCCACTGGAGGCACGCGTAACAGTGCTTGCTCTCCGCCTTCTTCAGTTCTTTGGACATCGAGGTCCTCCTTACGCAGAGAGTATTGCTGCATGTGACGCGTATGGTCAAGTAATTTTTTTCTGGAGGAAATGTACCTTTTGGAGTTGTCGCGAAGCGGTACCTAAAACGGAATAGAAGAACAGAGAGGGTCAAAAAGTTTACCACGCGAATAAGCAATTAACACGAAAGAAGCTCAAGAATTTATTTCCCTGACGAGGACGGCGTGTGTGGAAGATAACTGCGAACGTGAAACTGGTTGATCTCTTTTATTTAGTCTTTCGCAGCGGCGATAAGAGGCGCGAGATTCGCCCGGTCGAGGAACGAAACCTTCGTGCCGTGGAACGCGAGTATTTCCTTTTCCTCGGCGTTTCGCGCGTCCTCGTCCTTTTTCCTGATCATTGATGCCATAAGGTTCATGCACGCACGGTCGAGGGTCTTCATGGCGGGATAGTCGAGCCCGCCCCGAAGGTAAAAAAACCGAACGCTGGTCTGCATTTCTTGCGTAAGGTTTCTCGCTTTGATGGTCTCGGTGTTTTTTTGTCCAGGGGCCGACGAGCCGACGGAAAAGAGAATAACCTTTTTGTCGGAAAAGCGCGCGAAGATTTTCTTCATTCGCGACAAGCCGCGAATTCCCCCGGCGTAGATTCCCCCGCCCATGATTATCGTATCATAGCGATCGAGTTCTCCGGGGGATACTTTATTGAGTTCGAAAAGATCTCCACCGGTATCTTCCGCTATCCAGCGTGCATACTGCTTGGTAGATCCGTATTTCGATTTGTAAAGAACAGCTGTTTTCGTCATGCCAGGGCTCCTTCTTCTTGTCAGTATAACACCGTTTTGATCCCGGTATGTTTCTTGATCATGCGTTTTTTTGTGACATCTTCTGCTTAAGTTTTTTCTTCTCCGGATCCTTGCTGACAAAGAGCGTTGACTTGGCTATGATATGGCCATGCTTTCCCAGTTTTCAAGGAATGAACTTCTTCTCGGAGCGGAATCGAGCGCGATCCTCGCGGAAAAAACGGTCGCGATTTTCGGTGTTGGAGGCGTGGGGTCATACGTTGCGGAGGCCCTCGCGCGAGGCGGCGTGGGGCGCTTCGTTCTCGTGGATGACGATAAAGTTTGCCTGACGAACATCAACCGTCAATCGATAGCCCTTCACAGCACGATCGGCAGGCCGAAGGTCGAGGTGATGCGCGAACGCATACTCGACATCAATCCCGGAGCAGAGGTTGAAACGCGTCAATGTTTTTTCGGAAAGGACACCGTCGATACTTTCGATTTCCCCTCTTATTCGTACATGGTTGATTGTATCGACACGGTATCTTCCAAAATAATGCTCGCGGAAAAATCCTTCGCGTTGGGCGTTCCGCTGATTAGCAGCATGGGGACGGGAAACAAACTTGATCCGCTTCGCTTTGAAATAGCGGATATCACGAAAACATCGATTTGCCCGCTGGCCCGCGTAATACGGAAAGAGCTGAAGAAACGGAGAATACCCCATCTCATGGTTCTCTATTCGCGAGAAGAGCCGCTGGTCCCCCTTACCGAAGGGCACGACGGATGCGCGACCGGTTGCGTGTGCCCTCCCGGAAGCGCGAGAACCTGCGCCTCAAGAAGGCAGATTCCCGGAAGCGTGTCGTTTGTCCCTCCGGCTGCCGGAATAATGATTGCAGGGTTTGTTATAAAGAGATTGCTCGGCTTGAGCGAAAAAAAATACCGAAAGTCCTAAGACGTGAAAAGAAGCCGTTCGGCATTTTCGTGGAGGATTTCCCCGTTCGCCTTTTCGTCGAGACCGAGGGCAAGGAAACGCCCGAGTTCGTCGTCGTGCCGCCACATGGGAAAGTCCGAACCAAAAAGAAACCGAGATGTCCCGTGTTTGACTATTATTTTTCCGGCGAGCTCAGGGCTGATTTTCCAGAACGTGCTCGAAGTGTCAAACCAGAGGTTTCTGCCTGCGAGCACCTCGAGGGATTCCTCCCATTCGGTATAGCCGCCGAAATGGGCCGCGACAACCTTGAGCCCTGGATGCCGGTCAAGCACGCGCGCGATTCTGCGCGGTCCTGAAAAATCGAAACGGGCGTCTCCTGCATGCACAAGGACCGGGAGGCCCGCATCTTCAATTTGCTCGTAAATCGGGTCCATCCGCGCGCAGTCGATTTCGAAACGCTGAAAGTCCGGATGGAGCTTGATGCCCTTGAGACCTCGAGTCATGATCCGTTCAAGCTCTTCGCGCGTCCCGGTAAAGTCGGGATGCAGTGTACCGAAGCCGACGAAGCGTGGCTCCTTTTCTGTTTCACCGATAATGAAATCATTTATCGAGCCCACTTGATCGCTCTTTGTTGCGGTTGAGTGCACGATATAGCGCTCGACGCCAATCGTCTCGCCGCTTTTGAGGAGCTCCGAAACCGAGCCGTAAAAGGCCATTGGTGCGTCATAAAAATCGCTGATAGCCTGGGTTGCGCGTTCCGCAATTTTTGCGGGATAGATATGCGCGTGAAAATCAATAATTCGCATTGTGGATGTGTCCTTGCAGGTAAAAAGTATATCACTTTACCGGGACCGTTTGAACAGCTTTTAGGCGAATGTGAGCGCTCATGAAACAAACGGTATACAAAACGCTTAAAAAAAAGACCTCCCCGGTATTTCCGGGAAGGTCCTCTTTATTTAGTAACGACCGGCGTTTTTAACGCGCCGGAGTGGAATCAGAAATCTCTCTTGGAGAGGTATTCGTATTCCTTCCACTGGCGTTTTGCCTTGTCTTCCGCCATCTTGAGCAGCTTCTCGGCGCGCGCGGGATCGGCGGCCTTGAGGCTCTTGAAGCGGACTTCCTTGTACATGAAGTCTGCGAGCTTGAAGTCGGGTTCCTTGCTGTCGAGCTGGAAGGGGTTCTTTCCCTGATCGGCGAGGCGAGGATCATAGCGGTACAGGGGCCACAGTCCGCAGGAAACTGCTTCCTTCTGGTTGGTCATGCCGTATTCCATGTTGATACCATGGTTGATGCAATGGCTGTACGCGATGATGATCGACGGACCGTCGTACGCTTCCGCTTCGCGGAACGCCTTGATGACCTGGTTCATGTTCGCGCCCATCGAGATGCGGGCAACGTACACGTAGCCATAGCTCATGGCGATCATGCCGAGGTCTTTTTTGCTCGTGGCCTTTCCGCCTGCTGCAAACTTCGCGACGGCTCCAATCGGGGTCGCCTTGGACATCTGTCCACCGGTGTTCGAATAGACTTCGGTGTCGAGGACGAGGAGGTTAACGTTGCGGCCGGAAGCGATGACGTGGTCAAGGCCGCCGAAGCCGATGTCGTATGCCCATCCGTCGCCGCCGATGATCCAGACGGAGCGGTTGACGAAGTGATCGCAGAGAGAGACGAGTTCAGCCGCATCAGCGTCCTTCGATTTTGCGAGAGCGGCTTTAAGCGCTTCGATGTTCTTGCGCTGAGCTGCGATCGCAGTGTCTTCGGACGAGGTGTTGGCGAGGATCGCGTCGATTTCGGCGACTGCGATTCCCTTGCCCTTTACGGTGGCAGCGACTTCGCGTGCGTAGATGGCGAGCTTGTCGCTCGTCAGGCGCATGCCGAGGCCGAATTCCGCAGCATCCTCGAAGAGGGAGTTGGACCAGGCAGGGCCTTTTCCATCGGCGGTTTTCGTGTACGGGGTCGTCGGGAGGTTTCCTCCGTAGATCGACGAACAACCGGTCGCGTTCGCAATGACCGCGCGGTCGCCGAAGAGCTGCGAGAGAAGCTTGACGTACGGGGTTTCACCGCAACCGGCGCAAGCACCGGAGAACTCGAAGAGCGGGCGCTTCATGGCGAGGAACTTGGCGTTGCCCAGGTTGAGCTTTGCCGGTTCCGGATCGGGAAGTTCCTTGAAGAAGAAGTTCCAGTTGGCTGCCTCGGCTGCGCGATGCTCGGCGAAGCTCTTCAGGTTGATCGCCTTGATGGAGGGATCTTCCTTGTTCTTGGCGGGGCACTGCTGCACGCAAAGTCCGCAACCGGTGCAATCCTCGGCGGAAGCCTGGATGGTAAACTTCCAGCCCTCGAATTCCTTGGTCTTGTAGTCGGCGCTCTGGAAGGTCGCAGGAGCCTTCGCGAGGAACTTGGGATCGAATGCCTTTGCGCGGATAACCGCGTGGGGGCAAACGACGGTACACTGACCGCACTGGATACAAAGATCCTTGTCCCAAATCGGCATCTTCTCGGCGATGGCGCGCTTCTCGTACTGGGTGGTTCCGGTGGGGAATGTTCCGTCGTCCGGAATCTGGCTGACCTTGAGGTCGTCACCCTTGTTGATTCCGATGGTTCCGAGAACTTCCTGGACGAACTTGGGCGCGTCGGAGGTCATTGCGGAGAGCATCTTGAGCTTGCTCGATGCGGTCTTCGGGTAGTCGACTTTCTCGACTCCGGCGAGTGCCATGTCGATCGTGTCGATGTTCTTCTTGACGACGTCTGCGCCTTTCTTTCCGTAAGACTTTTCAATGAACTTCTTGATGAGCGCGACGGCTTCGGCCTCGGGGAGGATACCGGAGATCTTGAAGAACGCGGTCTGCATGACGACGTTGATGCGTCCGCCCATTCCGGCGTTTTCGGCGATGGTCACCGCGTCGATCACGTAGAACTTGAGTTCCTTCGCGATGATCTGCTTCTGAACCTCGACGGGGAGATGATCCCAGACCTGGTCTTTGCCGTAGGGGCTCGTGAGGAGGAACGTTGCGCCCTTCTTTGCAGTAGAGAGCATGTCGTACTTCTCGAGGAAGGTGAACTTGTGGCACGCGATGAAGTCGGACTGGGTAACGAGATACGGCTTGCGGATCGCGTTCTTGCCGAAGCGGAGATGGCTCGTGGTAACCGAGCCGGACTTCTTGGAGTCGTAGACGAAGTAAGCCTGCGCCTTGTTGTCGGTAGCCTCTCCGATAATCTTGATCGAGTTCTTGTTGGCGCCGACGGTTCCGTCCGAGCCGAGACCGAAGAACATCGCCTGATGCATTCCCGCGTCGTCGAGCTGGAAGGTCGGGTCGTACTTGAGGCTCGTGAAGGTGAGGTCATCCTCGATACCGATGGTGAACTTGTTTTTCTTCGCGCCGGAAAGGTTGTCGTAGACAGCCTTGACCATGGCGGGGGTGAATTCCTTCGAGCCGAGGCCGAAGCGTCCACCGACGATGACGGGGTAGTTCTTGAACTGGCACTTGCCGGCTTCCTGCATCTCGCCGATGGCGGTGCGGACGTCTTCATAGAGCGGTTCGCCGAGCGATCCGGGCTCTTTGGTGCGGTCGAGGACGGCGATCGACTTGACGGTCGCGGGAAGCGCCTTGACGAAGAGTTCTGCGCTGAAGGGGCGGTAGAGGCGAACTTTGAGGAGTCCGACTTTCTCTCCCTTTGCAGTGAGGAAGTCGATGGTCTCGTCGATGGTGTCGCATCCGGAACCCATGGCGATGATTACCTTTTCGGCATCCTTGGCACCGTAGTATTCATAGAGCTGATACTGACGGCCGGTGAGCTTTGCGTACTTGTCCATTTCTTTCTGAACGATTTCCGGAACGGCGTCGTAGTACTTGTTGACGCCCTCGCGACCCTGGAAGTAAACGTCCGGGTTCTGCGCGGTTCCGCGGATCGCGGGATTCTCGGGGGTGAGTCCGCGTGCGCGATGGGCGCGAACGAGCTCGTTATCGATCATCTTCTGCATTACTTCGTAGGAGACTTCCTCGATCTTCTGAACCTCGTGGGAGGTGCGGAAACCGTCGAAGAAGTGGAGGAACGGAACGCGGGAGCGGAGGGTCGCGGCGTGGGAGATAACCGCGAGATCCATGACTTCCTGCACGTTGTTCGAGGCGAGCATTGCCCATCCGGTCTGGCGGCAGGCCATGACGTCCTGGTGATCGCCGAAGATCGAAAGGGAGCTCGCGGCGAGTGCGCGGGCTGCGATATGAAACACGGTGCTGGTGAGCTCACCGGCAATTTTGTACATGTTCGGGATCATGAGGAGGAGGCCCTGCGACGCGGTGAAGGTCGACGAGAGGGCACCGGTTGTCAGCGCGCCGTGCACGGCTCCGGCCGCACCAGCCTCTGACTGGAGTTCCACGACTTCGGGAACTGTTCCCCAGAGGTTCTTCTTTCCTTTTGCCGAGTATTCGTCGGCAACTTCGCCCATCGGGCTCGAGGGGGTGATCGGGTAGATCGCGATGACCTCGCTCAGTGCGTGGGCAACATGACCGGCGGCGGTGTTACCGTCGATCATAACGAGCTTTTTCTCAGACATATTTCCGTCCTTGTAAAAAAAGAATTGTGGTGAGACAACATAAATAGGTAAATAAATACCTAATCGTTGAATAATTTACCTTGCCATCCGCTTTTATTCAAGAGGAGAGCCTTCATCCATTATACGCGATTTATGCTATACTTGCGCACCATGAGTGAAATTGAACCCCTGATACGCTTTCGTGACGTATCATTTGTCTGGCCGGATCCCGATACCGGAGAGATCGTAACCCACGCTGACGGAACTCCGGTCAAACCGGTTTTCGACGCTTTTACCGCCGATATACCCCCGGGCTTTATCAGCCTGACCGGCCCGAACGGGGCGGGAAAGTCGACCTTTTTACTGCTTGCGGGAGCCCGGATTATGCCGACGAAGGGACGCATCGAGCTGCTCGGGCGGAATACCCGGATTCTTTCCGGCGTTTGGGCCGACGATTCGGGGACGCCCGGCACGGGCCTTACGGCCGAAAGCGAGCATCAGCGAAACCTTGCCTGTTCTTTTATCTACCAGAACATGGAATTTGAAGCCGACGAAAGCGATAATTCAGTTATCGGGAATCTGCTCGAGTATGTTTTCGTGAACGGGGGACACCGCTCGAAGGATGAAGCGTTTTTCAGGGATGTTCTCGAGGCCTTCGAGCTTGAAACCCTTCGTACCCGCAGGCTTTCCGCCCTTTCAAAGGGAGAAACGCAGCGGGTTCTCCTCGCGTTTTCCGCGCTCTATGGCTCGCGAGTCATTATGATGGACGAACCGGTATTTGCGATGGAAATGCGCCAAAAAGAGCGCGCGCTCGAATTTTTCGGTGACATGTACCGTCGTTCGGGTGTTTCAATCCTGGTATCGCTCCATGAAATGGCGCTGACGAAGAAATATGCGGATACCGTGATGTTGTTTTATCCGGATCGCAGGATCGATCTCGGCACGCCCGAGGAGGTTTTGGTTCCGGAGGCGCTCGAGAGCGCGTACGGGGTTCCGGTTGCCATGCTCCACGACGCCGAACGCCTGAGCCGGAGCGTTTTACTTGAGCAAGATCAGTTTAGCGGGGATCGTTGACGAATCGGAATGCGATTGGTTTTGTAACGATCAATGTGGTAAACTGATTTATAATAAGTGATCCTTAGGAGGATATTGTATGATCAAGAAACTTATTTCCGTTTTGTCGATCCTTACGCTCGTCGCGGCCGTATTTATTTCTTGCGCGTCCGAGCCCGAGACGAAACCCGTCGCTGCTCCGGTTGCCGCTCCTGTTGCCGCCGAGCCCGTAACCGCGGTCAAGCCGATCATCGGCCTGGATGGAATCCCCATGCCCGCCTGGGTTAACAAGACCCCGAAAAGCGATGACAAGTTCTATGCCGTAGGCTATGCAATGAAGTCCAACCGCGCGATTTCCAAGACCGCCGCCGGCGCCGACGCCCGCGATCAGATTGCCCGATGGGTTGGAACCAGCGTCAAGAACGCCCTCGTGAACTATACCAATGAATCCGGATCCGAGAAAAACATCCAGACTCTTTCCTACTTCGAGAACATTTCGAAGCAGGTTGCCGAGCAGACCCTCGTCGGTGTTGAAGACGACGAAACCTGGATTGACGACAAGGGCGGCGTGTACATGCTTTGCTCTTTCCCGAAGGCAAACGTCGGCAAGAGCTTCGACCAGACCGTTCAGACCTTCCAGCGCAACGAAGCCGCTGCCTTCTCCGAATTCAAGGCCAAGGAAGCCCTCTCGTTCCTGGACAAAGAAACTTCCAATGGCGTGACCAAGTAAGGAAGTCGGCATGAAACTGGCCCGAACCGTAAAATTTCTGGTTCCGGTTTTATGCCTGGCGGTCGTCCTCGCGGGCTGTGCGTCCACGGGCGGCGACCGCTCTTCCGTACTGTATCTTGAAAGCGCCGCAACCGGCGCGTATTATGCCCGCTCCCCCGCGATGCAAACCGCGGAGAAAGAGCTCGCAGAATGTCTTTTTCGCGTCGCCGGGCAGGTTTCCCTCAGAAAGCGCGTCGGCGTCCAGTATACCGTAACCCCGGTAAAAGGCTCGAATGGAGCCCGGCTTACCCGATCGCAAGTCGCTCTCGATTACAATCAGACAAACAGCATCGCGATTCTCGATACCCTGACCGTCAGCAAGGTCAAACGCACCGAAAACGGTACCGAAGCACTTGTCCGCGCGTCTTCTCAAGCAGGTTTTAAAATCCCGAACGTTCAGCCAAATGACAAGCTCGGAAAGGACGGCAACCCGCTGTGGACGGTTCGTCCTCCCCAGGGCTCGGGATACGTAAGCGCAGTCGGAACGATCGCCCAGGGGGCGAATTCTGCCGACGGATATGCGTATGCCGATACCAACGCGGTTGGCGGCCTCGCACTGTTGGTCGCCAAACCCGAGGAGTCCGGATCATCAACCGTCTATGAAACGACGCTGGTCGGGGTGTATATCGCACGACGGTGGTTCAATTCATCCGAAGGTCGCTGGTATAGCCTTGCGGTCCTCCCCCGTTGAGTATGTATCTGGCAGAAAAATAAAAAAAAATGTTGACTGGCCGAGCATAATATGCGAGATTGTATATTATACGGCGTATAATACTGGAGGAAGCAATGGCTAAGAGACTTTATAAAATCGAGTACGGTAAAAAGATTTTTGGCGTTTGCGGCGGATTGGCCGAGTACCTCAACGTTGACGTAACGATAGTACGCATTCTCTGGGCTCTTTGCGCGCTTTGTTGGGGAATGGGTATCATTCTCTATTTTATTTGCGCCTTTGTGCTTCCCACGAAGAGCGAAGTTGAAAACCAGTAGGTATAAGCGGCGATATTAGCCAAAGTAGCGGCATAGCTACACGCAATAAAAAACCCGGCCTTGCGGTCGGGTTTTTTATTTGAACACGGAGATGTCTGCCTCAGGAACGCGAGAGCAATCCCTGTTTTTCCTCATAATAGGCATTATTGATCAGAAAGCGCATGCAATTGGCGTAGGCCCAGGGAAGATAGATGCCGCAGGTAATCAGGACGAGAAGCGTTTGGCCCCAGAGCAGGGTAAACGCCTTTCCTCGTTTGCATTCAAACCCGAGCCGTCCTTTTTCCGTCCCGTTTTCGCGCACGACGGTCTTGCCGGCAAAGAACCGGATGACATTGACGAACGCGAGCGGCCAGGCAATGCCGACGGTAATGAGCGTAAGGCACAGTTGTCCAAGGATAAATCCGCATGAATCCCAAAAACGGGTATCCCAGGAAACGGTAAATCCATTCCACGCGAAGTTTACCGTCCATTTATACGCGAGATAAATGAACGGGATGATTGCGATAAAAAGCACGAGGTAGAACACGAGGGTTGCGGATCCGAATGAACCGGACACGGCGCCCCCTTTTGCGAGCTTCAGCGCGACTACCACGACGACGAAGAGCGCCGACACTGCGAGGAGCGGCAGAATAAGGGCGAGAACGTAGTACTTCATGAGCTTGCCCGCCTTCGACGTGAACGAAACCTTCGACCCACCCCACTCGGTATGCTCGGCGAGATACGAGATGATTTTCCGGTTGAAGAAGGGAAAATAGAAGGTAAGCGTTACGACGCACAAGAGGAATCCGAGGATGTTGATTTTAACGTACTCTCCGACCTTGCCGGTAAACGAGAGCGGTTTACCCCCGATTGAAATGTGAGGAAAAGCGATTTTCCTCAGGATAACCGAGAACGCTGCCAGAACAACTATGAGGATTCCGGTAAGCGCCAGGCTGAAGAAAAGTGCGGCGCTCGCTATCGCGACATCGTCGCTTGGATTCATTGATGCGAGCTCATTCGGGATCATTATCGCGAGGTACAGAACGACGCAGACGACAAACGGTTTCCACCAGTGCTTGCCGGTAAGCGAACAGCTGAAGTTTTCTTTCATTGAAAAATCTCCTTATGAATTAAGCCTTGACCGGGCGCCCTTCGCGCCTGGCGTTTAATCGGTATCGCGTAAGATGCGGATAGTGCGAGAGTATATCGCGTTATCGGGATTTGGTTCGCGATTACGATAAGTTCATTGTCTATACCGAGTGCTATGCGTTCTGTAGGAAGGAACTCCACGCACAGACCTGTCCCCGCGGCAAAATCGAGCGAGGATTCATTGGTTTTTTCTCCCGTTGCGAGGTCTTTCGCGTCGATGCGCAGGTAATCGATTCCGCCGCCGATCCTGAGGCGAAACCGGAAGCGCGAAAGCGCGTAGGTCGCCGCCGGGCCGAGAATTACCGACAGAGTCTGCGTGTCGCTTTTGACGTATTCCCCGGTACCGTCATTATGCATGGTCGCGTAGTCAGCGCGTAGTCCGACGGAATAGAGGAGGCCTCGGCCTGATTCGGGAACGAGGCGGGGCGAAAGGTAGAAGTCAGCAAAGAGAGCACCCGCGATCACGGGCTCGTTGTAAACGTCTTGCCATTCTCCGAAAATCAAGCCCGCGCCTCCTGCAACGCCAAGGAAGAGCCAGTTTTTCACGGTTTTTTCTGCGGGTGGCGTTTTTTCCTTCGGGGGAGCTTCAGGCTCTTTCACCTTGTCAGCGGGAGGTTCCGGCGTTACCGCCACCGCCTTAACTTCCGGCTTCTTTTCCACGACAAGGGTCCCCGCGGGGATTTCCGCGAGGTCTGCCGCGTTCCGGAAGAAAACCGCGTATGTATCGGTATCGAGCGTTTCGGGAAGCGTCGCCGAGGCTTCCGTCGCAGAAAGCGCATTCGGCGAAAGCCAGAGCGTGTCCGTTCCCCGGGAAGGCTTTAATCCGAGCGTTGCCTCGGGAGAAAAATTCTTGCCACGCACCGTCAGCGTCGCGCCCGGCGCAGCAAGTTCTTCCCGCGAAACCTGAGCGGGCGCGGCTGAAATAATGGTCGGCTCGGGATAGGCCACCTGAAGCGCCGCCTTTCGTGTTGCCGTGTAGTTTGGGGGATTCGTCAGGACGAGCGTATAGGCGCCCCGTTCAGTCAGCGCGGCTCCGGTCAGGGCAAAGGTTTTCCCCTTGGTTTTTTTTACGGAAACGGGAATTTTTTTCCCCGTCGGAGAGATGAGCGTTACGACTGCTTTCGTCGAGAGCATGTCTGCCTGGAGCGTTATGGACAGCGGTGCGCCGGGACGAACCGTCTGGGGCGTGAGTTTTTCGAACGTTGGTGCTCCGTATGCAAGTACGGTAAACGACACCCACTCGGATGTGGAATCAACGCGAAGGAATTTATTGAGCGTAGAAATCCTGAATTGATATTTTCCCGCAGGAAGAGTCAGTTCGATGCTGGTATCCGTCGCTTCCAGGCGTTTTTTGAACGCGCTTTCTCCCGCGGCGTTTACAACTTCAAAATCGTAGCCGCCCGCGCCGGCGACCAGTTCCCACTCGATGTAGTACGGAAGGCTTTCGCTGGTTTGCGCGAATGTGCGGGTAGCCTGGGACAGAAGAAAAAGAAGGAGTGCGGCGAGGGCAATTTGCTTTCGGTTCATGTCAGTAGGGCCCCCGCGTCTTCATAACTTTAATTGTCGGAACCGAGAGAAGTTTGCCTTGAACGATACGGAAGTAGGAGATTGCGGCCTCGCTTTTTGTTTTTGTTCCGTCACCGTTTTTTCTGACGGCAAAAAGTTCCCATGAGAATGTGTCGAGCGCGAGTTTTGAAAAATCGCTGATCGAGAGCGTTGTTTCATCGGTTTCCCACGAACCGACGAGCTTCGGTATTCCGCCCGTCATCCGGTAGAGACTCACGATATAGGAGTCGCCGTCGCCCGTCGATTCCCATGCGAAGCGAAGCGCGTCGAGCGCGTTGATTTCAAGCATTGCGCCTTTTGCGGGCGTGACCGGTTTGGGGGAAGGAGGTGCTACCAATACGGTGAATGATGAAACGGGAGACTCGCTCGTAACGGCGCCGAAGGAGTCGACGAGAGAAACTTTCCAGAAATAGTTACCCGCCTGAATTCCTTCGGGAAACGGGACGGCGCAGTCGGTGCTGTGAGGGCTCGCTTCCGCGACCGGATTCGCAAGGTCTGCCGTTCGCGAGACGATGAGCTGATACCGGGATCCGCCGTTCGCGTCCTTCCATGCGAATAAAACCTTTTTTCCCGCGAGGGAGACCGAGGAGCCGTCGGCGGGCGTCGTCGCGACTAGCGGCTTCGGAGGAGAAATTTCATAGCGTGCGGGTGGTGACCAGGGGGAAATGATGTTCCCGGCGTATGCGCGAACCGCGACGAACCAGATTCCGTCCGGAAGCGTTTTCTTGAGGCTTAGGAACGGCGAGCCCGTCAGCGTCGAGTATTTCGTCACGGAGCCTTCGGCGTCGGCGGTGACGCGGAGTTCATAGCGGTCGGCGCCGTCAACGGTCTTCCATGCGGCGATTTCCCGCGAGATGGTTGGAGCATCCGGTGCCGGAAGCATTGCGGTGACGACGGAGAATATTTTTCGCGCCGAGGTAAAGGCGACACGGTCGGGTCCGTAAAAAGAAGTGACAGTCCAGGAGTAATTTCCCGCTTCGGTAAAATCGATGGTCGTTGCGCGCTGCATTACCGTGCGCTGCAGTATGGGCTCGTCGCCCGACCCTTCAGCGAAGACATCGACCCGATAGGATTCTGCCTCTCCCCTTTTGGTCCAGGAAAACGGTATCGAGACAGAAACGGCAGCCTTGATGAAACTTTTTCCGACAGGGCTGACGGGAGCGCTTTCTGCTCCTTCGATGACGGTAAACGAGCCGCTTTCGCCGCTTTCGGGAATACGCCACCAGTACCGGCCGGACGGGAGTTCGAGCGAGGAGCCGCTTGCGAAGGCGGGCTCCGAGACGGTGTTTTTTCTGAAAGCGGGGTCAAGCGCGACTTCGAGCGGTTTTGTCTCGCTCGCCGGAGTCCATGCAAATGTGACAGGAGCGCTTTTTCCTGCGGTGACCACGACCGCTTCCGGATGCGGCTCCGTAACCGAGAAGGACGGAGTAGCCATTTCCTGGTTTGAAACGTCGAAGAGCGAGGCGGCGTCGAGCGTGACGGGGTTGTCGCTTCCTTTTGCGACGATGGTGGCCTCGGCTGTTTCCGGGCGTACCGTCGTCTTGTCCCCTTTTCCCGAGAGGCGAACCGTTCCGCTTGCCAGGGCGATTGATCCCGAGGATGTTTCAAGCAGGACCGAATCTGCCTTTTCCGCCTGCGCGACTTTGATCGATCCGCCCTTGAGCGAGATCGTCGCTTTTTTCGTGCCCGAATCGACCTTGATGTAAACCATCGAGCCCTCTTCGAGGGATATTTCCGTGTTGTTTGTCAGTTTGATGATGGCAGAAGAATTTTCCCCGGTGCGGATCGTGTCGTGATTGAATACGGGTCCGTCTCTTGCGGCAGAAACCCAAAGCCCCGATCCTTCCTGCCGCTGCTCGGCATAGCGGTTCTTCCAGGTAATCGTGCCCACCTCGACGCCGCGGAGGCTTCCTGCGAACGCGAGGTCCCGGAAGAGGGTCGTCCCGGCGGCGCCGATGCAGAGAAGGATGAGCAAGACGAATGCGGACTCGCCCTTACTCAATGATTTCATATTTCTGTTCCTCGGCGTTCGGGTTTACTTTGGCAAGGTCGATGTCATCGTACCCGAGCGCCTGCCTGAGCTCGTGGATGGTCTTGAAACCCGTGGGATCGTCGAGCCGAGAGAGAACGGCGTAGATTTGCTGGGGATCCGTCTTGCCCTTCACGCGGATGCGCTTCATCGGTTCAACGCGGAATATATTGCGCACGAGGTTCATGGAATGCTCGGAAATCAGGATGTCGGTCTTGAAGCTTTTGTTGAGGCTTTCTATGCGCGAGGCGAGGTTTACCGCGTCCCCGATGCAGGTATATTCCATGCGCTCAAGCGAGCCGATCTGCCCCGCGATTACCTCTCCCGTGTTTATACCGGAGCCTATCTTGATGACGGGTTTTTTCTCGGAACCCCGACCCCGGTTGAATTCGGCGAGTGCCTTTCGCATGAGGAGCGCGGCGTTCACCGCGTTTTCGGTATCGTTGCCCGTCGAGTAGGGAACGCCCCACTCGGCCATGATCGCGTCGCCGATGTATTTATCCACAACGCCATGGGTTTTGTTCACGCACGCGACCATCGAGGTCATGTACTCATTCAGGAACTCGACGACTTCATGCGGGGTAAGGCGTTCGGACATCGCGGTAAACGACCTGATGTCCGAAAAGAAAATCGCTGCGGTAAGGCTTTCGCCGCCGAGCTGAACCTCTCCCCTGATGACGCGTTCGGCGACTTCCTTGTTGACGAACTTACCGAACGCGCTCTTGATCTTGTCGCGCTCCTCGAGTCCTTTCGTCATGTCGTTAAAAGTGTCCGATAGCCTGCCTATCTCGTCGCTCGTCGTCGCGCGGACGCGAACCGAAAAGTCACCGTCACCGATTTTGAGCGCGCCCGCCATGAGGCTCTGGATCGGCGTCGTGAGCGTTTTCGAGAAAAGGAAGATGAGCATAATCGATACGCAGAGTACCAGTATGGTGATAAGGCTGTTGCGCCGTTGCAGGGCGTAGGCTCCCGCCATGGCGGTGTCCTTGCGGACGGTGGAAACCGCGATGAGCTGCCCGTCGAAAAAGCGCTTCCAGGAACCGATGTTGTCGATTCCGTTTGAGTCCTTGAAGGTCATCTGCTTGAGGATGGTCTCGCCTTTCATCGCGTCCTTGACGAGGGCATCCCCGGAGAGGCTCGCGCGCGCCATCATGAGTTCGCGGTCGACGTGCACGAGGAGGTTGCCCGACGCGTCAACGAGGCTGTTTACGTACAGCTCCCGGGCGGAAACGGCGGTGATGAACGGTTCTCCGTCAAGTTCCGCGAGGACGACGCTGTCTGACTCGGTTTCGGAGCGGAGCTGATACGGGAACACGAGCGCGAGCGCGGGCTCTCCCGATTCCGGCGAGACGTTGAGAATCGCCGTCTGGTTTGCGAATGCCGAGTCAAAGGCTGATTTTTGCGCGGCGATAAAGGCGTCAAGATCGGGAATGCGGCTTTCGCCGGTTGCTGCCGTTTCCGCGACTGCGCCGCTTGAACGATCAAGGATGTGGACTGCCCGGATGACGGGGTTTTGTGCGAGCAGTTCGTCGGTCGGAGCGAGGCCCGTTCCTCCGTAGACAAGCCCGCCTTGAAGAGTCGCCGCGATGAGGCGGGACGCGTTTTTTTCGTTCGTCAAATCCGTTTCGATTTTGTCGGAAAGGAGCTCCACCCGCTCCTGCGTGTTCGTCAGGAGCGTACGCTCGATTTCCGAGCTGAAGTATAACGTCGAGACGACGGTAAGCCCCGCGAGCGACACGCCGAGAATGAGGGAAACCATTCCGGTGAGCTTGAAACCGATCGGGATGAAAAATTTGCCTTTGGTCATGGTGCAGTTCCTGCTAATAATATTTTAACGCAGCGCGGTTTTGCTCGAGACTGTACAAATCGATTGACGCCATGGTGTTTACATGGCATTTACGATTATAACCGATAAAAAAGTTCCTGAACAAGAAATGACATCCTTTTTTCTCGCGTCAGGGTAATTCTTCAAGAACGACATTGTCGACATGAATGGATCCTTTAATCAAACCGAAGTTCAGCTGAAGCATTCCGTATCGCGCGGTGCTGGTCGCCTTGAAATCGAAGCGGTACCGGTTCCATCCGCCGGGGATGAGTTCGACCCGGAGCCAGGGCGCGAGACCCGAGAATTTATTGCCGTCCCCGTTCTCGTCCCGGTTATTTTCGGCGAGGTCCACGCCGAACGTTCCTTCTCCCTCAAGCGCGGCGTCAAGGGTGAGCCGGTACTGCTTTCCCTTCGAAAGTGCGACATCTGTTCCGGTCTGTGCGTGCCAACCATCCGCCAAAAAGCCTGTCGCGCGATAAACAAGGGCTCCGTCCTCGACCGCGAAGGATCCCGAGTCGTTTGTTTCCCGATTCTGGCACCACCAACCATTTAATCCGCGTGCAAAGTTGCCGTTTGCGACCAGTTGCTGCTTTGTCGGCGAAAACAGGCTCGCGGTTTGGGTCAGTTCCGTTATCGCCATGTCCTGGACGTGGGCGGTTCCCGCTGTCGTTCCGACGGTGAGCGTGTAGATCGCGCCGTCTGTATCTTTTGCGCGATGCTGATAGAGAAACGTGTACCGGGCGGGAGTCGTGGAAACGGGAATCGGGGCGTAAACCGACAGCCGGGAATACGCCTCCCCGTCTCCGTCACGATCGGTACTTCCCTCGTTGAGGGCGGGAATGACGACGAAAGGAGAAACGTCGCTCCAGGCGGTGAACTCAAGCGCGTACAAGTGGCCGGTTTTCAGGGTAACGGTTTGTACTTGCCCGATGTTGCTGACCCAATCGTCGGGATGGGCGGTTTTTACGGTAAACGTGGCGCTGTTACCGGATATTTTAGCCGTTCCGGCGGATTTAGCCTGTGTGTTGTAGGAGATCAAATGGGTTGACCCCTGCATCGTGCCAAGCGGTTCCTTGTCCGCAGGGCCCTTTGTGTAAGGCGCCGTCCTTGGCCAGAAAGAAGCCTCATCGGTCGTTTCAAGCGGGGGATCGATTGGTTTGATCAGACACGTGTAGTCGCTTTCCTTGCCCTTTTGTTTGAACGCGCCTGCTTCTCGACGCCGGGCGGCACGATCCCGGAAATTTTCAAGAGCCCGCTTTTTGTCTGCGGGGATAGGCCTTGCACCCGGAACGGCTTTTCGCGCGAGTTCCGCGACCTTCGCGATGTCGCCGGCCTTAACATCCTTGACGGCTCCATCGGCGGCGGCGAACGCGGACGCTTTGATCGTTATGGTTTTTCCGGCTGTTACGGTCGGAAGAGACGAGATATCGACGGGCGTGGCTTTTATTCCCATAAGGTTTGAAGACGGATGAAGACCTGCCGTGACGAGCGATTCGGGGAAAACGGAAACGGCACCTTCGAGGACATCGAGGACGCAGGAGCCGGCTTCTTCCGTTTTGACGGCAAAAACCGTTCCGCGCACGCCGCAGACGACTGACCCGCTTCTGACGGTAAACGAATCAGGCGCGGCGAGTTTTTCGATTTTGGAAAGGACCTTACCCTTGAGGACGGAAATCGCGGCGCGCCGCTCTTCGGTTTTGATGCCGTCGATGCTGACGCGAGAGGCGTAGGTTACGGTTATTGTGCCGATGTCCGGCAGCTCGATTTCGCAGGTACCGTTTTCGCCGGTCGTGAGAATGTCGCCGGCTGCAAGCTCAAGACCAAAGGAGGGCTCGATTTCCTTGCCGTCCCGGGTAACCGAAAGGGGATCTTCAAAATATGAAAGAAGGGCGCGTTTTTCCGAACCACCTGTGGCGGAATCTTGCGCAGGAGAAGCCGGCGATGCCGGGTCTGCTTGAGGGGCCGCTTTATCCGCACTTTTTTTGTTTGTGCACGAGAGGAGCGTGAAAAGGATGACCGCGATCAAGAGCGCGCGCGAAAATCCCCCTGGTGTGGTTCGGTGAGTTATTTTCGTGTCGGATTTCATGGGTTCCTCCGCTTTTTTTTGTATTATTGAAGTATACCATCAATATTACGGCATTAAAAGAAATCTTTCGTCTTCTCGACCGGGAGGGACGAGCGATTCCATCAGTTATTGTTTAATTGACAGAGTCCCCGAGCGCGTTTAAAGTAAGCGAACATTCTGCCAAGTGATAGATGGAAAATAGCGATACAGCAAGGATACACAATGCACAAAAATTACCTTACAGACTCTCTTCGCGCGATTGATGCCAAATTCGAGGCTCAAAAGATCGCATTCGCGCCAATTGCCTTTCAGGCGGCGCTTTCTCTCCGGGATAATGGAATTCTCAAGGCAGTCTCGGAAAGCGGCGAAGGCGGATGCTCAATTGCCGAAGCCGCACGGGTGAGCGGGATCTCTGACTACGGCACGGGCGTTCTCCTCGAGATGGGGCTCGGCATGGGACTGGTCAAGCTGCTTCCCGGCGAGGGCGAACTCCGTTTTACCCTTGGCAAGGTTGGCTTTTTTATCCTCGAGGACGAGATGACGCGGGTCAACATGGATTTTACGAACGATGTCTGCTACCAGGGCGCGTTCGCGCTCGGCGAATCGGTGCTCAAGGGATCTCCCGAGGGACTCAAGGTTTTCGGCGACTGGGCGACGGTGTACGAAGGGCTTTCCCGCCTTCCGGATCGCGTCAAGGAAAGCTGGTTTGCGTTCGACCATTTTTATTCCGACATCGCTTTTCCCGAGGCGCTTCCCATCGTGTATGGCAAGAAGCCGGCCCGGCTTTTCGATATTGGAGGCAACACCGCCAAGTGGGCGATGGCTTCCTGCAAGTTCGACAAGGACGTGCGCGTGACCATTCTTGACCTTCCCGGTCAGGTTGAAATGGCGAAAAAGAACATCGAGCGAGAGGGGCTTTCAGGCCGTATCGACGCCGTCGCGGTGAATATGCTTTCCCCCGACTCGCGCGTCCCGTCGGGCGCGAACGCGGTCTGGATGAGCCAGTTCCTCGACTGCTTTGCGCTTGCGGAAGTCGAGGCGATTCTCCGCAAGGTCGCATCTGCCGTCGACACGGACTGCGACGTGTACGTGCTTGAACCCTTCTGGGACAAGCAGCGATTTGAGGCCGCGTCCTACTCGCTTCAGGCGACATCCCTGTACTTTACCTGCATCGCGAACGGCAACAGCAAGATGTACCGTTTCCAGGAGCTTTCGGATGCGGTATGCGCCGCGGGTTTCGAGCTCAAGGAAGCGCATCACAACCTGGGTGCCAACGCATATTCGCTGTTACGTTTCCGGAAGCATGGATAATCCCGTGGATTCTTTTGTGTACGTCTCCGCCTGGAGCGCCTGGTCCCCGGGGATCGAGTCTCCGGAAGACTGGCTCGCCTGGGCACGTGGCGAAAAGTCGCTCTGCGCTGTTGCCGAGAGTCCGGCTCTCGCGCACGTCGATCCGCTTTTCAAGCGGCGCTTGAGCCAGTTGACCCGTATGACGATCCAGGTCGGGCATGCAGCGCTTTCGGGTTACGCCCCGATGACTCTTGCGTTCGCTTCGACGTACGGCGAGATCGGCCAGCAATGCAAGATCACCGACCGGCTTATTTCCGAGGGAGACGTATCTCCTGCGAACTTCAGCCTTTCGGTTTTCAATACTCCGGTAGCAGCCCTTTCCATTACCGAAAAGAACGTGGAAGGTTACGTCGCTGCGTATCCCGGGAAAGACGCGTTCCGGCTTGGCTTTATCGAGTCTGCCTCCGCGATCCTTTCGGGTGCCGGGCAAAAGAGACTGTTCGTCGTCGCGGACGAGCTCCTTCCCGAGGCCTATGTTGCCCTTGAGGGGAGTGTCCTTCCTCCCTATGCGGTTGCGCTCGTGCTCGCGGCCGACGGGCCCGGCGTCAAGGTGCCTGCAGATCCCGCGCGGCTTCCCTGGTGGGACGAAGGCTTGCCCCCCGGTATTTCCGGTGACCTTTCGGTCCCCGACGCGCTCCGGTTCCTCGCGCGCGCCGTGCTTTCGGGCGGCTCCGCCGTATGCTAAACCCCGCGCGTTTCGTCTGGAAGACGTTCAGCAAAAGCTTCGTTTACTTTCTTTTCGCGCTGGGGTCCCTCACGCTCATCACCGCCGTGTTTCCCCTTATCGTTCTTTTCGCACATCCGGCATCGCGGCGCAGCCGTGCCCTGCGGTATGCGACGTTCCTGACTTTTCGGCTGATGATCAGTTTTTCCTGGTTGTTGGGCCTCGTGAAGATACGGATAAGCGCAGAGGACCGAAAGAAACTGAAAACCCTCCGGTCGGCGGTAATCGTAGCCAATCATCCTTCGTTGCTCGATATCACCATCCTGATCTCGTTCTTGCCGCAGGCAGATTGCATCGTGAACGCGAAGCTCTTCGAGCGCCCGATCGTCAGGCACGTGGTGAGGCGTTTGTTCGTTCCAAACTCTCTCGACTTCGGGGAAATTCTCTCCGCGAGCGATCGATCCCTCGGCGAGGGCAATTGCCTCGTGATTTTTCCCGAAGGCTCGCGGACAAAGCCCGGCATTAAACCGGTGATTAAAAAAGGCAGCGTGCGCATCTCGCTCGGCACCGGTCGCCCCGTCGTTCCAATCCGCATCGACGCCAACGATATGCGAGGCCTCCGGAAGGGTGATCCTTTTTGGAGAATAAATCTGAAAGGACGCTATCACTACTCTTTTACCGTGCTTGATCCGATTGACCCTGCGCTCTATGCCGCGTTTGAACAGCCAATCGCCGCGCGGAAAATGGCGGCCGACGTATACCGGATTCTTTTTCCCGAAACCTGATTTTTCTGCATCAGGAAATCGGCTTGATTGATGCGGGATCGACGTTCGCGTCGGAAAGGATCCGAATTTCGACAGTATCGAGGATAGCGGGACTCGCGGAGAGGCAAAGCGCGTAGTCCGCGCCTCCCTGACCCGGGACGGTCAGGCTCCAGTGCTTCGTCGTGTGCGTTCCCGCAGGAATTTTCGCGGCAAGGGTGAGTCCGTATCGCTTGAGCGTCGCTTCCCGTTCTGTCCATGCGTGATAAAAGCAGACGAGGTCGAATGTGCCATTGATACAACAGCGTGCTGTTTCATCCGCGGAGAAAAACATTTGTGCGATTTCTGTCGCATTGTCACGTTTTTTTATCCGCTCGATATCGACGCCCGCGTTTTCAGGGCCGACATAGATCGCGAGGAGGCTTCCCGAGTGGGAAAGGGAGATTGCCACATCATCGCCTGCGACGTAGGGCCTTCCGCTTGGCTCGGCGCGTACCTCAAGCACGGGCGCGCGCGCGGGGCGACTCTTGCCGAGTATCCTTGAAGCTTGTTCTTTGCCCGTGCCGAAAGATTTTACATATGGGCAAAGGAGAATCTGCGGGCCTTCCATTGCGGGGAAGATTACAGCTGTTGACAGAGTATTTCAAGGCTGCTATTTTTACAGAGTTTCAAAGGACAGTAATAATTAATGAACGACTTAAAACAGGAAATCAAGAAACTCATCATCGCGTCCGTTGAGCTTGAGGATATTACGCCGGATGACATCAAGGACGAGGCTCCACTCTTCGGCGAAGGGCTCGGGCTCGATTCGATTGATGCGCTCGAGATTGGCGTCGCACTCAAGAAGAAATTCAACATTAAATTTTCCGCGGAAGACCAGGAAAACCGAAAGCACTTCGCGTCCGTTAACGCGCTTGCCGAGTACGTCGCCGCAAGTCGTGCGTAAAGAGGAAAAAAAAACATGACCAAAAACGATATCTTCGAAAAAATGAAAGAAATCCTCGTTGATACTTTCGAAATCGATCCGGCGCGCATCAAGCCCGAATCTCTCCTTCTGAACGATCTCGACCTCGACAGCATCGACGCCGTCGACCTTATCGTCAAGCTGCAGCAATTTACGAACAGGAAAATCGATCCCGAGACCTTCAAGCAGGTTCGCACGATCCAGGATGTCGTTGACGCCATCCACGCGATGATGGAAGACGGCGGCGCGAACTAAATGGGTCGGGGGGGGAAGGTTGCTCTCGTCGTACTGTCCGTTCTCTATCCCTGCCTTGTGTTTCTCGGCCTCGTAGTTTTCAAGGTCCAGCCCCGCGTCGTTTCCGTGTGCATGCTCACGGTCGTCCTTTTGAACTTTCTCTCCCTTACCGGGGAACGGAAGGCTTCGGGACGCTTGCCCGTCGGGAAACTCGTGCTCACCGGGGGTGCGTGCATCCTTGTCGCCGTCGCAGTCGCCTCGAATAGCGGGCTTTGCCTCAAGCTGTATCCGGTTTTTGTGAGCGTGTCTCTTTTGGTGACTTTTTCCCTGACGCTTGTGCGATCTCCGTCCATGATTCTTCGCTTTGCGACACTCCAGGACCGGAAGCTTCCGGAAAACCCGGGGTATCCGGACATTGTGCGCTATTGTCGCGCCGTCACCGTCGTGTGGTGCGGTTTTTTCGTTTTTAACCTTGGCGTGTCGCTGTTTACCACGTTTTTTATGTCCGACTTTGCGTGGTCTTTGTATAATGGTTTGATCTCGTATATCCTGATCGGTACCTTATTCGTAGGAGAGATGGCAGTTCGTCGCATCGTCCAGAAAAAATGAGCGCATATATACCGTTTTCAAGTTTGCGCACGGATTCCCGTGCGCCTGATTCTCCTTTTTCTTTCGGAACCGCCGGTACACACACGTGGCGGGATTTCCTCGCGCACGTCGAGTCCTTTCGCCTCCTCGTCCGTTCTTCTCCCAACGAACGATGGGTTCTCAACTGCGATGACCTTTTTCTGTTTTGTTGCGCGCTTGCGGCAATCCTTCAGGAAGGAAAAGAAGCAATGCCCTGCGCGAACACGGCTCCTTCGTTCCTCGGGGAACTCATGCAAGCCGGTACCGGCCTTCTGTGCCAGCAAGGCATTCCCGGAGCGCTCAGGCTCCGGTATCTCCCGGACGACAGTGCGGCCTTGCGCGAGGTGCCATCTGCTTTTGCGCCGATCGATCCTGCTTCCGCACGGGTGACTCTTTATACTTCGGGAAGTACCGGGAAGCCGAAAGCCTTTCCGAAGCGGCTCGCAGAACTCGAGGCCGAAGCGGAAGAGCTCTATCGCCTGTGGGGCGGCCTTCTTGACGGACGGCGGCTCTATTCAACCGTCAACCATCAGCATATTTACGGGCTCCTTTTTTCGTGCCTGTTGCCGATTTCCGCGGGGATTCCTTTTTGCTCTGATCAGGTTCGCTATCCCGAGTCGCTTGAGAGTCTTCCTGACGATGATCCCATCCTCGTTTGCAGTCCGGCTTTTCTCAAGCGCATCGGGGATACGGATTTCGCCCCCGGCCTTTTTCCGGGGAAACCGGTGATATTTTCTTCAGGCGGCGTGCTTCCGCCGGAGGCTGCCCGCGCGACCAAAGAAAAGCTCGGCTTTGCCCCGCTCGAAATTTATGGCAGCACGGAAACCGGCGGCATCGCGTGGAGAGCGTCCGTTTCCGGGACGGCGTGGACGCCCTTCAGGCGCAACCGGGTTTTTCTTGCCGACGACGGGCGCATCGCCGTCGCATCTCCGTATATCCTCGATCCCGCGGGCTTTGTCTCGGGCGACCTTGGGCGTTTCGTCGAAGATGGCCGCTTTGTGCTCGAGGGTCGTGCCGACTCGATCGTGAAGATCGAGGAAAAGCGCGTGTCGCTCACCGAGGTGGAATCCCGCCTTGCCGAGTCTCCGTTCGTCTCTGAATCCGCGGTGATCGCGCTATCCGGAAAGCGGCAGTATCTCGGCGCGGTCATCGTCCTTTCCGAAGCGGGACGAAAGTATTTTTCGGGAACGAAAAAAAAGGAAATCAACGCGCATTTTCACGCGCATCTTTCGCAGTATCTCGAAGGCGCGGTCATTCCGAAAAAGTGGCGATTCGTCGCCGCCATCCCGCGCAACGCCCAGGACAAAGTCGCGCGCGCGGACCTCGAGGCCCTGTTCCTGAAAGGAGACGAGATTACCGTTTCGTCAGTAACGGTCTCGGGCGACTCGGTGTCGGTCTCGTTCGTCCCAGAGCCGGAAAGCGTTTTTTTTGACGGACATTTCCCCGAATACCGGCTCCTTCCCGGCGTCGTGCAGTGCGATCTCGCGATGCGCTTTTGCGCCGAGCATCTCGGCTCGACCCTCGCGATCACGGGGATTCCCCGAATGAAATTCAAAAAGCCGATAGAGCCTGGCGCGCGCGTGATTTTTAGCGGAACCTATGACCGCGCGCGCGCGCGAATTACTTTTTCGTTCCGCGATGCGGCGAGCGGAGCTTTCTTCTCCGAGGGAACGATCGTTTTGGGGGAACAATGAGCGAAGCGTACAATCCTTGCGCGGTCGTGCCGGTGTACCGGCACGGGAAAACCCTTTTGGGCGTCGTCCAGGCTATCATGTCGCGCGGCTTGCCCGTGATCGTCGTTGACGACGGCAATGAGTCGGAGACAAAGGGGTATATCGAGGGCGTCAAGAAAGCAATTCCGGACGTCGAGGTCGTGACTCTCGCGGTCAATGGCGGAAAAGGCGCGGCAGTCCTTGCGGGCATTTTTCGCGCCCGCGATCTTGGCTATACGCATGCGTTCCAGATTGACGCGGACGGGCAGCATGACGCCGGTCCCATCGCCCAATTCATCGAGGCTTCCCGGCAAAAGCCAGAAGCCGTAATTTGCGGTTATCCCGTGTATGGAGAAAGCGCTCCTTCAAGCAGGAAAAACGGACGGAAGATAACGAATTTTTGGGTAGCGATTGAGACCCTTTCCTTTGACATTCAGGACGCCATGTGCGGCTTCAGGCTGTACCCCGTCGCGGCTGTCTGCAAGCTAGCTTCGCGCGCGCATCTTGGCCTTCGCATGACATTTGACATCGATATTATCGTCCGGCTCCACTGGGTGGGCGTGCGAACCGATTTCCTTCCCATCGGCGTGACCTATCCCGAAGGTGGCGTCTCGAACTTTCGCATGGTCCGCGACAACGTCGCGATAAGCGCCGTGCACACCCGGCTTTTTTTCGGCATGATCGTGCGCCTTCCGCTCATCCTTTTGCGCAAGGCGAAACGACATGGGTAAAAAGGCCGCGCACTGGCGCGATGAGCGGGAGAAGGCTTCCGGCTTTTGGCAGATGAAATTCATGCTCGGTGCATACCGCCTTCTCGGCGCAAAGGGCCTTCGACTTGTGGTATACCCGGTCGTGTTCTTTTTTTACGTATTCGCGCCGAGGGTTCGTTCCTTTTCGCGAAGTTTTCTTTCCCGTGCGGCGGCCTTTCACGGAAAACCCGCCCCTCGTCCGTTCGATCCGTTCAGGCACCTCGTGTCTTTCGTTTACTCGATGATCGAAAAGATTGCCGCGTGGTGCGGTGACATCGATCTTGAATCAATCGTCTTTCATGACGATGACGTCGGGGTCCTGATCGACGGCCTCGAGCAGGGAAAGGGCGCGGTGATCATTTGCTCACACGTCGGCAACATGGAAATTCTCCGTGCGCTCGCGACGGGAAACAAGACGCGGGTAGAGCGAAAATTCGCGGTGACGTCGATCGTGGATTTTACCGGAACCGCGAAGTTCAATCGGCTCATCGAGGAAATAAACCCGGACTCCATGATGCGCCTCGTGAGCGCGCGCGACATTGGCGTCGACACGGTGCTTGACCTTCAGTCGAGGCTCGCCGCCGGGGAGCTTCTCGTCATCGCCGGGGACAGGACTTCCTCGACGAGCGTCGACAAGACCGAGTCTCTACCGTTTTTGGGATCGATCGCCGCCTTTCCCCAGGGAGCCTTTACGCTTGCGAGTCTCATGGACGCTCCGGTATATTTCATGTTCGGGCTCCGCGTTCGCGATGACAAGCCTTTTTCGGCGTACGACATGCACGTGTACCGATCACGGACCGACTTTTCCGGATCGCGCAAGGAGAGAAAACAGAAGATACGGTCGACGATCGAGGAATACATCGGGCATCTCGAGCGCCTGAGCGGAGAGCATCCCTTTCAGTGGTATAACTTTTATGATTTTTGGCAAAAATAGCAAGACAGACAAGGAGACAATCTAAAAATGGATACATTCGTGTTCGGCGATGCGCCGATGACAATAGAAGACCTCGTCGCAATCGCAGAGCAGAAAAAAAGCGTGCGCCTTTCAAATTCGCCCGAGTTCGTGAAAAAAATTACTGCCGGCGCCGATTTCCTCGACGCGGAACTCGTGAAGCTCGGCGGTATCTACGGGGTTACGACCGGATTCGGCGACTCATGCGGAAAGTCCGTTCCGCCCGATCGCTACTATGAACTGCCGCTCAGGCTGACGCGGTTTCACGGCTGCGGCATGGGCGAGTATTTTGACGAGCCCACGACGCGCGCGATTATCGCGGTCAGGCTCAACACCCTCGCCTGCGGATTTTCCGGCGTCAGCCTCGAGCTTCTCCGGGCGATGGAGATGCTTCTCGTTCATGACATTTTGCCGCTCATCCCCCAGGAAGGATCGGTCGGCGCAAGCGGCGACCTGACTCCCCTTTCCTACATCGCGGGAACGCTCGTCGGCGAGCGACGCGTCCGCTACGGCGGGAAGATCTGCGAGGCGAAGGAAGCGCTCGCGGCGTGCGGCCTTCCGGTTATCCGCCTGAGGCCCAAAGAGGGACTCGCAATGATGAACGGAACGGGCGTGATGAACGCGATCGCCTGCCTCGCATTCTCCCGCGCGGAATATTTGTCCCATCTCGCGTGCAGGATAACCGCGATGAATTCCGTCGCGCTCAAGGGGAACGCGTATCACTTCAGCGAGCGCCTCTTCGAGATGAAACCGCACCCCGGAATGGCCTTTGCGGCGGGAAAGGTTCGTCACGATCTCGGCAGCATTCCCGCGACCGGCATCGTGCCCGAGCGAATCCAGGATATTTACTCGATCCGCTGCGCGCCGCACGTCATCGGAATTTTCTTCGAAGCCGCCCCTCTTTTCAGGCAGCTCATCGAGACGGAAATGAACAGCGCGAACGACAATCCCCTCGTCGATCCCGAGACCGAGTCGATTTATCACGGCGGACATTTTTACGGTGGGCACATCGCCTTCGCGATGGACTCGCTCAAAAATATCGTCGCGAACATCGCCGACCTCCTGGACCGCCAGCTTGCCGTTCTCGTCGACGAAAAATTCAATCGGGGCCTTCCCCCGAATCTTTCCGGCAGCACGGAAGGGTACTCGTTCAATCATGGCTTTAAGGCTGTCCAGATCGGCGTTTCTTCGTGGACTGCGGAAGCGCTTAAGAATACAATGCCCGCGAGCGTTTTTTCCCGTTCGACCGAGTGCCACAATCAGGACAAGGTGAGCATGGGTACGATCGCGGCGCGGGACTGCATCCGCGTTCTCGAGCTTTCCGAACAGGTGCTTTCTGCGTGCTTGCTCGCATCCGTGCAGGCTCTCAGGATACGGCTCTCGCGCGGCGAGGTAACGCCCGAGCGACTTGCGCCGATGAAGAATATCGTAGACCAGGTTTCAGCGCGGTTCGTTTTTCTCGAGGCCGACCGACAGCTCGAGGGAGACCTTCGCGCGACGCTAGCCGCCGTGAGGGAACGGCATTGGGAGGTTTAATATGGACACGAAACAAATTTCTGTAGAGACCGATTTTACCGTCGAGTTTTACGACGTCGACTCGATGCAGATCGCGTGGCACGGCAATTACATCAAGTATTTCGAGGTAGGGCGCTGCGCTCTTCTCGAGGCGATTAAATTCGGATACCCGGAAATGGCCAAAAGCGGTTTTGCCTGGCCCGTCGTCGACATTCGGGTAAAATATATCCGGCCGCTCGTTTTCCGGCAAAAGGCTCGCGTGCAGGCGACGCTCCTGGAGTACGAGAACCGGCTCCGGATCGCGTACAGGATTTTTGACGCAGAAAGCGGAACGCTCCTGACGAAGGGAGAGAGCATCCAGATGGCGGTTGACGTTTCGACGATGACGAGTCTCTTCGTCTCGCCGGGCTGCCTCACCGAACGCGTTGAGGAACATCTGAAAAAAACGCGCGAAACGGTATAATCAATCAGCCGGCGATCGCGATCGCCGCAATCCGGGAGGTGCACTCTTGAAAGAAACAGTTTATCTCGGAGATTTCGGCGTCGTGTGCTCTCTCGGTTCCGGGAAGCGCGCCGTTTGGGATGCAGTGTCCCGCGCCTCGACGGAAGGTATTACCCGTGCTGTTGTCTCCGGAAAAGATTTCTGGCTAGGGGTTGTTCCGCCAGAATTGTATCAGATGAGTCTTCCCGATCCGTTTAATTCCCGCACAAACGCGATCCTCCGCGTCGCGCTCGACGAGATCGCGCCGAGCGTGCATGTTGCCGTCTCTCGATACGGGGCCGCTCGGGTCGGTGTCATTATCGGCTCCTGCGATAACGGTTCAGAACGCTCTCTTGCCGCCCTATCAGCCTATCGCGCGAATGGCGCATTCCCTGCGGGCTATTCGCTTGAATGCCAGCGGGCTGACCTTCCCTCGCGTTTTGCCGCGAACCATCTCGGCCTCTCGGGACCCGCCTTCGCGTGCTCGACTGCCTGCGCCTCGAGCGCGAGCGCGCTCGTGTCCGCCCGGAACCTCATTCTTTCCGGTGTCTGCGACGCAGTCGTCGCGGGTGGCGTCGATATCGTGTCCCCTGCAGTCGCGCTTGGCTTTGCCTCTCTCGAGGCGGTGTCGGACGAGCCGTGCAGGCCATTTAGCGGAAACAGAAAGGGGATAACGCTCGGCGAGGCCGCAGCCGTATTCCTCATGACCCGTGACGATATTTCGCCGTCCTCGCTGCGGCTCCTGGGCGCGGGAGAAAGCGCGGACGCGCACCATATGACGGCCCCTGACCCCGAGGGAAAGGGCGCTGCCCTCGCCATGGAACGATCCCTTGCTGACTCAGGTCTTTCGGCAGGCGATATCGATTATGTAAACCTTCATGGCACCGGAACCGCGCTCAACGACGCGATGGAAAGCAGGGCTCTGTCCCGCATCTTTCCGTCAGGCGTACCTGCGAGCTCGACGAAGTCCCTGACCGGACATACCCTCGGCGCCGCGGGATCGCTCGAGCTCGGCATTTGCTGGCTTGCTCTCTCGCCCGATTTCAATCCTGGCCGTTCGATTCCGCCGCAGACCTGGGACGGGCATCCCGACCCCGAGCTTCCGGAGATCGACATCGTGAAAGAGCGGAGGACAAGCTCGCGGCTTTCCGCCTGCATGAGCAACTCTTTCGCCTTCGGTGGCTGTAACGTCAGCCTGGTCATCGGATAAGGAATCGCCGCGCTATTGCGCGTAAAGGCAGGCACCATGTATTCTGTGAAAATGATAGAGCGACCCGATATTCAAAATTATCTTCCGCACAAGGGTTCCATGCTTCTCCTCGACCGGATTGTCGACTATGGCCTCGAGCGCCCGTTTCTCGTATCGGAGGTCGACACAACCGCAGAGGATCTTTTTTACCGAAGCGAGATCGGAGGCGTTCCCGCCTGGGTCGGCTTTGAATATATGGCGCAGAGCATCGCCGCCCTTTCGGGCGTCAGCGTCAAATCCCGCTCCGGAGGGGAGCCGAAGATCGGCTTCATCATGAGCATTCGCGCGTTTACGACAGAAGTTCCTTCGTATCCCGCGGGAAAGACCGTCAGTGTTTCGGTTTCCGAGATCTTTCGCGAGGACTCGGTCGTATCGTTCGACTGTTCCGTCACCATGGACAATGCCGTCGTGACGAAGGCGGTCGTGAACGCGATAGAGGTCGACTCCGTCCCGGAATTCCTTGGGGGTAAGGCATGAACGAGAGAAAAAGAATATTGATTACCGGAGCGAGTCGCGGAATCGGTCGTGCGGTCGCGATCGCCTGTGCCGCCGCGGGCTACGACGTGGTCGTCCACTATAATTCGCGCCGCGAGGAAGCGGATTCGTGCGCCGAAGAGGCGCGGTCTTTCGGTGTTACCGCTACGGTTCTCGGTTTCGATATTGCCGATCGCGCCGCATGCAGGGACGCGATCGAAAAAGACATTGAGGCCTCGGGCGCGTATTACGGAGTTGTTTGCAATGCAGGTATCACGCGCGACAACGCGTTCCCCGCTCTTTCCGAAGAGGACTGGGACCTGGTTCTTCATACGAATCTCGACGGATTCTATAACGTGCTCCAGCCCTGCGTAATGCCGATGGTTCGCACGCGGAAACCCGGACGCATCGTGACGATGGCCTCGGTTTCGGGAATAATCGGCAACCGGGGGCAGGTAAACTACTCGGCGTCGAAAGCAGGCGTTATCGGCGCGACGAAGGCCCTTGCCGTAGAGCTCGGCAAACGGCAAATAACGGTCAACTGTGTCGCTCCGGGCGTTATCGAGACCGAGATGATCAAGGACGCGCCGCTCGACATGATCCTGCCGCAAATCCCGCTCGGTCGCGTCGGGAACGCGGCGGAGGTCGCGAGTCTCGTCGTATTTCTTTTGTCTGAACAGGCGGGGTATATCACCCGCCAGGTTATATCGGTGAACGGAGGCCTTGCGTGAGTAAAAGAGTCGTTGTAACCGGGGGATCGTGCGTTACGCCGATCGGAAACGAATGGGAAGAGATAGAACCCCGCCTCCGTGCGCTGAAAAACGGCGTTGTCCATATGGAAGAATGGGAAAAGTACGAGCGGATGAACACCAAGCTCGCCGCACCCGCATCCTTCGCCGATCCGGGCTTTTCGCGAAAGCAGACCCGCGGCATGGGGCGCGTCGCCCTCATGGCTGTCGCGACTGCCGACCGGGCGCTCGCGCTGGCGGGCCTTCGGGACGATCCGCTTTTGAAAGGCGGGCGCGCAGGCGTTGCCTTTGGCTCGTCAACCGGAAGCGTCGACGCCCTCCTGGATTTTTACTCGATGCTCACGACGAACACCGTTCAGGGAATAACCGCCACGACGTACATCAAGTCGATGCCGCAGACTTGCGCCGTAAACATCGGCGTGTTTTTCGGGCTGACCGGTCGGCTTATTACGACGAACACTGCCTGTACCGCAGGAAGCCTCTCGATCGGATACGCTTTCGAGGCAATACGGAACGGCCTTCAGGACGTAATGGTCGCAGGCGGCGCGGAAGAACTCAATCCGACGGAAGCCGCGGTCTTTGATACCCTGTACGCGACGAGCACGAAAAACGCTACCCCGCATCTGACGCCCGCGGCGTATGACAAGGACCGCGACGGGCTCGTGATTGGCGAAGGCGCGGGGGCGATCGTTCTCGAAGAGTACGAGCATGCGAAAGCCCGCGGCGCGAAAATATACGCCGAGCTTGTCGGTTTCGGGACGAATACCGACGGATCGCATATCACCCAGCCGAACCGCGACACGATGAGCGGCGCCTTGCGGCTTGCCCTCGATTCCGCGTCACTCTCTCCCGACGCGATTGGTTACGTGAACGGCCACGGCACCGCGACCGTTCACGGCGACGTAGCCGAAACGGGGGCGACGCGCGATGTTTTCGGCCGCCCAATTCCCCTCAGCAGCCTCAAGAGTTATATGGGTCACACCCTCGGCGCCTGCGGCGCGATAGAGGCCTGGCTCACGATACGGATGATGGGCGCTTCGTGGGTTGCGCCGAACCTCAACCTGGTGAACGTCGATCCCGCATGTGCGGATCTCGACTACATCCAGGGTGCCGGGCGCGATCTCGATGTCGAGTACGCGATGTCGAACAATTTTGCCTTTGGCGGCATTAACAGTTCCCTCATTTTCCGGAATCTTCGCTAGGGTGGAATAATGGTCAATATCCTGCGCTGCCCCGCGTGCGACTGTGACTATTCGCGCGCAGAGCTCATTCCGTCACTTCTCGTGTGTCCCTTGTGCGGCCATCACTTCAGGATGGAGCCGTACGAGCGACTCGACGCGATCACGGATTCGGGCAGCTTCACTGAACTCTGGCGCGATCTTCCCCCGAATGATCCCCTGCACATGTTAGGCTATGCCGAGAAGGTTGCGTCCTCGGTGCGCGATACGGGCCTCAGCGAGGCCGTGATAGCCGGGACGTGCCTGATTGAATCGCAGAGCGCGGTTATCGCGGTGATGAGCTTCAGTTTTATCGGCGGTTCCATCGGGACGGTTGTCGGCGAGCGGCTTGCGCGCGCGATGCGGGAAGGGGCCGAGAAAAATTGTCCTGTCGTTATTTTCGCAACATCCGGAGGCGCTCGCATGCAGGAAGGCGTGCAGGCTCTCATGCAGATGGTAAAGACCTCGAGCGCGGCGTGGCTTCTTGACCGCGCGCGTGTACCTCTGTTCGTTTTTCTTTGCGACCCGACTTCGGGCGGTGCGATCGCGAGCTTCGCGATGCTTGGGGACGTAATCGCGGCGGAGCCCGGCGCCTTCGTCGGTTTCCAGGGCCCGCGCGTTATCGAGAAGACCATCTCCGGCGCCGTTCCTGCGGGCTTTCAAAGCGCCGAGCGGCAGCTCGAGCACGGTTTTGTCGACTGCATTGTGCCCCGCTCCGATCAGCGCGCCTTTCTTTCGCGAATGATCAAGGCGCATCCCGCGAGGAGATCTTCATGAAGCGCCGCGCAGAACTTGACGCATGCATCGACGAACTGAAAAAAGCGGCCCTCTCGGACGGCGTTGACCTCTCGGGCGAGCTTGCGTCCATTGCGGGTAAAATCGAGCGGACTCGCGGAACGAGCGACGCCTGGGATCTCGTCAGGCGTGCGCGCGACCCGGCAAGGCCCCGTGCAAAAGAGGTGATCGATGCCGTGTTCGACAGTTTCGACGAGTTTCACGGCGATCGCTGTCACGGTGACGACGGCGCGATCATGGGCGGTATTGCCTTTCTCGCGGGCCGCCCTGTTACCGTCATCGCAAACCATAAGGGTCATAACCTGAAGGATACCATGGCGCGCAACGCGGGCATGGCAAGCCCTGAAGGATACCGCAAGGCTCTCCGACTCGCGAAGCAGGCGGAAAAATTTTCACGTCCGATCATCACCTTCGTGGACACCGCCGGAGCGTATCCGGGACTTGGCTCGGAAGCTCGAGGCATAGGAGAGGCGATCGCTATGAACCTCAGGGAGTTTTCCCGGCTCGCGACGCCCATCGTGTGCGTGGTCCTCGGAGAAGGCGGTTCAGGCGGAGCCCTCGGCCTGTGCGTCGGCGACCGGATTCTCATGCTCGAGAACAGCTACTTCTCCGTCACAACCCCTGAGGTTTTTGCGTCTCTCGTTCTCCGCGATGCGTCCCTTCGCAAGCGCGCGGCGGGCATGATGGGGATTACGCCTGCGGACCTTTTGCGGTGCGGGTTTTGCGACGGTATCATCGGCGAGACCATGGCAGGTCATCCAATCGGAAAAGCCGATCTTTTACGCGATATTCGCACTCGCCTCGTCGAGGAACTCTCCGCGTTTGACGGAAAAAAAAGCGAGGAGTTTATTTCTTCTCGCAACGAACGATATCAAAAATTCTGAACGCGGATAATTCACCCGATTACCCTTGTCAATTGTCCGAAACCCCGCGTACACTGTCAGTAGAAAAAAAGTCTTCCATAAAGTCACCAGACGGATTTCAGGGAGGACAGTAGTTTATGGGCGATACCGACAAGAATGACCTTCGTCTTGGGGTCAAGACGTTTTTCGTGGTTCCGGACCTTTCCCTTTTTCCCGAAGAAAACCTCAAATCGTTCTTTCTCAAAGGCTATGAAACCTATTTTCTTGACGATGACCCTTATTGCCCGCTCTTTGCGAAAATATCCCTGCTTGCCGAGTCGTTCCCGGAACTTATTTTATTTTTCAACATAGACCGCCAAATTCAGGGCATCGATTGGCCTTCGTTCATCGGCGCCATGCAGCGGGCATACGGAAACCATGTAACAATCGGCGTGGCGTTTCAAAAACGGAGCAATCCTGAAGAAACGCGAAAACTCGAACGGCTCTATCTTTTCGATATCGGGATCGTCGGGGGATGCATTCCCCTCGAGTTCCAGAAAAGCAAAAATACGGCACTTCTCCAAAACGTGCTCATGGCGAACCAGGCAAACGGACTGAGAAAACAGTTACGCGCGATCTGCAGCGACTCGCACAAGATTTCCTTTCAGATCGCCGGTGAAACGTTCCGGGGAACCGTCCGGGATATCAGCATCAGTCACTTTTCCTGCGTTTTCCCCATCGCACCCGCGATTCCCCTGAACACGAAAGTGGCGAATATCCAGATGAACTTGCGCGGTGTTCTGTGCAACGTTGACAGCATGCTGTGCCTCAAGCGAATGATAGACGGAAACAATGTGCATGTATTTATTTTCCTCACGGCGCAGGGGAAAAACGGCCTCAATCCCGATCAGCTGGAGCGCATTAACCTCATCGTATACAACTCGATTACCCAAACCATGGCTTCTTTTCTTCGTACCCTGTTCATGAACGGACGGGAGCGCGTCCCGACGGGGAAAACCTTTGCGGGTCCGGCAGTTGAAAGCATTCTTGAATCTCTTGATTGACGGTGCCTTTCCGTTAATAGAGATTTCACACAAAAGACAGGAGGACTCACTTGCGTTCTGCTGTTTTCCGGGGTATCATAAATCCAATATAAATAAAGTCGCTTTCTGAGTAATCCTAAGTGCTACGATAACCTACAGGGGGATTGGCTTGGATACCGCGCTATCCGACGTACGTTCGGGTATTAAAACATTTTTCGTCGTTCCGGAACTGTCAGTTTTTTCGGAAGAGTGCCTGAAGACCTTTTGTCTTCACGGGTACGAGGCGTATTTTATCCACGACGATCCGTATTGTCCCCTCGTCTCAAAAATTCATCTTCTTGTTTCAGCCTTTCCCGAAGTCATTCTCTTTTTCAACATAGACCGATCGATTCAGGGAATCGACTGGGCGGCTTTGATCCGCAAGCTGCAGTTTACCTATCGCGACAAGATCCGCATCGGCGTCATGTTCCAGAAACGGAATAACCCCGATGAAACGCGCAGGCTCGAACGGCTGTATCTCTATGACATCGGCATTACCTGCGGCTGTATTCCCATGGAATACCAAAAAGGAAAAAACCTTCCGCTTTTTTTGAACGTGCTCACGGCGAACAAGGCGAACGGGCAACGCAAGCATTTGCGCGCGGTGTGCTCGGACGCGTTTACTCTGAACCTGTGCTTCAAGGGCAGGTCCTACCGCTGCGTCATCCGCGATCTGAGCGTAAGCCATTTTTCGTGCGTGTTCCTCGACGAGCCTGCGGATATTCCTGTCATGGAAAAGATTTCGGATATGAAGCTGAACCTTCGCGGCGCGCGCTGCACGGTGGACGGCGTACTGTGTCTCAAGCGGGAGCTCAGTGAGGGGCACATCCACGTATTCGTGTTCAGGACGGCAGATGATCGCGACGGACTCGATTATGAGCAGCAGGAACGGGTGAATACGGCGGTGTTCAATTATTTTTTCGAAACGGTCAACGGTTTTCTCCGGAAGCTCTTCGACGCCGAACGTCTTCGGATCTCCCGGAGCAAGGGCGATCAGCCGGGCCAGGCGGAACCCCTGTCTCCCGAGAGCCTCGACCTCGATGTCGACAAGCTTCTCGAGAGCGTAACGTAAGCTACATCAGGGCTTCGACTTCGATTTCACCGGCGACGCACGGCGTGCCGATCGTCCAGTTCTCGAGAACCTGCGGATGGATTTCCCCGAAGATTCCGATAGCCTTTCCGCCGACCATGACGGACGCCTGGCGTCCGCGGATAAACCGCGGATCGTCCGACTCGGTGACCGTGTATTCATGATCAAGGTAATAGAGAAGGCTCGCGACCTGGCTCGCCGCTTCGTTGAAGTTCGCGTCGCTCGAGGCTGAAAGGAACCCAATGTGCTGCCTTGTTCGCGTGCCGGTGGTTTCTTCGTCGTCGCGGTACGCAACCTTGCCGATCTCGAATATCCGGTGCGGGTACACGGCGTTTCCCGAAGGCGCTTCTGCCGCGAGGAGGCTCGGGAGAATCGAGGGCCTGACGAACTGGTAATTCTCGGTCATCGGGTTCGAAATCTCGATTACCTTCTTGCCCTCCGGCGTTCCCGCGAGGTTCATCCGCTCTATGTAGTCTTTTCCCGACCCGAGATAGTTAAAGATCATTTCCTGATAGCCCAATCCCACGAGGAGGCTTTTCGCCTTGCGGCTGAAGAGCGTGAGCGGGGTAAGCCGGCCGATCGTGAAGTCCCGGGGTTTCGTCGGCTTGAAGAAGGAAATTTCCTTTCCCATCATGACGTCTTCGATGATGTCCACTTCCTGGAGAAAGTCGTTCCGGTATTCAGGCGGCCAGATCGTGACCGTTTCGCCCGAGGTTTCGACTTCGCATCCCATGCGCTCGAGCGCATCGCGGATTTCGCCGCCGGAAAGATCGGAGCCGAGCCGCTTGTTGATCGCGCCGATCGTGGTACTCGTCGATTCCTGAAAATAATACGGTGTCGTGATCGTCTTTCCGAAGCCGGTGTCGTACGGATGCTCGATTTTGACGGGAAGGATTTTGTAACCCGCGTCCGCAAAGTCGCAGGCGACGATGCTCGTCGCGAGCACGAGGGTCGGCATGTCCGTTCCGGTCATCTCGACGAGGAGGTCGGAGTCCCCGACTTTCACCGCGCCGAGGGTGGCGCTGTTGATGATCGGCGCCATCGAGAGGGTTTCGTTTTTCGCGTCGATGAGGAGCGGGAAGAATTTGGCGTCCTTGAGGATCCAGCCGTATTCCTTGCCTTTCGGATGATCGGCGAGTATTTGGCGGCAGGTCATCGGGGCGTCGCAGCCAAGCGGCACGAAGCTCGTCTTGTCCGGGTCAACGGCCTTGTAGCTTACGGGCCAGGTGATGTTGGCGGAGCGGTACACACCCATCGAAATGGATTTCCGCTTGCGTCCAAAGTTCCAGCAAAGCTTTTCCTGGGTCTGGATGATGTCGAGGAGCATCGGCTCGTCGATGGGCTTTCCGGAAATCACGAACGCCGTCATGAACGGGCGGATGTCCTTGAGCGCGGGATCGACCTTCACGATCCGGTTCCCCGCGTCCATTGCCTTTCCGTCGCGCGAGAAGAAGTCGCCGTAATGGCCTTTCTTGGCGCTACCGTGCGCGTGGAGGCGGAGCTGGCGAGCGACGCCCGCGGTCGACCAGAGGTCGGGCCGGTTCGTGTCATTGAGCTCTATCTTGATGGTACGCGTGTCGGCCGGAACGCTCGTGTCCGGTTTTTCGTCGAGCTCTGCCTTTCCGCAGGTCAGGCGCTCTTCGAGCTTCGCGTAGTCATATGTTTCACCGAGGAGGCTGAAGAACAGTTTTTCGTTAACTTCAATTTTCGGCATGGTACTCTCCCGTTAGGATATTTGCAGGGGGAAGTCTCCCCCTGGCTGCACGCGGCAAAAAAACGCGTACGTTTTTTTGCCGCCTTCCGCCACCCCCTCTTCGCCTTTTGTCGGGCGGGACGGTGGCGTCGCGATCAGTATTTCGCTTTTCTGAGCCTGACGCCCTCGATGTCCGAGCTGAAGAGCTCGCGGAGGTCGTTGAGGCCGAGGGCCATGAGCGCCATGCGGTCGATTCCGATTCCCCACGCGAGGACCGGCACGTCGATTCCCATCGCCTTCGTCACCTCGGGCCGGAAGATTCCCGAGCCGCCGAGCTCGAACCAGCCAAGGACCGGGTGCTTGATGTGCACTTCGACCGAGGGTTCGGTAAAGGGGAAGTAGCCGGGAACGTACTTGACCTCGGTCGCGCCCGCGATCTCGATCGCGAACATCTCGAGGAAGCCGAGAAGGGTCTTGAGGTTTACCTCGTCGCCGAGGACGATTCCCTCTGTCTGGTAAAAATCGGAAAGGTGCGTCGCGTCGACCTTGTCGTAGCGGAAGCATCTCGCGATACCGAAATATTTACCGGGGATTTTTGCCTTCGCGAGCTGATGCGCGGATAGGGCCGTTCCCTGGCTGCGGAGGAGGAGCTTGCGCGTGAAGTTCCGGTCAAAGCTGTAGTTCCATCCGCGGCTGCCGGTGTCGCCGCCGTTTTCGTGGGCTTTCGCGACGTTCGAGAGCCAGGGCTCCTCGATTGCCTTCGCGTGGGTCGGCTCTTTCAGGTAATACGCGTCGTGGATGTCGCGCGCGGCGTGGAACTGCGGCATAAAGAGCGCGTCGGAGTTCCAGAATTCCGTCTCGACGAGGGATCCGTCGAATTCCTCGAAGCCGAGCGAACAGAGTTTGTCCTTGACGCTCTCGAGAAAGCTGACGTAGGGGTTGGTCCGTCCGGGAATGATGCGGGCGGGCGGGATCGCGATGTTGTAGCCGCGAAACGAGCCTGCTTTCCAGTCGCCCGACTTGAGCATTGCCGGGGTGATGGAACCGATTTCCTCACCGGAGATTCCCGCCGCGTCGAGTGCTTTTTTCACGAGGGTCGCGTCGGGGGTGAGGGTGTAGACGACGGTTTCCCGCTCGACGACGCGGAACGCGGAATCCGCAGCACCGCGCTTTTTGGCGAGCGTGCCCATGACGGCAATTTCGTCGGGGGTGAGCGTTTTCTGGTTGAGGGAACCGGAAGGAGTCTCGGCTGCAAGCCGAATGAGCGCGATGGTTATTGCGAGGCGCTTGTCCTTGGGCATCTCGACGAACGCGGCTTTTTTCGCCTCGTCCATTTTGACGGCTCCTTCCTTCGAAAGAGTTCCAAAGGAGGATCCGACGTCTTTTTGCTCAAGGCCGAGGGCTGCGGCGATTTCGGGCAGCGTATGCGGTCCCTTATCCTTGAGGAGGGTAAGGATGCGCTCGTCGGGCGTTCCGGTCGTCGCGAAGGTGCGGCCGAGCTCGGTGACTTCGAAAAAGGTATGGGCTTCGCGCTTGACCTCGGTTACGAGCTCTTTGCCGCCGAGCCAGGAAAAGGCCTGGTTCGCATGTCCGGGCTTATAGTCCAGCTCCTTCTCGAGCTTGTCCGCAGTAAGTTCTGCCCCGGGCGCGAATGCGCGGAGAACGCGGATCTCGAGCGGATGCAGATTTTTAACGATAGACTGTACATCCATGACTTACTCCTGTAAAATATGCGTATATTTATACCATTTTCATCGGAGTACAGTAAAGGGTGCAGAGAAAAGTTCAAATACGGACGAAAATCTTTCTTATCGTGCTTGTTGCCGTCATTCCGACTGTAGTGATCGCGATTTATTCCGCACTCTTTTTCCAGCGTACGTACATCAAGGAAAAGGCAACTGAGATCACCAATCTCTGCGAAGGTTTTTCCAACGAACAGCGGCTTATCGTCCGCAACGCCGAGGAAATGCTGCTCGCCATTTCCCAGACGAGATCCGTTCAGGACAAGGAATACGGTTTTCTGAACCGATACCTTCAGGATCTCATGAAGATATACCCCGACTACGCGGTTCTTCTCGCCACCGATGCCTCGGGAACGGTAATAGCTTCGGGCGTCAACAAGACCGGATACAGCCTCGCCGACCGTTCGTATCTCAAGTACGCGATGCAAACCGGCCGCTTTACCCCGGGGCAGTATATCGTCAGCCGTTCGACCGGCGAGGACGCCATTTCGTATACGCTGCCCGTCAAGACCCGCTCGGGCGGCATGATCTATCTCGTCTGCTCTTTTAACCTGGACAAGTATTCCCGCGAGCTGTCGCTCGACCGACTGCCCGATGATGTAACGCTCGAAATTTTCGACTATTACGGCATCAGGCTTTTTACCAACTCTCCCGACGCGCACGAAATCCCGGGCACTCCTGTTCCCGAGGACCTTTTTATGCGCGTTCTGATGACCCCGGTTTCGGCAGCGGAAAGGGTCGACATCGCCGGATATCCGTATCTCGTCTCAACGGGTGTCGTCAGCGATAACGGTCTTTCCCTCCACATCACGGTCCGGATGCCCTACGATACAATTCTCTATGCATCCTATCAGCCGGCCATACGCATCCTGCTGCTCATGCTGCTCTCCTGTCTCGCAGCCTTTGGCCTGTCGATATGGCTCGCGCGCCGCTTTTTCGTGTCCCGAATCGAGCGGCTCACCGCGTATACGCGGGCCCTTGCCGACGGGGACTTGAGCATCCGTTCGGAGATCAACGCCTCACGGGACGAGATCACCGATCTCGTCGAATCATTCAACAAGATGGCCTCGGCCCTCGAGGAGCGAAACCGGAGCAACCAGCTCACCCTCGCCGAAAAGGAAGCGCTCCTGCAGGAACTCCAGAAACGGGTGTCGGACAATCTCCAGCTTTTATCCAGCATGGTGAACCTTCAAGTCGGTTACGCCGCGAACGAGGTCGTGCGGCACGCGCTTACGACGACGCATTCGCGCGTGATGGCTCTGGCCCTCGTGTACGAGACGATTTACCGGTATTCGGACGTGCAGCAAGTCCAGATGCAGCGGTATTGCACCGGTCTTTGCGAGTACCTCGTGTCCCTGTATTCGGACGTGGGGGCAGGCGTGAGCTGCGCAGTTTCGGGAATCGACGTTTCGCTGCCGATAGAAAAGGCCCTTCCGCTCGCATTGATCCTGAATGAACTCGTTTCCAACAGCCTGCTGCATGCGTTTCCCGCAGGTGGGGCAGGCGCGGTGCGGATCGCGTTTGAGCGGGAAACGCCAAACCTTCTCAAAATGACGCTCAGTGATAATGGTGTGGGTTTCGAAGACGATGTCCGGCTCAAAGATTCGCTCGGGTACGAGATGGTCGCCGCTCTCGTCGAGCAGATTCACGGCTCGCTTACGCTCCAAAGCGGCACCCTCGGGTCGGAAATCACGGTTCGCTTTCCCGCGTAACGACCGGCGGCGCGACTTTTCGCGAGGGGCTAGAACGCCGTGTACGGAACAATTTCGATGAGGTTTACGAGGACGGTGATGTCCGCGACAAAGCGCCCTGCCTCGGTGAAGAGCCGGGGATCCTCCCGGAGAAGTACTTCCCCGCGAATTTCTTTCGGTTTGTTTTTCTCGAGCTTGCGGGCATAGGCGCGCACTGCCGAGCGAACGGCATCGGAATACGCGTCCCTGATTCCTTCGCTTTCACGCTCGCGGTCCCCGTATCCCCTTCCATCAGCAGATCTGAATTGCACCGATTTCCAGTACAGGTTTCTTCGTGCCGCCGAGTCATCCAGGACAAACTGAGCCCAGGTCGATACGCGCGGATATGCGGGGTCGAGTCCCTCGAGGGAAAAGCGCGGGTCGTCATCGGGTATTTCCATGACTGGTTCGAGGGTAAAATACTCCGCAACCTTTCTTCCGCGGTCGCCCGGCGTGTAGGTGAAGCGCCACCCGTAAATCATGCCGCCGAGAACGTAGCGCGCGATTGCCCGAAGGTCACCGGCGGGCGTTTCAGCCTGCAGCGTATTGCGGGCACTGTTTGCGTCGCCTTGAGTGTTGTTCTGCGTGTTTCCCGACGAGGTGTCCTGCGTGCCGCCCTGCGGGTCGAACCCCGTGCCGGGGACGGGCTCAAGAAAAACCCATACCGGTACTCGTATTACGCGGGGTACCTCGGCGGCAACGGGAAGACCAGAGAAAAAAAGGCCGCCGACGCATGCTGCGAAAAAGGTCGCGAGGAATGCTGTGGCGGTCTTGCGCGGGTGTTTCACCGCTTTTTGAACCATACGGAGATCGGGTTGATCCCGAACCTGACGAGAAAATACAGCCAGCAGACGCCGAGGCCGATGAGGTGCGTGCCGTGGGCGACGCCCTGATTGGTTCCGGTCACGAGATAAAGCGTCTCGATAGCCGCGTATCCGAGGACGAGGAGCGGCGCCGGTATCGGGATGATGGCCCACAGGTAAATCACCGACGACGGATACAAAATCGCATAGGCGAGCAGAATCGCAAAAACCGCGCCGGAGGCTCCCATCAGGAAGACATCAGTCATGCCGGTTGCGAGATATACCGCGAGCGAAAGAACTCCGCAAAGCGTCCCCGAAAGGAGATACAGGAGCGTAAACTCTTTCGAGCCGAGCCGGCGCTCAACGGCAATCCCGAAGAAGAAAAGACCGATCATGTTCGAGATAAGGTGCGAAAGGCCCCCATGCACGAATTGATAGGTAAAGACCTGCCAGAACATTCCGCCCTTTACGGCAAGCACGGGATTGAGCGCGAGATACGCCTGGGAGTTGGGGGCAACGTAGTTAAGGAGAAACACGAGGAGGTTGACGCCAAGAAGAATGAACGTGGCGTTCCAGAATTCATACCGGAAAGGCTTGCGGATCAGTGTCGTAAAACTCATGGTAAGAAACTACCAGTAAGGCTTCGTTCGGGGCAAGTGGTACGTGCCCGAGAAGGCACTTTTTCGGCGTTGTCTTTATTCAGCCATCGAGACTTTGTTTCGTCCCGTCTGCTTTGAGTTATAGAGAGCCTTGTCCGCACGGTCGACGAGGCTGCGCGCGGAAAGGTCCGTTCCCTGTTTGTATTCCGCGACGCCGATCGAGATCGTGAGGTTCAGGTGTTGCCCGTCATACAGGATATCGAGGTTCTCGATCGAGTTGCGTATCCGTTCGGCGATCTTTCCCGCAGTTGCGGCGTTGGTGTCGCAAAGCATGATGACGAACTCTTCGCCGCCATAGCGGGCAGCCATGTCCTGGTTTCGCGTATTTTGCTGAACGACTGACGCGACCATCTGCAGAACGACGTCGCCGCACGCGTGTCCGTAGGTATCGTTAAAGCGCTTGAAGAAGTCAATGTCGAGCATCAGAACCGAAAGCGGCGTTTTTTGGTTATCGCTCATTTCGAGCTTGCTCATCATGACGGTATAGAAATAATGCTTGAGCTTGAGATGGGTCATCATGTCGGTCGTGGTCATCTCGAGGAGCGCCGCGTTGCTGATGGCGATGGCCGCAAGCGAGGCGATGTTCATGATGTGTTCTTTTTCGTATTCGGAATAGGGTTCTGCGGTGATTTGTTCGCCAAGCACGAGAAGTCCCGAGATATGGCTTTTTGCCTTGAGCGGGACGATCAGTGTGGGCTGGAGTGCGAGCAGTCCCTCGATTGAGCGGTCTACTTCGAGTCCGCTAGACTTGATGTCGTCGACGGTAATACAGGCGTTTTTATGGGAAATGAATTTGATGAGCGGGTGTTCCTCGGGGATTGAGTACTCGAAGTCGTTCCGAAGTTCGAAGCCATAATAGTTTCGGTTCAGCTGAAAGCTCGTGGCGTCGAAGTTTTTCTTGGTAAAGATTGCGACTCCGAGGGTTTTCATCTGCCCCATGCAGGTATAGAGAATAGCCTCGATCAGGGTCGAGAAGTCTATGACCGAGTTGAGGCTTTTTGAAATTTCAAGAAGCTGCTTGAGGTCGTATATCTGCTTCTCGGAAGATGCATCGCCGATGCTTCCCTTTTTTTGTTTTGGCATGTCTATTCAATTCTCCGTTTGTTCCTGCAGATTCGCGGGGACAGACAATGTACCCACTATAGCATACTTCTTCATTATTTCAAGGAAATTACGAAAAACTCCATTTTCTCTTTCCAGCCAGCTGAACGATTCGCTGTTTTTTGTCGAAACCGAAAGGGTTCTGATATTTGTGATGTAATCGGGCACCGATTTTTTGTTGTCTTCGAGGATGATTTGCCCGAAATTGAACACTTCCATGTAGTTGTTTACTGCCTGCTGCACGAAGTTACGCGCATGGGTATTCATGTTCTCGACCATTTTCCGCAAGGGTTTTTCGAAGTCCATGCCTTTTTCAAGTTCGGTAAGGTATCCGGTGAGAATTTTCAGGCTGCATGGCTGATTGTCCGTAAAAAGCTGCTCGAAATCGACGATTTTTGATCCGATTGATTCGCAATAGTAGTAAGAAGAGGAAAGGGAGCTTTGGAGCGTCCGGTTGGTAAAATACCCCTCGACGATAACCGAACGAAGAATCTGCTTGAAATGATGGTCAAAGTAATGACGGGAAAAGGTTTTGATAACCTCGAGGGGCTTGATCCATTCAAGCGAAAAAGGGGTGAACTCCTGGATAAGGAGGTTCGTCGTCTCGTTGTATCCCTGAATGGTCTCGAGTTCACGGTCCCCGAAGGTTGCCGTGATGAGGTTTTGAATTTCGTTCGCTTCTTTTTCCTTGAGGAGCTTGCGCGAGTCGCTGTGGAAAAACTCGGTAAGACGCTCGCGGTATTGCATGACGTAATCGACCGTGTATTTCGGCTGCTCGGGCACGAAGTCCGTATCTCCCTTGGTGACCCGAATGATCGCGAGAATCGATTCCTTGGAAACCTTTTTCTGGAGAAGGTAGATTACCGCCTGGAACACGCGGTGGATGCGTGAGGTAATATCCTCGCCGAGTTGAACTCCGGATCGCTTTGCATCGAGGATCGCTACGATGTCCACGATCGACTGGTTCATGTCGAGTTTTGTGAGGAGGTAGTAGAGATCCATGAGCACCGGGATCACCTCGACTACTTCTACGGCGTGAAAGGTTGGGGACTCGACGGTCGAGTCGTGACCGATATGCGCCTTGAACGCGGGATCGAAATACGAAAAAAGGGAGTTAAAGTCGAAATGGCAAAAGTCGGACAGTGCGTCAAGTTTTTGGAGGATGATGCCCGCCTGGCGCATGGTCGGCGTATCAAGGACATGTAAAAATTGGGCGAAGCGCTTCCCCTGTTCCTCGATAACCCGATCCGGGCTCAGTTGCTGGGCGACGAGGCCTTCGGCCCGTTCCTGAAGGGTAAACGAGTGCCGTTCCGTCCGCTGCTCCTCCGTGAGGGCGAGCTCGAGCAGGTAGTCGTGGTATCGTTCTGCCGTCCGGTGATCGGTACTTGCGATGGTCGCGTCGAGAATGGTCTTTATGGGTTGGATAAACTGCGCAATCTGGTTCAGGGTTGCCGGAAACGTGGGAAGCAAAAAGCCGTCCTGTCTCCAAAGGGGAGATTCAACTGACTTGAGCTGGTTTGTGAGGTTCTTTAACTGTTGTTTTTTCTTGAATTCGGGTGAGGATGACGAGAAGAGGCTCTCGATAAAATCCTTGATAAACACAAGAAGCGTGTTCAGAAAACCCATACGCCATTTTAGTCACAAGCGATTTGTTTGGCAAGGAGGAAGTCAGGTCCGGAGGAACGAAAAGCCGAATCCTGCGAGGATTTCCCGATATTCTTCGACGGTGGACGCCTTGACGAGCGCCATCCGGAGTGCCGCGCCGCCTTCGATGCCTTTTGAGTACGAGCAAAACCGTTTTCTCATTTCGCGACATGCGACGTTTTCTCCTATATCTTCAACGAGACAGCCAAGTTCGCGCCATCCCGATGCAATACGGACGTCTGCAGGAATTTCGGTGTAGGTGCCGGTTTCCAGGAATTCGCGTGCCTGTTTGAAGATAAAGGGGTTTCCCATGGCGCCGCGCGCGAACATCACGGCGTCGCAATCGGTTTCTGCGAGCATTGCCTTCGCCGATTCCGGCGTAAAGAGGTCTCCCGAACCGAATACCGGGATTCCGGTCCACTTTGATCGCACATATTCGACGAGCTCCGCGAGGAGGTCCCAGCGGGATTTTCCCTCGTAGCCCTGGGCCCTGGTTCGCGGATGGAGGGTGACGGCCTTCGCTCCCGCCTCGATGGCCGCGGTAGCCGCTTCTTTCCAGGTGATCGCCGAGTCATCCCAGCCCGATCTGATTTTTACGGTGACGGGAACCGGATTCAGGTTCGCAGCGTAGGATTCGCACGCAGTAACCGCCGCGTGCACGATTCTCCCGAGTTGTTCGGGGTTTCGGGTCAGGGCGGAGCCGGCGCCGGTTTTATATACTTTGGGAACCGGGCAGCCTGCGTTGATGTCGATGCATTCGCAGCCGGAAGCCTTGAGCGCAATGGGGACGGCGAGAGCCATCCGTTCGGGGTCACCGCCGAAAAGCTGCACCGCGTAGCGCTCTTCGTTGGCCGCTCGGCGCATGATCAAATGGGTTTTTTCCGAATCGCGCACAAGCGCTTCCGCCGATACCATTTCGGTATAGGTAAAGGCGGCGCCATTCTCGATGCACAGCGCGCGAAACGCGCGGTCGGAATAGCCCGCCACGGGGGCGAGAAAGAGGTTTCCGGGGATAACAAGGGAACCGATCGTGACCGGATGGTAGGCTTTTCCGGTCCAGCCTTCCGCCGGTCCCGAAAAAACGCTAGCCGTCATTCAGGAAGGCGGAAGAACTTGCAGCTATTTGTCCATAGCTGGGCGGCGAGCGCCTCAAGGTCCATTTCGAGCATTTCTGCGAGGAACTTTACCGTCGACGGCGTATAGGATGGCATGTTGCGTTTGCCGCGGAATTCTGCCGGCACCATAAAGGGGCTTTCCGACTCGACCAGTATGCGGTCAATCGGCAGGGTAAGAACCGTTTCGTGGAGATTTCTGGCGTTGCGGTAGGTCAAATTTCCCGCAAACGAGAAATAGAGGTTCAGATCGAGGGCGATGCGTGCGTATTCTGCATCTTCGGAGTAGCAATGGAGCACGCCACCGGCCTCGGGAAGCCGTTCGGCGAGAATGTCGAGGACGTCCTTGCCCGCGTCGCGGTTATGAATAATTACCGGGACGTCCGCCTTGTTCGCGATTTCGAGCTGGGTGATGAATAGTTCAATCTGTGAACGCTTGTCGCCGAATTTACGGAAATAATCGAGCCCGATTTCGCCGAGCGCGACGACATTCGAGAGTTTTAAACCGTCTTCGACGGTTCGGATCCAGTCTTTTCCGGGGTTCGTTACTTCGGACGGCGAAACACCGACGGCATGATACACCGACGGCGCGTTTTTGAGGGTAGGATAGACAACGCTAAAATCGTGCAGGCTGTTGCAAATGCTCACGATGCGGGAAACCTGCGCTTGTTTTGCTTCCTGAATTACACGAAGCTGCTCAATAGGGTCGTCATAGATAAGCCCAATATGAGCATGAGTATCAAAAAATTGCATTGCTGACATCCAATCCGAGAGTAGTTGGGCCTGAACAGACCAAAAGATATATCCAAACTGGATATAAGGATTATACTTAAAATACCATAGGATCGGGTCGCCGTCAATAAAAAACGGGGTTTAGTGCCTCTGGCGATTTGACAGTTATTTTTGTTCTATGATACTATATACCAAAAGTTTTGTTTGTGTTCGGATAGGGAGTGCATTGTGCCCAGAACCAGAGGTTACAAACGGGTCGAGAACAACATAGTTCGTTCTGTCGGCCGGTTTTTCAAAAAATGCTTTACCGCCATCGGTAACGCGTTCTCCGCGATCATGCGCGGCGGGAAGCGTAAGCTCACCATTATGGTCGTGCCGCATTCCCAGAAGCGCGTTGTAAATTTTCAGACCACGGTTTTCTCTCTTGTATCCTTCGTTGTGATCATCGTCGGCATTTTCGCCTCATTTTTCTGGTTTACCCAGAATTCACTTGTTTCCGCAAAGAACATCGCCTCGCTTGAAAAAGAATCCCGCGAAACGCGTGCAAGCCTCGACAGCCTCAAGGACGAAACGGGGAACCTTCTGCGCGCCGCGCAAAACTTCCAGTCCGCGTTTTCCGGAACCCTTTCGGTCATCGGCCTTGATACCAACGCAACGGTGTCGAAGAGCAGCATGCAAAACGGCGACCTTTCTTCCCTTTTCAACGTCAAGGAGTCGGCGACCGGCTCCGTCAAGGAAATCGCCGAGCTTCAGCGCCTTACCGGTTTCCTGGAGAATTCGGTGCAGCCGATCGAGGAAGTGGGCAAGCTCCTCGATTCCCAGAATACCCTTTTCTCGGACATCCCGAGTCTGTGGCCCATCCAGGGCGGTATTGGGCACGTTTCGATGACCTTTGGCCAGAACCGGCATCCCTTTACGGGTCAGTGGTACATTCACAAGGGCGTCGATCTTTCGACGTATCGCACGGGAGATCCGATTCTCGCGACGGCTGACGGACAGGTCGTGACCGTCGAGTATGATCCCGGATTCGGAAACTATGTGCTGATCAAACACAAGCACGGATTTTATACCCGCTATGCCCACATGCAGTCCTTCCGCGTTCAGCGCGGACAGTACGTGCAGCAGGGGCAGGTGATCGGATATATCGGCAATACCGGCGTTTCGACCGGTCCGCACCTCCATTACGAGGTTCATATCGGATCGGACGTCGTCGATCCGATGAAATACCTCAACATCAAGGTCGCTGCAAGCAAATAGGGACGGTTTTAAGTGGCTTTCCAAATTCAGGAAGACGTTTCGATAAATACGCTAGTTGGCCCCGGGGCATTTATTCGCGGGGAACTCAAGATTTCCGGGTTTATCAGGATAGACGGCGATATCGACGGAAACCTCGAGACGCCGGGTCGCGTTATTATTGGCGAAAATGCGCGCATTCGCGGTGATCTTCGCTCGCTCTTTGTCACCATCGGCGGCGTTGTGCAAGGCGACGTTATCGCGCCTGAGGGCGTCACCATCCTTTCTACCGGCATGGTTCTCGGTACGGTACTTACCAAACGACTGCAGGTAGAGGACTCGGTAATCCTGAACGGACGCTGTTTCGCGATCGAGGATCAGGAACGGTTTGACGCAGCCCTTTCCGAGTACAATAACCGTCGCGCGCTTGGCGCAACCTCGCTCGCGTCTTCGCGGTATCCGTCCCAGGGCTCGGGTCGTTGATGGCGGGCCCCGGTCCGGTAGACTCATCTCCGTTTTTCGCTTCGATCGCGGGTAGCGCCGCGCTGGCAGGTGGGGCCGTAAAGGCCTCGGATAAAAAAGAAAAGGACAAAGCGGGAGTCAGGCGTTTTGATCGTCTGGTAAAGGAAGAGCTTTCTTCCAAGGCGTCAGCCGATATCCATTCCATTCCCGCCCATCTCGCCGGCCTTCCTCCGGAAAAGATTCTCTCGGCCCTTCTCGATGAAGTTCACTCGGCCGGAGACAGCCTGAAGGAAAAGCCGTTGCCCGACAATATCGTGGCATACAAGAATGCCGTCCGGTCTTTCGTCCGCTATGTGGTCGACCGGACGTACACTATCACCGAAAGCACCTCCGGGGGGAACATCCTCAAACGCAAGAAATTCACGCAGGTGCAGGTGATTGACCAGAAGCTGGAGCAGTTGGCTGCAGGGATCCTTTCAAATCAGCGCTCGCAACTCGGGTTGCTGGAAAGGATCGAAGAAATCAACGGGTTGTTGGTGGACTTGATGTCCTGACGACCGAAGGTAAGGAAACGCATGGATTCAGCGTTCGAGAATGATGATATATCCCAGGATCTTTCGAGTCTGGAAGACCCTCAGGGTGAAACGATAGAAGTTGCGTCCGGCAACTACGTGTACCCGGACCCGCTTTACCATCTCAAGCTCGAGTATTCGAGCGAGAGCCTGTACGCGACGCACCCGACCCTAGAGGTGAAGCCTGGCGAGTACGTGCTGGTGCCGACCCGTTACGGAAAGGATCTCGCGCTCGTTATGGGCAAGATTCGCGTTCCCATCGGCATCAGGCCCGACGACGTTGTCGTGATCGAGCGGACGGCCGACGAGACCGATCTTTCCAGAGCTGCGGATTATCGCGAGCGCGAGGACAAGGCCTTCAAGGTGTTTCGCGAGAAAGTAACACAGCACCGGCTCGACATGAAGCTTATCGCGACGCACTATCTGCTCGACGAGCCGAAGATACTCTTCTTTTTCAGCGCCGAGAATCGCGTCGACTTCCGCGACCTCGTCAAGGATCTCGTCGCCATATTCAAGATGCGCATCGAGCTCAGGCAAATCGGCGTGCGCGACGAGTCGCGGATTACCGGCGGCCTTGGCGTGTGCGGTCGTCCCTATTGCTGCCACTCGGTCACTGACAAGCTCAGGCCCGTGTCCATCCGGATGGCAAAGGACCAGAACCTTTCGCTCAACTCGCTCAAGATTTCGGGCCAGTGCGGAAGGCTCCTGTGTTGCCTTTCGTACGAGCATGATTGGTATTGCGAGGAACGGAAGAGTCTTCCGAACGAGGGAATCAGGCTCTTTTACGATGAGGCAAACTTTCGCGTGATGGAGGTGAATCCCCTTACCCGGATGATTCGCCTGCTTGGGGAAGATGGGCGCATTCTGGAAATTCCGTCATCTCGCATGGTACGCGTTGAGGGAAAGTGGAAAATTCAATAAGAGACAGGCAAAAAAAATTGGCGCGCTTCGCGCGAGTAGTGAGTACCGTAAGTTATAAAAAAAGGGCCGCCAGGGCCCTTTTTTTTATCCAAGCGTGATAATGCTTTCCGCGCTTTCGGGTGTCCAGGGGGTGTTCGCGTAGGAACCCGCGAGCGCGCAGGTGGTAAACCCGGCCTCGCGCGCGAGCGTTTCGATATCGCCGGTCGTAAGCGGAAAGATTTTCGTTCCACGCTGGAGCGCGATGCGCCTGCCGTTGCCGAGCTCAAGCGCTGCGTCCAGAATCAAGGTTCCGTCGGAATCCGGTATAAATCCCTGCTTGAGGGTTACGCGCACGGAGCTTCGGTCCGGGAGCCGCGAGGGCTTGATTTGCGTGATGGAATCGAAGTTGATCGTGTTGATGACGAGGTTTCCGCCGGGAGCCAGAAGCTCCCGCGCGTCGTGGAAAAACTTCCGGAGAAGGGTTTCATCCGCGATGAATGGAAGCGTGTTATCAAGACACGCAATAATCTGAAAGGATTTTTTCTTCAGGAAACGGACCATGTCAAGCGTGGACATTTCGAAAAAGCGCGTCGTCGAAAATCCGCGTTTCATTCGGCGAATCGCCGTTTCTATCATTTCTGGATTGCGGTCTATCCCGGTAATGTCGAGACCCGGTCCCGACAGCTTGTTCTCGAGCGTTCCCGTCGCGCAGCCGATTCCAAGGTAACGGGCAAATGGCGGGTGATCCGAACCGAATGACTTGCGCTGTTCCTCTTGAAGCGTCCTGAAGAAGGAAACGATCGCCTCGGGTACGGGAAAAAGCTCGTCATAATATTCTAGAATCGCGGAGTAATAATCCTGTATGTTTTCTACTATCTGTGGCGGGGGCTGATACCCCGGCATCCCGGTGTTCATGTATGCTCCTTCAGAAATCTTTAGATCAGTGTATTATTCAATGTTTCCGGCAACAAAGGCGGCCATGGAACGGCAGTCTCTCCCGGACAATTGCTATCAGAAACTCTTAAAATTAAGTATAGGACGATTCGTGCGGGAAAACAAATCGGAGGAGATTGCTACCGAAGATCATCGTCAGGCGGTATTGAATGTACCCATGAAGTGAAGTAAAGGCAAGGCTTGATCGACTAAAACGCACCGTGTTATGCGAGCTTTTTTAAACTGTAAACAATAGGTGCTTAAGGATTCTTGAGAGAGAGGGGGAGTGAAAAAAAGTGTTTTATCGCGGGGTTGCGCGCCAGAGCGATCAGGAATGGTCAGGGTTCGGCGCCTCTTGAGGTGTGCCTGCTTCGTGCGAGCCAAGGATTTTATTCAGATATTCCTCGAGTTTTGTCGCCGTTTCCCGGCAAATGGCATGTTCCATCCTGCAGGCATCCTGCTCGGCGGTTTCGGGCGTAACGCCAAGAACGGTAGTAAGGAAGGTTTTCAGGTTGTTGTGCCGCGATCGAACCTGTCGGGCTGCTCTGAGACCCTTATCGGTAAGCTTGACGTCGCCGTAATGCTCGTGTTCGATGAGTCCTGATTCCTTGAGAACTCCGAGGGATTTATTGACGCTCGCGCGCGAAACCCCAAGCGTTCTTGCAATATCTATCGAGCGAACTTGTCCTGATTCTGCGGTGAAGTCAAGGATGGTTTCAAGGTAATCCTGTTTGGACGCGCTCAATGAGTCGGGCATGCATAGAATATATCCCAAATCCTTTGACTAAACAACTCATAATTTGTATACTGAATGTAATGCGAGGTTAACATATGGGTTTAGATCAGTTTGTGCCGGGTGAGTCAGGCATCATCGATTCTGTTACCGGGAGTGGTGCTCTCAGACGTCGTCTTCTTGATATGGGGCTGACGCCGGGGACGCATGTCGCGGTGCGTAAAGTTGCGCCGTTCGGCGACCCGATTGAGCTTTTTCTTCGCGGCTATGCGCTTACGATTCGCGGTGAGGACGCCAGGATAATCCGAATGAAGCGTGCCGCCGTATGAATATAACCGTCGCCCTCGCGGGTAATCAGAACAGCGGCAAGACGACGCTTTTTAACCAGCTCACCGGCAGTAACCAGCATGTCGGCAATTTTCCCGGCGTTACCGTCGAGAAAAAAGAAGGCCGCATACGAAAGCATGACAATGTGACGGTGGTAGACCTTCCCGGAATATATTCGCTTTCGCCGTACACTGCCGAAGAAGTTGTTACCCGCGATTTTCTCGTGCAAAACAAACCCGATGTGATTCTTAATATACTCGACGCGACGAACATAGAGCGCAACATGTATCTGTCCTTGCAGCTCATGACCCTGGGGATTCCCATGGTATTCGCGCTCAACATGATGGACGAGGTTCGCTCGAACGGGGGCTCCATCGACATCCCGCGTCTTGAGCGGGAGCTCGGCGTGTTCGTGGTGCCGATTTCTGCAAACCGGAACGAGGGCGTCGCCGAGCTTGTCGAGCGCGTTCTTGATGCGGCCGCAGGGAAGGTTCCCGAGGGAGCCGCTGGAAGGCGGATTGATTTTTGCTCCGGTGCGGTACACAAGGCCCTTCACGCGATAACTCACCTCGTTGAGGCGAACGCGCGCGCGGCGGGCTATGAGCCCCGTTTCGCGGCGACGAAACTTATCGAAGGCGACTCGCCGCTCGAGAAAGCTCTATCGCTGACGACGACTGACCGCGATATCATCGGACGCATCATCAAGGAAATGGAAGATGCGCTCGGTACCGATCGCGAGGCCGCAATCGCCGATATGCGCTATTCGTTTATCGAAAATCTCGTTCGCACGTGCGTGACAAAGCGTGCGGAATCTCGCGAACAGGCGAGGTCCGTGGCTCTTGATCGCGTCCTGACGAACAACGTGCTCGCCATCCCGATCTTCGTCGCGATCATGTGCGCGGTTTTCTGGTTTACCTTCGGGCCCGTCGGCTCGTTTGTCAGCGACTCGCTTTCTTTCGCCATCGATTCTGGCGTCGCGCTCGCGGACTCGTTTCTCGCCGCCGTCGGGGTGAGCGGCTGGATGCGCTCTCTCGTTGTCTCGGGCGCTCTCGCCGGCGTGGGAAGCGTTCTCTCGTTTTTGCCCGTCATCGCGATTCTCTTTTTCTTCCTGTCTCTCCTCGAGGACACCGGCTATATGGCCCGCGTGGCGTTTGTCCTCGATTCGCTTTTGCGCAGGATCGGCCTTTCAGGACGCTCGTTCGTTCCGATGCTCGTCGGTTTCGGCTGTTCGGTTCCCGCTATCATGGCCGCGCGCACGCTCTCGAGCGATCGGGACCGCAAGATGACGATTCTTCTCACTCCGTTCATGTCATGCTCGGCAAAGGTACCGGTCTATGCAGTTTTTTGCGCTGCGTTTTTTCCGCGCCATGGCGCGCTCGTTATGGGGGCCCTTTACTTCGGAGGCATTCTCGTCGCGGTCGCGAGCGGACTTGTTCTCAAGCGGACGGTCTTTCGCGGCAATTCGGTGCCTTTCGTCATGGAGCTGCCGGTGTACCGGCTCCCGTCGCCGAAGACAGTCGTCTTGCATTTGTGGGAAAAGGTGAAGGATTTCGTGGGCCGGGCCTTCACGATCATTTTTATCGGCTCGCTCGTTATCTGGCTTTTGACGAATCTCGACTGGACGTTCACGGTCGTGGGCGACGGCTCGGCGAGTATTCTCGCGTCGCTCGGCTCGTTCATCGCGCCGGTTTTTGCGCCGAACGGATTCGCGTCCTGGCAGTCGGTCGCCGCGCTCGTGAGCGGGTTTACCGCGAAGGAAGCGGTAATCAGCACTCTTTCCGTCGTCCTTCCCGGCGGGCTCGCTGCGTATTTCACGCCGCTCAGCGCCCTTTCGTTCCTGACTTTCACGCTGCTCTATACGCCCTGCGTTGCGGCGGTTGCCGCTACCCGGCGCGAGATCGGCAGCCTCAAGTGGACCGTCGCCGCGGTTGTCTTCCAGACCGGAATCGCCTGGCTTGTTTCGGCACTCGTGTTCCAGCTCGGGCGTCTCGCGGGCTTCTAGCGGTCAGTTGATGGTCTGATAGATAAACGATACCGGCGCGGCGAGAAGCCTCCGGTATCGTGCCCGCTTGATGCGGATTTTTCGGCTCTTGAAAAACGAAAGGACGATTGCTTCCCAGAGGAATACCCAGCCGCCGATCGAAAGGCCCTCGACGAGGGTTTTGAAAAAGAGGTCGCTCGGAAATCGCGCGCTCGTGTACAGCGATCCCACGATCAGAACGATGGAGGTCGCGAAATACATCAGGGCTTTTTGGCTCAAGACCCTGAGGTCCTTTTTGTAGATAAGCACCATGTAGCTGAAGAAGGTCCGGAGCCCGTTCATCGTGCGGTGTTCGCGGCCTTCGTTCATGATCTCTCGGGGGCACAGGATCTGGAGCTCGAATTTGTATTTGAGCGGAATGTCCGCCGAGCAGTCGTCGAGGAAATCGACGACCGGCTGCGCGACGTCCCGGCGCCGTAAGGGCGACGGATCAAGTTCGTTGAATATGTCGGTGTACTCGTTGATCGAGAGCTTGATAATGAAGTTACCCGTCTCCGGATCCCGGTCATAAATCTTCGAGAGAAGGTCGATAGTTCTCATTTCCATGGACTGCTCTTCCCTACCGAACCCGCGAGATAAAAATTGCGCTCGGCGCGTCCTCGCGTTCCTTCTGGACAAGATAGCGCTCTTTCCGGTTCGTGAAGTAATCGAGCGGTTTTCGCACGCCGAGATCGCGAAGGTCGAAGTCGGGTTTTACCTGCCTGATATACTGCATGAGCTGCGAGAGCATCACCCATCCCGAGGCGTCGGCCAGTTGGTCAACGGCCCGCTCGAGCAGGATTTCAGTTTTATTTACTTTTTCATTCGGTTTGCGCTCGTTCTTCAGCTCCTTTCGTTCCTGCCCCGCAGGCTCGATGTGGAGGAATTCGTTGCAGGCATTCACGAAGGAACTCGGTGTTTTTTTCTCGCCGATGCCGACCACGTACTTTCCCTGTTCGCGGATTCTGCTCGCGAGCCGGGTAAAGTCGCTGTCGCTCGAGACAATGCAAAAGCAGTCGAAATGCTGGAGATACAGAAGATCCATCGCGTCGATGATGAGCGCGCTGTCGGTCGAGTTTTTTCCGACCGTGTTGCTGAATTGCTGAATGGGTTGAATGGCGTATTCGAGGAGCAGCGCCTTCCAGCCTTTCATCTTTTCCGAGGTCCAGTCTCCGTAAATCCTGCGGACTGAAACAATGCCGTAGAGCGCTATATTTTCCGAAATATCCTCGAGAAAGTTGTGAGAGATGTTTTCGGCGTCGATGAGGACGGCTATATTCTTGAATTTATCGGGCATGGCTGTGCTCCTTTCATATAGTGTCTCCCAAAAAAAACAAAGATGCAAGGCAATGCGGGTTTACCGGTCCTTCAGGAGATGAGTTTTTCATTGACAGCGAGATTTTTGGAGCGTATGATTTATCGATGGCAACGCGCGAAGGCAACGCGCGTTGCCTTTCAGAGAACAGGAGAACAGTATGAAGAAATCCGCTCGTGTGATCGTAATCGCCTTTTTTGTAATAATAACCCTTGCAGGCCTTGCGGCCGAGGTGACGATTACCCCGATTGAGGGACTTTCGCGGGATTTTATCCGCGGAGCTGACGTTTCTTTTCTTTCTTCACTGGAAGAGCACGGCGTGCGCTTTTACGACCGCAGTGGTATCGAAAAAGATGCGCTCGCCATTCTCCGGGACAATGGCGTCAATTGGATTCGTCTTCGTGTCTGGAATAATCCCGTGGACGCCGATGGTGCGCCACTCGGGGGCGGTGATTCTACGCTTGCACGGACAATAGCGATTGCCCTTCGGGCGAAAAAACTCGGACTCAAGGTGCTCGTCGATTTTCATTACAGTGATTTTTGGGCCGATCCGTCAAAACAGGATAAACCCGCATTATGGAAGAATCTTTCGGGAAAAGACCTGGAACAGGCAGTATATGCGTATACCCGGGACTCAATCGTCGCCCTGAGGGATGCCGGGGCGCTTCCCGATATGGTGCAAATCGGGAACGAGACAAATGGCGGTATGCTCTGGCCGGACGGTAAAACCTGGAAAGGGCCGTCGGACGCGTCGATTGGCGGGTATGACGGCTTTGCGGCACTCCTTTCTTCGGGTGCACGCGCGGTTCGCGATGCGACGCCCAAGGGGAAAAAGATAAAAATCGTCATACATCTTGCAAATGGCGGGGATAATGCCCTGTATCGCGCTGTTTTTGATGAGCTCGATGTACGAAAAGTCGATTTTGACGTGATCGGTCTTTCCTGGTATCCGTATTGGCACGGGCCAATGAAGGGGCTTTCGGCGAATCTTGCGGATCTTTCGAAGCGGTATGGAAAAGAACTTGCCGTTGTCGAGACGGCGTACGCATATACCCTCGAAGATGGCGATGCAACCGGAAATATGTTCAAAATGTCGCTTGAGGCAGACGGCGGGTATCAGCCATCCGTTCAGGGCCAGGCAACTTTTATACGGGATCTTTTTGCTGCCGTTGCTGCGGCACCGGAAAAAAAAGGGCTCGGCGTTTTCTACTGGGAACCGTGCTGGATTCCCGCGGCCGGCGTCGGCTGGAAGGTGGGTGAAGGTTGTTCCTGGGAAAATCAGGCTCTTTTTGACCTTTCGGGCCATGCCCTTGATTCCCTCACGGTGTTTTCCCGTGTGTACGGCAAAACGGGGAATGTCGCGCTTGCGGTGCCCGTTGCCGCCGAGGAACTCGCGCTTACAACAGTTGTCGGGGATCCCTTCCGGTTACCCCAAAAGGTGATGGCTGTATATTCGGACGGAACGATCAAACCCGCGATCGTGCTGTGGGATCCCTTTTTTCCCGAAGAGCGCGTTGAGTCGGGGCGTCTTGAGGTTTCCGGAAAATTGCGTGACGCCGCCGTTCCCGTTCGGGCTGCGGTTACCTTTACCAAACTCAGAAATCTGTTTTCCGATCCCTCGTTCGAGACCGGTTCTCTTTCGGGATGGATTCTCGACGGCTCCTCTACGGCTTGTTTTGTGGAGAGCAACTCGGCAAATGCGCATTCCGGCAAGTGGTCGTATAAATACTGGCTCGACAACCCCTTTACTTCGGAGCTTCGATACCGGTTTACCGATTTACCGACCGGCAAGTATACCTTTAGCCTGTGGGCGATGGGAGGCGGAGGCGATGTGGCCCTGAGTATTTCAGCCCGGGATTTCGGTGGAACCGGGTCAATAAAAACCGAGATCACGAATACTGGATGGCAACAATGGAAGGAATATACGATTACTGATATTCCGGTAACGGCCACCGGGTGTACCGTCGTTATTACGATCAAGTCGGCAAGCGGTACCTGGGGAAACTTCGACGACCTGAAGTTTTTCCGGGAAGAATAGCGAAAGAAAATTTGACAACCGGAAATTTCCGGTTTAAAATAAAACAACGCGTGTTGATAACACGTGTTGATTCTAACGATGGAGGAATGAGTATGATGAGAAATGGTTTGAAAGTAATCCTGTGCGCTGTGCTGATGTTTGCAAGCGTGACTCCGTTTTTTGCGGAGGATAAAAAGGATTTAGGGCTTGCCGCAAAGTCCCTGAACATCTGGGTGTATGACAACGGACGTATCGAGGTGTTAACCCAGATCGGAAAGCAGTTCGAAAAGAAATATGGCATTCCGGTAAAGGTTTCCCTGGTTGATCTGGGTCAAATCCGCACTCAGTTCCTCCTCGCGTCAGGCGGAGCGGAATGCGCCGACCTCGCGATCATTCCCCATGACAACCTTGGCGCACTCGTTGAAAATGCCGCCGTTCTGCCGGTCAATCTCGGTGCCAAGAAGAAAAACTATCTCGCACCCTCACTCGAGGGCTTCATGTATAACGGAAAGCTCTATGGCGTTCCGCTTGCCGTCGAGAACATCGGCTTCTTCCGGAATACCGACCTCGTGCCCAAGGCCCCCGCGACCTGGGACGAAATGATCGCTATCGGAAATGATCTCATCAAAAAAGGGAAATGCGAAGTCATCATGGGCTTCCCCGATGCGACCTATAATTCCTACCCGTTCTATACCAGCTTCGGCGGAAATATTTTCGGAAAGAACGCCGACGGTTCCCTGAGTGCCGACAAGATCGAAATCGCGAATCCCGGCATGGTTCAGGGCCTCGAGCTCATGACCTCACTCGTCAAGCAGGGTCTCGTTCCGAACGCGATCGACTGGGACGCAGCGCATGTTCTTTTTGAGAGCGGAAAGGCCCCGTTCATCATGACCGGTCCCTGGGCGCTTAATCGCTTCAAGACCGCGGGAGTGCACTATGCAATCACGCCGTTCCCCGCCGCCAAGAAGGGCGGAAAGCCGGGAGCTCCGTTCCTCGGCGTGCAGGGAATGATCATCAGCGCTTCAAGCAAGCAGGCTTTGCTCGCACAGGCGTTTGCCACCGAGTACATCGCGAACGAAGCGAACATGCAGCTCATCTTTAACGCGGAGCAGCGTCCGTCCGCCTGGAAATCGATTTCTGAAAAGGTTAAGGATGCGGATTCCGCCGGCTTTGCGGCTGCGGGCGTCAATGCCATTCCGATGCCGTCCATTCCCGCAATGGGCTATGTCTGGGACGCATGGTTAAATGGCACTGCTCTTGCCTTCTCCGGAAAGAAGACGCCTCAGGAAGCCTTCGCGAACGCAAAGATTCAGATCGAGACGCAAATCAAGGCCAAGAAGTAATTCGAGGCAACAATCCCCGTGTCGCGCGGGGTAAAATCCCGCGCGACAACTTTCCCAGGTGGTTTTGAATGAATCGATACATGCGACTGGCCTTTGTCGGTCTTTTTGTTTTCCTTGGATCCTTCCTGATGTTCAGGATGATCCGCGACGGATTTTATCCGCTCGCTTCGTTTATTGGCGCATGCGTTGTTTTCGGCGCCCTGGTTTTTCTCCGGAAATCCCTTTCCCCGTATCGGTGGATGACGGTTGGCATCTTGCTCGCCGTTCTTTTTACGGTATATCCAATCGTATATACGGTGTTCCTTTCGTTCACGAATATGAGCGGCGGGCACCTCCTTACAAAACAGCAGGCAATCCAGCGAATACTGGATCAGAAATATATCCCTGAAGACGCGACGACCTATGGTTGGACCGCGTATAAAAACGCATCGGGCGAATTTCTTCTTCTCCTTTCCGATGAAGAGGGAAATTACTTCCTGGCGAAACAGGGAAAGGAACTCGAGGCGATGGGCGCCCTTGAGGAGCCGCCGGCCGAAATAGCGGACTTCAAGGCGGTCGACATGGTCGAGGTCGTTCAGGGAATCGACGCCCTCGGAGCACTCAAGTTCGGGCCAAGCGCGCAGTCGATTGCGATACAGGGCCTCGGGGAGGCCGCGATCACGAAGACTGCATACACTTACGATCAGGCGACAGGAACTTTCACCTCGGTGGAAACAGGTGATGTGTATCGCGAGAAAAACGGTACGTTTACAGCGGATTCCGGCGCGATCCTTACTCCCGGCTTTATGGTAAATGTCGGATTCGACAATTATGCGAGATTTGCCGGGAACGACGGGTATCGAAGGCCGATGGTAACCATTATTGTGTGGAACCTCGCCTTCGCGTTTTTCTCCGTGCTTTTCAGTTTTGGACTCGGTCTCATAATCGCGATTGCATTCGAGGACCTTCCGGGAAAGCGGCTCATAAGGAGTCTTCTCATCATTCCCTATCCGATTCCGGTTCTCGTTTCCATCATGGTATGGCGTGCGCTCCTGAACGAACGCATGGGCCTAGTGACAGGCTTGCTCACGAGCATATTCGGCTCTGCACCTCATTTCTTCACGGAGGTGGGCTGGACGCAATTTGCGATCGTACTCATCAACGTGTACCTTTCGTATCCGTATTTTTACATTCTTTCGTCCGGCGCGCTCAAATCGATTCCGAAGGATCTTTACGAAGCGGCCGACATCGACGGGGCGGGGCCGCTCGTCACGCTCAAGTCCATTACGCTGCCGATGCTGCTCAGGATTCTGGGACCGCTTCTCATCGCGTCCTTCAGCTTTAACTTCAATAACTTCACGCTCGTTTGGGGCTTTAACGCAGGGCTTCCCGCGATGGCGGACACGCTCGTGCCGATGGGCCACACGGATCTTTTGATATCGTTTATCTATCGGCTCGGTTTTTCCACGGCAAACGCCGCCGACTACGGATTCTCGGCCGCGATAACGGTGATGCTCTTTATCTTCGTGTCGCTCATGGTGTTCTTCCAGACGATCAATACGCGCGCGCTTAAGGAGGTTTCCTAACATGAAACCAGGAACAAACCGGGCAACGATGATGATTAAGTATATTTTCGCGATAGTCCTGATCGCGTTCGCAGTTCTGCCGTTTTTCTGGGTAGTGTCCACGTCGTTCAATGCAGCGAAGTCTTTGCTCGGTGCGCACTTGATTCCCAAGGTACTGACCTTGGGGAACTATCACGACCTCTTGATGAACGAGACGCTCAATTTTCCGCTGTGGATGCTGAACTCATTTAAGGTATCGATAATTTCTGTTGCTCTTATCGTGGTAATAACGTGCATCACGGCCTATGCGCTTTCTCGCTTTCGCTTTAAGGGCAAGCGGGCGATCATGCTTTCGATCATGATCCTGAACGTGTTCCCGGGGATTCTCGCGATGATTGCCATCTACACGATGATGCAGCAGTTCGGCACGTACCTGCCCGCAATCGGGCTCAACACGCACGGAGGACTCATCTGCATATACGTCGCCGGTTCAATGAGCATCAATACGCTCATGGTCAAGGCATACATTGACACGATAGCCTTCGAGCTTGACGAGTCGGCGATCATGGAAGGGGCCTCGTACTGGCAGACGTTCTGGAAGATCGTGTTTCCGGTGATCAGGCCGATAGTCGTCACGATCGGCATTCTTGCATTCATGGGAACCTACGGCGATTTTATCATCGCGAATCTTTTGCTGAAGGGTAATGACAAGATAACCGTGATGGTGGGAATCTACCAGTTTACGCAGCAGCGGTTCGACACCAATTGGGGTATCGTGACCGCGGGTACCGTCGTTGCGGCGCTTCCGGTTGTGGTCCTGTTTTTCATGACGCAAAAGCATATCCTGAACGGACTCACGTCGGGAGCAGTGAAGCAATAAGGCGGAAATGAGCAAAATGAAACCTACATCTTTTACAGGACTTCTTCACGGAGCCGACTATAATTGCGAACAGTGGCTTGACGCTCCCGGCGTCATAGAAAAGGATATTTCGCTCATGCGCGTGGCGGGTCTTACCGCGGTGAGCGTTGGCATCTTTTCGTGGGCGAAGCTCGAGCCCGAGGAAGGCGTCTATCGCTTCGAGTGGCTCGACGCGATGCTCGACCGCCTGCATGCTGCGGGTATTCGGGTAATTCTCGCGACGCCGAGCGGCTCGAAACCCGCGTGGCTGTCGAAGAAATATCCGGAGGCGTGCCGCGTCACCGTGGACGGCCGTCGCGAGAGCCACGGCTATCGTCACAATCACTGCCGAACCTCTGCGGCCTATCGCGCCGCGTGCGCGCGAATAAACGCCAAGCTCTCCGAGCGCTACGGAAAGCATCCCGCGCTCATCATGTGGCACGTATCGAACGAATATAACGGAATGCCGTGCTATTGCCCCGACTGCATCGCGGCGTTCCGCGCCTGGCTCAAGACGCGCTACGGCACGCTCGACGCGCTCAACCGCGCGTGGTGGACAGATTTCTGGAGCCATACCTTCGGTGATTGGGACGAGATTCTTCCCGTCGATCGGTCAATTAACGGACTCATGCTTGATTGGCAGCGGTTTACAAGCGACCAGACGCTTGATTTCTTTCGCGCGGAATCCGCTCCCCTTCGGGCAGTCACTCCGGACATTCCGATAACGACGAACTTCATGCATCCCGACGTCGGTCTCGATTACTGGAAATTCGCTCCGTACGTGGACATGATTTCCTGGGACAGTTATCCCGAGTGGCACCGCGAGGGGAACGATGTTGCGGTCGCGGCAAAGACCGCGTTCGTTCATGACCTTTCGCGATCGTATAAGGGCAAGCCGTTTCTTCTGATGGAGTCGACGCCCGGAGCGACGAACTGGCAGGGCGTGAGCAAGCCCAAAAAGCCGGGGATGCACGAGCTCGCGTCACTTCAGGCAATTGCGCATGGCTCTGATTCCGTTCAATATTTTCAGTGGCGTCAAAGCCGCGGCGGCGAGGAAAAATTCCATGACGCGGTGATCGGGCACTCGGGAAGCGCGGACACGAGGATATTCGAGGGAGTGTCGCGCGTCGGTTCGCTACTCTCGCACCTTTCCGGCGTTGCAGGATCTGCCACGAGCGCGTCCGTCGCCGTCGTATACGATTTCGAAAGCTCATGGGCGCTCGATTCAGCGCAAATGGCGCGGAGCGTCGGGAAAAATTATCAGGTCACGTGCATGGCGCATCACGCTGCGTTCTGGCGACGAAATATAGCCGTCGACGTGATCGACAGCGTCTCGCGAGATTTCGGCCGGTATAAAATCGTCGTCATTCCCATGCTGTACATGCTCAAGGACAGCGTCGCGGATCGCATTCGCTCGTTTGTCTCTTCCGGAGGCACCGTCGTCGCGACGTACCTGACCGGACTCGTCGACGGCTCGGACCTCTGCGCCCTCGGCGGCGTGCCGGGCTCGCTCACGGACGTTTTCGGGCTTGCCGTTGAATTTACCGATACCGTCGTCGATGGCGAAAAGCAGGCAATTGCGTATCGGGGTAAAAAGTACGCGGTAACGCATTACGCCGACTCTATCAGGAGCCATTCGGCGAAAACGCACGCGACCTATTGCTCGGGGTCCCTCGCATTCACGCCCGCAGTTACCGAGAACGGTTTTGGGAACGGCAGGGCGATTTATGTCGGCGCTCGGACGGGTGAGGATTTTCTCGACGCACTGTACGGAAAAATTTGCGCCGATTCCGGGGTCGAGCCGTGTGTGGACTGGAAGCTCCCGAAAGGCGTCAGCGTTTGCCGCCGCGAAAAAGAAGGGTATGAGTATTTATTCGTGCTTAACTTTACCGAAGGGAAGGCGCGCGTCGTGAGGGGAAAAAACGCGATACCGCTGGAAAACGCTCTGACGGGCGAAAGATCGCCCGCACACGTTTCTCTCGGGCCCTATGCTTACACGGTACTGAGACGGAGGATAGATGATTAATGCGCTCCCCTTGCATTTTCTCTCCTATCTGCATATTCTGGTGACATGAAAGCTGACGGATCGAACGGAACGCGCGTGACGCAGGACGATGTTGCCCGGCACGCGGGGGTAACCCGGAGCATCGTGTCATATGTATTGAATGACACGGGCCGGTCCGTCGCTCCCGAAACGCGTGCGCGTATCCTTCAGGCTATCGACGAGCTTGGGTACCGCCCGAATAAATTCGCGCAGGGCTTGATGCGCGGCAAGAGCGACTCGATTGCCACGCGGCAGATCGGGATAGTACTCAACTCCGCAGATGTTCTTTTGAGGCCATACTACGCCGAGATTATCGCGGGCATCCATGCCGCGGCGCACGAGAATGGCCACCACATTCGCTTTATCCGTTTTTTCAATGACCTCAAGAATCCCATTATTTTCAACGAACTCATACACCGGGAGGAGATTTGCGGGCTCATCCTCGTTTCGCTCGACCAGAGCATCTCGACCGACGAGGATCGCCGCGTCATTCTCAACATGCGGGAGCGTATTCCGAATATCGTTTGCGTCGAGTGGCAAAGCGAGGGGCTTTCGTCGGTCACCTTCGACAGGCAGGAAGCGGCGCGCGCGGCAACAGCGCATCTTTTGGACCTCGGTTACCGGGACATCGTCTATATCGGCGAGTCTGATAACCGGATAACCGGTTTCAGGCAGGCATACCGCGACCGCGGGCTCCGCGAGGCGGAGACTGCTCTCGTCGTCGCGGCTAACGATATGCGTTCGGGCTTTGAGGCGGCTTCCGGTGTGTTCGGGGGAACGAAAAAGCCGCGGGCCGTATTTGCCGGAAGTGACGAGGTTGCGATCGGCATTCTCCGGTATCTCAACAAGAACGGCATCCCGATTCCCGACGAGGTCGCCATCATCAGCATCGACAATATCGAGATGGCGGAATTCACGAATCCTCCGCTTACCACGATAAACGTCCAGAAAGCTGCAATGGGACGCAGGGCTGTAGAAATGATAATCCGCAAATCCGGCGGGCAGAATTCGGACGCAGTTAACCTCACGCTGCCGACTTCTATGCTCTTCCGTGAATCGTGCTGAGGCAGGCAATGGACGACAAAGCATACGCAGACGGTCTTGACCGCATTATCGATAATGATCTCTTCAAAATCCTTTCCGAGCCTTCACGGGTAAAGATTTTACGCTTTCTCGCCATAACGGGACCAAGCGATGTCGGAACGGTTTCCCGGGCCTTTACCCAGGACCGGTCGGTTATCTCGCGGCATCTCAAGATAATGGCAGATGCGGGAATCCTCTCCGCGGAAAAAAAGTCGCGGAACACGGTGTATACCTTCGACGGCTATGCGTTTCTGCACAGGCTTGAGGACATTACCGGTATGGTCAAGTCAATGCTGGACCAGTTTTGCCCTGATTGCCGGGAGGAAAGCGGAAAAATGGATTGACGTGCTTCTTTTTCTTTTGTACTATGCACGCGTGTGCATATATGCACAATAGCGAGTGCGGAAGTATGGCAGAACAAAAGGAGCGACGCATGCGTACAGAGATCTTTTATTTTTCCGGGACGGGGAATACCCTGCTTCTTGCTCAGGGTCTTAATCAGGCGCTGAATACAGGTTCGGACAGCTCGACCCTTGCGGCGATTGCGGACTTTGCCCGGGATGAGCCGGTAACAAGCGCGGCCGATCGGGTAATTCTCGCTTTTCCGGTTTATTTTGTCGATTTCCCCGAACCGGTTCGGTCCTTTCTGTCCCGTCTCTCCGTTTCTCCCGACACGAAGCTATATACGCTCGGCACCTGCGGCGCAAATGATTGGGGCGTACTTGCTTCCGCGCGGCGGCAGCTCGCGGCAAAGGATCTCGTGCTCGCGGGACATTTCCGGTTCGTGATGCCGGATAACAGCATAGTCTTTCCGACCGAGAAAGCAGTCCAGGAAGAGCTGGTCGAAACAGCGAAGGCGGGAATCGGTGAAGTTGCGCGGATCATCCGTGCGGGGGAATCTCGTTTTGACGATGGAAGCGCGCCCTTTGCGCGAGTCGTTACGCCCGTCATGCGCTGGGTTTGCCGTTCTGCGCTCGGGTTTACTGACATGAAGGTGGACGCACAGAAGTGTACCGGATGCGGCGTTTGCGCGCGCGTTTGTCCGATGAATGTGATTTCGAAGGAAGGCAACACGCCTGGATGGACTGACAAAAAAAACTGCGCGACTTGTTTCGCCTGCATTCATTATTGCCCGTCGAAAGCCGTACGGTTCCGCAAGCAGAAGCCGGGAGATGACTATCAATACCGGAACCCGTATATTTCGCTTTCCGAGATGACCCGGCGCTGAACGGCTCAGCCGGTATATTCCTCGGTTCTGTTGCGGCCATTTTTTTTCGCCTGGTAGAGCATTTCGTCTGCCCGCGTGATCATGGCCTCGAGCGACGTTTCGAGCTTTGCCGTAAGCCCGGCGCTGATCGTTACGGTCAGCTTGCTGCCTTCGTACATGATTACCTGCCGCTCGACGAAGAGCCGCAGCTTGTCGATTACGGTATAGGAATCCTCGGGTTCGTGGCAGTGCATCAGCAGGCAGAATTCTTCGCCGCCAAAGCGCGCGAGAATGTCCGCTTTCCGAAGGTTTTTCGCAAGCGTGTCCGATACCGCCCGAAGCACCGCGTCGCCTGCCGCGTGGCCGCGCGAGTCGTTTATGCGCTTGAATAAATCAATGTCGAACATTGCCACCGCGATGCTGATGCTTCCCCGTGTGGCGTTCTGGAAAATGGTTTCGCCTACCTCGAAAAAATACCGGCGGTTGAAGAGGTTCGTCAGGGGATCTCGGTTTGCGAGATCCTGAATCCGTTCTTTTTGCGTTTCCAGTTCGGTAACGTCATCAATTGCGATGATCGTAAGCGGTTCCGTGTTCCAATAAAACTGTCGTGTTTTAATCCGAAGGTGCTTGTGAACGGGATTATGCGCAATGTAAAAAGTTCGGGAAAGGTAAGAGGTTTTTGTTTCGGTTTCGGAGCTTGCGGCGCATGCGAGGACGGAATTCCTCAAGGCGCAATCCGCGCAGGCCGGTGTCGAGCCGCACTCAAGCCCGCTTTCCACGGAAAAAGAGCAACCAATCGCGTTCCCGCAGATCTGGTTAATGGATTCCGATTCCTCCCGGGAAAAGAGCGCGAGATACGCATCGTTGACTTTTTGAACGCGGAAGTTCCGGTCGACCAGGAAAATCGCGGTTGAAAGGTTGTTAAAGAGGAATCCGGCGAAATCGGGGGAGCCAAGCAAGGCCTCTGTTAAATCCTGCATACCGTAACTGTAGCGCGAAGCAATTTCCCTGTCAATTTTGCTTTTTTCCGTACAATCCGCAATACTTGGTATAAATACTTGGAAAAGGAGGGACGGAATGTCCTTACTCGGTAATATCAAGGTCCGGATCAAGTTGCTCCTGGCGTTTTCGCTGCTTATCGGGATCTTTATCATCGGCTTTTGTGTCATTTTTCTGTCGCTCAGGGTAATCAACCGCGCGACGGGAGATATCTATAATCAGGGACTCGTCGGGATCGACAAGCTCATAGAAGCCGACCGCGACGCCTATCAGTCAACCCTCGCGCTCACCCTGTGCCTGCAGAATATTCGAAATGGCAATCAGGATGCTCTCAAGAAGAATCTTGAAGATGCGGACGTTAACCTGAAGCAGATCAATGAGCGGTTTTCCGTTTTCGAGAAAGTGTATCAGGAAGCCGGGAGAAAGCAGAACGAGTCATTTACCGTCTTTCATGACAATTATGCCGCGCTCACCCGGCATACCGCGACTATCATCGGCTTGCTGACGGCCCTTGACGGCGACGCGGCCTGGCGACTGTATTCAGCCGATTACTCGACCGCATTCAGCGCGATGCGCGGGGCGATGGACGAGCTGACGAACGTAATGCTCGACGAGACGGCGCGCGACTTCGAGTCGGCCAACGAGGCATACCGAAAAATACTCGTCTCGCTGCTCGTCGTGCTCGCTATCATCCTCGGTATCTCGGTGACGTGCGCCGCGCTGATATCACGGTCGATCACGGTACCGCTCGATGCGATGCGGGCATTTTCCTTCAAGATCGGCAGTGGCGATCTATCCGCGACCGTTGACGGGAAAATACTTGCGCAAAAGGATGAATTCGGCGCATTGGCGCAAAGTCTCGACGAGATGAAGACCCGCGTCAACACGGTGATCTCGAATGTCGGTGAAATCGCGAAATACGTCAAGACCGGGAGCGTGGAGCTGAGCGCCAGCGCGCAGCAAATTGCGCAGGGAGCGAGCGAGCAGGCCTCTCTTTCGGAAGAAGTTTCCGCATCCATGGTCGAGATGAGCAGCACGATCCAGGAGAGCACCGAGAACGCGGTGAACACGGATATCATTGCGGTGAAAGCCGCGGGCGACGCGGAAGCAAGCGGAGTTGCGGTTCGCGAGGCCGTGGAAATGATGAAGGAAATCGCAAAGAAAATATCGATCATCGAGGAGATAGCGCGGCAAACGAACCTGCTTGCGCTTAACGCGGCAATCGAGGCGGCCCGCGCGGGAGAGCATGGCAAGGGCTTTGCCGTGGTCGCGGCAGAAGTTCGCAAACTTGCGGAACGCAGTCATTTTTCCGCGGGAGAGATCGGAGTGCTCTCGAATACGACGGTCAACGCGTCGACGAGCGTCAGCGCGCTTTTGGGACAGCTGGTCCCCGATATCAGGAAAACCGCGGATCTCGTCCAGGAAATCCGCGCGGCGGGCGTTGAGCAGCGAACGGGCGTGGAGCAGACTACGTCGGCCATACGCCAGCTCGATACTGTCGTGCAGCAAAATGCGAGCGTTTCGGAAGAACTCGCTTCGACGGCGGAAGAACTTTCCGCCCAGGCCGAACAACTCGCCGAGCTTTTGAAGTTCTTTACGCTCGCAGAAGTTTGAATGGAATTTGGGCGCCTCCGGGCGCCCTTTTTTTATACCTTGCAAATCGGGCGTAACTGCTTTACTCTTACACTCACAGTAATATGAGTGAAGAAACAAGTACTATCGGAAAAGATATAATCCGCGGCCACATCGATACGATCGTGCTCAGGCTTCTTGCCGAGCAGGACCGGTATGGCTATGAGGTCTACAAGGAAGTTCTCTCGCGCTCCGCCGGAGAATACGAGCTGAAGGAGCCTTCCCTCTATTCAGCCTTCAGGCGCCTCGAAGGTCAGGGCTATATCAACGCGTATTGGGGCGAGGAAAGCCAGGGTGGCCGGAGAAAATACTACTCGATCTCGGATACCGGCCGCGCGTATTGCGAGCGCTCCCGCGCGGAATGGAAACTCGCCAGAAAAATACTCGATACATTGATAGGAGAAAGTTGATGGAAGCGGTCCATTATTTTGTGCGCGGACTGTTCCGCGGGATGAGCGAGACGGAGAAACTGGCGGAACAGCGGGAGGAACTCGAGACCCACATCAAGGACCGGATTTCCGACAGCATGGCGCGGGGCGTGTCCGAACATGAGGCGTTTACCGAAGCTGTCGCGTCCCTCGGTAATCTCGACGAGCTGATGGAGACCATGACCGGCGAGAAGAAAAAGCTTTACGAAAAAAAGGCCAAGTGGATCGTGCTTGCCGGTGCCGCAATATATGGCACGTTTTATATGCTTGCGATCGGAATATGGTTTTCGCTCGATTCTTTCGGGCTCAGTGCGATCTATATTGCTCTTCCCGGTTGGCTCGGGTTCGTGATACCGGCAATAATCCGGTATGTCGACTGGAAGACGCACCGGTTCGAGACTTCCCTCATCAAGCTCGATCACCGTCAGGAAGTAAAGTCGGCGGTTTTTGGATGGGCTCTTATCTCGACCGCCTGTTGGGTCGCGAATTTTCTGCTTTATTCAACGGGCACGTTCCTTGGCCGCGAGATATGGGCGTGGATGCCGATGTTCGGAGTGCTCACTTGGCCGCTCATGGAATGGGGCTTTGCGTGGATCATCAGGAACTTGCGGAGTCTCGAACCAGACGAAACTTTGGCCTAAAAACGTTCAACTGAATTTCACGGAACCTGAGTGCTTACGGAAAATGACCGATACTGCAATTTGCCCTAAGCGTTTATTCTTTAATGCGTGAGGAGGCTCGTCATGCCTATCAAGATCAAGGATACCGATTTTTATTCGCTTCATGGAATATGGGGCGCCAACGCATCCCTCGCGCTTGGACGCATTGGCCGCGGTGCGGGAATGGTTGTCGGCAACGTACAGCCGCCTCTTCGGGCCCTGTATGTCGGCTACCGCGCAGGAACCGGGCGGCCGATTCTCATGCCGTTTGTACCCGACGTAAAAGTCGGACTCGGCGTGGATTCGTTTGTCGCTGACGGTCAAAACGGAAACGGCGATTCCCCTGACGCTAGAAAGAGATTCGTTTCGTATTTCGGAAAAGAGGATATTATTCGCGAGATTTCCATGAGCGGCGAGACCTGGCGCGCCGGATCCCTTGCGATGACCGTGACTTCATTTTTCGGCGAGATTCCCGATCCTGATACTCAGGATCACGCATCGTTACGCAGGGGCATGCGGCCCGCGATCTATGTCCGCCTTTCATTCGACAACTCAGGGAACGACGAGCCGATGACCGGCATCTTCGGGATGCAGGGGATTCACCGGCCGCTTTCCGATTCAACCAAGGGAGCAGTTCTCGGGTTCGTGCATCCCCAGGACTGGGGCTTCGCGACGAATCGCGCGGAAGGCGTCGACGAAGTAATGGAATGGTCCTCGCTCATCGCGTTTGACGGAAAACCGCACCCGATACGCCGGCTTGCGTCCGAGGGCTGTCTCAGGTTTACCGTTCCCGCAGGCGAGAAAAAAGAGTATGTCGTCGCGATCGGCTCTTTGCGGGAGAGTTTCCTGACGTCGGGAATTCGGGCCCGTCTTTTCCAGAGCACGCTTTTCTCTGACGTCGACAGCGTTCTCTGCGACGCTCTCGCGGGCGCGGATGAGGCGCTTGCGATAGCGGCCCTGCTTGACGCCGAGCTTGACGCGGCGCCGATTTCCGATGACCGAAAATTCCTTATCGCCCACGGGGCTCACAGTTACAATGCGAGCACCGAGCTCCTCATGGACGAAAGCGGAAAAAAAATATTCGTGGTGAACGAGGGAGAGTATCAGATGATGAATACCCTCGACCTTACCATTGACCAGTCGTTCCATGAGCTTTATTACTCGCCGTGGACCGTCCGCAATGAACTCGACTTTTTCCTTGCCCGATATTCTTTCCGCGACCGCTATGGCATAACCTTTACGCACGATCAGGGTGTCACGGACTGCTTTACCGGCGAGGGGAACTCAAGTTACGAAATACCGAACCTCACCGGATGCTTCAGCTATATGTGCTATGAGGAAACGCTCAACTGGCTGCTTGTCGCGTGCCTCTACGTGCAAAGCGAAAAGGACGCTTCCTGGCTCGCGCGGAACGCGGACGCGTTCGCCGCCGCCGTCGAGTCGATACTCGCGCGGGACGCGAACGGCGACGGCGTGATGGACGTCGACTCGGACCGTTGCGAAAGCGGATCTGAAATCACGACGTTCGATTCTCTCGACGTCAGCCTCGGGCAGGCGCGGAATAATCTCTACGTTGCGGTGAAAGCCTGGGCTACCCTCGTTTGTGCGTCGGATTTGCTTGAATGGTTTTCCCGCGAGGCAGGCTCGTCTCTTGCGGGAACGACGCTCGCCGGGAACGCTCTTGAGCGCCTCGTGGCGCGCGCCCGGGCAAGCGCCGCGAAGGCGGCATCGACAGTCGCTTCGCGTGTGGTCGAGCCTGAGGGTTTTATTCCGGCAGTATTCGAGGGCGGCAATATGTCGCGGATCATTCCCGCTGTAGAAGGCCTTGTGTATCCCTGGCTTTGCGGCTCTCGTGCTGCCGTTTCCGCAGAAGGTCCGTACGCGCCCTTGATCAAAGCGCTTAAACGGCATCTTGATTACGTCTTGGCCCCGGGCGTTTGCCTCGATGGAGTGTCTGGCGGTTGGAAGCTTTCGTCGACGAGCCGCAATACCTGGCCGTCGAAAATATTCATCAGTCAGTTCGTCGCAGAAACGATTCTCGGGTTCGATGACGAGCGGACGCGGCGCGACGCGGTGCATGTTGGCTGGCAATGCAATGGCAGCGCGGACTGGGCGGCAACCGACCAGGTCGACTCGTCGACCGGAGCGGACATGGGCTCGCGCCTTTATCCGCGGCTCGTCAGTTCCATTCTCTGGCTGCACCCATAGGCTCATTTCCGTCCGTGATGGAAGAAGATCTTTCCGTCGATGCCTTCGGCCTTGCAGAATGATCCGATTTCCGCCTCGATATCGTCCCAATACGCGCTTCCCGGCCTGTACGCCGCTTCGAATTCGGCGAGAAGGTCGGGATGTCGCGCATGGTACCAGGCGGCCATGTCGCGACCGACTGACCCGGCAACGTTAAGGTTTTCCAGATAATAAAAATCCGCGCGATCGCGCGTTGCCTCGATGATCGCACGCCAATCGGTGATGCCGGGGATGATGGGACCGATAAAAACATACGTGCGCAATCCTGCCTCATGAAGTTCCGCGAGGGCTGCGAGCCGCGCCCGTATCGGGGAAGTGCAGGGCTCTATTTCCAGCCTGACAGCATCATCGAGCGTCGTGATCGTCATGCCCGCCTCGCAATCGCGAAACTGGCGGAGCAGGTCGATGTCGCGCGTTATCAGGGCTGATTTCGTCTGGATGCCTATTGCCGGTTGGTGCGGGATGAGCTTTTCGAGAATTGCGCGGGTAAGGCCGAATTTTCGTTCCTGGGGAAGATACGGGTCGGTGACGGATGACAGGAATATTTTGTGACCGGTAAGGCGGCTTGGGGAAACGAGACCGGGGAGCGACTCGCGAATAGCCGGCACGAGATCGGGCGCGTTTATTTTTGCGTCGACATACTGACCCCAACTTTCGCTATGCCCCGAAAAACGCTTCATGAAGCGCGCATAGCAATAGATGCAGGCATGGCTGCAACCCCCGTAGGGATTTATCACGAATTCCGCTCCCGGTAAGCCGGACTTCGTAATAAGTGAAGACGCACGGATTTCGTTTACTGTCATTCATCCATACTAGCGCGAAGCGGACAAATACGCAAAGTCATTTTATTGCTTTGCCGGACTTTCGCCTTTTAATGCATGTTCGCAATACGGGCGAGAATCGCGTCGTAATCGAAGAGAGACGCAAGCCGTGAAAGCTCCTCGACACCTTTTTTGCCGAGTTTTTTGAATCGTTTTTCCTTGAGTGAATCAAGGATTTCGTCTACCGCGAACGTGTCGCCGCTTTCAAGCGGAACGACGAGTTTATCGAGTATTTTTTTGAGCTCTTCGTCGGTTCCATTTTCAAGGGGTGTCTTTCGTTCGGTACGGAGCGGTTTTTTGGCGATCTTCTTGTCGAGTTCGGTAAATACCACCGCGCAAATTTCCCGATACTCGTCGTATTTTCTCTTTCGGGGTTGATGCGTCCGCATGTCCGCTTCAAGCTCGGATGATATTCGGAATAACTCCGTGACGCTGAGATTTCCGGCGATTCCCTTCACCGTGTGAATAAACCTAGCCGTCGCGTTAATCATGTCGCCGGACATGGCGTTCTCGAACTCCGGCTGGGGCCGCTCGAGCATGTCGCGAAGCCCGATGAGCAGTTTTGAAAAGAGCGCTGCGTCGTTACCAAGCCGGGTGAGACCTTCCGCGACATTGACACAATCAAGTTTTGGAAGGCTTTCCGAGATTTGCGCGTCCTGCTTGTCAACCGGCGGAATGACGGCGAGCGGTGCAGTTTTTTTGCTTCCGACGTATTTCTCGAGGGTATTTTTAAGCATGGCAACTTCGATCGGTTTCGTGATGTGCGCGTCCATGCCGACCTCAAGGCTTTCCTTGATATCTTCCGCCATTGCATACGCCGTCATCGCGACGATAGGTGTCGCAGGAGCGCCTTCTATTTTCTCGCGTGCCCTGATGAGTTTGGTTGCCTCGAGACCGTTCATGTCAGGCATCTGGATATCCATGAGAATAAGGTCATATTGAGTGGCTTTCGATTTTTCGATTGCCTCCATCCCGTTTACGGCGAAGTCGGCGCGAATGCCGAAGAGGAATAGCATCCGGTTGATGACGTCCCGATTTTGCGCGTTATCCTCTACCGCAAGAACTTTAACGTCGGGATACTGTTCCCTCGCAGAGGTCGTATTTCCGCCCGTTCGCGGTTTTCCTGCGCTCAGCGCATGGACAAGTTTTCTGATAACGGTTGAAGGCACAAACGGTTTGTCGATCGTTTCCGCGAATCCCGCTCCCTGTATCTCGTCTACGGAGAAGTTCTTTGACCATGCCGTGACGAGAACGAGTAGAGGCTTGTAGTGAAGCGTTTGCGTCAGTTCATTGGCTGTGTCAATGCCGCTGAGGCCCGGAAGCAACAGGTCGAGTATCACGATATCGAACTGATTGCCTTCTGCCTCGCCGTCAATTGCATGCGCGATCGCTTCCTCTCCCGTCGCGACGCAATCGGTCGTCGTCTGTGCTTTATCGAGAATCGCCTTGATGATGTGCCGTGCAGCCGGATCATCGTCGGCGACGAGAATCCGTTTTCCTTTAAGAAAAGCCGCTTCATCCGGCAGACGATTTGCCTCGCTGTCCCCGACGGGAACTTCGAGCGGTATGATAACGGTGAAGGTTGTTCCGATTCCCTTTTCGCTGGTGACGGTGATTGTCCCGTTCATCATTTCAACGAGTTGTTTTGTGATCGAAAGGCCGAGTCCCGTTCCGCCGGACTTTCGGGCGAGCTCGTTGTTGCCCTGCTCGAAGGCCTCGAAAAGCCGGTCAATTTGATCGGCTTCAATTCCGCAACCCGTGTCGGAGACCGTGAAGCTGATTGAAGTGCCTTCAATGTTTCGGAGCTTGAGCAGTATTTGGCCGTCTGTGGTAAATTTTCCCGCATTGTCGAGGAGGTTCTTGAGAATTTGCCAGAGCCTGACGGAGTCGCCCATGATGAGCGGCGGCAGCGTCGCGTCGTAATCGACGAGCATGTTCACGCGCTTTCCGCTCAGGCGCGGGGTTGTTACGGTCAATGCGTTGTTGACGGTTTCTTCGAGCGAAAAGGGCTTCCGTTCGAGGGTGAGTTTTCCCGCTTCCATTTTTGAATAGTCGAGAATGTCGTTCAGGAGCGTCATGAGGTTTTTCGCGGATTCCCTGATTGCGGTGAATGTTCTGACCGTCAGCGGCTCATCGTGCGTTTCGATCTCGACGTCTGCAAGCCCGATGATTGCGTTGAGCGGCGTCCTGATCTCATGGCTCATGTTCGCGAGGAATTTTCCCTTCGCGCGATTTGCTTCTTCGGCCGACCGGGTTGCGCGTATGAGTTTTTCGCGCTCGATGTCGAGCGCTTCCTTTGCCCTGACCTCAGGCGTTATATCGTCGTAGAGCATGACGAACTGGCCGGGCTTGGGAGAGTATGCGGTATTACGGAGCACGAGGCCGTCGCTCGTTTCGAAATCCTGCAGCCTGCACGGTGTGTCGCTGAAGGCGACGTCGTTCATCTTGAGAATCATGTCCTCGGAGGCATCAAGATTAACCTCGCGGTATGTCTTGCCGACGAAATTCTTTCTGTTGATGTGAAACATGCGCTCTGCCATTCCGTTCAGCGAGAGATACCGGAAATTTATCGGCATTCCGCTGCTGTCAAGGATCATTTCCTGAAGAATTGCGCCGCTCGACATTGTCTCGAACAGGTCGTGGTACTCGTTTTCGCTTTCGCTGATACGCTGTTCGGCCATGACGCTTATGATGTTGCTTTGTGATTCGAGCTTTTCATTTGCGCTTTGCAAACGCATGATCGCCTCGTCCTTTTCTTCCTGGAGCATTATCCTTCGCCGATAGTACCGGTCGGTGAAAACAAGCATGAGCGAAATGAGGATTACGTAAAAAAGCACCATGATCCATGCGTGATCGAGGACTTCGGAAAGCGGCGCGGTTATTCCGATAGACCAGTTGGTCCCCGGTATGGGCGCAAAACCGATAAGCTTCTTGCCGCCGTCAGCGTTGAAAAGACCGGAGCCGCTTTCTCCTGCCGCGAAGTGCCTTTGCAAATCATCGACTCGCGCAATCCGTCCGTTGCCGCTATCCAGGGCCGTGCCGCGCCTGGGTATTCGGTCTTTGGCGAGGTGTACCGCGCTTGAGAGATCGCCGGTTCTTTCCGTGATGTAGGCATATCCGTTTTTATCGAAGTTAAGCGTATTTATCAGGTTGGTTACGTTTTCCCAGGGCATAAACTCTACGATGCTCCCGGAATACGTATTGATGCTGTAAAGCGGCACGGCGAGAGCGAAGTAGCTTTGCGCATTCGTGTCGCCAAGTATTTGATATGAAATGCCTGTTTCTCCCTGCGTGGTCTGGGTGAAATAGCGATCACGGGAAAAATCCCTGAGGGATCCGTCGAGCCCGACTCCAGCGCCATTTTTGTCAGTTATAAAAATATTTCGGATGCGGCTGATGTCTGCGTAGGGAGTGATTGCGCCGAGGCGTGCAGCGGTCGGGTATGCGGGATCGCTTACGACCCGATTGCTTGCAAGAACCTCAAGTTGCTTGACGTTCGCCTTGATAAACGCGCCAAGCAGTTTGCCGGTTTGAATCGCCGTCAGCTCAAGATCCTTTCGCGATCGCTCGATTATGAAAAATAATCCGGTGAGGAGCATGACCGTCAGCGGGAGCGCAAAGAGCGATGTTGTGATGATCGAGTAGAGCATGCTACGCCTGTTTGTCATTCTGGAATTCCCCCTCAAGGATGCGATATGCCGCGTCGTAATCGTAACTGTTGACTGCGTTCTCCAGCTTGCGGAAAGATTGCGGGAACGCGCGCGAAAGGAGCTGGCGGTTCGAGTCAAGTACGCTTGGTACATCCGCGTCGTTCTCCGCGAGAAGTGCGCGAAGATTTCCGCAAATGCCGGCGATGTCTTCAAGTGGCAAGTTTTCGGTTGCACCTTCATTGGCAGCGATTTCGTTTATGCGTTTATCGGTGCCTGCTGCGATGATTGAATCTTGCAGGAACGTGATTTCGCGAGAAAATACCTCAAGCGCAGCATTGAGCTCTTCCCCGTTGCTGTTTTCGTGGAGAATGCTTTCGAGCGCTTCCACGGAACTGAGAAGGGCTGTCGCTCCGATTGTTCCGGCTGTTCCCTTGACGCTGTGCAAATGCAGTTTTGCGGACACGATGTCATTATTCGCTATCGCTTCGTGGATTTCGCGCGCACTCGTCTCCCCGGTCATGACGAATTTATCGAGTACCCGGTCGAGCAGCGCGCGGTTTCCGTTTACATGAGCAAGACCCGTTTCGATGTCGAGACCGGGAATTTCGCCTCCGGCCGGAACCACCGGATTGGTATCCTTTCCGGCCGCGGTGCGGCCACGCCCTTTTTTCGGTGCTATCCACTCGACGAGAGTTGCCCACAGCCTGATTGGGTCAATCGGTTTCGGGATATAGCCGTCCATTCCGGCGGCAAGGCAGCGCTCCTCGTCCTGTTGCATTGCGTTCGCGGTAAGCGCGATGATCGGAATGTTTTTCCATTCCGGCCGTGACTTGATCCTGCGGGTAGCCTCAAGTCCGTCGACCTCGGGCATTTGCATGTCCATGAGGATGAGAGGATACCGATAGCGCTCAAGCATCTCGATCGCCTTTGCTCCGGTTGGCGCGACATCCGCGAGGATGCCAACTTCCGCGAGCAGTCCTACCGTCACGTCCTGGTTGACTTCGTTGTCTTCTGCGAGGAGCACGCGTGTTCCTGCGAGCCTTCGCAGCTGGCGTTCGATGAGCGCCTCTCCCGCGTCGGGGCGTGAGGCCTTTGGTATCTGTCCCGACATTCTGATGATCGCATCGAAAACTCGCGACGGTGTGAGCGGTTTCTGCAGAATCTCGGAGATACCCGCGTTTCTGCAATCGTCAATCGCAATCTCGCTCGAGAATGCAGTAAGGAGCATCATGCGCGGTTCAGGCTGAAGGCCAAGGGCCTTTACTCTTCGGGCGGTTTCTATCCCGTCGGGATCCGGCATCTTCAGGTCGAGAAGGATAAGAGCCGGTACCTCGTCGAACGCGCGCAATCTTTTGAGTCTCTCGATGCAAACAGAGCCGGATTCGAATTCCTCGACGGTGAACGACATGCTTTCGAGCATTTCGCGGATGACGGCGCGGGCTTTATCGTTGTCGTCGACCGCATAAATGAGACTGTTGCAGGATTTTTGTTCGTTTTTTTTGCAAGGAGAAGCCTCGTTCGCGGACGCGAGGCGTGCAGTAAACCAGAATGTGCTCCCTTCCCCGGGTTTGCTTTCGACGCCAACCGTTCCGCCCATGAGGAGGGCAAGCCGTTTGCAGATGGCGAGCCCGAGTCCGGTCCCTCCATATTTTCGAGTTGTTGACGCATCTGCTTGCTGAAAAGACTGGAAGAGCTTTGCCGTCTGCTCCTTGTTCATACCGATTCCCGTGTCGGTTACCTCGAAACGTATCGTGACATCGTCATGCGAACGCATGGCGACTTCCGCCGAGAATGATATTTTGCCGCGGTCGGTAAATTTGACCGCGTTCATGCCGTAGTTTAAAAGAATCTGTACTATTCTGAACTCGTCGCCGACAAGAAGGGGGGGTACGTCCGGGTCGACACGGTATTCGAGCGCGATGCCCTTGTCCGCGGCCTTGTCGCGGAGCAACCCGTCGATGTCATTCATGACTTTTCCGATGGCGAATTCCTTGCTTTCAATCGACATTTTTCCCGCCTCGATCTTTGAAAGATCAAGAATGTCGTTGAGTATTCCGAGCAGGTGTTTCCCGGAGGAATCAATCTTGCACAGGTAATCGCGTATCCTTGCGGGTGGTTGGCCCCTGAGGGCGAGATAGGTCATGCCGAGGATGGCGTTCATCGGGGTGCGAATCTCGTGGCTCATGTTGGCAAGAAACGTGCTTTTTGACCGGCTCGCTGCCTCCGCTGCGTTCTTGGCGTGCTTGAGTGCCTCCGCAACGACTCGTTCTTCGGTTATGTCATCGACGACGGCGATAGTCTCGCCGGACGGGTTAGCAGGGTCGGTCGGCCGGATGTAGATTCTTCCCCAGAAATGGGACCCGTCTGCCCTTGAGAGGCGGCGTTCGGCGTATCGGCGTCCCGTTGAAAGGAGCTGTGCGCGCACATTGTCGATTACCGTGAAAAAATCGTCACCCGTATCGTGCCAAAAACCCGCAGGATCGGAGTCGATGTCGGTCGCGAGAAAGCCGAAGAGTTCCTCGAGCTGTCGGTTGCAACGGATAATAGCCCTTCCCCTGATCAGCGCGATTCCTGATGTAACCGAGTTGAAGATTGCGTCGAGTTCGGCATTAATGGCCTCGAGCTCTCCCGTTCTGCTTGCGACTTGCTCCTGGAGGCTTGCCCCATACATGCTCAGCGCCGACACGTTCTGCAGCATCGCGACCCGGAGATACTCGATTTCATCGATGAAAAACTTTCCTTCCAGCGGAGCGTTCCGTTCCGAGAAAGAGTACATCTTGAGAACCGGATCAATTACTATTCGATTGACAAAAAAGAAAAGGAAGCAAAATACGAGACCGAAAAGAATGGCAACGGGAAAGGTGAGTATGATGAAATGGCCGGGGGGCATCAGAAACGGTCCCTTGCGCGCAAGCTCAATGACGAGGTTGTAGGTTACAATCTCCGAGCCGTTGTTGTACGCGATGGGCATGAATACCGACCGCACCAAAAAAAAATTACGGTGCGTGAGTCTGTTGAGCGATGTACTTCGCTTTTCATATACCGTATCCTTGATTTTTCTATCGGAGGAAATAAGTATTTTACCCGAGAAGTCTGTCACGAAAATCGCGTCGAAATAATCCGTGCTCGCGAGCGTATTATCGATGACGCCGATAAAGGCCGGCATCCTGTCGTCATAGATATAGTCGGAGAGCTGGTAATTGAGGGTAATGATCCGCGTCTTGATGTCCGCAATGCGCTCGGTATTACGGAAGTAGCTGCTTACCGCCTGATAGTACGCGATCCCCACGACGAAGCATGAAACGAGTATAACGATCATGGTGTTTCGTGCGGCCGAGTACTTCATTGTATGATTCTTTCCAGTGGAATCCCGTTTTTAACGAGGCTCGCGCGCAACTCTTCGGTTATGCCGTCCTCGATCCATTCGAGGCCCTTAAGCGACTCCAAGAATTCCGGGTAGGTCTGGTTTCCGAGATACGGCTGCACCGTCTCGTAAAATTCTCGCGGGTCTGTTCGGATCACGCCGATTGCCTTCAGGAGGCATTCTTTCAGTTTAACAAGGCTCGGTTCCCGATGGTCGAAAACCCGTTGTTCGATGAACAGGGCATCAAGGACGAGGAGTTTTACATCCCGAGTTGACGCGATTTCGATAAAACCATTTTTGATTAGCTCGGTCTTGTAGGGTTCATAGGTAACGAGCACGCAGGGCTCTGCTGTCGGCCTCATCGCGGCAATGTCTGCCTGATTCCGGTTGACCTTGCGAAACCGCGTGCCCTCAAGACGGTATTCTTTAATGAATGAGGAAAAGAGAGAATTGTTGACCGTTTGTATTTCAAGATATACCGCAATTTCGCGATCAGCCTTGCGCAGCCCTTCAAGCGTCAGGTTTGAAACGATCCCGTCGCCGCCGTTCGATCTGCTGACGAGAATTGCGGGTTCGAGGGTTTGTGAAACGGTGCGGCCCTGCAGGAACTCGAACTGAGTCCCGGCGAAACCGTCGGTCATTCCGGCCTGAAAGAGTTTCTCGCTTTCCATGAGAGAGGACACAGTCATAAAACGAATTTCGTCTTTCATCCATCCTTTTTCCTGGATGTAAAAAAACGGCGTGTAGCCGACCCAGTTGCTGACGGAAATTTTAAGCGGCTCGGAAGAGATGAAGCCGCATGTCGCATAGGGCAATAGCGATGCGAGCAGCAAGATGGCGAAGATGATGACACGACTTTTATGTAGCTTCATGTGGTTCCCCTTCTCCTGCCTATACGCAGTCGTTATAGCGGTTGGCGATTGTCTGGAACTCGTCGAGGCATTCGGTAAATGCGTCGATGATAAGCGGATCAAATTGCGATTCCTTGCTGTCCATGACGATTTTCACCGCTTCGTCGTGACCAAACGGTCCTTTGTACACGCGCCGGGAAATCAGTGAGTCGTACACATCCGCGACGGCCATGAGCCTGGCAGAAAGCGGGATTTCCTCTCCCGCAAGCTGGGCGGGATACCCCGAGCCATCCCACTTTTCATGATGGGACAGCGCGATTTCCTTTGCAACGCGGAGGAAGTCGACCTGATAACCGAGAGAATGCTCGGCGTTTTCTATTGCCATGCGTCCCAGGATGGTGTGCGTTTTCATTATTTCAAATTCTTCTTTTGTAAGCGCGCCCGGTTTGAGGAGGATGGAGTCCGGAATGCCGACTTTTCCGATATCATGAAGCGGGGCTGACTTGATGATCATGGAAAGGTATGAGTCGGTCAGGCGTGTCGAGAAACGATCCCGCGCGTTCAGCTTGAGCGCGAGGCATTTGATATACTCCTGCGTCCGCTTGAGGTGGTTCCCCGTGTCATTGTCGCGCGTTTCCGCGAGCGACGCGAGTGCGAGGATCGTAACTTCCTGGACTGCCCGTATTTGCATTGTCCGGCGGTCGACCTCTGCTTCAAGATAGGAATTCTTGTCGCGAAGAAAATCTGCCGCCGCCTTGAGCTTGAGATGATTTTTTACCCGCGCCATCAGAATTGGCGGGCTTATGGGCTTTGTGATGTAGTCGACTGCGCCGACCTCAAGCCCCTGTTTTTCGTCCTTGAGATCGGACAGGGCGGTGAGGAAAATTACCGGGATATCACGGGTATCGCTCGCCGCCTTGAGCCTGCGGCATATCTCGTATCCGTCAACCGTGGGCATCATGATGTCGAGCAGGATCAAGTCGGGATGCGGGATGCTCTGGGCGATGGAAATCGCCTTTTCGCCGTTCGTTGCGACTTTCACCCGGTACTCGTCCTTGAGAATCCCCGCCATGAGCGTCAGGTTCTCGGGAGTGTCGTCGACGACGAGGAGAGTGTCTTTTTTCATATCGATGAAAACGGACTCGCCCTCCGGTTGAACTCTGGAGGGGGTAACTTTTGCAGGCATCGTTTGGGTCTCCCCTACGAGTATAGTCCCGGGAATCGGCGCCTGCAAATTTCCATCGTCGGAAAATGCGCCTAAAGAGGGACGGGTTTCGCGGATATTATGGTAAGAATATCGAGATCGTTTCGGCGCCATTACGTCCGTATGCCCGGTTAGACGCGTTGGCGACGTGCGTGTTTGACAGCGAATGTCCTGCGAATGATACTTAAATTCTGTTCGACGAAATAAATCGAAATGGGATGTAAAATGACATGAGACGAGCAATTCGACGCCATAGCCTCTCAGTTGGTGCGATACGAAACCGGCTATTTTCTCCTTCTATCCGATATTTCCGACGAAGCAATGACGCTCCGCGATTTTTTCGGCGGCGACGTATTCATCGTGCCGTGCCTTGGCGAGAGGCAGGAGCGGTCACGACCGCGCAGGACGAGGCCTCGTCGATCGTTAAGGGGCATGCCGAAGGAGGCGATCGAACTTGGTGCCGCGAGCGAGGTGCTTCCGCTCGAGGGAATCGTTTTCCGGCTGAAGCGGGCACTTTCTTGACTTTTTCATTGCGCGCTGGGCGTCCGTACGGTACTATTTATGGAGAAGTAAATATGGTTAAGCAAAGTGGGACTTGCGCTATTCTCTCTGGTTTTTCCGACGCAGCGGCCGCCGCAATCCGGGCGCGCCTTGCCCTCGCGAACATTGACGTCGTCGCGACCCGAATTCCTCCAGATCAATCCCCGGTACGAGCGGATATCATCATATGCCGCTTCGATGCGGTCGAAAGGGAATGCGTTCGCGCGCTCGCGTCTACCTTGCGGGTGCCGGCGCTTCTCGTCGTCGACCTCGCCGATCTGGCCGGGACGTCGCCCTCGATCGATTATTGCGCGGTCTTCGGCATGACGGACGGCTTTGTGGGTATCGAATCGACGGCGGCAATGCTCGTCGCGCGGGATACCGAATGCGAAAAATATCATGATGCGTACCACCACTCAATGCACGGGATATGCACCCATCGTATGCTTTTCGATGAGAACGGCACTCCCTTCGACTGTCGATATCTTGAGGTAAACGAGGCTTTTGCGGCGGTAACCGGCATCTCGCGCGAAAGCGCCATCGGAAAAACCATCCGAGACCTGTTTCCCCGCGAGGATTCCGCCGGGATCATCAAGCTTTACTCGGACGCGCTTTCTTCCGGAAAAGGGGCGCTACGCGAGATTTTTTTTGGGCCAACGGGCGAATGGTATCGCCTTTCGATCACGAAGCGACGCGGGGACGATTTTACCGTGTTCATCGATAACGTGTCCGACCGCAAGGAAGCGGAGCGCGCCCTCAGGAACGCCGAATGGCATTTTCGCTCGATCGTCGATTCGGGTCTCTCGTTGATCTGGACCTCCGACGTCCATGGGCGCTGCGATTATTTCAACGAGTCGTGGCTCCGTTTTACCGGCAGGGCGCTCGAGGAAGAGCTCGGCGACGGTTGGGCCGTCGGCGTGCAACCGGAGGACCTGGACCGCTGTGTGTCCACCTATCGCGACGCGTTCGCCGCGCGGGTGGAATTCCGGATGGAATATCGCCTTCGCGCGGCCGACGGGTCCTACCGGTGGATCGAGGATCGAGGATTGCCGCGGTACGACGAGAGCGGGGCTTTCGTCGGTTTCGTCGGGCATTGCGTGGATATTGATGCGCGAATGGTCGCGGAACGCGAGCTACACGAGAAGATCGCCGAGCTGGAACGGTTCCATCGGCTGACCATCGACCGCGAAATGCGGATAATCGACCTCAAGCGCGAGGTTAACGAGGCTCTCGCGCTCTGCGGCAGGGGCGAACGCTACTCTGCGATCGACGAGCCGAAGCTTCGAGCAGCGACCTATGATTGATCGGATTCGAACTTCGACACGCGCAGCGATTGTCGCCGTCTTGTTTCTCGTGGCATGTGCGGTAATTCTCCCTTCATCCGCTTGGGGGAAACCTTCCCCCCGAACGTATCGGGTCGCGGTATTCGACTATTACCCGGCGATTTTTCGCGACGCCGACGGGCGCATTCGCGGCTTTTACGTGGATATGCTCGACGAGATTTCCCGGCGTGAGGGGATTACGTTCGAGTACGTCTGCGGCTCCTGGAACGAAAGCCTCGACCGGGCACGGCGCGGCGAGGTCGACCTTCTCACGAGCGTCGCGTGGTCCGATGAACGCGCGGGATATCTTGACTACTGCTCCGTGCCCCTGCTCACCGTGTGGGGCGAGCTCTATCAGCGCAAAGACGCCGAACCGCTGAAAATGACCGGCTTGTCGGGGAGACGTGTCGGCGTCATGAAAGGCGACTTTAACGGCTTGAAATTTCGCGAGACGGTCACGAAATTCGGCGTTCGGTGCGAATACGAGGAATACCCGGGGTTCGCCGCGGTTTTCCAGGCGATCAGGGAGAAAAAGGTCGACGCTGGCGTCGTGAGCGTCCTGTTCGGGGAAGCATCCCACGAACGGTTCGGCCTCGTCCAGACCGGTATCGCCTTCGCTCCGTTCGATATCTTTTTCGCGGCCCCGAAAGGCGCGGACACGACCCTCTTGCGCACGCTCGACCGGTACCTCGCGCTTTGGAAAGACGATCCCTCCTCGGTTTATTACGCGGCGCGGCTGAAATGGAGGTCCGGACGGGACGATAACGCCATGCCGTCGTGGCTTCGGTATGCCCTGCTCGCGGCGGTCACGGTCGCGGTCGCCGCGACCGCTTTCTCGCTTGCGCTTCGGATCCGCATCAGGGTCGTCACTCGGGCGCTTCTTCGCAAAGAGGACGAACTCAGGCGCGAGCGTGACTTCGCGTCGTTGCTGCTCGACTCGACTTCGGAGGGGATTCTCGGCGTCGGGGGTGACGGTCGTTGCGTCTTCTGCAACCGGGGGTTCGCGGCGTTGCTCGGACTGGACTCGGTGGATCAGGTAATCGGTTTACCCGTAGACGCCGTCGTCGTGATCGAGGACGACCCCGAGGGCGTGACTGACGTTCGGGATTTTTTCGCCCGCGTGCGCGGGACCGGGACCCGCGAGCATATCGATTCCGCCCGCGTCTCCCGGGCCGACGGAAGCACGTTCGTCGCGGAGATTTGGTCATGGCTGATGGCCTTTGCCGACGGCGGCTCCGGAACCGTTCTCACGATGATCGACATTACGAGCCGCGTCGACGCCGAACGATCCCGCGCGGCGCGCGCGGTGGCCGAGCGGGCGAATCGCGCGAAGAGCGATTTCATTTCGCGGATGAGCCACGAGCTCAGGACGCCGCTCAATTCGGTGATCGTGCTTTCCGGCGTGCTTTCGAGAAGGCTTTCCGACAGGCTCTCGGAGGAGGAGGCGTCGTATCTCTCGGTGGTAGAGCGAAACGGAAGGCACCTGCTCGAGATGATAAACGAAATTCTCGATCTTTCGAGGATCGAGTCCGGAAGGGACGAAACGGAATTCTTGGTCCGCGACATCGCGGCGCTCGTGGCGGATTGCGTCGCGAGCGTCGGCCCGCAAGCCGCCGCGAAGGGATTGCGCCTGAATCTGCGGCCGAACGAGGGGCCCCTTCTCGCGGTTACCGACGAGCGGAAATTCCGTCATGTCGTCCTCAACATTCTCACGAACGCGGTGAAGTACACCCGCGAGGGCTCCGTGACCGTCTCGACCCGCGTCGACGGGAGTGACGGTGTGATCGAGATCGTCGATACCGGCATCGGGATTTCCCCCGAATTGCTCCCACGGGTCTTTGATGAGTTCATGCAGGCCGAAGGCGCGGACATGCGGCAAGGCGGAGTAGGGCTCGGGTTGGCAATCGCGAAACGATGCGCAACATCGATCGGCGGATCCATCAGGGTCGAAAGCTCGGTCGGGAAGGGCTCATCGTTTACCTTCAGCGTCCCGCTCGGCGCGGTGCCCTCTTGTCCCTCGGCTGCCGACGGCAGGGAACGGCGGGATCGCTCCTTCGGGCGCAGGGCGATGGATTTTCGTCGTGCCGGCGCCGCAGAAGCGCCGAACGACGGGCGAAAGACGATTCTCGTGATCGACGACGATCCGGACGGGCTGCTTTCCGCCTCCGCGTTGCTCGGGGATTCTTTCGATATTCGCTCGTCGTCGAACGGCGTCGAGGGCGTTATGCTCGCCGGTGCGTTTAATCCCGACCTCATCCTTCTCGACCTGACCATGCCGGGACTGAGCGGCGTCCAGACGGTCGAGCTTCTCCGTGCCTCGCCCAAGACCGCGAAGATCCCCGTCATCGCCGTATCCGCGAGCGTCGTCGACCCCGCATCCCTGATCGCCTCGGGTTTCGACGCGTACATGCCGAAGCCGATAGACGGGGAGCGACTTCTCGAGGAAATAAAGGGTTTGCTATGAAAAAAAAACTGCTCGCCGTCGACGATGTCCCTGACAATCTGTTGGCCATTCGCGCCATGGTTTATGACGCATTTCCCGAACTCGACGTCGCGTGCGCCGCGGACGGCATGAGCGCCCTCGCGATGGCGCGATCCGAACGTCCCGACGTGATAGCGCTCGACATCAGGCTGCCGGACATTGACGGTTTCGAGGTGTGCAGGCGGCTCAAGGCCGATCCGGAGACGAGGGATATCCCGATCGCGTTCGTCACGGCGCTCCAGGATACGAGCGAGCTCAAATTCCAGGCACTCGAAGCGGGCGCAGAGGGTTTCATCCCGAAGCCGGTGGACATGCCGGATTTTATCGTCACGATTCGCTCGATGCTCCGGATACGTGACTCGAATCTCGAGCGAAAGACGGAGCGCGAACGGCTTTCGGCGATGGTCGACGAGAGGACCGAGGAACTCCGTAACGCCCAGCGGGCGATGCTCAGCCTTCTCGAGGACCTGAAAGCCGAGAACGAGCAAAGAAAGGAAACCGAGCGCGAACTCGCCGCCCGGCGGGCGTATCTCGAGTCGATCCTGCAGACGACGCAGGACGGCTTTTTCGCACTCTCGGCCTGCGGCGCGGTGATCGACACGAACGCGGCGTTTCGCGCCATGCTCGGGCACGACGGCACGCCCTTCGGGAAGATACCGCTTCGGGATATCGACGCCTCTGGCGACTCGGTTGAGATCGACGGCCTTCTCGCAGAGGTCGCGCGAGTCGGGCATCGGACCGTCGCGCGCGATTTCCTGCGGCGCGACGGGACCGTGCTGCCCGTCGAGCTCGCGATATCTTACCGGGCGCTGCCCGACGCGGGGTACATTGTTTTTTGCCGCGACCTGACCGAGCGGAAGCGGTCTGAGGAGGCGTACCAGCTCCTGCAGGCCGAGCTTAACCATTCGCAAAAGATGGAATCGATCGGGCGCCTTGCCGGGGGCGTCGCGCACGACTTCAATAACATGCTCGGCGTCATCATCGGCCAAACCGAGCTTTCTCTCGACGCGGTAAGCCCTGACGACCCGCATTTCCACCGATTGCTCGAGATCCGCGCGGCGGCGCTTCGTTCCTCGGCGCTCACGCGGCAATTGCTCGGGTTCGCGCGCAAGCAGACGATATCGCCTCGGCCGCTGTGCCTCAACGAAACCGTCGAGGCAATGCTGAAAATGGTACGGCGACTCATCGGAGAGGATATCGAGCTCAGGTGGTCCCCTTCCGAGGGCCTGTTCCCGGTCATGATGGACCCGGGACAAGTGGACCAGGTGCTCGCGAACCTCTGCGTGAACGCGCGCGACGCCATCGCCTCCACGGGTGTAATCGACATTCGCACGTCCAACGCGGTTTGGACGGAGGAAGCGCGGTTCTGGTGGCCGCCGTCGGTCGTTCCTGGCGAATACGCGACGCTCGAGGTCGCCGATACCGGATGCGGCATGGACGAGACCGTTCTCGCCCGCGTATTCGAGCCGTTCTTTACGACGAAAGAGGTCGGTAAAGGTACCGGCCTCGGACTCGCGACCGTTTACGGGATCGTCAAGCAAAACGGCGGCTTTGTCACCGTTTCGAGCGAGCCCGGCGCGGGAACCTCGTTCAGGATATTCTTTCCGCGGTCTTCGGCTGAGCGTATCGCCGCCACGACGGCGGAACGGCACCAGGACGCGCCGCGCGGCGAGGGTCGCGTCCTCCTCGTGGAGGACGAACCCGTTCTTCTGGAGATGACCTCGGAAATGCTCGAGAGCCTCGGATACGAGGTTGTGCGGGCCGCCTCGCCGGGCGAGGCGCTGAGCGCGTTCACGGAGGATCCCGACGCGATCGACGCGATGATCACCGACGTGATTCTTCCCGAGATGAGCGGGCCTAACCTGGTCGTCGCGATTCGCGAGGATAGGCCGAAACTTCCGGTGCTGTACGTGTCGGGATACACGGCAGAGGAGATCGACCGAACGGGGCTTTCGAGCGAGCTTGACGGGTTCCTGCAAAAACCCTTTTCGAGGAAAGACCTTTCCGAAAAGATCGCCTTGATCATCGGTTCACGCGCGTCTCGGCGGAAGGATCGATCGCGGGTGAACTAGTTGCGGTGCCGTCGCCGGTAAGCGCATTAAGGCGGTCGTCGCGTATTGCGGACGATACGCGCGAAAAAAAGGCCGAACGAAACCGTCCGGCCGAAAACAGCGTAAGTATTTACCGTCGCGAAAGAACCCGGCGCCGGGACCCGGCGCCTTAGCGCTCCAGTTTGCGGTAGACTCCCCGGTGCGGCGTTTCGGCGTCTTTCCCGAAGCGTTCTTTCCGCCATTCGGCGTATTCGCTCCAGTTACCGTCGTACCAGATCACTTCGCCGTCGGATTCGAATGCGATGAGATGGGTGCACACCCGGTCAAGGAACCAGCGGTCATGGCTGATGACCATCGCGCAGCCCGCGAAAGAGTCGAGCGCTTCTTCGAGCGCGCGCATCGTGTTGACGTCGAGATCGTTCGTCGGCTCGTCGAGGAGGAGAACGTTCGCGGCTTCCTTTACCATCATGGCAAGATTGAGCCGGTTGCGCTCTCCGCCGGAGAGAACACCGACCTTGCGGCTCTGGTCCGCGCCCGAGAAGTTAAACCATGAACAGTACGCGCGCGCGTTTACCTCGCGAACCGGGCCGTTGATGCCCCGTCCGTTTTGGTCCATGGCGCCGAGCTTGATGAGGTCCGCGCCGCCCGAGAGCTGCTCGTACACGGTTTTATCCGGATCGAGCTTTCCGCGCATCTGGTCGACATAGGTGAGCTTGACGGTCTCTCCGAGCTTGATCGTGCCGGCGTCGGGCTTTACGATTCCGACTTCGCCGTTCGGGCCGCCCGTCGGGACTTCCTGGCCTGCCGCTCCCGCGATCAGTTTGAAGAGGGTGGTCTTTCCGGCGCCGTTCGGCCCGATGATTCCGACGATGGCTCCCGGCGGAACGGTGAATTCGACGTTGTCGAAAAGGAGGCGGTCGCCGAATCCCTTCGCGAGGCCCTTTGCCTCGATGACCAGATTGCCGAGGCGAGGTCCTGCGGGAATCGTGATCTTTGTGTCCTTGACCTTTTCCTTGCCGTCATCGGCGAGAAGCTTTTCGTACTGACTGATGCGTGCCTTGCTCTTTGTGTGCCGGCCCTTCGGGCTCATGCTGATCCACTCGAGTTCGCGGTCAAGCTGTTTCTTGCGGTCGGACTCGCCCTTTTCTTCCTTGGCGAGCCGGTCGGATTTTTGCGCGAGCCAGCTCGAGTAGTTGCCCTTCCACGGAATGCCCTCTCCGCGGTCGAGCTCGAGGATCCATTCGGCGACGTTGTCGAGAAAGTAGCGGTCGTGGGTTACCGCGATGATGGTGCCCGCGTATTGCTGAAGGTGGCGCTCAAGCCACGCGACGGTTTCCGCGTCGAGGTGGTTGGTCGGTTCGTCGAGGAGGAGAATGTCGGGTTTCTGGAGGAGAAGGCGGCAAAGGGCAACGCGGCGGCGCTCTCCGCCCGAAAGGACGTCGACGAGCTGGTCGCCTGCGGGGCAGCGGAGCGCGTCCATCGCGAGCTCGAGCTGGCTGTCGAGTTCCCAGGCATTGCTCGCGTCGAGCCGTTCCTGCACCTTCGCCTGACGGTCCATGAGTTTGTCCATGTCGGCGTCCGGATCGCCGAAGGCCTCGTTGATCGCGTCGAATTCCGCGAGAAGATCGGTGATCTCCTTCACGCCTTCGGAGACGACTTCCTTGACGGTCTTCCCCGCTTCGAGATGCGGTTCCTGCTCGAGGTACCCGATCGTATAGCCGGGAGCGCAGGAGGTTTCACCGAGGAATTCGGTGTCGGTTCCCGCGAGGATTCTGAGGAGACTCGATTTTCCCGAACCATTGAGTCCGAGAACTCCGATTTTTGCCCCGTAAAAATACGAAAGGCTGATGTCCTTGAGGACTTGCTTGGTTCCGTGGCTCTTGGAGACGCGGTCCATGGTATAAATGATTTTCTTGTCGTCGACAGTCTTTGCCATAGGGGACAGTGTAGCGGAAATCGGCTCGGATTGCTATTGGTGTGATAAGAAGCACGGCCCGTACCGGTTAGCCGGTACGGGCCGCAAAGCGTTCCGATTGTTATCGGAACCGGATTAGTTCATGCGAGCCATTATTTCGCGACGGGAACGTCGGTGCTGCCAATCTTGAAGAAGACAGCCTTGCCGAATACCGACGGATCCTGGTAGGAGGAATCGCCCTTGTCAGCTTTGCTCCAGATCAGCTTGGAATCGCGGTCTGCACCAGTCGCTCCGTTTGCCTGTGCCTGGAAACCGATCGTCAGCCCGTGCTCGGGCTTGATCGATCCGAGCGGAACTGCCGCTTCGAATGCCCAGCCGTCGGCGGTTTTTACTGCCTGGGCGGTCACCTTTACTGTCTCGGAATTGGTTCCGATGATGGAAGGCGCACCGGCGGGTTTGCCGATGTTGGTCGCGTTGATGTTGATCTGGAACATACCGGGTTCGTATTTTTTAGCCGCGAAATTATTGGTGAGGTTCAAGTAGAATTCCATTGAGTCCTCATTCCAGAAATCCTTGCCATGCTTTCCGGCGATGATTTTGGCGTCCACCGAATGCATGTAAATGTAGAAGTTTTTATCATCTGACGCTATTGCGTAATCAAAAACCCTGTTTTGGGTCGAAAGCGGACTTTTCTTGGGACCGGTGTCGACTTTCTGGTTGGGGATGCCAGCCCAGTCGTCGAACTTGCCGTCGATGGTGATCGCGACGGGATACGCGATGTAGGCGACCTGTCCCGGTACCTGATCAGGTGCCTTGTTTTGTGCGGCCGCGGGAAGTATGCAGAGTGTCGAGAAAATTGCGAGAGAAGCTACGATAATAAATGCTTTTTGTTTCATAAAATCCTCCTGAAGCCAGTCTAAACCCGGTCCGGAAGGTCCGCAACCAAAAAAGGAAAATCTTCCTTCTTTGGTCCGGGCAGTACCTTTTTTACGCCATGGCGCGGAGAAGGTTCGCCATCTCGATCGCGCTCACCGCTGCGTCGTAGCCCTTGTTTCCCGATTTCGTTCCTGCGCGCTCGACGGCCTGTTCGATTGAATCCGTGGTGATCACTCCGAAGATTACGGGCTTGTCCGCGGCAAACGAGGCTTGCGCAACGCCCTTCGACGCTTCTGCGCAGACGTAGTCGAAATGGGGGGTTGAACCGCGGATAACGGCCCCGAGGCAAATTACCGCGTCGATGTCGTCCCTTGCGGCGAGCCTGCGGGCGACGAGCGGTATCTCGAAGGCGCCGGGCACCCAGGCAACGGAGATGTCTTCTTCCCGGACACCGTGCCGCTTCAGTCCGTCGAGCGCGCCCGAGACGAGCTTCGATACGATGAAATCGTTAAAGCGCGCGGCCACGATTCCGATACGGATTTTCTCCGCTACGAGATTTCCCTCAAAAGTTTTCATGATAGCTCCTTGTTTCGCTTTTTTTTTCGCGCCCGGCGAGTCCCAGGCTATGTCCCATTCGGCGTTCCTTTGTCTCGAGATAGAATCTGTTGTCGCTGTTTGGCGGAATGACGAGCGGCACCCTGCAGCTAACGCTGATGCCGAGCGCCTCGAGCCTGTCGGCTTTATCGGGGTTGTTCGTCATGAGCTTGACGGAACGAATGCCGAGGTTTGCGAGGATAGCGGCCGCAGCTCCATAGTCGCGCTCGTCGGGAGAGAATCCGAGCGCGACGTTTGCGTCGACCGTATCCGCGCCCGAGTCCTGCAGTGCGTAGGCGCGGATTTTATTGAGAAGCCCGATACCCCTCCCTTCCTGCCTGAGGTACACGAGCGCGCCGCGCCCTTCACGCGCTATAGCACGCATCGCGCCGTCATACTGCTCGCCGCAATCGCACCGGCTTGAGCCGAGCGTGTCTCCGGTAAGGCACTCGGAATGGACTCGGCACAGAATCGCGTCTTCCCCTGAAAGTTCGCCCATAACGAGGGCGACGTGCTCCGCTCCCGTGGCCGTTTCGAGGTAGCCGTAAAGCCTGAACTCGCCGTATCGCGTGGGAAGCCGCGCGCTTGCGATGAGCGTCACGGTGCTTCCGTGCGGCACCGTGACCGCATGTGGCACCGTGTTTGCATGTGGCACGACATTCTCGTGTGGAGCCGCTTCCGTCGCAGGGGCGGAAGCGGCGCGGTAGGCCGCGAGCGACTCGACGGTAATCATCTTGAGGCCGTGTCCGCGGGCGAAAGATTCGAGGTCGCCCTGGCGGGCCATGGTCCCGTCGTCGTTCATGATCTCGCAGATCGCGCCTGCGTGAATCGCGTTTTTTTCTCCGGCGAACGCGAGACGCGAAAGATCGCAGGCAGTTTCCGTGTGGCCGCGCCGCGCAAGGACGCCGCCTTCACGGGCGGCGAGCGGGAAAATATGCCCGGGTTTTCGAAAGTCGCGTAGAGTGGCCGAAGGGTCGGCGAGGCTCCGTATGGTGAGCGCGCGATCGGCGGCGGATATGCCCGTACTGGTCCCCGCGTGATCGACGGACACCGCGAACGCCGTCCCGTGCGCGTCGGTGTTTTCTTTTGTCATTTGTCCGATTCCGAGTGCGGTGAGTCTTTTTTGCTCGACAGCGACGCAGATGAGCCCCCGTCCGTGCTTCGCCATGAAGTTGATCGCCTCGGGGGTCGCGTGGCGGGCGGCGACAATGAGGTCTCCTTCGTTTTCTCTTCCCTCATCGTCGACGACGATGAGCATCCGGCCAAGCCTGAAGTCGGCGATTGCTTCCTCTATCGTGTTCATTCGTTCCTCCTTTAATAACCGTGCGCGCGGAGAAAATCCTCCGTGAGCGTGCCTTTCGTGTCGCTTGATGCAAGGCGCCGGGCGTATTTGGCGATCAGGTCGCATTCGACATTGACGCGGTCTCCCGGTTTTAGTTCCGAAAGTGTGGTCGCCTTTGCGGTATGCGGGATTACCGCGACGGAAAATCCGGATGAATCCGTTCGGGTGACGGTGAGGCTCACCCCGTCTATGGCGACCGATCCTTTCTCCGCGACATAGCGGAGGATTTTGTTGTCGCACCTGATCTCGATGGTGCGCGCTATTCCGTCGACCGCGATTGAAGCAATTTCGCCCGTACCGTCGACGTGACCGCTGACGAGATGACCGTCGAGCCTTTCCGAAAGCGTCATCGCCCGCTCGAGGTTTACCCGCGCGCCTGATGAGAGTCTTGCATGCGCCGTTCTCGCAAGCGTTTCTGCCATTTCGTCCGCGATGAAGCCGTCCTCGGTGAGACGCGTGATCGTCAGGCAAGCACCGGATACTGAAACGCTGTCCCCCGGTTTTGCGCCCGAGCGCGTGAGCGTCGTCCTGATTCGTATTTTCGCTGAGCGGCTTCCGTGCGTTATCGCCGCGACGGTTCCCACATCCTCTATTATTCCGGTAAACACAGGTCCCCCTCGACGACGAAGTCCCGCCCGACCATTCTCGTTTCGGTGTTCGCGAGAGTCGGCGCCTGTGCAAGGCTTTCCGCGCCGCTTCCGCCAATTGCGCTTCGTGCCCGCTCTCCGCCGATGATGACGGGCGCAATGTAGAAACGCACGCGGTCTACAATCCCTGCTTCGAGCGCGCCCCACGCGAGGGTGCCCCCGGATTCGATGAGTAGGCTGTCGATTCCGTCTTTTCCGAGAATGACCGCGAGCAAAGCGAGGTTGACCCTTCCGTCCCGCTCGCTCACCGGAATGATCCGCACTCCCGCGGCTTCAAGAGCGGCAAGTTTTGTGCGGATTTCGGGATCGACCGAACTGGCCGTTTGTGCGCCGATCGCGATGACGGTTGTGATTTCACGGGAGCTTGCGACGATGTTCGAGCCGAGGGGAATTTGCAGGTTTGTGTCCACGATGATGCGCCTTGGTTGGGCACGCGCGCCGCCTGCGGGACGAGCGGACAGGAGGGGATCGTCGGCGAGAACCGTGCCGATCCCGGTCATGATCGCGGAGACGCGGGCGCGGAGAGCGTGTGCGTCTTCGCGGGATTCCTCGCAGGAAATCCACTTTGATTCCCCGCTCGCCGTCGCGATTTTTCCGTCAAGCGATACGGCGCTTTTCAGGATGACATACGGAAGGCCCGTCGTGATGTGCTTCGCGAAGGCGCGGTTGAGCGCGCGGGATTCGCGCTCGAGCGTTCCGACGGAAACCTCTATCCCCGCGGCCTTGAGCGCCGTGATGCCCTTGCCCGCCACGAGCGGGTTCGGGTCTTCCATGGCGCACACCACGCGCGCGATTCCGGACGCGATGATGAGGTCGACGCACGGCGGCGTGCGGCCGGTGTGGCAGCACGGTTCGAGGGTAACGTAGAGCGTCGCGCCCGAGACGCTTCCCGTTCCCGAGGCCGCTCCCGCCTCGCTCGCCGCTTTTATCGCGTTGACTTCCGCGTGGGGGCCCCCGCATTTTTCGTGCCAGCCCCGTCCGATCACCTCGCCTGAGCGGACGACGATCGCGCCGACCATCGGGTTCGGCCGGGTGAATCCTTCTCCGCGCGCGGCGAGACAGAGCGCCTCGCGCATAAATTTTTCGTCGACGCTCTCGGTTCCGTAATCGTTTTCGCATTCACGCTTTTTCGGCATAGGCATAAAAAAAACCCCGGAAACAGCCATGACTGTCTCCGGGGGTATATATCGCTTCATGCCCGTCACTCAAGGCGCATTGAGCCGGAATTCGGCAATGCCCTTTTGCAATGGTACTTGTATGCGCGTCGCTTCTCTCATCCAGACTTTGACTGTCGGCTCCGGAGTTTCACCGGATCATGCGTGGGAAGCGCGCTTGAGGGATCTGATTGCGATCCGTCTTGCGCAGTCCTTCGTTCGCTCGCGGGCTTTACCGCCGGTGGGGAATTACGCCCCGCCCCGAAGATCGACTGTTCAAACGGATAATACGGCGCTCTTCCCGAGCTGTCAAGTCTCCAGGCTTGGGACCTTGTTCGGAAGCATGCGCTCCAGAAGCACGAATCCGACCTCTTCGTCGATGTGGTCGGTCATGCCGGGAACGCTGAAAAGCTTCTGGATAAAAAGGCCCGCAGCTCCTATTGATACCGAGTTGTCTCCGTCCGGTGAATGCTCGATCGAGCAGCTCCGGGGTTTCTGGTACAGCCAGTTTTTCCTGATCTCCCGTTCGAGGAGGGGGGCAAGGTCTTCGCGATATCGGGAGAACTCACCCGAAAGGACTATCTTGGTAATATCGAGGGTGTTCACGAGGAGCGAAACGTTGTAGGCGATTTCGTCGAAGAGCCTGAGGAGAACCTCGCGGTCGGTCGGGAGGCGCGCGGCCTCTGCGTCGTTGATCGAGAACTGCGAATGGCTCGGCTTGTCGTGGTCGTACTTGAGGCTCCGAAATTCACCGGCCGTGAAATTATCTCCATGGAGGACGTTTTCCCTGATTGCGATGCCGATACCGAACGCAAAACCGGACTGTCTGTTTTGCGCGACGTCGATGTTGCGGAATTCGCCCAGGAGGGCGAGAAAATTCCGGCCCTCGGGTGCCTGGCGAAAGGCCATCTCGCTCCAGCAACAGCAATTTGCGTCGTTTTCGATAAAGACCGGCACTTCTGTCTTGAGTGCGACGCGGTCCCTGAGATTGAGGGGATCGGTTATGCCGAGCGGGTAGGAGTAGATGACGGTGCCGGTGTAAGGATCAACGATGCCGGATATCCCGATGCCGACGCCGACGATCGGACGCGTCTCCCGCCCGGAGTTTTCTGCGCGGATTCTGTCGATGAGGGCGCAGAGCTGGTCTTCCAGCGGCGAGCCGACAGTGTCGAAAGCTTTGCTTCCCGACGCCATGAGCGTGCCGTACAGATCGACGAGAACCCAGCGGAACGCTTCGGTTTGGACCTCGACGCCAAGGACGAGGCCGAACCCGGAATCGATCTCAAGACCGATCGCCATGCGTCCGACGCCGGGTTTGCCGCGGTATTTTCCGGTCTCGCGCACGAGGCCTTGTTCCATGAGAAACCGGACGACCTTGGTGAGGGTCGACCGGTTCAGTTCGAGGTCCGCGGCGGCCTGTATTCGGCTCACGCCGCGGTTGAGCCTGACGTAATGAAGGATCCTCGACGAGTTTATTTGATAAAGGCGTTTTTTGGTGATCACGCCCTATTGTTACTGATAAACGCGCACATAATCAACAAGCATGTCGGCTTTTGCGATCGAGGGATCCACTCCCTGCATTCCGCCCCAGGTGCCGCCCATCGCTACGTTGAGAATGACATAGAAGGGTTTGTCGAAAGGCCATTCAGCGCTTCCCTTGCCGGTGTTTTCGAAGGAGTAGAACGGCTTGTCGTCCACGTACCAGAATACCGCCTTCGGGGTCCATTCGATGGCATAGGTGTGAAAATCGGAAGAGACTCCCTTGATATACGCCGAGCGGGTTTTCTGCGTGCCGATGCGGTGATTGAAGCTCTTGGTGTGAATCGAGGTATGGATTTTGTCCGGATCGAATCCGACGTTTTCCATGATGTCGATCTCGCCCGAAGCCGGCCAGCTGCCATAGGTATCGCTTGTGGGCATCATCCAGATTGCGGGCCATGTTCCCTTTCCGGCGGGGAGTTTCGCGCGAACCTCGATGTACCCATAGGTTTTGTCGGCTTTTCCGCGGGTATACAGACGTGCGCTGGTCCACTTTCCGGCCTTGTCCTTGAGGGCCGAGATGGTGAGCATTCCGTTTGCGACTTGCGAGTTGTCCCGTGACTGGGTATAGAGCTGGAGTTCCTCGTTATATTTACCGACGTCGGGCGCGTCATAGCCCCATTTGGTCATGTCCGGCTCTCCCGCGTAGTCAAACTCGTCGGCCCACACGATTTTCTTGCCGGTTTTGCCAACAGCGCCTTCCTTCTTGAAAACAGAGGCGATGTCGTTCGCGAGGTTGAGCGGAACGGGAATCTCCGTGCTTCCGACCTTGAAGAATATTCCCTGGCCGAAGAGTGCGGGATTCTGGTAGGACTGGTCGCTTGTGTCAGCCTTGCTCCAGATGATTTTCGAGTCGCGGTCTTTGGCAGAAGCGCCGTTCGACTGCGCCTGGAAGCCGATTATTTTACCGTGTTCCGGGGTGAATCCCGCGGGAAAGGGGATTGCGACTTCATATGCCCAGCCCTTTGCCGTTTTGAATACGCTTCCGTGAACCGCGATCCCGGCCGAGTTCGTGCCGGTGATGGAAAGCTTGTCTCCATCTTTCTTCCCGATGTTGGTCGCGTTGATGTTTATCTGCATGATTCCGGGACCATAGGCCTTCGCGGCCGGATTCTTCGTGAAATTCGCGTAGAATTCCATGGAATCCTCATTCCAGAAATCCGTTCCGTGCTTTCCGCCGATGATTGTCGTGTCCTCAGATTGCATCAGTACGTAGAGATTTTTGTCGTCAGCTGCAACGGAAAAATCAATAAACTGATTTTGTTTCGGATCCGGCCCTTTCGGATAGGCGGTTTCGACCCGCTGAATCGGGATTCCCTTCCAGTCGTCGAGATTTCCGTCAGTAGTGATGGCAACCGGGTAGGGTACGTAGACCGCGATACCGGGAATTTGATCGGGTGCGATTGTGCCCTTGCTCTGGGCTCCAGCGAGGCTCACCCCGGCGATCAGCGTGATCGCAAGAGCGGCAGTAAGCAATTTGGTATGAACCATTAGAATCCCTCCATAGTGAAATCAGTGTAAACCCATTTGTGTGATGAAACAACAAATAAAAGAAGCGGTTTGTGTAAATTTTTCCTGGAGAACCAATTTCAGAACAGAAGGTGCTGGTATACGGCGTTTCGTGGGCGGTTTTTTAGCGCGGGAGGCTGAGCCATTCGAGAACCGAGATTCCCTGGCCGTTTTCACCGAATCGCTCGGCCAACCAGGGAAGAATGGAGGAAAGCTCTTCCTCGAGCTTCCAGGGTGGGCTCACGATGAGCATGCCGGAGCCAAGAAGACCGAATCCCCCCGCGCTCTCCCCGATATCGTCCGGATCCACCGGTTCATCCGGTCCGTTTTCCGCATTGTGCTGTCTTTTTACCAAGAGTTCTGCCGTAAGGATTCCTTCGATTCCCGAGGTGGCAAAACGGTCTTTGAGCCCTGCTAGCGCTGCTTCCCGGCGCGCGACAATCGGGTACCAAAGGGCAAGGATGCCGACCGGCCAGCGGCGATGGAGCGCAATCAGGGTTTCGGCGGTTTTCTCGTAATCGTCGGCAGTTTCATAGCTGGGATCCATCAAGGCAAAGCCGCGCCGGGGTTCGGGCGGTGAAAGCGCGAGAACGCCCGAATACCCGTCCCGGTGATGGATGGCGACCCGCGCATCGCCTGCAAGGTTCACCCGGAGGTTATCGATTTCCGCGGGATGGAGCTCGAGCAGCGTCAGCTTGTCATGGGCCCGCGCGAATGAGCGAACGACTTCGGGCGAGCCGGGATAGTGGTGTCCTTCCCTGAAAAAGGCCGCGCAGAGATCGATGTAGGGTGCAAGGAGCGGCGGAATGTCATCGCGATCAAGGAGCCGCTCAATGCCCTTACCGGCTTCCCCTGTTTTTTTTGCCCAGTCATCGTCCAGGCAATAGCTTCCCGCGCCCGCGTGGGTATCGAGATACGAAAAGGGTTTTTCCTTGGCGAGGAGGGCAAGCACAATGCGCGACACGATTGCGTGTTTGAGGACGTCCGCGTGGTTCCCCGCATGAAAGGCATGACGGTAGCTGAGCATGAAGGCCATTCTATCGGGCTTCCGGGCACGGGTAAAGGGCGACCTGGAGAAATTTGACGCAGGGTATCCCGCCGCCTTAGACTTTGAAGTATGCCACTTTGCCAAATGGAGGCTCGTAATGCTACAAAACTTAAAGCTTGGGCGTAAAATCGGCGGAGGATTCAGCCTCGTTCTTTTTTTTACGATAATCATCACGGGCTTGAGTATTTATAGCCTGCAATCGCTCAAGCGTACGTCCCATAAAAATAGCGTAACCAGCCTGATCGTCCAGAATATGCAAGCGGGCACTATCGCCGGAAAAAATTACGTCATCCTGAAAAAGGACGAGTATCGCGTGCAGGTACAGACCCAGATGGAAGAGATCATCAAGATGACCGGAGAGCTGCGCGCGATCGAGAAAAACCCCGAACATGTCGCGCTTTTCGACAAGATAATCGCGGGCGCCGCATCCTACCGCGATAACTTTGGTTCCTACGCGAAACTGGAAGAGCAGAAAACCGCGATTGAAAAGGAAATGCAGGCAAAGGGCGCAGAGCTCGAAACCGGAATTACCGCCCTCGGGAAGCTTCCGGGCCTCGGTCCCGCAGCGGCCGAAATGCGCGCATTCCTGTACAAGGCGCAGCTCAGTGCCACCCAATACATCCTCACGAAAGACGAGAAAACCGCGGAAGCGTCGCGCGGGTACGTTTCCGAGCTTGGCGTCCGCGCCGAGGCAATCCGCACCCGGCCCGTATCGCGGGCTACCCGGGATCTCGCGGCGACAATCGCCGCGAACGGCGCCTCGTACGCTGAAAGCCTTGCCGCGTATACCAAGGCCCTTGCGCTTCAGGAGGAAGCCCGCTCTCGCGCCGCGACTGACGGGAGCGTGACGACGCAATCCGCGGCAACGATCAGCGATGTCGCAGACGCCGACATGAATCGGCTGATGGGGACGACAACGCTTCTCGTGCTTATTGCCGCGATTATCGCGGTCTTGATCGGCATCGCGATATCCTGGCTCATAACCACCGCGATCGTGTCCGCGATGAGCAAGGGCGTTTCGTTCGCCGAGGCTATAGCCGGGGGAAATCTTTCCGCGAAACTCGACGTTGAACAAAAAGACGAGATAGGCGCGCTTGCCGCCGCGCTCAGGAAGATGCTTTCAAGCTTGACGGGCATCGTGAATGAAGTGACGAGTTCCTCTCTGCAAGTCGCCTCGGGAAGCCAGGAGCTCAGCAGTACCGCTCAGCAAATGTCGCAGGGCGCGACCGAACAGGCTTCCTCGGTCGAAGAGATATCCTCCTCGATGGAAGAGATGGCGTCGAATATCAGGCAGAACGCGGATAACGCGCTGCAGGCGGAAAAGATCGCGCAAAAGTCAGCGCAATCAGCGGAAGCCGGCGGGAAAGCCGTCGATGCGACGGTCCATGCGATGAAGGAAATCGCGTCGAAGATCGGCATCATAGAAGAAATTGCCCGGTCGACGAATATGCTCGCGCTCAACGCCTCGATAGAGGCCGCCCGCGCGGGAGAGTATGGCAAGGGTTTCGCGGTCGTCGCGTCCGAGGTGGGAAAGCTCGCCGAACGGAGTCAGCGCGAGGCGGGCGAGATAAGCGGTCTCTCGATGGAAAGCGTAACTATTGCCGAGCAAGCAGGCACCCTGATCATGGAGATGGTCCCCGAGATCAGGCGGACCGCCGAGCTCGTGCAGGAGATCAGTGCGGCGACGAACGAGCAGAATTCCGGCGCGGAGCAGATAAACCAGGCGATCATGCAGCTTGACAGTGTGGTGCAGCAGAACGCGAGCGCGTCCGAGGAATCCGCATCGATGTCGGAAGAACTCGCGAGCCAGGCAGAACAGATGCAGGGAACAATATCCTTCTTCCGGTTAACGGAAAACGCAGGACCTTCGGCGCACTCGCGGCAACCGGATCGCGCCCGGAACGCGTCGTCTACCGCGCCTGCCGCGCATGCTGAAAAGACGGTGCGAGGCAGCGAGAAACCGATGCAGGGAAGCGGGAAGGAACCAGTGGCTGTCCGGCGTGAGTCTCCGGCGAAGATTGGAAAGAGCGTGATCCCTGCGGTACGGAATGCTCAAGACGCATCTGCGGCTCCGGCGTCTGCCGTGACAACCCCTGCGCCTGCGTCAGCCCCAGAGCAAGAAAAAAATCCGGGGCGCGAGAAAAATACAAGCGATACCGGTAAAACGGCAAAACGGGTTTCGCCTAAAACCCCGTCCGATTCGGGAAGGCTGCCCCTAACCGGCATTCATCTTGTGCTTGACGATGAAGCGGGCACTGCCGGAACCGATGCCCTGGATAACGATTTTAAGGAATTCTAGGATAGCAAGCGCACTTGATTTTTGCGAACAGTATAAGGAGTATGAATATGGATGAGATCGAGGTTTCGGATATACAGGAATATCTGACCTTCAAGATGGCCGATGAAATATACGCGATTAACGTGGGCAGTATCAAGGAAGTCCTTGGCGTGCCCAGGATTACCCGCGTGCCGCGCATGCCCGACTACATGAGCGGTGTCATCAACCTGCGCGGAAGCGTTATTCCGGTTATCGATCTCCGGCTGAAATTTGGCATGGGTGCGACTCCCGTTACCGAGGATACCGGCATCATTGTTACCGAGGTTTCCCGCGTGTTTGAAGATGAGGAAGACGAGATAATCGTTATCGGTATATTCAGTGATAGCGTACAAAAAGTCGTGACGATCGCGTCGACCGAAATAGAGCCTCCTCCGAGAATCGGCATGGCTATTGATACGGATTTCATTGCGGGAATGGGGCGCGTCGACGACTCGTTCGTTATCGTTTTGGATATCAACAAGGCTCTTTCCGGAAAGGGATTTGCATTTGAAGCGGAGGTTGCGGCAATTGAAGCGTAATACCATGCGTGAACTGACGATCGAGCATGCGGTCGGTTGTCGTAACAAATTACTCGAGACTATCGGAAAGGGGAACCCGTTAACAGTTGATCTTTCCGAGCTTGAGTCGATTGATCTTGCCGGCCTCCAAATTCTCGTGGCCTTCTTGCGGGAGGCAGCATCGGTGAAGCTTGATGCCCATTTTGCCGGACCCCTCGGCATCGAGGTACAGCGGACTATCGTTTTATCAGGGCTTTGTGACCGTGAATGCCTGACGGGTGAAAGCCTCGAGAGTGCAATTCGTGTACTACTATAATGAACGTGGGGAATTCGGGGGGTACTATGTCGGACAATAAATTCATCGAGACCTTCAAGGAAGAGGCGCTGGAGCTTCTCGGATCCCTCGAGGAGAAACTCCTTGAGCTTGAGGAGAATCCGGAAGACAAGGAACTCCTGTCGGGCGTGTTTCGCGTCATGCACACGATTAAAGGTTCCGCTGCGATGTTCGGCCTTGATCGCATCTCGGCCTTCAGTCATGAAGTCGAATCAATCCTTTCGGCGCTTCGCGAAGGAAAGATCGCGACCTCAAAGGCCTTGATCGGAAATACGCTTATTGCCCGGGACATGATTCTTGAAATGCTCAACCAGCCCGGTGAAAACACGGGTCCGCTGACTGATGAATTGCGGACCTTTCTCGATGATTTTCGGGACAGTATCGGTTTTTCACCGGATGCGCAGACGCCCTCGGGTGCCGGCACAAGTATGCCCGATAGCGGAGCGTCTTCCGGCCGGTCCGTCCCGAGTATGAGTAAAACGCCCGATGCGGAAGTGACCCGGGAAAAAAGAAATGAGCCCAGAACCAGGGAAGAGGATCCCGCCAGTCAGGCAGGATTTTCCGGCGCCTCAAGCAGGACGAAAGGATCTGAAGAGACCTGGCATATAACATTCAAGCCGGGTAAAGACATGTTCCGTCGCGGCACCAATCCCCTCGCAGTAATAGCCGAATTGCAAAAACTTGGCGAGTTCGTGTGCATTCCGCTTTTTTCTGATGTGCCGGCCCTTGCTGCTTTGGATCCGGAAGACTGTCTCGCAGGCTGGGAGATATTTCTCACGACGACCGCGTCGGAGAACGATATACGGGATGTTTTCATTTTCGTTGTTGATACGTCCACCATACAGATCGATTGCCTTTGCGAGCTCGCGGAAGAGACCGCGGAAAAGGGAAAGCGGCTCGGAGAGATACTCGTTGAACGGGGAAAGATCCAGCGCGAGTCCCTTGACCGGGTGCTCAACAAGCAGCGTCGGATCGGGGAGATCCTCATGGAAGAAAAGTTAGTAACACCCGCAGATTTGAAGATTGCTCTCGAGGAGCAAAAGCAATTCCAGAAAGCCCAGAAGAACAAGATTACCGCGACCGACATGAGCACGATTCGGGTGAAGTCCGAAAAGCTCGATCAACTCATGTCTCTCGTCGGAGAACTCGTGACCATTCATGCCCGGATAACGCAAACCACGAGCCTTGACCACGAAAACGACGAGCTCACCACGATCGTCGAGCAGTTTGGCCGGTTGACTGACGAGCTCCGCAGTAATACCATGAGTATCCGAATGGTACCCATCGGGACGACTTTCAGCAGCTTCAAGCGTCTCGTCCGGGATCTCTCAGCAGAGCTCGGAAAAAATGTCGAACTCGTAACCGAGGGCGGAGACACTGAACTCGACAAGACGGTAATCGAAAAACTGAACGACCCGCTTATCCACATCATCAGGAATAGTCTCGACCACGGTATCGAACAACCCGATGTGCGTCGCGAGCGGGGAAAGGGCGAGACGGGAACCATTATGCTCAAGGCTTCCCAGACGGGTGCTTCGGTATATATCGTGATCGAGGACGACGGTAACGGACTTGATGTCCAAAAGATACGGGGAAAAGCCATCGCGAAGGGGCTGATCAAGGAAGAGGATGTACTGACCGATCAGGACGTGTATCGCCTTATTTTTGCCCCCGGATTTTCAACCAAGGATCAGGTGTCCGCACTTTCAGGACGCGGCGTTGGCATGGACGTGGTTAACCGCCAGATGGAACTTATCAACGGATCCGTCGAGGTCGAAAGCAAGAGCGGCGAGTTCATGAGAATTACTCTCAAGATTCCGCTCACACTCGCAATCATCGACGGCCTTTTGGTCAGGATCGGCATCGATCACTTCGTCATCCCGCTTTCTGTCGTCGTCGGTTGTCTCGAGTACGACCGCACCCAGCAGCGGAACGAAAACAATATCGTAATTTTCCACGACAAGCAGTTGCCGTTCATCAACATGCGCGAGTTTTTCGGCTTCCCCGGCGACCGGAAATCAATCGAGCAGATGGTCATCGTCAACATCAAGAGCCAGCATATCGGGTTGCTCGTTGACCAGGTCGTCGGCGGTAACCAGACGGTCATCAAGCCGCTCGGAAAAATATTCCGGCAAGCCGAGGGCGTCTCAAGCGCGACGGTGCTCGGGGACGGCTCGGTCGCCCTGATCATCGACGTCGAGAAGATACTCGATGCCAAGGAGACCACGGCGGAATGAAGGAAGAAACTTTCGGCGTCTTCAGGGAATTCATCGAAGGAAACCTCGGCATCAAGATGCCGCCGGCAAAGATGGTCATGCTCGAGACGCGGCTTGGCAAGCGGCTTCGCGCCCTGAAGATTCAGACGTATGAGGAATACTGCGACTATGTTTTCAGTCCCCAGGGTTTCGAGCGCGAGGTACAGCAACTCGTCGATGTGGTGACCACGAACGAGACTGACTTTTTTCGCGAGTCACACCATTTCGACTATCTGACCGGGACCGTCCTTCCCGAGTTGATCGGCAGGCGCGGTCTTGCCGAAGTGAATCTCTGGTCCGTCGCGGCGTCCACCGGGCAGGAATCCTACACGCTCGCGATGACGCTTGAGACCTATATGCGCACCGCCCGGCCTTTCAAGTACCGCATCCTCGGCACCGATATTTCGGCAAAGGTTCTCGAGATCGCGCACGCGGGAATATACACCGAGCATCAGGCCGCGAAAATACCGAATGACTATAAAAAGCGTTTTTGCCTGAAGAGCCGGGATCCGGAAGAAAAGACAATCAGGTTCAAGCCCGAGATTCGGGAAAAGATCATGTTTCGCAAACTGAATCTGATGGACAAATCGTACCCGATCAACAAAAAATACCAGGTGGTTTTTTGCAGGAATGTATTTATCTATTTCGACCGGAACACGCAGCGCGAGGTGCTCCATCGCATTCATGAACATCTCGCGCCCGGCGGGTATCTGTTCATGGGCCACTCGGAGAATATCGGCGGGGTTGATCTGCCGTTGAAAAGTGTCTCATCGGCGGTCTATCATGATACGCGCGAGGAGTAAGCGATGATACAGGTAATGCTCGTGGATGATTCAGCGGTCGTGAGGCAAACTCTTTCGGACGTGCTTTCCGCGGAGGATGACATCTCCGTGATCGAGACCGCATCGGACCCCTATGATGCCGCGGAAAAACTCAAGCACTGCATTCCGGACGTGATGATTCTTGACATCGAGATGCCCAGGATGGATGGTCTGACGTTCCTGAAAAAACTGATGAGCCAGCATCCGCTTCCCGTCATCATCTGCTCGAGCAAGGCCGAGGAAGGCTCGAATAACGTATTCCAGGCGATGCAGTTTGGCGCGGTCGATATCATCCTCAAGCCGAAGGTCGGAACCAAGCAGTTCCTCGAGGAATCGCGGGTCATGATCTCTGATGCGGTGAGGGCCGCATATTTGACGAAGGTCAAGAAAATTTCCCACTCCGAGCACCTTGTCGCGCCGAAGCTTTCCGCGGACGTGATTCTTCCGATGCCGACGCAGCACGTGCAGATCGAGACGACGGAGACCGTCGTCGTCGTCGGCGCCTCGACGGGCGGTACCGAGGCCTTGCGCGTCTTTCTCGAAAAGCTGCCCATCGATTGTCCGGGGATCGTCATTGTGCAGCACATGCCCGAACATTTTACGGCAGCTTTCGCTTCAAGGCTCGACGGCATTTGCGCCGTGAGCATCAAGGAAGCAGAGGATAACGACACCGTGCTCCGCGGCCGCGTGCTCATTGCGCCGGGGAACAAGCATCTCCTGCTCAAGCGCGCGGGAGCCCGCTACTACGTTGAGGTCAAGGCAGGGCCGCTCGTGTCCCGCCATCGGCCGTCGGTTGACGTTCTGTTCCGTTCGACGGCGCGGTATGCGGGGAAAAACGCGATCGGAGTCATAATGACCGGCATGGGCGACGACGGCGCTCACGGAATGCTCGAGATGAAGAATTCGGGCGCGTATAATATCGCGCAGGACGAGGATTCCTGCGTCGTGTTCGGCATGCCGAAAGAAGCGATAAAGGCCGGCGCCGTCGATAAAATCGCGCCGCTGGACCAGATTGCGGATCTCGTGATCAAAATGGGAAAGGCGCGATGATGGAATGACTTGCGTTTAGCCAAGGATATAATACAATGATGGGTAGAATATAATACCCGCACGCGGCGGGAGGGAGACGGTAAATGGGTGCATCGATACTTATTGTGGACGATTCGGTTTCTATCAGGCAGAGCGTCCGTTTCATTCTCGAGCAAAGCGGCTACACGGTTTTCGAGGCGGCGGACGGGATGGAAGGGCTCAAGCGCCTTTCGGAGCAGAAAATTCAGCTCGTCGTTACCGACGTCAACATGCCGAATATGGACGGTCTGACGATGGTCAAAAAGATCCGCGAGACCGAAGGCATTAAATTCGTGCCCGTTCTGGTTCTTACGACCGAATCGCAGGGATCGGTCGTCGAGGAAGGCAAAAAAGCCGGGGCGACGGGCTGGATCGTGAAACCGTTCAATAACGAAAAACTCATCGAGACGATAAAAAAAGTACTCCCTTGAGATTCAACGCACAGCTCTCCCGGCCGGAGCAATATATCGGACCGGGAGGTTTTCATTCCTCGCGCGAGGATATCGTGATCTCGACATTGCTGGGTTCCTGTATTTCGGTTGCGCTCTTCGACCTGTCGGTTCCGGTGGGCGGGATTAACCATTTTATGCTTCCGCAATCGCGGACGACGGAAATAGACGGCGAGAGAGCGAAGTACGGCGTCAACGCGATGGAAATCCTTATCAACGATATCCTTAAAAAAGGCGGTTCAAAAAGGAAACTGCGTGCGAAAGTTTTTGGCGGGAGCACGGTCATCAGCCTCAAGACCGAGGCGGTTTTCAACGTTCCCAAAATGAACATAAACTTCGCGTTCGGATTTCTTGACGTCGAGCGGATTCCCGTCGACGCATATAGCGTCGGCGGGGCGCTTGCGCGGAAGATATATTTTTTTCCGGTGAATGCGCGCGTGCTCATGCGCTACTCGGGATCGAGGGCGTCGGGGCTCGTGCATCGCGAAGCGGTATACTCAAACCGTTTGCTCGAAGAGTCAGAAAACGCCGGCCGGCCGGTTCTTTTTTAAAGATTTTCATGGTAAATACGGTAAAACAGCGGTAAATTATAGTTAATTCATTATTCCTAAGGAGGGCTTAAGTATGCCTAAAGGTAAAGACAAAGGTAAGGCCGAAGCGAAAAAGAAGCCTGTGCATTCCCTGAAGGAGAAACGAAAAGAAAAGCAGGAGAAGCGCGCCGCAAAGAGCGAATAATCCTTCAATCCCGGGCCTTGCAAGCCGTATCGGTTCTTGATTATGATACGGCTTGCGAGGACTAATTATGAACGCAATTATTACGGTGGTCGGTTCCGACCAGGTTGGCATCATCGCCAACGTTTCGACTTTCCTTTCAAAACATTCAATCAACATCGTCGATATATCACAGACCATTCTTTCGGGGAACTTTGTCATGATGATGATGGTCGATCTTTCCAAAAGCGATGTTTCCATCAAGGATACCAAGGAAAGTCTCACTGCGCTCGGCGGCGAGCTCGGCGTCAGTATCAGCATGATGCATGAGCAGGTGTTTTCCGCCATGCACCGAATCTAAGGGCCTTCAAAGGTCACATTCCAGGAAGGTACCAGTATGCTTTTTTCCCCCCATGAAATTCAGGAAACGGTTGATATGTTCATGCGCCACAAGCTCGACGTGCGCGCAATCACCATGGGCATTTCCCTCAGGGACTGCGCGAGCTCGTCGGGCCCGGAATCGAGGAGACGCGTGCGCGAGAAGCTTCTGCGGACCGCAGGGCGTCTCGTCAGCGTAGGCCGCGACCTCGAGGCGGAGTACGGCGTTCCGATCATCAACAAGAGAATAGCCGTTACGCCGATCGCGCTCGTCGCGGAATCGAGTGACGAAACCGATTTTACCCCCTGGGCAGTAACGCTCGACGAAGTCGCGACCGAACTCGGCGTTGATTTCGTCGGAGGCTTTTCCGCGCTCGTCCAGAAGGGGATGACCTCGGGTGACCTCAGGCTCATCGAGTCGATCCCCCGAGCCCTCGCGGAAACCGCGCGCGTGTGCTCGTCCGTAAACCTCGGCACGACGAAGAACGGAATCAATATGGACGCGGTGAAAAAGATGGGCGGCATCATAAAGGCTTGCGCCGAACGGACCGCCGATCGGGACGGGCTCGCGTGCGCGAAGCTCGTCGTGTTCTGCAATGCGCCCGAGGACAATCCCTTTATGGCAGGCGCTTTCCACGGCGTCGGCGAGGGCGAGTCGGTCCTTTCCGTCGGCGTCTCGGGGCCCGGCGTCGTAAAGGCCGCGTGCGAGCAGTATCGCGGGGCTCCGCTCGACGAGCTCGCGGACGGCATCAAGAAGACCGCGTTCAAGATTACCCGCATGGGCCAGCTTGTCGGAATGGAAGCCGCAAAAAGGCTCGGCGTCCCGTTCGGCATTCTCGACCTCTCGCTCGCGCCCACTCCCGCCGTCGGCGACTCCGTCGCGCGCATTCTTGAGGAAATGGGTATCGAGTCAGCCGGCGCTCCCGGAACGACGGCGGCACTCGCGATGCTAACCGACATGGTCAAGAAGGGCGGCGTCATGGCCTCGACGAACGTCGGTGGCCTCTCAGGCGCCTTTATACCGGTATCCGAGGACGAGGGAATGGTTGCCGCGGTTCGCGCGGGATCGATCAACCTTGAAAAGCTCGAGGCGATGACCTGCGTCTGCTCGGTAGGCCTCGACATGATCGCGATTCCCGGCGATACCCCCGACACGACGATTTCCGGCATCATTGCCGACGAGATGGCGATCGGCATGGTGAACAACAAGACGACCGCCGTCCGCCTGATTCCGGTTCCCGGAAAAAGCGCCGGGGAATGGGCCGAATTCGGCGGCCTTCTCGGCGGGGCGCCCATCCTTCCCGTGAACCGCTTTTCCTGCGCGGACTTTATCAATCGCGGCGGAAGGATTCCTGCGCCGATTCACAGCTTCAGGAACTGAGAGGCCTTTCCGCGCGGGTGCGGCAGTTGAAAAAGAGACCCAAAAGGATCATAGTGATGACCATGAAACGAAGTATTGTCGCCGTTATCTGTCTCGTTATCTCCGCGTATGCGCTCGTCGCGCAGGAAAAGCCCGACGCGCTCAAGCTGTACCGCAACGGACGCGACCTCGAGAGCGCCGGAAGGGTCGAGGACGCCAAGGCTGCCTATGGTCAGGCAGTAGAGGTGTGCAAGCAGGAACTTGCCGATAACCCGAGTAACGTCGAAGCGTACACGATTTACGGCTGGGCCCTCGTGCGCACCGCGCGCTATCAGGAAGCGGTTACCGTATGCTCCGAGGCGCTCAAGATAAGCCGGGACGTCCGGATTATCGAGACGATCGGGGAAGGCTATTTTTATCTTTCAAACTATAAAGAAGCGCTGAAGTATATGCAGGAATACATCGATACGGCGCCGCGAGGCGAACGGATCAGCACGGCGTATTTCTTTTCCGGCGAGATTTACCGGCTTGCGAAGCAGTATAGCCACGCCGATATCGCCTATTCCGCCGCTGTCTACCTTGAGCCCTCGATATCCCTGTGGTGGTACCGCCTTGGCGGCGCGCGCGAAAATGCCGGGGACAAGAAGGGCGCGCAGGACGCCTACCAGCGCGCGGTAAAGCTTCGGCCCGACTATAAAGAGGCTGCCGACGGCCTCAACCGCGTCCGGACATAAGGTCGTCCAGGCCCGCGACGAGGTTTCGCGCTTCGATTTTTTTTCGTCCCGCGGTGAGCGCGCCGACGATGCCGAACGCTTCCGCGATAAGGGCGCCCGCCCTTCCCGGAAGCGTGAATCCCGAAGCAAGCATCCATCGTGAGACGAAAAGCATGCCCTCAACCGTGAGGGCTTTTTTTATGCCCGAAAGGAGCGCGCCTTCCGTGACCGGAAGCGAGAACGGCGCCCAAAGGACCTTTCCGTACGGGACAAAGAGGTTGAAAAGGATGATGCTCGCGCTCATGACGAGGGCTGGCACGGGCCGTATTCGCGCCCGGTCGGAAAGGACGAGGAAGATCGCGGCTATCGTGATCCCCGCCTGAATGGCGAGGTTCCCTGAAAACATCAGAATGAGTATGAGCGCAAGCCCTGTGATAAACCGGAATGCCGGGTTGCCCCAAAACCCTTTTCGTGACGCCATGCCGCCCCTTGCAGCGCGCGCGTCGGGAGCTGGCCGGAGCAAGCCCTCTATCCGGCCTTCCCTGACCGAGCGATACCAGGACGAATGCGCGGCATAATGATTTGCGAAAAGTCCCAGTGCCGCTCCCGTGATCACGCCGACGGCGCAAAACGGCGGCGCGATGAACCAGGCGCTTTCACCGAAAATATACCAGCGCGCGAGCGTGAGCTGGGCGGCATTCGACGCGAAAGCCCCGGCGACGCTGATGCCGACGTAGGATGCGGCGTTCGGAAAGATCTTTTTCAGGGAGTACATGACGAGGGCCGATGACAGGGTGCCAACGGCGGAAAAGGCGAATATGTAGGAAAAAAGGGTGCCGCCGATCAGGCCCTGCCCGAGTATCTTGACGAAGACCAGCGCGCAGAATTGACCGAACGGCAGGACGCCGATCGCGAGCATGACCGGAAGGTTTGCGAGCCCGAGCCTGAGGAAGGGGAGCGGCTTCGGGATCATGTATTCGATCGTGGAGAGAAAAAAGCAGAGGGCGGCGAACCACGCGGTGATCGTGTCGTTAGTGCCGTTTTTCACGTATTCGCCCCCAAGAAACAAAAAAAACCGGCCAGGAGGCCGGCTTTCACGCCCGAAACCGGGTTCAGTGGTGGTGGCCGCAGCCGCAGTCTCCGGACCCGCAGCCGTCGTCTTCGCAATCCCCGTCGCAGTCGTCGCCGCAACCGCAGCCGCATTCCGACTTGAGGCCGTTCGCCTTTTCTTCATCGGTAGCATCGCGGACGGACATGACCTTGACGTCGAAATTGAGGGTTTCGCCGGCGAGCGGATGGTTCGCATCGACGGTAACCTTGTTGTCCTTGATCTCGGTGACGGTCACGACGCGCGAGCCTTCGGGGCTTCCTGCCTCGAACTGCATGCCGACGGTGATCTCGACGTCGTCCGGGAACTGGGAGCGCTCAACCTCTACGACGAGCTCGTTGAGGTATTCTCCATAGGCATCCGCGGGCGCAATTGAGGCCTTGAGGGTATCGCCGGTTTTCTTTCCTTCCAGTTCCTTTTCCAGGCCGGGGATAAGATTGTTGTGTCCGTGCAGATACTCAAGAGGGCCCATCCCCTCGGAAGAATCAAGTACTTCGTTCTGGTCGTCGGTCAGGGTGTATTCGATGCTGACGACCTTGTCTTTGGCAATTGTCATAAAAAATCCTTGTACGATAGATTACCCAGAAAATAACACAATCAGAGGCAGGCGGCAAGTGGAACAGAAATAAGATGGACAAAGCAATTCCTGCGAGATATAATGTAAAAAAGGAGTTGTGCAAACATGGATAACAAGTCGATACTCGTTCTTTTCTTTGTTTCCGTTATCGTTTTTATACTTTCTTTCACCCTTTCCCTGGACGCTGTCGCGAATAGCCAGGTGTTGTACGGCATTTATGCGTTCGTCGGCTTCTTCTTATTGGTGGTTCTTTCCCTTTTCGAGAGCATGACCCTTTCCAAGAACGGCGTATCCCTTGCCTATTGGTTTCGCCTGATGTCAATCGTTTCCCTGATCGTGCTCGTTTGGTACACAACCCGCGTTGGCGGTCTGTTTGGTTGGTGGTAAGGCTCATAACCTTTATCGGTTGCGCGCCTGGAGTTTCCTCCCGGGGTGGGAACTCCGCTAACCGTGCCATACGGTAATTCAGAGAAGAGTTACTGGAATTGATTTTTTGCCGGAAACGGCACCTATGGGATGAGAGCAGAAGAAACGGTACAACTACCGTTTCTTTTTTTTTACAATTATTTGCCGGATTTTCCCCTGCTTGAACCCAAAAGCTTCGGAATCAGGTCTTCGCGTCCGAGGTTTTTCAGCGCTTCGAGCACGAGCGGGCGGTTTTCTGCCTTGTTGAACTGCAGGAGCGCCCGTTGGAGAGCCCGCTCATGGGCGCCCCGTGCGACGGGGATTTCCTCTCCGGTCCAGGGATCTTTTCCCGTATAGTAAATGCAGGTCGCGAGCGTTCCGGGCGTCGGGTAAAAATCCTGTACCTGGTCGGGGACAAAGCCCGCATTCCGGAGTTCCAGCGCCGTGTGAAGCGCGTCCTCAAGGCTTGCCCCCGGGTGGCTCGCAATGTAATAGGGCACGAGAAACTGTTTTTTTCCCAATGCTTCATTCATTTCCCGAAAGCCGTCGGCGAAGGCGCGATACGTCTCTACGGTGCTTTTTCGCATGACCGAAAGAACCTTGTTGGAAGTATGTTCAGGGGCGACCTTGAGCTGACCCGACACATGGTGCTCGCAGAGTTCCCGGAGGAAGGTTTGGTCGGGATCGAGCATCACGTAGTCGTAGCGGATACCCGAACGGACGAAAACCTTCTTGATGCCGGGGATTGCGCGGAGCTTTCCGAGAAGCTGGACGAAATCAGTATGGTTGGCCTTGAGCGCGGGGCAGGGTGAGCTTCCGAGGCACTGGCGGTCCGGGCATGCGCCTTTTTCCCTCTGGCGATCGCAGGCGGGAATCCTGAAATTCGCGGTCGGGCCGCCGACGTCGTGGATATAACCCTTGAATTCGGGGTGGGAGCTCAGTGCGATCGCTTCGCGCTCGAGCGATTCGTGGCTCCGTGCCTGGATGAGCCTTCCCTGATGAAAGCCGATCGCGCAAAACGCGCACGCCCCAAAGCAGCCGCGCGAGCTGGTGAGCGAGAAGAGCACTTCCTGGAGGCCGGGAACGCCTCCAGCTTCGTCATAGTCGGGATGCGCGCTCCGGGTATAGGGAAGCTCCATTACGCGGTCGAAGGCGGGTGCATCGAGCGGCAGCGCAGGCGGTTCCTGAACGACAAATCGGGCCTCGCTTCGCTCGGCGATGACGTTCCCGCTAAAGGGGTCGGCGTTCCGCTCCTGGAGGGCGTAGTGGCGGCCGTAGTTTTCTTTGGATGCGCGAATTTCCTCGAATGACGGAAGTGTTACCGCCCCTGCAGGGAGGTCCGCTTCTTTTCCCGTGCGCCACATCGTTCCCCTGATTCCCCGAAGAGATTCCTGCGCTTTTGCGTTCTCGGGTGCTCTCTCCTTTTCGGCTTTGAGGCGCGAAGCGATCTCGAGGATCGCCCGCTCGCCCATGCCATAGACGAGGAGATCGGCTTTCGAGTCGAGGAGAATCGATCGTTTAAGGGTATTTGACCAGTAGTCGTAATGGGCAAAGCGGCGGAGGGATGCCTCGATGCCGCCGATGATGACGGGCACTCCTTTCGAAACTTCGCGAATTTTCGCGGTGTACGCGAGGATGGCCCGGTCGGGCCGCGCGCCGGATTTGCCGCCGGGGGAATAGGCGTCTTCCGAGCGGGGTTTGTTGTTTGCGGTGTAATGCGCGACCATGGAATCCATGGCGCCCGCGCTCACGAGCCAGGCGAGTTCAGGTTGCCCGAGCTTCAGGAAATCGGCGTCTGCTTCCGGGCCCTGCCAGCGGGGCTGGGCAATGATGCCAACCCGGTAGCCTTCTGCTTCCAGGAGGCGTCCGAGGAGAGAAGCCGCGAATGACGGATGGTCTACGTACGCGTCGCCGGAAACAATGGCGAAGTCGCAAGCAGACCATCCCCGCCCTTCCATGTCCGCGCGGGAAACGGGGAGAAATGAAGAGCGGTTCATGGTGATCAGGCCTGGATTACCTCGGTAACCCCGGGAACGGTTTTCGTCAGGTGGGCTTCGACGCCCATCTTGAGCGTCATGGTCGCCATCGGGCACGAACCGCAGGCTCCGGTAAGCCTGACCAGAACCTTTCCGTCGTCGGAAACCGAGATGAATTCTATATCGCCGCCGTCTGCCTGAAGCTGGGGGCGGATGTCCTCAAGTGCTGTCTTTACGTCGTCTGCGAGCATGGTTCTCTCCAATAAAAAGTGGTATGTCGAGTGAAAGATACTCAGTAAGGAAGAAGGGGTCAAGCGCTCTATTGTTTCGGCAAGGTCAAACTTGTATAATTACTCAAGCACTGCAACACTTCCGAAAGGAGCTTAAGCGTATGTCCGATCACCATTACGACTTTACAATTTCTTCCCTTGGTCCGTGCAAGGTTACATCACCGATTCAGCTATCCAACGTCGAGGGAGACTTTGTAGCGAATTACGTCAATGACGACGAGTTTGTGCGATATCACATTGACGCGAGCCTCGATGAGGTTATCGGGCCGAGTACCCGATCGCAGCTCCTCGAGAAGGCGGGCCCGCGAGAGAAGATTTTCTTCAACCCGAATCACGTGCACGCGGCGATCGTTACGTGCGGAGGCCTTTGCCCCGGCCTGAACGACGTCATCCGCTCGGTAGTCCGCTGCCTGTGGAACCGTTACGGCGTCAGGCGCATCAGCGGGATTCGCTTCGGATTCAAGGGGCTCCTTCCCGAATACGGCTTCGAGGTTCTTCCGCTCAATCCCCAGGTCGTCGACGACTGTCACAAGACCGGAGGCTCGATCCTCGGCACCTCGCGCGGGGGCGGAGACCGGGTAATAGAGATTGCCGACGCGATCGAGAACCTCAACATCAACATCATCTTCATCATAGGCGGTGACGGAACTCAGCGCGGTTCGCTCGAGATCGCCGAGGAGATCGAAAAACGCGGACTCAAGATCGCCGTCGTCGGCATCCCGAAGACCGTGGACAACGACCTTTCATTCATCCAGAAATCCTTCGGTTTCGACACCGCAGTCGTCAAGGCGGCGGAAGCGGTCGGGGCTGCGCATATGGAAGCGCACTCGCAGATCAACGGCATCGGACTCGTCAAGCTCATGGGCCGCGAGTCGGGCTTTATCGCGACGCATACGGCGATCGCGAGCCACGAGGTGAACTTCGTCCTGATCCCGGAAGTACCGTTCGAGCTCGACGGCCCGAAGGGCCTTCTCCACTACCTTGAGGACCGGCTTCGCAAGCGCCACCACGCGGTAATCGTCGTCGCCGAAGGCGCGGGACAGGACCTGCTCGAAAGCGAGGGCGGCACCGACGATTCGGGTAACAAGAAACTCGCCGACATCGGCCTTTTCCTTCGCGACAAGATGACCGCGTACTTCAAGTCGATCGGCATGCACATCAACCTGAAATACATCGATCCGAGCTATCAGATCCGCTCGGCGACCGCCGCACCCATCGACTCGATCTACTGCGAGCGGCTTGGCAACAACGCCGTGCACGCCGCGATGGCGGGAAAGACCAAGCTGATCATCGGGCTCGTGCACAACAAGTTCGTGCACCTGCCGATCGCCGCAGTGACGAGCAAGCGCAACTACGTGTATCCGGAAGGTTCACTCTGGCGCGACTGCCTGGACGCGACGGGGCAACCGGTTCTGATGGTGAACGACAAGGAAGCGTTCCTGCGGAACAGCAAGATAAAGCAGCATTCGGGAAAATAGCGCGTAGTCTAGTATTGGCTTTCCGCCGGTGAGAAAATAAACGAGAGAAGGATTCCGTTCCGCGCATCAAGAAGGCGGAAGGAATCCTTTCCTGTTTTCAGCGCCTTCGCGGAACCGAGTTCCCTGATGAAATCAGCCTCAAAACGCGCCGCGGTTTCGTTGGGCGCGGATTTTTTTGTCAGGCGCAAAATCGTCGCGGTAAACGCGCGCGAGCCTTGAGCGCTTGCCTTGCCAAGGCTCCAGGTCCCCGAAAAGGTGTTTGTTCCCGTCGAGCCTGAAAGGGTGCCGTCCGCGCCGAAGACGACAAGTGCGGTCGATCCGTGGCCGGGTTCAAGAGGAATATATTGATTAGCAAATGCGTACCCCGCAAGGAGCCAGGTTTTTCCGGAAAGCGCCGCTTTGCCTGAGTCCGAAACCGTTCGTTTGCGTGCCGCGCCCGACGCGGCGGTTTCGCAGGAGCTGAGCGAAAGGACTAGCGCGATCAGAAGCAGCGTGGCGTGTATTGCTTCCGGACGTTCGTGGACTCGCTCTGCGTTTTTTTGGCTCATATCCCACATAGTAGCAGTGAAACCGCTTGAAATCAAACGGAGTTTTCTGGTATAGTAAATCTCACGCGGGGAATTAGCTCAGTTGGTAGAGCGATTGGTTCGCAATCAATAGGTCACCGGTTCGAATCCGGTATTCTCCAAAGAAAAACAGGCTGTCCGACAGGGCAGCCTGTTTTTCTTTTACCGGATGAGAACCTGAGGGATGTGCCGAGCCGGCGAGGCATCGCGCCATGGATGGTGCGATAGTCCCGAAGGCGGCCCGGAAACCCGAGGCAGGAAACCGAGGGTTGGAGGGCGAATCAGGTATTCTCCACAATACAAAAAGCCGTCCGACAGGACGGCTTTTTCTTTTTGACCGGATTCGTCGTTGGACTCCAGGCAAATCTTTTTCCCTTGCAATAATTAGTGTGACATGGTGTCCGGGAAGGGAATCATTCCTTCGGGAATATCGGCGCCAAGGCTGTGGAACGTGCCGCCTTCCCAGTAACAAGGAATGCGGGCTCTGCTTACCGTTACTCGGGCTTTTAAGGCCTCCGCTCGGTAGTAACCGGCAACCGAGACGACTCCGTCCGAAACCGCGATGGCCGACAGAAAGACGTCCGACGTCGGGCCGCCCGTGAGCGGGTGAAGGGTCGATCCTTCCCAATAGCAGGGGATAAAGTAATTACCGGATTCGTAATACCCCGCCGTATAGACGACTTCGTTCGCCACGCATATCGAGCGCGTAAATTGCGTTTCGCCCGGGAAGGACTTGTCCGCGTTGGGGCCGTCCAGCGCGACGCAAACGCCGTTTTTCCAGTAGCAGGGCTGATTTACAAGCGTCAACGGGTTCGGGCGCACGCAGGAAATTCCGCAGAGATACACGTCGTCGCCGGAGAGCGCGATCGAATAAACATAAGCGGCTATTGCGCCGGAAAGAGGCGCGACTGACTGAATCGCGCCATTCTTCCAATAGCAGGGGTTTGGGGCGTCGGTGTCGGTATAATAGTAACCGGCGACGAACACGTCCCCCGATGCGGATACGGCGATCGACAAGGCGTACGCGTAGGAGGCACCCGCCGGCAACGCGAGCGCATGGAAGCTCGTTCCCGACCAGTACCCCGCGATCATTGAAGATTCGCTCCCCGATGAGCCGGATACGTAGACCGTACCGTTCACCGCTGCGATGCCCGTAGTATCTCCTCCATCAGGCAACGCTGTCAGGCCGTCCGTGTCCTTCAGCGCAACGAGCGCCCCGTTCGCCCAATAGCATGGTTGATAGATCACTGCGCCGTCGCCTGTCGTTCCGCTCTGATAGCTGCCGGCCACATACGTGACACCGGCCGCGCTCGCGGTTCTGGCTACGGCGCGTGAGTTATCCGTAATCGTTTCGCCAAGACTGTGGCGGACACCGTCTTGCCAATAGCAGGCGACAATCCTTGTGTCGGCCCTATAGTACCCGCCGAATGCCGGTTTCGGTGCCGGCGTGGGCGTGATCGGTGTTTCAGGCGTGGGCGTGATCGGTGTTTCAGGCGTGGTCGGGGACTGCGGAGTTTTATCCGTGGTATCGGACGATGCGGGATTTTGGCACGACGTGAGAGCGAATGCGAGACAGAGCCCAAGGGCGATGATTCGGTGCTTCATTGTATTCCTCCAAAGTGATAGCGTTTATTTTGATCAGCTCCAGTACTGTTCTTCCGGGACGAGGATGTCGCCGCCTTCGGGCACGGAGTCCTCGAGGCTGTGGAATGCGTCTCCTTCCCAATAGCAGGGAACGCGGTGGCTTTTGCCCGCATCCCAATAGCTTCCGGTCGTATAGATTTTTCCGTTCACGACCGTGATCGAGGAAGTCGAGGGATTGACCGGAGCCGTCAGATCATGAAGCGTCTCGCCTTCCCAGTAGCAGGGTACGTTGCGCGTTCCATTATAGTAATATCCCGACGTATATATCTTTCCGTCGGAGACGGCGTTTCCCGTGGCATATCCCTTGTAGGCAGCGACTTTCAGGGAATGGAACGTATCGTTTTCCCAATAGCAGGGGTACTCGTTATATGCTGCGTCGGTGTAATATCCCGCGGCGTAGACGGTCTCTCCGGAAACCGCGATCGATCGCGCGACTGCGGATTTGGCCCCCGGAGGGAGTGTCGATCCAAGATCGTGGAGCAGCCCGTTTTTCCAGTAACAGGGGGTATTCCAGGCCGTCATGGCCGCACCCACTCCCGTAATCGTTGTGTATTGCCCTGCGGCGTAGACATCGCTTCCGGAGAGTGCGAGCGAGTAAGCGCGGGCATCGTCAGTCAATTCGTTCCCCGAGGAATCCTTGAGGGTTTTCAGTTCTCCGTTTTTCCAGTAGCAGGGAACGTCCTGATACGTGGCGGTTCGGAATGTGCCGGCCACGTAGACCGTGTCCCCGGAAACCGCAATCGCGAACGCGTAAGTGTTTTCCGCAAATTCGGTAGCGCCCGCGTTTTTAAGCACGACCTTTTCGGAACCTTTCCAGTAACAGGGTTTGCTGACGGAACCATCATGAAAAGAGCCGGCGGCATAGACGGTATCGCCAGAAGTGACGACAGGATTGTATGCCTGAGCGCGTCCGGTCAAAACGGGACCGAAGTCATGTCTGGTCCCGTTTTCCCAGTAGCACGCTCGACTTGCCGTCCCGACATTATAGAATCCCGCAAATTTGGCCGTCGGCGTGGCTGGTGTTTCGGGCGTGGTCGGCGTGGTCGGCGTTGTTGGTGTTGTTGGCGTTGTTGGCGTTGTTGGCGTTGTTGGCGTTGTTGGCGTTGTTGGCGTTTTGTCCGTGTCATCGGACGATGCGGGATTTGTGCACGATGTGAGTGCGAACATTAGGCAGATTCCAAGGGCGAATGCGCGTACTTTCAAGATAGACCTCCGGGAGAGCGTGATTGAAGTCGATGGCCGTGGCCATTTCTTTCATTACGATATCCCGGAAGCTATGCAAGATCGCCTTGATCTATAATTCAGTTCAAAAAACCCCAACGTTTGTTATGGGCTCGACGGGCGATGGTTATCGCTCACCCTCGCGTTTCCACTCTCTCGGGGTTTTCCCCGTCGCCTGGGAAAAGGCGGCGTTAAAGGCGGATTTTGAGCCGAATCCGCAATCAAAGGCCACTTCCATTATCGTTTGTTCCGGATGCGATCGGAGGCTGTCCTTAGCCGCCTCGATTCGGAAGCGGTTGACGTATTGGCGAAAGTTGATCCCGAGCCGCGCATTCAGGATTTCCGACAGTTGATGCGGGGTGATGCCGATCTTTTCGCTGAGGCTTGCCAGGCTCAATTCGTAATCCCTGTACAGTTTTTTTTCTTCCATCGCGCGGTCAAGTTTCGCCAGAATACCGGCGGTGTCTATCCCGACGAGCTTGGTGGAGTGCCGATACTTTTCCGGTTCTTCCTCGCTTGCCGAGAGACCGAAGAGTTCGTGGTTGCGTTGCTGGTAGAAATACAGGGGGTATACGATCGCGAGAGAAACGAGTATCGCCGCCTTGCGGGCGAGCTCGGATGGAAAGAAATTCACCCACAGGTAAAAAAGGAGGGCGCAAAACAGGAGGATCGCGAAAACGATTATGCCCGAGCTTTTGGGCATCCACTTAATGCGCTTTGCGCGTACGCGGATTACCGTCCGGCCAAGGAACAAAAGGATGTTGGAGAGCACCCATGGCTCCAGCCCGTGGGCGATAAAGAGATACGCCGCATGGTAAAACGGATCAGTCGTGTTATAGATCGGTATTTGGGCCAGCTTCGCTTCCGGTGCCTGGAGAAAGTAGGGCATCATCAGGCCCGTCGCGGCAATGACCGGGATAAAAAGGAGCAGGTAGGGAGACGCCATGGGAAAGCCCGGTTCCACGAGGAGGGTGAAAAAGAAAAAAAGCAGGGTCCCTGCCAAAAGCATGAACGGATAATAAGTAAAGAGGAGTGCCGGGCACGCCCTTAAGAGGCCGAGCGACTGGGCAAGGTATATCAGGACGGAAAGGCCAAAGGATATGCCGAGGGCCGATGTTATGTACGATATCGGTCTTTTTCCGCGCGCGAAAAGGGATCCGAGGCAAATGCTGACTACGGAGAAGCCGCCTCCCGCGAGGAGCCAGTTCATGACGGTCAGTTGCGTTAACTGGCTCTGAGTGGACGACATCGCGGGGTTCTTCCTTGAAGTGATATGAATGGAAATTTCATATGGTTTTGGCATATTTTATGCTTTGCTGGCGATTTTCGCAAGGCTTGTTTGATACGGAAGAGCGGGACCCCGAAAGAGGTCGCGATTGCCTTCGATGGCAATTGGCCGACGCATCTGTTCCCGGCAGATTGTTCAGTTGGCCTTCGCGTTGCGAAGATTTGATATATTCCCCAATCCCGTTGTTTGACAACGCTACCCCGAGAACCTACGCTTAAAGCAGAGAACGAAGGCTTTAAGGAGGAGTATATGAGTGTCATAACCATTTCGCGTGAGGCCGGCTCCGGTGGAACGGCAATAGCGAAAGCCGTTGCGGAGACGTTAGGCTATCGGTTCGTGGACAAGCAGACCCTGGGTGAGCTTCTCGGCAAGTATGGTCTCGTTAGCTTCAACAATGTCTATGATAACGCTCCGGCGTTTTGGGACTCATTTGACACGCAAAAAGCCGAACAGCGCTCGACTATTGTGGTGATGATGAACAAGGCGATTCTCGCCATTGCGAAAATGGGCAACGCCGTCATCGTGGGCCGCGGCGGGTACGTGATTCTCGGCGGCTATTCGGACGTCCTGAACGTGCGAATTCAGGCAACGCTTGCGACGAGGATCAAGACCGTTCAAAAAGAGCGAGGGCTTGACGACTTCAAGATTGCAGAGCGTGACGTGAAAGAGCGGGATCATGTCCGGAATGTTTTTCTGGAATCGGCCTACAGCATGAAGGTCGAGCCCGCCCAGGCGTTTGACCTCGTCATAAATACGGAAAAAATAGCACCGGACAAAGCGACCGAAATAATCGTCGATGTCGCCCGATCGCTCGGGCAAAACCTGTCAGGCACGGAGCGACTTGCCTCGAAGATAGAGATTGATCCGGTTCTTGCCGACGCGGTCAGGGAGGCCTTGGCCTGCTAGCGGTCGCTATAGACCGCGACCTGATTTCGACCGCCGGCCTTGGCTGCATAAAGAGCCGTGTCCGCGCCCGAGATCAGGCTGTCGATATTCTCGTTTCCGGAGACTGATTCCGTGCAGTGGACGCCGAGGCTCGCGGTAAAGCACACGGGCTCGTCGCCTTCGAGCGGGATGGATATTGCTTCGATGGCGATGCGAATCCGCTCAGCTATTGCGGGGGCGGCTACCCCGTCGGCTTCTGAAAGCAGGCAGATGAATTCCTCGCCGCCGAATCGGGACACGATATCCCCCGGGCGCACCTGGGCGGTCAGGGTCTTTGCGACGCGCCTGAGTGCCTCGTCTCCCGTGAGGTGCCCGTACGTATCATTAAGCCTTTTAAAGTTATCAAGATCGAGGAGCACGATCGCCATCGGCTTTCCGCCGCGCGCGAGATGCGCGATCTGGCGATTTGCCGTTTCCATGAAGTTGCGGCGGTTGCTGATCCCGGTAAGCGAGTCGAGCGTCGCGAGCTCCTTGAGCCGGCTGAGGAGTATTGTCGTTTCGGTGTTGTCCTTGAATGTGATGATTCGGCCGAGGACTTCGCGGTTATGGTTCTGGATTAAGGATATCTTCGTGATGTAGTGCCGGACCGCGCTCCCGTCCCCGATCTTGAAGTGAAAGTCCGCCTCCACGTTCATTTCAATATTTACGCAAAGGGTCTCATGCTTCGAGAGCATATGCTTCGCATCCGATGAAACGGAGTCGTGCGCGAGCTCGGGAAAAATTTTCTCGGCGCTCCGGTTAAAGTCCACGATGCGCCCAAGGGAATCGAGGACGATAACTCCGTCCGACATCGTTTCGAAAACCCGGCTTCGGGCGACGGGGATTACGTCGAGTATCCGGTACCGGAAAATCGCGAGGCCGAAGCAGATGACCGAAAGAAAGGTGCTGAAGGGAATTGTGTCGACTCCGTGAAAGTCGATTCCCGAAAGATAAAACGCGTAATTAATCCATGGAAGGATGGTTCCCGCGAGCATGAGGAGCAGCTGGTGGCGGAAATAGCGTGGCGTGGTGACCAGTCCGTTAATAAGCAGGATCGAGCCGATCAGGAACGCGACGAAGGAAAACGTCGTATGCGACCAATACAGGGGACCGCGGGTAAAGGCGAGTACGTTTATCGGCCCCGTCGGGTCTATCCAAACCGAGGTATACCGAAGGTGAAAAAATCCGTCCGAAAGGGCGCCAAAGAGGGTCGTCATCGATATTGCGCCAAGGATAATCACGGTGGACTTTCTGTAGAGGCGCTGGACGTTGACGTACCGGGCGGTAAAGAGTATCCAGCACGCGGGAAGGATCGAAATCCCGAAATATTGGAACGAGTTCCAGTACAGTTTTGCCTGAAGCGTTGCCGAAAGGAGCTCCCCCGCATAACCACCCGAGTATACCGCGAGTGCGAGGAGAAGGAGCGTCAGCGGAAGGGCCGCATAGGTCGTCCTGCTGTGGTTGAACGACATAAATGCGAATCCCGCCAGAAACAGTGAAATAGAAAATAGTATCGCAGCCAGAACATATATCATGCAATTACTTTCCTTATATTCCATTATTGACGGAACGGAGCAGCATGTTCAAGACCGAACAAGACGCCGAATCAATTGCATGTCAGTTCCCGGGAGGATATAGTAGAAGCATGGATACAGACGCGGAAGAACGGCCCCGTGAGGGGCGTTCAAGATTACTGTTATCGATTATTGGTCCCATACTCGTAGCAGGGTTTTTTATCGTTGCCCTGCTCCTGCTGTATAAGGCACTCAGGAATTATCATTACCACGATCTGGTCAATGCGCTCCGGTCCTACTCTCCCGCCGTGATAATCGCCGCGCTCGCCATGACGGGGGTGAACTATTTCGTTCTGACGTTTTATGACGTACTCGCGCTCAGGTATTCCGGTGTGCGCCTCGCATACCGCAAAACCGCGTTCGCCTCGTTCATGAGCTATGTTTTCAGCTACAACATCGGGCTCTCGCTTTTTGGGTCAAGCGCGCTTCGCTACCGGTTTTACTCATCCTGGGGCGTCGACGGGGCGACGATCGCCAAGATCGTCACCTTTTGCGTGTCGACTTTCTGGATCGGACTTGCGGTTATGGGCGGCGTCTCCCTCCTCGCGGGCGTTCCCGTCGTTGGAGCCCTTACCCAAATGCCCTACGCGTTCCGTCTGCTCGGGCTCGTCCTCGTTCTCGCGGTTCTCGCTTACCTCGTGGCCTGCGCGACTCGCCAGCCGGGGCTCCGGATAAAGTCGTTTACGCTCGATTTCCCCCGCTTCGGGATTGCGTCCGCGCAGACTGTCGCGGCATCGCTTGACTGGGTTCTTGCCGCACTGGTTCTCTACTCGCTTCTTCCTGCGGGAAAGCCCTCCTTCCTTCCGTTCGTCGCGCTTTTTGCGGTCGCGCAGCTCGCCGGTGCGACGAGCCACCTTCCGGGCGGCATCGGCGTTTTCGAGACCGTCATGGTGCTTTCCCTTTCCCCGCGCATTCCGACCGATATTCTTTTCGGCGCCCTCATCGTCTATCGCGGCGTCTACTACCTGGCTCCCCTGACCGTTGCGATCTTGGCCTTTCTCGTCCATGAGGCGTTCGCGTTCAGGCACGGAATCTCGAAGACGTTCCGCCATGCCTCTCATGTCATGGAGCCGTTCGTGCCGCCGATTCTTTCGGTTGCCGTATTTCTTTCAGGGGCTCTCCTCCTTTTTTCCGGCGCGACCCCGGGTGTCATGAACCGCCTCCTGTCGCTCGATCCGTTTCTGCCGCTGCCGATCCTCGAGCTTTCGCATTTTGCCGCGAGTCTCGCGGGACTCGCGCTGCTCGTCATTGCGGACGCGCTCAGGCGGCGCGTCGACTTTGCCTGGTACCTCGCCCTCGGGCTTCTTGCGGCGGGCGCAGTTTTCTCGATCCTCAAGGGACTCGACTGGGAAGAGGCGTGCGTGATGATCACGGTGATCGCGCTGCTCGTTCCCTCTCGCCGAATGTTCTACCGCCATGCGGCGGTGCTTTCGCCTTTGTCTCTTCCCCGCTGGCTTATCGCCGTCGGGACAGTCCTCGCCGCGAGTGTCTGGCTCGGTCTTTTTTCGTACAAGCACGTCGAGTATTCCTCTCAGCTCTGGTGGATTTTCGAGGTTCGTAAAGATGCTCCGCGATTTTTGCGCGCGGCTCTCGGCGTCGGCGTCGTTTCCGCGATCGTCGCGCTGCGTCTTCTGCTCTTGCCCGTGCCGCGCATGAAGCGCGAAACGCTCGCCGAGTGCGAGGAAGAGATAAAGCGGGTGCTTGCCGGTGCCCAGGACGCGAACGCGAACCTCTCTCTTCTCGGGGACAAATTCTTTTTCTTCAGCGAGAGCCGCGCGGCCTTTCTCATGTTCGGCGAGCGCGGGCGAACGATCGTCGTGATGGGTAATCCCGTCGGTAATCCCGCCGAGTTTCCGGCTCTGCTGTGGGAATTTCACGAACAGTCTTGCCGGCAGGGTGTGCGCGTCGCCTGGTACGAGGTGTCGGCGGACCTGCTCCCGATTTTTCTGGAGTTCGGCGCCCGGCTGTTCAAGATCGGCGAGGAAGCGATTGTGGATCTTGACGCGTTTTCGCTTGAGGGTGGCCGCGCGAAAAACTTGCGGCCTCCGCGCAACAAAATGATCCGCGAAGGGTACTCCTTCGAGATGCTCGATGCCTCGCTTGTTCCCGCGATGATGGGAAATTTGCGCACGGTCTCCGATGAATGGCTTTCCTCAAAGAACGCCCGCGAGAAGGGGTTTTCGCTCGGATTTTTCGACGAGCGGTATCTCGAGCATTTCAAGTGCGCGGTTGTGCGCAAAGACGGCGAGATCCACGCGTTCGCGAACCTGTGGACGGCGCCCGCCTCGGGAGAGCTTTCCATCGACCTGATGCGCCACCGGAAGTCCGTCTCGAGCGGAATGATGGAATATCTTTTTATCGAGATAATGCTGTGGGGAAAGGAACAGGGATTTCGCGCGTTCAATCTTGGCGTCGCGCCCCTTTCCGGCGTGGAGTCGCGCTCTTCGGCGCCGATGTGGAACAAGGCTGTTTCGCTTATCTTCAGGAACGGCGAGGGGATTTACAATTTTCAGGGCTTGCGCGCGTTCAAGGACAAGTTCAATCCCGCGTGGTCGCCGGTATATATCGCCGTTCCCTCAAACGCCGGCATGACCGGACTCGCGCTTGTCGCGGCGGATATCGCCCAACTCGTGAGCAGGGGAAACACGCATCCGGCGAAAGCCCGGGAGAAAGCCCGTGCGGCGGGCAATGACGAAGTACAGGAGGTCCTGAATGGTAAACGCGATCAGTGAGGGCGCTTCTCTTGCGGGTGAGCTGACGGCCGCCGCGACCGGAGCGATAAGCTTTCTCGACGCGGTTTTCTCGCGCGTCGACGCGATCAAACGGCGAAACTTGAGCGCGGAAAACTACCTCCGGGCGTATTATTTCGAGGTAGTTGGCAACCTTGAGTTGCTTGAGGTCGTTAACACGAAGAAATTCAGGGATCTTGAGGTGAATTCCCCGCTGTTCGGGAAGTTTATCTCGCGGCTCGACACGGAAATCGGTGCGACGATCCTTTTTACCGAGAATCTTGACGAGAAATCCTGTCTGTACCGGCTGCTCAAGTCGAAGGGCCGCATGGATAACCGGAGCCGGATGCTCACGACTTACAGCAAAGGGCTTGAATCAGATTATCGGGGAAAAATTCTGTACGAGAATGTCCTGCAGGCGATATCGTTTACCGTCGTCAAGATTGAGGTTCTCCGCCGTCTTTCCGGCGCAGACGAGGATGAACGCGAGTACCTCAACAAAATTTCCCTCGAAAAGCGGGTTGTGAACATTCGGGAACGGTTTTTGATGATTAAAAACGTGATGGACCGGCTTGAAGGCGTCCGCGAGCTGTCGCGTTAGCCGTCACGTGAGATGTCATGCTTGCCGTTTTCAGCCAAAACTTGCTCGAACTGTTTTTTACGGTACGCGCCGAATGCGCGCGGATAGAGCCTCACCGAGGAAAATCTCGACGGCTCCTTCGGGAATGACGCGTATCAGGCGGCATTCAATCCACGCGGCGGCCGTTGCGGGGATGCGTACGTCGATCTTTTCGGCCTTGAGCGACGCGATGGCGAAATGCTCGAATTTATCGATATCAGCAGACGAGACGGAGCCGCATTGTTCGATTATGGGGTCATCGGGTGATGACGGGATGCATACGGCGAATTCCCCGTTTTTCTTGATATTCCGCGCGGCCTGGTGCGCAGGATCGCATACGAACAGGAGCTTTGTGACCGGCTCGTAATCGAGCGGGCAGTTCCACGCGATCGGCGTGAGGTTATAGTACTTTCCCCGGGACGCGACAATGATCGGGACGCCCGGCGTAACGAGTCGATAGGCTTCGGTGAGCGCGACGCTTTCGCTTTCCGGCACTTCTTGCTGCTCTTTTTCCATTGGCATCAGTATACCTCGCTTAATTCTAGCGCTCCCTTTGCGAACTATGCAAATTTTCTGTACTCTATTACCTCCATTAGCACAAAAAAGTGAAGAATTTACTCGATTGCTCTTGAATTTCTCTTGAGTTTTCACTAGAAGAGCCCGATAATGCAATGGAGATATTGGAGTAAAGTCAGCGATAAGTAGATAGTTGTAAAAGGGAAGGGTATGAATAAATTTTTGCTGTCTGGCGCATTATTTTTTCTGGCCGGTTCGGCCTTGTTTGCTTCAGGTTCGAAGGAAACGATAGATACGCCTGCGCGCAACCTTGAAAGCTGGTCGGAAACCGTCGATATTTCGAAGCAAAAGACCGGCAAATACAACATTCTCGTTACCGCAACGGATCTTGCGGGAAACGAAGCTTATGGCGGCCCCTTTAATATGTACATCGATCCGAAGTCCGACCTTCCGGTCGCGCGGATTACGAACCCGCTTATGGACATGCGGGTTCCCGGCAACTTGAACGTCGTCGGTACCTGTATCGACGATGACGCAGTTGCCTCCGTCGAGCTCTTTTTTGACGGAAGCGAGACTCCCGTTCGGGCTCAGGGTTCGGATTTCTGGTCCTACTATCTTGATACGCGAACTTTGGCAGAAGGAAAGCATACCATCTCCGTTGTCGGTATTGATAAAAACGGCGTTCGGGGTGAACCCTTCAAAGTATCCTGGAACCTTGATCGCAATCGCCCCGAGACATCGGTCGACAATCTCGGCCTTGGCGCACTCGTTTCCGGCAAATTCAACCTGACGGGTAAGGTAACTGACGGTAACGGTATCAAGAGCCTCGCATACTCCCTCGACGGTGGCGAAAATTTCTTCCCGCTCGAACTCAAGCATGGAAAGAACGACCCCTATTGGACATGGAACCTTTCTATAGATACCAAGGGATCGAAAGATGTTGCTGCGACGAAGGATGGCCCGGCCATTTGCTGGTTCAAGGCGATCGACGGACAGGGTTCGGAAGGCATTTTCACCTTCCTCTATTTCGTTGATAACACAACCCCCGAGGTTACCTTCATTTATCCGGCGGTCGAAGAAGCCGTCAACGGTGTTTTCTCGGTTGCGGGAACCGCCCGCGACGCGATCGGCGTCACCTCCCTTTCCTGGACTGTGGGCAAAGAAACGGGAACCTTTGACCTCGTCAAGGGAAACCCCTACTGGGTCAAGGAATTCGATATTCGCGGTCAGGATCTCAAGACGTTCGACCTCCAGATTACCGCGACCGACAAGGTCGGTAACAAGACAACCGTAATGCGAAAAATCCTGGTCGACCAGAAGGCTGACCTTCCGCTTCTTGCCATTACCTCTCCCGCAAGTGGCGCTGTGATTGACGGCAATGTATACCTTGCAGGAACGGCGATGGACGACGACGCCGTCGCGGAGATTCACTATAGCGTCGACAAAGGTACGGAAGAAAAAATTGCGACGCCGGGCGTATTTGGCGCAGTTCTTACAGGAATACCCGCGGGGGCTCATTCCCTCGAGGCTTGGCCGGTAGACGCGAACGGGATTCGTGGTGCGAGCGTGATCGTGCCGTTTACCATCATGGGTGCGCCACCCGCCATTGCGATAGAGAGCCCGGGTGACGAGCTTTCCGAAATCAACCCTGAAGCGGGAAAGTCCGTTTCCGTATCGATCGTTTCCGTTGCGGGACTCAAGGACGTATCCTGGAGCATCCCGGGCATCGGGGACAAAACGGTTGTAACGAAACCGGGGGCCGCATCGGCCGCCTTTACGATACCGATAACGGGAGACTTTCCGTACGGACTTCTGCCGATCGAGGTTCGGGCAACCGACATCCATGACCGGACGACGACATCGACGATGCCGATTTACGTAACCAATTTGGGTATCCCGCGGGATACCCCTTCGGCGTTTTCGGACGCTTCCCTGAAAGCCTCGCACGAGGTGACCATACCGGCGAGCGGAAAAATTCCCGCTGCAACCGGTACTGCCTCGGCTTCGTTTGGCACCCTCCTCTCTGACGGCTCCGCGTTCAAAAACGGCATGATCGTGACGCTTGCGGGGCCCGCAGGTAGTAAAATCGCGCAGAAAGATGACGGCATCACGCTTGCGATAGACTCACCGATTCCGGTAGTGTCGGTTGCCTGGAGCCTTAACGGAAGCGAACCGGTCAAGGCGAGCGCCGTGAAAGCAGGCGAAACGGGCCTTGAAGCGACCATCCCCCTGAAATACACGCTGCCCGCTGAATGGACCGTCGTGACGGCGGTCATTACCTTAAAAGACCTTTCGACGCTCGAGCTCTCGGGCGTTTTCTGCATCGTGCGCCCCGCTCCCTCTGCCGGTACTTACGACGGCGAGCAGTTCGTGTGGGGAAAAGCCCAGCGGAATGCAAACGGAAATATCCAGTTATTTGACGGCGCTTCCTCGAGCGGACTTTATAACGGTAAACCCGATCGCAAGGCAGTTTCCGTAACGTTTGCCAAAGGCGAAATAAAAGGCTCGGAAGCGAAAGCGGCCGAGGGCCTTTCCGTGTCGCTCTCCGGTAATACGGTAACCGTAACCGGAAAGAAGGACGGCGAGTATGCGGGCGTCGTGTTCGCGATAACCGATTCCGCCGGTAGCGTTTTCAAGACAGCGCCGGTCACCTTCATCGTCGATTCAGCGCTGCCTTCGCTCAAGGTAGAGACTGCAGAGCGGCCGTATTGGCTGCAGAACGGGCTACCCGTCAAGGGAAGTGCGAGCGACGCAAACGGAATCGCCAAAGTGGAGTACTCCCTCGACGGCGGCTCCTCCTGGAAGGCTTTCGCGAACTCGACCTTTGACCAGAAGCTTGACGTGTCGCAGGTTCCCGACGGGAAGCTCGAATTCCTCGTTCGCGCGACAGACAAAACGGGCCGTGTTTCGACCGATTGGCGCGTCATGGCGAAAGACACGGCGGCTCCGACGTATGAAACCGTCATCCCGGCTCCCGGCGACGTTGTAAACGGCGAGACGACCATTGCCTTCCGGCTTACCGATTCAGGAACCGTCACGCATGCGGAATACCGCGCGCCCGGCGACCGCACGGCAAAGGACAAAACGACGTGGCTCCCGGTTACGATCTCGTCGCTCACGAATACGCTTGTCGGAACTCCCGACCAGCCGATCGCCGAAAAAATGGAATTCAGATTTACCGACGCCGCGGGAAATGCAGCGTCGACCCTTGCTTCTCCCCAGCGGTTTACCATTGATGCGAAGGCAGACCTTCCGATCGTCGAGATTCACCTTCCGTCTGAAAACGAAGTTATCAGGAAGGATTTCGTCGTTTCCGGCGTCGTGTACGATGACGACGGCGTCGCGAAAATCTGGTACAAGATCGACGCGGGAAAATTCACGGAGATGCCGATAGAGCACAGCTACTCGATTCCCATTCCGCTTCTCAGCCTTACCGACAACGAGCACACGATAACGCTGTACGCCGAGGACATCCATGGCGTGCGCGGTCCGGAAGTTGTGCGCAAGGTTCGCGTGTCGCTCGAGGAACCGAAGGCCGAGGTTCGTGCTCCCTCATTCGAGACGACCAATAAAGGACTCATCACGGTAACCGGCGTGTCGTCGGACAAGAACGGAATCGCCAAGGTCGAGATTTCACTCGATAACGGAAACACCTTCGACCTTGCCGAAGGCACGACCGATTGGTCCTATCGCTTCGACACGCGCGTCATACAGGACGGTACACACGTTGTCTTTATCCGCGTGTACGACAAGTACGACACCGTCGGGCTCTACTCGAGCCTGATCAACATAGACAACACCGCGCCCGCGATCCGGCTCGAGCTTCCGCTCGACGGAACCCGTGTGAGCGACACGCTTTTCATATCAGGCCAGACGATGGACAACATCGGCCTTTCCAAGGTGTCGGCGCGCGTGAGCAACATTGAACCCAAACAGCCCGCGATACCGGCCTCTCTTTCGGACATATCGTTCGCGAACGAACTGATCATCAGCCGCGGCCTCGACATCAAGAGCCTCCCCGAGGGCTTCTATAACATGGAAGTCCGCGGTTATGACGCCGCCGGCAACATTACCCGTGTGTCGCGGAACTTCGAAGTATTCCGCGGCAAGGACCGAAACCGGATCGAGTTCCTCTATCCGCTCAACGGCGAAAAAGCGCAGGGCGTATTCAATATTTACGGGCACGTCGTATCCGAGGATCCCATCAAGTCGCTCATGCTCTATATTGACGACAAGGATGCGGGAACGACCGAGTTGAGCCCGTCCGGTTATTTCAAGTTCTCGGTAGGACCCGACAAAATCGCAGACGGCACGCACAAGCTGAGCGTGCGCGCGCTTGTTGCGGGCGACAAGGTAATCACCTCGGAAGACCATTCGATCATCTACACCGCCGATGGACCCTGGGTAACGGTTGACAATCTCGCGATGGGCGACTTCGCGATCGATCGCCCCTGGCTCATGGGAACGACGGGATATTCGCTGACCGAGGAAGACCTTATCGCACTCAAATCGAAGGACACCCCGAAGGAAAAGAAGCGGCTTCTGATGCTCAAGTCGCTCGACCGCGTCGAGATAAGCTTCGATAACGGCAAGACCTTTGTGCCGACAGAGTCCGGAAAAAAATGGCGCTACCGAATCGAGACCGGTGACATCGCCGAGGGATTCCATTTCCTCGTCGTTCGCTCGGTCATGAATTCGGGAGAGGTCGCCGTAACGCGCTCGATCCTGCAGGTAGACAAGACGAAGCCCGCGATCAGGCTCATTTCCCCGGGTGAGGGTGGGCGATACAATAACGAACTCGTGTTCTCGGGGCTCAGCTCCGACGACGTCGAGCTTAATTCCGTCATGCTTTCCCTCCGGCAGGGCGACAAGTCCGCGTACGCAGTCCCTGCGTTTATCCAGGGACTCTATATCGACTGGCACGTCTGGGGCGCGACCCTTTATGATATTGGTATCGGGCTCACGTTCTTCGATGACAACGTAAAAATACAGGGACAGTTCGGGCAGTTTACCGATGAGCAGCGCGCTGTCTTTACACCGAGTTCAATGCGTTACGGTGGTACCGTCATGGGATTCAAGATGCTCGCGAACGTCGCGTATGTCCCGCTCGAGTACTTCTTTGGCCCGGACTTCTACTGGCTTTCCACGACGGCGTCTGTCGGCGCGAACTTTTCGTACTTTACCGAATCGCAGAGCGGCAAGGGCCAAATCCTTTCGGCTGCCCTGGTGCAAATTGAATTCCCGCGCGTGACGCTCCCGAAACGAAAATATTTCAGTACTTTTGCTTTTTATACCGAAGCCCAATTCTGGTTCATTCCGACCGACGTTGACTCGACGGAAGTGAATATTCAATCGATCCTGCCGCATGTAACGGCGGGATTCAGAGTCAACATATTTTAAGGTAGGTGGAATATGAGCAAGATCAATTCCGGTTTGAAGGGCCTCGTCCTTCTCGTCATCGCCTCGTCGGCGCTTTTCCTTACTTGCGACGTCGGCCTCGGCGATTCCGTCGACACAAAGCCGCCGGCTGTGACCATCACCTACCCGCCGGTACAGAGCATTATCAAGAATGCTTTCACCATGTCGGGGGCGGCCTCGGATGATACGGCACTCGCGTCGGTGACTGTGAGCATGGTCAACACCGTTACGTCTGCGGTTTACGGGCCGTACGCCGGGACGATTGACCCCACGACAGCGTCATGGTCGCTCGTGGTCAATAACCCGAGTTCCTCAGGTTTTGAAATCCGGGACGGAACCTACGAAATGACCGTAACCGCCCTCGACGGCGCGGGCCGAAAGACCGTTGCCACGACGACGTACGAAATTGATAATACCGCTCCTGTTGTCGTCATCGACCGGCCCGGAACGTATGGGCCGCTCGCGAGCCAGAGCCCCGAGGTGTATGGTAAAGAGCTCAAGCTGACGGGAAGCATCAACGACGATCACGCGATCGACAAGCTCGTATTTACCGCATATGACCCTTCGGGAAACATAGTCGGTGCCCCGATCACGCAAACGAACATATCCGGCGTTGCTATGGACATCACTCTCGCCAGGTACAGCGATGCACCGACGACTGCTGAAGATATCGCGCTTAACGATACATACCGATCAATTTATACTGTTCCCGACGGCGATACGCAAAGCTATTACTGCACCGTCACCGTTTCCGACACCGCGCGCGAGTATAATCCGCCTGCCGCGATCGCAAGCGCCGACAATTCGCGCGGAAACGTGAACAAAGCATATTACATTTATGATGATATTTACTCGACGATTTTCTCGGCTACCGGTTACGCGGTAACGATGAAGGACCTCACCGCCATGTTTAACGGAAGTTATTCCGACGCGGCGAAGTCAGCCGCGGTGCTTGGCGTCCTTGCGACAAAGTCACGTCAGGCTGCTGCCTGGTCTACCTCTTCCGCGACATTCTCCCTTAACTCAAAGAACAACCCAAGCTACGAGGTCAAGGGCTTTTCGCCGATATCTGCTGCCAACCCGATCGATGGTATGAAGAAAACGAACGCGACGGACTTGACGATACTTGTTCAAGCCGGCCGCGACGGTGTTCCGCTTATCCCCGACGGCTTTCGGGTATATCTTGATCCTTGCGGTGCCTCGGGCGACGTACCAGTCGAGACCGCGGGTGCTGACGACATTGTGCTTCTTCCTACGGTTGCCGAACTTACCTCGAATTATGCACCGTATCCGGACGCGTCCACGGCGATTGCTGCCCGAAATCTCAAGCTCACGAAATCGGGCAATGACTACTCTGTATTCGTCAACATCGGGACACTTGCGACAAAGCAGAATTACCTTCTGCGCGTGACGGGTTCCGACCAGAACAGCAAGACGCTTGATGAGAAGAATTACGGCTTCCGCGTGATCACAAATGGAAAGCCGCCGGTGATTACGATAGACGATGGAACGGCCCCGACGCCTGACAATCTTTCCACGATAAACTCCACATCTGTAACCCTGAAGGGAACGGTAACCAGCGAGACCGGTCTCGTGTCGATGCCAGCGACTGTCGAGGTTAAGCCTCCCACGGGACCGACCGTCACCTATACTGTAAATCCCACTGTGACGCTTCCGGCGATTGCCACGACGCCCTGGACGATGAGCATTAACTCGGGAGCCGATACCACTACCACCGGCCTTTACCAGTATACGGTCACGCTTACTGCGACTGACGAAGAGGGAAATTCAACAATCGCGACCAGGATTTTCTATATCGATAGAGAGCCCCCCACAGTAGAGTTCAACGAACCGACTCCGACGGTAAGCGTAGCGGGAACGCCTTACGTGAACGGGAAAGTCAAATTCACCGGGCGCGTAACCGATAACGTAAAGGTCGCGTCCGCCTCGTACTCGATTAATGGCGGCCCTTTTATGGCGCTCGCGAGCCCCTCGAGTTGGACCGTTTCCGATATCGACACGACGAACTATGATGATATTGCCGGTGTGGGCACGCTTACCCTGACTGTGAATATGGTCGACGGGGCGGGAAATATTTCAAGCAGCGCAAAGTCGATCAGCATCGACCAGGCGACAGACAAACCCGTAATCACGCTCACGAACGTTGATGTAACGAAGGTTCTTCCCGGCGACGTAAGCGCCTCGGTGAACCTTCTTGGAACGACGAGCAACAACAAGATTCTCGGGACGATAACGGACGATGACAAGCTCGGGACAACGATGACCGTGAAAGTCGATGGCACCGCCGCCGATCCGATCACCATTATGAGCCCTGGCACGTCCTATAACGTCTATTACACTCCGACTGTTTCGGGAGCGGCCTTGAGCGAAGGAACGCACACGATAGAAATAATCGCTACGGACGATTCGGGTGTCACTACGACGACCGGCGCCTTCTGCATCGGCATGGACGCGGGCGATCCGTCGCTCGCGGTCACGAGTCCCGCTCAAAACGGATTTTACAGCGGCACGATTACGGTTTCGGGATCGGCGACTGACGGAAGCGGAGTGGTGACCCTTGTGCGAAAGGGAAGTCCCGACACGGCGATAACAGTGAATGCGGGCACCGGCCTTTGGAACGACTCGCTCAATGTCGGAACGACAACCGGTTCTTTTACGAAGACCTACGAAGCGACTGACAAGTACGGCCGGACGAAGACCGCGACCTTCAGCTATACGGTCGACGCGACTCCTCCGACGCTTACGGTTTCGACGCCAGCAGGACCGACGTATGCGGCTTACATAAAGAAAGAAAATGTGTACCAGATCATTGGTGGCGCTGCGGACGTCGGAAGTACGGTAAGCGCGGTTATGTATAAGGCTCTGCCTGCGCTGACTACGGCTCCTGTTGCCGTTGACGGAAGCTGGTCAACTGCGGTGGGAACGACGAACTGGGTGGCGAACGTTAACCTCGCCGACAACGGGACGTATCCCGAGGGCGACTATCGCGTATACGTGGCGTCGAAGGATAGCGCGGATAACTATTCGACTATTTCCTCCGTCCTGCTCCACGCTGACAAGGACTCGCCGGCACTGAACGTGACGACGACCCCCGCGGCGTTCCTGACAGGGACGATCGGGATCGGGGGAAATGCGAGCGACACAAACATCGATGCGGTAACTTATTCTCGCACGGCGACGAACGCCGGAACGACCGTTAGCGGCCCGCTTACGCTTATTGCCGGGGCCTGGTCCATCAACGACGTTGGCCTTGCGGATGACACGTATTCTTACACGATCACGGCGACCGATAGGGCCGGCCGGGTTACTACGCGAGCCGTACAGACGGTGAAAGATTCCGCCGCGCCCACGATCGAGATCAGCTCGATAACGAAACAGATCTCGGCAAACAGCCGGGACGACAACGTTAATGGAGTGATCACAGTCAAGGGAACGATCTCGGATAATGATAAAGTGCAGGCGGGAACCTATACCCTCACAAGCAACGGCTCAGACGTTAGCGGATTCGTGAATCAGAGCGTCGGATCTAACCTGACGAGTTGGCAGTTCACGGTTGATACGGCGACGACGGCAGGTATTACCGACGGGCAAGACCTCGTGATAAAGATCAACGCGACAGACCGCGCGGGAAACCCTGCGACGATGGTATCGCAGACCGTTCATGTCGACCAGTCGACCGACAAGCCGACCATCGTTCTCTCGAATGCGAATGTTTTGATCGTGACCTCTGGTGGAGTAACGTCGGCTAATAACCTTTTCGACACGTCGAGCAACAAGAGTATTCTCGGGACGGTCACGGACGATGACAAACTCGGGACCTCGATTGCCGTTAAAATCGACGGCGTCTCCGTGGCTCCGATCTCAATTTCCTCGCCCGGCACTACATACAGCTTGAGTTACGAGCCGAAAGTTTCTGGCGCATCATTAAGCGAAGGAATCCACTCGATCGAGTTTATCGCATCCGATGAGGCAAGCGTTACGTCGACGACGGGGCCCTTCTATATCGGTATCGATAATGGCGCCCCGCTGCTCGCTATCACGAGTCCCGGACAGAATGATTACTGTAGTGGTACGATTACGGTCTCCGGTAATGCCAGTGACGGAAGCGGAGTCGTGACCCTTGTCCGTAAGGGAAGCCCTGATACCCCGGTGACAGTAACCGCGGGATCGTGGAACGATTTGCTTAACGTCGGCACGACTACGGGACTGTTCACCAAGACGTATACCGCGACGGATAAATACGGCAAGACTACGAGCGCGACTTTTAGCTATAAGGTGGACGCAGATGCTCCGTCTGTAATAATCACAACGCCAACTTCATACTTAAAGAAAGAGAACGTATTCCAGGTTGCGGGTACTGCGTCCGACGTAGGCAGCTCGGTAAGTGCAGTTATGTACAAAGCACAGCCAGCCGCGACTGCAGCGCCAACCGGCGTCGACGGATCCTGGGTTGCTGCAGTCGGCACGACGAGCTGGACCGCAAGCGTTAATCTTTCCGATAACGGCATCTATCCCGAGGGTGATTATCGCATATACGTCGCCTCGAAGGATCTCGCGAGTAACTATTCCTCAATCTCCTCGGTTCTGTTTCACGCAGACAAGGACTCCCCGACGCTGAACGTAACGGCCGCGCCCTCTGCGTTCCTGACCGGGACGATCGCAATCGGAGGAAATGTGAGCGATACGAACCTTGACGCAGTTGCCTATTCACGCACGGCGACGAACGCCGGAACGACTGTAAATGGCACGCTTACGCTCACCGCCGGGGCCTGGTCAATCAACGACGTTGGCCTTGCGGACGACACGTACGCCTACACGATTACCGCGACCGACAAAGCCGGGCGGGTGACGACGCAGGCTTTGCAAACGGTGAAAGACTCCGTCGCTCCTGTAATCGAGATCAGCTCGGTTACGAAGCAAGTGTCGGCAAACAGCCGCGACGACAACGTTAACAGGATGATTACCGTCAAGGGTACGATTTCGGACAATGATAAAGTCCAGGCGGGGACGTATACTCTCACGAGCAACGGCTCGCCTGTTACCGGGTTCGTGAATCAGAGCGTCGGGGCAAACCTGACGAGCTGGCAGTTTACAGTTGACACGACGATAGCCGGTATTCCCGACGCTAAAGATCTCGTGATCACGATCAATGCGACGGACCGCGCAGGAAATCCCGCGGTAACCAAGGCACAGACTGTCCATGTCGATCAGTCGACCGACAAGCCCATCATTACGCTGACAGCGCCCGCAGCCAATTCTTATGTTACCGCGAGCTATGTCGTGCGCGGAACGGCGACGGATGACGACGGCATCGGCACGGACAAGATCGAGATTCGCTACGATAACGGAACGGCGTGGTCGGGCTGGCTCCCCATCTCGACGAACGGCGGAACGGTGACCGGATCGACAACCGAAAAGGCCTTTACCTTCACGCTTCCGGCACTCGGCGCGGATGGCGCAAAGCAGGTTGAGGTTCGCGCGTACGATACCGACGGGTATATGGCGACGCCGATATCCTCGGGCGCGATCCCGTTCTCGATCGATACGACCGATCCGGCCCCGTCGTTCACTTCGCCCGCGGTTGACGATACCGCGCATAATTCGAGCTTCATCCTGTCGTGCAGTGTTGTCGAGGCAGGCCTTGATACCCTCAAGATATCCATCGATGGCGGAGCGAAGACCACGCTGATAACCGGCGGTTCGGGAACGCAGTCCCAGACCTACGACCTCGTTGGCGCGTTTACGTCCCTTTCGCAGGGCCGGCATACTGCGACTCTCGAGGCAGTCGACAAGGTCGGACGCTCTGCGTCCGCGCAAAGAGTTTTCTACAAGGACACCACGGGCCCAACGATTAATTTCTCGAATCTGACCATCGCTGCCTCGCCCGCGACTGCTGTCCTGACTCCCGAATCGATCAAGGGCTCGGTGTCGGACACCTATTCCTCGCTCGCCACAATCTTTACGTATCGATTTGATACCGACCCCGCCGGTGACTGGCGAACGGGATCCATCCTTTCGTCTACCTGGGATGTCCCCATACCGTCTGACCTGACAGAGGGCGCGCATACGATAACCGTGCAATGCGCGGATTCCCTCGGGAATTCGACGCCGAGCGCTGCCGTGGGATTCCGTCTTGACCGGAATATCCCGACCATCACGTTTACGCCGCCAGTGACAACCCTTTATAATGCTGACTATTCAGTCAACGGCTCGAGTTCCGACGCGAACGGTATCGCGACGATCGAGTGCTACGTCGACGACGTGCTCAAGGCGACGCAGGGAAGCTCGTGGAGCTACACCGTCGGCGCGGGTACGCAGACCGCCGGCGGCCATACCCTCAAGATCGTCGCGACAGACGGCGTCGGGCGAACCTCGCAGACCGTGTTCAGCTACACAGTCGACCTCACGGCACCCGTCGCCACGATTACCGGTATCACTCCGCTCGCCGACACCTCGAAACTCAATGGCTCCGTGACCATCGCGGCATCCGGAACGGACGCGAACGGAATTGACGGTTACGCGTACGCGACGACGAACACGGGCGTTACCGACCCGACGACGATTTTGGCCGCGAGCTGGACCGCTTTCGCAGCAAGCAGTACGACGATCTCCTTTGACACCACGAACGGTGGCGCGAATACCTGGGAAGACACGACTCGTCGCGTCTGGGTCCGCGCGCAGGATAAGGCCAGCAACTACGGTTACGCCTACGAGGATCACGTCGTTGATCAGGACTCCGACAAACCGGTCGTGAAGCTGACGAATCTCGCGACGACCGGTTCGCCGACGCTCGTTCAGACAAAGGTTATTTACGGGTCGCTTTCCGACGATGACGGATCGGTCACGTCCCTCGCGATGAAGAATTCCTCATCCGATTCCTGGATCCCCGTCACCCTCGACGGGCAGAGCTTTACCTATACGGTAACGGGGCTCGACGGCGCAAAGCAGCTGTACTTCCAGATAACCGACAAGGCCGGTTCCACGTTCAACACGGCCGCGGCTTCTTCCGCCACGACACCGCGCCTGTATCAGTCGGTCAATACCTACCTCGAGACCCCGCTCTCCTTCAACCTTGACACGACGCCTCCCGATATCGGCAGCGACTCGATCGGCATCAAGGTCGCAAGCGACGCGGCCTACCGCGCATACTCCTCCACGAACGCCTACTATGGCGGCTCGTCCTCGGGCTCGTTCAATGTGCAGTTCATGGCGAGTTCCGCGAATACCGTCGCGAGCGCCACCGTGTCGGTTACCGACAGCGCCTCGACGACCAAGTCGGTTGCCGCGACCCTCGGCACCCCTGTATCGGTCACGGCCGACATCAGTGCCGACACTCTCACCGCGTCGGCCTCCCACGGCCTGACCGCGGGCACGCGCGTGTTCTTTACCGGCACGACCCTGCCGGGCGGGCTCACCGCGAACGTCCCGTATTACGTCATTTCGACGGGATTGACCTTGACTGCATTCGAAGTGTCCGCGACCTCGGGCGGTTCCGCGATCGACATCACGGCGGCGGGTTCCTCCGTGTATTTCACGACCGGCTGGACGACCTCGAGCGCGATCGACATAACCACGCTCGCGAGCGGCGCGGCTACCTTATCCATCTCGACGGCGGATACGCCCGGGCTCTCCACCACGACGTCGAAGACGATTTTGATCGACAACGTTAAGCCGTCGATTTCCGTCACTTCGCACTCGATGAACGAGCAAGTTACGGGCGATGTCGTGTTCAACGGCACCTCCGACGACGGCACCGGTTCGGGCGTAACTGTCGTGAAGTATCACGTCGGCAAGTGCGCGGACCTTAACGCGACGACCTGGACGACGCTGAGTACGCAGCTTTCCTGGGCAATTAACTTCACGAGCGCGGCAAGCAACGTCATTACGACCACTGCGACGTACGCCAATTCGACGTACGCGACCGAGACCTCGGCCGGCTCCAACGTCTGGATACTCCCGATCTATCTCCGCGCTGTCGACAAGGCCGGCAACGTGCAGGATTATACGTACTATCTTAACGTCGATCCAAACGGTGACAAGCCGACCGCTTCCATTTCATATCCCGCAAGCGGCACGACGCTCGGAGGAAACATCCGCATCTTCGGAAGCGCGACTGACAATGTCTCCGTCGCTTCCGTATGGATGGAAATCGACACGAACAATGACGGAGCGTACAACGCGGCCGACATCGCGGCGCTCGTCGCCGCGGGTTACGGCACGGCGCCGGCTCTCGCGGACGGATTCAAGATCGACGGCACCGCGAGCTGGAGCAAGACGATAAACGGCTCGGGCGAGTTTAACGCGCCTGGTACGGTAGTTCCCGCGACCACCATCACGAAGGACGTCCGCTACAAGATCGTTACCGTCGACGGAACCGACTATGTGGCTTTGGGCGCGACGGGCAACACCCCCGGCGTCGAGTTCACGGCGAACGCGTCCGGCGCCTTGAGCGCCGGTACGGGCACGGTCTCCGCGCTCACGAACCTCATCCAGTTCCGCGTGTGCGCCTGCGACAATAATGGAACCTACGGTACGTGGTCAGGTTTCAGGACGATAAAGATCGACAACAAGGCGCCGAAGATTGGCTCCTCGACGCCGCTCAAGCTCGTACAGTATACCGACGGAACTTTAACGACGGTCGCCGCCGAACAGTCCTACGTCTCCAACATGTATATCCGCGGCGAGTGGTATCTCGTCGGCAGCGTCGAGGACGAAAGCGGAATCAAGACGATTGCGGTTTCGGGCAGCGCTACCGGAACGCTTTCTACGCAGCCGTCCTGGTTCGTCAAGGGTACGGCCGTCGGTTCGTATTTTAACTATACGTTCCGCATTCCCGTCGGAAAGGCACTTTCGGACACCTCCTGCGGCGCGCAAACCTACACGGTGTATGTCGAGGACGCGAGCGATCCGACCGGAACCACGACGCAGTCCATTAGCCTGAACTACGATAACAAGGCTCCCGTGCTTGTGCCTCCGACGCATGGTGGCACTCCCGTTTCGACGAGCAACCTCGTCGTGCAGAGCAACAATACGTATACCTTCTCGGCGACGGTCACGGAAGATGGCTCGAGCGACTCGGGCTTCAACCGGCTCGTGTTCTTCTTCGAGCGCCAGAAAACCGACGGGTCGAACAAGCGCATCTATAACCCGATGCTGCCGGTAAACGGTTCTCAAACGGCGGGCGACGTTACCGGCAACCGCACGTATCTTTCCAACCTGACGTGGGACGCGGGTGACGTGCCGCGCCTCGCGATCACCGGCGCGACGCGCTCGGGCGAGGACCGCCTCACGCATACGTCGATCCAGGGCAACTACAACGTCCGCGTCGGCGGTCTCGTCCGCATCGCGGGTGTCGACCGGCTCATCAAGTCGGTTGACAGGACCGCGGGCACGATTACCTTCAGCCCCTCCGTCTCGACGAGCTATACCGACGCATCTCTCCTCTACGGTCTCGTCGTAGACAACACGGTCGTCGAGGTCGGCGTATGGTCCGGCTCGACGCTTTCCTCGATCACGAACGACGACGGCGACGGCATGATCGAATCCGTCGTCAAGTCGGGCGGAACGTGGACATGGGACGCCTCGGTGGATTCGAAAAATATCCCCGATGGCCCGATCTACCTATACTACGTCGCGTACGACAAGGCGGGAAACACGAAGTCGGGCTACGTGCAATCGTCGGTCGCGAACTCCGGTCCGCGCATCGCGAAAATCCAGCTGGGTACCGATCTCTCCGGCGACGGCGCGTTCAATACGTCCGAAGTCTCGACCGTATATACGGCAACGAGCGGCTCCGAGCCCACGAGCGTTAACCTCACGGACAAGACCTTCAAGATGAAGGGCGATCTTGCCGTTATTCCGGAGTTCGTCGGCGGCAACGGCACGCTCGAATATGTGTGGACCGCCAACGCGTCCGGCGCGACCGTATGGGACGGCTCGACCTATCGCACAACGAAGGCGACGACGAGCGAGGGAACGCTTACGCCATTCCCCGGCGTGACGGTCTCGGGAACATCATACGCGTACGGCCTCACGCTTTTAGCCGCGAACACCAACGTCGTCGCGATGAACGGCGCCCTGAAGCTCCTCTCGTTCACCGTCTGGGATTCGACCGACGAAACGACGATCGGAACCGACAGCCAGTGGGCCCTTATCAACGTGCCGATAAACGTCGCCGTGACGGACACAACCGTGCCGAACGCGATCATCGATCCGTTCTTTTGGGCGAGCCTCGCGAGCAATTCCATTTACGGTACATCGACGTCGACCACGGACCCCTCGACCCTGACCGGTCATATCGAGCTACCCGCGGATCTTTCAACCGCGACGTTCCCGAGCTCAAATACGTCGGGAGAGTATGATCGCGACCCGAAAGTCTCCGGAAAGATAACCATCACCGGATCGGCGTACGACGACCAGCGGCTTGATTCCCTCTGGGTTACCTTCGACGGCTTCACTCCCACAGTGGGAACCTATCTCGCTACCAGGCTCGATGTCGGGGACAGCAAGACCTATTACAAGATGGCCTCGTTCAACACCGGTACGAGCGCTTGGACGTACGCGGCGACCATTCCAACCATGGCAACGAATTCGTACACGTTTACCGTTACCCCGGATTACCTTACGCAAGCGGGTCACCGGGTAACGTGGAAACTCTGTATCGATACGGCGAAGATAACAAATAGCGCTGCCGCGGACGCCCGCGTCAGGGTCGTTGCGTACGATCATGGCTCGTTGCCGTCCCCGTACAATACGGTGACTCCCGGGACCAACGTACCGTATTACCAGATGGACGTCGTGCCGTATATCAAGGGCGTCAAGACCAGCCTTTCAACGCTCAAGAAAACGCTCTCTTCTGTGTATGACCGTACCGCGCTCGGGCACTATCCGGTGAAATCCGACCTGAACGCGTATTTCTACGGGTTCAATCTGGCTGCGACTGCGACGGTATCCGATTCGGCAGCGCACACGGCGACGCTCGGAGCTGCGGACACCTCGACCTACAGCGGATACACGGTGTATCCCGTGGCGGTCTCCACGTTCTCGTCGGGATCGGTGAGCGTTACGGTGGGTACCGTGGTCTCGCTCAATAACCAGAACACGAATGACGCGAAAGGTAGTTATACGGGTACGACAAGCGCGGTAACCGGCGATTATGGCATCTACTCGAATTACTACAACCGGCAGCCGAACAACGACAACAACAACACGCTCTCCGACGACATCGTCCTCGACGTGTGGAAAGTGAAGAACTCTGCGCGCTCGCATAGCGGAACGTTGACCGAACCGATCATGCGCATCGTGCCGACTGCGGCGGATACCGCGAGCACGGGCGACGTAATGAGGTTTGCGTTTACGAACGGCGCTGATTACTTCAGCATGGCATCTGCGTTAAGCAATACTAACTCGTATCAGGACTGGCAGAGAAACTATGCCGACTTTAATAACGTCGCTTTCACCTATGACAGCGAGGGTAACAGTTACGGCATTACAACCGGTCTCGATACGTATCCGAACGGGACGACCACCTTCGCGGGACGGTTGACGTTCATCTCGAGCCGGTGGGGTGTCTGTAATACCGGAAGCATGGACGATAACTATTACGGATTCCATAAACTACGCCTTGAGGCTATCGGCATCATGCAAGGCGCGAACGTCCAGGGAACCGCGCTTACCGACAGCTACATCATGGACACGCGTCGCTTCAATTCGCCGGTTCTCGCGACCGCCGTTCACGGGGCGGGCACGGGAACGAACGCGAGCACCTCGGTCTACTTCGCGTATTTCGACAAGTTCCAGAATCAGATTCGCTTCCGGTACGGGACGTTTGACACGACAGTGGGTACCCCGACGCAAGCCGGGACGACGCATAACGCCGCCGGCTCGGGCGGATTCAACCAGTTCCTGGACCAGCACGCGCAGGCCGACACGAACGGCGGCGCGGGATATCGCGATACCAAGTACGCGTTCGACGCCGCCCTTGCCGACTACAGCCTGATCGCCGGCAAGAGCGCGACGGCAACCCCCGTCGACACGGGCAACGCCCCCGGAAAGTACGTCGCGATCGACGTGGTTCCCGGCGCTACAGCCGCGGACGACGTGGTCGTAGCTGTCTGGTACAACGGTTCGGACCTGAAGTATAGCTACAAGCTGAATCCGTATACGGACAACGACGCCGACCAAGCGCATGCGTCTTCGTCGGGATATTGGTCGACCCCGATCACGATCTTCACCGACGGCGGCAAGTATTGCGCCGTCAAGGTCGATCCCGCCGGGGGTATCCATATCGCCGCCCAGGACAACAGCAATCAGGACCTGAAATACGCGTACTTGGCCACGTATGGCGCGGGGTATACCGAGTCCTCGGGCGCCGTCACGGTTGACGCGTACGCGATCGTCGGCTCGCAGATCCAGATCGACACGCAGACCGAAAGCGGCAAGGTGATACCGTACATCAGCTACTACAATGGATCGACGATGAAGCCGAAGATGGCGTACCTCGTGCCGCAGACGACGATGGATTACGCCGCCGCCGGCGCCGATCCCACGACTGAGATGCTCACCGGGAAGTGGGAGGTGACGGTCGTCCCGACTGCCTCCGAAGTGCAGGACGATCACATGAACATCGGTTTGTGGAAGACGACAGCGGGAGTTAAACGCGCGAACGTGCAGACCGGTACCGACAGTATCGCCAGCGCCACCGGATACAGTTACGGAAACGGAACGGCGAATCCGGTCGTGGGCTATGCCACGGTCGCCGGCACGCAGGGCTACATCGAAACCGCACAGAAACAGTGATCGAGCGGAGAAAAACGAAGTACTAATAAAAAAGGACAGGCCTTGCGGCCTGTCCTTTTTTTCCGCTCGTTCGATGGGTTCAGTTAATCTGGCCTTCGAATTCGAGGTATTGCCTGATAGATGCGGCTAAAGCGGCACGAGCCGCGGGATCGGAAAGAGAAGCCGTCGCGGGATCGGGGAAGGGCTTTCGGGACGCGGCTATCCAGAAGCGCGCGTCGTCGGCCTGTTTGTCGGCTGTGGCTGCGTTCGAGTTCGCGGGCGCGAGGCCCGAAGCGCCTGAAATATTTGCCTGAGCGGGCCCTTGAGCGAGTGCGGCCACCAAACGATGCGCGGCGCGGTTTCCCGGCAGGCTATGGCGAAGCTCGATTGCCACGATTGCGGGCGCGAGAATGCCGCGGTCAAGTTCTTTGCGGTCGGTCGGGAAGTCGATAGTCAGGACTTTTTCGACAATCTTACGGTCAAGAAGCCGATGGCTCGAGAGCGACATCGCGAAGAAACAGGAATAGTCCATTTGCATGAAAGCCGATACGTCAGCGCTTTTCATCCTGAACCATTCCGGATGGATGATTCCCGACGTGCGCCACTCGATGAGTGTATCGAGTGTATTCTTGAGGGCTGTTGTTCTGACCAGCTCGGCGAACGGCTGCTTTTCCGACGCGCCTGTTACGAGTTTCTCGTATGCATCGAGTCCCGATTCAGAGATGACGAGCGCTCCGACAAAACCGAGCAGGTCCTCGTCGTTTCCTCCGGCGCAGACGATCGGCCACAGGTTCTTTCCCTTGATCGCGTTCGAGACTTTGACCAGCTCCGTCAGTGTGTTCGGCTTCGCGAGGCTTCTGCCGCCGATCAAGGAAACATTCCAGTCGATCTCGAAATGGTCGAAAAGAATCGGAATCCCGTATCTTTGCGTTCCGGACTTCCCCGCTTCGCGCATGGCGCTCGGCATCAGAGCCAATATCGACTCGTCGGGCTCGACGGCTTCCGCGCCTACCTCGGCCGCCGTTTTTCCATCATACATGAACACGAGGTCAGCTTTCGAAATATCCCTTTTGTGCGCGGAGATCGGTTCGTTTCCGTCGATAACCATAAACTTGAACGAGGGACCCGCCTCCTGTTTGATTGCAGCGATTGCCGGGTCGGACAGGCCGTACAGAACGACGAGTGGCTTATGCGTCGCCGTCAGGATAAAAAACGCGATTGTCGCCAGCGCGACGGTACCTGTAAGAATCGCAAGGATTCTTTTTTTATTCATGAATATTTGCATGAGGCGAGTATATCACGTTTTTTCGGGCCCTGTCCTTTTCATCAATTTGAATAATTGGAGATATTTTACCTTTTGCACTTGTTGGTGCGATTCAGGCATGTTAAAATTGGTACATGATGCGTTCGTCGCTGTTTTATCCGTTTGTTTGTTGGTTGCCTTCTCGTTTTTTTTTACCCTGACAGCGGTTCCAGGCATTTATATTCGGCAACACCGGCAGTGAAGTGACACTGTAATGCGAGTGAACGTTGGGCGAAACCCGTTCACGACCGCAGGCTTACGATTGCCTTTCTTGCGGGATATATCGGTAACGCTTTACTTGTGCCGCGCGTGCCGGCACATTACATTATAAGGAACGGGCTTGGTATAAAAGGCCCGGCGTACATCAGGAGTCGTATGAAAAAGCTGTTTTCGGGAATTTTACTGTACTTCATTGTTTCTGCATTGATATTCGCACAAGCCGTTGTGCCAGACAGCGTGTACCAAAAAGTCGATTCCGCTATCTCGTCCGGTTCAGTCGCAGATCTTCGGGCCATTCTCGCGGGTGAATCATCGCAGCCCTGGTATCCCCGGCTTGAGGCGTATGTCCTCAAGAAAGCCCGCCTCCTCGTCGTGCAAAACGACCTTGAGCTTGCCAAGGAGACCAGCCTTGCGCTCATTGACGGGAACCTTGATAACCGGGACGCCGTGGATCTTTACCAGTCAGTTTCATCTGCTATCGAGCTTCGAGATAAAAACGCGGAGCGTCGCGCCGACCTTGCGCGGGTAAACGAGTACAAGCAAAAAATCGCCGAGGAGAAGATCAGGCAGGACGCGCAGAAGTCGTACTCCATCGTCACGAATGCCGAAACCGGCAAGAAGGTGTACCTCGATCAGGATTTTAATACGCATTACCGAACCTATACCTGGGATCTGATGCTCGGGCTCGCGAATGTCGGCTTTCTTTCGGATCCTGCCATGAGCCGCACACGGTACGGGCTTTCGGGTTCGGGGTCGGTTTTTTTCCACGGCGCGAACGTTTCGGCCGGAATAGACGCAATCGGGGATCTCATGATCCTCAATATCTCGGGAGAAAAGGGAATCGATTGGTCTGGGGCTGCCGTTCTTGCAGGCTCTGCCAATGCGATCAGTAAATACCTTGAACTCCGCCTTGGGTACGCGAAATTCGGATATATGTACGGCAACGAGCTCCTGGAACCGTACGACTTTGTGACGCCGGTCGCCGGCATCGGTATCAGGGACGCTGCCCTCGGAAGAGCCGCGCATCTCAAGCTGTCGCTCGACTACTATCCCGGTCATATGTCCACTGATGATATTACGCTTGCGTTTGGCGGAAATCTGCTGTTATCATTTACCTTAGCGGAAATGCAGGATTTTTCCGTTCATTTTCAGACCGGTATCCGCGATACCGCCTTGCTGCGCGATACGGGCTTGATGAACGATGCGAAATTCCTTCTCGCAATTGGAGTTGGTGACTATGACTAGCCGAAAATTTTTACTTCTTGCTCTTGGACTTCTTGCTTCGGCATCCCTTTTTGCGGTCGATTCTGCCCTGACCGACCGGTATCTCAGCGCCGCGAACGAACAGTACTCCGCGGGGAACTACGAGAAGGCATACTCTTACATCAATACCGTACTCGGTTCCTATAAGGACGAGTCGATGCCCGAAAACGCCACCGTGATCGCGGAGATGATCTATTACGCATATCTTGTGCAGATAAAGGAAACCCGCGACTTTGAGGCTTTTTCGCTCTTCAAGGAACGCCTGATAGCATACCCGTTTCTCTCGTCCGAACGAATCAATCGCACGGTAAAAGTGATCAATACATACAAGGCTCCGGGTGTCGACGGCAACAACAATCCCTCGCAGCATACCACGCTTGAGCTTCAGCTCGCGCTTGAGTCCGTGCGGAAAGAGGTAGCGGATTCGGAGCTGCAAAAGCAGGAAGCATATCAGAACGCGCTTACGCAGGCGACCGAGGCTACGGGCCGCAATAACCGGATTGTGATCTTCGCGCTTTTTATCCTTGTGGGGCTCTGTTTTATTGTGTTTCTCATCGTTATCCTGAACCTGCTCGTGAACCTCAAGAACCAGAAGACGCAAAACGAACGCTTCGCTGAAACGCTTAAAGTTGTTTCACAGATGGCGCATTTGTCAGCGTCGCCGGCGGTGGGGATTGAGGCTTTGCCGGGCCTCTATGGAACCGGTGCCGACATGAAAATGATCGGGTCTGGTACTCCCTCAAGCGGTTTACCGAAGCCGCCCGAGACCGAGGCTGAAAAGACCGAGATGGCTGAACTTGCCCGGAAATGCCGGGAAATCGGACTCGAGATTGATCAGGCGACCGGACGCAAAAACAACTCGAAGAACGTGGCCGAAATGGTGTTCAAGCTTGCGCAGGAAATGGGTATCGGTCAGTACGAGTCGATGCTTTTCTTTTCCGTCGCCATGGTGTACGACATTGGATTTCTCGAAGTTGACCGGACGCTCTTGCACGCGGATAACCTTACCGACGCGCAAAAGTTCGAGATCCGTAACCACGTCAAGCAGGGGCTCGCGCAGATTTCCTTTGTTCCGGAAAAATACCTTCCGGTCTTCGCGGACGGCGTGCTCATGCATCATGAGAACATCGACGGCTCGGGCTATCCCGAAGGGCTTTCGGGTGGCCGCATCCCGCTCGTTGCGCGTCTCCTGCGGGTTTCGGAGTCCTTTGTGGCGCTTATCTCGAAGCGGAGCTATCACGAAATATACGACAAGGAATCCGCCGTCGCCGAGCTCCGGAAAAAACCGGGCTTGTACGATTCAACGATCATCGACGCGCTTGAAAGGCTGATCTAGAAAATCACTCGATAACGAAGGTTCGTCCCTCGTGGAGGAAGATGCTGTGCGCGAGATAGCGCCGCACGGCCTCGACGAGCACGCGGCGCTCGACGTCCTTTCCCATGCGGACAAACTCGTCAACCGAGCGCGTGTCCGCTACCTGGATGACGTCCTGGTATATGATGGGTCCCTGATCGAGATCCTCGGTCGCGAAGTGGCCGGTTGCCCCGATAATCTTTACTCCCTTTTGCCAGGCCTGATGGTAAGGTTTTGCGCCCTTGAAGGCGGGGAGAAATCCGTGGTGGATGTTGATCACTTTCTTGTCCCATCGCCGGCAAAAATCTCCTGACATTACCTGCATGTAACGCGCGAGGACGACGAGGTCCGCCTGGTATTGCACGAGGATATCGTCGAGATCCTTTTCGTACGCGGCCTTTCCCTTCGCGGTATCAACCTGGTAGAAGGGAAGGTGAAAGGACGTCGCGATATGGGCGAGGTCGGGATGGTTCGAGATGATGACCGGGATGTCGCAGTCGAGCTCGCCGTCCGCGTGTTTGAGGAGGAGCTCGTACAGGCAGTGGCTGGTTTTCGACACGAGGATGGCGACGCGTTTCTTTCGGCCATTGTTGAAAAATTGCCAGTCCATGGCGAAGGTGCTCGCGATTTTCGAGAATTCGGCGTTAAATCGTTCTTCGGTAAACGAGTCCTTTCCGGTAAAGGATACCCGGCAAAAGAACATGCAGATGTCCACGGCGGTGTGTTGGGCAAGATTGAGGATATTACCGCCCGTTTCCGCGATGCAGCCGGTTATTGCTGCAATGAGCCCCGGTTGATCGGCAGAAGAAACGGTGAGTGTATAAGTAGGATGTGTCATGAAAACTAGGATAGCCTATGTGCAGGCGGTTCGGCAATATAAAAAGGACCAGCCGAAAGGAGGAGGGAACGGCCGGTCCTTATGGTGTAGCATTGTGTGCTCTTTCCATGATTGAAACATACTGGATGCCGGTTTCGAATTCAAGTAAAACGTGCGAAAACCTTGCGGTTTTTTACGGTATTCGTCGTTTTTTTACAATTCTGAAGGGGTTTTTCGTTCTTAGTGGTGCGACATCCCGGTGGGCTCCGGGGTCCGGATTGCTTCCTCGAGGAAATCGATGCACAGGATAAATCCGAGCGGATTTTCGGGCTCGAGTTTGACTGAAAAGGTTCGGCACAGGTTTCCCGAGGCGAGGGAAAGGTACACGTCGGTCAGATAGCGCTGGATGCCAAGCGCCTCGAAGCAGGTAAAAAACGGCTTGAACGTATGACTCGCGCCCGGCCGCGCGGGTTTGAAAATGCCGGGCCTTGATTGATGAGTCACCACCTGCGAAGTGATGGTCTCGGATATCTGGTGACCGGTATTGTCGAGGAGATAGATGCACTCGATTTCGCCGTTCATTGCGATGAATTCCTGAAAAACAGGCGTCATGCTGTCGAGGTTCCGCGCGGATATCTGGCGGATAAGCCAGTCGGCGAGCACGTTGATGTCGCCGGTAAGCCGCCGCTTGCTCCTGATTGCGTCAAAGGTTGCCTTGCGGATATCTCCCTGGATTTGTTCGATTGCCTTGAGCGCTTCTGCTCCAACCTTTTCAAGATCGGGTGACGGGCAGGCGATTGCGAAGCCCTGAAAAAGGTCAACGCCCAGAAGGTGGCAGGTCAGGATTTCTTCGAGGGTCTCGACGCCTTCGGCAAGGCACAGGGAGCCGGTCATCTCCGCGAGTGAATGGATGGACTTGAGGATTGACTGGCGGTAGGGGTCGCGTTCGATCTCGGAAATGATGCTCCGGTCTATCTTGATGATGTCGGGATGGATCTGGATAAGCCGGTCCAGGTTGGAATGTTCGCAACCAAAGTCGTCGATTACGATGAGAAAGCCCGAATCGCGGTAATGGTTTACGAAATCGATCAGTTCTTCGGGTGAATTCGACGGCGACTCGATGAGCTCGAGCCCGATGTTTTTGGGGTCAAAGCCCATTTGCCGGGTAATCGTGCTGATGTGCGGGGATTCTGAATCTCCGGAGCCGATCACGGACGTATTGATGTTCATGAACATCATCGGGTGAGCTTGCTTCGCGAGCTCCCGTTTTTCGGCACCACTGATATGGAATTTGCTGAAATTCTCCAGGGCTTTTTTTCTGCACAGGCGGTCGAATTCAAGCGATATCGTTTCTTTGTCCGCTTGGGCAAAAAGATCCCGCGGGGTGATGAGTGTTTCGGAGTTATGGCGGAGCCCGCGGACGAGAGCTTCGTACGCGAAAATCTCACCGGTTTTCAGGCTGACGATGGGCTGGAAAAAAGTGCAAATCCTTTCCTTTTCAAGGATATCCTGCAGGACAAAGTCGCAGCTCAAGCTTTTCATGGTTTCTTCAGAATACCAGATAAATCCCGATATGTGTATAAAAATTGATAATCCTGATATAAAAGTGTATACTCCTTCCATGGAAAATGAGGTTTTACCGGAAGAATCCGGCACGCCGGTATATTCCGACGTTCTTCTCGAACTTTCACCAAACCTTGTTTTTTTCCTGGATTCGGACAATACCGTGCTCAAAATGAGCCCCATTGCCGCTCAGTATTTTAACCTTGCTTCCTGCCACGAAGCCGAGGGAAAGAGCATTTTTGATTTCGTCAAAAACCCCATACTGCTGCTCCTGGTCAAAAAATGGTTCGAAAAGCTCAATCAGGGCATGAAGGTCGACGAGGTGTTTCCCCTCGATCGTCTGAGAATTGACCAGTACGAGTGGTTTCACGTCCGCGCCGCAAACGCCGACCATGAGGGAAAGCGCATCGGCAAGGTGTTCTTTGTCTCCGACGTTACCGAACTCTATTCGCAAAAAAAAATTCTCGACACGCTCATGGGCTCCATCCCGGGGCAAGTCATGGTATTCGACCGTTCCCTCCAGCTCATTCTCGCGAGCGACTCCATCGCGCGGGGAAATGGCCTCGGCTCGTGGCGGGATCTCGTCGGGCGAAGCTTGCGGGACATACCGAAGGTAGACGTGCCGCTCATCGAGTCGATGCTTGACCGGATAATCCTTTTTGACGAGCCCATTCACGAGATCGTAAAATACCGCTCGAACGGCGAGCTCCGCTGGTATTACGCCGACCTCAGGACGATAAAGTCCACCGCCGGAACCTTCGGCTATATCCTGACCCAGTTCGACATTACCGGCGAGATCAAGCCGAAAGCCATCCTCGAGGCGCTCATGGACTCCGCGACCGACGAGATCGCGATCGTCGATCCTGAAGGTATAATCGAGTACGCATCGCGCACCCTCGTCGAGTCGCTCGGGTTTACCCGCTGGCATTCCGTCGTCGGTCATCCCTGGAACTATCTGTTCAAGCACGCGGAAGCCGTTCAGTCGCGATATACCGAACTCTTTAGCGGGGACTGGACGCGTTCGAAGCGGGGAACATTCGCGATCGAGCTCGCCGAGGGAACGCAGTTTTATAATTACCGGGTCGATCCGCTCATGTACCAGAAGGAGCGGTTTGGCGTGATCTCGATATCGACGAACACGACCGAGCTCGTCGCGGCGCGCGAAAAAGCGGAATCCGCGGCGCGAGCGAAGTCCGCGTTCCTCGCGAACATGTCTCACGAACTGCGCACGCCGATGAATGCCGTGCTCGGGATGAACGAGCTCCTTTCCCGCACGAGCCTCACCCCGCTCCAGCAAAACTACATTGCCCACGTTCGTTCGTCCGCGACGATGCTCCTTTCGATAATCAACGATATCCTTGATTTCTCGCGGATCGAGGCGATGAAGATGGAGCTTGTCTCCGTTCCGTTCGAGCTCAGCTCTCTCGTTCATGACGTGGTCAATCTCGTTGCGGTAAAGCTGCTCGCCAAGGAGCTGTCGTTCACCGTCGACATCGATCCTGCGACTCAAGGAGAGCTCGTCGGCGACGAGCTCCGCGTCAAGCAAATACTCATCAACCTCCTCAATAACGCGGTGAAGTTCACCGATCAGGGCGAGATCAATCTCGAGATTGCGCCCGTCCCGGCCTCGGGCGGAAAACCCTCTGCCGTGCGGTTCAGCATCCGCGATACGGGCATCGGAATACCGAAGGAACGACAGGGCGAGCTCTTTGAGCGGTTCAACCGCATCGAGGGGCCGCAGGTCGTCTCCGTGGAAGGATCGGGACTCGGCCTCGCGATTTGCAAGGGTCTTGTAGCATTGATGGACGGAACGCTGACGTTCGAAAGCGCGGAGGGAGCTGGCTCCTCCTTTACCGTCGAGATTCCCCAACGCACCCAAGGCACGGAAAGCCCGTTCGCGAAGTTACCGCGGGGGAAATTCACGATACTCGCCTTCGACTACGATCCTTACACGCTTGCCTCGATTGAACGCATGGCCGAACACGGTCGCTACGAGATCAGAGCATGCCGGACACTTGATGAATTCCGCGAGTGCCTTTCATCCGACATCCTTCCCTGGACGCATGTGATTTTCGACTTTCGCGTCGGGTACGAGATCGCGGTTCCCGTTGCCGAGCGCCATCGGGGCGTCAGGTGGCTCGCGCTTCTTTCAATGATCGATTTTGTCGGCAAGGAAAAGGTTGCTTCGATCAACCTGTATTTCAAGCCGCTCATTATCTCGTCCTTCGCGCGGTTTATGCGAGGGGAAGACGTGGACTTTACGACGAGCGTTCCGGCGGTAAACGCGTTGGGACTCACGCCCGTCTCGTTTGGCGGCGACAACGTGGCGATTCTGATCGTCGACGACAGCGCGGTTAACCGGAAAGTCGCCGAGGGTTTTCTCCAGGCGCTTGGTATCGCGCCCGACGAGGCGGAAAGCGGAGCTGCCGCGCTCAAGAAAGCTGAGACGAAGCGGTATGATCTCGTTTTGATGGATCACATGATGCCGGAGATGGACGGTCTCGAGACGACGAAGCGCCTCAGGGAGCTTCCCGGATACGGAGACGTTCCCGTCATCGCGCTCACCGCGAATACCGGCGCCACGTATCTCGAGATTTACCGCAAGGCGGGGCTCGATGACTCGCTGTGCAAACCGATTGAATTCAATGCCTTTGCATCATGCCTGAAAAAATGGCTTTCTCCGGGACGGCAGGAAGCAAGCGCGAGTGGCGCAGAAAAAACCGATGCGACGGACGCGGCAGGGACGATTCAGCCGGACGAAGCCGGAGAAAACAATGGCGAACAAAATGACGGTGAAAAAGGCAAACCCTGGATTGCGGGACTCGATAGGGACGAGGGGATCAGGTATACTGGTTCGGACGCGAACCTCGAAAAGGTCCTCAAGGTATTCGTGAGGACTGGCCCGAAAATGCTCGAGCAACTCGAAACCGGAAGCAGAGGCGGGAACCAGACGCAGTTTCGCATGGCTGCGCACTCGCTCGTGTCGAGCCTCGCCAATATCGGCGGAAAGGCGTTGTCCGCGATGGCACACGAGCTTGAGCAAGCGATCATCGGCGGGAACGCCGCGGAGATCGATCGCCTGTATCCGGCCGTGCACGAGGCGCTTGAGCGCCTTGTCGCGGACGCCGGGGCATACGTGGCTCATGATGGGAGAAAAGAATGAAAGCGGGAATTATCGGCGCGGAAAAACAGGAAGTGAAACTCCTCTTTGCCGCGCTTTCGAAATCGGGAAGCCCTGTCCGCGTTGAGACGCGCGGGGCGCTTGAATTTCATGAGGGCGTCCTTTCAGGATGCGCCGTCGTCGTCGTATGCTGCGGGATCGGCAAGGTCAACGCCGCTTTATGCGCGCAGATGCTGATTTCGGAATTCGGCGTCGAATGCCTGGTCAACACGGGATCGGCGGGAGGGACCGCCGAAGGACTGCGCGTTCTCGACATGGTTGTGTGCACCGACGCGGTTCAGCACGACTTTGACACAACCCCGTTCGGCTATAAGCCCGGACAAATCCCCGGAACTGATTCCCCTTTTTTCGTCGCCGACCCACGGCTCCGCGAAATCGCTCTCGCGGCGTATTCCCGCGTGATCGAGCGGGGAGACGCGGAACGGGCCGCCGCGGGAATTCCCGGACAGCACAGGATGGTCGAGGGCCGCGTCGCGTCGGGCGATGCGTTCATTACGAGCGAGGCTGCGCGCGAGCGGATCGTCTCGCTTTTTTCGCCCGCATGCGTGGAGATGGAAGGGGCCGCGATCGCGCAAGTTTGCACCGCGAACGCCATTCCCTTCGCCGTGCTCCGCAGTATTTCCGACCTCGCGGGCAAGGACGCGGGCATGAGCTATGAAGAGTTCTCGCGCGTTGCGTCCGAGATCAGCGCGCGCGTCGTGATGGAAATGGCCGCCGTCATCGGTGAGCAGGCTGCCCGCTAACGGGCGGCCCGATAACGGGCCGCGTTAAAATGGTGTATGTATTGATCGGGAGGAACGTGATATGAAGGAAGCGAGAAACGTCGAGAGCTTTAGCCTCGACCACACAAAGGTTCGGGCGCCGTACGTGCGCCTGGCAGGAAAGAAGACCGGACCCAAGGGCGACCTTGTGTCGAAATTCGACGTGCGGTTTACCCAGCCGAACATGGAATATATGCCTACCGGCGCGATACATACTCTTGAGCACTTGATGGCCGAGTATATCCGCGACGAGATGGATAACGTCATCGATCTTTCTCCGATGGGATGCCGCACCGGTTTTTATCTTGTCGTGTTCGGCGAGCCGACCGAAGAAGCCGTCGCGGAAAAGATTCGCGCGGTTCTCGCGAAGGTTGCCACCTGGCCTGAAAGCGAAGCGGTTCCCGGCGTTGATCCGGTGATGTGCGGAAACTGGAAGGACCATGACCTCGCGGGCGCGAAGCTCTGGGCGGGAAAATGGGTTGAGGGTCTCGATTCAAAGGGGTGGAAATGCTTCTAGCCGCGTAGCGGCAACAAAAAAAAGGCCCGGGAGGAATCGATTCCTTTCGGGCCTTCGTCATTTTAAAGGAACTTTCGCCAGGTGCGGTGTTTACCCGCGAAGGGCGCGTACCTGAGCGGTACGTCCGCGAAAAGCGGTTTGTCGATGATCGACTTGACGCGGGAGAAGGTGTCGAAGCTCGCCCTTCCGTGGTAGCCGCCCATGCCGCTTGCTCCGGTTCCGCCGAAGGGTATCGCGTGAGACGCGACGTGCATGACCGTATCGTTTACGCAGCCGCCGCCGAAGGGAATACCTGCGATGATGCGCTTTACCTGCGCGCGGTCCTTCGTGAAAAGGTACAGCGCGAGCGGACGCTGCCGGGAAAGGATTCTTTCGACGATTTCCGCTTCGCTTTTCCATGCGATGATCGGGATGATCGGGCCAAAAAGCTCCTCTCCCATGACGGGGTCCTCCCAATCGACGCCGTCGATGATGGCGGGCTCGATCTTGAGCTCGTCGGGTGATGTCCGTCCGCCTGAAACAAGGCGGGCTCGCGGATTCGCGCCCTCGGCGCCCGCTATGAGCGCGGAGAGCCGGTCAAAGTGATGGCGGTTGATTATTCGCGGGAGCTCCTGGTTGCGGTGCGGCTCGTCTCCGTAAAACCGCTTGATGTACGCGCGAACGCGCTCGATGAACGCGTCCTTTACGTCCTCATGCACGAGAAAGTAATCGGGGGCCACGCAGGTTTGTCCCGCGTTGATGCACTTTCCCCAGACGGCCCGCCGGGCGCTCATGTCGAGGTTCGCGCTTTTGTCGATGATGCACGGGCTTTTTCCGCCGAGCTCGAGCGTGACCGGGGTCAGGAACTTCGCGGCTTTTTCCATTACGAGTTTTCCGACTTCCACGCTGCCGGTGAAAAAGATGAAATCAAAATGCTGCGAGAGGAGGTGCTGGTTGACATCGCGTCCGCCTTCGACTGCGGCAACGTATTCAACGGGAAACGTTTCGCGTATGAGGCGCGCTATGAGCGCCGAGGTGGCCGACGAGTACGCGGAGGGCTTGAGTACAACGGTGTTGCCCGCGGCAATGGCGCCGACGACGGGCAGGAGCGAGAGCTGGAACGGATAGTTCCAGGGCGACATCACGAGGCAAACCCCGTGCGGATCGCGATACGCATACGCGCGTCCCGGGAAGTTGAAGAGCCCGGCATTTCTGCGCTCCGGCTTTGCCCACCGCGAAATATGCTTGAGCATCGCCTTGATTTCCCCGAGCACGAGAACGATTTCCGTCGTGAACGCTTCGAAATCGGTTTTTCCGAGATCAGCCCTGACGGCTTCAAGGATTTCCGTTTCGCGGGAGAGGATCGCGTTGCGAAGCTTGACGAGCTGCGCTTTTCTGAAGGCGACAGGACGCGTCGCCCCTGAGTTGAAGTACGCCCGCTGCAGGGCGACGATTTCGGATACCGGTAAAGTTTCTCCCATCAGAGTGCTCCCGATTCAGAAGTGAGGATGCCGTCCTGCTCGATGACGAGGCTGCTACCGTTCGGGTAGAGGACGGTTATGGTCGGATTCTTGACCAGACAGTCGAGGTGGATCATCGCGTTCGCGTCGTTGTCATAGTTGCTGCCGATCGCAAAATGGCAGGTGTGAAAGGCTTTTTCGTCCTCGAGCATGTTTCCGCGAATCTCGGCTGCGGGGTTGAGCCCGATGCCGAGCTCGCCGAGGCCGCGTGCGTTTTTCGCGTAGGATTCGCCTTCTTCTGCGGTGAGCTTTCCTTCGCGCGCGAAGTCCCGCGCTTTTTGTTCGCCTTCCTCGATCGACGCGCGAAGGAGGTCAGCTTCCGTGCCTCCGGTGATCTCGACGGCGTATCCGGCCTTGTAGGTGACGCGCACCGGGGTTTTCGTAATCATGTCTCCCGAGGTAAGGCTCACAGAACCGTCGAAGACGATTGTGCCTTCGCTCTTTCCCGGGAGCGGGCTGATGAACACTTCGCCCGCGGGGATGTTGCCACCCGAGCCGCCTGCGGCGAAGTCTCCGTCATCGCTCATGGGCTTCCGTCCCGCGACGGGAACGAGAATGTCCGTTCCTCCCGGGCTCGTCACGCGCACTGCCTCGGCTCCGGTAAGCGCGCGCATGAGGGCGTCGCAGCGCTTTTTGAGGAGTGCGTAGTCGATGCCCGCCGTGCGGCGGAACATGTCGACGGTGATGCCGGGCGTCCAGATCGAGCGGAGCGTCTTTTGCTCGTCCATCTGCCAATGGAAGACATGGTCGATCTTGTGCCCGTCGGAAGCCACGCGCGGGGATGAGAGCCAATCGCGGTCCTTGCCCATCTTGTTCGCGGAGACCGATGCGCAGACGTCGGGCTGGGAGCCGAAGGCGGCGAGCGCCGCGCGGTTGGCAAAGTCGAGCTGGGTTTTTTCCGGCTGGACCACGATCGTGGCCTCGGCGCCGATCGTACAGGCAGCCTGATAGAGGGCGAGGCTTATCTCGTAGACGTCGCCTGCGGGGTTGGTGATGATCAGGAACTGCTCGCCGGGCTTTACGGCGAGTACCTTGTCGACGACGATGAGCGCGGTCTCGGCGACCGATCGAGTGGTGTTCATGGGTAAAATGTATCCCTGGGCGTATGAAAAGTCAAATCGGTTTGATATACTCGATAATCGTAATGAATATCGTGCTTTTCGAGGGCGAGCCGTTTTTTCCGCGGAACGACGCCCGTTGCCAGCATATCCGGAAGATCCTGAAAAAGGGAGTCGGCGACCGTTTTTTCGCCGGTATCGTTGACGGCCCCGAGGGCGAGGCGACGATCACCGAGGTGGGCGAGGCGGGACTGTCGTTTTCTTTCGCACCCGCGGGACCCGCGCGTGCCCTCTATCCGGTTCAGCTCGTCGTCGGCTTTCCCCGCCCGATACAGCTCAAGCGGCTCCTCCGCGACGTTGCGAGCCTTGGCGTCGCTTCGGTTACCCTCATTGGTACCGATCTCGGGGAAAAGAGCTACCGGGAGTCGACCCTCGTCGATCGGGGCGCTGCCCGCGAGGGCCTGCTCGAGGGCTGCATGCAGGCGGGCTCCACCTGCGTACCCGCGCTCGAGATGCGCGATTCAGTCGACGCAAGCCTTGCGTCAATCCGCGCATCCGGCCGCGCGCGCGCAATCCTTCTCGACACGGATCGACCTGACTGCCCGCTGTATCGCTCGAGCGAGCTCTCGCGCGTAAGCGCGGATTCACCGCTCGTTCTTTTTATCGGGAGCGAGCGCGGCTGGACCGCGCGGGAACGCTCTCTTTTTCGGGATGCCGGAGTATCCGTATGCTCTCTCGGCTCCCGCATTCTCAGAACAGAAACTGCCTGCTCGGCGGCGATCGCGATCGCCCTTTCCGGCGCGGGCTTTATGGATGGATGTGCATGAACCAGGACCAGATCAAAACGCTCCTTCTCGGACTCGAGGACACCGAGCTCGACTTTTCCGTGACGATGACGGGAAAAAAAAGCCGGAAAGTTAACGGCCTTTACAAGCCGGACACGAGAGAGATCCTTCTCCACAACAAGAACTTCCCCGACGACAACCAGCTCGTCTACACCGCGATACACGAATACGCGCACCACCTCATTTGCGAGCGCGACGGCGTCCTCCAGTCGGCGAAGTCCCACACGATTGCCTTTTGGGCGTGCTTTCACGAGCTTCTCGAGCGCGCGGAGAAAAAGGGGATTTACAGTATCGGCGTGGACAAGTCGGAAGAGCTCGCAAAGCTCACCGAGGAAATCCGGACTAAGTATCTCGCGCAAAACGGAAAGCTCATGAACGAACTCGGGCAGCTTCTCATCAAGGCGCACGTGCTGTGCAACGACGCGGGCGTCCGCTACGAGGATTACGTCGATCGCGTGCTGTGCCTTCCCCGAACCGCGGCAAAAACCGCCATGCGGGTCAGCTCTCTTGAGGTCAATCCCGCGCTCGGGTGGGAGACGATGAAAGTCGTCGCCTCGCAGCCGACGCCGGAAAAGCGCGCGGAAGCCGAACGGCAGTTTACCGCGCACCGGAGCCCCGACTCGGTCAAGGTTAACCTTTCCCGCAACGCGGAGGACGAGGATCCGAAGGAACGGCTCGAGAAGGAAAAACGCCGTCTCGAAAAAACCATCGCCATGCTCAAGAGCCGGCTCGATCAGGTCGAGCAAACGCTCTCAAATTATTGAGGCGCGGGATATGAAAGGCGCACGCGGTTTCGCGGTTTCACTTTTGTTCGCATTCGCCATGTTTTTTCCCCTCGGAGCAGAGTCCGGGTACCTTCCGCCCAATCCGATTACCCCGCCCGTCGTCTCTCCTCCGAGTTACGCCCCCGAAGGAACCGTCTCTCCCGTCGAGGCTCCCGTCGTGAGCCTCCCCGAGGTTTCGGGCCTTTCGGCTGATAACGGCACCGGAGTGAAAGGTTCGGCAAAGGCCGCCACAACCGGGAACAAGGCTGGCTCGGGCGCGGCGAACAAGCCTGGCGCGGGCACGGCCGCAAGCAATTCCGTGAAATCCGCCTCGAAGGCTCTTCCCGATGATCTCTCGTCGGTTTCCGCCCTCACCCTTCTCGGCCTTGCCGGGGACAATCCGCTGATGGGCGCGCTTTCGGGCTCGAGCGCGGAAGCGGGCGGCATCGATGCGCTGACGAATCTCCTTTCGGGCACAGGAGAGGACTCGAAGGCGGGGAGCGTCGCAGGATCGTCGGGTCTTGGCGTCTCGGGAAGCGAAGCTCTCAAAAAAGCGATAACCCTCATGCAGCGCGAAAAAGCCGCAAACGCACCTTCTGCGCCGCTCGCCGCTGCCAGCGCCAGCAGTTCTGCCAGTGCAGCCACCAGCTCGGGGCCTCGCTCGGCGACAATCCCCGAACGCGTGGTTTCAGGTGGCGAGATCGTGCGCTTTGTGGTGAACGGAACCGATGTCGGGAAAAGCATTACCGCGCTCGTTTCGTCGGCAATCGCGCGGGATGGCTCCTTTCTCCTCACCGGCGACCGGACTTACGCAGGCGGCGATCGATGGCTGACCGAAACATTTTACCTCCTGTGCAGAAAGTCGGGGCCGGGAACGTACGCCCTCTATGCCGACATTGCCCAAAGTCAGGTGAATGCCAATTCCTTCCTCTATCGCCTTGCGCGAAAGACGCCGATTTCCGGCCGACTCGAGGGCGACATGATCGTCTTCGGGGGGAAGGAGACTGACTGGCAACTCGATCTCGCAATTCGTGTCTTCTCCGCTTCAGTCACCGGACGAACGGGCCGATAAAAATAGTATCAGGAGCCCGTATGAATACCTCTCGAACGCCGCTTTGCTTCTTGGTTGCGGCGTTTCTTCTTTCTGCTTCAGTGCTCACTGCCGAAAGCGGTGCCGCGTACATCGATGGATCCGGAAAGGCCGAGGCCGTTTCCCGTTTTAATCCCCTGTTCCCCCGAGCGCTCAGCTGGACGGGAGCCGCGGAGATAGCCGACCTGAAAGCCGGAAGCCTTGCCCTCGTCCCGACGGAAGAGGAAGCCCGCGAATGGAACCGCTCGTCGCCCCGTCTTCAGTCCGTTCTTCTCAATAACGATATTTTTGCGCTTTACGGTAAACCCTCTTCAAGAAGCATGGGCATTCTCGGCCAATACTCGATCACCGACCTTGAGCCGATCATGAACCAGTTCGTCACCATGTACGACGCGGCGAACGGAGAACGCGGCATCATTCCCGCCTTTTACATCATCTACGGCACCTGCTGGCCGGGCGGGGACATCGGCATTTTGCAGGATTCAGTCGTCAAGCAGTACATCGAGTTTGCGCGCGCGCGCGGTTGGTACGTTTTCATCGATCACCAGATCGGCAAGTACTCCGTCGAGAGCGCGGTCAAGCGGCTTCTTCCCTGGCTCGAGTATCCGAACGTTCAGCTCGCCCTCGATCCTGAATGGCGCACGGAAAAACCCATGGAAGAAATCGGGTACGTTACGGCCGCCGAAATAAACACCGCCCAGACTATGATCCAGGACTATATGATCGCGCACGGCATCCCGGGCCGCCGCATGCTCGTCGTTCATCAGTTCAAGCCGAAGATGATTTCCAACCGCGAGCAGGTTCGCAGCGATTTTGATCTCGTGCAGCTCATTCACTGCGCCGACGGGTTTGGCTCGCCCACGCTCAAGCGAAACACGTACGCGCTCAACGCGGCGGCAACGAACATGCCCCTCAAATCGTTCAAGCTTTTTCTCAAGCCGACGATCGCGAATGCGGGTTGGGACGAGCCGCTCATGACGCCGGACGAGGTTTTCAAGCTTAATCCGCGTCCTTATCTCATCATGTATCAATAAAGCCCTTGCCCAGAAGGTTCCCGGCGGGTAGAATAGTCTGTTATGCCGAATGAACCCTCAAACCCCCTGATTATTCAGGGGGACCGATCCATACTCCTAGACGCGCACGCACCACGAGCAGCCGAGGCACGTGCCGCCCTCATTCCCTTTGCCGAACTCGAGAAGTCCCCGGAACATCTTCATACCTATCGAATTACCCCGCTTTCGCTGTGGAATGCCGCGAGCGCAGGCTTTACGCCCGAGGGCATAATGGCGACGCTCGAGGATCTCGCCCGGTTCACCGTCCCGCAAGTCGTCGGAAAATGGATCATCGAAACGATGAGCCGATTCGGAAAGATCAGGCTCATCGCCGCCCCCGCCTCCGATACGGCGGAAAGCGAACAGGTACCGCCCGACGCATCGCAGGAGTATTTGCTCCTCGTCGTATCCACGCCGATGATATACCGCGAGTTTGCCGCCTCACGCCTCATGGCAAAGTATCTTCTCCCCGAGCCGTGCATGGAGCTCGCGTTCAGGCTTTCGCTTTTTAACCGGGGCACGGTCAAGCAGGAGCTGCTCAAGCTCGGTTGGCCCGTCAAGGACGAAGCCCCCTTGCGCGAAGGCGACCCGCTCGAGGTTGGCCTCAGGCCCGCCTGCACTTCGGGCAAGCCGCTCGTCGTCAGGGCATACCAGAGGGAAGCCGCCGAGGCGCTTGTCGGCGATCGCGGCCCCGGCACCGGGTTCGGCACGATCGTGCTTCCGTGCGGGGCGGGAAAGACCGTCGTCGGCATGACGGTCATGTCGCTCCTCAAGACCAACACGCTCATCCTCACGACGAACGTCGCCGCGGTCCATCAATGGATAGACGAGCTTCTCGACAAGACCGACCTTTTGCCCGAGGATATCGGCGAGTATTCGGGCGACACGAAAGAAATCAAACCCGTCACGATCGCGACGTACCAGATACTCACCTGGCGCGCGACGAAAGACGGGACGTTCCCTCATTTCAGCCTGTTCCGCTCCCGCGCCTGGGGTCTCATCATTTACGACGAGGTCCATCTTCTGCCCGCGCCCGTTTTTCGGGTAACGGCGGAGCTGCAGACGGTGCGGAGGCTCGGGCTTACCGCGACGCTCGTGCGCGAGGACGGACGGGAAGGCGACGTGTTCAGTCTCGTCGGTCCCAAGCGCTACGACGTTCCGTGGAAGGATCTCGAGGGACAGGGATGGATCGCGACCGCCCGGTGCGTGGAGATTCGCGTAGAAATTTCCCCCGACCGCGAGATCGAGTACGCCGTCGCGAACCAGCGGGAGAAATACCGCATCGCGAGCGAGAACTCCGCGAAAACCCCGGTGGTCAACGCCCTTCTCGCGCATCACGCGGACGACTCGGTCCTCGTGATCGGCCAGTACATTGACCAGCTCGAAACCATCGCGAAGCACCTCGGCGTGCCGCTTATCACGGGAAAGACGCCAAACATCGAGCGCGACCGCATTTACGCGGCATTCCGCTCGGGCGAACTCAAGACGATCGTCGTCTCCAAGGTCGCGAATTTCGCGATCGACCTTCCTGACGCCTCCGTCGCCATACAGATTTCCGGAACCTTCGGAAGCCGGCAGGAAGAAGCGCAGCGGCTTGGTCGCATCCTCCGTCCGAAAGAAAAGGACTCGCATTTTTACACGATAGTCACCGGCCAGACCGTCGAGGAAGAGTTCGCCGCGAACCGGCAGAAATTTCTCGCCGAGCAGGGATACGAGTACTCGATTCTTCGCTGGGAAGACGACTCCGGATCGATCACCGATTTTGCCGAACCTTCGGGGAGGTGCGTATGAACGCCGAAGAAGTACTCGCCTGGCGTGAAGCGCTGGTGAGGCTTTCAGATCAATATTTTTTCGATCTCGTGAGAATGTATCTCGGCGCGATCAGGACTCCGTTCAACAAGCAACGGATCGTCGAGGATCTTGCCGCGTTCCTTCGCAAGGCGGATCACCGGAAGACGATCGTCCGTTCGCTCGACCGGTTCGATCTCATGGTTTTGTCCGCGGTGTCGGAGCTGCCGTCGCCGACGCAGCAAAAGATCGTGTCGCTTTTTTCGGGAACGAAAAGCTTCCCCGAGATTTACGACCGCATACTCAACCTCGAGGAACGGCTCGTGATATTCAGGAAGAACGGGACCGATTCCCGCGAATACGCGCTCAATCCGCTTCTCAAGGACGAGATCCTCCCGCTCCTCGGTTTTGCCGTTCTCGCCGCGCCCGAAGAAATCGGCGCGCCGGTTTCGGCTTCGGTTCCCGTTGACGATCTTTCGCTCGCCGCCCTGTACGGTTTTTTCCTGCACTCGGGGGAGTCGGTCAAGAACGACGGGTCGCTCAGAAAGAAAACACGCGAGGCACTTGAGGCGGCGTTTCCCCATTTTACCGAACGGCCCGATTGCGCGAATCTTTTGCTCTCTGCCTTCAGTAATCTCGGGCTTCTCGTGATACTCGAGGGGAATCTGGTTCCCGATCCGGCCCGCTGGCAGGCGTTCGCGCGCCTGGAATCACTCGAGCGAACGGCATGGCTCGTGTCCGCCGCGGCAGGCAAGCTTCCGTGCGACGCGCTTCAGGGTCGCGCCCAGGTGTTTCTCGATTTTTACGCGGCACTCGATCCTGCCGCGCGATACCGGCGCGACGCGATTTCCCGCCTTTCATTCCTGCTCGCAGAAAAGTCCGGGCGCGGTTCAAGCTCCCGGCAATATGGAAGGTTCGCCACGATCCTTCGCGAAAGGGCGAGCGAGGGGAAGTCCGGTAAGGACACGGAAGAAGCCGGTGGTGAGGGGCGGTTCGGCGGAAGTGTCGGCGCGGATACAGGAATCGCAGACGTCGCGATCGCGTTTGGTCTCATCATCGAGGTTGACGGCATGTGGGTAAAGAATTCCGCGGTCTCGCGGAAAGAGGCAACTCGCGGCGACGCGCGGCGCACAAAGCCTTCGATCGTCGTATCCCCTGCCTTCGGGGTTACCCTGATGCCCGGGTATTCTCTCGCGGAGCTCTTGCCGCTCGCCGAATGCATGGAGTCCCGCGACGTGCAGATCGTCGCGCGATTCGAGATAACGCGTCGCTCGTGCGCCTCTGCTTTCGAGCAGGGCGAAACCGCGCAGGCGATAGCGGCTCTGCTCAAATCGCGCTCCGCGCAGCCGATTCCGCAAAACGTGCTTTTTTCCATCGATGACTGGTACCGAAGCTATTCGTCGGTCTCGCTCTATCATGGGTTCGTTCTCCGCGTCGACGAAAGCCGCCGCGTGCTCTTCGAGAACAACGAGCATCTTTCGGCGCTGATTTTGCGGACGCTCGCCCCCGGTGTGTACCTTCTTGACGCGGGAACTCCTGCGATCATACAGGAAGCGTTCGCTGCCGCCGGCCTTGAAGTTCCCCCCGCGGTCAGCAATGTGGCGCCAAAGCGCGAGGCCACCCAGTTGCCCCCGCTCAGGCTCGACGGTGCCCCCGGTGCTCTCGTTGCGCCCGGTGTGCCCGGAGTGCCCAATGCCGCTGCAGAAACGGCTGCAGAAACGGGCGCACCCGCTCATGCGCCCCGCGCGACTAAAGAGCGCGCGGAGATAAATCATCGCGAATCGCTTAATGCGGAACTCGACGCGCTCGCGCTCGATCCCGAAGTTGCCGAAGTCTTGCGTTCGCGCATTGACCGAAGGATAGTACTTTCTCCTTCGCAGCTTGATCCGGAGTCGGTGCGCGTGGAGAAGATCGAAGCGCGCGGAATGGATTTTCTCGGAAAGGTACGGATCGCCGAATACGCGATTACCTCGGGGTCTCTCCTCGAGATTGCGTACGACGAAAAAGAAGGAAACCGCACGATGCTCGGGCGTCCGGTGTCGACCGAGAAGCGGACCGGCGATGTGTTGCTGAAAATAATAACCGAACCCGATCACGTCCTCGAAACCGTCTCGATCGGAAAGGCGATACTCGTCAAGCGAATCAGGGGTTCGATATTCGCCGAGCTTCCCTCAGGCAGGACCTAGCGTCCTTGCCTGAAGGCGGCCTGAAAGCCGAACTTCTGGGATGGCGGCCTAAAGGCCGAACTTCGGGGAAGGCGGCCCTAAAGGCCGAACTTCGGGGAAGGCGGCCCTAAAGGCCGAACTTCCCCAGGTTCTCTCCCATTTTTCTGACAGCTTCCTGGGTCTCCACCGCAAGGGTGGAAACTTCCTGCGCGGCTGCGTCAATTTCACGGGCGCCTGCGCCCATCTCGTCGAGATTTCCCCGGATAAGCGTTGCGTTTCTTGCGACGACTTCCATTTCGGTCGTCACCGTGTTCACGCCGCCCTTGAGCATTCCGGAATATTCCTGCACGCTCATCGCGTTTGCGTTCATGTCCCTGAGCGCCTCGAGTATTTGTTTTGAAGCGGCACTCTGTTCGCTCATCGCGCCGTTTATTTCCCGCACCAGCGTATCGGTTTCGCCGATCGCGCTTACTACCTGGCCGAATGATTGCTGCGCATCCTTCGAGGCGTCGACGACTTCCGCTATCGCGGTGGAAATCTTTTTCAGTTCCGAATTGATCGCTTTTGACCGGTCGCTCGAATTTTCCGCGAGCCGTCTGATCTCGTCGGCGACGACGGAAAATCCCGCGCCTGCCTCTCCCGCGTGAGCGGCCTCGATTGCGGCATTCATGGCGAGAAGGTTTGTTTGAGCGGCGATCTTCGCGATGGTTGCGTTCGCCTCGAGAAGGAGGCGGGACTGATCGGCGATATTGCGCACGCGCTCGTCGACCTTTGACTGCCGTTCCTTTCCCGTCGCCGTAGTCCCGATGAGTTCCTTGAAATGGTCGCTCATTTTACGGACCGATGCCGAAACCGAGGCGATGTTGCCGACCATTTCTTCTATTGCGGCCGACGATTCGGTAACGCCCGCGCTCTGGTTTTGAATGAGCGTGTCGAGGTCCGTGACGGTTTTGATCGAGCGGTCCAAAATGGTCCCGGTATGCGAGACTGCGTTTTCCTGCCCGCTTGATTCGCCCCTGACGCCCTCGATGTTGCTCATTATCTGCGTGGTCGAACTCGCCGACTCCGCGGCGGTTGCGCCGAGGCGATCCGCGACCCGTACGAGCGATGTTTGCGTGCGCTGAACCTCGGAAAGGAGTTCCCCGAGCAGCGTCATGAACGCATTGATGTCGCGCGCGATCGCGCCGAACTCGTCATTGCGCCCGTCCTTGATACGGAACGAGAGATCCGCGTGGCCCGAGGCGAGGTTATGCACCGCGCCCTTGATGTCCTCAAGCGGCTTGAGGATTATGCCCCTGACGATAACGAACCCGATGGCGAGCATCAAGATTCCGGAGAGGACGAGGAGAAGCGCCTGAACGCGGAAAAGGCGCACGGTGAGCGCGTCTATGTCGCTGAACGGCTGTCCGATGAAGAACATGCCGAGGGTATCGCCGAGACGGTCCTTGAGAGGGATGTACAGTGCAAGGTATCGCTTGCCGCCAATAGTGCTATCCCCGACGTATTCCGTTCCGTTTTCGAGGACGGAAGTGAGAATGTCGGTGTTTTCAAGTTTCGTGCCGATTGCCCGGTTCCCTTCCTTGTCGGTGAGCGTCGTCATGACGCGCGAGTTTCCGTAAAAGTAGGAGACTTCGCAGTCGAGCGTTTTCTTGAACGCGTCAAGCGAATCGCTTGTCCCGAGTTCGCGGAAAACAAGCGCGCCGCCGATGAGTCGCCCGTCTTTGCTCACCGGGGTTCCCGCGACCATCGTGAGGCGCATGTCGGTGATGAGCATGTCATCAATCGGTTGCCCGCGAAGCACGAGCTGCACCTTGTCTGCGGGTTCCGCCCGCTTTCTGGTGAGGATGTCGTTTCCTTCTGCGTCAAAAAATACGATGCTGTCGGCCTGTTTTGTCGTAACGATAAAGCGCGTTTTTCGCTCTGCTTCCTCGCGGTCTTTCGCGAGGATCATGGCAGCCGACGTTCCATCGTCCATGAGCCAGTCAAGCGAGTTTCTGAGCTCCTGCCTGTTTTCCGCGAAGTCGTCTTCGAGAACGCGGATATTGGTCGAGAAGGATTCGATGAAATAGGAATGGAGTCCATTGGTGAGGGTGAGTGCGGAAACGGCGAGAATCGCCGCGCCACAAGCGCCAAACATTGACAGAAGCCCTATTGCGAGCTTCTTTCTGACTGTAGTCGATTGTACCTGCATGTAAATCTCCTGCGCTATACGTGTTGCCAATCAAGATTTACTTTTGCCTGATACTAGCCGGTTTCCGGATCTCTAGTCAAAGGGGTCGTCTTCTCCGAAAGGGGCAGGGTGCGCAAATTTCATTGCATTAGCCCTTGAAGTCGATTATCATGAAATTCAGGAGACTCTATGAGGGTTATTATCAAGGAAGATTACGCAACCTGCGCGGAATGGGCGGCCAATCATATCGCCTGTCGCATCGCAGGGTTTGAGCCAACGCCCGATAAACCGTTTGTGCTTGGTCTCCCGACCGGCTCGACGCCGCTTGGCGTGTATAAAGAGCTGATCCGCATGTACAAGGCAGGGAAGGTTTCCTTCAAGAACGTGGTGACTTTCAATATGGATGAGTATCTCGGACTCGAGAAAAACCATCCGCAGAGTTATTACCGGTTTATGATGGACAATTTTTTCTCGCACGTCGACATCCATACGGCAAACATCAATTTTCTCGACGGTATGGCGAAAGATCCCGACGAGGAATGCAGATTATATGAAGAAAAAATCGCGAAATACGGGAAAATTCATCTTTTTCTCGGCGGTGTCGGCGCTGACGGGCATATCGCGTATAACGAACCCGGTTCTTCCCTTACCTCGCGAACGCGGGTCAAGACGCTCACCCAGGATACCATAATCATGAATTCCCGCTTTTTCGGCGGCGATCCCGAGCGGGTACCGACGAGAACCCTTACCGTCGGCGTTGGAACGATCACGGATGCCGAGGAAGTGCTGATTCTCGCTTCGGGCTTTACCAAGGCGCGCGCGCTCCATCATGGCATCGAGGAAGGCGTAAACCATATGTGGACCCTGAGCGTGCTCCAGATGCATCCCCGTTCGATTATTATCTGCGACGAAGATTCTACCGATGAGCTTCGGGTCGGGACCGTTCGATATTTCAAGGATATCGAGGCAAAAAACAAAATACGCCCCTGAGAGACAATAATTCGGGGAATTTTGCAACCGGAAACCGGCAAGTCGTTTGACAGCCTGGTTTTCATATGCTATTGTTTGGTTGGTTGAAACCTTCAATCAACCAGAGGCATTGAACCAATGCAGTATCAAGGCATTGAGCCAACGCAGTTTCAAGGAGATGTTATGAAATTTGGCCATTTTGATGACGCCGCGCGCGAGTACGTGATTGATACCCCGCGGACCCCGTATCCGTGGATCAACTATCTCGGAAACACCCAGTTTTTCTCGTTGATTTCCAACACCGCAGGCGGCTACGCGTTCTACACCGACGCTCGCCTTCGCCGTCTTACCCGCTACCGCTACAATGACGTGCCGCTCGACAATAACGGCCGCTACTTCTTTATCAAGGACGGTGATACCGTTTGGAACCCGGGTTGGAAGCCGATGCGCGTCGAACTTGACTCCTATGAATGCCGCCACGGTTTCGGCTACACCAAGTTCTCCTCGTCGAAGAACGGCCTCAAGGCCGACACGCTCTACCTGGTACCGAATGGCGAAAACGCCGAAGTTCAGCAGATTACCCTGACCAACACCTCGGGCTCGAACAAATCCGTATCGCTCGTTTCCTACGTCGAATGGTGCCTCTATAACGCGCTCGACGACACGACAAACTTCCAGCGCAACTTCTCCACCGGCGAGGTTGAAATCGAGGGAGGCGCGATCTATCACAAGACCGAGTATCGCGAGCGGCGCACCCACTTCGCGTTTTACTCCGTCAACGCGAAACCCGACGGCTTCGACACTGACCGCGAGACCTTCCTCGGCCTCCACAACAACTACGATTCTCCCGACACCGTCATGGCAGGAAAGAGCGAAAACTCCGTCGCCGACGGCTGGTCCCCGATCGCGAGCCACCGCCTGAACGTCGAGCTCGCGCCCGGCGCGTCGAAGACCTTCATCTTCACTCTCGGCTACATCGAGATGGAAGAGTCCAAGAAATGGGCCGGCGAAAACGGCTGCGCTCCCGCGTCAAAAGAACTGCTCCAGACAAATCCCGCGATGCGCGTGATCAACAAGGAAAAGGCGATTGCCCTCCAGAAGCGCTTCGAGACCCCGGCTCAGGTTGAGGCCGCGTTTGCCGATCTCAAGAAGTTCTGGGACGGTCTCCTTTCGAACTACACCCTCAAGACCGGCGACGAAAAGCTCGACCGCATGGCCGTGTGGAACCAGTACCAGTGCATCGTCACCTATAACTTCGCGCGCTCCGCTTCGTACTTCGAGAGCGGTATCGGCCGCGGTATCGGTTTCCGCGACACGAGCCAGGACATGCTCGGCGTCGTGCACCAGATCCCGACCCGCGCGCGCGAGCGCCTCTTCGACGTCGCCTCGACCCAGTTCGAGGACGGCTCGGCCTACCACCAGTTCCAGCCCCTGACCAAGCGCGGAAACGCGGACGTCGGCAGTCACTTTAACGACGATCCCCTGTGGCTCGTACTCGGCGTCGGCGGCTACATCCGCGAGACCGGCGATGTCGACTTCCTCAAGGTAGACGTTCCGTTCGACAACAGCGCCACGAACAAGGCGACGATGTTCGAGCACCTCAAGCGGAGCTTCCATTACACCGTAAAGCATATCGGCCCGCACGGACTGCCGCTCATCGGCCGCGCCGACTGGAACGACTGCCTCAACCTCAACTGCTTCAGCAAGGACCCGAACGACTCCTTCCAGACCTCGACCAACAAGGACGGCAAGAACGCCGAGTCCGTGATGATCGCGCAGATGTTCGTGTACGTCGCGCCCGAGTACGCCGCCATGTGCCGGCTTCTCGGCAAGGAAGGCGAGGCGAAGTGGGCGGAAAAAGAAGCCGCGAAGATGGCCGCGCAGATCTGCAAGACCGGCTGGGACGGCGACTGGTATATCCGCGCCTACGACGACTTCGGAAACAAGATCGGTTCCAAGGAATGCGTCGACGGAAAGATCTTCATCGAAAGCCAGGGCTTCGGCTCGATGGCGCAGGTCGGCGCCGACAAGGGTTACCCGATCAAGGCGCTCGACTCGGTCAAGAAGCACCTCGATACCAAGTACGGTATCGTCATTCTCGATCCGCCCTACAAGGATTACCACATCGAGCTCGGAGAGGTTTCGTCCTATCCGCCGGGGTACAAAGAGAACGCCGGTATTTTCTGCCACAACAATCCGTGGGTCATCATCGGTGAGGTCAAGTCTGGCCGCCCGGCCAATGCCTGGGAATACTACAAGAAGATAGCGCCCGCATACCTCGAGGACATCAGCGAGATTCACCGTCTCGAGCCGTATGTGTACGCGCAGATGGTCGCCGGAAAGGCCGCACGCCGTCACGGCGAGGCGAAGAACAGCTGGCTTACCGGAACCGCGGCGTGGAACTTCGTCGCGCTCAGTCAGTGGATCGCCGGTATTCGCGCCGAGTACGCAGGTCTTCGCATTGAGCCGAGGCTCCCCTCCCACGTCAAGAACGCAACGATCACCCGCGTGTATCGCGGTTGCACCTACGTGATCACGGTCGAGAACAAGGACCCTGCGGGAAAGATCTCGCTCACCGTTACCTCAGGCGACGTGAAGGCGGACGGTACCCTCGTCGCAGCCGGTCCGAAGGGTGGCGCGGTCGCGATCAAGGCTGTCGTCGGCTGATCGAAATCTCTTTTACTGACCGTCTGAATCCCCGAGAGAGAGGGTTTCAGGCGGGACTTTTCTCTGTCAGTGCCGTCCGGCTTATTGCCGGGCGGTTTTTTTTGCATCCATGGTGCGATAACACGAGCGGTAATGAGCGATTCAGTGTTTTCCCCGAGAGTAAACGCGTGGAAACGATGGTATAGTGGATGCATGGAAAAGGGCTTGATTACCAAAAATTCAAAGCTTCGCCGATATTTCTCGTATATTTTCTGGGGTGTTCTGACGACCCTCGTCAACATCGCCGCATTCTTTCTCCTGAGAAGAATAGCGCTCGCGCCGCTCGTTGCCGCGAACTTTTCCGCATGGGTTTTTTCCGTCCTTTTTGCGTTCTATACAAATCGCCGGTTCGTGTTTCGCTCTTCTGTCCGCGGTTCCGGCCCGGTGTCGCGCGAACTTGCGAAATTTTTCGCGTCGAGGATTTTTTCCGGCGCGCTCGACATGGCATTGATGTATGTGTTCGTCGCCGTTCTTCTGGTTGAAGAGCTACCCGTAAAAGTCGCCGTGAATGTAATCGTGATCGTGGTAAATTATCTGACGAGTCTCGCGTTCGTGTTCCGCAAGGGAGAGGTTCTATGAAAAAAAACAGTTCGTTTATTTCGCTCGTCGTGCCCTGCTATAACGAAGAGGAAGCCCTGCCATTCCTTTATACGGAACTTGCCCGGGTTGCGGATCTCATGAAAAACGAGCGGTTCGAGTTTATCCTCGTCGACGACGGTTCGAGCGACCGTACGCGCGACGTGATGGAGTCTCTCCGCGCGAAGGACGACCGGGTCCGGTATGTTTCCTTTTCGCGGAACTTCGGGAAGGAAGCAGCCTTGCTCGCGGGCCTTCGCGCATCGAAGGGGGATTTCGTCGCCGTGATCGACGCTGACCTTCAGGATCCGCCTGAGCTCCTGCCTGAGATGTTTGCCGCGGTCTCGTCCGGAAAGTACGATTGCGCGGCGACGAGACGGGTTACCCGCAAGGGCGAGCCGCTAATCCGCTCATTTTTTGCGCATGGTTTTTACAAGCTCATGTCTAAAATTTCCGACGCGCACATAGTCGACGGCGCCCGCGATTTTCGCCTGATGACGCGCCAGATGGTCGACGCTATCCTTTCCCTTACCGAATATAATCGCTTCTCGAAGGGCATATTTTCGTGGATCGGTTTTCAGACCAAATGGATAGAATACGAAAACGTGGAACGGATAGCGGGAACTTCGAAATGGTCATTCTGGAAACTGTTCATGTATTCGCTTGAGGGAATTACCGCGTTCTCGACCGTTCCGCTCGTCATCGCCTCGGTTTTCGGTTTTGTTTTTTGCTTCGCGTCTTTTGTCGTCATGTGCGCCGTCGTGATAAAAACGCTTCTTTGGGGCGACCCGGTTGCGGGCTATCCGTCGCTCATGAGCGTCGTGCTGTTTATCGGAGGCGTACAGCTATTTACCATCGGAATTTTGGGTCAGTATCTCGCCAAGACATACCTTGAGACGAAGAGACGGCCCGTGTATATCATAAAGGAGGATCGGCTTTGAACGAAGTAACAAAAAAAAGAGCGATAAATGTCGGTATCGTTTGCGCTATCGTGCTTGCGGCTCTCGCGGTGCGGGCCTGGTACGGGGCGACGAAGGAAACGTTTCATATCGATGAGGGCTACTCTGCAGCCCTGACCAACGGGAACTGGCTCCCCGGCATGGATCCGGCCCAGCGGGATACGTGGACAACCGGTGGCGCGATTTTCACTGAATGCTTTACTGACACGCTTGCTGCTTCGGGAAAGCCCGATTTCGCCGCGATCACGGACGCTACCGCGCATGACGTGCATCCCCCTCTCTACTACTGGCTTTTCGCGGTCGCGCGGGTTGTCTTCGGTGTCGGAAGGTTTGCCTTCGCAGGATATGCGCTCAACACGATTCTCTTCGCGATCTCCTGCGCGCTATTCGTCGTCATCGCGCGGCGTGTGTGGAAGGATTGGCTTACGGTCATTTTTGCCCTGTCGATATTCGCCTTTTCGTCGACGGCGATATCCCTGACGATATTCATCAGGATGTACGAGCTTCTCCAGACCCTCTGCCTCGCCTTTTTTGCGGCAGCCCTTTATGTCCTGTTTCCGCCTGAAGGGAAAATTGCAAAACCAGCAGCGATTGCAGCCGGATGTACGGGTCTTTTCGTTTTTTCTTATCTCGGCCTGTTGACGCAATACTATTTCCTTTTCTTCATCGTACCGATACTCGTGTTTTCGTGTGTGTTCCTTCTCGCGAAGAAGCGTCCCGCGTCGCTTTTGTGGGGAGCTCTCGCCGTTTTTGCAGGTCTTTACCTCGCCTATACGCTATTCCCCGCGATGAAGGATCATCTGACCAAGTCTTACCGTGCGGGCCAGAGCTTTACGAATCTCGCCGGCGCGGCCCACGGAAAAAATACCGCGAGCATTTGGGCCTATCTCAAAATACTCTTTGACAACCTCGTTCCGGGAATCGTCGTTATTGCCGTGATAGTGCTCGCGTTCATCGAGCGTGTGCGAAAGAGCGGAGCGGGAACGCCACAGGAAAAGACAGCGCTTGAAAGGACGCCGCTCGAGGTTCCGGTGTTTATCTTGGGTGTTTCTGTTTTTGTGTTTACCTTTTTTATTGTTTCCGTTTCGGCGCCCTATCAGACCGCGCGCTATATCGGCGCTTTTTTTCCGATATACGCGATCGCGTTCGCCGGTTTCGTTCGCCTTGTGTTATCTCCCCGAAATGCCCGGATTATGCTTGGGGCCGCGGCGCTTCTCGTGATTGTCCATGGTGTATTGCCGCAGAATATTTGCGACTTTCACGAAGACTATCCGATAGACAAGGACCATTCGTATATGACCGATGCCATGCCGCTTGTCATCATGTCATCACCCGAGGGCGCGAGCTGGAAAAACATACTCACGTATCTCAATGTCGGCAAGGATAAGCGCGTGTTCGTCGCGTATACCGGCATGACATCATCGGTAACGGATACGCTCACGGCGATCGCGCGTTCGAGCGGAGAGAAGGAAGTGTATGCGCTCGTTGACGACTATATTTCCCGGCAGCCGGCTTTCAAGCGGATCGGGTATTATGGCTTTTACTATGTGTACCGTATTCAGATAGAATGAAGATACGGCGGCTGCACGGAAAAAGGTATCTCGCAATTGCGTTCGCGATCGTTGTCGCGGCCCTTGGTGTGCGCGCAGTCGCTGGCGCGACCAAGAATGATTTCCACGTTGACGAAGGCTTTACCGCCGCGATAACGAACGGATCCCCCATGCCCTGGAGTGATCCGGTTCCGCGCGGCGAGTGGCTCGACGGGAAAAAGTTATTCGCGCTCTGTTTTGGCGACACGCTCGCCGCTCGCGGCTCGGCAGACTTACGCGCGATCGGCCGCGCGACAGAAGCCGACGTGCACCCGCCGCTTTATTATTGGGCGCTCGCGATAGTCCGCGTCGCCCTCGGGCCCCAGAATTTCGTTCTCGCGGGAACCGCCCTGAATCTGCTTCTCTTCGCAATCTCCTGCGCCCTCGTCACGCTCATCGCATTTCGCGCCTGGAAGGATTGGCCTGTCGCGCTTCTGACGCTTGCGCTCTTCGCCTTTTCTTCCGTATCGATTTCGCTTACCGTCTTTATCCGTATGTACGAGCTTCTTCAAGCCTTGTGCCTGTCCTTTCTCGCCTGTGCGACACTCATCCTTTTTCCTCCCCGCACCGGGCGCCTGCGATCCGCTGCGCTTCCCCTCAGCATCGCGGGTCTCCTCGTCTGCGCGTTTCTCGGTCTTTTGACGCATTACTATTTTCTTTTTTTCGTTGCGCCCGTCGCTGTGTTTTCAGGCTTCTATCTTGCCGTGAAAAAGCGGCCGGCTTCCTTGCTCTGGAGCATTCTCGCGGTCGCAGTCGGCCTCTATCTTGCGTATCGCGTGTTTCCGGCGATGGAGGGCCACCTTCTTTCTTCATACCGCGCAACGCAGGGATTTTCGGGTCTTGCGGATGCGACGAGTCAGCAAGCGATGGAAAGCATTCGCGCATATTTCTGGATGCTCTCGCGGTCTCTTGTTCCGTTTCCTCTTGTAATCGCCGTCATCGCGCTTGCTGCCTTCGAGCGCATCAGACGACGGGTGTTGCCTCGCGAACGGGAAAATGGCCTGGGTTTCTTTGCCGGTACGCTTCCGCTCTTTATTCTGGCGGTCGCGATTTTCGCATTTACCTTCAGCGTTATCCCGATTTCCGCGCCCTACCGGTCGGCGCGCTATATCGGTGCATTCTATCCGGAGTACGTTCTCGCATTCACGGGGCTTGTGTGTTTGCTTCTTTCAAAAAAAGCGGCTCGCATGGTGCTCTGCGCCGCAGTTATTCTCGTCGCCGCTCACGGCCTCAATCCTGCGAACCTGAACGCGTTCCACGAAGATTATACGGTTGACGCAAATACGCATTGTATCCGCGACGGGACGCCCCTTGTCATCATGCTGACGGGCGAAGGCGGTTCCTGGAGAAACCTTCTTCCATACATCAATGCGGGAAGGGCGAGGCGGGTTTTTGTGGGTGCTGCGCCCTCGATGGTCGACGTGAGCGCGCGTCTTTCCGGGATTGCACAATCAAGCGGAGAAGCCGAGGTATACGCGATTGTCGATATGTACTCGACCCCTCCGGCATTCGAGCGAATCGGGCATTTGGGATTCTTTGAGGTGTATCGGGTTCCCGGAAAATAAGGTGTGTGCTAACAAAAAAGAAAAGGGCCTCGAGGCGGCATTCCGCTTCGAGGCCCTTTTTAACTCAGCAGGGATTGTATCATCGCTCGCACGTGGTTACTTTCACCGCGCTCGCGCGGCGCTGATCAGAGAGTCGCCTCGACGGTATGCGTTCCGTCCTTGAAATACGGAATGACATTGCCGGCGACCTCTTTTCCGTCGACTACGAGTTTTTCGACGCCCTTCGATTTCCCGGCAGGGTTTTTCAGCGTGATCTTGTACGTGGCGCCGCGGCATGTTCGCTCGACGGTAAAGCCGTCCCATGAGTTCGGGATGCACGGATCGAACCGGAGCCCCTCGTGTTCGGGCCTGATGCCGAGGATGTACTTGGTCGACGACTGATACACCCAGCTCGACGTTCCCGAAAGCCACGAGTTGCGTCCGAGGCCGAAGTTCGGGTGCTCGTCGGCGAGGATGTTTTGCGCGTAGCAGTACGGCTCGCATTCGTATTCGTCGATCGAGTCGTTCTTCGCCGCCGGGTTGATCCGCGTGTAGTAGGTGAAAGCCTGGTTTCCGTCGCCGAGCATGGTTTCCGCGATGATGGCCCAGGGGTTCGGGTGGAGGAATATTCCCCCGTTTTCTTTTGCTCCCGGCGGATAGGTCGTGACTCCTCCCTTCGCAGGGTCGAATCCGTTATAGCCCGGCCATGAAAGCTTGATGCCCTTGTCGGTCGCGAGGTGCTTCTTTACCGCGTCCATCGCCTTGCGTCCGCGGTCGCCTTCGCTCGCCGTCCCGGCCGCTCCGCCCGCGAAGCCCGAGAGCACGGCCCAGGACTGACCATTGAGCCAGAGCTTGCCGAATTCGTTTTTCGCGGAACCGACGGGGTTTCCCTTGTCGTCGAAGTAGCGAACGAACCAGTCTCCGTCCCAGGACGATTCGTTGAATTTCTTTTTCATGTCATCGTACCAGGCGTCGAAGTTTTTCTTTGACGCATCGTCTTTGCGGTAGGCGCAAAGCTCGGAAAGTTCCTTGAGCGCCCATCCGTAGAGGTTGGCGGTAAACTGGCTTTCGGCTCCCGTCGGAAGGTTGACGGTGTCGTTCCAGTCGGCAAAGCCGAGGAGCGGGAGTCCGTGCTTGCCGGTGTCGCCGTGGGTAAACGCGACCGCGCGCTTCAGATGCTCCCAGACCGTTCCCGACTCGAGCGGCTTTTCCGCCTTGTCTTTTTCGTAGAACGGGATCACCTTGTCGAGGAAGGAATAATCGCCGGTCTCCTTGAGGTAGGAGCTCACGGCGAGCACGATCCACAGCGCGTCGTCCGAGTAGTAATGCGGCCTGTCCTCGTATTCCATCGAGTCGCCGCGGCCGGCGATCATCGTCATCGGATTGAACTGATGGTAGGCGGAGCCGTTGGTGCTCTGAACGGAAAGAAGTTTTTCCATGAGCTCGCGCGCCTCTTCCGGGATCTGCGCGATCACGCCCATTGTGTCCTGGGACGAGTCGCGGTAGCCGATGCCACGGTCGGAGCCATAGCCGAGCTGGTAGAGCGAGAGATAGCGCGACCAGGTCTTCGTCGTGTAGCACTGTCGCGGGTTGTGGAGGTTGAGCATCGAGTTGAATGCGGCGTCGGGAGTTTTGACCTTGATGACGGAAAGATAGCGGTCCCAGAATGACTTGAGCTCGGCGAAGGCTCGGTCGACTTCAGCCTCGGTTTGCCATTTTCCGCACGCAGCCTCGACGGACTTGATTCCGTCAGTTTGCAGGAGCTGCGTGATGACGCTCACCGTCGCGCCGGGGGCGATTGTTCCGAGATCGATCTGGAGGGCCGCGATCGTGTCGCCGCGAACCGAATCCTTCGACGAAAGCTTTTCCTCGCGGAGCGACAGGGGTTCTCTCCAGGTTCCGTATTCATTGTCTCCGAGGAACCGCTTGCGGTCTGTCTCGAACGCGACTGCGCTCTTGTTCGCGGTAAAGACGTTGACCGCGTAGTCGCGCTTCATGAAGGCGTATGCGGCGATCGCGGTGCGGCCGTTCGCGAGCTTTTTGCCGAGGCTCGTCATGGTCTGCGGCACCCAGTCCGCGTTCGTGAGCTGCTTGAGCGCGTCGAAGTGGGAAAACTCGACAACGGGAACGAGATCGGCCTGGACGGGGTCCTTTCCGATGTTCGTGACTTTATACTGGCGGATCAGGACGCTTTCTCCCCGGGGGACGAAGGCAAGGACGTCATGGCGGAGTCCTGCGATTTCGGTAACCCAGCGGCTGTAGTACATGCCGACATGGCATTCGAATTTCTCGTAGGCGCCGAGGCAGGGTGACCAGAACGGGGAGGCAATTCGCGCGGACGAGGCGGTTTCTCCCGGTTTTCTGACGCGAATATAGGCGGTTTCGCCCTTAAAGTCCGCAGCGGGAAGCTGGGGGATGTACTTGGTGATGCGGTTGAGGGCGGGGTCTCCCTTGCAGAGCTGGGATCCGCCGGTGTGGTCGATAAACCCGCCAAAAGCGAGGGTTCCGACATAGTTTACCCATTTAACGGGGGTTTTCGGGTTCGTGATAACGTATTCGCGCTCGGCGTCGTCAAAATGTCCGTATTGCATCATATCCTCCGGTTAGTTGCCTAGATCAACTAATGATAACTCTTTTTTTCTGCCTTTGCAAGTGTTACAGATAATCAGTATAGTAGAGAAATGGCACAACGGAAACAAATTCAGTCGATCTCGATTATTGCTCTCCTTGCCCTGATGATCGTCCTTATGGGGATGGTCTTTTTGCCGTACGCCACCGTCCTTCTCTGGACGGCCGTAAGTTACATATTGGTCAGCCCGGCGTATCTCCGGATTCTCCGGAAGATGGACAAGCGAAAAAAGCTCTATGAGATCAAGCGGCATTTTCTGGCCGGTTTTTTCGCAGTGGGCACCGTGCTTGTTCTCGGGGGCGTTTTCTTTTTCATCGCGTTTCAGCTCATCGGGCAGGGACGGATCTTCCTCACGGCCATCCAGAAGTTTCTTGAAGTAAATCCGTATTTTTTCGCGAATACCGACACCGGCACGACGATTGCGGGCCTGGTCAGCAGCGTTTCGCTCGGTACGGTCGATCTGTCGACGATGGACATCAAGGCGCAGGTACTCTCGTTTGTGTCCCAATACTCGGCTACCATTGCGCTCATTACCCGCAATATCGTCGCGGATATTGGAAGGTTCCTGCTCTCGCTCGCGTTTATCTGTTTCGCCCTTTATTTTTTCTACCTTGACGGAGCCTATCTCGCGAACCTGTTCATAAGCGCGATCCCGATCGACCGCTCGAGCACGAGACGGCTCTTGCATAAATTCCATGACGTCACGACGAACCTTTTCATGGGTTTTTTCCTTGTCGCCTTCTATCAGACGATAGCGGCATTCGTGATTTTCTCTGTGTTCCGCGTCCAGGGCTCCCTGCTGTTTTCCGTCCTCATTCTTTTCAGCTCATTTATACCGATGGTTGGCTGCGCGCTCGTGTGGCTGCCGATCGGGATAAGCCTCCTCGCTACGCGCGGGCTTGTCACCGGGATCGTGTTCATGGCGCTTTGCGCGGTCTTTATCAGTTTTCTTGACAATTTCTTGCGGCCGATGTTTCTCAAGGACAGGATCAAGATTCACCCGTTGCTGATTTTCTTCTCGATTATCGGCGGTCTTCAGGTGTTCGGCTTTAACGGGATAATTCTCGGCCCGCTCGTGGTCATTCTCTTTTTCACCATCGTGGATATTGCGCTCGAAGAAGACGGCGTCGTGCAGGGGTCCGATCTCTAGCTTAAAAAAAAACGGGCTCCGCATCCGGAGCCCGCGCTTTCAAACAATAATTACCGTATGCTCATCAGAGCTTGAACCGTCCGGCGATCTCGTTAAGCGAGCCGACGACCCGGGTGTTTTTCGTGGTGACTCCCACGATCTCTTCAATGGATTGGCCGATAGCCTCGCTCGAGCGCGCGATGTCCTGCGTGCTCTTCTGGACCTTGAGCGAGATGTTTTCGAGTCGCGCCATTTCCTTGAGTATCATCGCGGCTCCCTGATTCATCTCGAGCGAGCCGTCGCGGATCTGCACGGTGATGTTCTGGATTTCGTCGAGCGCCTCGAGAACCTGCTGGCTTCCCTCGTTTTGTTCGCGCATTGCCATCCTGATTTCCTGGATGAGTCCGTTCGCTTCCTTGATCTGCGTGGCGACGGCTCCGAATGCCAGGTCGGCCTTCGCCGACGCGTCGACGATCGTCGCGATCGTGCCCACGACCTTCTTGAGTTCTCCCTCGATGACCTTCGACTGTTCGGACGAGCTTTCCGCGAGCTTTCTGATCTCGTCGGAAACGACCGAGAATCCCTTGCCTGCCTCTCCTGCGTGCGCAGCTTCGATCGCGGCGTTCATCGCGAGGAGGTTTGTCTGGCTCGCGATCGAGTCGATGATCTCGTTCGTCTCAAGGAGGTGCTCGCTCTGGTTCGACACGTCCTTGACGAGCTCGATTACGTTTTGCATGCTGTCGCGTCCGTCGTTCGAGGCGGTGAGAAGATACTCGAAGCCCGAGCCCGCGCGGTCGAGGTTGGTGGAGATAGAGTTGATGTTCGAAACCATTTGCTGAATTGCGGCCGAGGACTCGGTAACGCTCGCGGATTGTCCCTCGATCTGCTGCGACAGGCTCTCGATGTTTTTCGCGATCTGGTGAATCGTCGACGAAGTTTCGGTAACGCTCGCGCTCTGCTCCTCCGTCTGGAAGTTCAGATCGCCGACGTTTGTGGTTATCGCTTCGATGTCGCCCTGTATGAGAGCGGTCTTGCCCTGCATGTCGCGCGAAAGGCCTTCCATGTTGTCCGAGTCCGTCTTTATCTGCGAGATCATGCCATGGAGGGTTTCGATGAACTTGTTAAAATAATGCCCTACCTCGGTCGTCTCGTCCTTTCCGACGAGAGTCAGACGGTAGGTGAGGTCCCCGGTTCCCTCCGATATGTCCTTGAGCGTCTTTGCCGTATTCATGAGCGGGGTAGCGATTCGCTTCCCGAGTATTACCGAGATGAGGAGGACGACAAGGAGGGTAAGGAGAGATATTACGAGGATTGACACGGCGATCTCGTTCATTGCCGCGCTCATGACCTTCCCGGGTATCGTGATGTATACGGTGAAGGGGGTTCCGTTAACCCGGTGTCCGGCCAGATAGTAAGTTTCGCCCTCGTCCTTGCTGTCATGAAAAGACTGGATTTTGTCAGGTTCCATGCGGTTCTTTTTGATTGCCTCGACGAGATCAGGAGGGAGGACCTCGAAACCGAATTCTTTCGCCTGGGAAAGCGTCTGTTCCGCGTAGGCCTTGGTGGCCGTATCGTATTTCTTGATGGAAATCACCGCGTCCGTGTCGCTCACGATCGTAATCCACGCATCCGTTCCGAATGAAGCGAGAATGTCATCCGTCGTTTTTTCGAGGTATTTTTCGAGCGTCGTTCCGGTTACCGTGATTGCGAGGACGCCGATCGTTTTATCGGTGCGATTGTCGATGACGTTGGTCGCGATCACGATTTGCTTTTCGCCGGTTGACTTGGAGATGTTCGGGTCCGAAACGACGAGCAATTTTTCGTTCGCCGTGTTGTCCGTGACGAGGCGCTTGAAATAGGGGCGACTCTCGATCGAAAGGGGTTTTGCCGAGGGATTTGCGTTGTCCGCGGTAATGAGCCCGCCCTGCGCGCGGTTTCCCGCAATGTCCGAGCGGGTATACAGTCCATCGGTGCGGGCGAGGATAAAAGCCTCAAACGTCCCGTTTCGCTTCGCGAGCCGGTTCATCGCCGGCGCTATATCAGTCCAATTAAAGTCTCTGACATCCTCGAGCGTTGAGAAGGCTTCGACATAGCCAATTTTATCCGAAAAGAAGTCGTTGATTTTGGACGCGACGTTCCCGGTATATTCGGAGAGAAAGCCCTCGGCGTTTTTCTCGATCGTTATTCTTGTTTTTGCGAGAATGAACCCCATGCCGAGGACAAAGGGTAAAAGAGCGATCAGCGTAAAGATGATGCCCAGCTTTGATTTGAATTTCATGAACCATACCCGTTACTACAGTCGTTTTGGTCCGAAAGGACCGCGATCCCGTCAAAATGACTGAACCGTCCCATGTGCTGTTTATAGTATAGTGTAAAAACTTGATGGAGTGATCAAATTTGCGGAGTTTTCAGGAGTTGTCTCGGGGGTGGTAGCGAGATTCCGGAAAACAAAAAAAAGGGCCCCCTTCTTCAAGGTGGCCCCCGTCGTATAAATTGCGGTTATTTCGAGGTGGGGTTCTGCGCCGGCTGAGCCTTGATCTGCTCGATGGTTGCCTTGATTTGCGCGGTACCGGCATTGTTCGGGTCGGCGGCGATGGCCTTGTCGAGCCACTCGAGAACTTTCGCGTTGTCTACCTTGCCCGACATGGCGTTCATGTATGCGCCCATATACCAGGCTTCCTGGAGCTGCGCGGGATTAAGGCTCGTCCCGTCGGCGGTGAGCTTGAGGAAGCAGTCTCCCGCCTCGATGAGCTTTCCGGCCTGGTAGAGCTTGATCGCGTCAAGATACGCGATCTGGAGCTCGTACTTGCCCTTGAAGCCGGCCTTTCCGTCCGGATCGAGGGTGGGGACTTCGCGCATCATGAGGTCGTAGTTTTCGCGCTGCGCGGGCTTTACGGCTTCGAGGAAGGTGTCAATGTTTTTTGCGCGCTCGATGCCCTTGGAGGACTTGATCGCCTTCTTGAGGTCGACGAGTTTTTTGCGCGCGTCCTTGAAGGTGTCGAGGAACTTGAGGAACCCGTCAGTCGTGTTGCACGTGTCGTCGGTCGCGGAAGCTCCGTAGAGGTCTCCTTCGTGGGTGAGCAGCGCTATGAACGGAAGTGCCTGCACGCCGTACTTCGTCGCGGTGCCGTAATTTTTCTCCAGCTTCGCCTTGTCCATGAGCTTCTCGTCCTGAACGATGTCGATGTTGCAAAGGACGTACGTTTTTGACGCGCGCTTGAAGAAGTCCGCGGTGAAGGTTCCGGTAATCAGTTCCTTGCTCGGGGCATTCCAGTCAGAACCGGTGAACGCGATCAAAAGGTCCTTTTTCGATTTCTGGGAAGCAGCTTTTGCCTCGTCGAAGTCGGAGATCCACGTGGTCTGTGTTTTTGAGCATCCTGCCATGAGGACGACCGCCGCGGCGATCAAAATTGCGATTCTCTTTTTCATGTAAACTCCTGCGTATTTTTCCGAGGCCCTCGGGGTCGCGGCGAACGGCGACCTTGTCAGCCCCTCCAATATTGCACACCCGCGGCAAAAATGTTCTGACATGTATCGCCGGGAATGTTCTTGAAAAGTGTTGTGTTGCGAGCGTCCGTGCCTCGCCTTGTTCCGTCGAGCGGCCGCTCGCTGTGGCCCATTTTGCCGAGTACGCGGCCTGAAGGGTCGGTCATGCCCTCGATCGCGTACATCGAGCCGTTGGGATTGTCGGGCTCGACCATCGTCGGTTTTCCGTCCGCGTCGACGTACTGCGTAAAGATCCTTCCGTCCGCGAAGAGGCTCTCGGCGAGCTTTGCCCCCGCGATGACGCGGCCTTCGCCGTGCGAGAGCGGAACGTTGTGCACGCTGCCCGCGGCAAGCCCGTCTCCCGCGGCCCAGGGAGAGGAGTCAGACACGATGCGCGTTCGCGCGAAGCGCGAGATATGGCGGCCTACGGTATTGTAGGTGAGGGTCGGCAGTTCCTCGGAGGGCGCGAGGATTTTTCCGTAGGGGACGAGTCCGGTTTTGATGAGCGCCTGGAAACCGTTGCAGATGCCGAGCACGAGTCCCTGCCTGTTTTCGAGGAGGCTCATGATGCCGTCCGCTATCGCGTTTTCGCGGATAACGTTCGCGATGAATTTTCCCGAGCCGTCAGGCTCGTCGCCCGCGGAGAAACCTCCCGAGAACGCGAGGATGTGCGCCGTGTCGATCGCGTGGCGGAGCTCGGCGAGCGAGGACGCGAGTTCAGCCTGGGTGCGGTTTCGAAGGACGACGATGCGCGTTTCGGCTCCGGCGAGGGTGAACGCGCGGGCCATGTCGTATTCGCAGTTGGTTCCCGGAAATACGGGAAGCACGACGAGCGGCTTCTCTTTTGCGGAAAGGATCGTGGGTGCCCTTTTGCGTGCGCTGGTGCCATCGGCGCACGCGGCGCTCTTTGCGGGTGCGCATGCAAAGGCGGGAAGCGGCGCCGGGATGATTCCCGAGACGGGCGGGAAAACGCGCGCGAGCGGTTTTTCCCAGGCAAGCTGGGCTGCGTCGAGCGGTATCGTATGGCGACCGACCGTGATCGAGGGCTCGGCAGATGTTTTTCCGATAGCGACCCAGTTTTCGGTGGAGTGTTCGCCTGCGAGGGCGGGGAGCTCGTCCACCTCGGCCGCTATTTCGAGGATGAGCGAGCCGTAAAGCGGCGCGAAGAGGCAGTCGCCCTTTGCGTCGAGAATCGCGTCCTCGACGGTGCCTGCGGTTTTACGGGCGACGCCGAAGACCGACGGGAGCCTGATGAACGGGAGCGCGCCCGAGTCGATGACGGCGCCGACGCGGTTGCCGAACGCCATCTTCGAGAGCGCTGCCGCGATGCCTCCCGCAGTGACGGGATAGGCCGCGCGGACGCGGCCGGTACCGGAGATCGCAAGCACCGACGCCACATTCAAATGGAACGCGGCCCAGTCGGGGGTGTTATCGGCGAGCCAGGGGGTCTGGACGAGAACGAGGGTGTTTTCGGGACCCGAGAGGGAGCCGCCGCGGACCCGATCGTCGTCGGTGACGGCGACCGCGAAGGAGACGAGGGTCGGCGGAACGTTGAGGTTCTGGAAGGTGCCCGACATGCTGTCCTTGCCGCCGATTGCGGCGGTGCCGCAGGCAAGCTGTGCCTGGAGCGCTCCGAGAAGCGCGGCCGCGGGCTTTCCCCAAGCCTCGGCGCTCGAGGTTCGCTCGAAGTATTCCTGGAAGGTGAGGCGCGCGGTGCGGGGATCCCCGCCGAGCGCGAGTATTTTTGCGAGCGATTCGAGGACCGCGTACTGCGAGCCGTGATACGGGCTCCAGAACGCCGCCTTCGGGTCGTATCCCATCGTCATGAGGCTGGTGGTTTTCGTTGCCTTTCCCGGACCGACGGGAATCCGCGCGGCCATGCCGCATTCGGGTGTTGACTGCCACGCTCCTCCCATCGGAAACAGGACGCTTGCGGAACCGATAGAACCGTCGAAGCGCTCGGTGAGTCCGCGCTGCGAGGCGACGGAAAGGTCGGCGAGGGTTGAAAGCCAGCGCGCCTCGAGGGGATCGGCGGCGGAAGTCGACGCCGAATCCTTGTGGTCCCGGTCGAGCCGCCAGGCCCATGAGCCCGTCGGGTTTTCGATGCGCGCGTCGGCGTGGCGTTTAGCTCCGGCGGTATCGAGAAAGCTCCGCTCGATGTTGACGATGATTTGGCCTTTCCAGCGCATGACGAGATGCGCTTCTTTTGTCACCGTCGCGATGACGGCCGCGTTGAGGTTTTCCCGCGATGCGGCGGCGATGAACGCGGGCGCGTCCTTCGCGCGGACGACGACAGCCATGCGCTCCTGCGATTCGGAAATCGCAAGCTCGGTGCCGTTGAGGCCTTCGTATTTTTTGGGAACCGCGTCGAGGTTGATGTCGAGTCCGGCACTCAGTTCGCCGACCGCTACCGCGACACCGCCCGCGCCGAAATCGTTGCAGCGGCGGATGAGTCGGGTTACTGCCTGATCGCGGAACAGGCGCTGGATTTTTCGCTCTTCGACGGCGTTTCCTTTTTGTACTTCGGCTCCCGCCGTCGTCACCGATTCCTCGGTGTGCGCCTTCGAGGAGCCGGTCGCCCCGCCGATGCCGTCGCGTCCGGTGCCGCCGCCGACGATGACGACGAGGTCGCCCGCTTCGGGCTCCTCGCGCACGACTGACGTGACGGGGGTGGCGGCGATGACCGCGCCGAGCTCCATGCGCTTGGCAAGGAAGCCGGGGTCGTAGTATTCGACGACCTGACCTGTAGTGAGGCCTATCTGGTTGCCGTATGCGCTGAAGCCTGCGGCGGCCTCGCGGGTGAGCTTGATCTGCGGAAGTTTGCCGGGAATCGTCGCCTCGATGGGCGCGGTCGGGTCGCCCGAACCGGTGACGCGGAGCGCCTGATACACCCATGCCCGTCCCGAAAGGGGATCGCGGATTGCGCCGCCGATGCAGGTGGCCGAGCCGCCGAAGGGCTCGATCTCGGTCGGATGGTTGTGGGTTTCGTTCTTGAACATGAGGAGCCAGGGTTCCGTTCCCGTGACTTTGCCCGAATCGTCAACGATCTTGACGTCGATAAAGATCGAGCACGCGTTGATTTCGGGCGATTCCTCGAGGTCAGCGAGAAGGCCGCGTTTTTTGAGCGCCTTCGCGCCGATGACGGCCATGTCCATGAGCGTTACGGGCTTGTCGCACGAACCGTCAGATTTTTGCTGAGCCCTGCCCGAATAGATCTCGGCGCGGAGTCCCGAGTAGGTTTTCAGGGCTTCCCGGAAGGTTTCCGCGTACGGGCCTTCCGCGATGTCGATGCGGGAAAGCGCGGTATTGAACGTGGTGTGGCGGCAATGGTCAGACCAGTAGGTGTCGAGTACGCGGACTTCCGTCTCCGTCGGGTTTCGCCCGCCGTTCCGGAAATAGTCCTGAAGGAATGCAATATCGGCGTCGTCCATCGCGAGTCCCGCCTTTTTGCGGAAGTCGGCGAGCCCTGCGGCGTCGAGGGCGGTAAAGCCGTCGAGAACGGGGACCGGCGTCGGCTCGCCCGTCGAGAGCGCGAGGTTTTCGGGTTTTTCGGGGGTGGCAAAGCGGGAATCGACGGGGTTGATGAGGTAGGAACGGATTTTGCCGAGATCCTGCGCCGTCAGGTGGCCGCGGAGCGCAAAGAGTCGGGCGCAGCGGACGAGGGCTTGATTGCCCGAACCCGATTCGGCCCGCAGGAGCGCGAGGCATTGCGCGGCAGAGTCCGCGCGCTGGTCGTACTGACCGGGAAGGTATTCGATCGCAATGACCGTCTCGTCCTGCCGGATCGGAAAGGTCTCGCGGTACACGACGTCGCTTTGGGGCTCGGAAAAGATCTGGGAGGCGGCAAGCTCCGCTTCTTTTTCCGAAATGCCCTGGATATCGTAACGGTTAAAATATCTGATGCCCTCGAGATTTTTGATGCCGACGAAGTTGGTCAGCTCGGACAGGGTTCTGCGGGCTTCGTTCTCGAAGCCTTGTTTCCGCTCGACAAACAGCCGGTAGACGGGCGCGTTCATTAGATATCCTCCGAAAGTAATTATCCGCGCATAATGCCATAAATGGCGGGAAATTGCTATGCGATCTGATGGGTGCTACCCTATTAAATAAGGTTGCATATTTGTGGTATATTTATACAAGAGAGCAGTCTGTGCAAAGGAGCGTATATGCAGGAAATCATTGACCTTTTACAAAACGACGCGCGGCTTACCGCGGAGGATATCGCCACCATGATCAAGAAACCGGTCGCGGAGGTAAAGGATGTCATCGCCAAGCTCGAACGCGACGGGGTAATCCTCAAATACGCAGCAATCATCAACCAGGAAAAGCTTCCGGCGGAGAACGACCATGTTCGCGCCGTCATCGAGATTCAGGTAACCCCGGAGCGCGAGCACGGGTTTGACGCGCTCGCCGAGCGCATTTATCGCTTTCCCCAGGTAAAGTCCCTTCACCTCATGTCGGGCGGCTACGACCTCCAGGTCATCATCGAGGGAAAGACACTCAAGGAAGTCGCGTTCTTCGTTTCGGAAAAGCTCGCCACCCTCTCCGGCGTAAAGAGCACCAAGACCCATTTCGTTCTCAAGACCTACAAGGAGAACGACATCGTATACGTCGACGGAAAGAAAGACCGCCGCGAAGGCGTGACCGCATGAACGGGCGACCGGACCGCTATTCAGCAAAGATGCTCAAAACGCCCCCGTCGGGCATCCGGAAATTCTTTGACCTCATCATCGGTCGCGACGACATTATTTCGCTCGGAGTCGGCGAGCCCGACTTTCCGACGCCCTGGCTGATGCGGGAAGAGGCGTATTACCATCTCGAACAGGGTCATACGTCGTACACGTCGAACTGGGGCCTCTCCGAGCTTCGCGACGCCATCGGAACTTATCTCGAGAAGTACGACCTTCACTATGATTCCAAAAAAGAAATTCTCGTGACGGTCGGCGTCTCGGAAGCGGTCGACGCGGTGCTTCGCTCGATCCTCAACCCCGGCGACGAGATCATCATCGCCGAGCCCTGTTACGTTTCCTACCAGCCGCTCGCCGAGCTCTGCGACGTCAAACTCGTCAGGCTCGACACGGTTCCGACGGGGCTCATCCCGACGGCAGCGGCTATCGAAAAGCTCATTACGCCGAAGACCAAGGCGATCATGCTCTGCAGTCCGAGCAATCCGACCGGGCGCATGATCCCCGCGGACGAACTTGCGAAAATCGCCGAGGTCGTGAAGAAGCACGAGATCTGGGTGCTTTCCGACGAGGTTTACTGCGAGCTCGTATATGACGGCCACAAGCACGTGTCGATCGGCTCCTTTCCCGGCATGAAAGAATACACGGTCATCCTCAACGGCTTCTCGAAGGCCTTCGCGATGACCGGTTGGCGCATCGGATATCTCGCGTGCCCGGCCGAGCTCATGGCGCAGGTGCACAAGCTCCATCAGTACTCGACGATATGCGCGCCGATCATGAGCCAGTACGCCGCGCTCGAGGGACTCAGGAATGGCGCCGACGAGGTCGAGAAGATGCGCGTTTCCTATCAGCAGCGGCGCAATCTCATGATCAGCGCCTTTGCCGAGATGGGGCTTCCCGTCAACGAACCCGAGGGCGCGTTCTATGTGTTTCCCGACATCCGGAAAACGGGATTGAGCTCGGAAGAGTTCGCGACGAAGCTCATCAACGATTACAAGGTTGCCGTCGTACCGGGAAACGTGTTCGGTGCGGGCTCCGAGGGCTTTGTCCGCTGCTGTTACGCGACGGAGATCGGCAAGCTCAAGGAAGCGCTCCGTCGAATGCGCCTCATGCTCGACGGGAAACCTCTGGACGCGTGAGTGCATTGCTTGGTATAAAAGTGGAGCCTTTTGAGAAAATCGATATGGAGTTTCCGCGATGAAGAAATATCTCTTAGTGGTCGTGTTTTTTGCGTTGATTGCTGCATCTCTTGTGGCCGAGCGTGCCATAACGCTTGATGAGGCGCTCTCTGTATCCGCAAAAGGAATTTCCTCGAAGCTCCCGGAGGGAACGAAGGCCGTTATCGTCGAAATCAAGGCGGACGACGATCGCGCGAGCGAGTATATCGCGGACGAGCTGACGCTCAAAATATTTGATACGGGAACCGTCGTTATGGTCGACCGGCAGAACATCGACAAGATACGCCAGGAATTGAGTTTCCAGACTTCGGGCGATGTAAGCGACGAATCTGCCCAGCGTCTGGGCGCGATGCTCGGCGCCGAGACGCTTATCACCGGCTCGTTCGAGTTGGTCCACGGGTTCTACCGGTTGACGATCAAGGCCGTAAAGGTCGAGACCGCGGAGATCCAATACCTTTCAAGCCTTTCCGTGATCAAGGACGCGAATACCGAGGCCCTGTTCGGGCGTGGTTCTGCCGGAAAGGAAGTCGCGAAAAAAGTCGGCACGAAGGCCGTTTCTGCGGCCAAGGGGCTTGCGGGTTTTTCGGGACGTCTTGTGTGCTCGGTGATCAACCCGATTGTCGGTATCGGGTCGTTCATGCAAGGTGACGTGAAGGGAGGCTCCCGCGTCGCTTTTTGGGAAGTGGTCGGCGTTGGCGCAATGAGCTACGGTGGCTATCGCGAGAGTCATGACCAATCAAACGGGAACATACTTGAGGGAACCGGCGGTTTTGTCCTAGGAGCCGCGATCGTTTACTCGATTGTTCGTCCCTGGATTTATAACCGGGCGCCCCAGGTGACCGCTGTATTCGATAAAGTTGACATCAGCTACACCGCGCATCGCGACAGGGGCGAGAGTATTGTTAACGTCGGGTATGTCCTGCGCTATTGAGTTTGCGCGCCTGAATTTTGTTTTTCCGTAAGAGCGTCGAGTCTGTCTTCGGCGGTACCTGCGCTCGCTCGAAGGAATGCCGCGTTGAATATGTCCGCCGACCGGCGGTACGCCGCGGCAGCGCGATTCACGGCACCTGATTTTTCCTCTACCATGCCAATTGCCAGCCAGTCCATTCCGAGACCGTTCGCGTTTTCCGCCCTGCGGTCGAACGAGAGCGCCTGATCGAGAGCCGCGCGCGCTTCCTTGTACAGTCCGGCCTTTGACCTGACTGATGCGATGAGATACCAGTCGTACGCGGCGTCCTCGAGGTATCGTCCCCTTTCATGAATGCCTGCCGCGTTCGCGAGCGCGCTTTCGGCCTGCTTCTCAAGACCAAGCTCCTTGTCCGCGAGTCCGATTACCTTCCAGGCGAAGGCCGTGTAAAGCGGGTTGGCCTTGACTCCGCCTATTTCCGTCTCGACGCTTTTCTTCGCGGCGAGGGCGCGCGCGGTTCGTTCTTCCTTCGTGACGTCCGATTCGGCAATGCCCTCCGCGAGGGTTCCCCGGGCGATATAAATGCGCGCTGCACTCACGAGCGTCTTGTTTCCCGCGGCGGTTGCCTCGGTAAGTGCGGATTCCCACTGGACGTTTGCTTCGTCAACGCGGCCTTCGGTGAAAAGAGCGTTGCCGCGCGCGAGGAGAATCTGGATGCGGGTGCCCGGGTCGTCCGTCGTGAGCGCGAGCCGCCACGCCTCGGTGAGGAAGAGGTACGCGTTCACGAAGTCCGCCTTGCTAACTGCGGCGTTCGCGAGATCGAGCTGACCCATTGCCGCGTTCCGGTCGGTGAATATTTCGGGCGGGCGCTTCGGCGCCGTCGAGCAGCCGATCGCGGTGGCCGCGGTGATGGCAAGGAGCGCGATGCGGGTAATGCGCGTACGGGCAGCGCGTGTACGGTCGGCGTGTGTACGGTCAGCGTGTGTACGGTCAGCGTGTGCGCTCACGGTGGGTGCGTGCATGACGCCCGTGTAAGCGGTTTCCGCTCCGGCCTTATCGTTTGTGGTTTGCGTGTTCATCGCTCGCGTCTCCCTCAAGATTAAAATTCGATATTGCGCGAATTCGTTCCGGACGAATCGGTCTGGACCCGCTCCGGCACGCCGTTCTTCAGGAGCGGGTTGTTCTTCAGCGCCTCGAGAACGTCTTGCCCGTTTACGAGCGCGACGCGGAGATCCTCGATGAGGCGCGCGATTTGCGGCACCTGCGATTTTAGGATAGACGACGCGTCTTCGACGTTGTTGAGCGTTCCCGCCACGGCGTCAAGCGAAGTTTCGACGTTGTCGAACATCGTGCCGTCCGGATCGACGAGCGCGGGTACGAAACCGTCCGGCGACTTCGACATTTTTTCGAGCTGGGCCGTGAGCCCCTCGACGTTTTTGAGCGTGTCTCCGAGCGAGGCCGCAAGGCCGTCGGTGATGACGGCGACGTTTTCGATCGTCTGGTTGAGCGGGCCCGTCTGCGTGCCGGTAAGCTGGGCGAGGGCGGAGTTGATGTTGATGAGCGTCGGGTTGATCTGCGCGACGAGGGTTGATATCGTGTCGTCTCTTTTTTGCGGAGTGACGAGGCCTGATGCGATGAGCGTGCGTCCCTCGGCAGAGTCTATGCGCGGGATCTCGCTTCCCGCGGCAATGAGGTCTTCTCCGTTACCGGGATGGAACAGGAATTGATTTGCACCGATGCCGATCGGGTTAACGATGAGCTCGACGACCGAACCGACTTTCGCCCGTTTGCGGTATTCATCGTACACCGAGAATTTGACGTCGACCTTGTCGTCTTTATTGAGCTTCACTGATTTTACCTTGCCGATGACGAAGCCCTTGTACTGGAGCGTGAGGCCGACGCCGACGCCTGTCGCCGTGTCGAAGGTTGTTACGTACTCGGTGTCCCGCGCGAACCAGCGCTGCTTTCCGCCGAGCATGAATATAACCGCCACGAGCGAAATGATGGCCACGATGGTAAGGGTCCCGACAATCTGGTCTGCGTACCGAATCTTGAATTTCATAATGCGATTCCTTTCTCGATCGTCCTGGAAAGACTTCCGTTATTGGCGAATTCCTCGGCCGTGACTGAGAGCGAGAGCTTGCCGTCCACGATCATGCAGATGTGGTGCGCGCTTTCGCGGATGATGCCGAGGTTGTGGCTTACGTAGATTACCGTCGTCCCTTCTTCCTGCGCATTCTTGACGAGCGAGACAAGTCTTCTCGCGGCGCTGTCGTCGAGGGACTCCGTCCACTCGTCGAGGAAGAGCAGTTTGGGCTCGCAGGTCATTGCGCGTGCGAAGGCGATGAGTTTCTGCTCGCCCATCGAGAGCTGGGACGGCCTGATGTCGATGTCCTTGCGGTATCCGACGATGGAAAGAACTTCCTTGACGCGGGCGTCGAGAGCCTTGCGTGCGATGTCGGGAAAATGGGTCTTGAGCGGGAGCTCGAGGATTTGTCTGATGTTCTGGTTTGCCCAGAGCGCGGAGTCCTGGAACACAAACGCGGACTCCTTGCGGAACGCGAGTTTTTTCGCCCGGTTCATCATCGAAATATCCTGTCCGCGGAAACGTGCGACGCCGTCCGTCGGGACGATGAGCCCGGCCGCGAGTTTGAGCACGGTGCTTTTTCCGCCGCCTGACGGGCCGACGAGCGCGGTCGTCTTGCCTTCCTCGAACGGGATGGTCACGCCCTGGACGATCAGCTTTCCCTGCGCGGAGAATGCCGCTTCTTCAAGCGAGACGATCGGGGCCTCATCGTCCGCGGGGCGGTTTAAGGCGGCGGTCATGCCGCGCCTCCTGCGCTCAGCATGTAGTAAAAAGCCGACACGACTATGTCCGCGATGATGCACCAGGCGAATGCGCTGCCGACCGCGCGGAGGCCCGCTTGCGGGATCTCCGTGCTTGCGCGTTCGACGGAGAAACCCTGAACGGTCGCGACGACGGCGAGGATCATGCCGAACGCGATGCTCTTGATGACCGACACGAGAATGTCGGATATCCGGAGCGTCTGGAGAATGTTGTTGAAGTAGTCGGCCGCGGGAACCGGACTGATTATCTGCACGATCAGGAACGAGCCGGCGAGACCGAATATCGAAAAGTAAATGTTAAGGAGAAAAAGCGAAATCGTGACGCCGAGAAAGCGTGGCACCGCGATGTGCTCGATGGGGTCGACTCCGACTGAGATGTACGCTTCGATTTCGTGGGAGACGACCATGCCCGCGATTTCGGTCGCGATCGCGGTCGCCGAACGCGCTATGATGATGAACGCGGTCAAAAGGGGGCCGAGCTCGCGGGTGATGATCGTGATGAGGAGCGGGTAGATGAGCTGCTGCTGGGAGAAGCTCGCGAGAATGGGAAGGCCGAGCACGTTTACCGCGGCGCCGATTCCCATCGCGAGGAGAGCGGAGATGCCGAGCGCCTCGACGAAGGTAAAGAGTATCTGCATGATCAGGATTTTTCTTGAGGTACGGTTATGATGGAAAAAGCGGCCAAGGCCCCTGAGCGTTTTGCCGAAAAAGCCTATCGTGTATACGCTTTCGGAAAGGGTCTGGTTTACTGCCGCGCCAATCTTTTTTATCATATGGGTGAGTATACTCCATTAATGGTATAATAGACAAGAAAGTGATAGATTGGAGATATGTCTATTCCAGTTATTATCGTCCAGCCGCCGCTTGTCCAGCTCAACGGGCCCTATCCGTCGGGTGCCTATCTCGCGGCCTTTTTTCGGGGACTCGCGCTCGAGTTTTCCCCGACTGCGGCGGATTTTTCCGCGACCGCAGCGGACATATCCGCACCGGTTCCGGGAACAAATCCGGACGACGCGTCGCCTGAGCTTCGCGCGCTTTCCGGCCGGACGGTTGATCCCGAACGGGTTCTCTGGATCGATGGGAGTAACGGTTTTTTCAGACATGTATTTTCGCGCGCAGGACTTGCCCGACTTTTTTCCCTTTCCCGCGCCGAAGCCCTTTTGCGCGCCGACCGCGCGGAAGCGGACGGTGACGCCGAGGTCGCGTTTCAGCTTCGCCGGTTTGTCTCGACCGAGGCGAGCTGGGTTTCCTGGATAGACGGTCTCGTCTCGATTCTTTCGGCCGGCGACCGGGAGCTTTGCCACGCCTTTATCCGTTCTCCCTACGCGCCGCGCGGCGCGCGGATGGATGCCTTTCTTTCCGATCTCGACGGAGAGCCTACCCCCGACGACGCGCGGCTTCTCGCGACGCTCGCTCTTGAGGATCTTTCCGATTTCATCGTCGCCGCCTTCGATTCGGAGTTCTCTCTCATACGGTATGCCGAGTCTCTCGCGTCGAGCGAGCGGAGCTTCGCCCGGGTCGAGTCTGGCCTGGACCGTCCCCTCGTCGCTCATTTTATCGAACCGTACGCGGAAACGCTTTGGGATACTCTCGATCGGGGCGTGCTCGCTTCCCCCGAGGAAGCAGGCGAGCCCTTTCTGCTGTGCCTTACGGTACCGTTTCCCGGCTGCCTCGTCGGGGCTCTCGCGATCGCACGATCGGCGCGCGCGCGGTACGGACGCCGCGCCGTCATTTCACTCGGCGGCGGCTATGTGAACACCGAGCTCCGGGGTGCGGTAACCGAACGACTTTCCGGATACGTCGATATCCTCAGTTTTGATCGCGGCTTTTCAGGCTATGCCGCCCTGCTCGCTCCGTTCCCGGGATTTCCCGTCGCGCTCATTTCATCCGCCGGGCCCTTAAAACTCTATGCCCAGGCCGGATATGAGCGCTATGAGGCTCGCGTTACCGAGTCCATCGTTCCCGACTATCGCGACATCGACTTTACCCGCTATCCCCGTCTCGCCGACACGCCGAACCCGATGCATCGGCTGTGGTCGGACGGCTCGTGGATCAAGGCGTTTCTCGCCCACGGATGCTACTGGCACCGGTGCTCGTTTTGCGACGTGTCTCTCGATTACATCGCGGGCTACCGGCAGGTTGCCGTCAAAAGGCTCTATGCAGGACTACGCGCGCAGGCGCTTTCACGCGGGGTGCGCGTCGTTCATCTAGTCGACGAGGCCGCTCCTCCCCGCGCTCTCCGGGATTTTGCGCTCGAGAATCTTCTCGCCGCGGGCGGTACCGACGGCAGCATCTCCGATGGCGCCGGGCTCCTTTCTTTTTGGGGAAACATCCGGTTCGAGCGGACCTTCTCGCGTGACCTTGCGGATTTTCTTTCGGCCGGAGGCCTCGTCGCTGTTTCGGGGGGAATCGAGATCGCTTCGGCTGAAGGCTTCAAGTCGGTCGACAAGGGAATTGACCTTGAAAATCTCGTCGCCTGCTGCGCGGCCTTCAAGGAAGCGGGCATTCTCGTTCACGCGTATCTCATCTACGGTTACTGGAACGAGGGCGCGCAGGGCGTCGTTGACGCAATGGAAACGATGCGGCAGCTTTTCGCCGCCGGCCTTGTCGATTCGGCTTTCTGGCACAAGTTCGTGCTCACGCGGCATTCGCGGGTGTATGGCGAATGGCTCGCAGGCAAACATCAAGGTACGCTCGTTCCGTCTGACGAGCCGGGTGATTTTGCGGACAACGATCTCCGGTTTGCGGGCGAGGGAGATTCCGACCGATACGGCGCTCCCCTCGACGCGGCGCTGCAGGCGTGGATGGCGGGCGACTCCCTCGAGCGGGCAGTGCGGTCGTGGTTTCCGTTTCCGATGCCCTCCCCGCGCGTAGAGAAGGATCTCGTCGACGGGTACATCGCCCGGTACGAAGAAAAGCGCGATCATGAGCGGAGTCGTCCCTGCGACCCGAAAGCGCGGTACTGGTGGTGCGCGAGTAAGCCTGTGATTGCGGGAAGCGCCGGAGTCGCCAGCGTCGCGGGAAGCGCCGGACAGGCGACGCTCCTCTGGTGGCATCTCGGCGAGGAAGTCAGGCTTGACCTTGATCAGTCGCTCGTTGCGGATATCATGGCGGGGTTGGGATTCGCTCCCCGCTCCGAAAAGGCAACCGGCGAGGCTGACGTGAAGGCCCTTGCCCGTCTTCCCCGCGCGGTCTTCAAGCGGCTGCGTGCGAACGGACTTTCGAAAATCGCGCCGCTCTAGTCGCGGGAGGGTTCGTCGCCTGTCGCGCGGGCGAGTTCACGCATCGCTTATCTGAATGTTTTCTGAATGCCGAGCCTGATTGACCAGGAAGAATATTCCACGCCGCTGCCGTTTTCTTTACTGTAAGAAGTGGTCGCTCCAGTGCTAACGTCGACGGCATCCGTCGTACCCCGGAGGCCCAGCATCCGCGTCAGGGAGCCGACGGTAAAGAGCGAGATAGTATCGGTGGGTGCCCAGGAGACGCGCGCTTTCGGCTCGAGCAAGTAGCCGCCCGAAACGTAGTCATAGTAATCGGTACCGGTCAAAAGATGCTCGTCCAGGTCGTTACACCATACTGCCGGAGATCCCGTGAATGAGGCCTCGAAGTCGAAACTCGGGCCGACCGGCACGTTGATCGAGACACCCGCGATCGGTGCGAAATAAGTCTGGCGGTATTCGATTACCTTTCCCGAAAGGCTCGTTTTCGGCATGCTTTCGGACCATTCCGTATAAAGGTCGCCGGTCCGGGTTCCATACTGGTAATAGCCGTTCGAGCCGGTCCACTTGATTGAAGAATAGCGGATCCCTGCCGACGGGGTAATCGTTATCGGTTTCCGGCTCGCAAGCCCGTGTGAGGGCAGGGTGATTTTCCATGAAGCGGCGAGATCGATCGATGCGTAGTGGTCGAGGCGCGAGTCGTGTTCGGAGTAATGCGTCCGGGCGGTGCTTCCGTTTTCGGTGACGTTCAGAAAGTCGGAATCGGTGAGGGTTCCCGCACCCCCGGGAATGCCGAACGTTGCGCTTGCGACGAGGCCGAACGCGTTTTTCCAGACCAGACGGGTATCGAGGCCGAGGACAGCAATTGGGTCGAGGGGCCAGACAAGCTCGCTGATCAGTCTGTTTTGGCTGTAGACGGTCTCGAGGCTTTCGCCCGAGATAAAGCCGCCCGACGCGCCGAGGGTCGCGTCGGGGCGGGGAAGGGCGAAGGCGGCAGAAGCGGCTGCCAGAAAGAGGAAAAACGCTACGGGAAAAGCGGGTAAGCCTTTGCGGAAAGCCGGTCGGTTGTTCATATACCGAAGATTCTAGCACATTTCCCCTTGCCGATCGGGGGCATTTTTCAATACATTTACTAAAGACACCGTAATAAACCCTCAATGCAGTTTTCAGGAGAAATTTACCAATGGCAACCTACCAGTTTCAAACGGAAGTTAACCAGCTTCTGACCCTCATCATCCATTCCCTTTACTCGAACAAGGAAATATTCCTCCGCGAGATTGTGTCAAACGCGTCCGACGCACTCGACAAGCTCAAGTACCTCACCGTCTCCGACGAGGCGTACAAGAGCGTCCAGTTTTCCCCCCGCGTGGACATCGCGTTCGACGAGAATGCGAAAACCCTGACCGTTCGCGACACCGGTATCGGCATGGACGACAAGGACATTATCTCCAACCTCGGCACGATCGCCCGTTCGGGCACCCGCGCCTTTATCGAGCAGCTCGCAGCAGACGCGAAGAAGGACTCGAACCTCATCGGTCAGTTCGGCGTCGGTTTTTACTCGGCCTTCATGGTCGCGGCCAAGATCGAGGTGATCTCGAAGAAAGCCGGAACCTCAAAGGTCTGGAAGTGGACGTCCGACGGAAAGGGAGAGTACGACCTCGCGGAAAGCGATGACTCGGCGTTCCCGCTCCTCGAAGGCGTCGGCGAAGGCAGCCACGGAACGGCGGTTGTCATGTACCTGAACGAGGAAGACAAGGAATTCGCGTCCCGCTGGAAAATCGAGGACATCGTCAAGCGGTACTCCGACCACATCGCGTTTCCCATCTATCTCCATCACGTCAAAAAGGAATACGACGACAAGGGCGGCGTGAAGAGCGAAGCTCCCGCGACCGAACAGATCAACGACGCGAGCGCCATCTGGCAAAAATCCAAGAGCGAGCTCAAGGACGAAGATTACCTGAGTTTTTACAAGTCGCTCTCGCATGACAGCGAGGACCCGCTCCTCCACGTGCACACGAAGGCCGAGGGCACGCAGGAATACACCACGCTCTTCTTCGTCCCGTCGAAGGCGCCGTTCGACATGTTCCACGCCGACTACAAGCCGGGCGTCAAACTCTTCGTCAAGCGCGTGTTCATCACCGACGACGACAAGGAGCTCCTGCCCACCTGGCTCCGCTTCGTACGCGGCGTCATAGACAGCGAAGACCTGCCGCTCAACGTGAGCCGCGAGATCCTCCAGCAAAACCGCATTCTCTCGAACATCAAGACCTCGTCGGTCAAAAAACTTCTCGCCGAGTTCAAGCGGCTTTCCGAAACCGACAAGGCGAAGTACGACACGTTCATCGGAGAATTCAACCGCCCGCTCAAGGAAGGTCTGTACGGCGACTACGCGCACCGCGAGGAACTCGCCGACCTCGTCCGCTTCAAGAGCACCGTGGGCGAAGCGAGCGCCTGGACAAGCCTTGCCGACTACGCTTCCCGCATGAAACCCGAGCAGAAAGCGATTTACTACATCACCGGCGGCGACGAGAAGACGCTCAGGCAAAGCCCGCACCTCGAGGCGTACCGCGCCAAGGGACTCGAAGTTCTCATCATGGCGGACGAGATTGACGACATCGTGATCCCGTCTCTCGGCAAGTACAAAGAGTGGGACCTCAAGGCCGCGAACCGCGCCGGCAGCGACGACGAGCTCGGGACCGACGAAGACAAGAAAGCCGCGGAGGAAAAGGAAAAAACCCTCAAGCCCGCCGTCGAGAAAATCAAGAAAGCCCTCGGCGACAGCGTCAAGGACGTGCGCCTCTCGAAGCGCCTTTCCGACTCGCCCTCGTGCATCGTCGTCGACGAGAACGACCCGAGCCTCCAGATGGAACGCATGATGAAGGCAATGGGCCAGTCAGGGCTCACCGAGGTGAAGCCGATCCTCGAGATCAACGGCGACCACGCGCTCGTAGCCAAGATTCAGGCGAGCGAAGACGAGGCGTTTATCGCTGACGTTTCGGCAATCCTTCTCGATCAAGCTCTCCTTGTAGAGGGAAGCGAGATCAAGGACCCGGCGGATTTCGTAAAGCGGCTGAACCGGCTCCTTTCGAGGTAATTGATCGATATGGCCAAAGGGGTCTAGGATGGTTCCATGAACCGCATCTCCCGGCCAGAAACAGCAAGAACCCTTTTCGCCCTCGCGATGTTCATCGTCGGGGGCGTTTTCTTTTCTGAAGGATTTCCCTCGGGCATTCTTTCCCCGACCGGGTCGTCGCTCAAGGACGCGCGAACCTATGTCTTTCCCGTCTACGATGGCGACTTCGCAAAGCCCACGATGCGTCAATACGATCTTCTGTATGTTTCCCTCTATCGGCTCACCTCGCGCGCGCTCGATGACGCACTCGGCATTCCCGTGGGGCATGCGACGGTTTCCGGTCTCATCAAGCTTGTCCTCCCGCTCGCCACCGTTCCCCAGACGCACGAGGAAGGGCATCGCGCCATTCTCAATTCGCTCGGCATCGGCTCCGTATCCAGGCCTTTCCTCAAATACTCCGGCCACTGTTCCGTCACCGGTGTCAGCGACGAAACCCTGCAATCCCTTCGCGACAACGACCTCCCTGATTTTATTCGCCTTCATACGGCGGGAATCGAGTCTGATTATGCAATCGCGGCGCGGGAAAAAGAGCTCCTCGCTTTTTCGGGCGATGAGTTCCAGAACGTCGGCCTCGACGCATTCCCGCGCGACGTGATGAACGTCATCTACCTGGCGGAGGGGTTTTACTATCCGCTTTTCGAAAAGGCGGGGATAGGCTGGCTTTCGATATCGGGCGACGAGGAGCGAAACGAGCTTGACCGTGACGTTGTCGGCGACGACGTATGCGGCATGGCCTTTCACCTGTTCCGTCCCGACGCGCCATATTCGCGCTACAAAACCTGGGATGATCTTGATTCGAGCGAACGGAATTTCATGCGTCGCGTCGCGGTGCGCTCGCTTCTCAATCTGGTCAACAGCTCATATGCAACCGGCGGTCCCGTCCCCGTGACTGATTCTTTTTCCCTTTCGGGCAACGCGGGATACTGCCTCGCGCCGTTCGGGGACTTTATTGACGGCGTCGTATATGCGCAGCTCGGTGTCTGGAATCTCTCCGGCTATGCGCGGGGCTACGAGAACCGTTCGCACTGGTTTCCCGCGTGCGGCGTCGCACTCGAAGGCGTAAAACCCGCGCGGTGGCTCACGCTCGGCGCGCGGGGGCATTTCTGGGTAGAACCGGAGGATCTCGGGTTTAACTCAGCCTCGGGCGAGGCGGGCGGAGCGGTAGAGCTTGAGTCCGTCGCGACGGTTGCAGGCCGCGCGGGTTCGGCCCTTGAGGCGGTCGGCGTCAGCGTCGACATGCTCTGGAAGACGGGCGGGTTTCTTCCCGAAGCGGAAAATCTCGGCTCTTCGTTCATGGTCTCGGTGGGTGTTGCGGTAGTTATGTAAGCGCTTTCATCTGGTTGACGAGAACCTCGATGAGCTTGATGACGATACCCGACGCAAGACCCGCGGCGCATGATGAAAGGAGATCCGTGCGGAGCGAGCGTTCCTCGTCGACCCGGGTGAGGAGCGCGAGGAATTCGATGACGATGATCGTGATGGCGATCGCGAGGAGCATCGCCCCGATGAGGTGCAGCTTACCGAAACTTTCAGCCCATCCGTAGAGTCCCTGTGACAGGAAAAAGACGACTGAGGCAAGGACGCCGCGCGCGGTATTCGTCCGGTATTGTTTCTTGTTTACCGAGGGCATCAGAAGGGGAAGGACGCAGACCACGAGGGTGAGGGCGATCATGCCGAATGAAATGCCCCTGAGCGAGTTTGCGGTGAGGAGCCGTTCGGCGTCGGCGATGCGAATCCGCGCCTCGTTTATCCATGGCGTGAAGGGATGAAACAGACTTTCAATTACGGCGAGCACGAGAAAGATACCGATGATCGCAAACGTGAGCACTATGACCTTGTTGAGAAAATGGGTTGCGCGCTTGACGGACATGGAAAGCTCCTTTGATTATTGATATAGTATACGGGCCTTTGTTGTTTTTTTTCAACCGTTTTTCTCGAGGAGGACTGTCATCATGGAAGAACACGGTGCGCGACTGCGTGGTTTGGGATATCCCTATCTTCTGACCACGATTTTCTTTTTCAGTACGTACGAGGTCGTCAACAAGCTCATCGCGGGCCGCATCGACGCGTTTCAGGTGAACTTCGTCCGGTTTCTTTTCGGGGGGATCATCCTTCTTGCGGTCGCGGCCGCAAAACGTGAGATCAAGATTTCAGCGCGCGACTTTGTCCTGTGCACGCTTGCGGGCATTGTCAACGTCGTGATCAGCATGAGTCTGATAAACTTGAGTCTCTCCGGCCCGGGCGCGAGCGCTGCGGTGTCCGCCGTCCTTTTCAGCTGCAACCCGATATTCGTCTCGGTGTTCGCATCAATTTTTGACGGAGAGAAAATCGGCGCGCGGAAATTTGCGGCGCTTCTTCTCGGCGTCGCGGGCACCGTTCTTATCTCTCTCGACAAGATCGGAAGCGGCCCTGCGAGTCTCTTAAGTCCCGCTCTCGCGATTCTCTCCGCGATAACCTTCGGCTTTTACACGGTTCTCGGCAGGCGGATATCGGTGCGTACCGGAAGCCTCAGGATGAACGCATGGGCTTTCACGACGGGAAGCCTCATCCTGCTTGCATTTCTCGCCATCACCGGAAGGCCGATCGTCCGCTTTGATCCTGAGATCCTTCCCTGGGTCGCGTACCTTTCGGTATTCGTGACGGGACTCGCGTATCTTGCATATTTCAAGGGACTCGCGATTGCCGGCGCCGGAAAGGGCTCGCTCGTTTTCTTTCTCAAACCCGTTCTCGCGACAGCGCTTGCGTTCGTATTCTTGCGCGAACGAGTCGGCCCCGCCGTATATGCGGGAATTGCGCTCGTACTCATTGGTATATGGATCGTAGTCGCCCGGGATGAATCAGCGGATCAGAGGGATCGCGGGACGCAACTGAAAGAGTGATACGAACGAAGGGGTGATAAGCATAAAAAAAACGGAGCCATGTGGCTCCGTTTTTTTTATTTCTTTTCTTATTGTTCGAGGGCGGGGTACTTCTTTGCGGGATCGAAGGTTCCCTCGCGGGTTTCTCCCTTAACCGGCGGAATGTCGAGGATCGTGCCCGGGTGAAGAAGGTTGGGGTTCTCCGGATCGCGGAGTTTGTTCTTGTTCGCCATCCAGATCTTTTGCCACAGATGCGGATTGCCATAGATCGCGGGCATTGCCGCTATGCGCCAGAAGCAGTCTGTCGCGCTCGGGCGGCTCAGCACTTTGTAGTAGCGCGGAAGGACGAGTCCCTTGCCGCTTGAATCCGAGGTGTCCGCGTCTACGGTTTCCCCTCCGGTCAGGCCCTTGAGAGCGTCAAGCGAGGCAAGTGCCTTTGTCCGGCTGTCGACCCAATTTTCCGCGGCAAAAAGTTTTCGCGCTTCGGCGAGGAGGGCCGTCGCGTTCGCAATGTCCTTCGCGTTCGTTTTCCGTTTCGGTCCGTTCGAGACATCATTGATCATTTGCTGCGCGAGGTTGATCGCGTTCGCCGCGCGGAACTTGAGCGTCTGCGCTTCGGCCGCTTCGCGGCTCAGGCGATACTGCTCGGTCGCGAGGTCGGCGAGCTCGGCTGCTTTCGCGTAATCGCCCGCGTCCATTGCGGCGGTTGCCTGTTTTTCGAATTCGCGGCCCGCCTTCTGGTAATCGTTATCGAGGAGGTTTTGCGCCCAGGTTGCAGATGCGAGGAGGGCGACGGATATCAGGATGCACGCTAATTTCTTGTTCATGTCACTCTCCCTTGCCGGTGGTGCCGGCTGCGTCCCGCTCGTCAGCCGCTTTCGAGAGCGCGTCTTCGGACGCCTTTCGCTCGCTTGCCGCCGTATCCATTGCCTTGAGAGCAGCGTCTTTTTTCGCGGCCGCCTCGTCATATGCCTTGCCAAACAATTCAGCCGCGCTGGTATAGTCGGTCGTGGCTTTTTCGTAATCGGTTGCCGTCTCGAGGTCTTTCGCCGATGTGTATGAATTTTCGGCCTGATCGAAGACGTCTTTTGCGGCGACGGGAGCCTTGATCTCCATAGCCTTTGCGCGTGAAGTGTCTGCAGCGCTTTTTGCCTGCATCAATGATTCGGGAAGTTCGGGGCCCTTTTTGGGCGCGCTTGCGCAAGAAGCCGCCAGAAAAAGCGCCATGGCGACCAGCGCGAATGTAATGGTTCTTTTCATAGAAAAAACTCCTTCTCGTCTGTTGATATGAGTATCCTACCGTTGTGCCCTATATGTCAAACATATATTCATGCGTGAGGTTTCGCTGGACTCATTGGCCCAAGAGGGCTATCATTCAAGGAGAGGCCGCTTGAATGACTATGAACCGCACGATCTCCATTTTCTTCATTGCGCTCCTTTCAGTCTCGAGCATTTCGCATTCGCTTGTGGCTGAATCTGCAGTACCCGAACCTGGAACGATAGCCGAACCGTTTTCCGCAAATCCTCCCGATTATAAACCGATCGACTTTGCCGAAATGCCCGGAGCCTTTGCGATCTATCACGATACGCGCTCGGGCGGTGATTCATACGTCGGCCTTTGCTTTCTTGGGGGCAACGAGCTTGCGGTCCGGCTTTTTGAGGTCGCGACGGGGAACGAACTTCTTTTTACCCTGACCTGGTATGAGGCCGCAGGCATCGCCGAACCCGGAACGATAAGTCTCGTCAAGGGATCGTTCAGCTCGAGCGTGCTCGCGGGACGCGTCATTTCCCTGGTCAAGGGGATGGCGGGCGTTTGGCTTTCCTCGCGCGAGCGGTTCGACGAGGAGCCGGATTTTACCGCGAGCGACTCGAGCGGTATGTATGATTTTCGGTATTGGGTTCCCGTATTCCGCGTGTATTCCGCACCTCTTGAGCGCGCGAACCCGGCGACCGGCGAGGGTTCGATAACGCTTGCGACAGCGGGCGTCGCGCAGTCGGGAAACGATCCGGCGTTCTACGCGTATCGTGGTTTTCCGAAAGTCAAGACCGGACCCGTTGATACGATTAAACCGGGCAAGGAACTGACTGCGAGCGTCGACGGGTATACGGTGTCCCTTGATTCAAACTGGTCCGAGGGGACCGACGGTATATGGCGCATTTCGCGCGCCGGGGCCCAGGACGCCGCGTTTCTCATCGAGACGCTCAATCTTGCAGACTACGGTGACCGCGATGTGTTCGATATCATCAGGCTTCTCGTTCTTGAATCGGGATGGCAGTTGGTTCCTGACGAGCTGCGCATTTTTGTTTTCAACGAGTGCCCGTGCGTGTACTATCGCGTGTTTGATCCCGAAACGGAGACGATCACCGTGCAGTACAAGATGTTCATCGCGCGGGAAGATACGCGCTTTTCGATGGTAAGCCTTTCGATCTACGAGCCGCTCTATGAGGCGAACCGCGAATACTTTGATTCAATTTTGTTCTAGTCGTTTGCTAGTCTTTTCTGAAATGGCAGCCGACCGAACGCTCGTTGTGGATCGCGGCCTCGACGACGAGTTGCGCGGTGACGACTGCGTTGCGGAGCTCGATGATGTCGCGGTCGAGCGCTGCTTCGCGGTAGAATTTCGTGATCCGGTGTGCGTGATAGTTGAGGTCTGCCTGGGCCCGCTCGAGCCCTTTCCGGGTGCGCACGATTCCCGCGTGGTTCCACATGGTCATCTTTATCGTTTTCCAGTCCTGCCAGATGAGCGCGCTTTCGAAGCGCTCTCCTCTGAGCGGTTTTTTCCAGTCGGGAATGAGATCAAGCCTTTCAGCCTGAATCGGCATCCGCTCGCGCGCGATGCTTTCGGCCGCGCGCTTTCCCCATAAGAGGCCTTCAAGGAGCGAGGTCGACGCGAGACGGTTCGCGCCGTGGAGGCCCGTGCACGAAACTTCCCCTACCGCGTAAAGCCTGCCGAGTGAAGTCTTTCCGTCGACGTCTACCCTGATTCCGCCGCAAAAATAATGCGCCGCCGGGACTATGGGAATGGGATCTTTCGTAATGTCGATGCCGCCTGCGAGGCATGTCTCGTAGATCCTCGAAAAGCGCTCACGGATCGGGGTCGAGCCGCGGTAATTATGCGCGAGGTCGAGGAGCATGTACTCGGCGCCTTGCTCGGACATTTCCTCGTAAATCGCCCGGGTCACGACATCGCGCGGCGCAAGCTCTTCCTGCGGCGAGTATTTTTTCATGAAGGCATTGCCCTTCCGGTCGGCGAGCTTTGCGCCTTCGCCGCGGAGGGATTCTGAAATGAGAAACCGCTTGATGTCCTTGTGGAAAAGCGCGGTCGGGTGAAACTGGACGAATTCCGCGTTGATGATGTCTGCGCCCGCGCGGTGCGCCATCGAAATGCCGTCGCCGGTTGCCGACTGCGGATTCGTCGTAAAGTGAAAAATGTTCCCGATGCCGCCGGTGGCGAGGACGACCGAGTCCGCAAAGAGCGTGAGCGCTTCGCCCGAGGCGTTGTCGAGCGCGTAAACGCCGAACGTTTCCCTTCCCCGATAGAGCTCGCCCGGGTCGCCCGAGTGGTGGCTGTTCGTGATGAGGTCGATCGCCGTGCAGTCTGTCCGGATCTCGACTCCGCAGGCACGAGCCTTGCCGATGAGCGCGCTTACGATCGCGTCTCCGGTGTGGTCTTCGAAGTGAACGATGCGCCGCGCGGAGTGCGCGGCTTCCTCGGTGTAGTCGTAGTTGCCCGCCGCGTCTCGGCTAAAGGAAGCGCCCGCCTTTCCGACGAGAAAGTCAAAAACGAGCTTCGGCGCCTCGCGCGCGAATGTCTCGACCGCTTCATGCCCGTTGTGGTGGCAGCCCGCCTCGAGGATGTCGCGCGCGAGCGTTTCCGCGCTGTCGCCTTCGCGCCACGCGATAATTCCGCCCTGGGCGTAGTTCGTGTTCGATTCCTCGACGCGGCTTTCCTTTGTGATGACGAGGACCGAGAGTCCCGCCTCCCGGCAATGGATCGCGCAGGTGAGTCCCGCGATTCCGGTTCCCGCGATGAGCACGTCGTAGCGTTCGCGTATCTGCATTGCCTTACTCCTTCGCTTCCGCGATCGCGACCATCGCGCGAAGGGCTTTTTCCGCCATCGCGCGATCGCAGTCCGCCACGGTTACCGTGCCCGAAATAAAAAGCTTCTCCCCGTTCGTTCCGGTTGTGATTTCGGCGAGCGTGCGGTCAAGAGATGCCGTGTCGATCCGGTTCATGTTATGGCAGTACGAGACGCGAAGCGGAACGACCGATTTTCCCGGGAACGAGGCTGCCATGCGCTCGATAAAGCGGCCCTCGGTTCCGATGATCCACTGCGTTCCGTCTTTTGCGTCGCGGAGCGCGCGGTGCATGGCTTCGGTTGAGCCCGACTCGTCCGCAAGGAGAGTGACTTCGGGCTTGCATTCGGGGTGAACGACGATGCGCGCGGCCGGGTAGGCGAGCCTTGCGGCGCGGACATCGTCCGCCGTAAACGCGCGGTGCACGTGGCAAAACCCGTCCCAGAGAAAAAGGCGCACGCCGGAAAGGTTTTTATCCCCGGCGTCTGTTGTGTCTGCGGCATCTCTTGCGTCTGTGGTATCTCCGACCGTTTGTATCGAAAGTTCGCGCGTTACGCGGCGGATCAGGCTTGACTTGAGTCCAAGCGCGCGCGCGGTGTTCATTCCGAGATTAAAGTCGGGCATGAAGAATACGGATTTACCGGAATTGAAATAATGGGCGAGAACTTTTTTTGCGTTTCCCGAAGTGCATACGCTTCCGCCGAGCGCTCCGGTGAGCGCCTTGACCTCGGCCGTGGAGTTCATGTACGCGACGGGAACGATTTCCCTTCCCGAACGCTTTTTGATTGCGTCGATCGCGTCCTCCGCGCTTCCGCGGTCGATCATGTCGGCCATCGGGCATCCCGCGTTCATGTCGGGAATTACGACCGTCTGACCCGCTCGCGCAAGAATGGCCGCGCTTTCCGCCATGAAGCGCACTCCGCAAAGGACGATGAACTCGGCGTCGGTTTGCGCCGCCTCGACGGCGAGCCTGTACGAGTCCCCGACGAGACCTGCGCGCGCGACTATCTCGGGCTTCTGGTAGTGGTGCGCGGCTATCGCGACCTTTCCGGGAACGATGGCTCCCGCCGCGTTCATTCGCAGGACTCCTCTTTGAGCGAGAAGTCGAGCGCGGTGACGGTATGGGTAAACTCGCCGAACGAGACGAAGTCGATTCCGACATCGACAAGACCTTTGAGCCGCTCGAGCGTCATGTTGCCCGAGGCCTCGGTCTCCGCCCGTCCCGCGACAAGCGCAACAGCCTTTTTCATCGTCTCGTTGTCCATGTTGTCGAGCATGATGCGGTCAGCTTTTGATTCTATCGCTTCAAGAACTTCCTCGAGCGTCCGGGTTTCAACTTCTATCTTGAACTTGCGTCCCCAGCGCGCCTTCGCGCGCGCGACGGCCGCGCCTACGCCGCCTGCTGCGTCGACGTGATTGTCCTTGATGAGGACCATGTCAAAGAGACCCATCCGGTGATTGCTTCCGCCGCCGGTATTAACCGCATATTTCTGGAGGACGCGGAGGCCGGGAATGGTCTTGCGCGTATCGAGCACTGTCGTCTTTGGTCCTGCGGCACGGGCGAACACGGATGCCTTTGTCGCGACGCCTGAAAGGTGCGACATGAGGTTGAGCGCGGTTCTCTCCCCGGCGAGTATCGCGGTAAGATGTCCGCTCACGCGGGCGACGACATCACCCTTCTTTACGGTGTCTCCGTCGGAAAAGTAGCGAGCAACCTGCGCATGGCGATCGAGGAGGGTGAAGACGGACGCGAAGGGCTCCATGCCGCAGAGCACTCCTTCATCTTTCGCGATGAGGGTGAAAACCGCCTGTTGTTTTTTTCCGAAGATCGCTTCGCTCGTGACGTCGTGACCTTTTCGAAAGGCCCGCGCGCCGAGATCCTCTGCGAGGGCCCGCTTGACGAGCGGGATGTAGTCTTTTTTATTCAACATTTTTTTCTCTCTTGTGCTATTTTTCAGAGTTCAGCCGGGACTTGTTTTTCGACGACGAAAGGCCGGTCCATGCCGCGACGACGAGGGTGCAAAGAATACCCGCCGCAATGGCTTCGGGGATTCCGTTCGCAACGAAAATCGTGCCGACGACCGCCCACACGGAAACGCCCTGCGCGCCGCCGGTCAGTATTCCCGAACCGTTCGTCGCGACGAGCATGCCGAGCACGAGCGCCGTATGGATGACCGCGCCGAGAACCGAGGCGATGATAATTGCCGGAATTTTTTTCCACTTCGAGAGGAGCCAGAAAATGCCCCACACGACGACGGGGAAGACAACGCGGGGCAGGACGGAAACGAGCGGGTTCCGGAATGCGAGGTCAAAGAGCGTCCCGTTCATGTTCGCCTGGATCAGGCTGAATATGCCGAAAATAAGGCCGATACCCGCACCGACGAAGGGTCCTTCAAGAATCGCGCCAATAATGGCCGGAATATGGAGAATCGTGATCGACGCACCGGAAATCCAGGGAAAGAAGCCGAGCCGCGTGATTCCAAGGAATACGGCCAGCGCGCCGAGCGCCCCGGTAATGACGAGTTTTCGGATATAGTTGCCCGATTTTATTTCCATATAGTCTCCTTTGAGTCTGGCTTTCTTGGCGCCATCATGACAATTGGGGCGCTATATGTCAAGTAAAAACTTCAGTACCGATGCAGGATCTGTATTAACGAAAAAGGTAACCGGTCGGCGCGGGTAAACCGCTAAAGCCTCCAAATTCCTATTGTTTTCCCTCATCCAGTTTCGTTATACTGAATTATGAAAGGGGCTTAAACATGACTAATGTTGCAACCATAGCGGGTTCCGATGCATCCGGCGGCGCCGGTCTCGAGGCAGACCTCAAGACTTTCGAGGAATACGGCGTATACGGCATGGCTGCCGTTACCCTGATCGCCACCATGAATCCCGACGATGAATGGGCACACGGCGTCTTTCCCGTCGATGAGCCAACCCTTCGCGCGCAGCTGGAGACTATTTTCAAGGGCGTCGGCGTCGATGCCTGCAAGACCGGCATGCTCGCGACCCCGTACGCAGTAGAACTCGCGGCGGAATACATATCCAGATACAGCGTTACCCGATACGTTCTCGATCCGGTAATGGTCTGCAAGGGTGCGAATGAGGCGCTCAACCCGGGTCTCAACGATCTCGTCGCCGACCGGCTCCTGCCGCTTTCGCTTATCGTCACCCCGAATCTCTTTGAGGCAGGTCAGCTTGCCGGGGTTAATACCCCCGCAACGATCGACGAGATGAAAGCGTGCGCCAAAAAGATTCACGCGCGCGGCGCGAAAAACGTCTTTATCAAGGGCGGCGCAAAGCTCGAGGGAACCACAACCGCAATCGATATTTTTTTCGACGGCAAGGATTTTAACCAGGTGGAAAGCGCGCGCATCGGGACGCAGTGGACGCACGGCGCCGGCTGCACTACCGCGGCGGCCATCACCGCGGGTCTTGCCCTCGGGCTCGAGCCTTACGAGGCAGTCAGCCGCGCGAAGAAGTTCATAACGTTAAGCCTTCGCGGAAGCTTTGCCCTCAATCGCTGGGTAGGACCCGGCAATCCTGCAAACTGGCGAAAGAGCTTCAATTGAGCGCGTTCAAGCCTCGCCTTTTGCGGGAGTAGGGGATGCTCCTATCGGTCAGGGAAATTTCCTACGCATATCCGCTCTCCCGTGTTCAAGCCCTCGATTCCGTATCGCTTGAGGTTTCTTCAGGCGAATACCTCGCGGTAGTCGGGGCGAACGGCTCGGGCAAGAGCACGCTCGCGAGGTGCGTGACCGGCCTCATCGCGCCGGATGCGGGAACCGTCTCGATCGAATCGGGCCATCGCGTGCCTTCCGCGCTCGTGTTCCAGTCACCCGGCGACCAGATCGTCGCGGAGACCGTGGAGCTCGACGTCGCCTTCGGTCCGGAAAACCTCGGCATTCCCCGGAGCGAGATGCTCGCTTCGGTGCCTCACGCTCTTGAGTCCTTCGGCCTCGCTTCCTTCGCGCGCGACGAGACGCACGGGCTCACCAGCGGGCGCAAACAACATCTCGCGCTCGCGGGCGCGACCGTTCTTGATCCGGCGATTCTCGTGCTCGACGAGCCCGCGTCCATGCTGAGCCCGCACGCCCGCGATTCCCTTCTTGTGTATCTCGACCGCCTGCACTCATCGGGCGGCACAATAATTCACATCACTCACGACCTTGATGAAGCGTCCCGCGCTGACCGCGTGATCGTCATGGATTCGGGCCATGCCGTTTTTGACGGCCCTCCCGCAGAATTTCTTTCCCTTCCGGGTGACGCGCTCGAACAGTGGGGCCTTCGTGACGTGAGCGGCTCTGCCTCGCGCTCACGCGCGGGCCGTTCAGAAACGGCGATTCCGTCCCGAACGGCGAGTCCGCAAGCCGCTCCCGCCGGTCCCGTTCTCGATTGCCGGAACGTATCGCTCCATGCGATCAAAGATCTTTCTCTTTCAGTTGCTCCGGGTTCCGTCACTGCGGTGATGGGAGAGTCCGGTTCGGGTAAAACCCTGCTCATGGAACTTCTCGCCGGCCTTCGCGTTCCCGAAGAAGGAACCGTCGTTCGCGGCGAGGGCATAGAGACTGCGCTCGCGGTTCAGGAAAGCGAGTCGAGCCTCTTTGCGGAGTTCGTTGCGGACGACGTTGCGTACGGGCCGCGGAATCTGGGTCTTGCCGGGCAAGAGCTCGTCGCGCGCGTTTCTTCCGCGATGGATCAGGTAGGTCTTCCGTTTGGCCTCTTTGCCGACCGGAGAACCTTCTCCCTTTCAGGCGGTGAGCGACGAAAAGCCGCGCTCGCAGGGATCCTCGCGATGGACGCCGATGTCATCCTTCTTGACGAGCCTTCCTCCGCGCTTGACGTGCGGAGCCGGAGTCAGCTTTTGGGCTTGATACGGAATCTCGGCGACAGCGGAAAGACCGTCGTGTTTACGACAAACCGCGCGGAGGAATGCGCCATCGCCGACTCCGTCGTCACCCTGCCATCCCCGCTCGCGCAAAGAGGTGTCCCGCTCGCGCAAAGCGATGCCCAGTCCCCGCCTTCCGCCTTGGGCGCGAAAAGACGAAAAGATCCGCGCCTTACCCGCGAGCAGGCCACACTCGAGCGCCTCCGGCGCGGGGCGTCGTCCTTTGGAGAACGGAGCGAAGGCGTCCTTCAGGGATTCCCACCGGTTCTCAAATATGTATGCACGCTCGCGGCCATAGTCGCAGCCCTCGCCGTTTCAGGTCTTCCCTGGATTTGCGCCCTGATCGCGCTCGAGATGCTGCCGGTTTTCGTTGCGCGCTATCCGCTCAAAAAGCTCTTTTTCGGGATTCTCAAGATTCTTCCCTGGCTCCTTTTTTTCGCATGCATTCAGTATCTCTTCGCGCCCGATATCCTCTACCCGGCGCTTTTCATCCTTCGGTTCATCGCGCTCTATATTCCGCTCGTCGTGTTCACGTTCATTACCGCGCATACCGAGATCATGTACGGGATGGAGGATATTCTGTTCCCGCTGAAGGCGGTTGGCGTCCCCGTTCGCGACGTGTCCCTCGTCACGGGTATTGTGTTTCGCTTTATCCCGCTTTTGTACGACGAGGCGGCCCGCATCACGACTGCGCGCATTATTCGGGGCGCGGGAAAGGGTTCCCGGAAAGGGCTTGTCGCGACCGTTCAGTCGATGGCCTCGCTTTTTGTTCCATTGATCCTCCGGACGCTCACCCGTGCCGAACGGCTCGCTCAGGCCATCACCGCCCGGTACTACGGGGCAGGGAAAAATTCCCGATATCTCCACTGGAAAACGGGAATCGGCCACCTTATACTGGGAGTAGCGGTGACGGCGCTTGCCGTCCTCATCATCCTTGCGTCGCGAATAATCGGGAAGTGATGAAATGAAGCCTGTTTCGCTGAAGTATTGCCCCCAGTGCGGTTCGATCGGATATCAATATCGGGAGCGAAAGTTTTGGTATTGCCCGGTATGCCTTTTCACCTATTTTCATAACGTCGCAACATCGGCGAGCGTCATCGTCGAGGTGAACGGATCGGTTCTGATGCTCGTGCGCAACCGCGATCCCGGTCGGGGTATGCTCACCTTGCCCGGCGGCTTCGTCGATCCGGACGAACGGGCGGAGGATGCGGCGATTCGCGAATGCCGGGAGGAAACGGGCCTCGAAGCGCTCTCTCTTTCGTTCGTCGGGTCGTGGCCAAACGAGTACGCGTATAAAAACGTGACCTACAAGACCTGCGACCTTTTTTTTGCCGCCAAGGGCGCGGATTCGCTCGATACGCTCAAGCTCGACAAGAGCGAGGCGTCGTCCTTTCAGCTCGTGCGCCCCGAGGAAATAGAGACGGCCCCGATCGCCTTCGAGTCAGCGCGCCGCGCAATCCTTGCCTGGCTCGAGCTAAAAAAAGCCTGAGGCCCGGACAAACCGGCTAACCCTCAGGCTGTTTAATTGATCGGTTCCGCTACACCTTAGCTTTCAATCAAGAAGTACGCGAGGCCCTCGGTCGGGTATTTTTTTTGTACCCGCGCGAGCGCGTCCTTGATTTGCCCTACGCCCGATTCGCTCGGGCAGTAGATGATTATGAGCTCGTTGAACTCGGGCCATACGGAGTCTCCCATTTTAGGCGTCGAATACCCCTTGCCCTTTATCCCCGGGATGAGCGTGAAGAATTGCGCTTCGGGAATTTTTTTGAACGCGGCGAAGATGTCCTCTTCGAGCGCCTGGCTGAATATGATTTCTATGCGCGTCATTTCATCGCTCCTTCGCTCGCGAGTGTCGCGTCGTTCAGCTCGGCCTCGCGATCGAGCCTTGCCTGGCGCTTCGCTTCGCGCCTGTCGCGCCGCTGGTTAAAGATATAGTACAGCGTCGGTATCAGGAACAGCGTCATGAGCGTTCCGAACGAAAGGCCTCCGAGGATCGTCTGTCCGATCGGCTGAACCATTTCCGAACCCTCGCCGGGGAAGAACGCCATCGGCACGAGGCCGAGTACGGTCGTGAGCGTCGTCATGAGGATCGGCCGGAGGCGGCTCTTTCCTGCCTCGGCGCACGCGTCCGCAAGGGAAAGCCCGCGCTTCCGGAGGAGGTTCGTGTAGTCGACGAGGACTATTCCGTTGTTGACGATGACGCCGACGAGGATCAGAACGCCGACCGCCGTCATGACGTTCAGCTTTTGCCCGCAGACCGCGTACACGAGCACGATGCCGACAAAGTTGAGCGGCAGCGTGAAGAGGATGATGAACGGGTCGAGGAGCGATTCGAACTGGCTCGCCATGACGCCGAACACGAGGATGATCGCCATCAGGATGATGACGACGAACTGCTTGATCGCTTTCATCATGTCCTCGTAGTCGCCCTTATACTCGATTCGCACGGCGGAGTCCGCGGGGATCTCGGTCTTGACGAGGTTTTCTATTTTTTTCTGCACTTCGTTGAGGTTCGCCTCGGGTTTTTTTCCCGCGGTTACGTGCACGATTCGGCTCTGGTCTTCCCGCGTGATGCTGATCGGGGAGGTTCCTTCCTGGTAGTGCGCGAAGCTCGAGACGGGGATCCTCTGACCCGAGGCATTGGTGACGAATATTTGCTCTAGGTCTGTGAGGCGCGTCTTGTCGTTGTCGGCGAGCATGATGTCGATGTCGATTTCTTCGCCTTCCTCGCGGTACCGTGTCGCCGTCGTTCCCTCGATATTTGCCTTGATTTCCTGACCGACCGAGTAGACGTTGAGGCCGAGGTTGTAGAGTCGCTCGCGGTCTATGGCGATGTTTGCCTGCGGCAGACCTTCCTTCATGTCGATGGCGGGCTCGGTGAGGGAGTCCTTCATTTTTTCGGCGAGCAGGTCCCTGATCGCGACGGCGGTATTGCGCGCCTTCGCGAGGTCGTCAGACTTGACGCTGATGTTAATCGCGCTCGAGCCTCCTCCGATGCCGGTGTTGTCTCCGCTCGTGAGCTCGAAGGTTACTCCGGGGAAATCGCCGAAATGCTTTCGCATCTTTTCCTTGATGACCTCTTCGGAATCCTTGCGCTGGGAGAGTTTCGGGAGGGCGATGGTGAGCGATCCCTTGTACGAGCTCGTTCCGCCCATTCCCCAGTTCTCGCTCAATCCTGCGAGGACGGTAAGGCTCTTGTATCCCCTGATTTCTTTTTTGGCGATTTCCTCGAGCTGCCGGACTACGGTTTCGGTCGCTTCGAGTTTTGTCCCGACTGGCAGCGTCACGTTGACGACGATGGAGTCGGACGCCTGGTTCGGCATGTACACGAAGCCAAGGAGGGGCATCGCCGCAATGCTGAGCACGAAAAGGGCCGCTATGGTGCCGACGGTCACTTTCTTGTGCTTGAGCACCCAACGGATCGATGTTGCATACTTGTCGTCGACCTTGTCGAAGAACTCTCCCATTTTCGAGTCGATTCTCCCCCAGGTGCCGGTGAGCTTTCTCTCTTTCTTGCTGCCGATCTTGAAGTATTTGCTCGAGAGCACCGGCACGAGCACGAGCGCGACGATGAGGGAGCACACGAGCGAAATGACGACGGTGAACGCGAGGCCCTGGAAGATCTCGCCGACGATACCGAGTTCCTTCTTGTACATGATGAGCGGAAGGAATACGCAAATGGTCGTGAGGGTTGAGGCCGAGATCGCGAGCATCATTTCCTGCGAACCGAGGATTGCCGCGGGGACGGGCTTGGCGCCCTTTTCGCGGTACGTGAAGATGTTCTCGAGGATAACGATCGAGTTGTCGACGAGCATTCCGACTCCGAGCGAGAGCCCCGCGAGCGTCATCAGGTTGAGCGACATGCCGGCGAAGTACATGATGCCGAGCGTGATGATGAGCGATATCGGAATCGTCAGTCCCACGATGATCGTGCTCCGGAAGCTTCTGAGAAACACGAAGAGAACGATGATAGCGAGGATGGCGCCCTGAAACGCGCTCGAGGCTACGTCGTTTACCGATCGCTTGATGATGTCCGTCGAGTCCTGCGTGAGCGTGATCGAGATGTCGGAAGGAGCTTCCTTGATGATCTGCGTCATCTTTTTTTCGACCGCACGCGCGGTCTTGACGGAATTCGTGCCGCTCTGCTTGAGCACGCTGATCTCGACGCACGGAACGCCGTTAAAGTAGTAAAGGGACGACTGCTTTTTGAAGCCGTCGTACACGTCCGCTATGTCCCGGAGCTTGATGCTCGCCACGACGGGAGAGCCGCCGAGAGACGGCGAGCCGCCGATTTTGTATGAGATGACCGTGTTCCGAATGTCGTCGAGGGACGCATATTCGCCGACCGTGCTGATAGTGTAATTGAGGTCTTCCTCGGTGATGGTACCGCCGGCGACCTGGATGTTCTGGGCCGCAAGCATCTGCGAAACTTGCGAGATCGTCAGGTTGTACGCTTGCAGGCGGTCGCGCGGGATTTCGACGACGATCGCGCGGTCGCGGCCGCCGGAGACGTACGCGGACGCGACGCCGTCGATCTGCTCGAATTTGGGCGAAAGGTCGTCGGCGTATTTACGGAGTTCCTCCGGCGTGCGGTTTCCGCTGATCGCGTAATGCATGATAGGGAACATGGACGGATCCATCTTGTAGATCATCGGCGTCTTCGCCTCGTCGGGGAGGAACTCCTTGACGTAATCCATCTTGGCGCGAATGTCGTTCATCGCCTCGTCGAGGTTGCTCCCGTAGGTCAGCTGAATGTAAACGAGGCTCGAGCTGTTCGAGGAATTTGAGCCGAGATACTCGATTCCCGAAACTCCCGAGATGATGCTTTCGATCGGCCGGGTAATGCGCTTCTCGACCTCCTCTGGCCCCGCTCCCGGATAGGAGGTGCTGATGGCGACGTAGGGCAGCTCGATGTCCGGAAAGAGATCGAGCGGCAGATCGAAGGATGCGTAAATGCCGAGCGCGGTGAGGATCGAGAAGATGATCATCACCGTCGTCGGTCGCATGACTGCGGTTTTTGAAAGGCTCATTTTACGTTCTCCTGTGCCGGCAGGGGCTCGACTTTCGAGACGACATGGACCTCGGAGCCGTCCTCAAGGAGCGTCTGCCCGCGGACGACTATTTCGTCGTCTGCCTTGAGCCCGTTGCGGATTTCTATTTTGTCGTCGACGCGAATGCCGGGAACAACGGCCTGCTTGCGAACGGTTGTCGCGTCTTCTCCGTTATTCACGACAAATACGAAGGATTCCCCGAATCGGGACACGACTGCGGCGGCGGGGATTTTCACGATTCCGCCTTTTGTGTCGGTGATGAGCTTGACCCGGGCGAACATACCCGCCTTGATGCGCGGCTCGATTTTTGCGAGTGCGAGCTTGACCCCCATCGTGCGCGTTGTCTGGTCGAGGACCGGGCTGATCTCGACGATCTTCGCCGGGAAAATATCGCCGGGGTATGCGTCAAAGCGGAGATAGGCGTTCTGGTCTTCGCGGATTTTTGAGACGTATCGTTCCGGCACGTTCATGAGAATCTCGAGGGATTCGATCTTGCTCACGCGCGCGACGGCGAGCTGTTGGGAGACCATGCTCCCTGCGACCACGTTGACCGCGGTGATCGTCCCGCTGATGGGCGACTTGACGGGTCCGAGTTCATAGTTCATTCCCGGGCGCGACGGATCGACGAGCGCGATGATCTGGTTCTTTTGAACCGAGTCTCCGGCCTTGACGCGGATCTCCGCGATCTTTCCTGCGACGTCGGGGAGAATGTCGACGTTCGTTTTCGCGGCAACGTCTCCGCCGAACTCGAGGTAATCCTTGAGCTCTCCCTTCGTCGCGGTGGTCGTCGTTACGGCGAATACTGCCTTTACGGGCTCTTCGGCCTTTTTTTTGTTTTTTATGCTGCCGAGGAGCGTGAGTCCCGCGACGGCGGCGACGAGCGCGATGAGGGCGATTGCCGGCATCGCGAGCTTTCTTACTTTATCGTTATTCATCATATGCTCCTTATCTTACTATTCGTTATTCAAGAGGCGCGTTCACCGCGGTCTCGAGATCAAGCAATGTTGACAGGTATTTGTACTTTTCCATGAGCACGCCGATTTCTGCCTGGAGGAGGGAATTCTCCGCATCCTTGAGGTCGAGGAATTCGATCGTTCCCGCGCGGTAGCCTTGCTCGGTGAGCCTATAGGCTTTTTCGGCAATCGTTACGCTCAGTTCCATCGTCGCGATTGACGAGCGGGATTTGTCGAGTGTCTTTACGAGGTTGCGGATTTCAAGCTCGGCGTTGTAGGAAGCCTGTCCCATCGTGAGCTCGAGCTTGCGGACTCCATCTTCCGCTTCCGCGAGGGACTGTCCCGTCCGGGAGAACGGTATGAGACCGATAAGGTCAAACGCCACGGTAACGCTGAATGAGCCGTTACTGTCTGTCCATTTGTCCGCGTCGATTGGAGCCTTCATCGGCAGCCAGCTCTGGCTGAGCGCGACGCTCGGCGTGTACATCTGAAGCTTTGACGCACGCACTTGCGTGTTCAGAATCTCGAGGTTTTTTGCCAGAAGCGCGATGTCGAGCCGGGAGGCAAGATACTTCGAGACGAGCTCGTCCTCGTCAAACGATCGTATTGGCGGATCAATTTTTCCCTCGACGGAAAGATCCGTATTCACCGGCAGTCCGAGGATGAACGCGAAAACCTTTTTTTGCTGGTCGAGCGCGATCTCCGCTTCCCGGAGCGCAGGCTTTTGCGTCTCGAGAGAAAGCTGGGTCTGGAGGACTGACAGCTCCGGCAGGATTCCGTTACGGTAATTGATCTGGGTTTGCCTCAGCCGGTCCTCGCTTGCTGCGAGCTTTTCCCTGAGGAGCCGGACGCTTTCCTGCTGGACGAGAATGCCGTAGAACGACTTGCGGACGTTGCGCTCGGTGTCTTGCCGGGCCTGTTCGAGCGTAATTTTTCCCGCTTCGTAACTCTGCCGCGTTGCGCGAAGGCCTTCTACAAGGGCGGCGCTCAGGTTAAGCCCGAGCGACAAGCCGCCGACTATCGACCAATGATCCTTTTCAGTCGTCTCGGGGACCGGGGTTCCCATCATCTGGAATAAGGATGCGTAGGCGTTGGACACCTTGTTCTGCCTGGCAAGCGATCCGGATATCTGGGCCGAGGGGAGAAAGACGTTCCACGCATTGTCGCGTGCCCGTTCCTTGATCCTGAGGTCGATGGCATTCGACTCGAGCTGGACGTTGTTCTCGAGCGCGAGCGAGACCGCTTCCTCGATGGTTACGACTTTCTCGGGTTTCTGAACGACTGTCGTGCTCGGGGTGACTGCCGTGTCCGGAACTGTTTCCTCGGCTGTCAGGGCCCCTGCCATGAAGAGCGTGAAGAAAATCGCCGCTTTTGCGGCATGCATTTTTTTTGATGGGTTCACTTTATCTCCTTGTCCCCGCGAAGAATGCTTTCGTGCATTATACGGATATTCTTGAGCGTTTTTTTGGTGTCGTCGCCGCGCCTTCTCGACTGCAATACGACGCTTGTGCTCAGCGTCGCCGCGAGCTTTATTACCGCGATCGTTTTGATCCTCGCGTCCGGATCGTTCGCAAAAATTTCGTCGAGCAGGAACAGGCCGAGAAAGGATTCCGTCTCGATGTCGTGATATGCCGAATCGTGGGTCACGCGCATTGTCTCGTACCGTATCCAGTTAAAGACGGCGAAGAGCTCCGGGTTCATCAGCAGGTAATTTGCCTGCACGGCCATCACGATGAAAAGCTGCTCGGCGAAAGTTTTTCCCGCCGGAACCCGCTTGAGGCACAGGGTGACCATCGTTTCAATTTCTTTTTTGACGAGTTCGGCGAGCATCGTTTCCTTGTTGCGGCTAAAGAAGTACAGGCTGCTTTTCGCCATTCCCATTTTGTCCGCGATTCGCTCAATCGTCGTTTTGGTAAGTCCGTGTTCGTGGATGACGGCGGCGATTGCGCTGAAGAGGCGGTCGCTGCTTTCGAGTTCTCCGGCTTCGATGAGGGCTTCCTTCTCGCATTCCTCGTATCGCTTTGCGGAGGGAATCCGGCATTCGGGAATGCCGTCCCGCAGCAATGTCAAAAGGTCTTCCTGAAGTTGTCCGAAACTTGTAAGGCGAAAGCTCGCAATCAGGATGGACACGCAGTTCTTGAGAATCTCCGCTTCGAAGCGATCCTTTTCGTCGGTGCTTAATTTTTCGGCTCGAGCAAAGAGACCCGCGATGTGGGGCGAGGCGGTCTTGAGCCATTCGCCGATCTCGAGATCGTACGCGCATCGGGTAAAAAGGTTTGTCATGAACAGATACAGGTATCCCGAATTGTTTCTGAAAAACGCGACCGTGGCGCGGCGCAGGCCCTCGGCCGTACCGTCGGAGCGCTCCAGGGCCGTGAGCATGTCTGTCCGAAAGGTATCCTCCATCGCGTTTTCGATTTCCGCGCGGTTTTTAAAATGCCGGTAGATGGCCGTTTTCGAAATGCCGATGCGTTCAGCGACTTCCGCAAGACTCCAGCCGTGGTTCGTGTGTGCGAGCTCAAAGGCTGCTTCGAGTATCTGTTCATGTCTTGCCCGTCCCGACTTTCTTTCTTGCGGCATCAATATATCCCCGTTTTCAACACCCGAGCTCTTGTCTTGTGTTACAGTATTTTAAATAAGTTACCGAATGTTCGGTAACAAAAGCCTAGAGAATTCCATAAAAAGAGTCAAGCGTATATACTCATGCGCAAGGAGTCCTCCATGAAAAACAAGCAACACCGCGAACTGGCCGTCTGCGGATTCGAGGCCGTGCGCGCCCTTTCCGAGAAGCACCCGGAACGGATTCAGCGCCTATTTTTCACCCAGGACCGCGCGCGCTTTTTCGGGCCCGTCTGCAAGTCCCTCGCCGCCGCCCGCCGCGTGTATCGTACCGTCGAGTCGCCCGCGGAGCTTGAAAAGCTGAGCCAGAGCGTCCATCATCAGGGCGTCGTCGCGATGATAACCGAGCCCGACATTCCCCTCCTGACCGTCGATGCCGTTCGCGCCTGGGAACGCACCCGCGAGCGCGTCCTCGTCCTCGACCGTGTCGGAAACGCGAACAACCTCGGCGCAATCGTCCGGAGCTCCGCATTTTTCGGCATCAAGAAAATAGTCATCGGCGAGGATGACGATCAGGCCGAGATTTCGACGAGCGCTTACCGAGTCGCGCAGGGCGGCATGGAATTCGTCGAGATCTTTCGCGCACCCTCCGCGTCCTGGCTCATCGAGCTTACCGCAGGCAGGATGACTCGCGTCGGCGCCGACCATCGCGCGCGAAACCTTCTTTCCGAGCTCCATGACCTCGTCGGAGCGGGGCCTGAAGACCGTGAAGGAATTCTGGTCGTCATGGGCAACGAGGAGACCGGTCTTTCCCCCGAGGTAAAAGCCCTGTGCGATCATCTTGTGCGGATTCCCGGCACCGGCGACGTCGAAAGTCTCAACGTCGCCCAGGCCGCGACCCTTTTTCTCTACGAAATGGCGCAACTTTAAGCGCCGATTGTGACAAAGTTACTGCACCACGCCGGTTTTTTTCGTATATTACCTATGTAAACGTGCATTGACACTACAGGAGGCAGATACATGGCAGTACTTCACACTAACGCGGCAAGCTTTGATGCGGTTATCAACCAGGATATTCCGGTTCTCGTCGATTTTTGGGCACCCTGGTGCGGTCCCTGCAAGATGCTCGGCCCCGTTCTCGAAGATGTCGAGAAGGAAGTCGCCGGAAAGGCAGTAATCGCGAAGGTGAACGTCGACGACGAGGCGGACCTCTCCGTCAAGTTCAACGTCTCGAGCATCCCGACCATGATCGTCTTCAAGAAAGGCGTCTCGCTCGAACGCACCGTCGGTTTCATGAGCAAGGACAAAATTCTCGAACTGATCAAGAAGCATCAATAGCGCCCGCAAGCGAGCACCCGTTACCGGGTGTCCGCTACAGCTCTACCTTTCGTTCCAGAAGCCAAGCGCTCGCCGCGAACAGCGCGGCCGCGATGGCGAGGAAGCAGAGAAAGGGAGCGACGGGAACCTGAAAGGATTCGATTCCGCTCGGTATGCTTCCCCTCATTCCATGCGGCCCCATCGGGCCGATAACGAACGAAATATTGGTGTAGTCCAGCGGTATATTGACGAACCAGTTCAGCTTTGCGTTCAGCCACATGCTGAAGTCCGATACCCGGTGGCTCACGAAAATAAACAGGGCAATGGTTATCGCGGTCGCAAGTCCGCGACTCCTGACGAACGTGCGCGACACGATCGCGGCGAAGGTAAGCGCGACGCCTGCCGAGACGAACACGCAAAGCGCGAGCAAGAACGCAAAGAGCGTCGCCGGCAGATTCGTTACGAAAAAATGACGGTAAATCAGCACAAGCGTTTCCGTGAATCCGGAACCTGCGACATGCCTGTAGGCATCCCCGATCGCGAGGTGAACGGACATCATGGCGAGCGCGGGCAGGGCAATCGCGAGGAATTCGATGAGTCCCGCGATAAGCCTCCCTCCGAGAATCTCCCAGCCTCGCCGGGGGATCGTCAGCATGAGATAGCTCGTGTTGCGCCATAAAAGGTCGTTGACATGACCCGATCCACAAAGAAAGAACGTGATGGTTATGGTGATGACCATGGTTGCAATGGATACCGGCATCCAGAACGCGGTCGCGGGCGGTAGGTGCGCGTTTCCCAAAGCAAGGCCGGTTCCCGCAATGGCCCAGGTAATCACGTTGATGAGCGCGAAAACTCCGAGGAGAAAGAGAGCGGAATTTTTTCTTCCCTTCAGTTGGTATTTGATTATTTCCAGCATGGTCAGTCTCCTTATCGGTCCGCGAATATTTCGAGGTAGAGCTGGTCGATCGACTTGCCGCGCTCGCTCCTGAGCGTTTCGGCGTCTCCCGTGAGAATGATCTCGCCCGAGTCAATGAACGCGACGTCGTTGAAGAGCCGCTCGACGTCGTTGACGAGATGCGTGCTGATGATGATCGACGAGTCCTCGGTCCAGGTCTTGATGATCGTCGACACGATGCGCTCGCGCGCGACCGGATCGACGCCACCGAGCGGTTCGTCGAGGAGGAAGAGCCGCGCCTTTCGCGAAAACGCGAGCACGAGATCCATCTTCTCGGTCATACCCTTCGACATTTCCTTGACCTTCTGCCCCTGTTCGAGCTTCATGAACGAGAGCATGTCGAGCGCCTTGGCCCGGTCGAAGTCGGCGAAGAAGTCGGCGTAGAAATCTATCGCGTCGATCGCGGTCATCCATGGATACAGTGAATTGCGGTCGGGGAGGAAGGACACGAGTTTTTTCGTCTCGACGCCACAGGGCATTCCGCACACCGTAAAAGATCCGCCCGAAGGCTTCTGGAGCCCTGCGATTGTCTTGAGAAAGGTTGTCTTTCCGGATCCATTCGGGCCCATAAGACCGAGGATGCGCCCGCTTTCGAGCGTGAGGGTAATGTCGCGAAGCGCCGGCTTTGTGCGAAAGTTTTTCTTAAGGCCTGTGGTTTCAAGAATGATGGCCATCAGTTAGGTCCTCCCTTTGTCTTTTCGAGTTTTGTCGCGAGCGAGCGGGTTATGTCTTTCCCGGAAAAACCGAGTGCGCTCATCCCGGTGACGAACGCGTCGAGAATACCTTCCGCCATTTCAGACTTGAGTTTCCCGATAAGCTCGTCGCTCTGGGTGATAAAGCTTCCGGTTCCGCGCCGGGTTTCGCTTACTCCCTCGCGCTCAAGTTCCTGGTATGCGCGTTGCACGGTATTCGGGTTCACGGTAAGCGCTTCCGCGCGTTCGCGTACCGATTGCAACCGGTCGCCGGGTTTTACCGCGCCGGTAATAATATCTCGCTTGATTGAATTGACGATCTGGATGTAGATCGGAATATTCGGATCGAATCCGTTCATCCTTCCTCCTGTCTCGGTGTCATAATAAACTAATACACCAATACTGCCGAGTCGTCAAGGAAAAAGGCAAGTTTGACGCGTTTTTTGGTAAAAACCGGTTAAGTTAAAAAACTTGACGAGATTTTCCCGCATGCCCTATCATGGATAGTCAAACAAAACAGCAAGGAGTCGTTCAATGGGCATGGCTAATGTGCAAATCCTGATCGCGATGGGAATTTATCTTCTTTTTACCATCGGAATCAGCCTGTGGTATTCGAAAAAAAGCAATGAAAGCGCCGAGGCGTACTTTCTCGGTGGACGGGGCTTGGGGCCCTGGGTCGCGGCAATGAGCGCCGAGGCTTCCGATATGTCCGGTTGGCTTCTGATGGGTTTGCCCGGAGTCGCGTATTTTACCGGCGCCGGCGAGGCGGCATGGACCGCAATTGGGCTCGCGATCGGAACCTGGATCAATTGGCGCGTGGTCGCCTCCCGGCTCCGCTCGTATTCGCAGGTCGCGGATAACGCGATTACGCTGCCGGAATTTTTCAGCAAGCGGTTTCATGACGAGCGTCGCATCCTTTCGATGATCGCGGCCGTTCTTCTTCTCGTGTTCTTTTCTATTTATGTCGGTAGTCAGTTCGTGACCTTCGGCAAGCTTTTCGGCTACGTGTTCGGCATGGAGGAATTTTACGCGCGCATGGTCATCTTCGGCGCGCTCTTCGTCCTTTTCTATACCTTCATCGGCGGATTTCTCGCCGAGACTATGTCCGACTTTATCCAGGGTACGCTGATGTTCGCCGTGCTCGTGCTCGTGCTCACGATCGGTACGATCAAAGCGGGCGGAATCCCCGGTATCGTGGAGAACCTCAAGGATATCCCGAGCTTCGCGGACTTTTTCGGGATTGCGGTGCCGATCGACGCCGCGGGAAATCCCGTTACCGTCGCCGCGGGCAACGCGCAGGCGATCGTGGCAGGCCGCGGGGCATTCGGTCCCGGCGCCCGATACGGACTCTTGAGCATTCTTTCGTGCCTCGCATGGGGTCTCGGATATTTCGGTATGCCGCAGGTACTTCTCCGGTTCATGGCCATCGAGAAACCCGCGAAGATCCGCCAGGCGCGCATAATTGCCGTCTCCTGGTGCTTCGTTTCGCTTTTTGCCGCAGTCGCGATCGGTATGATCGGCCGCGCGGTAATGCCCGCCCTTCTGACGACGGCAAGCGGTGCGGAGACGATATTCATCCACATGGCAGTCGACTTTTTCCCGCCGATACTCGCCGGCTTCGTGCTCTCGGGCATCATCGCGGCGTCGATCAGCTCTTCCGACTCCTATATGCTCATCGCGTCATCGTCGCTCGCGAACGATCTCGTGCAGAATGTCTCGAAGAAAAAACTTTCCGACAAGGCGATCATGTGGCTTGCCCGCGCGACGCAGGTCGCGGTTACCGGCTTCGGTATCTGGGTCGCCCTTTCCGGCAACACCTCGATATTCCGCGTCGTTTCTTACGCCTGGGCGGGACTTGGCGCCGCGTTCGGTCCGCTCATGCTCTTCTCGCTTTTCTGGAAGCGGACCAATTTCCAGGGTGCCATGGCGGGAATGCTCTCGGGTGGCGTCATGGTCTTTGTCTGGAAGAATTTCGTTGCGAAGCTCGGGGGATACTGGAGCGTGTACGAGCTCCTTCCCGCCTTCGTCATATCGTGCGTCGTGATTGTCGTCGTCAGCCTTCTGACCGCGCCTCCCTCGGCCGCGATCGAGGCGGAATTCGATAGTGCCAAGGCCGCCGAGGTCTGACAGCTATTCGTGATCGACAGGATGTTACGCGCCTTTTCGGCGTGAACGTTGTTCTCGTTTCTTGAAAGGAAAAGCCCATCCGGAAGGATGGGCTTTCTTCATTTAAATGCACGTAATCCTACGCGTCTTGTGTACCCATGCAGGGCCAGTGGCTAATATGACGGGGTTAAGATGAACGTCGTTTCTTTCGTGACGCCGCCGCTCGTGATGGACAGCGTTATGTCCGAGTCGTATGTGGGGATTGACGCTTTGGGGAAGTTGAGGGAGACGATAACGTATCCTTGCGTTGAACCAAGTGCGACGCTCTGGAACATGGTTGTAAGATCAGCGGCAGACTCGGCTTTCGCGTAGACGCCATTGGTATTAGCCGCAAGTTCCTTGAGGACGTCCGAGTCGTATCCGAGTGCGACGGTATTTATCGGGATTGCATACTTTGTCGCGAGCGCGTAGGTCTCTGCCTGGGTATGGGTGGAATCATTGTCACCGCCGTCTGAAAGGAGCATGATCGCGCGTTGATAGGCGCTTGTCTTGACACCAGCGTTAACGGCCTCGAGGAGTTCGTAAATTGAGTCATACATCGGGGTCGAGGAACCGCTGTCATTGCATTTATCGATGCCAGTGGCGAGCAGCGTTTTATCGGCGGTATAATCCTGCAGAAGTCGAGTGTCGGTAAATCCCGTGGTATTACCGGCGGCAAAATCGTAGACGGAGAGCTGGGATTTGGTATTTGCCTGAAGGATAAGGTCGACGTAGCTCTTCGCGGCGGTGACTCTGAGGCGGCTCGGGTCGGTCGAGGACATGCTTCCGGAGCTGTCGAGGTCGACGGCGATGCTCCAGGGCAGTGAAGAGTCTGCGGGTGCTATGGTTTCAATTTTCGAGACGGTCAGGCCGACTGCAGCCCGAGAAACAGCGCTTGCGGAGACCTCAAGGTCCGAGCTTACAATGGAATTCTGTGAATCGTCGAGGGCAAGGAGCGCTACTTTGAATCCTCCCGTCGTGGCGAAATCAGGATCTGTTGTGGAGTTCAGTACCTGCACCTTCGAGACAGCGGGTAGATCGTCCTTTGAATCGCTTGAGGAGGAGCAACCGATCAGAACGATTGCAGTCAGGATGGCAAGAAGCGTAAAACCATGGATTTTCTTCATCTTTTTTATCCTTTTCCAGTATCGTGATATTACACGTACATACGTACTATTGTAAAAAGTATGCAAACAATCACTTCAATTTGTCAATTGGAAGAATACATCTCTTTCGAGATGTTTATCTGTAATTCTCATGATGCCGCGCCGATGTCTTGAAAAAAAGGGTCGGTCTGTATAAAATGTTGCATGCAGTTGCTTAAAGACAGAATTCTCGCCGACGGGAAGGTTCTTCCCGGAAATATCCTCAAGGTGGGCAGTTTCCTTAACCATCAAATGGATATCGACCTCCTGAACGAGATCGGCAAAGAGTTCGCGCGCCGGTTTGCGGGTGTCCGCGTGGACAGAATTCTGACCATCGAGGCCTCCGGGATCGCCATCGCCTGCATCGCAGCCCAATACTTCAAGGTTCCCGTGGTCTTTGCGAAAAAGGCAAAATCAAAGAATCTTTCGGGCGAAACGCTCGTGACAACCGTCAAATCCTACACACATAACGCCTCCTACGACGTCGAAGTCGTGCGTGAATACCTTCCTTCGGGTGATTCTGTTCTCATCATCGACGACTTTCTCGCGAATGGCTGCGCCCTCGAGGGGCTCGTGTCCCTCGCCCAGGCCGCGGGCGCAAAGGTTGTCGGCGCCGGCATCGTTATCGAGAAAGGGTTTCAGGAGGGCGGAAAACGCCTGCGCGACCGGGGTTTCAGGATCGAGTCCCTCGCGATCATCGACCGGATGACCGACTCGGGAACGCTCGAGTTCAGGGGCGAGTGACCAGGGCGGGAAATAATGCCCGCATCCATGCGAATTAGACCCGTAAAAAGAATTGCGGGTTTTAAAAGTATTTTTTCTACGAAAGAGGAGATTGGAATGAAAAAGATTCTCACCGTCATGATGATGGCAGCCGTAGTGCTCTTTGCCACGTCGTGCGCCAAGAAGGCCGACGGCAAGTCCGGCGCGAAGCTCACGAAGGACACCATCAAGGTTGGTTTCGTGTACATCGGAAACATCAACGACGAGGGCTATACCCAGGCTCACGATCAGGGAAGGCTCGCCCTGAACGACATGGGCATCAAGACCGCGTACATCGAGAACGTCGCCGAGAATGCCGACTGCGAAAAGGCAATCCGCGATCTTATCGATCAGGGATGCAACGTCATTTACACCACCAGCTTCGGTTTCATGGACTGGACGATCAAGGTCGCCGCTGACCATCCCGAGGTTTACTTCGGCCATTGCTCCGGCTACAAGCGCGCCGCGAACGTTTCGACCTTCTTCGGAAAGATCGAGCAGCCCCGCTACCTTTCCGGTATTGCCGCGGGCCTCAAGACCAAGACGAACAAGATCGGCTACGTTGCCGCCATGCCGATTCCTGAGTGCATCCGCGGAATCAACGCGTTCACCATCGGTGTCCAGTCGGTCAACCCGAAGGCTACCGTCGAGGTCATCTGGACCAACACCTGGTTCGATCCCGCCGTCGAGAAGCAGGCAGCTCTTGAGCTCCTCAACAAGGGCTGCGACGTAATGGCCCAGCACCAGGACTCGACCGCGACCCAGATCGCCGCGCAGGAAAAAGGCGCCTTCGCCGTCGGATACAACACCCCGACCGGAAACGCCGCTCCCAAGGCATATCTCACCGCTCCCCTTTTCAAGTGGGCGACTTTCTACACCAGCGACGTCAAGGCGATCCTCGACGGTTCCTGGACGAGCCGCGCATATTGGGAAGGCCTCGACAAAGGCATGGTCGACCTCGACGCCCTCAGCGCTGCCTGCGCTGCCGGAACCCAGGAGAAAGTCGATGCCGCCAAGGCGAAACTCGCCGACGGAACCCTCAACGTGTTCGCGGGTCCCCTCGCTGACCAGAGCGGAGCCGAGAAAGTAGCCGCTGGCAAAGCCATGACCGACGACGAAGTCTGGAACATGAGCTGGTTCGTCAAGGGCGTCATCGGAAAGATCCCGCAGTAAAAATCTCTGACGAGATTTTTACTGTCGGAGAAATTCGGGCATGCCCGAAATTCTCCAGCTGCGTAAGAACGAGTTTTTTGTAACGCCCGGGACCGCTCCAAGACGGGGGTCCCGACGCGGGCAGGGCGCGTTTTTTAAGGCAGGCTTTATCGCCTGCCGCCTTTTGGCTCTCGCGATTACCCATCGCGGGGCTTTTTATTTTTCAGGCTATCACGCGGAACTTATATAACGGGAGCATGAATGGCATATATCGAACTGCGCGGGATTACGAAGGCCTTTGGCAGCGTAATCGCGAACAACGGCGTGTCGCTCGACATAAACCGTGGGGAGATTCTCGCCCTGCTCGGGGAGAACGGCTCGGGCAAGAGCACGCTCGTCAATATGCTTTCGGGAATCTATACCCCGGACTCGGGCGCGATAATTATCGACGGTAAGCCGCGCGACTTCACCTCGCCTTTCGACGCGATTCGCGCCGGCATCGGCATGGTTCACCAGCATTTCAAGCTCGTTTCCGTAATGACCGCGAAGGAAAACATCGCGATCGGCGAGCGGCGCCGCCTCTTTTTTGACGAGAGGCGGATCAACGAGCGAATCTATCAAATCGAGAAACGGTTCGGGTTGGTTACCAATCCCGACAAAAAAATATACAACATGGCCGTCGGAGAAAAACAGACGGTCGAAATACTGAAGGTTCTCTATCGCGGCGCGAACGTGCTCATACTCGACGAGCCGACTGCCGTCCTTACGCCGCAGGAAACCGCGCGTCTTTTCGACATCCTGAAAAAGATGAAGGAAGAAGGCTGCGCGATCGTCATCATAACCCACAAGCTCGGCGAGGTCATGGAAATCAGCGACCGCGTGACGGTGCTCAGGCGCGGAATGAGCGTGGGTACCGTGCGGACTGCGGAAACCTCGCCCCGGGAACTTACCGAGATGATGGTCGGGGCCGCGGTGTCCCTCGAGATAACGCGCGAGGCGGCAGCAAGGACGAGCGAGCCGATGCTCGAGGTTGAACGCCTCGTCAAGCGCGACGCCGAGGGTATTCCCCTTCTCGACGACGTTTCCTTTTCGCTTTTCGGCGGAGAGATTCTCGGCGTCGCCGGCATAGCCGGTTCGGGCCAGAAGGAACTGTGCGAGACCATCGCGGGCCTCATGAAGGCAGACTCGGGAAAGGTTCGCTTTTTGGGCGGGGACCTGCTCGGGCTTTCCCCTCGCGCGATCATCAAGCGCGGCATCAGCATGAGTTTTATTCCCGAAGACCGGCTCGGCATGGGCCTCGTCGCGGGAATGGACATAACCGATAACGTCATACTCAAGTCGTACAACAAGACAAAGGGATTTTTCGTCGACCGCGTCGCAGGGCGCGCGCACGCCGAGCATATCGTTCGCGCGTACGACATCTCGACGCCGTCGATCAATCACGTCGTCAAAAAACTTTCGGGAGGCAATATCCAGAAAGTACTCCTCGGACGCGAGATCGAGCTTGCCCCGCGCCTCCTCATCACTGCCTATCCCGTGCGCGGCCTCGACATCGGGGCTTCCTGCACGATTTATGACATGCTGAACGAACAAAAAAAACGCGGGGTCGGAATTCTCTTTATCGGAGAGGATCTCGACGTGCTCCGCGAGCTTTCCGATCGTATCCTCGTGCTTCATAACGGCGCGGTTATGGATATCGTCGATCCCTCGGTGACCACGAAAGAGGATATCGGCCTTTTGATGATGGGCCAAAAACTGGAGACCAAAGCATGATACGAATCGTTTCGCGCCCGGAACCTTCGCCGCTCCGCGAGAATCTTCTCCGCGTCGCGGCTGTCGCGTGCGCGCTTGCCGCGTCCGCGGTCATCATGGCGCTTATCGGATATAACCCGATCGACGTATACGCCAAGATGTTGGCGGGATCACTCAAGACGGCGTATCGCTTTCACGAGACCGTGAACAAGGCGATCCCGCTCGTCGTTCTCTCTCTCGGTATCGCGGTCGCTTTCAGGATGAAGTTCTGGAACATCGGCGCCGAAGGGCAGTTCTATTTGGGCGCATTCGGCGCGTCGCTTGTCGCGTTCGCGTTTCCGGGATTACCCGCGGCGATACTCCTGCCGTTCATGTTCCTTTCCGCGTTTGTGATGGGCGGCGCCTACGCGCTCGTCCCCGCCTTTCTCAAGGCGCGTTTTTCCGCGAGCGAGACGCTCGTAACGCTCATGCTCAATTACGTCGCGCTCAAGTGGATTGCGTTTTTGCAGTACGGACCCTGGAAGGATCCCGAGGCAAAGGGTTTTCCGAAAATTGCTACATTCGTGAAAAACGCGATCCTTCCGCAGTTCCTTGGCATCCATATTGGATGGATCATCGCGATCGCTCTCGCGGCCGTCATGTTCTTTGTTCTTCGCCGGTCGAAACTCGGGTACGAGATAGACGTTCTCGGCGAAAGCGAGGCAACCGCGCGTTATGCGGGCATGAACGTCGGCCGCGTAACCTTCATCGCGATTCTCCTTTCGGGCGGCCTTTGCGGAATCGCCGGAATGATTCAGGCGTCCGCCATCGAGCATTCCATTTCCGAGCAGCTTTCAGGAGGACTCGGGTTTACCGCGGTAATCACAACCTGGCTCGCGCGCCTCAGCCCGCCCATGATTCTCGTCGTGTCCTTCCTTTTCGCGGTGCTCCTCCAGGGAGGAGCGTTCCTGCAAAGCTCCCTTGGTATGCCTGCGACCGTCGCCGACATCCTTCAGGGAATCATCATCTTCTTCGTGCTCGGCAGCGAGTTTTTTGTGCGGTACCGGTTTGTGGCGTCGAAAGTCGTGCGCACGGTAGGGGAGGAATAGCCTGTGAATCTTTTCGTCGATGCCCTTTCGTATTTCATGCAGACATCGGTTCAGATGGGAACGCATATCCTCCTCGCGACGCTCGGCGGCATTCTGTGCGAGAAAGTCGGAAACATGAATCTCGGGATCGAGGGCATGATGCTCCTCGGTGCCTCGATTGGTTTTTCTGCCGCGCTCGCGACCGCGAACCCCGCGATCGCCGTTCTCTCGGCAGGACTTGCCGGCGCGACGGGCGCACTCATTTATGCGGTCATCACCGTCACTCTTCGGGGCAACCAGGTTGTCACCGGCCTCGTGCTCACGATCTTTGGATCGGGCGTATCGGGCTTTCTCGGGAAAAACCTTTCGGGAAAATCGCTTCCGCCCCAAATATCCGACGCGTTCGCGCCCGTTTCGATTCCAGTTCTCCGGGATATTCCCGTGCTCGGGAAGATGCTCTTCGAGCAAAGCCCGTACGTGCACCTCGCGCTTCTCGTCGCGATTGTCATGTACGTGTATTTCAGGCATACGCAGGCGGGACTGAACGTTCGCGCGGTCGGCGAGAATCCCGGCGCGGCGGACGCTTCGGGCATCAACGTCAACGCCTATAAGTACGCGCACATTACCGCGGGCGGTTTTCTGTGCGGCATCGGCGGCGCGTATCTTTCGCTCGTGTTCGTTCCCCGCTGGCAGGAAAACATCACGGCGGGCGCGGGCTGGATCGCCGTCGCGCTGATCATCTTCAGCACCTGGAATCCCCTCAAGGCGATATTCGCGGCGTATGCCTTCGGCGCGCTCAAGGGAATCGGCTTTAAATTTCAGAGCGTGGATCTTTCGCTCTTCGGAAACAGTATCGTGTTCTCGCCCCAGATCCTCGACATGATTCCGTACGTCGCGACCATCGCGGTGCTTATCGTGATCACCTACCGGAAAAAGAAAGAGTATCAAAGTCCGAAGGGATTGGGCGTCCCGTATTTTCGGGAAGAACGGTAGGCAGCAAACTGGAACAAGGAGCGCGCTTGCTTGCGCAGGATTGTGCTCAGTTGTGCGCAGTTGCGTGTGATTGTTGTGCGTGATGCATGAAAGAATAAAAAACGGCGCGGTTATCCGCGCCGTTTTTATTGGTTCAACGTAAGTTACTTAACCGTCATTCTGAATACACCGTCCCAGTCGTCGGGCGGAGCATGCTTGGTAAAGTGCTGCACTCGATCGAGGTACACCGTCGACGGATGGTCATTGAAAAGGTCGATATTCTTCTTGAACGCTATCGCGGCCTTGTCCCATTTGCGCGAACGGTAGGCGGCAAGTCCCTTCTCGAAGTTGTTCTTGATCTCAAGCAGTTTCGGGTGCGCCTCGGGAATTTCCTGCAGGATCTCGTAAATGCGTACCGGCTCGTTCTTTCCCTTGACGGCGATGAAGTCAAGTTCGCGGCAGAGGAACTGTTCCTGAACGCGCTCGTACACGGCTTCGGTGATGATGGATTTTGAACCGTATGCCTTGTTCGCGCCTTCGAGTCTCGCGGCGAGGTTGACCGTGTCACCGATTGACGTAAAGTCCATGCGGTCGCGCGCGCCGACTGAACCGAAAACGACGTTGCCGGTATTGATGCCGATTCCGATCGCGACGACGGGGAGTCCCTTTTTTTCGCGTTCTTCCCGTTCTTTCATCATTGCCGACCTGATCTGCATCGCGGCGCGGCACGCGTTCTCTTCTTTTCTCGGGCCCTCGAAGAACGCCATCATCTCGTCTCCGACGAACTTGTCGACATCGCCGTGATTGTTCAGGATGATTTCCGTCTCGAGGTCGAGGTACCGGTTGAGGATGGTCACGACTTCCTCAGGTTCCATGCCTTCGCACAGGGTGGTGAATCCGCGGATGTCGGTGAAAAGAAAAGTGAGTTCCTTGCGCGTCGTCGAGGTGTTTCCGGTTTCTGCCTGCTTGAGCGTCGAGGCGGAAATGTACGGCACGATACCGCGGATGACGGTGACCATGTCGTTTATCTCCGAGGAGAGGGATTTGATCTCGTCGTGACTGTGCACGCAATCGTTGTAGACGAGCGCAGTCGAGGATACGCGCGACTGACCGCGAATCATCGTCGAGAGAATGTCCGAAATCTTGCGTACGTTCATCCTGAGGAAGAGGAGCGGATTGACGATGTAGTTTCCTACGAGGTACGTCAGGACGATCGCGAGGTAGAGGAAGAACGCGGTAAAGACGATAACCGAGACACGAGTCAAATAGTACGGCCGCATCACGACGTCTTCGCTGAAGGTCATGATCGAGAAGCCGAGAAGGCGTTCCCGTTTGATTTTCTCGCTTCCCTTGGTAACGGTGTTCTGCTTGATAATCGGGCTCACATAGCTGTAGATGCGCGTTTTCGAATCATGGAGGGAGACGACCGTGGAAGCGGGCGTAATCGCTCCCGCATAAGCTGCCACATCGGACGCGGAAAGAGCCGTTACATCAGGATACTGAGCGCCCATGTTCGACGTGGAAAATTCCGCGCGGAAATCCGTCGCGGTGTCCGCGAGCGCGTCTATGTACGTTTCCGTTTTCAGGTTGGTGTAAATCGTGAGGTCGTTATAGGAGAATTCAGCTTTCTTGTTGAGCTCGTCCTGCCGGTTAAGATACTCGAACATCGCGATGCTGTCTCCGAGGTTAACCCGGTAAATCGCTGAGGTTTGCTCGACCTGGCTTCTGGCTGCGTCTCCGACCGCCTTGAGAATCGTCGTGCGGTAGCTGCCGAGGAGGACAATACTCAGGACGAGCAGGATGAGCGAGATGATGCCGATAAACGCGATGAAGAGCTTGGTTCTGATACGGAAAAGAACTTCGAGCGCGTTAACGCTTCTCTGCTTGGCGTTGATTTCCCTGACCGGAACGAGACCGTCGAGCTTTTTGAACTCGCGGTATTCGCGGTAGACCGGATTGCTCAGGTTGTGAATCTTGAGCGCGATCACGACCGATATGACGTTGCAGGTGAACGCCACGACCGAGGAGACGATGGAAACGAGGGGCAAGGATGCAAACCATGCGGGGGAATCGGCGAAGCGCAGCATGGGAAGGAGGAACGAAAAAACCATGATTGACGTTGCCGCGATCCTTGCGAGATTCGAGAAAATTCCCTCGGGAACGGCGAACTCGCCGAGCTTTGTCGGGATAATGAAACAGACGATTTTGAAAATCCCGATCGCGGGCACGAGGTACGCGAGAAAGAGGATCGCGCTCGGGACAGAAAGCCCCGCGATGCCCAGAAACTCTACGGGAAGCCCCCAGGGGAAGAACGTCTGCACGGTGCTTGCCGGAAGACGCACGTTTACTGCCCCGATCGATACAGGAAGGAGAAACCACGCGATAAAGAGCACTCCGCTGAGCGCGTCGAGGATGCGAAAAAGTTTAGTCCGGTCGTTCATTGATGCGTTCCTTATTCCTCGCCCGAGAGGGCGCGGATCTTGTTGTTCGTGCGATCGAGATACGCCTGTGCCTGTTCGTAGTTTGCGTCTATCTTGAGGACCGTCCGGAACTTTCCTTTTGCCTCATCATAGTCTTCTTCGTTGTACGCGGTGATTCCGTCGGCGTAGACTGCCTTCACCTTTTCGAGAACGGCGGTTTTTTTGGACGCGAGGATGTCCTTGCTGGACTGCTTGGTCACTTTGTTGGAGAGTGCGGCTATGGAATTCCAGGCACTGACGAGCTCTCCCTGCGCGATGCTGTTGTCGATGTCCGAGGCGAGGTCGTTGATCTCCGCGTCGTAGTCACGGGCGGTCGATGCCTTGTTGATCTTCGACTTGAGGTCAAGCGCCTCGGGGCTCCGGTTGATTGCCATGGCGATGTTCGCCTTTTCCTCGGCTGAACCGTATTTCTGCATTCCGAGGAGAGTGGTTCCCCACCGGAGGTAAAGCTGGTATTTGAGCGTCTGAATTTCGTTCGCGGTATCCGGATTGATGTTCGCGACCGTTTTCTCGGCACGGAGGATGGCGGCCTCGGCCTCACCGTACTTCTTGTTGGCAAGCTTTACTTTCGCGGTGTCGATATCTTTGCGGGCGAGTCCCATGATATAGCTGTCGATGTTTTTGCGGGTGCTCGAGGCAGAAGAATTGCCCGGGTCGATGCTTTCTATCTCCGCGATGACGCGCGTCGCCTGGGGAACGAGTTTGCCGAGCGTGAGGCTCCTTTTCTCGGCGAGAATCTTTGTCTCGATCGCCGAAAGCTTGTCGACGCGCTTCTGTACTACGGTCTTTCGGGCACTGGCGCTTGCGAATTTAACTTTTATAAGTGCCGTGTCGGAAGGGTTTATCGTGGAAGCGCGCGCAACGGCGAGCGCAAGCTCGTAGTCCTCGGACTCGGTTCGTTTTTCTTTTGCCTGAAGACGCTGTGCCTTTGCGAGGTTTTTGGAGAAGCTCGCTGCCTTGAAGCCGTCGACTTTGTCGATATAGGCCTGTGCCTGCGTATTCATGGGATCGAGCATCAGGACGTTTACGAAGAATAACCGCACATTGGGTATCGCGGTTAAATCATTCCTGGCGATAAGCGCGTCGTTGTATTGGATAACACCCTGCTTGAAAAGCAGATCCGCGCGGTCTTCCGCGGGAACGTTCTTCGCGAGGAAAGCGTCGGCTCCGGAAGTCGCGCAGGATGCGAGGATGCCCGCAAGAAGTAAAAGTGAAAATATTCCAAACGTAAGCTGTTTTTTCATGGTATCCCTCCGTTAATCGACATGCAAAATATTGTCTCAGTTTTAAGTTTAACGTAGTTAGGTGATGTAATCAATTTGTTAACCGGGCTATTTGCGGAACTTTTGTCCTGTGAAAAAGTGTGCTCCGCTTTTTTCGTATGACTAGGATTTTACCGGGGGAAGCGGGGTACGTTATTAAAGCCGTGGTAGAAAGGCGAAATGGAGAAAAAAGATAAAATGGAGAAATAAGAGAACAGCTTGCAGAAAGAACTTATCGCGTTTTTTCCAGGAGAAACAGATATTCGCGTACGTGGAGGTTTCTCGCGCGGAGATTGCGGCTTCCGCGAAAGGTATTGTAATCGGTATCGAGGACGGTGATCGTTCCGTGGTTTTCGAGAAGGGAGGCCATCTCTGCGCGCGGAATGAATCCTTCGGAATTGAACGAAACAAGGATGAATTTGGCGTTGGCGACCGCGACGAGCTCGGCAAGCGCTTCGCGCGCCTTCTCTTTTCTGTTATAGATCGAGCGGTTCCAGTCGGGCGGAATCCCCGAGACCGGAGATACCAGCTCGGGTTTTTTGTTTTCAAGGATGACATTGAGCATGAAATAATTCGAGCCGTAGGGGTGCTGGTTGTAGGGCGGGTCGAGATACGCGACGTCGACCTCCGGGAGCCTTGCGCATGCGGCGGTTGCGTCATCCCGCAGGACCAAGCACTCGCACGAATGATCGCTCAGAACCGGTTCTTTAAGCGTGATGTTCCCGCGAATGCGCGAAAGCGCGTCGCCGTTTTTTCCGCCAAATTGCCCGATACCGGTTTCCCGGTTTTTGTAGAAGCCCTTGAAGACGCCTGCCGTGTTCGCATGAATTGACGCCTCGGAAAGAAGCGGCGCAAGAAAAAAATCCCGGAGATGTTCGGGGGCCCCGTCGATGAGAGATCGCGCGGAGTCGATGTACCGGGCGTTGCGCGCTGTGTAAAAGGCCCGTTCCCCGGGGAGTATCAGGCCATCGTCGCGCGGGGCATAGAGCGCGGAGATGATGCCTTCCGCGAGCGGAAAATTTTCGAGCTTCCATTCGATTTCGCGAAGGCATTCGGCGTATTCCCGCACGGGAAAGTCTTCGCGGTTCGTGAGGTAGCAGCGGTTGATCGTCTCGGCGTAACGCTCGAGGTCGTTGGAAACGAGGAGACGGGAGTGGCGTTTGAGATAGCGCGATACGACTCCGGAACCGGAGAACGCGTCGAACGTGTCGAGTTTTTTCTTGCCGAGCCGCGCCTTGACGGTGTCAATTCCCTCTCCGATAAAGCCGAGGAGGTTTCGCTTGTTGCCGATGTAGGTGATGAGTTGCTCGGAAAGGTATGCCTGATTTTCCGGCTGTTCGCGCGCGCAGGTAGCGTCCGGGGAGCTTTCATACATCGTGGCGCATTCCGCTTTCAAGGCGAACTCCTCTGGAGACTATATCGTGATTTTACCCGATGCCGGCGCGGCGCGCCAGAGGTACTGATCGCCGGCGGCTCCATCAAGTGAGTACACCTCGATGGTCTGCGTTTTTCCCTTAACCTGTTCGTGTCCGAGGCGTGAGAGAGAAAAGCGCCCTGTATCGCGGAGTCCCTTGACGAGTTCGGAGGAGATGAGGATGTCACGCTTATGCCGTTTGGTAAGCTGTTCGAGCCTGCTTGCGGTATTGACGGTATCAGAAATGACGGTCGAGTCCATGCGCTGGTTTTCGCCGATGGTACCCAGCATGAGGGGTCCGCGGTGGATGCCGATTCCTATCCTGATGGGCAAGCCCGTCTCACGGCGTTCGGCGTTGAATACCAAAAGCGCGCGGCGCATTTCGAGCGCGGCGTCGAGGGCGCTGTCGGCGTCGTTCGGGAACAGAGCCATGAAGCCGTCGCCGAGGTACTTGTCGATAAACCCTCCGTGGTTGCGGACGATAGGGCCGAACCGCTCGAGGAAGGTGTTGATGAATCGGAACGTCTGGTTTGGCGTCATGCGTTCGGAGAGTGCGGTGAAGTCGCGAATGTCGAGAAAGAAGACGGACATCATTTCCTCGGAAAAGTCACCGAGGTCGATGTCGACGATGCTGCGCTTGCCGAGAAAGTTCAGCACCTCGTGGGGGATAAAGCGCTCGAGTGACTGGTTGAGCGTCTGCAGCTCCCGGGTGAACCGCTCGACGATTGTGAACAGCTGGGAGAACTTTACGCTCAGGAGTATCGACTGGATGAACAGGAAGAAGAACATGCCGATCGAGGTCATGTAGTAACTGTGGATGAGGCCGCGCGAAAGGAGCACGTCGTTGAGTACCGAAAGGAGCAGTACGGCGAAGCCCGCCATGACGAGGCCGGCTCCCGCCTCGCCGCGAAAGAGGGCGCGCAGGATCGCGACGAGAAGGTAGATTCCGGTCGCGAGCACGAAGTACTCGAAGATCGAGAGGAAGCGATGGTGGAAGAGCGCGGGCGTGATCAGTTCGAGCGCCGCCCACGCGACGCTGACCGCGATCACCGCCATCACCGCGTTTTTGCGGATTTGACGGGGGAAAAGCTGGCGGAAAAAAATCGCGAGCAGGGGCAGGGCCATATGAATCGAAAGGTGTTCGACGTTGAATGCGATTTCCCAGCCGAGCGCCGTCCGCGGGAAGAGCGCGTTGAGTATCCGCTCGCCCATGATGAGGTTTCGCGTCGCGAGCATGAGGCAGACTATCCCGAAAATAAGGGAGTTCGAGTCCTTCCTCCTGAAGAGGTGAAGCGAAAGGTGGTACAGGCCCATGAAGATAAGCGCGCCGGAGATGAGCGCCGTGAGGATGAGGGACCAGTCATGGCTTGTCTCGATCGCCTCGGGCGTGCCGATTGTGGGGCTGGCCCACGTGCCGGTATACGGGGTGTGGAAGTTTGAAACCCTGAGCACGAGGAGGACGGTATTCGAGTCTGCGGTAAAGTTGACGATCTTGAGCCCGTTGCTCGGGACGCTAGTATGCGTCGTCGTACCGACGGTACCGATCGAGGCTGCGTACCGTCCGTCGATATAGAGCTCGCAGGCCGAGTTTGCGTTCGGAAGCCGGATCGCCCAATCCCGCCGGTCAGGCGGCATGGTGAGCTTGAGGGCGAGCGTGCCACCCTTCGACAGTTTCGGGACGCTTCCCGTAACACCCGTCGAGGACCAGATTCCCGGCACCGCCTGGGTAGCCCGATAGCCCTGCGCGATCTGGGTGCGGGCTTCGGCCGGTGAAAGGAACACGTCGGGCCAAAAATACCAGTTTCCCCCGAGACTGACCGTTGTCCGGTCGTTGAAGGAAAAGCCCGAAAGGTTGATGTATCCATTCGCTATTTGGGGTATTTTTTTGTCGGTTTCCCGGGAGCCGCAGCCGCCGAGGGAGACCATAAGGAAAGCCGTAAGGGAGATTAAAAGGAAGGGTACTGTGATCGTTCTGATGGTATTAACATTATTAACTGTCACTTTTAAACTCATATAAGGACTATAACCCGTGTCTCCTTTTATGTAAATCGGACATAAGTTTCGGCCTTGAAAATCGACCCCGATTCCCGGTACAATAGCGCACTAATCGAGAGGTAATCGTATGAAAATGTCCAAGATGTTCATGCCGACGCTGAGGGAAGTCCCCGCCGAGGCAGTCGTTGTCAGTCACCGGCTCCTGTTGCGTGCCGGCATGATCCGAAAGCTCGCGAACGGACTTTTCACCTATCTCCCGCTGGGCTTGCGCAGTTTCCGCAAGGTTGAGGGTATTATCCGCCAGGAGATGGACGCGACCGGCTCGCTCGAGTTCAAGCCGTCCGTCGTCGTGCCGGGGGATATCTGGCGCGAGTCCGGACGCTGGGAAACAATGGGAGCTGGCATGCTCCGCATCAAGAACCGCGTTGACCAGGAGCTCGTCGTGAGCCCGACCGCCGAGGAGGCCTTCGTAGCGCTCCTTCGGAGCGAGGTCGCTTCCTACAAGCAGCTTCCCCTTTCCGTGTACCAGATCAACACCAAATATCGCGACGAGATCAGGCCTCGCTACGGCCTCATGCGCGCCCGCGAGTTTACGATGAAAGACGCGTATTCCTTCCACACGAACGACGAGTCGCTCGACGAGACGTATCAGACGATGGGCAAGGCCTACCGCCGCGTGTTCAAGCGCGTCGGACTTTCGGTAATTCCGGTCCGCGCGGACTCGGGCGCCATGGGCGGAACCGGCTCGGAAGAGTTCATGGTCGAATCTGACGTCGGCGACAATAACCTGATTCTCTGCCCCAAGTGCGGATACGCGGCGAACGACGAGAAAGCTGCCTGCGCCCCCGACCCCGTGACCGAAGGCCCGGGCTCCGCGAAGACCGACAAGAGCTACGCCCCGATCGAGACCCCGTCCGTAAAGACGATCGACGAGCTCTGCGCCTTCCTCAAGACGAGCCCCAAGGCATTCATCAAGACCCTGATATACCGCGCGATCAACTGCGAGCTCGACCTTACCTCGGCTCCCGGCTGCGCATCGCTTGAGCGGAAGGTTCCCGACGCGGCTCCCGCTTATTACCCGGCCGCGTATTTTGCCGTGTGCGTGCGGGGCGACCTCGACGTGAACGAGGTCAAGCTTGCCGCGAATCTCAAGGCGAGCGAGGTTGAGCTCGCGTCCGACTTCGACGTCGAGCGGCTCACCGGCGCCCCCGTCGGCTTTGCCGGTCCCGTGGGCTTTACCACCGCCCCCGTCGTCGCGGACGAATCGGTGATGGCGATGCACGATTCGGTTACCGGCGCGCTGAAGGCGGACCTTCACTTCGAGCACGTCGAGCCCGCGCGCGACTTTACCCCGTATCTGGTCGCGGACGTGCGCACGGTAAAAGCCGGCGACCGCTGCCCGACGTGCGGCGCGGAATTTTACAGCAAGAAGGGCAACGAGCTCGGGCACATTTTCAAGCTCGGCTACAAGTACACCAAGAGCATGAACATGCTCTACCTCGACGAAAACGGCAAACAGCAGATGCCGACGATGGGATGCTACGGCATCGGCGTCGACCGCACGCTCGCGTCGATTATCGAAGAGCATAACGACGCGGACGGAATCGTGTGGCCGATGTCGGTCGCCCCGTTCCACGTCGCGATCGTCGCGATCAAGTACGAGGGCGCGATGAAGGAAGCCGCGGACAAAATTTACGCGGAGCTCGAGGCTGCCGGAATCGAGGTTCTCCTCGACGACCGCGAGGAGCGCCCGGGCGTAAAGTTCAAGGACATGGACCTGATCGGCATTCCCGTACGAATCGTCGTCGGCGACAAGAACCTTCCGAACGTCGAGGTGAAGCTTCGCTCGGCGAAGGATGCGGAGCTCGTTCCTGCCACCGAGGCTGCCTCGAAGGTCGCCGCGATCGTGAAGGCGGAGCTTGCGAAGGCCGTGGAATAGTCCCGGACGAACAAAAATGACAGCGCCGACTCGTGAGGGTCGGCGCTTTTTTTATTGGCTGAATGGCGTTTACGCCGGATTGATGCGCACCGCGCGCAGCGATGCGCGACACGATGTGCGCGACACGATGTGCGCGACACGATGTGCGCCGCGTTATATCGCTTGTTTATCCTTGCGCGAACCGAAATCGGGCGGGATCAGTTGCGCCGCGAGCATTCCCGCGAGCATGAGGCATGCGCCCGCGAGTGCCCGGGCGTCCATTGTCTCGCCGAGGATGAGAGCGCCGCCTACCGCGGCGAAGACCGTTTCCATGCTCATGATGAGCGCTGCGGGTCCCGCGGCGACGCCTTTTTGCCCGAGAATCTGGAGCGTGTAGGCGATGCCGATTGACCCGATGCCGGTGTAGAGGATCGGGATGAGTGAACCTGACGCGCCGGGCGTGAAGGCAAGGGCGACGGTTGCGGGTCCAAACCCTTCAGCGAACGCCGCGACGGCGAGGCTGAGAATCGCGCACGTCGCGTTCTGCACGAGGGCAAGCGCGATGGCATCGTGACGTCGGGCAAAATAGGCAGTGACGAGGATGTGCGCCGCCCAGAAAAAAGCGCTTATGATCTCGAGCGAATCGCCGAGTGATACCGAGAATCCGTTTCTTACGCTCATGAGATAGAGGCCTATTGCGGCAAGTCCTGCACCGAGGGCGAGGCCCCATCCCTGCCTTTTTCCCGCGAGGAGCCCGGCTACCGGCACGAGGACGATGTAGAGGCCCGTGAGAAACGCCGCCTTGCCCGCTTCGGTCCAGAGCATTCCGACCTGCTGGAGGCTCGAGCCGCAAAAGAGGACGGTACCGCAGACCGCGCCGGCGCCGATGAGTTTTTTCCTTTCGCCGCGTCTTTTCGCGCCCGCCATGCCGCTTGAGCCCTCGCGCGCGCGAGTCTTTCCCATCCAGAGGATGAGGGGGATGAGCGAGACGCACCCGACTACGAAACGGATGCCGTTGAAGCTGAACGGTCCCAGGGTTTTACCCCCGAGCCGCTGGGCGGCAAACGCAAAACCCCAAAGAAGGGCGGTAATTGATAAAAACGCGTACGAGCGGACGAGGTGGTTGGGTGCATTCTTCATGATGTGCCCCAGTTGTACCATAAAACCGGAAAAAAGTACGCGCTGCGCGCGCCTCCCCGCCAACTAATGAAATAGAATCCTCAAAAACGTCGAGCCATTTTTCGCGCCGTACGGTAGAGTAAGACTGTCTTCCGGAAGATGACGCAATACATACGCAAGGCGGACCAGGTATGGAGTATTACTGTCTCCTTCAATCGGCGGTTTCGTATATCGAATGCCGCGTACGGTCGGAAATCGATTTCGGCGCCCTCAGTCGCTCGTTCGGCGTGTCCGAACCGCATTTCCGTGCCGTGTTCTCGAGCTGCATGGGTGTCTCCCCGGGACGTTACGCGCTTTCCCGGCGGGTGGCTCATGCGGCCTTCGAGATTGCGCATACCGATCGTAAACTTTCCGATATCGCCCTCGACTACGGATTTGACAGTCCCGACACGTTTACCCGCGCATTCAGGCGCGAGACCGGCATGACGCCGTCCTCGTTCCGTATGCGGCGCGTACCGGTCGGGAGAGTCAGGCTTGCGGCGGGCGCATACGGGCCGGGGTTGAGGAAAGCAGGAAACGTTCCGGTGGTTCCGTCAATTACGGAGGACATTATGGCTAAAGCGAGAATCGAAAGGGACGACAACGGCTGTGTGCTCTACGGAGTGCAGAAAGTGGAGTATCAAAGCGAGGAATACACGCCCTTCCCGGCGGCGCTCCGATCCTGTCTCAATTATTTGGGTCAGGATGTTCGGTATGCATATCTCATGGCGGCGACCGGCGCGGCGTTCAGGCTCCGATGGAACCCCTCATCGTGGGATGCCGGGAACGTCGACATCATGAACGTGTTTGCCGACCCGGAGGAGGCGTTCGTTCGCGGCTTTCGCGCCGTGGGCCGCTCCTTCACTTTCCTCAGGCGCGACGCCGGCGCGACGAAGGCGGATTTTATCAAATTTATCCGCGCCGAGATTGACGCGGGACGGCCGGTGATAGCGCTCGGTATCATTGGTCCTCCCGAGGCGTGCATCATCGCAGGATACCGCGCGGGCGGCGATACGCTTCTCGGGTGGAATTTCTTTCAGGAAATTCCCGAGTTTGGCGGCGGCGGGGTGACGGACGAGTCGGGTTATTTCGTTACAGACAGTTGGTGGGAAAACCCTTCGACGCGAATGCTCATGTCGATCGGTGAGGACCAGGCGGAACTGCCGGAAGCCTCGGAAATTCTGAAGACCGGACTCTCGCTCCTTGGGCGAGACAATATCGTTCACCCGAATGGTTGCGAGCACCGGGGCGGTCAGGCGGCGTATCGGGCCTGGGCCGCGGCTCTCGCGGATGATGCGGCTTTTCCCCCGGGGATGCCGCTCCCGCAGCTTTTTGAACGGCTCATGTGCGTCATCGACGCACTTACTATGGTTCATGAGGGCCGGGGATGCGCGGCGACATGGATGAGGGAACTCGCGACTGCATTCGACGGTGCGGGAAAGACTGCTCTCGCGGCGACGGCCCGGAAGGCCGCCGGTTTCTTCGACGGCGAGCGCGCGCTCGTGGACGAGATTACTTCGTTGCCGGGGTATCGAGAGCCGGGGGAGGCGCGGGCGCTCGCGCTCTCCGAGCCCGCGTTCCGCAAGGAAGTCGTCGCTCGCATCGCGCGTGCGGGCGAGCTTGACCGCGCCGCTGCCGGCGCGATTCGGGATCTCCTCGAAAGCTGGCACTGAACGTAAACGCCGTCGGTTTCGCACATTGGCGAGGCCGACGTTTGCGTATATACTGGCACCATGCGAATCACTTCCCGCTTTTTTACGTTTTTACTGGCTATCGCGCTTTCTTCGGGCGTGGCCGCCGTCGCGGCGCCGAAGGGCGAATCCGCAGCAACAACCGTGTCGCGCTATCCCGAATCCCTTTCGGGTGACTACGTCGTATACCGCGACTTCAGCTGGAAGGAGCCGACCTGGGTCGGTTTCCTCCGGTATGACGAGTCGACCTGGGGCGCCTTCGTGAAGACCCCGTCCTCGGGATCGGACGTGCGGATTTTGTTCCGCGCGGAGCGCTCGGATAACCAGCTCGTACTGACCGGCCAGAATATTATTTCGAAGATCACGCAGGCCGACGTTCCGGCAGTCAATTACCTCATGCAAACGCTGCCCGACCTTTTTGCCTGGAGGCTTCTCGCGCAAACCGAAGGCTCGGTTCTTTCTCCTTCTCCGTCGCGTTCCGGGCTCCTCCCGAGATGCGTGAGCCTCGCGCGCACGAAGGAAGAATTCGGCGGAGATATCACCCTTTCCTTCGCCCCCGAGATTCCCGTTTTCAATCTTGTCTCGATGGTTGGTTCCGGCAAAACCGCGATACTCTCCCTCGAACGCGCCGGGCGCATTCAATCGGGCGGCGACGCAGCCTTCTTTGATTTTTTCCCGCAAGGAGAACCGAAGTCGGGCGCGGCCCTGTCGGTACCCGTTTCGCGGAAGACGGAAAAGCGCGTCGTCGACGGTGTCGAGCTCTTGCTTGACGGTCAGTGGACGATGGTCGCGGACAATACGTTCTTTTTGGGAAACTCGGCGGTTGTTATCGTCGACACCCTGGACATCGCGCTCATGCAGATTCCGCGCGAGGAACTCGCGCTTTCTCTCGTCAGGCTTTTTTCGCTTTCGAACGGCGTTTCGTGGGTCGTCCCTTCCGCGCTCTCGGTTTCGGGAACGGCAAAGCGCTTTCGGATAGAGAACTCGATTTATGACGCGGAGTCGGGAACGATGAACCGGGACATCAAGCTCTGCGTTCCTTCCGCCGACGGCAAGAAATGCGCGGTCGCGACGCTTTCCGTGAACGAGAGCGCATACCGCGCGAACAAGGCATACTTCGACTCGCTTTTCTGAAGATTCTAATACGTGAGGCTGAAGCTGAAGTCGACTTCGTATCGCTTGTCGTTCACGCGCGAGTCGGGGCGAAAGTCGTACGCGAAGCCGAGCTTGATCGGAAGGCTTTTTGCGTTGTCGAGAAAAACGAGCAGCTCGCCTCCGGCGGTGACGCCCCAATCCCATTCGTAGTCCGGATCGTCCGGCGCGTAGGCGACGATCGCGTCCGCTATGGGCGCGAGATGAAACTCCGCGTGCCCGGCGCGGAAGAGCCGTGTCTGGAGCGTCGCGTTCGCGTACGCCACGGCGTTTCCCTTAATCCCCGAATTCCTTATTCCCCGCGCGACCTGCGCCGCCTTGAGGTCAGGGTTTCCCGTGTTGCCCTTCGCTCCGACGCGAAAGCTCGGATTGAACCGGGTGCCGGCGATTTGGTATTCCGAGAATTCCGCGCCGCACGAGAGCGACTTGGTTGAGTCAGCCTCGGTCGGTATCGCGTAGCGGTAGCCAGCCCTGACGCTCGCCTTGCTTCCCTCGCGGAAATTTCCCTTCCAGTTGATCGTGTCCCTCGTGACGGTGTCCTCGGCCTCGGCGAAAAAATCGATGGGACCGTAGGAGAGGTACTCGGGATCGTTGACGGAAAGTATCGTGTTCGCGGGGCTTCCCCCGACGCGAAGCTTGATGGAATTCTTGACTGATTCTGCGATCTGGACCGCGACAGAGGCGGAAAACGCGCCCGCGAGCTCCTCGAACTCGGACTCCTCGATACCGCGGTTTTCGGTCGTCACATTTGTGCGCATCGCACTCGCGGTAAGCCCGAGCTCGGCGTGATATGCGCGAATCCCTGAAAGAGCTGCGAGGAGCATGAAGTTCGGATCGGCCCATCGAAGCGCGTCGTTCTCGTCCGGGGGCGCGGAGTAGAGACTGACGACGGTGAGGTTCTGGAGTGTCCCTTGCAGGTTCGGCGCATTCACGATCATGCCTGCCATGAATCCGTCGTTGCTGTTGTAAAAGGCATAGGGGATGGGAACGAATTTCGCGCCGTCCTCGATTGTTGTCCGGAGCGTTACGGGAACGGGGTTTCCGGAACTGTCCTCTGCCGAATAGTCGACGATGACCGACGAGCGCTTGAAAATACGGAGGTTCTCGAGCCTTTGTGCGCGGGCTTTTGCGAAGGTTTCGAGCGCGTCTTTCGTTTCAAAGGTTTTCCCTTCGGCGGTTCCGAGGAATGCCCTGACGATGCCCTCTCGCGTCCTTCCCGAAATGGCATAGGCTTCCGATCGTATGACGAAGCCTGCCGTGGACGGCGTTTCACTTTCCGCGGGCAAGCTATGGTAAATCGCAATTATCAGAAGGGCTGAAAGAACCCGACGCACGTTTTTTCTCATATATGAGTCCCCTGTCATAAATCGCCCCCAGTATAGCAGGGATATCGCCGGGCAGAAAAGTCAGCGTCGCATTTTTTGGGCGGTCGGTTTTATCGGGCAAAAGGGAAATTTTCTGCTACAATGATTCGCATGAGCGCGAAGAAAAAAACCGGCGCGACAGCTTTTCGCTGTTCGCAATGCGGATATACCCAACCCCGCTGGCTCGGGCGATGCCCCGACTGCGGCGAGTGGAATACTCTCGAAGAAATAATCGTCCAGGATGCGGGTCTTTCGGCCACCGGCTCGTCAGGGCTTGGCGGCGCAGCGTTCGGAGGCGGAAGCGGGAAGACACTCGTCCCGCGCGCGGTCCCGCTTTCTTCTGTCGATACCCAGGACGGCACAAGGCTCGCGACCGGTATCGACGAGCTTGACCGCGTCCTCGGCGGCGCTGCGATGAAGCGCTCGGCTATCCTCGTCGGCGGCGAGCCGGGGATCGGCAAGTCGACGCTCCTTTTGCAGGCGGCTTCGTCCGCCGCGACGGCGGGGAGAATTCTCTATGTATCGGGCGAGGAATCCGCCGCGCAGATTCGTTCGCGCGCGGACCGGCTCGGGCTTCCGGTCGAACGCATCGAAATCCTGTGCACCTCCCGCCTTGAGGACATCGGCCGTGCGCTCGGCGAAATCAACCCGGTGTTCGTCATCGTGGACTCGATACAGACCGTCTATTCCCCCGACGCGGGCGCGGTTCCCGGCACCGTCAACCAGCTCAAACTCTGCTCGCATGAACTCGTCTCCTGGGTAAAGGAACGCGACGCCGTTCTCTTTCTCGTCGCCCACGTGACGAAGGACGGCTCGATCGCAGGACCGAAGGCGCTCGAGCATCTGGTCGACACGGTCGTTTCCTTCGAGCGGAACGACGAGGACGTGCGCTTTCTCCGCGCGCTCAAGAACCGTTTCGGCTCCGTCGACGAGCTCGGCATATTCCAGATGACCGAGCGCGGGCTCACGCCTATTGAAGATCCTTCGACGCTTTTTATCGTCCGCCGGACCGGGGCGCTTCCTCCCGGAGTCGCGGTCGTTCCCGTCTTCGAGGGGAGCCGCGTGTTCATGGTCGAGATCCAGGCGCTCACCGTTCCCGCGAAGGGCGCGATGACGCGCGTTTTCTCCGACCGCATCGACGCGGCGCGCGTGAGCCGCGTGTCTGCCGTGCTTGAAAAAAGAACCGGCCTCAGGTTTTCCGATCAGGATATTTACGTCAACGTCGCAGGCGGCGTCCGCCTCGTCGAAAGCGCGATTGACCTCGCGCTCGCGGCGGCCCTCTATTCCGCCCGCACCGATATCGCTTCTCCCGGTGCCACCGCCCTGGTCGGCGAGCTCAGTCTCGCGGGTGAAGTACGCCCGGTCGCCAAGCTGAAAGCACGCGTAAAGGCTGCGGTTGCCCTCGGATTCTCGCGCGTGCTCGCCCCCGAGGCGGAAGGCGGCGCGACGGGCGTGCGCGACATCAAGGACGCGATTACGAAGCTTTTCGGGAATAAGGGCTGACGGGTGGATTCCTGGACGATGCTTTTTGCAATGGGCTATTGACTTTAGTGGTACTGTAGTATATACAGTATAACTACAGAAGGAGAAATATATGGGCAAAACTCTTGCGCAAAAGGTTTTTGAATCGCACGTGGTGGACAAGCCGTTCGGCGAGGCCTGGGTTCTCCGGCTCGACCGGGTATTCTGCCATGAAATCACTACCCCCGTCGCAATCAACGACCTCGTTTCCCGGGGGATGGATACGGTTTTCGATCCCGATAAAATCAAGGCCGTCATTGATCACGTGACCCCGGCGAAGGACTCCAAGACTGCCGAACAGGGGCTCGTCCTCCGCAAGTGGGCTGAACGTCACGGAATCAAAGACTTTTTCGATATCGGGCGAAATGGCGTCTGCCATGCCCTTTTCCCCGAGCGCGGTTTTGTGCGTCCGGGATTTACGGTAATCATGGGCGACAGCCATACCTGCACCCACGGCGCGTTCGGCGCCTTTGCGGCCGGCGTCGGCACCACCGATCTTGAAGTCGGTATCCTGAAAGGGGTATGTGCGTTCCAGTATCCGGGCACGATCAAGTTCGTTCTTGACGGCAAGCTTCCCGCGGGAGTGACGCCGAAGGACGCGATCCTCACGATTATCAAGCAGATCGGCGTGAACGGCGCGACGAACAAGGTGATGGAATTCACCGGAAGCGCGGTCGAGGCGATGTCGATGGAAGGACGCATGACGCTGTGCAACATGGCTATCGAGGCGGGCGGCACCTCCGGTGTCTGCATGCCGGACGCGGTGACCGTCGACTACCTCTGGAAGTTCATCGGCCCCGACGGCGACAAGACCTACAAAACCAAGGAAGAAGCGCTCGCCGATTTTGCCAAATGGAAATCCGACCCCGACGCCGAGTACGACGCGGTGCACACAATCGACTGCTCAAAACTCGTGCCCGTCGCGACCTTCGGCTTCAAGCCCGATCAGGTCAAGACGATCAGGGATCTCGCCGGCACGAAAGTTGATCAGGTCTACATCGGCAGCTGCACAAACGGCCGCATCGAGGATCTTCGCCAGGCGGCTGCGGTTCTCAAGGGCAAGACCGTTGCTCCCGGCGTGCGCGGGGTGGTGAGCCCGGCGACTCCGGCCGTGTACAAGCAGGCGCTCGCGGAAGGCATCATCGAGATTTTCATGGACGCAGGCTTTTGCGTGACAAACCCGACCTGCGGCGCGTGTCTCGGCATGTCGAACGGCGTGCTCGCCGACGGCGAGGTATGCGCCTCGACGACGAACCGAAACTTTTTCGGCCGCATGGGCAAGGGTGGCACCGTCCATTTGATGAGCCCTGCGAGCGCCGCCGCAGCAGCCGTCGCGGGAACGATAACCGAGGCGTGACGATGAAATACCTCGACGCGAAGCATGTCGGGCGGTTCGCCGCGGTTGGCGCGTGCGCGGTCGCCCTCATGTGGGCGCAGCATTTTCTCCTGCCGCTTACCGCGCGGTTCCCCGGCGCGGCGCTCATCCTTTTCGGGAACTTCCTCGCGCTATACGCGTGGTCGCGGCCGGAAGAGCCGCGCGCGTACGCGATTTCCCTTTCGGCGATCGCTCTCACGATTGCGGTGCCGTTGAGCCTTCTCGATCACGGGCTTCTCTTCCGCGATCTTCTCGAGCCGGGCGTATGGCTCAGGCTCGCGTACGTGTGGCTTCTCGCGGGAATATTTCCGTGGCTCGCGCTTCCGGCGTGGCGCTCGGTCGCGGCGTGGTCGGGGGCCGGCATGCGCAGTTTCCGCGTGCGGCCCGTCGGGGTCGTGCGCTCGAGCCGCGAAAAGCCCGAAGACGATCGCTGGGACGCGGAGACCGCGCGCGTCGAGCTCGACCGGCGCTTCCCCGAGGATGCGCTTGACGGGATCGAGGAGTTCTCGCATGTCGAGGTGCTCTACCGATTCCACAAGGCGAAGAATGAACAGATGGGTGCGTGCCATCCCCGGGAGAATCCCGCATGGCCTTGCGTCGGGATTTTTGCGCAACGGAAAAAGGACCGGCCGAACCGGATCGGCGCGACGGTCGCCCGCGTCTCGGGCCGCGAGGGGAGAACTCTCTTCCTCGTCGGGCTCGACGCGATCGACGGCACGCCGGTCATCGACATCAAGCCCGTGTTCGCGGAATACCTCCCGCGCGGCGAGGTTCGCCAGCCCGAATGGACGCGAGCGCTCATGAAGGACTATTGGTAAGGGAGCGGAGGTGATTCACGTCGCAGGCCTTGGCTGCGGGCCGGGGAACTCGACCGCCGTCGTCTCGGAATTTTTCCCCGAGGCTGCAATTGTCGCTCTGGACAGCTCCGCAGAGATGATTTCGAGCGCGAAGAAGACCGGCACGCGCGCCGAGTGGGTTGTCGCGGACAGCGCGACGTGCTCGACCGTGTCCGGAAGGACTACCCCGTAAGAGCGGACGGTTCCGTGCTGTTCCCGTTCCGCAGAATATTTTTCACCGCGTCGCGGTGACGATGAACGATAAGGAGACGAGACTATGAAAGACTTTAACGGAAAGGTCCTGTTTCTGGACCGGAGCGACATCAATACCGACGAGATCATCCCGGCGAAGTACCTCACCGAAATCTCGAAGGACGCGCTCAAGGAGTACTGCCTCGAGGATCTCAAGATTGGCGCCTTCAACGCGAAGACCGATATTGCGGGAAAAACCGCGATCGTCACGCGCGCGAATTTCGGTTGCGGTTCGAGCCGCGAGCACGCGCCCTGGGCCCTCGAGGTGAACGGCATCCAGATCGTCGTCGCCGAGGGCTTTGCGCGCATCTTCCGGCAGAACATGTACAACTGCGGCATGATCGCGACCGAGCTCAAGGCTGCTGAAATCGACGAGGTGTTCAAGACTTTCTCCGCGCTTGATACCGCGCTTGCGGTCGACCTCAAGGCGGGCAAGCTTACCTTCTCCGCGTACGGAAAGGACGGCAAAAAAGTGGAGAAGTCCTACGCCTTCAAGCTCGGCGAGTTTGAAGACGCGCTCGTCAAGGCGGGCGGCTGGGTCGCCTACGCGGCCGCGAACTACTGACAATCGTTGTTCTTCAATGAAGATATGTGAACGCCCGGCCGGGTTATAGCCGGGCGTTTTTTTTGCATCCTGACTATCAATCACTCACAATTAAAGCATTCTCAGGCGAAAAAAAGCAATCTGCAGTTTTTGGAGGACTGATGACTTTCTCTATTCGACAACGACTTGTGTTTCCCGTGCTCATTCTCCTTTCATCCACGATTCTCGCGATCGGCGCTATTGCCTTTATACTTCAGGCGCGCACCCTCGACGAATTGATGAAATCGACAACAGAGTCAAAACTTATAGAGTACTCGCAAAGAATTGACCGTCAGAAAGAAACTGCCGAAATCCTCAAGGCAGCATTGGGCGCCAATTATCTTCGGGTTGCACGCGCCGTGGCCCGGTTGATTGAAGCCGATCCCGCTTTCGAACTTGCGCAGGAACCTGAATAGAGAGGACTGGACAAGGTACTGTTTCAATATATCGGCGTTGCACGCCGGGACAAACGGGGTATTGTTCAGATAGGCGTAACGCCGAAAGAGCTCCAGAAATTGCTCGAGCAGGCGAGCATTCAAAAACCGATCGAGGGTACGACCGTCGGTCAATACGGATTTTTTTACTCATTCGGTCCCGACCAGAAAATAGTTGCGCATACGAGCCCTGACAAAATCGGCCTCGACTTGTCGAAGGAAAAAATCTCGCAGGAAATGCTCGCCCGAAAAAAAGGGGTCGATGCAATACGAGACGGATGGGGTGCGGTATTACTCATCATTTGATACAAAGGGCGGCCAGATTCTCGCGGCGGCGGTTCCGGTTACCGAGTTTCGCAATCGCCTGCCGCAACTGCTCGCGGGACTGATTATTTCCGCAGTGCTGTTTATCATCAGTTCGGCGCTGGTCTCATTCTTTATCGCGCGTTCCTTCGTCATTCCGATCAAGGTGGTCAAGAACGCCATGGCACGATTTTCTCGTGGCGATCTAGAGCTTGATGACGCGGATCAACAGTCGGCCGCCCGTATGGTTGAGCGGGGTGATGAACTGGGAGATCTTCTTTCCGCGTCCGGCGAGGAACTGGCGGCTACGGTCAGGCAGAATGCGGAAAAAACCAACGAAGCCAATAACCTGTCGCGCCGCGTTTCGGCGAACGCAGAAAGTTCGGGGAAGGCTGTGCAGGAATTGGTGTCGAGCATGTCCGAGATAGCTTCCGGAATTTCGATTATCGAAGAGATCGCGCGGAAAACGAATCTTCTTGCGCTCAATGCTGCCATCGAAGCCGCCCGCGCAGGAGACGCGGGAAAGGGTTTTGCCGTGGTCGCGAGCGAGGTCAGAAAGCTCGCAGAGCGCTCCCAAAAAGCTGCCGGAGAAATAAACGGGCTGTCGGTTCGCAGTACCGAAGCGTCGGCTTCTTCAAGATACAGTGATGTTGCCTTCGTATCGACCATGCAGCCTCCCGGAGAAAATGACCGGGAGGTTTTTTATTGGCGTTTTCTTTCATTAATTTGGTGCTATAGTGATATCGCCAATACACTTTTGCAATCAGGAGTATCCATGATAAGGACATTGAAATTTTCGGCCTTTGCGCTTCTCGCGATTGTCGCGCTCATGCCAGTCGCTGCCTGTTCGGGCAAAAAAGAAGGACGGTCGGGCGAAAACGCACCGGTCGACAAGAACGCCCTGTATAAAAAAGCCGACGCGCCGATTGCCGATCGTGTCGAGGATCTTCTGAAACGCATGACGCTCGAGGAAAAGATCGGGCAGATGACGCAACTCGAGAAAGGGAGCGCGCCGATCGGTACCGTTCGCGATCTCGCGCTCGGCAGCGTTCTCTCCGGAGGCGGCGCCTCCCCGGCCAGCAACACGGCAAAGGGATGGGCGGATATGGTCGACTCGTTTCAGGACGAGGCGCTCGCGACCCGGCTCGCCATACCGATGATTTACGGCGTTGACGCGGTGCACGGCCACAATAATCTTAAAGGGGCGACTGTGTTCCCGCATAATATCGCCCTCGGCGCCGCAGGCGACGCGGACCTCGTCAAGCGGATCGGGGAAGCGACCGCGACGGAAGCCGCGGCAACCGGAATTCTTTGGGATTTCGGTCCCTGCGTCGCCGTCGCGCGCGATCCCCGGTGGGGACGGACCTACGAGTCGTTCGGCGAGGATAGCGCGCTCGTGACGAAGCTCGGTACCGCCTTCATCGAAGGATATCAGGGCGCAAAAACCGGCACCCAGGCAAAGACCGCCGCGTGCGCGAAGCATTTTCTCGGTGACGGCGGCACTGTCTGGGGCTCGTCAAAGTCCGGCGACTACCAGATTGACCAGGGTGACACGCGGGTAGATGAAGCCTATCTTCGAAGCGTTCTTCTTCCTCCCTACGAAGCCGCGATCAAGTCCGGCGTTCGCACGGTCATGGTCTCGTTTTCGAGCATGAACGGGGTGAAGATGCACGCGAGGAAAGATCTTGTCACCGACCTTCTCAAAGGCGAACTCGGCTTTACCGGTTTCGTCGTGTCGGATTGGGGCGGGATGGACCAGATAAATCCCGATTACCATACGGCGATTGTCGCGGGAATCAACGCGGGAGTCGACATGAACATGGTGCCGTACGACGGCGTCCGCTTTATCCAGACGGTAAAGAAGGCGGTCGAGAACAAAGAAATATCGATGGAGCGAATCGACGACGCGGTGAGGCGCATCCTTCGGGTGAAATTCGAGATGGGACTTTTTGAGGCGCCCAAGGCGAACCGCGCGCTTGCCACCGAGATACGGAGCCCGGAGCATCTTGCGCTTGCGCGCGAGGCGGTCGCGAAAAGCCAGGTAGTGCTCAAGAACGATGGCGCGCTCCCTATCGCGAAAGGCGCGAAGAAAATATACGTCGCGGGCAACGCCGCCGATGACATCGGCGTGCAGTGCGGCGGATGGACGATGACCTGGCAGGGCTCGAGCGGCGCCATCACGCCGGGTACTTCGATACTCAATGCCATCAAGGAAAAGAATCCGAACGCGGAGGTTGTGTACAGCAAGGACGCCTCGTTCGAGGGAGTCGACCGGAACGCCGCGTGCGTGGTCGTTCTCGGCGAAAAACCCTACGCGGAGGGCGTCGGCGACAGCGAAACCCTCTCGCTCGGCGCTCTGGCCTCTGAAACCTTCGCGCGCGCCCGCGCGAAATTTAGCCGCGTGACGCTCGTCGTCGTGAGCGGCAGGCCCGTCATACTCGACTCAGGTGAGCTCACGGCGGACGCGATCGTCGCCGCCTGGCTTCCCGGTACCGAGGGCGGAGGAGTCGCGGACGTTCTTTTCGGCGACGCAAAGCCCGTCGGAAAGCTTTCGTTCGCGTGGCCTCGCTCCGTTTCGCAGCTGCCGCTCGACCGGTTTATCTCGGGAAAGGAAAAGCCGCTGTGGCCCGCGGGGTACGGACTTTCATACTGATTCTGACAAGAAAAAAACGAAACGCGCCCTGCATGCCGGGGCGCGTTTTCTATTTGCCTCTGTTACGGTGAGCGGCCGTGGTGAGCGGGAACGGTGCGCGCGCGTTATGTTCGGTCTCTTATCCCTTAAGCGGCGCGAAGCTTTCGCCGGGCAAGAAGGTGACCGGGAAGACAAGTTCCCGTTTCGGGATCGCGGTTTTTCCGATGCGCTCGAGGAGAACTTCCGCGGCGCGTTTTCCCATTTCGACAAGCGGCTGGTCAAGAGAGGCGATGGAAGGCGAGAAGCGGCGGTCTTTCAGGAAGCCGTCAAAGCCGACGATCGAGAGATCTCCGGGAATGGAAAGGCCAAGCTCTTGGGCAGCGAAAAAAGCGGCGACGGCTTTGTTGTCGGTTGAGCAGAAGATCGCAGTGGGCCTTTTGTCCAGTTTGCCGAATGCGTGCGTGAGCGCGATGCGGTTCGCTTCCCTGCTGTAGTCGCTCCTGATTATCAGGTCCTCGTCGACGTCTTTTCCGGAAAGCTCGCGGATTGCGTGCCTGAAGCCGCGTTCGCGATCGGCGACGTTCGGGTTGTAGATTCCCGGCACGAGCCCCAGGAACGCGATGCGGCGGTGCCCTGCGTCCCAGATGCGCCGGGTCATTTCGTAGCCGGCATGTTCGTTGTTTGTATCGATCCATGATATTTTGCCGTGCGCGGGACGGTCGGCAAGAACGACGCAGGGGATGTCGCGTTCCTCGATTTCCTTGATCATCCGGTCGGGCATTGCCTTGAGCGCGACGTAGATCATCCCGTCGACCTTTCTCTGGCGGTACGGCCTGAGGTAGTCGAAGTTTGGGTCGTCCTCGGAGATCGGCGATATCAGTATGTCCTGACCGTTTTCGCGGCACGCCATCTCTATTCCCCGGAGGACATAGGTCAGGTAGTCGTTCTCCATGTTCTCGCCGAAGCGCGCGGGCGTCATGACGCCGATCGTGTCGTTGTGGCCGGAATTGAGCGCCTTTCCGGCAAAGCTCGGAAAATAGCCGAGTGTATCGATTGCGGCGAGGACTTTCTTGCAGGTCTCTTCCCTGACGTTCCCCTCGTTGTTGACGACGCGGGAAACGGTGATGAACGAGACTCCCGCGAGTTTCGCGACTTCTTTTTGTGTTGCCACGGGGATTCCTCCTCGATGCGTTTTGTTATGAATTCATTTCGGTGTATTACATACCAATAATACCAGCCCCTGCATGGATGCACAAGTAAAGTCTTTTTTTGGGGATAAAAAAAACCGGCGGGCTAGCCGTCGGTTTGACCTTTGTGTTGGTTTGCACTGCGCTTTGGCGAGAGGTTCAGGTTATTTGATCATGAGGCTCGAAACGAGGGAGGGAACCGCGATAAAGTTTCCTATCGCGCCGCCGAGGCTCGAGAGGAAAAAGACGAGGAGAACCCTGCCGATCCGGTTCCGGTAAAAACCGCGGAGTGTCGTCACGTCGGAAGCGAGAGATTCCATGTCGCGGACCTGCGGTTTTTTGACCCATGCCTGGACGATGCCCGAAAGGAGACCGACGGCGATGATGGGATTCACGGTCGCGACCGGAGCGCCGAGGAAGGCCACAAGAATCGCGAGCGGATGGGCGAGTGCAAGGATGGCGCCAATGGCGGCGAGACTGCCGTTCCAGAGAAACCAGCGGATCAGCATATCAAACGATGCGCTCGCGCCGCCGGTAAAAAATCCCGCGACGATGAGGGCGACGAGAATGGCGGGAAACGCCCAGCCGGCTATCTTCGAGCCGAATCCCTTTGGCGGAACGGATGCAATGTCGGTGGTATCGGGACTCATCGTTCCTTCCGCGAGCTTGAGGATGGTCGCTTCGGTTCCGGGAAGGTGCCCCGCTCCGAGGATCGCGACGATTCTGTTTCCTTCGGCTTTCCAGATGTGACTCGCGAGATAGCGGTCTCGTTCGTCGATGAGTACTTCCTTGACGGTCGGCAGTTCCTTAGCGAGTTCGGCCATCATGGAGTCCATCGCGCCCGAGTCCTTGAGGTTCTCGATGTCTTCTGCCTTGATGTCGTCATCGGAGAAGGCGCTGCCGACGAGGGTCGCGAGGAGCTTCGCCTTGCCCCACAGGCTGTTCTTCGCCCATGCGCGCTTGAGGGTTACCTCGATCGGCCGGTCGACCAGGGCAGTCGGGATTCCTTCTTCCTCGGCGACGCGAAGGGCTTCCTTCATCTCGTCGCCGGGCTTTACGCCGACGTCGGCTCCCATCCGTTTTTGGAAGGAAGACAGTACGAGGTTCGCGAGGAGAAAAAAGCCGCGACCAGACTTGAGCACCTTGACGACGTCGACTTCCTGCCAGCCTTTTTCGTTGCGCAGCGCCTGCAGGCGCCCTTCGTCGAGCTCGACGCACACGCGGTCCGGTTTCTCCGTCCTGATCGTCTGGACCGACTCCTCGATGCTTTCCTTCGAGATATGCGCGGTGCCGACGAGAATGATCTCTCGGCCTCCCGCCTGAATGCGCTTGATGGTCTCTTTCACTGCTGGCTCCTGCATGCTTTTATCTCGTTCACGACTCTCGCGAGGAACGCGTCCCCGCCGGGATACCGGTCGCTGTGGACGATTCCGCCCGCCATGTGCGGGTGTCCTCCACCGGTGCCGATCCCTATGAGTGCATGCCTGATGACATGGCCGGTATCGATTGCGTGGTCACGGGTTCGGGCGGAAAGCCGGAATTCCGTTCCCTGCGTCTCGATAACGACGACAAAGCTGACTTCCCGCAAGCGTAGCAGAAAATCGGCCAGTACGGAAAGTAGTTCCTGTGAGTAATCGCCGGATACTTCGGCCAAAAGGGCCTCATCGAGAACCTTGACCGAGCAGAAGGAGCGGCCGATATCGCTCAGCTGGCCGACGCTGAGCGAAGTGCGCACGACGGCGCGCGCGAGTTCGTTGTTGCCGCGGAAGAAAAGATCGTAATGCGCGTCGAGGTCCGTTTTGCTCACGCGGCGCGAGAGGAAGTCGGTGTCGAGCTGGATGCCGGCAAGGAGGGCCGTCGCGGTGGTGCGGTCGGGTTCCTCGTTTGCTTCCTTCCAGTACGTCCAGATTATCGTCGAGCAGGAGCCGCAGTCGATTCGCACGTCCGAAAACGGTACGGCAAGCGGCTTTCGCGCCGGATGATGGTCGATGACCGCGATGAGGCTTCCCGCGATCGACCGGACGGTGCCGGAAGCGGGCGAGCCGTCTACGACGATCGTTTGCCAGTCGTTTCGTTCGCGCGCGCAGTCGAACGTCACGAGGTTGATCTCGAGCCTCGCGATCATCTCGGTGAGGGAGATGCTCTGGATTATCCCGCCATAGGTCATCGTGCAGTCGTAGCCGCGCCTGAGGAGGAGCTCGCACAGGGCATAGGCTGCGCCGAGGGCGTCGTGGTCGGGGAAGTCATGCGTCTGGATGAGGACGGGCCTTTCGGGCGAGAGTGCGGCGAGGAGATTTGAGAATTTTCCCGGAGCGGACGGCCCTTGAGTTTCGGGCGCTGCGCGGCCTGCTGCGCTTTCTTTCCGCTTTTTCCCGGGTTTCGGGTTATCCCCTGATCGCTTCATCTCCCTCTTTTCCGCCCAACGAGCCCGATTTGTCGGTCGCTTTCTCGATGTCGGCGAGCGCCCATTTGCTCAGGCGATACTCAAAGAAGCTCGGTACTTCGGTGGACAGTATTTCGATGTAATATTTTTGCGCGATCTCGCGGTTCTGGAAGAGATCGTAGTACATCGCGGAATAGAAGAGCATGCGGTTTCGGTCGGTCGGGTTTTTCTCGCGGGTGATGCGGCTCAGCACGTCGGCGTCGCCGGAGCGGTCGACGAAGAGGCGACACACGTAATACTCGGTTTTTTCGCGGTCGAGCGTGGCCATGTATTTTGTCATGAATGCCTTCGCTTCGTCGGCGCGGCCTTCGCGGTAGTAGCACAGGGTGAGCATGAGCGCATACGAGGCGTTCGCCGGATTGTACTGAAGCGCGCGGACGAAGCATTCGCGGGAGCCTGCCCAGTCGCCCTTGCCCCAGCGGAGAATGCCGAGGCTTTCGGAGGCATACCAGTATTGCGGATACAGGCGACACACGGTCTCGTAGTCCGATATCGCCTCGTCGGTGTTTCCGAGGTCGTCATTGAGTCCCGCGCGGTAAATGTACGCGAGATAATGATCGGGCTGCAGGCGGATCGCCTGGGTAAACGCTTCCCGCGCTTCCTTCTGTTTTCCCGCCGAAATATAGTAGGAGCCCGCGTCGATCCGGTGACTGTAGATATTCGGGTCGATGCTGATGGCCTTCTCTATATCTTTGAGCGCGCCGGGAAGGTCGTGCGTTTCGGCTTTTATCCGCGCTCGTTCCGCCCAGATGATTCCATTGTTGGGTTCGCGCTCGATGGCGAGGCTCAGGGTGTCCCCCGCCTTGCCGAGTTCATCTTCCATATAATAAACGCGCGCGAGGCCGATGAGCGCTTCGGTGTTTCCGCGGTCGGCGGCGATCGCCTTGACGAGGAGTCCTTTTGCCTGCGTGTAATTCTTTTTCGAGTAATAGTCGAGCCCGAGCGCGACGAGCGCGGTGGAGTTGGCAGGGTCGATTTTCAGGATCTTGTTCAGGTACGCGGCCCGGGTTTGCGCGTCGTTTCGGGCAAGGGCGAGGACCGCCTGCATGTACAGGATATCCGTATTGTCGGGGTTTGCAGTCTCAAGCGCGGCCCCGAGCGTACTGGCTTCTGCCGTTCTGCCGGCAGAGATCAGGATCGAAAGCTTCAGTTTTTGGATCGAAAGATCCTGCGCCTCGGCCTCGGGGACGGTGTCGAAGAGCGCGATCGCCTCGTCGTATTTGCCCGCGCTGAGGAGGGATTCGAGGTCAGCCCCGAAATTGGCTCGCGTGAACGCCTTTTTTGCCGGTTTTTCGACGGGTTTACCGGTAACGGCCGGTCCTGCGACGGCAGGTCCTGCAACGGCCGGGGTGGTCTTGCAGGAAACAAGGCAAACCGAAAGAAGGACGGTCGCCGCAAGGCATATTCTGACTACAGATAATCGCATGGCATCCTCTCGAAGACGTTGATTTAGTCGCGCGCTTTAAGCTACACTCTCAGGCAAATGACGAAGCATCTATCCCGCAGAATTTTTCTGCTTTCCGTACTTTACCTATGCATCATTTTCGGCATTCTGGTGGTACAGTTTACCAATGGAAACGCTTTTTCCATCTCAATCGGCTCGATGATGGTCACCGGTACGATGGAAACCGGCGAATCAGGCGCGGGAGTCCCGCTTTTACCCCTGCACGTCGCGGCCAATGGCCTTGATTTCTTCGTTGATGAGGATAATCCCCTTCACGCATGGACCGATGACGGCTCCTCTGTTTCCCTCAAGCTCGCGGGTATTGACCGGGGTGATTCCTCGGTTACCGTCCGCTTTACCGGAAATGTCGCGGTAACCTTTACCCCGGAAAAGCGCGGTGACGCCGATGTCCTCGGTATCTCCGTGGCCTTTCCCCAAAAATACCAGAAAATAGCGTTTCCATACAAGACAACGCGGAGCGCCCGGCTCGAGAAAAAAGACAGCCTGACCCTCATCGGTGTCGGGAAAAAACAGTTCTATTTCGCCGGAACGCTCGCGCAGCCTTCTCTTTCGGTCGATTCGGCCTCCGTGCGGAAGCTTTCCATATCGGCCGATTCGCCGCTCGTCAGCTATCAAACCTGGATTCCCGCGAAGGGCCTCTCCGTTGCCGAGCTTGAAAGCCTTCCCGGCGCCTCTCCCGCCGCGTACCAGAAAGCGGTCGAAAAATTTGCGGCAGCCTCCCTCGTTTCCTTCAAGGACGCGATTCAGGCCGAGCGCTTCGCCGAGCCCGTTGTCGCGGGCTATATCGCCGAGATGGGCCGTATCGGCATGTATCAGGCGGCAATCGAGGCGATTCCCGAGGCTTACCGGAACGGGTCTTCCCGAACCTACCTGACGAATGTCTACCTCAATAACCTTGAGCGCACCTGGGGCGGGCTCGTCGCGAAAGAACGCGACGACCGCACTGCTATTTCGCGGAAGCTCACCGAGAGCAATCCCGCCGTCTTCGAGTATCCCGCTCTTGTGCCCTATCTCGTTGACCGGGGAAGCGTCATCCTGCTCGGCGATCTCGTGCGTGTCGCGAACGGCCTTTCCATGGAGACGGTTACTGCTTCCCAGGCCGCGGGTATTCTCGAAGCCTCGCTTGACTATCCGAAATACGCGCCTGCGAGCCCTGCCTCGTTCGACGCCCTCACCGATTCATGCGAGCGGAAGATCAAGGCCGCGCTCGTCAAGATTGACGACAACCTCTACGTTTCCGACGACGGAAAAACCATAGATACCCGCGCGTCACTGCGGATCGCGTCAATCCTTTTGCGGTACGGCGCATCCTCTCCCGATCGCGCTTCCTGGAAGTCCGCAGGTCGGCTCATCGTCACCTCGCTCCTTGCGTTCGCCGGCGATCAGGCGTCCCTTCCCGCGCAGTTTACCCTCGCGGGCGAGGGCGCCGAAAAGACCGGTATCATCGCGCAAGGAGATCAGACGCTTGGCTCCGCAGCCCTCTATCCGGTTGTTCTTGCCGACAATACCTGGTATCCCCACGCGCTCTCGCTTGCCGGTCAGGCGGGTCCGGGCGTTTGGGCATGGACGTGCGCGCGCTCCGTGCAGATATCGAAACCGTCCGAGAGCTCGATGCGCATAACCGCGAGCTTCCCGCAGGGCGACACCCACTACATGGTCATCAAGGGAATCAAGCCCTTTGGCCGCATTCAGATTTACGGGATGGATTTCCGGACCGACCCCCGGTTCGAGACCTATAACTCTTCCGGGTATCGCTACGAGGCCGAGACTGAAACGCTGTTCCTGAAGATGCGGCACAAGGCCGAGTATGAGGACGTGGTAATCTGGTTTACGCCGCCTGCCGGGCCCGGCGGAAATGCGGCTCCTGCGTCCGAGAACGCAGGAGTAGTCGACGATACGGCGGCCGAAGCGAACCAGTAAGACCTTTTCCCTCCGCGCGGATCGTACCGATCGGGCAAATCGCGCGGATGTCGGTGTCAATTCTGCCCTGTAGCTTCCATTATCTCGTCGAGTTCCTCAGCGGTGTCGCACACGAGGCTCGCGGCGAGATAGAGCGCAATCGCGGTTTCCGTCGTGAGCGTTCCCATGGGGATCGCTCCTTCCCGCCACATTCTTCGCGCCGTCGAGTAACCCGAGAAATCGAGAATGCCTTCCTGCTGTGAGGTGCAGTAGAACCGTGCGCCCTTTTTGCGTCCCTGAATGAGGAGCGCCTTGAGGGAGTAGGGGCTGTCTTTCATGCTGCCGGTTCCCTTTTCATACAATTCAAGAAAGAAATGAGAGACTCCGGCGTCGACGAGCGAAAGAAGCCGGTCTGCGCGGAAGCCGGGGAATACACGGACAAGGTGCATCCGGTCGGCGGCCTCGGAGAGGATCTGGCTCATCACGTAGGGGTCTGTTTCCGAATATCCGGTGAGGAGACCCGGCCCCGTGTGTATCGGCTCGGCCATGTTCCAGTTCGTAAAACCCGACGCGGTCGCACGGAGGAATTTCAGGTTGACGGGCGAAAGCACGCGGTCGCCGAAGACGACGTATACGCCCTTTTCCTTTTCGCGTGCGAGCGAGATCGAGCGCGCGAGGTTTGCCCGCGCCTCGTCGATCTGTCCTTCGGCGAGCGTGGTCGCCGGCGGCGTCGAGGACGCGGTGAGGACTATCGGGACGGGCGAGTCGGCGAAGAGCCAGTATAAAAGCGGTGCGGTGTACGAAAGGGTGTCGGTTCCGTGGGTGATGACGATGCCGGCGGCGGTTCCCGACGCTATGCGGGATGCGACTGCGTGGATGAGCGCGGCCCAGTCCGCGGGCTGTATTTCCTCGCTCAGGAGCCGTTCGGTCGCGACGGTCTCGATGCTGACGTGGCTCGCGCCGTGTTCCGGGAGGAGGAGGGTCCTCAGGATCTTGCCGTCGCCGCCGGAGATTTCCCCGCCTTCGAGGTTGCCCGAAATCGTGCCGCCCATGGCGAGCACGTACACGACGCTGATGCGAAGCTCCGCTTTGAGGAGCTCCTTGACCGCGGTCGGGTCGGCAAGGCCGCGCGTTTTTTTCATGATAAGGCCGGTGAGGAACTCGAGCGGCGCCATGTCGCCCTCGCGGAGCCTTCCCGCCTCGGGCTGGTTTTCCTGCACGGTTTTTTGCACGAGAGAGCGGAGCTGTTCGGAGTCGGAAATGAGGTTCCAGTTATGCTCCTTGATGAGCTCGTCGGGATCCTTGTCGGTTTCGATGACGGCCTGGAGGAGGAGTTTTCCGATGCGGCTGTTGATGGTTCCCGCATGATAGAGGCCGAGTATGGCCGCGAAGCGGCGGGGCGAAAGGGGAGACTCCTGTACGGATTTCCCTTCCTTGCGGAGAATGCCCGTTACGTCGGACATGAGCCAGTGCGCGGTGTCCATCGCGTCGGCGCCCGCCTTGATCGTTTCCTCGAAGAAGTCCGCGCGCGACTTTTCGTCGCAGATGAACTCGGCTCGCGCCCGGGAAAGGCCCCAGCTGCCGATGAGCCGGTTTTGCCGTTCGGACGGATGCTCGATCGCCGAGGCGCGAAGCTCGGCGAGGAGTGCCGGGGGGCACCGGTAGGCGGCGGTTCCCGCGATCGGGAGCACCTTGACCGCCGAGACCGACTCGCGGCTCTGGAAGAATTCCGTGAGGTCCTGCCGCTCGTTCCAGAGCCGGCTTTCGGAAACGACCGTTCCGCCCGAGGAAAGAATTTCTTCCTGCCGGTGGAGCTCGGCGTTGATCGCCTTGCGGGCGAAGTTGAAGGAGTTCAGGTTGCGGATTTTGACCGTGTAGTCGGGCGTCTCGGGATAGCGGGCGAGCGCGACATAGGCATTGCACCGGATGACGCTTTCGAGCGGCACGCCCTTGAGAATACCCATGTACTGGATTCGGCGGCGGAGCTCCGTGAGGAAAATCTCGGTTTCTTCCCCGAGCTCGAATTCGGCTCCGGTCCGGATGCGGATATTGGGCGCTCCCGCCTGGGTATAGTCCATTTTCGCCTTGCCGTTGACGTGGGTAAGGCGGCCGGCGTCTTCTTCGAGCCTGACTTCCTGGATGGAAATCCGCTTTTTTCTCCGGTGGAATTCGATGTCCATAAAGCCGTCCGCCGCAATCTTTACCGAGGCGCCGGAAAGGCTGTACTGGGCAGGGAGGGACGGGCTACCGGTCGGCCGCTCGTAGGGGGCGGTTTCCGCGAGCGTGCAGTCGAGGGCATGCGAAAGGGTATAGGCGCTCCGGGCGGCCAGGGGGTTGATCACGGGATACGCCTCGTTTTCCCTCCGGCAAATCGGGCAGGTGCCGGCTTTCGCGCCAATATGGCACGGGCAAAACGCTTTTTCGGTCGTCGAGACCAGGATGCGAACCTCGAGAAACACGCGGGATTGGTACATCTCGCCCTCCAGTGACGGTTTTAGCGGTGATAGTATATAATTTTATCGTCAAATATGATATACTTAAAAATTGACGCGGCAATTTTTAAAATGCCATAAGGAGTTTGTGTGAATAAGCGAGATTTCCCCAAAGTTCATTTCTACGACCAGGACTTTGTCGACATATATGACCGCAGTTGGGCGTGGATTCAGGACTACTGGGTTACTCCCGAGGGCAAGGGACTCTCTCCCGATGGCTATTTTATCTATCCTGACGGGGAAGATTCAATACTCCATCAGTTTGAAACGATCTTTTCTTCCTTTTTCTTCGTGTATTCGAACAGAAATTACCATGCGAACCAGCTTCTGGACTTTTTTTATGAGCATCAGGAGGAATCCGGGGCAATTCGCTGGAAATACAACCTGCTGAGCGGCGACCCCGTTCTGCCCAAAGACAACCCGGAAGGCATCGGTATGCCCCTTTTCGCCTGGGCGGAATTCAACCTGTTCCACAAGACCGCCAACAAAAAGCGCGTCAAGGACATCATGCCCGTGCTCCAGAAATACATGAGCTGGATCGACGCGACCTTCAAGAAGGAAAACGGGCTTTACAAGGTACCGCTTGCCGCGACGACGATGACGAACTCGCCCCGCAAGAAAGCGTGCTATCTCGTCGACTTCAACACCGCGCTCGCGATCAATGCCCTCTACATGTCCGCGCTCGGAGATATCCTGAACGACAAGGATCTCTCGTTTCAGTACAAACGGCAGTACTTCTCGCTCAAGACGCGCATCAACTCCCTGATGTGGGACGCCGAGACCGGCTTTTACCACGACATCGACGAGGACGAAAAGCGCCTTCCCCAAAAAACAATTGCGGGTTTTTGGCCGCTTCTTGCGGAAATTCCGAACGAAGACAAGGCCGAAAAGCTCATCGCTCACCTCCAGAACCCGAAAACCTTCGGCGTCGACCATCCCTTTCCCTCGCTTTCGGCGGACGACCCCGAGTTCGACGAGCGCGGCATGGGTTACCGGGGCAGCGTTTTCGCGCCGTTCACCTTCATGGTCGTCAAAGGACTCGAGAAATACCAGCGCTGGGACCTCGCCCGCGAGTGCGCGATCAGGCATCTCTACTACGTGCTCGACGCGCTCTCCCCGAACGGCGAGCACAACAAGGGTTGTCTCTGGGAGGCGTACATGCCCCAGAAGGAAGGCCCCGCGCAGTGGCCCGGCAAGGAAGGCTTCCCCCGACGCCAATATCTTCCATACACAGGACTTTCGACGATCGCGCTCATGATCGAGAACATCATCGGACTTTCGATCAGCTTGCCGCGCAAGACCGTCGACTGGATCATCCCGAACCTCGAGGTCATGGGAATCGAGAACTTGAGCCTCAAGCGGAACCTCATCACGATACTCTCGAACAAGAGCCTTCGCGGTTGGGAGATTCACATGGAAAGCGAGAAGCTCTATTACTTCACGATCAATATTCTCGGCCAGAAAAAGAAGACCCTGCCCATCCCGTCGGGCAAATGCTCGATGCTTATCGACAAACTTTGACGCGGCTCTCATGAAAACCTCACGAGGGGCGCTTATGCTCGTTTGGGAAGGCAGCGCGGCGGTATGGTAAAGGATTCCGAATACGACACGACAATACGCTCATGGCTCGAAGCCGTAATAGAGATCGGCGCGACGGGGATTCGTCTCCTCGTCGCGCAGGTTGCGGACGACGGGCGCTGGGAGGTCATTGACCGCGCCGAGCGCACGCTTTCCCTGGGCCGCGACGTCTTTACCTCGGGGAGCATTTCCCGCGAGTCGCTGCTCCAGTGCCTTGCCATACTCAACCGTTACCGCGAAATTCTCGCCGGCTGGAACATTACCGACGACCACGTTACCGTCGTGGCGACGAGCGCGTTCCGCGAGGCAAAGAACCGCGATTCGGTACTCGATCGCGTCGCGGTGAAGACCGGCTTCCGGGTGAAGGTTATCGACGGCATCGAGGAAAACCGTCTCATGTATCTCGTCGTCGACTACGCGCTTCGGGACGCGCCCGAGACGCTTTCAAAAATGAATTCCATCATCATGGACGTCGGCGGCGGCTCGACCGAGATCATGCTTCTCCAGAAGGGGAAGATGGTCGCGGCCCACAGCTTCAGGCTTGGCACCGTCATCATCGAGCAGCAGATAAAGGCGATGATGGGCTCCGCGAAGGACATGCGGCGATTTCTTGCGGACAACGTGCGCACGACGGCAGATAACCTCAATAACGAACTCAGGCTCGATCAGGTGAGGCAGATCATCGCGATCGGCTCGGACGCGCGGCTCGTTGCGCGCTCGGTCGGCACGCAGGTGACTGACCTTCACGCGACCATCAAGCGCGAGGACTTCGTCGCCTTCGTTGACCGCATCACGGGCTGCACGGTCGAGGAAATCGTCCACCGCTTCCGCATCGGCTACAGCGAGGCGGAGTCTCTCGTTCCCGGCCTTTTGACCTACCGTTTCTTTCTCGAGATGACCGGCGCCGAGACCGTGGTCGTCCCGAACCTTTCGATCCGCGAAGGCGTCATCCTCTCGCAGCTCGCCGGACCTGACCACATCGTGCGCGAGGAATTCTACAATCAGGTCGTCGCCTCGGCGATAAATCTCGGCAAGAAATTCCATCTCGACGAGGAACACTCCCGCTACGTCACCAGAATAGCGCTCAAGCTTTTCGACTGCCTGGAAAGCGAGCTCGGCCTCGACCGCCACGCGCGGCTTCTCCTCGAGACCGCGGCGATCCTTCACGACGTCGGCGCGTTCATCAGGCAGAGCGACCATCACATCCACAGCCAGTACATCATCGCCCACTCGGATATATTCGGGCTCAACAAGGACGACATGAACGTCGTGTGCAACGTCGTCCGCTATCACCGCGCGGAGCTGCCCAATTCCTCGCATCCCGGCTATTCCTCGCTCCAGCGCACCGAGCGCACCATGGTGCTCAAGCTCTCCGCGCTTCTCAGGGTCGCCGACGCGCTCGACCGGGGCCACTCGCAGCATATCGAGGATTTCGACGTCGAGCTTTCGCGCGACACGCTGCTTTTGCGCGCGCGCGGCACGCATGACGTTACCCTCGAGCGGCTCGCGCTCGTCGAGAAGGCCGACCTCTTCGAGGATATCTTCGGCTACAAGCTCGTCATGGCGTGAGCGGCCATGCATAACGATGGAAAAAAAAGGTAAGGGTCTTATATGAACGAAAGCGCATTCTCCTATTTCAGCAGGGATCTGTCGTGGATCGAGTTCAATGCGCGGGTGCTTGACGAGGCGCGGCAAAAAACCGTTCCGCTGCTCGAGCGGCTCCGGTTTCTCACGATCGTGTCGTCGAACTTCGACGAGTTTTTTATGGTTCGCGTCGCAAGCCTGAAGGAACAAAGCCTTCGCGATCCGGAAGTCCGTGACGAGGCGGGCCTTCGCGCCCGCGAGCAGCTCTCGCTTATCTCGGCGCGCGTGCACGAGCTCATCGACATTCAATACGAATGCCTTCTGGGCGAAATACTCCCCGGTCTCGCCGCCGAGGGAATCCTGTACGTACCGCCGGCGCATCTTTCGCAGGAGCATATCGCCTTTCTCGACGCGTTCTTCATGTCGGACGTTTTCCCGCTTCTCACTCCCTTGAGGACAGGAGCGGGCGCCTTGCCGAGCATCGCGAACCTTAGGCTTCACGCCGCCTTCCTTCTCCGGAGCAATATCGCGATTCCCTCGGGTCCGCTCGCCTCTTTTCTCGAGCGTACCGGCGTCATAAGCGGAGTCTCCGGTGATGACTCTCCCGAGCCCGCGTCTCCGCTCGCGATCGTTCAAATCCCCGCGTCAATTCCCCGCGTCGTGTGGCTTCCGTCAAGCGACGGCAAGCAGCGCTTTACCCTTCTTGACGACGTCGTCAGGACCTTCGGTCAGCGCCTCTTCCCCGGGTTCACGATCGACGAGAGCCTTCTTTTCAAGGTGTCGCGCGACGCAGACCGCGCGGTTGACGAAGACCGCGACGGCGACTTTATAAAGGCGATGCAGGAAGTGATCGTCTCGCGGCAGTCGTCGATACCCGTCCGTCTTATCTGCACGGGCGAAAGCCCCGCGATACTTTCCTTCCTTCGGGAAGGAATGGGCCTCGGAGAGGAAGACGTGTATCGCGTTCCCGGACCGCTCGACCTCGCGACGCTCGGTGACCTCGTGAACGTCGAGGGCGCGGACCGGCTTCGCAACGAGGCCTGGCAAAATTACTGGCCGCCCGAAGTACCCGAGGACACGCCCCTGTGGGACGAACTCAAGCGCACCGACATACTGCTTCACGTGCCGTACCATTCATACGAGCCGGTTCTCCGCTTTATCAACGACGCGGTCGACGATCCTTCCGTCCTCGCGATCAAGATGACGCTCTATCGCACGAGCGGCGACTCGCCGATCATCCGCGCGCTCGAGCGGGCCGCGAGATCCGGTAAGCACGTCACGGTTTTCGTCGAGCTCAAGGCGCGCTTCGACGAGGAGCGCAATATTTCCTGGGCGCACCGCCTCGAGGACGTCGGCGTTATCGTCGTGTACGGTATCGCGCGGCTCAAGGTGCACGCGAAGATTCTCCTCGTGGTCAGGAAAGAGACGGACGGTATTCGCCGTTACGTGCACCTTTCAACCGGCAACTATAACGACAAGACCGCACGCTTTTACGTCGACATGTCGCTCCTTACGTCCAATCAGGAAATCGCGAACGACGCGACGCTTTTCTTCAACATGATCTCGGGTTACTCCGTGATTATGTCCACGCGCCGTCTCGTCATGGCGCCGATCGATCTCAAGCCCAAGCTTCTCGCGCTCATCGCGCGGGAGATAGACCGGTCGGTTCCGGAGCATCAGGGAAAAATCGTCGTGAAGGTGAACAGCCTCGCTGACCCCGAGATCATCGACGCGCTCTATCGCGCGAGCCGCGCAGGGGTAAAGGTCTTGCTCAACGTTCGCGGCGTGTGCATGCTCGTTCCCGGCGTTCCGGGCATGAGCGAAAACATAACCGTGGTGAGCGTCATCGACCGGTATCTTGAGCATACGCGAATATTCTGGTTCGAGAATTCGGGGGCGGACGAGCTTTATCTCGCGAGCGCCGACTGGATGCCGCGCAACCTCGATCGACGCGTCGAGCTGATGTTCCCGATCTTGCAGGAAAGCGTCAGGAAGACGATTGTCGATATCCTCATGCAGTATTTTTCCGACAACGAGAAGGCGCACTATCTCCAGCCGGGCGGCGCGTGGGTGCGCCGTCAGCCGGTCAAGGGAGAAAAGCGTTTTCGGATACAGGAGATGCTCCACGACGCGGAAAAGCGGAAGCGGGAGCTTATGGAGCAGGAACCCCGGCGGGAGTTTACCGTCAGAAGGGGTTAGGCCTTGTTTTCGCCGATGATGTCGAAAATGCGCTCGAGATCGTCCCGGGAAAAATAAGATATTTCGATGGTGCCGCGCTCGAGGTTTCCCTTCATGGAAACCTTCGTGCCGAGGGCGTCGATGAATTTTTGCTCGATGCTGCGAACTTCGATATTCTTGATGATGTCCGAGTCGGAATCCTTGTCTTTCTTTTTTTTGCCCGCATCGGTGCCCGCCCGGCTTCCGCCGTTGAGCTCTGCCGCCATTCGCTCGGTGTCGCGCACGGAAAGCGCGTTTCCGACGATACGTCCGAAAAGGATGCGCTGGTCGGCGGGATTGAGCACGGAAAGGATTGCGCGCGCGTGACCCGGGGTGATTTGCCCCTGCGCGAGCGACGAAAGCATGTCCTCGGGAAGCTTGAGGAGCCTGAGCGCGTTCGCGACGGTCGACCGGTTTTTGCCAACCCGCGCCGCGGCTTCTTCCTGGTTGAGATTGCTGAGCGCCATGAGCCGGTGGTAGGCTTGCGCCTCTTCGACCGGGTTCAGGTTTTCGCGCTGAATGTTTTCTATGAGCGCGATCTCGAGCTTTCGTCCGTCGGAGAATTTCTTGATGATGACGGGAACTTTCGAAAGCCCCGCGAGGCGTGCCGCCCGGGTGCGCCGCTCACCTGCGATGATAAAGTACGTGCCGTCGCCTGCGTCCTCGGCGATGATCGGCTGAATGATGCCGTGTTCCCGGATGGAGTCCGCGAGTTCCTTGAGCGCCTCTTCGTCGAATTCCTGCCGGGGCTGGTGGGGATTCGGCTTGAGAAGCGAAGGATTGATGAATAGTTCGGTGCCCGCGCCGCTTTGCTCCGTTGACCCGCCCTGGGCGTTTTGCCTCAGGTCGCTGTCTTCGAGGAGCGCGTCGAGTCCCCTTCCGAGTCCGCCCATTTTAGCCACGTTCAAGCACCTCTTTCGCGAGTTTTTCATAGCTCCGCGCGCCGACGCACAGGGCGTCGTACTTGCAGATCGGGAGCCCGTGCGAGGGCGCCTCGGAGAGGCGAACGTTGCGTGGGATGATCGTGCGGAAAACCCGGTCCTTGAAATAGGAAGTCACTTGCTGGACAACGTCCTGCGCGAGCCGGGTTCGGGAGTCATACATGGTAAAGAAAATTCCGCCGATGTCGAGCTCGGGGTTGAGGGTCTTCTGCACGCGTTTGACCGTCTGCAGGAGGAGGGTAAGTCCCTCGAGCGCGAAGTACTCGCACTGAAGCGGGATGAGGACTTCGTCGGCGGCGACGAGTCCGTTCAGGGTAAGGATCCCGAGCGAGGGCGGGCAGTCGATCAGGATAAAGTCGAAGTCCGCTTTCAGGGGCTCAAGCGCTCCCTTGAGAAAGTATTCGCGTTTTTCCTGGTCGACGAGCTCGATAGCCGCGCCTGAAAGGTCGATTGACGCGGGAATGACCGAAAGTCCGGGAATTGCGGATTTGCGGATAACCGATGACGCGGGAGCGGTTCCCGCGAGGAGATCGTAGACCGTCGGTTTTTCCCGATCCGCACCGACGCCGGAGGTCATGTTTCCCTGGGAGTCAAAGTCGACGAGCAGGGTTTTCTTTCCGGCGAGGGCGAGGTAGGCACCGATATTTATAGCGGAGGTGGTTTTGCCCACCCCGCCTTTTTGATTTACGAAAACAAAGGTTTTACCCATATCGGGAAAGTATATCTGATATTCCAGCTTTGGGAAAGACTAATCGACCGGCAGGGGGTTGTAGCGTACCCCGTGATCATACACGTCGAGCTCTTCGCGCTTCTTTACGAAGCCCACGACCGCATACGTTACGGGCGTAAAAGCCACCTCGATGGCGGTTTTGAAGAGATAGTTCGAAATAGCCATGATGACGAGCACTTCCGGCGGATAGAGGCCGGTGAAAGCGATGGCGACAAAAAGGACCGAATCGAGGAATTCTCCCACGAGGGTCGAGCCGATCGTCCGCGCCCAGAGCATTTTGCCGTTCGTGATGATTTTCAGCCGCGAAAGGACAACCGAGTTTGACCATTCTCCCGCGAAATACGCAACGATGCTCGCGAGCACGATGCGGGGCATCTGGAGCAAAATGTTGTTGAAGTCCGCCTGAAAGGGCCAGCTCGGGTCGGCGGGAAGCATCCCGATAAACCAGATATTCGCCGCCATCAGGATGAGCATGGCAAATCCCGTCCAGATTACTTTCCGGGAGGCTTTATAGCCGTAAACCTCGGTAAGCACGTCGCCGAATATGTATGACAGCGGGAAAAGGAGGGTTCCTCCGTCAAACACGGCGGGTCCGATACGGACCATCTTTGACGCAAGGACGTTCGAGAGAATCAGGATCCCGACAAAGAGTCCGGTGATTACCGGCAAGAAACGGGATCCGGCGAAGGCAGTTTCTTCGGGCCGGAGAGAGGAGCGCGTGGCTTCTCCCCCGGGAACGCTGTGCGCGCTCCCTTTGGTTTGTGGTGTTTTCATGGGGCGGAGTTTAGCCCATTGCCCGATGTAAGGGCAAGCGAGAAACAGAAAAGGGCGCGTAAAAAAATCGGCGTATAAAATAGAAAAAGACCGGCGGGGAGAGAAGTCCGCCGGCCTTTGAAAAAGGATTGCCTGCTGTGCTCGGGGCCGTTATGCCGTCTTGATCAGGATTTGCCGTGCTTGTGCCTCGGGTCTCCGCGCGATGGAAATGGAAAGTACTCCATTTTTGAAGGTCGCGTCGACCTTTTCCGCGTCAATATCCTCGGGGAGGGTAAACTGGCGCTCAAAGGCAGATTCTCGACGCTCGCGGATCAGGTACTCGCCGTTGTCGTCAGCTTTCTTTTCTTCGGTTTCCGCTTCCTTGACCGAAGCGATTGTCAGGACCCGGTCTTTCAGGCTGATCTCGACGTCCTTCTCGGATAGTCCGGGAAGATCCATGTCCATCAGGTAGGCGTTTGCGGTTTCACGGACGTCGACACGGGGCGCTACCGCGGGTGCGCTTCCAAAAGATCCCAGAAAGCCGAGATCGCGGTTAAAGGCATCGAATACGTCGGACGAAATTGTCGGGTTGAAAAGTCTCAGTGTGTTCATAGTAAACCTCCATAACTGGATACTTGGTATATTAAGCCGCGTCACACGCGGACATATAATATTTAGCAAAAACCGTGCCAACCAAGGATTTTCAGTATGGAATTGTAGTAAATCGTTGCATTGTAATGAAATATTGTATTTAGTGCAGGCTTTGGAATGCATGAAAACGGCCGGTTACCGGCCTTTTCACCTCCGGGACGAGTCTTTCTTTCTCAGTATGTGTCAGAAAATAGCACTCATGCGGGTCAAAATGAAACACTGAACGTAGTTGGGTCTGCCAGTACGGTCCATGATGATCCGCCTGCCAGCGCGCAACGCCCCTCATCCCCACATTCCTGCTATTCTCTTTTACCAACATGGTATATTATAGAGGTGATGAGGGATCACACCGAAGACAGACTGACAGAGTTTCTGCAGACGGCGATCGAGCCCTTTACCCTGCAAGGGCTGCTCGAATATCTCGGCGAACCGTCGGGACGCGCCGCGCGCGAAGAACTTGCCGACTATCTTTCATACAATCAGCTCGCGTTTCTCAACCCCGCCTTTGACGAGGACGCCGAAACCTGGCTTACCCGGGCGGGCCTTTTTACGGGCAAACCGGTCGTCATCATCCCGACCAAAGAAGAGATAGCCGACGGAATTCTCATTCCCGGCTCCCGCCTCGTTCCCTTTTACGACCCTTCCGTCCTTCCCAATGAATTCGTTTTCCGCTACAAGGGCGAAGAACTTACCCGGCTCGTCCTCGAGGTGTCTCCCGAGGAAGTCTATCCGCATTATGCCCTGTTCGGCGACGAATATATTCCGCAATACCTCGCCCTCGACAACGAGGAAAACGCCGAGCTTTTTTCTCCCTCGGATTATTGCGATCCGTCCGTTTTTCCCGTTTCCGTCGTGAATTTGCGGTCCGTTTACTGGGACGTCAATTTCAAGCCGGGCGACCGGCTTGTCGCGACCGTGGTCGATTGGTCGAAGGGTATTTTTGACCTCTCGACGATAAGCGAGGCGGATCTCTCGGGAGACGCGCGCGCGGAATGGCTTTTATATTTTGAGGAAAACCTCCTGCGGTCCTTCGAGCTCGGCGGCCCCGGCGCGGCAATCGATGAACAGCTCTGCTTTGCCTGGTTCCTCGGGCAGGACAAGCTTTTTACGCCGAACGAAGCGACGATGGGCGAGTTCCTGAAGTGGACTCATCGGGTATCGGTCGAGCCGTATGGCATCGAGACCCGGCTCTGGTTTACGGACAAGGAAATCCCCGCGCAGGGTTCCTGGGACATGGCCATGGTTTCCTCTCCCGGAAGCGTGACCGAGGAAATCTTTGCCCATCTCGGAATGCCCTTCACCGATCTGGTTCTCGATTCATACGTGCTTGACGCGCTCCATCGCAAGGAGAACGGGGTCAAACCCCTGCTCGAGCGTATATTCCCCATAAAGTCGAGCGTGGTATCTCTGTGCATTCCGATCCTTGAGCGCGAGCTTATGCGCTTTTACCGGGACTTCGCGACCGACTATAACTGGTTTGCCGATCATGATTCCGCCCTGCTTCGAAGCCGGTACATCGAGCTCCATAACGCGCTGTCGGATTTCGTCCTGATGCTTAAATCCTCGAAGATCAATCCGGACGCGGTTCCCGAGCAGGGCGCCGTGGTCTTGAGCCAGCTTCTCAATCACGCGGTTTCGGGCATCGAGGCGCTCGACACCGACTATTTCCTGCCCGAAGGAGAGCCGTCAAAAGCCCGGCTCGCGCCGCGGACGGAAGACACGATCGACTCGCTGTGGGCTTCGGTCGAAAGCATGGAAGACAGTTTTTTCGATATCAAGACCGCGATTCTCGAAGCGCTTCCCGAGTTAAAGAAGAAAAACTTCTCGCTTCTCAAGAAGAAAATGAAGGAGGATCCCCCTGATGAATGAACCCGATGAGCTCGTCCGGATGATTCGCGCGGGCGGCGTGTACTACAACATCAGGGGCAATACTCCCGACGCCGTTTTTGGCGATCTGGTCACCCATATTTCCCTTCCTGCAGGCATCGAGTCGGCAACCCTTCTTTCGGGTCTCATCGAGCGCGAGCGGCTCATGACGACCTCAGTCGGAAACGGGATTGCGCTTCCGCATCCGCGCACCCCGCTTGTCGCCCATGAGGGAGACCAGCGCGTATACGTGTGTTTTCTCGACCGACCGGTCAATTTTGACGCAATGGACGGCAAGCCCGTTTTCGTCCTTTTTCTCATTCTGTCGACCGGTTCCGCGAATCACCTCAAGGTGCTTTCCCGTCTTTCCTGGCTGCTCCAGCAGGAGGCGTTTCGGGACGCCCTGAGGGAAAAGCCCGATACCGAAGAAATGATTTCTGTGATACAAAAATACCTTTAATATTGTATTTAGATTCCCATGTAAGGAGCAAAATAATGAGTAATGAACTTGATCCCGTCGCGCTTTCCGTCCGGAGCCTCGCAATGGACGCCGTCCAGAAAGCGAATTCGGGTCACCCCGGGCTTCCCCTCGGCGCCGCCGAACTTGCCGCCGTCTTGTATGGCAAGATCCTGAAGCACAATCCCGCCGATCCCGCCTGGGCCGATCGCGACCGCTTTGTCCTTTCTGCGGGACACGGGTCGATGTTCCTGTATTCAATCCTGCATCTTTCGGGCTATGACGTGTCCCTCGACGACGTCAAAAACTTCCGTCAGGTCGGTTCCCGCTGCCCGGGACATCCCGAGTACGGTTATACCGCAGGCGTTGAAATCACCTCCGGTCCCCTCGGTCAGGGCGTTTCGTCCGCAGTCGGCATGGCGATCGCGGAAACCATGCTTGCCGCTCGCTTTAACACACCCGAGCACAAGATCGTCAACCATTATACCTACGCCCTCGTCGGCGAAGGCTGCCTCATGGAAGGCGTTTCCTCCGAGGCTTCGAGCTTCGCCGGTCACCACAATCTTTCAAAGCTCGTCGTTTTCTATGACGAAAACCGCATCTGCATCGACGGCTCGACCGACATGACCTTCACCGAGGACATCGCCAAACGCTACGAGGCGTACGGCTGGAACGTCCTTCACGGTGATATGTACGACTACGCAGGCATCGAGAGCCTCGTCGCCGAGGCGAAGAAGTCCGGCAAGCCCTCTCTCGTCATGCTCAAGTCCGTGATCGGAAAGGGCGCGCCGAGCGTCTGCGGCTCCTCGAAAGCCCATGGCGCGCCTCTCGGTCCCGAAGGAATCGCCGATGCGAAGAAATGCCTCGGACTCGACCCTTCGAAAGATTTCTTCGTCGCACCCGAAGCCTATGCCTTTTTCGCCGAGCGCCGGAAAGCGCTTGCCGCAGGCGAAGCCGAATGGAAGACTCTGTTCGCCGCCTGGGCCGCGAAAAACCCCGAGCTCAAGAAAGCCTGGGACGCGGCCTTTGCGCCCGGCGGAATCGATGCGGCCTCTCTTGCCGCAGCCGTGATTCCGACCTTCAAGGAAGGCGAGAGCATCGCGACCCGCACCGCGAGCAATACCGCGCTTAACGCTTTTGCCGCTGCCATTCCGAACCTCATCGGCGGATCCGCCGACCTTCAGGGCCCGAACGCCGTCGGCATCAAGGGCGCTGTGGCGTACGGCGCGGCGAGCCCCGCGGGCCGCTACATCCATTACGGCGTGCGCGAGTTCGGCATGGCCGCTATCTCGAACGGTATTCAGATCCACGGCGGATTCCGCTCCTTCTCGGCGACCTTCCTCGTGTTCGCTGACTACCTCAGGCCCGCACTCCGCCTTTCGGCGCTGATGAAGCTCCCGTCCATTTATGTGCTTACGCACGACTCGATCTACGTCGGCGAAGACGGTCCGACCCATCAGCCGATCGAGACGATCGCGTCGCTCCGCGCAATCCCGAACGTGCACGTGTATCGCCCGGCCGACGCGGAGGAAACCGCGCTCGCCTGGAAGATGGCCCTTTCCCGCAAGGACGGACCTGTGTGCCTCGCGCTCACGCGGCAGAACATCGCGGTTTTCGCGAAAGACGATCCGGACTGGAAGCACACGATCGAGTGCGGCGCCTACGTTGCGCGCAAGGGAAGCGACAAGCCTGACATCACGGTGCTCGCGACCGGTTCCGAAGTCTCGATGGCAATCGCTGCCGCGGCGCTCGTCCCCGGAAAGAAGATCCGCGTTGTGTCGGTCATGTCGAAGGAACTCTTCGAGGCGCAGAGCCCGGTGATCCAGAACGCAATCCTCGGCGGAGAGCCGGGCAAGATTCGGGTGGTCACGGCGGAAGCCGGCGTCAGAATGGGTTGGGAAGGTTGGGTTTCTTCAAAGGAAGACAACTTCTCGATCGACCGCTTCGGCGAGTCCGGTCCCGCGAACAAGGTCGCAAGCCACCTCGGCTTCACGGCGGAAAAGCTCGCCGAAGTTCTCGGCAAGTAAGACTCGGGCGGAAACCTACAGGTTTTCCGCCTTGATCCTGAGTTCGTTTATCGCATTGAGAACCTCGCGTTTCGCGAGGTTCTTTTTTTCTGACCAGTCGCCTTCTTCGAAGTCGAGGAGACGGTAGAGGGACGAGCGAATTTCGTCGAGATGGTCGTTGAATGCGCCCATCATATGCATGCCGTTATTTGCCATGTGCGTTTACCTTTTTTCGGGTCTGGAGCGCGCGAATGACGAGAAACGCGATGCCTCCGAGGATCATCACCGAGCACAGGATTTGCCCGGTCGAGAGATTGAAGAGGGAGTCGTTCACGTAAATGGGCGCGGGGTTGCCGCCCGCGGTAATCCGGTACCCTATGTCCGCGTCGGGTTCGCGGAAGTACTCGATCACGAAGCGAACGAGGCCGTAGCCGATCGTGTAAACCGCGGTAAGAAATCCGTTGAAGGGCCGCTTTTTCCGGAAAATAAACCAGAGGACAAGCCAGAGCACGAGGCCTTCGAAGCACGCTTCATAGAGCTGGCTCGGATGCCGGGGCAAGTTGATCTCGAGCGCTCCCTGCGGAATCGAAAGTCCGAGCTTGAGCGCGGTTGCAGTGACCCAGTCTGAGGAAAGCGGGAGCCGTGGGGCGTCGGGGAATACCATGCCGAGCGGGCTCGTCGTTATGCGCCCGTAGAGTTCTCCGTTCATGAAGTTGCCGATCCGGCCGAAGGTGTAGCCGAGCGGGATGGATGCGGCCATCGTGTCGCACCAGGCGAGGAAATCTCGCTTGTAGCGGATTGACCATAAAAGCATGCCGAAAAAACCGCCGACGAAACCGCCGTGGTACGACATCCCCTGCAATCCCGTCCACTCGCCCGAGGCGCCGAACGGCCAGAAGATGAGCCAGGGCTGGCGCCAGTAGTCTCCGGAAACATCGTAGACGAGCGTTGCGAATATGCGCGCGCCGATGAGAAGCCCAAAGATCCCCCAGGTAAAGAAGCTCAAGACCTCGTCGTCGCTCGTCGCCTCGGTTCTCCCTTCGGCGCTCTGCAGTTCTCCCTTGCGCACTTGCGTACGAAAAAGAAAATACGCGGTCGCGAACGCGAAGACGTACATGAGGCCGTACCAGCGAAGAAACGGAAACGCGGAAATGATTTCGGGATGAATCCACGATGGATACGCGATGCTCAGGAACATGGGTTACTCCTCGGTCTTTGTGATTGTTTTATCAGTCTATCGGGCGGCACACGATCTGGCCGGTGCGCTGGTCAAAGGAAAAGATAACGTGGTTCTGCATTTTCCTGACCTCGTAGTAGCGGCCGTGGCTTTCAAGCACGACGCCGGGGTATACGGTATTGTCGACTCTCACGTGCGAAATGATATGGGTTTCGAACTGTTCCTTGAGCGTGAAGACGCGAACGGTCAGCTTGTCGTTTCGCTTGAGGAGTTCGAGTTTTCTTCTGCGGAGTTCGTGGATGCGCGGATCGGTGTTCGCGAGCTTTTCCATTTCGGTGTTGATTTTCTCGACCGTCTCGCGGATCTTCGCGCTCTCTCTCTCGCAGACCTCGATCTGGTCTCCCACGAGATAGTTTTGCCCGAAGGAGACGAGCGTCCTGATCGTCTTGTCGGAACCGAGCTCGTAGACCTCGATGCCCTTTGACGCGCGCACGCTGCCGCCGAGGAGAACGCCGGGAGAGCCCTTCATGATGAGCTGTCCGCCGGTCTTCGCCATGCACTGGAAGCAGTATTTTTCGATGTTTATGTTTTGTCCCGCGAGTATCCTCGCGTTCTCGGCGAAGCCGAGGTTGATGTCCTGACGGGCCCACGCGGTTCCGCGGCTTCCGCCCTTGACTCCGCCGGTCATCGCGAGCGTTCCGCCCGACTGTACGAGTGAGGCTCCGGCGTTTCCGTTGATGGTCAGGTTTCCCGCCGCCTTTACCGAGCGTCCGTTCATGACGTTGCCGGTGAGCATGAGGTTCCCCGGGAAGTCGATGTCTCCCTGCTTGTCGTCAACGTCTCCGGTCGCGTTTCGCGTGTCCGAGACTGACCACTTCGAGCCATGGATGCACAGCTCTCCCGCGATCCGCGCCTTGAATACGGTGACTCCGCCTTCGGCTTCTTCGCTTATCGTGTCGTCGTGTTCGGGCGTTTCTTCGTGTCCCGCGGTGGAAGCCTTGAGCACGTTGCCGAAGACGTCGATGCCGTCCGAGCCTGCGGGAAGTTTTTCGAGCGAGAGAATGCGGTCTCCGGCCTTGACGTTGACTGCCTTGCCGGTTTCCGGGATATCGGTAAAATGAACGACACGGTGTCCGTTCGGCGTTACGGGTTTCGATCCCCTGAACAGAACTATCTCGCAGCTTTTTCTCGTCGCGCGCACTTCGGCTACCGCGTCGGGGATTATCTCCGCCTTCACGTTTCCGCGAATTTTCTTTTCATCGAGTGCGGCGTTGGCCATCTCGACGGTAAGCGGCTTTCCGTGGCCCATCTCGCTTTCGAGGATGAGGCTCACCGTCAGGCTGTCGCTGGAAACGATTGCGGTCGCCTTGCCGTCCTGAAAGGGGAGCACGTACATGGAAAGAGAGGTTCCCTCTCCCGACGCTACGAGGAGTCCTGCCTTTTCAGCCTTGATTCCCGCAGGCCCGAGCGTCACGTTTTCGCCCATCTGGAAATACGGATCGTTTCCGGGAAGCCCGGGGATTTCCTTGCCGTACACGTCGGCGCCCGGCTCTCCCCGTTCGACGGGAGAGATCTCGAAGAGTATCTGGTCTTTGCTTACGTGCGCGAGCCTGAGCGAGCCTGCTTCGGCGCCGCCGGTCCTTGCATGGTCCCCGATGCGTGATGCGATTTCTTTTGCCTCATCCTCGGGAATCCACTCGACCTTGTCGATGAGCGCGCGATCCTTTCCCCTGCCTGCGGGCTTTCCCTCGGCGAGGAGGTAGTCCTCAAGCTCCATGATCGGGCTTTTCGAGAATGAAAAAATTTTTTCCTTGAGCCGGTCGACGTCGATGCCTTTGACGCCGCTATTGTTGATCGCGGCCGATACGAGCCGGAGGTCGACGTAGTCGCGCCTGTCCGACGCCTTGCGGATATAGAGCGTGGCGCGGGTTTTGTCCTGACTGACGGTGAGTCTGACGTCGAAGGTTGGTTCGATGACGACGGGAAAGGAAAACTCCTCTCCCGGGAGCGCGCGCGCCTTCCCGAGATTTTTCTCGAGCGTCGCGTCGGAGCAGAGTCTGTATTGGTCGATGCCGCGCTCGGCTGCCCGGAACTTTACATCATCGACGGAGGGGTAACTTTCCTCGCCCAGTCCCTCGGGAATGTTGAGAAACCAGCGTTTGTTTTTTGGGTTTTCTTCCAGCGTCCAATCGTGTTTTGCCATACTGTTGGGCTTCTCCCGATCAGAGCCTGAAGCCCTGCTGGAGGGCTTTGGCTATCTTGTTCTTGAGAAGGTTGTTTTCCTTGCGCAAGACCGAAATTTCATATTGCTGCGACTTGATCGTCTCTGCGAGATCCCCCATCGAGAGAGTTCCCGAACCGACCAGTTCCTCCACGTAATCCATTTTCGATTCGAAGTCTATCGCCGCTTCCATCTCTGCTGACTGGAAGCTCTCGTCGGTAAAATCGGGGTCATTGAAGGCGTCTTCTGCCTCGGTCTGGATGATCTTGTCGGCGATGCGGTACACCGCCTGCGAAATGATGGCCTGGGGTTTGTACACGATAACGGGCAGGCGCGAGGCGAGCGCGGTGTCCTGAACGGCGTCGCGGTAGATGACGCCGAGATGCTCAAGGTCGATGTTCAGGTATTCGCGGCACGATCGCCTGATTTTGAGCGCCTTGTCCGCGTCCTTCGGGTCGTCGATCATGTTCATGACGAGACGGGGACGGAAGGCCTCCGCGCGGGCGCGGAATTTTTTCGCGCTCTCGGGGTCGATTCGCGAGACTTCTTCCATGATGCGCGGGATGTACATTCGCTGGAGCGAGCTCGAGTCGTTTTTCAGGTTTTCGAGGTACTGCCAGGCGGGCGTTCCTTTTTTGAAGCAGCTGTACATGAGCCTGAAGGTCGAGTTTTTCAGGAAGAGGTAGGCGTTGAGGGTCGCGGTTACCGACGGGGCGGTGACCACGATGCCGCGGTTCGACATGAGAAAGAAGTCAAGGATGCCGAGATGCGTGCCGGCGCCAAGGTCGAGAATGAGGTAGTCTACGTCCTGTTTGATGAGGTTTCGGGTAAGCGCGGTTTTTTGCGGCGCCTTGAGTGCGGTAAGGCCGGGAATCTCGGAGTCGCCGGGGACGAAAAGGACGTTTTTGTAGGAGGTTTCGACGATCGCGTCCTCGAAGGGCGTTCCACCCATCAGGAAGGTGCCGATTCCCGCGCGCGGCGCCTGGACGCCGAGGACGAGATGGAGGTTCGACGCGCCGAGGTCGAGGTCTGCGAGGAGAACTTTTTTTCCTGCCTGGCCGAGCGCAATGGCGAGGTTCGCCGAGAGAAGGCTCTTTCCGACTCCGCCCTTGCCGCTCGCGACCGGGATTATCTGCATAGGACTCGGCTCCTTCTGAGGCACCAGAGGGCCAGAGCGCCGTCGGCGATGCAGACGAGCACGTCGCCCGTGAGCGGAAGAATTATCCTGAGGTCTCCCGACGCCGCGAACCGGAGTGCGGTCGGAAACGAGGAGACGACGAAAAAGGCGACGGACACGATGACAAGCGCCTTGACGAGGCTGATGAGGGGGAGCCACGGGGCAAAACGTTCCTCTTCCATGGCGAGCATGAAAAAGAGGATCGGGACGAGTGCGAGAAGCGGGACCGCCGCAAACCAGGTGACCGGTAGCGTAAGCGTTACCGAAGAAGCGCCTTGCCTGAGCAGGAAGAACAACCTGAGGAGTTCATACAGTAGGAATACGGGGTAGCGTACTGATCGGAATCGCATTTGATTGAAGTCTACGCAACAACCCGTCGCCGGTCAAGTCCTGTCATTCAGCTTGACAAGCCGCTTTCTTCCCATGACAATGACCGTATGAATTCAAAGAAAACATGGTGTGGCGCGGCTCTTTTTTCCGCCGTGCTGCTTTTTTTTATCCTCGTTTCTCCGGCGCTTTTTGCCCTCGAGAAAACCGATAAGGACCGGAGCGCAGAGCGGTATTTCCAGCTCTTCCAGTACGTATTCTCCTTCGTGGAGAACAATTACGTCGACGAGGTTGACCCGAAGGTCCTGTATGAAGGCGCCATGAAGGGGATGCTCGATTCGCTCAAGGATCCTTATACCACCTATATCGATACCGAAAGCCTTTTGGGCCTGAGTCTCAAGGACACCACGAACGGTTCCTTCGGCGGCGTTGGCCTTTCGATTACCAAACCGCTTGAGTCTACTCCTGAAAAACCCGCATGGGTCGAGGTTGCCTCCCCGATCGAGGATACCCCCGGCTGGAAGGCCGGCATTCAGCCCGGAGACCTCATTCTCGCGATAGACGGTACCGATACGGCCGATATCACGATGGAGCAGGTTCTCGACAAGCTCCGCGGGCCCGTGGGCACCGACGTGGCAGTAAAGATCCGCCGCGGGAAAAAGATGGAATTCCCCGTTACCCTCAAACGCGCCCTCATTGAGGTTCCGACCGTCAAGTACGGAATGATGGATAACGGGCTCGGCTATCTCCGCATTATCGAATTCACCCCGCTTACCGCGGAGCGCGTCCAGGAAGCGCTCGATTCGTTCAAGAAAGCGGGCTATAAAGGGCTTATCATCGATCTCCGGAACAATCCCGGCGGGCTCATCACGAGCGTCGTCGACGTCGCCGACAAGTTCATTGACGACGGTCCCATCGTTTCGACCAAGTCGCGCATTTCCTACGAGAACCGCGAGTTTGACGCGAGCCCGTCGAATACCACGTTCAAGCCCCAGCTTCCCATCGTGATCCTGATCAACAAGGGTTCGGCGAGCGCGTCCGAAATTCTCGCAGGCGCCCTCAAGGACGACAAGATCGCCTACCTCGTCGGCGAGACGAGTTACGGAAAGGGTTCCGTCCAGCAGATTATCGACCTCCTCAACGGTGACGCGATGAAGATCACGATGGCCCGCTACTATACCCCGAGCGACGCGAACATCGACAAGCTTGGCATACCGCCTGACCGCGAGGTTTTGTTTCCGGCTCTTTCCGAGGCAGAGGAAAAGGCCTTGGGCGAGCTGCTCCAGACGACCCGCCTCGCGGATTTCGTGGCCGACAAGCCCAAGCTTACACCGGCTGAGGCAGAGACCTTCGCCCGCGAGCTCGCGAAGACGTATGCGATCGACGTCCGGATTCTGAAACGCCTCGTGACGCAGGAATATTACCGCACTCACATCAGCCCGCTCTATGACACTGAATACGACATTCAGCTCAAGGCCGCCGTCGATATCCTCCTCAAGGAAGACGTTCCCGCCCTTCTCAAGAACGTAAAGACCGTTCATGAGCTGCAGGAACTCGCGAAGCCTGCCGATGGCGCGGCTGCGACAACCAAGGGTGAAACCGGCAAGGCTGAAACGGGCAAGCCCGCTTCGAAATGAGGCTGTATTCCAGATGAGACAGTTTCTCCTTGACCAGACGCCGCCTCCGGGCGGCAGGGTAACCCTCGAAGGAGGGGACTACCGCTATCTGGTCCAGGTCTTGAGGCTGGCGATCGGTGATCCCGTCGAGACGAGGTTCCCCGACGGCAGTCTCAATACCCTGATTGTCGAAAAAATTGATTCCCGTGCCAAAACCGTCCGCCTGTTCAGGAATTCCGGTACCGGCACTGGCACCGGCGTTTGCGCTGGCGTTGCTCCAGGGGTTTCACCGGCGAACACGCAAGCCTCAGGAAGTCCGGCGCCTGGCACTGCTTCTGCAAGTGCGATAGCGGGCGATTCCATGCCCCCCCTTCCTGAAATCCCCGAAAATTTTCCCCGGATCATCCTTTTTCAGTGGCTTCTCAAGGCGCCGAAAATGGACCAGGTTATCAGGCAGGCAACGGAAACCGGCGTCAGCGCGATCGTACCCGTGTCCGGCGAGCGGTGCCTGCCGCGCGACGGAGATTCCGCTGTGCGCTCCGCGCGCTGGGAACGGATTGTCCGCGAAGCTCGTCAGCAAAGCGGTTCACCCGTGCCGACCGCAATGACCGAGGTCGTCCCCGTAAGCCGGATTGCGGATGTGTGGGGCGCGTATTCCTCCGGCAGGCGCGCGTCAGCCCTCGTTCTGACCGAAGCCCCCCTTGCGCGAAAAACCCTCCACGAGTATCTTGATACCCGCATGGAGATCGTGGCGCTCGCCATCGGCCCGGAAGGCGGCATGACGCAGGACGAGCTCGCCGAGCTCTACCGGGCGGGGTTCTCCGCCGTTCATTTCAGAACGAATATTCTCAGGGCGGAAACCGCCGCTATTTATGGAATAGCCGCGGCGCAATCCGCGATTACGGAGTCGGAAAAGTGGCAGTTGAAAGAATAGATTTCATGAAGGTTCCTCTCGACATTATCGCTCCCGAGGATCTTGAGCCGGTCGTGCTCGAGCTTCTCGCTCGCGACGAATGTCAGCACATCATGTTCGTGTCGATCCTCGACGTGCTCAAAGCCCGTCACCGGGGCGAGTTTCGCAACATGGTGCTCAAGGCTTCGCTCGTCATCCCGACCTCGAAGAGCCTGATCCGCGGCGCGCGCTTTCTCAAGAAAAAAGTACCCGTTCGCTGGCAGCCTTTTAACTTCATCATCGGGACACTTGGCTCCCTCGAAAAATACTATAAGTCCCTCTACCTTCTCGGCGCCCAGCACCGCAGCCTTTTGCAGGCGGAGCGGAACGTGCGGAGCACCTTCCCGAAACTCAGCGTCGTCGGTCGCTTTGCCGGGTATTATCACAAGAGCATGGAACGGAATATCCAGACCGCCATCGGCAAGGCGAACCCCTCTCTCGTCATCGTCGGTGACGGCGTTCCGGGCGGGCAACGCTGGATACACCGGAACCGCGCGAAACTGCATAACGGCATCTTCATCTGGAACCACGACGTGATCGATATTTTTTCCGAGCGCAAGCGACGCGTGCCGGAAAAGACGTTTGAACGCGGGCTTGAGTATTTTCCGCAGATCCTGAAAAATCCGTTAAGAATTTTCAGAATATTCCAATACTTATGGTATAACATCCTGCTTCTGTATTACCGGCTATTCCGGATTGCGGCATGAGCGTGGACTAAAAAGGGGAATCGCCGGAAAGGATAGAATCCAGTGAAAAAAGTCCTTTTCGTCACGTCCCGCATTGATGACGCCCGCGAACTTGTGTATCGCTCGCGGCGCGTCTGGTCCGTCACCGTTCCGTCCGAGCTAACCGACGCTCCAGCCCTTGCCGCTACCGGATCCTTTGATTTCGCGTTGTTTGACATTGGCCTGACGGGCCACTGGCCTCCCGGTCTGCTGCGTGCCCTCATCTCCTCCCGCGAAAATTTACCCGTCTTTATCCTTTCCCGCGAATACGCTCTCGCTTTTCAGGACCTCACCCGGCAAGCAGGCGCTCTTGGCTATTTTTCGATACCGTACCGCTTTTCCTTTCTCCGGGAACGAATCGACAACACTCTCGCGGCGCGCACGCAGAATGCGGCGAACACGCAGAACGCTGCGAACACGCAGAACGCTGCGAACACGCAGAACGCTGCGAACACGCAGAATGCGAGCACGCAGACCGTCGCGAGCACGTTGAATGCCGCGAGCACGTTGAATGCCGCGAGCACGCAGATCACTGCGAGAACGGCGAATGCCGTGTCTCTTGCTCAGGAGGCGCCTCCGCCGTATGGTCGCACCGCGAAACTTTCGTCCGGCTCAGGAGAGCGCACCCCTCCTGTCACCGGCATTGAGGATGTCTTGATCGGGGGAAGCGAGAAAATGGTGGAGCTCCGCGCGCAGATACAGTCTCTTCAGGATTCGAGGGCCGCGGTGATAATTACTGGCGAGACCGGAACGGGAAAGGAACTCGTTGCGAAGATGGTTCATGAATGGTCACCCGTTTCTTCCGGTCCATTCGTTCCCTGCAACGTTACGTGCATTCCTGAATCGATCGCGGAAAGCGCGCTTTTCGGCGCATGCCGCGGAAGCTATACGGGCGCCATCCGCGACAGTAAAGGTCTTTTCGAGGAAGCCGATGGCGGATCGCTTTTTCTTGATGAGGTCGGGGATCTTGGCATCACGCTGCAGCCGAAGTTTCTTCGTGTCCTCGAGGACGGAGTCGTATGCCGGCTCGGTTCTCACACGCGGCGCACGGTACGATTCCGTCTGATTTGCGCGACGAATCGTGATCTTCAATCAATGGTTGCCTCCCGCCGGTTCCGCGCAGATTTACTGTACCGGATAGACATTCTGCGGATAGCGGTGCCGCCGCTCCGCGCGCATCCCGAGGACATTCCTTCAATCGCGATGCGGTATCTCGGCGACCCGCGTGCGGTACTCACGACCCGCGCGCTCGAAAAGCTCAAGGACTACCATTGGCCGGGAAACGTTCGCCAACTGTTTAATTGCCTTTCGCGCGCGGTCTCCGCGACATCGTGCGGCGTCATCGACGATGACCAGATCGACTTCTAGCTCTCGCTTTCCTTATTGATGTAGGACATTTTTCGGAAGAGACTCTCGATCCTTCGCGCCTCGGTTTCGGAAAGCGCGGCGCGCGCGAAAATTTCCGAGAGAAAGCGGTCGTTATACGCGCGGCCCGAGTTTTTGAAAAGTCCGACGCGATCGGTGCTTTCGCCGATCGAGCTGACGATCTCGTTGATGCGCGAAAGGGTGATGGGCTCATAGCCGCGCTTGCGGCCGTCGAGCGCGCGGAAAAGGGCGTAGGAAACGAGCTGCACGGCGTGCGAAAGGTTAAGCGAGGGAAAGTCGGGGCTTGAGGGAATATTCACGGCAACAGAGCAGCAGTCAAGCTCCTCGTCAGTAAGGCCCGTACGTTCGTTTCCGAACACGATCGCGGCCTTTCCCCGGGAACCTGCATTTGCGACGTTACCCGCGAATTGCTCGGGCGTCATTCCCCAGGATTTTCGTTTTTGACCCATGCGGCGCGTGGTGCCCCCCGCGATCGAGCAGTCCGCGATCGCTTCCCGCAGTCCCGCCACGCTTGGCTCGAAAAAGCGTGCAGCTTCCCATACGTCAGGAGCATGAACCGCGAGAATTCTCACCTGGTCCTCGGAATAATCTTCCCGGTTTCCGACAATCCGGAGATCGGAGATGGCCATATTTTTCATGGCCCTGCAGACCGACCCTATGTTCCGGCTCTCTTCGGGCCGGCAAAGCACTATTGCGCACGGTAATGATGTCACCTCTCGATTTTCCTCAAAAGACGCTTGTTATGTCAATATTGGCAGATTATGATAGAAGCAATGAAAAGTGATTTTTGCGGCAAGAAGGCGCTCGTCGTCGGTGGTTCGGGTGGCATAGGGCGCGCCCTTGCAGAGGCTTTGATGGCCGAAGGGGCTTCGGTCTCGACGGTTGGCAGGCATTCCGTTCCCGGAGCGGAATCTCATGTGGTGGATCTTGATAATTCGTCCGAATGCGCTATAGTTTTTACCATGGCGTCTTCCGCAGAAATCCTCGTCGTCGCGCGAGGTCCTTTTCTGCAAAAGCCGCTATCCGGAACAACGCGGGATGAGTGGCAGGCGATGGCCTGGGCTAATCTCGGATTTCCGGGTGCGCTCGTTTCGGCAGCGCTTCCCGCAATGGTTGAGGCGCAGTGGGGACGAATCCTTCTGTATGGCGGGACGCGAACCGACGATATTCGGGGTTTCAGGACGAATGCGGCGTATGCAGCGGCAAAAACCGGGCTTTCGTCGCTGGCGAAGTCGGTTGCCCTTGAATATGCAGCTTCGGGAATAACCTGCAATGTCGTGTGTCCGGGTTTTGTCGAGACCGAGTATCTTGATTCTGCCCTGAAACGGGAGCTTGCGGCGAAAAATCCGGACGGAAAGTTGATTTCCGTGCGGGAAATGGCGGATTCGGCTCTTTTTTTGCTAAAAAACGATGCAATTAACGGGGTCGTTTTGCCGGTTGACAAAGGATGGGCTCCACATGTCATTTGACAATTTATTTTTATATGTTATAGTAATGATATTGGAGAAAAAACCGATAATCTGGACGGTAGGAGTTGTATGAATAATAACAGCATTATTCCCGGATTTGATGAAGAAAAAGACGACAGTCTTAAAATCCGTCTGGAAAAAATTGATGATATAGATGGTTGCATTGTATTATTTCTCAATGGTTACATTGATACCTATAATTCCAGCTTTTTCCAGAAGCGTGTTTCGAAAGTCGTCGAAGCGGGATTCATCCGTCTCATTTTCAATTGTGGAGCCCTTAATTACGTGTCATCGACCGGTATCGGGTCCTTTACCGCGTTCCTCAAAACGGTGAAACCGAAGGGGGGCGATGTTGTCCTTCTCGAAATCCAGCCGAAGGTGTACGAGGTTTTCCAGCTTTTGGGATTCTCTCAATTTTTCAATATCAAGGATTCCCTTGCCGATTCCATTGATTTTTTCCGGTCAAGCGGCGTAGAAATCAAATCCGAGATCTTCCCGAAGATCTTTTCATGCCCCATTTGCTCGAAAAAACTCAAAGCAACCAAGTCTGGTCGTTTCCGTTGTTCGGAATGCAAGACTATCCTCGCAATTGACAACAACGGGCAGGTTTTCCTCGGCTGATTTCGCCTCAAAAAGCCGCAAAATGTTATGGAGAAAGGATCGGAAATATGTTTCCGATCCTTTTTTTTATTCCTGTGAACAACTTGTGCATAACCCGGTTGATAACCTGTATTATTCTGCTGTCTTTCCTTGCGTATTTATGCAAAGCATTCCATGTTTGAGAATGGAATAATCACACTAAATGTAAGTCATTATATTGTATAGAAATAAGCAAATTGTAAATGAAAATGAAAATTTCAGGGCTATTTTTGAAAACCTTTGTCTGGCAAGGAAATATAGTTTATTGCAGAAACCAGCACCGTATAACTTGTGGATAACTTGTTCGTTACTTCCGGAATTCATTGTACAGTAAAGAAAAGCCTTGTAATCGTGCAGGGTGCATGATAATCTTTCTATATATGAAAAACACGATCCTGATTCCGGTCGTTTTTTTGGGCAATCTCATCCTCTGGGCTGTCCTTTTATCGCTTGTAACCGTTCCGGCATCCTATGCATCCCTCATGGCGCTGTCCACCGGACAGTTTTCCGTCATCGTCGGCGGAATAATCTCTTCTGCTCTTTATTTGTTTCCGCTATCGTTGATGCTCACCTTTATCTATCTTTTCTTTTATCTGATGCGACACCGAACCATCCTTTTCGTGTCCCTCCCGCTGATTCTTGTCCTGGCCGCTCTTTCGGTCATTTTCTTTATACCGCTTTCCTACCGGCTTTCCGCGAAGGGAATGGCGTACGCCGTCGCCCGATCGGGGGTTTCAGACACGTCGCTTTCCCCTGAAGGTTCAGCAACGCTCTTTTCGCCGGGGTTGATCCGGGACGGCGATTCGGGAAAGCGCATTTTCTGGCTTGATGAGGCTGGTGCGGGGAAAAGAGCCCGGGGGGTGGTTGTAGCGGACCGGTCCGCAATGCCGGGGAGTCTCGCGATGAGCGTATATCCTTCAGCCGATTATGATACCGCGACAAAGCAGTTATCGGCCCAGGGAGCGCTGCTTATGGTGCCGGCTGGCGGTAAAGACCCCCTAATTGCGTCCCGGCTCGAAATTCCGTCCTTTCTTTCGCATCTCGCCCGCGACGCGAATTACCTCCTCGCATCGTTCCGCGCGGCGGGAGCAAACGGCGATGTCGCGTATTATTCGGTCGTCGGAAGTTTTTTTGCGCTGTTATGCTGCCTTTATTTTGTGTGCCACGCAAGCGGATGGCGGCTCCTGAACGCACTCCTGGCTCTTACCGCGTTTCGGTTTATACTGATGGGATACCCTCATACGACGGGCGGCCTTGCCTTCGATACGGCCCGGCGCTTCATGCCGGCTGCCATTCCCGATGCTCTCGTTTCTCCCGCCATTCTTTCCGCGGCGGCGGCGCTTTCCCTCATCGTGGGTATTGCGGTTTTCATCGTGCGCAAAATCCGGCGCGGTGGGGAGGCTTCGTTCGATGACTGATACCCGGCGCGTCTTTCTGGTGATTCTCGCCCATTACCTCGTGGGTATCTCCGTGTGCGCGGTTCTCGCATTTACCCGGGCAATACCGACCGAGCTTATCGCTCCGTACCTCGTTTCGTACCGGATCAGGACGGGCGTTCTTATGTTCGTTACCTATATGCCGGCCCTGCAGATAAGCGGCCTTCTCCTCGGTTACGCGATCGCCTTTAAGGCTCATGCGGACGATCAGGTTGATCGCTGGTCATCGCTTCTCATTGACTATCTCAAGGGCGCGTTTGCGCTTTGTATATTTTGCCTTGCCGCGTATTTTATCATGGCCGAGGGCGTTTCCCCGTTACTCAGGAACAAACAGGCCTCCGCGACGAACCGGAGCGTTGATTACCGGGAGTTCGTCACTGTCGCCGGGGCATCGCTCGCGGTGAACGATCCGGAGAATGCGGAGTTCCGCCTTCTCGCGGCTTTGCAGATTTGGCCGAAGAGCGCCGAGGCGACGAAGCTCATGGACCGCTGCCAGTACCTCCGCGCGGAGCGCGCTCCAAATGCGACAGACGGCACGAAGGAAGGCCCCGCAGAAGCCGCGAAAGAAAGCGCGAAGGAAGGAAGCGCGAACACCGAAGGCGTTGCCAAAGAGCCGGGTGCCCGCGACGACAAGGGAATTTCCGCGCTTCAGGCGCTCGACCGGTCCGACGCGGCCTCGAAAAAGCACGATTACTTTAACGCCCATTATTACGCGATGCTCGCCTGGCGCCTCGCGCGCGATACCGATCCCAACAAGGCACTCGCCCTCCGCAAGGCCGCGGAGGCATGGAATCACGTGTCGGAAGGCACTGATAAATTCACCGAGCAGGGTGACCTCGCGCGGTATCAGACAAAACGCGCCGGTTACGAGGCGATACAGAACGGCGACTATTTAAAGGCGTACTACATATTCCTCGCCGAATATGAAAAGGAAAAGGCCGCAAAGAAAGGCGGTATCGATCCCGACGTCGAGCGGTTTCTTGAAGTTGCCCGGAAAGGGCTTCTGGAATCGTTCTTTTTCATCGACGAGACGGCGAACATCAGGCTTTTTGAGTCTGCGCGCGACGTGTTCTTCGTGAACCGCCGTTCGGACGATACCGTAGACGCCGTTTTTATTCGGGGCATGACCTTTATGCGCACCGCGGGAAAGGACGTCGCATATCTCAGGGATCTCGAGATCGCGCGGCTGACGCGGGACGGAAAAACGGTATGGAGAATCTCCGTGCCGTACGCGAAGATGTTTCCGTTCGAGCGGGACGGGCAGTCGCGGCCCGAGCTCATCCTGCATGCGGTCGACCGGAATCGCGTCGGGGAAGACGTGCTGCCTGCCGTGATAGAGGGAGCGCTCCCCCCGCAGGAACGGAGCGTTCTTCTTCTCGACATGCCATACAGTGACCTTGACCTCATTGTCGCCGCGAACCGCGGGCCCCAGGGCATGTCACTTGCAGAGATGTTTTTGATTTCGAAAAAGGCGGAGAAATACGGTTTTTCGCGCGACCTGTATCAGCGCGAGATTATTAACCGCATCGCGGAACCGTTCCTTATCCTGATACTGTCGATTTACGCGCTCATTCTCGGCTGGAAATATCGATTGGGGAAGAACTCGTTTTTCAGGGCATGGTGGGCGCTTGCGATTCCGCTCTTCCCGATCATCACGCTTTTCGCGATCGAGACGGTCCGGTACCTCGCGCGTCTTTGCATCGTCGCGTTCGTCGGCCTCGCGCCGGAAAGTGCGCTTGTGCCGACTATCGTATTCCTGACGGTGTGTTTTTTGATCGTCTCGATTTCGTTTTTCGCGCAGCGTTCAGATTAGCACACGGCGTTGAGATTAACACACGGCGTTGAGATTAACACACGGCGTTGAGATTTGCGTGCAGTATTCTGATCGACGCGTTCCTGCGGCACGCGCAATCCCCGGCTACTAAACCGAAACCCGTTCTATTCGCGCGCCGAGTGCCTGAAGCCTGTCGGTCAGGTTCTCGTATCCGCGTTCGATTTGATAGACGTTTTTGATGACGCTTTCGCCGCGCGCGCAAAGCGCGGCGATCACCATTGCCATGCCGGCGCGTACGTCGGGGGAGACGAGCTCCGAGCCGTGCAGCACGCTCGGACCGGACACGACCGCGCGATGCGGGTCACACAGCGTGATTCGCGCGCCCATGCCGATGAGCTTGTCGACGAAGAACATTCGCGACTCGAACATCTTCTCGTGGATGAGGACGGTACCCTCGACTTGCGTCGCGACGACGGTCATGATGCTCGTGAGGTCGGGCGGAAACCCCGGCCAGGGAGCGTCGTCGATTTTCGGTATCATGCCGCCGAGATCGCAGTTGACCTTGAGGTCCTGCTGGGCTGAAACGGTGAGCGTCGTTCCCTCGATTTCCCAGCGAATGCCGAGCTTCCCGAAGGCGAGCTTGATGGGCCGGAGATCCGGCGGATTGATGCCCTCGATCGAGATCGAGCCATGGGTAACGGCGGCGAGCCCGATGAAGGAGCCTATCTCCATGAAGTCGGGCCCGATGCGGAAATCAGTTCCGTGAAGGCGGTCCGTGCCGTCGATCGTGAGTATGTTTGACCCGATTCCGGAGATAGCCGCTCCCATGCCGATGAGCATGCGGCAAAGGTCTTGCACGTGCGGCTCGCTCGCCGCGTTGATGATGACCGTGCGGCCTTCGGCCAATACCGCGGCCATGACCGCGTTTTCCGTCGCGGTTACCGACGCTTCGTCGAGGAATATTTCCTGGCCTTTGAGTTTGTTCGCGGTGAAGGTGAAAAGCCCTTCGATGTCCACGCGGGCGCCGAGCTCTGTCAGCGCGAGGAAGTGCGTGTCGAGCCTTCTTCTGCCGATGACGTCTCCTCCGGGGGGCGGGAGCACTGCCTTTCCCGCGCGTGCGACGAGCGGACCCGCGAAGAGGATCGACGCCCTGATTTTTTTCGAGAGCGCGAGCGGTATGTCCGTGCGCTCTACTTTTTTCATCGTAAGCGCGTATTCGTTCGGCGCGATTCGAGAGACGGTTCCGCCGAGCGCGGTGAATATCTCGAGCATTACCTGCATGTCCTCTATTTCCGGAAGGTTCCGGATCGTGACGGTTTCGTCGGTGAGGAGCGCCGCGGCTATGCACGGAAGCGCTGCGTTCTTGTTGCCGCTTGCCTTGATCGTTCCCTTGATCGGGAATCCGCCCTCGATATGGTATTCGTACATTCTCATTCTCCCCAGATTTTCGCGAGCTCTATGAGCGTGAGAACCATGGCCGTCATTTCGGAAAGGGACGCCCATTCGGTTCTTGAGTGACAATTGTGTCCGCCGGTAAAGACGTTTGGCGTCGGGATGCCGAGCTCGGTGAGCCTCGATCCGTCGGTTCCGCCCCTGATCGGCTTCATGCGCGGATCGACTCCTGCGCGCGTGGCCGCCTTTTTCAGGCGTTCGAGAACCTCGGGCGACGCGTCGAGTTTTTGTTTCATGTTGCGGTATTGCTCGGTTTTATTGACGTCAACCCGCCCTCCGGGAAAGCGCGCGCGCGTTCCCTCGGCAATGCCGTCGATGCGCGCGAGCCGCCGCGACATATTCGCGGTGTCGAAGTCGCGGAGAAATACCGTAAGCTTCGCTTCCTCGCACGACCCCTGTATATTGAGCGGGCAGAAATAACCGTAATATCCGTCGGTCGCCTCGGGGCTTTCCTGCGGGGGCAGGGAGTCGACGAAACTCGCCGCCATCGAGACCGCGTTGACCATTTTGCCGCGTGCCGCGCCGAGATGGGCCGAAACGCCCGTGAAGGTTATTTCCGCCTTCCATGCGTTAAAGCACTCGCTTTCAAGTTCGCCGAGCGCTCCGCCGTCGACGGTGTAAAACGCGCGGGAGCGGAGTTCCGCGAGCGGGACGCGGTCCATGCCGTGGCCGGTTTCCTCATCGGGACTGAAAAGGATTTCGATCGGGCCGTGTTCGACGCCGGGATTCTGGAGAAGGAATTCGGCGAGCGTGACGATCCCCGCAATGCCTGCCTTGTCGTCGGCTCCGAGGAGCGTCGTTCCGTCGGAGGTGATGATCGTGTCGGCTTTTCCGGATTCTTTGGCGCGGGCCGCGCAGGCGGCGAGTTCCTTGTCGTCCGCGGGATCGACCACGAAACCGCCCGAAAGGTCGATGCGCGATCCGGTCCATTCGCGGTGCACCGTCGGCTTTACGCCGTCGCCGGGGGCGTCGGATGCGGTATCCATGTGGGCGGAAAGCCCGAATGAGGGTTTATTTTCCCGTCCCGGCGTCGCGGGAATCCGGGCAAGCACATAGCCGTTTCCGTCGAGCGTTACGTCTGCGAGGCCGATTTCCGCGAGTTCCCCCACGAGGGTTCGGGCGAAATCACGCTGATTTTCGCTTGAGGGGAAGATCCCCTCGTCTGCCTTGACGTGGTCGCTTTGGGTACCAATGGCCGTATATCGTAAGAACCGGGCCAGCAGCCGGTCTTGAATTTCGCTCATACGGGAAGACTACGATATTTGAAAGGGGTCGTCAATGTCACCCATAAGTCCTTGCCAACGCGAGCTGAAAGCGGTACTTTAAATAGCATGCATACCATACCCGCGTACCCCGAGTTCGCGCCGATCTCCCTTCAAATGGCGCAGGAGATGTCGCCGTTTCTCGTCAAACTTCCTGACGGGGTTTCGGAATACTGTTTCGCGGGGCTCTATCTTTTTCGCGACCGGTATCACTATCGGGCTTCGATCAGGGATTGTTTTCTCGTGGTATCGGGCGAGCGGAACGGAAAGCGTTTTTTTCTGACTCCCTGCTGTACCACGGGTATGGATACGATCGACGAGCTTTTCACGACCCACGATTACTGGAAGCTCATATCGCCTGCGTTCGTCGCGCAAAACAGGGCGGCAATCGAGGAAGCGGGATATACAATCGCGGAAGATCGCGAAAACTTCGACTATCTGTACCTTCGTACCGAACTCGCAACCCTCTCCGGGAAAAAATTCCACAAAAAGAAAAATCACGTGAACGCGTTCGAGCTCGCCTATCCGAATCATTCCATAAAACCGCTCGATCCCTCGACGCGTGGCGATGCCCTTTCCGTGCTCGAGCACTGGATCTCGCTCGAGGAAACGCCCGAAGAAACCGATTACAAGGCTGCCCGCGAGGCACTTGAGCTCATGGAAAAATTTTCGATGACGGGGCTCGTACTCTATGTCGACGGCATTCCCGTCGCGTGGACCCTGGCAGAGATGGTTGCCGACGGACGAATCGCCGCGGTTCATTTCGAGAAGGCGAGAACCGACGTTCGGGGTGCGTATCAATACATAAATTACGCGTTCGCGCAGGCGTTGCCCGAGTCAGTGGAGTTCATCAATAGGGAACAGGACCTCGGCGACGAGGGCATGCGGCAGGCGAAGATGACCTACCGACCCGTTGGCTTTGTCGAGAAATATCGGGTAGAGAAAAAAAGTTCGGAAAAATAGGAAAATATGAGTACTGCAGTTTCGCTTCTCCTGCTCCTGGCGTTTCTTTTCGCCGGGTATGCCTTCGCCCGTTTCGGGTGGCTTCGCTTTACCGACCTGACCGGTCGCGTTTTTACTGTTGCCCTGTATTTGCTTCTTTTCTCCATGGGGCTGCGTCTTGGCCAGAGTCGGGATGTTCTTTCGAGCCTCCCCCTCGTCGGTCTGCTTGCCGTTTCGGGCACGCTTTTCGCCAGCGCGGGAACGGTCATCCTGCAGCTTCTCTTTGCGCCGGTCTATCGGCGGCTCGACCGGCTCGCTCTTGCGCGGACGGACGGCGATCTTGCGCCAACCACCAGTATAAAGCCTGTGCCCGCGAATCCTTCCCTTGCCGGATCACGCAGGCTTTCCCTGCTTTTTTACAATCTCAAGAAACCGTTTATTTTGCTCGCCCTTGTGGTTGCCGGAACGGGCGTCGGGATGCTTCTTCCCGATGTCGCCGTGATTCGGGACGGAACCGCCGCGACCTGGATTCTTAATTTCCTGCTGTTCCTCATCGGAATTCAGATGAATTCGGGCGAAAACGACCTTTCCCGTCTTTTCTCGCGTCCGTCACTGCTGGTTCTTCCGCTTGTCACGATCGCGGGAACCCTTTTGGGCTCCCTTGGCACCCTCATGTTTGACGGCATGACGCCGGGCAGGGCGCTTGCGCTCGGGTCGGGTTTTGGCTGGTATAGCCTTTCAGGCGTCCTTATTGCGAACCTCGGCGATCCGACGCTCGGCGCTGCTTCGTTTCTTTCAAACCTTTTTCGGGAAACCCTTGCGTTTCTTACCATTCCGCTTCTCCGGGCGACGGGCAGATGCGAGAGCGGCATCGGGATAGCGGGCGCGACAAGCATGGACGTGACCCTTCCCGTCATCGAGGACGTTTGGGGACCGGCAGTTTTGCCGCTTTCGATCGCGCACGGGGTGATCCTGAGTCTTCTCGTCCCCTTTCTTGTGCCTCTTTTCATGAGCCTCTGAAAGATAGCGAAAAAAGGCGTATACTGATATCATATTCCCCGGAGGATTCGATGGAACTCGTCAGCACGCGCGGCAATAACCGCACGGTCAGTTTTCGCAAAGCAGTACTCGACTGCATGCCCAGCGATGGCGGGCTATACGTTCCTTCGCGCGAGGAAGATCTCCGTCCCTGGATCATGTATATGGACGAAAAGACGTCGTTCGCGTCCATTGCCGGAACCCTCACGTCCGCGCTGCTTAAAAGCGAGCTGAGCCCCGTCGTTTCCGAGCGCATCGCCGCCACGGCCTTTACGGGATACTCCCCCGAACTCCGGAAACTTGACGAGCACATGTACGCGCTCGAGCTCTTTCACGGGCCGACCGGCTGCCACAAGGATTTCGGATTTCTCTGGCTCGCCTCCGCGCTCGAGCACATCCTGACGATGGACGACCAGAACGCGATCGTGCTCGCGGCCACGGGCGGCATAACCGGCCGGAGCATGGCGGCAGCCTTTGCCGGGAAAAAACGGCTCACGATGATTTTGGTCTATCCGAAGGGAAGCCTCGCCGGTCTCGATCCGGAGTGCCTCACCTGGAACGGCGGCAACATCCATCCGGTGGAGATCGAGGGCACGCTCGCCGATGCGCAGTCTCTCGTGCGGAGCGTTTACGCCGATCGCGATCTCGTCGAGCGGCACGGGCTTACCCTCGCGAACACGATGAACATCGGACGCATCCTTCCGCAGACGTTCTTCTACATGTACGCCTTTACGCGATTGCGCAAGACGGTTCGCGGCGACATATTTTACGCGGTTCCCTCCGGCAATTACGGCAATCTCGTCGCGGGCCTCTATGCGTGGAAATTCTCGCTTCCCGTCAACGGCTTTATTACCGACGCGACTCCCTCGCTTTTTTGCGACGCGGCGGGGCGCTGCAGTTGCCTTGATTCGGGCGTACCGCTCGGAAAACGCGGGCCGACCGATCCCGCCGTTCCCTCGAATATCGAGCGGCTCGAGCAGGTATTTGCGGTCAATTCGCTCATGCTGAGCGGTCTTGTCTTTCCCTCTGAAGTCAGGAAGGAATCCGTTCCCGACACGATACGCGAGACCTGGAAGCGATACGGCGTGATGCTCGATACCGCGGCTGCGACTGCCCTTGGTGCCGTTTCGGCATTTTCCGACCGCGTCAATTCGGACGAAGGAACCGTCGTGCTTGTGTCCAAGGACCATCCGGCGTTTGAGCGCGAGAAACTTTCCGCGATTTGCGGCGAGGCGCCTGCCATCCCCGAGTTCATGAAAAGCGCGAAAAATCCGGTAACGGGTGCGCGGCTCATCCCGACCGATCGCGAGGCCCTCATAAGCATCCTTAGGGATTTTTCCTGATCAGCCCGTGGTAAGGCCCAAATGATCCTTGCACGCGCCTAAAAAAACAGATATACTTTCTAGGTACGCGCAGGGGGTTGCACATGGCCTTTAAGCTTGACGGAGCTAAATTCGATACTATCGACGAATTGGTGGAAGCATTGTATCCCTTGTATTCCGACAAGATGTCGATCGAGGAATTCAAAAAATACGCAGAAGAAAATTCGGTAAAAAGTTGATTCTATCAGTCTCTGTTCATTGATAAAAAAACCGGTCGAACGGATATCCGCTCGACCGGTTTTTTTTATTTCTTGTTCCGCAGGTTGGCCTTTTCCGCTGGTTCCGCGCCCCCGGTTTCCGGTTTATCCTTTTTCAGGATGACTTTTTCCGTCTTCACCTTCTCGGTCGGGATCGCGTCAACGCGATAGCCTGATTCCGCGAAGGCCTTGAGAATTTCGCCTCTAGCCGCATCATATTCCGCGGCGGATTTTTCCCCTCCATCCCGGATTTGCGCGACGAGAAGCGTCCGATCGGCGATCGCCTCCGCGGCTTCCTTGTTAAACCAGTCAATTCCGTCCCATTGATGGACACCGGCGCGGCGCGAGAGGCGCTCGTCGGAGAAAAGACGCTCGAGAAAAACACACGCGGCTTTTTTGGCCGGCAGGGGTTTGTCTTCCGCGAGAAAGAGCGTGTCCGCATACGAGGCGAGCTCGTCCCGGAATTCCGCGCCTTCGAGTCCGTAATCTCCCGCGAGATCCGCGATTTTGCGATCAAGGCTCCACAGATCCACGATGACCCGCGCGGTAACGCCTGGAGTAAGGCTTGCGGAAAGTTCGCGCAGCGAATGGAGGATGAGCGCGGCCGGAATCGAGCGCATGCGTACTGTGTTCTCGGGCGGTTCGGCGGGAATCGCATCCGGGGAAATCGTTTCCGTGGGCGACTGCGGCTTCACCTGCGACTTCGCTTTCGGCGATTCTTTGTGTACCGGTTTGGCGGGAAGCGCGAAGAAGCGGAGGAGCGAATCCGAATAGAGCGTCCATGCGTCGCCCGCGAGTTTTACGCTTTCCTTTGCGCGCGCTGTAGCCGGCATACCGGGAAGCGCTTCGGTTCCGTGACCCTCGTCCAGGAACCGTATGGCAACTTCGAAGAAGGCCAGAGCCGCTTTCTCGAGAGACGCGACGAAAGTTTCCGGGGTGAGCGGTGTCGGTGTCGGTGCGGAAGTCGGCGTTGCGCCGGTGCTTCCCTTTGTTCTTGTCACCGTGCTTGCCTTTGTGCCTGAGGCTTCGATAAGCGCGGCACTGTTCGCGAAGAAATCATGCGAGGCGAAGGACGCGAGCGCGGCGTAGAGGTCCTTCAGTCTGATGTTCTGGAGCCCCATGTGGACGTCGCGAACGCCGCGGCCACCGAGGGAATCGTAGAGCGCGCGCCAGACGCGGTCCTCCCCGTCGTCAACCTCATGGATGTTTATGAAGACTTGCGTCTGGAAGCCTTCAAGGTGGGCGAAGAGCCCGCTTGAGGATACTTCCTCCGTTGTTCTGAGGTACCACAGTCCCGAGCGCTGTTCCTGCATGACGCAATAGCGGTCGGCCTTTACGGTGAGCCCGAGGCCCTCCGCGAGGCTGCGCTGGATGAGCGGCTTCGTGCCGTCTCCGTTTTTGACCGCGAACGCCGCGGACATCTTGATCCATCCGGTCGCCTGCGCGTACGAGTTGTTGTACAGGATGATCGCGCGCTCGTCCCCCGCGCGGTTCGACCATGCGAACACGTTCTCGTTGACGGCTCCGTTCTCGAAGAAATCGTAGAGGAAAAAGTTTTCGACGCCGGCGAAGAGCCAGCGCTTTTTCATGAGCGGGAAAATCTCGTGACGGTGGCGCTCGACGAGTCCTTCATTCGGCACTTCGTCCCGGTATGCGCGCCGGTATTCCATACCGTACTTTTCCTCGAAGCCCTCAACCTGTCCGTGGCCGAACATGGGGAGACCGGGCATCGCGACCATCATCGTGCACACGCCAAAGTACTTGTCTCCCGAGCCGAACTGCGCGACAGCGGTTTCCTCGTCGGGATTGTTCATGAAGTTGACGTAGCGCTTGAGGATCTCGGGATCGAACTCGAGGGTGTTCTTGATCGTCGTGCGGTACTTCGCGTTGTCCTCGCGCTTGAGCATGTTCATGAACGCGGAGTTGTACACGCGGTGCATGCCGAGCGTGCGGACAAAATATCCTTCCATCATCCAGAAGGCTTCCGCAAGGAGGAGCGTGTCGGGAATTTCCCGCGCGCAGCGGTCAACGACCTCGCGCCAGAATTCCTCCGGGATGCGCCGCTCGAACTCGTCTCGCGAGAGCGCGTACTGCGAGCGGCTCGCGATGTCGCCGCCCTTGCCCGGCTCGGGATACCACAGGCGCTGGATGTGCTTTTTCGCGAGCACCATCGCGGCGTCGAATCTGATGATCGGGAAATTTCCGGCGACGTGAAGAATTTTCTGGATGACTTCTTCGCGTGCCTGCGGATTGAGGAAGTCGATTTGCGCCGTGTCGTTCCATGGCATGCCGGTTCCGTCGTTTCCGTGGTAGATGTAGCGCGTGTCGCCCGTCGCGTTGTCGACGCGCTTGAACACGACCGCGCAATCGGTTTTCGCGTAGTAATGGTTTTCGAGATAGACGCCGACCCGAGAGTCGTGCGAGAGGTTTTCTCCGTTAAAGTCGTAGCCGGGGAACGGGCACTCTTTCGTCTGCACGAAGAGGTCCGGTTTCTCGACGACCCATGAGGCGTCCATTCCGGTATGGTTCGGCACCATGTCGCTCGCCATGCGGATGCCGCGCCGCCATGCTCGGGAGCGGAGGTTGTCGAGGCCTTCCCAGCCGCCGAGCTCGCGGGCAATCTCGTAGTCGTCGAGGCTGTACGCGCTCGCCGCGGCTTCGGGGTTCCCGCATATCTGCTTGATGCGCGCGCTTGCCTTCGATCGCTCCCAAAGTCCGATGAGCCAGAGCCCGGTAAAGCCCGCCGATGCGAGGAAGTCGAGTTCCTCGTCGGGAATCTGGTCGAGCCTTTTTATTTCGCGGCCGTATTTTTTTGAAAGCTGATCGAGCCACACGAGGGCGCTTTTCGCGATGAGTACGACGTTCGGCATCCAGTCGCGGTCAGGGCTGAACCGTTCGTATTCCTTGCTGATGTCGCCGAATTCGTAGGCGCTCATGTCGGCGTATCCGTCGACCCCGCCGCCTCCCGACCAACCGGCCTTTTCATCTTCAGCGATCGCGTCGATGCCGGAGAGGAGCCGCGCGAGCCATTCGCCGAGGATGTCTCCCCAACGCGTGCGGATATACTCGAGCTGTCCTTTGAGATCATAGGGCGAGAAGTTTACCGGAGCCTTGAGCATCGAGATGAGATCGACGCCTTCGGGTCCGAAGGGCGGATTGAGCGCGGAATAGGTTCTCATCGCGTCCCACGCCTCCTCGTATCCCGAGGTTTTTTTGAGCTCGCCGTCGGCGAAGAGCGGGAAGAACGGCTCGAATGCGGGGTTCTCGTTCGCGAGGCGGAGGAGCATCAGTTCCTCGAGCGCGAGCATCCTGTTCGGTATTCCGAGCGGGCTCGTACCGGCAAGCCATGTTTCCGGATCGGTCTTTCCCCGGTATACAGCCATTGAAGGAAATTCGCGCGCGAAGACGAGAATGAGAGCGTCGGTTTTTTGCCTTCCGATTGCCTGGATGATCGCGGCTTCCGCGCCCTCGACGAAGGTCGGCAGTTTTCTTTCGCGGTAGAGCCTGCACACATAATGGAAAATCTCGTCGATGAGTCCCATCGCATTGAGCTGCCCCGTTTTGAGGAATCGCTCCGGATGCGCCGTGCCATCGATGGTGCTGTTGTAGCGCTGCGCGAAAACACGCACAGCCTTGAGGTTCGCGAAGATCACGTTTCCGCTCGAGGCGAAAAGGGCTTCGTCGAAGTCGCATGCCCTGCGGACGCGCGCGTTGATATGGAACTCCATGAACCGTCCGTCCGCGCAGGGCGCCGAGCCGATCCCGAGAATGGTGTCGAATTGTCCTTGAGTCATCGAGCGGCTCCTTGTGCAGTCGGCTTCGCGCGGCGTTCTTTGAGCGCTGCGGTGATCGCCTCTATGAGTTTTGTGTCATGGATGAGTGTATCGATTGGAGAAGGAATGCGCCATGTCCAGTTGAATGCGTTTACGCTGCCGGGGACATTGATTCGCTCGTCGTCCGCCTCGCGGGTGCGGTAATTGGCCGAAAGCGCAAGGAAATCCTGTGCGGGAAGGACATAGAGTCTGCTCGAAGTTTTCGCGAGCGTTTTTATTACGAACGAAGCGGCCTCGGGGGTATACGATGCGCGAAAACTTTCCGCTGCACCAGCGGGAAGCGATCCCGCATCGTCGCGCCAGGCCGCAAGAAAATCGGCAGCGCCGTTTTCTTTTTCCCACCAGCCGCGGAGCGTCGAAGAGTCGTGTACGCTTGTCGTCGCGACCGAGGCTTCGGGATATTCGCGGGTATCGCGGAAGGGCTGACCATGTTCGTCCCAGTGCCGTTCCCAGCGGATTACCTTGAGGCCGAGAATGCGGAGTTTCTCGAGAACCTCGGGCACGCATACCGGCACGGACCCCAAGTCTTCGGCGCATGCGAGCATGTCGACGGAACCCGTGAGCGCGCCGAGAATCTCCTCGGCCTGTTCCTTCCAGAGTCGCTCGTTGTCGAGATTCTTGCGCGCGATGAGGCGCTCGAAGGCGGAGCGCTCGCAGTCGGAAAGCGTTTTCCATGCGGATGTGTCGCGGAAATTCCAGATCGGCGCGTACAGCGGTTTACCCTGCTCGTCGCGCCCGGTGATCTGCATCATCCGGTCTCGCCAGGCAGCCGCGAGCGCATCCTTGACCGAGTCGCTCAAGTCCGCTGCCCGGACGTCGCTTTCGCTTTTTACTTCGGGTTTGAAAAGCCAGAGCTCTTCTTCCCTGATGCGATTCATCAGTTTGCGCATGGTGCCGTGCGCCGCGAGGTAGTCGCCGCCATTCGCCGCCTCGACGACGCGGGTCGCCACGTGCGGCTCGCATATCCAGCGGAGCCGGTCTCCCGAGAAGCCAAGATCGGCGAGCTCCGCCTGGGTAACCGGTTCGTGCGGCGTCGTCCAGCCGAGCCACCCGGTGCGCTCTCCGCTCGGTATCGACCAGATGCGGAAAAAGCCGAGAATGTGGTCGATCCGGTACGCGCTGTAATAGCGGGCCGAATGCGCGAGCCGGTTTTTCCACCAGGCGAAGTCCGTGTCGCGAAGGTTGTCCCAGTTATAAATCGGGAAGCCCCAGTTTTGGCCGAGGGGATTCGTGCCGTCGGGCGGACTTCCGGCGCGCAGGTCATCCCGGAAGAATTCCGGATTCGCCCAGGCGTCGGCCGAGTCTTCGTTCATCATGATCGGTATGTCGCCCTTGAGCGCGATTCCGAGCGCCGTGCATCGCGCGACTGCTTCGGAGAATTGGCCGTCGAGGCGCATTTGCACCCAGGCGAAAAAAAGATGCTCCGCGCGCTTGGCGCGATTGTCCCAGCGATCGCGAATTTCCGTGTGCGTCGGGGTTCGCAACTTGTCCCAGGATTTCCATGACGCGTCGAAGTTGCGCCGTTTCAGGTTCATGAAGACGGCATACTCGGCGATCCACGGATTTTTTATGATCCATGCCGCGAGCTCGTCTCCGTCGACGATTGTCTTCTCGTTCGCCTCGAAAATCCGGTGGAGGATTTCCATCTTTGCGTCCCGAATCGCCCGATAGTCGAAGCGGGGCAGGCGTTCGAATTTCTTTCTCAGTTCCGCGACGTCGGACGCGAAGTTTTTGGCCTCGGGCAAGGCCTGGAGACGAAGGTAAACCGGATGGAGGGCGAAGGCGGAAAGCGCGCTGTACGGGGAGCTTTCGGTTCCGGTGTCGTTGACGGGAAGCAGCTGTATCAGGTCGATGTCCGCCGCCTTGCAAAATTCGGCGAACGGGATGAGGTCGAGGAATTCTCCAATGCCCGAACTTTCTGCGGATTTGAGCGCTCCGACGGGAATCGCGATACCGGTGACGGGGTGCGTGAATGAGGGGAATTGCATAAATCCTCCGACGGAGGAAATTCCTCCGGCCTGCAGTGGTATGTAAAAAGTATACGATAGAAAGTACAAAAAAGAAAGCGATAAATGTAAACCGGTTTAGCGTCAAGCTATACAAGGAAATGTTCGCGCTCGAAAAGGAGCCGGAAAAAAAAGTGCGTTTCAATCGCTTCAGTTCACAAAACCGTCTTTCCAGTGCCAGATAGGCCTCGCGAGTGATGAGGAAAAAGGTTGTGTGCGGATAAAATCCGGAAGCCATTCGGTGTCCTCGACGAGCTCCTGATAAAACCCCGTTTCGATATCGAGTTCTTCAACAAGCGCCATGAGCCGGTCGTACTCGTCGCGGCTGAAGGGCCGGTCGGGAAAGGCGTCGATACCGGCGGCGTGCGGGCTCGCTTCAACAGGGGTGTACTGGGTCATGAGCGAAAGGATTGCCCTGTCCGCGAGGTGAGACGAAAACCATTTCAAGACGAGTTCGGTGTCGCCGAGCCGGCCGGGGAGGGCAAGGTGGCGGACGATGACGCCCGAGGTAATTCGGCCCGCCGGGTACGCATTCTCGTCGCGACGCTCGAGGGCGAGCGGGCTTTTTGCGGCCATGTGCCTGATCGCCTTTTTCGCCGCGAGCGGATAGTCGGCCGCCTGAAAGACGTTTTCGGCGAGGCCTGCGTTCAGGGTTTTCAGGTCGGGAAGCCAGACAGTGACGAGGCCGTCGAGAAGATCGAGCGCCTCGGTGTTTTCATATGCCGACGAGTTCCAGAGGATCGGGACGGTCAGTCCCGCTTCCCGCGCGGCGCGAAGACCCAAAGCAATCGCGGGGATTGCATGGCTTCCCGTGACGATGTTGATGTTTTCCGCGCCCGCTTTTTCGAGCGCGATCGCGATTGCGGCGAACTCTGCAGAGTCGACAGGGCGACCCATGCCGTCTTGCGATATCTGGAAGTTCTGGCAGAATTTGCAGCGGAGATTGCAGCCGGTGATGAAGATCGTTCCCGAGCCGCCCTTGCCGGTGATCGGGGGCTCTTCTCCGAAATGGAGTCCGGCCCAGGCTACGCGTAGGTCCGCTGTCTCGCCGCAAAAGCCGCGCTCGCCCTTGTTTCTGTTCACGCCGCACGCGCGCGGGCATATCGCGCATGACTCGTATTCGCTTATCATCGGGAACCCGAGTATACCAGCGCGCTTTAAAAAATGACAAGCCGGTCTATTACCGGCTTGTCTCGGCCTTGTGCCCCGCTATGGGAGTTGTCCTGTCAAGGACTTTGGCCAGGCTATTTTTTCCCGTCACTCACAGGTCGACCGGGTTGTCACAAACTATAGTTGCCCGCCGGTTTCGCTCCGGCGTTGTCCCTCAGGCGGATTTTCCATTCAGGATCCTCCTCTCGTAGTTGCGCTTTCGTATACCCGTGTCCGGTGCGGCTTGGATCTCTCTCTCTGTCCGGGCACCCTTGATATCCAAGATTCGTATGAATCCTTACCTACAGTAAATATCAATCCGTTGCCTCCGGAAGTCAAGATTTATCCGTGTAAAATCGCACTGGCCTTCCGTCAAGCTTTTCCGCGCTCGACGATCACCGTCATGATGGAAGTGAGCAAGTCGATGTCGAGGTTGTCCGCTTCCGCAGAAATCACGTTTCTGATTTCTTCCCAGTCTTCGTCGGGGAAGTCCATCGAGGCGGAGAATTGCCCGGAGAGAAGTGAAAGAAGGGCTGCGAACCATTCTACGGCTGCCTTGCGCGCGTCGTCGGTTACGAGATTTGCGCCATAGCGTTCGTTCCAGTAGGAAGCGAGATCCGCGCCGATGTCTCCGTAATCACGGGTCCACACAAGAAAGTGCCGGGAGAGTTCGCCCGCGAGTTTTGCAGATGCAGGGCTGCCGGGTGCCGACGCGCGAGCGACGATGCGGTCGGCGTCTGAATAAAATTTGTCAATGTCGGTCATTCGGTAAATATATACAAAAACCTTGACTTTTCCAATGAAGGAACGTAAACTGAAATCATGAACCTGAAAACCGTATTGACGACGGATACCGTCAATCTTCACCTAAAGGGCACCTCCAAAGAGGCAATCATCGATGAGCTGCTTGAGATTCTTGTCCAGGCAGGAAAAGTGAAGGACAAATCGTCCGCCCGCGCTTGCGTGCTTGACCGCGAGCGCAAGATGTCCACTGGCATGAAACATGGAATTGCGATTCCTCATGGAAAGACCGATTCTGTTGATGACCTTGTCGCCTGCATCGGCATTTCCGACAATCCTATCGATTTCGATTCGCTCGATCAGGAGCCCTGCCGTATTTTTATCATGACCCTTTCTCCGGTCGACAAAACCGGGCCCCATCTCCAGTTTCTCGCCGAGGTTAGCCTCCTTTTCAAGAGCGCCGAAAAGCGCCAGGAGATCCTCAAGTCGAACGACAAGAGCGCGGTTATCCGGATTTTGACCGAATAGAGCGAAAAGACGCGGCGTAAACAATGCCTCGCACGAGAAAAGGACCCGTTGGGTCCTTTTTTTTTAGTCCCGACGGATCAGGAGAAACGCGATGAAGGTTGAAGGGAAATATACGGTAGACGGAATCCATATCAAGGATCGTGAAGGCAGGATCGTGATTCTGCGCGGTTGCAATCTGGGCGGTGACTCAAAACTTCCCTTTACCCCCGAGGGTAATCCGTTTTCCTATGATGTGTCGTTTACCGGTCGCCCCTTTCCCGAATCGGAAGCGGATGCGCATTTTGCCCGGCTTGCCTCCTGGGGCTTTACCTTTCTCCGCTTCGTCATCACCTGGGAAGCCGTCGAGCATGCGGGTCCCGGGGTCTATGACGAGGATTACCTCGCGTATCTCCGGAATATTCTCAAGAAGGCCGAAAATCACGGCATTTCGGTTTTTATCGATCCGCATCAGGATGCCTGGAGCCGCTGGACCGGCGGCGACGGCGCACCCGGCTGGACGCTCGAGGCAGTCGGCTTCGATCTTGATAAAATCGCGAAAACCGGTTCGGCTTTTACGGTTCAGTCCCGGGGCAAGGATTACCGCCGGATGAGCTGGACGCTCAACTACCTGCTCTACGCGAACGCGACGATGTGGACGCTTTTTTTCGCCGGGAACACCTTCGCACCCGGCCGCCTTATCGAGGGGGTGAGCGCGCAGGATTGGCTTCAGGATCACTTTATTCAGGCAATGCGCCATACCGCCCGGCGGCTCAAGGACTGCGCCGCGATCGTCGGATTCGGCACGCTCAACGAGCCCCATTACGGTTTTATCGGGCTTCAAAGTCTTGGCGATCACCACCGCATCCAGGCCCCCTCGGGAGCCTGTCCGGCCGCGTTTGACGCGATGGCTTCTGCATCGGGCTTTACCCGGCGCATCAAGCGATTTACCCTCGTTGGCATGATCACCACATGGGGAAAAGAAACGCTTAACGCCTCGGGTGAGTCGCTCTTTCGTGACGGGTTCCGCTGCCCCTGGCTCGAAGCCGGTGTATGGACAATCGATTCGGGCGTTCCGGTCGTCAAAAAAGATGACTGGTTTTACCGGACCTCAGGCGGAGCCGCACCTGCGAATGGTTCTACCGCAACGCGTACCTACGATTTTTGCGAAGACTTTCTCAAGCCCTTCCAGAAGCGCTTTATCGACGAGGTGTCGCGAAAGCACGAGCACTTCCTCTTTTTCGTGGAGGGCGTGCCGATGGCGACCCGTCCTTCCTGGAAGGCAGAAGACCGCGTGCGCGAAGACGGAACGCCGCTCGCCATCGTCGAGGCCTTTCACTGGTATGACGGGCTCATGCTGATTTTCAAAAAATGGCGACCCTGGCTTCACGCGGATTCCGAGACCTCCGCGCTTTCATTTGGCCGTGCCCGCGTGGCGCGAAGCATCAAGGCGCAGATCGCGCGATTTACCGCGTATGCGCGCGGAGACGGGATTCCGGCGTTTCTCGGGGAGTTCGGGGTGCAGTTCGACCTTGACGGCGGGAGATCATTCCGGACGGGTGATTATTGTGCCCAGGAAGACGCCCTCGGCACCTATTATGACGCGATAGACGCATCTCTCATTTCTTCGACGATATGGAACTATTCTGCCTCGAATACTCACTCTGCGGGTGACGGCTGGAATACCGAGGACCTTTCGGTCTATTGCGCGACGACGGGAGCACCTCGTGCCGTCAGGGGCTTTAGCCGGCCGTATGCGATGGCCATCGCAGGCGTTCCGGTTAAAATGGAATTCAACCGCAGGAACCGGGAGTTTATTCTCGAATGGGAAGCAATCCCGGGTACGACGGAAATCTTCATTCCGGCTCACTGGTATACGGAGGGCTGGCGCGCGGAATTCGAGCCGCTTTCCCCGAACGGCCAAGCCGTCCTTGAGGAAAAGGGCGAGATTCAGCGGTTATTCGTTACTGTGGAAAAACCTGATTCCGGGCGTGAAGGCGCGGTCATGGCGAAAGTCGTCGTCCGGCCAGAGCGGGATTGACCGGCCGGCCCGGGATTAAACCGGACCGGTACAGTGACAGGTTATGCGTACAGCTGTGTGCTTGGGGTTACCGCGCGCGTAGCGCGTAGCGCGTAGCGTTAAGTTCTTAACGCTTTGAAACCCGGTCGTCGACGTCGATGGTGTAGCGACTCGCGACTTGCTGGTTGAACAGCTTGTCGAGTCCCTGCTTGTAACCGAGGATGCGCGACACATAGTCGAGCGTGCGTTTCGGCGTCTTGTCGGCCCGTACCTTCGTCGTTCCCGCGTTGTACATGGCGAGAGCGGCAACCTCGTTCCCCGAAAGGTCGATGCAGTAGCTCAGGTGGCTCAGACCATAATGGGCGTTCGTGTCGGGATTGAAGAATTCTTTTTCACCGAGGGCGGGAAAAGCTTTGTTGTTCAGCTGAAAGAGTCCGCGGTCGATCGAACTCGAGTTTTTGTTGACCGCGCGGGTTTGGTACCGGCTTTCCTCCCAGGCGAGGGCAAAGGCAAGCGCCGGGGAAATGTTGTTCTTGTTCGCGTTCTCGAGAATCGTTTTGGTAATGGCCTCGTTTCCGGTGATGTGGTTATAGAACCAGAGTACGTCCGCGCGGGACACGTCTGCCCGGTACAGCGCAAGCGCGGGTTCGGTTCCCTTGGGTGCCCGCATTGCCTGCTCGTGGAAAAATTCCGGTGATACTGCGGATGCAAGCTCCGCGTCAGTGCCTGCCTGAAGGAAGCTGAAAGATATCGAGTCGAACTGGGTGTAGATGATTTTGCCGGCGAGGATTACCAGACCAAAAATGAAAAGCGCAAGCAGTATCTTTTTGGGATACAATGTCTTTGCGTCTGTCTGTACCATATGCGATAAACTCCGTCGTTTTCTAAGGATTATCAGCAGAATATAATGGACGACGGGACAAGTTTCAAGGCAAGGGTTCCCCAAAAAACGTAAAAACGTCCAAATTTAACAAAAAAAGGGCTAAATCCTTGTGGATTTACCCCTTTTTCGAGCGTACAAGGCGCCGGATACGAGTCGGCTATCTGCCGGTAGCAAGCGCCGGGCGTCCGGTTTTTACTCTTCTTCGGTTGCCGGTATAGCGCAGGCGGGACTTCCGTCGATGACGCGCACGCCGATAACCCCGTCGATATCCTTGATATTTGCGATGACGTTCGCGCCTACCCGGTCTTCCACGTCAATGAGGTTGTACGCAACATCGGCCCGGTTCTGGTTGGTCATCGACGCGATGTTGAGCTTCGCGCCGGCGAGGATACTCGTGATCTGGCCAATCATGTTCGGTACGTTCCGGTTCGCGATACAGAGCCGCGCGCCCTTGACCGGGATGCAGCCGTCGATCTTGCACTTGGGGAAGTTGACCGAGTTCACGATGTTTCCGTTCTCGAGGAAATCGATGAGCTGGTTAACCGCCATGAACGCGCAGTTGTCTTCCGCTTCGGGCGTCGAGGCGCCGAGGTGGGGCAGGCAGAGGACTCCATCGGTCGCGAGGAGGTCTTCGTCGGCGAAGTCGGTGATATGGCAGGCGACCTTTCCTTCCTTTATCGCGGCGATCATGTCCGCGTTGTTCACGAGGCCGCCGCGCGCGAAGTTCAGGATGCGCACGCCTTTTTTCATCAGGCGGAGCTTGTCGGCGTTGATGAAGCCCTTCGTGTCGTTCGTCTGGGGAACGTGGATCGATATGTAGTCGGCCTTCGCAAGGAGGGCGTCGAGGCTTTCCGCCTTGTGAACGGCGCGGGAAAGAGACCAGGCTGCGTCGACCGAGATGAAGGGGTCGTATCCGATAACCTGCATGCCGAGTCCGATCGCGTCGTTCGCGACCATCGCGCCGATGGCACCGAGGCCGATGACGCCGAGTGTCTTTCCCTTGATTTCGGGTCCGACAAACTGGCTCTTGCCTTTCTCCGCGAGATCGGGGATCTCATCGCCCTTTCCCGCGAGTCCCTTCGCCCAGTCTGCGGCGCGGTGGACGGGACGGCTCGAGAAGAGGAGCGCGGCGATTACGAGTTCCTTGACCGCGTTCGCGTTCGCGCCCGGGGTGTTGAACACGACGATTCCCTTTTCGGTGTATTTGGCCACCGGGATGTTGTTGACGCCCGCTCCTGCGCGCGCAACCGCCTTGACGGTCGCGGGGAGCTGGATTTCGGCCATTTCGGCCGAGCGTACGAGGATCGCATCGGGGTTAAGAATTTCGCTCGCGATTTCGTAGTTGTCGCGGGGAAAGAGGGCGAGTCCTTCCGGGGCGATTTTATTTAAAGTCTGGATCTTGAACATCGGTATCTCCTTACAACAATCTACTGATTGTTTTTCTCAAAGTTTTTCATGAACTCGACGAGCGCCTTGACGCCCGCGACCGGCATTGCGTTGTAGATGGACGCGCGCATGCCGCCGACGAGCCGGTGCCCTGCGAGGTTGACGAGCCCTGCTTTCGCGGCTTCGGAGACAAACTTCTTGTTGATGGCCTCGGCTTTCTCGGCGTCCGCGATCGTGGTGATGAACGGCACGTTCATGAGAGAGCGGTCTTCCTTTGCGGTGGTCGCCTTGAAGAACTTGCTCGTGTCGAGGAAGTCGTAGAGGATCGCGGCCTTTTCGCGGTTGAGCTTGGCCATCGCCTCGACGCCGCCCATCTTCTTCACGTGCTCGAGGACGAGGCCCATGACGTAGATCGAGTAGCACGGCGGGGTGTTGAACATCGAGCCCTCGTCCGCGTGGGTGTCGTAGCGGAGCATGGTCGGAACGTCAGAAGGAAGGTCGCCGTCCTTGTGAGCAGGCCCGCGGATCAGGTCCTCGCGGATGATGACGACGGTGACACCTGCGGGCGCGAGGTTCTTCTGGGCGCCGGCATAGATGATGCCGAACTTGGAGACGTCCATCGGCTCGGAAAGGATGTTCGAGGACGCGTCGACGATGAGCGGAATGTTTCCCGTCTCGGGGAACTTGTTCATCTTGGTTCCGAAAATCGTATTGTTCGAGGTGACGTGCACGTAATCGTAGTCGCCCTCAACCTTGTCGACCTTGGGGACGTAGCTGTAGTTCTTGTCCTTGGAGGATGCGACGACGTCGACGGTCATCCAGCGCTTCGCTTCCTTGAGCGCCTTGCCGGACCATACGCCGGTGTCGATATACGCGGCCTTTCCCTTCTTCTTGAGGTTGAGCGGGATCATGGCGAACTGAAGGCTCGCGCCGCCCTGGAGGAAGAGGACCTTATAGTTTGCGGGGATTCCCATGAGCTCGCGGAGGAGGGCCTCGCAGTTGGCGATGATCGGCTCGAAGGCCTTGGAGCGGTGACTCATCTCCATGACCGACTGTCCGGTTCCGTTGCAGTCGAGCATCTCGGCGGCGGCGATCTTGAGAACTTCCTCGGGAAGCATGGAGGGTCCTGCGGAGAAATTGTACACTCTGTTCATTGTTCGCTCCTTGAATTGGACTTCTTTGCGGCGAGCCGGGCCGTGAGGCTTCCGAGCGCGTCGATGACCGATACGTTTTCAACCTCGATTCCATGCGGAACCGAGAGGATTGCCGGAGTAAAATTGACGATGCCCGCGATGCCGCATTCCGCAAGGCGGTCGGCTGAACCCTGGGCTTGCGCGGGCGGTACGCACAGGATAGCGTAGCGGATGCCGAGCCTGCCGATCACGTCCTTCATTTTGAACGCGGGATAGAGCGGAAAATCGGCCTTGAGGATTTCGACGCGGTTGACGTTCGAGTCGAAACCCGCGGCGAGCTCGAAGGAGCTTCCCTGAAAACCGGCGAATTCGAGAAAGGCCGAGCCGAGGCGGCCAAGGCCGACGATGCAGCATTTTCTCGGTTCGTCCGAAAATCCGAGCGCCGCGCGAATCGCGAGGATGAGGCCTGCGGGGTCGTACCCTACGGAAGTGGAAAAGTCCGTTCCGGTAACCGCTCCCACGGGTGTTTCCTGGCTGATCAGTTCCTGGGTAAGCGCCGAGATGTCCTTGCGGATGGTATGGCTGGGCCAGCCGGTAATTTGCTCGATTTCTGCGGAAGAGATCGCTTTGTTGCGGTTTGGGCGCTGTTCGAGCAGCCGTGCAAGCTGGGAAAGGCGTTCAGCGGTCGGCTTAGGTATTCCCACGATCATCCTCCTTGATTGTGAATCTTTTCACAGTCAGTATAGCAGAAGCACGGGAACCCTGTCAAGAAAAAATATGATTTTGCTGGGAAATATTTCACAACCTGCCATTTTGTTGACAGTCCAACTTTTTTACCGCATAGTAAGGGTATGGCCCTTGAAATTGACTCCATTTTTCAGCGCGTTTTCGGCATGTTTTTTTCATCCTCCGACCCGGAGGTGGAAAAGAAACGCCAGTTGAAGCTGATTGCGAAGGAACTGACGAAAAGCAAGTATAAATGGTACCGGCCGTCCTCCGAAGAAGCATTGCCCGGGATGGGCAAATTTTTCTACGAGATTTACAAGGTAATCGGCTCGGCTCAGGTGATCCTCGCGAACGCGAACTCTTCTCTCGTGCTGAAAAACCTTCTTGTGGAGCTGTCCCTTTCCAACCGCCAAATTGAACTCAAGGAACGTCTGTCCGAGGAAGCGATCAAGGAACGCGCGAAAACCGTTTCCATCAAGGAACTCACGATTCAGGTCAAGGATGAAGTCGCCGCCTTTATGAGCGAGTTCGACACCGAGAAGGTAAAGTCCATCGATCTCCTGTATTCCCAGCTTGAGATGATGGTCAATTTCGTCACGTTTGATTTCTTTTTTCTATTGAAGAAATTCGATTCCAATATTCCCGAGCGCACCTTTTCCTATAACCCGAAGTACGAGACGATTCGCGGCGAGTACGTGATTGAAGATCTCAAGGATTTTGCGGCCGTCGCCTACGCGCTTCCGCTCGAGGCCGACTGGCCCAAGATATTCTCGTTCGTCAAGGCATATCGGGAGGTGGAGCCCGTCGCGATCGGCCAGTGGAACAAGCTGATGAACGCGCTCGCCGAGATCCGCCGAACCGGAATTCTTGAGCGCATTATTCGCCATCTTGGCGCCGATCCGACCTATATCGTCACCTATGAGCAGATTTCAGCCAGGATCGTCGACAACTACCTGATGAAGATGAAGACGCAAACCGAGATGTTCGTTCAGCAGATTCAGCAGGAGAACCGGACGAGCAAGGCGTCGGAGCTCCTCAAGCAAATATTCGGTACCGACTCCATCGTCCGCCTCAAAAATTACGCCGAGCGGGCAAATCCCCCGTTCGAGAAAAAAATGCTCGGCGGCTATCTGTACGTTGAGGAACTCAACTACATGAAGGCGTTCCTGATCGATTACTTCAAGCGCGATATTCGCGCGCTCACCGACTTGTTTTTGGTCCGGGGCAAGTGGGCGATACCGGCGATGTCGACCGGCTATTCCGGCAGCTTTCACGCCCTTCTCGAGATATCCGACGCGATCACCGAGTTTGACGACGCCCTCGCCGAGGACGGCGAGCTCGGCTCGAAGCTCCGCACCATGCTCACGCGCGCGGACCGGGACAAGGAAGTGGTCAAGCAGCTCAGGACCCAGCTCAAGGACGTCAACGATCGCGCGCTCCGCTATCTGACCGACGGAACCCAGCACCTGATCATCATCGCGCGGAGCCTGAAGTCGATTCTCGAGGACTTCGAAAAAGCACCGCACGGGCTCATTTCGAACTGGAAGGAACTCGAGCTCAACGCGGACCGCCCGATCAAGGAATGGGTCGTCGACGTCTACAAGCAAATCTTCTCGTTCGTCTCCCTCATGCAGCTGTATCTCAAGGGCGAGTAGACGGCTCTCCGGAAATACGCGCGAGACAAAAGCGTTCAAATTTTTTCAAGATTACCCATACAAATTTCATTCTTCACGCGTCTGATAAGGCAGAAACCATGAAAGGAACACTTGCCGAGACTTACCAAGAAGAGCGTCCCCGCCTGATCGGCTGGATGCAAAGCCGCATCGGGATTGAGGAAGCAGAGGACGTACTGCACGACGTGATGGTGCGGAGCCTTGTGAACCTTGATACTCTCGGCGGCGTGCATGACCTGTCCGCCTGGCTGTGGCGTTCCGTGCGCAACGGCGTCGTTGACGTATGGAGAAAGAGAGCGCGGCGTCGGGGTCTCGGAGAGACCGAGCTGGCCGATCACGATGAATTCGACGAGTTCATCGATTCGGTGATGGAAGGCGTCGAGGATCGCGCGGAGCGCGACGAAACGCTTGCCCTGCTCTCGGACGCGATCGCGGCGTTGCCTCCTGCACAGCGGGAAGTGATTGTCGCGCAGGCACTCGGCGGCGAGACTTTTCAGGCTTTGTCGGATAGGACCGGAGTTGCCGTCGACACGCTTGCGGCGAGAAAGCGGTATGCGCTTGAACGGCTCCGGGAAATGCTTGCGGATTATATGGAGGAATGAAAATGGGAAACGATTGGTGGAATGAAAATCGGGGTAAATGGTATTGCAATCCCGCGGCGATAGTTGCGATGGTTCTCGGCGGGCTCGCTCTCGCCGCGTTCTTCGCCTTTCTCTTCGGTTGGTTCGTCATGCTGCTCTGGAACTGGCTCATGCCGGCGATCTTCGGTCTTCCCGCGATTACGTATTGGCAGGGATGGGGTCTCGTGCTTCTGTCTCACCTTCTGATAAAAGGCGGATGGGGATCGGGCGGTCACGGCCCGGGCCGCCATCACGGCAAGCGGAAAAACCACCGGTGGTGCGGACCGGGCTTTGGTCCCGACGGGCATCGCTTTGAAGAAGATTCTGACGTGAAGGCTGATATCGCTTCGCGCGTGTCGGCCGATAAGGACGGCACTCCGGGCGAAGGCCGCTAACGGAGCGGGTTGCGTGTAAAGAGAATTGCCCGGGGGTAAGGCGATACCGTTTCCGGACGGTATCGCTATTTTGCAGTTTTTTTCAGATAATTTGTTTTAATCCATCCCCAATTAAGGAATATGTGGCTAATCGCGAGAATTACCAGGGTGAATCCAAGCAGGGGATGCACGGTGTAAAAAACGTCTCGGGGAAGCACGTCGTCGAGCAATACTGTAGTGACCAAAGCAAGCAGGTCGACGAGTAATATTGCGTTAATAATTCTGAGCGTCTTTTGTTTGTTCATAAATTCCTCCAAAGATGTGGTAGTAATTATTGAGTGTAATATACAAACTGACTTTTGGGATAATAAAACGGTGAAAAATACACTGAACGTTTGATTACCCGTTATAATTATTCACATACGGGTGACACCTCGCCTCGCGCGAGGTGTTTCTATTCTGAAGGATATACAGAAATGACCGCAGGATATTCCCGATGAAAGACCGAAGACCCACCGTTTTCGCATGCGTGACAAGCGCGCATGTACTGATTCTTTGCGCCCTCGTGTTCTTTATGACGGCACGCGCGGCGAATATGGACGATTACCTCGAGCTTGCCGATTTTCAGTACGCGGGAAATCCCGCAGGCGGAAGCGGCGAAGCCCCGGTTGCCGCGCCGAAGGCAGCGTCCAAAGCGCCTGCCGAGATCGTCGACCCGAATCAGCCGACTGACCCTTCTCAGACGGTCGCTCCCCAGTCGGGTACCGTTGCCTCGGAATCCTCGAGCGATGTGGGCGGCGGTCCCGGCGACGGTTCTGGCGGTGGCGTGGGAGACGGTACGGGAATCGATTACCTTCCCATGCAAAAGATCACGCAGTTACCGGTTATATCCGAGAAGTCGGTGCTCGAGCGGCTCCCGTATCCCGAGATGGCGCGTCGCGCGGGGATAATGGGCAAGGTTTTCCTTGAACTCTTCGTCGACTCAAAGGGAAAGATCCGGAGAATAGCCGTACTCAAGGAAGATCCTGCCGGTTACGGTTTCGCGGAAGCGGCGGTCAGCGCGTTTGACGGATGCACGTTCATTCCGGCCAGGCTCGACGGGAAGCCCGTGGCCGTCCGGTTTCGCTATCCGATACGGTTCAGTCTCAACTGAGCGCGAGCCTTTAATTAATCAATTCGTTACTTAAATTTTGGAGGAAATATGTTCGAAGGAAAATCGTTTCTGGATATCATTCAAATCGGCGGGTTTACCATGTATATCCTGCTCTTTTGCTCAATAGTCTCGGTGACCGTGATCGTCGAGCGGCTTCTTGCGATCAGGGCGAGGATGAAAAAGGCTCCGACCGATTTTATGGCGCGGCTTTCGCCTTTGCTTGAAAGCGGCGACGTACCGGGAGCCCGCGCTTTGTGCGCAGAGGAAAAGTCCCCGTTTTCTGCCGTTGCCGACGCGGGGCTCAAGACCTTCGGGAAAAGCGGGGAAAAGATCGCGAACGCGATGGACCGCCAGATCACCGTCGAAGTAAAGGATCTCGAGCGCTCTCTTTCGGTGCTCGGTACGATCGGAAGCACGGTCGTGTACATCGGTCTGTTTGGAACCGTCCTCGGCATCATCCGGTCCTTCCAGCAAATCGCGCAAACCGCGGGCGGACAAGGCGGCATGGACACGGTCATCACGGGTATCGCGGAAGCGCTCATCTGCACGGCGACCGGCATTCTCGTCGCGGTTCCGGCCGTCATCGCGTATAACCTTTTGACCAAGCGCGTCGAGAATATCGCAACCGACATGGAGCTCGTCGCGTCCGAGACCGCCGACCTCCTCGCAAAGGACTGACCGGCATGAAGTCAAGACGGGAAAAGAAAAGCATCGTCGCGAAAATCGACATCACGCCGTTTACCGACGTCGTCCTCGTGCTCCTTATCATCTTCATGGTGGCGACACCCCTCATCTATCAGGGGAAGATCAAGGTGAACCTTCCCGACGCGACCGTCGCGAAGTCGCAGGAAAAGCCCGAGAGCATCATTATTCTCGTGGAGGCTACCGGTACCGTGCATCTTGACGAGCGCGCATTTGAATTGCCCGCTGACGATCGCGCTTTTCGCGAGAGCTTTGCCGCGCGGCTCGCATCCTCGAGCGATCCGACCGTCGTGATCAACGGCGACAAGAACGTGAAATATGACAGCATTGTCCGCGTGGTGAATGTGCTCACCGACCTCAAGGTGCGAAAGGTCATGCTTGGGACGAACGTAAAAAAGAAAGAGAGCTGAAAAGCAGATCCGATCAACGCGCGCGGCGCTGGTCTGCCGCAAGGCGCAGCGCGGGAGAGACAGCGCCCGTTCGAAGAAAGGGGTGGAGTTAAAATAAAAAGGGGAACCATGAGGTTCCCCTTTTTGTTTAACGCCAGGGGGAAGACTTTCCCCCGTTACCTGATGCTAAGTATCCTTAAAAAAAATCAGAACGTCGCGACTACGTCGCCATTCGGATACTTGGTCTTGATGAACTCGCGAACCTTGTCGCTCGTGATCGCCTTGACGAGCGCCTGGATGCGCGGGTCGTTTTCGTTTCCGGCTTTGACGGCGACGATGTTGACGTACGGGGAGTCGGCGCCCTCGACGAGGAGACCGTCTTTTTTCGCGGTGAGCCCTGCGGGGATCGCGTAGTTGCCGTTGATGACCGCGCCGTCGACGTCATCGAGCACGCGGGGGAGGGATGCGGCTTCGATTTCCTTGAATTTGTACTGCTTGTCGTTCGCGGTCACGTTCTGAGGAGTCGCGGTGAGCCCGGCGTTCGCGTCAAGCGTGATGAGCTTTGCCGACTGGAGCAGGAGAAGCGCGCGGCCTTCGTTTGTCGGGTCGTTCGGGATCGCGATCGTCGCGCCCGCGGGGATGTCGGCGAGCGATTTGAACTTCTTCGAATAGAGCGCGAGCGGTTCGACGTGGGTGCCGACAACGCTGACGAGGTGGTAGCCCTTCTCCTTGTTGAAGCTCTCCATGTACGGGACGTGCTGGAAGAAGTTCGCGTCGATCTGGCCGGATTCGACGGCGTCGTTCGGGGTGATGTAGTCGGTGAACTCGACGACCTTGAGGGTGATGCCCTCCTTCGCGAGATCAGGGGCTATGAGGTTGAGGATTGCGGCGTGCGGTTCCGGGGTTGCACCGACGGTGAGCACGGCGTTGTCTTTTTTCTTGCAACCGACGAGGGCCGCAGACGAGAGTGCAGCGAGTGCGATCGCGGTGAGCGCCGCGATCTTGATACTGTTCTTCATGTAAAACTCCTTATTCGAAGGCGGCATTCATGTCGCCTTAAAAAAACACACGATAAATAAAACGGGTCAGCGTTTCGAGATGAGCCTGCGGCTAAGCCGCGAACCCGATGCCTGAATCACTTCGACGAGGATGAGGATGATCACGACGGCGGCGATCATGATGTCCGTCCGGAAGCGCTGGTAACCGTAGCGTATCGCGAGGTCTCCGAGTCCGCCGCCGCCGATCGCGCCCGCCATCGCCGAGTAGCCGATGAGGTTGATTACGGTGAGCGTGACGCCCGACACGAGCGAGGGAAGAGCCTCGGGGATCATCACCTTGAACACGAGCTGTCCGTTCCGGCTTCCCATGGCGCGCGCCGCAAGGATCACGCCGGGATCCACTTCCTTGAGAGCGGTCTCGATGATTCGCGCGACAAAAGGCGCCGCGGCAACCGACAGGGGCACGATCGTCGCGACCGTGCCTATGCTTGTGCCGACGATGAGGCGCGAGAGCGGGAAGAGGAGAATCATCAGGATGATGAAGGGAAACGAGCGGAGCACGTTGACGACGCGGCTCAGTACCTGGTTGAGCGCGGGCCTCGGTGCGATTCCCGCGGGGTCCGTCGCGCAAAGAAGTATGCCGAGGGGAAAGCCGAGCGCGAGGGAAAAGGTGGTCGAAAGCGCGACCATCGAGAGCGTCTGGAGCGTCGCCGGAACGACGAGGCGGAGAAAGGCTTCGAGCGCGGTCATTTGGTTTCCTCCACGATAACGCCTTCTTCCCTGAGGGAGGCGAGCGATTTGGCGACGGCGTCGTCGTCGCCCGAGATGTCAACGATGAGCGTGCCGACGTTGGTCGATCCGACGGTTTGCACGGCACCCGCGCGTATGTTGAACTCGACGCCGAACTTTCTGGTAAGGCGGCTCAGAACCGGTTCGTTGGTGAGGTTCCCGCGGAACCGGAGCGCATACGCGCCTCCTTCCTTTGACCAGCGAACGAGTTCGGGTACCGTTTCGTGCGAAGAGCCGCCGGCAGCAGTCGTCGGGACACCGGCTCCTTCCATCGGATTGAGGTGGCTCAGGAATTCGCGGGTAACCGCGGACGAGGGTTCGGTGAAGATGTCGGCGACCGCTCCTTCTTCGACGACGCGTCCCTCGTCGAGAACGGCCACGCGGTCGCACGCGTCGCGGACGACTTCCATCTGGTGGGTGATCATGACGATGCTGAGGTTCATTTCCTTCTGGAGGCGCCTGAGGAGGTCGAGAATCGAGCGGGTGGTTTGCGGATCGAGCGCGCTCGTCGCTTCGTCGCAAAAAAGAATGTCCGGCTTTACGGCGAGGGCGCGGGCGATCGCGACGCGCTGTTTTTGGCCGCCGGAGAGCGTGCTGATCGGGGCATCGCCCCGGCCCGAAAGCCCGACGACGTCGAGGAGGGATTCAACCCTGCTCTCGATTTCCTTTCGCGGGGTTCCCGATATCTCGAGCGGGTACGCGATGTTTCCGCTCGCGGTGCGCGAACTGAAAAGATTGAAGTTCTGGAAGATCATCCCGATGCGCCGTCTCTGCGCGATGAGCTCGTCGTGGCCGAGGTTGTCGACCCGTTTGTCACCGTACCAGATTTCCCCCGAGTCCGCGCCCTCGAGGAGGCTGATGAGCCTGACGAGGGTCGATTTTCCCGCCCCGCTTTTCCCGATGATGCCATAGACGGTGTTCGACGGGATTTCGAGGCTGACTGAATTTACCGCGGTCAGCGTTTGGTATTTCCGCGTCAGGTTGACGAGCCGGATCATTCGCTCTCCTTTCGGCGCCGCTGATTGCGGCGCGCCGAACCGATGGTTTAAGTATAGCGCCGAGGCGCAAAAAAAGCCTCCCCAAGGGGAGGCTTCTGAAATGCATCATCACCTCTCTCATCTACTGGAATTAGCACCGTTAAAATCGGTTGCCGGGTTTCGTCGGGCCAGTCCCTCCACCGCTCTTGATAAGAGATGCTTACCATGAAAGCAGAAAGGACTTCCCGTGTCAAGGGCGCCCGAATTCCGGGTGAATCGCGGTATTGTCGCTTTTTTTCAATGAGTATATAGTGTGTTCGTGACTATCAGTTCCTTCCATACGCATACCCGGCTTTGTAAACACGCGACGGGCATGCCTGCCGACTACGTGCGCGAAGCGCTCCGGGACGGAGTGCGCGCGCTCGGGATTTCCGATCATTGTCCGTATCCCGATGACGCAACCTGGCGCGGAAGCCGCATGGCCTGCGCCGATGTCCCCCGATATATCGAACTTGTTCGCGCTGAAAAGGCTCTCTCTCCGGTTCCCTTTTTTTGGGGCTTCGAGTGCGAGTGGCATCCCGCGTTCGAGTCCTGGTATCGCGATTATCTTCGTTCCGAGCTTGGCGCGGAATACCTCGTGTACGGTTCCCACTGGATAAGTGAAGCAGGCGAGTTTTATTATATTCCGGAAGTTGCCGAAGAACGGTTTCTCGGGCGGTATGTCGATCTCACCATCGCAGGCCTTCGCACAGGACTCTATGATTTCTTCGCCCATCCGGATCTTTTTCTCGCCGGGTACACGAGCTTTACCGCCGATGTGCGCCTTGCGTGCCGGGACATCATCGCCGCTGCCATCGCAATGGACTTGCCGCTCGAAGTAAACGGTCTGGGTCTTGAAAAACCTCAAGTCATGGGCGATCAGGGGGTTCGTGCGCCATACCCGGTGCGCGAATTCTGGGAGATGGCCTCGTCCATGGGCGCCGTCATCATCTGCAATTCCGACGCACATCGCCCTGAGGACGTGATCGCCGGCGCACGGAAAGCGCGCGCCTTCATAACGGATATCGGGATAACTCCCGTTGACGCGTTTGACGCGCTTCCGTTTGCGGCGCCCGGCGCGCATTGAGCGCCGATCAATGAGCACGCTTGAAGAAAGCTGGCGCCGTTCTCTGCTCGGTCCCGGGTTTTTGTGCGTTCGCGTTTTATCAGTTCGTCGCCGGATCGAGACCGGGCACGGAGAATTCCTGCGGTATCTTTGCGGGTTTTCCGGTTGAGTCGACGCTGGCCCATGTGACGTCTGCCTCGGCGCAAAGCTCGCCGCGCTGATTTATGACGCGCTGGCGGAACGTGCCGGAGACCTTCCCGAGCTTTACCGGCTCGACCTCGATCGAGAGCTCGTCGAAAAGCCGGGCTGATGCCTTGTAATGAATGTCGATGTGCGTGACATAGAGAAAGTACCCGGCTTCGAAGAGTTTCGGAAAGTCGAAGCCGATCGCGCGGAGAAACTCCATGCGACCGTACTCGAGGTATTGCAGATAGACCGCGTTGTTGACGTGGTTGTACGAATCCAGCTCATGGCTGCGCACGGTAAGTTTTGCACTGTATTTCATGGTTGCGCATAGAATATACCTCCGCTTTCGTTTTGACAATCGCGCGGAATGCGTCATATACTGAGTACATGATTGATGTCGCGGCCGCGGTTATCGAGAACCGGGAAGGAAGAATCCTCATCGCCAGGCGAAAGCCCGAGATAACGCTCGGCGGTTACTGGGAATTCCCCGGCGGCAAGATCGAGCCGGGAGAAACGCCCGCAGCCTGCGCCGCGCGCGAGCTCCGCGAGGAGATGGACATTCACATCGAAGCGGGAGAAACGGTCGCCGAATGCGAGTATGACTACGGAAGTCGTGTCGTCCACCTTATCGCCGTACGGGCGATCATGCTTGGCGGGCATATCCGGCTCCATGACCACGATGACATCCGCTGGGTGACGCCACCCGAGATGAGCGATTACCTTTTCGCGCCCGCGGACGAGACCATTGTCGAGATGCTCGCCGGCGAGTGGAATCGCGCGCATCATCCCGGAAAGCACCGGCAGACTCCCTGATCTACCTGCCAAAAGCTCATTGACCTTTCCCCGCGCATTTCCGATACTCTAACCCATGAAACCGATTTCCCTCATGCCTCCCGCGGTCGCAAAGGCGATTCGCTGGGTGCTCACCGACGTTGACGATACCTTGACCGAGAACGGCCTTCTCGACAGCGCCGCCTATGCCGCCCTGTGCGAGCTCGCGCAATCGGGCTTGCGCGTTATCGCGGTAACCGGACGGTCCGCGGGATGGGGTGAGGTTCACCTGCGCGAGTGGCCGCTCGACGCCGTGATAACCGAAAACGGGGCTGTCTCGTATTTTCGGGATGGCGAGAAAGGCTCGGGAGAAATAGTCTTTCCCTCGGCGGTCCCCAACGACGATCCCGCGCTCAGGCGCGCTGCCGCTGCCGCATACGGCGCCGTGCCGCGCGCGAAAGCGGCCGACGACAACCGGCTCAGGCGCTTCGATTACGCGATCGATCACGCAGAACGCGTAAGCCCGCCTCTTGGGGCTGACGAGGTCGCAAAGATCGTGAGGTTATTCGAGCGCGAGGGATGCGTCGCGAAACCGAGCTCGATACATATCAATTGCTGGATTGGATCTTTCGACAAGCGTTCCGCATCCGTGGCTCTTTTGCGCGAGCGTTATGGCTACGATGATGCAAGGGATAAGAATGCGGTGCTGTATGTCGGCGACGCGCTCAATGACGAGGTTATGTTCGCCCACTTTCCGGCGGCGTGCGCGGTCGCGAACGTGGATCTCTGGATTGACCGGATGAAGGACAAGCCTGCGTGGGTTTCTTCTTTGCGTCACGGAAAGGGTTTTGCGGAAATCGCCCGCCAGGTGCTCGCGCTTCGGAGCGAACAGTAACCTGCCGGGAGCGGTAACATGGCGCGGTTACTGGAGGACGGAGTCGACGAGATCCTTGAATTCGGGATCGATCGAACCCGTCACCGTCCGTTCGTTTTTCGACGCGATGAGGTACAGTCCGTCTTCACTTACGATTGCGCCGGTTTCGTCGGGATCGCTTGCTTCTATCAGCTCGAGCAAGTCTTGCGGTTCGTCCTCGCCGACGATCTCAAGCCATTGCATTGCGGGTTCTTCTGCGTATGTTGCGGTTGCTTCATGCGTTCCAAGAAGGAATGAATCGATGTAGTCCACTTCTGTTGCATCCTCGGTATCGATTGAGTCCAATGAGGTGAAATCGAGGTTCCCGACAATGAGCGAACGATCGTCCGCGTCGCTTGTCAGTGCGTCCGCCCCCGGCGCTGAGCCGAAACCCGGATGTTCCTCGAAGTTGTATACGAGGATATGGTCAGGCACCGTTTCCTCGATAAATTCCGTCAGTTCTTCATCAGTCGCCACGTCGAGAAGTGCCGGTTCCCATTCGCCGTCGAGATACTCGACCTCTGCGGCAGCCGGTCCGTGTTCGGCGATTTCCATTTCCTCGAGCGTTATCCCGGATACTCCGAGGTCGGTGTCCATGTCGATGGCCACAAAGCCTTCCTCATCCGTGGTGATGAGCGTACTCTGTTCAGGGGTTTCGGATTCTTCCGCGAGCGCGGCGATTTCTTCCGCGATGGTTCGCGTTTCCGCAGAAATGCCGTGTACGTGGGGCGTCTCGTCGAGTTCCTCGAGGTCTTCAAGTTCCTCAAGCTCTTCGGGACTTTCGCTGTCGCTTGAAACCGAAATATCGGCGGAAACGGCGTTGGCCGAAAGACCCGATATCGGGCGCTCTCCGCGCTCTCTCAGGGCGAAGTGCGGCGCTGTTCCGGTTTCACCCGACTCGACTTCCGTCAATTCATCGAGTTCCTCGACGCTTTCCGCTTCCTCGATTTCTTCGACTGCATCGGCTTCTTCTATTTCCTCGAGCTCCTCGACCGCGTCGATATCCTCAACGCTTTCAACTTCGTCGAGCGATTCGATTTCCTCAAGGGCTTCAACTTCGTCGGGAGACTCGACTTCTTCAAGCGATTCCGCTTCTTCAAGGGCTTCAACTTCTTCAAGCGCTTCCGGCTCTCCGGCGGTGGGCGTGGGCGAGGGGGCAGGCTTTTGCGCCTTCGGTGTGGGCGTTCCTTTTTTAGTCGCGCTTGCGGGAGCATTCGCGCCTGCCGTGGGCAAGCCCGTCAGGTTGAGCGAGATTGCGTTGCTCTGGAGAACCTGTTCGAGCATGAGGCGGATTTCTTCCGTGCTCGTGATCGAGCTCCGCTTTTCTCCCTGACGGCCGATTGCCGAGAGAATTTCTTCCCAGCTCTTGTCGAGAAGCGCGTCGATTTCCTTTCCGTGCTTTTTTGCGATCCTGCGACCGAAGCCCTTTTTTATGTCGTCGTTGATGTCGTGTTTGCGGTACGCGAGACTCTTGCTGATTTCATCCCACTGGGCGTCGTCGCTTTTTTCGAGCAGTTCCTCAAGGAGGTGAATCTGGAATTTCCTGATGCGCGACCGGATGACGACCATGCCGTCCTGGCGGAGGTTGAAGAGGAGGAAAATGACGAGGAACAGGGTGAAGAACCCGATCGCGAGAAAGAGAATCCTGACTGCGCGGGAGAAGGTGAAGACCGATTCTTCGACAACCTGTCCGATAAAGCCGTACTTGCCGGCGTCCCGCGAAAGGAGAACCCAGCCCGAGTTTTCTCCCTCGACGATGCGGCCCACGGCGAGATCCTTGCGTCCCCACCGATCGAGTATCGCGCCCGTGAGGAGCGCGGTGCCGAGGCGGGGAAGGCCGGAGACGGAACCCGAGACGATGCGGTCCGGGCTCGAGACGAGCGTGAGGTTGTCGCTCAGGCGAATGAGGTTGAGCGACACGAGATTCTGGATCGCGGACCTCGCGGATACGTAAAAAACCGCGGTACCGCGGAGGGTTGAGTAGGCGTCGTAAAATGGGAAGCAGTAAAGAAAACGGTCGTTCTCCGCGTCGGTGATAACGCGGCTTGGCTCGCCTGACGGGACGGTGAGTTCCGCAGCCGGAATGTCTCCCGCGGTTCTGCCGTAGTATTCGTAAATAATCCGGAAATCTTCCTTTTTGAGGATGTCTTCCTTAAAGGTGCTGAAGTGTATTCGCCTTTTTCCGGAGTCCGCCTCTCCGGCGGGTGCGGTGTCGCCGGAGTCGATGATCCTGACGCCGGTAACGCCCGGCATTTCGGCCATGAGCGCCCCGGCGAGGTTCGCCCGGTCAAAAATATCCTGCGCGCTCTGGTTTGGCAGGAGGCTTCGCTTGACGGCTTCGTCCGAGACGAAGGACTGGAAGCGTTTCGCGTTCGCCTCATGCCAGGCAGAAAGGGCGTCTCCGACGGCTGAAAGCTGGGTTTCCATCGTCTTGACGATCGATGGCTGGTAAAATCTTGTTTCGAGGACGTTAAAAAGCCCGGCGTACGCGGCTACTACGAGGCCAGCAAAGAGGAGTATTGATAGTAGTAAACTGAGCGCAACTTTTGGTGCTGTCCGCACGGATCCTCCGAAAAAGCGGGAAACGGTCATTACTATATCGGTTCGTTCGCTTTAAATCATTAGCCTACCTGGTGTATAGTGGGGTCAGATGATCAATATTGAAGAAGAGAACCAGAAACCCGTGCTTGCCGTGCTGGTCGGGAGAACTGACGACCGGAATCTTTCTGACGAAGACGTCGTTCGCGAGCTTGCAAGCCTTGCCGAAACCGCAGGCCTCACCGTCGCCGGCGCCATCGTGCTTCGCCGCTGGGAACCAGCCCCGAAATTCGGCATGGGATCCGGCAAAGCCGAGGAAATAGCCGCCTTCGCGAAAGAACGGGAGGCGAACGAGGTCCTTTTCGATTTCGAAATATCTCCCACCCAGCAGCGAAACTGGGAGGAACTTACCTCCCTTTCCTGTTTCGACCGCCAGGAAGTAATTATAAGAATATTCGCCGCCCGAGCAAGAACCCGGGAAGCGGTGCTGCAAATCGAGCTTGCGAAGCTCGAATACTCTCTTCCCCGGCTCGCCCATACCTATGGCGCGCTTTCAAGGCAGCGCGGCGGACGGTTCGGAACGAAAGGTTCCGGCGAAACCCAGCTTGAGCTCGACCGCCGGGGCGTTCAGGACCGCATCGTACTCATCAAGAAAGAACTGAAAACCGTCCGTCAGGACCGCGCGACCCAACGCAAGCGGCGCGAGCGCATTCCGGCGCCGTCGTGCGCGATCGTCGGCTATACCAACGTCGGAAAGTCGAGCTTGCTCAATGCCCTTACCGGCGCCGGCGTTCTTTCGGAAGACAAACTTTTTGCCACCCTCGACCCGACGACCCGGCGATTCACCCTGCCGACCGGAAGGGCGATCCTGCTTACGGACACCGTTGGCTTTATCCGCAACTTGCCCCATAGCCTCGTTGACGCCTTTCACGCGACGCTCGAAGAAGCGGCTTTTGCCGACGCCGTGATTCTCGTTCTTGACGCGGCCGATCCCGCGATCGCCACGCAGCTCGAGACGACGCGCGAGGTTCTCGGGGAGATTGGCGCAGGCGGCGAACCCGTAATTCTAGCGCTCAACAAGGCTGACAAGATTGACGAGTTTACCCGCGCGCGGCTCAAGGCGGAATACCCCGACGCGGTGTTCATCAGCGCGCGTACCCGCGAGGGTTTTGAGGGGTTTATCCGCAAGCTCGACGACCTCCTTTCCGGCGACGAGCAGCTCTATCGCATTCCGGCTTCGCGGCAGGAGCTTATTGCCCTGACCCACCGGGAAGGCTCCGTGATCAATATCGAATACGAGGACGATGCGGTCATTCTTCGTGCGCGAACTTCCGGCCGCCTTGCGTCTGCTTTGTCGGAGTTCCTTGTGCCCAAAGAGGAAGGAGACATCGAGTGAAGGATCGCTCCTCGGGGGAAACGCTGGTACGAATTCTCGCCATTGTCGCCGTCGCCCTTTTCGCGTTTATCATTGCGGTAACGGCGTGGGGCTTCGCGACCGGTGCCGTCGGGAAAGCATCCCGTGGCGCCGGTGCAAGCGACGACGCAGGCAGAACCCTCTTTGATGCCAAAAAGGCCGACCCGACTCCCGAAGCCGTCGCTGCTTTGGACCCCGCGGGCAAGACGGCGGTTTTTGCCGATATCGGGCTCCTTCGCGCCCGGACTGCGGATAAGAGTCCGGTTACCGTCGTCGTGTCTCCGTATTTTCCCTATCCCTCCGCGGACGTAGCCTTTCAGGAAGAACTGGTGGGCAAAACCCGCGCGATCAGGACTGCCGTCCTTGACTGGTTCGCCTCGAAAAAAATCGGCGAGATCGGGACGCTCGGCGAAAGCGGCGTCAAGCGCGAGCTCGTCGATCGCATCAATGCGCGGCTCACGCTCGGGAAAATCGATACGTTATATTTTGGGGAGTACCTCGTCATCGAGTGACGGGGAATTCATCTTTTTTTTTGTGCAACCCGGCCCGGACTTCCGTGTCTGTGTAGGGGTAGGAGGAAGGTATGAATGCAACCGGTGCTGCAGTCGCAGTGCCCGCCGCGCAGGTGATCGTCTCGATCATCCCGATCGTCGGGATCGTAATGGGCGCGGTCGTGGTTTTCTTCTGGCTTCTCTGGCGCCATCGCCAGATCGTCCGGCAGATCGAGTCGGGACAGTATAAAAGGCCCGTATTCGACATACATCTTTTTTCCCTGCTCGCAGGATTTTTGCTCAGCGGTACCGGCCTCGTGCTCACCGTCCTTTTTTTACTGGTCAATGGCGTGAGTTATGCCCTGCTCGGAGGATTGATTCCCCTCGCGCTCGGCGGAAGCCTTATGGGTTTCTTTTTCGTGACCCGCCCGGACAGAAAGAACGTTGACCGGTAAGGTTGACGCAAGCAAGGACGGAATCGCCGATGACCTGACGCTGTGCCGCGAGACGCTCGCGGGCAACCAGGAAGCGTTTGCCGCTCTTGCGGGAAAATATCGCAAGCGCATTTTCGGTCTCGGATACGGATTTTTCCGGAATCCCGACGATGCGGAAGATTTTGTCCAGGACGTACTCGTGAAGGTGTACGTATCTCTGGCGACCTTTCGCGGCGAGTCGCAGTTTTCCACGTGGCTTATGCGGATCGCGTACAATCAGGCGATCAACTCGATCAAGCGAAAACGCGAGTACACCTCCCTCGCCGAAGATTTCGAGATCATCGATCCTGGCGATGGTCCCGAGGACGCGCTGTTGCGGGACTGCTCGATCGGCGCGATACGCGAGGCGCTCTCCACCCTTCCGGAGCGGTATCGCGTTTGCGTCGACATGTATTTTTTTTACGATATGCCCTACGCTGACATCAGCGAGGTTACCGGTCTGCCGGTGAATACCATCAAGTCGCACGTGTTTCGGTCAAAGAAACTGCTCCGCGCGCGCCTCGATGAAGGAGAGAACGCATGACATGCGAAAGTGCCTTTGACCGCTATCTCGAGCTCGACAAGAACGAGCGGGTTCCTCTTCGGGTGACACTCCATCTTCTCGCGTGCCCCGCATGCAGGACCGGCGTGAGGCACATGACCCGCGCAGAGAGCATCATGTCCGCGCCGCTTCGTCAAGTTGATTCCTCCGCCGGAGATCCGGCAATCCGCGCGGCAATGGAGCGCATTCGCGCGGCGGGACTTTCGTACCCCGAGGACGCCGATGAGCTCGGTCGCGTGTCCATGACCCGCTGGCTCGTCGCGCTCTTCGCGCTCGCGGCAGGCTTTGCCATCGTTCCCTCCAGCTCGATCGGCCAGTGGTCACGTCTCGTGTTCGGCGATGCGTTCTACCTGCCGTTCTATATCCTGTGCGGCGTCGCGGTTACGATTTTCGGCGGCCTTTTCGTCGGCTCGAATATCGATTTCTTTGTGAAGCGGTTTGGCCTCACTGCCTGAAGGATCAATCTGTTTGTCGACTTCTCCCCGCGCAATACGCGCGGGGCTTTTTTTTACTGCGAGGCGATACTCGAGGCGTATTGCGACCACCCCGTCGCGGCCTTATAGGCGCTCATGCTACCTGCAGGAACCTTGATGACGAATCCTGAACGGCTCGGGAGTGTGCTGTCCAGCGAAGGGGGCGTCGTCGCGTTTACCCTGAGCTCGGTGATTTTCGGGCAATCCCACAAGAGGTTCATTCCGATCGCAGTGACCGTAGACGGAATCGTGAGCGCCTCGAGGTTCGTGCATTGCATCAACCCGTTGTTCGCGATTGTCGTAAGGCCGGAAGGCAGCGTGATGGTCTGCAGCGACGAGTTGGTAAAGGCATCGGTTCCGATCGTCTTTACCGCGGTAAGCACCGTATACGCGGTTCCCGTCTTCGCCGCGGGATACGCCAGGAACGTCTTTTGATCCTTCGAGTAGAGAACTCCGTCGATGCTTGAGTATGCCGTATTGGACGCGTTTACCGTTATGGCCGTAAGGCGCGGGATCGCCTGCGGCTGAAAGTCGGTAACCGACGCGGGCAGGGACAGGGTCGTCAGGGCAGTATCCCCGAAAGCCCTCTGGCGAACCTGGATAAGTCCGTCGTTCAGGGTCACGGACGCGAGATTCGAGCAACTCTGGAAGGCGTAATAGTTGATGTATCGCAGGCTTGCGGGAAAGGAAAGGGACGTAAGGCCGGTGCAGTTGATAAAGGAGTAGAATCCTATCGACGACAGGCTCGATGACCAGGATATCGACGTGATCCCGGCGCAGCCGGAAAAGGCGTAGTCAGTGATCGAGGTCACGGTGCCCGGCATGACGAAGCTTCCCGATTTTTTTTCCGGGCAGCGGATCAGTAACGTTTTGTCCTTCGTGTAGGCGACCCCGTTTTCGGAACAGTAGTTCGGATTGTCCGCCGCGACGGTAATGGCCGTGAGCTCCGTGCATCCGGAAAACGCCGAACCCGCCACCATCGAGGTCACCGAGGCGGGAATGGAGACCGTCGTCAGGGCGGTGCAATCGGTGAAGGCCGATTCCTCGATGGTTTTAAGGCCGCTCGGGAGGCTGAGCGAAACGAGTGATTTGCACCCATAAAACGCGCTGATCTTGATGGTCTCGACCGAACCGGGGATGGAGAGCGAAACGAGCGCGGTGCAGCCCTCAAACGCGGTAGCGCCGATCTCCGTGACGCCGGAGGGTATTGTAATGCTTTTAAGCGAGGTTTTTTTCCGGAAGGCATTTGCCCCTATGGCCGTCACGGGCTTTCCGTCGATCGTCGCCGGGAACACAAGCGATATTTCCGACGCGGGCCAATAGCCTGAGAATCCGGTTACCGTGAGCTTCCCGGAAGTTTCGGTAAAGGTAAAGGCGTAACCCCATATCGCGTAGAAGGTGATCCCCCCGGCGGGCATGGTGGCGATCGCCCCGGGATGGAAGAGGGCGGACGGCGTAGCGGTCGAGGTCGTGGCCCAACCGAGAAAGAGATAGCCCGGAGGCGCCTCGAATTCCGGTTCGGGAAGGGCTCCGTCCGTGCCGCACGCGCGCGTGATGGGAGTCATGGACCCGCTGGCGCCATTTGCGCTGAAGCTCAGGGTGTAGTCGATGCCGATCCATTTCGCGTAGATCGTCGTGCCATTGGTGATAACGTCCGCGGCGAAGTCCCATGCGTCGGCGCAGGCAGAGTCGGCGTACCATCCGTCGAAAATATACCCCGCTCGCGTCGGATCCGCGGGTTTCGTCGCGAGATTTCCCGTCGTGACGGACTGTGTTTCGACCGCGCTGCCGTCCGCGGTATTGAACATGACGGCATATGCATTACGTACCCCGACTGTGACGATAGCCGTATACCCCCCGTCCTCCGTAATCACTTTCACCTTTGCCGAGCCGGAAGCGACGGCGGTTACCAATCCGGCGTCGCTTACGGTCGCGACTGCCGGGTTGTCCGACATCCAGGCAATTGCCGGGTTAGAGGCGTCAGCCGGACTCACTGCCGCGACGAGCTGGAATGTTTCGCCGATCGAGAGGGTTGTGGTAGCGACGTTGAGAGAGACCGCCGCAACGTCGACTGTATCGGAGCTGACGCTCGGGTTTGAGCATGATGTAAGCGCGCCTCCGAGACAGAGGGCGGAAAGAAGCGATGTTACCAGGCTCCATCGTACGATTCGTGTCATAGAAAACTCCTTTGGAAAATAGAACTTTTATTCTGCGGAGAGTCATCTTCGTGACCGCAGCGCGCTTCATTTGAAGGGTCTCTCCGTTTGCCTATGGTAGAGGGCTTGGGAGTGGAGGAGAATCGACCATCGGGTGGAATCTTGGTGGATGCGTGGTGGAGATGGCGATAGTGGAGAAATGAACCCGTCGTTGACCGGGTGCCGTCACGGGTGTATCATGGAAACGAAGACGTACAATAAATCCGGGAGTGAATCGGGGTGGGACTGTATTATAGCGTGAACGCGATTCTCCTTCTCGTGACGACTGCGATCGCGCTTGCCGTCACGGCAATTCTCGCGAGTGAATACGTGCGGAAACGTGACCCGAGATTTATCTCGCTCATCGGCTACCTTGCCTACGTTAACGTGATTTGCGTTACTTCATTCCTTGCCGGCGTTTTTCGGCCTTCCGCGTTTAGCCTCGTCTCGCTCTTGGACCCGATCTATGCGGTTAACCTTCTCGGGCGAATCTACGGGTTTATTGCCCTTCCGCTGCTCGTCCGGGGTCTGTACCCGTCGCGTCTGACGCGTCGCGGTTTTGTTTCCTTCGCGGTCCTGCCGCTTGTCGTCGTTCCTTTTTTTCTTTTTATGCCGTTCCCGTCGGAAATTTCGCGCGATTTCTGGTTTCGCACGGCGTGTTTTTTTCCCGCGATTTACGCTCTCGCCGTCGGCGTCACTCAGGCCCTCCGGGTTCCCCGCCGTCTCATAAAGGGATCCCTCGACTTCGTCTACGCGTTTTTGACCGGAGGACTTCTCGTTTTCTTCTACCCCGCGATACTCGTCATGGATGTGCTGCTCATTCCTTTTGGCGTCGTGCCCGACGCATGGCAGGCGTGTCCGTATTTTGCGCTCGCGACGAACGCAGGTTTTCTCGCCGCGTCTTTTTGCTCCCGGCGCTGGATCCCGCTCGAGGCGCTTGCGCTTGTGTTTGATCCTGCGTTGAGCTCTTCTCGGGGTACTGGCTCTGCATCCTCCTTTCCCGGGTTGACCGGACGCGAGGCGGATATCGCGAGGCTTCTTTCGGAGGGACGCGCGTATCGCGAGATCGCCGAGTCGCTCGGGATAGCGCCCTCGACGGTAAAGACGCACGCGCTCAGTGTGTATAAAAAATTGGGGATAGCGGGGAAGGAAGGGCTTTCCGCCTTTCGCTGAGCTTGAGCCCGGATCAGTCGCCGAGCTCGCGCGCGAACGGGGCGAGTTCAGCTCGCCCGGATGCGCCGGTTTTCTGATATACGCTCAGGGCGTGACTTTTCGCGGTCGATTCGGCGATGAAGAGTTCCGCCGCAATAGCCTTATACGATTTTCCCCGGGCGAGAAGCAGAAAGACCTCGCGTTCCCGCGCGGAAAGGCTCGCGCCTTCGAGCCGCTTATCGAGGACGGCTCTGACTCCACCGGGCATCCAGTTCAGATCCTTCGCCATGACAGCGAGAAGCGCGGCATTCATGAGAAGAACGTGCCACCTGACCATGCTGAAGCTCGCCGGCACGACTCCGAAAAGTATCGTTGAAAAGTCGAACGTGGTCACCAGCGGAATCGAGACGATGACGGCGATCGAACCGGCGACTCCGAACCACCCTTCCCGATAGCCGAAAAGGCATGCGCGCGGGTATTGCGCGGTAGCGAAGAAAAAATACGCGATGGAGTAGCACGCCTCGGCGACGATCGCGCAGTAAAAGAGCATGGTCGTCATGGATGACACCGGAAAAAAGCCCGAGAGGTTGATCGCGACGAAGCAGGCGAAGACCGCAAAAAAAAGTACGCTCAGTCTTCGCGACGCGCGCGTGGGGAAGAGTGCGTGGACGCAGTTCGGTGCGGTAAAAAAAAGCGACCCGTTCGCGATAGTGTTCCAGACCGCAAGCGGTGGCGAGGTCATGCCGAAAAGAAAAAGCGTATTGTGCCGGATCAGACTCAGCGCGCCGACGAGATGCACGGCGTTCAGCGAAAGTAACAGCAGTGCGAGTGCGGCGTTTTTTTTATTTTTCGTTCGCGTCCAGTCACGCGCGAGCGACGCCATGGCGGCAAGACCGATCGTGGACGATACAATCAAAACGGCAAGATGAAACATAGGTTGGAGTGATTATACCATGGTTTTCCCGAGCTTGGAGTTTCCCCGTATGTTGAGTTTACCCGTCCGTGGAGTTTACCCGTCCGTGGGGTTTACCGAATGTAAACTCCAAGAGAAACCGCCCCGCGGTTTCTCAATTCCACAGAGTCGCCGGGTTCAGCGTTGACCGGTATTTATATACGGTGAAGTGGAGGTGCGGTCCCGTGCTCTGTCCGGTGTTGCCGACAAGGCCGATTCTGGTCGCTGTCGTGACGCGCTTTCCCTGGGATGTGAGGATGGTATTGAGGTGCCCGTACATCGTCTGATAGCCTGAATGGTGCGAGACGATGACGTAGTTGCCGTAGGTAACGTCGTAACCGGTTGAGGCGACGACGCCGTCGAGGGCGGCGTAGACTGCCGTTCCGCGCGCGGTTGCCATGTCGATTCCGTTATGGAAGGTTCTCGCGCTGCTGAAGGGATTGTTGCGCCAGCCATAGCGGGAAGAGATGTAGTAGCCGCCGTGCAGGGGTTTGCGGAAAAGATCTCCGTTGATTTCCTGGAGGGTAACCCAGTCCAGCTTCGCGTCGGGAAGGAAGAGAACTGAACCGGCGGGTACGACGTTGTCGGTGATGCTGTTTACGAGGGCGACTTTTTCGAGCGATATCTTGTACTTGTCCGCGATGGATTCGGGCGTGTCGCCTTTCTTTACCGTGTAGACAATTCCGTTTATTGAAGGGAGTTTCAGAATCTGGCCAACCTGAAGTGATCGGGTATTCTTGAGTTTGTTCAGGCTGATGATCGCGTCCTGGGATATTCCGTGATCCGAGGCAATTTTGCCGACGATATCGCCTTTTTTGATCGTATACGCAATGTAATAAAGGTCAACGTCCGGACCGGCGTCGTCTTGCTGGGCTCCGGGCCTTTCCGAAGGAAGGCCGGTATCGGCACCACCCTTACCGGTATATTCTGCCGCCGGGTCCTGCGCGCCATCGGCGACAAGATCTGTCTGCGGGGTATCGGTTTTCCCGCTACCCTTGTCTCCCGGACCGCATGAGAAAAGGAGTATCATGGTGAAGGCAATAATGGTGCAGGGCAAGAGGTTTTTTGGCGACACGTTCATGGTTACTCCAGTATAGCATCTGATAAACAGACGCTGTCAAATTTTCGGCGGAATCCGCCCTTTTTTGTAGGTATATCGGCGATTTTGCGGTTTTTTAGGGTCATTTTTTGCACAGACCGATGAGATAGGTCTCGAAACTCTCGTTTCGGCACGCTTCCGGCTTGAATCCGCGCGCGGAAGTAAAGAGCGTTCGCATCTTTTTCAGGTGCTCCTGCTCCGATCCGCCCTGGAATATCTTGACGACAAAGTTGCCGCCCGTCAGGAGCATCTGTTCTGCATAGAAGATCGCGAGTTCGACAAGGCCGCTCGAGCGCGCGGTGTCGACTGTCCGGTTGCCCGTCGTCGCGGGTGCAGCGTCGCAAATCACGAGATCATAGGGCCCGAGCTTTTTCGCTTCCTCGCGGATGGCCGGCGCGTAGAGGTCTCCCTGAAAAAAGGAGAGGTTGTCGCCTTTGACGTCCTTTGCGAGCGGTGAAAGGTCGATCGCGGTTACGTGACCGCCTCCGTCGAGTGCGCGGAGCACAAAGGTCGTCCAGCTTCCCGGGGCGGCGCCAAGGTCGAGAACCCGGGTATTCTTTTTGATGAGCCCGAATTTCTCGTCCATCTCTTTGAGCTTGTAGACCGAACGGGCGGGATAGCCTTCGGTGAAAGCTTTTTTACTCCAGAAATCCGGTTTCTCATAATTGTTCGCCGCCATGATCTCCCCTTGCAAGAAAAGTCATATTGAATACAATGACACCTATGAATATAGAGTATACGCGACGCCTTGAAAAGATCGAGGCCGCGCTCGAGATGCGCCTTCCCGCGCGCGCCGATCCCGACTGGACTGCTCTGTCCTTTTCCGCGCTTCCGCCCGCAGTTCGGGGCATGCACACCCAAACCCTCATCGAACCCTGCCGCGATCTTCTCCTCCGCGGGGGCAAGCGCTGGCGGCCGCTCCTCATGGTCCTCGCATGCGAGCTTTCAGGCGGCGGCGACCGCGCGTACGCCCTCACGCCCATTGTCGAGTTTTCGCATACCGCAAGCCTCATTCATGACGATATCGAAGACGCGGCCGACGAGCGGCGCGGAAAGCCCGCGATCCACCTTATCTGGGGCGAGGATACCGCGATCAACTGCGCATCCTGGCTCTATTTTCACGCGCAGGCTGTCATCGACGCGTATCCGTGCTCTGACGCGCTCAGGCTCAATCTGTATCAGACTGCGTCCCGCGAGCTCAGGCGGCTGCACCTCGGGCAGGCCATGGATATCGGCTGGCACCGCAATCCTTCGGTCGTCCCCGTCCGCGCCGAGTACGAGGCGATGGTTACCCTCAAGACCGGAACCCTTTCGCGCATGGCGGGCGAGCTCGGTTTTCTCGCGGCGGGAAAGGACTCGGGCGAAGCGGGCGACTTCGGCGATCTTGCCGCCCGGGTCGGGGTCGGTTTCCAGGTAATCGACGACGTGCTTAACCTGACGACCGGAAATCCCGGTAAAAAACGGGGTGACGATGTGGTTGAGGGAAAAAAGAGCCTTCCGGTCATTCTCCACCTCGAAAAGAATCCCCGGGATCTGGGGGTCCTTTCTGCTGCCTTCGCGCGCGCGCGAACCGGGGGGATAGAATCTCCGGCCGTGGAAGAAGTCATTTCCCGGCTTGTCGACTCGGGCGCCATCGAGGGCGCAAAGCGCTACGGGACCGAGCTCATCGAGCGATCCTCCCTGTCGATCCGGGGCCGCTATCCCGGCTCGCGTGAAGCCGAGCTCATCGCGGAGCTTTTCGAGACGATGCTCGCCGGTCTGCAGTAAGGGGTCGCCTGAATCCTCCCGCATCCCGTCCGGGGATTTTTCCCGAATTTCTCTCGCCGTTTTCTTGTTTCCGCGATTAGCGTGTAGTATCATTAAGTGTATGAAGACGGCACGGTTTTTACCTGCGCAAATATGGACGATCTCACAGGCCGATGAGGGCAATACGGTATATATCCGTCCCGAAGGCTCGAATCTCGTCGTTCCCGTGTATGTTTCCGAAGCCGACATCCAGTCAATCCTCGTTGAACTCACCCATATCCTCGCGCCGCGCCCCATGGTGCATGAGCTCCTGCTTTCCGCGATCAATTCCCTCGACGGCAAGCTCGATCGCGTCGAGATTTACGGGATACGGAACGGTACGTACCTGTGCCGCGTGGTGCTCCTGCGCTCCGGCAAGGAAATCTTCCTCGAATCCCGGCCTGCCGACATACTCTGCCTTTCTGCCCGGATCGATTGCCCTGTTCAGATCGACGACGAGGTCGTCGCGAAGCACGGAATGCTGATCGAACGGGTGAACGCTTCACACGCGACACCGGAACAGCAGATAGAGGCTCCGTCCGTCGCGGGTTTTTTGCAGCGCGAGCTGAAAGGCGCCCTGGACCGCGAGGATTACGAGCGGGCTGCGGTTCTTCGGGACCGGATTCTCGCGCTGGAAGCGGGTATCGGTATTCCGAAAGCGGCCAGGACCGGCGGCACGGGATCGGCGGTACCCGACGGTGATGACAGTCTTCTCGATGATTACGGATTCCTTTCAACCGGTCTCACTTGATATCCAATGGAAGAAAGCGCCGAATACTATAACGATACCGCTGTCGTTCTTGCTTCCCAGGGTCATCACGCGGAAGCGATCGCGTGCCTGAGGAAGGGTCTCTCGCTCGACCCGAAAAATCCCGTTCTTTATTTTAATCTCGCCCTTTCAAGCCGCGCGCTCGGTCTCCTTGAGGACGCCAAAAACGCGCTCGTCAAGGCGGTGAAGGAAAATCCGCTCGACGTGGATTCCCTCGATACCCTTGGCGTGGTTCTCCACGAATCCGGCCACGACGAGGACGCCGAGGAATCCTACCGAAACGCGCTCGCGATCAAGCCGGGAAACGGGCGCATATGGAACAACTACGGCGTGCTGCTCTTCGGTCAGTCGCGTTTCGACAAGGCGCGCGTGGCCTTTGAAAAAGCGGTTACCCTGGTTCCCGATTTCGACGATGCCCTGTATAATCTCCGCGATACCTACGAGGAATTGGGGCGGACCGACGACATGAAAAAATGCGCCGCGATCCTCGAGCGCCGCGGCGTACGCTGACGGATACGGGTATCTCGGGGAGGCTTCCGTTTGGGCGTCAGGATTCTGTACATAAGCGAGATTGTCGGCAAAGCCGGGATCTGGTGCGTTAAAAGCGTTCTTCCCATACTCAAAAAAAGCGAAAACCCGGACCTTGTCATCGCGAACGGGGACGGAGCGACCGGCTCCTATGGGCTCGGCCGCCAGCATGCCGGATATTTGCGGAAGATGGGTATAGACGTCATCACGGGCGGCGAATGTATCTATTACAAGAAAGACCTTGTCGAGGGCTTCGATACGTTGCCCTATGTGATTCGCCCCGCGAATTATCCCGCCGAAAGTCCGGGGCGCGGGTTTCGCATCGCGCAGGCCGGAAAAGAGCGCGTTGCGGTCGTCTCGATGCTTGGCCGCGTCGGCTTTTCGCGCGTGCACAGCGACAACCCCTTTACCGCGATTTCTCCTCTTGCCGAACGGCTCCGCCGCGAAACGCCGTACGTCATCGTCGACTTTCATGCCTGCGCGACCGCGGAAAAACAGGCTTTTTTCTTCCATTCGGACGGTAAGGTTTCGGCGGTCATCGGTTCTCACGGTCGCGTTCCGACATCCGACGAGACGATCCTTCCCGGCGGGACGGCGTGCATTACCGACGCGGGCCGCACGGGCAGCGTCGATTCCGTCGGCGGCTCCGATCCCGCGCCGAAGATCCGCGAGTATCTCATGCGCGTTCCCGACTGGTCGCGCGACGCGTGGGCTCGTCCTGTTTTCCAGGGCGTGGTGATCGATCTTGACGGGTCGGGAAAGGCTCGCTCAATCAAGCGAATTTCAATGGCGGCGCCCGAGCCGCCGCACGACGAAAATGAAGAGGCAGCACATGCAGGAAAGGGCGCGAGTAGTCAGGATTGAAGGGGACATCGTTTTTGTGGTGCCGATCGATATAGCCGGATGCGCAGGGTGCGCGAACGCCGAATGCGCTTCGGGTGGCAGCCTTTTCAAGGCGCTTAACCGCGAAGGGCTCGAGCTCGCACCCGGCATGGAGGTCCACGTGGTCGCTCCCGTCCGGAGGCAGCTCGCGCAAGCTCTGCTCGCGATCGGCGTACCCGTCCTTCTCGCGGCGCTGTCGTGGAAAGCTCTTGGCGTCGCATTACCCCATTCGGGGAGCGCCTTTCGCTCCGGTGTGTCGTTTCTCTCTCTTATCGCAGGCGCGGTTCTCGTCTACGCCCTTTCCCGTTCGACGGCGAAAGAACTTCCCGAAATCGTTTCTGTTCCGTAAGCGCTCTTATCCGCGCGCGTATTCCTTTCCGTATCTGTTGATCGCCTGCGCCATGTTCGAAAGCGATACCTGCTCCATGACGCCGCCGAATTCCCAGGCGACGCGCGGCATTCCGTACACGATGCTAGATTCCTCATCCTGCCCGAGCGTCCGCGAGCCTTCACGATACAGCTCGGCAAGTTCCGCGGCCCCGTCCTTTCCCATGCCCGTCATGATTATCCCGAGGGCACGGTTCTGGAATTCTTTTCTGACCGACGCGAACAGCACGTCTGCCGACGGGCGATGTCCGTTTTGCGGAGGAGCGTCGGAAAGGTGCGCAATCGTTCCGAGGGAGCGGCGCTCGACCTCGAGGTGCTTGTCTCCGGGGGCGATGAGAATCCTTCCGGGCTTTATGAGGTCGCCTTCGCGCGCTTCGCGCACCTCGAGCGGGCAAATCTTGTTGAGACTGTTCGCGAACTCCTCGGTGAATCCGGGGGGCATGTGCTGCACGACGACGATCGGTTGGGGCAGTTCGGGGTCAAGCCGCGCAAAAACCTCGCGGAGGGCGTTCGGTCCTCCGGTCGATATCCCGATTGCGATGATCTCGAGCGGCCCCGGCTTTCGGTTCGGTACCGGTTTCTGGATTGTAGCCTGGGACGGGGAGACTCTCTTTTCGCGGGCGATTGCCTGAAGCGTCGCTTGCGGAATGACCGCGGCGGCGGATTCCTGCCGGACTTCGCCGGGGACGTAGAGTTCCCTTTCGACGTCGACAATGCGCGATTCGTAGGATTTCAGGATCTCTTCTGGAATCCGTTTTGCGGTGCCGGCGATTTTTTTGAGCTGGTATTGGCTTCCGTATCCGGCAAGGAGGCCGACGAGCTGGCTCGCGATCGTATGAAGGTCCGCGGACTCCGAGCCGGAAGGTTTTGTCACAAAATCGCATGCTCCGAGGTCGAGACATTCCATCGTAACGTGCGCCCCTTCCTTCGCGATGCTCGAAAGGATAATAACCGGTATATCGATGCCGATTTTTTTCCGCTCTTTCAGGAATTCAAGGCCGTTCATCTCGGGCATTTCGATATCGAGCACGATAATGTCGGGTTTGCTCCGCGCGATCTTCTGGAGCGCGAATCGGCCGTTCATCGCCTTGTCGGCGATGCGGAGACCCGGTGTGGCCTCGATGATTTTGCCAATAAGGCTTCGCATCAGGGCAGAATCGTCGACTATCAATACGGATACTGCTTCCATCTTTTATTCCTATCAGACGTTTTTTTGGTACAGGCAGGCCCAGTCGGTTTTAAGAAATTCGAACTTTGTCTTCATGCCGAACAGAGATTCAGAGTGCCCGATGAAAAGGAAAGATTTTACGGCCATGGCGTCCCAAAAGCGGTCGATGACAGCCTTTTGCGCAGCTTCGTCGAAATAGATGAGTACGTTTCTGCAAAAAAGAATGTCGAGGTTCCGCTGTCCGGAGTCGTTTTTCAGGTTATGGTAGTCGAACCGGATCATTTTCATGATGTCGTCTTTCGCCTGGTACCCGTTGTTCTTGTGTTCGAAGAACCGGTTCAGGTAGTTTTCCGGTATGCCCACTATCCGGCTTTCCGGATAAAAGCCCGCCTTGCCGACCATCAGCGACTTGAGCGAAATGTCCGAGGCGAGGATTTCCGCGGTAAATGGCGCGGGGAGCTTGTCCTTGAGGATCATCGCCAGCGTGTAGGGTTCCTCTCCGGTCGAGCAACCGGCGCTCCAGACGCGTACTTTCGTGTCACCTGAAGCCTTTTTCAGCTTGATCACCTCGGGGATTATATAGTTGATGAGCGCGTCAAAATGGGGCTGATTACGAAAAAAACGGGTGAGGTTTGTCGTAACGGAGTCAAGCATGAGCTTGAGCTCTTCCTTGTCCTTGAGGAGAAGCGTGTAATATTCGTTGACGTGGGTAATTTGCTTGTCGCGAAGCCGTTCACGAAGCCTGCTCTCGAGTATCGCCCGGTTCGTCGAGGAGAATGTGATGCCGCTTTCGTCGTAGATCAGCTTGCGGAACTGATCAAAGTCGGCATCGCTGAGAAAATCTGCCATAAAAACTCCTCTGAAACATCGGGGTGCACCCCGTTTCAAGTCTAAAACCTCTTGTTGTCGATGTCAATCAAAGCTTGAATGTTTTGACCAAATTGCCGAGACCGGATATAGTAAACGCATGTCGTTTCGTCTTGTTCGGTGTGCCGCGCTCATCACACTAGCGATTCCTCTTTTTTCGTGTTCCTTCAATTATAATGACGGGCTCGACGGGGCGAAGGCGTATCCCGACATGGAGATGTCCGGCGTTTCCCTTTCACGGTACGAAAATTCGCAAGTTACCATGGTTCTTTCGGCCGGGATACTCGAGCTCTATGATTCGGACAAGGTTTGGGCCGGAACTGACATCGCGTTTACCCAGTATTCCAAGGACGAGGACAAAAAGGTTGAAAGCGAGGCCTCCGCCGGGCTCGTTCTTATTGATGATGACGCTTCGGTATACTCTCTCGGTGACGACGTTCGCTTTCATGTGACGAAGGATGATCTTTCTGTCGAGGCTGCCGACCTTCAATGGGCCAAGAAAACCAACCGTCTTTCCGGGAGCGACTCGGGCGAGGTTGAGGTACGCGATGGCGACGGTACCGTCCTCCGGGGCGTCGGTTTTTTCGCGGACACCCTGAGCCGCGAATACTGGTTCGGCCATACGGTGTCGGGCGATATGGTCAACAAGGGCGATTCGGCTTCTCCTTCAGATAATTCCGGAGACACGCAATGACCGCTCGAGCGATGACCTCCCGCGCGATGACGTTTTTTCTCCTTGCCGTTTTCCTCCTTCAGGCGGGCTCTATCGCGTTCGCAGGCGACAAGAAAATTTCCTTTACCGCGGAGCGGATGAGCGGAACTGCCGCCAAAAAGAATGGCAAGACGACCCTCGAGGGCAAGGCATCCGTCACCGTCGGCACGCTGACGATATCGGGCGACAGCATCGAGCTTTCGGGCAAAGACTTCCGCTTTATCTCGGCGTCGGGAAACGTGTCGGGAAACGACAGTGATAAAGGTTATTCATTTACTGCCGACCTCCTCTCCTATGACCGCGAGGTTGAGGTCGCCTCGTTCCGGGGCAACGCGAAGCTCATTGATACCAAGAACGAGGTCGAGTCTTCCGCCGCGATCATCACATACAACCAGAAGACCGAAGTCGCATTCTTGCAGATTGACGTCAAACTGAAACGGAAAACCATAGATTGTTCCTCGGGTTTTGCCCTGTACCGGCGGAGCCTGTCGACGCTCGAACTGACCGGCGCGCCGAGCGTTCTTCGCGACGGGGATGAATTCAGCGCGGACCGCATTTCGGTTGATCTGGAAACCGAGCGCATAACCCTTGACGGCGCGGTTACCGGCAAGCTCAAGGATTCTTCCAAGACCAAAGACGAGCAGGCTACGGAAGCCGGCACTGCCCCGGTCGACGCGGAAGGCAAGACTCCCGCAGCGACGGAAGAAACCGCAAAGACGGAAGAAACCGCCAAGACGGAGGACGCTGCCGGAACTCAAGCCGCGGATGTGCCTGCAGTTGACGACAAACATGAGAAAAAAAGGAAACACTGATCATGCCCGATATACTGCGCGTCGAGGGACTCAATAAATATTTCAGAAAAAAACATGCCGTGCGCGACGTGTCCTTCTCCATGGAATCGGGCGAAACCCTCGGGCTTCTCGGGCCGAACGGCGCCGGCAAGACAACTACCTTCTATATGGTAGTCGGTTTCTATAAACCGTTTTCCGGAAATATTTGGCTCAATGACCTTTGCATCACGAAGCTTCCGATGTATCAGCGCGCGCGCGCGGGGCTTTCGTATCTTCCCCAGGAAGCATCGGTATTTCGAAAACTCACCGTCGAGCAGAATATCTGGGCGATTCTCGAAACGAGGAAGGATCTCACTCAGGGAGAGATGAAAAAGCGGCTTGACTATCTTATTGCTGAATTCGGCATAGAGGCGAACCGCAAGCAGCAGGCGTATACGCTTTCTGGCGGCGAGCGCCGGCGCACCGAGATAGCGCGCTCTCTTGCGATCGAGCCCAAGTTTCTGCTTCTCGATGAACCCTTCGCCGGTATCGACCCGATCGCGGTTCACGACATCAAGGAAATTATCCGGCTCCTTGCGCGGCAGGGAATCGGCGTGCTCATCACCGACCATAACGTCCGCGATACGCTGGAGATCACCGACCGCGCCTGTATCATCAACAAGGGCCAGATCGTCGAGGAAGGATCGAAAGACCGGATCCTTCACTCGGAAATTGCGCGCCAGGTGTACCTTGGCGAGCAGTTTCGCATGTAACGCTCAATGCGTCAGTAGCCGGGAGCCTGTATCAGGACATAGGTCTTGTCGAGTTCGGGTTTGTCAGCTATCTGGGGTTCAACTTTCGTCGTGATCGAGTACGTACCCGCGTCCAGGCCCTTAAGAGCCAACTGATACAAATGATAATAGCTCAGGTTGACCGCGAGTTTCTTCGCGTCTGACGGGATCGCGTAATCGGCGCTGTCGGATTCCTTTGCGTTCACGAGGGTAACGGCGGAGCCGTATTCGTTGGTGACGTATACGGTGAGCGTTTGCGCGGTGAGCGGAACGATCGTATAGACGTCATCTGCTTTTGTGTATGTTGCGCGCGGTGTTTCGTCGGGGAATGCTATCGAGTTGTAGTGTTCATAATCGCGGCTGACGGTCTCGCCTGCCGCGAGCGCAATGGTCTCGGTTTCATAGTTCTCGGAAAAGGCGACGCGAATCCCCTCGCTGAGCGTATTTACAATCGTGACGGATCCGGTATCCACTTGCGTGCACGAGGCGAAAAAAAGCACGCAAGAGGCAAGCGCGAAAAAATTCTTCATGAATGGCGTCCTCCAATAATTCCCGGACACTATACCACAAAGAATCCACGTGCGGTACCGGTTGCGTAAAGGCGAAAACCCTATTTTTTTTTCGCGGTCGTTTTTTTTGTGGCTACTTTTTTCGGCGCAACTTTCTTTTTCGCGACCTTCTTCAGCGCAGTTTTTTTGGGTGTGACTTTTTTTTGTGTCGTCTTTTTTGACTTCGCGGTTGTCTTTTTTGTCAGGGCTTTCTTTGGTTTTGCGGCAGCTTTCTTTACCGCTGTTTTTTTCGCAACTGTTTTTTTGACGGTCGCTTTCTTGACGGTCGCTTTCTTGACGGCGGGTTTTTTTGTTTTGGCTGCTGGTTTCGCTTTCGATGCGGGTTTCGCTTTTGCCTTGGCTGCTGGTTTCGCCTTCGGTTTAGCTTTTGTTTTTGCCTTGGCTACGGGTTTTGCTTTCGCGGTCACCTTCGCTTTCGCTTTTTTGTCGAGATCTACCTTTTTTATCGCCTTGATTTTCTTCGTGGCAGGTTTTGCTTTTTTTACCGTAGCAGCTTTCTTGGGTGCAGGTGCCTTGAAGAAGGACGCATGCAGATTGCGGTTTTTCAGGGAAACGAGGGTACGCGAGACCAGGTCGTCGATATCGATCTGATGATATTGGGATTCGATAAAGTCGTAGGTAAGGTGGGCGAGTCCCGAACGGAGGTACGCGGTGAGTTTTTCCTGCGAGGCCCCCTGTTTATAGAGGAGATTCAGCCATTTTCGGAGCGCAGTGTTTCCCGTTTCGAATATCTCGTCCGAAAGGATTGCTCCCGTCTTTTTGAGAATCGCGTTCATTTTTTTATGAACGAGCGGCAAGTCGGCCGAAAAGGATTCCGGGATGATCTGATCGCCGATGAGCTTTTCGTCAAGTTTACTGATGCCTTTTTGATCTGCCATGACTGTCTCCTTGGGGGAAGGTCTTTATCCGTAAATCGTAGCACGGAATCGGCCGGTTATCATTTTTCTGTAAAAGAACAGTGTTATACCGACGGAAGTGCACTAATTAATAAGAAGTCTGAAAGTTTTGAGCTTACCTACCGGTAGGTATACTCCAGGTATAATCAAAGTATGATCAAAGTATGTTCGTAGGTATGAAATACGGAGTGTAAACAGTTAAATCTGACCCAAATCAGACATTTTTCGTCAATTACCTGTTTGGAAGGTTGTATTACGATAAAAATAGAGTAATTATGATGAAAAAAAGAGTTTTTTTGCATCGGGAAAAGGGGTTTTCCGTATCAATTACCAAGTTTTTCTGTTTTGCGCGTGATTTCGCGTCCAACATTTTTCTTGACATCCCTTTCTATCCCCTATACTATAGATTTGACAGCATCTAAACTGGAAGGAGCATACGTATGAGCTTATTGTATGTGGCACTCCCGGCTGTTGGTTTAATTCTTGGATGGACTATTCGCTGGCTGTACGCCAGATTTCAACTATCTGCGTCTGAGCAAAGAGCGGAACGTGTAAAACAGGATGCTATAAAAGAAGCAGAAGCCCAAAAGAAGGAAATTCTTCTAGAAGCAAAAGAACAGCTTATTCGGGAAAGAAACCAGCAGGAACGGGAAAATCGAGAGCGCAGAAGCGAGCTTCAGCGCTATGAACGGCGATTGACGCTTAAAGAGGAAACTCTCGACAAGCGCAACGAGCAGCAGGATAAACAGGACGAACAGTTCGTTGAACGTGAAAAGACCCTGGTTGAGCGGGATAAGTTCCTTGCCGGCGAGGAAGAGCGGTATCGTCTCGAGCTTGAGCGTATTTCAGGTCTGACCGCCGATGAGGCGAAAAGCCTGATCATCAAGGATCTTGAGAACGAAGCCCGTCACGACGCACAGGGTCTTCTGAACAAGATCGAACAGGAAGCGCAGCTTTCGTCCGAGAAGAAGGCACGGGACATCCTCGTGACCACGATTCAGCGAATCGCGACGGAAACCACGAGCGACATCACGGTCGCGACGGTAAGCCTGCCGAGCGACGAAATGAAGGGACGCATTATCGGCCGCGAAGGACGGAATATCCGTACCCTCGAGACCTTGACCGGCGTTGACGTCATCATCGACGATACGCCCGAAGCGGTCGTCATTTCGTGCTTTGACCCGGTAAGAAAGGAAATCGCGAAAGTTTCCCTCGAACGGCTCATTCTTGACGGGCGGATTCATCCCGCGCGCATCGAGGAGATCGTTCAGAAGGTTACCCGCGAGATTTCGCAAAAGATCTATGAAGAGGGCGAAAAGGTTCTTTTCGATCTCGGAATACACAACATGAGCCAGGAAGGCGTTCGCGCTCTTGGTCGGCTCTATTTCCGCACGAGTTACGGGCAGAACGTCCTGTATCACTCGAAGGAAGTTGCGATGGTCGCCGGCATGCTCGCAAGCGAGATCGGCGCGAACCGCGAACTCGCCAAGCGCGCGGCACTGCTCCACGATATCGGTAAGGGGGCGGAGAACGATTCCGACCAGAACCACGCCGAGGTTGGTATGGAGATGGCGCGCAAGATGAACGAGGACGCGCGCGTTATCAACGCGATCGGCGCTCATCATAACGATGTTGAGCCCTCATGCATCGAGTCGGTGCTCGTACAGATCGCGGACGCGATTTCGGCAGCCCGCCCTGGCGCGCGTCGCGAGACGATCGACAATTACGTGAAGCGTCTCGAGAACCTCGAGGCGATCGCGGAAAGCTTTAACGGCGTCGAGAAAGCGTATGCCATCCAGGCAGGCCGCGAACTCCGGGTTCTCGTGAACAACGAGAAGATTCCGGACGCCGATGTTAAAGAACTTGGACGAGAGATCGCGAAGAAGATAGAGAACGACCTTCGGTATCCGGGACGCATTCGCGTTACCCTGATCCGCGAGACCAGAATCGTGGAATACGCTCGGTAACGAGCGTATTCGTAGAACAAATCGATCAAAAATCGATTTGTTCAGGGGTTTGGCCCGGTAGGGCATACTCTTGAAGAATCCGATTGAAAACCGCATGCAGGACTGCATGCGGTTTTTTTATGCGTTTGTCGGACTATTTGCACTCGATCAAACGCCGTCGGTGTCTGCGGCGTTTGCGAGAAACCATGCCAATGCATCCACTGCGATGAGCGGCTTCGAAAAGAAATATCCCTGTATCTGGTCGCACTTCTCGTCGGCAAGAAATTGGGCCTGTTCAGCGTATTCAACGCCCTCTGCGACGCTTTTCATGCCAAGAGAGTGAGTCAATTGCAGAATGGCGCGCACAAGGTTCGCGTTTTTTTCATCTGTCGGGATACCGTCAATGAACCGCTTGTCGATCTTGATGACTTCTGCTTCGAAACTTTGCAGATACGCGGGATTCGAATAGCCGGTTCCGAAGTCGTCGACCGCGAACGTGACGCCTGCTTTTTTTAAGACGGGTGAACGCATTTTCTATTTTGTGCGTTATTCCGAGGAGCACTCCTTCCGTGATCCCGATTTCCAGCAAGTTGCCGAGCTTGCTCGAGATGATCATGTGAGTGATCTCCGCGAGAAGGGTTTCGTTGAGAAGAATCGGGGAGAGGTTGAACGCGATTCGGACCGGACCGGTTGTTCGCTCGCTGAGCATTTCGATGAAGTGTTTTGTGTCGGCAAAAATTTTACCCGTGATTGCGGAGATGGCACGATTCCTTTCGGCGATAGGGATGAATTCCCCCGGCGATATATTACCGAGAATTGGTTTGTGCCAGCGCGCGAGTGCTACGGAACCGACGCATCTATCGGTCGCGACCGATATCTTTGGCTGGAAGACAGCGGTAATTTCCGTGGAGAAAGTTTTTGAAAGCATCTGCTCTTCGAGGTGTTCCGTACGGAGATAGCGCTCATACGCTTCCGAATCGAAGGGAATGAACCGGGCTTTATCTCCCTCGTTCGATCGATGAAGGGCAGTGAGTACGTTTCGCACGAGAGAGGCTGCGTCGTTGGCGTCGGCGGGAAAGGTTGTAAATGTGCCGAAGAAGTCGACAAGCGATTCGCTGTGCGTTTCTTTCAGGGAGACATTTATGATCTCGGCGAGTTCACCGAGCAGGTGGTTATCTTGATTGTATCGTGAAGGATCTACGAGAAAGGGGAAGATGAATATTGAGTGCTCTGCCCTGAAAAGAACGGGTCCTTCGGGAAGAGACGTTGCGTTTTTGCCGTAGATCCAGGAACGGATATTCACCTCCATTGCCGCCGAGAAACGGGTAAGCCAGGAAACCATGCCGTCGAAACCGATTCGCTCACCGAGTTCGTCGAGCCTTGTGAGACGGTATCCCGCGAGGACGCATACGCACGAAGAAGAATTTATTGTCGCAATCATTCGGTCAAGCGTCGAGTCGAGCTTCCGTGTGTTCGGTAGCTCGGTCTCCTGGTCGCGATAAGCGGGCTCTTCGAGGCATTGAGAAGATTTACGAGAAGCGTGATGACGAGAATGATGCCTGAAATCATGACGAGTGTCATTTGATCTTCTGCGTGCGACGGGTTGAATATACGCCCGGCAATGACAAAGTGGATTACAACAAAGAAGGTGATAATGAACGCCGATAACGCGCCTATAATGCGAAGCATGAGCGCGTATTCGCGATTCGGCGCGAATCCCTGAAAAGTAAGCGTAACGATTATATTAATGCAGAATCCGAGAAACAGGATTCCGGAAAAGCCCAGAAAAAGTCGACGGAGAAATTTGTACTCAAAATCATCAAGATACCATGGCATTCCGCTACGCTCCGTTATAAGTCAGTTGTTCTGGTTTCGGCATGGGACTCAAGCCAATCAAGCGCGTCTGTTTCCTCGAGCGGTTTCGAGAAGTAGTATCCCTGAATTATTTCGCATCCTTCATCGTCAAGGAAGGTGAGCTGATCCGCATTCTCGACTCCCTCTGCCACGATCTTGAGATCAAAGGCCTTTGACATTTGTATGATCGCGCGCACAAGACTGGCGCTTCCCCGGTCGCCTGGGATTCCGTCGATAAAGCGTTTGTCGATCTTGAGTACGCTTGCGGCGAAATGCTGAAGGTATCCAAGGTTTGAATATCCGGTTCCAAAGTCGTCGATGGCCACGGTAGCCCCGGCCGCACGGATGATCGCGAGGCTCTCTCCGACGGATTCGGTGGCGTTGAGAAAAATCCCCTCGGTTATCTCGACTTCGATCCAGGGCGCGAGATCGTTCCTCCCGATCCATGAAGCGAGATTTTCGGCATACGCGCGCGAAAGAAGTATCGGCGAGAGGTTGAACGCAATCCTTACCGGTGTGAGTCCTCGAGCGCGAGCGTGGTCGACGAAAGCGAGAAGGTCTGCAAGACTTCTTCTCGTTACCGTATCGATCGCGTGAACCTGCTCCGCGAGCGAAATAAAATCGCCCGGGGAAACGTTGCCGAAGATCGGGCTTTTCCAGCGTGCGAGTGCCTCGAATCCCTCGCACAGGCCTGTTTTTGTACTTACCTTTGGCTGGAAAACCGAGCGCAGTTCGTGGAAGAATGAATCAGAGAGTATCTGCTCCTTGATCCGCTCGGTCTGCAGGTATTCGCCGAAGGCTGTTCCGTCGAACGCGATAAAGCGGCTGCTGTCTTCTTGCGGGGCACGGCGGAGGACGCCAATCATATTCGTGAGGAGCTCGCCCGACGCATGGGCGTCGATCGGATAGACCGCGTACGCGCCGTTGAATCCGACGAGGGCATCGCTATGAAGATTTTTCAGCGTTTCGGCTACCGTGAGCGTCAGCGTTTCCGGAAGTTCGCCCGTCGAGCGGTAGAGCGAGACGGAAATCGGAAGCGGAAAAACGAGGAAAGAATATTCTACGCGATAAATCTGAATTGGCTCTGCGTCCGGCCTCGTTTCCCGCGCCCACATATCCATCAATACCGAGAGCTCTCCCGCGAAGCGCATGAGCCAACTGATCATGTTCTCGTGGCCCATTCGTTCGCTCATTTCCTCGAGACGGAAAAGCCTGATGCCGGCGAGAACAAAAAGCCCGTTGCCCTCATCTGCGCCTTTTGCCAATGCGTCCGTGGCGGTAAGGAGTGCGCGTACATTGGGGAGTCCGCTTTCCTGGTCGATGAAGGCGAGATTCTCGAGATAGTCCTGCTTGTGCATGATACCTTCCCGAAGATGCCGGTTGAGGGTAGCGCCGAGAAAAACGGCTGTGAAGCAAAGACCTGCGCGTATGCTCGCGAAGGGGCCAAGTGCCGTCCGAGAATTCATGAACTGCGCAATCACGAGTTCCTGTGCGACGAACAGGCCGAGCATGATTATGAGGAAAATGAGGAGCGCGCGTTTGTTCCGGAGAAAAAAACAGAGCATGATCGCAAACGGCGGAAAACCGAGTGAAATCGAGGTGAGTGCGCTCGGATCATGCAACAGCGGTGAGCGGACGACAACCAGTGCGAGGGAAGCGAGAATATACAAGAAAAGGTTTGCAAGGGTAAGGGCGATTCCAGCGGGAATGATATTTTCCTGTCGGGATTTTCTGAGCGATACCCAGGCGAGCGCGAAAATGTTTCCGGCTATCGCAGAGGCCGGAGGCGCGATCAGGGAGATATCCGACCATCCGGTCAGGGGAGACTGAAAGGCGTAAAGAAGGGATATTCCCGCAGAGCAGAGGAATATTCCCGCGGCGGCGCGGTATATACGCGCGAGCAAACGATATTCGCCTGCCTCCGGTCCTCTCGGCGTAATGTGCGTTTGCGGCGGTTCAATTATCTTCATCATTTATAGTATAGATTCGGCTTGCCTTAAAAAGCCAATGTCCACGAACGGGAACCTGCCGGAAAATTACGGATAACGGTAGTTTTCGAGGAATTCTGCACTGAGCACGTTTGAGACCGTATCGCGGGTTGCCAGGGTTTCGCGCGCGCAGGCAAGTCCGAACCCTATGCAGCGGTTTTCTGGTTTACCGGTGAGAAAACCGTAGAGAAAGCCCGAGGCAAAGGCGTCTCCCGCCCCGATTGTGTCCACGACCGCATCGGGTTTGTAGGGTTTTTCGGTCCAGGTTTGGTCTCCGATAGCCACAAGGACTCCCTCGCTTCCGAAGGTAACGATGAAACTGCGGAACCCCAGCGCACGCAGCCGGTCCGCCGTCGAGCGGTCGGGAAGGGGCCGCATGCCGAGAATCGCTGCCGCTTCGAACTCGTTCGCGGCGAAGAGATCGATCAGCGGGGCCCAGGGGAGGGATTTTTTTGCAATGTCGGGTGAGGTCGCATTCTGGAATATGAACGGAACCTCGGCCGGGTCGGTTCCGCTTTCCGCGCGAAGTAACGCTTCTTTTTTCATGTCGTAGATGCCGGAAAGCGTTTCGTTTTTCAGATTGGAATCGAGGACGAAAACGTCGATTTTTTCATTTTTGACGAAATCGCGGAATTCACGGTCAACTTCGATTTCGCGGAGCGCTTCGTTTGAGTACACGCATGAGGCGGATTCACCTTGGGCGCCCATCACGGAAAAGAGCGCGGTTTTGCGCGTGTCGCTCGTCCGGAGAAGATCGACATTCACCTGTGCTTCGCGGAGCCCGGCGCGGATAAACTCACCGAAGATGTCGCGTCCGACGACTGAATAAAGCGAGGTGTCGAAGCCGAGACGCCGGAGGTTGATCGCCATGCAGCGCGCGACGCCGCCGGGGACGAGGTCTATCGTTCCTTCGCGGTACGCGTTTTTGACGTCTTCCTGGTGACTGAACGCCTTGATATCAACCGAAGCAGAGCCGATGCACAGAATCTTTTGCATAACCGTTCCTTTTCATCGCGCTTGAGTATATCGCTTTTTCGCGCTGCTTGCAATTTTCGGAAGGCTCAGATAGTATTTGCGCCAACCGGGGGTGGTCCGGTTTCCCGCGAGAGCGGGGACGGGCCTGAGATCATACCCTTACGCACGGCAAGCGCCTTCGCGGATTCAGCGCGAGAACGGCACGCCGTGGTGGGCTTTTTTGCATGTATTGCGGAAGAGCCCAAGCGACCGCGTACGCGGGCGCCAACCTGCATCCGGGTAATACCGGCGGAGGGAGCGATGAAAGCGACTCATCTTTCATTCTTCATTTCAATTTCCATTTTAACGTGTTTGTGCGCGGTGCCGCTTTTGGCTGCGGACAAGGGATCGGGCTCTTCCGGTAGCGCTCGCTCCGAGTTGACCGTATATGCCTACGATTCGTTCGTTGCCGACTGGGGTCCGGGACCCGAGCTGGCGAAACGGTTCGAGGCAAAGACGGGCATACGGGTGAGCATGATTTCCTGCGGGGATGCCGCGCAGGTTCTTTCGCGGGCTGCGCTCGAAAAGGAATCCCCTTCCGCCGATATCCTCGTCGGTATCGACAACAACCTCATCGACATGGCGCGGCGCGCTGATATCCTCGAGCCGTACCGGAGTCCGCTTGCCGAATCCGCCGTACCGCGCGATCTCGTTCTCGCGGACGATTGGCTTTTAACCCCGTACGACTGGGGCGCGTTCGCGATCATTTTCGATACTGCATCCGGTATCAAGGCGCCTTTGAGTCTCGAGGATCTCGCGAAGAGCGAATATGCGAAGAAGATCATATTGATGGATCCCCGCACGAGCACGCCGGGAACGGGATTTCTCGCGTGGACGATTGCCTCGTACGGTAATGACTATCCCGGTTACTGGAAGCGGATAAAGGGAAACATCCTCACGCTTGCGCCGAGCTGGGACGCGGGGTACGGACTCTTTACCTCGGGCGAGGCGCCGCTCGTGATCAGTTACACGACGAGTCCCGCGTATCACCTCGAGACCGAAAAGTCGACACGCTATCGCGCGCTTGTCTTTGCCGAAGGCCATCCCGTTCAGATCGAAGGAATCGGTCTCGTCAAGGGCGCGCGGAATACTGCGGCCGCGAAGGCCTTTATCGACTTCATGCTCACCGACGAGGCGCAATCAGTCCTGCCGCTTACGCAATGGATGTATCCTGTGTCGCGGAGCGTGAAGCTTCCCGAATCGTTCAGCGCCGCTCCCGTTGTAAAACGCTCTCGCGCCGTATCGCCTGCCGAGGTTTCGCGCGCAATCGATCCGGTGATCGCGATTCTTTCGCGGTAGCCGATGCCGAATCGTTTGGTCCCGCCTGGTCAGTGTATTTCCGCGAGTCACGCGCCGTCGCACCTTGCGGCGCGCATGCGTGCCCGCGGCCTTGCAAAGGCACTTGCCGTCGCGATCGGAGCGCTCGCGTTTACCGCCGTTCTTCTTGCCTTCCTCGTGCCGGCAGTCGCCGCGGTGATTCCCGCTCTCGGTGTCTCTGATTCCGCAGGCGTGCAAGCCTCCTCCGGTGAAGGCCTCTCGAGCGCGCGCATCGTCTCCGCGCTCCGGTTTACTCTGACAGAAGCGTTTCTTTCCGCAGTCGTCGCGTGCCTTATCGGCATACCGGCAGCCGCAATCGTCGCGCGGCGGGATTTTCCCGGAAGGCGTTTTTTGCTTTCGCTTTCGGGCGTGCCCCTGTGCGTTCCACCGGTTATCATCGCGCTCGCCTTCGTTCTTTTTTACGGACGAAGCGGGTATCTCAACTCGCTTTTGATGACGGTCTTTGGCCTTACCGAGCCGCCCGTCACGTTCCTCTACTCGCTTGCGGGTGTGGTGATTGCGCACGGGTTTTATAATTTCCCCGTCGTCCTCCGCACGGTCGCAATTGCCTGGGAGCGGCTTGACGGCGCGGAGAGCGAGGCCGCGAGCCTTCTCGGAGCAGGGCGAGTCCGCACGTTTCGCACGATTACCCTTCCGCGGCTTTCGGGCGCGATATTGTCGTCGGCCGCCCTCGTCTTTCTGTATTGTTTTTTCAGCTTTGTCATCGTTCTCCTTTTCGGGGGCGTGGGCGGAACGACGCTTGAAGTGGAGCTCTATCAGGCCGCGCGATCGGCTCTTGATTTTCATGCGGCGGGCACGATTGCCCTCGTCGAGACGGTTGCCGCATCCCTCGTCGTCGCTCTCTACGCGCGCTCTCTCGCCCTTTCGCAGCGCATGGCAGGCGGTGGCTCATCAATCCGCGCCCGGAAGCCGCTGTCGGGTGCGCTCGAGCGAATCCTCGTCGCTTCGTATCTTGTCTTTATCGCGCTTTTTTTTATCGGGCCGCTCGCGTCGATACTCGTTCGCTCGTGCCTCTCTTCCGGTGCAACCGCCTTTTCGGGAAAGGTCTCGCTCAATCTTGCCGCGTGGGCCTCTCTTTTTGGCCGGAAAAATTTCGCGCAAGACCTTTTTAATACCGTATCCCTGTCGCTCGCTTCTGCCCTGATCGCGACGGTCGCGGGACTATTTTTCGCGCTCGCGTTTGACCGTCCCTCGGGGCCAGCCGCCCGTATGGCGAAAAACGCGCTTCCGCTCATGCCGCTCGCGGTATCCTCGGTGATACTCGGGTTTGGCTGGTCACTCGCCGCGCCGCGCGGTAACCGCGCGGCTCTCGTCCTCGCGGAAGCGGCGATTGCCTGGCCGTTCGCGTGGGCGCAGCTAAGCACCGCGCTCGATAGAATCCCGGAGTCTGTGCGCGAGGCCGCCAGCTCCCTTTCCCCGAACCGGCTTGACCGCGCCTTTCGCGTCCTCGTTCCCCTTTCGGGAAGGGGGATTCTCTCGGGAGCGGGTTTCGTTTTTGCGATCAGCGCAGGCGACGCGACGCTGCCGCTCGTGCTCTCTCTCAGGAATTTCGAGAACCTTCCGCTCCTCCTTTTCAGGCTCGCGGGTTCCTACCGTTTTTCGGAGGCGTGCGCGTGCGCGGTCCTTCTCGCGCTGCTTTCGGGCTTCGCGTTTTTTCTGCAGGACGCCGCCTCGCGCGGCGAAAGGAGCGCGTCATGAGCGCGTATCTCGACGTCGTGTGTCTCGCGAAACGGTGGCCGATGCGCGACATCACCGTTTCGTTTTCGCTCGATAAGGGAAAGTCCCTCGCGATACTCGGGCCCTCGGGCTGCGGGAAGTCGACCGTGCTTCGCATGATCGCGGGGCTCGTCACGCCCGATTCGGGTTCAGTATTTTTGGACGGCTGTGACATTACCGGAACGCGGGCGGGAAAGCGCGGCGTCGGGCTCGTGTTTCAGGATCACGCGCTTTTTACGCACATGAGCGTCGAGGACAATATCGGCTATGGCCCGGTGTCCCTTGGCTCGACGAAGCGCGAATCGCGCGCGGTCGCGGCAGAGTGGCTTGCCCGTTTTGGCCTTGAGGGTTTCGCGAAGCGGCGGATCGAAACGCTTTCGGGCGGCGAGAAACAGCGCGTGGCGCTCGCGCGAACGCTCGCGATAAGCCCCCGTCTGGTTCTTTTCGATGAACCGCTTTCGGCCCTCGATTCGGACTTGCGCGCAAGGCTCCGGGAGGAACTTCGCGACCGGCAGCGGACGCTCGGGTATACGGCAATCTATGTGACGCACGACGAGGATGAAGCGGCCTTTCTCGCGGATTCTGTCGTCAGGATGGAAGGCCCGCTTCTTCGGTAAGTGTCGGTGAATGCAAACCATCGATAGACGCAAGATGCCCGACGAGGGTATACTTCCGGGCTATGGGCTTTCGTTATACTGACTACGACGTAATCGTCATCGGCGGGGGGCATGCCGGCATCGAGGCTTCCCTCGCGTCCGCGCGCATGGGGCAGAGCACGCTCTTAATCACCCAGTCGCTCGACTCCATCGGCAAACTTTCGTGCAATCCCTCAATAGGCGGAATTTCGAAAGGGAACATCGTGCGTGAAATCGACGCGCTCGGCGGCGAGATGGGCCGTCTCGCGGACGCGACGATGATCCAGTACCGGCTCCTGAACAGAAGTCGCGGACCCGCCGTCCAGTCACCCCGCGTGCAGGCGGACAAATGGCACTACCAACAGCTCGCGAAGCATACGCTCGAGCTCGAGAAAAACCTTCATCTCTATCAGGACACGGTCGTCGATTTCGTTTCGTCGGGATCGGATTCTGACGGTCTTGTCGAATCAGGCGACATACGCGCGGTCGTGACGTCCCGCGGCAGGGAGATTACAGCGAAGGCCGTTGTACTGACGACGGGAACTTTCATGGAAGGGAAAGTCTTTATCGGCGAGTTCGAGGCACGGGAGGGCAGGCTTGGCGAACAGGCAGCGCTCGGCCTCGGCGTCTCGCTCAGGCGCATGGGCTTTTCGGTCGGAAGACTCAAGACCGGAACTCCTCCGCGGATCCTTCGCGGCTCGGTCGACATTTCGATCCTCGAGCGGCAGGACGGCGAGGCGGAGCCGATGCCGTTTTCCTTCGGGTACGACTCGGTCGACCGCCCGTCAGTCCCGTGCTGGCTCACGTATACGAACGGCGAGACCCATCGCATCATCCGCGACAACATCCATCGCTCGCCGCTATATTCAGGCAAGATCAAGGGCATTGGCCCGCGGTATTGTCCTTCGATCGAGGACAAGGTCGTGCGCTTCGCCGAGCGCGAGCGGCATCAGCTCTTTCTCGAGCCGGAAGGGCTCGACACCGAGGAACTGTACATCAACGGGCTTTCATCCTCGCTTCCCGAGGAAGTGCAGGACACCTTCATGCGCACGATACCGGGACTCGAGTCCGCCGTCGTGACGCGGCCCTCATACGCGGTCGAGTACGATTATCTCGACCCGACGCAGCTCACGCAGGCGCTCGAGACAAAAAGAATTCGCGGGCTTTTTACCGCGGGGCAGATCAACGGAACTTCGGGTTATGAGGAAGCGGGAGGGCAGGGCATCATCGCGGGAATGAACGCGGCGCTCCGTGCGCGGTCCATAGCAGCAGGGGCCGCGTTCGAGCCGTTTGTTCTCGGCCGGGCCGACGCGTACATCGGCGTTCTTATTGACGACCTTGTGACGCTCGGAACGAAGGAACCGTACCGGATGTTTACCGCGCGCGCGGAATACCGTCTGAGGCTCAGGCACGATACCGCGGACGAGCGCCTTACGGCGCGTGCGGCTTCCGTCGGGCTCGAGCGCGCGGGTGCCCTCGACCGGCTTGGCAGAAAGCTCGACCTCCGCGACGCGATCACGCTCGCCTGGCAGGAGCGGAAGGTCAGGACGTCCGATGCGGAAACTCATCCGTCGCTCGCAAAGCATATCGGAAAATCATGCGCGGACTCGCTTCGCGATCCGCTTGTTCCCCTTGACGACATCATCGCGCTCGATGAATCCTTCGGTGTCTTTCCGCTCGAGATCAGAACTTCCGCAGAACTCGAGATTCGCTATTCGCATTACATCGACGCGCAGGACCGGCGCGTGGACCGACTGAAAAAAATGGACGGGGCGAAAATACCCGAAGACTTCGATTACGACGCGATACCGGGGCTTTCGATGGAATCGCGGATAAAGCTCAAGAGCGTCAGGCCCGCGACGCTCGGGCAGGCATCACGCATATCGGGACTGCGCCCTTCGGACGTCATGCTCCTGATGGTTCATTTGCGATAGAGATGATGGGGAAAAATTTCAGGAAGTGATCAGCCGCGAACCCGTACGGTAACGGGAGGACAAAGGCCCTCGCACATGATCTTGTCCGCGTCTTTCTCGGTGATTACCTTGAGTTCGACGAGGTTGAAAATCTGGCGGCTTACCGTGTGGTCGAAAAACAGGAGATCGTCGGTACCGATGGTGAGCGGAACTCCCGCGTCGATCATTTTTTTGACCGGATGGTTTTTGAGCGTATCCACCGAGCCGAGCATGTAGTTGCTCTGGGGGCAGACGTTGCAGCGCACTTTCCGGTCCGCGAGGAATTTCAGGACACTGTCGTCCCCGGCGGCGCCGATGCCGTGCTGAACTTCGTCAAGGTCGAAAAATTCGACAAAGCGGCGCACGGAATGCGCGTTCGAAAATTCACCGACGTGGGCTTTTTTCTTGATGCCGAGTTTTTCTGCCTTCGTGAAGATGTATTTGAATTCCTCGATACCGTCCTCGATTTCGGGACCGTACAGGTCAATGCTCTTGAACAGGCCGCTTTCCATCAGCGGGATAACCCACCGCGAGATTTTGTCCTTGTCAAAGGTTTTTCCGAGCCCGAGTTCGGGGCGCATGTCTATCTGGTTTGCGTATTTTGCGGGAAAGGTCGAGACCATTTCGAGGAATTTTTCGATGTCCTCGCGAAAGTGAACCATGAAGCCGATGTCGATCGAACCTTCGAGAATGGTTACCCCGTCCTCGATGGCGTCGCGAACGGACATGTCGATGAGGCTGACGACGTCTTCCGCGGTTTGGCAACGGGGACGGGTATAGCGCGAAATAATGTCGTGCATATCGTCGAGACCGTTCATTTTTCGGGGAAAATTGGGAATCGGGGAACCGGACCATGCCAGATATGAGTTATAGTGCATGCCAAGATTGAGATGGTTGTGCGCATCAACCTTTGGCTGCGATATGTAGTACTGGATGTCCCTCATGAAAATTCCTTCTACTTATTCTAATTAACGAATTGTAGCACATTTTGGCAGGTTTTCCAGCGGAACGTCCCCATGCCTCAGCTAATTATCGGTATTTGAGCAGTAAAACTTGAATATGTCCACTAATGTCCCTCGCCTTCGAGTTTGACCGCGTTTCCCGTTCGCAGGTAGAAAATCCAGGTTTCTGCAGGTTTGTTCCGGAGTTCCGAGGCCGCTTTCCGGTAAACCGCCAGCTGTTCCGCGTGAATTGACGGATCTTCAAGCCGGTCGGTCTTGTAATCGACAACGTACACGGTATTTTCTGTCTCGAAGATCAAGTCCATCTGTCCGGTTACTGTCGCTGGTCGTTCTTCCACGGTATAGCGCGTGATGAAACCGTACTCGCTCTCGCGCCATGCAGCACTGGTCGCGAGATTTCCCAGACGCGACGAGATGAACCTTTCGGCCATTTCCGCAGTCAGTGACCGGAATTCGGCCGGAATCCAGGCCGAGACGCCGGTAAAGCGGGACTCGATCGCACTGTGGGCCCAGGTACCGAAGTCGGCGGCGGAAATCTTTGACCGCGCGAGCAGTTCATCAAGCGCGTCGCGGCTTAGTTCTGCGTCTGAGCGTGCCCCGGTTTTTTGCTCCCTTGAGATTTCGTGGAGATCGGTTGCGGCGAAACGGGTTCGCGGGGAAGGCTCATAGGACGCGGTGTTGATTGCTTCATAAGCGCTCGCTACGGCAGCATCTGCGGTTTTGTCCCGGAACGACGTTTCTTCGCTGTTTCCCTCGCGCCTTCTGGGAAGAATTTCTTCGACCGATACGAGCGGTATCGGCGTTCCCGCACAGTATTCCCGCACGACGGCGGTGAGGAGCATCCTGAGAAAACTTTGGCGTTTCGGCACGGCGCCTGATTCTTCCCGCTTTTCAAGCCAGTCGCCGATGGCACCAATGAGCTCGGCACCTGCGCGCGGCTCGCTTACCGCGTCCTTTCCGAGTGTGATCGTTCCCGAGACGATGAGACGCGTTTCCGCGCGGGTCATCGCGACGTAGAGAAGCCGCCTCGTTTCGGCGATTTCGCGCCTGAGTTCGCTTTCCCTGTCGCGTTCGTAAAACCAGTTGTCCCGCGCCGCCTCGTTTTCGTCAGAGGCTCCGGTATTAACCGATATGCCGCTTTCCGGCGAAAAGTACACGGGGTTCGCGTTGCGGTTTCCGGTTCCGTCGGAGCCTGCGTCGGCGATGAACACGACGGGGAACTCGAGGCCCTTGCTTTTATGAACGGTCATGATCGTCACGCCGCCTGATTGCTCGACGGGAATGTCGAGGGTATCGATTTTATCTCCGGACTCCATGAGGCGGGAGACGCGATCGAGGAAGCCGGCGAGGCTGAGACCCTCGGCGTCAGCTTGTCGCGCGAGCTCGAAGAAATAGTCGTAGAGCTCGGCGTACCGCTCGAGACCGTAGCCGGAAAAAAGCGCGTAGCGATACCCTTCGCCATACCAGAGACGGCTGACCATCTCCGCAGCGGACACGCGGTCCGCGTCCTCGCGGATCGAGGCGTAGAGTTCGCGCGCGCGCGCAAAACGGAGCCGGTCGCTTTCACCGAGAAGCTCGTCGGTGACGGACGCGAAGGGCTCCGGTATCGCTCGACCCTCTGCGTCCGCTTCTGTTCGCGCGAGGATTGCACGCGCAAACCCCAAGTCGCTCACGCCGACAAAGGGCGAGCGGAGGACTGCCGCGTACGCGGTGGTGTCGGCAGGATACACGGCGAGCCGGAGGAGGGCGCAGAGGTCGTTGACCGGCGCGTCATCAAAAAGACCGCGCACGTTTTCCGTTTGATAGGGCACGCCCGCGTCCCTGAGTTGCCGCTCGATCGCGCGCTGATTCGTGCCGGAGCGGAGGAGGATCGCGATGTCGCCGTATTCGCACGGGCGGGTCGATCCCTTCTCCGCGACAGACGTGCGTTCCCGAACGAGGCGCACGATCCGGTCCGCGATTTCCCTTCCCTCGGTTTCCTCTTTTGAAAGAAAGCCGGGTATTGATTCGTCGAAGTTTTCTTTCGGGACGACGAGAATCTCGAGCGCGCTCGCGGCTCCTTCCGTTTTGTTGGCGGCGACGATCGGCGCGAACTCGGCTTCATAGAGCGGCCGATTGCCGGTTTCGTCGGTGATGGACGCGGGGAACACGTGCGGGAAAATTTTGTTGAAGGCTTCGATGAGCGCGCTCTCGCTCCGATAGTTTGCGTCGAGGGCGGGCATGGACGCGTCTTTTGCGGTGGCCTCGCCTCGGGAGAGGTCGCTCGCGAGCGCGCGGAAAACCGAAACGTCCGCGCCGCGAAAGCGGTAGATGGACTGCTTTTCGTCACCGACGAAGAAGAGCTTTCCCGAGACGAGATCCGCGGGAGACGGAACGCTCCGGTCGTTTCGCTCCGGTCGCTCGGCGATCAGGAAGAGAAGGTCCCGTTGGAGCTGGTTGTCGTCCTGGAATTCGTCGATCATGATCGACTTGATTGAATCTTTCCATACCCGCCTGAGCGCGGGGTCGTCCTTGAGGGCGCTGACCGCCATGCGGGCTACGTCACCGAAGGTTAACAGACCCGCTTCCCTTTTTTTGCGGTTGAACGCCTCCTGGAATTCCGAAAGGAGCGAAAGCGTTTCCCTGATCGTCTCCTCGTTGAAAATCCAGTTCGCGGTGGCGAGGAGCGAGGGATACAGCGTGTCCTTGAATACTTCGAAGAGCTCGCGAAGCTCGACGGCCGCGCTGTCTTTCGTCGAGCGCGGTTTCGTGGCTTTCGCGAGCGAGGCGAATGCTTTGCAAAAAGCGTCGATGTCTTTTGCCTCGAAGGTATCGGGCGTTTCCGGGTTTTCGGGCAGCGCCGCGCGAACTGCTGCCTCGAGTTTGCCGCCCGCTTCGGGAAGGCTCGCCATGGCGCGCGCGCGCGCGACGATTTCTACCGTGAGGATTTGCAGCCGGTCGAGCGTCATCCGCTTTTGCTCCGCGTAGAACCGGTCGAAGTCGAGCGGTTCGGGAAGGGAAGAATATCTGATCATCGTCTCGGCGAAAAGTTTGGCGGGAAGGTCCGCCATGCGGAATCGCTTCGTGAGCTGGCGGACGCAGCGGCTTTTGCGCTTTTCAAGAAAGAACGGAAGCGCGAGTTCCTCCGCGATGCGCGAGATCTCGGCGGAGTCCGTGCCGAAGTCGGGCGAGACTCCGTAGGCGCGGCATGCGTTTCGCGCGATCGCGCCCGAGAAAGAATCGAGCGTGGAGATGCGCGCGCGGTGAAAGTTTTTGACGGCCTCGCGCGCGCGCGGATCGTCAATCGAGCGAAGCGTCGAGTAAATGCGCGAGTACATTTCGGCCGCGGCTTTTCGGGTAAAGGTGAGCGCGAGTATGCTCTCGACGGGAAGGCCCTCGCGCACGACGAGATGCACAAAGCGCGCGGCGAGCACGCGCGTTTTTCCCGAACCCGCTCCTGCCGCGATTACCGCGTTTCGATCGATCGTCGCGGCTTCGCGCTGGCTTTGCGCGAGACCCGCCATCAGCGTGTCGTAACTTTCCATCATGGCCTCACCGAATAGACATAGCGGCAGATTTTACGGAAGTCGCAGAAGAGGCACTCGGTCCACGAAAGCTTTTGTGGCCGCGTAAAGTCCTCGCGGTTTATGCCGTCCGCATAGCGCGTCGTCATCGAGCTGAACGCTTCCATCGCGGGGGTAAACTCGTCGCGCGAGAAAAGCTTCGATCGCGCGTTCCACGGGATGGTGGCGCGATCATGGATGACGGGCTGATATTTCCGCTTTTTGATGTCGCCGAACCAGGCGAAGTCGAGGGTTGCCCCCTTGCACGGACTCGCCTCGGCGCGCTCGGCAAGGTAGGCGTACATCGGTATCTGGCAATCCTTGATCGTCCCGTCGGGAGAGACCGCGTAGTCTCCCGTCGGCGTTACGTATCCGCTTTTGTAGTCAATGAGGACGGCGGTCCCGCTGTCGTCGGCTGATATGCGGTCTATCCTGCCATAATAGGAAAGGCCGCCTTCCGCGTACGAGAGCTCGCCTTCGAGAAAGACCGGCGCAAAGCCGTCGAGAAGCTCTGCGTCCGATTCGAGGACGGAGCAGGCGCCGTCGATGACGCGATCGGCGAGGGTGTCGACGAGGGGGGCGGCGAGCGGGCCGCGGAATTCGCTGTAGGCGCGGGCCGAATCTTTCGCTGCGTCTGCGGTCCATTGGCGGTACTCGTCGAGCTTCTCCTTGCGGAATGCTCCGTCCGTGTCGCGAATCTTTTCGTATACCGCGCAAAGGACGTCATGGTAGAGGATGCCGAGGTTGCGCTCGTTCAGAAGTTCGGCGTCCTGGGTTTCTTCCTGGATGTTCAGGATTTTCGAAAGAAAAAGTTTTGCGCCGCAGGTCGACCAGGCGTTCAGATGCGTCGCCGTAACGAGAAGCCCGTTTTCTTTTCGCAGTCTCGCGCGGATCCGCTCCGTGAGCGGGTCGAGGCGCCCTTCGTACGCGCTTTCGAGATACGAAAAGCCGCGCGCGGCGCTTCGCTCACTCCACGAGGCGAAAGATTTTTTTTGGACGGGATAGAGCCGATCAGGTTTCGCGACCGAGCCGGAAAGCCAGGCGGCCTCGAGCGCGAACGGGTCGGAGGGTGAACGTATTGCGGTTTCTTTTTTTTCTGCGGAGAGTCCGGCAAACGCGCTGTGCGGAATGCGATAGCCCGAGAAGGAACGCCCCGCGCAGGAAAAGCGGACTCCTTGCGCGGTCTCGTTTTTATCAGTCGGGCTTGGTGAAAGCGGGCATCTCCGGTAGAGCTCGAAGAACGCGCGGGACGCGTCGACGTCGGAAAGTCCGAGTGCGTCCCGCTTGTCCTGCCTGAGGTACTCGAGGGGACTGTAGACGACCGTCGCGCCGTCCTGGCTCGCGTCGACCACGAAGTGCCAGGGGAACGGGGTTCCTGCGGCGACCCGATACGGGAAGATGTTTACGCCCGTCGCGGCGCGCCGCCTGACGTATTTTTTTTCATCGAGAACCGCGGCGAAAAGAGAGAAGGGATCCGGCGGCACAAGATTCGGGAAACGCGCTTCGAGCGAGGCGAGCTCGCCGAGTTCTTCGACGCACCGCGCGAGGACGGCGTCGTCTTCGGCAGAAAGGAGTTCCATGTCGAGGAATCCTTCACGAAAGGCGAACCAGCGGTTTCTGATTTCAGAATAAGTTTTCGCGCCGACGAGGGCAGAGAGGGAAGTTTTCAGTTCCCGGTAAAAGTCCCTGATTCTCCAGTCGCCCGCCTCGGCGCACGCAGGATCGCGAAACGCCGCGTCCCAGACGTCGATCATTTTTCCGTCGTCTTTCCATCCGGTCACGCAATGGTTTCTGATGCCGAATTCAACGAGAGCCTCGGCGAGGTCGCGCGCCTTCCAGGGAATCGAGCGGTCAAGGAGGAGCGCCTTGAAATGCGTGAATGCGTAACCCGACGAGACGCACTCCGAGGAGCGCGCAAAAAATCTTCCCGACGGACAGCTTCCGAGGTTCGCACCCGCGCGATACTCGAACGGGATTGCGCGAAGCGTGAATTCGCGGAGGAGGTACGGCGCGACGCTTTCAAGATCGGGCACGCTTACCGCGATGGATTCGGGGGCAACCCCCGAGCGGAGGAGAGATTCGATTTCAAGCGCGACCGATTTGAATTCGTCGCGGGTTGTCGCATGCGTGGAAAGTGACAGCTCTCCTTGGTCCGTTGCGCCTGAATCCGCCGCTTGCGCAAATCCCGTGTTGTTTTCTTCTTCCTGTCCGAATCCGAAATCAAGCTCGCCCGGCCGGCTTTGCGCGACTGGACGGTTTTGACGAGCAGTGTTCGCGGACTCTTTCGCGGACTCTTTCGCGGTCTCTTTCGCGGGCGCGATGTCGTTTCCGGTTTTCGTTTCATTTTTTGGAAAGGCGGAAACGGTCGTGATGAACGGGGCTCCTGCGAGGAGCGGCTCGTATTCGGTGAAGTCCTCGATGGCTTCGGGAAAGAAGACGACAAAGCGGTCGCCGGTATCCCTGAGGGGTGGCATTTGCCAGGAAGGCTCGAAAAGAGAATTGGCGTCGAGAAAGAGGGAATAGTCGGCCTTGAGCGAAGCGAGGTCCTTGTCTTCGCCGTCGCCTGTCGCGTCAGTCGATTTACCCGCCACGCGGCGCTTCCGCTCGAGGAGGGCGAGCGAGGGAAGGATGCGCGCGATCCACGGGGCAAAGACCGCGCCTGATTCGGCGAAGGCCTCCGGGATGAGGGCGGTAAAAAGCGGCTCGGCCGATTCGCGGTTTCGCCGCGCGAGATCGAGGGCATAGAGTTTTCTGAGAATGGCGGTGACAGGCTGTTTTCCCGCGACCGACGCCTGCACGGCACGCTCCTTGAATCGGTCCCACGCGATAAAGCGGCGGGAGGGAAGCGTCTCGCGCATTGTGATGGCGAGAGACGCCTCGAGCCAGAGCGTTGCGGCTATGTCGGAGGGAAAGACGAAGACGACCGAGTCGTCCGCGCCCGAGGCGCGGATTTCCCGCTCGATGGGGTTTTCGGTCACGCTTACATCCCCGCGGTCTTGAGGCTGTCGAACTCCTGCTTCATTTTAATGAACTCGTTTCTGATCTGGACAGTCTGGTTTGACTGGCGCGCGAGGCGCTGCGCGAGCAGGCGCGAGAGGAAAATGCCGTAGTGCGGGTGTTGCCTGATAAGGGTGATGAACTCCATCTTCGGGATTTTTACGAGCGAACCCGAGCCGATGGAGATGATCGTCGCCGAGCGACGGTCGTTGAGGAGAAATGACATTTCACCGATGAAGATGTCGTTCGGGTTGAGCACGGTGACGAGTTTCCGCTTGACGTAGACCGCGTATTTTCCGGAGCGGATGTAGTACAGGTCGTTCGACAGTTCGTTTTCGCGGCACACGACGTCCTTGTCCTCGAAGTCAAGAATCTGCTGTTCTTGCATGATGACCGGGATCGAGTTCGTCGCGTCCCGCTGATTTGAAATTTCGAACTTCGCCTCGTTGCCCTTTTCGTTATAGGTGACCTTGGAAACGAATGACTCGGCGAGCTTGATGCCCATGCCGTGGAGTCCTGCGGTGAGCTCTCCCGAAAGGCGGCTTTTCCAGTCGAAGCCGTCGCCGTCGTCACGCACCGCTATGCGCGTCTTCGTGTTCGAGATCTCGTAGGAGATGTATACCTTTTTCTTTGCCGCTTCTCCCGTCCTGCTCTTTTCCGCGATCAGGTCGAGCATGTTTTTTCCGTCGGAAAGCCATGCGGTTTTTTCGTCGAAGGAGATCTTGCAGTTTCCGTGCTCGACCGCGTTCAGGAGGAGTTCCATGAGCGCTCCCTGTATCGCCGAGCGTCCCTCGTCGTTTATGCGGTTGGTGTTGTAGAGGTAGGCGGTAATGAGGTTGCAGTAGAAGAGAATGTCGATCGGGTCGTTGTCGCTGATGAATGACCCTGTCTCGTTCGTGTTCATCTGCTGCTGCATGCCGCGGTTAAAGAGGAATTGCTGGTTTCGACCGAGGATGCGTTCGCAGTTTTTCTCGAAGTCGGGTCTCCTGAGGACGAGCAGTATGTTGGGGTCCCGCTGCCGTTCGAGGGCGGACTTCTGGTTTTGGCTCGCGACGACGGCGATGATGCCGCCGAAAAGAAGCCAGGGATCCGCGTGGATGACTTTCATGAGGTCGTCGGCCGCAAGATTCGGATCGCCGAAATCGACGATCTTGATCTCGGGAAGCTCGTAGTTGAAGTACGATATCACTTCGTCCTGGCGGTCGAGTATGACCGGAAGGAATTCGCCCGCGGATTTTTGGCATGCGTCCCGGAAAGCCTGTATCGTCGATTCTGTTTTACATACGATCGGTATACTTTTCATAATTTCCCCGTAAGTTTATTCTAGCACAAAACCGCCCTACGCACTATACTTTATTGCATTATATGGAAAGCGAAAGATTCTTGCCGGGTAAGCCGCTTCCTCTGGGAGCGACGGTCACCGCCGGTGGCGTGAACTTCAGCGTCTTTACCCGAAACGGAACCGCGGTCATCCTCGAGCTCTTCCGCTCGGGCGACGACGCGGAGCCGTACAGCACCTATCCGCTCGACTCTCGCGTCAACCGAACCGGCGACGTGTGGCACGTGTTCGTCGAGGGGCTCGGCAAGGACGCGCTGTATCTCTATCGCGTCGACGGTCCCTTCCGCCCGAACGAGGGTCTCCGGTTTAACGTCCACAAATACCTTCTCGATCCCTACGCGAAGGCGCTTACCCCCCACTCGGTTTTCCTCGAGCATTCCGCGCAGGCAGCCCGCCCCCCGCATATCGACGCGGACCTCGCGTACAACTCCACGCACACGGCAGCGGGCTTTCCCAAGTGCGTCGTCGTCGCGGACGACTTCGACTGGCAGGGAGACCGCCCGCTCAATTACCCGCTTCGGTACAGCGTGCTCTACGAGGCGCACGTGCGCGGCCTTTCGGTTCATCCTTCGTCGGGCAAGGCGCACGCGGGAACCTATCGCGGCGTCATCGAGTCCATTCCCTACCTCAAGGACCTCGGCATCACGAGTCTCGAGCTTTTGCCCATCAACGAATTTGACGAGCACGAGAATTCCCGGACGAATCCCCGCACGGGCGAGCGGCTCCGGAATTACTGGGGCTACAGCACGATCGCGTTTTTCGCGCCGAAGGCTACCTATTCTTCGGACAGCGCTCCCTCGGGTCCTGTCCGCGAATTCAAGGAAATGGTCCGCGAACTCCACAAGGCCGGCATCGAGGTGATTCTCGACATCGTGTTCAACCACACGGCCGAGGGAAACGAGCGCGGAATCACGATGAGCCTGCGCGGCTTCGACAATCCCATCTACTACATGCTTGAGGACAACAAGCGCTATTACCGGAATTATTCGGGCTGCGGCAACACGGTCAATTGCAACCATCCCGTCGTTCGGACCTTTATCCTCGACTGCCTCAGGTACTGGGTTACCGAGATGCACGTCGACGGTTTCCGGTTCGACCTCGGCTCAATACTCGGGCGCGACCAGAAGGGACGCATTCTCGAAAATCCCCCGATGCTCGAGCGCATCGCCGAGGACCCGATCCTGAGCCACACCAAGATCATTGCCGAGGCGTGGGACGCGGGCGGCGCCTATCAGGTTGGCTGGTTTCCCGGAGGCCGGTGGGCGGAGTGGAACGACCGGTATCGCGATGACGTCAGGTGCTTTTGGCGCGGGGACACGGGATCCGTGCATCACTTCGCGACGCGGCTCACCGGATCGTCGGACCTCTATCTCCGCGACGGGCGCAAGCCTTTTCACTCGATCAACTTCATCACGAGCCACGACGGCTTCACCCTGAATGACCTTCTTTCGTTCAACGGCAAGCACAATGACGACAACGGAGAGGCGAACCGCGACGGCAGCGACCACAACGTCAGCTACAATTACGGCGCAGAGGGCGAAACCGGAAACCCCGTCATCGAGGCGATGCGAAGCCGTCAGGCAAAGAACATGCTCCTTTCCCTTTTCGTCTCGCTCGGCACGCCGATGCTCCTGATGGGGGACGAGATCAGGCGGACTCAGCGCGGGAACAACAACGCCTATTGCCAGGACAACGCGATTTCCTGGATGGACTGGTCTTTCCGCGAGCGCCACGGCGACCTTTTCCGCTTCGTGCGCGAAGCTATCGCCTTGCGTAAAAATCATTGCGCCTTCCTCCGGCCCGAATTCCTTACCGGGAAAATCGAATCGTCGCACAGCGCGCCCGATATCACCTGGTTCGGTGAGGACGGAAAGAGCGCCGACTGGGCGAAGCTCGACCGCTTTATCGCCTACCGGCTCGTCGGCAGCAAGGCGACGACGCTTTCCGACTGCGACGACAACGACTTTTTCATCATGTTCAATTCCTCGACGAAAGACCTGACCGCCATCATATGCCCGCCGCTTCCCGGAAAAAAATGGTTCCGCGTTATCGATACCTCGCGCGAATCCCCGGACGATTTTCTGGAAAGCGGAAAAGAGGAATTGCTTTTCAACCAGTCAAAATACGTCGTTCTCGCGAGGAGCAGTGTTGTGCTTCTTGCAAGAATAGTGTAAGATTTTTCCTTGTAAACCGGTTTACCAGTAAAGGAGATCTCAGGCATGGAATTCGACAAAGAGAAATTCAAGGCATCGATACGTACCCGGCTTAAGCGTAATTACGGCAAAAACCTCGAGGAAGCCTCGAGTCACGATATTTACGACGCGGTTTCCTCGGCAGTGATGGACCACATCCAGACGAACTGGATGGCAACGCGGAAAGTCTACGAGGACAGGCAGGTAAGGCAGATGTACTACCTTTCCGCGGAATTTCTCATGGGTCGCGCGCTCGGGAACAACCTGATCAATTTCGGCCTCATGGAGCCGGTTCAGGAAGTCCTTTCGGAACTGAACTTCGACTATAACCTCGTCGAGGAAGAAGAACCCGACGCAGGCCTCGGAAACGGCGGCCTCGGTCGCCTTGCCGCGTGCTTTCTCGACTCCCTCGCCACCCTCGACTATCCCGGCCACGGATACGGCATCCGCTACCAGTACGGGATGTTCGAGCAGCACATTGAAAACGGCTTTCAGGTGGAATATCCCGACAACTGGCTCAAGCATCGCGATCCCTGGGAGGTGAAGCGTTCGGACCTCTCGGTCAAGGTTCTCTTCGGCGGAACCCCGGTCGCCGAGCGGCATCCCGACGGGCATGTGAGTTTCAGGATCGAGGGGGCGGAGGAAATTCTCGCGACGCCGTACGACACCCCGATCGTCGGCTACGGAACCACGACCGTGAACCGGCTTCGCCTCTGGGAGGCAAGCTCGGAAAACGGCTTTGATCTCCAGCTCTTCAACGACATGCACTATAACCGCGCGATCGAGCGGCAGATCGCCGCCGAGAATATTTCGCGCGTCCTGTATCCGAACGACTCGGGTCCCTCGGGAAAGGCGCTCCGCCTCAAGCAGCAGTATTTCTTCACCTCGGCGAGCCTTCAGGACCTTCTCGCGAAATTCAAGCGCGACCACGGGTCCGACTTCAAGCGCTTCCCCGAGTTCAACGTGATCCAGCTCAACGACACGCATCCGGTCGTCGCGATCCCCGAGCTCATGCGCCTTTTGATGGACGAGAACTCGCTCGGCTGGGACGAGGCCTGGGACATCGTCACGCGGACCTTCGCCTACACCAACCACACGATCCTCGCCGAGGCGCTCGAAAAATGGCCGATCGATATCTTTCAGGGACTCCTGCCCCGCGTCTACCAGATCGTCGAGGAGATCAACCGGCGCTTCCTCACCGCGCTCCGCGAGAAGTATCCCGGGGACTGGAAGAGGCAAAACCGCATGGCGATCATCGGCGAGGGCATGATACACATGGCCTGGCTTTCGATCGTCGGCTGCTTCTCGGTAAACGGCGTCGCCGCGCTCCACACGGAGCTCCTCAAGACGGTCGAGCTCGCCGACTGGTACGACCTCTTCCCGGCAAAGTTCAACAACAAGACGAACGGCGTGACCCAGCGCCGCTGGCTTCTTTCCGCGAACCCGCGCCTCGCCTCATTCATCACGCGGAAGATCGGCCACGGCTGGGAAAAAGACCTGTCCCTCCTCAAAAAGCTCGAGTCCTTCGCCGACGACGAGGCGACCCTCGACGAGTTCATGGCGATCAAGCGCGAGAACAAGGTCACGCTCGCGAAATATCTCAAGGACACGCAAAACGTCTTCGTCGACCCGGATTCCGTCTTTGACGTGCAGATCAAGCGCCTCCACGAGTACAAGCGACAGCTCCTCAACGTCCTTCACGTCATCTATCTCTATAACCGGATAATCGCGGACCCGTCGTACAAGCCGGTTCCCCGCACCTTTATTTTCGGGGCGAAGGCGGCGTCCGGCTACCGGCGCGCGAAGAGCATCATCAAGCTCATCAACTCGGTGGCCGACCGCGTGAACGGCGACCATCGCGTCCGGGGCCTTATTCGCGTCGTGTTCGTCGAGAACTACCGCGTCTCGCTCGCCGAGCGCCTCTTTCCCGCGTCCGACGTTTCGGAGCAGATCTCGACCGCCGGAAAGGAAGCGTCTGGAACGGGCAACATGAAATTCATGCTGAACGGCGCGCTTACGATCGGTACCCTCGACGGCGCGAACATCGAGATCGCCGAGGAAGTCGGAACCGATAACGCCTTCATCTTCGGCCTTACCGCCGCCGAGATCCAGAAGATCGAAACCGAGCATTCCTACAACCCGCAGGATTACCTCGCGCGGAACCCCGCGCTCTCCTCCGTTCTTGCCCAGCTCATCGACGGCTCGTGGGCTGCGGGCGCGGACAATCTTTTCCGCGAGCTCTATGATTCGCTTGTGTACGGCGTCGAGGGCCAGAGGCCCGACGTCTATTACGTGCTCGCCGACTTCGACGCGTACGTCCGTGCGCATGACGATCTCGCCCTTGCCTACGCGGACAAGAGGCGCTGGGCCCGCATGGCCTTCCTCAACGTGGCGCGCTCGGGCAAGTTCAGCTCGGACCGGACGATCGGCGAATATGCGCGGGAAATCTGGAAATTGAAGAAAACGGTGGAGAGTTAGGGGAAATGTAGTACAATAAAAGCCAAGGAGCATCCCATGATGAAACGTTCTTTTGCCTTTGCTTTCGTCGCGCTTTCGCTGCTGTTCGTCGCAGAGTCCTCGATTTTTGCGCAAGCCGCGCCCAAGAAAGTCCTCTCCAACAAGGACGTCGAGTCATTTGCGGCTAACTTCGAGGCGCTCAACGGCGACCTTGATGCGCTTGGTGACAAGTACGACAGTCTGTTTGCGACTGACGAAAACGCGAGCCCCTCGCAAATCCTGACGAAGCTCCGCTCGACGAAGGTTCCGCAGGAGATACAGACGATTCTCAAGAAAAACGGCCTTGGCGAGAACGGCTTTGAAAAGCTCATGATCATCACAATCGGCTTTTCTGCCCTCGAGATGGAAACCTACCTGAACGAGCAGCAGGCGCAATACGGAAACTCCCCGGAGATCCAGCCCTACATCGACCAGGGAATGACCCAGGTAAACGAGCTCAAGGCGGCGATTCACAAGGATGACCTTGCCCTGCTCGAAGCCAAGCATGATCTTCTCTATCCCCTGCTCATGGCGGACACGGCTGCGGGCGACGGATCCGAGGAGCCCTATGACGTGGGTGAGTTTGAGGGTGAGGCGAACTCGAACGAATATCCTTCCGAAATAGTCCCGGAGGATGCGGAATACTGAGACCCCTCCGATTTCGGTGATTGATACCGAGCATAACGGATAATAATCATTGTTTTTGCGCGAAATTGAGGGGCTTTCCGGGAGATTTTCCGGAAAGCCTTTTTTTTCACACTGTTTTTGTTCCGTCCTCAGTGAATGGACGGAAAATGCAGAAAGTTAATATACAAATTCCGGAAACCGTCATAAAATTACCCCGTTAGGGCTATAAGTGTCAAAGATGACACAAGAGATTACAAAGGCGTAATCTGGTTTGCTCAATGAGGAGTAATTTTATGGCTAACGCTTACATTCAGGACGTCCTTGCCCAAGTGAGGGCACGGAACGGCCACGAGGCGGAATTTCTGCAGGCGGTTGCGGAAGTTCTTGAAACACTTGAACCGGCTATCAACGCGATGCCGGAATTGCAGAAACATTCGATCCTGGAACGAATGGTAGAGCCCGAGCGGGTTATCATGTTCCGCGTACCCTGGGTCAACGACGCCGGAAAGATCTGCGTAAACCGCGGATACCGGGTCCAGTTTTCGAGCGCGATCGGCCCCTACAAGGGCGGCCTTCGCCTCCATCCTTCCGTTAACCTCTCGATCCTCAAGTTTCTCGGATTCGAGCAGGTTCTCAAGAACAGCCTGACCACGCTCCCCATGGGCGGCGGCAAGGGCGGCTCCGACTTCGATCCGAAGGGTAAGACCGACGGCGAGGTTATGCGCTTTTGCCAGAGTTTCATGAGCGAGCTCTATCGTCATATCGGCGCGGATACCGACGTCCCTGCGGGTGACATCGGCGTCGGCGGCCGCGAGATTGGCTATCTCTTTGGCCAATACAAGCGCCTCTCGAACGAGTTTACCGGAATTCTGACCGGCAAGGGACTGAGCTACGGCGGATCCCTCATCAGGCCGGAAGCGACCGGCTATGGTTGCGTATACTTCGCCGAGAACATGCTCGCCGTCAAGGGTGACGGCTTTAAGGGCAAGACGTGCATCGTGTCCGGTTCGGGCAACGTTGCGCAGTACACGGTCGAGAAGCTCAACCAGCTCGGCGGCAAATGCGTCACCCTCTCGGATTCCGACGGTTACATACACGACGCCGACGGCATCGACGCGGAAAAGCTCGCGTTCGTCATGGAGCTCAAGAACGTGCGGCGCGGACGCATCGCGGAATACACCAAGAAATTCCCGAAAGCCACGTACGTCGCGGGCAAGCGGCCCTGGGAAGTCAAGGGTGACTGCGCGTTCCCGAGCGCAACCCAGAACGAGATTTCTGGCGCTGACGCGGAAGCTCTCGTAAAGAACGGCTGCAAGCTCGTTGCCGAGGGCGCGAACATGCCCTCGACCCCCGAGGCGATTGAAGTCTTCCAGAAGGCGAAGATCCTCTACGCACCCGGAAAGGCCTCGAACGCGGGCGGTGTCGCCACTTCCGGGCTCGAGATGAGCCAGAACTCGATGCGCCTCGCCTGGTCCCGCGACGAGGTTGATACGCGGCTCAAGGGTATCATGAAGAGCATTCACGATAACGCCTATAGCGCTTCCAAGCGCTTCGGCGAAGAAGGAAACTATGTCATGGGCGCGAATATCGCCGGCTTCCTCAAGGTTGCCGACGCGATGATCGCCCACGGGGTGGTGTAACGCGTTTGGCGGAAGGTTTCCCGGTTTGCCCGGGGGCCTTCCGCCGTTCCATTTTTTGCTTTCACGGATATTGTGGATTACACTGTAAGGATACAGACAGAAAAGTCCCGAGGTGCCATGAAACCCGATCTAAAAACAATCCTGTTGTTACTCGTCGTTTTCAATATACTTCAGACTTGCGTTTTTATACTCATCTATTTAATTGACCGCGAACGGCGTGGCTCGCGGGAATGGATACTGTGGAGCGTCTCTCTCACCGTGGGATTTCTCCTCATTCTTTTCAGGAACGCGGTTCCGGCGTGGCTCTTCCGGCCGACGGTCGCGCTGTCGAACGCGTGTATTATCGCGGGGCACCTCTTTCTGTACGTCGGAATTGAACGGTTTCTCGAAATCAAGCCGGAAAAGTATTTTATCATCGGGATTACCGGTTTTTTCATCCTGGGGTCGTTCATCGCCATGGTGGTGTTCGCCGACGGCAATCTGAGCTCGACCGTTTTCTATCTTTCCCTCGCGATGATCATCGGTTCCATGGCAGTATCCCTGTGGTGGAAGAGCCTTGCCTGCATTCGCGTCTCCGCCCGCTTTCTCGCAACGCTTTTTTTCATCCAGTCGGGCACTCTTTTTTTCCGCTCTGTTCTTGCGTATACGGGCTTCCGCGACGCTTCTTTTTTTGAGCCGTCCGCGCCGCAACTTGCGCTCTTCCTCGCGCCTCTTTGCATGGGCTACCTGTGGTCGATTTCGATCATCGTCATGCTCAACCACGCGAAGGTAAGCGAGTTTCGCGAAGCGCGCGTGAATCAGCAACTGATATTCAATACGCACCCCGATGCGGTTTGGGTCACCTCCCTTTCGGACGGGTGTATCGAGGACATTAACGACGGGTTTACCCGCATTACCGGATACGAGCGCGAGGATGCGATCGGAAAAACTTCTCTTGATCTCGGGTTATGGAAAAATACTGACGATCGCGCGCAGATGCTGAAAAAAGTGGGCGAAAAAGGGCTGAGCGAAGAGAGTGACGCCTCGTTCATAACGAAAGAGGGTGCCGTCAAGCATGGAATTGTTTCGTCCCGGAAGATCGTGATCCGGGGCGAGGAGAAGGTCGTTGCCGTCATGCACGATATCACCGCGCGCAACGAGATGGAAAATGCGCTCAAGGCAAGCGAGGAGAAATTCCGCCTGCTCGTTGAAAACAGCTATGACATCATATACACCCTCGACCCTCAGGGTGTTTTTACGTTCGTGTCGCCGGTATGGACGCGCCTTCTCGGACACGAACCCGAAGAGGTTGTGGGGAAGTCGTATCGCGCGTTCATCCATCCCGAGGACATCCCTGCTTGCAAGGCCTTCCTGGAAAAGATGATTGCGACGGGAGAAAGGCAGACCGGCGTCGAGTATCGCGCGCTCCATAAAAAGGGCTATTGGCTCTGGCACACCTCGAGCTCCGTTCCCTTTTTCGCGGAAGACGGATCAATCCAGGGTTTTTACGGAATCGACCGCGACATCACGGAGCGGCGTTCCCTGCAGAAGAATCTCGAGATGCAGGCAACAACCGACGAGCTTACGGGTATCACGAACAGAAGGCATTTCCTTTCGCTCGCCCAGGCGGAGCTCAAGAGATCCCATCGCATGAAACGGGAGCTCACGCTCGCGCTCATCGACGTTGACCATTTCAAGGAAATCAACGATTCCTGGGGCCATGGAGTCGGCGATCAGGCACTCGTTTTTTTTACCGCCCTTATCCGCGCCCATATTCGGGACATGGATATTCTTGCGCGTTTTGGCGGCGACGAGTTCGTGATCCTGTTTCCCGAGACAACACCCGAGCATGCGGCTGCCGCCCTTGACCGCCTGCGAACCGCCCTCGAGCGCACGCCGTTTGATTCGGTTCGCCCGCCGGTTGCGCTCAGCGTCAGCGCGGGAATCACGGGCGCCATCAGCTCCCCGCTGGGCAAGGAGGGAGGGGACACCATCGACTCCATCCTCTTTCGCGCGGACAAAGCGCTCTATGTGTCGAAAGGGGCGGGCCGCAAGCGCATTTCGATCATGTAGCGATTATTGAAGTCTTCAATGACAAGTCATGGCGCGCTGCCGTTATGAGCGGAGAAGGTTGTTTGCCTTTGAGTTATACGCAATGCCGCCCGATTTTTCGTACGCGTCGAGAATCGCCGCAGCCTCAATTCTCATGATGTCCTCGGTGACGGCGACTCCCCTTTTTTCGAGCTGCGCTTTCCATCCTTCCGGCATCGGTCCTTCATCAAAACCCGCGAGCTGTTCGATGTCTTCCCGCCTGGCCCCGATGAGAAGAGAGCGCACGCCGGCCCACACGATTGCCCCGAGGCACATTACGCAGGGCTGCGCGCTTGTGACGAGTTCGAGGTTGAAGGGGCCGAGGTCCCATTGTGCGAGCGTTTGTTCCGCGAGCCCGAGCGCCATGATCTCGGCGTGCGCGATCGACGAGTTGTCTGGTACTACCCGGTTGACTCCGCAGGAAACGAGTTCCCGGGTATCGATGGTGAATATCGCAGCGCCGAAAGGTCCGCCCGTGCCGCGACGGGCATTCTCGGCAGAAAGCGCGATCGCAAATTCCATCCGCGACTCGGGGGTCTTGAAGTCGCGCGGACGTGAGGAAAGGAAAATGTCGAGCCAGGATGGCATGGATAGCGTGAATCGGTTTTGCATTTCACCTTGTAGTGTAATCGTCTGAAATTGCGCGTGCCATGAAAAGGCGACAGAAAAGAGTATATTTTACGGTGGAATCGGAGCGCGCTTTGGCGCTATACTTACGTCATTGCGTTTCCGGGGGGCTGCCATGATTGATCAAATACGGAAAGATCTCAGGATTGCGCTAGACGCTCTGTATGCTTCGGCGCCGGTTGAGGAAGGCGGCATCCTCGTAGTCGGCTGCAGCACGAGCGAGGTTCTCGGAAAGAAGATCGGGACTGCGGGAAGCGAAGATGCGGCGGCGGCGATTTATGAGACTGTCGCCGATTTCTGCTGCGAGAAGGGTCTTTTCCTCGCCGCCCAATGCTGCGAGCACCTGAACCGGTCGCTCGTCGTCGAGAAAACCCTCATGAAGGCCCGCTCTCTTTCGCGGGTAAACGCGGTTCCGGTCCGGAACGCGGGCGGGGCATTCGCGACGGCAGCATACTCAGGCATGGAAGAGCCCGTTCTTGTCGAAGCTGTCGCGGCCGATATCGGGATAGACATCGGAAACACGCTTATCGGCATGCACCTGAGGCCCGTCGCCGTTCCCGTCAGGGCAGGAGTCGACCGCGTCGGAGAGGCGCAGCTTGTCCTCGCCCGGAGCAGGTGCAAATACGTCGGAGGGTCGCGCGCCCACTACGATCCCGGTCTCGCTTGACGGGCCCGGTGTCGCGGTAGTATCATTGAAACATGGATATAGCAGCGCTTTCGACCGAACTGTCCCAAAATCGCGTTCTCGATGCCGTTTCTGTCGGCGTCCAGAAGCTCGCCATGACGGGTGCGAAGGACCAGGGCGAAGGACTCGTCAAAATAATGGAAGCCGCGCGCACGATAACCGATCCCGCGCTTGGCAACGCCGTGGACTTTCTCGCCTGACTTGCGAGCTCGGCATCAGGCCCCGATGCACATAAAAAAAACCCGGCACCGCGTCCGGGTTTTTTAATTGCAGGTGAGATTTGGCAGATTCAATAGCGGAAAAAAACGGGAGGCTTTTATGAAATCACATGAAATTGACTATGAGCTTATCGGCGACGATATGCAGATTATCGAGATAGAGCTTGATCAGGGCGAGACCGTCATCGCCGAGGCGGGAGCCATGAACTACATGGAAGACGGTGTCGATTTCGAGGCCCGGCTCGGTGACGGTTCTTCTGCCGATCAGGGAATGCTCGGCAAACTTCTCGACATGGGAAAGCGCGCCGTCACCGGAGAATCGCTTTTCCTGACCCACTTTACGAATCGCGCGGCCGGAAAAAGGCGCGTCGCGTTCGCCGCTCCTTATCCCGGAAAGATCATTCCGCTCGACCTCGCGAAGCTCGGCGGCAAGTTCATCTGCCAGAAAGACGCGTTTCTCTGCGCGGCGTTCGGAACTCGATGCGACATCACCTTTACGAAACGGCTCGGAACCGGTTTCTTCGGCGGCGAGGGTTTTATCCTCGAGACCCTCGCAGGGGACGGAATGGCTTTCATGCACGCAGGCGGCACCATCGTCGAGAAACGGCTGACGGGCCAGACGCTCCGCGTGGATACCGGCTGTATCGTCGGCTTCAGCGAGGGGATCGACTACTCGATCGAGCGGTCGGGCAGCCTCAAGTCGATGTTCTTCGGCGGCGAAGGCCTTTTCCTCGCGACGCTTCGCGGAACGGGAACGGTGTACCTCCAGAGCCTTCCGTTCTCGCGGCTCGCCGACCGCGTGCTTCAGCATGCCCCCCGCGCCCTGGGAAGTTCCCGCGATGAGGGTTCGGTTCTCGGCGGGTTCGGTCGGCTTTTTGAGCAGTAAAAAAGCGAATTTTTTTTTTCCTTTCGGTCGCATTCCAGGGAGTACCAGTATGAAAGACAATCTCGGATTAAAGGCAATGTTCGTTCTTTTGTGCGCGCTCGCGTTTCAGTCTCTGTTCGCCGCGGAGCCCGCATTCGTTTCTTCGCGCGAGGCACAGGTCAAGCGCGCGGGCGAACTTCCTTCGAAGGCCGACTTGTTCACGATAGCGATTGGCGGCAAGGGCGTCCCGATAGACGCCGCAGGGAACATCAAGGGATCCGCTGGACTCAAGCTTGAAGCGAAGGAACTCGAAATATTTTTTATCACTGACGTCCAGTACGCGACTGTCGGAGCCCTTACGATTCTCTCGGTCGATTTCAGTAACGGTGATTACGTGACGGGCGCGTTCTACGCGCTCGCGAACAGTCTCGACAAAAAGCCAGAGCTCCTCGCGCTTTCGCCGAGGATCAAGGCCGGTCAATTTGCGACGAACGGCAAGTACGCGTTCGAGGCGACGCATGACAGCTACCGTCTTGTCGACGTGGACGCGAAAAAAATCGTATACGAGAAGACTGCGGTCTCAGACGGGGACCTCCGCTACGACAGCCGCGTTTCCTGGGAAGGAAACGGCGCCGTCAAGGTCAGCTTTTACCACTACGCGGGCGCGGATCGGGAACTCGGAACCGTGATCGTCGACGTGATGACCGGAAAGGTGAGGTAGTGCTGAACCAGTTCCTGAGCGTCGCGTCCTTTAATGCCGAAAACTTTTCGCTCCTTCTCGACGCCGACTATAGTCGGGCGGAACTCGAAGCGCTCGACGCGCAGGTTTACCTCGAGATGAACCAGTCGATCTATTTTCCGAACAAGGACCGGTCGAAGATCGCGGAGATCGCGCGCATCATCCTTGAAAACGACTTCGACCTCGTCGGCCTTTGCGAGGTCGGCGGTATGGAAACGCTCGCCGCCTTTAACCGCCTCTATCTCGACGGGATGTACGACTGCTTTCTTCACGAGGAAAATTCCCGGCGCGGCATCTTCGTCGGAGCGCTTTTGCGGAAGGGCAGGTTCCCCGGCGCGAAGGCACGGAACGTCAACGGGGATTTTTCCCGCAACCTCCTCAAGCTCGATCTCGGAAAGGCGGGAGGCGGACTCGAGGTTTTCGTCGTGCATCTCAAAAGCCAATACGGCGAGGATCGGGGGATAGGCCAGCGCATTCGCGAAGTTTCCCGGCTCGCCTCCGTCGTTCGCCACAGGCGCTGCGTGGTGATGGGAGACTTTAACGGCATCCTGATTCCGGGGCAAAGCCAGTTCGAGTACGACGAGTTTCTCGCGCTTCCGTTCCGCGACGTGCTCGAAGCCGCCGGGGTTCCGAAGGACTCAAGGCGCACGCATTATCACTTTGACCCGGCGCCCCATTTTACCCAGCTTGATTATATTTTCTGCACGGAGGACGTCGAGGTACTCGCGGCGTCGGTGATCGAGGACGAGATTCCCGTCAACCGCGAGATTCGCAATCGCCTTCCGTCCGACCATCTTTTTATCACCGCGAGAATACGCGCATCGTAAGCGCGATATATGCAAAAAAGGCGCGCGCGAATATACTATGCTTAAGTGAGTCGCCTCCCGGCGACGTTAAAGGAAAGAGACTATGAAAGCAGTTATTTTTGACATGGACGGAGTACTCGTGGACAGCGAGCCGCTTCATTATGAATCCGACCTCGAGCTGCTCAAACGGCTCGGTGTCACTGTTCCCGAGGGATACCTTGACCAGTTTGTCGGCGTTACCAATGCAGTAATGTGGGAGAAGATCACAGCTGACTATTCAATAGACAAAAATATTGAGGAAATACTGAACGCGCAACTTTCGCTCAAGCTGAAACTGCTCAAGAAAGCAGATCTGAAGCCCATCGATGGCATCCCCGAGCTTCTCAAGCGCATTCGCCTTACTGACTATCCGATAGCGGTTGCCTCGTCGTCATCGGCAATTTTCATCAAGCAGGTTCTCGCAAAGATCGGCCTTGATTATTACTTCGACGTGTTCGTTTCGGGCGAGAGCGTTCCGCGGAGCAAGCCCGAGCCGGATGTCTTTTTGAAAGCTGCCGCTGCGCTTGGCGTCAATCCCGAGGATTGCATCGTGATCGAGGACTCCCGAAACGGAACGCTTGCTGCAAAACGCGCTGGCATGAAATGCGTCGGGTATCGCAACCCCCATCCGGGAAATCAGGATTTGTCGGCGGCGGGTCTCATCGTCGAAGACTTTAAAACGGTTGACATAAAAACGCTGCAGTCATTATGGAAATAAGCGATATGTTTTTTATAAGCTTGAGTCCGTCCCGTCTTGCACGATTTCGCTCATCTCATGTATCATGAGGCGTAATGAACATGCATAACCGCGATTTCGCGAAATATTATTATTACCGCACCATTCTCGAAGCGCTCCCTGGCGGAGGCACACGGGACTAGCGGTATTCGTATACCGCAAGCGGCCCGCGGCCGATTCCCCCAAGGGGGAGTTGGCCGCGGGCTTTTTTTTTGTTTCAAGGAGGCATTATGAACGCAAGGAAGGAAGCCGAGCGCCAGATGGCGGTGCTCGAGCGCGGAACTAGCGAGATCATCCCGCGGGAGGGACTTCTCGAACGCCTCGAGCGGAGTGTCGAGTCCGGCAAGCCGCTTCGGGTAAAGCTTGGAATCGACCCGACGACGCGGAACGTTCATCTCGGGCACATTGTTCCGTACGGAAAGCTCAGGCAGTTTCAGGATCTCGGGCATCAGGCCGTGCTGATAATCGGCGACTATACCGCGTCAATCGGAGACCCAAGCGGAAGGAACGCCGAGCGGCCGCCGCTTTCGATTTCCGACGTCAGGAAAAATGCGGAGACCTACGCAGAGCAGATATTTCGCGTGGTCGACCGGGCGCGGGCTGAAGTGCGGTATCAGAGTGAATGGTTCGGCTCCTTTCCGCTCGCGGACACCCTCAGGCTCGCCGGAAGCTTCAGCCTCGCGCAGCTATTGGCACACGAAACGTTCCGCCTTCGGTACGAGCGGGGCGTGCGCGTTAGCCTCCATGAACTTTTCTATCCGATACTGCAGGCATACGACTCCGTGATGGTAAACGCCGACGTCGAGATTGGCGGTACCGACCAGAAGTTCAATATCCTCGCGGGACGGGACCTTCAGAAGGAACGGGGGATGAATGCGCAATCGGCTGTTCTCGTGCCGCTTCTTCCCGGCCTTGACGGAGCGAAAATGTCGAAGTCTCTCGGGAATGACATACCGGTCGCCTGCGATCCTGTTGAGCAGTTCGCCCGGGTCATGGCGCTTCCCGATGACAGCATCGGAATATATGAGGAGCTCGCGCTCTGCGAGACCGAAGAAAATCTCTCGGCGACGAGGGAGCGGCTTTCCGCGGGAGAGAATCCCATGGCGATAAAGCTCGATCTCGCAGGGCGTATCGTTTCGCGCTTTCAGGGAGCGGGCGAGGGGGAGCGAGCCCGTGCGGAATGGGTGAGCCGGTTTTCGAAAAAGGAAACGCCCACCGAGATGCCCTTCTTTGAAATGACCGGTGCGCTCGAGATCGCGGCAGTACTCAAGGCAAGCGGCCTTGTCTCTTCGACGAGCGAGGCGCGACGGCTCATCGCGGATGGAGCCGTGTATCTTGACGATGAACGTGTAGCAGATCCCGCCTTACCGGTGGATCCCGCGCTCGCGTTACCCGGATCGGTAGTCGTCAGAATCGGGCGCAGGCGATATCTCCGTTTGACTTCCGCGCGTTCCGTGATATCCTGAATGCGATACGGTTTTTCCCGGAGGCATCCATGATGAGGCGTTTTTCGGTTGTCGCGCTTTTTATCGGTTTCGGCGTTTCCCTTTTTGCGATCGACGTTCAAAAAGATATCGTCGAGAAGGCGCGCGCCTATGTCGGCGCGGCTTACGTAACCGGCGGGACGAGGCCTCCCGAGTTTGACTGCTCCGGTTTTGTCGGCTTTATCATGAGACCCTTTGTCCCCGGTCTTCCGCGCCTTTCGCGCGACATGGCATCGTCGGGCACGCCCGTTGCCAGGGAGTCTCTCCGTCCGGGCGATCTCGTATTTTTCGCGACGACTCCGGATCCAGGAGCGATCTCGCATGTTGCGCTCTATATCGGCGACGGATCGATCATTCACGCGATTTCGGATGGCCCGGAGCGCGGAGTTCATGTCACCTCGCTCGATGCGAAATACTGGAAGAAACATTTTGCAAGCGCCATTCGCGTGCTCGCCTCCGCCGACAAGGAAAACGCGGGGAGCGCAGCTGGCACGAACAATGCAGCTGGCACGGGGAAAGCTGCCGGTACGGGGAATGCTGCCGGTACGGGGAATGCTGCCGGCACGACGGTGACTAAACCGAAGTCAGCCGCAGGTTCCAAAGTGAAGGAGACTGTTGCAGCATCTCCGTGGGATACCTGGGATGGATACGTCATGGGCGACTATGCGCAGTGGAAGGCCGAGGAGAAAAAGAAATTCGACGCGCAGGAAAAAGCGTATGACAAGGACGCGGAAGCGCGCGAGTTCGAGGACTGGAAAAAGAAGAGCGGAGAGTGACCGCGGATGGGTTCTGATCGCCGTAAAGGCTCGTTTTGCGGCGATCTCGGCTGCAAGGCGGACAAAGTGCGCGCAGGGCCGCTTTGCGTAGTATTCCGCGTTCCGGACGGACGGATCGGGTTTCGCGATGCAGTTCGCCTTGAGGAGAAGCTCGCCGCAATTATCGTCCCGAACTGCGCGGTGAGCTCGCCGACGGCTTCCCTTACTCGCGCGTAGAACGCCGTTTTTGCGTTCGCGTCGTTCGCTTCGTATCCGCCGTTCGCGAGGCCCATGATAAATACCATGCCCGTCACCGCGCCGCGAATGACGGTGATCCCGTGCGGGGCAAGGAGGCGAACGGCTCCCGCTCCCATGTTGCCGGCGACCATGTGCGTGACTCCGTCAGCCGCGAGCGTTACCGCGACGCCCGACTTGCATCCGCAGCCTTCGCGCGACGGTGCCGCTATTTTCATGAGCGTTTCCCCTTCTTCCGCTATCGAGATGGCCCCGCCTTCAATGCGGAGTGATTCGCCGTTCACAATCGCGTCGGCAACTTTTCGCCGCGCAGACTCGACGATTCGCCCGAATGTCGCGCGCGATATGCCCATGTGCCGCGAAGCCGCTTCGTGGTAGAGACCTGCAAGATCGGCGACTCTCAGCGCTTCGGCTTCGTCGGGGCCGAGAATGATTTCCTCGAGACCGCGCGCGGGGATTCCGGCGGGCTTGAAAAGGAAGGAGGGAATCTCCTCGTGAAGCTTTCGCTCGTTTATCGGCCGTGCATGATGCTTTTTCGGTCAAAATAGTAATGTATATATGTTTATAATGAGCCGGGGGGGGTGGAAAATGAGGCAACAGGAAAGACGTGCTATACTGGTGACAGCAATCCTGATACAACAATTTCCCAATTTAAAAGGAGTCCTTACATGTTTCACGCACATACTGAAAAAACGATAAGCAGGGCAGTATCACTTGCGACCTCGCTTGCGACCATGGCCGCGATTGCGTTTGCACTCACGTTCGCGTTTTCTTTCGTGTCCTGTTCGGATACGCCCCGGTCGAGCAAGGAAGCGCGCAAAGCGCTTGCCGAAAAAAAACTTGGCATCGTCGACTCGTTTACCTCGAAGGCGCTATCGGTGAGCGTGCTTTCCGAGAAGGCGACAAGGCCAATCCAGATCACGCTGCCGCGCTCGTATTTCACGAAGCCGGAGAAACGATATCCCGTAGTTTACTACCTGCACGGATTCGGTGAGGGACCCGGCGTCATGTTCCGGAACGGAAAATATATTGCGAAACTGATGGCCGACGGCTTGATTCCCGAGTTGATCATTGTCGAGCCGGATTGCGCGACGAGCCTGGGCGGAGCTTTTTACGTGAACTCGACGATGGCCGGGAACTACGAGGACTATCTGACTCGGGAGCTCGTCGCGTTCATCGACGCGAATTATCGCACGATTCCCCTTCCCGCGGCGCGCGGCCTTGCGGGTTTTTCCATGGGCGGCTTCGGCGCCCTGTCGCGGGGCTTGCGGCACCCGGACGTGTACGGCGCGGTATACGCATACGCTCCGGGCGTCATGACGCCTGACGGGCTTCCCGTCGCGATGACGGCATGGAACGACGATCCGCCGTTTCTCAAGGCATACTCCACGGTCTTTTCACCAGCGCCCGGCGGCGCGGTTCCCGGAAACATTCCCCGCTTTGACGGCTCGGATGCGGACAATGCGGTGATCGCCGACTGGAATTCGGGTTTCGGTGATTGGGACAAAAAAATCGCTGAATATGTGGCGAACCCCGCAAAACTTGCGGCGCTGAAAATCGTGTACGGCAACACCGACGAGTACCGTTTTATCCGCGAGGGCTGCGAGTATCTTGACGGTTTGCTTACCCGGGAGGGAATCGCGCATGAGTTTGCCCGGATCAATTCGGGTCATCAACTCCGCGTCTCGCAGATTGTCGAGGACATTCTGCCGTTCCTCGGAAAAAATCTTTCTTCGTCCCGCTAGAGGAGGGGGAGCGCATCGCGAAGGTCGTCGACCACGGCGTTCCTTTCGCGGTGCGCGGCCGTAATTGCCTGATGCCCCTTCGCATAGAGGACGCACCGGACGCCGATTGCCGACGCGACTTCCAGGTCGTGAAGAGAGTCCCCGATCATCGTGATTTCTTCCCTCCATTCTGATTGGCCCCTGAGCCATCGATTGGCAAGGTCGAGTTTCGACGCGGCGTATACGTCGTCGATTCCGAGAATTTCCGAAAAATACTCCGCGATCGGAAAAGCGCGCACCTGCTCGAGGAGCGCGTCTTTTTTTGACGCGGAGAGGATGATCTGCCTGAATCCTTTTTCCCGGGCGGCCTCAAGCGCTTCGATCGCGCCGTGCGAAAGCGTACATGAGGCGCTTGCGGCCCGATAGCACTCGATGTATTCCTGCGCGAGGACGGGAAACGGCGTTACCGAGAAATCAAACCCGCACCGCTCGTAGTAGCCGCGGACCGGAAAGCCGAACTTCTTTCGGTATGCCTCGACGCTTTCGATCAGCGGAAGGGAACGGGCGCCGAGCATCGCGTTGATGCACTCGATGCAGACGTTGACGTCGTCGAGAAGCGTGCCGTTCCAGTCCCAAATAACCGTTTTCATCGTTTACAAGTTATATCCCGAAACGCCTTGCCTGGACAACTGCGCGCCCGAAAGGCTCGTGTTCCGCATCGGGTAGTGATATACTGTCGGTGTCGAACGCCGTCCCTTATGACGGGGCCCCAGGGTGTGTCGACGGCAAGGAAGTAAATTATGCAGAAGAAACGCGCTTTACTGATTTTACTCGCGCTTGTATCATTCCGGTGCTTCGCCCAGTCGGCGGACATTTTTCTCTACATACCGACCGACGACGAGATGGCGCGATATATGAGCATGCACCAGTTTTTGCGCGATTGGGACGAAGGCAAGAAAACGGTCGACGACAAGCTTCTGGACGCGCTCTACGTGAATAACGTGGGCAAGAACACGCTGAACGGACTGCAGTTTGAGGCATTCTTGCGGTCGACAAAAAATAGCGCGATTCATTCCGCGGTTTCGGGATACATCGACGCGAGGGCCCTTGCCGATCCGTTTTCGGTAAGTCTCAAAAAGCTCTATGCTGCGACGGAGCTGACGGCCGAGGTAAACGGGGTGGCCTCGTATCGCTACTCCTACAATGACGAGGAGTTTGACGAGAATATCGATCTCTTCGATTTTTACGAGACGTCGATGTTCGACGGAAAGTTCGGACTTCTCCTTTTTGACAATGCGTGGGAACAGATAAACCTTGACGGCGCCGCGACTGCGGGTGACGCCGCGACAGCGGGTGACGCCGCGCCGGAAAGTCCGTCCATCAAGAGTTTTTATCTCATCACCGGTGGCGGAACGAATTCCATGACGGTTTATTTCAAACGATACGAAAACCTTCCGGAAGAGAAGATCGGGGAAACCCTCGCGTCGGAAAGTTTTCCGGGGAAGTATCCTGACTGGAAAGCGTTTGGGCTGGATGCAAAAGGAATTCTCGCGAATTCCGGCGCGGACAACTATATCGTCGCGTACGGAACAGGGCCCGAATTGCTGCCGGGAATTGACTCGGGCACGTTCAACGCCTATTGCTACGATGCGGCAGCGCAAACCCTGTACGAGATGAGCTCGTCCATGAATTTTTCCACTGTGAATATCAGCTATCCCGCCCGTACGCGGATATATAACTATATTCTCTTCAATACGCTCTTTTGCTTTTTGAACAAGTGAGCGCTCCGATGGATTTACGAAAGCTGATAGCGGCAGTCGACGACAGCGGCCTTGGCGTTTTGAACGTCGTAGTGCGGCAGGCGGGTAAAATAATCGCCAAGCATGACTTCGCCGAAGAGAAGCGCATACTCCTGTGGTCGGTGAGCAAAACCTTCACGGCGATGGCGATCGGGATTGCCGAGGCCGAAGGTTTTCTCGGGACGGGCGATCTCCTTTCGGCTCATTTCAACGTTCCGCGCGGTAATTACTGGGACCGGATAACCGTGCGCGATCTTTTGTGCATGGGAACGGGGCAAGCGAAGTGTCCTTTCACGGAAGCGATGAATGCAGGTCTTTCGATCGATAACGTGGAGGGTCTTTTCTTCGCGGAAAAGATCGTTCATGTGCCCGGCGAAAAATTCCTTTACAATAACGCGGCGACGTACATGCTTTCAAAGCTGATCAGCCTGAAAACGGGAATGAGCCTCAATGATTTTTTGCGGCCACGGATTTTCGGGCCACTCGGAATCGAAAATGTCCGATGGGAAGCGGACAAGGCCGGCGTTTCTTTTGGCTGCTCGGGTCTCTATCTTTCGGCCCACGAACTCTCTCTCTTCGGACAATTGCTGCTCGACGAAGGGGTGTGGAAAGGGCGTCCCTTGATACCCGCCGAATATATCCGCGCGGCGACATCGATGCAAATAAGCACGGCGGATTTTACCGCGCCCTTCGCGACCGCTGACCACAAAAGCGGATACGGATACCAGTTGTGGCTTAACTCCTGGCCCGGAACGTATCGACTTGACGGGCTTTACGGACAATATGTCGTCGTCTTTCCGGAGAAGGATGCGGTGGTCACTTTCGTCTCGAACGAAAGCGAGCGGATGGTTGCCATCCTTGAACTGACGTGGGATTATATCGCTCATGATTTGTAGTCGCATGTATCCGGATTACGCGCACTCAATCGTGAACACGACTTCATCTATCCTCAAGCGATACGGCTGTTCCTGCCGGTATAAGCCGCTTGCCCTTCTCGACGAGCGGCTCAAGACGCGGCACCGGAATGTCGTGCTCATGGTTTTTGACGGTCTGGGAAGCGATATCCTGGAGCGGAATTTGCCGGCTGACAGCTTTCTTCGCTCCCGTCAATGCGGATCGGTCACCTCTGTTTTTCCGTCGACTACCACCGCCGCGATGACGGCGTATTATACCGGAGAGGCTCCCAATGAGCACGGATGGATCGGATGGTCGCTTTTCTTCAAGGAGTATTCGAGAACCGTGGATATTTTCCCGAACAAGGACAGCTACTCGGACGAGCGGATGGGTTCGTCATCGGGTGCGTCATCGGTCGCGTTTGCACGGATGCCCTATGTCACGATCTATGAGCGGATCAGGGAGAAAAACGCCGGGCTCGGAATCTATACCATCATGCCGGAAGAGATTCATTTCGGCTCGAAGGGAAACGAGAACGTTCCCGTCCGCGACCTTGAAGGACTTTTCGCAAACACGAAGGAGCTGTGTGCCGCGCCGGGAGAGAAATTCATTTTTTCGTACTGGAATCAGCCGGATTCGATCATGCATTTTTCCGGTTGCGAAAGCGACGACGCAAAAAAATGCGCGCGGCAAATCGACGAGGCGCTCAGCCAGCTCTCATCCGGCTTGCGCGACACGATCATTATCGTTTCCGCCGATCACGGACAAACGGCCGTCACGAAAGATTTATACATCAACGACTATCCGGATCTCTTTGAGTGCCTCATCATGCCGCCTTCGATTGAGGTGCGCGCGGCGACTTTCTTCGTGAAAAAAAATCGCATGCGAAAGTTCCGGAAGCTGTTCAAGCGATATTTCGGGCGCGAATTCCTTCTCCTTTCGCGAAGGCAAGTGTTTGCAAAGCGCCTGCTCGGATTGTACGAAACCCATCCGAAGGTACCGGATTTTATCGGGGACTTCGTCGCGGTCGCGACCGGAAGCAGCCTTATCCGGTTCAGGGCAGAGTATTCAAACAAGAAAGCCGACAAGGTTTTCAAAGGCCATCACGCCGGGATTACTCCGGGCGAGATGCTGGTTCCGATCGTGATCATCGAAACCTGATAACTCTATTGTTTTCCGTTCTTAACCCAGGTTAATGATTCACCTCTTGCGACGCCCTATACTGATTCCCTGCCTCAGGGCAGGGAGGTTGCGATGGAGAATAAAGCCGGTCGGCTTCGGTATATCGAGAATCTGAGGGTCGCGCTTATGGGCCTCGTTATCGCGCAACACGCCGTCAGGGCGTATGGATCCGCGATCTGGTGGTTCGTGCGCGACGCGCGCGCGCCGCTGCTTGAGCGCTTTACCGCGGTCAATTCGTCCTTTTTCATGAGTCTCTTCTTTTTCATTTCGTTTTATTTCCTTGCCCCGAGCTATGACCGCAAAGGTTTTATCCAGTTTCACAAAGACCGCTTTCTCAGGCTTTTCGTACCGCTCTTCGTTTACGCAGCCTTGATTTCTGCGGGCCTGATGTTCGCGTATTTCAGACTTTTTCGGAACTATGGTCCCGTTCCGTTTTTCGAGTATTACCAGCGCTATTTTCTCGGGCTTGGCGGAAAACCCGACGACTGGACGGGTCCTGCTTGGCCTGACCTCAACTTCGGTCATCTGTGGTTCGTCGAGCATTTGCTCGTTTACGGAATTCTCTATTCCCTGTGGCGTCTCGCCGCGAAAGGTCGGGTCAGCCCCGTCCGGAGAACAATTCATTTTCCGTCAAACGCATGCATCGCGCTTTTTGCGGCGGCAATTGCCGTCTCGGCCTTCGCCGTTCGCGTGCGGTATCCGCTCTATCAATGGATCGGCGCGTTCGGTTTCCTGCAGATGGAATGTGCGCACATGCCGTTTTACCTCGCGTTCTTTATCGTCGGCATCGCTTCGTTTCGCTATGATCTTCTTTCGCAGTTGCCGGGAAAAACGGGGAAGCTCTGGTTCCGCATCGGTCTTGCGAGCGCGGGTGTCCTCGCGCTTCTTCCCGTCGAGTCGCGTTTTTTCGGCGGTTTCTCCCCGTACGCGTTTGCGTACGCGGCGCTGGAAGCTTTTTCCTGCGTAGGCCTCATCATCGGTCTTCTCTATGAATTCTGGCGGTATTGCGACAGGCAGGGCTCGTTGATGAAGACGCTTTCCGAAAATTCCTATCTTGTGTACATCCTCCATCTCCCCGTCGTGGTCTTTTTTCAGTACATCCTGCTCGGTGCCGGGATTAACCCGTATCTGAAGTTTGCGATAGTCCTTGTAGCCTCGATCCCGCTAACCGTTTTCCTGAGCGTCGCAATCCGCAGGATTCCGTTTGTGCGGAAATATGTATAAGGGATATTTTTGTGATGCTGTAAACAAACGAGAAAAAAGGTTTCCTTTCGGTTGCAATCTAATGCTATAATTAAAGGCAGGATCCGTATGGTCAGCAGCGCTGACCCAAGGCGCCGAAATTACCGGTAGGAATGCATCGTGAAAAAAACAGTATTCGTCGTTTTTGCACTACTCATCATCTCGTGCGCGTCGCTCTTCGCGGAACAGGCGGATAATGGGCTCGTCATCACGGAGAACAAGAATATTTCGGTCATCGGGTCGAACAACCGGAACAAGTGGCTGGTCAGGGTCAAGGACCGGGACGTTTCATTTATGCTGGTCGATATGGCTTCCCACAAAATGGCGAACTTTCCGGTCGACGGGCAACCGATAGTCTCCGCGAAATTCATCATGCTTCCCTATGTGAGCGACAGCATGATCGAATTAATTACCTGCGGGAGCGACGGAACCGGTTTTCTGTATCTGTTTACCACTGAATTCCGCGTGTTGATGAAGACGCCCTATTATGACTCCTTCCACGAGAAAGTTGCGTACTCCGCGTTTCACGCAACCGAGATGTTCAAGAATCTGGATGATGACGGCCAAACGATCAGCCGGGTCTATCGCGATAACCATCTGGAAGTGGACTATCGTGACGTAAAGAATAAAACGATAAAGCTAAGCGGTATCTGCGACTACATTTCCGAGGTGGACGGCCAGCAGTTTCCGGTACTCTCGGAGCAGATAGAAAAATTTTACAAATTTTCCGATACGACCAAAACCTTCGAGCTGCAGACCAAGATCAGCGGCGTCGAGAACAAGAACTGGGTCGTCCAATAATCTTGCGCCCCAAACCGCGCGCGGGAGAACGGTTTTATGGAACCCGCCTGTAAACCCGAGTGGCTTTCAAATTTTCTCGCGACGCTTCGGTGTTTCACGGATATACCCGACGCCGACTGGGAAGCCGCGCAATCCCGGTTCACGCACCTGCGCATCCCGAAAGACGGTTTTTTTCTGAAGGCGGGCGACGCGCCGGACAAGCTTGCGTTTATCGCATCCGGCGTCTTTCGCGTATTTTTCGTCACCGAGTCCGGTGACGAGAGAATCATGGTATTTCGCGAGGAAGGCAGGCTCATTTCGGCGTTCAGCCCGTTCCTGACGGACAGGCGAGCCTGGTTCAGCATTCAGGCGCTCGAGGACGCCGATCTTGTGTGCGTGGCGCTCGACGGCGGAAGCATCGCGGGCTCCGCGGAATGCTGGAAGGTCGTCTACGCGAAATACGTCGAATTGCTGTTTCTGGAAAAAGAGACGCGCGAGCGCGAGTTTCTCTCGGACGACGCCGAGACGCGCTATCGCAATTTTCGCGCGAAATATCCCGGTCTCGAAAACCGTATCGCGCAATATCACGTCGCGTCCTACCTCGGCATCACGCCGGTGGCGCTCAGTCGCATCAAAAAAAACATGACGTCGTTTTAAATCTCGTCACAGGTATTTCACGACCATGTACGCGGCGACCGCCAAAAGAAAAAACGCGTATACTTTCTTGAAAAGCGCGCTCGGCATTTTGACGGCGATCTTTGTGCCGACGAAGGCGCCGAAGACGATGCCCGAGGCGATGAGGCCGGCGAATACGAGATTGAGCCTGCCGTCGTTCGCATAGACGATGACGCTCGGCAGCCCCACCGGGAGCTGAAGCGCTGCAAGCGAGGTTGCGGCCGCGGCCTTGGGGTCGTAGCGGAAAATTTTCACGAGCGCGGGGACGATGATGAGCCCGCCGCCCTTTCCGAACATTCCGGCAATAACGCCCGCGACTATTCCGAGGACGATGAAGGTCCAGATGGCCGGGTCCATCCCCGCCTTTGCTTTCACGCTTCCGTCAGGTTTGGTTCCCCCGCGACCGGTCATCTTTCTGATCACCGCCGGTATATCGAGGTAGCCGACTGCGACATAGAGGAGAAAGGCCGCGTACAGTTTCGCGAGGAGGCTTTCCTTGACATGCACGGCGACTTCCGCGCCGAAAAATGAGCCGACGACGAGACCAAGCGCGATAAAGAGCGACTTTTTCAGGTCGATGTATCCCGCTTTATAGTAGGTGATGACGCCGAGTATGCCGACCGGCAAAAGCATGGCCGCGAGCGAGGTCGCGTTCGCGTTGAGGATGTCCATGCCGAAAACGGCGATCAGGATCGGGACCATCACGATCCCGCCGCCGATGCCAAACATGCCGGACAAAATGCCGGCCGCAAGTCCAAGGAGAACGAAGCTTATACCCATACGCGCGGTATTGTGTCCGCCTTCGGCCCTTTTGTCAACGAGGGCCGAAGGTCCCGATCGCACGAGCGGTAGCCCCCGCAAGCGGCATGTCCGTCAGTATTCCTTGCCCGTCCTTTCCAGATAGTAGTGATAGTCGCCCTCGTAGACGTTGAGCTTTCCATGGTCGATCTCGAACACGCGGTTCGCGAGATGGCGGAGGAAGTAGCGGTCGTGGCTTACGATCATGATGGTTCCGTCGAACCGCTTGAGCGCGTCGAGAAGAACTTCGCGGCTCGCGATGTCAAGGTGATTCGTCGGCTCGTCGAGCACGAGAAAGTTGACCGGCAGCGCGAGCATGCAGGCGAGCATGACGCGGCTTCGCTCGCCGCCTGAAAGTACCGATACTTTTTTGTCCGACTCGTCGCCCGAAAACTGAAAGGCGCCGAGGATGCTCTTGATCGCGCCGACGGTCGCGAGCGGGATGCGTTCGGCGACTTCTTCGAAGATGGTTCTCGCGGGATTGAGAAGGTCGGACGAGTATTGGCTGAAGTAGCCGAGGCGCACGGAGCCGCCGAGAACCGCGCTTCCCCCGGAGGCTTCGGTTTGCCCGGTGATGACCTTGAGTAGGGTCGACTTTCCCGCGCCGTTGACTCCCGTCAGGGCAATCCGGTTTCCGCGGTCGACGACGCCCGAAATCCCCGAGAACACGCGATGGACGCCGCCTTCGGGATTCACCTCGCTTACGGGAACGGGCCAGCTTTTTTCGAGGTCCTTCATGACTACTACCTGGTCACCCGACCGGGGGCAGGGCACGAACTGAACGGACATGCTTTTCGCCTCAGGCGGAAGGACAACCCGCTCGATTTTTTCGAGCGCCTTGATGCGCGACTGGACGAGCGACGCGTGGGAGGCGCGCGCGGAAAACCGGGCTATGAATTCCTCGTCTTTCGCGAACTGCGCCTGCTGGCGGTTGTAGGTCGCGACGAGCTGCTCGCGCCTGATCTCCCGCTCGCGGAGGTAAAAATCGTAATCGCCCGAATAGGCGGTCACGCATCCGGAAGCGACCTCGGCCGTGCGCGGGCATATCCGCGTCATGAACTCGCGGTCGTGGCTCGTCATCACGAGGTCTCCCTTGAATTCCTTGAGCCATCCCTCGAGCCACACGATCGACTCGACGTCGAGGTGGTTGGTCGGCTCGTCCATGAGGAGGACGTCCGGCTCGAGGACGAGGATGCGCGCGAGCGCGATGCGCATTTTCCATCCGCCGGAAAAATGCTCGACCGGCTGGTTAAAGCGGTCGCTCCCGATGCCGAGTCCGGTCAGCACCGCTTCGGCCCGCGACTCAAGGTTATATCCGTCCCGATGCGAAAACTCCGACTGGAGCTCGCCGTATTTGTCCATTTCAGCGTCGCTTAAGGGTTTCTCCCCCGGTTCCGCCATGCGGTGCTCGAGTTCCGCGAGCTCGCGCCCGATCTCGTAGAGGGAACCCGCTCCCGCGAGCACCTCGGCAATCGCGGTTCTTCCTGACATCTCGCCGACGTCCTGGGAAAAGTAGCCGATGACGGTGCCGGGATCGAAGGAGACGGTTCCTGCGTCAGGTGATTCCTCTCCGGCCATTACCCTGAATAGCGTCGTCTTGCCCGCGCCGTTCGGGCCCACGAGCCCGATCTTGTCGCCGGTTCTCACGAGGAACTCGGCATTGTCAAAAATTATGCGCTCACCGTACGCGACCCTGATGCCTGAAAGTTTGATCACAAAAGACCCCGCTGGCATGCGCCGTCGAGAGCCGAAAGAAAACTCGCCAGCAGGTCGTTTGCCTTTTTCACTTCGTTCGCGCGGGAACGGATAGCGTCTGCGCTTTGCACAAAGGGAGCGCTCGTCAGCTCGTCGCCGCAATGCTCGATAAGGGCTTCGATTGTCCCTCGCGTGGTTTCAAGATGGAACTGAAAGGCGAAGACCCTTCCTTTATGGGAAAATGCCTGATTCGCGCAAGGCCCGCTCGAAGCGAGGTGGGTCGCGCCGGGAGGCAGGCTGAAGGTGTCGCCGTGCCATTGAAAAACGGTCGGCGAGTCGGGAAAATGCGAAAAAAGGGCAGAAGCCTTTGCCTCTCCCGAGAGCGTCACGGAATGCCAGCCGATTTCCTTTTCCGGGTTTTTCGTCACTTTTCCGCCGAGGACGCAGGCGAGGAGCTGGGCGCCGAGGCAAAGCCCGATGACGACCTTGCCAGAGTCGATCGCCTCGGCAATAAAACGCTTTTCCGCCTTGAGCCAGGGGTATTTTTCTTCCTCGTAGACGTTCATCGGTCCGCCCATCACGATGAGCCAGTCGAATGAACTCGGCGGGGGAGGGGTCTCCTTTTCGTAGAAACGCGTCGCCGTCATGGTATAGCCGTTTTCCTTTGCCCAGGCAAAAATACTGCCCGGATCTTCGAACGGGACGTGCTGCAGGTAGTGTATTTTCATCGCGTGACTCCTCTCGGGATCGTCAGAATATCCCGCGATGCCGCGCGGGGTCAACGGGACCGTCAAATTCACCCCGGGGTCTGGCTTTTTCGGATGACAAGCCAAAACGAAGTTTGAAGGCGAATCTACCCTCCGCCATATTATCTCTCCCTCTCTTTTCTGCTATACTTTCGGGGTAGAGTATTTTTTTTGGGGAGAGTGGGTACAATGAAACAGGAAAACACCGAAGAATCCGCGAACAGCTTCGCGGCAATGTTTGAAAATAGCCTTTCGAAGATGGCAAAACTCCAGCCCGGCCAGATGGTGGAGACGCAGATCGTATCCATCTCCAAGGACTGCATCTTTTTACAGCTGAGCGGAAAGAGCGAGGGCGTCCTCGATCGCGCGGAATTGACGGACAAGGACGGAAAGCTCACCGTCAAGGAAGGGGACACGATCAAGGCGTTCTTCATCACCGCGAAAAGCGGCGAGATGCGCTTTACCACCCGGATCAGCGGGGACAAGGCGGGATCCGCCATGCTCGAAAACGCGTACGCGTCGAAGATCCCCGTAGAGGGCGTCGTCGAGAAAGAAATCAAGGGCGGCTACGAGATCAAGATCGGCGAATCCCGGGCATTTTGCCCCTTCTCCCAAATGGGACTCAAGCGCGCCGAAACAGCCGAGACCGTCGTCGGCAAGCACCTCACCTTCAAGATCCAGGAATACAAGGAAGGCGGCCGCAAGATCGTCGTCTCCAACCGTGCCATCGAGGAAGAAGCCCGTCAGGCACAGCTCGAGGAGCTGAAAAAAACGCTCGTCGAAAAAGCCGTCGTCAAGGGCACGATCAAGTCCATCCAGGACTTCGGTGCCTTCGTTGACCTCGGCGGCGTGCAGGCCCTGCTTCCCGTTTCCGAGATCTCCCGCTCGCGCGTTGCGGACATCCGCGCCGCCCTTACCGTGGGCCAGGAAATCGAGGTAGAGATTCTCAAGATCGACTGGGCGACCGAGCGCATATCGGTCAGCCTCAAGAGCCTTCTTTCCGACCCGTGGACAACCGCGCGCGAAAAATATCCCAAGGAATCTCGGCATACGGGAACGGTCGTCCGCATTACCGACTTCGGCGCCTTTGTGTCGCTTGAGCCGGGCATCGACGGACTCCTCCACATTTCCGAGCTCCGGGGTGACGACAAGTACGGCAACCCGAAGGTCTCGGTAAAGATGGGACAGACCGTGCCGGTGCAGGTCATCGACGTCGACGTTGCCAAAAAGCGGATATCGCTCAAGCAGGCTTCTTCTGCCGAAGAAGACGAGAACACCAAAAAATACCTTAACGACGGCTCGGCGGGCGACACCTACAATCCCTTCGCCGCGCTCCTGAAAAAGAAATAATATAAATCGAGGCAGGGGGCTTCAGGATCGGCGAGGGCTTGGTGACCGCAAGCCGTCGCACTTCGGAGCCCCCTCAATCGAAAGTCCCTGCCGGAGCGAAAGCTATTCTTCCTCCGGTTCCTGACCGATGTGCCCCTCTTCCGGGGTTTCGCCCTCCGCGCCTTTTCTGTACGTTGCGAAATCAATATTAAAGCGTTTCATTCTGAGGCCCAATACCCTTCGCGTGAGCCCGAGCTCGCTTGCCGCCTCGCTGACGTTTCCCCTGGAATTCCTGAGCGCCTCGACGATGTATTCGTATTCAACGGCGTCGCGTTTCGACTCGAGCGTCGTTCTTTCGCGCGTCCCGGTAATCGTCGCGTCCTGCAGGGACGGTGGAAGGTTGTATCCGTGGATCACCTCGTCCTCGCAGAGAATGACAGCCCGTTCGATGACGTTCTCGAGCTCGCGCACGTTGCCTGGCCAAAAGTAATTCATGAGCATCTGGAGCGCCGGCGTCGAGATTCTCCTCACGACTTTCCCGTTCTGCCTCGCGAAGCGTTCGGTGAAGCTGTCCGCCAGCGCGATGATGTCCCCGCCCCGCTCGCGTAAGGGCGGGATGGTGACGGGAAAGACATTGAGGCGATAGTACAGATCCTCCCGGAATTTCCCCGCGGCGACCATCGCCTGAAGGTCGCGGTTCGTCGCGGCGAGAATGCGGATGTTGACCGAGATCGGCGTGTTTCGCCCCACGCGCTCGATGGTCCGCTCCTGAAGCACGCGCAGCAGCTTTGCCTGGATCCCGGGAGAGAGTTCCCCAATCTCGTCGATGAAAATCGTTCCCCCGTCCGCTTCCTCGAAGCGGCCCTTACGCAGCGCGTCGGCGCCCGTGAACGCGCCTTTTTCGTGGCCGAACAGCTCGCTCTCGATGACGCTTTCCGGTAGGGCCGCGCAGTTGAACTTGACGAACGGACCGTCGGCGCACGGACTGTTGTAGTGAATCGCGTTCGCGACGAGTTCTTTTCCAACGCCGCTTTCGCCGAGCAGGAGGACCGTGACGCGCGTCTTGGCGACTTTCTCGATCGTGTGGTAAAGCTCGCGCATGGCGGCGGAATTCCCGATGATGTTCGCGGGATGGAATTTCTCTTTGAGTGCCTCGCGGAGTCGGCGGTTTTCGCTTTCCCAAAACGCCTTCTCCTCGTGTTCCAGAAGGTAGAGCTCAACGGCTTGCGCGATGATTCCGGTGATAAAGGTGAGGAACGCGACGTCCTTGCGGAGGTCATCCGGGTTGTCGTATTTTTTTTCGATGCTGATCGTCCCGAGCACTTTTTTCCATCTGAGGATGGGTATGCACAGAAACGAGTAATCAAGCCTGAGGTCCGATCGGCTTTTCGTCCGGTTGAGGAAGTTTGGCTCTTCGCGGATTTTTGGGACTATGATCGCCTTTCCCGTCTCGACAACTTTTCCCGTGATGCCTTCTCCGAGGCAATATACACCGCGAGCCTTTTCTTCCTCGCTCAGCCCAAGGCTTTCGTGGATAAAGATGGTTCCCGTTCGCTGACGGTACAGCGTGAACAGTCCCATCTCGACGCCCATGTGGTCTTTCATGATGCCGAGAAGGATCGCGAGCGATCCTTGCAAGTCGTTCGTTTCGGTAATTGCGCTGCCCATTTCGTAAAGATGCGGCAATATGTTGTTCGGGCACGTGGCCTGATCGCATTCGATCGGTATTTTTTCGGTCATGGCGTCTCTTGCGTTTTTTCGGGCAAGGCTCGATCGCGCGGCGAGGGGAATGTGATTGGCAGGAAAGACCGTGACGGGTATTCGCGCATGACCGCCTCTTTCTTTTGCGGAAAAGCATTCGTGCGGATCGCGATGCGGTCGCGACGAACGAAACGCCTTCGGCGGGTTCGTGATGGGAACCCGTTTCGGAAAGATAACGTCTGTCAGGGATGCGTCAGCCGCTCCCCTTGGGAGACGTTAACGCCATTGTGATTCCCGGGATGGGAATTTTGAACCGCCCCGGGGTTAACGCAATCTTGCGATTTTCGCGTTCTTTGTTCAAGTGGGTTTTCGAAAAAATCGCTTTTATTTTCGTGCATCACCGTTCGATTACCAGCTCGTCGTGTTCCGTAATGTACACCGCATCGGAAAAATGTTCCGATGCGTACTTTTTTAAACCCGCGATATTTTAATTTTCGTTTATGCGACGACGCGCAACACGATCGTTCCGGTTGAGGCGAATTTCCTGATGCTTACAATATAGCCTATTACATTTTTTGCCTTGGGTCCGGCGACATTCCGGCGTCGCGCCGCGGATTTTTTTCGCGCATGCACGCTTGGCACGCTTTTTGCTAATGCATAGATAAGCCCACTGACGCCATGCGCGTATGGGGCTAAAAAAAAGCGGAGGCAGAATATGGTGCGGAAAATCGCGATCTACGGAAAGGGCGGTATCGGAAAGTCTACGACGACGCAGAACACCGCGGCGGCAATGGCGCACTTTCATAAAAAAAAGGTTTTCATCCACGGTTGCGATCCCAAGGCAGACTCGACGCGCCTCATCCTCGGCGGCAAGCCGCAGGAAACCGTGATGGACGTGTTGCGCGAGGAAGGGGCGGAGAAGGTCACCAACGACAAGGTCATCAAGACCGGTTACCTGGGGATTCATTGCGTGGAGTCGGGAGGGCCGGAGCCCGGGGTCGGATGCGCGGGACGCGGCGTTATTACGGCCATCGATTTGATGGAGGCGAACAAGGCGTACGCCGACGATCTCGATTTTATTTTCTTCGACGTCCTCGGCGACGTCGTGTGCGGCGGCTTCGCGATGCCGATCCGCGACGGCAAGGCGCAGGAAGTGTACATCGTAGCCTCGGGCGAGATGATGGCGATCTACGCCGCGAACAATATCTGCAAGGGCCTCGTGAAGTACGCGAAGCAAAGCGGCGTGAGGCTTGGCGGGATCATCTGCAACAGCAGGAAGGTTGACCGCGAAAGGGAATTCCTCGACGAGTTTTGCGCGTCGATCGGGACGCACATGATTCACTTCGTGCCGCGCGACAACATCGTTCAGAAAGCCGAGTTTAACAAGAAAACCGTCACCGAGTACGATGACAAGGAAAATCAGGCGCAGGAGTACGGCGAGCTCGCGCGGAAGATCATCGAGAACCAGAACTTCGTCATACCGAAGCCGCTGACGATGGACGAGCTTGAGGCGATGGTAGTCAAGTACGGAATCGCCGACTGAGGGCGAAAGGAGTAACGCATGAAAATGATCAGGGCAATCGTGCGTCCCGAGGCGGCGGACATCGTGGCCGAGGGACTCGCCGAGGCGGGTTTTTTCTCGATGACGAAAATACCGGTGTTCGGCCGGGGAAAGCAAAAAGGAATAACGGTCGGCACCGTGCATTACGACGAACTTGCCAAGACCATGCTGATGATAGTCGTCGAGGACCGGGACCAGGACGCGGTGCTCAAGCTGATAACGAGCAAGGCGTATACCGGCAACTTTGGCGACGGAAAGATATTCGTGACCGCGGTTGATCGGGCCCTTACCGTCCGTACCGGCGCGAGCGGTCTGTAGGGGGGGCGCATGAAAGAAATCATCGCCATCATCCGCCCAAAAAAAGTCGGCGCGACGAAATTCGCCCTCGAGCAACTCGGGTTCCCGAGCCTTACCGCGGAAGCCGTCCTGGGCCGAGGGAGGCAGCGGGGAATCGCGAGCGAAGTGAATCTCGATCTGTCGCCCGAGCTTCTGTCGCAGGGAAAGTCCGGCGGGATGAAATACGTTCCCAAGCGGCTATTAACCCTCGTGGTTCCCGATGACGACGCCGACATCGTGGTTCAGGCAATCGTTAACATAAACCGGACGAGCCAGATCGGCGACGGGAAAATATTCGTCGCGCCCGTCGAGGACGCGCTGCGCGTCCGCACTGGAGAGCGCGGCGAAAGCGCGATTAACTAACATTTAAGGAGGCACGACATGCCCTATCATGAGTTCGAGGCCAGCAAGTGCATTCCGGAGCGAAAGAAGCACGCGGTCGTAAAGGGCCCCGGCGAAACGCTCGCGGACGCCCTGCCGGCGGGATACCTCAGCACGATTCCCGGCACAATCTCCGAGCGAGGATGCGCGTATTGCGGCGCGAAGCACGTCATCGGCACGCCGATGAAAGACGTCATTCACTTGAGTCACGGCCCGATCGGCTGCACGTATGATACCTGGCAGACGAAGCGGTATATCAGCGACAACGACAATTTTCAGCTCAAGTACACGTTCGCCACCGACATGAAGGAAAAGCACGTCGTATTCGGCGCGGAGAAGATGCTCAAGAGTATCATCCTCGAGTCGTTCAAGGCGTTTCCGGCCATCAAGCGGATGACGATCTACCAGACCTGCGCGTCGGCGCTGATCGGGGACGACATCGGCGCGGTAGCGCAGGAAGTCATGGATGAGCTGCCCGACGTCGACATCTTCGTCTGCAACTCTCCCGGATTCCGCGGTCCGAGCCAGTCGGGCGGCCATCACACGATCAACATCGCGTGGATGAAGGACAAGGTCGGCCAGGTAGAGCCGAAGATCACAAGCGACTACGTCATCAACTACGTCGGCGAGTATAACATCCAGGGTGATCAGGAAGTAATGATCGACTTCTTCAAGCGGATGGGAATCCAGGTCCTGTCGACGTTTACCGGCAACGGATCGTACGACGAACTGAGGGCAATGCACCGGGCCCAGCTGAACGTGCTCGAGTGCGCGCGCTCGGCGGAGTATATCTGCAACGAGCTCCGCGTCCGCTTCGGGATTCCCCGTCTCGACATTGACGGTTTCGGCTTTGAGGCGCTTTCCTCGTCGCTTCGCAAAGTCGGGCTTTTTTTCGGCATCGAGGACCGCGCCCAAAAGATCATCGACGAGGAAACCGCGCGATGGAAACCCGAGCTCGACTGGTACAAGGAACGCCTTCGGGGAAAGAGGGTGTGCCTGTGGCCGGGCGGATCGAAACTCTGGCACTGGGCGCATTCCATCCACGAGGAGATGGGCGTCGACGTTGTGTCGGTGTATACCAAATTCGGCCATCAGGGAGACATGGAAAAGGGAATCTCGCGCTGCGAGGAAGGCGCGCTCGCGATCGACGACCCGAACGAACTCGAGAGCCTCGAGGCGATGGAAAAGCTCAAGCCCGACTGTATCTTCACCGGCAAACGGCCGGGCGAATACGCCAAGAAGGTACGGGTTCCCTACCTCAACGCGCACGCGTATCACAACGGTCCCTGGAAGGGATACGAAGGCTGGGTTCGGTTCGCGCGCGACATATACAACGCGATCTACTCGCCGATCCATCAGCTGGCGATGCTCGACATCAGCAAGGACGAGATTCCCACGGACAGGGGCTTCGCTACGAGACAAATGCTGTCGGACGCTTCCTTGAGCGACGAGATCCGCAACTCAACCGTCTTGCGGGAATACACGGGCAAGCACGACATGCTGGAAGACATTCGATCTAAGGCATATCCAGCATTCGCGCGGGCCGGTTTGCCCGAGCCTGTTCTGGCCGAATAAGGGGGTGGCGAAATGGACGAAACGCTGTTGACCGAACGCGTCGATCAGTTGACCGACTACATCATGAAGCATTGCCTGTGGCAATTTCACTCGCGCGCGTGGGACCGAAAGAACCAGAACGCGGGCATCCTCGGAAAGGCGACGGAGCTGCTGTGCGGCGAGCGCGTGGTTCTGGAAACGCCCGCGGACCGCTGTTTCTGGGTCGACTCGGTGAGCCTCGTGGACGCGTTCCGGGAGCGGTTCAAATGGCTTGACGGGTTGTCCGTCGGGGAAATCAAGGAAGTCATGTCGGGCCTCCACGAACGGATGGACTATCTGACGATAACCGGCTCGCTCAACCTCGAGCTTACCGATCAGCACTATTAAAGGAGCGGCTTATGAGCGTTGAAGTAAAAGAGAAGGCGAGAACCGGCTGCATCAACCCGATTTTCACCTGCCAACCCGCGGGTGCGCAATTCGCAAGTATCGGAATCAAGGATTGCATCGGCCTGGTGCACGGCGGACAGGGATGCGTCATGTTCGTCAGGCTGATATTCTCCCAGCATTTCAAGGAGAGCTTCGAGCTTGCATCCTCGTCCGTACACGAGGAAGGCGCTGTGTTCGGGGCGCTCAAGCGCGTTGAGGAAGGTGTTGACGTCCTTCTCATGCGGTATCCGGACGTCAAGATCATTCCCATTATTTCGACGTGCTCGACGGAGGTTATCGGCGACGATATCGACGGAGTCGTGACGAAGCTCAACGAGGGACTGCTGAGCGAGAAGTACGCGGGACGCGAGGTTCACCTGATCCCGATCCATACACCGAGCTTCGTGGGAAGCATGATCAGTGGCTATGACGTCGCGGTTCGGGACTTTATCAGGCACTTCGCGAAAAAAGGGGAGCCGAGCGGAAAGATCAACCTCTTTACCGGATGGGTTAATCCCGGGGACGTGACGGCGCTCAAGCATCTCCTCCTGGCGATGGACGTCGACGCGACCGTCCTTTTCGAGATCGAGAATTTCGATGCCCCGCTCATGCCTTCGGGCTATTCCTTCGCGCACGGCAATACGACCATCGAGGACATGGAAGGGACTGCGAATGCCGTCGGCACGATTGCCCTGAACAGATACGAGGGAGGGAAGGCCGCCGCGTACCTTGAAAGCGATTTCGGCGTGCCGGCGATAGTCGGGCCGACGCCGATCGGCATCCGGAATACCGATACCTTTCTCGCCAATCTGAAAAAGATGACCGGAAAGCCGATCCCCGCGTCTCTCGTGAAGGAAAGGGGGATCGCGATCGACGCCCTTACCGACGTCACGCACATGTTTCTCGCTGAAAAGCGGGTCGCGATCTACGGCAATCCCGATCTCGCGATTGCGCTTGCGGAATTTTGCCTCGATCTCGAGATGAAGCCGATGCTCGTTTTGCTTGGGGACGACAATCCCGCCTACAAGAACGATCCTCGCGTTAAGGCGCTCCAGGAGAGCGTCGATTACGACATGGAGATCATCACCAACGCGGATTTCTGGGAGCTGGAGAATCGCATCAAAAACGAAGGGCTTGAGCTTGATCTGATCCTCGGTCACTCGAAAGGCCGTTTCGTCTCGATTGATTACAAGATCCCGATGGTCAGGGTCGGTTTCCCGACGTATGACCGCGCGGGAATGTACCGTCACCCGGTCGTCGGTTACGAAGGCGCGATCTGGCTCGCCGAACAGATGGCGAACGCGCTGTTCGCCGATATGGAACAGAAGAAAAGCAGGGAATGGATACTGAATATGTGGTAGTCATTCGTCGATCGCTCGCGGATGGGCGCCGCTGGACAAGAAGGCGGCGCTTTTTTTAAAGCAGTGGGAGAAATCATGAAAATTGCTACCTGCCTGACCGCCGACGGCGCGATCGGAACGCCCTTCGAGGCTTCCTCCATTTGCGTGTTCGAGCGAAGCGAAGAAGGGTGGAAACAAATACAGAGTTTTGACTACTTTCCGGTGCCGGACATGGGGGTAAACCACGCGAGGCTCTTGCTTGAGGGCATCGCGTCACTGATACATGACTGCGAGGTTTTTCTTCTTGCCGAGATGAGAGGGTATGCCCACGTATGGCTCGGCGAACTGGGATTTCGAACCTGGAAGTCCGAGGGAACGCTTTTTGAGCAGCTGGACAGCGTCGCCGCGCAGGATGCGCTGAGCGCGGACGAGCAGACACCGGCAGAGCCGGGCGCGTGCGGTACCGTTCGCGGCTGCGGCGGCGGGGGCTGCGGTGGCAGTTGCGGGGCAGGAGGCACTGCGCCACAGTCAGCTTGCGCGAGCTCGCGATACGGTGCCGAGTCTTCATCATTGTCTGCCTCCTTTGGTTCAGGCGCGACAATTCCGGAACCCGAGCCAGTCGGCGAGGCTACCGCGCGCCATTACCGCGTCGATCTCGCCGCGATACTGGACGCGGAGCCCTCGCTCAACTCGCGGCAGGTTCTTCTTCCCGTTCTCGAGAAAGGTGATTTTCTCCTGCTTGAGGTTCACTTGGGTCATCTTCCGAAATGGTTCGCGCAAACGCTGGAGAGTCTCGGCCTCGAAGCGGAGATCTCGGACGCTATCGCGCCCTCACTAGGGCTAATCGCGTGGATAACGCCGAAGAGCGAAGGACGAAAGAAGCAATGAAACAGATATCGGATAAGAATTCGCAACTGTATTTTTGCTACGGCGCCGATATGGGGCAGGAGTTTATTCGGGAAAGCTGCGCCAACCCGCGTTTCGAGTGCGTCGCGTCCCTGCGCGACTATCGACTTGTTTTCGTCGGCCGCTCAAAGAAGTGGGACGGCGCGGAGGAAGCCCTGGTCAAGTCGCCGGGAAGCCTTGTCTGGGGCGTCGTGTATCGACTCGGCTATCGCGACGGAGATTCGCTTGACGGGTGGAAGGACATCAGACTCAACGGAACCGGAATCCGTTTTCATTACCCGGTGAGCGTCGTCGCGGATGACGGGCGCGAGCTTTCGGCCCTGATGTACCAGAAGGCGGAATTGGGCGAAATGCGAAAACCGAGCAGGGAATACCTCTCTCTCGTCGTCTCGGGCGCGAAAGAGCGCGGTCTTCCGGAAATGTACGTGGCGGGCCTCGCGAGCGTCGAGTCCGTTCCCGCAAGCTATCCGGTTCCGCGGAAAACCGCGGGGGTAAGGCCGCTTCTTGCAGGCTTTGGGTGCGATTGCGGGGGAGCATGATATGTGCATATTGGTCTTTTTGCCGCAGTTGGATGATAACGCTCGAGGAGGATTATCATGATACATACGATAGGCTACACGAAGCGCGTTTGCACGGACAGTGAAAAAATTGAGGCACTGCTTTCAGGGGCAAGGGTTGGCGTCATCGGCCTGTGCGACGGGAATGAACCGTACGCGGTTCCCGTATATTTCATTTGGTTTGATGGAGCCGTGTATTTTCACGGGATGGGATCCGGAAGGAAAAACGCAATTCTCGCGGCAAATCCTTCCGTCTGCTTTACCGTATATCGGGACAATGGAACGGTAAGCGATCCAATGCCCTGTCACGCGGACGCGTCGTATCTGAGCGCGATGGTTTTTGCCAAGGCGGAGCGCGTGGTAGATTTCAACGTCGCGGCGAAAGTCTTGACCGCCTTTATCGAAAAGTACGCGCCGGGGCAGTACCGGCAGGGAATCGGGCCCGATCTCGCGGAGAAGTATCGATCGTCGCTGGACGGGAACGGCGTCGCGGTTTATCGCCTCTTGACTGAGTGTATTACCGTGAAAGAAAACGACGCAGCCCCTGAACCTGCATTTCTTTCCGGACAATAGCGTGACGCCCCTCCAGGTACTTTCAAGAGAAAATTCTGCCCGGACGAATTGAGGTTTATCGCTCGTATTTTCGCGTCACAGAACCGCCATCAGGCGGAGCAATATTTCGCGGAGCCGTTCCGCGTCCTGGGCCGAGAGGTCGACGCATTTCGCTATCCGGGCCGGAATACGCTCTGCTTTCTTCCGGAGCTGCTCGCCTTTTGGTGCGAGCGCTATGACCAGGTTGCGCTCGTCCTCGGACGAACGCTCGCGGGTGATGAGTTCCTTTTCCTGCAATCGCTTGAGAAGCGGGGTGAGCGTGCCGGAGTCGAGGTAGAGCGCCTCGCCGAGAGACTTAACGTTAACGGTCTTTCGCTCCCAGATGACCATCATCGCGATATATTGCGTATAGGTGAGGCCGATCTCGTCGAGCAGCGGCTTGTATTTTCCAACGATGCCTTTCGCGCACGCATAGAGCGGGAAGCAAAGCTGGTTTTCGAGTTTCAGGTCGTCTTGCATTGTTTCTCCGCCATGGTTCCTCCGTCATTCGCTCTTTCGGTCTATCGGTTACTCGCGGCGCGCGCAAGGAGTGTTTCGATCCGGCCGACCAGCTTTCGCGGGGAAGTCGCAGGGGCGTATCGCCTGACGACCTTGCCCGCCCCGTCAACGAGGAACTTGGTGAAATTCCATTTGATTGCGTCGCCGAAAAATCCACCCGTTGTCTTTCGCAGGAATACGAAGAGGGGATCTGCGTCTTTTCCGTTTACGTCAATTTTGTCGAGCATCCGGAAGGTCACGCCGTAATTGCGCTGGCAGAACGCGTGTATGTCGGCGGCGGTTTCGAGCTCCTGCCCTGCGAATTGCCCGCACGGAAACCCGAGCACGACCAGACCTTTATCCGAAAAATCCTTGTGGATCGCCTCGAGCTCGGCCAATTGCGGCGCGAGCCCGCATTTGCTTGCGGTGTTTACAATTAACAGAACTTTGCCCCTCAGTGTTGCCATCTCAAGTCGCTCTCCGTCCATCTTGCGGACCGAGAAATCATATATGTTCATCGTTGTCTCCTTATCATGGCATTAAAGCAGTTTGCAAATAGATTGCACGCAATCTAAATATAATCAATCCGGCTTTTATTTCCAATTTTTTTTCGTAATATACTGCTATTATATAGACAGTACATGACTGCATTCAGGACGGAGGGAAGACATGATCGATTCGATACGCGGCGTGAGTCCGGTATTTCTCGCGCTTCTCGCGACGCTTTTTACGTGGGGTGTAACCGCCCTCGGCTCCGCGCTCGTTTTTTTCTTTAAGGCAATTAACCAGAAAGTGCTGAACAGCATGCTCGGTTTTGCCTCGGGCATCATGATCGCGGCGAGCTTTTGGTCGCTTTTAAAGCCGGCGATCGAGATGGCGGATTCGATGGGTATTCCGCCGGTCCTTCCCGCGCTTATAGGTTTTCTCTCCGGTGGTCTTTTTCTCTTTGTGGTCGACAGGATATTGCCCCACCTCCACGCAGGGCTCGACATGAGTGAAGCTGAGGGAATCAAGACCTCCTGGCAACGAAGCGTGCTTTTGGTCATGGCAATTACGCTCCACAATATACCGGAAGGTCTCGCGGTAGGCGTGGCTTTTGGGGCTCTTGGCCTTGCCGGTTCGCCGGCGACGCTCGGTTCCGCGGTCGCGCTCGCAATCGGAATAGGAATACAGAATTTTCCCGAGGGAGCCGCCGTGTCGGTTCCGCTCAGGCGCGAGGGCCTTTCACGGGGAAAAAGTTTTTTGATCGGTCAGGCATCCGGTCTGGTCGAGCCGATTGCCGGCGTTCTGGGAGCTTTGCTTGTCGTTGCAATGCAGCCTATCCTGCCGTACGCGCTTGCGTTCGCCGCCGGTGCGATGATTTACGTTGTTGTCGAGGAACTCATCCCGGAAGCGCAGCAGCACGGGAGTTCCGACTATTCAACCATCGGCGCGATGGGAGGCTTCGCGGTAATGATGTTTCTCGACGTGGCGCTCGGGTGATTCCTTTCTTCCGCCTATTACCGAACGGCGCGAATCAGGCGGAGGAGAAAAGGCAAACGAACGTACGCCTGAAATGAGCGTATATGCGTGATACGGTAATGGAAGATACGCGACTCGCTCGAAAATGTCATAATACAAAGGGTGTGCCATGAAGAAAGCTCTTGCCATTGCCTTGCGCGTTATCGCGCTCTCTTTTATCACCGTTTTTTTTCTCGCCTGCTCGTCGTCCGGTTCATCGGGAGATTCGTCGGACGCGGAGCTCAACCCGGTCGAGACGTTCAGCGACGCCGATACGAGCGAAAGTTTTGCGCTCGAAACCCTCGGCTTTACGGGCCCCTGGGGATACAGCAAAAGTGAAAACGGGGACAGGCTCTATCCTCTGGTTGTCTCGGGTTGTTGGGGAGAAGGCGAAGGCGAGTACGCAAAAGTAAATAAGCGGTATCCCGCATTCGTCATCGATTATCAGAAGAACGGCGTAAGCGACGGCGAAGCGCTTGCGTTATGGATAGACAAAGCCATAGCGGCCGGATACCGGATCGATCCGGATCGAATATACCTCACGGGATTTTCAATGGGCGGTTCGGGCAGCTTTCCCCTCGCGCAGGGCATGTACAACAAGGGAAAATACTTTGCCGCTATCGTTCGCGTGGCAGGGCAAAGCCAGTCGGACCTCGGAAACGAGATAGCCGCGAAAACCGCCGTATGGTATCACATCGGACTCAATGATGACGCGATCCGGGTTGAAGTCGCGCGCGATGCGCTCGCGTTTAACCGCGCATACGCGTGCAACGAAGACGCGACGGAATCCTCCGCAACCGATTCCATCACCGGGTTCGATCGAACGACCGTTACCTTGACCCGGTCGGGATACGAGATGTTCAAGTACAGCGAATACGTCGCCATGGGGCACGATCCGTCTCCGTGCTATCGGGACGCAAATCTCTTTCCCTGGATGTTCTCGCATTCGCTTTCCGTACGGTAAACAAATCTTGACACGCCCGCGACGCGGGCATATGCTACAGTAATTCTGTTTTATTATAAGGAGGTCTTTATGAAGGCAATTGTAATAGCTATGACGGTGGCAAACAGGTAGGAACAATCCGGATGATTTGATGCGTCAAGACGCGTCTCCGGTTTTCTGTGTATTTGGCTCGTCTACCGTTGGTAGCAGCCGCTCTCCTTCCTTTCCTGTGCGATTCCGCATAATCAAAACGCAAACGCCCCGTCACATCACCAACGCGGTTTTCTCAAAATCAGCTGAATGCTTGAAGGCGTTATCATGAATTATTCACAAGAGTCAATCACGGATTTTAGCCCGGAATCATGGGGATGGAAACGCGAGTTTCACGCCGCATGGATGGCGCTCGTCGATTCGAATCCCGGTTTTCGCGCATTTTCTCCCGCGCGCGTGACGGGGCGCGAGCATCATCGGTACGAAATCGTCCGGCCCGACTTTCGGAGCCTCGCGGGCTTCGCTTCTCTTTCGGGTGAACCCGCGCGATTCGGTTTTTCGGTCGGCGTTCCGGTGAGCGGAAGATTCGAGTATGGCGCTACGGGCCCGGCCGACTATCCCGTTATCGGCGACTGGGTTCTCGTGGAAGCGGAAAACGAATCGCTCCGCATACAAGGCGTTCTTGCGCGGCGCTCGGCGCTCAGCCGGGGAAGCGCGGGTCCGATATGCGACGAGCAGGTGCTCGCGGCGAACGTCGACGTTATCTTTCTCGTGTTCGCGCTCGACGGAGGACGCAATTTTCTGCTTCGCTTTCTCGAGCGTGCGCTCATCGTCGCGAAAAACTCAGGAGCCGCGTGCTGCATCGTGCTTAACAAGGCCGATCTCGCCACGGCGGAAGAAAGGGAGCGCTCTCTCTTCGATGCTCGCCGCGCTGCCCCGCATCTTCCCGTCGTTGCCCTGAGCGCGAAAACGGGAGAGGGCGTCGGGGATCTTTCCGCGATAATCTCTCCCGGAGAGACGGGGTGCGTGCTCGGCAAGAGCGGCGTGGGAAAGTCAGCTCTCGTCAACGCGCTAGCCCGAAGGGCTGACAGTACCGGTGCCATGGATCTCGACGGAGCGGCGGATCTCGCGCGAGAAGGCGCGGTTCGAGGTGATGACCTCAGAGGGCGGCACACGACGACCTCGAGCCATCTGTACCGTCTCGAGTCGGGGCTTCTCATGATCGACAGTCCCGGTATCCGGGAACTGAAAATTTGGGGCGACGCCGACGCGCTTGAGGGAGGTTTTCCGGAAATCGGCGAGCTTGCCCTGTCGTGCAGATTTTCGGATTGCTCCCACGCGGAAGAGCCCGGCTGCGCGGTCCGGGAGGCGCTTGTTTCCGGAGCGCTCGATCCCGCGCGCTACCGGGCGTATCTCGATCTTTCGAAGGAACAGGCATGGCTCGAAAGGCGGAACGACGACCGCGCCCGGCGAGCCGACGATCATAAATGGAAACAGATTTCGAAAGCGCAAAAGGAGCTGAAGAAAAACGGCCGGTAGGTGAATGACCTTTCGACGGGTTCCATGGTAGCATTCAGGCCATGGATCAAACGAAAGAGCGCACAAACCTTACGGCCGGGGCGATAGCGGCAATAGTCCTCGTCACCGCGATATGGGGTTTTAACTTCATCGTAATCAAAGTCGGCGTCGAGGGCGTGCCGCCGCTTCTTTTGGCTTCGCTTCGCTTTATCCTGAGCGCGCTGCCCGCCGTATTTTTTGTCAGGCGGCCCGCGGTGTCCTGGAAGCTGCTTGCCGCCTACGGTCTTTTTCTCGGCGTCGGCGAGTTCGGCTTTCTCTTTACCGCGATAAAACTCGGGGCTCCTCCGGGGGTGAGTTCCATCATCCTTCAGTCGCAGGCGTTCTTTACCGCGCTGCTCGCCGCCTGGGCGCTCCGGGAAAAAATCCGGCTCGAAAGCATCGTCGGCATGGCGATTGCGGGCGTGGGTCTTGTCCTCATTGCGCGGCAAAGCCTCATGGGCGTATCCGTCGCCGTCTCCTTTTTGCCCGTCGCGATGGTGCTCGCCGCGGCGTTTTTTTGGGCAGCGGCAAACATCGTGGCGCAAAAGATACCGAAGGCCGACGGGCTTTCGCTCATGATATGGTCGAGCGTCTTCTCGCCCGTCCCGCTTCTTGCCCTCTCGATTGTTTTCGAGCGCCAGTCGTTTGCCGGTGCGCTGGCGGCGCTAAAGCCGATATCCGTCGGCGCCCTCGCGTACCTCGTCATCCTTTCGACCCTCTTCGGCTACGGCGTGTGGAACCAGCTCATCATGCGCCACGGCGCGAAAAAGATCGCGCCGTTTTCCCTTCTCGTGCCCCTGTTTGGCGTTACCTCGAGCGCGATCGTTCTTCATGAACGATTCACCCGGCTGAACGCGGCCGCCGCGGTATTGATCCTCATCGGTCTTTCAGTTCACGTGTTTGGCGGCTTCGTTGCGGGACGTGACGGAAAGAGAGGGTGCCGGAAAAGGGCGCACGCGGAGCGATGAGCGACGCGTGCGGACTTTGGAGGCAGGGGGAGACTTCCCCCTTCATGAAATTATTTTTTTCGCGCGGCGATAAACTGCCGCAGTAAAGCCGCGGTGCGTTCGTCGTTGGCGGATTCTTCGCCCGCCTGATAGCCAACCGTGCCATCCGTCCATGTCCAGGTTGAATACTTAACCACCGTAGGCTTTTCGGCGATATCCGTCGACTGCGTTCCCCATTGCCGAACGACGTGGACGGGAACGCCGAGGTCTACCGTCTCCTCGTCGATCGGCCAGTCGACTTTTTCCTGTTCGACGCTTGCTTCAGCGAATTTTTCCAGCCTGATATTGAGTACGTACTGGTCGATTCCCTCGGCGCTGCCGTCCTCGTACATGACGTCGAGCCTTCTCACGAGAACGCCGCTCTCCGAGGTTTCCTCGATCGTCCGCCAGGCGAGCGTGAATTGCGAAAGCGTTTTTGGAACGCGTGCGTCAAAGCCAACTTCCCGGGTCATGCTCGCATCCGTCGCCTTGTAGCGGAACTTCATGACGCTCAAGGGGACTGCCTTCATGTCCGCGAGTTCTTTTGCGGTCGCCTCGCGCCTGATCAGCGCGGGACTCCGGTTCCGGTCTTTTAACCACTCGTCTTTTCGCGCTTCGTCGAGGAACCAAAAGGCCTCTTGCTTGTCATACCATGAATTGAGCCAACGCCGGCGATGTTCCGCCTCGAGGTAACTCAATCGGTCTTCGTTTTCGGGTTTCCACTCGCCGAGCATGGTCCCGCCGAACGGCGTCGAATACTGAATGCTCCAGTCGGTATCCTTGAGCCGCACGTCGTTCCTGAAGGTCAGGCGGCTTGTCGCGCGATCGAACGCGTAATCGTATCCCGCAATCGCGAGCCGGTCGCTGATGATGACCATCAGTTCCTCTTCGTCCTTGATGCCGTTGAGCACGAAGGTGTGCGGAAGGGACTCGGTTCCCTCGATGCTCGCGAAATAGTTTTTGAAGGGAAGGGCGCGCAGCAGGGTGATTTCGGTTGATGCCGGGTCATAGCGATAGTCTTCCGCTTTCAGCTCGATTTTTCGCGAGCGGTCGCCTTCGTCGACAATCATCACCGACCGTATCTCGCCGAAAACCCAGGTCGTATAGAGCCTGCCATCCAGGTTCGCGGCCGTATTGATCGATAGCTTGTCTTCGCGGCTCGCGGACTTGGCGGAAGGCGCGGTGGCGCACGAGAGTACGACGCTCCCCGTGGCGAGGATGAACATGAGGAGAAAGGGGATTGCCGAATAAACGCTTTTTTTCATTCTTGATGTCTCCATGGGGGCAATGCTATCCGGAAAAACCCCGTCGCGGTATCGGCCAAAGGTATGATTTTTCAGTTTTTCCTGCATAGTACGGACGCTTCAAGCCGGTTGCGCGCGCCCGTCTTGGCGAAAATCGACGCGATGTGCGTTTTGACGGTCGAGATCGAGATGAAAAGAATCTCCGCGATTTCCCTGTTTGTCTTTCCGGAAACGAGAAGCGAGAGTATTTCCGTTTCCCGTACCGAAAGAGCGTAGCGTTCAGCGACGGCGCCGAGCTCAAGCGGCGCCGCGTCGGGGCTTGCGCTCGCGCGTCCGGGCGCCGACTGGAATCGGGTAATTACGTACAGAGCCAGAAGCGAAAAGCGCGCGGCAATGACGAGTATCGACGGAACGGGCGGGATCATGAGCAAGGCGCCGGTTGCCGCGAAGACGGCGTAATAGGCGGCTCGCTTGCGCTCCGATCGGGCGATCGCGAGCAGGGCGAGCGAGAGCCAGGCGGCGATATCGAGCACGCCCACGAAAGCCTTTACCGTTTGGATCGGGGAGTCGAGAAGCACGAGGGCCGCAAAGGCGGGAACCGCGGCGAAAGAAATGATAAAGGACGCCGCGTACGCATGCTTGCCCCGGCGGGGAAGGCGCGCGGACCGGAGAGCGAAAAAAAACGAGCTGCACAGAAAATAGGCCTCGAGCGCAAGCAAGAAGCGGAGTCCTGCCGAGTACGGGTAACGGCTGAACCAGGCCGGCGGACCCCAGGCATACAGAAGCCCCGCGATCAGGAAAAAAAGTACACTGGTGATAAAAAGCGCCTCGATCCGTTTCACTCCTTTCCATCCTCCGTTCGGCCATGGTACTTCAATGACTCGCCGGTAGCAAGCGGAAAAATCGCATTGCGTTCACACGGGATTCACACACTGGCAGTATATTATCCGTGAAGAAGCGCGCTTTGCGCTGGAGGTCAGGTGATGAACGGTAAACGCGTTACGCTCAATGTGGATGGAATGACGTGCCCCTCCTGCGAGGCCAGGGTCGTGAATGCGCTCAAAGCCGTACCCGGCGTGATAACGGCACAAGCCAACTCGGGGAGCGGGCGGGTGTTGATCGAATATGACGAGGATCGCGCCAGTCTTGATGCGCTGAAAAAAGCGATCGAGAAAGCGGGTTATCCGGTTCGGGGCGAAAATACTGGCGGGACTGCAATCGCGCTCGGTATCGCTCTTTTATTGGTTGCTTCCTACCTGATCGCGAGCGCTAGCGGACTTTTTGCGACATTCCCGTCGATCGACGCGAATGTCGGGTACGCGATGCTTTTTGTCATCGGGCTGCTCACGTCCATACACTGTGTCGCCATGTGCGGCGGTCTTGCGCTTTCGCAAAGCGTCGGCACGGGAGACGAGTCCGGGCGAAGCAGATCACGGCAATTGGGCTCGGGTCTTCTCTATAACGCCGGTCGCGTCGTGTCGTATACCGCAATCGGCGGCGCAGTCGGGGCACTGGGTTCTACGCTCAATTTTTCTCCGGTTCTCAAAGGCGTAATCGCCGCCCTTGCCGGCGCATTCATGTTGGCGTTCGGATTGAAAATGCTTGGCGTTCTCCACGCATTTCCTTCTTTCGGAAGACTTGTCCCGGCACCCTTTCGGTCTGCGGGCGCCGCCGTTTCCGCGCGTCTGCAAAAGGGCGGCCCCTTCGCCGTTGGAATCCTGAACGGGCTCATGCCGTGCGGACCCCTCCAGACGATGCAGCTCTACGCGCTCGGAACGGGGAGCGCGATGGCCGGAGCCATTTCGATGTTCCTGTTCTCCCTGGGAACCGTTCCCCTGATGCTCGTTTTCAGCCTGACCGCGGCTCTTCTTCCCCGCAAGCTCGTGCCGGTGATGATAAAGGCAAGCGCCGTTCTCGTCATGTTTCTCGGCGTCGTGACCTTCGCTCGCGCGGCGACTCTTGCCGGCGTTTCTTTTCCGGCAAGTACTCCATCTACGGGGAACGTCTTGAATGTGGGACTCATCAAGGCGGGTCTTTCGGGCGACAGGCAGACGGTTATTACCGAGTTCAAGAACGGTCAATACGTTCCGTTTGTCGTCAAGGCGGGCGTCCCGCTTACCTGGACAATAAGGATATCTGCCGACGACCTGAACAGTTGCAATGAAACGCTTGTCGTTCCATCATATAATATTCGAAAGGATTTGGTTCCCGGTGATAACGTCATCGAGTTTACCCCGACGAAGGCGGGTAAAATAGCGTATAGTTGTTGGATGGGAATGGTACGAAGTTCCATCACCGTCGCCGAAAGCCTTGATGCCGCGTCTTCGATAGCGGAAGCTCCAGACGATGCGCTCGCATTGCCGAAAGGCGGCGGATGCTGTTCGCGGCAATAGAAAAAGGCGAGACGGGTAACGGAGGAATGTGATATGCAAACGACAAAACTGAAAATAAATGGCATGACCTGCGCGGCTTGCGCGCAAGCATCCGAGCGCGCGGTAAAAAAAGTTTCCGGAGTGGAAAACGCTTCGGTAAACTTTGCGACAGAAATGCTTTCGGTGAAATTTGACGCCGCGTCTACGGACGTAAACGCGATCAAGCTCGCTGTCGCCAAAGCCGGGTACGAAGCCGTCGATGCGGCGGAAAGCTCAGCGGCCGCGCGAAAGGATGAAAAAGAAAAAGAGATAGGCACCCTCAAGGCAAAGCTCGCGTTTTCCGCGGCGTTTGCTTTTCCCCTTTTGTATATCGCGATGGGCGCAATGCTTGGTTGGCCGCTTCCCGCTTTCATGAACGCGATGAACTTTCCGCTTCGCTATGCCCTGATCGAAATCGCCCTCGTGCTGCCGGTACTCGTCGCGGGGTACCGGTTTTACCTCGTCGGCTTTCGGGCAATTGCGCACGGCGCGCCGAACATGGACTCGCTAATCGCGATGGGAACTTCCGCCGCCGTTATCTACAGCCTCTACGGCACGTTCCGTATCGCGGCGGGCGATTTCAGGATGGCCGGCAATCTCTATTTCGAGACGGCGGGCATCATCATCACCCTGATTCTTTTGGGGAAGACGCTTGAGGCGATCTCAAAGGGAAAGACGTCGGATTCAATCAAGAAGCTCATGGGTTTGAGGCCGAAGACCGCGACCGTCGTCAAGAACGGCGTAGAAGTCGAAGTCCCGATAGATGACGTCGCCGTCGGCGACATTGTACGCCTTCGCCCGGGCGAAAAAGTTCCCGTTGACGGTGAGATCGTTACCGGGCGCACGGCGGTGGACGAATCAATGTTGACCGGCGAGAGCATGCCCGTCGAGAAAGGACCGGGCGACGCTATCGTCGGCGCCTCGATAAACAAAAATGGATCGGTGACGTTTTGCGTAACGAGAGTCGGCGAAGATACCGCGCTTTCGCGGATCATCAAGCTCGTCGAGGATGCGCAAGGCTCAAAGGCGCCGATTGCGGCGCTCGCCGACGTGGTCTCGGGCTATTTCGTCCCGATTGTGTTTGGTATCGCCCTCGTATCCGCGGGGCTCTGGCTCGTCTTCGGCGCTGGCGTCGTGTTTTCGCTCACCGTGTTCGTTGCCGTTCTTACCATCGCCTGTCCGTGCGCATTGGGACTCGCGACCCCGACGGCGATCATGGTCGGTACCGGAAGGGGCGCCGAGTATGGGGTGCTCATCAAGTCGGGAAAGGCACTCGAGATAGCGCATACGATCGGTACTATCGTGTTCGACAAGACGGGGACGCTCACCAAGGGTAAACCCGAGATGACGGACATCCGGGTCGAAAGCGGATTTGACGAAGATGAAACGCTCGCGCTTGCAGCCTCGGCCGAACGAGGCTCAGAGCATCCGCTCGGCGAGTCGATCGTGCGGGAAGCCGATGCGCGCTCTCTTGCGAAATATATCGCAAGCGAATTTGAAGCAATGCCGGGTCGCGGGATCAAGGCGACAGTCGAGGGAAAGACGGTTCTCCTCGGTAACGAAAAACATTTGAGCGCGAACGGTATTGTGATAGATGGCGCCCTTGCCGACTCGTTCGCAGCAGACGGAAAGACGCCCATGCACATTGCGATAGACGGTGCATACGCGGGCGTCATCGCGGTCGCCGACGTGGTGAAGGATTCGAGCGCACGCGCAATCAAGGCGCTTCACGGGATGGGTCTCGAGGTTGTCATGATCACCGGAGATTCCTTCAAGACTGCGCAGGCAATTGCGAAGCAGGTCGGCATCGATCGCGTCCTCGCCGAAGTGTTACCGCAGGAAAAATCCGCGGAGATCGCGAAACTGCAAAAAGAGGGCAAGCGGGTCGCGATGGTTGGCGACGGAATCAACGACGCGCCGGCACTCGCGCAGGCGGACGTCGGAATCGCGATCGGCTCGGGAACCGACGTCGCCATGGAGAGCGCTTCGATCGTTCTCATGCGGAGCGATCTCATGGACGTTCCGACGGCGCTCAAGCTTTCGAAAAGCGTCATCCGGAACATCAAGCAAAACCTGTTTTGGGCGTTTGGGTACAACGTGCTCGGCATACCGATAGCGGCGGGCTTGCTCCACGTATTCGGCGGACCGCTGCTCAACCCGATTATCGCCGCGGCGGCGATGTCGCTCAGTTCCGTTTCGGTTTTGACGAACGCGCTTCGATTGAGGAATTTCAAGCCGGCGGGAAATGCAAACCCGGCGCAGGCAAAGACTGAAATTAAGGAGACTACTATGGGAAAGACGGTATTGATTGAAGGTATGACTTGCGGTCACTGCACCGCGCGCGTTGCCAAAGCGCTTCAGGCGGTGAGCGGGGTAAAGAGCGTCGACGTAAACCTCGAAAAGAAAAACGCGGTTATCGAAGGCGACGGGCTTGTTGACGCGGAACTCCGCGCGGCAGTTGAGGACGCGGGATATGAGGTGAAAAAAATAGTATGAAGAGAAGCAACGTAATTTCGAATAGTGTCGTGCTCGCAGTCGCCGGCATTTCTCTTGCGGCCATCTCGCTCGCCGGGTGTGGCGCGACCGACGTCGTCGCAAAATTCGCGAATGAGTCCTTTGGCGCGGTCATTGCCGCCTCGGGACCAGGTGTCACGTGGTCGGAGAGCGACTATGCCTGGAGCCTTGCGTCCCCCGACGGCGATCAGCTTCTCCTTTCGGCTGACTTTTCGCGGAACAACGCGGCGGGATCCCCTGCGGACCTGGATAAACCGGACGCCGAATTTGTCTTCGACGCCAGTCCCTTTCTTGCGGCCGGTCTCGACGTCGCAAAGCTTCCCCCTGCGGACGGAATCAGGTACGAGCTGGAAGACGGTATGTTCATGATACATTTTGAACTCTCATCCGACGCGTTCGCACCTGAAGCCAAAAAAACGATCGGATCCACTTTCGCGGACATCGTGAAGTATCAACGTGCGAGAATCGGGTATCACGAAAAGCTCGATCACTACGGCATCAAGCTCGGAAACGGCAATATGTTCGAGTGGGCGAAGGACATGGCGACGAACGACAAGGATATTGTGTTCGTCCTTAATCCGGAACCGCTTGTCACTGCAGGCCTTGATCCCGCAATGGTCGCCGGATGGGTTTTCGCGAAAGTTGAGACCAGGGACGACGCCGGGAAAACCATTTTTGTGGACAAGCTCCTGAGGCCGTTTAACCTGAAATAACATTCAAGATCGATGGGGTTCAATCTTTCGACGAGACGACCGTGCAATCAAAAGTCACGCCTTTTCGTGACTTGATAAGCTTCAGGATCTCAAACCAGACAACGGACGTCAGTCCCATCCCTGCGGCAAGAAGCGCCGCCCAAAGAGGAATCCGCGCAAAGTGAAACATATCCCGCAGAAAGGGTGTCATTACGATCAGTATGAGGGATGCCGAAACGATTCCGGTTATCCATGGCGCCGCGACGTTCCGGACTTTCATCGATTGGAATATGCTTTTGCTCCATGATCGATTCGTAAGGATCACCGCGACATTAGCCGCCACGAGGCAGATAAAAGCGAGCGTTCTTTGCGCGTCGGCTGTGAAGCCGAAGGATTTCGAGCCAAACCATGTCGCGAGAACAAGACCCAGGGCGACGAAGCCGTGAATGAGGCTCATACCGACGGTTCGCGCGCTGAAAAACGATTCGTTCTTGTCTCTCGGAGGGCGATTCATGATGCCCGTTTCCTCCGGCTCTCCCTCGAATATTATCGAGCATGCCGGGTCGATGAGCAGTTCGAGAAATACAATGTGCACCGGTTGAAGAAATATCACGGGCCATTGAAATATAACGGGGAGAAGGGACATTCCCGCGATGGGGATATGAACGCTCACGGTATAGGACATCGCCTTTTTCAGGTTGTCGAAAATTCTTCGTCCTGTTTGAACCGACGATACGACGGACGAGAAATCGTCGTCGAGCAGTACGAGCGCTGACGCCTCGCGCGCGACGTCGGTTCCGTGGAGACCCATGGCGATGCCGATGTCCGCGGCTTTCAGCGCCGGGGCGTCGTTGACTCCGTCACCCGTCATCGCGACCGTTTCGCCGTTTGCCTTGAGCGCCTGTACGATCGCCAGTTTCTGCTCCGGCGCGATTCTCGCAAACACATTGCATCCTCGTATGCGCTCGCTTAGCTCGGCGGAATTCATGGCTTCTATCTCCGCTCCGGTTATCGCGTTCGCGGAATTTTCAAGGCCTATCTGCCCGGCGATATTCAACGCGGTTTTCGGATAGTCTCCCGTTATCATGATGACGCGTATACCCGCGTCCCGACAAAGTTTTACCGCGCCGGGAACCTTCGGTCTGATCGGGTCGGCAAGCGCGACCAGTCCCATAAAGCGTAGCGTAAAATCATGCTGTCCCGGCGGCAGGGCGACCTTTGCCGGGTGGCTTCCCCTCGCGACGCCGAGGACGCGCATTCCCCGTTCCGCCATTGCGGCAATCGCTTCCGTTATCTTCGCGCGCTCTGTTTCGTCGAGGTGGCATAGGTCCAGTATTGCCTCGGGCGCGCCCTTTGACGCGATTTCAAGACCGCCGTCAATCGATGATTTCCAGACATTCGTGACCGAAAGCATTTCTCGCGAGAGCGGGTATTCGCGGATAATATCCCAAACGGGATGCGCGTGGCTTTCGTCGAGCGCCGAACGGGACGCGAGGTCGATGAACGCCTTATCCATGGGATCGAATGGGTCTTTCCTGCTTGCGAGAATTCCCCACTCGATAAGCTCGTGAAATTCCTCGGGAAGCGGCGCGTTTCCCTGTGCTTCGACCTTTAAAAGGTTTCCTGCTACCCAAAGGGATTCGACGCTCATCAAATTTTGGGTGATGGTTCCCGTCTTGTCCGAGCACAGGACCGTCGCGGCTCCGAGGTTCTCAACCGCGCTCATCCTGCGGGCAAGCACGTTTTTTTTCGAGATACGCCTTGCGCCAAGCGCGAGAAAAATCGTCAGGATTACCGGGAACTCCTCTGGAATTAAGGCCATCGCGAGCGTGATACCGGCGAGTATCCCCCCGAGCCAATCGCCGCGGGTAAGCCCGAAGATAATCGCGATGAGGGCGCACATTGCCGCGGCCAGGATAAAGGCGACGAGGACTATTTTCTTCGTGTCCTTCTGGAGCGGCGTGCTTTCCTTCTGGACCGATTCGATCGCCCGTCCGATTTTTCCCATCTCCGTACCGGCTCCCGTGCTCCGTATCCTGAAGACTCCCTGCCCCGAGGCGATAAGGGTCCCGGAAAAAACATACGCGGAGTTTTCACCGCCGGGTCCGGCCATTTCGGCGTCCGAGGCCGCGAAGGCGTCGACCGCAATTTTTCCGACGGGAACGGATTCGCCGGTTAGCAGCGATTCGTCGATGGTGATGTTGGCTCCCCAAAGGAGTATTCCGTCGGCGGGAATGCGTTCCCCCTCCGCGACGATCACGAGATCGTCCGGAACCAGTTCAGGTCCGGAGACGGTGATGCGGCCGGTATCCCGGATAACCATCGCGCGCGGGCTTGAGAGGTCCCTGAGCGCGTCAAGGCTTCGCTCGGTCTTTCCCTCTTGCGCGATGGTGATGGTCATCATGATAACGACGAAAAAAAGAAGCATGTATGCGTCTTTCGGCTCGCCGAGGAGGAGATACACTATTCCGCATACTATCAATAGGAGGAACATGGGCTCCTTGAGGACCCCGAAAAAAATCTTGATCATTCCGCGTTTTTTTTTATTCGGCAGTCGGTTTGTCCCGAATCTGCGACGCCTATCCTCGATTTCTGTCTGTGACAGGCCCTTGAGCTCCCGGATTTCGCGTTCGTTCATGGTTCTTTTCTCCTTGTAAGTGCATCGTTCATCGCTGTATCGGATAAAATAGAACAAGCGAACTCTGCGATCTCGCGCCATTTGCCGCTATCTGTGAGCATGCTTATCGGTAAATTCTTCAAGTTCTTTTTGCAGCGTCCGTATCTTTTTGCGCAGTTCGAGAATTTCTTCAATGTCTTCTTTGTTGATTCCAAGGGAGCTGTAGAGGCTCAATATCCGCGTGAGCCTGTCCTGCTGTCCTGTTTCGGAAAAGACACCAAGATTCTGTGTCATGATTATGGACCGGATACCCATGCCGGTTGTCTCCCGCCTTTTATTTCCGCGATGTAATCGAGGATCGCCTCATTCTGTTCCAATAATATGCGCATATCGCGTTGATTCGTATGTATGCTACCGCACGAACGACGTCCGAGTATTCCCGTATGCTAGGGTAATGAATGCCCCTCAAGATATGACAGATCTAACTGACAAGGCGGTGCTCGGGAAAATCGCGCATCGGGTTATGCTTAGTCGCGGATTTCTTCCGGATTTTTCCGCGGAAGCGCTTGCCGAACTCGGGCGAATATCCGGAGCGGCCGCATCGGACGGCGATGCATCCGTAGTCGATATGAAAGACTCTCTCTGGTGCTCGCTCGACAATGACGATTCCCGCGATCTTGATCAGCTGACCGCTTTCGGCATGGGTGACCTTGGCAATGTAAAAATACTGGTCGCGATCGCCGACGTCGACGCCATCGTCAAGAGACGGACGGCGCTCGACATGCATGCCGAGCGAAACACGACCTCGGTGTATACCGTTCCCAAAGTATTTCCCATGCTTCCCGAGCGGCTTTCCACAGATATAACATCGCTGAATCTTGACTGCGACCGGCTTGCCGTCGTGATCGAGATTACCGTAGCTGAGGATGGAAGCGTCTCGGGCTCACGGCTGTATCGCGCAATGGTCCGAAACAAGGCACGGCTATCATACGACGAGGTCGCGAGATGGCTTGAGGGAAGCGGGCCAATGCCCGAAGGGCTCAGCTCCTTCGCCGGGATGGAAGAAGGCGTCAGGGCGCAGGATTCCGTTGCGCAGAAAATGCGGTCCCTCAGGCATTCGCGAGGCGCGCTCGTTATTGATACGATTGAAGCAAAGCCCGTTTTTGAGGGTGAGACCCTGACGAATCTCGTGCCGGACGGACAGAACAGGGCAAAGCAAATCATCGAGGAGTTCATGATCGCGGCGAACGGTATCACGGCGAGATACCTCGCGTCGCGGAAATGCGCGTCGATCAGGCGAATGGTTCGCGTTCCGAAACGATGGGATCGAATCGTGGCCCTTGCATCCGAAAAAGGCACGGTCCTGCCGCCGGTTCCCGATCCGGTAAGCCTCGAGAACTTTCTCGCGCTCTCGCGAAAGAACGATCCCCTTCGGTTTCCGGATCTTTCGCTCAGCGTCATCAAGCTCCTGGGTCCGGGCGAGTACGCCGTCAGGTTGCCCGGCGAGGAGGGCGAGGGGCATTTCGGACTTGCGGTAAGGGACTACGCGCACTCGACTGCGCCAAATCGCCGGTATCCGGATCTGATTACGCAGCGTCTTTTAAAGGCAGCGCTTCAAAACGTCCAGTCGCCCTATTCCGCCGAAGAGCTTGCGTCGCTCGCGGCTCATTGCACGAAAGCGGAGGACGACGCCAAAAAAGTCGAACGCCAGGTTGTTAAATCCGCGGCGGCGATCCTGCTCGCGTCTCATATAGGCGAACGATACGACGCGATCGTCACGGGCGCGTCCGAGAAGGGCACGTGGGTGCGTATCTTGAATCCCCCTCTCGAAGGGCGGCTGGAAAGCGGGTTTGAGGGTTTGGATGTTGGAGACGCGCTCCGCGTTCAGCTGGTCAGTACCGACGTGGAACGCGGGTATATAGATTTTCAAAAGGTTGTCTGACTGCCCGCCCGATGACAGGCGGGTATTCTTGCTGAACAATTTTTCCCGAAGCGCTTTCACCGCCGCTCTCAAAGCGACGGGCTGGTCGAGCATCATCGTAAGGGCAGCCTCGGGTCCGGCTTGAAGACCGTGTAATTCTCAATGTCCGTAAAGAGCGACAGGAGTATCTGCGCGCGCACGTCCGCAGCCTGAAGCTCTCCCATGATCAGCCTGAGCCGCTCGACGGCGCGTACTGCCGATAACAATGCCTGTCTTGATCTTACGGTCGTTTCTATTTCGTCTGGCTTCCGAGATAGGTTGCGAGGCCCATCTGCGAAATCTGTTTCTGTTGTCCTTCGATCCAGTCGAGGTGGGCTTCTTCATCGGTCAAGATCGACTCGAGGATCTCGCGAGTGCCGCTATCCTCGCATTCCTGCGCGCCCATAATTGCGGTATTGTAATCGGCGATTATTTTGACCTCCGCGCTCAGGTCCTTCGCGTGTATGTCCGGAACAACGCTTCCCGCGCTGATAGAACCAATGCGGCTGACGTTCGGAATTCCCTCGAGAAAGAGAATGCGGGCGATGAGCATTTCTGCGTGCTTCATTTCGTCGATGGCGCGTGTCCTGATGGCGTCATGCAGCTTTACGTACAACCAGTTTTGGCACATCTCCGTATGGAGAATGTACTGATTGACAGCCGCCAGCTCCTTGCCGAGCAGCGAATTGAGCGCGCTAACGATCTTATCGTTTCCTTTCATGATTCAACCTTCCTGTATATTTCTTTCTACGGCAGCGACTGGCGTTACCGCAAAGTAAATATAGGACAACAGGGGTTTTTTGTGTGTTCGGTATCGAACGGAACCCGGAGAACAAGGATAAAATATTGCTGATCGGCTAAAGTACGAACAGAAATCATGCGGGCTCCCGTCGATTGCGGTCACGTTTAATACCTGAGTCGTGAACAGAATGGCGACCCGCAGAACGGCCTGTGTTTCGCGGATATGACGCAATACTTCTTGAGATCCATCGATTGGCATGCTATTCTTTACACGATAAATATGAAAAAAATCGGAGGAAAAAATGAAAGCGATAAAAACGATTACGATTTTTCTGGCGATCGCGGCGTTGATCGCGACAGTTTCGTGCGGTAAGAAAATACAGGGAATTAATCCAATTACCGACACCGATTCAAATGCCGGATCGTCTCATGAGGATTCCCTCGATCCTGTTTACGGAGAAAGAGCAGAATTTAACGCAAATCTCGTCAAGCTCGACGACCGCGGATTCAAGAAATTCATAGTTGACGTGAAACCATTCAAGACAGACTCTCATCGGCAATATCTTCCCGACCTCATGCGGTTCATGCCTCTGCCGGATCAGAACCTCCCGAGCGGGAAAACCGCCGTCGTCGGGAGCCGCGTATGCGTCCTTTATCCGAACGCAACTCTCTCGACTCTCGACGATCTCGCACGCCTCCCAAAAGGGATTCCGATTCCTTTCGGCACGATCATCCCTATCAAGGGAGAGAAAGTCTTGAATTCGATGGAGAAAGAACGGTACGGTATGTTTGAATTTCAAGAGAACTGGAACTGGTTCTACCGAACGTCATATAATGGAGCGGAAGGCCTTGTGTTCGGCGCCGATCTCTACGGGCTTGACGACGATAACCGGGAAAACAGGATATCGGCGCGTCTCTATCAGACGGGCGGGGCCTATGACGCGTTCTATCCAGTCGTCGGCTATCATGAGATACCTTCGCGCATCGCAGAGCGGATCGAGCGCGATCGAGTCGCCATTCAGTCGGTGATAGGCGATGAGTATAGCCTCTATAAATCCATGCCTGACGACATGCTCGCTCTCTATGACATCCATGCGCCGACGCAAGCACCGCGATACGCAAGTGAGGAAGGGGAATGGAGTCGGCAGGTACCTCTGTTCGTGACGACCGATCTCGTGGCTCACGCACAGCATCTCATGTTCGACCGGACTCTTCAGTATCTCGAAGAAGCGTTTTTTATGCCTAGACTCAAGGAACTCGTCGAACGGTTTCTGAAGGATCTACAGGAACGAGAAGGGTTGGCAGGCGCATATCCGGAGACCCTTGAGAAGGGAATTTTCTATTTCCAGGTCGCCGATGCGCTCCTCGCGCTCGCTCCTGAGCGGGTAAATAACGACAACGACGACTATCGAGCCGATCGGTTTATCTATCGGGAGCAGGACGCTGAATCTGTTCTTTCCGATTATCCCGAGGCGGTGAGGAACGAGGTCTCGAAGATTCTCGGCGCGGAGGGGTATGCGGATTCGAGCGTGTTCTCGTTCAAGGACGGGGAGAATGCCAAGGAAGACTATACTCAGTATCGGCCACGCGGGCATTACACGAAAAACGGCGTTCTCTCGGCCTATTTTCGCGCCATGATGTGGTTCGGCCACGTGCACTTTCTCATCGCCGCGCCGGGACCGAAGCCGCTTGACGATTCATCCGGAGCCGAGGCCCTTTCACTCGACATGACACCGATCGCGCTCCTTGTCGTCGATGTTGTACGAGAGGATCCGGCCCTCTATAAACAATGGCTTGCGCTCTTCGCGCCGGTCACCGCGCTCATCGGGGAGTCCGACGACCTTAGCTTCGCGGAGGTTCTTCCGCTGTGGAAGGACGAGGGTGTTTCAAAAAAGGAATTCGGCGAGTGGGCCGCCAAGCGCGAAAACCTTATAGCGTTCATGGAAAAGGCGCACGAGAAGCTAAAGCCTCCGGCAATATCAGGATCTTCGGTGTTCTGGGGACCGAGCGAGGGATCGGGGTCGTCGGTTACGGACGGCGCCGCGGTCGGCGTTGACCGGAAGCCGCCTATGGGATGGCGCCTTTTCGGCCAGCGCTTCACCTATGACTCGAAGGTTCATGATCTCGTGTCGCCCCCCAGGCTCATGAGCCGCGACATGGTTCGAGGCCTCGACGTGATGAAGGCCTTTGGCTCGAAGACGGCGGATTCCCTCCTTGCTGCCTCGGACTACCCGGTCATGGATGGCCTTAAGGAACGGCTCGACGGGATTGAGGGCGAGTTCTCCTCATACGATCCGGCGTTCTGGGATAGAACATATTACAACGACGTGCTCTTTCAGGTTAAGGCGCAGGCTCAGTTTGAACCGGGCGCGGGCTTTTACTTTACCGAGGGTCCCGGTTGGGGGAAAAAGGCAATGCTCTCCGCGCACGGAACCTGGACTGAGCTCCGGCACGACACTCTCCTGTACGTCAAGCAAGGCGCCGCGGAGCGCGCGGGCGACGGGGATTTCGAGCCAACCTTCCGGACGGAACCGATTCCCGATCCCGTTCATTACCTGGAGCCAAACGTCCCCTTTTGGCAGGGAGCGACGGTCTCGGCGCAGAGGCTGCTGCGCACGCTGGACGAATACGACCTTCTCGACGAGGAGACGGCTAAAGCCTTTGGTCGTTTCCGCGAGATCTGCGCAAAGGCAGCGGATATCGCGATGCTTGAAGCATCCGATAAAAGCGTTCCCCTTAACGACGTCAAATGGATCGCGAAGATACCGGCGGAGCTTATACACCTCGTACTCGTGCATGTAGACGGCGGGGATACGGTTGACGAGGATCAATTGCGGATGGCCCTTGTCGCGGACGTGTTCACGAATTTCGAGCTTGGGAAGGTTCTCGAGGTCGCTATCGGGATCCCCTATCGAATTTACGTACCGCTCAACGACGCTCAGGGCGGGAAACGGATCGCGGTCGGCTATTCATTTAGCTATTATGAATACCCGCGCACGATGAGCGATCGCCTGACGGACGAATCCTGGAAGAAAATCGTATATGAGCCGCGCGCAGATCTCGGAAAGTACCTTCCGTTCTGGATGGAAGGCGTGCCGCTTGGGCCCGAACCGACCGATAAGCGGTGAGGCGATTGCGTCAATCAGGGATGGCGCTAGTATCCCGCGCATGCTGCGTTCTTGCCGGATGCCTTTTCATCGCTGGTTGTCAGCGAGAGACGAGGCTCTATTCCACGTGGGAATCGCTCGGTGAGTGCGTGGGCATGACTCGCCCAGTCGCGATAGAGTGCCTTCCGCCCGATGCCGCGCGACCCTGGGCAGGAACGGTAAGCCACCATCTTCTCGCGTACGCGCAAATAGACCGATGGTTCAAGGAGCTCGCGTGGAGGCGGTCGGTACGTGTTTTTTATGTTCTCACGCCTGCGCACTACGGAATTTCGACGCAGGAATACTCCGTAACCGATGGGGCTTGGCGTGTCAAAGGTGGGCTGGTCAAATCGGACCGCGCGCGCGCGCGCTTATTGGCGCGCGCTCTTGGCGTCCCGCTCGAACCTTCAGTGTTCGACCCCGAACACGGCGCCTCGACGCTCATGCCCTATATCGCGCGCTATTTTCCCGAAGCACGGGTTGTCGCCGTAGCGTATAGGGGAGAGCCTCCCGTCGATCAGCCGATGGCCGAGCGTCTTTTTCGCGCGCTTGAACCGGCCTTCTCTGCGAAGGGACGAAGGGATAATTTTCTGCTCATCTCGACCGACTTTTCCCATCACGGGAACGAGGCGGCAACGCTCGCTAAGGACGCGCGTACCGCGTTTTTTTTCGCGGAGCCGTCGGTTTCCAATTGGATACTCGCCGGGTGCGATAATCGACCCGGGATCTACGCGCTTTCGCGCCTCCTTGACCGCTCTTCTCGGACAAGCGTGCTTTTTCATTGCGACTCGTACGCGCTTACCGGACTGGATGACGGTGATGTCACGAGCTATTTTTTCTCGTATTTTTGGTAATCATCCGAAGACTCGATCGCGGAGAGCGGTCGCCGTGACCATACGGTCGGCGCCCGCTCGAAGCGCAATCCCGTCGTTTTCCATCCGTCGGGCCCGAGCCCGGCTTTATTCGAGAGTCTCGAAAGAAACGCGACCCGGTCGAGCCCTTTTTCCGCGGCGACAGGTGCCTGGAGCAGCGTGGTCTCGCCGTCGTCGATGAGCAAGAGGCTGTCGAGGCCAGGGCGAAAGTCGAGGGGCCCTTTCATGCTTTGCCATGGGCCAAATACGGCGATCTCGAGATCGAGACGCGCACGCTCTTCTTTATGTACCGCGGGATAACGCGGATCGTTCATGGCCGATCGAGCGCATTGCACAACAGCCGGAATTGGATCACGTACGCCGCGCAGTATTGCGAGGCATCCCCTGTCGATTCCGTCAGACTGGAGCCGTACGGCAATGCCAAACGATCCCGGGTCCTTTCCGGATTTGTCGTAAAGATCAGATTCAACCGCACGCGTTTCGCGTACGATCGCTGACATGAAATTGCGCTCGGTAACCCCGCGCAAGTACGATTCAATCGCGGCTGCAGCGACGGCCAGTAGCCGGTCAGTATTCTCTTCGGGGTAGTTGAGCTCGACTCCCGCGCGTTCCGGGTCGCGCCATCCGGAAATGACGTCTTCAGCCGCGGGATCGCCTGCGCGGAAGGAACGATCGAGGAGGATAGCGCGTACGTCCGATGGCGCAGTAATCCAGTTTGCCGCACCCGGGAAAAATGCTGCGCCTCTGTGTTCGAATTTCTCTTTTTCCGTTTTCCAGCGAAGCCATGCGTCGCTTTCCTCCGCGCCTTCGGACCGCGCCCTGTACGTTCCTGCTTCGAGAAACCAGGATGCGCGCGGTTCGAGCTTTCCGTAGCGCTCGGCGAAACGAGCCAGGAACTTCCATCCCGAGGCAGCGTCCTTCTGGTATGCCGCCGAGAGCGCGACCGTAACGAGCGCCGGTTTCTCGCGCGCGATCCAGGAGGCAATTTCGTCGGCAAACCGTTCGGGTGATTCCCCGGGATCGTGGCAGAGAATGTCGAGATCGACGCTCGCGATGAGAGGGCCCTGAATTCGGGTATTTCCGAGCTCGTGCCAATCGTAAAGTATGAGGCGATCGGAAATCTTACGCGCTTCGTCGGGAGGAAATGTCGCGAGTGACCTTGCAAGCCAGGCGCGACGCGCGTTCTTGTTCGGAATTTCGAGGTCCCTTCCCGATACCCAGAGCACGCGCGCAATCGTTCCATCCGAGAGGAGCTTGCCCACCCAGTTGGAACTCAGTATGCTCGTATCGACAGGACCGACGTCATGGTGATAGTCGAACAGGACGAGCGTCGTGCCTTGATGGCGTTTTGCGAAGCGTTCGATGGAAGCATAAGAGTTCACGTGGCGGTCATGGACGCGAACCTCAGTCGGGGCGCAGGAGGCGAGGATGAAGGAGCAGGCGAGCGCGAGAGCCGCCGCGAGAAAACGGAGCATGACTCATGATACCACACTCCATACGAGCGCGGGAATATGCGCCAATATCGCCGTTATCATCGGGGTCGCGATGTCGCTCGTATTCTTTTCTGCATGCGACGATCGGGACGCGCGACGGCGTTCAATCGTCGCCGGAGGCGATTGCCTCCTGGACCGACACGACGGCTCGGATCCCCGGAGACCCGCGATCGATCGTCGATGGGATGCGATCGCGGCTGCTTGTGCGAGAAGCGACGCTTTTCTGTGCAATCTCGAGACGACCGTGGGCAGCGCGGGTACGGCGCGAACCGCGCGATTCGTTTTTCGCGCGCCCGAGACTGATCTTAATGTTTTTCTCCGGTTTTCCCGGCCCATGGTAGCGCTCGCGAATAACCACGTGATGGATTACGGGCCCGTGGGTCTTCTTTCGACTCTCGCCGCGCTCGACGCACGGGGAATCGAGCACGCGGGCGCGGGCGAGACGGAGGGACTCGCGAACGAGGGACGCATCGTCGATCTGTCAGGTATTTCATTCGGGTTCCTTTCCTTCGGTTTCGACAATGACTTCTCTTCGTATTCCGATGAGCGAGGCGCTTGCATCGCGCCTCTGGACCCCGATCGGATGACGTGCGAGGTATCCTCACTCGCGAGGAAAACAGACTTCACGGTCGTGATGCTTCACTGGGGCAACGAGTATGATTCACGAATCACCGTTCGCCAGCGCGAGATCGCGCGTCGCCTCGCGGACTCCGGGGCCGATGCGATACTCGGCGTTGGGCCTCACGTGCTGCAGGGTATAGAGCGGTATCGAGATTGTCTTATTTGCTATAGCCTCGGGAATTTGGTCTTTGACGATCTTGGCAATCGAGAGACTACCGCGACCGTTCTTGTTGGCATGAATGTCTCGCGTGAGAAGGGGGGAATCGTGAAACGTTTCGAGATTGCCCCTCTCCGGACTTCAAGGCTTTTTGAGGGACCAGTCGCCCCGACGAAGGATGATTCCATCGCGATCGTACGTTCGGTCGCGGAACGGTCTCCGGATAATTCCGTAGTCTTGCTTCGTCCCCGCGTTGATGCCTCCGCACTATCCTGGTTCCGCGTAAGGGAATAAAAAAAAACGTAACGACCTTTCACGAGGCCTGGGGGGGTGGCAGAAAAACGTTTTCGCGCCAGCGAAAACTTTTGGCGCCAGGGGGAGCCCCCCCCCTCTCTCTCCTACGACTTGCGCCATTTTCCTGACAACCCCGGGCGCTGTGTGCTCTATTCTTCTGCGTATCACCGCATCGAGGAAGGTGATATGACGACGGTTGCTTTTCCAGGCGGCCGCTCATCTATCAGGCGAAATGCCAGCTGATTCGTAAACGACTATGGCCCTTACCTGCGTATTTTATGCTTTCATAACGTTCTGCGACTCGCGCGCTCTTGAGGCTTTCTGTTCCAACGGCAGACACATTCCGCTCAAATCCGTCCTCGTTACGTTTGATGACGGCAATTATGGCGTATACAAGTATGCCTATACTCTCCTGAAAAAAAGGAAAATCCCTTTCTCACGAATCCCCCTGCCGATATCGCGAATAAAGAAGCATATGACGCATGGCTCAATAACGAGCTCGTGAATTCAAAAACAGAAATCGAGAAGAATCTTGGCTTGCCCGTCACCGAATTCGCCGTACCCTTCGGCGCTTTCGACTCGTACGTCAAGGATACAATCAGGACTGCCGGATACACGCTCGCTTTCAACGTTGACGGCGCCAATTCTGATGCCAGGGCCGACAAGATGAACATAAACCGCATCATCGCTCGGACCTCCATGTCGGCAAGATATTTCACCGAACTGGCCACCGTGCCGCCGATCTATTTTTCCGCGAATGTCCCGCTTGATCTCTGCCGCGTGGACACTGAGAACACCGTCATGTCGTTCAAGATCGATGGGGTTCAAGCTTTCGACGAGACGACCGTGCAATCAACAGTAACGTCCTTTTCGGGACTTGATCTGCCGGCCTATCTCACCCCCGTCGCCCGATAAATAAGCGGTATCTTAACGCAGTACCTCAATTCTTAACACCCTCTTTATACTCTATCCATTATAGTTGCAGTGGAGGCAACGAGATGGAAATCGTTTATATCGGTGTGGGCCTTATCGGTCTTGCGCTGTTCATCTATCTGTTCTTGGTTTTGTTCATGGGGGAAACTTTATGAGCATCGTTGTGTTGCAAGACGTTCTGTATATCGCGATCCTGGTACTCTTTTCGGTTCCCCTCGGACGGTATATGTTCCGCGTTATGACCGGTGAAAAGGTTTTATTGAACCGGGTCGTGTCTCCGGTCGAACAGTTTATATATAAATGCATGGGAGCCTCTTCATGCCGTGAAATGACGGCAAAGCAGTATGCCGTTGCCGCGCTCGTCTTTAGCGGCATTGGAGTCGCCGTTCTCTGGGCGATGCAACTGTTGCAGGGCTTTTTCCCCTTTAACCCTGCGAGGATGCCCGGAACGACCGGGGATCTCGCCTTCAATACGGCGGCCAGCTTTGTTTCCAACACGAATTGGCAGGCGTATTCGGGAGAAACGACGCTGTCATACCTGACGCAAAGCCTGGGCCTGACCGTTCAGAACTTCGTTTCGGCGGCAACGGGCATTGCGGTTCTTTTTGCGTTACTGCGGGGCTTTGTTCTCAAGCGGCAAAGCACGATAGGAAATTTCTGGGTTGACCTGACGAGGTCGACGCTCTATGTACTCGTGCCGATATCGCTCGTCGTCGCCGTGCTGCTCGTTTCGCAGGGCGTGGTGCAATCGCTCGGTCCCTACCGCGACGTCCAGACGCTCGAAACGGGCGCGCATCAGTTGATTCCGCTCGGTCCCGCGGCGAGTCAGATCGCGATCAAGCAAATCGGAACGAATGGCGGCGGCTTTTTCGGGGCGAATTCCGCGTTTCCGCTGGAGAACCCGACACCCTTCTCGAACTTTCTGCAGGCGCTTTCGATCCTGCTTATTCCGGCGGGACTTTGCGTTTCGTTCGGCCTTGCGGTGAACGACAAGCGGCAGAGCCGGTCGGTCTATGCCGTCATGCTCGTTTTGCTCGTGGCTTCCCTTGCCGTCGTTACCGCGAGCGAGTTCTTCGCGTCACCGGCCTTTCAGGGCGTCGTGCGTTCGGGCAACATGGAAGGGAAGGAAGTGATGCACGGGGTTGGCTCCTCGGCGCTCTGGGCAACGGTTACGACGGCCGCGTCAAACGGGTCGGTAAACTGCATGCACGACAGCCTCACACCGATCGCGGGACTCATGCCGATGTTCCTCATGCAGATCGGCGAGGTCGTCTTTGGCGGGGTCGGTTGCGGGCTCTACGGCATGCTTGCGTTTGTCATTCTGACGGTGTTTATCGCCGGGCTCATGGTCGGTCGCACCCCGGAGTATCTCGGAAAAAAGATCGAGGCCTTCGACATGAAGATGGTATGCCTCATCGTTCTCGTTCCCCCGCTTTGCACGCTCCTCGGTACCGCCGCTGCGACCGCGATTCCCGGGGTCGAAAGCTGGCTTTCGAACTCGGGGGCGCACGGGTTTTCGGAGATCCTGTATGCGTTCTCGTCGATGGGAAATAACAACGGCAGCGCGTTCGCGGGATACGCGGCGAATACGGTTTTCACGAACGTCGTCGGGGGCATCATCATGCTGATGGTTCGCTTTATTCCAATGTGCGCGACGATCCTGCTTGCCGGAAACCTCGCGGCGAAAAAAACGGTCTCGACCGGGGAGGGAACGCTCCCGACGCACGATCTCAGGTTCACCGGGCTTTTACTCGCGATTATTTTGATAGTCGGCGCGTTAACCTTTCTGCCCGCATTGGCGCTCGGTCCGATCGCTGACTACTGTAAAGTCTTATAACGGGAGAGTGAGAAAATGAAACAAAGTCAGCAGTCGGTAGTCGCCGACGCTCTCGCGCAATCTATCCGCAAGCTATCGCCGCATATTCAGATAAAGAATCCGGTGATGTTCGTGGTGTACATCGGGGCAATTTTAACCACGGCTCTTTGGCTCCTGGCGTTTTCCGCGATCAGGGACGAGAGCGCGGGCTATACGCTCGCCATCGCGTTGATTCTCTGGTTCACGGTGCTTTTCGCGAATTTCGCCGAGGCAATCGCCGAAGGGCGCGGGAGAGCGCAGGCCGACAGCCTCAGAAAGGCCCGAAAGGACGTCATGGCGCGGAAGCTCAAGGCGGCGGACAACCACGATGAGTATATCAAGGTCGTATCCGCCTCGCTTAAGCGGGACGACATCGTGTTCGTTGAAGCCGGCGAGCAAATACCGATGGACGGCGAAGTGATCGAAGGAGCCGCGTCCGTCGACGAAAGCGCCATTACCGGAGAGTCTGCTCCCGTTATCCGGGAGTCGGGCGGAGACCGAAGCGCGGTTACCGGTGGTACGACGCTCGTTTCGGACTGGCTCGTCATTCGCGTTACCGCCGAAGCCGGGGAGACCTTTCTCGACAAGATGATCGCGATGGTCGAAGGGGCCTCGCGGAAAAAGACTCCAAACGAAATCGCGCTCCAGATCCTTCTCGTGACGCTCACGATCATCTTTTTGGTCGTCTGCGCGACGCTTATACCTTTCACCGACTTTGCGCGGCGACAGGCGGGGGCGGGCTCCGCGATTTCGATTACCAATGTCATAGCCCTTCTCGTCTGCCTCGCGCCGACTACTATCGGGGCTCTTCTTTCGTCAATCGGCATCGCGGGAATGAGCCGTCTTAATCGGGCAAACGTACTCGCGATGAGCGGTCGCGCGATAGAGGCGGCCGGAGACGTGGACGTTCTTCTTCTCGACAAGACCGGCACGATTACGCTCGGTAACCGGCAGGCAAGCGAGTTCATTCCCGTGCGCGGGGTAACGCCCCTGGAACTCGCGGACGCCGCGCAGCTTTCATCCATCGCGGATGAAACGCCGGAGGGGCGGAGCATCGCGGTTCTGGCAAAGGAATTGTTCGGCATCAGGGGGCGAGATATGATCGCCCTTCATGCCACTTTCGTGGAGTTCAGCGCGAAAACCCGGATGAGCGGGATCGACTATAAGGGCATCAAAATCAGGAAAGGCGCCGCCGAAGCGATTAAAAATTATGTACTTGAGTCAGGCGGTCTATACCCGGAAGAATGCGATGCGGCCGTGCGTCGCGTCGCGGGCGAGGGCGGAACGCCGCTCGTCGTGGCAAAGGACGCATCCGTTCTTGGCGTCATATACCTGAAGGATATCGTGAAGCACGGAGTAAAGGAGCGATTCAACGATCTCCGCAAGATGGGCATCAAAACCATCATGATCACGGGCGATAATCCCATGACGGCGGCGGCGATCGCGGCCGAGGCGGGAGTGGACGACTTTCTCGCGGAGGCGACCCCGGAAACAAAACTCGCGATGATACGGGACTTTCAGGCGAAGGGGCATCTCGTGGCGATGACCGGGGACGGCACCAACGACGCGCCGGCTCTCGCCCAGGCGGACGTCGCGGTCGCCATGAACTCAGGGACGCAAGTCGCGAAGGAAGCCGGTAACATGGTCGACCTTGACTCGAATCCGACGAAGCTCATAGACATCGTCCGGATCGGAAAGCAGCTGTTGATGACGCGGGGTTCATTGACGACGTTCAGCGTCGCGAACGACGTCGCGAAATATTTCGCGATCATACCGGTCCTGTTTTTCGGGATATATCCCGGACTCGCGCGCCTTAACTTCATGGCCCTGACGAGCACGCGAAGCGCCATCCTTTCGGCGATCATCTACAACGCGCTGATAATCGTCGCGCTCATCCCCCTTGCGCTCAAGGGAGTCGCGTACCATGAAACCTCGGCCGGCAACATGCTCAAGCGCAATCTCAGGATATATGGTCTTGGAGGTCTTGTCGCTCCCTTTATCGCGATCAAGCTGCTTGACATGCTCATAACCGTCTGCGGACTTGCTTGAGGAGGAACCGATGAATACTGTATTGAAGGAATTACGGCCCGCGTTCGTTTTATTCGCGGCAATGACGATACTATGCGGCGTTGTTTATACCGGCGTCGTTACCGGAATCGCCCGGACTCTTTTTTCGGAAAAGGCAAACGGAAGCGTGATTACCGTGACAATGAAGGATGGAACGGCTCGCGATGCCGGATCCGAGCTCATCGCGCAGGATTTCTCGAAACCCGAATACCTTATCGGTCGCCCGCTCGGCGCAACGAATCTGTCGCCGACAAGCGACAAGGAGCGAGTTCTCGTGCAGGAGCGGATCGGGCGGTGGCATGCGCTCGATGCCGGAAATGATCGTGATATCCCGGCGGATCTCGTGACCGCGTCGGGAAGTGGCGTTGACCCGAATGTTTCTCCCGAGGCCGCGGAATATCAGGCGGGCAGAATCGCCCGGGTGCGGGGGACAAGCGAGGAACACGTGAGAAGCATAATCGAAAGATATACGAAGAAAAGATTCCTCGGTATATTCGGTGAGCCTTCCGTAAATGTCCTTAAGGTAAACTTGGCGCTCGACGGATATTTATGATAGCCTTATATCGTTCAAGGGAGAAATAGACGTCATGATCGATTCTGACGAACGGCCAGACCCGGACGCGCTGCTCGAGCGCATTGAAACGGAAAAAAAGACTTCCGCCGGAAGGCTTAAAATATTCTTCGGCTATGCCGCGGGAGTCGGTAAAACATACGCGATGCTCGAAGATGCCCGGGCGCTCCTGGAAAAGGGCCTTGATGTCGTGGCGGGGTACATCGAGCCTCATTCCCGTCCGGAAACCGCGGCGCTCGCAGAAGGGATGCCATCGCTTCCTCCCCGGGAAATTTCCTACCGCAATATCACGATGAGCGAGTTCGACCTGGACGGGGCTCTCGCGCGCAAGCCCGCCTTGATCCTCGTCGACGAGCTCGCGCACACGAACGCCGAGGGGTCCAGAAACGAGAAACGATATCAGGACGTCGAGGAACTTCTGAACGCGGGCATCGACGTCTATACAACAATGAACGTACAGCATGTCGAAAGCCTCAACGATACGGTCAGGCGAATTACCGGAGTCGCGGTGAGGGAAACCGTCCCAGACTATATCGTCGACCGCGCAGACAAGGTTAAGCTGGTTGATATCGATCCCGAGGAACTGCTCCGCAGGTTTTCCGAAGGAAAGGTTTACAGCATGGACCGCGTGACCGTGGCGCGCCGCCACTTTTTCACGACTGGAAATTTGAGCAGCCTTCGCGAAATCGCGATGAGAAAAGCCGCAGACCGCGTTTCGCGCGACGCCATGCGCGAGAAAAAAGAAGGGACGGAAAAGATACTCGTATGCATCGGACCGTCGCCGTCTTCGGCAAGTTGCATTCGCGCCGCGTCCCGGATGGCCGAAGCGTTCCATTCATCGTGGATAGCCGTAACCGTTTTGCGAGGCCATGAAACCGAGGCCGTGCGGAAGAATACCGATCTCGCCGGACGACTCGGGGCAAAAATCGTATCCCTACAAGGCGATGATATCGCATTGGCAATATCGGAATACGCGAAGGCAACGGGAGTCACGAATATCGTCATCGGAAAAAGGAAACATCAGGACGTTTTCCGGAATCCCTTTAGAGCCGAGTTCGCCGACCGGCTCGCGTATCTCCTGCCTGAGGTCGAGGTTCATATAATTCCCGACAAGACGACGGGTTCTCCTTACAGAAAGAAAAAATCCGGATATCGGTCAAGGATCCGGAGTTTCGCGATTTCCCCAAAACATGCGTCAGTATCACTTGCTTTGCTTGCCATCGCCACGGGGGTGTCCTTTGCGCTCAGGGCGATCGGCATCGGCGATCAAAATATCATCATGGTGTATATTCTCGCCGTGCTTGCCATTTCCCGATATACCGAAGGGTATTTTTATGGCGTGGCGTCGTCGGTGCTCGCGGTTCTCGGTTTCAATTTTTTCTTTACTGAACCGTATTACACGCTGAACACCATTCAGCCCGGATATCCCGTTACGTTTCTCATCATGTTTCTTGTCTCCCTCATCATGAGCGCGATGACAGTGCGCATAAAGGAACAGGTTGTCGGTTCAGTGTTGCACGAGCGTCGAACGGAAATGCTCTATGAAATCAACAATAAACTTCTCTCGGCATACGGGAACGAAGAGATTCAGCAGGTTGTCGAAGACCACTTGGCAGGTATTTTCGGCGGCTTGGCAACGCTTTACGCCAATGACCCGATTGAGACGGATGCCGGACAAAATCAGGAGAAAGAGCCGCTGTGCGCAAACGAACGCTCAGTCGTTCATTGGGTTTTCGTTAACGGAAAGCACGCAGGAGCGGGGACCGGTACGCTCAACCTTTTATCCGCCTACTATGCGCCCGTAATTGGCCGCGATGGGGTAATCGGCGTTATTGGCGTGCCGTGCGAAAACGGAACGCCGATTGCACACGACAACATGGTCTTTATCGGAATGCTCGCGTCGCTTGTCGCGCTCGCGCTCGAACGCCAGGCCCTTTCGGAAAAGCAGCGCCAGATGGAGCTTGAGGCCGAGAGAGAAAAGATGCGGTATGACTTCCTGCGGGGAATCTCCCATGATTTACGCACTCCGTTGACGGCGATATTGGGAGCAAGCTCGGTCCTGCTTGAAAACGGGGAGCTGCTCGATTCGGAGGCCCGGTATCTTTTCGCCTCCGATATTCGCTGTGACGCGCAATGGCTGATGCGAATGGTCGAGAATATTCTGTCGGTCACCAAAATCAGCGATGGTACGATGCGAATAGAAAAGAAAAAAGAAGCCGTCGAGGAAGTCGTGGCAGAGGCCGTCGCTCTCGTCAGGTCGCATTTTTCGGGAATCAGGCTTAGCGCACATATCCCGGCCGACTTGCTTCTGGTCCCGATGGACGGTACACTGATCGAACAGGTACTGATTAACCTTATCGAGAACGCGGCAAAGTACGCCGGTACATCGCCTGACATCGAGCTCCTCGTAACGGCCGATGCGGAGATGGCGATTTTTTCGGTGATTGACAATGGCGTCGGTATCCCCGAAGAGGATATTCCGCATCTCTTTGACGGTCCCGTAACCGGCAACCGGAAAACGGGCGACAGCTCCAGGGGGCTCGGGATCGGCCTCCTGATCTGCGCCGCGATAGTTCGTGCCCACGGTGGAACTATTTCGGTTCGTAACCGGAGCGAAGGCGGAGCGGAGTTCAGGTTTGTCTTGCCTCGCGAATGAGGAGGTTCCGGATGGAAACCAAAAAGCTTGTTCTGATAATAGAGGACGAGAACCCGATCTGCCACTTCATGACGGCTATACTCACCGCAAACGGATACCGCGTGGTCTCCACCGGAAAAGGCGCCGAGATACCGGCGCTTGTTTCATCGCATTGCCCCGACGTTATTTTGCTCGATTTGGGTCTTCCTGACATTGACGGGCTTGATGCTCTGCGAGCCTTTCGCGAATGGAGCGACATTCCGGTGATAATCGTGTCCGCGCGCGGAGGCGAGCGCGAAAAGGTTTCCGCCCTCGACATCGGCGCCGATGATTATGTAACGAAGCCATTCGGTTCCGCCGAACTGCTTGCACGGATTCGCACGGCCATCAGGCATGTTTCGTCGAAGCGGCAGAACGGAGAAGCCGCCGGCGAGACGGTGATTATGATAGATACCTTGCGCATTGATACGGGGAAAATGTGCGTTGCGCTTGATGACTCGGAAATTCATTTTACCCCGATAGAGTTCAGAATCATTGAATTGCTTGCACGAAACCGTGGGAAGGTTCTCACCCATGATATCATCATGAAAACCGTTTGGGGGCCGTATTTCAACGACAATCAGACGTTGCGGGTAAACATGGCGAATATCCGCCGAAAGATAGAAAAAAATTCCACCGAACCGCGATATATCAAGACCGAAATCGGCGTTGGCTATCGTATGGTTGAGGATTGATTGTAAAGATTTATCCACCGAGTCGACCGTGACGCGAATAGCCCTTGACCTGTCATTGCCTCATAGCGTTCGGCTGCAGGCATGATGATGCTCTCTCTTTTTCGCCCTTGCGAAGACTTTCGCTCGAGGGGGCTCCGAGGAGAGACTCTCGCCGATCATGAGACTTTCTGCCTCAATTTTATCGTATTGATTTAATAGTATACATGTGCGCAACCCGAATGGAATCCTGCAAACTTTGGTGTATATTTTTAAGATAAGGATTCAATAGATGAAACAAATTGCTGTCTTATTGGTCTTGTTCCTCTTCGCCTGTTCGGGATGCGCGCCAAGCAGAGATAAGCCAAAACTGGCAGACACGAAACTGATCCTTGACCAATCGGGGGAATCTTTTTATCTCGTGCATAACGGAAAAAAAAGAAGCGGCGTGATGCATGTGCCGGCCGGCTATGACGGCAGCATTCCCTGTTCGCTCGTTTTTGCCCTGCATGGAAGAGGCGGGACCGGCGCCCGGTTTCGCGATCATGGTTTTGACGAGTACGCTGACCGGTATAATTTCATTGTTGTGTATCCCGACGCGATCGCGGGTATTTGGGAAATATATCCGGGAATTACGGGCCCCAACGACGATCTCGCGTTCTTCGAAATGATGATCAAGGGATTCGGCAAAAAGTACCGCATTGAACCCTCGCGCATGTACGTGACCGGGCATTCGATGGGCGGGTACATGACGTACCGCCTGGCTCATGATATGCCGGGAAAAATTTCCGCGATCGCGCCCGTCGCCGGGCTTTCGGTCGCGTTCGGTAACCCCGTGGCAAAAGGACCGATCAGTCTTTTGCATCTTCATGCCGCCGATGACTGGACGGTGAGGGTGGGCGCGCAAACCGATACTGACGTATTGAGCGCCATCGGTTCGGTTCTTGAATGGAAAATGGCGAATAACATCGATACCGCCTTTCGCGAAAAGCTTTTCTCAGGCGGAATCGAAAAGACCTGGAGCGGCAAGAACGGGGTGGACGTTTCCTATCGGCTGTACGGCAAGGGAGGTCACGCCTGGCCTTCGGACGCGACGCAAGTGATTGCGGATTTTTTCTACAACCATCCCGCCCGCGCGAACAAGGTGTCATTCCGCGAGAGCGATCAGCCGCTCCTGCTGACTTCTACCGACGGGATTCCGGTCGAAGTGCTGGTTGAAAAAAGCGAAAACGCGGAAAAGGTGGAACTCGTCAGGCAGGGTGAGGTAGTCGGAACAAAATCGGAGCCGCCATACATTTTCGACTATCGTCCGGAGATGAATAAATGCACCACGCTCTACGCACGGGTGCGTCAGAAGGGTTCCGCGGTTTCGTCTTCCGATTTTTTCAGGATTGTCGTGACGCCGAAAGATTTGGCCAAAGGCGCCCATGTCATTTCCGGAGAAAGCGAGCAGGCATTGCCACCGCAGAATGCGATTGACGGGAACCTGAATACCCGCTGGGGAAGCGGATTCTCGGATGAGCAGTATCTGCAAATTGATCTTGGCGAAACGAAGACAGTGAGCGGCGTTTCCCTTTTTTGGGAAAATGCTTACGGCAAGAATTACGCGATTGAGGTGTCCGGTGACGCGGTGAGCTGGAAACGCGTTTTTGAACGGGCAGAAGGCAGCGGCGGAAACGAGTTTATTCAATTTCCTCCGGTGCAAGCCCGCTTTGTCAGGTATCTCGGTATCAAACGCGCGAGCCCCTATGGCTATTCACTCTGGGAGATGATGGTGCATTGAAGAGGTCCCGGGCAATGGCGGCCTCATGTCGGCTCATCCGTAGGGATCAGGGAACTGCGCGCGCCACTGCATCGGACCGAGTCCTTCGCGGCGCTCGAAGTCCAGGGAGAAGCGGGACTCGTCGCGATAGCCGCACCTGCGCGCAATTTCTCCGACACCCAGCAGGGTGTTTTTGAGAAGGTTCGCGCCGACCGCGCACCTGAGGTTGTTAAGATATGATCCGACGCTGGAGCCGATCGAGCGATGAAAGCGCCAGGCCGCGACGAGGGTATTCATGCCGGATGCGCGCGCGAGCGATCTGACGGAGAGCGTCGGGTCAGGATACCGCGCGTGTATTTCGCGGATAATCGGGTACAGTTCGCTCTCGGCGTGAAATGATGATGACGCGGAGTTGTCCTCAAACGCGAACATCGACTGAAGAAGCAATAGCATCTCGAGAAAGAACGATCTGCCGCGGCACGGCCAGTTGTTGTCCGGCTGGTCGGTGAGCTGGCGCTCGAGGTTGTCGGCCATCCTGATCATCCTGTTTCGGATCGAGCCGTTGACCGGCAGGTAAAACGGATTACCTCTGCCACCCCTGAGAAATGGCTCGATGAGAATTCTCTCCGTGCGAAACCCGCCTGAATCCTGTGTAGCGTCCATTCCCAAAAGCCCATGGTTGATTACCTGAGGACGGAAAAATACGCTGAATCCCCGGGCGCCGGTGAGCGACACATCGGATACGGGACGCGCATAATTCATACAGAGCGTGACGGGTGCGAAAAGGGATTTCTCGGTACCCGCTTCGTGGACGATAATTGAACCCTCGTCGACGTACATGAGCTGATACATTTCCGGATCGCTCCCGTCGAGCAAGGACATATCACGAGTGAAAAAGATCTCGAAGACGGCGTTCTTGTAAATTTCACGCCCGATTGTGCGCATCGATTGCATGATTTATACTATATACTTGTTTCGGGTGGGTGTCAGCTGAAATCGCCCGGGGAGGGTTCATCGTTTTGCGTTTTCAAATCATGGTAGTCACCGCGCTTTTCCTTCTCGCGGTCATCGCTTTCCTTTCAGCGGCGCTCGTCTCCGCGCGCCGACGCTATAACCGGGACACGGCACGACTTTCGGCGCGGATAGCGCTGACATCGGAAAAAGCGTCTTGCCAGATTCAGACCTTTGCGAGAATCAGTACGGTCATTTCATCCTCATTCGAACGGGATACGCTTCTGTCCCAGATACTGCTCGTGCTGTCGGACTATTGGCCAGGATGCGCCGTCAGGCTGCTCCTCTATCGCGGAGACGGAAGCATCGAGCGCCTTGGAGACCCGGCCCTTTCCGCTGCCGGTCGCCCGATGGTAAAACCCTCGGTCGAGAATCTCATGCGCCTCATCGCCACCCCGACAGGCGGCAGAAGAGACGGGGAATGGGATCTCTATCTCGACGACAAAGCCTTGATGAGCTACGTCTACAACTTTCCCTTTATCGAGGAGGAGCGGTTCGTCGGCACGCTCGTCCTTTCTTCGCCTGCCCCGCTTGAGTCGCGGGATAAATTGTTCATGGGCGATGTCGCAACGCTCGTCGCGTCGGCCCATAAAAACGTCCAGACATCCAGAGACCGGGACAGGATCAATGACCGATTCGGGAAAAGCGTTGACCCGATGGTTCGTGACGTGCTTCTCGGCTCGAACGAAACGGGGCGGATACTCGAAATAAGCGTGTTCTTTCTCGACATCAGGAATTTTACCGCGCGTTCCGAACGGCTTGGTCCGACGGAAACGGTCAGCTTTCTGAACGGAGTTTTTTCCACCTGCGAATCCGTGATTCGCGAAGAGGGCGGGTTTATCAACAAGTTTACCGGAGACGGTTTTATGGCCGTTTTCGGTGCGCCAAAGGACAGTGCGACGCATCGCGAAGCTGCCGTTCGCGCTGCAATGAGAATAGCGCGCGACGTGCCCGACGTTCCGCTCGGAATAGGAATTTCCTCCGGACCTGCGCTTGCAGGAACGATAGGTTCCAAGGAACGCCTTGAATACACCGTCATTGGCGACACCGTCAATACCGCATCGCGCATCGAAGGCTTGTGCAAAACCTTCGGCGCGACGATCGTCGTTTCCGGGGAGACCTTGTCAGGCTGTTCGCGCTTGCCCTACGGAAAGAGATCTCTCGGGACCGTGAGGCTCAAGGGAAAGGAATGCGCGATCGACATCCATGAGATCTTTACGGAAATGGACCGATATCCCGAATCCTATCTCGAGCGATTCGAAGGCGCCATCGCCTCGCATTTCCGCGGTGACTTCCGGACTGCCGAAAGCATGCTCGCACCTATCGCGGATGAACGGCCCGACGACGCAGCCGCGCTCTGGTATCTTTCACGCTCGCGCGAACGCGCCTCCTCGCCGGAAGCGGCCGTTTGGGACGGGGTCGAGCAGCTCATCTCGAAATAAGCGCGTCCCTCCACATATTGACTGTTATCTATTTGAGGCGTATATTTCAAATAGAACTATGTCTATTTGATGGAGGCATCCGATGGATATCGCTTTCGCCGAGGGAACGGCCCTTCTAAAATCACTTGCCGATGAGACGCGCGTTCGCATCGTACATATCCTGTCGTGTGGGGAATTGTGCGCCTGTGACATACAAAGCTACTTCGATCTTACTCAGCCGACCCTTTCTCACCACCTTTCACTGCTCGTCGATTCAGGACTGGTCATCGCGAGACCGGAAGGGAAGTGGACGTATTATAGCCTTTCAAAAAAGTCCTTTGGATTTGTGGAAACTTTTCTTGCCCAAATTTCACGCGAAAGCGATACTTGCATGTGCAAGAAGGCAAAGGAGAAGTGCAAATGAAAAAGATCGAAGTATTCGAGCCGGCCATGTGGTGCTCGACCGGGGTTTGTGGACCGAGCATCGATCCTGAATTGATGCGCGTGCCCGTAGCGAAAAGAAATGGATAAAAGAAGTAACCGATATCAGCAAAAATAGATGCGTGGTAATTCCGTTTACGGTGAAATTAAAGGAGCACTTAAAAAATGGCAGAAATCGCAACAAAACGTCTTTCGTTTCTCGACCGTTGGCTTACGCTCTGGATATTCCTTGCGATGGGTATCGGAGTTGTCGCGGGAGCCCTGATCCCCGGCGTATCGTCGTTCTGGAACCGGCTTTCGGTCGGAACCACAAATATCCCGATCGCGATAGGCCTCATCATCATGATGTATCCGCCGCTTGCTAAGGTTCGTTACAACGAGATCACGGACGTGTTCAAGGACAGGAAGGTACTCTCCCTTTCGCTCATCCAGAACTGGATTATCGGTCCGGTGCTCATGACCGCTCTCGCGATTATTTTCCTTCGCGACAAACCCGAATACATGGTCGGTCTCATCATGATCGGCATCGCACGGTGCATCGCCATGGTCATCGTCTGGAACGACCTCGCGAAAGGCGACACGGAATACTGCGCAGGCCTTGTTGCGTTTAACTCGATTTTCCAGGTGTTTTTTTATTCCGTGTATGCCTTCATTTTCGTTACCCTTGTCCCACCGCTCTTCGGACTTGCCGGGAGCGTGGTGTCCATCAGTATCGGCGAAATTGCGAAGAGCGTCGGAGTCTATTTGGGAATCCCCTTTGCAGCCGGTTTTATTTCCTGGCTGGTCCTGCGAAAATTGAAGGGCGACTCGTGGTACCGCGAATCATTCATCCCCAGGATATCACCCGGAACACTGATCGCGCTTCTTTTTACGATCTTCGTCATGTTCAGCCTCAAGGGAGAAAGGATTCTCGCGCTTCCGCTCGACGTGGTTAGAATTGCGATTCCCCTGCTCATCTACTTTATCGCCATGTTCCTCATCAGTTTCTTCCTGAGCAAGGCAATCGGAACCGACTACAAGAAAACGGTCACGCTTTCTTTTACTGCGGCAAGCAATAACTTCGAGCTTGCAATCGCGGTATCTGTCGCCGTTTTTGGACTCGGTTCGGGGCAAGCCCTTGCAGCCGTCATCGGGCCGCTCATTGAGGTACCGGTCATGCTCGGTCTTGTACAGCTTGCGCGGGTTTTGAAGAAGGATTGATCATTTAACTGATTTCTCATCATTACTGCGTTGACTGTCAGTTGCCATATGTTTATATAATAATTATGAGAATACTGATAATCGGCGCGGTAGCGGCGGGAACCTCCGCCGCCGCAAAAGCCAGACGAAACAGCGAAGACGCAGAAATCGTCGTGTACGAACGCGACCGTTTTATCTCGTATTCAGCGTGCGGTATGCCGTATTTCCTCGGTGGAGATGTTGCCCGCATCGAAGACCTTACCCCGCGCGATCCCGCGTTTTTCATGACCAAATACCGCGTCGATGTTCGTATCAGACACGAAGTCCTTTCGATTGATCCAGAAAATAAAACCCTCACGGTCAAGAATCTTGAAACGGGCGTTATCTTTGACGACACGTGGGATAGTCTCATTCTCGCCACCGGAGCCTCGGCATTAAAATTGCCGATTCCGGGAGCCGATGGAGAAGGCGTATTTTCCCTCCGCAACATCAACGACATGATCCGCATCAACAAATGGATAGATAATCATAAACCGGAAAACGCGGTGATTGTCGGAACCGGTTTCATCGGGCTCGAAGTATGCGAGAATCTCGTCAAGCGCGGCATCAAGGTCGCGCTCGTTGAAAAGCTTGACCAGGTCACGCCCGGACTCGACCCGGACATGGCAATCCACGTACGCCATCATCTGGAAAAAAACGGAGTGACCGTCCATACCGGTATAACGGTCACCGGAGTCGAAAATGGAACGGTATCTCTCGCCGATGGTACGAAAATCCCTTCCGGCCTTACCCTGCTCGCAGCCGGCGTCCGACCCGAAACAACGCTTGCCAAATCGGCGGGGATTGCTCTCGGCGTCGCCGGAGCCATCAAAACCACAGCCCGCATGGAAACTTCAATCCCCGGCATCTACGCGTGCGGAGACTGCGTGGAGCATACCCACATCGTAACCGGAAAGCCCGTATGGCGGCCGCTCGGATCAACGGCAAACAAAACGGGACGAATCGCAGGCGACGCGATTACGGGCGGAACTCTGGAGTACCGAGGAACGCTCGGTACCGGCATATTCGCCGTGTTCGGTCTCGCTGTCGCGCAGACAGGTCTTTCGGAACGAGATGCACGGGAAGCAGGCTACGACGCCGTCGTGTGTCATAATATAAAGCCGGACCGGCCTGAATATTTTGGCGGCAAGGAAATGATTATCAAGGGAATCGCCGATCGCGCGTCGGGAAGAATGCTTGGAGCCCAAATCATCGGCGAACAGGGCGTGGACAAGCGGATCGACGTGCTTGCGACGGCGATCACCTTCGGCGCGAAGGCCGAAGATCTTTTTCATCTCGACCTCGCGTATGCGCCGCCTTTCTCCACGACAAAAGATCCGGTCATGTATACCGGCATGATTCTCGATAATGCGATCGCACGGGGAAGATCGCTCATAACCGCATCGGCGCTCGACGCTCTTGCGGCAACAGGCGAGCCAATCGCGGTCATCGACGCACGCGTAGTAAAGCAATACGCGCAAGCTCACATCCCGAACGCCGAAAATCTGCCGCAAGAAAAGATTCGCGAAAATCTTGACACGCTGAATAAAAACGCGACGATCATCACGTATTGCAACAAGGGAACGACGGGCAACGCGGCGCAAAACATTCTGCTCAACAAAGGTTTCGGGAAAGTCCTTAACCTCTCGGGCGGTTTCAAGCAATACAAGTCGACGCGTAGCTAAAGCGATGTTCGTTCAGGGGGCCCGACGGAGTATGGGGATACATCCTCAACAAGAGTATACAAACAGCTGACTGTTTTCTTTGAAATCTTTCTCTTCGCCGCTTCACATATGTTTTTTGAGGACACGGATCAGCTCTGCGTTCGGGTTTACGTCATCCATCTCGCCCCAGAATTCCTTGATCGACTCGAACGATGCTTGTTCCAGGTTGATCTTTCCGGTTTTGCTCGCGTGATGGTAGATGCCCCAGTTTCCGCAGTCAGCCACCGTTTTATAGGTCCACGTTGTCCAGTGTATGTCGGCTTTGTTTAAAAGCGCGAGGCCCTTGTCCCAGGCGTCGTAATTTCTGAAGTAGTTGAACTCCCCCATCAACGAGGGGACGGGATAATCGGCGCTGGCTATCAGGCTGAGCTTTTTTTCCATGTTGGCGATCTGCTTGCCCTGCGCGTTGTCGTAATCGCCATAGAGATAGTTGTGGTACTCGTACATCACGTTCTCCCAGCCGTATTGCGCCGGGTCAGGCAAGTCGACCGGATCCCAGACAGCTTCCATGATGATGACGTGATCGGGATCGGCTTCGCGGATTGTCCGATAGGCGGCATCGTAGACGCTCCATAGCCGCGAATGGAGCTCGCCGTCCGAAAGTCCGGAATTGTAGCGATAGGTGCAGTAGGGCTCGTTCAAAAGGTCGTAGCCCGCGACGGTCGGATTTCCTTTGTAGCGAGTGGCGATCGCTTTCCACAATTCGAGGAATCGCATCTGGTTACGTTCGGCGTTTTCCCCGAAGAAAAAGCCCGAGGCGCCTTTTTTGTCCCGCTCACCGTCGACGCCTGAATGGTCGCTTCCGTTTTGCGAGCCGGGCGCGCCATGCATGTCCAGAATGACGTAGAGGCCGCGCTTGCCAGCCTCGCTCACAAACCAGTCGATCCGCGCGAACGAGTCCGCACGGAGCCCGCCGTTTTCATCGGTGAGGTTGCGGTGCCAGAACGGCAGGCGAATGCAGTTTGCCCCGAGCTCGCGCACGTTGTCAAAGTCCGTCTCCGTCCAGAAGGAGTCGCGGTACGCCGCCTCGAGCTCGCGCGCCTTTTCCTTGCCGAAGCGGCTTTCCAGAAGCGACTCTATGGATGACTCGTCCTTGACGTGGACCGAACTCAGCGTCGGCGTCATCCATAGTTCCTGCAAGAGGTAACCACCGGCGTTCGTGCCATGAAGCGTGATTGCCTTTCCCTTTCCGTGGTCCTTGCGCAAGTCCTTGCCGACAGCCTTGAGAAAGGACTTGTCCGTAATGCTGTCTGCCTTCGGCGTGCAGCCGGCAAAGACGGTTACCGCCGCCGCAAGCAAAAGGGCAAAACCCGTTAACGTATTTTTCAAACATAGCCCCCTTGAAGGATCGGTAGCAACTGACGGTCAGGATCGAATGGGCCCACCTGGACTTGCCCTCCGATCCTCGGCATCCTGCCTCCGATCTCCGGGCCGCGTCGGAGCCCTTCCGGTGCCATCCATGGCACCTCATCCTCCCTTCGGTCGGCGGGCTCCTCCGATCAAGTCCATCGATACGTCAAATAAGAAAGGCAACCCACCCCTACGGGCGAATTGCCTTTCTTATTGGGCCCACCTGGACTTGAACCAGGGACCGACGGATTATGAGTCCGCAGCTCTAACCAACTGAGCTATAGGCCCGGCGCATTTCGGATGTAAGGCATGGTGTTGGACGGCGGAAATGCTTGGAGAGTATAACTTTTTTCGGCTTGGTGGGTCAAGCGCGCGCCGTAGTGGCCCGGGCGGTTCCGGCAGATCGGGCGGCATTGATGCAGTCGAGCAAGGCGATAAATATAAGGCGCGGAAGGTCGGTGCCCGAGCGATCGATCTCGCAAAAGGTGTCGGGGCGGCCTTCAATCGCGATTTCCGCATGAATGCGGAGCGTCATGGTGTTTCCGCTTGGGGCTCCAAAGCCGGTAAGGGAGACTGAGTGAAGCGTGACGGGTTCTCCCGATGCGGATCGTGCGAGGGCGACGAGGGCGGTTTCCCGTGTTGGCCCTTCTGCCCATATCGCATGGTTGCCGGGAAAACGGGCTTGTGCTTCGTAGCCTGCCTCTCCGCCTGAGAAGGTGAAGGATTCGGGGAGGAGCAATCCCGGTACTTGAGCAAGCGCGAGAATTTCGGTAAGTCCTGCGGGAGGGGAGTCTCCCTTGATTGCGTCGAGGATGCGATCGATTGTGGCAGCATCGGGGTTCCCGTCCGGACCGGGTGCGAGATAGCGGGAAAGATAGGCGATGACGCCCGCGCGGCCCGAGTGACGGGTCAGTACGATCCGGTCTTTGCTGGTCGGGCCGTATACCGACCGGTAGGTAGCCTCGTCGCGCGATAATCCCTGTTGGTGGATTCCCGATGCGTGAGCGCGCACGTTCCATCCGGTGACCGGCTTTAGAGGCGAAAGGTCGGTGCCCGCGAACGAAGCGACAAGCCTCGCGACGCGGGTGAGGGCTTCCCGGTCGAGAGGGTTTTCTCGGGGGTACCGTTTCGGGTGTGTGCTCATGATCGCGGCGAGTTCCTCGAGGGCGGCGTTGCCCGCCCGTTCGCCTAGGCCGAGGACGGTGACTTCTGCCTGTCCGGCGCCTGCTTCGATTGCGGCGAGGGTGTTCGCGAGCGCGAGCCCCGAGTCATTGTGGCAATGTACGCTTACCGTCGCCTTTCCCTCGCGGAAGGCGGGAACCCGGTCGATGAGAAACGCGACGAGGCCGGCGATTTCCCGGGGGAGCGTGATTCCGAGAGTGTCGGCGACGTTGACGGTTTCGGCGCCGCTTTCCGTCACGACATGGGCGAACGCCGCGAGAAATTCCGGATCGGCGCGCGTCGCGTCTTCGGCTCCGAACTCGACTGAGTATCCTGTTTCCCGGGCTCGTGCAGTTGATTCGCGCGCGAGTGCGAGCAGTCCTTCGCGGTCCAGGCTAAGCTTTGCCGCGATATGGCGATCGCTGACGGGAAGGGTCAGGTGAATGATTCCCCGGGGATGGCCGGCGAGGGCGCGGGCGGCAAGGTCTATGTCTTCTTTTTTCGCGCGCGCCATGAGGGCGATCGCGGGATTTCCCTGAAAGTCCCGCGATGCGCGGGCGACGAGGGCGCAGGCGTCGAAGTCGGTTTTTCCCGAGGCGGGGAAGCCTGCCTCGATGACGTCAACGCCTGCGTCGGAGAGCGCTCGCGCGATGGCGAGCTTCTCCTCGCCCGTAAAGCCGCCGAGCGGCGACTGGTCTCCGTCGCGCAATGTCGTGTCGAGTATGCGAAGCCCGCCGCGCTTCATGGCGGGGTTCCGCTTGCGCTTGCTTCAGCCGCAAGTTCCGATTCGGCGAGATCCGCGATCACCTCGAGTGCGGAAAGAAAGCGGCCGATGTCTTCCTGTTTGGGCGGGGAGATGCTCCAGTCGTCGACCGAGCAAATCCGCTGGAGTGAATCCATGTACCTGAGCGTTTCGGCGGTTTCATCCCCGATCGCGAACGTTTCCTTGGCCTCCTCAAGAAGATCGGTCATCGTGTGATTCCGGGGCAATATACCCCGATGGGTGAATATCGCCATAAAGTATTTTTCGATTCCCATCGCCACGATGTTGTGCACGATCGTCGGCGTGAAAATCTCCGGTCGGCGTACGCTCCCTTGCGCAGTCTTTCGAAAGCTCCGGCCTTCCTGAAGGAAGGCGACCCAGTTAGCGTTTACACTCTTCATGGGTGTACGATACTCAAGGGTCTGGTGAAAGTCAATATTTATGCAATAAAAAAGGGGTAAAATGCATATTCTTGCATTAATTGCTTGACGAGGACGTTCTTTTCGAGATACTGTGTCCCTGTCAGCGATTTTTCCGTCCTGACACCAGTTTCGTGAGACGACAAAGCCGTGCGTTTTCGGGAGAAAAGCGCACGGCTTTGTTTTTTTTTATCCATAACGGCGTGAAACGAGCGGGTTTCAAAAGGAGTTCGCATGAAAGCTATCGCAACGGGTTTATTGGCGCTTTTTTTGGTTTTTCCGGCAGTAGCGGAAACACGGGAGATTACCGTAGGCGCAGCCGCAAGTCTTTCGGATGCGCTGGACTCTGCCCTCGTGATCTGGAAGGAAAAGCATCCGGCAATAAAAGTAACCCCGATCTATGGCGCATCGGGTGCGCTGCAAAAGCAGATCGAGCAGGGAGCCGCCGTCGATGTGTTCATATCGGCATCGCCGAAACAGGTTACCGCGCTCGAGAAGGCAGGATTGACCGTTCCCGATACAAGGGTCGATCTTTTCGAGAACGAGATCGTGCTGATCGTACCCGCCGGAAAAAAGGATATCAGGGGCTGGGCTGATCTTGCCGGAGCCGGGGCCACGCACATTGCGCTCGGGGAACCTTCGAGCGTTCCCGCGGGTCAGTATGCGGCCGAAACGCTCAATGCGCTCGCTCTCCTTGATGCGGTGAAACCAAAAGCCGTCTACGCTAAAGACGTTCGTCAGGCTCTTGCCTACGTCGCATCGGGCGATGCAGATGCGGGCGTCGTCTATCTGACCGACGCGACTTCCGCGTCGGGTGTTACGATAATCGCGAAGGCTCCCGCAGGAACTCACTCGCCGGTTCTGTATCCGGCTACGGTTGTGAAGGGCTCATCCGACCGGCAGGCCGCGCGCGAGTTTCTCGCCTGGCTTTCGACCCCCGAGGCCGCGCGCGTTTTCAAACGTTACGGCTTTATCGTGCAGCGAAAGTAGCGTCAACAGTGGATTGGTCTCCGCTTGCAATATCGCTCAAAACGTCTCTTGCCGCGACCGCGCTTGCTTTTTTTCCCGGCGTGCTCGCGGCTCGTCTCGTCACACGCCAGTCAGGTCGTCTCCGCGCGGTTCTTGACGGAGTGTTTACCTTTCCGATGGTATTGCCCCCGACCGTCCTCGGTTTTTTGCTTTTGATGCTGCTCGGGAAACACGGTCCGCTCGGATCTCTCCTTGCGCGCGCGGGGATCCATCTCATATTTACCTGGGTCGCCGCAGCGATCGCCGGATCCGTTATCGCGTTTCCGCTTATCTACCGGACCGTTCGCGGCGCGCTCGAGCAGATCGATCCTGCGGTCGTCCATGCCGCGCGCACGCTCGGACTTGCCGAACGCGCGCTGTTCTGGCGCGTACTCATGCCGATCGCGCTTCCGGGTACGGCGGGCGGTCTCGTGCTCGCTTACGCGCGGGTGCTTGGCGAATTCGGCGCGACGCTCATGGTCGCGGGGAACATTCCCGGCAAGACGCAGACGATTCCCGTCGCGATTTATTTTGCGGTGGAGGGAGACAATGCGCCGCTTGCCTTCGTGTGGGTTGGCATCATCGCTTCGATATCGGTCGTCGCGATGTTCCTTCTGAACGCGCTCGGAGGGGAGAAGCATGGGTATCCGCGTTGACATCCGCAAGCGCCTCGATTCGTTTGACCTCGAGGTAGCATTCGAGACGGAGCGGGAGACGCTCGGCATTCTCGGGGCTTCCGGTTCCGGCAAAAGCATGACGCTCCGGTGCATCGCGGGAATCGAGCGACCTGATGAGGGAGTGATTACCGTCGACGGCTTGACCGTTTTTGATTCTGCCTCCGGGATCGACCTCGCGCCGCGCGATCGCTGCGTCGGCCTTCTTTTTCAGCATTACGCATTATTTCCGACGATGAGCGTTGCCGGGAATATCGATATCGCGATCTCCGCGCGTTTCGGTCAGGGTCTGCCCCGCGCGCAACGTGCCGCCCGGGTTGCCGAGCTTGTCGGCATGTTCAGGCTTGAGGGTCTCGAAGACTCGCTTCCTGCGCGGCTTTCAGGCGGTCAGCAACAGCGCGTCGCGCTTGCCCGCATGATTGCGTCCGCGCCGCGCGCGATTCTTCTTGACGAGCCCTTTTCTGCCCTCGACGGACACCTCCGCGCCGCGATTGAACGCGATCTCGTTTCTTTTCTTGATGCGGTCGACGTGCCGTCCCTTCTCGTTTCCCACAATCGCGACGAAGTGTTCAGGCTTTGTCCTTCTGTTATCGCACTCGATGAGGGAAGAATAACGGCGGCAGGCTCGCGCGAGCGGGTGTTCGCCGATCCGCGAACGGTCGCGGCGGCGCGCTTGACCGGCTGCGAAAATATCGCGCCGGCGATCCGGGCGGGAAGGGAATCGGTCGCGATACCGTCATGGGGTGTCGTTCTCGAGACCGCGCAGGCGATTCCTAAGTCGATGACGCACGTCGGCATTCGCGCACGGGATATCCACGCGGCAAGCGACCGCGACACGTGCAACCGGTTTCCGTTTTCAGTCGACCGGGTGCTCGCGTCTCCCGAGACCGTCACGCTCAACGTCACCGCGCTCACGGCTCCGGGTGTCGCCGGTGGTGAGCGGAGCGTTCGTGAATCGCTTGTCTGGGAGCGACGTTTGGAAGATGGGACAGCAGAACACCGCGTCGGGAAAGTTGATCTCCGGGCCGGAAAACGGAATGGGGAAATCTCGCTCGCGATACCGCCGGATGCAGTACTGTTTTTATCCTGATGATTTTAAAATTAAATAAAATGTCCCGACCGGTGAGAGCTTGCCGGTCGGGACGGAATGACTTTTTTAAATATGAAGGAGGTTGAACAAATCAGGCAATGACGTACTCCGCGGAGGGTGTCCCTGATTCAATCGAGTCTATTACCGCGTCGATTGCCTCTTCGCTTTCGATATGCCCGAACCACCAGTTCTCGGGATATACGATAAGCGCAGGGCCGCGGTCGCAAACTTTCAGGCAACCGGTGCTGGAGACCACGGTGTCTCCCATGCCACGATCGGAAAGTTCGCCTTCAAGATACTGCAGGAGGCCCATTGAGCCTTTCTTGCTGCAGACGCCTTGCGGCTCTCCGGACATCCGGAACGAGCCGCACACAAAAATGTGGTGTGCGGGTTTCTTCATCTTCAATGCTCCTTGTATCGTCTTCTTGGTTTTATTATGCGCAACCCATGCCCGTTCCGCCGCATGAAATACCGGAACCGCAAGATCCCGCCCTGCGCAGTAGCGCGCGGGGAATCTCCTTGCCCGCGAAGAGGGCTCCGGCTCCATCCTGCACAAGTCCTTCCATCGCGATTACCGCCATATCATGCGAGGAAAGTACCCGCTCCGGGGCTGAGCCGCAGCCGCTTGCGAGCACGGCGAAGCAATCGCTTATTCCCGCCGCAAGAGTTTCCCATCTCTCGTCTCCCGCACCGGGGGGCGGAGTTTGCCTTCGTTCGACGAGACTTGTCTTGCCGTTTTTCAGCTCGAAGATCCACAGTCCCGTTGCCTCTCCCAAATGCTGATTGACGAATAGTCCTTCGCGCGACGCGACGGCAATGTAGGGCCGATCCGCGTCCGGCGCGACCGGAGCCGACGCCTGCGCGAGAAGACGTTCGATCTCGGGAGCGTTTTGTTCGCCGACGAGACCTGCCGCGTCCGCGCGACAGCGCGCGCAATGCGACATTTGCGCAAGGTGTTTCCCGGCCCCGAGCCTGAGCGCGACCATGGACGCGGGGTCGGGCGTCGGCGTTCCTGCGAACGGCGTTCCTTCGACGTGCATGAGCGGTATGCAGTTCTGGACGTCGGCGCCGAGCGAGGCTGCGACCTTCGCGACTTCGACGGCGTGCTCTTCGTTTACCCCGGGAATTATCACGGTGTTTATCTTGACCGTTATTCCGTGTTTCTTCAGGAGATTGATGCTTTCAAGCTGACGCTCGAGGAGTATACGCGCTCCCTCGACGCCGCGGTATATGTGGGGGCCGAATCGCACCCATGAGTAGATCTTCGCCCCGATCTCTGGATCGACGGCGTTGAGGGTGATCGTAACGTGGGAGACGTTGTACTTCGCGAGCTCGGGCACGTATTCGGGAAGGCCGAGTCCGTTGGTCGCGAGGCACAAAATCTTTTCCGGATGGCGGACGGAAAGCATTTCGAGCGTCGCCATCGTCTCAAGGGGATTTGCGAACGGATCGCCGGGGCCGGCAATGCCGATGACCGAGATCGGGCCGGCTTTTTCGAGCACCGACTCAAGGTAGCTGATTGCCCGCTTAGGCTTCAGTACCGCGCTCGTGACGCCCGGGCGGGTTTCGTTTACGCAATCGTATTTACGGTCGCAAAAGTTGCATTGAATGTTGCAGGCAGGCGCCACGGGCAGGTGAATGCGCCCGGTCTTGTGGCGAGCCTCGGTGTTGAAACAGGGGTGATTGGCAAAGTCCATGAGCGTCTCCTTTAGATGTACGTATAGCCGCTTTTTGCGCGTTCCTGGCTTTCGCCCATGAGCGCGTTGCAGACCAGGTCAAAGAGATTGACGGTTCCGCGGTATCCGAGATGGAGAATCCGCTGTCCGCCAATCCTGTCGTGAACGGGAAATCCGCACCGCACGAGCGGGATGCCGAGATTTCGGGCGATGTAGTATCCCTTGCTGTTACCGATCGCGAAATCAGGTTTTGCCTTGCGCGAGCGATCAAGGGTGGTCGCGAAATCGGTGTCCTCGAACGCGGAAACTTCCCCTTGTATTTCCCCGCATGCCTCCGCTATTCGCCCGGAAAAATTTCCCGTTGCGGCTCCCGTCGCGGCAATGACCGGAATCACCCCGATCTCGGAGAGAAAGCCCGCGAGGGCTACGGCGAAGTCTTCGTCACCGTACACGACCGCCCGTTTTCCAAAAAGATATTTATGCCCGTCGACATAGGCATCCACGAGCCTTCCGCGCGCCTTGATCGCTTCCCGCGGAACCGGGTTGCCCGAAAGACGCGAGAGCGTTTCCATAAAGAGGTCGGTGCTCACGATGCCGATCGGAAGCTCGAGCCGCTCTGCGCGAACGCCGAACTCGCGCTCAAGATACGCCGCGGAGTCGCTCCGTTCGGAAATCGCACGCCCGAGCTGTACGGATGCGACGGCCCTGTGCATCGAGCGGATCGCGTCGACCGTGGTTCCTCCCTCCGGGAGCTTTTGATACTCGGCCCAGGATTCGCCGTCGAGCGTTTCGGAATAATCCGGCATCAGGGTTCCCGCGAGGCCGAAGGAAGCGATTGTCGATTTGAGTTCGCGAAGATCCTCGGATGAAACGAAGCCGGGGAAGATATTTACGCTTTTCCCTTGTGAGTCGCTCTCTCCGGTTTCGTCCTTTCCCGCAAGCGCGGTAACCGCTGCGTATACGGCTTCGTGAAAACCGTCGATATGCGTGCCGCGATAGCTCGGAGTCGATGCGTTGAATATCGCCGGTCCTCCTTCGGGCCTCGATGCGTGATACGAGCGAAGATGCATGGCAACGTCTTCTCCCATGGTTTCCGAAAGGCAGGTTGACGCAATGCCGATCGCGCGCGGTGAGTATTGCCTTGTTACGTTATCGATCGCGCGCGCGAGGTTTTCCCCGCCGCCGAACACGGCGCTCGATTCGGTGAAGTTCGAGGAGGCGACGTCGATCGGCTCGCGGAAGTGACTGATCACGTAGCGCCTGATGTACGTCGAGCAGCCCTGTGAGCCGTGCACGAGCGGGACGCAGCCGTCTATTCCGCGATACGCGACGCTCGCGCCAAGCGGCGCGCAGAGTTTGCACGAGTTGCGGGTCGAGGCGAAGGGCTTTTTTGCTTCGCGCGTAAGAGGTGCTTGAGTCATGGCTGACCTCCATTTTCCTCGACATTGATAGCAGCGCTCCGCAGGCTCCGTGCGCGGGCGGGAGAGAACTTCCACACGGGGCTCATGACTGACGCGTGAACTTCTCGCGCGAAGTTGAGCATTCCCTCGTACCCGGCAAGCGCCTCTTTCCGTTCGTGGTTATGATCGCAAAAGGCGATCCCCATCTTGTATGCGATCGGCCGCTCCTTGACGCCGCCGATGAGCAAGTCCGCGCGCTTTTCCAGAATAAAGCGGGAAAGCTCGAGCGGATTCGCATCGTCGCAGATGATCGTGCCCTCGTCGGTAATATCCTTGAGATACCCGTAGTCGTCGCTTGTGCCGGTTTGCGAGCCGACCACCACGGTCTGCATGCCGAGGTGGCGAAGCGCCTTGACGAGCGAAAAGGCCTTGAACGAGCCGCCGACGTATATCGCCGCGCGTTTCCCCTCGAGGTCAGCGCGGTAGCGTTCGAGCGCGGGCAGGAGCGCGAGCGTTTCTTCCGAGACAAGCTCTTCCGTTTTCCTGTCGATCTCGGGATCGCCGAAAAAAGACGCGACATCGTAGAGCGCCGCGGTCATGTCCTCTATGCCAAAGTACGAAACCCGCTTGAAAGGAATCCCGTAATCTTCTTTCATTTTTTTTGCGAGGTAGGTCATCGAGCCCGCGCACTGCACGACGTTGAGCGCCGCGCGATGGGCGCGCCCTATTTCGCCGACGCGACCGTCCCCGGTGATGCACGAGACGACTTCAATTCCCATCCTGCGATAATAGTCCTTGATGATCCAGGTTTCCCCGGCAAGGTTGAAGTCCCCGAGTATGTTGATGCTGAACGGTGATACGGGGGTTTCGGTGTCCTTTCCCGTCAGCTTGAATACCGCTTCGCATGCCGCGCGGTATCCGTCTTTTTTCGTTCCCTTGAATCCTTCAGAATCAACCGGAAGGACGGGAATTCCCGTCTCACGCGCGACGGCGTTGCAAATCGCGCCAACGTCGTCGCCGATAAGGCCGACGATGCACGTCGAATACACGAACGCGGCTTTCGGTTTGTATTCCGCGATCAGCTCGAGAAGTGCGGCTTTCAGTTTTTTCTCGCCTCCGTAGATTACGTCATCCTCGCGGAGGTCGGTCGAGAAACTCATCCGGTGAAGTTCAGGACCGCTTGACATCGAGCCGCGGATGTCCCAGGTATACGCCGCGCAGCCTATCGGGCCGTGAACGAGATGGAGCGCGTCGGCGATCGGGTACAAAACAACCCGGGACCCGCAGAACACGCAGGCCCTCTGGCTTACCGATCCGGCTGCGCTTGCCTTTCCGCACGCGATGTCGAATCCGTCTTTGCCTTTTTCGAAAACCTGGTCTTTTCTTTCCTCAAGTATCTCTACCATACACGCGCTCTCCCTGCGTGCGCCGCCTTGCAGCGGCGAATCCCGGCGGCTTTTACACCGCCGGGCCAGATATCGCCGTCGCGTATCCTTCCGCCTGTATGGCGAAAGAAAACACGACTACATGACCAGTTCGAACTTTTCTTCCGCAGCGTCGCGGTCCTGCCTGTCCATGAACGCGTCGAGAACGCGCTCGAGGACATGGAGGCTTCCCCGATAGCCGGTGACCGGAAAGTACGAGTGTCCGATCCGGTCGTAGATCGGAAACCCGATCCTGATGAGCGGAATGTCCTCGTCCCGCGCGATGTACTTGCAGTAGGTGTTTCCGAGAATCAGGTCGGGCCGATCGTCCTTTACCAGCTGGTGAAAGTAGAACATGTCCGCCTGCGGTCCCGTCTTTACCTTGACGTCCTCGCCGCAGAGTTCCTTGATGCGGCGCTCGAACTTCGGTCCGGGCGCAGTTCCCGAAACAACGTGCAATACCTTCATGTCGTTTTCGGCGCAGAACGCCGCCATTCCGACGAGCATGTCCGGGTCTCCGACGAGCGATACCTTTTTCCCGTTCACGTACTGGTTCATGTCCACCATCACGTCGAGCAGCTGTCCTCGCTCGAGCATTACCGATTCGGGAACCGGGACGCCCGCCGCGATCCGGAGCGCGTCGACGAAAGCGTCGGTCTGCTTGAGCCCGATGGGAAGGTCGATGATGTCGCACGGTACCTTGCACTTGGTGTCCAGGAGCTTTGCCTGCGCCATGGCGCCGGTTCGGCCGAGAGCTATCGTTCTCGCGCTGTCGCCCATGCTCTTGATTTCCTTGAGCGTCGTGCCTCCCTTGGGATACATGCGAAACTTGCCGTCCATCGGCCCGTTGACTACGTCCGATGTGTCGGGAAGCATCACATACTTGACTCCCATGGCAGAGGCGATTCGCTTTATTTCGCTCATGTCGCTCGGCTCGACAAAACTCGGCAGGAGGTTGATCTGCTTCGCTTTTTTTCCCGTCGACTCGGCGAAGTGCTGGATAAAGCTCGAGACCATGCTCGAGTATCCGGTGACGTGCGACCCCTTGAAGCTCGGCGTGCTCGCATGGATCACTTTCTTTCCCGCCGGTATCTTTCCTTCGGTCTCGGCCTTGTTCAGAATCTGCGTCAGGTCGTCGCCGATTACTTCGGACAGGCACGTCGTGTGCACGGCGATTATGTCCGGATCGTAGAGATTGAACACGTTGGTAACCGCCTCTAGAATGTTCGCCTGTCCGCCGAAAACCGACGCGCCTTCGGTGAACGAGCTCGTGGTCGCCATGATCGGGTCCTTGTAGTGCCGGGTGAGCGCGCTCCGGTGATACGCGCAACAGCCCTGGGATCCGTGGCTGTGAGGCAGGCACTTGTGCACGCCGAGCGCGGCGTACATGGCTCCAACCGGCTGGCAAGTCTTGGCCGGGTTGATGGTCAGCGACTTTCGCTCGACCGCTTCTTTCGGTGTATGTCTTAATAGCATAGCGTTCCTCCGGTCTTGTCAGTCGGTCCAGCCGTAGCTGGCCGTGAGCTCGGGGCTCGATTCCCACGGCGCTTTCGCGAGCGCGAATACCGAGCTGTGCACGAGCCTGTCGATCTCGCGGTAGAAGTTGATCGCTCCCTCGAATCCCGCGAACGGTCCCATGTAGTCGTAGCTGTGAAGCTGCTTCATCGGAATGCCCTGCTTCTGGACAACGTACTTTTCCTTTATACCGGCGCAGATAATGTCCGGCTTGTACGTTTCAAGAAGCTTTTCGAGCTCGTAGTGGTTGAGGTCGTCGATGATGAGCGCCTTTTCCGTCATTTCGGGCATCATGCCCTCATAGTCACTCAGCGCGAATCCTTCCGCCTTCATCTTCTCGAGCTCGGCTTCGCTCTTTCTCGGGTTATACCTCTTTGCGTCCTTTTCCACCGAGAGTTCCTCGATGTTTCGGGAATCCGCGTCGACGATGATGTCCGGCAGGACCTTTCTGCCCTCATAGTCATCGCGATGCGCGAACTCGTATCCGGCCGCGACGGTCTTCATGCCGATTTCGGCGAAGAGCTCCTGATAGTGGTGCGCGCGCGAACCGCCGACGAAGAGCGCGACGGTCTTTCCTTCGCATCTCGCCTTGATCGCGTCCCGAACCTTCGCGACTTTTTCCATTTCCACCTCAACGAAGGCTTCCGTCTTCGAGATGAGGTCGCTGTCGCCAAAGAACGCCGCGATCTTGCGGAGCGACTTCGCGGTAGCTTCGGCTCCGACGAAGTTCACCTTGAACCACGGAATGCCGAACTTCTTCTCCATCATTTCCGCGAGGTAGTTTATCGAGCGGTGGCACATGACCGTGTTGAGGTCCGCCGTGTGCGCCGTCGTAAACTCGTCGTAGGTCGAGTTTCCCGAAAAGGTTGAATGGAGCGTCAGTCCGCACGCCTCGGCAATCCGCTCGATCTCGAATGCGTCACCGCCGATATTGTACTCGCCCAGGATGTTGAACCTGAACTTTCCTTCCTTCGCGGTATCGTCGAGCCCGACGACATCGGTGAACACCTTGTTGTTGGCGACGTGGTGTCCGGCCGACTGGCTGACTCCCTTATAGCCTTCGCAGGAAAAGCCGAAGATATTGACGTCGGGGTATTTCGCTTCCATCTCGCGGGCTACCGCATGCACGTCGTCTCCGATGAGGCCGACGGGGCAAGTCGAGAAGATACCGATTGCGCGCGGGTGGAACATTTCGATCGCTTCGTCGATCGCGGCCTTGAGTTTCTTTTCGCCGCCGAAGATGATCTCGTCTTCCTGAAGGTCGGTCGACATCGCGTACGGCATAAAGTTCGTGTCCGCGAGCGTCTCGGGCCTCGTCTGGTTGCGCCGGGTGAGCCAGCTGTAGAATCCGCAGCCGATCGGTCCGTGGGTAATTTGCAGGATGTCTCTCGTCGGTCCGAGAACGACGCCCTTACAGCCCGCGTACGAGCATCCGCGCATCGTCAGGATTCCCGGCGTGGTCCTCGTGTTCGCGAGGATTTCCGGTACCTGATCCCCGCTTTCGACCTTGTTCACGACGAACTGCTTCGCGCGCTTTTTCGCGAGCTTGGCCGGATATTTCGAGAGCACGTCGGCCTTGAAAGCCTCGGGATCAACGTGCGTTAATTGGTCTGCCATGTCTCGCCTCCTATTCGTCGAGCGTTTCGTCGCCCGTCTCTCCGGTTCTGACCCGAACCGACTCAAGTACCGGCATGACGAAAATCTTTCCGTCACCGGACTTTCCCGTCTTGTTTGTTTCGATGATCGTGTCCACGACCTTCTTTACCAGTTTGTCGGGAACGACGACCGAGATCATTCGCTTCGGAATGAGCCGGTTGACGTTTCCGAGCTCGGCCATTTTCTCTTCGTATTCAAGCTCGGCGCCGCCGAGTCCGAGCATTTCGACCATGCCCTTTCCGCGTCCCAGGCAATCCTTCGCATGGAGCGATGTGATGCCGGCGTCGCTCAGCGCGCGTTTTGTCTGGTTGATCCGGTTCATCCGGACGATTGCCATGACTTCCTTCATGCATTACTCCTTGGCCGATGTTTCTTTGACTCCGGAACTGACGGTGTACATTTCTTCGACCGGCGACACGAAGATCTTTCCGTCGCCGAACGCGCCCTTCGATCCGGTTCGGGCTTCCTCGATGATCGTCTTGATGACGAAGTCCTTGTCCGTTGCCTTGACGACCATGATGAGCAGTTCCTTGGGAACTTCGTCGTACGTCACGTCACCGATCTTGATGCCGCGCTGCTTGCCGCGGCCCGATACGTTCATGCGGGTAACGGCGGGAAATCCCTCCGCCATCAATTTTGCCATCACCGCGTCTGTCTTATCCGGCCTGATTATTGCTCTGATCATTACCATAACGTTCATACTCCTTTCTCTTTGTGCGCTCTATTTTGAGCGCGTATTCTTTTGTGCGCACTCGTGCGTCTCGATCGGACTTCATTCGCCCGCCAGGTAAAAAAAAATCAGTCGTTAAGTCCGAATTCCATCAGAAGTTTTTCCAGTTCCTCGATTTCCAGCGGCTTCGGGATTACGAAATTGGTATTCGCCTCTATCGCCTTTGCGAGCGCGCGATATTCGTCAGCCTGATGAACGGCCGGATCAAATTCGATGACGGTCTTTTTGTTGATCTCGGCTTTCTGGACGATGTTGTCGCGGGGCACGAAGTGAATCATCTGGGTACCGATTTTTTCGGCGAGGGCCATGATGAGTTCGTCCTCTCGGTCGGTCTTGCGGCTGTTGCAAATGAGGCCGCCGAGGCGGACCGTTCCCGCTTCCGCGAATTTCTTGATACCCTTGCAGATGTTGTTCGCCGCGTACATGGCCATCATTTCGCCCGAGCAGACGATGTAGATTTCTTCTGCCTTGCCGTCGCGGATCGGCATCGCAAAGCCGCCGCACACGACGTCGCCGAGAACGTCATAAAATACGTAGTCGAGGTTGAACTCGGGGTCGAAGGCTCCGAGCTGCTCGAGCAGGTTGATGGAGGTGATGATTCCGCGGCCGGCGCAACCGACTCCCGGCTCGGGACCGCCAGACTCGACGCAGCGGGTTCCCTTGAATCCCGCCTTGACGACGTCCTCGAGATCGAGATCCTCGCCTTCGAGCCTGAGCGTGTCGAGCACGGTTTTCTGCGAGAGGCCGCCCAAAAGCAGGCGGGTTGAGTCCGCCTTGGGGTCGCAACCGACGACCATCATGTTTCTTCCCATTTCGGCAAGCGCCGCGACCGTATTCTGGGTCGTTGTAGACTTGCCGATTCCGCCTTTACCGTAGATAGCGATTTTACGCATGTTGCCTCTCCTGGAGGTGGTTTTCAGTCGTAGCCGAATCCGATTTCGTATCCGGATCTGGACGCGCTGATACCATGTACAAAGCAAGTTCCGTGCCAAGATTGCTTTTTACGAAAATAAAGTTTTTAAATCTTTATGTGGCAAGGAAATAAAGTTTGAACAATGATGATTGATGCCTCGTTCGGCATAAGCACGAGGTTTTTTCCGGGAACTTTCCTACATTTTCGTAACCGGCGCATACCGCATTTCCTACGGAAATGTCGGACAAACACGGTTTTTGAGGTATCTTTCCATTTGGTATTGACAAAAAATGCAGATTTATGCATTTTTATTGTATATTTATTCAGGAAGGCCTGTCGGTATCGAGGCTTTCCGTTTGCCCGACCCGAAGGCGTTCCGAGGGAGCAGCATGGGTGACATTCCTGCGGATACCGAACCCCGCGAATCATATGAAGTCCGACTCGTCTACGAAATCTGCAGCTTGCTTGCGGAGTCGGCGACGCTTGAATCAGTGCTCGCTCCCGTTCTGGAAAAAATCGCCTTTCATCTCGACATCCTGCGGGGCATCATCGCAATTTACAACCGCGAAACGGGCGAGATCGCGATCGAGGAAGCCTGGGGGTTGGGGCCCGAAGAAGTCGCCCGCGGAAGATACCGGCCCGGGGAAGGCATAACCGGAGAAGTGATCGAGACGGGGCGCGCAGTCGTCGTTCCCCGCGTCGCGGAAGAGCCCCGGTTTCTCGACCGGACGGGCTCCCGGAAAAAAGCCGACAAGCGGGATATTTCCTTTGTATGCGTTCCGATCAGGCTTCCCGGCGAGACAGCGGGAACGATCGGCATCGACTTGATCTACGATCCCTCAGCCAATCTCGACGAATACGCGCGCATTCTCGAAATCGTCGCATCGGCGATCAGCCTCGCGGTCCGCCAGCGGCAGGCGTCCCAGGAGGAGGTCGAGTCGCTCAAGTGCGAGAACACCCGTCTTCAGGCTGAACTTGAAAATCACTGGCGGCCCGAAAACGTCATCGGCAACTCCAAGATCATGCGGCTTTTGTACAATGAACTTGAGCAGGTGAGCGCCACGAACGCCACCGTTCTCATTCTGGGCGAAAGCGGCGTCGGAAAGGAGCGGATCGCGCACGCGATTCATTACGGTTCCCCGCGCGCCGGCCGGCCCTTCGTCAAGCTCAACTGCGCGGCGATTCCCGAGTCGCTTATCGAAAGCGAGCTCTTTGGGCACGAGAAAGGGTCATTCACCAATGCGACGTCTCGCCGTGTCGGACGCTTCGAGATGGCCGACTGCGGCACGATATTCCTCGACGAGATCGGGGAGATGCCGCTTGCCGTGCAGAGCAAATTCCTGCGGGTGCTGCAGGAGCGCGAGTTCGAGCGGATCGGCGGCACCGAGACGATCAGGGTAAACATCCGCGTTATCGCCGCGACGAACCGCGACCTTCCCGCGCTCATTCGGGGCGGAACTTTCCGCGAGGACCTGTGGTACCGGCTGAACGTGTTTCCCCTCGTCGTTCCCCCCCTGCGCGAGCGCAAGACCGACATCATGCTTCTTGCGAACCATTTCGTAGAAAAATTCGCGCGCGAGCATTCGAAGGAGATCCGGAACATTGCGCCGCCCGCGGTAAGCCTTCTCATGGCATACGACTGGCCGGGCAACGTGCGCGAGCTCGAGAACTGCATGGAACGGGCGGTGATTCTCACGACCGACGGAACCATTCATTCCTATCATCTTCCCCCGAGTCTCCAGCGCGAAAGCGGAGCAAAGACGGGCCGCGGGGAGACGCTCGCGGAGACCATGGCTTCGATCGAGCGTGATATCATATCCGAGGAACTTGCCCGGCACGGCGGTAACGTCGCGCGGACCGCAGAAAGGCTCGGGGTGACCGAGCGGATTCTCGGTCTTCGGGTCGCGAAATACGGGCTTAAGCCCAAGGGGGAAAAAAATGTCGATGCATGACGCATTCGCTTTTGTCGCCGCGTGCAAGAATGACGGCGAGTTTCGCTCTCGCCTGTATCAGGCGGGGGATCGGGAGGAATTTCGACGGGCTCTCGAGGCGGAAGGTTTTTCGGTGACCGACGCGGAGATCGAGGACTCGTTCAGGGCTCTCGAGCTTCGCGCTTCCTGCGAGGAGGAAGCTTCGGAAATCAAGGAACTCGGTCAATGGTATCGGCTTGTCTCCCATGCGTCATCTTCCGGCTGCGCAGGCTGTCACTCGGGAAAGCGATGAGCGGTGGAGGTACCATCTCCATTCGGGACGCGCGCGAAACGGATGCGGGAATTGTGTTCGGTTTTATCCGCGCCCTCGCCGACTATGAAGGACTCTCCTCTAAAGTTCAGGCGACCGAGGAAGACATCCGGAAAGCGCTTTTTGAACATCACTTGATTGGCGCCGCGATTGCCTGGAGTGAACCGGAGAAGGAGAGCGAAGGGCAGGGTGCCGGCCAGCCTGTCGGGTTTATCGTTTATTATCGCAACTTCTCGACCTTTCGCGGAAAAACAGGCTTATATATAGAAGATATTTTCGTCGATGAGCCGTGGAGAGGGCAGTGTATTGCCCGAAAACTCATTTCGTACCTGGGGGATAAAGCTCGCGCGGAAAACGCCTTTTGTCTCCAATGGGCTGTTCTTGACTGGAACGAGCGGGCAAAGGCCCTGTATCGGTCGATCGGGGGAAAACCGCTTGCGGGTTGGGAGCTTTGGCGGAAGGATCTCGAAGAATAGGCGCAAGTGTTCAGTTCGCGGACGAGACGGGCAACGCGACTTCCGGGGAAGAACTCGTCGCCCGTGTCTGCTTCTTATTTGAGTTTGCCCTTGAGGTCGGTCATATAGGCTTCAACACCTTTTTCGAGGCAGTTTTGCCAGGCGCTGGAACCGGCGGCGGCGCTTTTGAGTCGAATATACCCCGTTGCCTCTGCGCTATCGCCCGAGACAAAGAGTCCCGTGCCCGAGAGATCGATGGTTTCGCGATGCTCGAGCGCGGCGGTTAACGCGCCCGGGGATATCCAGCACCAGAATTCCTTTATGGTAATGGTGAGGGGTGTCGCTTTTGAGAAGTCAGGTGAGTCCTTGTCGATAACGACATAGCCCTTCTCCCGAAGGGTTTTTACGGTCGCTTCGCGGACGATATCGGCGACGGTACGATTCTCGGGGAGAAGGATATCGCCGAGAGCCTTACCGTATGCGTTTCGCTTTCTGGCTATGGCGCGCGAAGTAAGGTTTTTATCGCCGATTTTGCCGTCGCGGAGGGTGGGTTCGGAGGGATCATGCGCTTTTAATACGAATGTCCGTGAATCGTTAACGGAGGCGATTGTGACGAATTTGTCGCTTGAAGGATTATCTCCCTGGTTGATCATAACGTTGAGTTCGCCCCGGCTTGTCGCGCATCCTGCGAGGGACGCAATCGCGCTTGCGAGGAGCAGGGCTTTTCCTGTTGTCAGTTTCATGTTTTTTCCTTTTTTTCTTTCAATTTTTTTTATCACGGCAACGCCGGATGGAAATACTATATACCGCCCTGATGAGTTCGTCAGAAAATCGCTGAACTATTTTGTTTCACTTGGTTGACAAGTCGACATCCTCATGGTATCATCGTTATCAGTAATGATTACTAATAAACAAGTCACTTCACCGCGAAATACCCGTCAGCGTGAGGCAATCGCCCGGGTTTTATCGGAGACTACATCCCACCCGACGGCGGCCTGGATTTATGACAAGCTCAAGGCAGATTTTCCCGATCTGAGTCTCGGTACGGTGTACCGCAATTTGGCATTTCTTTCCGAACGAGGACTGATCAGGGTTCTCCGGTCGGGGAGCGGAACCGATCGATTTGACGGTAACGCAAGTGGACATTACCATGTAGTATGTGAGTCATGCGGCAAGGTTGAGGATATCGCCATGGAAAGCGATGCCTCGCTCGACGAAAGGGCAGAAGCGCTCAGCGGCTATCGCGTTTCGTCACATCGGCTCGATTTTTTTGGAGTTTGTCCCGCGTGTCGGGATCGGCATACCGGTTCGTGAGAACCGGAAATTGCGGGAAAAACCCGCAGAATATTATGGAGGAGAAAAATGAAGTCAATCAAGGGATCGAAGACGGAGCAGAACATCCTTGCCGCATTTATGGGCGAGTCTCAGGCGCGCAATAAGTATACCTACTGGGCAAGCAAGGCAAAGGACGAGGGTTTCATCCAGATCCAGCAGATTTTCCTCGAGACTGCCGAACAGGAAAAGGAACATGCGAAGCGTCTTTTCAAGTTTCTCGAAGGCGGCGCCGGGCTCGACATAACCGCGAGCGGAACAGCGGGCTTTATCGGCACCACGCTCGAGAATCTGGAACAGTCAGCTGCCGGTGAAAACCACGAATGGCAGCACATGTATCCCGACTTCGCCAAGACAGCGCGCGAGGAAGGATTCGACGTCGTCGCCATCGTGATGGAAAATATCGCGATCGCGGAGAAGCAGCATGCCAAGCGGTACGAGGCGATGATGGCGCATATCAAGGCGAACGATATGTGGGTGCAGGAATCCCCGACTACCTGGAGATGCATCAATTGCGGTTTCATTTATGTAGGAAAAGAAGCTCCGAAGGTGTGCCCCGCATGCGCGCATCCGCAAGGATATTTCGAGCGCCTCGGCGAAAACTGGTAATCCTTTTTAATCAAAAAAAGACGCGCGGCGGGAGAGAATCGCCGCGCGCCCGTGAAATATTTTTTTACATTTCGTACACGTTTTCCGGCAATATATTACAGCGCGCAAAGAGACTCTGTATTTCCCTCGTATGGACGAAGCGCGTTATCTCGCGATCGCGGGTTCCGTTTTCGAAAGTCAGGAGAAACGCATCGCCCCAGTCGTTGAGGTATATCCGGCGAGAATCGTATCCCTTGGCCATATCACCCGTAAAGATCGACGCGATCCGCTCGTTGTCGTGCACATAGCCAAACACCTTTCCATCCCAGGTTACGGGGAATGACATTTCCGACGCAAGTTTCGGGGAAAGCTCTATCATCACCGGTATTTCCGTGTTTCCGCAGGGGACGTCCTTGAGCCTGGGCGGGACGGTGCGGAAATGCTTTGCGGGAAGATAGTCTTCGCACGCGATAAACTCGATCGTTGCGTGCCGCGAGTTCGCAAGTCCCGTCGTCTGGCCCGAACGCGAGAAGGAATCCCGGTAAATGGCGAGCATGTCCCGTTCAGTCGGAGCCACTGCGGAATTGGCGATGTTTTTCGCCGTGATCGCCTTCGCCGCGTATCTTTCGAGTTCCTCGTCGGTCATCGCGTCGGGCTTTCCGAGGAGGCGCGCGAGGGTAAAGCAGAGGCTCGCGAGCGAGTTCATCTTCATCGGCTCGAGAACTTTTTGCACGAGGTCGGGTCGGGTCTTTTGCACGAACGCGAGGAAGTCCGCGAGGATGAGTCCGTTTGCCCGCCCGTGATCGATGTCGCGGGAATAGGTGAGCGGGTAGCCCATCGCGTGGAGAGCCGTCGTTCCCGTATTGGCAATGACCATGCCGCCGAGCGTCGATGCGTAGAGGAGCCGATCCCGGTCGCCGTCGGAAAGGGTGTTTCCCGCGAGCGCGGGAAAGGCCGCGGCGATGATCGACAGCGCTTCGTGCGCGAGCGCGTCGGTAAGCGGCCCGGCGCGGTTCGAGATGATTCCCTCGATGGAGTGCGAGAGCGAGTCGATTACGGTGTTGACCATCGTGCTCCTCGACGCAGTCTTCATGTAGGTCGCGTCGAGAAACGCGACGCGCGGAAAAAGGCCGGGCGCGGCGATGCCTGTTTTTGTTTCCGCGGCGTCGTTCGTGATAATCGCGTATTGCGTCGCTTCCGATCCCGTACCTGCCGTCGTGGGTACGCACGCAATCGGAAGAATTGAATCTCCGTATTTCCCGCAGAAGAGCTCGGCGATCGGGACGTTTTCCCCGGCGACGAGCGCTATCGCCTTTCCGGCGTCCATGGGAGACCCGCCGCCGATCGCGAGCACGAAGTCGCAGCCGTTCATCCGCGCGACCGAGGCTCCTTCCGCGACGCACCCGGTTCCGGGATTCGCGGGAATCTTGTCGAAGACCGCGTAGCCTTGTCCGTTTTTCGTGAGGGCGGCGATTGCGTCATCAAACGCTCCCGACGCGCGCGCGGAAGCGGCTCCGGTGACGATGAGGGCCTTGTCTCCGAGAGGCGCGAGCTCCTCGGCGTTTTTGACGAGACAGCCGGTTCCCATGACCACGCGGGTCGGCATCTGATATTTCATTTGCATTCCGCGTCTACCTCCGAAAGCGTTTCGTCGAGCTTCGCAAGTTCTTCGCGGAGTTGGGCTTCGGTGATGATAAGAGGCGGCGCGACGATGATCATGTTCTCGTGAGAGTAGGTCATGAAACCGCGCGACGCGAGCTTTCCGACGATTTTTTTCATGACGCCATCGGGATCCTTTCCGTAGGATACGAGCGCTTCCTTCGTTCTCTTGTCCTTGACGAGTTCTACCGCGGCAAAGAGTCCTTTGTAGCGAACGTCGCCCACGCATGAATGCCTTGCCTTGATTTCCTCGAGGAGGGTTCCAAGGACGGCACCGACGGCGTTTACGTTTTCGAGAACTCCGTTTTCTCCGTAGAAGCGGACGCAGGCGACACCCGCGGCGCACGCGAGCGGATGTCCGCTGTAGGTGAGCCCGCACGAGAGAAAGTGGTCGTCAAAGTATTCGGCGATCTTCTTGCTTACGGCGACGCCGCCGAGCTGCACGTAGCCGCACGTGACGCCTTTTGCGAAGGAGACGATGTCGGGCTTGACGCCCCAGTGCTCGAACGCGAACATCTTTCCGGTTCTGCCGAAGCCCGCCATGACCTCGTCGCAGACGAGCATGATTCCGTAGTCGTCGCAAATTTTCCGTACGCCCTGAAGGTATCCGTTGGGAGGGATGATGACGCCGTTCGAGCCGGTGATGGTTTCGAGCACTATCGCCGCGACATTGTCTGCCCCTTCGTACAATACCTGCTCCCTGAGTTTCGAGACATAGTATTCGGAAGCTTCTGCCTCCGATTCAAAGTGAATCCGCTCGCGGTACAGGTAGGGATCAAAGAACTTTACGAATCCCGGGACACCCGGCTCGAGAGGATAGCGGCGCGGCTCTCCGGTAAGATTTCCCGATCCGAAGGTGGAGCCGTGGTAGCTCCGGTAACGGGAGAATATCTTGTTGCGGCCCGTGACCATACGCGCCATCTTGATCGCGTTCTCGTTCGCGTCGGCTCCGCCGTTCGTGAAGAACACCTTGGCGATGTTGTCCGGCATGAGCTCGACGACCATTTTCGCGAGTTCGGCACGCGGCTCAGATCCGTAGCTCGGGGATATGTAGCAGTATTTTTCAGCCTGTTCCTTGATCGCGTCGATGATCGCGCGGTTACCGTGACCAAGGTTGAGGTTGACGAGCTGCGAGGACATGTCGGAATAGCGTTTGCCCGAATGGTCCCAGAAGTATATTCCCTCGCCGCGCGCGATCGGGATCGGGTTGAGCCCGCGCTGCTTTGACCAGGATTGCAGGTTGTACGTCGCGGATGTCCGCGAGATTTCTTCGGGTTTCATATAAGTCTCCTTTATCGTTTCGTATTGACTTTACGCAAGGCTTTTGGCCTGATGCGCGCTTTGTGTTCTCTGCGCCCTGTGCCCCGACCCGATTGCCCCGTGAGGGCAAACAAGCAGGCACAGGTGGCAGCCAACGCATTTTTTTGCGGCGAGCCGTGGCACTCGATCGGTTCCCCATTCGATTGCCTGGTGGCCAGCGTCTGCGCATGCGATGCGGCACCTGCCGCACCCGACGCACTCGGCGCGGTTGAAGGACGGGTATACGATGCTGTCACGGTCAAGTTCATTCGGGCTCACGAGGTTTACCAGGGCAGCGCCGACGAGTTCATCGACCGAGGACACGAGGCGGTCTGCCATGTATCCCTTGAGACCGGCGACCATGTCATCGATGATGCGGTATCCGTATTGCATTACCGCCGTCGTCACCTGCACGTTCGCGCAGCCGAGCAGGATAAACTCGAGCGCGTCCCGCCATGTCTCGATGCCTCCCATTCCGCTGAGCTCTGCTTCGGCGAGAGCCGGATGGGACGCGATATCATGGATAAAGCGGAGCGCGATCGGTTTTACTGCCTTTCCCGAATATCCCGAGACGGACGACTTTCCCGCAATTGCAGGAGTAGCCGCGAGCGTGTCCGGGTCTATCGCCGTCAGGCTCTTGATCGTGTTGATTGCCGCGATTCCGTTCGCACCCGATTCCATGGCGGCGATCGCCGGAGGTTCCATGTTGCCGATATTCGGCGTCATCTTTGCGAGGATGGGGAGCTTTGTTCCCCGCCTCGCGGCTCCGGTAAAGCGCGCGACAAGTTCCGGATTCTGCCCGACGTCCGACCCGAGCGAGCCGGCCGTCATGTGCGGACAAGAAAAGTTGCACTCGATGATATCGGCACCCGCTTCTTCGGATAGCCGCGCAAGCTCTGTCCATTCGCTTTCGCTTTGCCCCATGATGGAGCTAACGATTACCTTTGAGGGAAAATCCCTTTTGAGCCGCTTGAGTATGTCGAGGTTTTCCGCGAGCGGTTTGTCGGAAATCTGCTCGAGGTTCCTGAACCCGAGAAAGGGCCTGCTTTCTTTCGAGAGCGCTGCGAACCGCGGGGATACTTCCTTCGGCGTGATGAAGCCGATCGTTTTATACACGATTCCGGCCCAGCCTGCGCGAAATGCTGCGGCACACATGTCATAGCCGCTTGCAACTACCGACGATGAAAGAAAAAAAGGGTTCTCGCATTGTACGCCGCAGAAATTTATCGAGAGGTCGATTTCGCTGAATCCGCGGCCTGTCACCGGATGGTCAGTTTTGGCGACGCTCTTCGCGATTCCCGGAATCCGTACCGGGAAATCGTAGTGAATGCACGCAAGCTCGCACGGCGTTCCTGCGGCGAGGTTGCGTTTGCTCTGCGCCTCGCATTCCGCGCAGTCATTTCCGCCGCCAACGGATTCGAGGCACCCGCGTGTCCGCTCGAACCTGACGGAACGCACAAAGCTTGCCGGGTCATGTCCTTTCGGGCAGGCCGCCGCGCACGGTGCGTCGTGGCAGAGAAGACAGCGCGAGGCTTCTTCACCGGCGACGGGGGAGCCGAATTCCCTCACGATCGATGCGACTGTTGCCATGATGGTCCTCCTTCGGTCATGCAGAGGGCGCGACGGGCTTTCTTCCCGCGCGCTTGACGAAACGGCCCATGCCGGGCTTTCCGACGAAATCACCCGAGTCATAGACGAGGTTTCCCCTGAGGAACGTCTTGACCGGATATCCCGTGAGCGAAAGCCCTTCCCAAATCGTGTGATCGCACTTCGAGTGCGTGCCGGCGGCGGTTACGGTAAACCGTTTGGCAGGATCGTAGATCACGATGTCCGCGTCCTTCCCGACAGTAATCGATCCCTTCGACTCACAGCCGAATATTTTCGCAGGATTGGTCGAGCACAGCTCGACCGCTTTTGAGAAGGTGATCTTTCCTTCGTTTGCTGCGCTCAGAAGATACGGGTACAGCGTTTCGATTCCGCCGCAGCCATTCGGTATCTTTGTGAAGTTGTCCTTTCCCCAGTCCTTTTCGGATTGCTGGAACGGGCAATGATCGGTCGCGACGGTCGAGATGTCCCCGCGCGCGATTGCCTGCCAAAGAGCCGCGCGGCTTTCCTCTCCCTTGATGGGAGGCGAGCACACGAAGTTTCTTCCGTCGTCGCGTTTGTATACGTCCGAGGTAAAGTGTAGATACTGCGGGCAGGTCTCGGCGTAGATTTCGTGACCGGCATCGCGAGCCGCCGTTACTGCGGCGACTCCTTCGGCGTTTGCGAGGTGTACGATATAGAGCGGGGCGTTGAGCGATTTTGCCCAATGGATCGCACGGATGTCCGCTTCGGCTTCGACGAATTCCGGCCGCGAAAGATAGTGGTACCACGGGGAAGTCTTTCCTTCGGCGAGAAAGCCCGCGACGCGCATGTCGATGAGGTCAGGGTTTTCCGCGTGCACGTTCGTGAGCATCCCCGTTTCTTTTCCCTTGAGGAGAATTTTCGCGAACGTTCCGTCGTCAACCATCATGCCTTCTTTCTTGTAGACCATGAAGCACTTGAGACTCGATATCCCGTACGCAACCGCATCGGAGAACTCGTCGAGGACGGCGCCGTCGTTGAGATCGGTTACCGCGCAATGGAACGCGATGTCGACGCACGCGGACGGCTCCGCCATTTCGCGCCTCGCCTTGACGGTTTCGATGATTCCCTTACCCTTCCGTTGAATCGCGTAATCGAAAACGGTCGTAACTCCGCCACACGCGGCGGCGCGGGTCCCGGACTCGTAATCGTCAGCAGAGACGGTTCCGCCGAACGGCATGGCGAGATGGGTGTGGACGTCTATTGCGCCGGGAAGGACGAGCATCCCCCGAGCGTCGACGACCTTCGCGCCCTTGTCGTCGAGGTTCATTCCGACGCATGCGATCTTTCCTCCCGCGATTCCGACATCCGCGAGAAACGAGCCCGATTCGGTAACGACGGTTCCGTTCTTTATGATGAGGTCCATGTTTTCCCCCTTACCATTCGACCGGAGCGAAGGCTTCAGCGTCTTGCGCTGCGACGTTGAAGAATATCGCAACGTTTCCCTCAAGCGCTTTTTTCATGAAGTCGGTGCGGCACTTGTCGTACGGAGTGTGAGCGTACTGCTCCTGCATCGGCGAGAAACCGATCGTGGGCTTGCGGTCGAGGCCGCAGGTCTTGCTCGCGTCGGTTCCGAAATCCCAGTAACCGTACTTGACCGGGATGCCGACGGCTTCGAGCGCGGCGGCAGCAGCCTTGACGACCGTGTGCTCCTTCGATATTTTCCACGGCGCCATTTCCTTGACGGCGTTATAAGAGATACCGGTGTATGAAGTTTCGACTGCTGTCTTGACGACGACGTCCGCCTTGAACTCGCTGTCAGCCCGGGAGAGCTCGTCGATTATCGAGCGTATCTCTGCGAGAGCGCCTTCCGAGGTTTCGCCGGGGATGGTTCTGCGATCAAGCGAGAGCATGCAGCGGTCGGGTACGATCGAGAGCGCGCCGGGAGAGCACTCGATGATGTTGAGCGATATCGACGCCTTGCCGACGTCCGGATCTTTCGGAAGCGCAGGATACAGTTCGTCCTTGATCTTCGCGATGAGCGGCATCGCCTTGTAGATCGCGTTGATTCCGAGCCAGGGCGCGCTGCCGTGGCTCGTTCTTCCGTACACGGTCGCGAGCATCTCGACGCGGCCGCGATGGCCGCAATAGAGCTTGAGCGATGTCGCCTCGGAGGAGACCATCGCGTCGTAGGTAAGCCCCTTCGCGGGGAGCGTTTTCTCCACGAGGTGCCTCATGCCGACCATCTCCGCAGGCTCTTCCTGCACGACGCCGGTAAACATGAAATTGCCCTTGACGGGAAATCCCTTTGCCTTGAGCTTCGCGAGCACGCCGCCCGCGTATATCTGCACGGCCTCGCCGCATTTCACGTCGGAAGATCCGCGCCCGTGAATGCATTCGGCCTGTTCTTTTTCGGTTTTATCCTGGGTGTCGACCGCGCACACGTCGATCTTTCCGCCGTAGGGATCGTATCCTTCCCAGTTTGCGGCGTCACCCGGACTCACATGGTCCATGTGCGAGTTATACATTATTGTCGGCCCGGGGATTGTGCCCCGCACGATGCCGACGACGTTTCCGTGATCGTCTCGAAATACTTCGTCGTACCCGAGTTTTTTCATTTCTGCGAGATCGAGGTCTGCGAGCGCTTTCTCGGTGCCGCTGATGCTCGGAGTCTGCACGAGGCTCTGCGCGAATGAAACCATACCGGAATAGAGCTCGGCGCTCACTTTGCGGATTGCTTCCGCCATAATCTGTTCAACCACCGCTTTCATCTGTTCGCCTCCGTCGTGATGGTTTTCCCCCGAGGACTCTCTACCCCAAGGGGAAAACCCGATCAAACTCTCTCCCGCTATTTTGCCGCGAGTTTGAGGTATTTATCCGTGTACAGGTCCTCGAGGGTGAGGGCTTTCAGCTTGTCCATCGCGCTCGCGTCTCCGAGCTCGGCGTATTTCTTGGTGAGATCAAGGGTCTGCGCGAGCTTTGCCGTGTCGAGGGTTCCGATCGGCGTGGCATCCGGATCGACCAGTTTCTTGACCTGTGCTGCCATGAACTTCTGGTGATCGATCGAGACGCTTGAACCGGCCTTCATGACGATGTCGGCGGCCGCGTCGGTGTCGGCGCACGCTTCCTTCCATCCCTTGAGCGATGCCTTGAGGAACCGTACGAGCTTGTCCTCGTTCTTCGGATCCTTGAGCCATTCTTTCGAGACGAAGAGGCAGTCCTCCATCATCGCGACTCCCTCGGCGTTCATGTCGATCACGTTCACGTTATCCGCACCGTATCCCATTGCGCCCTGGTACTTGTTGATGACGAGGCCATACTCGTTGTAGGTCATCGCGGAAGCAAGGTCGATGTCTCCCTTGTCGAACGCGTTCATCGTGAAGTCCTGGTTGACGTAGGTTGTCGGGAGTCCCTGCTTCTGCAGAAGGGCCTTTACCTCATACTCGTTTCCGAGACCCCAGTTTCCGACCTTGGTCGTCTTGGTGATCTTTGCGGCCGAGTCGATTCCCGCTTTCTTTTTCGAGACGAGAAGAAGACCGGACTTCTGGAAGACCTGCGCGACTTCCACGAAGTCATATCCTTGAGCCTTGTAGGTAAGGAGCGTAGGTACCCAGGAAACGCCGATGTCCGCGGTTCCGGTGCTCACGCCCTGCTCGGGCGCGATCGTTCCGTCGCACGGAGTGATCGTGACCTTGAGTCCCTCGTCCGCGTAGTATCCCTTCGCGTTCGCCACGTAGTATCCCATAAACTGCGCCTGCGGCAGCCATTTCAGGTGCAAGGTGAGCTCTTCAAGTTCTCCGGGAGCTTTTTTGGCCGCGGACGCGCCCTTGTTACCGCAGCTTGCGAGAAGGGCGACGAGCGCCAGGACGCAGACCGCGCCGAGCAACTTGTTGTTCCGTGTTCTCATTGTAGTACCTCCAAAATCGTAATATCGTTGCATATCGGGTGCCGTTCGGAACCCGCGATATCAAAAGCAATCAGCCTGTGTAAGGGTCAGGCTTTTTTTTCTGCCGTCGCCGCTGCCTCGAGGGCCGCGACCGCGAGATACAGCGCGATGCCGACGATCGACGCGCCGACGATGTACGCCCATCCGAGCGGGAACTGTCCCGTCGAGAGCTTGTTCCGGATTCCATAGCCGAGCCCCTTGCTCGCCGACGAGAAATACTCGCTGACGATCGTGCCGATCATTGCCGACGCGACGTTTACCCGGATTCCCGTAAAAACGTACGGCAGCGAATTCGGAAGGCGAAGCTTGAGGAACGTCGTGCGTTTCCCCGCCGCGTAGGATTGCATGAGGTCGATCGAGAACGGCTTAACGTCGTTGAGTCCCCGGTAGGCGCTTACCGCCATCGCGACCATGCACACAAGCGAGACGACCGCACCCTTCGCAATGGCGGGAGACGTAAACCATACGTTCGTGATCGGCGAGAGCGCGACGATCGGGATCGCGTTGAACGCGGAGAGCACGGTGAGTCCGCCATAACCCCAGCGGGGAAAGAAGGTCGCCGTGACCGCGACGAGAAAGCCGAGCGCGGAGCCGACCATGAGGCCGCCGAGCGCGGTGGAGAGCGTCGACGCCGCGTCGGGAACTATCTTTCCCGCGTTTTCGCAGAAGACCGCGAGGATGCGGCTCGGCAGCGGGAGCTGCAGCGTCTTGACGCCGAGTATCCGGTGGATGATTCCCGCTTCCCAAAGCGAGATAAGCGCGACGCCGAACGCGATGGGCAGTACAAAGGCGAGCGCCGTGTCGAGGACCCGCGACGGGGACGGAAGCTTTCTCGCGACATTGGTTGCGCCCATGTTACTTCCCTCCCTTCTTGACGGTGACGCGCCAGGGAAGCGCTGCGCGCTCCGCGGCGACGACCGCGTAATAGCCGAGGATGCCCATCGTTGCGCTGCACAGGACCGTCGCCCAGAAGATGGGATAGGATCCCGTATAGAGGGCGTAGGTGAGGTTGTAGCCGATGCCTTCGGCCGCTCCGAGACTGTCGACGAGGATCGACGCGGTTACCGCCATGGGCGCCGCGATCTTGAGCCCGGTGAACAGAAACGGAAGGGAGAAGGGGATCATGAGTTTCGCGTACGTCACTGGCTTTCCCGCGGCGTAGCAGTACATGAGGTTTCTCTTGTCGACGTCGACCGCCTTGAGTCCCGCAAGCACGTTAGCCGCCACGGGAAAGAACGTTATGTATCCGGCGATGATGACGCGCGTTATGTCGCTCGCGGGAATCGTGACAGAACCGAACTTGACCTTGTGCACGATCGAGATGAGCACGGGCGCGAGCCCGAGGATCGGTATCATCTGCGAAAGGAGAAGGTACGGATACGCGATCCGCTCGACGGAACGGAAAACGCTCATCGCGATGGCGAGGGCAAACCCGATGAGGGCGCCGACGGCGAAGCCGAGAATCGCCCGGGAAAGCGTCGTGGCGCACGCAGTGCCGAGAAGGATCGGGTTGTGCGCGACGGTCGCGAGAATGCCGTGCAGGTACGGCAGCTTGCTCGCGGTCATGCGGTCATGGAATACCTGCGAGAGCGTAAATGACGCGAGTTCCCAGGCGAGGACGATGAACGCGATCCACGCGAGCGTCACGAACCGGTCGGATGCGACAAACCGGGTGAGTGCATCCGGCTCTCGTGCGATGCGTTCTTCCCGCGCTCTCTCGCGGCGACTTTCGCGCCGCGCCATTTTCTTCGTTATTCCGGACAGCGTTTCGATCCTTTCCATCGCTATACCCCCTCAAAGCTGTTTCGTATTCGCGAAACGAGCGAAAAGAACTCGGGTGACTCGCGCATTTCCTTGACCCGGGGTCTCGGCAGCGTAATGTCGACAACGGCAGAAAGGCGTCCGGGGTGCGGGGAGAGCACGCATACGCGATCCGACAGGTACACGGATTCCGCGATGTTGTGCGTGACGAAGACGACCGTTTTGTTCGTTCGCCTCCAGATGCGGAGCAGGTCCTCATGGAGCTTCTCCCGCGTGAATTCGTCGAGTGCCGAAAACGGTTCGTCCATGAGGAGGATCTCGGGATTGATGGCGAGCGCTCGCGCGATCGAGACGCGCTGCTGCATGCCGCCCGAGAGCTGTCTCGGGTAATGCTTTTCAAAGTCAGAAAGTCCGACGAGTTCGAGCATCGAGTCCACCCGCGCTTCCCTTTCGTCCTTGCTGACTCCCATTACCTCGAGGGGCAGCCTGACGTTTTTCCTGACGGTTCTCCAGTCGTAGAGCACGGAATTCTGAAAGACGATGCCGTACTTTTTATCGAGCCGTGCCGCGCGCGGGGATGAGCCCGAGACGGTCACGCATCCCTCGGTCGGCTCGAGCAGGTCGGCGATGATTCTCAGGAGCGTCGTCTTGCCGCAGCCCGACGGGCCGAGCAGCGAGATGAACTCGCCTTTCTGGATATCGAGGCTCACGTCGGCAAGGGCCGTGACGCTCCGCCCGCCCTCTTCCGGATAGGTCATACTGACGTTCTCGACTTTTATCTCCGATACCGACTCCGGTATGTAGGTCATGTAAATCTCCTTTCAATAAAAAAAAGCGGCAACGGATCCCGTGTAAGGGACATCGTTGCCGCTTTTTTCGTTTTGCCTTTCGCGTAAGGGGTCAGGAGCCCCCGTACGGGAAAAGGCTTAAAAAAAACGTCAATTTCCACCAGGGGAAATTGACGTCGTTGTCATGTCTATGTTGTCTGCTCTTGTTATCAGCACCCTACCAAAATGTAGGATATCTGTCAATGCATAAATATGCATTTAATGCAAGAAAAATCCAACAAAATGCATATTCTTGCATTATTGGGATGAATATCAAATACCAACCGGTTTTTTCCCCATTTTCTTCAATAAATGTTAAAATAATCAAAATACCCTGATCGGTATCATTATCACCCAATCCAAGGAGTTTTCATGTCGCGCCCAATTATCCAGGTCGACCAGAAAGTCGGCTTTGCGAAAGGCCTTCCCCTGAGCTTCCAGCACCTTTTCGCCATGTTCGGAGCATCCATTCTCGTTCCGATGCTCTTCGGTATCAATCCGGCCATCGTTTTGCTCATGAACGGTATCGGAACCCTTTTGTATCTCGTTATCTGCAAGGGAAAGGCTCCCGCGTTCCTCGGCTCCAGCTTCGCGTTCCTCGCGCCGACCTTTGCCGTTCTCGCGGCCATGGGCGGAATCGCGGCGGGTGCGTTCAATTTCGCGCTCGGCGGCTTCGTCGTCGTCGGCTGCGTCTTTATGGCCGTCGCCCTGCTCATCAAGCTCGTTGGCATCAAGTGGATCGACGTTGTCCTTCCTCCCGCCGCGATGGGACCGGTTGTCGCCCTCATCGGTCTTGACCTCGGCGGAACAGCCGCCGGCATGGCAGGTCTCCTTCCCGCGCAGGGAGCGACCATGGACCCGAAAGTCGTCGCCGTCTCGATGATCACCCTTGGCGTCGCGTTCTTCGGCTCAGTCCTCTTCCGCAAGTTCTTCGCGGTAATCCCGATACTCGTCGCGATTGTCGTCGGTTACCTCACCGCGATGGCCTTCGGACTCGTCGACTTTTCGAAAATCGCCGCCGCCCCGATTTTCGCGCTCCCGAATTTCAGCTTCCCGAAATTTCAGCTCGATATGGTCCTCATCATTCTTCCCGCCGCGCTCGTCGTCATCTCCGAGCACATCGGCCACCTCATCGTGACCGGAAACATCATCGGCAAGGATCTCACGAAGGATCCGGGACTTCACCGCTCGCTCTTCTCGGACGGTATCTCGACGACCCTTTCCGGTCTCATGGGATCCGTCCCGACGACCACCTACGGCGAGAACATCGGCGTCATGGCGATCACCCGCGTGTATTCCGTGCGCGTTATCGGCGGAGCCGCTATCATCTCTATCATCCTCGCGTTCTCGGGCACGCTCGCCGCGATCATCATGTCGATTCCGACTGCGGTCATGGGCGGCGTCTCGATACTGCTTTTCGGCGTAATCGCCGCGAGCGGTATCCGTCTCCTCGTTGACCAGAAGGTTGATTATTCCAGGGCAAAGAACCTCATGCTTACCGCCGTCGTACTCATCGTCGGCGTATGCGGCGTCAAGGTTCCCGTCGGACAGGCCGCGCTCTCGGGAATGACCCTCGCGACCATCGTCGGCATGATCCTGTCGCTCGTCCTGTGGCTTCTCGAAAAGGCAAAACTCACGAACGACTTCGACACCGAGAAGTAATTTTCCTTCGCTGTATGTTTGGCCCGTCAGAATCCTGACGGGCTTTTTTTATGCGGTGAATTGTGTGAAGTGATTTGTGCGGTGTTTGGCGGCGTTTGGCGGCGTTATTCGCGATCCGGAGTGTCTTGTTCCGCATCCTCGATGAGAAGATCTTTCGCACCGGCGGAAAGCGAGTCGAGTATACGACGCTTTGCGTCGGGCATGTCCTTCGTCAGTTCGGTAATTCGGCGGCGCATGTCCTTTCGTCCCGAGTTTTTTCCGTAGGGACAGGTACACGCGGCTTTCATGATTCCGGCTTCGTTCGCGTAATCGATTACCTGGCGTTCTTCGAGGTAGGCGAGCGGCCTGATGAGGCTTACCGGATACTTTGCATATTTGAGCCTGATGGGCATCGCGAGCATTTTTCCGGAGTTCATCATGTTCATCATGAAGGTTTCGATAATGTCGTCGAGATGGTGACCGAGCGCGATCTTGTTGAATCCGTTTTCGACCGCGTACTTGAGGAGTTCCGTTCGTCGCTGGGTCGAGCACCAATAGCAGTTCATCTTGCGGCCTTCTTTGAGCCTTCCGATGATGGGAACGAAGAGGTCGTTAAACGGAATTCCCCATTCGGCGAGCCGCGCCGAGAGCGCAGATTTTTTGCAGCAAGCGCAAAAGTCCGACGAGATGTGAATAGCCTGAAGTTCATAGTTGATTTTCAGCGCGGGCCTGATGGCCGCGAGTGCCCATGCAAGAACGGTCGAGTCCTTGCCGCCTGAAACAGCCACAAGAATCTTGTCGCCTTCTTCGATCAAATTGCGCTCGAGCGTCGCCTTCAGGACCATCTTCCTGACGATTTGTTCCGACGACGCGCTTTTAAAAAAACGTCCACCCATTTCGAGACGGAGTATAGCCGATTCTTTCCGGGGTGATAAGCCCGTGCGCGTGCGATTTCTCGCAATTAGTATCGATATGTTTCATTCGATAAAAAATATCGTTTGAGAATTACCGTGTGAAAACTATCGAAGAATTTTCCGCGCATGCACGGCAGGAGCTTGCGTCTTTCGCAAAGCGTGGCGCCCAGTCGCCGTCGGAACAACCATGCTCGCAGGCAATGAACTCAACGATTGGTTTATCGCCGGAGTCTTTGCGCGCGGGGGAGGCATTGGCGTCGAGGTACGAGCGCATTGCCGCTATCGTCGCGATGACTTCGACGCGTCCGGTCGCGCATGCATCCTTGCAGGCATCTTCTTCGCATGCGTTCTCGTCGCATTCTTCATTCCCGCGAGTAAACGATCCGATCTCGAGACCGAGCTCGGCGAGGATCGAGGGAAAAACGGTGTGGAGGGGTACGAGATAATCGACGAAGGGGAGCGAGTCGCCGTCAGCGGCATCCTTTTTGAGGAGGGCCTCTGCGCGGGTGGAGCACGGCGATACCCAGAAGAGCGTTGCGTCGGGATGCGCTTCGCGCGCGGCACGCGCGGTTCTGTCCGCAGGCGGCAACGCAAGCGTCATGCGGGTGAAGATGCGCGGGTACTCAGCCGCGATAAGGCTGCGCGCGAAGGGACAGGCGGAAAAAAGCGTGAGCCCTTCTTCGCGTTGCGCGGCTTCTCGTTCAAGATTATCGATAAAATCATATTTATTGAATGAGATTGTCCACAGCTCGCGGAAGCCGAGGCTTACAAATGCGCGCTCAAGTTCTTCATGCGTCGCGCGCGATCCCATGATGTCGAAAAGCGCGGGAGAGACTAGGGCGATGGGGCAGGTTAAGCCTTTCAGGAAACCGGAAAAGTCCGATGAATAGTCGATGACGGAATGCGCGGAGCGCGAGATGTTATGCATGGCAACGCGAGTATGGCTTCGACTTGCCGTGAGTGTCAATATATTTACAAATTGGCAAGATCACTGGTACAATGTCATGCTTAATAATAAGGATGTACGTAGATGGATTTGCCGTTGTTGCTTGTCTTGCTGCCCCTTGTGTGCGGCATCGTCGTCGCGAGTATCAAAGCGTTCAATGTCCGGAAATACTTCGTATTTGCCTCATCGCTGTTGCTCGCGGTCGTTTCCATTGCATGCGTCGTGAAATACGCGAAGAGCCTTCCGGTTCGCATCTCGTATGACGCTGAGTGGATTCAGTCCCTGATGCTCGGTCTCGAGCTGGTCATGGCCGGAATGGTTGCGTTCCTCGCCGTGAAATACAAGAAGAAGCTCGCGCTCGTTCTCGCGTTCGCGCAGGTTGCCCTCGCGATCTTCTTCGAAGTCATGTACGGGGGAACCATTCCCGTTCATGCCGACATCGTGATCGATCAGCTGACCATTATCATGCTGCTCATCGTCGGCATCGTCGGCGGACTCATCGGAGTCTTCGCCACCGGTTACATGAAAACCTACCAGGAAGAGAATCCCGACGTGCCCGATCGCCGCCGCTACTTCTTCCTCGTGCTGTTCGTGTTCATGTCCGCGATGTTCGGTCTTGTGCTCTCGAACAACATTCTCTGGATGTATTTCTTCTGGGAGATCACCACGGTTTGTTCGTTCCTCCTCATCGGATACTCGAGGACCGAGGAAGCGATTCGAAACTCCTTCCGCGCGGTCGTCATGAACCTCACCGGAGGCCTTGCATACATGGGCGCGATCATCGTGCTTGCCAACGACGGCGGTATCCTTGAGTTCGACCGGCTTGCGTCGGTTCCTCCCGTGTTCCTTGCGATCCCCCTCACGCTCCTTTGCGTCGCGGGCTTCACCAAGGCAGCGCAGCTTCCCTTCTCGTCCTGGCTTCTCGGCGCGATGGTAGCTCCTACCCCGATCTCCGCGCTCCTTCACTCGAGCACGATGGTCAAGGCCGGTGTGTACCTTTTCCTCAGGCTCGCGCCCCATCTTTCCTCGTCGATGCCCGGCTACCTTACCGCCTTCGTCGGTGGCGTGACGTTCCTCGTCGGCGCCGTCCTCGCGATATCGCAGCGAAACGCCAAGCGCGTGCTCGCGTACTCGACAATCTCGAACCTCGGTCTCATCGTGGCGTGCGCGGGAATCGGCACCTATCAGACGATCTGGGTTGCGCTCTTCCTGACCATCTTCCACGCTGTCGCGAAGTCGCTCATGTTCCTCACCGTCGGAACCGCCGCCGCGGGCGTCGGTACCCTCGAGATCGAAGGAATGCGCGGCCTTATCATCAAGATGCCCCGCATCGCGCTCATGATGCTCGCCGGTATCTGCGGAATGTTCGTCGCTCCCTTCGGAATGCTCATTTCGAAATGGGCCGCGATGGAAGCGCTCATCGACCTCAATAACATGGTAAGCCCAGTCATGATAATCCTGATCGCGTACGGAAGCGCCGCGACGATTTTCTTCTGGACGAAATGGATGGGAACGATCATCAGGGAACGGAACCCGCACGCGCGCTCCGGCCTCTATGAGCACCACGTCAGCGCCGAGGAATACGCCGCAGAGCTTATCCTGACGGTGATGACAGTCCTGACCTGTCTCCTTTTCCCGCTCATCTCGAAATATGCCGTCGAGCCGTATCTCCAGGCCGCTTACGGCCATACGTTCGGACTCAGCCGGAGCAACGTGTTCATCATGGTCATCATGATCTGTATGCTGATCGTGATTCCCGCGCTCCTCATCGCCGTTCCCTGGAAAAAGAAAGTCACGATGGGAACAGCGTATATGGGCGGACGCACGGTAACCGAGGCCCTTCACTTTGAGGGTTCCGCCGGAGAAGACCGACAGGTACAGGTGCAGAACTATTATCTCGCGCGGTACTTCGACGAAAAGCGCATACTTCCCGTAGGCATCATTATCTGTACGATCCTTCTTATGGTTATGGGGGGAATATCACTGTTATGACAACGCAACTTTATATAGCGATTGGCTACGTGCTCTTCGCGCCGCTCGTCGGCGGCCTTCTGGCCGGAATCGACCGGATCATCACCGCGCGCATGCAGGGAAGAAAGGGTCCGCCCCTCCTGCAGCCGTTCTACGACGTGTTCAAGCTTTTCCAGAAGCAGAACATCCTGGTAAACAGGCTTCAGCTTCCGTTCGTCGTGTGCCATGTGGTCTTCGCGATCCTTACGGGATTTCTCTTCTTTTACGGAAGCGATATCCTGCTCATCATTTTCGTCCTCACGCTCGCGGGCGTTTTCCTCGTCCTCGCCGCGTACTCGACGGGATCTCCGTTCAGCGCCGTCGGCGCGGAGCGCGAGCTTCTCCTGATGATGGGATACGAGCCGATGCTGATCATCGCGCTCGTCGGCATGTACGAGGTCGCACACAGTTTCGACATGTACGCGATCATGAACGCGCCCCTGCCCGTCGTGCTCTACCTTCCCGGAATCTATCTCGGGATCGTGTACATACTCGCGATCAAGCTCCGCAAGTCTCCGTTTGACCTGTCGACGTCGCACCACGCGCACCAGGAACTCGTCAAGGGCGTGACCTCGGACATGGGCGGCGCAACGCTCGCGCTCACCGAGATTTCGCATTGGTACGAGACGGTGTTCCTCTACGGGTTCCTCTTTATCTTCTTCGGGGCAAACCCGATCATCGGCGCGATCGGCGTGATCGTGACGTTCCTTCTCGAGATCGCGATAGACAACGCGGTGGCGAGGGTTAAGTGGGAGTTCATGCTGTCTTCGGCATGGCTCGTCGCGCTCATCATGGGCGCGGGAAACTTGATTCCGCTCTTTCTCATAAACCGGGGGTAATATGGCTTTTTTCAAGAAATCACCCTGGCTTCTTCACTACGATGCGTCAAGCTGCAACGGCTGCGACATCGAGGTGCTCGCGTGCCTGACGCCGATGTATGACGTCGAGCGGTTCGGCTGCATCAACACTGGAGATCCCAAGCAGGCTGATATATTTCTCATCACGGGTTCGGTCAACCATCGCAACGCCGCGATCGTAAAGAACCTCTACGACCAGATGCCGGAGCCGAAGGTCGTCGTCGCGATCGGAATCTGCGCCTACTCGGGCGGGGTGTTCGCCGATTGCTACAACGTGAAAGGCGGCGTCGCGAGCGTGATCCCGGTGGACGTGTACGTTCCCGGATGCGCCGCAAAGCCTGAATCCATCATCGACGGCGTCGTGAAGGCGCTCGGCGTCCTTGAGGACAAATACAAAGAATACCGCGGAAAGCGCAAAGACTCGGGCGCGGGCTACGCGATAAGCGACAGCTACTCGGCCGAGGCCGAGGATCCCGCCCACTCGGGCGCCGAGGGGGGACACTCATGAACGAGCCGATAGGAAAACAGGAAATGATCGTCGTCGAGAAGTCGCGCGTCCTTGAGGAAACTTCAAAACTCGCCGCCGCCGGCATGCGCCTCGTGCAGATTCTCGCGGTCAGTACCGCAGCGGGCACCGAGATGACGTATTCGTTTGGTAAGGATTTCGACCTCTATAACATTCGCTGCGAAGTGAAAGCGGGCGACAGCCTTGCGAGCATCACGCCGATATGGCGCGGCGCGTTTCTCTACGAGAACGAGATCAGGGACCTTTTCGGGGTGAACATCGAGAACATCTCGGTCGACTACAAAGGAAATTTCTACACCGTCGCGAAGAAGACCCCCTTTGCGACCGCGCTCGTCGCGGAAGGCGGAGCTAAATGAAAGAATGCACGATAATCCCGTTCGGTCCGCAGCACCCGGTATTGCCCGAGCCACTGCACTTTGACCTTATCATGAAAGACGAGACGATCGTCGACGCAATTCCGCAGATCGGTTACATTCACCGCGGTCTTGAGCTCCTCGTCGAAAAGAGAGAGTATCAGGACTACGTGTTCGTCGCCGAGCGCGTGTGCGGCATCTGCAGCTTCATGCACGGCATGGGATACTGCATGGCCGTCGAGGACATGATGAAAGTCAGCGTTCCCGATCGCGCACTGTGGCTCAGGACGTTCTGGAGCGAGCTTTCGAGAATTCACAGCCATCTTCTGTGGCTCGGTCTCGCGGCCGACGCGTTCGGTTTCGAAAACCTCTTTCAGGCGAGCTGGCGTTCGCGCGAGCTGATCCTCGACCTTATCGAGTCGACGACCGGCGGTCGCGTCATATTCGGCACCTGTTCCGTCGGCGGCGTGAGGCGCGACGTAACCGCGGAGCAGTTCGCGCAGGTCGTATCCGTTCTTGACTCGATGAAGAAAGAGCTCCAGATGCTCTCGGACGTATTCATCAACGACGCGTCGGTCAAGCACCGTCTTGTCGGCGCGGGCAAGCTTTCCTCGAAGGATGCCTACGAGCTTGGAGCCGTCGGCCCGATGCTTCGCGCGAGCGGCGTCGCCTACGATGCGCGCAAACGCGGATATGCCGCCTACGGCGAGCTCGATTTCGAGCCCATCGTCGAAAGCTCCGGCGACTGCTACGCGCGCGCCGTCGTTCGCGTTCGCGAGATCTGGCAGTCCATCGACTTGATCCGTCAGGTCGCGAAGAAGATTCCCGCAGGCGAGCTTTTCGCGAAACCGGAAGGCATGCCCATGGGCGAGGCCTTTATTCGCGTCGAGCAGCCGCGCGGCGAGGCCCTGTACTACGTGCGCGGAAACGGCACGAAATTCCTTGAGCGCTTCAGGGTCAGAACACCGACTTTCGCGAATATCGTTCCCATGATCGCGACCCTTAAGGGTTCGACTCTCGCGGACGTCCCGAACCTCGTGCTGACCATCGATCCTTGCATATCCTGCACCGAGAGGTAATTATGTCGTTTTTTCCCATGGCGGGTACCGTCATTAAGAATTTGTTTTCGCGTCCCGCGACGCGTCTGTATCCATTCGTCAAGCGGGAGCCGTTTGCGCTCACGCGCGGACACGTGGAGATCGAGTTTTCTCAGTGCATCCTGTGCGGCATTTGCGCCAAGCGGTGCCCGACCCACGCGATAGCGGTCGATCGCACGAAGAAAGAATGGAAGATCGATCACCTGGCGTGCGTGATTTGCGGAAACTGCGCGATCGTGTGCCCGAAGAAGTGCCTCGCGATACGCGAAGCGTCCTCAAACGCCGTCACCCGGGTTTGTAAGGGCGACGAGACGGAGACGCACGTTAATGCATGAGGCGAGCGTCACCGAGGCGCTCATCAAAATCGCTGTTGAAGAAGCGGCACGAAGCGGCGCCAAGCGCGTCGCTTCGATAAACCTCGTCGTCGGCGAGACGACGGGGTATATGGCGGAGTCCCTCGAGTTTTATTTCCGGAGCTTTGCGAAGGGAACGGTTCTCGAGGGGGCGCTTCTTAATTTGCGGTACGTCAAGGCGCAGATCAAGTGTCCGACGTGCGGAAAGCTTTTTGAGCGCGCGCGTTTTACGTTTGATTGCCCCGACTGCGGAACGCCGGGTACCATGACCTCGGTCGGCAACGAGTTTTATATCGACACCATGGAAGTCGAGAAGGAAGAGCAATGACAGAGAGGATATCCGTACGCCGCGCGGTGTACGAGGAAAACGACCGGATGGCAGAAGTCCTTCACGGAAGGCTTTCGGCAGATGGCGTGTTTACCGTCAATATCCTCGGAGGTCCGGGAGCGGGAAAGACGTCGAGCCTCAAGCAGATACTCACCCGGCTCGAGAAGGACACGGTTTCGGTAATCGAAGGCGACATTGCGTCCGACATCGATACGAAGGCGCTTCGCGAGCTTGGCATCGACGCGCACCAGATCGAAACCGGCGGTGACTGTCACCTGAACGTGCCGATGATCGAAGCGATCCTTGCGGATATGAAACTGAAAAAGAACGGATGGCTTTTTATCGAGAATATCGGGAACCTCGTCTGTCCCGCGGAGTTCGTGATCGGCGAGGATATCAAGCTCGTCGTCTCGTCGACCGCCGAGGGCTCGGACAAGCCGTACAAATATCCCTCGGTATTCCAGAAAGCCGCCGCCGTGATACTCACCAAAAAAGACATCGCGCCCTATGTGGGCTTTGACATAGATTTTTTCTCGAGTGGCGTGCGCTCGCTCAATCCCGACGCGCCGATCTTTCCGGTAAATGCACTCACCGGCGAAGGTTTTAACGAAGTCGTTTCCTGGCTCGTTTCCCTGAAAGGAAAAAGCTGAGACCGAGCGACGAGCAACAGGTAGGGGGTCGCTATGCCGTTTACGGTGCTCGTCGCGGACGATGAAGCAAAGATCGTTGACCTCGTCGCAAATTATCTCGAAGCCGCAGGCTTTCGCGTCGTCAGGGCCGGAAACGGCCGCGACGCGCTTGCCCTGTTTCGGGACGCGTCTCCCGATTGCCTGGTGCTGGACATAAACATGCCCGGGATCGACGGACTTTCCGTTGCGCGGGAAGTCAGAAAAAATTCGGACATACCGATTGTGTTTCTCACGGCGCGTACTGACGAGATCGACCGAATCGTCGGTTTCGAGATTGGCGCTGACGATTACGTCGCGAAACCCTTCAGCCCGCGCGAGCTCGTGGCGCGGGTAAAGGTGATTGCGCGGCGGCATGTCGCGCCTTTCGAAAAAAAAGCGACAATCGTGTCATGCGGCGCAATCGTGATCGATACCGAAAAGAGAACATGCTCGGTTGCGGGAAAGCCGATCGACCTTACTACGGCCCAGCTTGATATACTCATCTATATGATGCGCTCCCCCGGAAGGGTGTGGACCCGGCTTGAGCTCCTTGGCGCGTCTTCGGGCGCGGCCTATGAAGGATACGAGCGCACCATTGACGCGCACGTAAAGAATATTCGCAAGGCGCTCGGAGACGAAAGCGACCGGCCCCGGTTTATCGAGACCGTTCGCGGCGTCGGATACAGGCTTATGGAGCCGGACGATGAAGCTTAAGTACCGGCTCTCCTTCGCCTTCGTCGCGGTCGTCGCGCTCGGCGCGCTGATGACGTTCTTCCTGGTGCAGCGGACGAGCGAGGCGGCGTTTCGCTCATACGTGTTTTCAGGCGACTCCGCGAAGGCACGCGTGTACGCATCTCTTGCCGGAGACTATTACCGGGAATCGCGTTCATGGTCGGACGCGCAGGGATTCCTCCGGAATTTACCGTTACGCATTCAAGGGTCTACCGGCTCGACGTTTCGCGACCTGCTCGCTGACCGGATCGTGATCGTCGACGCGAACGGAGTTATCGTCGCGGATACCGCGGGCGAGCTTGTCGGCACAATCCATCCGCATCGACATATCGCGCACGGAATGCCCGTCATCGTGGATTCCCGGCAGGAAGGAACGGTTCTCGTCGGCTCGATGATCGACTCGGCGCTCACCGGCGAGTCGGCCCGATACCTTGCGCTCATCACGGCGTCTCTTGCCCTTTCCACCGCGCTCTCCGTATTCGCGGCAATTCTTCTCGGAATACTGCTGGCGACCCGCATGACAAAGCCGCTCGCGGGCCTTGCAATGGCGGCGAGCGCCGTCGCATCAGGCTCTACGGTGATTTTGCCGCCGGGAAAAGGAGATGACGAGATTGCGGATCTTTCACGCTCTTTCGCAGTGATGGTGGAAAGCATTAAAAAGCTCGACGAGGCGAAGCGACAGGTAGTGGCCGACTCCGCGCATGAGCTGAGGACGCCGGTGACGCTGATACGGGGTTTGATCGAGGGCATGATGGACGGCGTCTATCCGCTTGAAATGGGAACGCTTGCCTCGGTTCATGAGGAAACGATTCGGCTCTCGCGGCTCATCGATACCCTGCGTGAGCTCGAGATCATCGAGTCGGGAGAGTTGCGCCTCGAGCGTGACGGAGTGCCGCTCGGCGAAATGCTTGAGCGCGCGGCAGTTCTTTTTGCCCCGCAGGCAGCGGAAAAGTCGATTCAGCTTTCACTTCTTCCTTCAAGAGATCTTGATTGTTTTGCGCGCGGCGACCGCGTTCGGCTCGACGAAGTTCTTTACAATCTTGTTTCAAACGCCATCAAGTATACGCCTTCGGGCGGGATGGTCTTGCTCGGGCGGTTCGCCGGGGAAGAAGCTGTCGCCGGGGAAGAAGCAGTCGCCGGCGCAAGCAAGCGTTGCGGGTTTTTTGTCGAGGATTCGGGTCCCGGGATCGCCGAAAATGAACGGACGCGTATCTTCGAGCGCTTTTACCGGATCGACAAATCGCGTGCGACCGATTCGGGCGGCCGGGGACTCGGGCTTGCGATCGCCGCGGAAATCGTCAAAGCACACGGCGGAAGTATAGCAGTCGGCGTTTCTTCTCTTGGCGGCGCGCGCTTTACCGTCATGTTGCCCGGAGCGTGACAAGCCCTGAATCGGCTCATCCCTTGAGCAGAATCACGATTTGCTGTATCATTACCGTGTAATGCGATCCATTAGCTCAGTTGGATAGAGCGGTTGCCTCCTAAGCAACAGGTCGGACGTTCGATTCGTCTATGGGTCAAAGAAAGCCTGAAATCTCACCGGATTTCAGGCTCTTTTTTTTGAAAGGATACTGCTTGAAATTTAATGCGTGAAATTTACGGTGACTGCGCCGAAGCCGTTTTCGATCTCGATGCGCTTGGCCGCATTCGGGTTTCCTGCAGAGCCGTTTCCGACTCCGGTGTAGGTTTCGTTCCCGATGGTCACGACGCCGACTCCCCGCGTAAAGTCGAAGCGCCAGTCGTCCGCGGTTCCGGGAAGGCTGAGTTCCATGGCGCCGGCTCCGGTCGATATGCGGGTTTTGTTCCCGAGGTCTGCTTCGATTGCTATTCTGCCCGCGGCCGTTTCAAGCTCGGTATCGCCGAAGCGACAACCTGAGATCTCGAGATTTCCCGCGCCCGATTTTACCCGCACGCCGTCGGCATCAGTTTTGTCGATTGTTACGGGACCCGCTCCGCTTTCGATCGAGAGTTCCCCGACGGAAAGGGATTCGACGGTGACTGTTCCCGCGCCCATCTTGACCGCGCATCGGGTGAATTTCGTTCCCTCGGGGATTGTGATCTCGACGAGCGGTTTTACGAAGTTGTCCCCGATATTGAGTGAATGCACGATTCTTTTTTCCTCAACGCGTACGGTGTGCCCGTCGACCCGTACCGCGATGTCGTCTTTTCCGAATCCGGTAAGGCGATAGCCCGCCTTTTCTCCGCGTATTATCGCGAAGCTCGCTATCTTGAGATCAACGTCGAGCGAGGTAATATCGGTTGAAAAAGTTCCTTCCTGCTCGGCAATGTCCTGGATCAGCATCGGTCCTTTTGCATCGCCCGACGCGTTTGGCCCGCTTTTCCATTCGAACCTGAATCCGCGGTCGCCGAGCGGCCACCAGTTTGGCGCGTTCCATCTTCCGCCGAGACTGAGTCCGATGGCGATGAGTACGCAGCCGATGCACAGGAGCCACAGTCCTCTCGCGAGCCGACTTCCGCTGTTATTTGCCATACCGCGCTCCTTTGGGGCCGCCGAAAATCCACCCGAGCGTGCTTCCGAGAATCGAGAAAACGGCTCCGATGATCGCGAACACGATTTTGCCTATTCCCCACAGGAGAAAGGCTACGCCGAAAAGAATGAGCGCGCTCGCGGGGGTCGCGAAGAGGGCGAAGAAACCGCCGGCAAAAAGCGCGATGCCTCCGATAACGAGTGCGACTGCCCCTACCATGATGACGGCGGCTACGACGACTACCGCGATGATGACGCCAATGATCGCGAATATCGCGGGCAGGGCAAGCGGCGTCGCGATGATCGCGAGGAGCACAAACCAGAGCGCCGAGATTCCCTTGCGGGGATTGAGCGGAGCTTCGCGTGCTTCCTTAACCGCGTGATCGGCGAGAATGCGGGAGGCAAGGGCAGCGGGACTGCCGAGCTCGCGGATAACCTCGGCCTCGCGGTCGGGGCCCGCTTCGTCGAAATATTCCTCATAATACGAAAGGGCTGCTTCGCGGTCCTCGCGGGAGAGCCGTGCCAGCCTCTCGCGCAGTTCCCGCATGAATTCGCTGCGTGTCATTCCGTTTTATCTCCTTCGAAGATGACTTCGATCCTGTTCCGATAATCTTTCCATTCGCCGAGGTGGAGGAGGTGTTGATCCCTTCCTTCCGCGGTAATCCGATAATAGCGACGATTCCGTCCCTGGAAGGGCTGATCGTACGTCGTGAGCCAGCCGTTTTTTTGCAGGCGTCTGAGCACCGGGTACAGGGTTGACTCCGATATGGTCATCACCTGTTTGACCTCTTGGGTAAGCCGGTAGCCATATTCGTCCCCACGGGAAAGGATCGCGAGGATGCAGGCGTCGAGCAGCCCTGAGTGTATTGAGAAAAGCATGGATCGCGTATGTCCTCCTGTCTTTCGTATGATATCATACTATACCTAATACTATAAGCAATATAGTATAGGCGAGTCAAGAAAAATTCTTCGTGATTGGTAAAAAAACGTGCTTTTGTTCAGCGGTTTTGCGTGAGGGTAAAAGAGATACGGAAGATGCTAGAAAAAGGGGTTTCGGGCGCGACGGGCGCGGGGAAGAGGGATTTGACGAAGTCGAGGGCGGCGCGGTCGAGAATCTCGTTCCCGGAGCTTTGCGCGACCCGGGCGTCGCACGTCGAGCCGTCAGCGGGGACGGAAAGCGCGAGGAGTACTGTGCCTTCGGCGTTCCGCTCGCGCGCGCGGCGGGGATACGAGAGGCGTGACCGGATTGCGCCGTCGAGCCAGGAGACAAAGGCCTGCACACCCGGGCTCCCGGAAAAACCTTTCCCTGAGCCCGCGCCTGTAGCGGTTTCGCCGATTGTCGCGGGTTCGCCGCCCGAAAGCGTTTCAGGAACGCTTTCACCGGTTGTCGCGCTTTCACCGGTTTGTGCGTGTTCCGTTCTATCGGCTTTCAGTGTGTCTTTTTCCGCGCCGGAAAGCCTGTTGCGCGGTGCGGTAGCTGTGCGTCCTGTTCCGCCGGCGTTTCCCTCTTCATCGCGCGGGGTGAATACCGGATACAGGCGTCCGCCATCCGCGCGCCCGTCGGATGTGGCGAGCGCGGGTATCGCGAGAAGGGCGAAAAAAATTGCGTGAACGGTCGTCGCGGCGAGGAAGGCGAGTGCGAGACGCCTTCCTCCGCGATCAGTAACGGTACGATGCACTGACGGTAAAGGACCGTCCGGCGGCCGGGTAGTATGAAAGGGAATCGGTCCACGACGAGTAATAGGCAAGCGGCGCGTACGCTTCGTCGAAAAGATTGTCTATGCGGAACCGGAGCGCGAAGGCGTTTTCCTTCGTCTCGGGGGAGAATCCCGCAGTGAGTCCGATGAGGGCGTATCCATCGATTGTCTCCGCGTCGTTCGCGAAGTCCTGTCCCGCGTATGACTCGCCGGTATACGACACATCGGTCCCACAAGAAATTCCGAAGGGAAGGTTGAGCGTTGCGCCCGAGCGGAACGTGAGTGCGGGTACGAGCGGCACGACGTTATCCTTGTAGTCGCCCGAGAGGAAGGTCGCGCGGACATAGGCAGCGCTTGCCTCCAGGTTCAGCATCTTTATCGGGGTCCAGTCAATCGTCGCGCTTCCGCCGATTCGACGCGTTTGGTCGAGGTTCACATTGAGGTAAGTCGTCTGGTCATACGCGATCTCGTCTTCCATGATCATGAAGTAGGCGTTGACGGATGCCGCAAGCGTTTTGCCGTCGCGGAAATGCGCGCCGAGCTCGGCGTTGTAGCCGCGTTCGGGGTCGAGGCCGGAATTGAAGTCGGCGCCGCCGTAGAGTTGCGCTTTTTCGTCGATAAAGGGAATGCGGTAGATGGATCCTGTTTTCGCGTATGCGGAAAAAATCTCGGCAGGCCGCCAGGTGAGGGCAGCGTCCCAGGAAAGGGCTTCGTAGTTGTCGCTCTCGTCGAGCGCGGTTTTTTCCGCGGCGACGGACGTATGGTCAAAGCGGAGTCCCGAACTTGCCTTGAGGTTTCCGGGTAGGTTGAGGGAGCCGGAGAGGTACGGTGCCCAGGTGAACTGGCGAATTTCAAAACTGTCATGGCTTGCAGTACGGGCTTCGTCGGACCAGGTATCGCACGCATACAAGTTTCCCTCGAAATCAAGACCGAAGGCAATGAGAAAACTTCCCAGCGCGGAATCGCCCGTCAAGGATGCCTTGGGTCGCGCGCCAAGCGTGGTGATTCCGGTATCGGCGAAGGTGGGCCAGCTTGATGAGCCGAAATTCGCCTCACGTGTTTTCTTTTTCCAGTCGAGCGGTAGCTCGATCGAGAGCCGGTCTCCCGGTACAAACAGGGCGATGAGTCCCGAGCCGAGGGTTTTATCAGCTCCGTCGTCGTCGAGATTTGCGGCGAGGGTGGGATCGGCTTTTGCCTGCGCTTCCGTGAGCGCTCCCGGCATCAGGTAGGAAACGTCCGCGTAGGTGAAGTAGGGCTTGATCGTCAGGAGGTCGGTCACGTCGGCGAACGCTTTGACGGTAACGTTCGTGTTCTGCGATCCCGATCGATCGCGGAATCCGTCAGTCCGGTACATATCCGCGGAAACGAGGAGCCCAATCGTGTCGGTTCCGTATCCGCCCGAGATGAGTGCGCGCCGGGTGTCGAAGCTGCCGTACGAGAGCGTCGCCTCGGCGGTGAGGCCTTTCGCGCTTTCCTTTGTGATGATGTTGATGACTCCGCCGACGGCTCCGCTTCCGTAGAGTACTGCGGACGGGCCGTCGAGGATTTCTATGCGCTCGATCGCCGCGAGTTGTATCGACTGCCAATTGATTCCGGTCATGTCAGGATCGTTGAGTTTCCTTCCATCGACAAGCACGAGGACACGGCCAAAAGAGTTTTCTCCGAACCCGCGCATGCTGACCTGCGCCTGGGCTTCGGTTGAATACGAACGGAAGCTCACACCGGCTACGTTTTCGAGAACCTCGACGACGCTCGTTTTTCCGGATCGGGCGATGTCGCCTGCGGTAACAACGGTTACCTGTGCGCTCGCATCGAGCGAGTCTTCGCCTTCGCGATTGGCGGTGACGACGTAGTCAGGAAGGATTTCCGCGGACACCGTGAGTGCCGTACAGAAACAAAAAAAAGTAATGATGACGCGACGCAGCATGATACCTCCTCGGGGGATGCTGAATAGGGGTGATGCCAAAAATCGTCTCCTGGCTTGCAGTTCGTTTTACTGGCGCGCCTTCTCGGTGTTTGTTCGGGTCTCAGACGACCTTCCCGATGGCTTTTGCGCGTTCATTGCTGCTTACAGTGGCGGGACCGCTGCGGATTCTCACCGCATTCCGTTTTTTCTGGCTTGATAAATGTGATGTACTATACCTTCCCGCTTTCCGTCGCGTCAAGGACTCCTCTATTTCCTTGACTTCCCAATTCCGGGGCTTTATCATTGTTTCGAGGCCCTCCCCCCGGGAGGGCGTTTGTCTGAAAGGATGGGTTTGTCATGATAACGCGCGTCTTTACCATAACGGGCATGACCTGCTCCGCCTGTTCCTCATATATCGAAAAAATCGTTACAAAGTTGCCGGGCGTCATGAGCGCGGAAGTGAACCTTCTCACGAACTCGATGAGGGTCGAATACGAAGAAGAGATTCTCCCCCTGGATGCAATTCTGTCCGCGGTCATCGACGCGGGGTATGGAATTTTCGGAACAAAAAACGCTCGGAATCCGGACTCGTCTTTTCCGCCTGAAACGGAAAATCCCTCGCGAATCGGAGTGCGCGACGGCGAAAATGCACTTCTGCGCCTTTTTGTATCTGCCGTCTTTTCCTTGCCTCTTTCCTATATAGCGATGGCGCCGCTGCTTGGTTTACCGGGCGGCCACATCCTGCTGGAAAGCGCCCATGTTTTCTCGTTCGCGTTTTTACAATTTCTTCTTGTTCTCCCCGTCGTGTATGTGAACCGATCAATTTTTATCCGCGGCTTTAAGTCGCTTGCCCGACTGGCGCCAAACATGGATTCCCTCATCGCGATCGGAACGGCCGCGGCTTTGGGGTACGGCGTTTTCGCGGTGTTTTCGATTGCGCAAAGCCTCGGACACGAGAACATCGACAAGTCGATCAAACGCGCGATGAATCTGTATTTTGAATCCGCCGCGATGATACTGACGCTCGTTACCCTCGGAAAATATCTTGAATCCGGAGCGAAGCGGCGTACTACCGAAGCGATCATGAAGCTCGTGAACCTCAGGCCCGACCGCGCGACGATATTGGTCGACGGCGCGGAAAAACGCGTGAGTGTCGACAGCATCGTTCCCGGCGATATCATCGTCGTTCGCCCTGGTCAAAACATACCCGTCGACGGAGTCGTGATCGAGGGATCGTCAACCGTTGACGTTTCGGCCATTACCGGTGAAAACGTATCCGTCATTAAGGGGCGCGGCGATCGCGTCGCGAGCGCGACGGTCAACCTGAACGGTTTCCTGCGATTCAGGGCAGAGCGCGTGGGAGGCGACACAACGCTCTCGCGCATCATCAGGCTCGTCGAAAGCGCCTCCGCGTCAAAGGCGCCGATCGCGCATCTCGTGGACAGAGTGAGTGCGCTCTTTGTCCCTGTTGTGATACTTACCGCCGTATGTACGGTCGTCGGATGGATTGCCCTCGGTTCGGGAGTCGACTTCGCACTCAGCTGCGGGATCGCGGTGCTCGTGATCTCGTGCCCCTGCGCCCTCGGGCTCGCGACACCGACGGCGATAATGGTCGGCACCGGAGTGGGCGCGAAAAACGGTATTCTCGTAAAAACCGCTGCAGCACTCGAGATCGCGCACGCGGTCGACACCGTTGTGCTCGACAAGACGGGCACCGTCACCGCAGGAATGCCGATCGTCACCGACATCGATTCCCTTTGCGAGCTCGATGATAACGAACTTCTCGCGCTTGCGGCATCGATCGAGATGCGGTCCGAGCACCCGCTTTCGTTCGCGATCATCGCGGAAGCAAAGAAGTCCGGCATCCAGACGTTTCCCGTCGAAGAATTTACCCCCTATCCCGGTCAGGGCGTTTCCGCGACGATTCGGGGAAAGCGCTACTTCGCCGGCGGTCCCGCGCTTCTCCGGGAGAACGGTATCCCGACCGACCGGATGGAACCGCTTATCTCCCGGTATACGTCCTTTGGAAAGACTCCCTTCTGTTTTGGCTCTGAGGGAAAACCGCTTGGAGTGATATCCGTTTCCGACGTGATCAAGGGAGGAAGCCGCGAGGCAATCGCCGCGATGAAGCGCATGGGCCTCGACGTGATCATGCTTACGGGAGACAACGCCCGGACCGCGGAGTCGATCAGAATCGCCGCGGGCGTGAACAGCGTATACGCGGAGCTTCTGCCTGAGGAAAAGGTCGGAGTATTACGCAAACTCAAGGCCCGCGGGAAAAAGGTCGCGATGATCGGCGATGGCATCAACGATGCGCCTGCTCTCGTCGAGGCGGATGTCGGTGTGGCGATCGGCAGCGGTACGGATATCGCGATTGATTCCGCGGATATCGTACTCGCGCGAAACGATCTGCGCGACGTAGTGACCGCGCTTCGACTTGGCAAGGCCGTCAGTCGAAACATCAGGCAGAATCTTTTTTTCGCCCTCTTTTACAATTTACTCGTCATACCGATCGCGGCGGGCGCGCTATTCTCGGCGACGGGATTTACCTTGAGCCCGATTGTCGCTGCGGCAGCGATGAGTTTAAGCTCGATTTCGGTTGTGCTGAACGCGCTCAGGCTCAATTTTTTCCGGAAGAACGCAAGATAACCCTCGACAGACCCCGTCAGTCAGATATATAATAATTACAAAAGTTTATTAATCCGGATGGCGAAACAGATGATGAAAGATGAGTCAGTTTGTTTGCGCGACAGTATCTTCGAGCTGATCAACGAGGACCCTCACTTCAAAACCGATGAATACGTGTCTAGCAGCGCGACGTTTGCATGCCTCTTGGAGGCCTTCGTGCACCTTGAGTTTACCGAAGAAGAAGCAATCGCGCATTGGAAAAAAATTATCGCAAACGGTACGATACTTCGCGATAAACTCGAGAAAAAGATCGGGATACACCTCGCGATCGTGGACTACTTCACCAATGTGAGTCAGATCATGAGTTCGCCCATGCTGATCGAGGTTCACGTCTTCAGGCAGACCGAGCGTCTTGCGATGATCGACGCCCTTACCGGCGTGTTCAATCGACGGTACATGGATATCATCCTCAAGAAGGAATACAACCGGTGCGAGCGCTACGGCAAGCCTCTGTCGGTTTGTCTCGTTGATATCGATAACTTCAAAAACATCAATGATAGCAAGGGTCATCAATTCGGCGACGAGGTCCTCAAGGAAATCGCCGATCATTTGAAATCCGCGGTCCGCGAAGAGGATATCGTTTGCCGTTACGGCGGCGAGGAGTTCCTGCTCATTCTGCCCGAAACCGAGGCGGCGGGAGCGATGATTCTCGCGAACAGGATACGGCGTGATCTGAAAAACGATCCGTTCTTCAAGCAACACAAGGTTACCTTTTCCGGCGGAACGTCTACCTTTCCCTCGGCGGCGCTCGATATTGAAGCTTTGATACAGACCGCGGACCGTGCACTCTATCAGGCAAAGTTTTCGGGAAAAGATCGTATCATGGAAGCTATTCCCGAGCGCCGGAAATTCGGGCGATACCCGCATTGCTGGGCCGTTGACGTGTACCCGGAAGGCTCTCTCGAGCCGATTACGGGCATCATGACGCAAAACGTTTCGGTCGGCGGAATACAGTTCGAGTGCGCGGTTCGTTATGCGATCGACATGCCGCTCAAACTCGTGTTTACCAACCTCGACCTGAACGTTCCGGACGTCGAGGCCGAGGGACGCATCACTTGGGTAAAGAAGCACAACGCCGCATACCTTTATGGGATCAGTTTTATCGACACGCCCGAGTTTATCGAGGCGATGCTTATTTCACGGGCTCAAACGCAAAGCGAATTCGTATAGGGCATGAAGCGGCTGACAAAAATCTACCTCGAGGTCACGAACGTCTGCAACCTGTCATGCCCGTTTTGCCCGCCTTCCTCCCGCGCTCCCGCGACAATGACGGTTGATTCGTTTTCACGTATCGTGCAGCGCATACAGGGACGGGTGAGCACGCTGTACTTTCACGTGAAAGGCGAGCCGCTCTTGCATCCGGACCTTGGGTCTCTCATCGATATCGCGCGCGACGCGGGGTTTTCTGTCATTATCACGACGAACGGAACGCTGCTCCCCCGGACTGGGGCTATCCTCTCCGGCAAGGCGAATCTTTCCCGCGTAAACGTATCCCTTCAAAGTCTTGAGCCTCTCGCGATAGAACGGCGTGTATCGCTTGCGCAGGAGATTTTTTCTGCGGTTGACGCGCTTGTCGCGGAGAATCGCAGAATCAATCCGTCGTTTCTTGCGAGCTATCGTCTCTGGACGCGAGACCGGACCGAATACGCCGTGGACATTATTTCGGCGCTCGCGCTTCATTACGGCGCCAGACAGGAAATGACTGATGAAGTGCTTTCCGGAAAGAACGGGGCCCGGCTCGCGGAGGGCATTGCGCTTCATGCGGCGGACACCTTTGACTGGCCGTCTCTTGACGCGGAAGACAGGGGTGCGCGCGGATTTTGCCGCGCGCTTCGCGACCAGGCAGCGATACTCGCGGACGGAACGGTAGTGCCCTGCTGCCTGGACGGCGATGGAGTCATCGACCTGGGAAATATTCTGGAAACAGACTGGGATTCGATTATGATTTCCGCGCGTGCGCGCGCGATCTACGACGGATTTTCCGCCCGAACCGTAGTGGAGCCGCTTTGCCGGCGTTGCGGGTACCGAACGCGCTTTGGCGTGTAGCGCTCTCGCTAAGGCGCATAGCAGTCTCCTGAAATTTTTTTATTGAAGAAGCCTCACCGTATTCCAGGTTTCAGGCGGTCTTGCGCTGACGTCATAGGCGGTTCCGTCCGGCATCGTAAAGGCGATCCGGGTGCAATGGAGCGCCTGATGGCCGAGCCTGAGCTCCGTCCGATCCCGGTCAGTCAGTGTTCCATCGATAAAGCGGAGAAACCTCAAGGGGTCTTTTCCGTACAGCTTGTCGCCGACGATCGGTAACCCCAAGGCTTCGAGCGTGGCTCGGATTTGATGAGTTCTCCCCGTAACGGGAACGGCGCGGACGAGCGAGATTCCCGGCGCCCAGATTCCCTGCCCCGTAAAAGTCGTATGCGCAAAAATACCCTTTTGACCGTCCGCTGCAATTTTTCCGCGCGCAAGAATTTCTTCGCGCCCGCGAGATTCTTCAGGAACAAAGACGAGTTTTTTTCTGATCGGGGAAGAGGTATCGGGAACGAGATAGCCTGAAGCCTCAATGCGCTCAGGGAAATCTCCTTCGACGAGGGCTAGATAGTTTTTGTCGATCAGGCGTTCCCTCATGAGCGCGCCCGCAAGCGCGGCAGCTTCTTTTGTCCGCGCGACGATGACGACGCCCGAGGTTTCGCGGTCAAGACGGTTGATCAGGTTGACCGTACCGTATTCGGCGGAGAGCATTGTCCACAGGGTGTTTCGAAGATAGATTCCGCCGGGATGGCAGGGGAGAAGCGGGGGCTTGTCGACGAAAAGAAAGTTCGCGTCCTCGCGGAGGATCGTATAGCGGGAACTCACTTCCGGCTCGTCGTACTCGGGCGGGGTAAAGCTAATGCGGTCGCCTGCGGTGAGCGCGCGATCCCCAGGGCACGGAGCTCCGTTAAGGATTATCCTTCCGTCTGCGATGTGGCGAGCCCATTCCGCTACGGTTTGATAGGTGAACCGTCCGGCAAGGTAGCGCGTAATCGCTTCTCCTTCGTCCGCGCGCGTCACGATGATTTCCCGGGTACGATTATCATGATGGATCATAACGCCTGTAGCCCTCCCTCAAGGGACTTGAGTATAGCGGAATTGGCGCGGCGTGTCGCGAAGTTCGACATTTTCGCGTATTCCTGGTGTATACTGTTTTGCAAGTATGAACGATAAATCCTGTTTGCTCGTATGCGACATAGACGGCACGCTCCTCCTTCCCGAACGGGGCAATCCGGGACTCGCGGAATTCTCCCGCTTCGTCGAGGATAACCGCGGGGTTCTTACACTCGCCCTCAATAGCGGCCGCTCTCTCGGCGACATCGCGGCGGTTGCGGAATCAGGCCCCATTCCCCGTCCGGACTGGGTTATGTGCGACGTCGGTACCTCCCTGCTTTCGGGCTTTACCCCCGACACGGAAGATTCCGAATGGTGCGCGGTAATGGCTCAGGACTGGGGGCGCGAGGAAATCCGCGCCGCGATAGCGGGCTGCCCCGGGCTCGTCGAGCAGGAAGCGTGGCATCAACACACGGCGAAGCTTTCCTATTATTTCACCGCCCCCGTTGCCGAGGTTATGCCGGTTCTTTTACGGCGGACGGAGCCATGGAACGGCACGTGCAAGCGGATCGTTACCGTCGACTATTTTCTCGACCTCATGCCGACATGGGGAGGAAAGGGCGCGCCAATCGAGTACCTTGCGCGGAAGCTCGGTATTCCTGACGACCGCGTAATCGTTGCGGGAGACTCCGGAAACGACCGGGATATGCTTACCCGCGCGTTCCGTCCCATCATCGTCGCAAATCATGCGGAGGACCTTGCGGATCTCGCGAGCTCTCCTTCGGTCTTCCTTTCGCGGAGCCCTGGGGCAGCGGGTGTTCTTGAGGGAATCATGCACTATGGACTTTGCTGACGCCCAAGGGGAGACCCTTGAAAGATTGGTAATTTTCGGTACAATCGACAAACGGAGATTTTGATATGATACGAACGGTATTCGCTTTTTTGAAATTCTGGCTATATCTCGTTACCACGTGGCCAAAACTCGTGAAGGCAAAAAAGCTTGATCGTGCGGGTAAGATCGCGGAGCGCGACGTGATCGTCGGCGAAGGCGTGCGCGATTGGGCGCGATTTGTCGTTTCCCTTTCCGGCGGAAAGGTGACGGTGACGGGAGAGGAAAATATTCCGCGCGATACGGCGGTCGTCTTTGTCGGAAACCATCAGGGTTATTTTGACATACCGATACTTTTGGGGCACGTTGCGACGTCAAAGGCGTTTATATCGAAGATCGAGATTCTGAAGATACCGATACTTTCCGGCTGGATGAAGCTGATGCAGTGCACGTTCCTTGACCGCAAGAACATGCGGCAGTCCATACGCGCAATGGACGAGGCAGTCGAGAGCGTGAAGCGCGGTTACTCGCTCGTGATTTTTCCCGAAGGAACGCGAAGCAGGGGTGGCCCGATCGCGGAATTCAAGGCGGGCAGTTTCAAGCTCGCGCTCAAGGCGGGAGTGCCGATCGTTCCGGTGACCATCGACGGGTCCTGGAGGCTTCTCGAAGAGAAGGGCGTTTTCCGGAAAGGTGATGTTCGCGTTACCGTGCATCCGGCAATCCCGACTGCGAACCTTTCCCGCGAGGACGGGCATGCACTCGCGGTTCGTGTGCGGGAAATCGTTGAAAGCGGCATGACGCGGTAAACGCGCGAGGAATTGAAGCGGTAGCTCGGGCGCCCTGACGGAAAATGCAGGGCACTCGTAGCGGTAACGAAAGGGAGTTCGCCCAAGCGAACTCCCTTTTTTATCTCTAGCGCCCGACTGCAAGCGGAAAGCCCGGCCGGCGCCGCGCGCCGGCGCGCCATGTTCTTCTACTTTCCTTCGGGAAGCTTGACGCGGATCGCGACGTAGAGATTGACGAGCGAGAGCGCGGCCGCGAGGTAGAAAATATATTGCGGGCCCCACAGCGACCATACGATGCCGCCGGCGAATGCGCACGCGATCGAGACCGTATGGTCCATGCTCATGCCGAGGGAGAGCGTTGGCGTGACGTCGGCGGGACTTATCGCGATCGTGCGGAGGTACACCGTGCGGATGATTCCCATTTGCGTCGACATGCGGTCGAAGATGAAAACTCCGTACGCGAGGAATACCGTCCAGCCGACGGTCGGCAGCGAGCCCGAAGCGTAGCCGCCGGAGACGAGCCCGTAGAGAAGGTATACGCCGATGAACGAGAGCGCGTCCGCGTAGAGCATTGCCTTGATGCCGAAGCGGTCGAGCCAGCGGCCGAGCGCGGGTATGAAGAAGACGCCGAGGGCGGAGCCGATGATGCCGAGGATCGCGAGCGTGTCCACCTTCTTGCCGAGGAGCTCGATGAGAACCCACGGGCCGTAGACGAGCATGATTTGTTTTTGTACGCCGAACATGATGACGAGGGCGTAGTAGAGCCGATATTCCTTTCGGAAGACGAAGCGCGTCCGCTCGTGCGTGAGCGTGCGGTGATGGAGGCGCGCGTCGAGCGCGAAGAAGAGAACGAGAACGCAGGCGAGGAGCGCGCCCGAAAGAACGAAGACCCATTTGATGTTTCCGGTAAAGCTGAAAAGACCGAAGCGAAAGCCGAAGAAGACGGCGATGGCGGCAGTCATCTGGAACGCGGTGGTGATTCCCTTGAACTGGCCCATGCGCTTGCCGAGATTTGCCCTGCTGACGAGGTTCATGCCGATCGAGTCCTGAAGGGGCATAAAAAGATGCTGGCCGAGCGAATTGACGAAAATCAGAAAGAGCATCATCTGAAAAGTCGGCGTCGAAAAACCGAGCACGGTGATGCCGATGAGACTCAAGCCCTGCGCGATGATCGAAAGCCTGATGTCGCTGAAGCCGGCGAGAGCCGCGACCAGTATCGTGGTGAGTATCCCGGGAAGCTCCCGCGGAAACTCGATGAGCCCGCGCTGATACGGCGTGACCCGGTATGCGTCCTTGAAAAAGTTGGAAAGGATGTCGCTCGAGAAGCCGAGGGCGAGCGCCGAGATTGCGAGGATCGCGAGATAGAGGCGGAGCTCGGGAGTGAGGCTTCCTGCGCGGTCTGCCACGCGTGCGCGGAGTTTGGTGAAGATCATGGGGCTGTGTCCTTTTTTAAGAATTGTTCGGTAGCCGAAAGTGTACCCAATGCGGGCGCTTCGTGCAATGCGGGACGGATGAAAATGCGGTATACTTACATTTAACGTGGAGGAAACCGTGAAGACACTTGATGTTACGTCTCTAGGCGAGATTCTGATCGATTTTACCGAGGATGGCGTGTCCGCTTCGGGCGGCGTCCTTTACGAGCGGAACGCGGGCGGCGCGCCGGCGAACGTCGCGGCGGCTGTTGCGCGGCTTGGGGGAAAGTCCGCGTTCATCGGGAAGGTCGGCTCCGATCCGTTCGGCGTTTTCCTCAGGGAAACGCTCGAGGATATCGGCGTTGACGCCTCCGCCTTGCGGGTATCGGAGCGATCCCATACGACGCTTGCTTTCGTAACCCTTGGTAAAAGCGGTGAACGCTCTTTTTCGTTTTGCAGAAATTCCAGTGCCGACACGGAGCTCCGCGCGGACGAGCTCGATGCGCATATTCTCGGCGCGACGCGGATACTGCACGTAGGTTCCCTTTCACTCACCCATGAAAGCGCGCGGGGCGCAACCTTCGCGGCAATCGACCGCGCAAAGGCTGCAGGGGCGCTTGTTTCCTATGACCCGAACTGGAGGCCTGCCCTCTGGGACGACCGTGATGCTGCGTGCGACTTGATGGGTCAAATCGTGCCGTTCGCGGATGTCGTGAAGGTTTCCGAAGAGGAGCTCGAACTCTTGTACGGGATAAAGGCGCAAACCGAGGGCGACCTTGAGCGGGGCGCCCGCGCGATTCTCGGACGAGGGCCTCGCCTCGCGCTCATCACGCTCGGCGAGCAGGGAACCTACTGGTCGACGGGGAAAGCGGGAGCTCTCGTTTCCGCGTTCGCTTCCGACGCCGTCGACACGACCGGCGCGGGAGACGCTTTCGTCGGGGCGCTTCTGTGGCGGCTGACGAGACCCGAGGCGACGGATAATCCCTTTGGAAGGGAATCGGACGCGATAAGCGCAGACGTCCGGTTCGCGAACGCCGCCGCCGCTGTCTGCGTCAGGAGGCGCGGTGCTATCCCCGCGCTTCCGAGCTTTCACGAAACGATGCACGTATACGGAAACGGTTAGCGCTTAGCAGGTAGCCGGTAGCGGCAGGGAGGCTGCGACACGCTTTATTCGGAAGTGCCACTATTGTGTTTTTATGCTATAATTTCGCAATGTTAGTCCCTGTTTAAGGATGGAGTAACAATGAGAAGCAAATCGTATGTTTCCGCGCTAGCCTCGGTAATTATGGTTCTTTTCTTCACTGCTGGATGCACGACAGGTTCGGACTCCAACAGTACGGAAACGGAGACGGAAACGGTGACGGAAACGGTGACTGGAACGACGACCGGAACGACGACCGGAACGACGCCGGAAACGGTGACGGGAACGACGATTGAGCCGACGACCGAACCTGTTCCTCCGGTTGTGACCTGGACGGTAAGCTATAACGGAAATACTCCTTCCTCTGGATTGGTTCCCTCGCCGCAAACTGTAACGGATGGTGAAGCGGTGACGGTTTCGGCTAATAGCGGCGGTCTTGCGAAGACGGGGTATGCCTTTTCCGGATGGAATACCAAAGACGACGGAACCGGTACTGCATATACTGCGGGTACGGGTCAATTCACGCCAACCGCGAATACCGTTCTTTACGCTCGATGGTTATCCACGACTTTTGATACAACCAAGGCAGCTTGGATTCAGTATCCGAAACTTGCATCAATTTCCGCTACGACAAGTTTTCCCGTGACAATTTTTGCTCGTATCTATGATCCGAACGATAAATTTATTGAGGTGATTTTGATTGTCGGCAACGGGTCTGATCCAAGTTCATGGATAGAAGTTGCGTCAGTATTTACGGGAAAGGCTTCTCTTAATAAGGAATACTGTGCGCCTATTGATTCAGGTGTTTTTGGAAAGCTGGAGGCAGGACAAAATTACTATACCTTCAAAATTCGCGAGAACGGATCAGTCTGGTTTTACCTTACCAATGATTCGACTCTCTTTCCTTCTTCGTCGTTGCCAGAAACATCTTTGCTTGGTTCTCTTACCGTAACAAAGTGATTTCGCTACCCCCCCCTTGATTTGTAAAAAGCAGAAAGGGAAGCTGTCACCGTTCCTCAATTGTTCTTTTCGTCGAAGAACTCGATTCCCTTGCCACATAACGGGCATACCCAGTCGTCGGGGATGTCATCGAATTCAGTCCCGGGCGGAACCCCGTGCGCGGGATCGCCCCGTGCCGGGACATATACATAACCGCAATTAGAGCAAGCATATCTCATTGTAAATCTTCATCTCCCCTTCAGTGTAAAGCGACGCAGTAACCACAGAATAAATTATACTTGTATTGTAAACGGAGGGCAAATATATGAGAAGCATTCCTTCGCTTATTTTCAGGTTTGTAACAGGCGCCATGATTGCCCTGGTTTTTGGCTCCTGCTTTGGCGGGCTTGATCCGGCTTCAAACTCCGGTAATAACACCTCTGTAACGATCACTCTTGCGACATTCCCTGTTTATTCCGGAACTGATTTTGACGGAGGCGATCGCGCAATTGTTCAGGGCGCGGCGAAGCTCTACGTGCAAACCGGAATCGCGGCGGGTTCTGCCACGCTCTACGGCCCTTATGACGCCACAGCGGGTACCGTGCTGGTCGTTCGAGATATTCCGCCCGATACCTATCCCTGGATAGCGCTTATTTATTCGGCTGATTTACTACCCCTTGCGGGACCGATCACCCTTGCAAGCGATGTCGATCCCCAAAGCGCGTTTCCCTCCGCAGTCGCGGAAATTTCAACGAGCATCGATTCCTCGTCGGTGTCGGTCGCCCTTTTGCCTGAGGTCATCGTTGCCGGTGGAACGGATACCCGCATTGCCGCAACCCTCGTGCCGATTACCAGTGCCCTCGTAAACGCAACGGTTGGCGCGGAAACGCCGTACTCGCGATCGACTGAATCGGGAACCGTTTCCCGTAATTTCATAGTCGTGACGGGTGTCTCGGGCGGCATTCCTACGGGGAATGCCCTCAGCTCTTCGAAACTTATTATCCAAAATTCCGGAAGCGGGAATGCATCGGTTACGAAAGCAGCTCTCTATAACTCTTCAGGTGTTTTTATCGGAGCGGTTGATCCTGGCTCTTCTTCAATCTCGGAGGGAGCAAATGTGACACTTCTTTCACTTTCATCCGCGCTTCCGTCTGTAGTTTATCTGTATCTCGAGTATTCCGGAACGGGATACTCCCTGAGGGTTGAGAATACCCTCGCGACAAGGCTTATAGCGGTAACGTCGACGGGTTCCGTGTACTGGAGCGAGAACGGGGTAACCTGGAACGGCCCGTGCGCGACAGGTCTTACCGCAGGAGGCCAGGCTGCAAGCGGTGCGAACGGCGTATTTGCCGTGTCGGGAGCGGGTGGTGTGGCTTCGTCCCCGGATGGCATCACGTGGACTGCGCATGCGATGTCGAACGGGGCAAGTCCCGTCAGCTATATCGAATCAAATCCTTCCGGTGCTTTTCTTGCCGTCACGAATTATATGGGGTACGGATATGCGTATCCTTCGGTCGATGGCGTTTTATGGCCGACCTATTCCATGATAGTGTACAATACTACCAACGGAACCTGGTTTGACGGAAAATGGTATATAGCGAATTCTAACGGGAGTGTCTGGAGGTCATCGACTGATGGAATGCTCTGGACATCGGTTACGGCCACAGGGTCAGGCATGTACCAGCTGAATAGAATCGTCGGGATAAACGGCAAGCTTATTGCGGGTGGCGGACAGCCCGCAAACGCAGGAACACAGATCCAGGTGTCGAATGATTCGGGCGCGACTTTTGCGGCAGCGATCACGATACCGGCGAGCGCGGGGTACGTCAATTCGTTCGCCGTCGTGGGAACGAACCGGCTTGTCGTCGGCGGGTCCGGCGCGAGTGTGCTCGTCAGCGTAACGGACGATTATGGAGCCACCTGGTCCGCGCCTTCGTATGCGGGAACTGCGACGGTAAATACGCTTTGCACGACGCCGCTCGGCCTTTTCGCCGGCGACGCAGCCGGCAAACTGTTCCGGTCTGCTGACGGAGGGGCGAGTTTTTCACTCGTAACGACGTTCCCTTCTGCCGTTACCGGACTCGCGACCCGTACGGTTAACTGAGCATCGGGGGAAAGCACCGAGATTTCCCCCGTTTTTTATGGTATATTTATTTTTATGGTTTCCTGCAGTCCCGGATGCGGCGCGTGCTGCATCGTGATATCGATAAGCTCCCCGATCCCCGGCATGGAAGGCGGAAAACCCGCTGGCGTCCCTTGCGTGAATCTTGACGGCCGCAAGCATTGCGTGATTTATGGCCGCCCCGAGTATCCCGCCGTGTGCGCCGCCTTTCGCGCGTCAGGCGAGATGTGCGGATCCTCATACGAGCATGCGGCTCTGTATCTCGAACGCCTCGAACGCGAAACCGCCCCTGACTGTGCAAATTAGCTGAAAGCATTCTCTCTTTCTTGCCAATCGCGAGAAATTGTCTATCATTAAAGCTATGGATTGCCATAAGCTACGATCCCTCGAGGATGCTATTGCAAAGAGTTTTTCCTCGCTCGAGGGAGACGAGTTCGCGTTTCTCGGGGATGCGAAGGCAGCGATCCTTTCGCGGTTAGCGCTTTTTCAGAAAATTACCGAAAGCGTCAGACGCCGGATGCAGGGCCACGAAAACGGAAGGCAAATCGATCCCTGGCTCCGTTTCGAAACAACCGACGGGAGCTGTTCCTTTCCGGCATCGTCTCGACATCGAACCGTTCAGCTTCACGCACGATATCCCGCAAGTGGAACTATGTCGGTTGGGGTAGTGCACGGATCGTTCGATCCCTTTCACCTTGGACACCTGCTCATGGGACTCGACGCCGTCGCTGACGGCACGTGCGACTTTTCCGTTATCATTCCGAACTCGGATCGCAGTGAAGGGGGCTCGTCGGACAAGCCGGAAAAGAGCGCCCATGGCTGGCGCATGCGGACCGCGTTTGAAGGCGGAGTCGACGACTGTCATCCGATAACGCGCCTTTCGCCGTTTGGTCGATCAGGGGATGTGCACACGGCCTATTCGCGTTTGATCGGGGAAAACCGGGATTTGATCGACGCCTGCGACCGGTTCGAGATGGTGGTAATCCTCGGTTCGGATATCGTGTTTCGGCCAAGATTTACCGAATGGACTAACGGTACTTTTTCCCGTATTCGGCCGCTGCTTGGCCCTCACGGTTCTCTGAGTTTCAGGATTGTCAGGCGCGCGGGATTTGATGATTGTCTTGAGGCTGCGAGAACGCTCGATTTTCCGGTGAGTGTCGTGCACGAGGTTTCCTGCGCGTCTTCCTCGTCGATCAGGCTCGATCCGGTTTCTGCTGCGTGGCTCTATCCGCGCGCGGTTCCGTTACTCGAGTCGTTTCTTCTCTATGGTCACGCGACCAGATGAGCGAGGGGCGTCGTCAGGCAGAACGGACGGTGAATCGTCCGATCTCCGCGCTCACGGCGCTTATTCCCTCGCGGTTGTCCTGACTTAAGGCCACGACCTCGCTAACCGCCTTGTTGATCTCTTCCGTACCGATGCTCATTTCGTCCATGCTTTCCTTGATGCGCTGGGTAATGGAGACGAGCTCTCCCATCTCCACGAGGATCGCGCGGCTTCCTTCCGCGATTTCGTGCGCGCTTGCGGTGACGGTTCCGCTTTGGTCCCGCATGTGCGTGAGCGTTTCGAGGACTCTGCTGTTTCCGCTCGACTGTTCCTCCATCGCCGCCTGTATCTGGTTTTGCTGTTCCATGACGGTCGTGATTGAAGTTTGCACGGAACTGAACGCGTGGCCCGCATCCGCCCCCGATACCGCGACTTGATCGATCGCGTTTTTAAGATCGCGCAATTCTTTCGAGATTGACTTTGACTGTTTTGCCGCGTCCTCGGCAAGCTTGCGGATCTCGTCGGCGACGACCGCGAATCCTTTTCCGGTGTCACCCGCGTGCGCGGCTTCGATCGCCGCGTTCATCGCAAGGAGATTCGTTTGCGAGGCGATGTTCCGGATGATGGCGTTCGCCGCGGAAAGGCCCTCGGATTGCTGCTCGATTTCCTGTATCCGCTTGACTACGTCGGATATTTTCGTGAAGCCGGTATCGGAAGATGTCTTGAGCGCGGTGAACTGGACGCCGTTTTTCTCGAGCGTCCGCGTGACGGACTCGATGTTCGCGACCATTTCCTCGACGCTTGCGGAGCTGTCCGCGATGCTGTCGCCCTGCGCGCCGATCGTCGCGCCCAGCCGGTCTATGTTCGAGCTGATCTGCTCGATCGTGCTCGAGGTTTCGGTCACGCCCGCCGACTGGTTGGTGACTTGCTGCTTGACGCTTTCGATGTTCGCGTTGATTTGATATACGGCTGCAGAGGTTTCTTCCATGTTTGCCGAAAGACCGTGACCGATCGTGTTGAGCTTGTCCATCGCGGCGCGGATTGTCGCGATGATTTCCTCAAGTTTCGCGATGAACTTGTTGAAGTCGAGCGCTAGTTTTCCCGTCTCGTCGCCCGACGTGACGGTGATTCGCATCGTGAGGTCTCCCTGTCCTTCGGCGATTTCCTCGAGCGCAGAGCTCGCAATCTTGATTGGCTTGATGAGCGATTTGGCGAGCATGGTCACAATGACAACAATACCGATGGCACCGCAGATAAACACCGCAAGGACCCGCAGGAACAGGAGAAATGACCTTTCGAGAGTTTCCCATTCCGGGACCATTGCATCAATAATCCAGGGATTGGGCGCGTTCCCGACAAATAGTGGAATCATTGCCCTTGTAAGGGTCTTTCCCCCATCGTGAGATAAATCCTTGATGACGAGCCGTTCTCCCCCGTTGAGTCGTTCGAGAAGAATGGCGTCGCCGCTTTCCTCGAATTCAGCAGATTTTTTTCCGATTGCCAAGGGGTTTGGTGATGCGGCAAGAATGCCGCTCGAGGATACGAGCTCGAGATAGCCGGTGCGATAGAGGCGAACGTTGACGAGTAGCGCCTGAAGATCGCTGAGCCGGATATCGACTCCGGCAACGCCGAGTACCCTCCCATACCGGTTTTTGATGGGGGTAACGATACTCATGACGAGGGTTCCGCTTTCGTCAGCGTGGCTTACGAACGGTTCGATGAGCCGCTCTTTGCCGGAATTCCTCGCGAGAAGGTAATAATCTCCTTTCCCTGAAGTCTCGTAATCGGTGAGAAACGTACGCTTGATCGTGATTTGCTCAATCAGCGTTTGGGTTCCGCTGCCGGAAACCGCTTTCGTCGCGCCGCTCGAGCCGTATTGGCGGTACCAATAGGGAATGAAACGTCCTGTCGCATCATGTCCTTGAGTTGCCTTGTATTTCGCGTCGAGGCCGTCGAAGAGATCGGGTTCGAAGCATACCCAAATACCGTAATAGCCCGGATTTCCCCGCAGGATTTCTTGAAGGAGATTGTCAGCAACACGCCTTCTCGCGTCGCCGGGGATATCCGAAAAGGCCGTAAGGGAATGCGCGATGAGCCTCGCGGAGGTCATTGCGCTTTCCATGGTAATTTCAATCTCTGCGGCATGATTTGACGCCGTTTCAGTCAGATAGTCTCGGGCGTTTTTTTTCTCCAGCGCGAAAACTTGCGCGATGATGAAAACCGCGCTAGTGACGAGCACGAGAATAATGGCTCCTCCGATCCAGAGGACGAGCTTGAATGCAAGGCCCCGATTTCGTGATATTTCAGCCATAAAAATCTCCTTGGAGTCGCATGCGCGCAGATTTCTCTATACTGAAACTATAAGAGTCGGGGCTTTCGCTGTCAAATTGAGGGATTATGGCAAAGCGGTCCGTTCCCCTTTCCCAGGCCGGGCGCGCCTTGAATCGCGCGCGTGATGTACTCTTTCGCGCGCGCGACCGCTTCCCTAACCGGTAACCCGAGAGCAAGATTCGAGGCTATAGCGGATGAAAGCGCGCATCCGGTGCCATGCGTATGGAGTGTCGCGATACGGGGAGCTGAAAACCATTGCTCGGTTCCCTGACACAAGAGGAGGTCGCAGGCGTCGCCCGGAAGGTGTCCTCCCTTGAGAAGGACCGCCGCATTTGTCATCGAGCCAAGCGCTCTCGCGGCCCGTGACATGTCTTCGCGCGAGGCAATCGGGAAACCGCACAGGGTTTCGGCCTCGCTCATATTCGGCGTAATGACGTGCGCGAGCGGAAAGAGGCGCTTCACGAGGTCGCGCTCGGCGCCTTCGTCAAGAAGCCGCCTGCCGCTCGACGAGATCATGACGGTATCGATGACCACGTTTTGTGCGCGCCATTTGGCGAGGCAATCCGCAACCGCATTGATGACCGCAGCATTCGGGATCATGCCGATCTTGACGGCGTCGGGGAAAATATCTTCAAATACCGCATCGAGCTGCGCGCGGACAATTGCGGGCGACGCATTTTCGATTGCGCGCACTCCGGTTGTGTTTTGCGCGACGATTGCGGTAATGGCACCCATTCCGTATACGCCATGGGCGGCGAAGGTCTTGAGGTCTGCCTGAAGGCCGGCTCCTCCCGTCGGGTCAGTCCCCGCGATCGATAATGCCGTTTTCATCGCCGGCATTGCACGTTTCCGTTTTCGAAAAGCGCGTGAGCGGCAACGGCAAGATTTTCCGTCGCGACGCGCACCTTGTCCGGCTCCGCGAATATCGCGGAGATCGCCGCAATGCCCGATAATCCGAGCCCGCGAAGGCCCTGCACGTTTCTGGCCGTGATTCCGCCGATCGCGACGGAGGGGATTTTCGTCGCCGCCGCGATCGCGCGGATATCGCCCGGCGAAAGGACATTGACGTCGTCCTTCGATCCGGTCGGAAAGGCAGCGCCGATTCCGATGTAGTCCGCACCCGCGCGCTCGGCGGCCTCCGCCTCAAGTGGGGTGTGCGCGGATACGCCGAGTATTTGCCCGCTCCTGAGACGCTTCCGGATTTTTTCCGGATCGCCGTCATCCTGGCCGATGTGGAGACCGTCCGCGTCCGCGGCCAACGCCACCTCGAGGGAGTCATTGATGACAAGCGGGATGCGGCGCGCGCGCGTTATCTGCCTGATCCTTATCGCGAGATCGATGAAATCTGCAAGAGACATATCCTTTTCCCTGAGCTGGATCATCGTCGCCCCGCCGGCGATAGCGCTTTCGACCTGATCCTCGAGGCTGTGCCCGCTTTTTTGTATCCAGTGACGGTCGGTTACCGCGCAGAGAAAAAGAGAGGCGCGGACCGAGTCCATTCTGTTTGTACCGTCAAAGAACATCGACCTTCATTCCTTTCAAAACGGTTTTCTCGTCGATACGGGAAAGGGCGTCGATGAGCGCGACTCGATAGCTCGCGGTTCCCCGTCCGTGATTCGCTCGCGCGGCTTTTTCTCCCGAGATGCCCATGACGCAGAGTGCTGAAGCCACCCCGTCGAGAAGCGGAATTTGCGCTCCCTGCGCCGCGCCTGCGAACGCGCCGAGAATTGCGGAAAGCATGCAGCCCGATCCGGTTATGCTTCCCATGAGGGCGTGCCCGTTCCTGATGGCATATGTTTTCTGTCCATCGGTTACGAGGTCTGTCTCACCCGTGACCGCAACGATTGAACGGGTCTTGAGGGCGAGCGACATTGCCTGGACGCGGAGGGCGTCGAGTCCGTCTTTGCGTGAGTCTTCTTCACTCGCGTCGACTCCGCGCGTCGAGCCGGTTCCCGTAAAAAGCGTTCTGATTTCAGACGCGTTGCCGCGGATCACGGAAAAAGGAATTTTGGCGATCAGGGAGAGAGCCGTGTCGGTTCTGAGTTTTGACGCTCCGGCTCCTACCGGATCGAGCACGACCGGTATGCCGCGCGCTGCCGCCGCAACCCCTGCGATTTCCATTGACGCAATCGTTCTTTCGTTCAGCGTCCCGATATTGATGACGAGCGCGTTCGCGATTCCCGCGATCTCCGCGGCTTCCGCCCTGTCGTCAGCCATGACGGGCGAGCCTCCGACGGCCAGAAGGGCGTTGGCGCAGTCGTTAACGGTAACGTAGTTGGTAATGCAGTGGACGAGCGGACGAGAGGACCGGACAGCCGTGATTGTGTTCGCGAGAGAGAGTGTATTAGATGACATCGACAGTTTCTCCTTTGAGTATTTTGTTTACGTTGCGCACCGCGCACATTTTTCCGCACATCGTGCAGCTGTCTTCGTTTTCCGGTTTCGATTCCGAACGGTATCTTCTTGCCTTCTCGGGATCGATGGCGAGGGAGAACATTCTTTCCCAGTCGAGGTCGCGTCTCGCCTCGCTCATTTTCCGGTCAGCGTCCCGGGCTCCGGGAATTCCCTTCACGATGTCCGCTGCGTGCGCGGCTATGCGGGAAGCGACGATTCCTTCGCGCATGTCGTCGAGGGTGGGAAGCCTCAGGTGCTCGGCCGGGGTGACGTAGCAGAGAAAGGCAGCTCCTGCGGCCGCGGCGACGGTACCGCCGATCGCGGCCGTGATGTGGTCATAGCCCGGGGCGATGTCGGTGACGAGGGGGCCGAGCACGTAAAAGGGCGCGTCGTCGCACAGTCTTCTTTCAAGGACCATGTTCGCTTCTATCTCGTCGAGCGCCATGTGGCCCGGACCCTCGATGATCACCTGAACGCCGCGATCCCTTGCTCGCCGGGCGAGGCTCGCGAGAGTCATGAGTTCGCTGACCTGGGCGGTATCGGTCGAGTCGGCGATAGAACCCGGGCGGCATGCGTCGCCGAGGCTCAGCGTAACTTCGTGCTCGCGGCAAATGTCGAGGATCTCGTCAAAACGCGCGTAAAAGGGATTTTCTCTGCCGGTCATCATCATCCAGGCAAAGAGGAGCGATCCACCGCGCGAGACGATCCCGGTAAGCCGCGGTTCCCGCTTGACGCGCTCGGCGGTCTCCCGGGTGATGCCGCAATGAATAGTCTGAAAGTCCACGCCGTCCTCTGCGTGCATGCGCACGACGGCAATCCATTCATCGTCGGTAATTTCGCGGAGCGGTTTCGCGTAATGGACGACCGCGTCGTATGCAGGAACAGTTCCGATCATGACAGGGGATTCCGCGACGAGTTTTTTCCTGAACGTGCGGGTGTCGCCCGACGAGCTCAAGTCCATTATCGCGTCCGCGCCGAGCGCGATCGCCACGTGGACTTTCTCCATCTCGGCTTTATGGTCGCACTCATCGCGCGAGGTTCCGAGATTGACGTTGATTTTCGTCTTGAGCGTTCGGCCGACTGCCCTCGGCACGAGCGAAGAATGCGCCGCGTTTGCCGGAATGACTGCGTGACCGCGAGCGACGAGAGAAGCGAGCAAAGCAGGCTCTATTCCCTCGTATTCTGCGGCTGCGCGAACCTCGCGCGTGACGATACCGGCCCTCGCCGCGTCCATCTGAGTGTATGCCATAAGTTCCCCCTTGCATGCCGAACGTGCGGGGTGGAACTTGTGCGAAGTCTTTGCCGATTCGTGCCGCGGTGGAGTGGCGCCTTAAAAAAAAAGCGCATCTCCGCCGACGGAGAAACGCTTTTGTCAAACATCGATGCAATCGATGTAAGAGTGCTTCCCTACGCCAGTGTTAACTGACAGGTTCCAAGGGTCAGGTTTTAACCTTCTCAACCGTGAGGTTCCCCCGCAATCTGATGAACGGAATGTCTGATACGCGTTATAGCACGCTATTGCTTGCAGTGTAAAGTCCCTTAAGCTTCGCTGACCCTGTGTTGTAATATCGTTCGCGTTATCGTTTGCACTCGGCGCATATGCCGGTGAAGTACAGCGTGTGGCTCAGCACCTCGATGGAATGCTCGCTTTCGTAGGTTGCGACGAGAGAACGGAGTTTGCACGAGCCGAGGTCGGTGAATGTGTGGCAGCGCTCGCAATGAAACCAGTGACGGTGTGCGCCTGCCTTTCCGTCCTTTCCCTCACGCGCCGTGTAATAGCGTTCGGTTCCGTGCGAGTCGCAGTGAAGCACGAAGGAATCGGCGAACCCGTTATCTTCGAGCCAGTGGAGCGTTCGATAGACGGTCGCCTGATCGAATTCCGAACCGGTTCCCCTGAAAATTTCCGCGGCCGTTAACGGGACCGGTGAATCCCGGAGAACGGCGATCGACGCTTCGCGCGCACGGGTCATTTTGCGCCTTCCGTGTTTCGGGAAGAAGCCTTGCGCGTGTTTGCGCGGGCGATCGCGCGGATACCGGCGGCGGCGAGAAACACTGCGCCTGCGAGGACGACGACCATCGCGCCGACCGGAGCGTCAAGCGCCCAGCCGAGCGCCAATCCTCCGGTGGAGAACGCTACCGAAAGGACTGTGCCGATCACCATCATGCCGGCGAGGTTTTTCGCGCCGTATCCCGCGGTTCCGGCGGGAAGGGTGAGCATGGCAATGACCATCACGATTCCGACGAAGGTCTGGAGGAGCACAACCGAGACCGCGGTGATGGCGAGAAGCGCGAAGAAAACGACATGCGTGCGCACCCCGCGGACCCGTGCGAATTCCTCGTCGAACGACGAAGCCTCGATCTGGGGATAGAAACGCCAGGCGAGAAAAAGGACCGCGACGTCGAGGACAGCGAGGAGGAGAAGGTCGCGCGGTGAGACGAGGAGAATATTGCCGAAAAGAAAGCTCGAGGGATCGGTGTATCCCGGCGTCTTCGCCATGAAGAGAACGCCGACGCTCATGCCGATCGCCCAGATCGCGTTGATCACCGTGTCCTCGCGCTGTTTCGCCTTGAGCGAGACGACGCCGATAATTGCTGCGGCGAGTATGGCAAACACAAGCGCGCCCATGATCGGGGTGATCCAGGGTACTGCGTGCGTCGCGGAAAGATAGAGGGCCATGCCGATGCCGCCGAGAACGGCGTGCGAGATCGCGCCTGCGAGACCGGAGATGCGCTTGACCGTGACGACGGAGCCGAGAACCCCGAAGAGAACCGAGGAAAGAAGCCCGGCCGCGAGCGCGTTCCGGAGAAACGCGAGGTCGGGGTTGAAGAGGGCTGCGAAGAATCCGTTCATTTATTGTTCTCCCGTTCGCATGAGCAGCCGTTTCCGAGGTCGACGCCGTGGAGGATCTTGCTCGCCTTTCCGCCGAAAAGTTCCGGCGGCGCGTCACCCGAAGGCTCCGTGCCATGACGGGCGACGGAATACGCCCCGCCTTTCGTGCTCCGGTCTCCGACGCAGAGGACTGAGTCGGTAAGCGCCGAGACAAAGCCCGTATCGTGCGTGACGATCATGATTGTCGTGTTGCCCTTGAGCCGCTCGAGCGTGGCGAAAAGCCGCGCTTCGCTTTCGGCGTCCATGTTTGCCGTCGGCTCGTCAAGAATGAGGAGCTCCGGTTTCGAGGCGAGCGCGCGGGCTACGAGAACGCGCCTGCGCTGTCCGCCTGAAAGAGCGGGATATGGCCTGCTTGCGAGATCGGAAACTTCCGCGCGCGCGAGCGCCTCATCGACGGCCTGCTCGTCATCTGAACCGAATTTTCTTGAATGGGGATGAAGTCTTCCCATTTTGACGACTTCACGGACGGATACGGGAAAGGTCGAGTCATAGCTCGCGTGCTGGGGCACATAGCCGATCCGGTTTCGCTCTCGCGGGGAGGCTTCGCCGAAGAGCTCGATCGTTCCCGATGCGGGCCGCTCGAGGCCGAGGATCAGCTTTAGTACCGTCGTCTTTCCCGCGCCGTTCGGTCCGACGAGCGCGACGAATTCCCCGCGGTGCACGTGGAAGTCGGCGTTCTCGAGTACGGGCGTTGAGTCGTAGGAAAACGAAACATCCGAGAACCTGAGGACAACGTCGCAGTCGTGAAGGTCGGTCATTTCGCGGTATCCCCGCCTTTTTGTTGCGCGGTGCGCGATACTTTTTCGAGCACTGATCCCATGCTCTTGATGTTGGCAAGCCAGTCGGGGGCGAGCGGGTCGAGGGAGATGACCTCGGCTCCAACCGAGTCCGCTATTTTCTTCGCTGCATTCACGGAAAATTGGGCCTGGACAAAAATCGCCGACGGTTTGTCGCGCTTCGCTTCTTCGATCAATGCCGCGAGTGCGCGCGCGGTCGGCTCTTTCCCGCCGATTTCGACCGCTTCCTGCGTGATGCCGAACTCATCGAGGAAATAGCCGAAGGAGGGATGGAACACGAATACTTTCGTTCCCTCAAGCGGCGCGAGACGGGTTTTCAGGGAGTCGAACTCGGCGTCGATATCGGCGACGAGGCTCTCGCAATTCGCGCGATACAGCGCTTCTCCTGCGGGGTCGATTGAAATGAGCGTGTCCCGAATCCAGCCGGCCATGATTTTCGCGGGAACTCGCCCAAGCCATGTATGACGGTCTATGTTCAGCTCGAGTCCGAGTGAGTTCTCGTCGGTGCTGTTGCCGTCGATTTCGCTCGTTTGCGCGCTTTCTCCGTTTTCGCCTTGTTCGTCCGCGTGCGAATGTTTTTCCAGTTCGCGGAAGAAGACGCCCGCCGTGCCGTCGACGATGCTGAGCGCAGGGTACTGTTTTCTGATTTTCGGCTCGAGGCTGATCTCGAAGTCGGTACCGGACTTGATCCATGCGCGCGAGGCGGCAAGGGCGGCCATCTGGCGCGGGGTCGGTTCGTATGAATGGGGATTTTGCCCGGGGCCAACGAGAACGAGCGCCGTCACGCGGTTACCGCCGATGCGTTCGAGAAAATATTTCTGGGGAAGAATACTGACGGCGATGACGATTCCGTTCGCTTTTTTCTGCCGCTCTGCGCATCCGGCGAGTATTGTTCCCGCCAGGGCAATGATTGCTATCGCGACCGCTATCGTGACTGATTTTTTTTGCATGCACGTTCTCCTTGGAGCTTGTGCGGACACTATAGCGCCAAGGAAAACGAATTGCAAGTCATTCGCAAAAAAACCGGAGGCGGTCAGGCGACCGTGAAGCGGCTTACCGCTTCCTTGAGGACCGTCGACTCGTCGCTGAGGTGTTTCGCCGAGGCCGCGAGCTCCTCCGACGCAGCGGCATTTTTTTGCACTATGGCGTCAAGTTGCAGCATCGCCTGGGCTATCTGGTCCGCCCCGACTTTTTGCTCGCCGCTCGCCGCGCTGATTTCTGCGACGAGGTCGGCCGTTTTACCGATATCCGGCGCAAGGGACTCGAGCGTGGTTCCCGCGAGGGCGGCAAGCGATGTCGTTTTAGCCGATATCGTGCGGATTTCCGCAGCGGACTCACCGCTTCGCTCCGCGAGCTTTCGTATCTCGCCGGCTACGACCGAAAATCCTTTTCCGGCTTCTCCCGCGCGCGCGGCTTCTATTGCAGCGTTCAGGGCGAGAAGATTCGTCCTCCCGGCGATTTCCTCGATGACGGCGATACGTTCCGTTATCTGCTTCACTGCCGCGATCGCCTCGAGTACGGCTTTTGATCCTTCACTTGCGTCAATGGCGGCTTTTCGCGCAATGCGCTCCGTCTCTGCCGCGTTGTCTGCATTGTGCCTGATCGTGGATGTCATCTCTTCAATCGATGCAGATATTTCTTCGGTGGACGCGGCTTGCTGCGACGCTCCATTTGCGACGTCAGTTGCCGTGTCGGAAAGCTCATCTGCTCCACTGCTGATTTTATCGCTTGATCCGGCTACCCCCGAGATCATTTCGCCGAGATCGCTTCGCATGGTATCGAGGGAGCGCAGAAGTATTCCTGTTTCATCCTTTTTTTCCGTCATTCGCACGTCGAATGCGCGGGAAAGGTCTCCGGACGCAACTATCTCGCTTTGATTCGCGGCATAGATGAGCGGTTTGACGAGCCGGGCACCCACGGCAAAGGCGATGAGCGCGGCAATAAGGGTATCGATGAGGGAAAAAACGAGCGTGAAGCCAAGGACGGCGTTCATCGCGTCGAATGCTTGTGCCCGTTTCTCGGTTACGATTACGTTGATATCATCGACATAGGCGCCGCTTCCGATTACCCAGCCCCAGGGTTTGGAAAGGAGCGAGTAGCTCCGTTTCGGAAGCGGAACGTCGGCTCCGGCTTTCGGAAACCAGTAGTCCGTATATCCGCCTCCGTCTTTCATTCCGTTTGCGATGATGTTTTTCGCGTAGGGATAGCCCTTGGCGTCGAGCGCGTCAATGCGGTTCTTGCCCTCGGCGTCCTTCCCGAGCAATACCACGTTGTCGCCCGCGACGGTGTCGGCCCAGAAGTAACCGTCCTTATTGTATCGAAGTTCGCGGAGAAGCGTTTTTGCGATCGCGTTCGCCTGCTCGGGAGTAAGGGTTCCGTCGACCTTGAGCGCGTCGATCCGCGCAAGCATCGAAGTTGCGGTTTCGACCTCCCAGCGTATCGAGCGGTCGAATCCCTCGCGGAGGGATAATTCGAGCTGGCTTATTTGCGCGTCGACCATTGTCTTGAAGGACACAAAAAAAGCCACCACGAGAAAAGCCGCGATAATCAACGCAACGCAACTCGTCAGCAAACCGATTTTCAGTTTGATACTTTTCATGAAGGGACCTCCGTGCGGACTTGTCTCTTCAATTGTAGGTAATTATCGCCGTGAATGCAAAAAGAATGACTTCCTTTTCAGATGGATCGCTTGCCGACCTTTCGCGCGTACCAAACGAGCGCGGCGACGAAGGGTATTGCCGCTATTGCAATCCAGTTGCCGGAGGCGAGATAGGCGAGCCAGCCGCGGAGAATATTTCCTCCGTCGAGGAAACTCGTAAAAATCCCGTCGTAGCCTTCGACCTTATAGTTCGCGGCGTTTGCCATCCGGGTAAAAAGCGGCGCGAGCGCGCTTGCGAAGTAGAGGTTTGCGATCACGACGGGGATGCCGATGATGAACGCGCGGATCACGTTTCCGCCCGTTGCGAGCACGATGAGCGCGACGGGGACGGTGAGGTTCGTCAGGTCCCCGAGCGGAATGAAGTTGATCCCGGGAAGTATGAACGCGAAAAGAAGGGCGAACGGAATGAGGAGAATCGTCGTTACCATGACTGCGGGAATGCCGAAAAGAACCGCGACATCAAGCCCGATAAAAGTCGGCCCCATGTCGGGAAAGCGCCGGCTGATGAATTCCTTCATTCCCTCGGAAACGGGGATGAGCGCGGAGCCCAGTATGCCGCACATGATCGGGAGGATGTAGATGACGCCTGCGAAGCTGACGGCGAGCTCCGCCGTTGCCTTGAACGAGTACCCGCCGGCGACGGCGAGAGCGATACCGACGAAGAAGCCGATGACCATCGGCTCTCCGAAGAGGCCGAGCTTTTCTTTTATCTTCTCGGGATTCGCGTCGAGCTTGTTGATGAAGGGAATCCGGTCAAGGATTGCGTTGCCGGCGACCCCGATCGGGAAATAGGCGAGGCCCGAAAGGTGCGGGATGCAGATGCCCGGAAGCCCGGAGTACCGGGCCGCGAGCGGGGCGCTCCAGTCGGAAAGCTTGAGGACGAGAATAAATGCGCCGACGCCGAAGGCGATCGCGATCGCGTTGCTTCCCGTTATTGCGAAGACTGTCGCGGAAACGACGATCACATGCCAGTAATTCCAGATGTCGATGTCGACTGTCCGCGTCTTGCGGAAGAAGAGCATGGCGGCGTTTATCGCCATAAAGAGGATGAGGAGCAGCGGGGCGAGGTGAAACTGCCAGGCGACCACCGACAGGGGAATCCAGCCGGTGTCGAGCACGGTGAAGTGAAGTCCGCTCCGCGCGACGAGCGCCTGTATCGCCGGATTGATGATGCCGACGTAATACCCGAAGGTCATGAAGATCCCGATAAAGCCAATGCCGAGGGTAAGTGCGGATTTCGCGGCTACTTTAAGTTTGATCCCGAATATGGCTGCGAGAACGAAAATGATGACCGGCAGGAGGACGTATACCTTGAACGAGAGGAGATACATGATCGCGGAATTGAATCTTTCCATAAATAATCCTTATCGGAGCCTGAGTCTGCGGCTGATCTTACTGTACAGTAAATTAGTTTCCCTTGTCAAATAATTCAAAATGCGCGATAATCCTGAATATCCCTTAAGGAGATAACAGTTTATGGAAAACTTTACGTTTCACAACCCAACCAAGATTATATTCGGAAAGAATACCGAAAGCCAGACCGGAAGCGAGGTCAAGCGCCATGCGTCGAAGGTTTTGCTTCATTTCGGCGGCTCGAGCGCCGTCAAGTCAGGGCTTCTCGACCGGGTGCGCGCGTCCCTCAAGGAAGCAGGCGTCTCCATTGTCGAGCTCGGAGGAGTCGCGCCGAATCCCCGCGTGGCGCTCGTTCGCGAGGGAATCGCGCTGTGCCGGAAGGAAGGGATCGGTTTTATCCTTGCCGTCGGTGGCGGGAGCGTCATTGATTCCGCGAAGGCAATTGCCGTGGGCGTGCCGTATACCCGCGACGTGTGGGATTTTTACGAATACGTCGCGTCTCCCGAGAAAGCTCTCGACGTCGGCGTGATCCTCACGATTCCCGCGGCGGGAAGCGAAGCGAGCAACAGCTCGGTAATCTCGAATGACGAGCTCAAGCTCAAGCGGGGTCTCACGAGCGACCTCCTCCGGCCGCGCTTTGCCATCATGAACCCCGAACTCACCTGCACGCTGCCCGCCTGGCAGACCGCGTGCGGGGCGGCCGATATCATGGCGCACATCATGGAGCGCTATTTCACGAACACCGAGCACGTAGACCTGACCGACCGGCTTTGCGAAGCGACGCTCCGCACGATGATCGCGAACGTTCCGCTCGTACTTGCGAATCCTTCTGACTACAACGCACGCGCCGAAGTGATGTGGGCAGGAACCATCGCGCACAACGACATCCTCGGAACGGGCCGCGTCGGCGACTGGGGCTCGCACGGCATCGAGCACGAGATCAGCGCGCTCTACGACGTGGCGCACGGCGCGGGGCTCGCGGTCGTGTTTCCCTCATGGATGCGCTTTGTGTACCGGCACGACGTTGCCCGGTTCGCGCAGTTTGCGACACGGGTGTGGAATGTTGAATGCGATGTCCGCGACCTTGAGCGTACCGCGCTCGAGGGCATCGCCCGCCTTGAGTCATTCTTCCGTTCGATCGGGCTTCCCGTTCGCCTTTCGGAGATGAAAATCGGCGATGACCGGATTGCGGAGATGGCAGAAAAAAGCGTGGTGAAAGGAAACGGCTTTACCGGCAATTTCGTCAGGCTCGACGCGAACGCGGTCCGCGAGATTCTCATGAACGCGCGGTAATTGCTTACCTCGCGCCGGAGATCATGCCGTCAAGGTTGACGTCTCCCGCGAGGACCGAAAGACCCGAGGACCTGCGGAACGCGATGGAGACCGTCGCGCACAGGCTGTCGGTCGCCGACGACACGTAAATATCCGAGAAGACGCAAGAGCCTTCGTTCTGGACCGCCTTCCGGAAATATTGCTTGTCGCTGCGGTCGGTTCCCTTCGCAACCCCTGAGTCTTCCGAAAATACGTAAGAAGGGTTCCCGATGTTCTCGCTCGTTTGCGTTCCCTTTTCGTTCATCACGTAGAAAAGCTCGAACCACGGATATTCTCCGAAGGCGCTTGTTAACGCTTTGCGTTCGGTTTCTCCGTGAGCGTGCGGCTCTCCGCGAGCGAGGGTTTCGGTAAGGGCGAGCATAGCGCGCTCGGCGCGATCATGCCAGGGAAATCTTTTTCCTCCGAGGCTCATGAGTGCCCGGTCAACCGCGCAATGCACGCGCCGCGCGTTTTCTCGCGCCACGTCCGTACGGTTCCGTATTTCAAGGCCGTGCTCGCCGATATCGGATGCGAGCGAGTCTATTCTCCGGTTGATTTCCATTTGCTCGGCGGCGAGGCGCGTTATCTCTCTCGTCTTCCGCGAAAGTTCCGCATTGAGCGCGTCGAGGTTTTCGAGCCCCGCGCTGATGCCCTCTGCGTGCGCGTTGCTTTCCGCAAGTCCCTTTCCCGCCGTTTCGAGGTTTCCGGTCACTGCCGATATTCCGCCGATGACGCCGGACACAATCCTGCCGACCGCTTGAGCCGATCCGTCCACGCGCGTGTAGAGGCTTCTCATTTCGCGCGCAATGACGGCGAAGCCGCCGCCTGAGCGGCCCGTGCGCGCCGCCTCGACGGAGGCATTGACCGAAAGCACGTTCAGCTGATCACCTACGTCGGAAAGAAGTTCGCTGAGCCGGCGAATCTCGGCAGATTCGTCCTTGAGTCGCGTGATAAAACCGAGCGTATCGGAGAGCGCCGACTGGAGCCCCTTGAGTTCGGAGAGGAATTTTCTCTGGGCCTGCGAGCCTTCGCCGGCTATGCCGCTCGCCCGCTCGCTGATCGCGGCAAGTTCTGCCGCGAATGAGCCGATCGCTTCCGAGCCCGTCCTGCTTTTGCGTGTCTCGCCGGCTACGAGGGAGAGCTTTCCGTCCTGTTCGTGCGTTTCCTCGACGAGAACAGCAATGTCCCGATCGAGGGTGAATGCCGATTTCGAAATGGAGATGATTTGCCCCAATAGGGCAGACAGCGTTTCATCGTGGACGTCATTGCCCGTGTGTTGGAGAGTATTGTGCGTCATGGGTATCGCTTTATTGCGGGATTATTGCCTTTCGCCAGGCTTTTTGATGAAAACGGCCCATTCATGGTCCGATTTCGCTATATGATTGAGAAGCCAGTTTCCGAGAAACCGGTAAAACAAAAATCCCGCGTCGGGATCGGGCCGTGAGAGCGTCTTGATCTGGCGTGAAACTTCGGCGATGAACGCCTCGTGTTCCGCGTGGTGCTTTTCATATCCCGGGAAAGAGTGTTTTTTCATGAATGCCTCTTCTTCGGAGAAATGGTACACGGTATAGTCAGTAAGGCGTTTGAGGTCTTTCCCCATGCGCACCGCGTATTCCGCAGGGTCCGCCTGGATGCTTTTATTCACGTCGTCGATGATGAGGATAAGTTTCTTGTGCTGAAGGTCGACCTCTTCAAAACCGGTCGCGAGGGAGTCGTCCCATTTCAGAATGTTCACCATACGTGTACTATACACCGCCCTCCGAATTTCTGGCAATGGATATACGCGGTCATATAGAGGATTTCTTCTTGTCAACGGTTCCGCTCTGCCTGTATACTCAAGTTCGTGAAAGCCTATTTCAAGGCCGGTCTTGCGATAACCGGTTTTCTTGCGCTGTTCTCCTTCGCGCGGTCCGCATTGCTCGTGAGCGACATGCTCGCGCGCGATCCCGTCGAGGCCGCGGCCCAGCGCGTCCGCTATCATTTCGCCCTGTATCTCCCGAAAGACCGCGCGGCGCTCTTTTCCGAACTCGTCGCCGGTGCCCGCGCGGGCGCAGTCGCCAATAACGCGTCGATATCGGTTCACGAATACGAGGCTTCCGAACGCGACCTTTCCATGGCGCGCTACACGGGCGCGGACGGCGTCATCGTCTGCCCCGATCTCGACGACCAGACGACATCCCTCCGCCTTGAGGAGCTCAAGAAGGCGCTCATTCCCGTCGTGCTCGTCAATCACAACATCGCCTCTGACCGTCCATGGCCCTTCGTCGGGACGAACAACTACGATCTCGGCAAGAAGGCCGGCTCCCAGATTTCGCGCGGCGAAGGCGAGTCCGTCAAGCTCGCGGTCATTTACAGCGAAAAATCACCCGCCGTGTTCGCGGAGCGCGAACTTTTCGAGATGGGGCTGACAAGCGCGATCGGGACGTCGCTCGGCGCGCCCATATCGGTTCAAAAGACGGACATGAATCCGCGTGACGCAGAAAAAATCGTGTACCAGCTCGTCCGGGACCAGGGTGGCCTCAACGCGATCGTGTTCACGAGCATCGAGGACACACTCGCGGGCGTCCAGGCGCTCATTGACCTCAACCTCGTCGGAAGCGTGCAGGTCGTCGGGTTCGGATTCGACAAGACCATCCAGGATTATTTGCAGAAGGGCATCCTCGCGGCAACCCTGGTGACGAATCCGCGCGCGACCGGCTATCAGGCCGTCGCGTCCCTCGCGGAGCTGAGCGCCTCGGGGTATACCTCAAACTCGGTCGATACCGGCATCGACGTGGTTACCCGCGCCGACGCTGACCTCTACATCGCGCCTGCGAAACGGGGCACGCAATGAGATTTGTTTCCTTTTGCAGGCGAATGTTCCGGAAGGTCAAGCATTCCTTCGGCGCGCAGATAATCATCAACATCCTCGTCGTTCTTTTCATCCTCGTCGCCTCGACCAGCTACATTCTCTATTCGACCATCAGGATGCAGGAGATCGTTTCGACGAGTTTCGAGGAGCAGCGCTATCTCCGGGAGGTTCGCGAGAACCTCGACGCATTCCAGGACCCGTTCCTCGAGTTTCTTTCCACGCGTTCGTCTGACGCGCTTTCCGAACTTTTGGTCATCGCTCAGCGGGTGAGAAACCGCATGCCGCAAACCGAGGGCGTCCCTGCCGATCCCTTGAGGCTCCGCGAAAAGGAAGTGTACTCGGTCGTTTCGAAATACCTTGATCTTGCGGACGCTGCCATCGAGGAAAAGCGCGGGATGGACGTTGACCGCTATACCGGAATCTACTCCGAGATGCGCACGCTCTACGAATACATTCGCGGGGAAATCGAGAGCATATCCGGGGCGCGGTTTTCCGCGCAGCTTTCCGGGTACGAGACCTTTATCGCGATGTCGCGGAACATCCAGATGTGGAATCTCCTTTTCATCATTTTCATTGCGCTCTTTTCCGTGCTGTATCTCATTCAGGCCGTCAACCGCATCCGCCGTCCGATGGTGAACCTTTCGCGGGCGGCCGCGGCTATCGCTGCGGGCAATTTCGGCGGCGACGACGTTCGGGCCAGTTCCTTCGACGAGATCGACAGCGTAGTTCACGCCTTTAACCGCATGAAGCGGGACATACACACTTATATAGAAGAAATCAAATGGCAGCGGAACGTCGAGCAGGAATACATGCAGGAGCGCGTGCGGAACATGAAGATGCAGCAGCTCATCAGGCGCATGGAGCTCTATACCCTTCAGGCCCAGATGAACCCGCATTTTCTTTTCAATACCCTCAACACCGGCATCCAGCTTGCGATCGTCGAGGGCGCCGACCGCACCGGCGAGTACATGGAACACCTTTCACGGCTCGTCAGGCACAACATACGCGAGAAGAACGTCGTCGTTCCCCTCAGGCACGAGATCGAGGGACTCGAGTCGTATTTCTATATCCTTCGCGTCCGGTTTCCGAAAAACCTCGACCTCGTGCTCGACTGCCCGAAGGACATTCTCGACGCGTACACTGTTCCCGCGACGATCCTGCAGCCGCTCGTCGAGAATTGCGTCGTTCACGCGTTCCGGGGCGGCGAGGGCAGAAACTCCATTGTGGTCCGCGTGTTTGTGGACGGACGGTTCCTGTTTCTTTCGGTCGCGGATAACGGCAGCGGCATGGAAAGGGAAAAGATCGACGCTCTTCTGAAGCCCGTGCCTGTCGAGGGCCACGCCGAAAAGGTGATGGGCCTCGAGAACGTCATCCAGCGCATATACTTTTTCTTTCCCGACGATCCCGAATCGATCAGGATCGTTTCCGAGGAAGGGAAGGGCACTGAAGTCACGGTCAGGATCGACACGGGGAAAGAGCTATGTATAGCGTATTGATAGTCGACGACGAAGAACCGGTTCTCGAAAGCTACTCCTTCATGCTGGAAGCGGGCATTCCGGGATTTGCGCTTGCCGGCAAGGCGCGCTCGGGCTACGAGGCGATCAAGCTCATCTACGAGCTCAAGCCGGACGTGGTGTTCATGGACATCAATATGCCAGGGCTCGACGGGCTCGACACGATCGAGGAAGTCCACGGAAAATTTCCCAATACCGTTTTCGTCCTTTCGACGGCATACGAACGATTTGATCTCGCGCGCCGCGCGATACCGCTCGGCGTTCACGAATATCTCGTAAAGCCGGTCACGAAGAAGATGTTTATCGAAACGCTCGCGTCGATCGCCGAAAAGCTCGACAAGAAACCCCAGACACGCGAGACCGGGGACGGTGACGTTCTCGAGGACGATTTTCTCAAGCGCGGCATCTGGAAGCCGCTCGACGAAGCGCGGTGGACGCGCATACGCGATTCACTCGAGCTCGATTCGGATACGGGTACCGTCGCGTTTATCGGTATTGACCCCGAAGGCGGGGATTTTTTCCCCGACCTTAACGCCCGGATGTCCCTGTCGCGGCGATTCCTCTTCGCGAACCATCTCGGACTCGGCATGTACTTTTTCCCCGGCGCGGACGATTCGCATTCAATTCGGGATTTGGCCGACGAAAGCCTCAAGGCGGTTGTCCCCCAGGCAGTCGCTTCTTTCTTCGGGGTAGGGCAGTGCCGTCCCTGGGGCGATTTGAGAAAGACTTGCGCGGAAGCCCTCGACGACATAAACCGGAAAAAAAATTCGGGTGAGGTTCGCATTCGCGAGCGGATGCGCATCATCGCGCTCAGGCGCAAGAACGGGCTCGCCGAGTATCCGGAAGTTCTCGCGCTGTTTGCGGCCTATCGGGACGAAGTCGTTTCTGCCTACGGCACCCTCGTCGCGAAGGCAAAGCTTTCGACGCTCTTCACGCTTCTCATGGACGACGTGCTTCCGTGCTTTAAAACCCACTCGGACGAAATCCCGCCGCTCGATCCCGTCGAGGAACTGTGCGCCATGGACGACGTGCCCGCGATCGTCGCGTGGTCGGAGCAGGCGTTCGAGCGCGTATATGCCCTCGCCCGGCAAAAAAGGACCGGCGAATTTCCCGTTCCGCTCGTGCGGGCTATCGCGTACATCGACGAGCACTATTCCCGGCAGATTCAGCTATCAGACGCGGCCGAGGCGGCGAGCGTATCATCGGCGTACCTTTCCCGCCTTTTCGGCGAGCATACGGGTTCGAGTTTCGTCGACTATCTGACCTCCCTCAGGATCGAGCGCGCAGAGCGCCTGATCCGCGAAAACAGCATGAGTATCAAGGAAGTGTCGTTCGCGACGGGCTACCAGGATCCGAACTATTTCAGTAAGATATTCAGGAAGATCGTCGGCGTTTCACCGACCATGTATGCGGAAAGAATCAGGGATGGGGAGGGCGCATGAAAAATATGAAGCGTTCGCATAACGCGCCGCGGGCCGCAAGGGTGATCGCTCTTTTTCTGGCGATTACCGCCGTTCTCATGGTCTCTGCCTCCTGCACGCCCGGCAAGATATCCAGGAAAAAGGACCGCATCACCATCGGCTTCTCGATCGCAACCGATACGTTCATCATCGAGCGGTGGAACAAGGACATCAAGATATTCTCGGGCGCTGCGCGCGATCTCGGCGCGGACGTCATCGTCCAGCTTTCCGCCGGCGGTACCAAGGAACAGATCGCCCAGATCGACTTTCTCATGACTCAGGGGATCGACGTGCTTGTCGTGGTCGCTCACGATACCGAGCTTCTCGCCGGGGCGGTGAAGAAGGTAAAGGACGCAAAGATTCCCGTCGTCGCGTACGATCGCCTCATCATGGGAACTCCCATTGACGCCTATGTTTCGTTCAATAACCGCGAGGTCGGCCGACTTTTCGGAAAAGCCCTTCTCGGGACGAAACCGCGGGGGAACTACCTCATCGTCAACGGCTCTATCCGCGACAATAACAGCTACGAAGTGAACTCGGGTCTCCACGAGATCCTGGACCCTGCGATCAAGAGACAGGACATCCGCGTGATTGAGGAAATATGGCTAGATGAGTGGAGTTCCGACGAAGCGCTCGAGAAAATCGGGAAGGTTTTCGACCGAACCCAGGATATCGACGCGATTTCGTGCGCCAATGACCAGATCGCGAGCGCGGCCATCCAGCTTTTGGCAGAGTACCGTCTTGCGGGTAAGGTTGCCGTCGTCGGGCAGGATGCGGATATTGGCGCCTGCCAGAAAATAGTCGAGGGAACGCAGCTCATGACCGTCTACAAACCCATCGCGAGCCTTGCGACCCGCGCGGCGTCCATTGCGGTCGATGTCGCCAAAGGCGTCAAGATGTCACCCGACCGGATGGTCGAAAACCGCTCGGGCATGCTGATTCCCTTCTTTATGGAAGAGCCAAAAGCCGTTTTTGCGGTAAATATGGACACAACCGTTATCCGGGATCGCTTTCATTCCTCCGAGGACGTCTATCGCAACGTTCCGGTAAAAAAATGATGTAAAGAAATTACCCCTTCGCGGCCTGAATTGAGCCCAACATACCTGTTTTTTCCCCTTTTATGTCAAAACTTTACGGTTTTCCGAATCATGGACCCGGTTCATAATAAGCTATCATTCTTTTTTATGAAGGAGACATTTATGAAGAAAATCGTTTCAATCGTTGCAGCACTCGTGCTGGTAACCGGCGTCTCGTTTGCCGCTCCGAAGAAAGCGTCAGGCGCGTTTATCGGACTTGCAATGCCCGAGACTCACGTCGAGCGCTGGCAGAAGGACGGAGCCGCGCTTCTCGCCGACTCTCTCGCGAAGGGCTACAAAGCCGAAGTTGCTTACGGTGATGCCGATCAGAGCAAGCAGAACCAGCAGATTCAGGACTTCCTTACCAAGGGTGCCAAGCTTCTCGTTATCGGTTCCGTTAACGAAGGTGTTGTATCCGCAGTTGCCGACGCGGCAGCCGATGGTACCATCGTTATCGCTTATGACCGCCTGATCACCGGTTCGAAGGACTATGATTACTACATCACCTTCGATAACTTCAAGGTCGGACAGTTCCAGGGAACCGCGATCGCGAAGGCTCTTAACCTCGCTGCTGCTTCCAAGGCAAAGCCCAAGTATATCACCCTGTTTGCTGGATCCCCCACGGACAACAACGCGAAGGTATTCTTTGACGGTGCTATGGACGTGCTCGCTCCCTTCGTGGCTTCTGGCGCTCTCGTAATCGTCGGACCGGCTCCTGTTAAGTCTTCTGACGCTGCGTTCACCAAGATCACCACCGAGAACTGGAGAGCAGATATCGCCAAGACCCGCATGGAGAACCTCCTCAACAACGATGCGAAGAAAGTTACCCTCGACGCGATCCTCGCGCCGAACGACACTCTCGCTCGTGCCATCATTGAGGCTTGCTCTTCCGATGCGAAGTACACCAAGACCCTCCCCGTCGTTACCGGACAGGACGGTGAAGTTGCTTCTATCGCCGCTATCCGCGATGGAAAGCAGAACATGACCGTTTTCAAAGACACCCGCAAGCTCGCTTCCGCGACCGTTGAACTCGCTGACGCGCTCCTCAAGGGAACTGCCCCCGCCATCGCTGGTGCTCGCCTCGACACCACCTCGTATGACACCGGCAAGAAGGTCGTAAAGGCCTATCTCCTCGAGCCGATCGCTGTTAACAAAGACAACTGGAAGGCCGTTATGGTCGATTCCGGCTACTACAAGGCAAGCGACATCAAGTAAGACTTGAACTGAAGTTTCCGGGCCGGCGAAAGCCGGCCCGGATTTCTATTGTTGCTGGATGACGGAGAGGATGCAACTGTGAGTGAATACATACTCGAGATAGAAAATTTGACGAAGGAATTTCCCGGCGTCCGCGCCCTCGACTCGGTCAATCTCAAGGTTCGCAAGGGCGAAATACACTCCCTTTGCGGTGAGAACGGTGCTGGAAAATCTACCCTGATGAGCGTTATTTCTGGCGTTCACCCCAAGGGAAGCTACACGGGAAAAGTTTTTTATAAAGGCAAAGAAACACATTACGCGAGCGTGAAAGAGAGCGAGAAAGATTGCCTCGCGATCATTCACCAGGAATTGGCACTGAGTCCGTATCTTTCAATCTACGAAAATATCTTTCTCGGCCATATGAAAACCCGTCTCGGGATCATTAACTGGGACAAATATATACGCGAGTCAAAGAAGTATCTTGATCAGGTTGGCCTCCATGAGAACCCTGCGACCGTCGTGAGCAAGCTCGGCGTCGGCAAGCAGCAGCTCGTCGAGATCGCCCGCGCGCTTTCCAAGCAGGTCGAGCTTCTGATTCTTGATGAGCCGACTTCGTCCCTCAACGACGAGGAAAGCGAGAAGCTCCTGAACTTTATCCTCGAGCTCAAGAAACAGGGAATCACTTCCATAATGATTTCCCACAAGCTCAAGGAAGTTCTCAAGATCGCTGATACCGTTACGATTCTTCGCGATGGCAAATCGATTTCCACCTGGGATGTTAAGGGCGACAAGCTCACCGAAGCCATGATCATCAAGGATATGGTCGGACGCGAACTTGGCGCGCAATATGAGAAGACCCCCGTCGAGATTGGATCGACGGTATTCGAGGTCAAGGACTGGACCGTTTATCATCCCGATTACCATTCCATGATAGTGGTCAAGAATGCGTCGTTCTATCTTCGCAAGGGCGAGATTCTCGCGTTCTGCGGACCGATGGGAGCCGGACGCACAGAGCTCATGATGAGCGTGTACGGCCGTTCCTACGGCTCGAGCTCAACGGGCGAAGTCCTGATTAAAGGAAAGAAGGCTGATACCTCATCGCCGCGCAAGGCGCTGGACGCGGGTATCGGATACGTTTCCGAAGACCGCAAGAGCCTCGGCCTTGTCCTGATCCAGGACGTGAAAACGAACATATCGGCATCGAGCCTCGGAAAGCTGTCAAAGCTGGGCGTGGTCAATTCCGAGGAAGAGATTAAGGCTGCAGAGAAGTACCGCAACTCCCTCAGGATCAAGACTCCGTCGATCAACCAGCTTGCCCGAAACCTTTCGGGCGGAAATCAGCAGAAGGTAGTCTTGAGCCGATGCCTCCTCGCAGATCCCGAGATTTTCATCGTTGATGAACCGACACGCGGTATCGACGTCGGAGCGAAGTTCGAGATTTACGCGATTCTTAATGACCTTGTCAAACAGGGCAAGAGCGTCATTATCGTAACTTCCGAGATGCCCGAGGCACTGGCTATGGCCGACCGTATTTATGTCATGAACGACGGCGAAATCAAGGGTATGCTGACCCGCGAAGAGGCGACCCAGGAAAAAATTATGCATTTGGCAATTGCCGGACATACGCAGAAGGAGAAAACCGTATGAGCGATACCACGCTTAAAAACAAAGCAACTTTCCGATCATTGCTCAAGACGAACATCAAGGACTACTCGATGGTCATGATGCTCGCGTTGATAATGATAATTTTCGCGTTCCTGACCGACGGGGTTAACCTCAATTCCCGCAACATCACGAACATTTTCATGCAGAACAGCCACATCCTGCTGCTTGCGACGACCATGATCCTCTTGATCATAACCTGTAACATCGACCTCGCGTGTCCCGCGACGTGTGCCTTCATCGGCGCGATTTCCGCGATGCTCTACAATACGGGAATCGGCATGGTGCCGACCGTCGCGATCAGCGTCGCCATCGGTATCGCGGTCTACGCAATCATGGGTTACATGGTCGCCTATCTGAAAATGCCGGCATTCATCGTGACCCTGGGCTTCCTGCTTTTGTTCCGTGGATTGACCTACATCATCACGAACGTGACCCCGATCTCCCTCGTGGACGACGGCTTCAAGCAGATCTCCTCGGGTATGGTAGACATTCCGGCTCTCGTGGTGGACCATGTTCACTATACCGCGCTGCTCGTCGGCGCCGTTCTGTTCGTCCTCTATGTCATCTCCGACCTCGCCGCGCGTAAAAATAAGGCCAACTACGGATTCGAGGTAAGCCCCGTGTTCGCGGTAATCCTCAAGATAATCGTCGTCGGTGCCCTCATCGGTGCGATCAGCTGGAAGTTCGCGACCTATCGCGGCATCCCGATCGTCGTCGTGGTTCTCGGATGTACGGTTGGACTTTTCACCTTCGTATCGAAGCGGACGGTAATGGGCCGCTACATCTACGCGGTCGGCGGAAACGCCCGTTCCGCGAAACTTTCGGGCATCAACTCCGAAATGGTCAACTTCATCGTATTCATGATGATGGGTGCCGTCGTCGGACTCGCGGCTGTCGTCTTTACCGGTTACATGAACTCGGCGCTTCCCCAGGCCGGTAACATGTTCGATATGGACTCGATCGCGGCGTGCTACATCGGCGGTGCATCTGCTACCGGCGGTATCGGCTCGGTCATGGGTGCGATCATCGGTGGTCTCGTCATGGCGGGTATCAACAACGGTATGTCCCTCATGAACATCGCCGCTCAGTGGCAATATGTCGTCAAGGCAGTAATTCTCCTTCTCGCCGTTTTCTACGATATTTACACCCGACGCAAGTCCGGGTTGGGTTGATCAAACCTCGATTGCCGGATCTCTCCCCGGCAATCTTTTGCCGCAGTCATCGCCAGGGTGACTGCGGCTTTTTTTTTAATCTTGCTTCAGTATTTTTTCTCACGTTTCTATTGACAGTAACATAAACATTCAGTAAGCTGTGCCATGTGTTACTATTGATAGTAACGCTATTACTATCAATAGTAACGCAAAATAACGGTACAGGAGCCCTTCCATGAAGATAACGCGCAGCGACGCAATCGCGACTTCGATTCCCGGCGAACGGTATACTCCATTTGCGCTCGCGAAAAAACTCGGGGCGCTCGCCATTCTTGAGTCGGCCTCCTTTACCCATGGCCGTGACCGCTATTCGCTGATCCTCGCAAAAGAGGCGTTCCGGATCAGGCAGGATGACAAGGGCGTGTTTTTCAGGATCGACGGCCATGACATTCCGTACCTCGAAGGAGACATCCTCGACTCGCTCATGTCGGTCGCGAGCCAGAACGTCCTTCCTCCCGACGGGATTCCCCTTCCCGGTGCGGGAATCGGTTTCCTCGGCTACGAGTTTTGCCAGCGCTGCGACACGATCAGGCTTTCCGCGCAAAAAGATGACATCGGGATACCGGAATCAGAGTTCGTCGTCGGCCATGTGTATCTCGTATTCGACCACTTTACCGATACTATCCATATTTTCGGCCTCAATTACGCAGAGCACGAAATCGACCTTGCAGAGGCGATTGGCGACATCAAGGCTCGCCTCGGGGACCTCGACTTTTCCTATCTTGCTCCGCCTCCCGATTGCGCCCCTGCGGTTGTCGTGTCGGACGAAGCGGCATCGCGCGCTGCCTTTGTAGCGGGCGTTGACGCCATCAAGGACCACATTGTCCGGGGAAATCTCCTGCAGTGCGTGATGTCCCGGAGGCTCGAACTTGAGTCGACGGGGAGCGCGCTTGAGGCGTACCGCAGGCTCCGGTCGAAGAGTCCGTCGCCATACCTTTTCTATCTTGATTTTGGCGAGTACCAGCTCGTCGGGGCCTCGCCCGAAAGCCTCGTGCGTGTTCGCGATTCTGTCGCGTCGATTCGTCCGATCGCGGGAACCAGACGCCGCGGCAAGAACACCGAAGAGGACGAGAAGCTCAAGAAAGAACTCCTTGCCGATCCGAAAGAGCGGGCAGAGCATCTGATGCTCGTCGATCTCGCGCGGAACGACCTCGGGCGCGTATGCGTTCCCGGCTCGGTTCGCCTGACGCGGAGCATGGAAGTCGAGAACTTCAGCCACGTGATGCATATCGTCTCCGATGTCGTCGGCCAAACGCCCGGAGCCGCGGTCACAGTGAAGGGCGGCGAGGGCGCACGTGCCGTCAGGGGAATCGATGTCCTTCGCGCGGCGTTTCCCGCGGGCACCGTCTCGGGCGCGCCGAAAATCCGGGCGATCGAAATCCTTTCGGGCCTCGAAAAATCGCGGCGCACCTTTTACGCCGGAGCGGTCGGGTACATCGAGCCGGACGGGGACCTCGACTTTTGCATAGCGATCCGCTGCGCGCTCAAGAAGGGCACGAGATGGATTTTGCAGGCGGGTGCGGGAATCGTGCACGCCTCGGAAGCGGATCGTGAATGGGAAGAGACGAATGAAAAGCTGATGGCCATGCGCTCCGTGCTTGAGGGGGAAGTGAAATGATAGTGCTGATCGACAACTACGACTCGTTTACCTATAACGTCTACCAGCTCCTCGCGCGGCTTTCGACCGAGGAAATCCGCGTCGTGCGGAACGACGAGATTGACCTTGCGGGTCTCGTGGCGCTCAATCCGTCGCGCATCGTCGTGTCTCCCGGCCCGGGACGTCCCGAGGAAGCGGGGGTGAGCGTGGAGGCCATCAGGCACTTTGCGGGCAAGGTGCCGGTGCTCGGAATCTGCCTCGGCCATCAGGCGATCGGGTATGCCTTTGGCGGAACTATAGTCGGCGCGGCATTCATCAAGCACGGAATCGCCGAGGAGATCAACCTCGACGGAAAAGGACTTTTCAGGACGATCGGCGGGAAGGGAACCTTCACCCGCTATCACAGTCTCGTCATCGAGGAATCAACGCTTCCTGCCTGCCTTGAAGTAACGGCGCGCGCGGCAGACGGTGACATCATGGGCGTGCGGCACAAAACGCTCGCCGTGGAAGGCGTCCAGTTCCATCCCGAGTCAATTGCGTCCACCCAGGGCGAGGCGCTCCTCAAAGCCTTCCTCTCGTATCGACGCGAGGGTTTGCCGTTCAGCAAGGTGCTTTCGGGCCTCATGGCGGGCAAGAGCATGACGCGCGAGGAAGCCGAGATATTCATGGAAGACCTCACCGAGGGTTCCCTCGACGAGCGCCAGACGAGCGCGATTCTCACCGCGATATCCGCGAAGGGTCCGTCCGCCGAGGAAATCGCGGGCTGCGCCTCGGTGCTCTGCCGGAAGAAAAAAAACGTGCCGATCACGAAAGCGCTCACCGACATCGTCGGCACCGGCGGCGACGGGCTCGGGAGCTTTAACATCAGCTCGATGGCCGCCCTCGTGGCCGCATCCTGCGGCGTGCCGATCGCGAAGCACGGAAACCGCGCCGTCTCGAGCAAGTCGGGTTCGGCGGACTTTTACGAAGCGCTCGGGATCAAGATAGACATACCCGCGGAAAAGACCGCGAGCATCATCGAGCAGACTGATTTCGGTTTTCTCTTTGCGCCCGTGTATCACAGCGCGATGCGTTTCGCGGCTCCCGTGCGGAAGCTCCTCGGGGTAAAGACGATCATGAATCTCGTCGGGCCCCTTTCGAATCCCGCGGGCGCCCAGTATCAGATGCTCGGGGTGTACGAAAAGTCGCTCATGCTGCCGGTCGCCGAGGCGTCGAAGATGCTCGGCTCGAAACGGGTCATGGTGATCTCGAGCGACGACGGCATGGACGAAATTTCGCCCGCGGCGAAAACAAGCGTGATCGAGATCGGTGAGGACGGCACGACGCGCGAGTACTCGATCGATCCTGCGGATTTCGGCATCACGGGATGTTCGCTTGACGACCTTCTCGGTGGCGACGCTGCGGAGAACGTTCGTCTCGCGCGGGAACTTCTTGCCGGCACCGGGAAACGGGGACTGCTGGCGGCGGTCGCGCTCAACGCGGCGGCGACGATGTACATATCCGGTCACGCGAAGACCATGAAGGAAGGCTATGAGCGCTCTCTTGCCGCGATTGCCGACGGATCGGTCGCGCGAAAGATTGAGGCAGTCAGGGAGGCAAGCTGTGCCTGACATCCTCGACGAGATCGTTCGCACCCGCCGCGAGGATTACGAGCGGCTCGGTCCCGGTTTCGGCATCGAGATTCCGTCTCATCGAAGTCGCGCGGTCGTGCCCTTTATGGCGGAGCCCGGCGCGATCCTCGAAATCAAGCGCGCGTCGCCCTCGAAGGGAGACATCGCGCCCGATCTCGATCCCGTGACGATCGCAGGCCAATACATCGACGCGGGCGCACGGAATATTTCGGTGCTCACCGAAGGCCGTTTTTTCAAAGGTTCTCTTTCGGATCTCGTCGCGGTAAGTTCGCGCTATCCGCTCACCGCGTTTCTCAGGAAGGATTTTATTCTCTACGAGGACGAGATCGAAGTCGCCTATCGCTGCGGCGCCGACGCGGTTCTCCTCATCGCGCGCATTCTTGACAGGCCCGTTCTCATAAAGATGGCGGCCCTGTGCCGCTCGTTCGGCATGACGCCGTTCATCGAAGTCCGCGACAGCGCCGACGTCGCGAAGCTGCATGCGGCGAGCAAGGCAGGTCCCGTACTCGCCGGCGTGAACGCGCGCGATCTCGCGACGTTCCGGATTGACCCGCTGATACCGGCGACGCTCCGCGCGAGTTTGCCCTGCAAGACCGTCTTCGAGTCGGGCGCGGCGACGCCGGGCGCATGCCGCTTCGCGCGTCAGCTTGGCTTCGACGGTATTCTCATCGGAGAGGCGGCGGCACGGAATCCTCTCGGAGCGGGAGCCCTCGTCTCCTCGTTTCTTTCCGCCCGCCCTGACTGGGTCGGACAATTCTGGAGGGAAATCGGGAAGCGCTCTGCCGCGCGAAAGCACGGTGTGCCGCTCGTGAAAATATGCGGCATCACGAACGCGGATGACGCGCTCCTTTGTGCGTCCCTCGGCGCCGACATGCTCGGGTTCGTTTTTGCGAAGAGTCCGCGTTCTGCGACTCCCTTCGCCGTCAGGGAAATTGCCGTGCGGCTTTCCGAAGCGGAGAAGAAAAACGGGACGAGCCCCGAGGCAAAGAGACGGCCGCTTCTCGTCGCCGTGATCGTCGACCCTGCAAGCGACGAGGCGAAAGACGCGTTCGCCCTCGCGCGCGAGGGCGTGATCGACGCCATTCAGTACCATGGCGATAATCCCGAACGCGACCTGCCGCTCATTGACGCGGCGGGCGGAAGTTACGGGATCGGACGGTACGCGGTCGTGCGGCTCGGCGGCGACGATGATATCGGGCGAATAGAAGGTTTGATGAGGGACGGGGAGCCGCGGGTTCTTGTCGACGCGAGGGTAGAAGGCATTTCGGGCGGAACCGGGAAAACGATACCGCGCGCCCTCGTCAGGAAAGCGCAAGAGGCGGGAAGCCTCTGGCTCGCCGGAGGGATCAATCCGGCAAACGTGAAGCAATGCGTCCAGGAATTCGCGCCCGAACTGATCGACGCCTCAAGCGGGCTCGAGTGCGCGCTGGGACGAAAGGATCACGTTCTGGTAAAGTCATTTTTCAGGGAGATAACGCGATGAGCAATAACGGATATTTTGACCGATTTGGCGGACGCTACGTCGCGGAAGTTTTGCGAAGGCCGCTCGAGGAGCTCGAGACCGCCTTCGCGGAAGCGATGGCGGATCCCCTGTTCGTCGCCGAGCTGGAAGGACTCAGGCGTGATTTTATCGGAAGGCCGACGCCGCTTCTTTTCGCGGGAAATGCGACACGAGCGATCGGTGGCGCTGACATCTACATAAAAATGGAAGGGCTCGCGCACACGGGCGCCCACAAGATCAATAATGCGATAGCGCAGGCGCTTCTTGCGAAGCGAATGGGAAAGAAACGGATAATCGCGGAAACCGGCGCCGGACAGCACGGGCTCGCGACCGCGTCGGCATGCGCGCGCCTTGGCCTCGAATGCGTCGTGTACATGGGCGAGGTAGATGTGCGCCGCCAGCAACCGAACGTCGCCGCGATGGAGCTCTACGGAGCGCGCGTGGTTCCCGTAACGTCGGGCTCGCGCACACTCAAGGACGCCATAAACGAGGCGATGCGCGACTGGGCCGCGAGCTTCGAGACCACGCATTACCTTATCGGTTCGGCGCTCGGACCCGCGCCTTTTCCCGACATGGTGCGCACCTTCCAGTCCGTGATCGGCAAGGAAACGCGCGAGCAGGCGGCCGAACGGAAACTCGACATCGAGGCGCTCGTCGCCTGCGTCGGGGGCGGCTCGAACGCGATCGGTTTTTTCTCGCCGTTCATCGACCTCTGCGCGCCGCGCCTTGTCGGCGCCGAGGCAGGTGGCGTTGGCCCGGGCTCGGGAGAAAACGCCATCCGCATGACGGGAAGCGCGGCGAGCGACGGCATCATTCACGGCTATAAAAGCCGCTTTCTCGTGGACGAGGACGGCCAGGTCGCCGATACCCGCTCGATATCCGCAGGACTCGACTACCCGGGCATCGGGCCTGAACTCGCCGCCCTCGGCGAATCGGGCAGGATCGAGTTTACCTCGGTAAGCGACGAGGCTGCCCTCGAGGCGCTCAAATTCTTCGCGCGTACCGAAGGCGTCATCTTTGCGCTCGAGAGCGCGCACGGAGGAGCAGCCGCAATCGAGATCGCGCGAAACGCTCCTGCCGGCAAGGCGGTGATCGTCAATATGTCCGGCCGTGGCGACAAGGACATCTTCATCACTTCACCCGTTTTCCGGCCGGCCGAATGGAAGGAATTCCTCGCCGCCGAACTCGAGCGCCTTGAGTCCGGAAAAGACATACACGCCTTCGGAGGCACCAAATGAGCGATCACATCAAAGCGCCCGTTACCCTTATGGCCCACCTCGTCGCCGGATATCCGTCGGACGCAATTGCCCGCGCGGCGGCGAAGGGGCTCGCCGAAGGCGGCATTTCCTATTTTGAGGTACAGTTTCCCTTCAGCGACCCGAGCGCCGACGGAAAGGCGATTCAGACCGCCTGCGCCGAGGTTCTTTCGCGCGGGTATCGGGTAGAGGAGGGTTTCGCGTTCGTCGCTTCCCTTCGACGCGAGTATCCGGCAATACCGGTTTTCATCATGACCTATGGCAATCTCGCCTATCGCCACGGAATAGCCTCTTTTGTCGCGCGTGCGGCAGAAGCGGGCGCTTCTGCGCTCATTATCCCCGACCTTCCCTTCGACGCTGACGAAGGGCTCGACGCAGAATGCCGCAAACACGGTCTTTTCGCGGTTCCCGTCGCGGCACCGTCGATGACCGCTTCACGGCTCGCGTCTCTTGCTTCTCTCGGCCGTCCGTACGTCTACGCCGCGCTTCGCGCGGGGATTACCGGCGCAACGACGGCGATTGACGAAGCGACGCTCTCGTTTATCCGCGCGGTTTCGGGAGGCGGCAACGCTGCGCCCGGCGCCGCGGCCCCGAAGATTCTCGGAGGCTTCGGAATCAGGACGGGCGAGCAGTCTCGGGCGTTAAAAGATGCAGTTCACGCGGTAGTCGCGGGGTCGGTGTTCGTCGATTTGATCGCCGCACACGCAGCCGAAGGGGAAAAAGCCGTCCAGGAGGCGGTTTTCGCAAAAGCGCGCGAGCTTTCGGGTCTTATTTGAAAAATCGTTCCGGAGACCGTATACTGATAAGTAATATGGCAAATAAAAAAAGCGGGAGAGAAGGCAATCACTGGGAAACCCTCTATATTGTGACCCTTGTGATTCTCGCCGTGCTCACCCTTTCGTTCATTGTTTTAAGCGCGAAGGGCGTCTATTCGGTCGGTTTGCGGGGGTTATTCCGGCGCGTCCTTCAGGACTACCGGTCCTTCTTTTCTTACAATTCCGCGGCATTCGCCATTCTGTATTTGGTTCTGATAGCGCTTTTGGTCCTGAATATCCTCCGCGTCGACAGGACCGGTCGTTCCCATGCCCGGCAAGATCGTTTTTTTCTGTCGGTTATATCGGGTCTCAATACGGGCCTTCTCGTTGTCGATTCGTCGAACAACGTGCGATACATCAATCCCGCGTGCAAAAGGCTTCTTTTGTGCGACGGAGAGCGCGAAGTCGAAGGGAAGCCCTATACCGACCTCATTGCCCCTCTCCTCCTTCCGGTAGCCGAAAAGCTCGCCGCCGCCATCTCGGCCGGTGAAAGCTTTTCGCGCGAGTATCGCGTGTTCCTGCCGACGGGCGTTCGGTGCATCCAGTGCGACTTCACCTCTCATTTTGACGACACCTCCGGGCAGATCAACGTGATCAGTATCGAGGACAAGACGAAGGAAGACGACACGAGACAGAAGCTTTCCCAACAGCTTGAGGAAACCCACCGGTACGCCGCGTCCCGGGATAATTTTTTCGCCAACATGAGTCACGAGATCAGGACGCCGATCAACGCGATTCTCGGCATGACCTATTTCGCCAAGCGGGCAGCCCCGAATCCCGACTGCCTAGGCTACATCAAGAAAATCGAAAATGCCTCGGAGCTGCTCCTTCGGGTCGTCAATGATATCCTCGACTTCTCCAAGATGCAGGAAAACAAATTCTCGCTCAATCCCGAGGACTTTAACCTGTGGGATCTCAGGAAGATCATGTACGACCTCTTTGCGCTCAAGGCAGAGCAAAAAGGGCTTGTCCTTTCCGTTCAGTTCGATTGCCCGGAAAATTTCGCCGTGCACGGCGACCAGTTCCGGCTAACCCAGATTTTCATGAACCTCATGAGCAACGCGATCAAGTTTACCGACCGGGGCTACGTGTCCGTCTCGCTTAACCACGAGATTCTCGGAAAGGACGTGATTCTCCGCTGCTCGGTCAGGGATACCGGCTGCGGTCTCGACGAGGACGACATGGCAAAGCTCTTTACCGACTTCGAGCAGTTCGGCCAGGTGCTCATCAAGAATCACGAGGGCACGGGGTTGGGTCTTGCGATTACCAAGCGGCTCGTGGAGCTGATGCACGGCGTCATTTGGGTTGACAGCGCCCCCACGCGCGGTTCGGCGTTTCACTTCGTCGTCGTTATCAGGAAGGCGGTAAACGAGGGCGAGCTTGACGGGAGCGATGAAGGATTCAGGATCACCAAAAAAAGCGGGCGCGTGCTCGTCGTCGAGGACAATGACATCAACCGCGAGATCGCGGAGACCCTCCTCGCCGAGATCGGTTGCGAGGTTAACCATGCTTCCGACGGAATTGAGGCGATAGAGCTGTGCCGGACGAAGGAATGCGATTATTACGATCTTATTCTCATGGATATTCACATGCCGCGCATGAACGGGTATGATACGGCAAAGATTCTCAAGAACGAGCTCCACGTTACGACTCCGATTCTCGCGGTAACCGCGAACACCGAGTCGAGGGAGATCGTCGAGGCGAACCGCGAGTACGTCGCGGGGTATCTGGAAAAGCCCTATAGTCCGGGCGCCTTTCGGGTCATATTCGCCGATTACCAAAAATAACGCAACTCGGACGGAGGGAAGATGGATACCTATACGCTCGTCAGAACCGGGCATCTCAATCATCAGGGAAAACTTTTTGGCGGCCAGCTTTTGCAGTGGGTCGACGAATGCGCATGGCTCGCCGCGGCCCGCGATTACTGCGGCTCCATCCTCGTTACCCGGGCAATGGACAACAGCGAGTTCCGTCATGGCGTCGTGAACGGCTCAATCCTCCGGTTTCACATCGAGCGCCAGAAAGAGGGAAAAACCTCCGTGCTGTACTCGGTCGACGTGTTTGCTGACATGCCCGGATCGAGCGAAGAAATACTGATATTTTCGAACCGGGTTACCTTTGTATCCGTTAATGAAAAGGGCGAAAAAACCCCGCTTGTTCATAATCCAGACTGCAACTGTGGAGCCAAGACATGAAAGTCGTATCGAAAAAACATTCGCTGGCCGGGTCGCTTATCGTACCCGGCTCGAAAAGCCATACCGTTCGCGCGGGAATTTTTGCCGCGCTTGCCTCGGGAACTTCGGTAATCCGGAATCCACTTCCGAGCGCCGATTGCCTTTCCTGCGTTGACGTGATCAGGGCCTTCGGCGCCACTGTTTCCATTGAACCCGGCGTGTGGACTGTCACCGCCCCAGAGGGTGGCCTTCGCCTTCCGTCCCGCGTCGTCGACGTCGGAGACTCCGGTTCCGTTCTTTACTTTATGACCCCGATTGCCGCGACCTTGCCCGGGTGGACGGTCATGACCGGCGACGAGTCCATTTGCACAAGGCCCATACAGGGCCTCCTCGACGCGCTCAAAAACCTCGGGGCCGAGGGCTTCACGACCCGTCCCGACTCAAGCGCTCCCCCCGCGGTCATCAAGGGTCCGATCAGGGCAGGACACGTGACCCTTGAAGGCAACCTTTCGCAGTACGTGAGCGGCATCATGATGGCCTCCGCGCGCGTCGACGGAAAGGTCGTCATCGACCTGACGAACCCGAAGGAAAAGCCGTTTCTCAAGATGACCTGCGACTGGCTTGAATCGGTCGGCGTCAAAGTGGTGTATGACCCGGCGAAGCTCGACCATTTCGAGGTTACCGGACCGCAGTCCTATCGACCCTTCGACCGCCAGATTCCTTCTGATTGGGAAGGCGTCGCGTTCCCGCTCGTCGCCGCGATCATCACCGGCTCTACCCTCGAGGTCGATCGCGTCGACTGCTCGGGCAGTCAGGGCGACGAGGCGATCTGCGACATTTTGCGCGCCATGGGCGCGGACGTTGCGCTCGATCGCGCGCGGGAAACCCTCGTCATTAACGGCTCGTTCGGGAAGGGAAAGCCCGTATCCCTTACGGGCGGCTCTTTTAACTGCGCGGGCTTTCCCGACGCGGTTCCGTCTCTCGCGGTCGCGGCATGCTTCGCCGAAGGCGACACAACGCTTACCGACATCGGCGTTTGCCGCCTCAAGGAAACCGACCGGATCACCCTCATGCGCGAGGAACTCTCCAAACTCGGCGCGTCCCTGGACGAGGGTCCCGATTTTCTCGTCATTCACGGCACGGGCGGCCGGGGCCTTCACGGCGGCGAGGTTGAAAGCCATGACGACCACCGTATCGCGATGGCTCTTGCGGTTGCGGGACTCGCCATTGCGGGCTCCGGCGTGACCGTCCATGACGCCCAGTGCTGCGCGGTCTCGTTTCCCGATTTTTACCGGGTGATGGAAGGCGTCGGCGCGGGCTTTGTTTACGTCGACTAATGCCGCTTTTTCGTGGTATAGTTTATTCATGTTGCATCGAGCGGGTACCCGAACCGTCAGTTTTTGGGACCCGATAAGGAGTGATCCCCCGTGAAGATGAAGAGTGTGGTAATACGGACCGCTGATATCCAGAAATCCATCGCGTTTTACGAAAACGTGCTCGGTTTTTCCTTCGATTCGATGATCTCTGCCGCTCCCGGCAAGCAGATCGCCTTTCTTTCGGACAAGGAGAGCGGAAGCCGAATCGAGCTGCTCCATAACGAAATGGGAAAAGCCTCGTCCGCGGGCGGAGTTTCCCTGACTTTCGTCGTAGACCAGATTGGCGACGCCGAGAAATTCCTTCTTTCAAAGAGCGTTCGCATCATATCCGCCCCGAAAACCATCAAGGACGGCAAGAAAATCATGACCGCAGTCGATCCGAACGGTGTTGAACTCGATTTTATAGAAGAATAACCCGAATAATCCCGTTTGCCGGGTACGTCTCGCCCGGCCGCCTCCTCAAATCCGTACATTTCTTGTATTCCGGTACCCTCTGAGGTATAATGGGTGTTATATCTCTGAGGAGGATTTTCATGAATAAGAATGTTGTTATCGCGTTTATGCTCATTACCCTCGCACTCTTGGTGTCGGGATGCGCCTCTACGCCGCAGGTGACCAGGGTTTCATCGGATACGCAGACTGATTTAAGCGGCTACTGGAATGATTCGGACGTCCGCATCGTCAGCGAGAGCATCATCAAGGACTGCCTCGCGTCCCCCCGCGTCGCCCAATTTGAAAAAGACAAGGGCAAGCTTCCCGTCGTGATCGTCGGAACCTTCCGGAACGACAGCGACGAGCATATCGATACATCCATCATCACCAAGAAGATGGAGGCGGCAATCATCAATTCCGGGAAGGCCGACTTCGTGGCGAGCAAGACCGAGCGTTCCGAGATCCGCGACGAGCGCCAGGAACAGCAGTCATGGTCCAGCGAAGATACCGCCAAGGCAATCGCCAACGAGACCGGCGCCGACTTTATGCTCATCGGTTCCGTCAAGACCATGGTCGACAAGGCCGGCAAAGTCTCGACCCGTACGTACTACGTCTATGCAGAGCTGATCGACGTCGAGTCAAACAAGAAAATCTGGATGGGTTCCAACGAGGAAATCAAGAAGGTCATCAAGACCCCGGGTGCCAAGCTGTAGTCCTTCCGGGGCGCGTTGACGCTCCGGACATCGGGCGACGCGGGCACGCTCATACAATGTCCCTCGCCCGTGCCGTGGCCCGCTTCGGGCCCCTGGCCGGAATACGGTTCTCACAGGAGTTCCCATCATGATCAAGAAGGTTCCGGTAGCCCTGCTACTTCCAATATGCGCGGTTCTGGTTTCCTGCGCGTCGGTCGGCCATTACGAAGCGATCGACAGCCAGGTTTCCTCGGGGGATTATCCCGCCGCGTACGCAAAGGTTCAGGCTTCGAAGGGCGAATACCGAGACATCGATTACGTTCTCTACAAACTCGACGCCGGGCTTCTCGCGCATTACAGCGGAAACTGGAACGATTCCCGCAAGCTTCTCGGCGAGGCGGAACGGGGAATCGAGGCGGCGTTTACCAAGAGCGTCACGCAGGAAGTCTCTTCTTTTCTCGTCAATGATACCACGAAGGAATATCCGGGTGACGATTACGAGGACGTGTACCTCAACGTATTCAATGCCCTGAATTACTATCATCAGGGATCGATGGAGGGCGCGCTCGTCGAGATCAGGCGAATAGACAACAAGCTCAAGTACATCTCGACGAAATACAAGAGGGCGATATCGAATGCGCAGCGAGCGGCCCTTGATAAAAAAAATACGGTCCCGTACGATCCCGAGCAGGCGACGGTCAAGTTTACCAACTCGGCTCTCGCACGATATTTAAGCATGCTCATGTATCGCGGCGAGGGCAAATACGACGACGCGCGCATAGACCGCGACAACGTGCGCCTCGCTTTTGCCGACCAGCCTTCGGTGTATACGTTCCCGCCTCCCGCATCGCTCGATGACGAGCTCAACGTGCCGAAGGGCATGGCGAGGCTCAACGTAATCAGCTTTTATGGGCCTTCTCCGGTCAAGACGGAGAACGCAACCCGTATCCTCATCGGACCCGGCAACTGGGTCAAGATCGCGTTACCCGTCATCACGCAGCGGCCGACAGCCGTCGCGCGCGTGGAGGTCGCTCTCGATTCGGGGCAGACGTTCAACCTCGAGAAAATCGAGGATCTCGGTGCCGTCGCGGCCGAGACCTTCAAGCAGAAAGCTGCCTTTATCTATTTTAAGTCCGTTATGCGTTCGGCCGCGAAAACAACCTCCTCCCTTCTTTTGGAGAAGGGGGCCGACAAGGCTGATGACGCAGGCGCTGGGCTCCTGCTCGGCATCCTTTCCGTCGGTGCGCAAGTGTACGCGGAAGCGAGCGAGCAGGCCGATCTGCGCATTTCCCGTTATTTCCCGTCAAAGGCCGCCGTCGGCGGTGTTTCTCTCGTGCCGGGAACATATTCGTTTTCGGTTCGCTACTACAGCGCGTCAAACGTCCTCATTCACGAGGAACGTTTTCAGGATGTCACGGTTGCGCCCGGTGGGCTCAACCTCACGGAGGCTATATGCATAAAATAACGAGCGCGATTGCCGTTTTCATGGCTGTCTCGATTCTGTCTTCATGCGCGAGTTCGCCCGCGCCCAAGGGGGACTCGAACGAAGCCAAGTCTTCCGCGAGTACCGAAAAAAAGGGTACTCAAGTACCGGCAGCGAAGGAACCAGAATGGGTGTCGAACCCGCGCGCTGCGTACCCCGAGGCACAATACGTTTCCGCCGTCGGTTACGGGGCGGACCGCGAGTCCGCCGAGAAGAACGCGCTTGGCGCGCTTATCGCGGTGTTTGGCCAGACGGTAAAGGGCGAGACGACCGTGAGCTCCCGCTACAGCGAGGCGATACAAAGCGGCGCAATCGCGATAACCGAGGGATCCGACGTTGACCGCGCCGTCAAGACTTCGTTCGATCTCGACACCGTTGTGGGCGCCGAGATCAAGGCAACCTGGGACGACGGCGTTAAAACGACCTACGCGCTCGCAGTTATGGAGCGCTCCCGCGCCGCGATGCTGTACTCGAACCTCCTTCAAACGAACGAGGAGACAATTGCGAAACTCATTGCCGTTCCCGACGCGGAACGCAATACGCTTGACGCGTACGCGCGCTATGACCTTGCCGCTGAGATCGGCGACATGAACGCGCGGTTTCTGAACGTGCTTTCCGTGGTGAATCCTGCCGCGGCTGCCGCGAAGGCAGGGACCGTGACAAAGGGCGACACGCTCAGGCTAGAGTGTCTGCGCATCGCGCAAAACATACCGATAGCGGTCACGGTGGCAAACGACCGCGACGGAAGGATCAAGGCCGCGCTCTCGCAGGCAATCTCGTCTTCGGGGTTCAAGACCGGCGGTACCGGCTCGCGCTATACCCTCGACGGGACGCTGACGCTTTCCGAGGTAGTACTCAAGAATAACGAGAACAAGTTCGTTCGCTATATCGTCGACGCAAAGCTCACCGATACGGTGACCGGCGCGATCTTGATGCCGTACAATGTGCAGGGACGCGAGGGGCACACGACTGTACCCGAAGCGGAAAACCGCGCGCTCAGGGCGGCGGAGAAAAAGATCGCCGAAGATTTCAACAAAGCTTTTTCGGGTTTTCTCTCCAAGCTTTCCGCGAAGAAATAAACATTACCGAAGCGTACAGGTGAATCCCGCCTGCGCGCCGAGTTGAGGAAAATCGTCGCCCTTTTCGAATCGCCATATGGCGGTGCCGGAAAGGGCGATGTCGTTTAACAGCTTCGCGGTGAAACCGGCCGCGAGGAGCGCGGAACCCGAATCGATCCAGGGTAGCGCGGAGATCGCGCCGGGAACGGCTTCATCGGTTTCTGCCGAGGCGGCAATGTCCGAAACGGAATTGCCCGACGCGAATATTCCCTGCACGAGAAACGAGAGTGCGTCTGTGGCGCGTACCTGGACTGACGGGTACCAGAGTTCACGGTTGTCGGCGGGATAGGCGAGCGACTCGATTCTGATCGTGACCGGATGGCCGCTGACGATATCGGGGATCCTGAATACTCCGGCCGAAATCGCGATTTCAGGGGTTGCTCCTCGCGAAAGTGCGCCGTTCCAACGGGCGGAAACCGCCGCATACCAGTCGAGCCAGAGTGAACCGTCGAGGGTAAAATACGCGCTCGTATCTCCGTCGTCTCCCGAAAGGACACCGGCTTCGAGCGACTGAATCGCGGGCAATGCGGGTGTCACGAAAGCGCGGAGACCGGCGCGGTTGGCAGCGTTTTCACTTCCGGCAACAGCTCGTACGGTTTCGCCGTATCCCGTTTCCGTGCCGTTCGCACTTACCCGGGGAAGATACACCGCCTCGGCGAAACTGAAATTACCGATCGGGACATACGCGACCGCCATCCACGCCGTAGCGGTTCGGTATTCGCTGTCCGACAGCGATGTCACGCGCGGCGTCGCGCCGAATACGGGATCGCCCGCATTGAAGACGAATCCCTTCCCCCAGGAAAGCGGCGCCTTTCCGAGCGTAAGCCTGAACGCCCCGTCGTCGGGCCCGAAAGGAAAACGCGCCTTGAAGTACGCGCGGTCAAGGCTCATACCGGTCGCCGAGTCAAGCGTCACGCGGGCGGATCCCTTGAGCGCGCTTCCGCTCGCGGTATCGAGCGACAAGCGAGCGCCGGCCGCGGTTCCGCTTTCGAGTTGGTCGACCCCATCGCCGTCGATCGACGCGGTTTCCGATAAATAAACTTCCACCGAAGGAATCGTCTCTGCCGGGAGCGGGAAGCCAAGGGCAACCAAGATGCAAGAGGCGCATGCGAAGCGGCCAAGGGTGGCGCGGAAAAAGTGTCCCTTGCGCACCGGGGTTACGCCGCGTCGTGACGCTACCACGAGAGTTCCTCGCGGTTGAAATATTTCTCCGAAAGGGGAATCCCGAGCTCGATTTTCACGATCGTCATCACGGTCGAGGTGCCTTTCTTGAGGAGGTCTCGCATTGTCGTCCTGAAGGCTACTCTTTTTCCGGAAACGGTTTGCACGTCGCCCGCGACAAGCTCGCGTATCGGCTTTCCCGACGCGCTGAAAAGCGTTGCCTTGCGCGTGACGTAGCGCTCGCGATCGACGAGCAGATCCTCGCGCGCATAGGTCTCGTTCCTCGTTTTCGCCGAAAGCGTGATTCGGTAACAATCGACACCGTCGAACCGTTCCTCGCCCGTGAGAACGGCCGTGTAGCGGGTGAGAATCGTTCCGTCCTTGGTGAGGTCCTCGTAAGAAAAGTCGGAGCCCATCATTGAGTCCTTGAGCGCGCTCCCCTTGATCCAGATGACGTCCTCGGCCTCGGGATAGTAAAGGTATACGTTTTCGCCCTGCCGGAGTACCTTCTGCCCACGGTCGGGTCCGTCGGTAATCTCGATGAGCGTGTCGCCGCCCTTCCGCTCGTACGCCGTGAACGCGTTACCCGTGACGCCGAGCCGGGTGGTAACCGAAAGTCGCGCTTCGATGCGCGAGGTGTCGAATACCTGGTTTGCCTCGAGTTTTTTCACGATCGAATCGGCTGTCTCGCCGGATTGCGCCGCAAGGGAAATCAGGGGGACGAGAAACGCGCACGCGAAGGCGATGCCTCGTGCGGTCGAATTGATTGTATTGGTCATGCTGCTGTCTCCTTTTTTTAAGAAGGTGAATTGCCCGACTGCCCGAGGGCTATGGTTCAGCGGTCGGCGATGGCGGCGGCCGGCTCGACCCGGGAAGCGAGATGGGCCGGTATCAGGCACGCAAGCGTCGATATTGTGACGGCAAGCACGAGTATGAACGCGTACTGTCCTGCACCCAGCGACGGATAGATGACACGGGATATTCCCATTCCGTACCGTAGATCTCGGCAATGTTAAAACCGATCCGGTTGAACGTTGAAACGATGGCTCCTCCTGCCACAAGGCCGGGAACAGTCCCGACGACGGCGATGATGCCGGATTCCGCGAGAAAGAGCGCCATGACGCTGCGGCCTTCCATGCCAAGAGCCCGAAGCATGCCGATCTCGCGTTTCCGCTCGAGTACCGACATCATCGTCGTGTTGAAGATGACGGTGCTTGCGAGAAGATAGAAGATCGCGCCGTAAATCGCGAATATCGACCGGGAGATCCGGAGAACCGCGAACATTTCGCTGACGTCGCTCCACAGGCGAATGTCGAGCAATTCTTCTGCGTCTTTCCGCGCAAGGTTTGCCGCCGCGCGAACCGACGAAAGCGCATCATTTTCGCCTACGCCCTTTTTGAGAAACACATTTATCGCGAGGGCGTTTCCGTCAATGCGGAGAAAGTTCCCCGCAGTATTCCAGTCGAGAAAGAACGCCCGTCCCGTGAAGTCCATGTCCGACATCGTCACGATTCCCGTGACGGTGAAGGTCTTGCCGTTCGTGCCGCCGGTCGCCGTGCGCGCGATGACGGTTATCTTGCTCCCGACGTCGACGCCGAGTTCGCTTGCAAGCCCCGAGGTGACGACGATGCCGGCCGAACCCTGCGCGGGATAGCGCCCCTTCGTCAGGACGTCGTTCCGGGCGCGGGCCATCGGATCGCTTGCGAAATCAATCCCGATCGCCCTGCACGGGATTTGCTCGCCCTTACGGTAAATCGAGACGACGAACTGCGTCTTCGGGACTGCCCGCTCGACGAATAGGTTTGCCTCAAGCGCCCCTATCATGCGTTCGGTGTCCGAGACGAAAAACTGCAGCGGCGCGATTCGTTCGTTCGAGACGTAGATGGCATTCATGATCCGTATGTCGCCGGTTCTATGGTTCTTTATATTTCCGATCATGTCATCGATGTATCCCGATTGCATCGACATGATCAGGCATACGATCAGCGTGCTCGCGAAGGCGGCACTTGCCGACAGTACCGTTCGGCCGCGGTTTCTCCAGACGTTTCTCCATGCGGTTTCAATCGTGCTCATGGCGTTACCCCTGTTTGCGGAGAATATCCGCGACTTCGCGGCGAAGGATTATTCCCGAGGGGAACCACGCGACTGCGGCAGATATTGCGATCGTCGCGAGGGCTGTACGCGCGATGCTGGCGATGTCCCATGCGGACCTGATCACGCCGGTGATGCGGTATCCGACGTCCATGTCGCGGAGCATGAAGCTGAAGTCCATACCGCGCGTCGTGAGGTACCAGTTCGCGCAGGCGCCGAAGACGGTACCGGCGAACGATCCGATCGCACCGATGCACGCGCCTTCCGCGAGGAAGAGCGCTCGTATCCGGAGGCTTGTAAAACCGAGCGCCCGGAGCGTTCCGATTTCTGACCGTCGTTCGATTACCGCCATGAGCATGGTGTTCGTTATACCGACGATCGCGATCACGAAGATGAAAAAGAGATAGAGCGCGGTTTCTCCGGTCTGCGCCCTGAGTAGCTTGATGGTCTCGTTCCCGATCTCCTGCCAGTCCCGCGCCTCCGCGCCGACTCCTGAGCTTGCTAACGCCGCACTGATACGGCCGGCCGCGTCCTCGGAACGCCTATCCCGATCCCAGATCCGCGTGGCCGTGGAAGAAGGGATTCTGACCGAATATTCGGTTACGCCGTCGTCGAGCGAGAGAAGCTCGTTCGCGAGCGCGAGATCCATGAAAGCCGCATTCCGGTTGATGGCCGGATCGTCAGTCTTGACGATACCGATGATTGCAGCGTCGAAGGTCTGGTAAAACCCGCCGCGTCCGCGGCACTCGATCGTGAGCGTATAGCCGACCTTGGCGCCAATGTCTTCGGCGAGCCAGCTGCCGATGACTATACCGGTATCTCCCTTTACCAGCCATCTACCCGAACTTACCTTTGTCGCGGTCCTGAAAACTTTTCCGTCGCGCGCGGGATCGACTGCGTTAAGCTCTGCCGTAACCGATCCGGGAACGGCGAACGATTCCGCGGTAAAGTACATTTCGCAGGAAAGGACGGCCCTTGGCGTCGACGGATGGCCCGCAAGAAGGGTCTCGATTGCCGGTCTGTCCTTTTTCTCGATGAACCGGTCAAAGGGCAGATACTGCCGGTCGGCGAAGTATCCCGCGGGATATACTTTCAATTCGCCGGTCTCGTAGTCGCGGAGGTTGCGGATGGTTTCGGTTTCGCTGCCCGCGGTGAATCCTTCCATCACGATGGTGAACATGACCCCGAACGCAATCGCCGACGCGGTAATGAGCGTCCGTCTTTTGTAACGAAGCACGTTTCGCGCGGCCATGGAAAGTCCGATCATGGCTCACCTCCGCTCGTCGGCGACTATCAAGCCGTCGTGAAGCCGGGTGATCCTTCGCGCGTGGCTCATGACCATCTGGTCATGCGTCGAGAAGACAAAGGTCGTGCCGTGCTGGGCGTTGAGGCGCTCCATGAGCGCGAGGATTTCCTCGCCGGTACGCGAGTCGAGATTCGCCGTCGGTTCGTCCGCGAGAACGATGGGAGGTTCCTTGACGAGCGCTCGCGCGATCGATACCCGCTGCTGTTGCCCGCCGGAGAGTTCGGACGGCCGTCTGTTTTCGAGACCTGCAAGGCCCACCTCGGCGAGAATCGCGTCCACCTTCGTACGCACTTCGCGTCCCCCGATTTTTGAAAAAAGCTGGAGCGCGAGGGCAACGTTCTCCCGGGCGGAGAGGACGGGAATCAGGTTGTAGCTCTGAAAGATGAATCCGATTTTGTCCCTGCGCAGGGCGTTACGCGCCCGTCGGTCAAGATGCGCGAGCGCGATTCCGTCGAGAAGGATGTTCCCCGCTGTAATGGAATCGAGGCATCCGATGAGGTTAAGAAGCGTCGTCTTGCCCGAGCCTGACGGTCCCGCGAGCGCGATGAACTCGCCGGGAGCGACGTCGAGTGACACGTCCCGAAGCGCTTCGACCCGTTGCGCGCCCGCTTCGTATACTTTCGATACTCTCTGAACGCTGATCATGTCGTTATCTCCCTTACGTGCGTCGCGGCCTGCACGATCGGTTACGCTTTAACTATAATGCCTTTTGCTCCTCCCGTCTCTGTAGGTGTAGTTTGGGTGTGTCGCAAATAGGTTTATGGCGTAAAGCGAAATGAGACGACAGTAAAAGGGGTGCCGTTCCGCGCAGTTGAGCGTCAGCGAATCTTGAAGAGGATTCCGATGACGGCGAGGGTGATGAGTACCTGCATGATCATGAATTTGAGGAGAACCTGGGTCGGTGACCAGGAAAGGTTCTTTCGCATGTGGTCATGGAGGGGAAAGCGGATGTTGTGGAGGATGCGGATCTTGAAAAAGCGGAGAAGGGCGACCTTGAGGAGCCCGGTGCCTCCGTTGATCAGGATCATGCCGCTCGTCATGAGGAGAAGAAAGGGGTTGCCGGAAATGATGACTCCGACGCCGATGAAGAAACCGAGCGCGCGCGAGCCTGCGTCGCCCATGAGCACCTTGCTCGGGAAAGCGTTGTGCCACAAATACCCCATCAGGGTTCCCGAGAGCGCGAAGATCAGGACGGCCCATTGGGCTCCGTCTGCGAGATGCGGCACGAGAAGGTATCCCGCGATCTTCGAGTGGCCGAGGACGAAATAGAAGATGATGCCGAGCGAGATCAGGGCAAGGAGCACGAGCGTTCCCGAAAGGCCGTCGACGCCGTCGGTGCAGTTTGTCGTATTGATGGACACCCACAGGACGATCGTGGATATGGCGAGGAATACCGCAGGATGAACCGGTACATGCACGCTCGTAAACGGAAGCCAGTAATGGGCGGAGCCATGGAGATACAGATACAGGATGATGGCCGACGCGCCGAACGAGAGCGTGAGGTCCATCGCGCCCTTGAGGTACTCGCCCCATGAATGAACGGAACGGTCGTCAAGGTATCCGGTGAGCATTACGAGCCAGGTAAAGACCAGCATGGCGACCTGCGTCGGGCTTAAGGGCGCGAAGAGAAAGGTGATAAAAACGAAAATCGATATGAACACGACGCCGGCGCCGGTCGGCTTTCCCATGGCGGCATCAGGGTTGATCGTAAATTCCCTGCCTCGGTCTTTCGGGAGGTGGGCATAGATTTTGGGGAGCATGAAGACGGTTATGAAAAATCCCGCGTAGAGCGCGATGATGATCAGGACTGCATAAGACTGGAAGAGCCGAAAGGGACCGAAGTAGGTTTGGAGCGACGACGCAAGATAATACAGCATTCGCTTATTTTATCGCCTCCCGTCGCATTCTTCAATACCCGAAAGCACTTATCCCGATTTCCCCTTAAGCTCCCTGGAAGAGGAACCAGCGCGCGAGGAAGGCGGCTATCGGCCGGAACCAGGCAGGACCGGTTTCAGCGAAATCGGCGAGTGCGTAGCCCTGACGGAGGAAGAACGACGTGACGGGCGAGAGGCTTCCTGCGAGGAGGACGACGGAGAAGGCGAAGAGCAGGGCCGCGGTGACAATCCTGACCATGGCGTGATGGCCCCTGAAAAAGCCGAAAAGAGCGAACGCCCGGTCGAGAAAGAGGCCTCCCAGGATGAACGGTATCGCAAGACCTGCGGAATATGCGCCGAGAAGGATCGCCGATTTCAGCGGGTCCCCCGATTCGCCCGAGAGGAGGAGTATGGACGAAAGGATGGGCCCCACGCAGGGAGTCCAGCCACCCGCGAACGCCATTCCCGCCAGAAGGGACCGGAGGGCTGCAAGAAGCGTGCTGTTTGCCGTGCCGTCTTCCCGAGCGGCTACCGGGCGGGATATATGGACGCGCGCCTCGCGTCTGAATAAGGGGATAAAATCAAAAAGGATATTGAGCGCAAGGGCGAGGATGACGAGTCCCGAGATCCGGTTGACGACCTTTCGCGCATTGCTTCCGATAAAGCGCATGCCGCCCCCGAAGACGAGGCCGAGCAGGGTGAATACAAGGGTAAAGCCCAGGGCGAAAAATGCCGTGCGCGCGATGACGAGTCCCCTGCGCGCCTTTCCTTCCTTGAGGTCTGCGGCCGACTCCCCGGAAATGAACGAGAGATACACGGGGACGAGCGGGAGCACGCAGGGACTCAGAAACGAAACAAGGCCCGCCGCGAACGCTCCAAGAACGCCCGGCGCGGCAAGTGCAAACCCCGCCATTAAAGGCCTGCCAGCGTGGTAAGGGCTTCGATGAGCTCGGGGGTATCATATTCCCGGGAGCCGACGATACCGGCGACGACGCGGCCTTTTGTATCCACGATGTAGGTGGTGGGAATCCCCTGCGACGCAAAGGCGGATCCGATGCTACCGTCGGGATCGAGATAGACCGGGAACGCGTAGCCGTTTTTTGACAGGAAAGAAGCGACCGTTTCCCGTTTTTCACCCGTGCTCACTGCGGCTATTCGAAACGCGCTTCCCTTCATGAGTGTCTCCAGGCGCGCGATTGACGGAAGCTCCCGTTTGCATGGAGGACACCAGGTTGCCCAAAAATTGAGGAGGGTAACGGTTCCTTTGAACGAAGCGGGGTCGAGTGCTTTCCCTGAAGGATCGAGCGCTTGAGCGGTAAAGGCCGGAAGCTCGACGGGATCGGGAAATACATGAAAACCAAGCGCTGAAAGATGCTCGGAGACGGCAGAATACGAAGTGTCGTCTCCTGAAGAATAGGACGCGAGTTTTTCTTTCCCCCCGGCTTGCGCACTTCCCGGTTTTTGCTGGGCACAGGAGGCGAGGAGAAGGACGCTTGAGGCAAGGAGTGTGCCACAGGCGGCGGCGAGAATTTGCGATATGAATTTCGGTTTCGACTTCATACGTGTAAGTATACACCGGATAGGCTGGGCAGACTGTGATTCCGTCACAGAGTGGTTGCTCTCCCGCGCGTACCTATCGGGGACCCGCCATGGCAGCGGAAATGCGGGGCCCGCCGTCTGCCAGGAGAATATCGTACCGGATAGCCCTCGCGGCCTTTGCCCAGGAAGGCTCTTCGGGCAAGAGCGTGACCGTCACGCTGTCTCCTGATCTTTCGACGCGAACCGAGCCGGTAATTGATGCGGCCGAGGATCCCTCGAACTGGATCTCGAATTTGACTGACGTGCTTTCGGCCTTGCCCATTGCGGCAAGGTTCGGGAAGGGCGGGTTAAAACGGAGCTCTACCGCGTGACCGGAACTTGAGATCGCGTCGGACGAGGAGCGGATGCATTCGACTTCGGCGATGCCGTTGTTCCACGCAGGCGTTATGCGATTTTCACAAATGTCCGTCCGGTACGCAGGAAGCGGCGAGGCTGTTCCCGGTATGCAAGGAATCGCGGGCATATCCTTTTCCGCGAAGGTCCGCACGAAAAGGGATTCGTACCCGTCGGACAGAAAGGCTGAATAGGCGGTAAAGAACGGCGGACGCGAGATTGCCTTGTCCATCGGTATCGCATATTTCGTTCCGTCGATCGTGACGGTCGATTCGCTGCCCGAGACCGAGCTCGCTTTCCGGTACATCGCCGGCAGTCCACCGTCGCTTGCATGGAAGCCCGGATCAGTGAGTCCCGCGTGCTTTGCATTCGGCTTTCCCTGTCCGACATAGGAGAGAGCGAGCGGTTTTCCGTCGGGCATGGCAAGCTCGAGCCGGGCGTCGCGGCCGTTTTTCGCGAGCTCGAATGAAATTTTTGCAGGGTATCGTTCACGGCCCGATGATTCGTTCATGCCGGCAGACGGGGAATAATTGAACGCGTCGATTTGCGAGCCGTCATGGCGGGTAAGGATCGCGCGGATATGGCCATTTTCATACACAAAAGCCTCGACCGACTCGAATTCCGCATGGCCCGAGAACCACGCAATGACGTGATGCTCGGCGTACATGCCGACCATGTCGAACGGGACGACGATGCGGGATTCCGCGCCGGTGGGTGCCGCGAACCCGGGCGGAACGCACGCGAGGATTGCGATGAGCGAAGCGAAGGGGACGGTCAGTTTCATTTTTTTCTCCTGAGGCTTTGATTGAAACCGTACGTCTACCGGGCATTGAGCGGAATACGCAGTTCGTTGCGGAGGTATCCGCCGATCTGCTCTTCCCGGGATTCGCGGTGGACCCGATAGCCCATCTCGTCAGCGAGCTGCAAGCCGCTTGACGGGAGAAGTTCTCCGTATACCCGGTCGTAGAACGCGGAAAGGCCTGCGGTCTCGCCTTCAAAGGTGAAAACCGCGTACCGTCCTCCGGGGATCGTCCGGACGCCAATCGCGCCTTCCGCTTCGGCTTCGTCGACCACGGTAACGCAGGCGTCGTATCGGAGCTTTCCGTCCTCGGTAAGTTCCGGGTCGTCCCACGAGCAGGATATCCGGACGCTTTCGGCTGAAAGTGCCCTTTTTTGCCGCGCCCAGGCCATGAGCCGTTTCCACGCGAAACCGATCCTGAAATCGTATTTCCCGAAATGCCGCACGTAGGCGATCCGCAACGCGGGATATTCCCGCACCGTGCAGGCTGTCGTGCAGAACGCCGTGCAGGCCGTCGTGCCGCCGGTTTCAGGTTGAGTATGAACCGTCCTGCCGGACGCAACTATCGGATTCTTGCGCGTTTTCGGGGAAAGACCCGCGCGATGGGCTTTTGGCGTTCTGCCGTACTGTGCCTTGAAGGCTGCGGAAAAGTGAGCGGGTGTCGAGAAGCCGACCGCGAGCGCAATGTCGGTGATGGACCTTTTTCCTTCCATGAGGAGAACTGCCCGCTCGAGCCTGACTCGGGTAATGAATTTTTGGTGAGTCTCGCCGACGATAGCCTTGAAGACGCGGTGAAAGTGGCAGGGCGAAAATGAGCCTTCGGATGCGAGGACGGAGAGGCTCAAGTTTTCGCCCAGGTGCGCGTTGATATAATCGATGGCGCGGTTGACGCTTCCTGCATAGCAGTCGAGGGTGTCGTCTTTTTGCATGAAAGGAGTATACCACGGGAAAACACGTGCGCGTTATCCCTCGTCGCATTTGACCGGCCTTCTGTCGACCGGTCAAACGCGTGCTGTCAGAAATCAGTGCTTGAAGTGCCTTGTACCGGTGAACACCATTGCGATGCCGTTTTTGTTTGCGGCGTCGATCGAGAGCTGGTCGTTCATCGAGCCGCCGGGCTGGACGATTGCCTTGATGCCGTACTTTGCGGCCATGGTCACGCAGTCGTCGAAGGGGAAGAAGGCGTCGCTTGCCATGACGGTCGCGCCCTCTTTCGAGACGGTTCCGTCGAGCAGCGGGAGGCCTGCGTCGGTGATCGACTTGCCGCGCGCGAGGGACTGCTCGGTCGGCCATATGCGGTTTACCTGTCCGCCTGCGAGGCCGACGGCGACTCCGTCCTTGACGATGACGATCGCGTTCGATTTGACAAAGAGGGCCATTGTCATGCCGAAGGCCATTTCGGCGGCTTGGCTAGCGGTCGGCGCCTTTTCTGTTACGACCTTCCACTCGCTGAAGAGGGTATTGTCGCGGCTCTGCACGAGGACTCCACCGTCGACGCTCATCGCCTCGGTGATCGCGGCGGGCTTTACGTCAGCCTTGATGAGACGGACGTTTTTCTTCTTCGTGAAGACTTCGAGAGCCTCGGGGGTAAAGTCCGGGGCGACGACGACCTCGAGGAAGATCTTCGTCATCTCTTCTGCCGTTGCCTTGTCGATCGGCTTATTGCAGCCGATGATGCCGCCATAGATCGATACGGGGTCGACGAGGTAGGTGCGCTGGTACGCTTCGAGGACGGTTTTTCCGAGTGCCGCGCCGCACGGGGTATTGTGCTTGAGCGCCACGCAAATGACGGGGCTGTGGTTGCCTTCGGCAACCCCGGAGTTGCTGCCTTTCGTCAGCAACTCCACGGCAGCTTTCGGGAAGTCAGCGGGAAGTTTCGCGATGAACGCGTCGTAGGCGCACGCGGCTTTCCAGGCGACGTCAAGGTCGCGCATGTTGTTGTAGGAAAGTTCCTTGCCCTGAAGCTGCGTCATGCCGCCGAACGCGCCTTTCGAATCGGCGGTCAGGTAGAGCGCTGCCTGCTGGTGGCCGTTCTCGCCGTAGCGGAGCGACTGCTGGAGCTTGTAGGGAACGGTATAAAACTCGGGCCAGAGCGGCGAGTTTTCGGACACCGGGCTTGAGGCTTCGCCGAGCATAAAGCGGGCGACGGCGGCGTCGTACGCGCTCGTCAGGTTGAAAACCTTTCCCGCGAGGCGGCGCTTGAGGTCCATCGGGACCTTTGTCGCGTCCTGTCCCGCGGCATCGAGGGCGGACATCACTTCGGGATAGTCGACCGCTGTCGTGAGGACGAGTACGCCTTCGTGGTTTTTCGCCGCGGAGCGGAGCATCGTCGGGCCGCCGATATCGATGAACTCGACCGTCTCGTCAAAGGAGAGACCAGCCTGAACTTTTTCGAAGAAGGGGTAGAGGTTGACGCATACGAGGTCGATGGGATCGACGCCGAGGTCCTTGATTGTCTTCATGTGCTCGGGGTTCTCGCGGATCGCGAGGAGACCGGCGTGGACCTTGGGATGGAGGGTTTTGACGCGTCCGTCGAGGCATTCGGGAAAGCCGGTAACCGCGCTCACGTCGGTAACGGGAACCCCTGAGTCGGCGAGGTGCTTTTTGGTTCCGCCGGTCGAAAGGATCTCCCAACCGTTTTTCACGAGATATTGTGCCAGTTCCAGCACGCCGTCCTTGTAGAATACGCTGATCAGCGCCCTCTTTTTCATGCCGCTTCCCCTTCATTAAATGGTAATGGATGGCAAACTATAGCAAGAAAGCGGGTTTTCTTCAATCGCGCCACGGGATATGGAGCGTGCCTAAACCGGTTGAAAAAAGGGGATGTAAAGCTTGAGTACGGACGTGCCGGCATAGACGATTATCTACACCTCTTCGCGTCGTTCAGGAAAATAGGTTATTATTGCCATACCTGTTGGCAGGTATACACTATCTGAAACAAAGCTGGCAGAAAAATGAGGACGATGCTCAGTCTTGTTCAAGTATTATCCATCCAGCGAGTCATCCTGAAGGGCGTTTCGTATTCGCTCGTGTTCGTGCGTGCTCGTGCCCGTCAATCCTCGATATGGGTCCAGTCAATCGTCTCTCCGATGCGCGCGGCGAGGTTTTCGAGGTCGGCGTCCGTGTGCCAAGTGTTTGCCCCGGGCTCTGGCGGCGCGACGGTGACTTTTTTACCGGTGCCGGCGAAGACGAGCGCGTCGTGATGGCTCGCTTCCTTGAGGATCTTTCGCTTGGTGCCGCCGGGTGTGAACTCGATACGCCCGTTACAGGTGCAGAAAAACGTTTTCTGTTCGGTGCCGCTTACCCATACGCAGAAACTCGTCCCGCGCACTCCCGCGACGAGCGAAGGCGTCCTCACTTTCATGCTACCGCCCGCGGCCTTGTCGAGTTTTCTGAGCACGGCGGTTATTGTTCCCCGCTCGATCTCGAGGGACCGTCGTTTTTTCTCGAGACTGACCCGGAAGGTCGTCGACGGGCCGACGCGCACGACGTTCTTGTCGGCGAACACGATCTCCGCGAGTCCGTTTTTATCAGTCGATAGGAGCGCGCCGTCGGGGACCTTAGCGCCGATTTCGACGGGCGTTCCGTCTACGGTAAGGATTCCTTCCTTGTAGACGACTGTGGTTCCGGCCGTATCCGCGAACACGGGGCAAAAATACAGACCAATCAGGGTGGCCCCCATAATTGCCTTGTGTATCGCCGTTTTTGGCTCAAATGCTGTTCTTTCGCTCATGGCCCACGCTCCTTTGTTTCTCCGGTGACGCGAAACGGACTCTTGTATCGAAGTATAATGAATGATTCCCCGCTGATCCAGGGCGAGCGGGAAGGTTCCCGTTCCGAAAATACTGCGAGCGTATTTAAAGTCGTGGTATACTGCATCCATATCATTGCATCACTAAAAATTTCTATTCAGGGGTACTCTCGATGAAAAATCTCATCAATTGTTTTTTGTCCGTACTGGTATGTTTTGCTGCCCTTTCTTCCTGCGCGACCTTTCAGGTTCCGAAGGACTACGTACCTGACAGCAAGGTCGTATACCTCATGCAGAATACTGGGTTTAATCCCATCCGGTACGACGCTGTCGCCGCCGACCCGTATACCTTTGCCGAAGACACTTCGCCCATTGACGCCCTTCAGCCCCATTTTCTCAAGGAGGCAACGTTTGACGCGCTCCTCAAACCCGACTATATTGCCGACGGAATTCTCTATCGGGAAGTCTCCGCGCATTTTCAGTATATCCTGACGATGCCGCTTTTTTTTGAACTGCGCGCCATACTCGATTCAGCCGATATCAAGCCGCCCGTCCCGCTTTCCCTCGAAACCGGAGCGAAGATTCAGGATTACACGAACGGTGCCGAGTACGAGTATCCACCGGTAAGCGGCGCAAAGATATCGATACTGAACTCGGGCATCGATATAATCCGGTTTGCCGACGGATCCAGTTATCAGTGGCAAAAGAACGGGCTTTACTTCTGGAATGACGCGAGCGGGAAAACGGTACAGCAATACGATCCAGAAAGCAACCTCATCGTTGTCAAAACAGATAGCGGCACCCTGACGTCTTCCCCTGACTATCGCGGACTCAAGAATGACTCGGGCGAGCTTGAGTTCTCCACAAAGGGAGATCCTCAATACATCCTCACCCCCGCGGGAACGGATTCCCCGGTGTATACCTATTTTACCGACGCAGCGCACGCGATCATTTCGTGCAGCGTAAAGACGGCACGCGGAATACGGTTTGACTATTTTACCGATAATCAGTCCATACTCGCGATCTCGGGGCTTCAGGCGATTTCGGTCACGAGCGACCACAAAAAAGTTCAGGCGGTGTTCGACCCGACAAAGCGCGAAGCCACGGATCTTATCTCGCTGTACCTGCCCCAGGGAATCCGGCTCATGAATTTGAATTCGCTTGCCGCCCAGAGTTCGGTTCTTGCTCCGCGGTGGCCTGAATCCTATAAAATGCGGCAGATCGGATCCTTCGACGTGTGGTATTCGGAAAAGGACGCGCCCCTGCTCTCGAAGATCAGCGGCGACCGCCTGACGGGAATCGAATCGAAGGATAAAACCCTTACGGGCCTCGACGGAGCAAGGCGTCGCGCCATCGTCATTCCACCGGACCTTGATTCCTATCGCAAGCTGCATGCAACCAGACCGAAGGAAATCATGAACTGGTATCCGTCAGGATTCGAGACGCTCGATTATATCACCTTGTGGCCCATTTCCGTTCCTCGCTACGATTCGGCCGAGGGGCAGGCGTACTTCTTTAATCAGGAACTCTACGAGATCGTCACGCATGAATACGTTCATCTACTGGTCGGCGAAAATGCGGGCTTGCTGAACCGCGCGCCGGTGTGGCTCAATGAGGGACTCGCGGTCTATGTAGAGTGCTGCACGTATCCCGACGCGAAAGCATACTGGGATACGACGCTCGCCGTCGCCATTGGCCAGAAGTGCCTCTTGCCCTGGGACGAAATTGCCGTGAGGACGACCGGCGAATACCCGATCGCCCAGGCGCGCACCCACTACGCGCAATCCTATGGCCTGGTATCGCTCCTTGTTCAAAAATACGGCAGTGCGAAAGTGGCGGCTTACGTCAAAAGCTTTATGGTAAAACAGTCCGACTCGGACAAGGTGGACCTCGTCGCGAAGTACAAGGAAAACTATCGAGCGATATTCGGCGTTGATTGGGATGGGGCGAAAGATCTCGTTCTCCCAAAAAAGTAGCGCACGGGACCGAGAGCGGCCAGTCGCGCCGCTTTTCAGAACGCCGTCCTGACGACGCGCTCGATCGTCGCGTCGAGGTTTTCGGGAGCGATAAAATGCCGCTGGGTGACGAGAATCGTCGCGATGCCATGAACCTTTCCCCAAAACCCGAGGAGGATCTCCCGGTCTGAAAGGCTCTGATACGGTTCTTCGTTTCTGATCGCGAGGGCGGTCTGGCTGAAAAAGCCGAACCCGCTCGCGGTACCGGTTTGCGCGTTATCGCCGGCCGATTCCGCGGGAGTGTCCATTTCCTTTTCGCAGGATGCCGGCGCTTCCCCGAGAATGCGCGAGAAGAGGTCTCCGCCGTCGTGCACGAGCGCGAACAGGGTAACGAGTTCCGGCTGCGACAGGAAAAAGCGCACGTAGCCGATACCGAGCTGCATCAGGGCTTCCTTGCCGGTTATCCCGGGTTCGACCGAACTGATGAGCGCGTTCCGGAAGCGCGCGGAAAATTCCGCAAGGATTGCGCGGAGCAATGCTTCTTTTGAGGGGAAATGCCGATACGCCGCCGTATGGCTTACGCCGATTTTTTTCGAGAGATCTCTGAGAGAGAAGCTTCCGACACCGTCATGGCAGAGGGTTTTGATGCCTTCGTCGATGAGCATGTTTCGGAGATTTCCGTGGTGGTAGGTTTCCGTCATGATTTACAAAAAGTATAGCAGTTAATGTTGACACTGTAAACATGCTGTGGTAGAGTTTGGTAATGTTGACGGTGTAAACATTGTCACCATCGCAAAGGAGTTTTCGTGAAAATTGGATTTTTGTATGACTCATCCGAAGTCGAATCCCGCGCGCTCTATGAGGCGCTCCTCGGCGCGGCAAAAACCGTGACCGACCGGATTGAGACCATTGACGCTGCGACGGGAGCAGTACCCGCGTGCATCAATTGCTTTCAGTGCTGGTACAAGACTCCCGGCGAGTGCGTCCTTCCCCGCGACAAGAAGAACGAGTTTCCCGACCGTTTTTGGGACGCCGACTTCGTCGTCATTGTTTCACGCATTCTCTGGGGCGGATACTCAACGCGGGTCAAACTCTATCTCGACCGCCTGCTGCCGATTGTCCATCCATATTTCGCGATGCGAAACGGGGAGATGCACCACCGGCTCCGCTACGGTCGCATTCCGCTCATTGTATCCGCCGGGTACGGAGCGCGGAGCGCGGGTGAGGAAGCGACCTTCCGGGGCATTTCCGACGCGAACCGGGACCAGGGATGGAAGCGTCGCGTGCGGGAAACGTTTATCGTCCGCAGTGGCGAAAGCGCCGGGGACGTGGCTATAGCCTCTCGCGACTGGCTTATCAAGGAGATTGGACGATGAAGGTATACGCGATCAACGGCAGCGCAAAAGGCGAGCCGTCAAATTCACGAGTGGTAATAGCGATGGTGCAGGACATGCTCGGATCCGGCGCGGAAGTCGAGGTCGTCTCCCAGATCAAGCAGTACAGAAAGAGCGACGATTCGGTTTTCCCCGCGATGGCCGCGAGCGATGTTCTTTTTATCGCGTCGTCCCTGTATGTGGACGCGCTTCCCTCGACGCTCATGGCTTTTCTCGAGCGCTATGCCGCGTACCTCGCGGCGCAGGGAAAGGAAGCGCGTGCGAGCGAACGGAAGGTTGGCGCCCAGCGCGTCTTCGCGTGCGTGAACTGCGGATTTTACGAGGGCGAGCAAAACGCCCTTGCGCTTGATATACTCGCTCACTTTTGCGCGGCTTCCGGTCTCCGGTGGTCCGGCGGCGTGGGCCTCGGCACGGGCGAGATGATCGAAGCGGTAAAGGATGCGCCCCCGGAAATGTTCATCAGAAAACCGGTGACCCGCGCCCTTCGCTCGCTCGCCGACTCCATCGCTTTTGAGCCTGACGGTGCCCTTGCGGAAAATATCTTTGCCCATCACGGAATGCCCCGCTTTCTTTACAAACTCGCAGGCGAAGCGCGTGCCCGCGAGCAGGCGAAGGAAAACGGCCTCAAGACGCGAGACCTTTTCCGCCGCCCGCTCGGGAAAGCGCTGAAAAAGAAATAGCGCGCCTTTTCCGTCAGTGCCACTCGTCGTAGAGTTGCTCGATGAGTTTTCCCGTTTCGGCGAGCGTGCCCCCGAGAGCGCGCGCCTTTTTGAGGTCCCCCGATTCGTATGCGCCGGTGAGCTCTTTTTCCAGGCGTTCGCGTTCCGCTTCGAGCGCGACGATGCGCTTCTCCGTCGCGTCCGGTCGGGTCCCGGTCTTTGCGCGCGCGATTTGCCTCGCGCGAAATTCGCCATCGCTTGCGCGTTCCCGTGTTTGCTTTCCCCCCGCGAACGGCGTGATTCCCCGCCATCCGTATTTCCGGTACCAGAACTCGGAGAAGTTACCGTCATACTCGACGAAGGCGCGCTCGTCGATTTCGATTACCCGCGTTGCGACGCGGTCGAGAAAGTAGCGATCGTGCGACACGACGAGGACGGTGCCGTCGAATTCCGCGATGGCTTCCTCGACGGCTTCGCATGAGGCAATGTCGAGGTGGTTCGTCGGCTCGTCGAGGATGAGGAAGTTTGCCCGGGCGATTGCGGCGAGCGCGAGCTGAAAGCGGTTAAGCTCGCCTCCCGAAAGCGTTCCAATAGTCCGTTCGAGAGCCTCTCGCGGAAAAAGAAAGCGAGAGATCGCCTTCCATGCCTCATCTGCGGTTTTCGATCCCGCGGCGAGGCATTCGTCGAGGAGCGTTGCGCCTCGGGCAAGGCTTTCTCCGTGCTGGGTGACGTACGCAACCTTCATGCTCGGCCCGATTCGAACTGCCGGGTTTCCGCCCGCGCTCTCGCGGAGAATGGCGTCGAGGAATGTCGTCTTTCCCGAGCCGTTCCGCCCGACGAGGGCGACTCGTTCTCCCGGCTCGATCGTGAGCGTCGCACCCTCGATTAGGACGAGGGTGCCCGCGCTGCAGGAAAAGTCCTCGACCCGGAGCGCGTAGTCCGCGCGCGAGCGTTCTCCCGGAAACGAGACCGAAAAGGATTCATCCGGGGCATCAGGCCTTTCCGCCGATCTTTCGCGTGTTTTTTCAAGCTGCGTTTTTCTCGCGCGGAGTCTCCTTCCCCATTTCGGGTCGGGATGCGCGCGCGCGATGACCTCGAAGCGTTTGACGAGAGCTTCGAGCCGCTCGAGCTTTTTCATGTCTGCCTTCCATGCCATGCCGCCCGCGACGGTTTTCCGGAGCTTTTCTATCCGGTAGGCTGAATAATTTCCCGTGAATGAGCCAGCCTTTCCGCCGTCGATCTCGATGATGCGGGAGACCGTTCTGTCGAGGAGATAGCGGTTGTGCGAGACGACGAGAACTGATCCCTGATAGTCGCGGATAAAACCCTCGAGCCAGGTGAGCCCCCAGAAGTCGAGATGGTTTCCCGGTTCGTCGAGAACAAGGAGATCGGGCCTGCGGGCGATTGCGCGCGCGAGGGCAAGCACGTTTTTTTCTCCGCCTGAAAGGCACGAGACGCTGACCGCCGACCGCTCGCCGAGTCCAAGCCCTTCGAGGTACCGGCTCGCGCGATCTTCTGCTTCTTCTCCGCCCGCGCGGTCGTATTCCGCGCGGAGCTCGCCGTAGCTCGCGAGAATCGCGTCGAGCTTTTTTCCTTCCGCGCTCGCCATTTCCGTTTCGAGCCTGGCCAGCTCGCGGGCAAGGAGTCGAACGGGCTCGCTCACGAAGTCGAGCGCGGTTCCTGCAAACTCGGGGAAGCGCTGATGTACCGTCTCGATCATCACTCCGCCTGTGCGCGCGACGACTCCCGAGTAATCGCCGTCATCCCCGGCGAGAATCCTGAGGAGCGTCGTCTTGCCGCAGCCGTTCCGCCCGATCAATCCGACCTTTTCGTTTCGCGCGATGCGCGCGCTCACGCCGTCGAGAATGACGGTTCCCGCGAAGTCTTTCTTTATTTCCCTGATATCGATCATGATTCTGTTCTCCTTCTTGTTGACCCGACCGTGGCATTTGACGGGAAGGGGAAGGGCGCGCGGACTTCAGCAGGGCGAAAAAAAAACCGCGAGCACCCCTTCCGTTTTCGGGAAAGGATGTCCGCGGTCATCAGGACCGGGTTCCGCTCGATCAGGTGATCGACACGTGTTTCCGGTCAGTATATACCGATTTGGACAGACCTCTCCCGTAAGCGGCGTCGGTACCTGCGGTTCTGACGATTACATACGGCGTGTGTTTGTCCATGGTCGGGTTTTCTCCAACGAACAAGTGATGGTGACCGCTCTGGCGGCCGTGCCGGTTAAGTCCGGCATCAAGCTAACAATAAACCCGGATTGCGCATGGCGTCAAGTGTCCTTTCTTTCATGTCCGAAATTTCCCGATTTCGGCGCGCAAAGACCGTACATTGATCTCGTTTGTCCTTCCCGCCGCGGTGAGCTCCAGAATCGTTGCGGAAACGTCGTTGATGGTATCGCCGATTTCCCGCGCACCGACGGTAATGCGTGACGACAGCGTCGCAAGGCTTTGAATCGTTTTTTTTACGGTTGCGGTCTTTTCCCTGACGCCGTCCATCGAGTCGCTGGTTTTTTCCGAAATAGCGAGAAGCCTTTCGAGCTCGTCGGCGATATCCGATTTCTTTCCGGCTATACCGCCGAGGCGGATCCGGATCGTATGCATGGACGTGTCGATGTCCCTGATTCCGGCAATCAATCCGGTGATGGTCTCGTTGGTTCCCGCGGTCTGTTCCTCCGCTTGTCTGATTTTTTCGATTGCGCCCATGAGCGAAGCCTTGATCTCGCTCGTGTTCCGCGCGGTCGCTTGTGCCAGTCGCCTTATTTCTTCCGCGACGACTGCGAAACCCTTGCCCCCGTGCCCGGCATGCGCGGCCTCGATTGCCGCGTTGAGGGCAAGGAGGTTCGTCCTCGCCGCGACCTCATCGATTACCGCGATCAGTGCGAGTATGGAATCTGCGGATGACGATATGCCCCTGATCGCCTCGGTTGTTTCTGCCATTCGCTCTGCGCCGAGCTTCGCATTGACGGCAAGCTTTGCCGCCTGGTCTCCCCGTTCACCGACATCCGCCGCCACTCCGTTGACTTCTTCGACGAAGTCGTTGACCCTTCCGGTCGTCACGCTGACGAGTTTCGCCTGATCGTCTCCCAGTTTGGACGCTTCGTCCGTGAGGCCCGATATAATGTCGAGGGTCACCGCGGACTCCGAGATTTCGCGGTCGAGCCCTGTTTGCAGAGCGACGAGGGATTCCATCGTCGAGGAAATATGCGCGGAGGAGACCGAGAGACGCTCGGCATTGGCGGCGAGGCTCTCCGAGGTTTCCGAGCTGACCGACCCGATGGCGCCGAAGTTCGAGATCATCGCGCGGAGTTTCCCGAGAAAAAGGTTGAACGCGTTCGCCACCTCGCCGATTTCGTCCCGTGAGCGAATGGCGATGGTTCTTGATAGATCGGCATCTCCTTCGGCTATCTCCCGGAGGCTTGTTTTAAGCGCCGACAATCCCCTCACGACGCGAACGGAAATGAAAAGAGACGCGCCGACAGAGACTGCGAGCGCGAATCCTGCAAACAGCGCCTCAAGCACGACGCTTTGGCGTATGACGTCCGCAACGAGTCGCTCGTCTTCCCCGTTTTTCAGGGTCTGCGCCGCGACAATCTCGTCTATTACCGATCGGTGGCGCTCGTACAGAGGTTTCATCTTTCCGATGAGGATCGCATGAGCCGCTTCGCGACTCCCCGATCGTATCGCGGGAAGAAATTCCCTGTCCCTGATATCAAAAAATTCGCGCGCGTAGCGGGACGAATCGACGGTGAGCAGGTTCTTGATATTGCCGTTCGCATAGTTTTCTTTCCAGTATGCCTGCCGGTTTTCATACTCTTGCCGGAGGGCTGCGCCCTTCATCTCGAGTCCAGTTATGGAGTCTTTGTCACTTGCCTGGTCGATTTCATAGGCGATAAGGTAGGATTCGATGATGTATTCAGGCGGAGGCAGGATATCGGCGATGAGATCCTTTCCCTGCACGATGGTCCCGTACAGAGGGCCGGTAACCATCGTCAGCCTGAGCGTAGCGTTCGCGAAAATGGCGAACGCTATCATTGTGCAGCCGGATATGCCCGTAATCAAAAGCAACTTTTGTCGGATTCGCATGTGGCCCCTTCGGCAGGGCGCCATTAGACGCTTTGCACGACAGACCTTTCTGACCGGAGCCCATGCCTGTAAACTGTCGACTTAGTACTAACATGATACACCGTCGCGTGACTAGCGGGTTTCCTTCCAGCCCGAGACGGTATAGAATGAGAAGATGAAAAAAAATGAAACATGGTCGGCCGGCCCGGATCTTGCGGTAACGCGCGTTCTTGGCGGAAGAAGCGGCGCCTTTCTCGTGACGGGCGCGAATCGGCGCATGCTCGTCGATACCGGCGCACCGCGCGATCGCGCCACCCTTCTTTCGCGCCTTGGTAGCCTCGGAGTCGAAAATCTTGACTGGCTCGTCCTGACTCATTCGCATTACGATCACGCGGGAAACGCGAATGCCGTCCGTGAGCGCTTTGGCGCGAAAGTCATGATCGCGCGCGCCGAGCGTGAGTCTCTCGAGTCGGGCCGTAACGACGCAGACGGTATAATTCCGGTCGGAACGAACACCGTTATGCGGTTTCTCACCGACGCGTTCCGTCCTGCGATAGAGCGTTCCCTGGTTTTCGAACCGTGCCCGGCCGACGTTGTCCTCGAGGACGCACATGACTTTTCGGCAGAAGGTCTCGATGCACTCGTCGTGCCGACCCCCGGCCATACGGTCGGCTCGGTAAGCGTGATCGTGGGAGCCACGGGAACTGCCAGCGGTACGGGAACTGCCGGCGCCACGGGTGCTGCGCGCAATGCTGTCGCCCTCGTCGGTGACGCGATGTTCGGCGTGTTTCCCGGCTCGATCTTTCCGCCCTTTGCCTGGAACGTATCTTTGTTGCAGGAAAGCTGGGGTGTTCTGCTCGGCTTTCCCTGCGAGGCGTATATATGCGCACACGGGAGCGCGAACCCGCGTGCGCTCGTCGAGCGGGAATACTCTCGCATGAAGGGAAACGCGGGAAAAAAAGGATGGCAGGGGTAAACATGGACAGTACAATTTTTCAGAAGAAACTCGATTTCATCGTCGAGGCCGACAAGATCAAGAACATCGCGCGGAGATCCCGCCTCTTTGACCGTTCAAGATTCGAGAATGACGCCGAGCATTCGTGGACCATCGCGCTCATGGCGATCCTGTTTCGCGAGTGCGCGAACTTTCCGGTAAACATCGAACGGGTGGTTTTGATGTTGCTCATTCACGACATCGTCGAGGTCGACGCAGGCGACACGTTTCTCTATGCGAGCGACCGCGCCCAGGCACATGATCGCGAGGAAAAGGCCGCGCGGCGAATCTTCGGAATTCTCGGGGATGACCAGGCGGATGAGTTTTATGCAGCGTGGGTCGAGTTCGAGGAGCGGAAGACGAACGAGGCGAAATTCGCGGGCGTCTTCGACCGCTTCGAGCCGATTTTGCAAAACTATCTCAATGAAGGATCGACGTGGAAACATAACGGCGTGACGAAGGGAAAAGTGCTCGCGATGAACAGCCACATAGCGGAAGGGTCGGCCGAGATATGGGCTTTTCTTGAGCGGCTTGTCGACGAGTGCGTCGAAAAAGGATATCTCCCTGAATAGCGAATTTATCGGGGATATAGACCGCATGGCCGAAGCCTGCTCGGCGTCGTACTCGCGTGGGGTGTATGAGCGGGCTTTTGCGGGTGGCAGGGATATTCCTTCCGCGCTCGAAGCGCTCAAGCGGGAGTTTCCCGATTTTGATTATTCACTCGAAGGAAATCGCGTCGAGATCCGCTATTCCCGCTGCGGCTGCGACCTGGTCCGCGACGGGAAAGTCTCGTCGCCCGCCCTGTGCGCCTGCTCGGTCGCGAGTTGCCGGAAAAATTGGGAGACGGTTCTCGGAAAGGGATCCGTTTCAGTCGAGCTCAAGGAGAGCGTTCTCCGCGGCGACGGACGCTGCGTCCTTATCGTCACGATTGCAAAACAAATATAGGCGATTGTTCCCGGTCATCGCGCTTGCACCCGGGCATCTTGCTTGCACCCGGGCATTATGTTTGCGTTTCTTAACCCGCGGCTGCGCGGTTTCGTTTCCGGAGCATGGTCTTTTTCGCGGGGTCAATCCGTTTCTTTCGCGGCGGCTTGTCGCTGAGGAGGAACATCGCGAAGAATGACGTCACGAGACAGACGCCGAGTATTATCAGTACCGCGCTGTGTCCCTTCCATTCGGACATGGGGACGTCGACGTTCATTCCGAAAAAGCTCGTGACCATCGTCGGGATCATGAGTACGAGGTTGATGACCGTAAGGCGTTTCATCACGATGCTGAGATTATTCGAGATGACCGACGCGAAGGCGTCCATCATTCCGGAAAGGATGTTGCTGTAGATGTCCGACATTTCAATAGCCTGCCGGTTGTCGATCGCGACGTCTTCGAGCCAGTCACGGTCCTCGGCATCGAGCTGGATGAGGCGGGTTTTCATCAGCTTCTCGAAGAGGAGCTGGTTGCTCTTGAGGCTCGTCGTGAAATAGGTGAGCGACTTTTCGAGGTTCAGGAGCTGGATAAGCTCGTTGTTCCTCACCGATTTCTGGAGCTCGATCTCGATCGAGTTTGACCTCCGGTTGATCTCCTTGAGATAACGGAGGAATATCAGGTCGGCGCGGGCGAGGACGCGGACGACGAATGCGGGAAGGTCGTTGAGCGTTAGGCCGCGCACGCGGTTGTTCGTCAAATCGTTGAGAAGCTCGCAGTCTGCCCAACAGATGGTCAGGACCATATTCGGGAAGAGAATGATGCCGAGCGGGATGGTGAAGTAGCTTACCTCGTTGGTCGCGATGAATATCGGGAGCCTGACGATGATGAGGGTGTATTCGTCCTCACGCTCGATGCGCGAAAGCTCATCAGGGTCGAGGATATCCATGATTGTTTCGGTGTCTATTCCGTATTCGCTTTCAAGGACGCGGATGTCCTCGCGGGTTACGTTGCGCGCATCAACCCAGATGGGCTGGTCGGTGCGCTCTCCTTCCACCATTTTTCTGTTTTCTTGTTTCCATATCGTGATCATGCGTCACGTCTCCTCGTTGCGATGGTTTGCCAAATAATGCGCGCCCCGCGGGAGAACCGGTCAATTCGGATTTATGGTCAGAATCAGGGATTGGTCCGGGGAGGCTTCGTGCTGTCAGTGTGATATTCGTATCTACGACTACCAGGGTCTGTATCCATGGGATACTGCCTCCTCGATAAAGGATTATTTATTAAAGGATACCATACCGGAAAGGAAATGGCAAGTAACGGGACTTGCCTGCTCGGGATTCCCGAAGGCGTCTTTTACCCGTCATTCGCGGTAATTGAAGAGGAGGAGGCTGATGTCGTCGCGCTGGGGGACGTCTTTTTTGAAGGCGAAAAAGGACTCGAGGATCTTGACCTTGGCGCGAACCGGCTCGTCTCCCCCGTTGATTGTTTCCGCGACGCAGCGCCCGATTTCCGCGAGCGGGTAGGGTTGCAACAGGCCGTTTTCCTGCTCGACGAAACCGTCGGAGATCAGGAGGAGTACGGTGCCCGGCGCGAGCCTGAGCGTCTTCGTCACCGGTTCGTCTATTTCCGAAAGCCCGACGGGGCAGTTGTCCGCCTGTTCCGTGATGCGCAGGAGCTTTCCGCCCTCGATCGCGTAGAACCAGGAGTGACCCATGTCGCAGTACTCGAGCTCGCCCGTCGCTTCGGTAAAGCGGGCGAAGAATCCGGTCAAATATTTTTCGAGTTTGAACGTGTCGAGGATGAGCCGGTTGAGCCGGAAGACGAGGCGGGAAAGGGGGCTTGCGAAATCCGCGTTGAACATGAACCCCGCGAGCACGGCGGTGATGATGGCGGCGGACATTCCTTTTCCCGAAATATCGCACAGGCAAAAGAACCACTTTCCCGGCGCGTACTCGCTCACGTGATAGTAATCGCCGCCGACGCCCTGAGCCATGACCGACGAGCAGGTGATGGAGACCCTGTTCCCCCGGTATCCGAGATACGGTGGAACGACGCGGCCCTGTATGGTCGTCGCGACGGACATCTCCCGCTGGCGGTCGGCGAGGGCGCGGTGAAGGAGATCCTGCGACGACACGTGCCCGGCGAAGGCGCCGTCCGGCCCGGTGAGCGCGTAGTGCGTGACGCCCTCGCGCTCAAGGTCCCCGCGCACACGCTCGGTGATTTCGAGTATGTACTCGTCACCCCTGAAGGACGTGACAGGCCGCATGATGTCCCGGGCGCTTTGCCGCTGGAGGAGATCCCGGCCAAAGGGTTTGCCGAGGATCTCGACGAGGTCCTCGGGAACGATGATGCCGACAACGCGGAGCCCTTCCGACACGACCGCGATCGCGCCGCGATACGGTTCTTTCAGCTCGGCGAGGATCGTGTGAACGGGCGCTCCGGAGTCGACGTAGAGAAAGGACGTCGCGAGCGCGGCGATCCGGTCACCGCGCGTATCCGAGCGTACGGCTTCCTTGAGCGTCATTCGTCCCCGTCCGCATCCATGAAGCCGCGCGGGAATTTCTTGCCGACGGCGATCGCGTTTCGTCCCGAGGAGTACACGACGCCGCGGTTCCAGTATTCAAGGGCGGCGAAAAGGGCGTTGCCCCCGTCATAGGTATCGCTCCGCTCGGTTCGCCAGGAGACGTAGCTCATGAGTCCGGTATAGTCCCCCCGGTCGAGGTATTCCCGTCTTTTCCGGTTGAAGAGATTCCATTTCTCGAGATCCTGGAAACCCGGGCCCTCGTCCTCGACGATAAGACGGGCTTCGCTTTCCGAGAAGCGGTACCACACGCGGATTTCCTTCGTCGGGTCGCAGCCGTTACCGTGCTTGACCGCGTTCTTGATGATCTCGCTCACCTGCTGCTCGAGGAGAAGCCGTTCGTCCGTCTTCGGTCTCGATCGCTGGATGAGGAGGAGCGTGTAGTATCTGATCTGGAGGTAGTCGCTCGAGAACACCGCGTAATCCATGTCCTTGCGGGAGAAAAGTTCGTGGTTGTCGTCAATAAGCAGGTCTTCGTTGCCGTTCATGCTTTCTTCCTTTTCGGGATACGTTACCTTACCGCGACGGGCGTTCCCGATTTTTTGAGTGCGTCCGCAAGCGATGGCTCGATCGGCAGGATGGCGCTCATGCGGCTCAGGTGCATGAGCTTTTCCGCCATGCCGCGAACGTTGCAGATGTAAAACGGGATGCCCTTTCCCCGCGCGTCTGCGAGCATCTGCACGAACACGCCGATACCGCTCGAGTCAAGATATTCCGTGCGCGCCATGTCGACGATGAACGCCGAGGGCGCGCGGTTCGCCGCGTGATCCTTCCACGTTCCGTGAAGCGTCGGCGCGCTGTACATGTCCACATCGCCGATCACGGCGCAGACGAACGACGAACCTTCTTTCCGTACTTGCGTTTGCATGCGTTCCTCCTTAGAGAATTTTCAGGACCTGAACGGTCCGGTCGTCGGCGTTTGCTTCGGGAACGGCGGCCGACGAGACCGTCTCGAGAATCTTTGCGGCGAGGTCTTCGGCCGCGAGGAAATAATTCCGTCTGATCGCTTCCGCGACCGCATCGGCGCCGACCAGGTCTCCGTCGGGGCGCCTCGCGGCAGTGAGGCCGTCCGTGCACAGGCAGATCACGTCTCCCGTTTTCACCATGACGTCGTGGGACCTGATCTCGATGTCCTTCCGGACTCCCGCGGCAGCGCCGAACGAAAAGACGCGCGCGCTCATCGACTCATGGCTGAAGTGCAGTGCTGTCGCGCTTCCCGCGCCGGCAATTTCCGCCTTTCCCGTTTTTCTCGAGTAGCGGACGCCGGCGAGAGACGCGTAACACTCGCTCGATCGTTTGACCATGTCCACGTTCAGGCGCTGGACGATATCGCGCATTTCGAGTGACGTTTGCGAGAGTATGGAAAACCAGGTGTCGAGATACACGAGCCCTGCGTGCCGCTCCGCGTCCCCTGCCGTCAGGTCGCACGAACAGGCGATGAGTCCGTCGTCGGCGATCGGCCACATTTCGCCGAAGTCGCTTCCTGCGCGCGCGCTGTAGTCGGAAAGCTGAAAGAACCCGGGGAACGGTGGCTTTTTCCTGCCGATCGACCCTTGCGCCCGGAGAAGGATTCGGTGTTCTGCTTCTTCCGTTATCGCCGCTGCCTTCCGGTTTCGCGCGCGTACGTCCTTGAGCGCCATGCTGAAATAGGATGCGAGCAACTTTCCGGCGTTTTTTTCCTCGCCGGAGAATTTTCGTCCCTTGCGCGCGATGATCGCGACAAGATGCGTTTCCTTCTTGCCCGATATGGGAAGCGCGAGCCATGCGCGGTAGTCGCCCGACACGATCTTTCCGTCGTTACGGTCGCTCCAGGCGAAATCCCTGTTCACGAGAAGGCGAGCGATTTCTTCGTCTCCACCGGGAATGATCCTTTCCGCGTTTCCGCGGCGCGCGATCGCGTTTTCGTCCGAGTCCCCGGAACGCGATATCACGCACACGTCGTCCTTGTCTGCCCAGTATTGCGCTGCGCGCACGAGCGCTTCGGCGAATCCTGCGGCATCGACCGACAGGGCTCCCGCGATTTCCTTGCGGAAGTGTATCGCCGTCTTGAAGGCGCGCTCCGACGCTTGTTGTGCTTTCATATAGCCTGGAGCATAGGCTCATTCGGTTTGGGGAAGGTGAAAATACGATGAGATTCCCGTGAAATTAACGGGTTGCGCGATCGAGGGCAAGCGAGAGCGCGAGACCTGCGAACGCCGGTATGAGCGAGAAAAGTGCGTGTCCGGCCGGCAGGGCGGGAAATCCGGGAAACACAAGGATGAGAGAGCCGACGGTGAAGCCGAGCACGCAGAAGGCGACAATGCTTCGGTATCGGCGATAGAGCGCGCTGATTGCGCGGGAGAGGAGGACAATTGCGGCAAGGGCGCCCGCGCCGATCTGCGCGAGAATCGGGATCGAGAGCCTTCCCGCCGCGTCGAGCATCGGCCCGTAGAGTCCGAGATACACGAGGATGAACGAAGCGCTCACTCCGGGAAGGAGCGAGCCCGCACCGACAATCGCGCCCGAAAGAAACCAGGCAGCCGAAAAAACACCGATAGTGCCGCTTGCAGCGACGGCACCGGACGCGGGCGCCGCGAACGGGGAGCCGTGTCCCCGGCTCGTGATGGCAAGCGCGATCATTGCGGCTGCTGTTACGAGAAACGCAATCGCCTCGCGAAAACCCGCGCCGCTTTTGCGCGCGTCCTTCCAGATAGACGGTAGGGTTCCCGCGATAAAGCCCCAGAAGAGAAAGACGATCGCGTTCTGATGTTCGGCGAAGATGCGGTCAAGAAGGAGTGTTGTCAGGACAAAGCCCGCGGCAATTCCGCAAGCAAGGCTCCAGTGGAGTGTAATAAAAGCGCGTGCGTTTTTTACCGGATGGGCGACGAGGTCGGTGAGCGCCTGGTAATACCCGAAGACGACCGCGAGGGACGCGCCCGAGATGCCGGGGAGGATTCCTCCCGCGCCAATGAAAAGTCCCTGAACGATTTCAAGGAACAGGCGGTTCATTTTTTTTCCGCAAGGCGCCGCGCGAGCGCTTTTACGCCTTCGACGATAGCTTCGTGCTCTTTGCCCGAGATGCGCGCGGCGAGGGTTTCCGCGGTGTCTCCCGGCATGACGGGTACTTTTTTCTGGAGAAGGATGGCCCCGGTGTCGCAGCCTGAGTCGACAAGATGCACCGTGCAGCCGGACTCTGCGTCGCCCGAGGCGAGGACCGCTTCGTGCACGTGGTGACCCCACATGCCGACGCCGCCGAATTTCGGAAGAAGCGCGGGATGGAGGTTTACGATTCTTTGTGCGTACTCGGCGATCACGTCGCCTGCCATGATGGTCAGAAATCCCGCAAGGACGATCGCGTCGGCTTTAGCGCCGCGCGCGAGGGAGAGAACCTCGTTCGATACGGCGAGGCGCGCCTCGGGGCGGGGAACGCCTTTTGGGGGGAGGGCAAGCGCGCACTCGATGCCGGCGTTTCGCGCGCGCTCGAGCGCGTAGCATTCCCGGTCCGCGATCACGAGAACGATCTCGTATTTGCCCGCGCCTGTCCCTTCGCATGAGTCGCCTGACTTTTGCGCATCTATGAGCGCCTGGAGGTTTGTTCCTCCTCCCGAAACGAGAACCGCGATGCGCATGGGACTCTCTCCTTCTTTTCTGTCTGCGACGGTATACAGTATCCAGCCGTCGCCCTTCGATCCGGTTCGCGCGCGGTACAGGCTCATTACTTCGCCCGTATCCGTCTCGACCGTAAAAACATGCTTGTCGATGTATTTTTCGCCGGAACCGTTTCTGCACCCGCGAAGCGTTTTCTTTTCCGCGAGAACCGACTTGATCCGGTATTCTTTTCCGCGCCAGGCGAAAGCCATGGGAACGCCGGGGGATCCCGACGCCATCGCGGTGGCGTTGAAGGAGCCCGTTACGGGAGTCACGGGCTCGCTGACGAGGCGCTCGGCGGGAAGTTCCCGCGCGACCGTCCGGTCAGATGAAGACGACATCTTCTGCGCCGCGTCCGACGCTTCCGATCTCGTAGGCAGGGAAGCCTTCCTTGTTCAGGAATTCGATGGCCGCCTTCGCGTCTTCTTTGGCAACCGCGAGGATAAAGCCGATTCCCATGTTGTAGGTGTGGTACATGCGGTCGGGATTCGCGCCGCGGCGCACGAGCTCGTCGAATATCGGAAGGACGGGCCAGCTTCCCTTCTTGATGAGGGAAACAAGGCGGTTTGCGGATGCAGCGTCGCCGTGCACGCCGCCGGTCGGATACATGCGCGGGATGTTTTCGTAAAAGCCGCCGCCGGTTATGTGGACCATGCCGTGAATGTCAATTTGTTCAAGAAGTGAAAGTACGGGTTTGACGTAAATCTTCGTCGGCGTGAGGAGGGTCTCGCCGATCGGCTTTCCCATGAAGTCGTCGTTCACGTTCGTGACGAGTTTTCTGACCAGGCTGAATCCGTTCGAGTGAACGCCCGAGGATGCGAGTCCGATGAGCGTGTCACCTTCGCGGATTTTCGCGCCGTCGATGATTTTCGATTTCTCGACGATGCCGACCGAAAAGCCCGCGATGTCGTACTTGCCCGCGTCATAGAAGCCCGGCATCTCGGCGGTCTCGCCGCCCATGAGCGCGGACGCTGCCTGGAGACAGCCGTCTGCGACGCCCTTGACCATCTGTCCCGCTATGTCCGCGTCGAGCTTGCCGCACGCGAGGTAGTCGAGGAAGAAAAGGGGCCTCGCTCCGTGACAGAGTACGTCGTTCACGCACATCGCCACGCAGTCGATTCCGACCGTGTCGTATTTTTTCATCTGGAACGCGATGTCGAGCTTGGTGCCGACGCCGTCGGTACCGGACACGATTACCGGCTCCTTGTATCCCGCGGGCATTTCGAAAAGTCCCGCGAAGCTGCCGAGGCCGTTGAGCACGCCGGGGATCATCGTCCGCTTTGCGCTCGTCTTGTAGTTATCGACGGCGCGGTAGCCTTCTTCAACATCAACGCCGGATTGCCGGTAATCAATCATCGTTTTCTCCTGGAAATAAACAAACGTCAGAAAAATGAAAAGCGCCTCGGCGCCTTTTTAAGTCAAAAAAAGTCTCAAACCCTCACGCAACGGGCCGTGAAGAATCCGGCGTTCCGCCAGTCCTCCCGTAACCAACTGTGGAGAATTTCGCCGAGAGGCGAAATTCTCCAAGAGAATTGGGCAAACTACCGTTTGCCCAATTCTCCAATCATCGGCATCGGATATTCTCCGAGGAAGCAACCCTGGCAGAAGCCGCAGTTAGACGCGCCGTTTGCGGAAAGGCCGCCTTCGTGCGTGTTTTCGTGATGCTTGCCCGCGCGCGGGCCGCTCGAGTAGGGCTGGTCCTTGGATCCCATTCCGTCGCACGCCTGGAGCGCCTCGATCATGCCTTCCATGGAAATGAAGGCAAGAGAGTCGGCGCCGATCGCCTGACGGATTTCTTCGATGTCGTAATTCGCGGAGATGAGGTCTGCCCGCGCCGGCGTGTCGATGCCGAAATAGCACGGGAACTTGACCGGCGGGCTCGAGATCCGAAAGTGAACCTCTTTCGCGCCGGCCTTGCGGAGTATCTGGATAAGGCGGCGGCTCGTGGTCCCGCGGACGATCGAGTCGTCGATGATGACCACCCGCTTGCCCTCGATGTCGCTCTTGACCGCGTTGAGCTTGACGAAGACCATCGCCTCCCGCTCTTCCTGGCTCGGCGCGATGAAGGTTCGGCCTATGTATTTATTCTTGACGATGCCCATTGCGTAGGGGATTCCCGAAGCCTTGGAAAATCCCATGGCGGCGCCGAGTCCCGAGTCGGGAACGCCGATGACGACGTCCGCTGCGACGCCTGATTCGCGCGCGAGCACTTCTCCCATTTTCTTTCTGGCTTCCAGTACGGGAATGCCGTCCATGTTGGTGTCGGGCCTCGCGAAGTACACGTATTCGAACACGCACACTTTTTTCGAGGTCTTTTCGCCAAAGTTGAACGAGAGCACGCCGTCGTCGTTGATGATGACGATCTCTCCCGGTTCGATGTCGCGGATAAGGTCTCCGCCGATGGCGTCGATGGCGCAGGATTCGCTCGCGAGTACCCAGCCGTTCTGTACCTTGCCGAGGCAAAGGGGTCTGATGCCGTTGGGGTCGCGGGCGCCGATCAGCGTCTTCTCGGTCATCACGCACAGGGCGAACGATCCCTTGATGAGCTGGATCGTGTCGGTGAGCGCGCGCTCGAGTCCTTTTTTATAGTTCTTCGCGATCAACTTGATGATGACTTCGGAGTCGCTCGTCGAGGTGAAGGTCGAGCCCGTTTCCTCGAGGAATTCCTTCATCGGCTCGGTGTTTACGAGGCTGCCGTTGTGTGCAACCGCGATCGTGCCGAGCTTGCTTCGGGATACGAAGGGCTGCGCGTTCTCGATCGTCGCCTTGCCGCAGGTCGAGTAGAGTACGTGTCCGATCGCGACGTGTCCCTTGAGGGTGTCAAGGGTTTCCTTGCCGTACACATCGGAGACGAGTCCCATTGCGCGGAAGTGCTCTATCTTCTCGCCGTCGCCGACCGCGAGGCCGGTTGAGTCCTGTCCCCGGTGCTGCAGCGATTGCAGTCCGTAGTAGGCGAGGCGCGACGCGGTCTGGTCCCGGTTCGACAGGTAAATACCAATTACGCCGCAGTGGTCTTTCGGCTTGTCGTTGTCTTCGAGCGCGAGCGATGTTTCCATTGGTTCCCCGTTTTATTTACCGTTACTTGGTGATGCGGTTGAATATCTCGACGTAGGCTTCTTTGACGTTTCCGAGATCCCGGCGAAAGCGGTCCTTGTCGAGTTTCTCGTTCGTCTTCGCGTCCCAGAAGCGGCAGGTGTCGGGAGAAATTTCGTCGGCGAGGATGATCTTGCCCGATGCGTCCTTTCCGAACTCGAGCTTGAAGTCGATGAGCTTGATGCCGCGATCCCAGAAGAACGCGGTGAGGATTGTGTTGATTTTGTCCGTCATCGCGTAGATGGTTTTCAGTTCTTTCCAGGTTGCCGCGCCGATCGCGACGGCGTGGTAGTCGTTGACGAGCGGATCGCCGAGCGAGTCGTCCTTGTACGAGATCTCGAACACGGTGGTCTTGAGCGCGCTGCCTTCCGCGACTCCGAGTCTCTTGGAGAAGCTTCCTGCGGCGACGTTGCGCGTGATGACCTCAAGCGGGATGATGCTGACTTTTTTGCAGAGCATCTCGCGGTCGGAGAGTTTTGCGATGAAGTGGGTCTTTACGCCCTTCTTTCCGAGGAGCTCGAAGAGTCCCGTGGTGATGCTGTTGTTCAGCACGCCCTTCGAGTCGATCTGTCCTTTCTTCTCGCCGTTGAAGGCGGTCGCATCGTCTTTGTAGTCGATGATGACGAGATCGGGATAATTGGTAGCGAAAACTTTTTTCGCCTTTCCTTCGTAGAGCTGCTCGCCCTTGACGAGGTTCTTCACGATTTCGCTTGTCTTTTTGGCCATTCTTTTTCTCCCCGGTAAATTTATCCTAACACGCGCGGGTCAAGACCTGCGCGCGCTTCATCCTTGAGCTGCTTGCGAAATGCGACGAGTTTTGCCTTGAGTTCGGGATACTTGATCGCGAGAATTTCGACCGCGAGGTATCCTGCGTTCGCCGCGTTGTCGAGTCCGACGGTCGCGACCGGTATCTGCTTGGGCATTTGCACGATTGAAAGGAGTGAATCGAAACCGGCGACCTTGCCGCCGTCGAGGGGAACGCCGATTACCGGGAGTACGGTCATCGAGGCGATGACGCCGGGAAGGTGGGCCGCGAGCCCTGCGCCCGCGATGATGACTTCCGTTCCGTCTCTTTCTGCCGCCGCGACAGTTTCCGCGAGCAGTTCGCCCGAGCGGTGAGCCGAGATAATATAGGAAGAATAGTCAACTCCGAACTCTTTGAGCACGGCGGCGGCTTTCTTCATGGTCTCTGTATCTGATTTTGATCCGAAAAAGATGGTAGCTTTCATGTCTGACTGTATCACAGACGGTTCCGATTTTTCAAGCGGTGAAAATCCCGTTTTGCGCCGCTTGAAACGGTTTAATTCGCTAAAAGCCCGGCATCCGGTGCGAATTCCTGAATGTTCCCGGAGTCATGCCCGTTTTTTTTGCAAAAAATCGGTAGAAATACCCGTCATTTTCGAATCCCGCCTCGAAGGCAATCGCGCGTATCGGCATGTCGGTTGCGGCGAGGAGCTCGCGGGCGTGAGCAAGCCTGACGCCGGAAAGATAGTCGGCGGGCGTGAGGCCGAAGGCACGGACAAAGCTTTTATGGAAGTACGCTTCGGAAAGCTTCGCCATGCCGGCAATTTCCGCCACGGTAATCTTGCGGGAAAAATTCTCGCGGAGCCATGTTCGCGCGACATCGAGCCGTTCGAGCAGTTCGGGCCCGAGCCCTGAACCATCGGCAGGTACCTGACTTGCTTCGTCCGGGGTGACCTGTGCTTTTCTGAGGTAGCGGTAGATGATCTCGGTGAGAATTCCCTTTTCGAGGAGCTCGGCGCAGGGGCCGGGATTGACGAATGCATGCATGATGCGCTCGAAAAGCGTGCGAAACACTTCGTTCCCCGCCGTACCGAGGACGCTCGGGAGGTTTTCGATCGCGGGGTTTCCGAAGGGCTCCTGGAGCGGTTTTTCGCGGTTTATCCGATAGTCCGCGAGGTCGGGGATTTTTCCGTGAAGGCTGAAGATAAGGCAAATGCATTCATAGCGCATGAACCCTTGCGTGCTCTGTCCCGGTTGCCTGAAAAACACGTCGCCCTGCTTAACCGGAAAGTCGACCCCGTCGATGATTTGCCTGCCGCCTTCCGATGAAAGCACGTACTCGAGTTCGTAATCGCTGACCGTCCGGGGGTAGAGCGCGAGTCCCCGTTTCCAGCGTTCAGGCGGGAAAAAGTAATAGGCGGTAATGAGCGCGGGGTTAAGGGCTTGGAGGCCGCGAAGCGAGGTAGAGTCTGCTTTCTGGCGTTTTATCGGGTAAATGCCGCTCGTGTCTATTTTTTCGCCCATGACAGGATTGTACAGTAAAGCGCAAGATATTTCATAGACCGCGCGATGGTTCACGGGTATGCTCACAATCATACGGAGTTTCAAGGGGGGGGGAGAAGTGAAAAAAATACTTTCAGCTGATTTCGCGAAACTGACGCTCATTCACGCATTGATGGCGCTTCTTGGCCTCGTCGCGATCGTTCCCATCTATGTTGTGCTCGTCAATGTAACCCGCTCCACCGTCGAGATCAACTCGGGAATGTCTCTCATGCCGTCAACGCATTTCCTGGACAATTGGAGGGTTCTCAACACCAATACCCTCAACCTTGGACGGGGCTTCAGGAACAGCTTTTTCGTCGCGACGATCACCTCCGTCCTCGCGACGTATTTTTCCGCGATGACAGCCTACGGGCTTCACCTCTACCGCTTTCCCGGCCGTCGCCTCCTTTGGGGCGTGATCCTTATCAGCATGACCTTGCCCGCGTCCCTCACCTTTATCGGGTTTTATCAGTTCATGTCGCGCCTGCGCCTCCTTAATTCGTACATGCCGATCATCATTCCCGCGATCGCGTCGTCGGGGACGGTCTTTTTTATCAGGCAATACCTGGTGACGCTTCCGGTGCGCGAGCTCGCGGAGGTTTCCCGGATCGACGGCGCGAGCGAGTTCCGTATCTTTAACGAGATAGCCCTGCCGATCATGGTTCCCGCGCTCGCGACCCAGGCTTTCTTTTCGTTTCTCGGTTCCTGGAATAATTTCTTCACCCCCTTCGTCCTTCTTTCCGACCTCAAGCTGTACACCCTCCCGATGATGGTGCAGCTCTTGCAGACGAACATTCACAACGTCGACTTCGGGAGTCTTTATCTCGGGATTGCGGTATCGATCGTGCCGATCATAATCTGCTATTCCCTGTGCTCGAAATTTCTTGTCACTGGCCTGACGATGGGAAGCCTGAAGGAATAGAGCGCGGGGTTTCTCCCTTTCTACTGTTTCCTTCAAGCCTGTGCGCTGTTATCTTTGATATATGATAGACACCGTAGCATTGCATCCCGCATCCGAATCGAAAGCGCTTGTCGCTTCCCCCGGCGTCTCGGGGCGAATCGATGTTCCCGACTGGGAAACCGCGAGCCGTCTCGTGTTCCCCTTCCTTGAGGGATCCCCTTGCGCGAGCCGCTCTCCCTCCGACGTCGCGGCGCGGAACCCCTTTGATCCCCTTTCGGGGATGCTCACCAACTGCATCAAGATGAGTCTTGCCCTTTTTTATCGGGGCTCCGTTATCCCGCTTTCGGAATCCCTGATCCGGGAATGGTCCATCAACGTCGCCGCGGTGCGCCTCGCGATGGAATCGAATCTCGCTGTCCTCGCCCGGTCATGCCGCTTCGAGCCGCACCGCAAAGGGTCGTTCGTGTATTACAGCGTGCATACCGACGCGTCTCCGTTTAACTCAGTCCTTCCATTCTATGCGCCGTTTCAGGAAACCGCGGCCGCCCTGCTCGGGTCACCCTTTTATTTTTCCGTTCCCGAGCGCCGCACGGCTATCTTGTTCGGGAAGGAAAGCCTTCCGCGCTACCTTGCAGACCTCCGGGACGATATTTTTCTCACCTACGAGACGTCGACGGCTGCCCTTTCTCCCGAGCTCATCGAGGTTTCCGAATCAGGCACGCTGCCGGTTTTTCGGTGAGGCCCTTTCCGTTTTTTCATTCTTTTACTTTGCAAGACGTTTTTCCGGGAGTACAATCGAGGTAATGACGGCAAAGCGCAAGACTATCGGAGTACTGATCAACGGCCTTGATCAACCCTATCAACAGGGGATTTGGGCCGGGGTTGAAGAAGCTTCCCGTGAATTCGATCTCAACGTCTTTTACCTGAACTCGGGCAGTCTCGCATCGCCCCTGGCCCAGGACCGGATGCGCAATCACCTTCACCGGTTTATTCGCCCGTCTTCGATCGACGGCTTTCTCGCGGTTTCCACGACAATCTCGAACTATACGGATACCTGGGCTCTCGCGGAAGCATTTCGCGACGTCATTGCGCACATCCCCGTCGTGACGGTCGGCGCCCCGCATCCCGGCGTGTCTTCCATCTCGGTCGATAACCGCAGCGGCGTGCGCGAGGTCATCAGGCATCTCATCGAGGCTCATGGCAGGAGACGTTTCGTTTTCATCGCGGGCCATGGCGATAACTTCGACGGTATCGAACGGAAGGCTGCCTTTCTTGATACGCTCGCGGAATACGGGCTCGAGCCGGTTGAAGCGGTGCCGGTCAGGGGCGACTTCAACTACGGTGTTGCGCTTCGCTCGTTCAGGCTCTGGCTTGACCGGGGTATCCCCTTCGACGCGGTAATCGCCGCGAACGACGAAAGCGCGTACGCCTCTTACGACGCAATGTGCGAGCGCTCGATCAAGGTTCCCGAGGACGTCTCGCTCGCGGGCTTCGACGACATCATCAATTCTCGTTTTTACGAAGTTCCCCTCACGACGGTCAGCCAGCCGATCAGGGAGATCGGCTATTCCGCGATCAGGCAGCTCCATCGGGCAATAGAGGACGGCGCTTCTCCCGTGCAGCTTGTTTTCCCGACGTCTGCCGTCATCAGGCAGTCCTGCGGCTGCTTTTCCGAAGCCGCATGCGCCGCGTCCGGGATATCCACATCCATCTCCGGGGCGAGCGATTCCCTTTCCCTGGGCGACGGCGCTCTCTCCCTTGAGAAGGCGTTTCGCGCGGTGCTTGCCGAGCCTTCGTGCCGCAGTGATTTCCTCGGTGAATTTCAGGCGCTTCTCCAGCGCACTCCCCCGGGGCCCCAAAGCTTTACCGCGTTTGAGGGACTGATCGCGTCCTTTGAGCGGATCCTGTGGGATGCAAGGCCGGATAGCTCGCTTGCGGGCGTTGAGGCAGGCATGCCGTCGGGCGTGCAGGCGGGCGAAACGGCCCTCCATCAGGCACGGCTTCTCATCATGCGGAAGGCGGAGTCGTATCAGGCAAATCGCGGAATTGCGTACCAGCACCGGAACCGGCAGACGCAGTACGCCATCGCGCGGCTCATGACTTCGTTCAGCTTCGAGCGTCTGCTTGCGGAGATCGATGACCTTGTGCCCCACGTTGGAATCCGCAGCTGCTTTATTTCTCTTTTTACGCCCGACTCGAATCACGAACGGTCGAATCTCGTATTCGCGCATCGGGACGGCACCCGTCTCTCCCTTCCCCCGGGCGGAATTGCCTTCGACACGGAAGAGTTCGTACCCCGCGGGCTCATCCCCCCGGATCGAAGGTTCGGTCTTTTCGTGGACACCCTTTTCCACGACGAAATGCTGATCGGGCTTCTCGTTCTCGATATCGATATTGCGGCCGAGATATGGAATGACGCCGTTACGAACCAGTTCAGAAGCGCGCTTCGCGCATCGCTTTTGATGGACGAGCTCGTCGCGAAAGACCAGCGGCTCAATGCGACCTTTGGCGAGCTTTCCGCGCGCGCCGGCGAGCTCGAACGCGCCAACGTGCGAATTCGCGACGACCAGGAGCGGATCGTCATGGCGGAGAAGATGGCGTCGATCGGCCGGCTTACTGCGGGAATCGCGCACGAGATGAATACCCCGCTCGCGGCCCTCCGCGCATCCCTTTCGGAAACTTCCAAACTGGTCGGTGAATACCGCGCCTCGGTTGGCGACAGCGACGTTACCCGCGAGGACCATCTTGCGATTGCCGAAGAAATGGAGCGCTCTCTCACGCTTGCGATGCGTTCGGCCGAGCGGGCTGCCGGCTTTATCCGGAGCATCAAGGGTCAGACCCGGACTCACGATCAGAAGGAAGCGGGCGTCACGTTCGACCTTGCGAAGGGCATCTCGGACTCGCTCGTCCTTCTCGCCCACGAGCTCAGGCGCGGAAAGTGTCGCGTCGACTTTAATGCGCCCGAAAAAGCACTCCTGACGGTCGGGAAACCCGACCGGCTCGTCCAGGTAGTTACGAATCTCGTGATGAATGCCATCGACGCCATGTCGCCCTCGGGCGGCGCGATTGCCCTCACGCTTGTCGCGGATAAGGACCGGGCGGTCATGACCGTCTCGGACTCGGGGGCCGGCATGGACGCGGAAACCCGGAAACGGATTTTCGATCCCCTCTTTACGACGAAACCCTTTGGCGAGGGTACCGGCTTGGGTTTAACGATAGTGCATGATATAATCACCGGTGATTTTCGCGGGACCATCGATGTAACAAGTGCTCCGGGCAAAGGATCTTCCTTTACTGTAACGATACCGCTCATCTAAGGAGATTTTCCATGGCGCGCAAATTTCGTGAAGCCGGCGAGTCCGGCCACACAATCTTGCTGGTGGACGACAACCTCGAATACCTCGAAGCCACGCGGCTTGTTCTGGAGCGCGAGGGTCACACGGTCATCACCGCCGAAAGCGGCGCCGAGGCTCTCTGTGCGGTGCGGTCATCCCCTCCCGATCTGATGCTTCTCGACTACTACATGCCCGGAATGACCGGCGAGGAAGTTCTCGTCGAACTCCGGAAATTCAACACAATACTGCAGGTAATACTTCAAACCGGGTATGCAAGCGAAAATCCCCCGCGTGAACTGCTCAAGCGTCTTGATATTCAGGGCTACTTCGATAAAGGCGACGGGCCGGAAAAACTGCTCCTGTGGACCGACGTCGGGCTCAAGGCAGCCGACTCGCTGAGTCTTCTGGAAAAGGGCCGCAGGGGTCTTTCCTACATACTTTCCGGGACCCCGGAACTCTGCAAAATCCAGCCGATCGAAGCCCTGCTGCACGGGATTCTCTGGCGCTTTTCGGGCCTTCTCGGGGCGTCCGCCTCTGTCTCCATTTTCTCTCAGGGTTCTTTTGAAACCGGCTGCATTCCGGTAATCGACAGCTTTCTCGCCATACCCGGCGAGGACACGCGGCTTTCGGTCTGTGCCGGCATGGGCCGCTTCTCTGCCGGCGGCGGAATCGCCGAGGCGGTTTTTGAGGCTAACCGGCACCGCGTCCATGAAACGCTCGGCAAGGGCGCGCTCGACGTTGCCGCGGGCAGCACGCTCATTCCGCTGAAAGTCGGCAACCAGACCGTCGGCATCGTCTATCTCGAAAAGGAAGTGGACAATCCCCCGGATCGCGAGTTGCTCCTCGTTTTCGCGAACCAGGTGGCGGTCGCGCTCCAGAACGCCCAGCTCTACGAGATGGCGACGATGGACCCGCTCACGGGAACCTTCGTCAGACGCTTTTTCGCCCAGTGCGTCCTTCGGACCCTGAAATCGGCGTCCCGCTCGCTTAAACCCGTCGGCATCATCATGGTCGACATGGACAACATGAAGACGATCAACGATACCGCCGGTCATCTTGCCGGCGACCGGGCTTTGGTCAAGCTCGCGCAAGTGCTCAAGGATTCGACGCGAAGCTCGGATTTTATCGGAAGGTTCGGCGGGGATGAATTCTCCATTTTGCTCCCCGAAAGCTCGCTTGATGGCGTCAACCTGGTTGCCTCGCGCATTCTCGAAACCCTTTCCATCCTCACGATCGACTATCCGGGCGGGGAAATACCGGTCAAGGTGAGTCTTGGTATTGCATTGCTCGAGCCACCCGAGACCGTGTTCGAGCAGGCTACGGCGGGATATTGGCAGGCGCTGTCGGATTATGCGCAAAACGAAGCTGATTTGAGTTTGTATGAAGCGAAGCGGGGAGGGAAGGGCTGCGCGGGTCAGGCGCGAATTATCGCCTGGCCCACGTCCGATTTGGCAGCCCTGGTCGAAGAAGGCGCGGAATCGGCTTCTTTCGAATAAACCGCGCCTGATCGAAAGGATCTCTCTTACTTTTTGATGCCGAGAGCGGCGACTTCGGTATCGGTGGCGCGTTCCCAAAACTGGCTTCGCCCGATGCCCATACCGATTTCACCCCGCATTTCGAGGTTTTCAGTCTTGAACTTCTTTCCGTCTGCCGGCCGCCAGGTGATCTTGCATTTGTACATCTTGCCGTCGCCCGGATCGATGATGTTTCCGCCTTCCCATTGACCCGGTGTCTTCATTTTGAGCCCGAAAATAAACGGCGTATTGAGGACCGTCATTTTGCTCACATCGCCCGGAACCGGAAAATCCTTGTAAGGACCCTTGCACTTGTCCGCCAGGGTCGTATCTGCCTGATTCGGTACGTTAATGATTTCCCCGAAGAGCGTTCCGTTTTTCTGGTAGATTTTCCAGGTTGCGGTAACCTTGCCGTCCTTTTCGTCGATGCTCTTCCAGAGGCCTTCGACCTTGTCGGCTGCCGTCAGCGTCCCGATGCCGAAAACGGCCAAAATCACCAGTGTTGCGAGTTTTTTCATCATCTACTCCTTTAATCAGTTCGGATATTTCTATATAATCGCACAGTGAAAACCACCATGCAACAAGAGAATTACTATATTTTTCGCTCAAGCGAGCTTTTTCTTACCCCGGAGAATACCCTTCCGGCAACCTTGCCCGAGGCGTTTGCGGAATCGGTCGTCGATTCCCTCGATCTCGTCGTCGCCGGACGGGCGAGCAGGGCAGTCTTGCTCCGGGAAGGCGCATCGCGCGCCGAGGTCGTCCAGGGTTCGGTTTCGGGCCCGGGAACTGTTCCGTCTTCTTCGCCGTCCGTTTCCGCCCCGGAGGGTTTCTGGATTCGCCTGCGCGCCGTCAGCTGTTCCGACAATCCCGCCATCCGCTTCCATACGGCACCCGCGTCCCGGGCGCTCGGCATCCTCAACTGGCATAACGCGACGCGGTTTTGCCCTCGCTGCGGATCCCCGCTTGAAGACCATCAGGTGGAGCTTGCCCGGCATTGCCCGGCGTGCGCGAACCTCATTTTCCCCCGGATATCGCCTGCCATCATCGTTTTGGTGCGAAAAGAGGGGAAAATCCTCCTTGCGCGGCACGCCGCGAGAAACCAGGACGTCTATGCCTGCCTTGCGGGCTTTCTTGAACACGGGGAAACCCTCGAGGAATGCGTTGCCCGGGAAGTACGGGAAGAAACCGGGATTGAAATAACGAATATTACCTATGCGGGGAGTCAGAGCTGGCCATACCCCGATCAGCACATGGTTGCCTTCTACGCGGACTGGGCGTCGGGTGAAATTCTCGTCGACGAGGCGGAAATTTCCGAGGCGCGCTGGTTCGATCCGGCCAATCTTCCGAACACGCCGATGCCGGGAACCGTCGCTTATAACCTTATTACGGGTGTTTTTGGCTCATCGTCCAAAAAGTGAACGGTTTGTGTTGACCCCTGCTCGCTGAAATTAGTATCTTTTTTTTGAGGTTGTTGATGAAGAAACACGCAGAACACGAAGCAGAAGTACCGGGCGCCGAAACCGTCCCCGAAGGGGCTACCGCCGAAAAAGCGGAAAACGGCAAGGCTGAGAGTACGGCTACCGAAGCGCAAAGTACAACCCCTGACGCGCAAAACGCGCGGGAAGCGGGTGCATCCGGCGAAAAAACCGCCGATGACACGGGCAAGGCGGAGAAAACCGCGGAGAAAAAACCTTCTCCCGAGGACCGGATCGCCGATCTTGAGCGAAAGTGCGCCGATCTCCAGGATCAGTATCTCCGCAAGGCGGCGGATTTTGACAATTACCGCAAGCGCATGATAAAGGAGAAGCAGGACGCGATCGACTTCGCGAACACGAACCTTCTGGTCGACCTCGTACAGGTGCTTGATGACTTTGACCGCGCCCTCCAGGCAGTAACTGCCGCTGATACGGCCACGACCGACACGCATGCGGCTGCCATGACCGACGGCGTCCTGATGATCAGGAAGCAACTCGGTGGCCTTCTGGAGAACAAATATGGGCTTTGCCATTATCCGGTCAAAGGCGCGTCCTTCGACCCGACCATCCACGAGGCAATCGGCTCGGTGCCCTCGGCCGACGTGAAAGAGCCAACCGTCGCGGACGAGTTCGTAAAGGGCTACAAGCTCAAGGACCGCGTAATCCGCGTCGCGAAAGTGATGGTGCAGATGCCTGTTGAACAGCAAGGCCAGTAGGCCTCGCCGTTCAACTCGGAGTTTACAAAGCGAAGCTTTGTAAACTCCATGTCTCGCAAGAGACAGGTCTCGAAAGAGACAGCTCGCAAGGGACGCGTCCCGCGAAAGGGTGGGGCGATGGACGCTTGGGCGTGCTTGAATCGAATTTTTAGGCGCGGAAACGCGCGATAACGGCAAAATAAAGGAGACTATATACTATGGGAAAGATTATCGGTATTGACCTCGGAACGACCAATTCGTGCGTCGCGGTTATGGAAGGCGGGGAACCCGTCGTTATCCAGAACTCGGAAGGTGGACGCACCACGCCGTCCATTGTTGGTTTTACCGCCAAGGGAGAGCGCGTCGTCGGTCAGCCTGCAAAGAACCAGATGATCACCAATCCCGACAAGACCGTCTATTCAATCAAGCGCTTTATCGGCCACCGCTACGGCGAACTCACCGGCGAGGCAAAGCTCGTACCCTATAAAGTCGTGCCCCAGGGCGACGACGTCCGCGTCGACATTGACGGCAAGCTCTACTCCGCTCAGGAAGTCAGCGCGTTCATCCTCCAGAAAATGAAGAAGACCGCAGAAGACTATCTCGGCGAGGAAGTCACCGAGGCCGTCATCACCGTTCCGGCCTATTTTAACGACGCACAGCGCCAGGCAACCAAGGACGCAGGCAAGATCGCCGGTCTCGAGGTCAAGCGCATCATCAACGAGCCGACCGCTGCCTCTCTCGCCTTCGGCTTCAACAAGGATTCCAAGAAAGAAAAGACCATCGCCGTATATGACCTCGGCGGCGGTACCTTCGATATTTCCGTACTCGAGCTCGGCGACGGCGTCTTCGAGGTCAAGTCCACCAACGGCGACACCCACCTCGGTGGCGACGACTGGGACCGGCGCGTCATGAACTGGCTCGTCGAGGAATTCAAGAACGACTCCGGTATTGATCTTTCCAAGGACCGCATGGCCCTCCAGCGCCTCCGCGAGGCTGCCGAGAAGGCGAAGATCGAGCTTTCCGCCGTTACGAACACCGAGATCAACCTTCCGTTTATTACCGCCGACGCGACGGGCCCGAAGCATCTCCAGAAGAGCCTTTCCCGCGCGAAGTTCGAGCAGATGACCGAGGACCTCTTCGAGCGCACCAAGGAACCCTGCCGCAAGGCCATCAAGGACGCCGGAATCAACGTTGACCAGATCGACGAGGTTCTCCTCGTCGGTGGTTCCACCCGCATGCCGAAGGTTCTCCAGATCGTCAAGGAACTGTTCGGTCAGGAAGGATCGAAGGCAGTCAACCCGGACGAAGCCGTTGCCATCGGTGCGGCGATCCAGGGCGGTATCCTCGGCGGCGACGTCAAGGACGTTCTCCTCCTCGACGTTACCCCGCTTTCGCTCGGTATCGAGACCATGGGCGGCGTCTTTACCCGCCTCATCAACCGCAACACGACCATACCGACCCGCAAGAGTCAGGTGTTTTCCACCGCGGCCGACGGACAGTCTGCCGTTTCCATCAACGTCCTTCAGGGCGAGCGCGAGATGGCGGCCCAAAACCGCACCCTCGGCAAGTTCGACCTCGTCGGTCTTCCTCCCGCGCCGCGCGGTGTCCCGCAGATCGAGGTAACCTTCGACATTGACGCGAACGGCATCGTCCACGTTACCGCGAAGGACCTTGGCACCGGCAAGGAGCAGAAGATCCGCATCGAAAGCTCGTCCGGGCTTTCCGAAAGCGAGATCGACCGGATGGTCAAGGAAGCGGAGGCCAACGCCGCCGCGGACAAGGCCGAGCGCGAGAAAGTCGACACCCGCAACGAGGCTGACTCGATGATCTACCAGACCGAGAAGACCCTCAAGGATCTCGGCGACAAGGTAAGCGCCGCCGACAAGGAAAAAATCGAGGCTGCGGTCGCCGCGCTCAAGACCGAGCTTGCGGGAACCAATCTCGAGTCCATCAAGGCGAAGACCGAGGAACTCAAGCAGGCGTCCTACAAGATCGCCGAGGAAATGTACAAGCAGCAGGCACCGGGCGGACAGGGAGCGGGAGCTCAAGGAGCCGGTCCCGATATGGGCGGCGCCGGTCCCGAGGGCTTCGCGGGCGCGGGTTCTTCTGCCGGAAGCGGCCCGAACAAGGGCTCTGCCGACGACGTCGACTACGAAGTGGTCAACGACGACGACAAGAAATAATAACTGACCGAAAGGCAAGGTGAATCCGGGGCAGGGAAGGGCATGCGTCGCACAAAGCGACCGTGTGTCCTCGACGCTCCGGATTTTTTGCCGTATAGTGCATAGTATCCTTTGTATCTGGAGTCCCCCGTGGCAGCGAAAAGAGATTATTACGAAGTTCTCGGCCTTTCCAAGAACGCGACAAAAGACGAAATCAAGAAAGGATACCGAAAGCTCGCGATTCAATATCATCCCGACAAAAATCCCGGCGATCATGCGGCCGAAGAGAAATTCAAGGAAGCAACCGAGGCCTACGAGGTTCTCGCCGACGACCAGAAGCGCCAGATCTATGACCAGTACGGACATGCGGGTCTCGAAGGAATGGGCGGCCCCGGTGGCCCCGGCGGTTTCGATCCAAGTCAGTTTCAGGGCTTCGAGGATATCTTCGGGGATTTTGGCGGCATTTTCGAAAATCTTTTCGGCGGTGGCGGCGGCACTCGTCGCCGGGGTTCTCACGGAGGAGCTGCCGCGGGCGCGAGCCTTCGCTATGATCTCCAGATCGATTTTCACGACGCGGTGTACGGAACCAAGGCGGAAGTCCAGTACTCCCGCAACGAGGCGTGCGCGGCCTGCAAGGGAACGGGAGCTTCGGGCGGCTCGGGGCGCAAGATGTGCTCAACCTGCCAGGGCGCGGGACAGGTCCGGCACAGCTCGGGCTTCTTTTCCATCGCGTCACCGTGCCCCACCTGCCACGGCGAAGGCACGATCGTCGAAAACCCCTGCCGTGAATGTTCTGGCTCGGGCGTGCAGAAAAAACGGCAAAAAATACTCGTCACGATTCCTGCGGGAGTTGAGGACGGCAAGCGCATCAACATTCCCCGTCAGGGCGACGCCGGCACCGGCGGTGGGCCGTACGGAGATCTTTTCGTATTCATCCGGGTAAAGCCCGATAACCATTTCGAGCGTTCGGGATCCGATCTCTATTGCGCGATCCCGATCTCGATCACCCAGGCGGCGCTCGGTGCGGAAATCACCATCACCGCGCTCGACGGCAAGCAGCTCAAGCTGAAAATCCCTGCGGGAACCCAGAGCGGGAAACTTCTTCGCATTCGCGACGAGGGCGTTCCTGTTGCGTCAGCCCGAAAAGGCGATCTTTACATCAAGGTCATCGTTCAGGTACCGACGAAGCTTTCCTCGAAGGCAAAATCCCTTCTCGAAGAGGTTTCGCGTCTCGAGGGCGAGAATTCAACCCCGACTCCCGTTCCTCTTGAGGATTTGCACTCGTAAGGATCTTCCCTGAGGCGATCGTATACCCTTTTTTTCGCTCAAATCTCCATATTTATGGTATAATCGAAGCCGCTGTCTGGCAATGCTATACCAGGGAATCGGCTGTTGCCTTTTTCGCGGTGAAAAGGCGGCTCAGGCATGGTTCCGGCGGTTTCCGAGCGATCGGTATACGACGGAAACGGCTGTAACTCTCACCTTCAAGAGGTACATCAGGATGATTCAGTCCCGGAAACGGCTTTCCAAGCTGGCGATCGATGTCATTGTCGGTCTCGTGTTTACCTTTTTCATGTTCCTGCTCTACCCGGAGTTTGACTTTTTGGGGCAGTTCGTGTCGTCGGCGATCGTATTTTTTATCGTCGCGACCGTGGCGTCCCTGGCGACCCGCGAGATTTGGGCACTGGAAGAGGACAAGGTTTTCCGGCAGGGAAATACCCGGCTCATGGTCACCTTTATCGACCGCCTCCGCTTTTCATACACCATCGAGGATCTCATCGACTCGATCCAGTCGGTGCTCGAGCACGACGCGGACTCGTCAGTCCTCTATGTAAACTGCGAGAACTCGTACGTAATCTACAATAGCCCGACGCGCATCGCGACCGACCCGGAGACCCTCGAGGTTCTTTCCCGGAATTTCCCGGAAACCTGGCCCGACGGGTTTTATCTTATCGACGAGTCGCTCGGCCTCGTTTCCGACTTCAAGGGCGCGCGCGGCTTTTTCCTCGTCTACGGCAAACTTCATTTTTATGTGATGTGCCGCTACATGCACGTTTTCGACGAAAGCGTCTTTTCAATGATGCAGTATGAATTCGCGAATTTCCAGAAGCGAACGAAAACCATTACCCAGCTTACCGCAATTTCGGAACTCGCGAAGGAATGGGACATGGTCGCCGAGACGCAGATGTCGTTTCTTCCCCAGACGATGCCCGATATCCCGAAGCTCGACATCGCGTCGTACTTCAGGCCGCTCGTCAACGTGTCGGGAGACTTTTACGACGTCATCCCGATCGACGAGAACCGGACATTCTTCCTTCTCGGGGACGTTTCCGGCAAAGGCCTCGCGTCGGCGCTCATCATGGGCGTTATAATCAATACCGTAAAGATCATCGAAAACAAGGAAGACCTTCCCGCGGTCGTCCGCGCGATCGATACCGCAATCAAGAGCATGCACCTTCAGGACAAGTACGCGGTTCTTTTTATCGGTATCGTCGACACGAAGGCAATGCGCATCCGCTACGTAAACGCATCCATGGCCGACCCCATCATCATTACGCGCGCACCCGACGGATACAAGATCAAGCCGCTCGGATCTTCGTGCAGCCTCGTCGGTATCATCGATCTCGACGAGATCGTGCAGGCCGAGATGCCGCTCTATCGCGGCGACGTGATCCTTATGGCATCGGACGGTGTCTCGGAAGTCATGGACGACTCCGGCGTCGAACTCGGCGATACCGATCTCTACATGAACACCGTAAAGAACAGCGCGCATAAAAGCGCGAAGCATTTTGTCAACGATATCGCCGACCTGGTTCTCTCATACAACGGCGACAAGAAGCTGCGCGACGACGTGACCATGCTTGTCGCAAAGATCGAGGAGTAACCATGAGCCTGCTCTTATTCTGCTACATCCTTTCCGCGTTCCTGTTCGTTTTCTCCTGGTGGCTCGACTCCCGCTCGGAAAAGGTCGACGCCGCCGTGACGGGCATTGCCCTCGCCTCGGCCATCGTTTCCCTGTTCGCGGGGCTTTCCGCGAGCCTCGCCTACGCGAGCCATTATACGCTGTGCCTCCTCACGCTCAAGGTTTGCCTCGTAACCCTTGCGTTCGTGACCCTGTCGCTTCTCCGGTATGCGTTCACCATGCCGTATCAGCCGAAGAGCCCGGTGTTCAGCGTCATCATCGCGATATTCACCGCATTCGCGGCGTTCATTATTTTCCCCACGATTACGGGAATACATCAAACTGCGTATGGCCTTTTCGACATGAGCACCGAGTCCTTCTACGGCATCATGAACGGGGTCACGCTGTACATTTACGTTTTCGTCTTCGGTGCACCCGCGCTCGCGGTCGTAACGATGCTCCTGCGCGCCATCGGGATCAGGAGCCGGATCTACCGGCAGCGGCTGCTCCTCGTGTCCGTTTCCGTTTGCGCGGGCGCCGTGGTTTCCTGGCTTTTGTTCCGGCTCGCGCTCAGCTATATGTGGGCAATGCCGCTTATCCCCTTCGGGCTTGCGGTCATGCTTCTTCTCATGTATCAGGCCGTCTCCGTCACGACTCTTTTTGACCGCACGCTCATCATTGCGACCGTCGTGAACTTCACGGTAATCAGCGTCGTCATCAGTGTGGCCGTCGGCTTTCTGACCACGATCACCTACCGGGTGCTCACGAGCGCTTCCCTTATCGTAGGACTTCTCGTTCTCATCGTCGTCGGCTTTCTCGGCATCCGTTTCCTTTTGTCTCACTGGATAAGGCGCTACATCAGGGTCGGAAGCGACTATGAGGCGGAGCTTGAGTCAGGTCTTGACGCGATCGACTATACCTCCGGCGTCGACGTCGTCATCAAGAGCGTGAACGATCTTTTGACCCAATACGTCGAGTCGAGCACGATCGAGATCATGGTCTCGGACAACAAGAACAAACTGCTGACCGTGTTCTCGACGACCCAGGCAAAGCACGAGATAAACATCGACAACAAGGCCATCGACTTTATGCTCGGCAGGAGCGAGCCGATCGTGCTCAAGACGCAGGCGATTACGAATCACACGTACGCCGACATCAAACCCGAGCTCCTGAAAATTTTCGAGGTCGCGCACGCGGATGCGTTCTCCCTCATTCGCGAGGGACATCGCGTCGTCGGCATCATTCTCTTCGGACCGAAGAGGCGCGGCGCGGACTATACCGACTATGACTATCGCGTCCTCACGAAGCTGTATTCGAATTTCTTCCTCATTCTGTACTATCTCAAGAATATCGCGAACGAGGCGGTAGTTCTTACCGTTGACCGCGAGATAGAATTCTCCGGGCAGGTGATCTCCTCGATCCAGGAAAACATTGACCGCATCAACCACGAGAAGATCGACGTTGACTTTATAACACGGTCCGCGCGAAAGCTCGGAGGCGACTTTATTGACTTCATCAAGCTTGGTCAGGACAAGTACCTGTACGTGATGGGCGACGTGTCGGGCAAGGGACTAAACGCAAGCATGTCGATGGTCATTCTCAAGTCGGTGTTGCGCACGTTCCTCACCGAGACAAGCGACTTTAAAAAACTCGTCGTCAAGGTAAACCTCTTCATCAAGAACAATCTGCCGAAGGGAACTTTCTTCGCGGGCGTATTCGGACTCATCGACTTCGACACGAACACGATGTACTATATAAACTGCGGCGTACCGTCAATGTTCCTCTACACCGCATCGTACAACAACGCGATCGAGATTCAGGGCGACGGAAAAGTTCTCGGTTTCGTGCGCGACATTACGAAGTACCTCAAGGTCAAGAAGATCATTCTTAACCCGCAGGACATCATCCTGATGACGACCGACGGCCTCGTCGACTCGACAAATCTCCGCGGAGAGCGTTTCGGAAAGGATCGCGTTCAGCGTCTTCTTCTGGACAACCGGTCGTACCCCGCGGGGAGAATGGCCCAGTTCCTGTGCGACAGCCTGACGGAATTCGTTTCGCGCGAGCTTGAGGACGACATCACCGTCCTCGTGTTTAAATATCTTCCACGATGAGAGGTTGATCTACTATGGAAAACATTGCGATTGTCGAGAAAAGCGGCCCGAATTACTCGCTTCTTGAGGTTTCAGGCACGATCAATTCCTACACCTACACCGAGTTTCAGGCGAAGGTGTACTCGCTCATCAAGCAGACGAATCTCGTGCTCGACCTTTCGCGCGTCGTGAACCTTTCGTCGTCGGGACTCGGCGTCCTCATGTCTGCGCTCGACGACGGCGAGGCGCTCGGGAACAAGCTGTATATCATGAAACCCTCCGAGGTTGTCAGGCTCGCGATCGAATCAACGGGATTCAGCGAGCTCTTTACCGTCATATTCGCGCTAACGGAAGTCGTTTGAAAGATCGTGAAGACGCAGTGCCGCTCGATACGACTTGCGCCTCGCCTGGAAAACCTTACGGTTCTGGAACGCTTCGTGGCGCAATGCCGTTTTCTCGACGCGCCGCGCCGCGACCGGGCGACGCTCGTCATAACGGAGTTTTTCGATAACATAGTCACTCATTCACGGCCTGCTACCTTTTGTCCCGTGTTCGTGAAAATTGACGAGGGAGATTCTCCCCGGATAGTCATCCGCTACAGCACGACTAATTTCGGCAAGATGGTTCGCGCGACGGGCGTTGTCCAGCCGCATTACGACTCGGTCTCCGCCCGCTATCGGGGACTTGGTCTCATCATGTGCCGCAACCTGTCGTCCTCGATTACCTACAAAAAGGGCTTGCTCAGGAGTTCCATAGTCATTATTCTGTGAGCGTATGCAACGGGAAATAATCGCCTTCTTCGACGTGGATCACACAATTACCCGCACCGCGACCAGCATGGCCTTTATCAAGGTTTGCATCAGACGCGGCTACATCAAATGGTGGTACATTCTCGCAACGCCCGCGCTTTTCATCATGTATCGCTTATTCAGCGTAAAAATGGAAGTTCTTTTTCGGATGAGCCTGCCGAAGCTTCGCGGAAGAACCCGCGCGGAGTTTGAAGACGTCGCCCGCGCGGCATTTTCCCGCTATATCGAACGCTCCCTGTATCCCGGTGCTATCCGCGAAATCGCGGAACTCAAGAAACGCGGCATCCGCGTAATCCTCGCGACCTCCGCGCCCTTTGAGGCAGTGTATCCGCTCGCCCAGTATTGCGGCGTGCCCGCTTCCGACGTAATCGCGACGCAGTTCTCGTATATGCTTGGCATATTCGAGGGAAAGATAATAGGCGTTCCGGTTTTCTCGAAAAGTAAATACGGCATTATCAGGGATTTCGCCTCATGCAGCGGAACTGATTTGCAATTGTGCTCTTTCTATTCTGACAGTGTTCACGACATTCCGCTTCTCGAATCGGTCGGATTCCCCGTCGCAGCCAATCCGGACTTTCGCCTTCGCCGCGTCGCGCGCCGCCGCGGCTGGCTCATAAAGGATTTCTCGAAATGAAACATCTTGTTTGCGTCGCTTGCGTCTCGCTCGCTCTTTGTTCGTGCTTTCCGGCGGACAAGGATTCCTCGCGCTCAGGGATTTCCCCCGCGTTCACGGCCCCTTCTTCGATACCCGTGGAACTGGTCGCCCGGATAAACGCGAACTGGGCTTCCTTCTCTGCCGAGCTCGCGGAGACGCTCAAGGAAGACGATGCTGCCGGGCAAGGACTCCTTACCCTTGTCGACAAAAGCCACGCCCTTTCGCGGGACGCGATACCGGGCGACCTTGTTCCTCTTGTGGCGGGGAAGTCCTATACCGCGGGACGTGAGGGCTTAAGCCTTCGCTCTCCGGCGGAAGCTGCGCTCGGCCTCATGGCGCGCGCTGCGCGCTCTGACGGGATCACGCTCGTCGCGAGCTCGACCTACCGGTCCTTCGATTATCAGAAAAAAGTGTACGAGCGGAACGTGAAGGAAATGGGAGAAGCCGCCGCGAGCCGCGAATCGGCGAAGCCCGGGCAAAGCCAGCATCAGCTTGGAACCGCGGTCGACTTCGGCTCGATAACGGACGACTTTGCGGAAACGAAGGCAAGTAAATGGCTTACCGCGCACGCAGGTGAATACGGCTGGTCGCTTTCGTTTCCGAAGGGCTATGAGCCTGTGACGGGGTATCGATGGGAGAGCTGGCATTACCGGTATATCGGGCCTCGCGCGGCGCGCCTTACTGATACATGGTTCGGCGGCGTGCAGCAATACATGATCGAGTACGTGAGCGCCTGGCGCGCATATCGATAATCAGGTAATAATTCTGAAAAAATTAAGTCACACGCTCTTGTGCAGGGTTTCTTCGGGAATGTCCTTTGCCGAGAGTCCAAATTGTTCGGGGTGTTCGCCGTTTCCTTCGGGCTCGACGTGCACCATGATATCGTACACGTCGGGAATTGAGTGCCTGATTGCTTCTTCGACGTGCTCTGCGATTTCATGCGCCTCACGGACGGTGAGATTCCCGGCAACTTCAATGTCAAGATCGATGTCCCACGAACTTGCCATTTTGCGAATGCGCGCGCGATGGGGGTTTCCCGCGCCCTTGACCGATCGGACGGCGTCGAAAAGCGCGCGGTATTGATCGTCATCGGCATTGCCATCCATAAGCTCGAGGTTTTGCTCGCGGAAAATTCCCACCGCGGATTTCATGACCCACAGGCTTACGAGGAGCGCCGTTACCGCGTCGAGCGCGGGCATATTGAAAAGGTGTGAGGCGCCGAGGCCGACGAAAACCGATCCCGAGATGATGATATCGTTCGTCATGTTTTTTGCGTTTGCGAGGATCATTGCGCTGCCGGATTTTTTGCCGAGCCGGTATTGGGTGAACGCGAGGAAAAGTTTTCCCGCGATGGAGATCGCCGTTACCACAAGCGCGATAAGGCCCGGGGTCTCGCCCACAGTGCCTTCCCGGAGCTGCCTGAACGCGGATTCGAAGAGCTGGAAACCGGCGAACATGATGATGAAGGCAAGCATGACCGTGCCGATAGTCTCGGCGCGATGATGCCCCCAGGGATGTTCCTTGTCCGAAGGCTGGTTTATGATGAAGCCGACGGAAAGCGTCATGATCGCGATAGCGACGTCGGTCGAGGAATCGATACCGTCGCCGAGCACCGCGAGGCTCCCCGCGACGATACCCGTGACGATCTTGATGATCGCGAGAACGAGGTTGCCCGCGAGCGCGATGATTGCCGCGCGGCGCACGAGCGCATTTCGGTCGATTCCGGACGTCTTTGCCATGTTCATCCCCTATGCGTAAAATTCCCGTATTGCATTTGCGGTTGTTTCTACATGTTCTTTGCTTATCCAGTAATGCGTGACGAACCTGAGCGTCTTTGAGGCGTCGAAGGGATTTACGAGAATTCCCTTTCCCTTCATAAAGTCGACGAAAGCTTCTCCGTCGATTGACGCGTTTCGCTCATGGCCGAAGTATACCATGTTAATCTCTGTTGCTGAAAGGTCAATTTTCGCTCCCGGTATTTTCGAGAGAAGGTTCGCGAGATTCCGGGCGTTCTCGTGGTCACGGTCGAGCCTCAGCCTCATTTCCTTGAGCGCGATAAGTCCCGCGGCCGCGAGTATTCCTGCCTGGCGGAGTCCACCACCCATGAGCTTGCGTTTGCGTCTCGCGTCGTCGACGAACTTTCTCGTTCCCGCGAGCATGGACCCGACCGGGGCGCAAAGTCCCTTCGAGAGGCAGAACATGACGGAGTCGGCGTATTGGGTTACGTCTTTCGCCTGAACGCCGAGCGCGGTTGCCGCGTTGAAAAGCCGAGCGCCGTCAAGATGGACCGGAACGTGATTCCGGTCTGCGACGCGCCTGATTCCTTCCATCGCGTCGAGGCGCATGACCCTTCCGTTTGAATGTGCGTTCTCGAGGCAGATGAGGCTTGTCTTCGGTTCGTGAATATCGTCACCGATTCTCATGCGGCTTTCTACGAGACGCGCGTCGAGCAATCCGGTTGCGCAATCGATCGTGCGGAGCTGAACGCCCGCGATAACGGCAGCGGCTCCGGCTTCATGCTGGACGATGTGGCAGCGTTCGTCAAGTATAACCTCGCTCCCGCGCGGGCAGTGGGTGAAAAGGGCAAGTTGGTTTCCAAAAGTTCCGGAGGGCACGAAGAGCGCGGCTTCTTTTCCCGCAAGGCTTGCGGCGTAGAGCTCGAGCTCGCGGACGGTCGGGTCGTCACCGTAGACGTCGTCTCCGACCGGCGCTTTTGCCATAGCCTCGCGCATTTCGGCGGTCGGCCAGGTAACGGTATCACTTCTCAAATCGATGTAGTTCATAGTCCGAAAAATGTACTATAAACGGGATTGGTGGACAAGGGCAAATTGGAGATTTAAAAAGTTCACGCAGGAGAACAACCCTTGACATTGCTGCGTGCGGCTCGTCACTCCCGTTTGGCTTTCAGCGCGGGATCGGTGCGGACAACATGGCGAAGCATGAGCGTCGCGATTATTGCCATGAGAAAATCGACGATCGGTTGCGTGAACACGAGACCGTGGAAACCGAAGATCGCCGTGAGCGCGAAGAGGAGCGGGATGTACAGGACTCCCTGCCTGCTGGTCGAGAGAATGAGAGACGGTATGGGTTTGCCGATCGCCTGCAGGCAGTTCATCACGATCATTACCGTGCCGACCATGGGTGCGGAGCATGCCATCGCGAGCAGAATGAATTTTCCCTGCGATACGACTTCGGGAATTGCGGAGAAGGCCGTGATGAGATACTTGTCCGCGATCGCGAAGGCGGCGAGCATGACGACTCCAAGGCTCACCGCGAGGATCATGCTCGTCTTGAGAATCGATACGAGGCGTTTCCGGTTTCCGGCGCCGTAATTGTAGCCAAAGAGCGGCTGGCATCCGGCTGCGAGACCGACGAGCATCAGGATGATGAGGCTGTTGACCTTGCTCGCGATTCCCATCGCGGCGAGAATCGTCGCTCCGTAGGATGCGGCGAGGTTGTTGGAAACGATGACCGCAAGCGAGAGGAGTCCCTGGTTGATTCCGGACGGAATGCCGATGGAGAAAATTTCCCGAAAGTACGCGCTCCTCCAGATGTGGGAGCCGAAAGAGATTTTGAGAATTGATTTGCGCGCGTAGCACCAAAGGTACCACAGGATGCCGATCGCGTTCGCGACGACGGTCGCCCAGGCGGAACCCGCGATCCCCCATCCGAAGGTGAAGATCATGATCGGGTTGAGGATGATGTTCACGATGGATCCGAGGATCATTCCCTTCATCGCGTTGACCGCTCCACCTTCGGCGCGGATCATGATGCCGAGCGTGAAGTTTCCCATGACGGTAATCGAGCCGAGAATGAGCGGGACAAGGTATGCGCGCGTCGGCCCGGTCACGGAGTCTCGCGCGCCGATCAGGTAGAGTATCGGATCGAGAAACGCGAGGCTCGCCACGGTCACGATGAGGGCGACGATCGCGACAAGAATGAACGAGAGGCCGACGATCTCGCCCGCTTCGCGGTTTTTTTTCATGCCGAGATAGCGGGAAATCACGGAAGCCGAGCCCACGCCGATGATGCTGCCGATTCCCATCATGATCATGAAAAACGGGAATCCGAGGTTCGCCGCGGCGAGCTGATTTACGTCGTTCAGTTTTCCGACGAAAAAAGTATCCACCATATTGTAGAGGACTTGAACGATCATGCCGAGCATGACCGGAATTGCCATGGCGATAATTGCCTTGAGCGGCGGCGTTTCCGCCAGCACCTTGATACGTGAGTCGTTGTCTTTCATGAAAGGAGTCTCCTTAATCGCAAAGGCGGGGAATGTCCCGGGCCAGGGTGCGGATCGCGTCAGTGAACCGCTCCCGTTCCTCGGGTCCCAGTTTGTCAAAAAGCGCGTCGAGATGCGCCTGAAAAAGAACGTCAATTTGCCGGGCAAGCTCGCGTCCCGCCTGAGTCGGCTGCACCACAAACGAGCGCCGGTCGTCTTCCTGCCGTATCCTGACCGCGAGGCCAAGCGCCTCGAGCGAGTCGACAACCGACGTGAGTGAGCCTTTTTCGAGGCCCGCCTCCCGGCTCAGGAATTGCATCGTGGCTCCTTCGTGCCGCCAGGTCATCATCAGCACCCGTTCCTGGGTTTTATTGATGGCGGGTTCCAGTCCCCGGGAGTCAAAACTGCCAAACAGAGCGTTTTTCAGGCTGAAGATTTTGGTTATTGCAAGAAACAGATTGACGTCATGCATTTTGTTAGAAATCTAACTAAAAATCACCGGCTATGCAAGCAGATTGTGTTGTTTTTTTCTTGAATTTTACAGAGTCACGTTGTAATATATTGAATATGTGTTCAATGAAAAGTGATTCAATGAAAGACAATTCAGCGGAAGAACCGGGACCAAAAACCAGGCGGATGATTCAAAAGGATGAGCGCAATGAGGCAATTCTCGCCGCGGCACTCGATCTTTTTATCCGTCGCGGGTATGCGGGAACGAGGATCGCGGATATTGCCGGCGCGGTCGGAATGAGCGTCGGACTTCTGTTTCATTATTATCCGTCGAAGGAAAAGCTCTATGAGGAACTCGTCCGTATCGGGATTGCCGGAGTCGAGAGCGTGTGGAAACTCGATACCTCGGACGTGACGGCTTTTTTTCTAAAGTGCGCGACGTATATTTTCGCGGAAATCAAGAAGCACGATTTTGTCGCGAAGATGTTCGTCTTTATGGCTCAGGCTGAACGCACCGAGGCGTTGCCGGAATCGGCGATGGAGCTCATGAAAAAGGTGAGCGCCGTAAGCGACTCGGTTCCGCTTATCAAGCGCGGACAGGCCGAAGGAATATTTCGCCCAGGCGACCCTGTTGCCCTTTCACTCGCATTCTGGTGCTGCATTCAGGGCATCGCGGAGGAAATCGCAATTCATCCGGAACTTGCATGCCCCGAACCCGAATGGGTGCTCGGGTTATTACTGAAACAAGGAGAGCGTACATGAGGAAAATCGCAATCATTGGCGGCGGCGTCGCCGGACTTACTGCGGGAATCGAGGCGGCATCGCGCGGGTTCGAGAGCGTCATATACGAGCGCCACTCCGTCGTCGGCGGACAGTGCACCGGTTGGGACCGCGCGGGCTATCATATCGACGGGTGCATTCACTGGCTCACGGGAACGAAAGATGGCACGGAACTGAACGGGCTGTGGCGCGACGTGGGCGCGCTTTCGGACGACGTCAAAATCATTCAGCTGGAAGACTTCGGGAAGGTAGAACTCGGCGGTACTACGATCACCATCTGGAAGGACCTTGACCGTTTCGAGCGCGAGCTCATCGCCATCGGGCCTGAGGACGCAAAGCACGTCAAGGCACTCATGCGCGCGATTCGCTCAGCGCAGTCAATGCCGATGCCCGCCCGCATAGCCCCTGAACTGCTTTCACCCGGCGCCTTGATCGGTCTCATGTTCGAGATGCTGAGGAAGAGCTCCATCATGCGCAAGTATTCTTCCGTCACCGCATCCCAATACGCCGCCCGCTACAGGAATCCTGTACTCCGGCAGTTTTTCGGTACACGCGTTACTCCGGGTTACAGTTTTTACATTTTTCCGTTCAGTCTCGCAGTTTTTTCAAGCGGCAACGGCGCCATCCCCGAAGGCGGAAGCCGCGAGATGGCACTGCGGATGGAGAGGCGGTATGTCTCGCTCGGCGGCCGTGTCGTCAAGAACGCAGGCGTCGAGGAAATCGTCATCGAGGATGATGTGGCCGTCGGCGTGCGTCTTGCGGGAGGCCGAATCGAGCGCGCCGATTATGTCATCGCGTCATGCGACGTTCACCTGACTCTCGAGACCCTTCTGAAAGGGAAATACCGCGACCGTGAATTCGACAAGCGCTTTTCCGATCCCGTCTCGTATAACGTGGTGTCGAGCGTGCAGGTAGCCCTTGGCGTGAACGCGGACATGAAAGATTATCCGCTCATCAATTCCTTCGGTTGCAAGCCGTTTACCTGCGGAAAGAGCGAGATCTACGGTCTCGGGTACAAGGGCTTTTCCTATGAGCCGAATTTCGCGCCTGCGGGTCATGCCGTTCTCGTGCTCGAACTTCCGCAGGATTATTTTGACTACGAATTCTGGGAGCCGCTCGCCCGCGACCGCGAGGCGTACCGGGCCGAGAAAGAGCGGCTCGCCCGCGAGGTCGTCCTCCGGATGGAAGAGCATTTTCCCGAGCTTGCCGGAAAGATCACTGCGCTCGACGTTGCGACGCCGGCGACGTATCACCGGTATACCGGAGCCTGGAGGGGCGCGTGGATGGCCTTCATGCCGAGCCCGGGATCGAAAGGCATGATGCATTCGGGAAAGATCGAAGGACTCTCAAATTGCTACCTGACCGGCCAATGGCTCATGCCGCCCGGTGGTTTGCCCTGCGCGGCGATGACCGGCCGCTTTGCCGTTCAGCGGATCGCGAAGAAGGAAGGACAAAAAATCAGGTAGTGCGGAGACGTGACGCACGTATCGTGAAAGCGACGTGCGTACCGGAAACGGCAGTCATCAGGCTGCCGTTTTTTTATTCTCTTGTTCGTACATCCGTGCCTGGCGGGAAAAATTTGCGCATCGGGAAAAAATTGCCGGAAGGTACTCGTTCGTTTGCTGTTTCGGGTCCTTGATAAAGTAGTGTATAATGAATAAAAAGACGCAATTCGCGCCAATTTAGTGTGGCACGGTTCTTGCACTCTCTTTATCAGGAGATTTATTAAAATGAATACGCATATCCATGCTGCGAGAAATATTTTGCTCGCGCTTGTTATTCTCGCGGTCACCACAATGGCACTTTCCGGTTGCGCGAAAAAAGCGGGAGCGGCGGGAAATCCGGTGTACGAGTTTGCTACCGTAGCGCGCGGTACCGTTGAAAAGAGCGTGTCGAGCAGCGGCAATCTCGAGCCTGTTTCGTCGGTGAGCGTTCTCGCGCAAATGAGCGGCATCGCCGAAAAGGTGTACGCGGACTATAACGATCGCGTGACGAAGGGGCAGGTTCTCATCGAGCTCAATACCGACATGCTCAAACTAGAACAGGAAAAGCAGCGCGCGGCCGTCGAGAAGGCACGTGCGAACTATGACCTTCAGTCGCTCAATTACTCGAATCAGCTCAAGCTCGCCGACAAGGGACTTATATCGGACTTTGAGGTCAAGACCGCGAAGACCTCTCTTGCTGTCGCGCAGGCGGAATACGTTTCAGAACAGGCGGCGCTCAAGGTCATCCAGACGGAGATCAACCAGTACGCGCTGATAAAGTCGCCGATAACCGGCGTGGTTCTCTCGCGCAGCGTCGACGTGGGGCAAAGCGTCGTCGAGGGTTCGAGCAGCAACGCTTCATCCCTTTTCACTATTGCCGAGGACCTTGCCCAGATGGAAATCGAGGCGACGGTCGACGAAATTGACATCGCTTCCATCACGAAGGGCCAGGCAGTCCGTTTTACCGTTGAGGCATTTCCCGGAAAGACCTTTACCGGACGGGTCGAGACGATACGGCTTGTGCCGACGACGACCGACAATGTCGTGTCCTATACCGTTATCATCGTGCTCGACAACGAGGACGGCTCCCTTCTTCCCGGCATGACGGCGGAAGTGCAGTTTATCGTCTCGAAAAAAAGCGACGTACTTCTGGTGCCGAACGCCGCGCTCAGGTTCGAGCCCTCGAGTCTGTCGGCCGAGGAAATCGCGAGCAAAACGCTTGAGGCCGAGCTCGCGCTGCTTCCTCCCGACGAGCGCGCGAAGGCCGAGGAGAAAAAGGCGAAGGCACCAGCGGCCGGAGTGTCTCCTGCGAAAAAGTCGGTGGGGCTTACTTCTCTTGTCATGGGGTCAGGTCCTCGCGGTCCGGGAATGGGCGGTTCGCGCGGAAACTCGCATTCCTCGAACGGGACCAAACAAGGCTCTTCTTCGCCTGCCGACGCGAGCTCTGTCGGCGTGCTGAAGAACGTCTGGTATATCGACGATACGGGTGCGCTCAAGGTGATGAAGGTTACCGCAGGGGTCAGCGATGGAACGAATACCGAGGTCACTCCCTCGGGCGAGCTTGAGGGAATGAAGATCATCGTCAAGGAAAAGGTGAATTGACCATGGGCGTAATCGAACTTCGCGGGATAACGCGTCATTACGTGCTCGGCGACATTACGGTCAAGGCGATTCGCGGGCTCGACCTTTCAGTCGCGGAAGGGGAGTTCGTCTCCGTGATGGGCCCATCCGGTTCCGGAAAATCAACCCTCATGAACATACTCGGCTGTCTCGACCGGCCCACCGCGGGTACCTATCTTCTCGAGGGACTCGATACCGCGAAAGCGAATCCGGACGAGGCCGCGACCATCCGGAACGAAAAAATCGGTTTCGTTTTTCAGGGCTTCAATCTTCTTTCGCGCACAACCGCGATCGAGAACGTCGAACTCCCGCTTTTTTATGGACGGTCGAAGGCGCACAAGGACCAGCGCACGCGCGCCCTTCGCGCCCTTGAGGAAGTTGGCCTTGCAGACCGGCTCTATCACGTGCCCGCGCAGCTTTCAGGCGGGCAGCAACAGCGCGTCGCAATCGCCCGCGCCATGGTCAACGATCCCGCGTTCATCCTCGCGGACGAACCCACGGGGAACCTTGATACTGAAATGACGCTCGAGATCATGACGCTTTTTCAGGAATTGAATGACCGGGGAAAGACGATCGTCATGGTGACGCACGAGCCCGAGGTTGCCGCTTTCACCAAGCGCGTGATCATGATGCGCGACGGATCGATGGTCTCCGACAAGGCGATAACCGATCGCAAGCGCGCAGGAGACGCGCTCGCGGAATGGAAGCGCGAGAACAGCCTCATCGCGCGGCATGAAGGAGCGACGACATGACCGCGCTCAAAATAATCGAGTTTTCTTTCCGGAGCATTTTTCGAAACCGGATGCGCAGCCTTTTGACTTCGCTCGGAATCATCATCGGCGTTTGTTCAGTCATCGTCATGGTGGCGATCGGCGAAGGCTCGCAAAAGCAGATCACGAAGCAAATCGCGTCAATGGGGACGAACCTCATCAACGTGATGCCCGAACGCGGGCCCGAAGCGGTGAATACGATAACCCAGGCAGACGTGGCGAAGATTCGCGCGGAAGCCAGCCTCGTGAAGGCGATATCGGGAATAGAGCGGGGCACCTTCGACGTCGTCGGCGGCTCCGGCGACTGGGAGACGAGCGTGATGGGAGTAGAACCCGATTACCTCGTCATAAAGAGCTGGGCTGTCGCGGCGGGAGAGTTCTTCGATGCGCAGGATCTGGCGTCCCGATCGAAAGTCGCGGTGATCGGAAAGACCGTTGCAAAGGAACTCTTCGGCTCAGGCGATCCTCTCGGCTCTTCGATCAGGATAGGGACAACCCCGTTCACGGTGATCGGCGTTCTCGCGGAAAAGGGCGCGACGGGCATGGGTGACGATCAGGACGACGTGATAATGGTGCCGCTCGACACTGCCCTCGCACGACTGAGCAAAAACCGGAAACTCGACATGATCGCGATCAGCGTTGTGCGCGATGACCTCATGGACCGCGCGCAAACGGAGATTGACACGATATTGCGCGAGTCTCATCGCATCGCCAAAAACGGAGAGGCCGACTATAACGTGATGAACATGGCGGACATCATCAAGACCGCCTCGCAGACGTCAAAGTCGCTTACGATGCTTCTTGCGGCAATCGCGGGCGTGTCGCTCGTGGTCGGCGGGATCGGAATCATGAACATCATGCTCGTCTCGGTCACGGAACGGACGCGCGAAATCGGCATCCGGATGTCGGTGGGCGCGAGGCGTAGGGATATCCTGTTTCAGTTTTTGTCCGAGTCGGTTATCTTAAGCCTTCTCGGAGGGCTTATCGGGATTCTGCTCGCGGTTACGCTTTGCAAGGTGCTCAGCACCTTTGTCGGGCTTCCGACGTCGCTCAACCCGATGGTGATCGCGGCGTCCGCGGCTTTTGCGGGAGCGGTCGGAATTTTCTTTGGATACTATCCCGCCCGAAAGGCCGCGGGTCTCTATCCGATAGACGCCCTGCGCTATGAATGAGAAGGAGTGATTGATATGAAACGAAACGCGCTTTGCGCGAGCCTGATCGCGCTCGCGCTTGCCGGAAATATACTCGCCGCGGCGGAAACACCAAACACGGAAATGCGTGAACCTCAGGCGGTGCTTACTCTTGACGAGGCGCGAAAGCTCGCCCTTGCCTCATCAAGCTCTCTCGCGAGCCTCGGTCTTTCAAAGGACTCCGCGGTAATCGACGAGCGGTTGCAGCGCTATGAAAGCCTTCCGTCCGTTGCCCTTTCGGCTTCTTCGTCGATAACGGCGCCGGGAACCGCTGCCGTATCGGTGTCGGATTCTGCCCAGCTCGCTCTTGCGGCCAGCGCCACGCAAACCGTTTTTTCAGGCGGAAAGAATACCGTGCTTGCGTCAATCGACCGCCTGTCATCCTCGATCGCCCGGGAGGCCGCGCGCGCGGGATACTTCAGCGTGCTCGATTCGATCGACGCGGCGTGGTACGCCCTGCAAGAAGCGTACGCGACGAAGGAAAGCGCCGAGGCTTCGATCTCGGCATACGGAATCAGTCTCGAGATCGCGAAGGCGCGGCTTGATATCGGGGCCGTATCGGTTACCGATTATCTTGAGGCAGAGTCGAACGCGGAGGCCGCCCGCGCGACAGCGGGACAGGCGAATCGTGATGTAATGATATACTCGAGAAAGGTTGCCTCTCTTACCGGACTCGACCGGCTTCCCGCAACAGAGCGCGCGGATTTCTCCGGGTATGAGCCGCTCGTTTCGCTTTTTTCCGCGCTTTCCGATGCGGACGCGGACGCACTCGTCGAGAAGATCCGTGAGGCCTCGCTCGCAAATAATCCCGATCTCGCCGCGGCGCGCCTTGCGCGCGAGAAGTCGGCGAAACAGGTGAGCCTTTCGGCCTGTGCGTATTTGCCGACCGTTACTGCTGGCGTTTCTACGGGCTTGAACTATACCGCGCTCGACGGACTTTCGGACCCGCAGGTTAAGGTGTCCCTGGCGGGTAGCCTTTCACTTGACGCCTGGGTTACCAGGGCATCGGTTGACAAGGCAAAAATTGCGGAGAAGCAATCGGATGCGGCGCTCGGTGAAGCCGGGCGCAAGCTCGATATGGATCTCGCGACCGCGATTTATGGATGCGTCGCCGAGGCTCGCTCGATCGTGTCTTCCGCGAAGGCGCTTGAGTACGCCGAAAAGCACTACGAGAACAAACTGGAACTGTACAAGCTCGCATCAGCCTCGGTAAACGATCTCTCCGACGCCGCCTCCCTCGTGAGCGCGAATCGCGGGGCCCTCATCAAGGCGCGGTACGCGCTCCTTTCGAGCCTTTCGACCGTACGAAGCCTCGGTGCGTTTGACTCGGACGATGCCGTACTCGCCGCCATGACGCTCAAATGAGCTGAAGGTGCTTTCAGGCTTTTCCCGTTGAGCCGAAGAGCCGCATCTTCTCGGTAACTGATGCCTCGACGGCGCTTACTTCGAGCGGGATAAGATCGGTCAGCGCCGTCTTTCCCTTGCCGAGTGCAAAACCCGCGGCAGTCGCGGCCGCCGTGTTGATGTCGGTAAAAATATTTACCTTGCAGATCCCGCACTCGATCGCCTTTCTGAAATCCTCGTCGGAAAGTCCTGACCCGCCGTGGAGGACGAGCGGAATGTCGATGAGGGACGCTATCTTTTCGATGCGAGCAAAATCGAGTTTCGGTTTTGCCTTGTAGTGACCGTGGGCGGTGCCGACTGCGATCGCGAGCGCGTCGACGCCCGTGCGTGTCGCGAAGTCTTTCGCCTGCTCGGGGTCGGTGTAGAAAAGGGAAGGATCCTCGAGTTTCGAGTTTCCTTCGACCGAGCTCTCTGTGTCCCCGACATGGCCGAGCTCCGCTTCTATCGTCGCTCCGAAGCAATGCGCGATGTACGCCATTTCCTTCGTCTTGCGCACATTGTCCTCGTAGCTGTCCGTCGAGCAGTCGTACATGATGGAAGAAAAACCGAGCTTGAGCGCCTCGATGCATTTTTCCGCCGTGAGGCCGTGGTCGTAGTGGATGACGACGGGAACGCTCGCGCGTTTTGCCATCGGAACGAGAAACCAGGACAGTTCCTCGAGCGGGCCGAAGGGCAGGAGCACTTCGGCGGTTCCCATGATGACCGGGGATCGGGCGCGCTCCGCTGCTGCGATGATGCCGCGCGCGAGCTCGAGGTTGACCGCGTTAAAAAGTCCCACGCCGTATTTTCCCTTTTTCGCCGGGATCAGCGTATCGTTCAGGTTTACCAGCATCGTTAGTCTCCTCTTCGTCAGGCCTTTCGCCAGCCCGAATCAATTTTTTTCGCGAGTTCATCGAGCGTTTTGAGTCCGCCGAGCGCGTCGTACGCTTCGACGCAGGAAGCCCCCGTCGCGGCAGCGAGGCATACGCACCGTTCAAGCGAATGACCTTCGAGCATGGCGGCGAGAAAGGCCGCAATCGTCGTGTCTCCCGCCCCGGTTGCGGAAAGCACCCGCTCTGGCGCGTAGCTTCCCTCGAATCCCGCGCGATCAGACCATTCGCCGTGCGGCATTTTTGCTTTTTGCTCGAGGCCTGCCATCGCGTCGCGTTTGGCGGTCCGGTAGTAAAGTCCTTTCGCCCCGCATTTTACGAGAACTACTTTTGCGCCGAGCGCGATCGCCTTTTCGGCGAGCGGCGCAACGTCGGTTTCGACGGATAGCACCTGAGCTGCGTCGCCATCGCCTGCGCGCGCGCGGACGCGGTGAAGCGTTTTCCGGTCGAGCATAAAGGCGAGTTCCTCGAAGCTCGGCATAAAAAAATCGACGCTCGGAAGTACGCCGGAGAGGATTGCCTCCCAATCGGCTTGTCCCGCCTCGCTCTGCTCGTCGACCGATGAAAGATCGAGAGAAGTCATAACCCCGGCGCCGTCGACCGCGCGGAACATTCTGATCAGCTCCTCGCCGCCGCGGCGAAACATGCGCGCCATGAGAGTCGGGTAGCCGAAGTGAAAGAGTCTCGACGCGCGGACGGTATTCATGTCAATGTCGGAAAAGGAAAAATTGTCGTTTGCTCCGGGATCGTGCAGGAAAATACGGTCGAAGCCGGGGACCGCGATGACGACGGAATACGAGGTTGCGTCTCCTTCCGAAACGATCATGCCCTTGCCTTCTCCCCGCTCGCGGAGAATATCGAGGACCATGGCGCCGAAGGGATCCTTGCCGACTTTTCCCATGAGGCTTACGTCAGCGCCGAAGAGCGCGAGGGCGAGCCCCGTGTTCGCGACGGTGCCCCCGGTATGGATGTCGACGCCGTCGACGCGGGAGAGCGTCCCCGCCCTGAGGATGTCTGAAAGCGCAAGGTTTGCTTTTCCGGTATCGCGCGGGAATACCGGCGTGATATCGAGGCAGATATGCCCCGCGACGACTACTTTCGGTTTATCCATAAACGCTCCTTCATGCGCCCGCGAACGGATTTTTACACGGTTCCCATCAAGAGATCAAGTACGTACATCTCGAGACTCTCGAAGTCGCGTGCGGCTACGCACTTTTTCTGGAAGTCATAGTCGAACCGGCGCGCTTTTTTCTCGAGCTCGCGGAATATTCTCAGGCTGTTCTCGAGATGGCGATAGCTTTCCGCGTCGCGCGTCGTCCGCATCGCCTTGACGTCGAGCCCGACGTACTCTCCCTTCGAACCGTATCCGTTTTCGATGAGGAGCTTTACCTGGTTGAACGCCGACCTGAGGTTCTCGACGCCGAAACTCTTGTCCTGATCGTACTTGAGGCCGTTTTGGTCGTTGAGGTGAACCGTCCAGAGTTTTCCCATAGCGAGCGCGAAACCCATCTCGTTCGCGGGGTCGAGGCCGGCGAGGACCGCGTGCGCGCTTTCGACGTTACCGCCCACTCTCGTCGGGTCGATCGTCGCCGCCGAGATTCCCATGACGTGCCCCATTGTCCCGCAGATACTGCGGTCTATCGGCTCGTTCGGTTTCGGTTCGATGACGATTCTGATCTTTTGGTCGTAGCGGAGCATTCCGTTGATGGACTCGATGAGCGCGCGCGTCGCCCATACGGGGCTCTTGCTTTCCGCGCAGAGCGTACCCTCTCGCGCGAGCCAAAGGACTATCATGTCGCAGCCGAGCTCGCGCGCTATGTCGATCGAGCGGAACGAGCGCATGAGCGCGAAATCGCGGTCTTCTTTCGAGGTCGACATATACCCGCCGTCGACCGTGTGGGGATCCATCCAGAGCCTGGGGGCGACGAATTCCGCCGCCATCCCGTATTTGTCGAGCGTCTTTTTTACCTCGCGGGCTTTTGCGCGAATACCGTCCGCGGATAGCGAGTTCATGTCGGGTACCGCGTCGTCGTCGTGAAACTGAATTGCCGAGAAACCCATCTCCGCGTATTTTTTTACCTTGTCCTCGAACGGGATTTCCGCCCTCGTCGCCGGTCCGTAGGAATCGGCTCCGGAATGAACGTTCCAGGGTCCTACGGAAAATTTGAATTGCGCCATCTTGTCCTCCTCGGGGAAACCGTCGCGTCCGCGCGTTTCCATTACGGTTACTATAGTTCGGCGCCCCGGGACCGTGTCGGCTTCCCTTGCGCGAAGAATCAGATTAGTTTGCTTTTTTGACGCGACACGGCGTACAATGGGGTATGCCACGGGCGAAAGGGGAATATGAGGTCGTCGATCACGGGGACCTCGCCGACATCAAGGTTTTTCTCGTGCGGCTTTCGTACCGGAACCCGCATATCCATCGCGAGTTCGAGCTCTGCCAGGTGCTCTCGGGTTCCGTGCGCGTGATTTCCGGTAAGGGCGTCTCCGATTTTTCTCCGGGCGGATTGTTTCTCGTCAATCCTCATGAGGCGCACGAGATTTACGCGATCGAATCAATTGCCGACTCGGGAGTAGCAAGCCCTTCCCCGGGCCTTGTTCTGCGGGAAGCAGAGATCCTGACGCTTCAGGTCTCTCCCCGCTGGTGCGAGCGTTTTTTTCCGCGAATGGCGTTCGTTGAATTCGCGGCACCCGATGTGTGCGTCTCCCTTGGCGAGAAATCGGCGCGCGATCTTCGGGCTGAGATGAGGCTGCTTGCCCTCGCATACTTCCGCCGGAATCGCGCGTTTGAATTCGAGTGCGTCTCGCGCGTCTCGTCGATCTTTCACCTGCTCATGACGGGCTTGCCCTCTCGGTTACTCACCGAACGCGAGCGCTCCGCGCGCGTCGCGCGAAGCGACCGCGTGAACAGGATCACCGAATACGTCGAGGCGAATTTTACCGGAAAGATACTCCTCTCCGACATCGCGCGGAGGGAAGGGCTTACTCTCGCGTATCTTTCCCACTTTTTCCGCGATAACTTTTCCATGAGCTTTCAGCGTTTCGTTACCCTGCTCAGGTTCGACGAGGCGCGGTACCTCGTTGAGCGAACGGACATGCCGATTACCGACATCAGCCTGACGTGCGGCTTTTCGGATTACCGCTATCTGAATGGCATCTACTCGGAGAAGCTCGGTGTCACCCCCGCCGAATATCGAAAGATCCGACGCGCGAGCGGGCAAAGCGGTGGTGTTGATATGCCCCTTGCGAAAGGCAGTCGTCGCGATGCGGCCAGCCGCGGTGCGAAGGAGCGATTCTGCACGTTGGCGGAAAGCATCGCTATCCTCGAGGGGTTGCGTGAAGGGAATTAGCCGCTAGCGCAGGAAACGGGCCATCAGTATCTCGTCGACATAGACGTCGTCAATTTTTCGCGCGCGCGCTTTTATTCCCTCTCGTACGAAACCGGTGCTTTCGTAAAGCCTGATCGCGACCGCGTTCGACGAAAAAACGGCGAGTTCTACCTTCTCGAGCCCGTTGACGTCTCTCGCGTGCGCTATCGTCCGGTCAAGGAGTTTTCTTCCCCAGCCTGATCCCCGATACTCGCTGAGCAAACCCATGCCAAGGGTGCCGACATGGCTGAACTCGGGGATCCCGTTGGGGATAATGTCGCACCATCCGGCGACGCGATCTCCGTCAACCAGAAAGTATTGGGCGAGGTTATGCGATATCGCGTTTTCGACAAACCATTTCGAACCGTCGAGGGGGAATCCCGCAACCGTAGAAAGGTATTTTCTCTCTCTCGCAACACGGTCAACCGCCTCGTTGTACGAGGCGGCATACCGCGCGGCGGAATAAACAATCTCTCTCATGATTTTCTCCCTTTGCGAGAGTATCGTCTGATGAACGCCTGGGACGCGCTGAAAAACGATCGAGGAACGCTTCCGCAGGTACAAGGGCGCCAGCCCGGTACCGAGGACCCAAGTTCCTCGGCCGTTTTTCACAAGCTGGTTCCCATGGAGAAAACGGCAGGCCGTTTTCTCCCGGAGTTTTGCCAACGGCAAAACTCCATTATCAGACTACGATGTTGACGAGTTTGTCCTGAACCACGATGACTTTTTTCGCGGGCTTGCCTTCCATGAACTTTACGGCGCCGGCGCTCGCGAGTGCGGTCTTTTCGAGATCTGCCTTAGGCCTTCCGACGGCGGCCTCGAACTTGTCGCGGATCTTTCCGTTAACCTGCACGACGACGGTGCAGCAGTCGTCCGCGCAGAGTTTGTCTTCGTGCGTGGGCCAAGTGACGTACGCGATCGTTCCCGAGTTTCCGAGCTTCTCCCAGAGTTCTTCCGCGAGATGCGGCGCATAAGGCGCGATGAGCTTGACGAACTCCGTCCATACCGCTTTCGGGAACGTCTCGTATCGCGCGAGTTCGTTCGTGAAAATCATCATCTGGCTTATCGCCGTGTTGAAGTTGATCGTCGCTGTGTCGTCCGAAACTTTCTTGATTGTCTTGTGCAGGATTTTCGTGAGCTCTGCCGCTTCCGGGGTCGACGCGTCGTCACGCGGCCCGTCGGTCATCGGCTTTTCGGAAAGCGCCCACACGCGTTCGAGGAAGCGGCTGACGCCGATGAGTCCTTGCGTGCTCCAGGGTTTCGAGACCTCGAGCGGGCCCATGAACATCTCGTACATGCGGCAGCTGTCCGCGCCGAATTCCCGGATCACGTCGTCGGGGTTGATGACGTTCTTGAGAGACTTCGACATCTTCGCGATGACGCGCTCGAGCTTTTCGCCGGTGGCGATTTCTTCGAACTCGTCGGTCTTTCCGGGAATTTCGCGCACTTCGTCGGTCGGTACGAGCGTCTTGTTTTTTCGCTGGAACGCGAAGCTCGTGATCATGCCCTGGTTGATGAGCCGCTGAAACGGTTCCTTCGATCCCACAAGGCCGATGTCAAAGAGCACCTTGTGCCAGAAGCGGGAGTACAGGAGATGCAATACCGCGTGCTCGGCGCCGCCGACATAGAGGTCAACGGGAAGCCAGTAATCGATTTTCGATTTGTCCGCGAAGGCTTTTGAATTCTTCGGGTCGAGGTAGCGGATATAGTACCAGCACGAGCCCGCCCATTGGGGCATCGTGTTCGTTTCGCGCTTGGCTTTTTCTCCGCATTTGGGACAGGAGCAGTTTACCCATTCGTCGATTCCGGCGAGCGGGCTTTCTCCCGTGCCTGTCGGCTGATAGGTCTCGACCTGCGGCAACCTGAGCGGAAGGTCTTTCTCGTCCATCGGCACGATACCGCATGTCGGGCAGTGAATGAGCGGAATCGGTTCTCCCCAGTAGCGCTGGCGGCTGAACACCCAGTCGCGGAGTTTGTAGTTTACGGCCTTGTGCCCGATTTTCTTCTCTCCAAGCACGGCGATCATCTTGTCGATGCATTCCTGCGTGCCGAGGCCGTTAAAGCCGGGCGAGTTGACGCTCTTGCCGTCGGCAGGCGTGCATTCTGTCGGAACGCCCGAGTAGTCTCCGTTCGCTCCCTTTTCCGCCCATTCAGCTTCGCTCGCAACGACCTGGATAATCGGCAGGTCGAATTGCTTCGCGAACGCCCAGTCGCGGTCGTCGTGCGCGGGCACGGCCATGATCGCGCCCGTTCCGTAGGTGATGAGTACGTAGTCGGAAATCCAGATCGGAATTTTTTTGTCGTTCACGGGATTGATCGCGTACGCGCCGGTGAACACGCCGGTCTTGTCCTTGGCGAGATCGGTCCGTTCGAGATCGCTCTTTTTCGCGGACGCGTCAATATACGTCTCGATCGCCTTCAGCTGGCCCGGGCTCGAAATCTTCCGTACGAGCGGGTGCTCGGGAGAGAGGACCATGTAGGTCGCGCCGAAGAGGGTGTCCGCGCGGGTCGTGTATATGAGAAGTTCGTCAGGGTGCCCGTCGATCTTGAACGTTACCTCGGCGCCCTCGCTCTTGCCGATCCAGTTTTTCTGCATGAGCTTGACGGACTCAGGCCAGTCGAGACCGTCGAGGTCCGAAATGAGCCGCTCGGCGTATTCGGTGATTTTGAGAATCCACTGGCGGATGTTCTTGCGCGTCGTCTGCGTACTGCAGCGATCGCACTTGCCGTCCTTCACTTCTTCGTTTGCGAGTCCCGTCTTGCATGAGGGACACCAGTTGATCGGGGTCTCGGATTCGTACGCGAGGCCGCGCTTGAAAAGCTGGAGGAAAATCCACTGGGTCCAGTGGTAGTAGTCGTCGTCGCAGGTGGAAATCTCGCGGTCCCAGTCGTAGCTGAAACCGAATGCCTTGATCTGCTCGCGGAATTTGTCGATGTTCGCGACCGTGGTCGTTCTCGGATGCGTGCCCGTCTTGATCGCGTAGTTTTCCGCGGGGAGGCCGAACGAGTCGAAGCCCATGGGATGGAGAACCGAGAAGCCCTTCATGCGCAGATACCGGCACCAGATATCGGTCGCGGTATATCCTTCAGGATGACCGACATGGAGGCCGGCGGCCGAAGGGTAGGGGAACATGTCGAGTACGTACGCCCGCTTGTCTTTTGGCTTGGACGGATCCTCGACGGCCTTGAAGGTTTTATTGGTTTCCCAGAATTTCTGCCATTTGGGCTCGATCGATTCAAAGGGATATTTGGCCATGGTGTTATGCTCCTCTCATGCCGGGGATGGGCCCGTAAGCGGCCCGGGTTCCCCGCAAAATTGTTGAAACTATTCTATATAAATGCAGTTCTTTTAGCAAGGATTCATAATTATGACTGTTACCGCGAACATCATCGTAACAGTACTGTAATAAAATGGTTTCTTCATTGTAGATTTACTCCGGATTTACTCCGGATTTTCGAAACATCAACGAGCTCCGTTCACTTGCGCGGGGCTACAAAAGGATTGAAGTATGATTAAAATCACCCGTTTTCGCATGGTTCCGCTGGCCCTCGTCATGGCGGTTGTCGCCCTCCTTACCTTCTCGTCCTGCTCGCAGTCCTCGTCCGGCGGTTCGGACTCAAGCTCTGGTTCAGGCTCAGCCGCAACCTCTCCCACAGTTCTCAACGGAACCTGGAAATATACGTGGGGTGGCATTGATTATACCTACGTTTTCACGGATACCACGTATGAGGTGACGACAACGTATAACGGCGAGTCGAAGCTTGCCGAGAAAGGCACCTATAGTATTACCGACCTGGTATTTACGACAAATCAGACCTATCCTGCCACCAAGACTACTGACTGGACTTATACCCTGGAAACCGTCGATGGCAAACAGGTATTCACCTATAATTTGTATAATGAGATGACGAAACAATAAACCCCAAAGGGCGGCCCTTCGCCCCGTCGGGTACAAAATAACAGCGGCGAAGGGCTGGTTTCGGAATATGTCTCGTGACGGTAACCCGTCGCGGATTTTGGGTGTTACAATACGCATGAACCACGAGAAAGAACCTCTGACGCGCGTTTCTGTGCGCGCCTTCGCGAAGCGACCCCTCTGCCTCGCCCTTGTGGCCCTTCTCCTTTTATCGCTTCCCTCATTCGCAGAAACCCGTCCCTGGAGGATTATGGCGCTTGCGGGTATTCCTTCGGGTATCGGCATGGGCGCAGAATATGCCCCACCCCTGAGCGCAGGCGTCGTCCGGCCCGCGATCGAGGTTCACGCGGGGACGTATCCGCGCCTCTCATTCACGGGGAGCGACGCCGACGTCACGATCGAGCGAAGTCTCGGTGTCGGCGCATCAGCCGTCGCGTATTTCCGCGATTCCCGCGACGGGCCCTTCGTCGCGCTTGGCTATGATTTCACCTGGTTCAGGCTTGTCGCCGACATTGACGATGCGGACTCGATCAACCCTCTGCCGTACTCCGTTTCGGGAGATTTTTCCTGGCAAAGTGTTCAGGCGAGGCTCGGATGGCGCTGGATCGTCCGCCGTGTGACCCTCTCGGCGGAAGGCGGTTACGGCATCGCCTTTTTCGATGGCGATATTCCCGCGACCGTCTCGTCAGGCGGCAAGGAAGCCGATAAGAACCCTGCGCTTTCCTGGAATGACTCGTCGAGCCACGCCTGGGGGTGGGTTGCCCGCCTGGGGCTGGGGGTTGCCTTATGAAAAGGATATTCGGTTCGTTCATGCAAGCCGCGGTTTACCTGGGTGCCTCCCTCACGCTCGCTTTCGCGCTTTTTTCCTGCGACGCGGCCCTCGTACCCGCCTCGAGCCATATCGAGGCGGTGTATGCGCCGGTGTCCTGGAAGGGAGCGTATGCCGACGTCGCGTCTCTCACCGCTGCCGTTCGCGCCTCCGCTGTCGCCGTGACCCCCGACTACGGTGTCTCCGGGATGGACGCGACGTTACCCGAGGGCCTCGTCTCTGCGATAGCCGGCCACGACATCGTCCTCCTCGGTGAACGGCACTATATGCTCGAGCATCACCGGATCATCCTCGCTCTCGCGCGCGAACTTCACGCCTCGGGCTATCGCGCGATAGCCTACGAGATGCATCACGCCGTGGGCTATATCGTCGACGACTACGTGACGGGCGAGCGTGATGACCTTCCTTATTGGGCATGCTATATCGAGCGGGAGCTCATCGCCGGGCTTCGCGCGTTCAACCTTGCCCTTCCTGCTGCTGACCGCGTGCACCTCGTCAATTTTGATATGAACCATGATCCGAGCCTTTACTCGATGGCCCTCTTTGATCATGTCGCCTTCCGGTCCGAACCGTGCTTTGCCACCCTTTTCGGTTCACGTCTCGCATTTGCGGGCGAAGACTATCGCGACGCCGTGCATGCGATCGGGGACGCTCTCGCGGCGAACGAAGCCGCGTATCGGGCCTCGTGGGGTGACCGCTGGTACGACCGGGCTGTCCGGATGACACAGGTCGAGCTCGCGTCCTGGGACGCACGGCGGACCGACGGCGATCTTGCCCGCGAGGATATCATCGCGGACAACGCGGAGGACTTCATCGCGCGGTGGGGCAAGGTTGTCTTTTCGTGCGGCTCCATGCACGCGCAAAAGACCGCTTTCTGCAAAATCGGGGACAACGGGGGCTCCTGGCTCGGAGTTCGGCTCGCGGCCAGGTACGGCGACGCGCTCTGGTCCGGGATTTTCCTGCCGGCGCGTGGGTCCCTTCCGGATGAGGGGAACAACCCGACGTGCAATGATTTCGACAATGTTCGGGACGCGGACGACAATGACCTTATCAAGATTGTGGCGGACTCGTACCCGGGAATGCTCGTGTACCTTCCCTTCGTCACCGAACCCTTCCTGACGAACCTGGTTGGCCTCGATCACGACGTCTATGTGCCCGCGAAAACCTACGACGCGTTTATCCTGTATCCGCAAGTCTCGTTGATAAGCTTCGCGACCGGCGCCTTCCAGTAGCGGGTGCAAAGGGCGGCCCTCGTCAAATCGGGTACAAAATACTAGCGGCGGGGCTGGTCATTTTTCTTCGCTCGGGATATTATCTCAGGTATCCGCATGACTGACGCGAACGGGGATAACCCCGGGGAAGTGCGGATCGCTGCCTGCCGCGCGTCTGGGCAAAATCCACTAACGTACTGGAATTGGATCTTATTTTCCGGAAACGGTCGACGCCCTCACACAGGGCTTGAGTACCGGCGATCCGGGAACAGATGCGGTTTCGGAACAAGGAGCGAAGACATGAGCGCACTCGAACAAAACGATCCCGAAATTTACAAGCTGGTTAAGGCCGAAGAAGCCTATCAGCGCGCCACGATCCGCCTGATCGCGAGCGAAAATTACACCTCCAAGGCCGTCCTTGAAGCCTGCGGCACGGTGTTCCAGAACAAGTATTCCGAGGGCTATCCCGGAGCGCGTTTTTATCAGGGTCAGGTCAATTGCGACGCCCTCGAGACGACCGCGATCGAACGGGCGAAGAAGCTCTTCGGCGCCGAGCACGCGAACGTGCAGCCCTATTCGGGCTCTCCCGCGAACCTTGCCGTGTACCTCGCTTTCGCGAAACCCGGCGACACCGTCCTCGGTCTCAACCTTTCGCACGGCGGTCACCTCACCCACGGCTCCAAGGCGAGCGCGACGGGCAAGTGGTTCAACGCCGTCCATTACAGCCTCAATCCCGAAACCGGACTTCTCGATTACGACGAGATCCGCCGTCTCGCCCTCGAGCACAAGCCGAAAATTCTCATTGCCGGACATTCCGCCTATCCCCGCCAGCTCGATTTCGCGAAATTCCGCGCAATCGCCGACGAAGCCGGATGCATCCTTTTCGTCGACATGGCTCACTTTGCCGGACTCGTTGCCGGTGGCGCGCACCCGAACCCGGTTCCCTACGCCGACGTCGTGACGACGACCACCCACAAAACCCTCCGCGGACCGCGCGGCGCGCTTATTCTCTGCAAGGAAATCCACGCCAAGGCCATCGACAAGGCGGTATTCCCGGGACTCCAGGGCGGACCGCACAACGCGACCACGGCCGGTATCGCGGTTGCCCTCGGCGAGGCGATGAAACCCTCGTTCAAGGACTACGCCGAAAAAACCTGCGCGAACGCCAAGGTTCTCGCGAGCGAGCTCGTCGCGCGCGGCTTTAACCTCGTCTCCGGCGGCACCGACAACCACCTCATGCTCATCGACCTGACGAACAAGGGCGTGACCGGCAAGGTGATGGCAGTCGCCCTCGAGAAGGCTGGCATCGTGCTCAACTACAACACCGTTCCCGGCGAGACCCGCAAGGCGTCTGACCCCTCGGGAATCCGCCTCGGAACCCCCTCGGTAACGAGCCGCGGCTTCGGAACCGAAGAGATGAAAAAGATCGCCGCCTGGATGGACGCGATTGCCGGCAAGACCGACGACGACGCCTTCCTCGCCAAAACGGCCAAGGACGTTGAAGCGCTCTGCGCGAAGTTCCCCGTTCCCGGCATCGATTCCTGACTCTTCTGTTCTTGATTGCTTGAACTTGAAGGGGGTTTACGCTGCGTGCGTAAACTCCTTTTTTATTGTGAGAGTTTCGTAAAAAACACAAGAAAATCCTCTTTTGGGGTGGATTTTTTGTCAGCTTGTTTTATACTTTAAACAGTAAGCAGGTTATACCTGCCATGGATATTGCGGGCGCGGGGACAATCCCCGGGACGCGAAAGCAACATTCGCTCGCGCGCGCAGTAACGGTACTTCGGGAAGGATCAGTTGAAACCATATATGGTTTACTGATGCCATTCCCGTTTTTTTTGTCCTTACAGGTACTTTTTCACTTCCTGCCCGGTAACGCCCGCATAGAGCTCGATGAACTGTTTCGCGGGGCTTATGGTAACCTTCGGGAGGAGTACTTCCTCAATCTGGAAAAATCCGACGTCCGTGGACATCTCGACTTCGATTTTGATCGGCTTCAGTTCGCCCTTGCCGATCTTGACCCGCTCGATCGAATTTGACGAGTACTTGTGAATGTCGCCGACCTTTGCCTCGGTGCTCAAGACCATCGGGATGCGCGCGCGGCCCTTTTCCATGTCGCAGCCGTCGGCGATCAGGATGAGTCCCGCCTCTATCGAGTTGATCCTGCGGCTCGCCATGTGCCCGATGATGCCCTCGAGGGCGAGGGAGCGGATGACGACGCGTTTTTTGAGCTCGTCGGGATAGACTGTCTTGAGCGCGCGCTCGATGATCGGCATCGCGAGGGTCATGCTGAACAGTTCGTGGTCGCTCCTTCCCATCGACATGCCGAGGTCATGGAGAAAGGCGGCGAAGATGATCGCGGAAAGGCTGTCGTCGATGTTCCCGACGTTTTCGGTTTCAAGGCTTGTCTTGACCCCTGCCTGGTGGAGGAGGTTCATCATGTGGACGGCGTTCTGGGTTACTTTACGCATATGGACGGGGCCGTGGTCGTTGTAACCGAGCCGGACGATGGATACGGTGTTGGCGTATTCCTGCGTTTCCTGCACTTCGGGGTCGTTCATCAGCGCTTCGGCAATGGCGCGCGCATGGGAGCCGATTGCAAGCTCGTCGAGGATTTTCTTTTCGATCGAAATTTCTTTTGGTGATTTCATTACCGTAAATATACTGACGACTGCGCTTCCGGTGCAAGTATTCCCGGATTGGTCTTTTATTCTTCGCGAAGAAAGCCGAGTTGGGACGTGAGGTCCTCGGTTTCGGTGATCCAGAACGCCCGATCTCCCCAGCCGGGAAAGCGGCCCGCAAAACCTTCGTCGTCCCGCTGGATGGCGCACCAGTTGAGGAAGTAGACATGACGCATAAAGCGGAGTGGCTCGACGAGCGCGACCGTTGCGCGGTCAAACTCGAGGAATTCTTCGTAGCCTTCCAGAAGCAGGTTCATCTCGCGCATTGAGTCGGCGAGGTGTCCGGGGAGGAGGAGCCAGAGGTCCTGAATCGCCGGTCCCGTCATCATGTCGTCGAAGTCAAGGATCGTGAGCGCGCCGTTATCGAGGATGTTTCCGCGGTGGAGGTCTCCGTGAATGCGGTGCAGGGCGCCTGGCGCGAGGCGCGCGAACCGTTCCCCGATGATGGCGAGGGCTTCCGCGCAGCAGGCATCGAATTCGGCGCGGCAGTCGGGATGGACGAGCTTTTCTTCCGCAAACCGCGCAAGGTAGCGCGCGGTGGTGTCGTCCGGGGTGAGCCGGAGCCGGGACGGGGCTTCGCGGATTCTGCTCGCGCGATGGAGTCGGCCAACCGCGCGGCCGATTCGGAGCCAGTCTGCATCGCCCGAGACGTCGAAGGTCCGCGCCCTGATACGGGGGAATACGGCAAACCGGAAACCTTCCGCAACGGAAAGCGTGTCGCCCTCGCGCGAGGCGATCGGCGGGACGACGGGTACTTCCGCACCGGCGCAGTCGGCGAGGAACGCGTGCTCTTCAAGGATTGCCTCGTCTGACCATCTGAAGGGACGGTAGAACTTCACGATAAAGTGGTTTCCGTCCTCGTCGGCGACGCCGAAGACGCGGTTGACGTAGCTGTTGTAGGGCGTGACCATCCCGTCGAGATAGACGCCGAGGTGGCGTTCGACCGACGACATGACGAGGTCGGGTGTCAGGTTCGCAAAGGCGCTTTCGCGTTCGTTCATGCCTCCGATTCTAGCATAGTTCCGGCTCCCTGCGCGATTGGCCGCATAACCGCTTGCAGACGCAGCTCCTGCGGAGTATGCTTGGTGAATGCGGGGTACTCGTGGCTAATATCAGAAATTCGCGCGAGGTCTTCTGGCCGCTCGATAACAGTGCCGTTTTCATGGCTTCGACCTCATGCCGATCGTCTCCCTATATATTCCGTGTTTCGTGCGAGCTTGACGAGATCGTGCATCTGCCTGATCTCGAAACCGCCCTCTCTCGTTGTATGGCGCGCTTTCCGTCGTTTGCGACGGAGCTTCGAAAAGGCCTTTTCTGGTATTATCTGGAACCGCTTTCAAAGCCCCTGCGGGTGAGCGCCGACTCGCGCTATCCGGCCGAGTACCATTCGATGCACGGGCAGGGGCGGCACCTCGCGCGCGTACGCGTGTATGGCTCTTCCATTTCCTGTGAATTTCACCATCTTCTCACCGACGGGACGGGCGGGATTGAATTCCTCCGTTCCCTTGTGGCCGAGTATCTGACGACTCGCGGAGTCTCTTGCGATGACTGGGAGGGAATCCGGAAACCGGGAACCCCGGTCATCCCGGGTGAGCTCGTCGACTCGTACGCCGATATTGCGACGGGACAAGCCCCGCTTCCCGATCCGCAACCAAAAGCCTTTCACCTTCCCGGCAAGCGGTTTCGCGGTCTTGTCTATCGGGTAACGACCGGTACCCTTTCGGTCAGCGATTCCCTCAAGGTCGCGCGCGAAAACGGTTGTTCGCTGACCGAGCTTTTCGTCGCGGCGTATCTTGCCTCTCTTCAGGATATCCAGGAAGAGTCGCCCCCCGCGCGCTGGAAGCCGATTTGCGTTCAGGTACCGGTGAACATGCGCCGTTTTTATCCGTCAGAGACCATGCGGAATTTTTTTCTTTTTATTACCGTTTCGATCGATCGTCGGCTCGGTCATTGGGAGTTTGCGGAAATTCTCGAACGCGTTCGCGGAGAGTTCAGGCTCAACCTTACCGTCAAGGAACTCACGCGGCAGATCAAGCGAAACGTCCAGTGGGAACAGCGATTCCTGGCGCGGCTCGTTCCCCTTTCGGTTAAAAATCCCCTGCTCAAGTTTGCTGCCGCCGTGAGCGTTGATCTGCCCTTTTCCGGCAATATTTCAAATTTGCAGACCGTCAAGATGCCGGAAGCTTTCGCCTCGCATATCAGGCGGTTTACCGTACTTCCTGCCCGCAGACGCGGTGTTGGCGCGAACGTCGGCGTCGTGAGCTGGAAGGACACGCTTTCGCTGACGGTTGGAAGCCTGATGGTGAACCGCACATTCGAACGGGAATTCTTTCGCCGGATCGTGAATCTCGGCATTCCCGTTCGCGTGGAATCGAATGAATAAAGGGAGGCGCTGTATGCCCTATTGTCCAAAATGCAAGGTTTCACTCGCACAGGGCGCGGCTTTTTGCCCGCTTTGCCTCGGCCCGTCCGCGGAAACGCTCACCGAGCCTGAATCGACAAATGGCACGGAATCGTTCCGGCCTGCCTCCCGGGCAAAAGACAGCGAACCGATGCCGATGCCCGGCGAGGTCAGAAACGCCGACACTGAGGAAAGGCTGAGCGCACCCGAGCGGAGAAAGCTCGTCATGGAACTTTTAACGGTCAGCTTCTCCCTGGTTCTCGTCATCACGGTATCCATCGACATGATTTTCTTTTCGGGCTTTTCCTGGTCACGGTACGTCGCCCTCATCCTCGTCGAAGCCTGGCTTTTTTCCTACATGCCGCTGGTGTTCTGGGGCCATCCCTGGCTCCTTTTTTCCGTGCTCGGTCCCTCCCTGCCGCTTGCCCTTTTATGCTGGGCTCTCTTCTCGGGATCATACGCATGGTTTTTGCCGGTGGGGCTTCCCATTGTCCTTTCCCTGGAAGCCGTCACGGTTTCCGTCCTCGTAATTCTTCACGCAATGCGCCAGCGCGGGCTGAACTATCCCGCCGTCATCCTCGCGGGCCTCGCGTTTCTGTGCGTCGCTCTCGACGTGACGGTATTCCACGCCGTAAGCGGGCTTTGGGGGCTCACCTGGTCGCTGGTCGTGGTGTTTTCGGTATTGCCGGTTTCAGGCCTTTTTTTCTATTTGCACTATCGCCTGCTCAAACGCGCATCCCTGCGGAAACTGTTTCGGTTATAGATATATTTGTTAATAATGGAGAGATTGCAGAGATCTTCTTTGTTTTTTTGAGATTTGTGAGCTACAATACCCCTATAACATTAATTTGTGTCGGGGGTCTTGGATCAATGAAAAACGTTCTTGTCGTCGACGATTCGCGCATTATGCGAAATATCGTCAAAAACACCTTTACCAACATGAATATTCCATGCCAGTTCATCGAAGCGGGAAACGGAAAAGAAGCGCTGGCGCAGCTTGAGGCACACGAAATGAATCTTGTGCTTCTGGACTGGAATATGCCGGAGCTTTCCGGGCTTGATTTTCTCAAGACCGTACGCGCCCAGGAGAAGTATAAAAATCTGCCAATTATCATGGTGACCAGCGAGGCAGCCCGGTATAACGTGATCGAGGCCCTCAAGCACGGCGCCACCGATTACATCATCAAACCGGTCAACGAAAAGAGCTTCAGAGAAAAACTCTCGAAGATCACCATCTAGGAGAAAAAAGTGGAAAAGTATATTCAACCCTTCGTGGATGTGTGCGAAAGTGTTTTTCGGGATTTTATCGGGACGGAGCTGATAACCGAGCGCCCCCATTTTGCGGACAAGAACGATCCCCATGACTGGGACGTTTCCGCGATCATCGGTCTTACCGGCGAGGCGCGCGGCGCGGTCGTCATTTCGATGAAAAAGTCCCTCGCGCTCAAGCTGACGGGCGTGCTTACCGGATCGGAGCATTCCGATTTGGATGACGAGGTCGTCGACGCAATCGGCGAGATCATCAATATTATTGCGGGAAACGCGAAGCGCGGTCTCGAAGAGTCGTTCCGTCTCGTGATATCCTTGCCGACCATCGTGCGGGGAAAGGGACACGCCATTTTGTGGCCGAACGATCAGGCCCGAATTATCTGCATACCGTTCAAAATTTTTGACACCGAAACCTTCTGTCTCTCCGTCGCGATCGAGTCTTCGCAGGGAGCTTGATATGTCCAACAAAAGAAAAAGTAACGTATTTCTGAATATCATGACGAGCGGCAAGCGATTCGACGGAAGCGACGAATCGGCGATGGATACGCTCGTTCGCTACATTCTCCTCAATTCCCTCATTTTTACCGGCGGCGCGCTTTTGTACCTCTTCGGTTTCGATAACCTCATCCATGGAGAGGTCGCAAAGGGAATCGCGGATCTCGTGATGGGCACGATGACCATCGTTGCGTTTATCGTCTTGAGGACTCCGGCGCCGTTTTTCGTGTCGGGTCTTCTCACCGTTATTCCGTTCGGAGTTCTGTGCGCATTGTTCATTCAGTCGGGCGGAGCCCAGGGCTCGGGTGTTCTTTGGGCTTTCTCGTTCCCGATGATGGCGATCTTCCTTCTCGGAATGCGCTTCGGGTCCATTCTGTCGATCGGCCTTTTTGCGTATCTCGCACTCGCGGTGTTTACCCCCGGATTTACCGCGCGTACATATCCGCTTTCGTTCGCCTACCGCGCGGTCGGCGTGTACGCGATGATCTTCGCGTGTACGGTCGTGTACGAGCAGACGAAGATAACGAAGGACCGATGGGTCGCCCGTCTTACCCGCTCGCTCAAGGCTGAGCGCGACGAGATCGCGGCGATGAAGGATAACCTCAAGGTCGGCCTTTTCCTGATGGACCGCGATTTCGTCATTCAGCCCCAGTACTCTGCGGCTCTCGAGACCGTTCTTTCGGAGACCGATCTCGCCGGCAAGCGTCTTGGTGACCTCCTTGCGAATTCGCTCCAGCAGAAGGAGAGCGAAACGCTCAGCGATTATTTCACGATGGTGTTCAATCGCTCCTTCGACGCGCAGATGCTCGAGGATATCAATCCGCTTCATCAGTTTTCCTACGTAAGCCTTACCTCGGCCGAGACGAAAAAACTGCGCTGCTCTTTCGCGCCGATCGACCGCGACGACGGCAAGGTATATATCCTTGGGACTATCGAGGACGTCACCCTCGAGGCAACGCTCCAGATGCAGCTCTCCGAGGAGGAGAACAAGCGGCAGGAGGAGATGCGGTCCCTGTTTGAGGTAATCCACGTCGAGCCGCGGGTTCTCAACGACTTTATCGAGGACACCGAGTACGAGTTCGATCGCATTAACGGAATTCTCAAGGAAAACGAACGCACCGCGCAGAGCGTCATGGTGGAAATTTACCAGTGCGTGCACGCGATGAAATCGAACGCGGTGATCCTCGGCCTTTCAAGCTTCGCGACGAAGCTGCACGCGCTCGAGGACGAGATTCGCGATCTCCGCGAGCGGCACGACATATCCTTTCAGGAAATTCTCCATATCACCGTCGAGCTCGACAAGCTCATGAAGGTCAAGGACGGGTTCAAGGATCTCATCGGCAAGATTCTCTCGTTTAATATGGGCGAGAATCGCATGCAGGAAGAGCACGTGCTCGTACAGACGCTTGAGCGCGTCATCGAGAAAACCTCGGTTGACCTCGGCAAGAAGGCAAAGCTCGTCGTCAAGGGAATCAATCCCCGCGCGATGGAATGCGGTCCGCGCCGCGCCATTAAGGAAATGCTTACGCAGCTCGTGCGCAACTCGATGGTTCACGGTATCGAGCGTCCGGGCGAACGGGTGGAAAACGGGAAGGATTCTTCGGGAACGATAAAGCTTTCCGTCGACCTGATCGGCGACAAGGTTGTGATACAGCTCACTGACGATGGACGCGGTCTCGACTTTACCGCGATACGGGCGAAGGCGGAGGAGATGAATCTGCTTTCGGATCCCAAGCAGCTTGAAGACAGGAACGCCCTTCTTCAGGTACTTTTCATGCCGGGATTCAGCACCGCCGCGGGCGTGGACATGCACGCGGGTCGCGGCATCGGACTCAACCTCGTTCGCGAGCGCGTGAAGGAACTCAAAGGTTCCATCAAGCTTCAGTCCGAAGAAGGGAAAGGAACCGTGTTCCGCATCTTTATCCCCGCCGACGTTAACGCCGTGCAGGGTGTGCAGACCGCGTAATCCCAGCAGTCAGCGCAAGGCCGTGCGGCCGGCGCGAGACCGTGCGGCCTGCGCAGGACCGCACTGGTCCCGTTTTCTGTTTATAATCAACCGCTCCCGCGAGGAGCGGTTTTTTTATTTACCGGCGCCGGTAACGTACCGGACGGGGAGCGCGAACTCTATTCCGGCTTTCTCGAACGCTTCGACGATCGCGCAGTTTGTCTTCGAGATGGTCTGGCCGTAGTCCGCGTTTTTCTTGATCCAGAGAACCACGCACGCGTTGTAGGACGAGTCCCCGAAATCCTTAAACCACGCGGTCGACCGTTCGTCGAGATCGGGATTTGCCTTGAGCGTTTCGACGAGAATTTCTATCGAACGGGTGACGATTGCCGCCTTCTGGTTGCATGCGATTCCGATGGTCTCGATGACGCGCGTCGCGGATTCCGAGCTCACGTTCTCGATGACGTTCTTGGAAAAAAGCGCGTTCGGCATCGTGAGACGCCTGCCGTCGAGGGTTTCGAGCTTCGCGGTTCGGAGTCCGATTTCACGGACCCATCCCTCATAGCCGTTGATCTTGATCCGGTCGCCGATGCGAAAGGGCGAGTCGATAAAGATCGTAACACCGCCGAGCAAGTTGGCGATTGTTTCCTGTGCGGCGAACGCGAAGGCGAGTCCACCGATTCCGAGTCCCGCGACGATGGTACCCACGTTGTATCCCGCATTGTCGATCGCAACCACGAAACCGATAATCCAGACTATCACCTTCGATGCCTTGCGAAGGATCGGGAGCAGCTGGTCGTCGAGTTTCGAGTCGCTTTTCGCGACTGCGGGCACGAGATACTGCGAGATGAGGTCGTCAAGAAGTCGCGCAATTGCCCATGTGATGACGAGGATGACGACGAAGGTAATCACGCGGTCGGTAACGCGGTCGATATTCTCGGGAAGGGCGAGACGCCGCTGCGCGTAGTAAAAGCCCGAGATGCAGATAAGCATCGAAAGGGGCTCCTCGAGCATATCGGTGAGAATGTACATCAGGCGGCTTTTCGCCTTTTCAAAAAGCCGTTTGATTCCCTTCGTCGTAATAAAGTAAAAAACGCGTGCGGCGATCACGCTTCCGACTGCGAAAGCGATAGCGATGAGCCAATCCTGCGCGGTATTGCCATAGTATAAATCTTGCGTTAATCCTGAAAACATATGCGATTACTCCTTAAGGTTGCGGGGATGGAATGTTATAGCACCGGAAGGCCGGGTAAATCAAGCAAATCGGTCGTTTTCATGGTATGCTCTTGTCATGCAATTGCCGCCCGCCCCGCGGTCGGAGGGTAATTATTTTTTTTGTACGGATGGTCTCCATGTTTTCTTTTTTCGGTTTACGCAAACCTCGCTACAGAGCAGTCATCGAAGCCTTTGACTGGGGCCCTTCGGTTTCCCGCATCGTGCTTGATGTGGGAAAGAAAAGGCCCCTCGGTGCGATCAGCCCTGACGGAGTGATCAGCCCTGACGGATTTACCGTATGGGCCTTTCAGCGCGCGCTCTCCGTTCCCCAGGAGCCTCAGGCTAATCTCCGCTTTCCGGGCTCTCCCGTCGAAGGCGTTACCGCCGTTGATTCAGGCTCATTCCGTACGGTGACGAGAGTCTATCGATCGCTTTCCCGCGGAGAGGAATCGGAAAGTGGCCGTTTTTTGACCCTCGAGCTCGCGACGGGTCCCGAGGTCGCTTCGTCTTCCATTCTCCGATACGATGTTCTGACGGTGCGCAATTTACCCGTGTCTCTCGAGCACACGATAACCTTGCCGGGCGGGGAGGTTATCGGCCCCGAGCGCGCGCAGGCGCCCATCATGCCGGTTACCGAAGAATTTAGCCGAGCTGGATCATTCCGGTTTCATGACAGCGAGTTCGGGGAAGTCAGCCTCGCGTACGCGCACTTCAGTCCCGTCAGGCGATATCCCGGGAAGGACCGCTATCCTCTTGTCATCTGGCTCCACGGGGCGGGTGAAAGCGGTACGGAGCCGCTCGTCGCGCTTCTCGGAAACCCGGTAACGCATCTCGCGGGAGAACGCGCGCAGTCGGCCCTCGGCGGCGCCTTCGTGCTCATTCCCCAATGCCCGACCATGTGGATGGACGACGGGAAGGGCCGGTATTCCGAAGACGGCTCGGCGAAGTATAGCCGGGGCCTTATGGCACTGATCAATCGTTTTGTTCAGGCGAATCCCCGCATCGACCCGGAGCGCATATATCTTGGCGGCTGCTCGAACGGCGGGTTCATGGCCTTCAGGCTGCTTTTGGACAATCCCGGTTTTTTCGCCGCGGCATTTACCGCATGCGAGGCGTTTCTTGACGAGTGGATCGGTGACGGGGAACTCAAGGCACTTGCCCGCGTGCCGCTCCGGCTCGTTCACGCGCGGTCGGACAACACGGTTCCGTATATCAGATCATCGCAGCCGCTCGCCAGGCGGCTCACCGAATTTGGCGCGCGCGACGTTGACGCGTTTTTTCCGGAAGCGATACTCGATCCATCGGGGCGCTATCGGGACAAGGACGGAAACCCGTTCGCGTATCACTGTCATTTTTCGTGGATCTACGCGCTCAACGATGCGTGCTCGTTCCATGACGGCAAATCCCTCATGGCATGGCTTGCCGAACAGCGCGTGACGCGGTAATAATGCAGTTACACGCATTTCAATAATCGGAGCGGGATACAATGTGGATTATCGATATCGCCCTGTCGCATTCCGTCATGGCTTTCGCACTTGCGCTCTCAGCGATCCTCATCGCCCTCGCGCGGAAGAGCAGACCCTTCGTTATTTACGCGGTGGCATTTTGTTTTCTCGCGCTTTCCTTTTTTTTCCTGATCCTGCGGATGAACCGGAACACCATGGGCTATTTAGCGAACCTTTCGCTCGCGGCAAGCTATTGCGTTTTCGCCTGGGGAATTCGGGCGTTTGACGGCAAAAGGAATGCGTGGCCCGCTCGTTTTTGGGTATACCTTTCATGTTATGCCGCTCTGCAATTCGCGGCGACCTATTTCACCGGTCTTCCCTATCAACGGGCGATGCTCGCCTCGGTTTTCTCGATTGCCCTTTCCTTGGAGTGTATCATAGCACTCGCGATGGGGGCCGAATGGCTTCCGAAAAGAGCGCGGATTATGATATATCCCGTGTTCGCGTTTATCATTGCCTACCGCCTTGTGCTATTCACGATGAATGCGGTCAATCTCGCGACGTTCCGTGGTCCTTTTGGCGAAAACTTTCTTTCCGCCGGCGCGATTATCCTTTCCATTGCTTCCTCGACGCTTCTCATGGCCGTGATCGTCATACTCGATACGGCGCAGCTTCTCCACGAGATGGAGGGAAAGAACACCGCGCTCGAGATCCTCGCACTCAAGGACGAGCTTACCGGCCTTCTTAACCGTCATACGCTCGAAGGCGCGGTTGCCGCTGAATCCCAGCGGCAGGACCGGTACCGGTCGCCCCTCGCGCTCGTGATGATCGACATCGATCATTTCAAGAATGTGAACGACACGTTCGGCCACGACATTGGCGACCGTGTGCTCGTCGAGGTCGCCCGGCGCATCAAGTCCAACCTGCGCGATACCGACTTGCTGTTCCGGTGGGGCGGCGAGGAACTTCTCGTTCTTGCTCCGGAGACGGGACTCGCGGGGGCGACGAGCCTCGCGGAAAAGCTCAGGCGCTCGCTTTTCGAGGCGGAAATGGAGCCCGCAGGGATCATCACGGCGAGCTTCGGCGTCGTCGAGCGGCTTCCAGGCGAGTCGCGCGAGGATTGCTTCAAGCGCGTCGATCAGGCGATGTACCGGGCAAAGACTGGCGGCAGAAACCGCGTCGAGACCTGGAAACCCGAGACCCTTACCAGTGCCGCCGCCGTTCGCATAGACTGGCGGGCCGAATGGGAATCGGGAAACGGTATAATAGATGACGGGCATCGGAACCTCATAGAAAAGGGAAGCACGATTCTGAGCCTTGCGCTCGAACAAGTGCCCCGCGAGCGGCTGCTCGGTCTCATGGATGAGCTTATAGCCGATATACAGCGCCATTTCGCCGAGGAGGAAGATATCCTTGCGCGCGTAGCGTATCCGGATCTCGAGGAGCACAAGGCTATTCACTCAGCGCTTTTCGCCGAGGCTTGCGCTACCCGTGCGGCCTTCGCAGGCAATATGGGAGACCCGACCCAACTGTTCCATCTCATCGTCGAGAAAATCCTTCTTGAGCACATGATCACGGTCGACTCGAAGTTTTTCTCGTACCTCGTGCGGGCTTAACGTCGTCTGAGGACGGATAGAGGAATTGCATGGAAAAGAAAGCGAGTATCGAAAAGAAAGCGGGTATCGAAAAGAAAGCGGGCATCGGAAAGACGGTCGGTATCATCGGACTTGGCAGCATGGGCGGAATGATTGCGCGAAAGCTTCTTGAGTCCGGCATCGTCGATAGCGGTCTCATGGTCTCGAACCGCACCCGCGCGAAGGCCGAGTCCCTCGCCTCGGGCGATTCGCGCGTTACCGCGTGCGAGGATAATCGCGCCGTCGCCTCGCGCGGGGGCGTCATTTTTCTCTGCGTAAAGCCTGCGGAAATGAAAGGCGTCCTCGACGAAATTAAGGATTCATTTACACCCGGCTCTCATCTAATCTCGATCAACGCGAGCGTCATGTTTCGTGAACTCGAGTCCGTGTGCCCCTCTCTCATGATAACGAAGTGCGTGCCGAGCCTTACCGCGGAAGTCGGGGAATCGGTGACGCTGTATTGCCACAACCGCCTCGTCGGCGAAGATAACCGCGCGGACGCCCTGCTCGCGCTTTCCGCCCTCGGAACGACCGAGGAAATTCGCGAGGACGAACTTGGTATTGTTTCGGAAATCACGAGCTGCATGCCCGGCTTTGTCTCGGCGCTTTTTCGCGTAATAGCGCGCGAAGCGGCCTCTCATATGTCGGTTGAGCCTCAGGCTATCGAGCGGATGCTCATGCGCACCGTACACGGCTCGGCGGCGTTTTTTCTCGCAAGCAACTCGGGATTCGACCGGGTAATCGAACGCGTCGCGACAAAGGGCGGGATCACCGAAGAGGGCGTCAAGGTAATCGACGCGGACTTTCCTCCCGTCGTACGCGAAATTTTCGCCAGGACGATAGAAAAGCGCGCGTTCGTTACGAAACGGGCAATCAGCCAGTTCGCTATTGGCCCTGATCGGGAACCTTCGGCAGGGTTTCCTTGATCAGACGGATGATATTCGCGTCATAATCGATAAACTGGGCCGCATCAAGCGCGCTCTTTACCTTCGCGTTTTTCGACAGGCCCATGCTTGTGACGATTTGCCTGATGAGGGACTTGTCGCGCGGGGTGTTCGCCTTGCTTCGCTCGAATTCGTTGTATTCCGTCAGTCGCGCCGCGAGATATTCCGCCGCGGGGTCGGAGCCGTTCACGCCGAGGGCAACATAGGTCTTGAGCGTTTCGTCGAGCGTCTGATCGTTTTTCCGGTCCATCTTGATCACCTCGGCGTAGAGGGGAACCGTGTCGGGAGAGGAATCCTTGAGCGCGGTGAGTCCTACCGTCGCCGTTGTCCTCAACCTGATTACCGCCGCACGGGTTGCGGGATCCGTGGCGACGCGGTCTATACCGATTTTAAGCGCCTTGCGCGCGAAGTCGATTTTCCGGTCGCTCGGGGCGTTCGAGGCAAGCTCGGTCTCGAGCGCGGTCGTCTTGATATCCATCGAGGGATTCACCGCGAGAATGGCCATGAGGCTTTCGCCGGGATCGTCCACCATCGTGAGCGTGGCGGCCTTTGCCGTTTCCTTGACGCGCGAGCTTGAGGGATACCAGCCAAGAGACGCGAGGAATACCGCTTCATACCCCTCGCTCGCGCGCATTGCGTTGAGCCCCTGTACGAGGCCAAGCGCGATGATCTCCTGGTCACGGGCGATCGAGGGCTTCGGTCCCGTGTTTATGCCCGAAAGGTCGAGCGCGAGGCGGGGCGCGTATTCCGTTGAGCGGATTTTGCCGAGCGCGACCGCCGCCTCTCCTTTCAGGATCGACTCTTTCGAGTCGGTATAGACGCGGAACACGAGTTCCGCCGCCTCGGGACTTTTAAGGTCGCCGAGCTCGCGCACCAGGAGGCGCGCGAGAAGATTTTTGTCGTTCCGCGCGGAGACGGTGCCGGTTTCGATGCCGCCGGTGACGAGCTGGTCGAGGCCCTGAGTCAGGATAGGCGCGAATTCCCGATCCTTGAATTCCATTATTTTGAGCAGCACGGCGATACGCTGGGCGTCGGTATTCGCGTCGCGGTAGATTTTCTCCCACACGACAACCTTGTCGTTGAGCGCGAATGCCGATGCGGAGAGCACCGCGACGGCGATAATCAAGCTGATTAGTCTTTTCATTCGTCGATTCCTTCCGGTATTCTGAGTATTCAATTTGGTAGCCGTTACTTCACCCGAATTTGTCGGATAAATGAAGTCCATTGCTGTCTTTTGATCTCGATCGCGCGGCCATTGCGATCCGCGTAGAGAATCTCCACGGGATTGCCGGCATCATCGTTCTTGTAGGTAGTAGAGGAAAGCGTCGCGCCAAACGCGTTTTTCTTTTCTTCCCTGGTGAGGAAAGCCCCGTCCCAGGTTAACAGCGTTTTGGAAATGAGCGTTCCCGCGCCGTCGTATTCTTCCTCGGCGACCGGTTTTGCGTTTGCCGCATCAGATGCGGCGGCTTTCGCCGCACGGTCTGCCTCTTCCTTTGCTTTCGCCGCGTCTTTTGCCTTCTGTTTCGCGTTCCCGCCCGCGCTTGTTGCGCCTGGCGCGGGAGGTTTTACTTCGGGAAAGACTTTGACGAAGCGTTTGATCACGCCTCCCGAGCCGTCGCGGACGGTAATCGTGGAAAGACGCCCGAGGTCGTAGGCGTATTCGGTAATGACCTGGCTTCCCGACGCGGTTTTAACCACCCAGCGGGTTTTATTTCCCCTGTCATCGTAGGTATATTCCTCGGATGCCTGGAATTCACCTTTCGGATTCGTCTGATTTTCCGTGAGAATGAGGTTGCCCCGGGTTGTACGCGTCGCCTTTCCGAGTACGTCACCCGAGTCTCCAAAGGTGACGATGTCGACCGTGCCGTCGGCACCGGAAGAAAATGATTTTCGCGAAACGAGAGCTTTTGTACCCGAATACGTTTCTTCCGAAACCTGATTTCCCTCTTCGTCGAACGTACGCGTTACGATACCGGAAAGCATCCCGTCGGGATACGCCGTTTCCACGCGCGCGATCTCCCATATCCGGATATCGGTGTATTGCGGGCCTTTGTCGACCTTCGCCGTGGCACCGCCGGTTGCGCATGCCGAAACGAAACAGACGCAAAGAAGAGCCGCAGTCGCCAGTAATGCATGTTTCATGATTCCTCCCAAAGAATGCGGAAAATGACCGTCAGAGAAAGTATAAGCCGGTAAAAAAGGCGGTGTCAAACAAGTACTGAAGATTATTGAACATGGCGGACAAAAACAAGGAAATATTCCCGGATCCGGTCGAGACGGCGGATTCAGTCCGCGGCGCGTCGCTTTTTCAGGATAATCCCGGCGAACACTGCACGCCGCGAACACTGCACGCCGCGAACACTGCACGCCGCGAATAACGCATACGAGCATGCATGATGCACGCATGGCGACGACTCGAACTTGAGCGTACGCGACGTGAACTTGCGCGCGCCGCGAACCCCCGTGAACACAGGGCTTCGCGCACATGCAGCATTCAGTGCGAATGCAGCGCGATTTTCGCAAAAATAAAAACTACTTGCCACTATTGCGAATTGCGTACATACTGTTTATATCTTATTTTTTACCAAGAGGTATATTATGGCAAAGACTGCACCGCTTTCAAAAATCACCAGCAAGATCGCCGCTCTCGAAGCAAAGTCGGCGAAGATCACCCAGGAAATCAAGGCTCTCAACGTCGTTGTGAACGCTGAAGCGAAGAAGATCGCGGCCGCCGCGAAGGTCCCCGCGAAGAAGCCGGCTGCCAAGAAGCCCGCCGCCAAGAAGCCCGCTGCCAAGAAAGTGGCTGCCCCCAAGAAGCCCGTCGCTCCCAAGATCTAAGTGGGATCGTACCGTACACACGGTACCGACAGCCTGTCCGCGGACAGGCTGTTTTTTTTTAAAGCTTTCGCCAATCTTTTCGCCCACGCCTGAGGGGGCTCCGAACGACGACCTTCGGATGACGTGCTTCGTTCTGCCTCGTTTTATTGCATTCTCGCGCATACGCACGAGAGGCGAACGACGTCCGAAACGAAAACGAGTCCGGGATTTTCGCAGCAGACGATAAGTCCCGGAGGAAGGGGATATTCGGCGAGCAGCGACGGGGCGAGATCGGGGACGGACGAGAGAAGCGCGGGATTCCAGACGGTATCACCTGCGTTTTCGCCCGTACGCACAAGCTCGGCGACTTCGGGAATGGCGGCGTAGTACATGCCGGTCTCGACGAGGTCCTGAAAAAAATGGCTGCCGAAGGAAAGTTCCGGGTTATAACCGGCTTTTGACCAGGCGATTTCGCCAAGGATGGTGAACCCGTCGATTTCCGAGAAGGAAACGGGGATTCCGAGTTCGGGTGAGGTTGTGCCGACGCGGCCGGGCGCGAGAAACATGACGGTGAGGTCCCGTTCGCGGTATCGGGCGTTGAGTGCGCCGATTGCGCGGGCGACGGTCGGTTTGTCGCGGTAGGGAAGTTCGTAATACGCCTCGGGGTCGATGAGTATGATCACGTCGACGCGCGCGTGAAGTTCCGGGCCCATTACGCAATTCGAAAGCCTGAGAAAAATGCGTTCGTCCGGTATCGCGGAAAAATTTTCGCCCCTGTTGCGCGTGGCCGCTGTTTTTTCGTCTTCTTTGGGTGTTTGAAGCGGACGGCACTGGAGAAGGTTGATCCGCCAGTCGCCGGGAGAAGCCCAATTGATCGTGAATTCGACGTCTACCGGCGACTCGTATTCGTCCTCGAGGGCGCGCAGCATCGCGCCGAGGTCGGCGAGCAAGGTGGCGTCTGCGAAGCGTGAGCGCTCAAGAAGAGCCCCTCCGCAGGTGCCGATCGTGATCTCGCGGAAAATTCCCCGTTCGGCGAGCGATCGCTCCGCATTTCCGTCGCGTTCGACGAGAAGCGAGGCGAGCCAGGAGGGGATGATCGGGACGATGGCTTCGATATCTTTTGTGGCGAACGCGCGCTCCGCGAGGTCTATGCCGTCGACTGACCGCTGGCAATGCTCGGCGCGGTCGGCTCCCGAGCCCGAAGGATCAAGGTCCGGGCGGTCGAGGCTCACGAGCCGGGGATAATCGCTCGCCGTGCGGTCGACTGCCCGCGTGCCGAGGCCGATCACGAGACGGACCATGCCCGCGCGCGGATCAATGTCCGGATGCCAGCGCCAGGCGTTCCGCGAATATCCGACGCCCGAGACTGCGGGCATGAAAAAATCACCATAGAGAGAGCCCGATACCCGCTGGACGAGGATAGCCATCTGTTCGTCCTGTCCGTGGAGTCCGCGTTTTTTCCGGTACGCGAGTGCCGACGGGTCCATTGCGCTCGCGTAGACGCGGCGGACGGCATCCTCGAGCGAAGCAAGCCGGTCCTCCGGTGTCCCTGCGTTCGCGCAGAAGACGGACTCGTATTTTCCGGCGAAGGCGTTTCCGAAGCTGTCCTCGAGGAGGCTGCTCGAACGGGCGATAATCGGCGCCTGACCGTAATATTCGAGCATGCGGGTAAAGCGCTCACGGATGTCGTGCGGAAACGAGCCTTCGAGGATGCCCTCGCGGAGCGCGGGGGCAAGGGCGAAGTAGCCTTCCGGTTCGCGCTGGCGCACGCGGAGTTTCCAGAGTTTGTTGTGGACGATGTAGGCGTAAAAGACGTCGGTTCCGAGATAGAACGAGTCGTGCGGCTCGAGACGGTCCGCGAGCTCGGGAAGGCGCTCAAGCACGATCCGGCGCGCGACCACCATGCCGGCGGCCTTTCCGCCGATTTTTCCCGAGCCGATCATCCGGTCCTTGACCGCGAGAAGATCTTGCGCCGAGCAGGTTCGCGCGACAAGAGCGAGCATGCGATCCTCTCCCCCGATGATGCGCTCGGCCATTTTCTTCGCGAGGGACGTATCCCCGGCGGCCTTGCGCGCTTCCATGAAGAAAAGCTCCCAGCTGTCGAGGTTTCGCGATTCGCCCGGCTCGTCCATCCTTCCCGCGATTTCATAAAAGCGGCTGACGGAAACGCCGTCGGTCACCGCTATCGATTCGTCGGGCCGCTCGAGGCAGAGCCGGTGGGGAAAAAACATCGTGCTCGAGTAGCGCTTCCAGACTTTTATCGGGTGTATGTAGAGGCAGCCGTCATCATGCCACAGGTCGAGGAGAATTTGGGTGGTCTCGCGGACGCGGGCGATGGCTTCGAAGCTGTGCCGGTGCCGGAGGATGCAAAACCAGGCGACCGTGTCGAGCTCGAAGAGAAAGGGGCAGGTGACCATGAAGAAATTTCCCATCATGAGGTCGGCCGACCATGCTTCCTGGAGGACGGAGAGGCAGTCGAAGACGTAAAAGGCTTCCTTGCCCGAGCGCTCGATGATACGGTGCACCTCGCCGGTAAATCCCTCAAAGCCGCGCGAGGGGTCAAGGGTGACGATCTCGAGTCCGTCGCGGGGTGCGAAGAGTTCGTCGTGCGGCGCGAAGCGTATATAAATGAGCTTTCTGCCGTCGGCGATTGCGCGCTCGCCAAAAATCCGCGCGAGGCGCGCGTAGTCGGCAACTTCCGACACCTGCCACACGACATTGTCCCCTATCCTGACCCCGTCGAGGAGCCGGTCAAGGGCGAGTATTCCCGTCTCGATTTTTTCAAATGCAGCCATACTGACACTGTCGCGCAGCGGGGATCAAAGTGTCAATGATCCTCCTTCACTATTCGGTCTTCGAGTTCTTTGAGCGGGCGCGCGAGAACGCTTTTTTCCGACAGCATCGCGCGCGCGAGGCCTATTCGCCCGGCCGCCTTCTCGTTCTGGCCGAATCGCCAGTAAAGCTCCGCGAGCAGTAATTCAGTCTTGCCGGTTTCGTCGGCATAATCCGCCGCGCGGATGGAATACTCGAAAGCTTTGGGATAGTCCTTTTTTGTTTTTTGCAGACTCGCCATGAGGGCGAGGAGTCTCGGGTCGTCAGGATTCCAGCGCATTGCCCGCTCGATCGCGCTTTCTGCTTCATCAGTCTTTCCTTCCGCGAGGAGTGTCCGTGCGTGCCAGAGTTCGGCCTCGGTATACCGGGGATACTTGCGCAGGAGCGCCCGGAGTATCGGTTCCGCCCGCTCGGGATGGCCACGGAAAAATTCGCTCTTTGCTTCGAGGAGAAGAGCCTGATGGCCCCGTCGGCAGGTGAAGTGTTCGCCTTCGATCGCCTGTATCGCAGACTCATAGTCGCCCTGCAAATACCGCTCCTTTGCCGTGGCGTACGCGGACAATTCCGTGTCGCTCATTACGTCGTCCCGCGTGCAGGAAGACGCGAAGACAAGCGCGATGGGGAGGCCGACGAGGATGATCACGGCTTTGAATCGGATAGTATGCATATTTCACGCCTCCATTTCTCCGGTGCGCCTTTTATATTGTACGGAATAAGCCGAAATGGCTGATTTCCGTAAACGATAAAAAAGTTTTTTCTTCATTCTTTTTTTTTGGCCAATTTGCACTGCATTCCATATAAGCCTTGAGTGGAAAAAAAGCAGAGGTGCAAAATGAAGACGAAGACCGCTTGCGGTGCGCTCCTTTTCGCGGTTTGCGCGGCGCTTTTCGGCTCAAGTTCCGTATCCGCCGATCTTGATCTTCTTGATCGCTATCTCGACAGCGCGGATCGCGCGGAGACCGAAGTTGCATGGGAGTCCCTGTCTCGCGAGGGACTCGATGCCGTCATGGCTCAGTGGGAATCTCGGGCACTCACGCTCACCGATGCGGGCCTTGATCTTCCGCGGATGAGAGCGGAAGCAGGCGAGGCATACGAGGCAGAGACTGAAAAGCGCCTCAGCGAGTGGCTCGCCCGGCGGTTCTTTTCAGGCATTGAGGACATCGATTGGGACGGGCTTCTGGATGAAGTCGGCAAATCAAAGCTTGCGGGGATTTTTGATCTTGACTCAAACGGAAAGGTGCGGCTCGATGATGCGGGTGATCCGATACGGAAAGAAATTACCGATGAGGCGACTTTTGACGAGGAGTACGGAACGTGGAAGGCGTCTCTCGAGAGCCTTGCGGCTGCCGCCGTCGCCGATTGGGAAACGCGCGCGTCAGGGGCACTCAATGAACTGCTTTCTCAATTCACCGGCTCGCGCCGCGAAAGTCTCGAGCGGGAGGGGAATGCGAGCCTCTCCGCTCTCGGAGCCGGCAAGCGCGTGGAACTCTACGCGATACTCGACCTTGAGGAATCCGATTACCGGTATCACCGGCTTTACGATCAATCGTCGCTTCGCGCGGAAAGCGAGGGTACAGGCGCGGAAACCGTCGCGGCGGAGCTGATTGAAAAAACTCGGGCGTCTCTGGACGAGAGCCTTGAAAAACTCACGAACGGACTGGATGCGGAAGTCGGGATGGTCTCGGTTGACGGTGAGCTCCTTGACGGGGACGCCTGGCAGGAACAGTTCCGGGACGCGCTCGAGAAGGGACTCGCGCTCTGGGATACTGCGGGCGAGGATTTTCTTGCGCGCAGGATAGCATGGGAACAGCAGTCAGGGGCCGACCTTGCTTCGGGGATCGAGCGATGGAACGATGCGCTTCGGGTGCTTCAGGAGAAGGAGAGTGATTGGCTCGATCAGTTTCAGACGGTACGCGAGCGCGCAGAGACACGCTTTGATCGCCGCTTCGACGAGCTGGAGAACGCGCGAAAGAGTGCGCTCGGCGAGCTTGATGAGAGTATCGCGGCAAACCAGGGTAACCTCAATGAGCGCATCGGCGTGATGGTCGACATGCTCGATCAGTCGCTCGGGATGCTGAAGACGGCGCGGGAGAGTGCGGGGTACTGGATCGGAAAAATGCCCGGTTCCGATTTGCGTTCGATGGACGGTGTTTCCTGGGATACCAACGCCGTTCGCTCGGTTTTGCTGGAAAAGCTTATCACTTGTGCAAAACCGGCCTCGAGGATGGACGGCTCCAGGCCGCAATCCTTCGGTCCCGCGACGTACACGGACCGGCTCTTTGCCGCCGTCAAGACTGAAATGGATTCGCAACGGCGTAATACCGGCACGGATGTGCCTTCAGAGGAGGCTCTCGCGAACATGATCGGGGATGGCCTTTCGAGGGGAATCCTCGGTGATGTCGCAGGCTATAAAACTCTCGTCGAGGATTACTACCGAAATGCCGCGAAGGACTCGGCACAAATGGCGTTTCAAACGATACTGACGGAAAGCCTCGGCTCTCTCTTCTCGTCCGGTTCCCTGCGCAATGACGATCTGTCCGCGATGATCAGGAATTCAGATGACAGGGCTCTGCTCGGGAAAGTATTGACCGACGAGCAAACGGAATCCCTGCGCGTGAGGGTTGAAACGCATTTTATGGAATCGGCGGACGCCTCTGTGGAAGGTATTCTGTCGTCATTTGATTCGGGCTCCGCGAAGGACTCCCTTGAGCAGGCCCATTACTGGATAGAGAAAGTCTACGCCCCGTATGCCGAGGAGGCAGAAACCCAGAACAAGGAACTCACGGAAAGTTACGGGCTCGTAGTATTTGAGGGAAAGGATATTCCCGTGGGCGGCTATGCCTCGGGCCAGACGATAGCGGGCCCGATCAAGGAGCTGCTTGACGAGTACGGATGGGAGAAGCTGTATCTGGACGATTATCAGGTCGAACTTCTGAAGGCGCGCGCGGTCAGCGCGTATTGGAAGAAGGAACTCTCCGTCGCGCAGGCGGTGTATGACTATTCCGTCGATACGGATTATACGCGCGATACTGAAGCCGAAACGCTCGCGAATTATTCCTCGGCTCTTGCAGGCTATAATGCCGCGCTCGCGGCTTATCAATCGGAACTTAAGGGCCTTGATGCGGTGAACGCGGCACTCGATGAACAAAACGAAGCGATAGCCGGGATACGGGCGAAGCTCGAGGCGCAGAAGGAACTTCTTTCCGGGCAAAAACAATTATATTCCGAAATACTGATCTCGGAAAAACTCAATAATACCGACTATTATACGGGACAATTTCGCTCCTACTATGAGGCGCTTGCGCGTCTTCGCGCGTCTGATTCCGGGGACGGAAGCATTGCCAAGTCAGCGGGCACGCTCTCGGCAAGCGCCGTTGCGTACGAAAACGATATGCTCCTTGCAAAGTCGTCGAAGGCGCTTTCTGCGCTCATTCAGGGAGATCCGCTCGACGATTCGCCCGTGCCCGGCATTCGGGATCTCAAGCAACAATACGATGCGCGGTCAGCGTTCAGCGTTGACGGGGCGAGCTTCTCCTCGGAAAGCGCGTTTCTCGCAATGGTTTCGAAAGGGCTCGCGCTCGACGAAGCTGATTCCCGATATGCGCTTCTGAAGGAATCGTATGGGGGATACGAGCGAATGAAGACTGAAATCGCCGAGGATCGGCTTTCGTCGATTCTCGAAACGGTTGCGGCTACGCTCGCGGCGGAATCTGCCGGGATTCTCGAGAGGCGGATGATGGACGTGCGGATCCTTCTTTCCGGCACCGCGGAAGCGGCGTATGAAGCCGCAAAAAAAGTCGCTCTTGATTCTCCTCCGGCTTCTTCCGTCGAGGGGACTACCGTTCTGCTCGCGGAAAGCGAGCAGTACGCGCGTCGAGCACTCCTCGAGAAACGGCTCGATGCGGAGTATGCCGCGTTTGACCGGCTGATCGGCGACATTACCGCATACAAGAGCGCCGACGGACACGATTCGTCCGCGCAAGGTTTTTCGGAAGCCATACCGTCTTCTTCGGACGATCCGAGTGCGAGCCTTGCCTGGACCATAGACCGAATCTTCGGAGAAGACCGTGGTCTTGAAGGCGAGGCATTGTTCGCGTATGCGACCGAGTGCAGGTCAGCCATCGCGATGCTGGGGTCGATTCTCGTCAATCCGGCGCTCGGCGCCGACGAGCGGAAGGAAAAGCTGCGGGAGCTTGCCGCGGTGAATTCTATTGTCAGGGAATATCTCGCTGGAAATACCGTACTCTCTTCTGGGAGTGTTGATTTTACGCTGCCCTATATCGCGGACGCGTACCGCGCGACGGTCGCCCTGACAGGTGCGGCAGAGGAGTACGCTGCGTATGCACCTCTTTCTCCCGGCCTTCAGGCATCATACCGCGCAAATGCCGTAGCGGCCCTCTCGGGCTGGCTCGAGGATAACGGTCTCGGATCGGTAGATAACGGGGTCTTGACGCTCAAGGATAGCGAAACACTCTGGAACTCTTTCGCTCCTGCGAGCCGTGACGACGCGCTTGCGCGTCTCGCGGAGCTTTCGCAAAGCGAGCAGTCTCTCCTTGAGACCAAAGGCCTTTCAGCATCCGTCGCGAATGGCGTGTCTGCCTGGTTTTCCGAGGTTGTCACGCTCTTCGAGACCCGCGCGCTGTACGAATTCGGAAATCTTCCGGCCGGGACCGCGGCTTCCCTCGATTCGGAAGCGACGGCAAAGTCCGCGAGTCTCACCGAATTTTCCGGTGAGGCGGTTTCGTTTCTTGACGGTTCAAAACCGCCAGAGGCCCGCGCCGTAGCGGTCTTCAAACTCGACTCCCTCGGGGCGGAGACTACTGACGCGACCAGGGAGGCCGCGATCGGCTCTCTCGCCACATCATTTTGCGCCTACAGGCTCGCGCTCGGGGATTCCGCATTCGGGACGTGGGAAAGCGAATACGCGGCATGGTTCGACTCTATCGGAGCGGCCGATCCGGGTAACAGCTGCCGTGATCGTGCGCGCGCATCCGTCGTTGCGGCGGCGGAAACACTTTGGGAACGCGCGCAATTTTTCAGGGATCCCGTCGGGTATGACTGCGCCTCATCGAAGCAGAAATCCGCGCTTGAGGGACTTCGCGTCATTCTCGCGCTCAAAGACGCTTCGCCCGAGTCGTACCTTGCAGCATTTTCGGAGAACGGGGAATCGCTCGCGAGAGAGGCTTTGGCGCTTTCTCGACTCAAGACGTATCTTTCGTCATCGGACGCGAGTTCGCCGTTTGATATGACATCTGCGTTCGCAGGCATTTCGTTCGGCGGGGATACGACGGCTGCCGCTGCGTATCTAGCAGGGGGGATGTCGGACGGGAATCCGGACAGGACGGAACCACTGTCTCTTCTCGTTTCGTTTGCGTCGATTTTCGGCGGCGGAACATTTACGAACGGTGACGCGCTCGATGCCGTTGATGGCTTCATCTCATCCGCTTATTCTTCCGGCGATCATTTCTCTTCTCTCGTTGGAACGGCTAAGGCAGGAACCGCTTCGGATGGAATTCTCTCCGCGCTTTTTTACGCGTCTCTATCCTCCGCGCTTGAAGAAACGGGATGCGGCGAAACGGAGAGCGCGGAAGCGCTTGCGGAGATGACAAGCGCTACGGGAATATCTGCCGCGCCAGGACTCGATCCCGCTTTATTCAGTGGCGCGGACTCAGGCGGCCGCGCCCTCATGGGGTACGCGCTCGATCAATCGGCCTATGCGTACGCGCTCAAACGCAGAATTCTTTCGGGTCGGGACGTTTCCCCGGACCTTTCGGTGCTCGGGGAGGATTACAAAGAAGAGGTTCTCCGGTTTAACCGCGTCGTAGGCGCGGTTCACGGATACCTTGCATCCTTTGACGGAGATTTCAGGACCTATATCGGACAAGATATTTTCGGCGCCCTTACCGATTCGGAAAAAGCCGACGCCGCGCGGTATCGGGCATCCGGTTCCTTTGACGATCCCTTTTTCGAGGACGGCGCGAACTCAGCCGGCATAAAGGGGTATCTTGACGACTCGAGAGATGCAAGCAATACGGCGCTTGCATCTCTTGCGTCATACGAGGAAGACTCCCTTATCGCGCATTGCAAGTCCCTTATGGAAGCCGCATCCATCGCCGCGCTAAAATCCCGCATCGCTTCGGACTGCGACGCGATCGCCGCGAGTTCTTTGGGCGCGTGGCGGGCAAACCTCGGCATTGAGGGCTTTATCACCAACAAAAACGACGCGGCAAAGATCGACGACACCGCGCTTTCCTTCGCGGGCCTCCAGAAAGTCGACGGAGTGCTGAATGAAAAAAACGGAATAGCCGCGTATTACAGCGCGAACGCGCGGGTCAATGACGGCCTCGAAAGTGCCGCGCGACTCAATACGCTCGCCGTCTCCCTGAGTACTTTTTATGCATCATGGATTACAAATGACGTCGCTACCGTCGCCGCAACATCCGCGTACCTTGCCGATACCAGTGCAATCGCGCTAGCAGATCCCGTTGATCATGCGCTTCCCGCGGCATTCGGAACGTTTAAGGCGCGCGCGGCGAGCCAAGCTGCCTCGCTTTCGTACCAGAAAAGCCGGAAGGCGTATGCCGCACTCGTGGCGCAGCAAACCGCGCTCGCCGAGACGCTTGAATCGCTCGGCGAGACCGTCGAACTGTTCAAGGAGTCGAAGGGAAAATCGATCGCGGAAGCGGCGGCCTCGACCAAGGCAAAAATGGCCGAAACAGAGAAGGCCATCGACGGTCTCGAACTCGAATGGGAAAAAGCCATTGACGACCCCTCGTCAGAAAAATCCGTTGCCCAGGGAGATTTCGCGGGGGCAGGATATCGCCAGCTCGAAGAAATGTATACGAGCCGATACGCGGCCGCGCAAGCCGCGTATAAGACGCTTGAGTCGAGAAAGCAGGAATCAAAGATCGCAAAGGCGATTTACGAATACGCCTCGACTCCCTACCTTCGTACCGGATCGAAATCGGGCGAGGACGGAACCGCCACTGGCGCAGGGCTTGTAGCCGTCGATCCGGACACCCGCCTCGAAGAAACGGTCGACCACGTGAGGCGCGCAGCGGCGGCGGTCGACGCGCTTGAGTCCCTCTACGCCTCGCAGGCCCAGTACGCGACCCTTTACGAACGCGACGCCACGTATCGGAGCCTCAAAGACGAATACGAGCGCGCATATCGCGGGAAACTTGCGGTCCTCCAGGCGCAGACTCTCCTTGATACTGAAATTGGCTATGCGAAAGCGGTGTACGAGCGTGATAAAGACGCATACGAGAACGCCGTGTCATCTACCTCTTCGGCCCCGATCGCGTTCGGGAGCGACGACGACATGAAGACGGTTAACGAATGGCTTACTGAACTGAGGGGTTCGTTCACAGGCCCGGAGATGCTCACCCTGTTCAACTCGCTCAGGATCTCGAACGGAACGGTGAGCTTCTCGTCGGGCGGATTTTATGATGAACAGTCAATCGCTTTATATTTTACGCGAGGCGACGATGAAGCTTTCAGTGAATTCGAGCGAGATCTTTCCGACTGGATGATCAGAAATCAGGGAAGGGACATGGGCGAATGGTCCGAGGCCTTGACCTGGGAAGAGTTAAACCTTACGGGAGAATACGAGACCTGGGACCACTACTATCAACGGGCATATGACAAGGTAGTCGCCGAATCATGGTATAATCCGAACGCAATTCAAGCGTTTATGGGGAATATTCAATGGCTTAAATCCTTGTACGCAAGTACAATCGCAAAACCTTTTGAGAAATCAGTCCTGTCGATTTTCGGCGGTTCGTCCGGAGACGATGATCTCGAGAAGGCTATTCGCGCATACTGCTATACCGAAGAACTCGAAACCATGGTGGGGGATATCCATGCCGCGTATAATGCGTCAAAGAACGATACCGACTATGCTTTTTTCAAACTGCTCGCAATGTACAATCTCCTTCCGGGTAAGGGGTTGACTACTTCGATAGCCCTCGTCGACTCGACCTTCGCGGCGAAGTTTTACAATGCTGCGCGCGAAGTCTGTCAGGACGCCGGAAAGAATCATCCCATGGTAAGCGGTTCGTGGCACAATGCGCGCGATGATGCGACCAGTCAACGCAATGCCGCGGCGCGCATTCGGGATGAAATTGCCGGAAGCATCGCTCAATCCCAAAAAACAATCGCAACGAGCATGCAGAACTACCTTTCGAGCAAGGCGGCTCTCGCCGTCCTCATCGGGGGCGACCCGGAAGGGGGCGCGCCGAGCGTGACCATAGACCGACTCGTCGAATCGATCATGAATGCATCAGGGCGAAACGCGACAAAGCCCATCGATGACATCCTGACTCTCGCGGGTTACGCGATAACCGAAAGCACGCCTGATGCGACGAAGCGCCTGTACCTGCGCGCCTTGCTCGGGGCCAACGGAAAGAACGACGTTTCGGGAGCCTACCAGAGCGTCAGTGTCTTTATGGACGCGATCATGGGCTCATACGGGGACAGAATCGCCGAAGCGGGAACGGAACTCGACACCTACCTCTACTCGGACGGAACGGGACAGGAACCGACGGGGATCGCCGTAGCGCAAAGAGAAAACGGGGAAAACTATCGACTTGCGTACGACGCATTCGTAAACGGCGGAATCCTTTCCGCCGGAGAGGTAACCGCGACGACCGTCGGACAATGGGAAGCCGCCATCGCGTCCGACGCAAAGAACCCTCAAACCGGAATCGCGCTCATTGCCGATAAAACCCGAGAGTACCTTGAAACCAGACCTGAGAAAGCGGGAGAGGACCTTGCGATAGCAAACCTTCGCGCTGCCTGGGAATCCTGGCGAAAAGCCTCTGTGGCAAAAATCGGTGTCGTGGGCGCCGCGCAAACCCTCCGCGATTCGTTTTCCTCCGTCGCCAGTGGTTACCGCGCGGGATTCAACTTTACCGCCGCGCTCGCGAAAACCTGGGATCGCCGGAACGAAACCACAACGTCGGCCCATGTGTACGATTCGCGCGAGGATAGCATCAGAACCTACGAGACCTACCTGAAGATACTCGGGGACTTCCAGGGCGAAAAGAGCTATATCCGCGACGCCGGTCGTGAAGCGGTCATCGCCGATCTCCGGGAAGCCCTCGTGACGCTGAACGCGAACCGGCTCGCCGCCTATACAAGCGTTCGGGAATCCGAGTGGGACCTCCAGAAGACCGCGCTCGAGCAGGAACAAAAGCAGTTCGAAGAGCAAATGGACGCGGTCCTCTCCCGCGGTATAACCGCCTGGACCCGCAGCGGGAATACCCTCCGCGCGGCCGCGGAAACCTGGCAAAACGCCTACGAGCGGAGCTTCGCAGACAAATGCGCCCTTTGGAACGATCGCTACGCCGCCTTTGTCGAGCGGAAAGACGCGTGGGCAAAGGATCTCGTCACCCAGGCCATGTGCCTCGGCGACAAAACCATACTCAACCGCATTCCGACCATCACCCAGGATGCCATCCGCGAGGCAACGGCCTTTATCGTCGCGGACGTCATCGAAGCGCCCGAGCCCGACATCCTCCTCTCGAGCATCCTCGATGAAGACCTCCTCTCGGGCCTCCTCGGCTCGGCGAAAAACCTCGGCAACGGAGTCGCGGGCTTTACCCCCGTCATCTTCCAGAAACTCAAACGCGCATCCTTTACCAACGCCGAAATCCTGGATCGCGTCCGCACCTATCAGACCCGCGAAGACGACGAACTCCAGGCGCACCTCGCCTTCATCCAGTACAACAAAGCCATGGACACCCTAAAAAACGCAAAGGGCGAAATAGAGCAAAGCCTCGAAGACTCAAATGAAAGAACCTGGAAAAGCTTCAAGAACATGTTCCTCGATAGCGGCTTCAAACAAAACGGCGATAACTTCACCAAAGAAACGCCCGTCGGCGCCACGCTCATGGATAACATCTACGAAACCCACACCATCCTCGGCTACCAGCGCTTCAAAACGGAAGTTAAAGATTTTGCAAAAGACTTCGCCCTTCCCGAAGGCCTCGACTACGCCACCGTCGGCTCCGACGGCATGGAAGCCCTCCTCAAGCAAGTCATGGACACCGTTCCAAAAGAGTACGACCTCCTCTACGGTGAACGCGACAAAGACGGAAACTTCCTCGGCGCGACGTACGAACGGCAGTACATGGCCGACGAAGCGTACACGGACACAAAGACTCGCTATGACGAAGCGAGTAAAAGCTATGTGGGCTACATCGTCGAGAAAACGAGAAAAATAAACGCGACCGCGACGAGCGATGCCACCGGGTATGAAGCGTACCTCGACCTTGCCGACGAACTCGGCTCAAGCGAACGAGTCGTGGTGAAGAACAACGGAAAGTTCAACGACTGGGTCGGCTACGCCCCGGTCATGAAAGACGACGCAGACTCTGCGCTCGACCTCGAAGACTGGCAGCAGAACGTCAAATTCGAAGGCGCCGGCGAAACGGGCCGGCTCATGGGCCTCTATATCCAGCACAAAATGATCGAGAACGCGGGACAAGCCGAGGCACGACAACCCGCGTATAACCGGAAACTCTGGGACGACCGCGGCAGCTGGATGCAGGCGCCGAACCTGAGAACGGTGACCGATATCGCAATGACGATCGCGGCCGGCGTGATCGCTCCGGGAGCGGGAGCTTTCCTCCTCAATGCCGCACTCAACATGATTGACGACGCGGTATTCACGCTGATGGACATGTCGAGCGGCATGGACCCCTTTACCGCTGCCGAAGGATTCATGAAAAAGGCCGCGGTGAGTTTGGTAAGCGGAAAGGCAGGAGGTGCGGGTTTTGCGGGGGCTGGTAAACTGTTGGGGAATACCGCCGGAACCATAATTGGACAAAGTATTGCGCGCGGAGCATCCATTTTCACCTCGAACGTGGCGTCGAGCGCGATCAACTCGTTCAGCGTACGGAGTCTTATGGAAGGTGGTGCCGCCTTTGACGCTGACGCGTTCGGGAATGGCGTAATTGGGAAAGGCGCCATGGCGAGCGTCGCGGCGGGCATGGCGGGGACGTACGTGACGGGCTCGCTGGACGCTTCAATAAGCAATTCTTCGCTCATCGGTTTTTCCGATAAATACTTCGGTGGCGTGAGAAACTTGACCGGAACTCTTGGAAATATCGCTTCAACGGGTGTAACCTACGGTATGACGGGTAATGCCTCGGTAAACCTGCTTAATACCAGTATGTTCGGTTTGAAGAACAAGGATGGCGGGATCGTGAATACCGGGCTGTTTGAACTCAGCTTTGGAAAGGATGGAACCCACGGGGCGGTCAGCATGAGCGGAACTGATTTAAACGTCGGGAAACTCATGAGCTCGCTCAATGGCCTTACCGCGCTTGACCAGAATAAGCGGATCGCGGCGGCGAAGGCTAAGAACGGAGGAAACGATATCAGCGTCATGCAGCGCGCGCTTTTTTCCTATGGGGACAAACAAGGAAAGGAACTCTATGAAGCCTCGCTTTCGGGAAAAGCGCTAGTCGAGTATGGAAACACCTCAGAAGACGAAAAAGGCAAAAAGAAACTCGCCGAGACGGTCAAGGACGAAAACGGCGTGTATCACATCAAACTCGCCCAATATAGCGACAATGCGATGGCGCAGATTCTTGAGGCAGTCGTGATGCAGCATGAGGCATATCGCGATGGCGAGAAAAGCGCGAACCAGCAGGGGGAAACCGAATCGGCGGTGAAGGCTCATATCGAGATGGCGAAGCGGATTAGGGACGATGGGCTCTATACTGGCCTGATTGAAAGCTCGGGATTCCTGAATAATGAGATTGACAACTTGTCCATGAGTAATGCAGAATTCAGCAAGTACGTAGCGGGAAATTACGACTCGAGTAGGGATTATTGGAAGCTAAAGAAGGATGGAAGTATTGCCTATGATGGTTTTGCTTCACTCAGGGATGAAGATGGGACTATAATACGTAGTGCTAGCTCCATGGGAGTGAAAGAAACTCAAGTAGAAGGAGGTTTAATTCAAATACTTGGTCTTGATAAAAATAATCCCGAGCATATTGCTGCAGTTCAAAATATGATGAAAGGGTCCGGTATGATTATGAATGCAGAAGGTTTCTGGAATAAGGATGGGGTTGTAAAAACAATTACCCAGAATGGAAAAACGATTACATTGGGAATGAATTTAAACCAATATAACCAAGATAAAACAATATCACTCGGAATGATCGGGTCTTTGTATAAGAGCCTAAGCGTGGGGAAAGAAATATATCAGGGTTTTATTGAGAACAATTTTAAATCAGCAAAAACCTATTTATCAATGACGAGTATGGTTGAGAAAATTGATGCTGAAGCGATTTATGGAAAAGCATATTCAAAGAAAGAGCAAAAGATGATCAGTTATAATTTTAACCATAATCTTGATGTTGGTAAGATAGTTCCTGGAGCCACAGTCACACAAAACTTTGAAGAACAGTTAACCGATTATCAATTAGCTGATGGTTCATTGTATTCTGAGCTTCATACAGGAATTGACCAGCAAAAAATTGGAGGGGATTCGATTTATACACCTGATGGCTATTGGTTTGTTCGGAGTACGGGTAATGGTTTATTAACACTAGAGCAATATGGTACTGGTGTTCGGTGGAGAATGGCACATTTGGACCCGTCCTTGGTGAACAAACTGGATATAGGTTCATCATTTTCGCCTGACCAGAAAGTAATAGATTATCCTGACGATTTTTATGGATCTACGGGAGGACAGAATCCTCATCTACATTCCGAGTTTACCGGAGTTAGTAATTGGAAAAGAACATATAAAAATCCTACTACATGGACTAACGGAACCTATTCTGCTTATTCTTGGCAGAAAAAAAATAATCAGAACCAAATTATAAGTTCTGGTTATTTTAATTCAAATTTCTAAATGGAGGACAAAAAAATGAAAATAATGAAACTACTGTTGCTTATCATTTCAGTTTTTTTTATTACATCTTGTAAGGAATCAAAGGAAAAAACATCCTCAGTTGTAGTTAATAGTTCGACTATGAATCAGGGTGAAGAATTATCATTTGAAGGAGAGTGGGTTGGAATTGATTCTGAGGGAAACTTCATAGATAACTGTGTATTAAAAATCACACATGAAAAAGACCGATATGAGGTTGAACTCATGCTAGATTATACAAAGGGTAGCGGTTTGTTTTCAATCAATGACCATGGTTTTTTAACTGGAAAAATAAATAGTATTGGATCCCTTAGTATTGATAAGATTAAGCATATTGATAAAAGACTAAATGGTGCATTATCAGTTATTTTAACCGATACCCCTGATGTCGTGGAATTAGGATTATTTAAGCTAAAGAATTCTTCAAATTAAGACACTATAGTTTAATGGCCCTCATAGTATGTTGATCTTTTTTTAATCTCATCAATTTTTGCAATAATCCAACCCTATATCCCTATAAGACCCCGAGTTACCCCTCAAGCGCCCTCGGGCGCGAGTCGGGTTTAACTCATTCTTATAGCGATGGATTTAAGAAATATTTCTTCGTAGAGGACGAAGGGGTGGTGAAGAAACGTTTCGCTCTGACGGAACAAAACTGCTCGTGTCGGTGTTTTTTGCGAAACTTTCGAAACCAGGGGAAGCCGCGAGAGTTTTACTAGAAAAAAGTGAGTCGCCCTGAATCGCCGCGCCTGATATAAACAATCCTTCCTCGCCCGGAAAGATAAACGCTTGTAACTCATGCGCCGATTTTTGGCCTCGATGGCCTGGCGCAGGCGGTGTGCGGAAGGGATTAACCTTTCCGGACGAGGAAGTAAGAGCCTGTTTAGCGCGGCGTGGTCTGAAGGTGCGTCCCCCATCTCAGAGCCGAATTGGATTTATCGACAGTCGCATATTTGCATATCAGTCCAATATGTACACACTTTAAGGTATGATAACGAAGAAAATTTGTGTGTTTGCCATTTGGGCTCTTTTCGCCGTTGCGGCGCAGGCTGAAACAGTAAAAATCGCGATTGGGATCCAGCCGCCACTTTTAACGAGCGAGGGCGGCATCGTCAACCTTGTCATTGCGGAATCGCTTGCCAGGGAGAACTGCCAGGTTGAATTTGAGTGGCTTCCGATCGGGCGTATGTTGAAGCTACTGGAAACCGACGGTCTTGATGTGTATGTGACGCCCTCGAATACTCCGGGACAACAGTATCCTCACGTGCATTTTTTGGCGGCAAACGGAGTTTTCTTTTATCTCACGAAGAACGAAAGGGAAGAGCCCATTACCCGGCTTGAGGATCTTGCCGGAAAGACGGTCGGTACCGTGATCAATTCTCCGCTCAAATCCATGTTCGAAAAGGCGGGCATCATCGTTGACGAGGGTCCGTTCGACACTATGTTCCTGAAACTCGAAACCGGAAGGGTAGACTATGTGTCCACCGCGGATGTCGGCGGATTGCTGACTATACGCAAATTATTCCCGGGCAGGGAATCCGAATTCACTTTCACCGATTTTTCTTATACGACCATCGCGACCGGTCTCTACGCAAAACCGGGTGACGGGAGAGAAAAACTGCTCGAGCGTGCCCGTCTCGGTTTTGCCGAGATCAAGGCAGACGGCACGCTCGATCGTATGCTCAGGGATTTTTTCGGTCCCGTGTACGCGAAGCGGGTCAAGGTCTATTGAAGACAGAATCAGGAATCCATTTCGGGTTTCTGCGATCCTTTTTTCCCGTGTTTCTTCTATATAAAGATAGAGGAATTGCGGTATTTCCGGTGTCCAAATTGTATTGACCTTATCGATAAAAAAATATACAATATAACTTGGAGCATCAGAATGGATACACCGGATACCGTTATCACGCTGTGCATGGGCAGTTCGTGTTTTTCCCATGGCAATAATCTGAATGTCGAGATCGTCGAGCGTTTTTTGCACGCGCATAATTTGGCTGCCCGGGTGGAGATCAATGGCTGCCTGTGCGACGGTCACTGCAAGGATGGGCCGAACATCAGGATTAACGGTGAGCTTTTGAGCGGTGTCGAGCCCGAGATGCTGTTCGATCTCCTTGAGCACAAGCTGTGCAGGGAAGCGCGATGAATTACCAGAATCCGATTTTTACCGAAAAGACGCAGTGTCAGGACTGCTATAAGTGTATCCGCGAATGTCCGGTCAAGGCGATCCGGGTTGAAGGCGGGCATGCGATGGTCGTGCCCGAGCTCTGCGTGCTTTGCGGGCACTGCGTGACGATTTGTCCCGCGGGTGCCAAGCGGGTGCGTGATGATCTTTCGCGCGCAAAGCAGCTTTTAAAACTGCGCGAGCGGGTGGTCGTTTCGCTCGCACCCTCGTTTGTTTCGGAGTTCGCCGGAGTTGACCCGCGCGCGCTCGTCACCGCGGTCAAGCGGCTCGGCTTTTTCGGCGTTTCGGAGACGGCTATCGGGGCGGACTTTGTTTCCGCGCAGATTGCCGAAGACTTTCGTGACGGCGGGAAGCGCGTGGTTCACGGGCCTGACTCGTTCGCTTTCGACCGGCCCATCACGGGCGCGCCGGCGGAATCCGGTGCCGCTGCGGTTCCTCCCGCTATCGCCGGAACGGGTATGGCTTCTGCCAAGCGGAAACTTTTCCTTTCATCGGCGTGTCCGGTCGCGGTCGAGTACGTCAAGCGCTATATGAGCGAGTTCACGCCCTGCATCACCGATCGCGCGTCTCCGCTTCTCGCGCATGCGCGATTTCTTAAAAAAACCTATGGCCCGGATACCGCGGTGGTGTTCATCGGGCCGTGCATCGCGAAGAAGCGTGAAGCCGATGCGTGGCAGACGATTGACTGCGCGATTACGTTTCGCGATCTCAGGCGATGGCTTCTCGACGAGGGTATCGGCTTATCCCGGATTGAAAGTGACTTTATTCCCTTTCGCGCGGCGAAGGGCGCGCTCTATCCGATCGACGGCGGGATGATCGCGTCGGTCAAAAAGTATCCCGGGACCGAACGCGTCGACATGATGTCGGTTACCGGTCTCGACGAGATCGAGCTCGCGCTTCGCGGCCTCGATCCCGCGTCCCTTTCAGGTCCGCTTTTCATGGAGCTTCTCGCGTGCCCCGGCGGCTGCGTCAACGGTCCACAGATCGCGACAAAAGGGCCGACGGCGATGAGGCGCATCGGGCTTCTCGCCTATGCCCGGACGGCAGGAGACACGCTGCGCGAAAAGCGGCCCGAAATGTCCGGAACGCTTTCCGTTATCCGCGCCCTTGCCCCCATGCACGGCGAGGACGAGATCCGCGCGGCGCTCAGGCAGGTCGGCAAGGTCTCCGTCGAGGACGAGCTCAATTGCGGAAGCTGCGGTTACGACACGTGCCGCGCGTTCGTGCAGGCGATGATCGAGGCGCGCGCGGAGAAGACGATGTGCGTCTCCTACATGCGCAAGCTCGCGCAGAAAAAAGCAAACGGTCTTATCCGCTCGATTCCCTCGGGCGTCGTCATTTGCGACGCGAACCTCAGGATAATCGAATGCAACGAGAATTTCGCGCGCCTGATGGGCGATGAAGTGGTGAGCATGTTCGACGCGAGGCCCGGCATGGAAGGTGCCGATCTCGAGCGAATCACCGCTCTCTCGAAACTTTTCCGTCAGGTTATCGTCGATGACGGTCCGGACGTGGTCGAGCACGAGCTTCGCGAGGGTAAGAAAATATACCATGCGACGGTTTTCTCCATCGAGAAAGGGGACAGCGCGTGCGGCGTCATTCAGGACGTGACCGCTCCGCAGATACGGAAGGATCGTGTGATCAAGCAGACAAAGCGCGTCATCGACAAGAATCTCGCGGTTGTGCAGAAGATCGCGTACTTGCTCGGCGAGAACGCGGCGGAAACCGAGGCGACGCTCAATTCCATCATCGAATCGTTCTCCGGCGAAGACGGGGACGACGAATGAGCGAGCTGTCGGACGGCGGCACCTTCGTCGAGGTCGGTCACTGTCAGGCATGCAAGGCCGGGCAGGGAGCGGAAGGCGACGCGTTCCTTTCGCAGAAAGACGAGAGCGACGGGCGGGTGATCACGGTTCTTTCGGACGGACTCGGTTCCGGGATTAAAGCCGGCGTTCTTTCTATCCTGACGGCGACGATGGCGATGAAATTCGTCGCGGCGAATATCCCGATCAAACGCGCGGCGGGAATCATCATGAATACCTTGCCCGTGTGCAAGGTTCGCGGCATCAGTTACGCGACTTTTACCCTCGTCGACATCACGGCGGATTCTTCCGTGCGTATCATGGAATATGACAATCCTCCCTTTGTGCTCATCCGGCAAAACGAAATTGTGGAGCCTGAGGTTCAGCGTATCGTAATTGACCGGAAAAACAAGAAGTCCGCGCCCGCGCAAGAGGCGATTCTTCGGTACACGACGTATCGCGCGCTTCCGGGCGACCGGCTCGCGTTCTTTTCCGACGGCGTTACGCAGTCGGGAATGGGGACGCGCCCACATCCGCTCGGTTGGGGAATTGAAAGCGTGCGGGAGTTTCTCCTTGCGAAAATCGCTGGTACCCCAGGGATCAGCGCGCGGGAGCTTGCGCGCGCGGTAGTCACGCAGGCACAGCAAAATGACGGGTTCAGCGCGAAGGACGATATCACGTGCGGGGTTATCTATTTTCGCGCCCCCCGCGAGCTGCTGATCATGTCGGGACCCCCGGTAAATCCCGAGCGGGACGTCGAGATGGTCAGGATCTTTCAGGGATTTCAGGGCAAGAAGATTCTCTGCGGCGGAACGACGGCGAATATCGTCGCGCGCGAGCTCGGACGTCCGATAAAGCTCGACTTGAAGCACATGGACCCCATCGTCCCGCCTACCGCGCGAATGGAAGGCGCCGACCTCGTGACCGAGGGGATTATCACGCTCGGCAAGGTTTCGGAGATCCTCGAGCGCGGCGCGCTGATCGGGGGCGGGGACGCACTCGAGCGCGGGCCCGATAACGGCGCGCGGAGAATCGTCGAGCTCATGCTCGATAGCGACCGCATCACCTTTATCGTCGGCACGAAAATCAACGAGGCTCATCAGGATCCGAACATGCCGGTCGAGCTCGAGATGCGGCGGAACATCGTAAAGAAAATAAAGACGCTTTTATGCGAAGAGTACCTCAAGGAAGCGACCGTCAGGTATTTGTAAGATCACACCAATAAAATTACGCTCCGCTTCCCCTTCGCCGCGATTATGGGTAGTATGACCGCGAGAAAACGCTGCGAGAGGGTGGGGGAATGGAATACGATCTGATCGTCGTTGGCGCAGGGCCCGCAGGGCTTTTTTGCGCGATCAATGCGGGCAAGGCAGGTTTGCGCGTTCTCGTTCTCGAGAAAAACGCAATGGCGGGAAAGAAGCTTCTCGCTTCCGGTTCCACGCGGTGCAACGTTACCAATGCGGCGGGCTCTGCCGATTTTTTGACCCGGTACGGGGACGCTTCCCGTTTTGTCAAACCCGCGCTTCTCGGTTTTACCAATCAGGATTTAATTGATTTTTTCGAAACTCATGGAGTCCCTCTCGTCGAGATGGCGGGAGGAAAGATTTTTCCCGCTTCGCAGAGTTCCCGCGATATTTTGAATGTCCTTCTCGCCGAGGCGGCTAAGTTCAAGGTAGAGATCGCGTACGGCGCGCAGGTGGAGTCGATTGTGCGCGAGGGCGTAGTCTTTATCGCGCGAACGGCACATGCGGAATTCCGCGCGCGCAATGTTTTGCTTTCGACGGGCGGGAAATCATATCCCGGGACCGGATCGACGGGAGACGGCTACCGCTTTGCAAAAGAGTTTTCCCATTCAATCGCGGAAACCGCACCTTCCCTCACGCCGCTCATCATAGAGAATTACCCGCTCGCCGACTGCGCGGGCGTTTCCATCAAGGATGCGGAATTCAGGATTGTCCGGGAAGGGAAGGAAGTCGCGCGCTCGTCGGGCGACGTGCTTTTTACCCATAAGGGTCTTTCCGGTCCGGGGATACTCGACGCGAGCAGGCTCATTCGCTCAGGCGACGATATTCTTCTCTGTTTGCCGGGCTCGATGAAAGGTGATGAGTTCGAAGCGTCTCTTATTGCCGCGAGCGGGAGCGCGGGAAGCCGGACGGTCAAGGCGTTTGTCTGTTCGCTCGGCATTCCCGAACGGCTTGTTCTTGCCTCTCTTGCCTTCTGCGGCATCGACGGCTCAACCGCAATCGCCCGGCTCGACAGGGAATCGCGGAAGCATTTGGCTCTTGCCGTTACCGCGATGCCGTTCCGCGTCGCGTCTCTTGGCGGCTACGGGGAAGCGATGGCGACGCGCGGCGGGATTTCGCTTTCTGAAGTCAATCCGAAGACGATGGAATCGAGAATCGTGAGCGGTCTTTATTTTGCGGGGGAGATTCTTGACGTCGATGGGGACACCGGCGGGTTTAACCTTCAGTTCGCTTTTTCTTCCGGAAAGCTCGCCGCGGAAACGATAGCGAAACCGCGGCGATAAACAAAAAAAAGGATCACCCCATTGGGGGGTGGGCTCACCCCTCGCCTGGACAATGTCCTGGTGAGGAAACGAACCCGGGGTAATCCTTTTAGTGTTAACGATTCAACTTGCTCTGCAGTTCAGCCATTACCATATCTGCCGTCGCCTTGGTGAGCGTTACGTCTCCGATATGGACCGTCGGGCCTTTGTTGCAGCGCTCGGCGCAGAAGGTTGCGCTGACGTCAATTTCTTCCATCAGCGATTCATCCTCAACGCGCTTGAGTATTTCTCCGAGGAGAGTCTGGCTTCCCCTGAGGAAGCAGCTCGTTCCGACGCAGACTTTCACCGCGATTTTCGATTTGCTGCTTCCGCGCACGAGCGGGATCTGGGTGTCCTGTATGCGCTTCTTGCTCACGAACGTCGTGTGCAAGAGCTCATGCGCGCGATGGCTGCCGGCTTCGGCTCCCAGGCAATTCGCGTAGAAGCGATCCATGAAGGGGTTCTCGTCAGTTGAGCGAAGCTCGCGTGAAGAGTCCGCTGCCCGGATGCCGTCCGCGCGGGATTTCGCAAGAACTCCCTCGGGATCGATGGGCTGGCCCGCGCCGCCGACGCAACCGGCCGGACAGGCCATTACTTCGACGAGGTCGGTCTTCCGCTTGCCGGAAAGTATTTCCTTGGCGACGATCTTCGCGTTCGCGAGTCCCTGTACGGTCGTAACGGATATCGTCCGCTCGCCGACGGTGACCTGCGCGGTCCTGACTCCCTCGCGCTCCTCGGTGAAATCGAGGATGGACGCCTTTCCGCCGGAAAGGTTGCCCGCGACGAAGCGCGCGACTGCCTCGCTGACTCCTCCCGCGTTTCCGAACACGACGCCGGCGCCGGTGGCGAAGCCAAATGGCATGTCCATCGCGCTCGGTTCAAGGTCCGCAAAACGGATTCCCGCCTCGCTTATCATGTCGGCGAGTTCGCCCGTCGTGAGTGACCAGTCGACGAGCGGCTTGCCGTCACGGGTGAGCTCGGGCCGCGAGATCTCGTATTTTTTCGCGGTGCAGGGCATGACGGAAACCACGACGAGTTTCTTTCCGTCGGTGCGTCCCTTTTTCGCGTCATCCTCGCGGATAACCGCGCCGAGCATCGCCTGGGGAGACATGCAGCTCGACAGGGCGGGAAGGAGCTCGGGGAAAAAGTGCTCGGCGTATTTAACCCAGGCCGGGCAGCATGAGGTAAAGAGCGGGAGGGAAGCTCCCTTGGCGGAGCGCGCGAGGAACTCGGTCGACTCTTCTACGACGGTAAGGTCGGCGCCGAACGCCGTGTCGTATACCTGATCGAATCCGAGCATGCGGAGCGCGGTGACGATCTTGCCTGCGGTGTTTTCGCCGGAGGGAAGTCCGAAGCGCTCGCCGATTGCCACGCGAACGGCGGGCGCAATCTGCGCGACGACGATCGCTTCCTTCCGGTCAAGCTCTTTCCATACCTTGTCGACGTGGCTCTTCGGCACGATCGCGGCGGTCGGGCATACGGCGGCGCACTGTCCGCAGTTGACGCAGTCGACGTCGGCGAGGGACTTTCCGAACGCGGGGCTCACGACAACGTCGGATCCGCGGTGGGTAAAGTCAATCGCGCCGATTCCCTGGATCTCGGAACAGTAGCGCACGCAGTCGCCGCAGAGAATGCACTTGTTCGGGTCGCGAACAAGAGAAGCGGAGCGCGTGTCTTTCGGCCGCTCGATTCTCAGGTTTTTGAAGCGCGGCTCGCGGATGCCCATGCGGGAAGAAAGTTCCCGCAGCTTGCAGGAGTCGGAGCGTTCGCAGCTCGGGCAGTCCTGCTTGTGGTTCGCGAGGAGGAGCTCGAGGTTCATGCGGCGCATCGAGCGGATCTTCGAGGTATTCGTGCGGATCGTCATGCCGTCTTTCGGCGGGACGACGCAGCTCGCGTCAATGTCCTTTCCGTTTATCTCGACGAGACAAAGGCGGCATGCGCCGTACGTGCTGAGCTTGCTGTGGTAGCAAAAAGTCGGAATGTCGATCTTTGCTTTTTTGCACATTGCGAGGATGTTCTTCTCGCCCTCTATCGGCACCTTGATGCCGTCAATCGTAACGTATCCGTTCATAGTGTGCCTCTCCTGATCGCGTGGAATTTACAGACGTTGATGCAGACGCCGCACTTGACGCATTTCGCGGGGTCAATGAAGAAGGGTTCTCCCTTCTGTGCGGTGATTGCGCCGACCGGGCATTTTTTCGCGCACATCGTGCACTCGACGCAAGATTTCGGGTTGATCGTGATCGGCGTAAGGGCCGAGCATTGGCCTGTCGCGCAATTTTTGTTGACGACGTGCGCCTCCCATTCGCTCCTGAATTGGCGGAGCATCGAGAGTACGGGGTTCGGGGCAGAAGCGCCGAGGCCGCACAGCGACGAAGAGATGACGTTCTCGCAGAGTTCTTCCATGAGGTCGAGCGTTTCGAGGGTACCGTTACCGGCGATTATGTCATCGAGCATCGCGAGCAGCTGCTTGGTGCCCTCGCGGCAGGGAACGCACTTTCCGCAGGATTCGTGCTGGGTGAACTGCATGAAGAAACGCGCCATCTGCACGGTGCAGGTAGAGTCGTTCATTACGACGAGACCGCCAGAGCCGACCATTGCGCCGACTTCCGTGAGGGAGTCGAAGTCCATCGGAATGTCGAGATGATCCTTGGTAAGGCATCCGCCCGACGGTCCGCCGATCTGAACTGCCTTGAAGGCCCGGTCATTCGGCTTGCCGTCGCGGTCAAGAATGCCGCCGCCGATGTCGAACACGATGTGCCGGAGCGTGGTGCCGAACGGCACTTCGATAAGACCGGTGTTCGCAATGTGTCCGGTGAGCGCGTAGGTTTTCGTTCCCGGGGATTTTTCCGTTCCGAGCTTGCGGTATTCGTCCGCTCCGAAAAGGATGATGTCGGAAACCTGGGCGAGCGTCTCGACGTTGTTGACGACGGTCGGCTTGTCCCAAAGGCCCTTCTCCGCGGTTCTCGGCGGTTTGGGCCTGGGCATGCCGCGGTTACCCATGATCGACGAGACCATTGCGCTTGCCTCTCCGCACACGAAAGCGCCTGCGCCTTCCATGACGGTGATGTCAAAGTTGAATGCGGAGCCGAGAATTCCCTTGCCGAGAATTCCCGCCTTTCGCGCGTCCTCAACGGCTTTGCGAATCCGCGTGACGGCGAGGGGATATTCGGCGCGCACGTATACGTAGCCCATGCCGGCTCCCGTCGCCTTTGCGCCGATTATCATGCCTTCCACGATCGCGTGCGGGTTGCCTTCGAGGACGCTTCTGTCCATGAAGGCTCCCGGGTCACCCTCGTCACCGTTACAGATGATGTATTTCTCGCTCTCGCGCTGCTTGAGAGCGAGTTCCCATTTTCGTCCCGTGGGAAAGCCCGCGCCGCCGCGGCCGCGAAGACCGGATGCCTTCATCGTCTCGCACACTTCTTCGGGGCTCATGGCGTGGAGCGCTTTGTGCGCGGCCTTGTAGCCGCCCCGCGCGATATATTCGTTGATGTCCTCGGGGTCGACGAATCCGCAGGCAGCGAGAACACGGCGTTCCTGCTTTGCGTAAAACGCGATTTCGCCCTTTCCCTTGAGGTGCGTTCCGGTGACCGGGTTGACGTACAGGAGTCGGTCGATGACCTCTCCCTTGGCGAGCGTCTTCTCGACGATCTCGGCCACGTCCGCTTCCTTGACGTGGGTGTAAAGGATTCCGTCCGGCTCGATGGCGAGGAGGGGTCCTACCTGGCAAAAGCCCTGGCAGCCGCTTTTCGTCGCGAGCACGTCCTTGGGCGAGCAGTCATGCACGTCGAGCGCGATGCTGACGGTGAGACCCTTTTCTTCGGCGACTCTTTTCAGCTCGGAGTGGACCTTGAGCGAACCGTTCGCGATGCAACCGGTTCCCGCGCACACGACTACGCGGCGCGTGATCTTTGCGCGCGCGGCATCCCACATCGCGGCGATGATCTGGAGTTCGTCCTCCGTAATCCTCGTTTCCTTACGCGTTTCCATTCGCTGACTCCTTCGCCTTGATCTCGCGGATGATCTTGATGGCCTCTTCCGCGGTCACGAGACCGTGGACGCTTTCATTGATGACCATGACCGGCGCGAGTCCGCACGCGCCGAGGCAGGAGACTGTCTCGAGGGTAAATAGCATGTCGGTCGTCGTCTTCGCCTTTCCCTCAAGGCGAAACTCGGCGCGAAGCGCGTCGAGGAGATTCCCCGAGCCTTTTACGTGGCAGGCGGTTCCGTCGCAAACCTTGACGACGTACTTTCCTTTCGGTTCGAGCGAGAAGTGCCCGTAGAAGGTGGCGACCCCGTATATTTTCGCGGGCGATATCTCCAGCGCCGTGGCCACGTAGGTCATTATTTCTTCCGGAAGGTACCGGTATTCTTCCTGAATTGCCTGGAGGATCGGTATCAGGCGAGCGCTGTCGCGCTCATATCGATCGAGCACGGCGACGACTGTCTCGAAGCGCCTGGCTTCGGTAAGTGTGTGTGACATGTGATATGCTCCTTAATCGTAGCGGTTGTATCGATATAAAAATATCAAATAAGAATTGTTTGTGCAATGGAATTTTGGATAAAAGTGATAAAAAATATCGATAATTTGTATTTTTTACGTGCTCCGGGGGATAAAAACCGGTAGCGCGCACGAAGTGAAACCCGTATAATGGGCCAATGAACCTCCGGGGAATACCGCTTCCGACAGTCAGACGCCTCCCCTTTTACTTACGGCTGTTCAAGGAAGAAGCAACACAAGGCTCTCTGTGGCTCTCGTCCGACGTTATCGGGGAACGGCTCGGTCTTGGCGCCATTCAGGTGCGAAAGGACCTCGCAATGGTCGGTGCCGAAGGACGCGCCAGGTGCGGTTTTCCCGTGAGCGCGACGGCCGAAATCCTTACCGGTTTTTTGGGCGGCGACGACTATGCCGATATCTTTCTCATCGGATCGGGGGCCCTCGCCGAGGCCGTTATTGCCAACAATACCGTGCACTTGCACGGGTTCAAGATTCTCGCGGTTTTTGATCCCGATCCGTTTCGCGTCGGGGTTACGCTCCTCGGTCATGACATTCTTCCCATCAACAAGCTGCCTGATCTCACGCGCCGCATGAGCGTCCGGCTCGCGGTGTTTGCCCTTTCGGATCCCGAAGGCGCCGAATCGGTCATGCAAAACCTTGGCTCTTCGACATTGCAGGGCGTCTTTGATCTTTCGGGCCTCGAACTTCCCTTTCCCCCGGGAATAACGGTCGAGCGGGAAGATTTTGGCTCCCGGCTCGCAAAACTTGCCGGACTTTTAAGCGCGTCCCGCGAGCGATAACCGCAAGTTTTTCCGATACTGGTATTTTTTTGCGGATCCTATATAGAAAGAAATGACATTTTTTACTATAATACGCCCACAAACTATCGTCGGATGATCCGACTTGTGGAGCAGTTCATGAATACCATTACCGACCAAAAAAGAATCAAGGTTACCGTTAACAAACGCGAGATGGAAGTGTTCGAAGGGCTTACCATTCTACAGGCATTGCTTCAGGAAGACGTGCATATTCCCCATCTCTGTTACGATATCCGCCTTGAGCGGTCGAACGGAAACTGCGGCCTGTGCGTCATCGAGCTCGGCGAAGGTGCCGACGTTCGCGAGGTCAAGGCTTGCCAAACCCCGATCCGCGAGGGAATGGTCATCAATACCAACACACCGAAGCTCGAAAGCTACCGCAAGGTCAGGCTCGAGCAAATTCTTTCAGACCACAACGCAGACTGCGTCGCGCCTTGCGTGCAGACCTGCCCCGCGAATATCGATATCCAGATGTACCTCCGCCACGCGGGTAACGGAAATTACGGTAACGCCCTCCAGGTTATCAAGGATCGCAATCCCTTCCCGCTCGTGTGCGGCCGCGTATGCCCGCATCCGTGCGAGGCCCAGTGCCGCCGCAATCTCGTCGACACCCCCGTCGCAATCAACTACGTCAAGCGCTTTGTCGCCGACTGGGACATGGCGCAGAAGGAACCCTGGCTTCCTGCGAAGAAAGCCGATTCCGGCAAACGCATCGCGATCGTCGGCGCGGGCCCCGGTGGACTTTCCGCCGCGTACTATAGCGCGATCGCCGGTCACGACGTAACCGTGTTCGAGCGCCAGAGCGAGGCGGGCGGCATGATGCGCTACGGCATCCCCGAGTACCGGCTCCCCAAGGCGACGCTCGACCGCGAAATCGACCTGATGAAAAAACTCGGCGTAAAGATCCAGACCGGCAAGTCGCTCGGTACCCATCTCCGCCTCGAGGACCTTCAGAAAGATTTCGACGCCGTCTTCATGGCGATCGGTTCATGGCGCGCGACCCCGCTCGGCGTCGAGGGCGAAAACCTTGACGGCGTCTGGCTCGGCATCAACTACCTCGCGCAGGAAACCAAGGGCGTCGAGATCAAGCTCGGCGACACCGTCGTCGTCATCGGCGGCGGTAACACCGCGATTGACTGCGCGCGCGTCGCGCTCCGCAAGGGCGCAAAAAAAGTAAAGCTCATTTACCGGCGAACCCAGGATGAAATGCCTGCCGAGCCGTACGAGGTCGAGGAAGCCCTGCACGAGGGCGTCGAGATGCTCTTCCTGATGGCTCCGAACAGCATCACGGTGAAGGACGGCAAGAAGCAGGTTAACTGCATCGAGATGCAGCTCGGCGAGCCCGACCGCTCGGGACGCCGCCGCCCGGTGCCCGTCGAGGGCAGCAACGTCGTGATCCAGGCAGACACCATCATCGGCGCGATCGGTCAGAGCACCAATACGCAATTTCTCTATAACGACCTTCCCGTCAAGCTCAACAAATGGGGCGACGTCGAGATCAACGGCAAGACGATGCAGACCTCCGAAAGCAACATCTTTGCCGGTGGTGACTGCGTAACCGGTCCCGCCACCGTCATCCAGGCGGTCGCCGCGGGTCGCCGCGCCGCCGAGGCGATGGACAGTTTCCTCACCATCGGCTACGCGAAAGAATCGCGGGAAGACTACAGTTGCAGCCGCGGCTCGATGGAAGATCTCGCGAAATGGGAATACGAGGCGATGCCCCGCGTGAACCGCCATTCGATGCCCGCGATCGCGATGGGCGAGCGCAAGGGAAACTTCACCGAAGTCGAACTCGGGCTTTCCGAGAAGGACGCGCGCGACGAGGCGAGAAGATGCCTCCGCTGCGGTTGCAAGGAACGCTATTCCTGCGACCTCCGCAAGGAAGCGACCGACCACGGCATCGAGTTCTCGAAACCGTCCCACGAGCGGCCGTATATCCCCGTCGTCGATGACCATCCGTTCATCGTGCGCGACCACAACAAGTGCATATCGTGCGGCCGCTGTATCGCAGCGTGCGCCGAAATCGAAGGACCGGACGTTCTTTCCTATTACCTCAAGCATGGACGCCAGCTCGTCGGCACCAAGAGCGGACTTCCGCTCCAGGAAACCGACTGCGTCAGCTGCGGCCAGTGCGTGAACGCCTGTCCTTGCGGCGCCCTCGAGGCGAGAAGCGAGAAGGGTAAAGTCTTTCGCGCGCTCAACAATCCCTCGAAGACCGTCGTCGCGTTCGTCGCTCCCGCGGTCCGCTCGGTCGTGTCAGCGCATTTCAATATCCCCTTCGAGCAGGCTTCGGGCTACATGTCCGGACTCCTCAAGAGAATCGGCTTCGACCGCGTGTTCGACTTCTCGTTCGCGGCTGACCTGACGATCATGGAAGAGACCACCGAGTTCCTGGGCCGCGTCGCTTCCAAGGGCGTGATGCCGCAGTTCACCTCGTGCTGCCCCGGCTGGGTCAACTTCGTCGAGCGCCGGTATCCCGCGCTCATCCCGCACCTCTCCTCGTGCAAGTCTCCCCAGCAGATGATGGGCGCGACCGTGAAGAACCATTACGCGAAGCTCGCGAAAATCGACAAGAAGGACCTGTTCGTCGTGTCGATCGTTCCGTGTATCGCGAAGAAATTCGAAGCCGCGCGCCCCGAGTTCGCACCCGAGGGAATCCGCGACGTCGACGCCGTGCTCACCTCGAGCGAGATGCTCAACATGCTCAGCCTCATGCGCATTGAACCTTCGGAAATTGTACCGCAGGAATTCGACGAGCCGTACAAGCAGGTCTCGGGCGCAGGCGTTCTTTTCGGAGCCTCCGGTGGCGTTGCCGAGGCAGCGCTCCGCATGGCTGTCGAGAAGCTCACCGGAAAGCCGCTGACCGATCACCTCGACTTCGAGGATATCCGCGGTTTCGAGGGACTCAAGGAAGCCGTCGTCAAGACTGACGACGCCACGGTGCGCGTCGCCGTAATCAGCGGTCTCCATAACGCGGAGCCGCTCGTCGAGAAGATCATTCAGGGTGTCGACGTTGGCTACGACCTCATCGAGGTGATGGCGTGTCCCGGTGGTTGCATCTGCGGCGCGGGCCATCCCGTTCCCGAAAAGATCGGCGTGCTCTCCAACCGCCAGAAGATTCTCGTCGACATCGACAAGACTTCGAAATACCGCAAGTCCCAGGAGAATCCCGATATCCTTCGCCTGTACAAGGACTTCTACGGCGAGCCGAACTCCCACGTCGCGCATGAACTTCTGCACACGACGTACAGCCGGGTTAACGGCGACTTCGTCTGCTCAAACGTGCGGAAAAAAGCCGACTCGGCATTCGTTACGCAGGACTATCTCGTGTGCGTGTGCGACAAGTGCGTGGCAAGGGGATCGAAGGAACTCTTTGCGCGGGCAACCGGCCGCATCATGCAGCACAAGATGGACTCGTTCATCAACGTGCGCACCATCAGGCTCAAAGACACCCACCCCGGCGACGGCGTGTTCGTGTACCTGAACGGCAAGCAGGTTGACGCTCAAGCTCTCGAGACCGCTTCGGCGAAGCTCAAGGCATGACGGACTAACTGAATAACGATTCCGGTAAAATTACGCAAAAGGCCTTCCCTCAAGGGGAAGGCCTTTTTTCATTCGTCCTGTCGAAGAACGATCGTGCGCGTTTCTACGGCTTGACGAGCTTGGCGAAGTCAGCGTGATTTCGAATGTTCTCGAGCGTCGCGAGCTCCGGTTGCGCGCGAAACTCCCGGAACGCGGGCTCACGCTCGAGCACGCCGAGGGCATCGGCGCAGGTCGCGACGATCGCGCGGAGTTTTCGGGGATCGTTCCGCGCAATGGCGTCGCGCACCGCATCGAGGAAAATCCCGTCATCACCGTTCTTTTCCGACCCACCCATTCTTTTCTCGCGCTCGTCCCGAAAGAGCGTCGTACGTGCGCATCTACACGGCGCGTCGGGATTAAAGCACCCGCAGTTTTGCGAAAGGAACGCTGAAAGTCTCGCTGTAGCGCGCGAAAGAATCTTTCGCACATTCGCGTTGCTTTCGCCAACGATTTCGGCGATGACGCGCGAGGGCAAGCCGAGCGTCGCGCGCATCACGAAGATCGCGCGGTGGTCGCGTTCGAGGCACATGAGCATCCCCAGCACGCAGCGCATTCTGACTTCTTCGACGAGCAGGCGTTCCTCGGGACTAAGGCGGGACTCGTCCGGGTATTCTTCGGCGAGCCAACGGTCCAAATCAATGTGGCATGTTTCGTCGGCTGTCGAGTAAAAGCGCTCAAGGTCGCGCTCCCCCTCACGTTTTTCCTGGGCGAGGATTGCGTTGAGCGCGATCCGGTAGAGCCAGGTTGAGAACGTGCATTCGAAACGGAACGTCGAGATGCGGGTAAATGCGCGGAGGAATCCTTCCTGGCATGCGTCGCGCGCGGCGTCCTCGTCCCGGAGCACGCGGAAGGCGAGGTTGAAAACCCGGTCGAAGTGGCGCTTGAGCAGTTCCTCGGCGGCGCCTTCGAGGCCGTCCGAGAGAGAACGCGCGAGATCCTCGTCCGTCTGGGCACTTATTGCCATCGGCGTTTCGCTTGTCACGGATGAATGGTAGCACGGTCCGTGCGCGGGCCGCAAGGAGATAAAAGGCGCAAAATCTGTCACATCGGGGGCCTTCCACGGATCGAACAGGGTGAAGGAGTCACCATCATGAAAGAAAAGAATCGTTCGAAAATCAGAGGGGCATTGCCGCGCGTGGCACTCGCGCTTGTTACCACGCTTGTCGCCGTGTTTGCTCTCGCCACAGCCGCCGGATGCGCTCCGCGCGATCACGCGGCGGCCGTCGCCGACACGCTGGGAAAAATAGAATGGTACGGCGTTTCGTCAATGCGCATCGAAGCGAACGGAAAGGTCGTGTACATCGATCCCTACCGTTTCAAGGACGGAGACAAGGCCGAAATCATTCTCATCACGCACCTTCACAAGGATCATTTCGACTACGGAAAGGTCAAGGCGCTGTCAAAGCCGGGCACAGTCGTCGTGGCCCCGTATCCGCTCGGGATCGGAAACCGCGTTCTCAAGAGCGGGAAGGGCGCGACCATACAGGGCGTGCGAATCGAGGCGATCGCGGCGTACGAGCCGCAAAGCAAAGCCTATCACCTGAAGCTCGAGGGAAACGCAGGCTACGTCATTACCTTCGGCGGCGTGAGGATTTACCACGCGGGCCCCACGGACTTCGTCCCGGAACTCGAATCAGTTCGCTCTGACATCGCGATACTGTCGGACGACACTGCGCGAAAGGCAGGGGAATCGGCGAAGATTGCGATCTCGTGCGGGGCTGCCGTTCTGATACCGATCGATCATTCCCTGATCTCGCGGGAGGTCCCCGCACTCGATACCTTCCGCGCCGCGCTCGGCTCCTCGTCCGCCCTGATCGCGGTACCCGCACTTCATGCACCTGCGGACTGACGGTGCGAAACAGCCCGTTTCGTTGTACAATGGACAGGGAGGATCTTGTCCAATGGCAAATACCTTTTGTGTCGCCGGCAGCATCAACATGGACCTCGTCACGCGGTCTCCGCGCTTTCCGGTTTCGGGCGAAACGATCACGGGCATTTCTTTCGCTTTTATGCCGGGAGGGAAGGGCGCGAACCAGGCGGTAGCGCTCGCGCGGCTCGGCGCCCGGGTGGAAATGATCGGCGCAATCGGCGACGACCCGCTCGGCGTTCAGTACGGGGAAATCCTTTCCGGCTCGGGCGTCTCGCGGAGCGGCATTTCCGTCATGGCGGGCACGACCACGGGAACGGCGAGCATTACGGTGACTGACTCGGGAGATAACGAGATCATCGTGGTGCCCGGAGCAAACGCTTTTGTGAGCGCGGACTATATCAAAAAAAATCACACGCTCATCGAGCAGTCGCAGGTTCTCCTCCTGCAGCTCGAAATCCCGCTTGAATCGGTACTCGAGGCGGCGACAATCGCGCACCGCCGAGGCACCCTCGTCATCCTCGACCCGGCTCCGGCCGTTCCGCTTCCCGACACCCTCCTCGCTCTCATCGACGTGATAACCCCGAACGAAACCGAGGCGTGCCTCCTCACCGGAGAGAATACCCGGGACGAAGCGGGTATCCGGAAGGCAGGCGAGTCCTTGCGCGCGCGTGGCGTTCCGACGGTAATCATCAAGGCGGGTGCCTCAGGCGCGTATGTGTTTGAGGGCTCCTCGTGCGTTCACGTCCCCGGCTTTGCGGTGCGGACAGTCGACACGGTTGCGGCGGGAGACTCGTTCAACGCAGGGTTCGCCTTTGCCCGCGCGCGGGGAGACGACACGGTTTCTGCAATCCGGTTTGCGAACGCTGTTGCGGCGATTTCAACTACCCGGGAAGGCGCCCAGACGGCGATGCCAACCCTCCGCGACGTCGAGGATTTTTTACAGGCCTGAGACTTTTTAAACATCTTCCAGGGCGCGTCGGCCGGGCCCCTGCCGGGCGCCCGCTCGACCGGGCTTTCCGCTCCAAGAGTCGCGTCCGCGACTCATTCCGCTTCAATCCCTCGCGCATCCTTTTTTTTAACATTTTTGCGAATTCTCCTTGATTTTCTCGTTCAGTCGTAGTACTACTATACACATAGTACTGTGACTGCAAGTAAGTTAAGGGAGTGTATATGAAAAATGGCATGCTACCGGCAATTTTGGCAGTGATCGTCCTTTCTCTTGCGACGCAGGGCTTGCTCGCGGCGGAAGAAACCGTGCAGGTAACGACGGTCAGGATTTTCATCGGCGAGGCAAAATACGACTGGACGGCAGATGGCCTTGCCTTCGATCCCGAAAGTGCAAATGGTGGCTCTCCCGTCGCGATTAAGCCTGAAACGATTCGTTCCTTCCTGAGTGTTCGTCCGGGCCTCGCGGTCAACGAAGCCACACTTGAGCGCCGGTGCCTCGACAGCGAAAGGCGGCTTCTCGACAGCGGCTATGTGTACGAAGCGTCGGTCATTCCCCTGGCATCGAAGGGGGGCGAGGGTGAGCGGATGGTCGTCGTCTCCGTTACCGAGGGATTCCTCCTGCGCTTCGGCGGCGGCGGCATCTGGGCGATGGCGGGAAAGGCCGCGCTCTTCGGTGACCGCGCGTCTCTTTTGGTGTATGCAGGCTATAACAAGAGCGGTTTTCGCTTTATGCATTCGGACGTGGGCGGCACCCCGCTTGCCCTCGGCGCGCGACTTTTTTACTACGGGCCCGGCGAGTATGACGGCAAGTACGCCGGTTCCCGTGAAAACCGTTTTTACGGCGCGCTCACTGCGGGCTGGTACCTCACGAGCGATCTTCTGCTCGGCGTCGACGGCGCGTGCGACCGGTTCGGGTTCAGTTCGTCGGGACTTTTCTCGCTTCAGCCTTTCGCAATCTATCAGCAGTACCTCGCTGCAGGAACGGGAAGCGAATGGGGCGGCGAGGCGCGCGGGTACTGGTACCCCGACCTCGACATGAGCAAGGGCGACCTCACTGCCTGGGTACATGCGGGCTTTACCGGGAAAACCGTCCTCGCTCTTTCCGGCAGTGTCGGCTTTTCTCCGGACGAGCTTCCTCCCGACGCGGGCTTTGACCTGTATTACACCGAAGACCGGAACGTCCGCTCGGGCTATGCAATCGGCGAGCTTGTCGCGACGGACTATGCGCTTGCTTCCGTCGAGCTCCGCCACGACTTTCTCACCTTCAAATTTCCGCCCGCCTTTCCGTGCATCGTTCAGGGTTTTGCCTTTTGCGACGTCGCGATGGTCGATCCCGTCATCGGTGAAAAAACGGACGACACGCTCGACGCTTACGGCGCGGGCGTTCGCATTCTTTTCGAGAATCCCGTATTTGCGTATTTCACGTTCACGTATGGCGTGAACCATGAAGGCGACGGCCGCTTTATTTTCTGCGGCACCGCCGGATATTGATTACCAACCCCAAGGAGTATTGTATGAAAAAGACCGTTGTGTGCCTTACCGTCCTTCTCTCGCTCGTATCCTTTGTCGCCTGGTCGGACGCGAAGTCCGATCTTGCGGAAGGAATCCGCTATCACGATCTCTCGCGCGTCGATCCCGCCGGAAATCTGAACAAGGGAAAGAGCCTTCTCGGGCCGCTCAAGGACAAGGACCCCGTCGCGCGTGGTTATTATGGCAGTCTTCTCACCCTCGAAGCCGACTCACAGTATAAAATGAAAAAAGTGATGAAGGCGATGGAACTCCTCGAGGAAGGAACGACTTTTATGGATGAGGCTGTCGAGCGAGCCCCCAATACCGAGGATCTTCGCTTTCTTCGCATGATAAACAGTTACGAACTTTCCGCTTCCTCTCCGCTTAATCGCTACAAGGTGATGAAGGACGATATCGACTGGCTCGACGCGAATCGCTCGTCGCTTCAAACCTCGGGAAAAGGAACGCTTGATCTTTATAAGGGTCTTTACTTCATGAAGGCGCGAAAGCCCGACGAGGGAATCGCCGCGTTCAAGTCCTGCATCGCCGTGTCCCCCGGATCGGACGAGGCCAAAGAAGCGGCGAAGCAACTCGCGAGATATCAGTGATGGGCGAGCCTGTTAAGTGCGGCACCGGTGCTTCTCTCGCGACTGGCAGGTTCGGTGCGGCGATTGTCTTTACAGCCGGAATGGCGGCCCTCGCGTACGCATTCGTCGTGGGCGGAAATAATTCCTCGCTCGCGTCCTGGCTGTACGCAACTTCGCTCATGGTGATTTTTGCCTGCATGATGGCGGGCGGAAACGCCGCTGCCTTGAGAAGGATCACGCAGCTCGTCTTCGCGGTACTGTTCATGATTTCGTTCTCGGGCATCCTGATCGACGCAACCGGTACTCTCGCGATCAGCGAGACAATGGTTCGCGCCGCGGAAGTTCCTTTCAGCTCCCTCCTCGTGCCGTTAATGATCGTTCCCTATGCGCTCACGCGAACGATTGCAGCTCCCGTACAGGCGCTCGGGGGATGGGCTTCGGTTCTCGGCGTTCTCCTCGTGGTCGTCATGGCCGCCCTCACGATCGGCAAGGGTTGGTGCGCCTGGGTTTGCCCGTATGGCGGCTGGGAGGACGGCTTTTCGCGCGTTGCGAAAAAATCGCGTCTCTCGACCCGCTCATGGAGAGGGAAGATTCGCCTTTTTCAGATTTCCTTTTTTCTCCTTGCGCTCTTTTTGACTTCCGGTATTTTCGAGTCCGCGTATTACCGTTTTCTTTGCGCGTTTCCCGTCGGCCTCAACGCACCGGTCGTCGCTGACTTGAGCGCGCCGGTCATCGCCGCCTACGGCGTGACTATTGCGCTCTTTCTCGGGTTCGTTGTCGTCATGCCGATTCTCACGCGGAAGCGCTTTCAGTGCGCGACGATCTGCCCCATGGGCGCCCTTATGTCGCTCGCGGGCGGGCTTTCCTCATTCAAGATCCGCGTCGACTTTTCCAGGTGCGACGGATGCTTGTCCTGCGTAGACGCGTGCCCGTTTTACGCAATCGACGGCGAAGCTGCCCGGGCGCGAAAACCCGTTCCCGGACGGGAGTGCGCAAAGTGCGGCGAATGCGTGCGCGCGTGCCCGAAGGGCGCGATTCGCGCAGGGTTTGCGTTCGATAAACCGGAAGCTCTTCCGGGAACTGAAGAAGCCTGTGCCCCGGGATGCAATGCCCGCGCGGCATCTTCTCACTTTCTCGACCCTGAGAGGATTTTTGAGTTTACCGCGTTTCTCCTCGGCATGTTTTTCTCGTCGCGTTTCGGACCTGACGGACTCACCCGCGCCTATTCGCTTATTACAGGATGGTTCTGAATGATACATAAAAACGCTCGTTTCACGATTCGCGCGATTGTCGTCGCGATTGCATCGATTGCCGGTGTTGCTTTCTATCTCGCCTTTGCCGATGTCATTGCACGGTCAGCCCAGTCGGCTTTCGGCTTTGCGGCTAACCCTGCGTTAACGGGCGGAAAGGTTGCGTCTGTTTTCCAGGATCCTTCCGGTGACGATCACGGATATGGAAGCCTTGCCTATCCCGGGAAGGTTGTTGCGAAACCCGAAGCGAAAGGCGACGCGAAGGGTGATTCGTCGTCAGGCGCTCTCGACCTTGTCCGCTACACGGTACACGCTCCGGTCAGGAACGCGAAGCTCACTCACGTGCGTGACTACTGGCAGCTCGATTTCGCCTTTTCCGGCAGCGACTCCCTTGCGCGAAATATTCGCGTGTACATCGATGCGGACGGCAACGGGACAGGTTCCCTTCAAACGAAAAAAGAATTCGCCGAAGGAATCGACTTCAACCCCGAGCATCCCTGGGACTTTGTTCTTTCGGTTCAGGGAAAAGAAGGATCGTTCCGCTCGGCAGACGGCACGATCGATGAGCCCGTCGTCGTGACCGTGACGAATTCCGGGAAAGATGAGTCGGTGAGGATTCCGCTTGGCAATCCTGCTTTCGAATCTCTCTACACGGTTCCCGAGACCTGGCACTTTGTGTGCGTCGGTGCCTTTGATCCGGCAGGTCGCGACGGATTTGCCAGAACAGGTACCCCGGATTTTGCGCCACCCCTCTATGACATTATCGTTCCCGAAGGAACGACGCAGGAAGAAACGCTTTCTGCCTGGGATGAGTCTTCTTTCAGCGTCCCCGTTCTTTCTCCAATTTCCGTTTCCATGCGTACTCCGGAGAAAATGAAAAAGCAGAAAAACTCACTCAGTGCGGAAGGACGCGAAAAACTGAATGCGCTCGAGCAAGCCGCCGCCGCTGAAGATAAAGACGCGAACCAGCGCGCACTCGCGTCGCTCGAAAATGTAAAGCCGGGAACTCTCGAGTATGCACTTGCAGCATTCAGCGCAGGACAGTACGAAAAGGCGGAAGCCGCCTTCGATGATCTTCTTGCCGCAAATCCTGATGATTCGACGGCAAACGGCTATAAGGGTTCGCTTGTTGCATTGCGAGCCGGGAAGGCGATGCCGCTTGCCGCGGTGGGAATCGTCAAGGAAGCGTATGTCTTTCTTGACCGTGCCGTCTCTCTCGCAAAGACAAATGCAGAGCGTGACAGCGCGTACACGAACCGGGGAAGCGTGTCCATGGCGATACCCGAGATGGTGTTCGGCAAGGCAGAGTCGGGTGCGGCGGATTTTATCGCGGCCGCCGAAGCGCGAAAGCTTCTTGCGGCCGATGCCTCTTCGGGTATCACTTCCCTGGATGTTGCTTCTTCCTATTGTGACGCGGCGAAGTGCTACGAGATCGCGGACAAACGGGATCTTGCGGAAACCTCGTACGCCGAGGCAAAGCGTCTCGTCGATGCCGCCGGTTCCGGCGAAGGCGCACGGCTTCGGCTCGTTTTGTTTCAGCATTACGAAATGGGAAAATATGAGCGCGAAGAGACTGATTCTAAAAAAGACGTAAAGAAAGAAAAAAGAGAGCGCCCTACAGCCGATACAGAAGCTGCCAAGAAAACTCTCGCGGAAATTCTTGCAAAGCTCGACGCCTTGGGCGCAAACGCTTCGCCCGGTGAGGAGACGACGCTTGCTGTCGCCGCCCTTGAGCTCGAAGTCATGAAGCTGAACGAAATCGAAGCGTCTCTCGATTTCGCGGCAGCTCACGAGCGCGCGCTGTCGGAATCGGTGATGAGCCAGCTCTTTGTCGCCGTCGCCGAATGCAAGATGGCAACCGTCGTAAAAAGCGATATGGATAAGGTCGAGTGGATAAACCGCGGCATGGGACGCTTTGAAAAGGCGAACCGGAAGTGGCCCGTCAATGAAAATGTATACATCTACACGGTGATTACCTATTCAAACTTTCCTCCTGTCATGGCGATGCGGGAACAAACCCTCGACCTTCTATCTGCGATGCAAAAAAATTACGAAAGCGGTGTCTGGCAACTTAGCGACGGACAGGCGGATCTCGTCTGGATCGCGATCAAAAACCTTTGCGCGAACTATCGCAAGGGTGAAGAAAATAAATCAATAGTGGGTTTCGCGCGCGGAATGCGCGACGCCCTTCCCTTAATGGCTTCGCGCCCGATGGCGCGGGAGGTGCTTCATGAGTAACGAAAAATATGACGGACCGGTGCTCGAATTCCGGGACGTGAGCAAGGTGTACCGGAGCGGCGATTGCGACGTGTACGGACTCAAATCGGTCACGACCGCCTTTCATCCGGGAGAGCTCACTGCTCTTGTGGGACCCTCCGGAAGCGGAAAGTCGACGATGCAGCATCTCGGCGCAGGGTTCGACCGCGCGTCAGCGGGATCGGTCCTTCTCATGGGACGCGACATCGGCAACTACCGTGAACGGGATCTGTCGCTCCTGCGGAACCGGCATATCGGGTTTATCTTTCAGTCATTCAACCTGATTCCGGTAATGAGCGTGATCGAGAACGTGATGTATCCCGCCCTTGTGTACGGAGCTCCGCACCGTTTTGAAGGAAGTCCGAAAGCGCGCGCGCGCTCCCTTCTGGAAAAAGTCGGCATCGGCGATCAGGAACGCAAAAAACCGCATCAGCTCTCGGGGGGACAGCGCCAGCGGGTCGCGATCGCCCGTGCCCTCATGAACGCCCCCGATCTCATCTTCGCGGACGAGCCGACGGCAAACCTCGATCACTCCGTCGGTTCAGGCATCATCGACCTCCTTGTCGGCCTCAACGCGGAGATGGGCGCGACTATCATATTTTCCACGCATGATCCGTCCGTCATGGCGCGTGCAAGGCGCATCGTGTCCCTCAAGGACGGGAGTCTCGCGGAGGACAAGTCATGACGCGTGTGCTTGCGTTCGCGTTTCGGAACATTGCCCGGAATCGGGTGAGGAGCTTTTCTCTCATTGCCCTCGCGTCGGTCGGTGTCTGCGCGCTCATTCTCATCGCAGCGGGCTATGAGTTTCTTTTTTCGAGCGCTACTGCCGGAAGCGTCGAGTCCGACGGGGATATTTTCCTCGTGCGGACGAAAAACTCCGCGGACTCTCCCGTCGACTGGGACGGATACCTCGCCGTAAAAGAGCGCCTCCTTTCGGGAGAGCTCGTCAGGTGCGTTCGCGCGGAAGCGGACATCGAGGGAATCGTCGGAACGTCGACCGTTTCCGCGCCCTGTAGCGGCTCCGCGTTCGAAGCCGGAGAAACGGTGTCCCTTGATGCCGTGCCTGCTGTTATGGGCGTCTCGCTCGCGCGGACGCTCGGCGTTTCAAAGGGCACCGTGCTCGGCGGCCTTATCGCCGATTGCGGCATGACGCTCGTGGTAAGCGACATCGTAAAGACAGAGGCAGCGCTTCGCGACCGTTTTTACGTACAGATCCCCATGGACGCGCTCATCAAGGCGGAGGCAAACCCCGAAATCGACGAGATACGCGTGTGGCTCACTGACGGCGTGCGGTCGCCGTCGCTCGACCGCGAAGGCGGATCGAAGGGCTACGACGAGGAAGCAATAAAAATTGCCGGTATGCCCGAACTCGCCGCATACGAGATCCGGTCGATCCCTGCGGGAAATACCGAAGTCAACAAAATCGTCGGCGTGTACCGCACGAACTATCACGTTGTGCAGATCGTCGTGTGCCTCACCCTGGTTCTGGCCTTTTTGAACGTGCTCTCTCTTTCGGTGTACGAGCGGCAGCAGGAACTCGGAACGCTGCGCTCGATGGGAACATCCGTTGCCAGGATACGGGCCATGCTCGTCGCCGAGACGGTAATGGTTGCCCTTATTTCCTGGGGAATCGGAACGGTTTTGGCGGCAGCCGGTAGCGCAATAATCAACGCGCGCGGCGGGCTCGTCTTTCCCGCTCCTCCCGGCTCTGCGAGCGACATCAGGGTCGGCATGCTGTTCTCCCTTGCGAAGGCAGCGCAGACCGGCGCTCTGGTATTGGCTGGCGCCGTGATCAGCGCGTTCGCAAGTTCGAGGAAATTGGGTTCGGCAAGCGTTGTCGAGCAGCTTGAAGTTCGGGATTAAGGAGAAAACGATATGAATAAAATGCTACGGGCGCGGATAGTTTGCGCTGCATTGTTGAGCTTTTTGGTATATGCCGGGGCAGCTTCCCAGGAAGTGACGCCGCTTGACGGCAAGGCGACGCTCGCGCGGATCGACGCGTATCGCGAATTCGCGAAAGCAGGTTTCTCGTTCGACTTTTCGCTTGAGGACGGGAAGGCCGTCTCCTCGGTGATGCGCGTCTATCTCGACGGCGACAACCGGGAAACCAGTATCGCGAAGTACGCCCTGCCGAAGAAATACGCGAGTCGCGTTGTCCTGACGGTCAAGAACGCGTTTTTCATTTTTGACCGTGGAATGCCCGCGCCGGTGCGGATCACCCCGCGCGAGATGCTTTTCGGGCAAGCCTCGGCGGGCGACATCACGCGCATTTCTTTTTCCGGCATGTATTCGGTCGAGAGCCAGACGCAAAAGGGAAGCGAACTCGTCATTTCGCTCAAGGCAATTCCGGACAAGGGCGCGACCTATGACATGATCGATCTCCGCGTGGATGGCGTTACCTTCAAGCCGATCGCCGCAACCTGCAAGGGCGCGAGCGGTACCGCGATAAAAACCATCGCATACGAGTCGTTCACCGTATTTTCCGGAAAGGAACTCTTGAGCGCGTTCAGCATCACCGATTGCGCGAACGGGGAGACGAGCAAGGTTCGCCTCGACAACTTCAGGGGAGAGACCCTCCCGCCGTCGAGCTTTACCCTCGAGGCCATCAAGTATGTTCGCTAGCAGAGAACACCTGGCACGTTTCGTTCCGGTCGCTCGGCGTTTCGAGCTTTGCGTTTTGCTTGCAGCTCTTGCGCTCGTTGCGTCCCATGCCGGAGAAAGTGAACTTCCCGTCACGCAAGATCTTGCGCTTGATGTGGGCGAGACGGGCGAGCTTGCCGGAGTCCGGATGGATAATCCGCTCAACGAAGACAACTGGCAGGGCAGGGCTGAATGGAAGGCGCGGATGACGGGCAACCTTGACTGGTACGCCGGCGTTTCTGATTTCGCGTATTTCAGCTTCAAGGGAGACATGTCCTGGGACGAAGCTGGCGGAGACCGGTGGAGCGAAGAAGAGTCGCTGCGGGGAAGCCCTGTCTTCAGGCCGAAGGAAGCGCTTCTTTCAGTCAATGCGACATCCCTCGGCGCGAGCGTGATGGCGGGCAGGACGAGCAGGCGATACGGCTCCGCGGTGATGATGAGCGTCGTCGACTTCCTTTCAATGGACACGATGGAAAACGACGCGGCAAATCACGGTAAGTGCATGGCAGGCCTTTCGTTCTTCCGGAACCCGGTCTCCCTTGAACTCTGGTACTCGCCGATCGCGAGCTGGGTTCCCGACGAGTTTCGCTACAAGAGCGCGGGCGACGGCGTGGACGCGATGGTCCTCGCGAGCGCGTCGGCTCTCGTGGGCGTTCACCGCTTCGGTGCCGTGTATTACCATAATGGCGCGTCTTCTTGCGGCGCCTACTATTCGGGTCAGATTGGCGACTCTCTCATTCCGTATGCGGAGTGCGCGGTTTCCGATCACCCGCTTCTTGCATCCTTTGTTCCGGATTCCGTCCTCTCCCGTTCGGACGGAGCGAGCCTCGACGCCCTCGTTGGCTGCTCGGTCTCTCCCCGGGTCGGCAACGTGACTGCGTATCTCGAGTATCGCTACCGTTCGTCGGGATTTACCCCGGACGACTGGGACAGCCTCGAGTCCGCGCTTGCGTCTTACCCGGAGGCAATGGGGCAGGCAGCGCGGCTTCGCGGGCTTGTCGCATCCGGCTTGCCGTATTTTTACACCGCGACGCATACCGCCGGAATAAGGATACAAAACGCTTCTGCGATAGCCGACCGCATAGACTATAACCTGAACGCATTCTATCTCGCGCCCGACGGACTGTACCTCAAGGCCGAGTCGACGCTCTCGCTCTTTGACCGCATGAAACTCTTAAGTGTTGCGGAAGCAATGGTCGCCCTTGGCGACAAAAGCGAGATCGGGTGGTGGAACGAAACGTGGCGACTCACGCTCGCCGCGCGCTGGACGGTCACGACTTCGGAATGAACGCCATACACAAGGAAGGAATATGATACAGTCAATCAAGGTCGCTTTTTCCAGCCTCATCGCGCACCGGCGCAAAACCTGGGCAATCCTCGCGAGCGTCGCGCTCGGGACGGCTGCGCTCTTTCTCGTCGGCGGCTACTACGAGTACAACTACTGGGGCCTCAAGCAGTCCCTCATCCGGAGCCAGTACGGACATCTGCAAATATATCCCGCCGGTTATCGGGAGACGCGGGACGTCGACCCGTTCGCCCGCTCGTTTGAAAACGCGGAGGAGCTCGAGGCAGCACTCCGTCATGAACCGGGCGTACGCACGATCGCGCCGCGGTCAAAGGCGATGGGAATCGTCAACGGACTGCCCGTCGAGATTTGGGGAGTCGATCCCGAAAGCGAGGCGGAGCTTTTTACGTTCTTTACTTCGCGGAGGGGTACGGCTCTTGCCGCCGAAGACAGCCGGTCGTGCCAGATGTCCCCCGTGATGGCGAAGAGTCTCGGCGTCGAACTCGACGACACCGTCTCTCTCTCCGGTGTGCGCGCTGACGGTCAGCTCAACATGATGGACCTCACCGTCCAGTCGCTCATCGGAAGCTACGCCGAGGAATTCAACCTTATGGTCCTGATCGTCCCGGAAAGCGTCTTTCAGGATCTTTTCGGAACGTCCGCAATCCACGAGATTTCCGTGCTCTACCGCGACGACTCTGGCCTTTTCGCGCGGCGCGACGCGCTTGAAAAAAAGCTCGCGAAGGCCGGATGGGAAACCGACATCGCGGTATGGTCGGAGCAGGCGAAGTATTTCCGGCAGGTCGTCGACTACTATCAGGGCTTTTACCACATCGTGCTCGCGATCGTCGCGATAATCGTTTTCTTCGCGACCGGCACCACGATGTCCCTCTCCCTCCTTGAGCGTACGCGGGAATTCGGCACCTGCCTCAGCATGGGCGTCTCCCGCTCCCGCCTCGTCCGCGAGATTCTCCTCGAGGCTCTCCTCGCCGGTTTTTTCGGCCTTGTCGCGGGGCTCGCCCTTTCCTTCGTGAGCGCCTCGGTCATCAACATGGCAGGCGGCATCCCGATGCCCGCAGCTCCCGGCATGTCGACGGGGATCAGCGTTTTTATCCGCTTCAGCCGGCAAGCCGCGATCCTCAGCCTCATCACCGCGATCCTCGTACCGCTCGTCGCCGTCATCGCGCCTGCAAGGCGCATCGTGAGCAAGAGCGTCGTGTGCCTTTTGAACGAGGGGGAGCAGTAGGCACTTACGTGGGTGAGTAAAGCGGGTGAGCGCGCTGACCCTTCACGCTGACCTTTCGCCCGGTTTCTGCTATGCTCACTCACAAATTATGACTGTCGACATTCTGTGCAAGGTAGTAGATAACCTCGGCGATATCGGTTTCGCGTACCGGCTGGCCCGCGCGCTCGCGGAGCTTCCGTCTCCGCCGCGGCTCAGACTCATCGTCGACGACCTTGCATCCTTTGCGCACCTTTGTGCCGCCGTCGATCCGGGTTTGCCCCTCCAGACGGTCTCCGGCCTCCTTGTCGTCCGCTGGGACTCACCCGGCGACGATGCGGTGAGCCTCTTTCTCGCCGAGCGGCCGCGCCTCGTCCTCGAGTGCTACGCCTGCGGCAGACCTTCCTGGTACGAGTCCATCCTCTTCGACGAGGGCGACCCCGTTCCCCGTCACGTCGTCAACCTCGAGTACCTTACCGCGGAATCGTGGGCGTGTGACTTTCACAAACTCCCGTCCATGACCCGCTCACCGCTCGTCCGCAAGTCCGTCTTCATGCCGGGCCTCGTTCCCGGAACGGGCGGGCTCGTCATCGACGCCGCGTACGCCTCTCTCCTCGAAACTTGTGCGACTCCGGACGGCCGTCGCTCCGTGCGAAGAGCCGCCCTCACCGAACTCGGCGGTGGAACCGAACCCGACGCGTACTGGGTTCTCGTTTTCAGCTACGAACACGACTTTACCTCGATCGTCGCGGACCTCGCCCGGCTTGCAGGCGAAAAACCGGTTCTCGCCCTCGTTGCCGCCGGCCGGAACTCGGCGCCTTTCCGGGAAGCCTGGGAAAGCGCCGGCCGCCCGTTTCCCGCCCTCTTTCTTCCGCTTCTCCCCCAAACTCGCTGGGACAGCCTCATTGCGGCAGCCGACTTTTCCGTCGTGCGGGGCGAAGAAAGCTTTGCGCGCGCCTGCCTTGCCGGCAATCCCTTTCTCTGGCAATGCTATCCCTTCGCCGAAACTGCCAAAACTGCCGAAACCGCAGGTATTGCCGACGGCGGGGTAGGGGCAAGCTCTGGATCAGGCGGCCAGCTGCCCAAAGTGGAGGCTTTTTTGGCCCTGCTTCGCCCGTATCTGAGCGCGGAAACCTCGGCTGACTATGAGCGCCTGACGCTCGGCTTTAACGCTCCCCGGGGCGAAATCGGGCCGGGCGACCTTTATTCGGTCCTCCATGCGGCTTCAACACTTGCGGAATTCGCCAGTTTTGCCCGGAACGTGCGGAATATTGGCAATCTCGCGGCAAATCTGATGACATACTTGCGGGATTTAGGATACAATACGTAACGGCCGCTGTTATGCGGCGAAAGCGATTCACACTATTATTTGAGAGAAGATACCATGTTAGCAGCATCACAATTGAAAGTCGGCGTCGTATTCATGCAGGGCAATGACCCGATGATCGTCCAGCGCATGCTCGGCAACAAAACCGGACGCGGATCGATGGTTTACCGCCTGAGAATCAAGAACATCGTCACTGGACAGACCATGGACGTCGGCTTCGACTCCAGCGAGAAATTCCAGGAGTGCGACCTCGACCTCCACAAAGTCAAACTTTCATACATCGACGGCGAAACCTTCGTGTTCATGGAAGAAGAGACCTACGAGCAGTTCGAGATCTCGAAAGAAGACCTCGGCGACAACGTCAACTACATCATGGCGGGCGACGAGTTTACCCTCGAACTCACCTTCTACAACGGCAAGCCGGTCGGCGTTACCCTCCCGATCCTCGTCGAGCGCGAGATCACCTACTGCGAACCCGGCATCCGCGGCGACACCTCTGGCAATGCCACGAAGTCCGCCACCCTCGACACCGGTCTCGAAGTTCAGGTCCCCCTGTTCTGCACCATCGGCACCAAGATCAAGCTCGACACCCGCGACGGCTCTTTCGCCGAGCGCTCCAAGTAATCGTCGAAGCTTTTTCCAAAAACAATCCCGAACAAATCATGGGCGTTGGAGTTTACGCAAACTGCGTAAACTCCCCGCGCTTTCCACTCCAAGAGTTCGCGCCAAATGCGCGAACTCTTTCCGTTTCAATCGCTAACGCGGGAGAGTTCCGTTTTTTTGCAGGAAGCCTGCTTGCGTGTAGCTTTGCCCGTTACACGCACGCGCGATACGTCGCGAACTTCCCGGGTAACGCGACGCGCTGCGCGGTAATCGCGCGCGTTTTCGCTCTCCCGTGCAATCGCGAAAAATCGATCCGGACAAATTTGCATTCACCGAAGCCGCAAACTAAACTAAAAAATAGTAAGTTTTTTGGAACTTATATTTTTGGGGTTGGAGTGGTTGTTTATGAAACTGAAAGCACGCTTGATTACCGGGTTTATCGCCGTCGCAACTATGTCTCTGATTGTCGGATTAATGGGAATTCGCAATATGGGAATCATGGACGCGGATTCGAAGAAAATGTACCAGAACGAGCTTTTGGGGTTATCGCTTATAAAGCAGGCAAACATTCACGTGCTGTATGCAGCGCGCGCCGAGAAAAACCTGCTGCTTTCCAGCACGGACGCGCAACGGGAAAAATATTACGGCGACTGGAAAAAAAATGTCGATCTCGTCAAAACGTTTCTGGACCAGGCTTCGGCGAAGTTTGCCACCGAAGCGGGGCAAAAGGTGATAGGTGCCGCGCAAACGGCCTATGCCGAGTGGGTTCCGGTCTCGACTCGCGTAATTGAACTCGGCAGATCCATGGAACTCGCCAAGGAAAACGAGGCGACGGATCTTTCGATCGGCGGTGCGCGCGAAAAGGTGAATGCGCTTGAGGCGGCTATCGAAGACGCGACGGAACGAAAGGATAAAAACGCGAAAGACCTCGCAGACGCTTCGACGGTCTTGTACAAGTCAAGCCTCGTGATCATGATACTCGTGATCGCCGGCGCGATGATAATCGGAATTCTTATTGGAATCTTGCTTGCCTCTTCGGTGCTAAAAACGGTCGGAGGGGAGCCCTCGGAAATCGCGGGGATCGCGGATCAGGCGGCGACCGGCGACCTTACGCTCGACACGTCACGGGCCGAAACGACTACCGGAATCCATAAGTCGCTGCTGCTCATGATCGAAAAACTCAAGGAGATTGCGTTGAACATACAGTCCGCGGCGAATCAGGTCGCGTCGGGCAGTCAGCAGCTCAGCTCCACTTCGCAGCAGATGTCGCAAGGGGCGACCGAGCAGGCTTCCTCGCTTGAGGAGATCACCTCGTCAATGGAACAGATGACATCCACGATCAAGCAAAACGCGGATAACGCTCAAGCCACGGAAAAAATTGCGCAGAAATCGTCCATAAGCGCGGAGATCGGCGGCAAAGCCGTGACGCAAACCGTTGAGGCGATGAAACAGATCGCGTCAAAGACGGGTATTATCGAGGAGATCGCGAGATCCACGAACATGCTTGCGCTTAACGCCTCAATCGAGGCGGCTCGCGCGGGCGAATACGGCAAGGGATTCGCGGTCGTCGCGGCGGAAGTCGGGAAGCTCGCGGAACGCAGCCAGAAAGAGGCCGGAGAGATAAGCACGTTGTCGGCAGAAAGCGTCAAGATCGCCGAAACTGCAGGGCAGACGATTCTCATGATGATTCCGGACATTAAGCGAACGGCGGAACTGGTACAGGAGATAAGCGCGTCGAGCAATGAGCAAAATTCGGGAGCGCAGCAGATTAACCAGGCGATACTCCAACTCGACCAGGTCGTTCAGCAAAACGCGTCTGCGTCCGAGGAGTCGGCTTCCATGTCCGAAGAACTGGCCGGACAGGCCGAAGAGATGCAAGGCACCATGCAATTCTTCAAGCTGGGCAAAGAAAGCATGATTCAAAAAAGCGCCGAGACTAAGGCTTTCGCGCAAGCGGTGGCGCCCGAGAAGGCGCAAACGAGACTGAAGGTTCCGGCGCAACTACCCTCGAATAAGGGCGTCCACCTCGTACTTGACGACGATACGAAACCTTCGCAAAACAGGGATGCCGCGTACAGCGAACTTGAGGAATTTTAACGATGACCGCAGATACCCACAATGGCGAGCAGTATTTGACGTTTAGTATGGACGGCGAGAGATTCGCGCTCCCCGTCGAGAATATCCGCGAGGCTCTTCTCGTGCCCAAGATAACGAAAATTCCGCAAATGCCCGAGTATATGCGCGGGGTGATCAACCTCCGCGGGTCTGTCGTGCCCCTTATCGATCTTCGTCACAAATTCGGCATGGGCGAAACAGACCGGACGGCGAAGACCTCTATAATCGTAATTGAAATCCCGTCAGGAAGCGACGACGGTGAAAAAGACTTTCACTACATCGGTCTGTATGTCGATGCGGTCGATAAGGTGGTTACGATACGTCACGACGAAATCGAGCCACCGCCGAAAATCGGGTCAAAAATAAATACGTCTTTCATACTGGGTTTAGGCCATATCACTGGCGAGTTCGTTGTCATTCTGAACATAGGGCAAATTCTCACTATTCAGGATCTGGAAACGATCGAGGCCGTGTAAGGGTAACGCGGAGAAAGTATTGAGTGGCATTGGCCTATTCGTCGAAGGCCCCGGCGATGGCATATCGGGTAGCACGGGATTTCCAGGACAACCAAAAGCTCTCTCGACAAGTAAGGGCACCTTTTCCAGAAAGGTGCCCTTACTTATGGTGGAAAGTCAGCAGTACGCGCTTTTTTCCTTGAGTTTTTTCCTCGAGCTTGAGTCCGAAGCTGAGAGTGAGGCAGAACCGCAGCCGCAATCGCAGGTCGGTTCGGTGCCGCGCAGTTTTCCGATTATGATTGCTGCGGCGCAGCCGACGCCTGCGGTGACGCTGAGCGCTCCTGCAGGACAGTTTTTCGCGCACGCACCGCATTCCATGCACGAGGACCGGCTTTCAATGCTGACCTTCCCTGAGCTGAGGGTGAACACCGCGTGCGGGCACACCTCAACGCACGCGCCGCAGCCGACGCAAAGCTCGGCGTTAAGTGCAAGGGTCTCGCCGTTTTTCAGGTATCCATATTCCATCGTAAATCCTCCCGTTGATCCTGTCTTATATGCCGAAGATGCGCGCCGCAACTGCAAGGGCGAGTCCCGCGACGAGCGAGACGGTCATCGGCCAAAATCCCCGGTCGACCTCGAGGAGCGCCCCGGGCTGACAGGTGTAGGTAGACGCGCCGGTAAAGTTGAGCGCGAGAAACGCGGTGGCGGGCGTCGCGACGAGAATGCCTGCTGCGGCGAGGGCGGGCGAGAAGCGAAATGCGATCGCGTATGCGAGGGCCCATGCGGCGCCAAGAAAAGCGCCTTTCAGTGAAAAGGCTCGCGTCGGAAGGTAGGGAAGGAGCGCGGGGAAAAGGACAGTCCCGACCGGGCCGATACCGACTATGAGAAATGCGATGGGAAGGGCGCGCGCGAGAGAGTGGGCCCCAAGCGGAAGGGCGAAAAAAAAGGAAAGGACGAGCGACGCGGGGAGTAGCGGCCAGCTTCTCACGAATTCGATTGGCGCGACTGCGAGCCGTTCGCTGAGCGTGAAGGTAACGCGTCTCATCACCTCGTCCTTCGTTCTTCCCGCTTTGAGCCAGGGGACGATGTCGCGCGCGCGGACCGGGCCCCAGACAACGCGGAATCCTGATCTTCGCGCAGTCTCGGGGGCCGAGACGCCCGGAGCGCCGAGTTGGGGGAGAATGAGTTCCCGATGCGAGACGAGCGATGCAAGCCGAGTTTTCGCAATGCGCGAAACGAGTTCGTCGGTGCCGAAGGTTCCTTTTCCCGCAGCACACCACACGTTGATTCCCTTCGTGTCGAGGACGAGGATCCATCCGTCGATTCCGGAGAGGCTTGAGCGAAGCGCGTCGAAACTCATCTTGTAGTTCGCCGTAACGAATACCGGTGACTCGCGCGTCGGGTTACCGACTGCGTGCACGCCGGGAAGAACCGAGTACCGCATGCGAGCGATTCCCCACCGCGCGCGAACAGTACCGAGCCGGTCGGATGCGGTGAGCCGTGTGGCGACTTTCGGAATAGTTCTGCCCTCACGGAGGATAAAGGTTTCGACCCACGGTTTTTTGAGGGCAGCAAGCGCGACAAATCCTGCCTGTGCTTCGGCGGCCATTCCGGCCTTATTCACGAGTAAGCTCATCATTTCTCCTTTACGCGCGTCACGCAGCATCCGGGATTTTCCGCCGCCGTTCGCCAGTCCCGAAAGGCGGTAACCAGGCGCGGAAGCACGTCGAGGAGAAGCTTTCGCTCCGCCTGAGGAAGGCCTTTGAGAAAACCGTCGTAGTACGCGTCGCATGCGCCGTCGATTTCGTCGACCTTTTTGCGCCCTTTCGCTGAAAGCGTCACGATGAATCGTCGCCGGTTCTCCGGGTCCTCGCGCCTTTCGACGAAACCGAGCTTTACGAGGCCGTCGACCGCGCGCGAGAGGGTAGAGGCGTCGAGCTCGAGCGCATCGGCGAGCTCTCCGACGCTCGGGTCGTCGCGGCAAGCGACCTCGAGGAGAAGATGGCATTGCGCGGGCGTGACGCCGCAGCATTCGGTTTGACCCTTGAGCGAAAGTTCGATTTGCCGCTCAAGGGCCCTGATGCCTTTCCTGAATGTGCGGATCGCCTGATTATGCGTATTCTTCTCGGTATTCATGTGCCAATTATATGTGTATTATGCATATAATGTCAAATGCAATGAAGGGGTAGGCCGCAACCGTGTGCGGCCGAGGGGAAGGCCTTCCCCTTATGTCCCTTGCACGCCGAGCCCTCCCGTACGTATACTGCAAGATATGGATTAAGGAGGGCAATCATGGTCGAGGCGCACACGCTTTTTACAGAAAAGCCGTTCAGCTACAAATTGGGCAAGGACAAGACGGCCGAGATTCGCTTTCGGGGCACGCCGCTTGCGACGATTTCGGGTAAGGACTTCAACAAACTCGAACGGGTGATCGCGATGGACAATCAGCCGGAACTCCAGCTCTTTCTCGCGAAGGTTACGGGCACCGAGGTGAGCCAGTGACCGGTGATCCGGAAACCACACAAAACCCTGCCCAGCCGAACAATCCCCTGCACGGCGTAAAGCTCGAGGCAATCCTCGAGTATCTCGTCGAGCACGTCGGCTGGATAGAGATGAACCGGCGCGTGCGGATCAACTGCTTTTTCAGCAATCCGAGCATCCGGTCAAGTCTCAAATTCCTCCGTAAAAATAATTGGGCGCGTATCGAGGTTGAACGGATGTACCTCGATCTCATCGCGAGCCCCGAAACGCCGAACCGCGATTTTCACGGCGATCAGAACGAGTGTCTCTTTGAGTGAAGGTGCCTCTGGTTCTCAGTAGCCCTTTTCTTTCCAGATAGCGCGGAGCCGGGCGAGCTTGCTTCCTGCTTCGCGGAGCGTTTCCTCGCGCTTGGCGAAATGGAAACGGATCAGATGATTGACCGGCTCGCGGAAAAAACTCGAGCCGGGGACAGCGGCGACGCCGACCTCGCGGGCGAGCCATTCGCAAAAGCGGACATCATCAGTCGAGTCGAATTCAGAAATATCCACCAGCACATAATAGGCCCCTTGCGGTTTCGTGTAGACGAGACCTGCGCGGTCAAGCTCGCCGAGGAAGAGCTCTCGCTTTTTCGCGTACGTTTCCGCGAGCGCGGCGTAGTACTCGTCGCCAAAGGCGAGGCCTGTGACTGCAGCTTCCTGAAGGGGTGCTGCGGCGCCGACGGTGAGGAAGTCGTGCACTTTGCGGATGACCGTCGTCACGGCTTCGGGTGCGATGGTGTAGCCGAGCCTCCATCCGGTAATTGAATAGGTTTTCGAAAGCGAACTGCAGCTGATGGTTCTTTCGCGCATGCCGGGCAAGGAAGCGAAATACACGTGCTCGTGAGGTTCGTACACAATGTGCTCGTAGACTTCGTCGGTGATGACCCATGTGTCAAACTCTTCTGCGAGGGATCCGATGTAGGCGAGCTCGTCGCGGGTAAAGACCTTGCCGCACGGGTTCGAGGGATTGCACAGGATCAGCGCTTTGGGTTTGCGCTCAAACGCGGCGCGGAGCGCCTTCCGGTCGAAGTTGAAATCGGGCGGCGCGAGCGGGACGTAAATCGGAACGGCACCGGCAAGTATCGCGTCGGCTCCGTAATTTTCGTAGAACGGTGAAAACACGATAACTTCATCCCCGGGATTGACCGTGGCCATCATCGCCGCCATCATTGCTTCCGTTGAGCCGCAGGTGACGGCGACGTGCTTATCGGCGTCGACGGGAATCCCCATGAAGCGTGACTGCTTTGCCGCGAGAGCTTTCCGGAAATTCGTTGCGCCCCAGGTGACGGCATATTGATGCGGGCCTTTTCGCGCAACCGCGGCGAGCGCTTCGGTCAGTTCTGCTGGCGGGTCGAAATCGGGAAAACCCTGCGACAGGTTTACGGCGCCGCATTCGAGGGCGACCCGGGTCATCCTGCGGATTACAGATTCGCCGAATCCAGCGGTCCTCGTGCTTGTTGATGGCATTCGTCAGTCTCCTCTGATATGGTTTCGACGAGATCGATCGCCTCGATGAGCCGGTCCGCGTCGACGGGGAACGGCAGCAGGTGTATCGATTCGTGCGGCGCGAGCGCGGCGTTCGCAATTGCTGCAAGTTTTGCGCGGTCGCCCGGGTTGACGCCGAGATCCACAAGTGATACCGGCAATTTGAGTGCGCGGAACTTCCGGATCAAAGCGGAGAGTTTTCGCTTTGATCCGATAAGCGCGCTTTGTACCAACAGGCCGTAAGCGACTTTCGTCCCGTGGAGGTGCGCGGCAGTTTCCGGCAGAGCAGAAAGCCCGTTGTGTACGGCATGCGCGGCGGCGACGCGCGTGTGTCGTTCGCCGAGGCCGCCGACGAGTCCCCCGCCTGCGAGGATGGCGTCCATCACGTCGAGGAATTCGGGCGTGAGTTCCTGCCAGCGCATTGCCTCGAGTGCGGACTCTCCCTTTTCGAGCAAAGTCGTCGCGATCCACTTCGCGGTCTGGAGACCGAGCTGCGCAGTAAACGGCAGGTCGATTTTTCCCTCGCACAGTATATCCGCTTCATACCATTTTGCGAGCGTGTCGGCAAGGCCCGCGCGGAAGTATTTCGGTGGCGCGCCGAGGATGATCCTGGGCTCGACGAGCACTGCTTCAGCCGCATGCCGGAAAACTTCGAATCCGAGTGCCTTGCCTTCGCTTGTGTACCACACGCTGAGCGGTGTGGTTGCGGCGCAGGTTGCGGCTATCGTCGGTATCGCGACAAAGGGCAGGGCGAGCTTGATTGAAAGGGCCTTTGCGGAGTCGAGCGCGGCGCCGCCTCCGATTCCGACGATGACCGTCGCATCATGGAGGGACTGCGAGGCCATCCAGTCGACGAATTCACGGGTGCAGTGTCCGGTAAAGCGGAATCTGCTTGCACCCGGATTTCGCCATGCCGGGGGAAGGTACGGCGCTGCGGCAGACTCGGCGTTTTCTCCTGCAACCCAGACAGCCCGGTCAAGCTCGCGCCAGGTAAAGAGCCGCTCGAGCTCCGAGATTGCCCCGTTGTAAGACCAGTAGTTCGCCGGACCCGGTTGAACCCGGATAGGCGCGCCGTTCGCGGTTTCTTCGGCCATGGTTCCTCCGTTACCCTTTCGGGCGATTGTCCACGAGGCGCTTGGCCTTGTGGGTAAAACGCGGCAGCGTGCCGCTTTCGAGGACGGTAACCTTTTTCGGTTTTACGCCGAGTCGGGTCTTGATCGAATGGAGTATCTGCGCGGTGAGTTCCTCGCTCCTTTTTTCGCTCCGGTCAGTTTCCTTCGGGTCGTACTCGACCTCGAGGTCGAAGCGCGAAAGCCGGTCTTCCTCGTACACGGTGATGCGGTATTCGCCGCTCAGTCCCGGCACATTGCGGATAACAAACTCTACGTCGCTCGGGAAGACGTTCACGCCCGATATGATGAACATGTCGTCGAGCCGTCCGGTAACGGTGATCCGCGCATGCGTCCTTCCGCAGGCGCATTTCGAGTGGTCGGCAACGACGATGTCGCCGGTGCGGAACCGGATCATCGGGCGCGCGCTCTTGGTCAGCGTTGTGAGCACCATCTCTCCCGGCTTTCCGTCCTCGACCGGCTCGTTCGTTGCGGGGTCCAGTACCTCGAGGAGGATGTCGTCCTCGATGAGGTGGAGACCGTTCCGCTCCTCGCACATGCCTGCGCACGCGCCGTAAATGTCGGAGATTCCGTAAAAGTCATAAAGCTCGGCGTTCCACAGTTTTTCGATCGCTTGCCGCGTCGCCGGTATCGAGCCGCCCGGCTCTCCCGCGACGATGATCTTGCGGATCGCGAGGTCTTTTGCGGGATCGATGCCCGCCGCCAGCGCAGTCTCCCCGAGATGCCAGGCGTATGACGGCGTCGTCCAGGTGATGGTCGGCTGGAATTCCTTCATGATGAAAAGAAGCCGGTCCGAGGGAATCGTTCCCGCCCAAAAGCAGAGCGCACCGAGCTTTTGCGCGCCGATGACGTCCGGCCCGCCGACGAAGAGCGTGAAGTTGAGCGCGTGCACGTAGCGATCCGTCGGCCTCATTCCGACCATCCAGAAAAGGCGCGCTTCGTTATCCTGAAAGGTGTCGAAATCTTTTTGCGTGAAAGGAGACAGCGTCGGCACTCCCGTCGTCCCGGAAGAAGCGGACACAAAGACCACGTCGCGTTCGCTTACGGCAACCATGTCGCCGAGGAGAGGCGCGGCAAGCTGCCGGTCGCGTTCGATTTTTTTATTTATAAACGGAAACCGCCTGAGGTCGGCAAGCGTCTTGAGATCCTTCGGGCCCACGCCCGCTTCGTCGAACGACTTCTTGTACCAGGGAGAATTGTCGTACGCAAAGGCGAGGTGCGCGCGGAGTTTTTTGAGCTGCAGCTTTTCGAGTCTGGGGCGGCTCAGCGTCTCTATTTTTTCGTTCCAGTATTTTCTTTCGGCCATGATATCCTCCGTGATCGCAAGTTTGTTATTTCTTTTTATGGTCAGAACGCTCTGCGGCTGCGTCACCCGCGCTCTGGATCAGCTGAACCAGGGCGATGAGCGCGACAACCGTGACGATCATGACGTCGGTTTGATAGCGGTAGTAGCCGAAGCGGATGGCGAGGTCGCCGATTCCGCCGCCGCCGACAATACCGGCCATGGCCGCGTAGCCGACGAGGCTGATGAGCGTGACGGTGAATCCCCTGAGTAGAGAGGGGAATGCTTCCACAAAGAGCACGCGCGACAGGATCATCCAGGGGCTCGACCCGAAGGCCACTGCCGCCTCGATCACGCCCGCGTCAACCTCGAAAAGCGAGGCTTGCACGAGTCGGGCGTAAAAAGCGATTGCCGCAACCGACAGCGGCACCGAAGCCGCGACCGGTCCGATCGTCGTGCCGAGAATTTTCTGGGTCAACGGCAGGAGCAGAACGAGGAGTATGACAAAGGGCACCGAGCGGATGACGTTCACCAGAACGCTGCCGATCGCGTGTACCGCGCTGTTGTTCCAGAAGAGCTTGCGCTCAGAGACGAAGAGCAGAAATCCCGCCGGTATGCCGACGAGGACTGCGAAGACTGCCGAGACGGAAACCATCAGGAGCGTTTCGGCCATCGCCTTTGCGAGATCGGAAGAGAGTGTTATCAAATATTCAGACATGCAATACCTCGACTTTCGCCGTATTGGCGCGGATATGGTCCACCGCTTTACGAACCGATTCGCGGTCGCCCGAGAGCGCGACGACCAGAAGGCCGAGTGGCTGACCCGCGATGTACTCGATCTTTCCGTGCAGGATGTTGATCGAGACCGCGAAAAGGTTTGCGCTTTCGGAGAGCACGGGCTCCTCTGCCCGGTTTCCCCGGAAGAGCACCTTGAGGAGCGTTCCTTCGACGCCCTGGAGATGCCGCTCGGGTATTTCCAGGTTGAAGGTCCGCTCGACGAGCTGCCGGGTAAACGGATCTTTCGGATCGGCGAAGATGTCGTAGATCGGGCCGGACTCGACGATGGTCCCGCGGTCCATGACTGCGACGCGCGAGCATATCGCCTTGATTACTGCCATCTCGTGCGAGATGATGACGACCGTGATGCCGAGCTTCCGGTTGATTTCTGCCAGAAGCTCGAGGATCGACGCGGACGTTTCGAGGTCGAGGGCCGATGTTGGCTCGTCGCACAGGAGCAGCTCCGGCCGGTTGGCGAGCGCGCGCGCGATGCCCACGCGCTGTTTCTGCCCGCCGGAAAGCTGTGCGGGGTACGCGTTATGCTTGTCGGAAAGCCCCACGAGCTCCAGTATTTCCGGCACCCGCTCGCGGATTTTCCCCGCCGGAACCTTCGCCACCGAGAGGGCGAAGGCAACATTCTCGCTCACGGTCCGGGTATGCATCAGGTTGAAGTGCTGAAAGATCATGCCGATTTTCTGCCGCTTCAGGCGAAGGTTTTTTCCCCGCAGGTCGGTGATGTCCTCGCCGTCAAGGACGACCCGTCCGGCGGTCGGCCTTTCGAGGAGGTTTATCGTGCGCAGCAGCGTGCTTTTTCCTGCGCCACTCGATCCCACGATACCGAAAATCTCGCCCTTCTCCACGGTGACGCTCGCGTCCTTGACGGCGTCGAAATCCTTTCCGTCATTCCGGAATCGAACGGTGATGTTCCGTAAGTCGATCATGATCTTGCCTTTCTCCCTTCTTTCAGTTTATTCAGGTTTTTATTTCTTCGCGGCTTTCTGCTTCTCCGTGAGCCACTGCGGTTTCTGGAAACCGACGAAGATGTTTTGCGGATTGTCGATGACAGCCGCGAACTCGGGTGACTCGACGATTTCCTTGATGTCCTTTACCCACTGGGCGCCGAGGTCTTCGGTCCGCACGGCGATGACGTTCTTGATGTTCTCGTCCAGCTGCTCGAGAACAACCGCGTCGGAAAGTTTCAGGCCGCTGGCGAGGGCGTAGTTGCCGTTGACGAGGGACGCGGTCGCGCTGTCGAGCGTTCGGGGAAGCTGCGCAGCCTCGAGGGTTTTAAAGACGAGTCCCTTCGGGTTGCCGTCGATGTCCTTCTCGGAAGCGGTCAGAGGGCTCACGTCTTTTTTGAGCGTGATGAGGTTGAGCTTGACCAAAAAGCGAAGTCCGCGGGCAAGGTTGGTCGGATCGTTCGAGAGGGTCACAACGTCGCCTTTTTTCAGTTCGTCGAGCGATTTGATCTTCTTCGAGTAAATGCCGATGCCGGCGGTGGGTACCGAGATGACCGGCGACAGGGAGAGGTTATGCTTGGCCGCGAAATCGGCAAGGTACACGGAATGCTGGTAGAGATTTACGTCGATGCTTTTGTTGCCGAGGGCGAGGTCCGGCTGGACGTAGTCGGTGAATTCCTTGACCACGATTTTGTAGCCTTTCTTTTCGAGTCCGGGTTTGATTCCCTTTGCGAAGAGCTCGGAGTACGGGCCGGGTGCGAATCCCCAGGTAAGGGTTTTTCCAGCCTCGGCGGAAAGACCGGTTGTGACTGCCAGGGCAAGAAGGGCCAGGGCAACGGGTTTGGCGATGATACGTGCGTTCATGTGTGTCTCCTTTATAAGTCCGGTAATATCCTAGTTAAAGGATGGTATAACTAACATATATCCGACTAAACATAGTTAGTCAATAGGAGAAATGTTCTTTTTTGAAAACCTATTGACACCATAGGACTAATATATTAACTTCGGCACAAGAAACACTACTCAAAAGGAGCCACTATGAAAAAGCATGTTGCCGGAATCGCGATTGCCGCGTTTCTCGTATTGACCGCCGGAGCCTATGCCGAGGATGACCTGGTCAAAATCACCGCAGCCGGTACCATCAGGGTTGGTACCGAGGGAAACTATTCCCCCTTTACCTACCGGGACGCCAAGGGAACCCTGGTGGGCTTTGATGTGGAAATCGCGCAGGAGATCGGCAAGCGGCTCGGCGTAAAAGTTGTTTTCACCGAAGGTCCCTGGGACGGACTCATCGCCGGCCTCGACGCTAACCGCTACGACGCCGTCATCAACGAGGTGACGATCACCGACGCGCGAAAGGCAAAGTATGATTTTTCTGATCCCTATGGAGCGACAAAAGCCGTACTCATTGTGAAATCCTCCGACAAGGCTATCAAGAGCTTCGCGGATTTGAAAGGAAAGAAAGTCGTCGCCAACCTTACGACAACGTACGCACAACTCGCGCGGGACAACGGCGCCTCGGTGATATCTTCTGATTTGCCCTTCGACCTGGTTTCTCAAGGACGGGCCGACGCGACGATAAACGACCGGCTTTTTTTCCTCGACTATAAAAAGCAAAAACCCGATGTCGCGCTCAAAATCGTTGCAGAGCATTCCGGAGTCGACTATCAGGGAGTCATTGTGCGCAAGGGAAACCCCGCATTGGTGGCAGCGATCAACAAGGCGATCAAGGATATCAAGGCTGACGGAACCTATCTCAAGATTTCCCAGAAGTATTTCGGCGAGGATGTATCACGCTGATCGTGTTATCGCGCGATCGTACGATATTCATTGTGTGAAGTAAAGGAGACGCTCGATGCCTAAATGGTTACAACTGATGGCAGACTCGTTCTGGCCGCTTCTGCGTGCGGGCGTCGCCTTTACCGTTCCCCTTACCATCCTCGCATTCGCGGGCGGCCTCGCGGTCGGCTTTCTCACGGCAATTGTCAGACTGTATGGGGGCAGGACATCCCGGAGCGTCGCCCGTTTTTATGTGTGGGTGATGCGGGGGACACCGCTTCTCGTGCAGCTCTTTCTCATTTTCTACGGCCTGCCCTCGGTGGGCATTGTACTCGACTCGTTTCCCGCGGCCCTCATCGGGCTTGTTCTCAACGTCGGTGCCTACATGTCCGAGACAATACGCGCCGCCATCGCGTCCATTCCCCGCGGGCAATGGGAGGCATCTTTTTCCATCGGGATGACCTGGCCACAGGCCCTGCGGAGGACTATCCTTCCCCAGGCCGCGCGCGTGGCGACTCCGCCTCTTGCGAATAATTTCATCTCGCTCGTAAAGGATACCTCGCTCGCCGCGGCTCTCACCGTTCCGGAAATGTTCCAGGCCGCCTAGCAGATTGCGGCGATCACGTATGAACCGCTCATCCTGTATTCCGAGGTTGCACTGATATACCTGCTTTTCAGCTCGGTGCTTTCATCCCTGCAGGGCACGCTCGAAAAGCGTCTTGCCCGACACGTTACGACGGAGGCCGCAGTATGATCGAGGTCTCGTCTCTCACGAAAAGTTTCGGCGATCACCGGGTTCTCGACCGGATCGACTTTTCGCTTCCGAAAGGCGGCGTGACCGCGCTCATCGGGCCGTCGGGGGGAGGAAAAAGCACGCTTCTTCGCTGCGTCAACCTGCTCGAGCGTCCCGAGTCGGGAACACTCACCGTCGCCGACATCAGTCTGAGCTTCGGCGGAAAAACTTCGACGCATCGGGCCGATCTCTTGCGCCTGAGGCGGAAGACCGGTATGATTTTTCAGAATTTCCAGCTGTTTCCGCATCGCACCGCGCTCGGGAACGTGATGGAAGGACTCATTACCGTGCTTGGCTGGCCTCACGAAAGCGCGCGTAAGCGTGCGCTCGAACTGCTTGAGCGCGTCGGCTTGCCGGGGAAGGCTTCATCGTACCCCGGAACGCTTTCCGGCGGACAGCAGCAGCGCGTTGCGATTGCCCGCGCGTTGGCCCTTTCGCCCGAAGTGCTTTTGTGCGACGAGCCGACATCCGCGCTTGATCCTGAATTGGCGGTCGAGGTCATCGACGTACTCAAGTCCCTGACGGACGAGGGAATGACCATGCTGATGGCAACCCATGACCTCAGGCTCGCGGCATCTGTCGCGAACGAGGTGTTGTTTTTGGACGGCGGGGTAATCGTCGAGTCGGGCCCTCCGTCGAAGATTTTCATGAGGCCTGAACAAAATCGGACCCGTGCTTTTGTCTCGACGATCACCGGTCTTTCGGCCGATGATTACGTACTGTAAAAAAAACTGTAATCCGGAAAGGGAGGACGATCGCATGAAAGAAACCATTATCGCAGGAGCGACGATTGTCGATCCCGAAAAAGATACGCCCTATGTCGGAAGCATTGTCCTTCGCGGCGGAAAGATCGATCGCATTATCGCAGGTGTGCATGGCGATGATTCGGTCACCATCATCGATGCTACCGGTCTCGTCGCCGCGCCGGGCTTTATCGACATACACGCGCACGCCGACGGTGATGTCGCTTGCGCCGAAAAACTTCTTGCGCAGGGAGTGACGACCGCGATTGGCGGCAATTGCGGCTTTAGTCCGCTCGATGTTCCGTCGTTCCTCTCGGGCGAAGACGAAAAAGGGTTTCCGATCCATCAGGCGGAGTTCATCGGGCATTCAGTTGCGCTCCGCAAGGGCGCAGACTTGCGCTCGCCCTACGAAGCTGCGGGATTGAGTCAGCTCAATACAATGAAGGGTCTTGCACGCGCTGCCCTCGATGGCGGCGCCTGCGGTATTTCCTTCGGCATTCAGTATGCGCCCGGAACAACCCTTGCAGAAATGCGCGATATCGCAGCAGTTGCCGCAGCCTACGGCAGGCTCATTTCGGTTCACGCGCGGCTCAACTATCCGAACGACTTTGACTCCCTCCGCGAGACGCTCGACCTCGCGAAGCAAACCGGCGCGCGGGTGCTCGTTTCCCACCTTGCCTACATGTACGCTGATGGCCGCATGGAAGAGGCGCTCGCCCTTCTTGCGGAATACCGTGCGCTCGACCTAGATGTGTGGGCCGACAGCGGAATGTATACTGCATTTCAGACATACGCCGGCACGCCGTGTTTCGACGACAAGCACATCGCGGACTACGGGTGGCGCTATTCAAACTTTCTTGCTGCCTCCGGCCGGTACGCCGGGCAGTATCTCGACAAAGAACGTTTTCTCGACATCAGGACAAACTCGCCTGACGACTCGCTTATCTGCTTTACCGGCGTCGAGCGCGATATCTATACTGCGCTGAAATTTCCCGGCGTGATCCTTTCTTCCGACTCGGGCGCCACCGCGCCGGGGCAGGGGCACCCGCAGGGCGCCGGGAATTTCGCGCGCTTCTTTCGCGTCATGGTGCGGGAACGGAAGGACCTGTCGCTTGTTGAAGCCGTCAGAAAATGCACGCTGTATCCTGCCCTCGCGATGAATCTGAAATTCAAGGGACGCATATCCCCGGGAAGCGACGCTGACATCGTGCTTTTCGATCCCGAGACGATTCGGGAAACTTCTGATTTTTCCGGAATCGGAAATCCCGACTCTCCGCCTGAAGGCGTTTCGTTCGTCTTTGTTTCAGGGGTTCTCGCTATCGATCGGGGCGTGCGGATACCGGGCGCGATGGCAGGTCGCGCGATCAAGTATTAAGAGAAAAAGATCGGCGTCTTATTCTTTGAGTTTGAAGAAGCCGATGGTTTCCTTCAATTCCAGTGCTTGTCCCGCAAGCTCTTCCGACATCGAGGCTGATTCCTCCGAGGCGCTCGCGTTTTGCTGAACGACCTGATCAAGCTGTAAAATCGCCTGATTGATCTGTTGCGCTCCGGTGTTTTGCTCGTTGCTCGACGCGCTTATTTCCTGCACGAGCTCTGCCGTTCTCCTGATATTCGGTATCATTTCAATAATGGTCTTTCCTGCCTGCTCGGCAATCTCAACGCTCTCGGAAGAAAGCTTGCTGATTTCTCCTGCTTCCTTTTGGCTTCGCTCTGCGAGCTTGCCCACTTCCGAAGCAACAACAGCAAAGCCCTTTCCATATTCTCCGGCGCGCGCCGCCTCGATGGACGCGTTGAGCGCAAGCATGTTCGTCGATCGTGATATTTCCTCGATCACGCCGGTTTTCGACGCGATCAGTTTCATTGCCTCAACAGTTCGAAGGACAGATTTGCCGCCCTCTTCGGCGTTTTGCGCGGACTTTTGCGCGATCTTCTCGGTCATCTGCGCGTTCTCCGCGTTTTGCCTGATGTTTGATGTCATCTGTTCCATGGACGAGGATATCTCCTCGAGTGACGAAGCCTGTTCTGTCGCGCCTTGGGACATTTGCTGAGATGTAGCGCTCAGTTGCTGACTTCCTTCCAAAACGCTTACCGACGCCGAGTATATATCGCTCGCGACTTTGTTGAGCCTTTCCCGCTGCACCTGGAATGATTGGGCCAATGTTCCGATCTCGTCTCCGCGATCGAGAATGTCTTTTCCGATATCGCGCGTAAGGTTTCCCTCCGCGATTACCATGGAGTAGTCTGCGGCAGCCTGAATCGGTTTGCTCAAGGTTCGGGCAAACAAAACAAAAATGATGATCGCGATGATAACGGACAAGAGCGCGATGATGATTATCGTATTGCGAATTCCCGTTGACGTTTCGAGCAATTCCGCCTCGCTCATAACGGGCATGATAACCCAGCCGTTCGACTGCACGGTGCAATATGCGGTTACTTTTGCGCTGCCCTTATACGTGTATTTCTGATAGCCGTTTTTTCCTGAAAGGGCATTTGCCACGACGGCCTTCATGTCAGAATCTTCCGATAGATTTGTTTTCATGATCATTGAAGCGTCCGGATTAATAATCACGACACCTGTGCGGTCGATGCCCATAAAGTAACCTGATTTGCCGAGTTTATATTTTGACATCTCGCTCGTGATCGAATCCGTCAGCAGGGAGACGACACACACACCAATAATAGCGCCGGATTCATTGCGCACCGGTGATGAAATCGCGGCCGTTATTACTCCATCGGCGCTTTTCATCATCTGCCCCACCATCGAGTTGCCCTTGATTCCCGTCTGATAGTATTCACGCTTTGAGACATCAAGCCCGAGCAGGTTTGGCCTCGATGCTGCGAGAATGTGTCCCGTAGTATCGAGAAGCAGGATAACGTCGTTTGATGTCTTGAATTGATCCAGTGCCTTCAATGTGGAGAACTTTTTATTGAGCTTTGCAATCAACCTGTCGGGATGAGTACCATTTGCGGCGATTTGCGCGGCCTCGACCATGTCCTGATCGCTTGCAAGTGCAAGGCAGAGGCGAATATCACTTTGAAACCGGTTGTCGATCGAGTTTGCCATTGTTTGGGACAACATCATGAGATTGTCCGTAGAAAGACGCGAAATACCGTCGTTTGCGCGAATGGTGACTGTCAGGGTTAAAACACTGAATGCAAGAATAATCAGGGTCGATCCAAACAATACCAATTTCCCGCCGATCCGTAACCGCATACTTTCTCCTTGGTGAAACGTGAAGATAATGATGTAGTGCTAACTTAATAGTAAGAGGTTGCCGGAATGATTGCAAATTTTGCCCCACCCTTCGTGTCGTAGAACGGGTGCAAAACCCTTGCAAGGTGAAAAAAGGCGTTACGCATTTCGCTTGCTTCCGGGGGCAGTGAATGGATGGGATGTGGAAATTTGCGAAAAACCTCGGCGTTGCCTATATTTAAAGACATTCGGGCGTATGCGATTGTGGCGGTATCGGAGATACGAAGGGACGCATGAGCGGAAGCTTCAAGATTTGTCCGTGTTGTAAAAAAATCTGGCATACTCAGGATCAATTCATATCCGACGCGGATCTTGAGCTGATTGGGTATAAAGCAGATTTTGAACAGCTCGAACTGGGGTTGTTTTTCTTTAATCATACCAGCGAAAACTGCAAATCGACGTTAACCATAGAAACGCTGAATTTCCTCAATTTGTTCACCGGTCCCCGTTTTCAAATGCGGAAGAACGGTACCGCCGAATGTCCGGGGTATTGCAATAACCAGAATCAGCTCTCTCGCTGCAATATGCTCTGCGAGTGCGCGTATGTGCGGGAAATAATCGATATTATTAAAAAGTTGTCACGAGCGGCGAAAGAAAAATGGTAAAATACGGCGGTGATTTTACCGAATTAATGGCTGAATGAGGGTTTTGCCACGTTATGACTATGTTGCCGTTGAGCATACCGACACTTTTGCTGCTCCTCTCCTTGGGTAATTTTACCATTCTGGTCGTTTTACTCGTTTCTACAAACGCGTTTTCGATCAAGCGGTCATATTATTCAGTCGTCGCGGGAAAGGTCTTTCAGGGATGCTCATGGGCGCTGCTTGCCCTGCGAGGGAATATTCCGATTGTGTATTCGGCATACATCGGAAGTTTCGCTTTGGTTATCGGTCTGTCGCTTGAGGCCCATGGGCTGATAAGCATTGAGGACTATAAAAGAAAGCGCGCGCACTATTACGCGATCGTATCAATTCTGTTCATCGTTTTTTTCTGCGTACTCGCAAAAACCGCGAATCAATACGTGGCGGTATCGTCCTTATTCGTTTCCCTGGTTTTCTTGTCCGTATCCGTCCATATCCTTCAAGTCGCGGACATCACTAAAACCCGCATGCTGATCAGCGCCATGTACGCGCTGACCGCCTGTATCTTGATCGTGCGCGGAATAGCGGCGGTTAGCGATCCGGGTTTCAGCCTTTTCTCGGATAACCGCATCCAGGAAATGACGTTCGGGTCAACGTATGTTTTGCTGCTTTTAAGCGGAAGCGGATTTATCCTCCTGAAGAAGGAGCGCGTCGACAGAATGCTTTCCGAAAGCATGAAAGAGCTTGAAAACCTGGCGCGCGTCGATTCCCTGACCGGCTTGATGAATCGCAGGTTTCTTGATGAGTATTTAACGTTCAGCATTCCCGAAAACAGACGGCGTCATGAGCCGATAGCGGTAATCATGATAGACATCGATTATTTCAAGAACTATAACGATCTCTATGGACACGTGGCCGGGGACGCGTGCCTGGCGGCCGTCGCGAAAGAGATACGAAGGCATTGCTTGCGCGTGACGGATCTAGCGGCCCGTTTTGGCGGAGAGGAATTCACGGTGCTCATGTGGAATATGAACGAAGCCCAGTCCCTGTCGATAGCCGAGACTATTCGCGCGGGGATTGAAAATCTCGGTATCGAACATTCCGATTCGGAAGCCGCCGAAGTCGTGACGGTGAGTTTGGGCGTGTATTCGGCGGTTCCGGAAAACGACAGTAATACCGTTGCCTGGTATCTCAATCAGGCGGATACATACCTCTATCACGCAAAGCGGACGGGACGCAATAAATGCATTTCTGCGTCCACTGCGGGTTTTTGAGGCAAAGCGCAGGCTGCGCCGAATAAAGAGAAAAGCATCTGAATCAGGGTAAAAAAAAATCACCTTGCGGTGCACTGAGCAAGTAATTACCTGACCATTACATCAGGAAGCCGGGCAGTCAGACGGTTTCGCTTTCTACCTGGTCCAGTGGTTCGATTCCTTCGTAGAACTTGATGGTCTCTGGTTTCTAAAGTACTCATCAAACAGAATTCGATGAAGTCGTTCAGCGATACCATTGCTTTGTGGCCTACTAAACGAAGTTGTTCGATATCTTCGAGCTGAGGAATAGTTCGAATGATGCTGGTCTATATCGTTTTTTATTAACTTAACCTTGCCGTATTATGCGATGGGGTCTCGCGCGGTTATTGTCCAATCAGCGTTGCGAGTCGCTCAGTTCCTTTATCTTGCCTTGGAGCCTGTCGTTAAGGCGCACGTCATTCCTGAATAGGATCGCGGTCGCGATGATTCCAAGAACCTCGGAGACGACGATTATGGGCACGCCAGGCACGGGGAATGGTACCTTCCAGAACCGGCAAAACGCGTACGTTCCGAGGGCGATTGTCCCGATCACGATCGCGAAGGCGATGACAGGTTGGCGGCGGAGCTTGATATACACGAACATGAAGCAATAGTTACTGACGATACCGATAATAGCTCCTGATATCGCGCCCGAGATCATCCCCGAGAAAATTTGCTGCGTGTTGAGATACTCAAAGACGCTTCCCACAAAAAGGCCGATTATGGCCGAGATGAGAGTTACACCGATTATTTCCTTCACGTCATCCATATCGTTCTCCTACATATCAAGAAACAGCTTGAAGCCTTTTACGTAGTTTCTTGACACTTCAATGCGCTCGTCGCTTCCGTTCAGCCGAAGCAATAGCCTTCCTCCGAACCAGGGGACTATTTCCCTGATTTTCAGGACGTTGACGATGTTCGATTTGTTAACCCTGATAAAACTCTCGCATATGATGAGCTTTTCCATCTCGTAGAGCTTGTGCTTCAGTTCGTACGCCTGACGCACGGTATGCGCGAAAAGCGCGTTTCCCGCGGACCTGAAGAACAGGATATCGGAGAGAAGCAGCGGTTCGAAAGTTTCGTGCTTCCTTCCGATTAATAACTGCGGCGTTTGCTTCGAGGCGCTGAGTTTGTTGAGAAAACGAATGAGATCGCTCAGGCTCTCGTTCTGGAACACGAGGGATAGCCCGTTGTTCGGGACCTCGAAACCGTGCGAAACCAAGACGATCTCGGCGTCGTCGCTTTCCTCCGTATCAAGGTTGCGCAAGATTTCTCTGATAAGCGTCGCGGTCTCTTCAGTGCCGATAACCCTGTACGTGAGCATAATGAATGATACGGCCAAGAATTGAGACTGTCAATTCAACTCCTCCTCGTATTCTGTCGTGTCGTCATCCCGTTTCGCCTTCATGTCATTTTATCGGGGACGGCCGCCGATACACCATGCTATGGTATGGCTCGGTAAAGCGGCACAATGGGCATGCGGGGGGGACGATGGACAAGGGCCTTGCGAAAAGGAATTTTTTATTGCTCGAATTCGGCCAATTTGTTTCTCAGTGCGGGAACGGTATGTTCCTATTGGCATTCTCATGGTATGTGCTTTCCCGTCCGAACGGGAATGTCGAATTCGCTTTTCTTATGCTGCTCGGCGCGTTGCCCGGGCTTTTGCTTGCCCCTGTTTTCGGCGTTTTGGTCGATAGGGTCTCCAAGCGAGCTATTCTTGTCTCGTCCGACGTTATGCGCGCGGTCTTGTTTTTTCTTCTTTCGTTTGCGGTGACTCGGCAAACAGTCGATTTCTCGCTTCTTGCGGCTTTTGCCCTCGTGAATGGCGCGTTGTTCTTTATTTTCGACCCAACGCTCAAGGCCTCGCTACCCTTGATCATCGACGTTGACAAGCTTGAGAAGGCGAATTCCGTGGATTCGGCCGTCTCGTCCTTTTCGGGCCTCATCGGCATGTTTGTGGGCGGGATGGTCTTGGCGTTCGCTGGCGTCGAGAGCTGCTTTCTCGTCAACTCAGTGACGTTCGCGGTATCCGCGTCATGCAGTTTCATCATACGGATACCGAGGGTGTCGCGGCGAGAAGGACGATTTACGCTGGGCATTGTGTTCTCGGAAATGAGGGGTGCGCTCGAATTCGTTTTCCGGGACAGAAACCTGTTCTATATCATGACGCTCGGCTTGATTCTTACAGCATTTATTATGCCGGCCGGCAGCGTCCTTTTCCCGATATTGCTCAAGACCGTTATCCATTTCAAGGCGTTGGCGTTTTCCGTCATTCAGGGAGGGTTTCCTCTTGGGATCATTCTTGGCGTTATCGCCTGCATGAAAATCAAGATTGAAGATGGAGGCGTGTTCTTCCTCGTGTATGCCTGCGGCATCGGCATGGCGGCAATATTGCTGGGCTGGGTGGCTATTGCGTTCCTTTATCCAGTGAATGACAGGATATGTGCGTTGCTGTTGATGGTGTCCGTGATCGGAATGGGCATGTTAACCGTGATTACTATGATCAAGACAATGACGTATTTCCAGACAATCACCCCGAAACACCTGCTCGGCAAGGTTATCTCGTTTTATCAGATGATCGCCTCGTCGTTCGTTCCAATTGGCTATGTCGCGTATGGATCGTTGATCCTCTATTTTAAAATAAAGACCGTTTTCGTGATCCTGAGCTTGCTTGTCATACTCTCGACGACTGCCGTGTTAATGGTAAGGCGCGCGAAATCAAACCTGATCGCGGCCGATGATCGAGGGACTGTGGACCGGCAATGCCGTCGTGATGGCTCTGTGTCGTAAAGGAGTGGATATGTTGATAAGCCTGAGAGGTATACAGAAGACGTACATGCTCGATAAGGTCGAGATAACCGCGCTAAAGTGCGTCGATCTCGATATCGATCGCGGCGATTTCGTCTGCCTGATGGGACCGAGCGGGTCCGGCAAGTCGACGATGCTGCACGTTATGGGATGTATCGAGAATCCAACATTCGGCGACGTGGTCATCAAGGGCGAGAACACGAAGGACATGAAGGACTCCGCGCTCTCTCGTTTTCGAAACAGGCATATCGGATTCATTTTCCAGAGCTTCAACCTTATCTCGGTCTTGAACGTCAGGGAGAACGTCGAGTATCCGCTTCTCGTCCGCGGGGGGAAGGTCGACCGGGATCGCGTATCCTCGGTCATCGAGTCGGTCGGTCTCGTGGACTTTATCTCGCATAGGCCCGACGAGCTTTCGGGCGGGCAGCGGCAGCGCGTCGCGATCGCGAGGGCCCTTGTGACGTCTCCCGATATCATTATCGCGGACGAGCCGACGGCGAACCTTGATTCGAAGACTGGCGGCAGGATCATTGACTTGCTCATGAAGCTTAACGCGGATTCGGGAACGACCTTCGTCTTCTCGACCCATAACGAGGCCCTGTCCGGATTCGCCAAAAGAACCATCCAGATTCTCGACGGCGAACTGGTGAAGGCATGACGGCGGTCGTATCATGATGTATTTCGTTATTGGCCTTCGAAACATCAGAAAAAACCTCAGAAAGAACGTCATGACGATGGCGATGATATCGTTCGGTATGGTTGCGTTGGTTGTGTATAATGGATCAAATACGCAGATGTTCAGGCTGTTCAGGGATTCGGTCATTCATGAGCAGTATGGCCATTATCAGCTGCACGCGAAGGGTTTCGCGGAAAATGGCAGGAAGGCTCCGTACGACTATCTCATCGGTGATTACTCCCGTATAGAGAGGGATCTTCTCAGCGATCCCGACGTCGCTTTCGTTGCGCCGCGGCTCGGTTTTTCCGGGATCGCGTCGAGCGACACGCGAAGCGCGGTCGTCAGGGGCTTCGGTGGCATGCCCGGCCCGGAGTCTCGCATGGAATATGGAAAGGTATCGAAGGGTTCCTTCTTCCGGGATACCGTCGCACCGAGCGCGATCGTGGGCGATTACGCCTTGAGAAAGACGTCGTCTGCGATAGGAGAGACATTGACTGTCCTGGTGACGATGAAGGGCGGGGGAATCGCGGCGACGGACTTCACGGTGATGGGAACGAGAAACGGCTACGGCGAGAGCGATGTAATGAACCAGATGTTCATACTCGCGGACCTACCAGACGTTCAGTCTCTGATCGGCGTGAATGATTCGGTCGATACCGTCATCGTACACCTGAAGGATGACCGCGCGATGCGAAAGAAGGAACAGTTCATCGCCGAATTTTGCGCGCGAAACGGGCTCGAATACCGGAAGTGGGACGATCTTGCCGTCTTCTATGGCCGCGCCCGCGACGTGTTTTCTATGAACGAAAAAGTACTCACGACGATCATCCTTGTCATATCCGTATTCATCATCATTAACACCTTGTACATGGCGTACATGAGCCGTATCCGCGAAATCGGGACGATGCGTGCGATCGGTACCACGAAGTCGCAAATACTGCGTATTGTCGCCAGCGAGAGCGTCGTCCTATCCGCGCTCGGCTGCACGCTGGGCTTGCTCATAGCGGGCGGGATTTCCCTCGCGATCAACCTCGCCGGCGGCATCTACCATCCGGCGTCGGTCTTCAACGCGGAACCGTTCTATACGAAGATCAAGCCAGACGCGTTTTCCGTGATCGCGTATTTTGGCATGTTCATGCTCGTTTCGGCGATTGCGTCCATTGTTATATCATTCCGCTCTCTGAGGCTGTCCATAGCGGACTCCCTCCGCTGGAACTGAAGGAGCCTGAATATGTTGTACCTGAAGCTCGGTATACGAAACCTCGCCAAGCATCGACGCAAGACTACTTTGACGCTTTTAACGGTGTCGCTCGGCTTTGCATGCCTTCTGCTCGCCAAGGGATACTCGAATTACTGCCTGTGGGGCCTGAGGGAATCTATCATTAACGGCGGGGTCGGGCACTATCAGATTTTCCGCAAGGGTTATAAGGAAAGGAAGGACGATGACTCGTACGCGTACTTAATTAGCGACTACAAGAAGGCCATCCGTGAGCTGTCGACCGTGCCGGGCGTGAAATTCGTTGCACCCCGCCTTTCTTTTACGGGACTGCTGTCAAGCGGCGATCGATCGGCGGCCGTCGTGGGGTATGGCGGGTGGCACGAGGAGGAACGGGCTCTTTTGGCGTTTTCCACGATCGAGAAGGGTGAGTTCCCCCGTAAGGATGACGCGTACGGATTGCTCATAGGCGGCGGCGTCTCCGAGCTTTCGGGCAGCGGTGTGGGAGACGACGCGACGATCTCCGTGGCGATGCCCTCCGGGGCGATAAACGCGATGGATTTTCGGGTCTCCGGTGTCGTGAGGAATCAGCTCGAGGAGATGGAAAACACGTTCGCGTTCATCCCGCTTGAAACGGCGCAAGCCCTCCTCAATGTTCAATCAGCGGTCGATAGCGTCGTGATCATTCTTAAGGATACCAGCATGGTCGACTCCGTGGAGGGAAGGATCCGCGAAGTCTGCGATAGAAACGGGTTCGAGTACCGCAAATGGGATCAGATAGTCCCGTACTATCAGGGAGCGAGTGAGTTTTACTCATCCTCGATGAATGTTGCATTGGTCGTCATTCTCGCGATCGTAGTGTTCTCGATCATCAATACGATGCTCATGACCGTGTACGACCGCATGCGCGAGATAGGGACGATGAGGTCGATCGGCACGACATCGACCCAGATCATGAGAATGCTGAACGCGGAGAGCGTCATGCTCGGCTTCGGCGGATGTCTCTTTGGTCTCCTCGTGGCGCTCGCGGTCGCCCTTGTGGTGAACTCGCTCGGGGGGATCCCGTTACCGCCTCCGCCCGGCAATACCCGCGCGTACAAGGGGCTGATCTACATCGAGCGATGGGACGTCATCTTGTACTCGGCCATGTTCGTCGCGGTCTCTTCGCTGTCGTCGCTATTTCCGGCCATGAAGGCGCGGAAGCTTTCAATCGCGGATACCTTGCGATGGATATGATGCATGAAAGGATGTGTACGATGAAAAAGACTATTGCCTTCGGGCTGCTTTTCGCCGCATTGCTCTGCGATGCAATTGCGCTCGACGCCGATGGCCTCCTTGCCGACGTCGATTCCCATCGGGCTGTCGGCCCGTCGTTTCGGTTCAAGATACGGATAGACGACTACGCGAAGGGTTCGCTGTCGCAAAGCGCCGTTATGTCGGGCAACGCCAAGGGCATGAATAAGACGATGGTCCAATACGAGGATCCTGCGAACATGCGGGGGAAGAAGCTCCTTATGGTTGACGACGACATGTATGTCTTTGTGCCGAAGACGCAGCGTCCCGTGCGGCTCACCGCGTCGCAGCGCCTGATGGGGCAGGCGTCGAACGGCGACGTGATGAACGTCCGGTTCCAAGCGGACTATTCGCCCGCGATAACCGGCGAGGAATCCGTCGCGACCGAGGACGGGGACCGGCCATGCGTCGTTCTCGAGCTCAAGGCGAAGCGAGCCGGATCCGCCTATAACCGGATGGTTTTATGGGTTGATAAGGAAGGCCACTGTCCCGTCAAGGCCGACTGCTACGCCCTGAGTGGAAAGCTTCTTAAGACCGTCGAATACTCGCAGGTGAAGTTGTTCGGGGGGAAGCGGATCGTTACCCGGGCTACGCTCTATGACAAGATAGCCCGCGACACGTATACCGTCATTGAGTTCGTCGATATGGCTGAGGCTGAAATACCTGACAGCTTCTTTAACAAAGAATACCTTTTACGGATGTAGCGGGGCCGATGCCGAATGAAACCGCTCGTCGCGCTCTCGCTGGCACTTGCCATGGGTATCGGGGTTCTCTCTCCGCGGGCCTTTGCCGAGATAAAGGTCGGGAGAAACACCGTAAGCGTGAGCCTTGATTCTCGTCAGACGCTTGCCTCAAATGACTCGCCGTTAAATCCGATAACGAGTTCGGGGCGGAAGACGGGTATTATGGGAGCGAGGTATACGCAGTCGGGTATTCTTTTGTCGGGGATTGGCTTTCGTTACGGTTCAACGACTTTGGAAGCCTCGACGCAGATGACAATCCTGATGGGGAAAATTGCTTCGGCGAGCTCTACGGGACAATCCGGATCGGGGGTGCGTTTCTTGACGTGGGGAAGAAAAGAATTAACCAATCGCTGAGCTATTTCAAGTCGCCCATTAATTTCGTTCTCGACGACTATGGCGAATACGAGCTTCGCTATTCCGAGGGCAGAATAATGGCGAATCTCGACGCATTCACCGACTATGGTTTTTTTGGGATCTCATATTTGCCCAAGGTTGTCTTTGACTCGCAAGTCGAGCGGTATGCCTCGTCGTCGCAGGGGCAGCAGGGTTTGTTGCGCTACGACGTGACCGTCCGCGACTGGGCGGTTGGCCTCGCCATCTCGCGAGACTCCTGTTGGCGCGTGGGCATGCATGCGTCGCGGTCGGTTGGTGAGTGCGCGGAGATCCATGTCGAGGGCGTCTTTAACGAAGAGAGGGAGAGGAGGGAGATCTCGGCGGATGGGCCGCTCACTGAGGAGAAAATCGTCGTCGTGCGAAACCGGCTTGAATCGCTTATTGGCCTCACCCTTAACCTCTCTTTTCTTTCGGGCATTGTCGAGTACTACTATAACCAGGCAGGATACGACCATCGCGAATGGGACGAGGTGACGGACGCGTACCGCGGTTACGCGGCATCCGACGAGGAGAACCCGCTGTATCTCTACAATCTCGGTATGTCGTATAGAACCCTCGCGCGTAACCGCGACTTTAACGGAAGGCATTACCTGATGCTGCGCATCTCAAATCCCTCGACCGAGAACTATGAAGTCGCGATGAATGCCGTGGTTAATCTTCAGGATCGCGGTGTGATACTGATGCCGTCCATTGGTTATTCGGGATGGAGTAATCTTTCCATCGAGGCAAAGTTTGCGAAGCTGTTCGGTCCGACTTACTCGGAATTCTCGCTCTACGGGAATGATTGGAGCTGCGGGCTGTCCGTGGAATTATGGCTCTAGCGCATGTATGCTCGTGAGCCTTTTATAAGGAGACAATAATGATCAAGCGTTTAATTGTTGCGTTGGCGTTAGGCCTTGCCTTCGTGTCCGGGCTTTCTTGCACGAATCTCGATGAATGCTTTAGCCTGAATGCTTATTTCAATAAATCGCCCATAGAGATCCATACGCGGATCGCGAAGTATGAAGCTCTCTTGGTTTCGGACCCCGGCGACTATTATGCGAATCTCGCTATGGCCGTTCTTTACACGGCGCTTTCTTCCCCAATGGAAAGCCCTGAACCGGGAGCCTCCGAGAAGATCGTCGAATACAGCAGAATGTTCGAGAAGAAAGAGAAGAATAATCCCATCGCGATGACTTACTACGGCTTGGGCTGCTCTTTGGTAAGCCGGGATTCGAAGAATCCCATGGTCAAGATGATGATGGTCAACAAGGCGATCTCGATCTTCGATAACGCCGTCAACCTGTCGGAAAACCAGCCGAAGGAATGGTTTGTCAGGTATATGCGGGCGAATTTCTACATAAATCTTCCGGGATCATTTAAGAAGCAAGATGTCGCTGAGAGCGATTTCTATTCCATTCAACGCTTGTACATCGGGCAGGGTGAAATGGAAGGGTATATGTGCAACGCATATTTCAATCTTGGCGAAATCGAGAAGTCTCGCGGTAATATTGACCTTGCGGTGCAGAACTGGAAGAAGTCGGTTGAGATCAACGAGAAACTACGCCTCCACTCAATGGAGGCTGCTAAGTCGGTCGAGAGGCTCAAGCTCTTTACGGATTAGTGATCGAAGAAGAAATGCGAGAGCGGGTTAACGAAGGGTCGTTCCCGGAAGAAGACTTGCCCTCCGATCCTCGACATACGTCGCTTCGCTCCGTTTGCCTATTTGAAATTTATCGTATTGTCGTTTCTCACTTCGTTACGAAACGACCGGGCATCGTGTCTCGGATCTACGGGACGCCTTGCGACCTGTCGGGCGCATCCATGCGCCCTTTTCCATCATGAGCCTGCGAAGTCTCTGCTCATGATGGCGGTCGCTACGGTTCAAGTCTTCTTCCGGGAGGCGAGGGATAAAAAAAACTGCCCTAAGGCAGTTTTATTTTCTTTATTTTCCCCGGAAGAAGACTTGAACTTCCATGCCCGTGAAGGCGCTAGTACCTGAATTGCCCCTAAAACTTCTATGTTCCTTATAACATATAGATTTATGTCTATTCAATAGGGTAGCAAATTTTTCATATAGGAAGACTAATTCATTTTAAAAAAGAAGTGGTCAAAATTTGGTCATAGCTTGATTTTTTTTAAAAATAGCCAAAAAATGAAGGTGGAAAATGCATACTTTACTATGTAGAGCGGATAATACAGCCGCTAAGGAGAATCATATATGAAAAACACAGAAATGTCACCCGAATTTATTATTAAAGCACCTTTTCTTGAAGGACTTATTACAGAACTTCGCAATCTAAAGAGTGAGGTTGAAGAATTGAAAACAAAGCTCAATCCTCAAAAGGAATATTATACGCTCAAAGAAGCCTGTTTGATGAAGAACGTAAATGAGGGTTCATTAGCAAATAAAGCATACTCTTACTTACGTCCTAAAGGTGGTGAGCCAGATGCATACATTGGGACTAAGGCTCAATGGCGTTGGGAAACGATTCAAGAGTGGTTAAAGCAAGATGATGATGAAATGGCTCGGTTATACAAGTAGGTACTTGGGTTCGCGAATTATCGTTATGAAAAAAAGATTGGATAACACGTTTATTTATGCTGTATAATTAGAACAAGGATAAGTAAATATGGACTATAACATTGAGTCGGATATCAAATTCATTAAAAGTACTTTACAAGCAAACAACACATTCTATTGTGATGTCGAATTTGGGGATATGAGTATTTTTAAAAAAACCGAAATTCGATATACATCAAGACCTTCTGGATATGAATCTTCAGCTCCTGATCCCAATAAAGTTGAGATCGTATTTGATGAGGCAAATGAAGTCTTCAGAGTTCAATGTTTTGATTTTCGAAGATTGCCATTTGCTTCTGGTAAAGAGAATGTGGTGAGCAAGAAAAGTAATTTGGACAGCTATGATGTACTTATGAATATTTTTAAGGATTTGCTTGATATTAGACAAAAAAGGCACAAGGGTGATTAGTCCATATTCTTTATTTAAACTAAGACCTCATAATATGATCTTGGCTGTTTTCCTACTTTCTAGGAGGTATGGAAATGTCGAGGTCAAAAAGAAAAATAGGTGTAATTCCACTTACCGGTAAAAAGAGATGGCATTTTTTTTCCAACAAGCAGAATAAAAGAATCAGACAAATGTGTTGCTTTATCGAAGATGAAATGATTCCCGATGGCGGGACTTACCGAAGGACTTTGATGTGTTGTTTTTCTCGTGGTATTTCTATTTATTGCGAATCACAAATTGAAAAACTGAGTAGTTATGAGATGAAATATAAAATTTACATGAAATAGGTTTTTAAGGAATAGTTATGGATTTCTTTGAGAAAATTAAAACCTCCTTGATTGGTATGGATGGTGGAAATATTAAGGCTCCTCTTTGGTTTTGTGGAATCGAGTGGAGTAGTAATGGAGAGGCAATAACAGATAAGATTACACGTGATACTTACTTGGTTGATGAACTTTCAGTTCCTTATTTATCTTCAAAATGGAAGGAAGCTCATTCTCAATATCTCAAGTGGCAATTTGATCAAAAATTATCAAAAATAATTTGTGAAGCAATTGATTATCAGGGAGATTATAAATCATATTTAAATAGTAATTTCTGTGATCAGAAATCTAATGAATTTAAGTTAAACTTGTTTCCCTTAGCTGCAACTGATATTAAAGAATGGAACGAAGAACATATTAGGATAACTGGTCATCGAATTAAATATCATTATATGTATCAATGCGCTTTTTCTCGCTTCATATTATTTTATCGTCTTGTAAATCTCTATCATCCGAAAGTAATTGTGTGTTTTGGTCGAACTTTTCTTGAGGAGTATTTTATGGCTTTTATGGGTGACAATTATAAGTGTTCAAGAAAGATGATAAAACTCGGATTATCTACTACTATTGAAGTTATTGAGAAGCAAGATCACCCTGTGCTTCTAGTTTGCCCGTTTCTGGGTTGGGGATTAAACTCAGACAGTAAGTTGAGAGATCTTGGTAAAATAATTAAAAGCTATTTGAATTAATATAATATAAATTATTTTAATTAGAATCGAAATCAATTGCTTTAGTTTTAATTTTATCAAACTTTATCTTTTCAAATACTGTTGAGCTATGATCATCAGGGTTTATTATCTTATTGATTCTTTTTATTCTATCACGAAGTTGTTTTTCGAGAGATTGTGATTCACAATGCATAACTACATAAAACATTAGTTTTATCATGATATCCGTTAATAAAACTTTGTTAGTTGAGCAAATTTCAATTACTTCGTCAAGATCTGCTAAGCCTTGTTCAATATCGTGTTCGATAATTAAGAAGTAGAGAACAAATATTTCTTCTTGATGTGTTTCTTTACTATTGAGCAAGCTACTAATTCTGTCTCTTATTAGTGCTTCAAGGTTTTTATGAGAAATAGCATTATAAAGAAATATTTGTGATACAACTGGTGAGAAATCTTCGAACACTTTCTTTAATAAGATGTTGCCTTTTTTATCATCAGATTCCTCTTGCTGGTTAATGTCTTCTGTCATGTAGAAAGGGAGAAGCATCGAACATTGTAATAAATAACCAAGGATTTCCTTCAGGGCTTTTGTATCATGTATGTCATCCATGCTACGAAATACTCTTGATAAGGTATAGATATGATCATAAAATAAGTCTGTATTTATCTTTTCGATATCATACTTGTTTTTAAGTCTTACTTCTGAATCAATAATATCAATTGGTGTAAAAGAATCTTCGAATTGATCTTTATCTGCTAAGTCCATCGGTTTTGCGGTAATAGCAGCTTTCGATACTGCCATTTGAAGAATGGGTTGTGTTTCTGTTTTGTTTTTATAAGTAATTAATGCATACTCCGGTTTCATTTCAAAGTATTTTCTTTGAGCAGTTAGTGTGTTTAGGTAGATTGTAATCAATGTATCAATATCATTTCGAACCAAGCCGGCATATATTTCTAATTCGTTCTTAAATGCCAAAAAAAGATCCGATCGTACTAAAATTTCTTGAAGAAAAGAATTATTTCTTTTCATGTGGTGAGCTAAAAAATATTCAAAAATACCATTTAACCTAAAGGTATAACGATCGGAAGCTATGCAAACAATGACCCCTTTCTCTATTATATAATCAATGATAGTCCTTGAATCAGCAATAATACGAATGTTGCTTACTTTAAACTTCTCATAGACTTGTACAATGTCAATATACTTTGCTGAGTAATCGTTTTTCTCACACTTAGAGTAAAGATAAAAAGCTAACTCTGAGAGGAAATCCTTGTAATTGTCATATGAAAACTTTTTATCCAGATCGAAAGATAGTTTTTCTTTGTCAAGCATGTTCTCAACATACAAATCAATTAATTCAATGTTATTGTGAATATTTACACTCTTGCTTTTCTCAAAGACTTCGAGAAAAAGTGATGCAGTCCAATAATTGCAACATATGTTAAGCTGTGAAAAGATTGCGACTATTTTCTCTATAACTTCACTTTGCTTTGCAGGTGTAATGGACGGCCATTTGTTTGTAAGTTCACGTAATTGTTTGCGTGTGATATCGTGAATGTATACTTCATTGTATAAGTGATCATCTATTTTATTCTTCACTGATGGGTTTATACTTTTTTCTACTGAGAAGACAAACTTTGAATCTCCAATAATACCAAGTAATTGATCATTAATTTCTGTTTTATCGGATTTATAGTTATCTATGAGGAAAACAATATTACTCTTCG